>OZ244792.1:0-3666796 GCA_965219825.1 Dehalococcoidia bacterium | reverse complement strand
GTCGTCGGAGCCAGGTGTTATCTGGAGCCTGATAATCCCGCTGCCGTCTCGTGCGAAAATCGAGGCGGTCCTGGCAGCCCTCAACAATTCCTGAAGGTCAATGATGCTACGTGTCTGATAGCCCTGCGGTATAAGCTGGGAATAGTTGGGGAAAGTGCCCTGGATAATCTGCGAAACCACTTCAATACTGTTCAGACGGAACAGCACCTGACCTTTAGACGGGGTCATAGTCATCTCTACCGGAGTGTCCTGCTCACCAAGGAGGCGGTTAACCTCAATGAGAGTCCTGGCAGGAAGTATGATACTAATAGGCTCTTCAACAGGCTCCAGAAGCTCCCCGTTATGTACAGCTAACCTGAAGCCATCGGCAGCCGCCATTGTGAGCTTGGTGCCTTCCAGTTCCAGCTTGACGCCGGTCAGCACGGGCCTCGACTCCTCGGTTGCGGCTGCGAATGCCACCTGGCTTATAGCCGTCCTAAACACCTGGGGGTCTATTTTAGCGGCCAGCCCTCCCTCGACCGTGGGTATGGGCGGAAACTCAACTACGTCGGTGCCATTGATATGGGCCTCGGCTCTGGCGCATGTCAAATTCAGGCTCTTGGGTCCGGGAGCCATAGACACGTCTATACGCTCCGATGGCAAAGACGCCACAAACTCGGTGAGGAGCCGGGCCGGCACGGTAATCGAGCCCTCCTCCTCCACCATAGCGCCTATCCACGTAGTGATGGCTATTTCCAGGTTGGTGGCCGATAGCTTGAGCATGGACCGGTCGGTGGATAGCAACACGTTTTGGGTTATGGGTAGAGTAGTCCTGGTAGCCACTGCTCTCCCCACCGTAGCGAGGCCCCTACTGAGATTTTCCTGTAGGCACGATAGCTTCATATCAATTCCCTACTCCCTGACTGTGTGCCGTAGTATAAAGGCTGGTCCGCTTCAGCGTCAACGGGAATTCCGTCTCGTTGTATGTAATTATAAACGAAAGACTGGCCCGGAAAAACTACTAGGCCAGCCTTCGCTTCAATTTGATATACAGTACAGTGTATCACTTCAATGTAAGTAGGAATGCCACCAGCGCATCAACCTGATCATCCGTGAGCTTCTCCACGATGGCCTTTGTCATCAAGCCCGGTGTGGCCCGCTCTACGCCCTCTGCAATACTTCGTTCGGGGTCCACGATGGATTCTCTCAGATAGTCTTCCGCCGACATACTCGCCACCCTGTTAACGGCATCCGAAGCTATATTAGTGTGTTCCGGCCCTATCAGCCCGGCTGCCTCGGTCATACCTTCAATAAAGTGGCATTGATAGCACCAGAGGGCCTGTGGGGCCGCGTTGGTCGGGACGTTCAAATACAAATCTCTACCTTTTGCGACGAGGTCTCCGCCACCATTCGAGGGGGGTGTTTCTACCGGCCCGGACGTAGGTGCCGGAAGGGAGGTAGGTGTAGCCGTAGCTGCTACCGTAGGAGCGGACGTAGGGATGGCTGTGGGCACGCTAGTAGTCGTAGCCGTGGGCTGTTCACCACTGCCACCGCCACCACCACATGCCACCGTCAAAAGGACCGATAGGCCCAGAAGACCTGCAACAACAAGGCCCAACTTCTTCATGTGCCCCCCTTCAGACAATGATTGGCCCCGAAGGGCCTTAAGGTCACTTTTATCACAATCCAGCCAGGCATGTCAAGGCGATATGCTTGTAATAGATAAGGGCCCAACCGACTAAGCCGGCGGGCCCGTTTTCGGCAGTACATTGTTACATTTTGAGGAACCGGAGAGCCTATTCTCCGGCAACCGGACCGCCCGACAGGACCAAAACGGATCGGGTTCTTCAGGTTGGTCCGGCAAAGACTAGCTTGCGCGCTTCACCTCAAGGGTCTCGCCCGGAGCGAGGGCTACACGGCGCACGTTGATACCCAGCTTGAGCAGCCAATATCCCAGGGTCGCTTTACTCACCCCCAGCTCCTCAGCGGTAACAGAGAGGCCCTTTTCGTTCACCATCTCAGGGAGAAGTCGCTCTAACGGTCTCTGTTGGCTCTCCTCGACCCTCTGCATCAGTCTAGTCTTCCTGGCCATCCTGCTTGCCTCCTACGTAATTGTTTTGTCTCCAGATACAATATCATGGGTTTCGGCGTTTGTCAATACCTGTATATGAAATGTCTTATATTAGTTTAAGAAATGTCCAGAACTATGAAACGTACCAGAACAGTCAAAATGTACCTAAAGGTAGGGCTATTACTTCGCTACAAAGACGCCCAGGGTAGTCAGCCCGGTAACGATGGCACCCGCAATCACTGCACCCAGGGCTATCGGTGGCAGCGCCCGCCAAAAAGGTACTTCAAAAACCCAGGCTGCCAGGCTTCCCGTCCACACGCCTGTCATGGGCAATGGTATAGCCACCAGCGCAGTCAGCGCCAACGCACCGTACCGGTGGAACCTCTCAGCATTTCGCCTCCTGAGATGCTCACTGCGCCACAGGAGAAGTTTTCCCAGAGGATTGGGAAAACTCGTCAGGAACCTCCCCAAGCGAGGGAGCGCCAGTAGCCAGAACAACGCCGGGACCAGGTTGCCTATAACCGCTACAGGAAGGACTCCGTACCAGGGTAAATCATAGCGCTGAATCCCTATGGGGATCGCAAGGCGCAACTCTCCGATAGGGGTCATGCTCCAGAGGAATGTATAAATGTAATCCATACGGGTACTCTTAGGAAACCCCATTCGTCAGAGTAGGTAGCTGACCATCCCATACTATACCGGCTAGGAAGCCAGCTCGCAATGTCTCTGAGTGGGGGTAACGGATGGACAAGCGCTCAAAACCATAGTAACCTCGTTGCGTGACTAAACTAATACAGGAATCCAAGCGACGTGCATACATAGGTGATGTAGCTGCGGTCCAAGTGTAGTTGTTTGCATCCAGGGAATCTGAGCTTCCAATACGCAATCAGAGAGTGTGGAATGAAAATAGGGAAATTCCCGGCAGGTATGATGGAACGACTCCTCGCCAAAGTGCGAATTAACGACGAGAGAGTGCTTTTGGGTCCCAGGGTGGGAGAGGATGCAGCATTGGTTGACTATGGTGACAAGGTACTTGTAGCCAAGACCGACCCGATTACCTTTGCAACCAATCTGGTCGGCTGGTACGCGGTCCAGGTAAATGTCAACGACGTAGCTTGTACCGGTGCCACGCCACGCTGGTTTCTAGCTACACTTCTTGTTCCCGAGACATTCACTGAGGCAGAAGCGGAAGCCGTATTCGATCAGATTCTGCAAGCCTGCGACTCTCTTGAAATTACACTGGTAGGGGGCCACAGCGAGGTAACCCGGGGGCTTTCACAGCCTATAGTAGTTGGCTGTATGCTGGGAGAAGTAGAAAAGAGTAAATTAGTACATACCGGTGGCGCAAAGGACGGGGACAGTATAGTTGTTACCAAGGGTATTGCCCTGGAGGGGACATCCCTTCTGGCACAGGACGCAGAAGGAGCATTGATTGATGCTGGGGTTGATGCCGGGACTATTGCCAGAGCGAAGGAATTACTATTTTACCCTGGAATAAGTGTACTAAAAGATGCTCTCACAGCGTGTTCAAATGTCAAGGTCAACGCTCTCCATGATCCTACCGAGGGTGGTCTGGTAACCGGCCTGTGGGAGATATCCAAGGCGGCCGGAGTGGGCCTGGCTATAGAGGAGGGGAGTATCCCGATTTTGCCTGAGTGTACCGAAATATGCCAGGCCCTCGGCTTGAACCCCCTCGGACTGCTGGCGTCAGGGTCGCTACTGATAACCCTACCTCCTGAGGACGTGCCGCAACTTTTCTCCGCCCTGGAAAAAGAGGGAATCGAAGCCTTCGAGATAGGCCAGATCACCGGTCCTGAAGAGGGTGTGCAGATAATCTCCAGTCACGAGCTGGAACCCCTGCCCCAGTTTGAGAGGGATGAGCTAGCGCGGTTCTTCAGCCGGTAGCGATTATGTCTTACGGCAGCGAACGGGTAAACATACTTATGCAGATGAGTAAGTCTCGATGACCTCCTGGAGTTGGGCCAAGGTAATGTTGCCTCCGCTGACAATTACCGCTACTTTCTTGCCTTTTATTTCCTCTTTATACTTGGTGGCCCCCGCCATCGCCGCAGCGCCGGCCCCCTCCGATAATGTATGGGCCTTCTCTATAAGCATGGCTATGGCCTGAAGTATCTCCCGGTCATCCACCAGGATGAAGTCGTCCAAGAGGTCCCACAGGATGCTCTGGGGCAACTCATATCCGGTAGTAGTGGCGAGCCCCTCTGCTTTGGTGTTCATGGGAGCCGCGGTAATACTTCGGTTTTTCCAAGAGAGATACCCGCCGGATGCCTGGGCTGACTGTACGGCTATTACCTTTATATCGGGGTTGACGGCCTTGGCAGCTATACAAGCTCCGGCTGCACCACTGCCACCACCCAGCGGCACGAAGATGACTTCCACATCAGGAAAGTCCTCAATTATCTCCAGGGTCTGTGTCGCTACCCCGGCGACAAGTAGAGGCTCGTTGGCCGCATGGACGTAGCGATAGCCCTCCTCTCTGGCAAGCCTTTCGCAATGCTCCCTGGCTTCGTCGAAGTTACTGCCGTAGAAGATCAGTTCGGCCCCCAGGTTGCGCATGGACTCCACCTTGAGGGGGTTGGCATCTTCCGGCAGGCCAATTATCGCCCGTGCACCAAAGACCTTACAGGCGTAGGCGATTGACTGGCCGTGATTGCCGGAGGAGGCAGTAATTACTCCACGGTCACGCTCCTCTTGACTCATGTGGGCAAGGAGGTTTATGCCGCCACGTGCTTTGAATGCTCCTAAAGCCTGATAGTTCTCGTGTTTGAGTCGGACCTCTGCGCCAAGGAACAGGCTGAGTGCCGGGTAGTAGTGTAGGGGTGTCCGAAGGACATACGGAGCTATTGTCTTTTGCGCCTCTAGGACATCCCGGAGTGTGGGTATATCCATTTTCTTCTCCTCAGGTCGTGCTGGCGATGCTCAGTATGTTATGTAATGTCATACGATATGCGCCCCGACTGCAGAGGTAGATTAGAATAGGGAGCATATCTGAGTCAATCCACTTACCTATAAATAAGGAAAGGCCCCAACCAAAAGATGGGGCCTTTCTTCAAACTCATTGGACCGCATTGAACCTCACGGGATGTCTGCTACTCGTCCTTAATATTGACGGGAATGACGCCGGGACCCCACCACCTCCCCCACATCTCATCCACCTTGTCCTGGACGTACTTGGTGTCCTCTTCGGTGAAGTGGGCGAATCGGCCCTGACGCGTCAGGTACTCCGAAACGGGCTTGCGTTTCCTCATTCCCTTGGCAATGGCCCTGGAGGGACCGTTGAGGATTAGCTCCCCATCTATGATTTCGTAGAGCACCCAGAGGCCGGTCTCTACGGATAGCATACCCAGCTCATGGGAGAACTTGGGGTCGTAGTCCCAACCCTTGGGGCATGGGTCTATGCTATGGATGAAGGTCGGCCCTCCAATGGTCAGGGAGCGGCGTACCTTGTTGGTCATATCCAGTCCATAGGAGCCGCACGCGGTAGCCAGGTATCGGCATTCAGGATGACCTGCTGCCAGCATACCCACCATGTTCTTCTTCCACCGGGTGTTCATGATGCGCTTGGATTTGCCCGGCGGGCTGAAGGTGGAGTTGGCGCCCCAAGGGGACATACCCGAGACCTGAATATCCGTATTGGCATAGGACTCGTTATCGTACAGCAGTACCAGGTGGTTATATTCAGGATGGGTAAGGGAGGCTGAGATGGCTGAGAGGCCCATATCAGCGCCGCCACCGTCGCCACAGAAGGCGATTACGTTAATAGGCTCCTCCTTCATCTTGCCCTTGCGCATGAGAGCCTTGAGGCCGGCGGCGGTGCCCGTTGCTGCGGAGCCCGAGGAACCTAGCTGCGTATGCATCCACGGCACAACCCAGGGAGTGGTGTAGTAAGTGGTGTTAGCCACATACATGCAGCCGGTGCTCCCTACGACTATTGACCTGTCACCTGCGGCCTTGACCATGAGACGCATCACGAGGGCGGACTCACACCCCTGGCAGGTCCTGTGCCCGGATGTGAACATCTCCTCAACCGGTATGCTCTTTACTCCCTTGACTTGAGGGAGATCTACCATCGAAGTCATGCTACCTCCTTACTCCTATCCAATGATTTTCTTGTTGTACCTTGCCGGTTGCCAGGGACTCCCGTATTATATCCGTCATCTCGAGGACGTTCTGACCGCGGATCTCACGCCCACCCAAACCGGCTATGAAGCTGTGTATGAGGGGCCTATTCTCCACGGCATATAGGGCTGACCTAATCTCATGGAATAGAATGCCACCATAGTATGGTGCGCCAAAAGAGTAGTCTCTGTCAATAACCCCGATTGCCTTGAATCGAGATAGGAGGTCCCTTATCTCCTCTGTAGCAAAGGGACGGAACCACTTTATTCGCACAAACCCTACCTTGACTCCCTGTGCTCTCATTCTCCTCACGGCAACCCTAACGGGCAGGGATAATGTCCCCATACCTACAAAGACGATCTCGGCGTCCTCGGTCATATACTCCTCGAAGAAGGGGCTAGGGTCACCTCTACCGAAGATGTCCCGGAACTCTTCGTAGACCTCCTCAATCACGCCCTTGGAGCGCCGCATGGCTTCGTCCGTCTGTTTCCGTATCTCCATCAGCCAGTCCTCGTTAACCTGGGGGGCAATGGTAATGGGGTTATCGGGGTGCAGCAGCAAGTTGCCACGGTCGTAACGGGGCAGGAATTTATCTACCAGGCTCTTGTCCGGCACCTTGGTAAGTACCTGGGAGTGGGTGAGAAAGGAGCCGTCGGTGCTGATGGCACAGGGCAGGAATACCCTGGGGTCTTCGGCGATTCTCCATGCCATTAGCGCCGTATCCAGTGCCTCCTGGGCGGTAGCCACCCAGTTGAGCATCCAGCCCAAGTCTCGAACTGCCAGTGCGTCATTGTGCTCGGTACCGAAGGCACCGGGGTCGTCCAAGGCCCTGTTCCCGACCATTGCCACTACCGGGAGTCTGAGACCCGCGGTGACCGCAATTGCCTCGAAGGCATAGAACCAGCCGACTCCGCTTGACCCGCAAAATACCCTGGCACCCACTGAACAGGCGTGCTTCACGATTTCAAACTGGGAGTGTTCGCTCTCGGCGACGATGAATTCGCAGTCCAAATCGCCGTCGGCAACGAGCCGGGACACATATTGCATTACCGTATCGTAGGGTCGGATGGGATAGGCTGTGATAACGTCTACGTCAGCCAGCGCACATGCGTTGGCTATTGCCTCACTGCCACTAATAAGTAGCTCTCGCTCTAAACTTTCAGTTGTAGCCATTACACTTCCTCCATCTGGGTAATCTCTTCCTTGTACTGACCCACGTGATGGAATCCGTGGGACCTGCTTTCAGCTTTCTGCTTCTGGATTAGTTGGGTCATCCAGCCCTTGTACTCGTTCTTATCCTTCTCCCACATCTCCCACTGGCTGGCATTGTCCGTGAAATCCGCCTCGTTGACCATGGTGATACAGTCGGGCACCGGGCAGACGGCTTCACACACACCGCAGCCGCAGCAGGCCTCCATATTGGCATCATAAAGGCCGTCGGGGGTTACGTCAAAGCAGGTATCGGGACACTGAAGCCAGCATAGAGTACACTTGATGCAGGTGTCGAAGTCTATGACAGGGCGCATGGAGCGTGTGCTGTACTTCTTGAAGTAGGGGTTTCTTTTAGGCTCGTACCCACCGTCACCGTTGCGGAATCCCTCGCCCTGCGGTATTCCCCTGACTATTATGCCTTCCTCCATCTGGGTCCAGCCGGGCATGTCAAAACTGTAGGGTACCTCGGCGTTGCCCTCACCAGGCTCAACCACCCGGGTCTCAGTTCGATCATAAGACTTTCGTGCCGACTGTACCTTCAGGTCATCGCCCCACTGCTCTCTTATAGCGTCCTCCATCGTTTCGATGCCCACCAGGTCCGGGCACACCTTGCAGAGGGCACCAAGTACCCTGACGTCAGTATGGTCGTCCTTGTAGACCCAGAGGCCGGAGAAACTGACCGAACCGCTTACCACTCCGATGTTGTAGGGCGTATCTTTGGCGTGAGTGTCTTGTATCAGGTCAGTCCGGCCTTGCACTGATGTTACCAGAAGGGTTCCGTTTTCCTTGGTGAGCTGGTTAATCGGCTGGAGGCCGTACCAACCCCAGGACTCTACTCCCTTGCACAGGGTATCGTCCACCGACACGGT
The DNA here is from genome assembly GCA_965219825.1 of Dehalococcoidia bacterium. Classification (GTDB taxonomy): domain Bacteria; phylum Chloroflexota; class Dehalococcoidia; order Lucifugimonadales; family JAGWBF01; genus JAGWBG01. The sequence continues at coordinate 3,658,525 of OZ244792.1, read as the reverse complement.
GACATCCACGTCCTCCGCTTGGTACATGGCGAGGTTCTCTTCCAGCTCCTCCGGGGTATCGGCCACGACAGCGAACTGCTTAGCCGGAATTCCGTTCCGTTCAGGGGAATCCCCATAGCGACCGAAGGACGTACCTACCTTCCCCTCCTTGCTGGCGGCAAGAACGATGCCACGGCAGATACGGCTGGCCAGGGTCTTCTGGAATATCCCCCTATACACCACCTCCACGGCTACTTTGCTCATACCGGTTCCTCCTTTTTCTGATATGCGACTTTGGTCTGCTTAGGTCTATTACGTCCTGAATGTTATGTCAAGCTACGTTGGCGACCTCATAGTGGCTGCCTGGCCGTTATCGTAGACACCATCCCACTGTGTTCCACCGGTAAAGACGTGAGGAGGTTCAACCTCTAAAATGTGGTGTTCCATAGCGGACATCGCGCCTTCCACGTTCCCTTCCAGAATCATGTCCAGCATTTGCTTGTGTGAAGCGAGGGAGCGCTGGGGGCGCCCAGGCGCCTGGAGTGATTGGTCGCGGGACTGGCGCAGTATATCGGATATAGTAGACATGACCTGCACCAGGGCCCCGTTCCGGGTAGCTTGAGCCACGGCGAAATGGAAGGCAGTATCACCTTCGACCCCTGTCTCACCTCTGGCAAGCTGCTGCTCCTGCTGGTCCAAGGCATCTGCCATGCGTTGGGTATCCTCCTGAGTGGCCCGTTCCGCTGCCAGGGCAGCTATTTGGGGTTCCAGGAGGTGGCGCACCTCGAAGATATTATTCAGGGCATCTCTCGCCTCGGTGAGGGAGGAGACAATAATGGAGTTAAGGGTGTCAAGGCTATCGGTGGTAACGAAAGTCCCGGCGCCCGGGCGGCTCACCACCAAACCCTGTAGCTCCAGGGCGCGCATGGCTTCCCGGAGAGAGCTACGGCTCACCTGAAGGCGCTCCGCCAACTCGCGCTCTGAGGGGAGCCTGTCTCCGGGCTTCAGGATGCCCTCTTGGATAAAGCCCTGAATTTGCCCGACAATATCCTGGTAGAGCCTTCTGCGCTTTATAGCCTTGAAATCTTCCATATCAGGCCCAATGGTCAGCTGGTCAGACCAATTTATGAGATGTGGTACACATTTTATATCATCAAGAGTTAGATTGTCAATACGCGACTGAAATTTCCCCCGGGGTCGTTTCATAGTCACCCCAAGTGACAGCGAGAGGGCCAAAGTCCTTGCCTGCGTTGTCCTCTTGGTCGCTAGGATTCTTAGATTACTCGTCGCTCCGCCCCTGGGAATGACAGGTGGCGGAGGTCTGTATTCGCGTAACGTTGAGATGTTGAGATATGGAAAGGCCCTGGAAATTGCCTCTGCGTTGGAGGAATTTATGTAAATTCCTCAACTTGTCTAATCACCCGGCAGGTATGAGGTTACGGAAAGCTGGGGGAAGGCATGGTAGCAGGACTCAATTGGATAAGATTCAAAGGTGTCTACAGTCAGCAAAAAGGGGGCCGCTAGGGTATAATGTATTTCGCGTACTAAAAGCACACTTTCTGTTGGTATCGCATTGCATGTCCCTTCAGCACGTGCCCGGCTGAGGCCACCCATGTTCGCCGGTGGGATGAATGTCAGTGAAGCGTACCCTCTCCCCGGCACGTGCTAGACGCGAATGAACGGAGAATATAATGGCCCAGGTTGAGAACGGCAACACAGTAACAGTCCACTACACTGTAACCCTTGATGACGGCACCGTATTCGACTCCTCGCATGGTCAGGAGCCATTGAAATTTACCGTTGGGCAAGATCAGCTAATTAACGGGTTTGAACGGAATATAGTCGGTATGGCACAGGGGGAGTCCAAGACGTTCAGGGTTCCTGTAGCAGAGGCCTATGGACCCCACCTGGCCGATAGGGTCATACAGGTGGACAGCAGCCAGATGCCCCCGGATTTGGAGCTGGAGATTGGTACAAAGGTGGAGGGAGCCGAGCCGGGAGGGCCATCAATCGAGTTCGTAATTGTCGGCCTCTCAGAGTCAATGGTAACGTTGGATGGCAATCATCCCCTGGCTGGGAAGGACCTCAACTTTGAGGTAGAGGTAATTCAGATAACCTAGTCCGGAATTATTAGGGAGGGGAAGTTAGGTTGAGCACGGGTGACAGAGTCGAGTCCAAGGACGGTTTCCAACCCCTAAACATCAACATAGTGGAGCAGGGCATACGCATAGAGTGGAATGATGGACACCACAGTGTCTATCCACACAGGTTCCTCCGGCTACGTTGCCCTTGCGCCCACTGCGTGGATGAGTGGACCCGGGCCCCGCGTCTGGACCCGGAGTCGGTCCCTCAAGACGTGAAAGCTGTGGACCAGATGACCATTGGAAACTACGCCGTCGAGTTCCTTTGGAGCGATGCCCACTACACCGGTATCTACACCTATGATTTCCTGAGAAGCGTTTGCACCTGTATGCAGTGCGCGGCCAGATAAGAATTAGAGCACTTCCCGGGATTCAGGCGACCACTTCGCCCCGTATGGCAAAGATGGGTAGGTTACCTGTTCAGGTTGTTTAGGTAAGGAGTCACTACAATGGACATAGCCACTATAGACCGAATACTCACTACCACCCGCTCCGTCAAGAAACGTCTTGACTTTGCGCGACCCGTGGAGCCGGAAATAATTGAGCGGTGTATTGAGATAGCTCTCCAGTCACCGACCGGCTCGAACTTCCAGGGCTGGCATTTCATGGTGGTCACCGACGCGCAAAAGCGGGCCGCATTAGCCGACATTTACCGCAGGTCCCGTGAAGCGATTGTGGGGGTTCTTGGGGCGCATAGTCCAACATTTCGGGAAGGCGATTTGCGTGCTGCCCAGTGGCAGGGCATGATGGACGCGAGTGACTATCTGCACGACCATCTCCATGAAGTGCCGGTGCACGTCATCCCATGTATTGAGGGCACGATGGAGGAAGTGTCGAACCTCTATGCGCCGGATACGTTCAGGTCCTTCTATAATGCCACGATATACGGGTCTATACTACCGGCGGCGTGGTCTCTCATACTTGCTCTCCGTGCTCGCGGTCTGGGGGCCGCCTGGACTACCGCCCACCTGGCCTATGAGAAGGAGTCCGCCAAGGTCCTGGGAATCCCGGACCACGTTATTCAGGCCGCCCTGCTGCCCGTCGCCTACTTTACAGGCGTTGATTTCAAGCCCGCCAAGCGGCGCCCATTAGAGGAAGTGACACACTGGGACGGCTGGAGGCAAAAGCGCTAGGTTCCCGGAGCGTCCGTGCCGTTGCATTAGCTCTGAAGGAGCTAATTTAAGTTAAACCGGGGTTTGCCACGTAGCTTGGCCCGCACTAAAGGCAGGCACGTCATCTCATAAGCCGGTAGTCCAAGCCCTACACCGTTGAGCCGTCTTCAGGTTTGGATGAGGAGACGGTGGGCGCACCGGCCCTCCAGAAGCGGCCATAACGTCCATCCTTGAATCCGAAGGCCGACAGCTGTCGGCGTCCGGGGTCACCGCACTTGGGACATGGTGCCGGTTCGTCTATCCTTGACACCGACCTTATCGTCTCATACTTGTGCTGACATCGGTCACAATAATACTCGTACACCGGCATTGTGCCCTCCAGTATCTCGTTAACTGTGACATGCTGACTTGACGCTAGTCATGGGGATCAGTGCGCCTGCGTTCGCTTCTGTGTCCTGAGTAATAGTGGCCCTCGTATTTGAAGCCGAAGGCTGATATTTGACGCTCCCCAGGGTCACCACAGTCGGGGCATGGTGCAAGTTCATCTCTTCTGGACATGGGCCGCATCGAGTCGTACTTGTTCTGGCACCGGTTGCAGTAGTATTCGTATACGGGCATGAATACCTCCAGGGCTATTGGGTCAAGGGTGTAAGGCTCTCACCGCATCTTCCTGCCCGCGCTAAATGATCCCCTTCTCAGCAAATGCCTCAATTTCTTTCCCAGAGTATCCAAGCACCTCTTCCAGAACCGTCCGGTTATGTTGCCCCAGGGTAGGCGCGGGGAGGAAGACCTCCTCTTGGCCCATCTTTATGGGGTTTCCAGGCATTTTGTACTTGCCCACCAGAGGATGCTCCGCTTCCACAAGCATATTTCTGTGGAGGACCTGGGGGTCATGGAATACCTCATCTAAATTGTTGACCGGAGCGATAGGCAACTCATCACCCATAAGCTCCATCCATTGGTCCGCGGCCTTGGTTGCAAAGGCCTTCTCCAACAGGGCCTTCAAATCATCCCAATTCTTCCTCCGACCATCTATGGAGATGAACCGCTCATCCTGGGGTAGCTCCTCAAAACCCTCCACGTGGGCGGCCAGCATTTCAGCGAGGGCCTCGTAGAATTTCTGGGTTGCACAGTGAATCTGGAGATACCTGCCATCTTTGGCGCGGAAGGCACCGTTGGGCAGGTTAGCGGACTGAACGGAGCCACCTGGCCCCGGAATCTCGCCCCTGGCGAGATACATCTCCGAGAGATGGCCCTGATAGGTAAGCTGTATGTCGAGGAGGCCCAGATCCACCTGCTGCCCCTCGCCGGTACGCTCCCGGGCCATCAAGGCCGCGAGGATACCCACAGTAGCACCCCAACCACCTCCGATGTCCGTCACGGCGAATCCCATCACGGCGGGCGGCCCGTCCGGCTCACCGGTCACACTCATAGCCCCTGATAGGCCCTGAATTACCGAATCAAAGACGGGGCGGTCTCTATATGGGCCGTCTCGTCCGTACCCGGATATGGAGCAGCAGATTATTGAAGGATTAACCTTCTTCAACGTTTCAAAGTCCACACCCAGGCGGGTCGTGACTCCGGGTCTAAAATTGTCCAAGACGACGTCGGAGACCTGTGCCAAGCCGTAAAAAATCTTGCGGCCATCCTCAGTCCGCAGGTTCAGCGTGATTCCTTTCTTGTTCCGGTTAAAGGTCATGTAATACATACTCTCGCCTTCAAGAAAGGAGGTCCCCATGCGGCGGGCCGACTCTCCAACGCCCGGAGGTTCTACCTTTATTATCTCTGCGCCAAGGTCTCCCAAAATGCGGGTGGATACCGGTCCTGCCAGGGCCTGGGAGAGGTCCAGTATACGAATGCTTTCCAATGGCATACTCACAGCTTTTCCTCCGGGTTTCGGGGCCTGTTATTAGCGCCATTCCTTAAACGCCGGTCATGCGGGCCAGTACCCTAACGTCATCCAAAGCCTCAAGGGAATCTACAGTATTTATTATGTCTTCTTGCCTGTCGGACGAAATGACCGGTTGGGTGAGATTCCGGAATTTATCTTTCAACTCGTCCCAGGAGAGGGCATTCTCCGGGTCTCCCTTGGGGAACCCAATCTGTGACTTTAGCTTGCGGCCATCCCGGGTCTCTACCTCGACCCATGCGGGCCACTGGCTGGGATAATTCACCTCGAGGGCAGGGTCCTGTACACACTCGACCCTGTTCATAAGGTCTTTGATGTCGGACCGTCCCATCACGTCTTCCGTATACTCGTCCAGGGAAGCCTGCCCATAAGTGATGGCTATGGCAGCACCGAATGGCATACTGAACTGGGCATCAATTACGTTCTTAGGGTTGCGCTTTTGCTCTTCGGGAGCAGCGACAACGTTGAAGCCAGCCTTGAGCACTCCTACCTTAACTTTTTCCACCTCATGGGGTTTGAGGTCATTGGTGTGCACAATATCCAGGATGCAGTCTATGGGGCCCTGATTATAGCGGCAGCAGGCATGGGGCTTGATGCTCGTCTTATTTATGTAAAATACATCTCCAAGACCTTCAACAGTCTTGTCAACGTCGGCAGCGTCGGAGTAGCCATGTAGGAAGCCGTCACGTCCCTCCAGGATGGAGGTCGGGCCAATAAATCCCTCTTTAGCCAGCAATGCGGCAACGAGACCACTGTGGGCGGCCCACCCGGGATGCAATCGTTTTGTCCACGCCCCTTGGGCAAGGAACTCCAGGGAGCCGGCGGCCTGGCTTCCAGCGATACCCAGGGCCCATGACGTCCCCTCGGTATCCAACCCTAACAGATTGGAGGCCACCAATGCGGCCCCGAAGGTTCCACACGTGCCGGTGGGATGGAAGCCCCTGGCATAGTGCTTCCGAGGGTCAAGAGCACGACCTATCCTGATCATCAAGTCATACCCTGCCGCGATGGATACGACAACGTCCCGGCCCTGTATGGGCGCTTGATCTTGTGCCCCCACCAAATCTCCGCAAGCGAATACGGCCGGGAACACAGCCACACCCGGGTGCAGCGACGAATCGTTGTTTACGTCGTCCATCTCAAGGCTGTGGGCGGCGGTCCCATTTGCGAGAGCCGCATATTCCGGTGACGCACGGAATGAAGTACCCATGATGACCGAGTCACCGCCGGGGCTTAGGGTCTTCACCACCTGCTGCATTGCGGTTGAGGAAGGGGTCCTGGAACCTCTGAGCGCCACACCCAGATAGTCCAGACAAAAATACTTAGCCCTATCTACAACCTGGGGAGATAGGGTTTCATAGTCCAAGGCGGTATAGAAACTCGCGAGTTTGATAGTCAAGCCATTCCCGTCATTAACACTCACTGCGCTATGTCCTCCTTTGAGCGAAGGTGTAAGTCGTTCCTTATCATGTGTTCCTATATTATACGACACAAAAGGGCATGGCAAGGATTCCAGTTGAAACCAGGATATGTCTTTAAGGATGTATAATGTAAGATGCGCAGAAAATTGCACGGAAACCGTTCCCCAACCTGCATCGGAGACTTTACAATGGTCCCACGCTAGGTTAAAATTCAAATTGACTGGGATATCGCCTGCTGTACAGGCTCTCAGTCTTTTTGTCTTTCTTGTGGAGGGAGTGTGCTATGACCCAGCCGACTTATTTGACCAACGAGGGACTATCCAACTTGAAATCTGAGTTTGAGCAGCTTCGCATCCTCCGTCGTCAGTCGGTCGCCGAGCGTATCCAAAAGGCCAAAGAGATTGGAGGCACGGTAGATAATGCCGAATACGATGAGGCCAAGAACGAGCAGGCTTTCATTGAAGGCCGTATCTTGACTTTGGAAAATCTGATTAATAATGCTACCATAATCTCCAAGGAACTCGGCCCATCCGACGTGGTGCAAGTTGGCTCTATGGTCACAGTGGTCAACCAACAAGGCCAGAGATACGAGTACACTATTGTGGGTAGCACCGAAGCCGACCCCGCACAGGGTAAGATTTCCAACGTTTCTCCAATAGGGAAAACGCTCCTGAGCAAACGTGTCGGTGATATTGCGGAAGTCAGCGCGCCAGCCGGTAAAATAAGGCTGGAGGTCGCCGAGATTCATTAGTTTGCGGCCCTAAAAGCTGAAGATAAGGATTGCCACCCTATGCCAGAACGAGGAGAAGAGCTTCTTCTTAGCCGCCGTGACAAGCTGGAACACCTTCGCCAACAAGGAATTGATCCCTTCCCGCCCCGTTATCAAAGGACTTCCACCGCCCTTGAAGCCGTAACTCTGTTCCAGGATGAGGAGAGGAAGCGCGGAGCAGGTGTTCGTACCACACCCGTCTCTGTCGCCGGACGGATTATGTCAATGCGGGTCATGGGGAAAGCCGCATTTCTGGACTTGAGAGATGGCTCCGGCAGAGTCCAGACCCATCTAAGGCGGGACATTCTGGAGGACCAGTACCATCTGGTGAAAGAGCTGGACTTGGGCGATTTTCTGGGTGTAAGTGGAGCCCTGTTTCGCACTCGCACCGGCGAGATAACCGTAGAGGCACAGCAGCTCACAGTCCTGTCAAAATCATTGAGACCACTACCGGAAAAGTGGCACGGCCTGCGGGATATTGAACAGAGGTATCGCCAACGCTACGTGGACCTCATTTCCAACCCGGAAGTAAAAACGGCATTTCTCCAGCGTAGCAAGATTATCAACTCCATACGATCCTTTCTGAACGGGCGTGGTTTCATTGAGGTGGATACGCCCATCCTGGTTCCTGTGGCTGCGGGGGCACTGGCGAGGCCCTTTATCACCCATCACCACGCTCTTGACCAGGACCTCTACCTGCGAATAGCAACCGAGCTTTATCTCAAGCGGCTTATCGTGGGCGGCCTCGATAAGGTATATGAGCTGGGTAGAGTATTCAGAAACGAGGGAATTGACCAGGACCACAACCCCGAGTTTACACTTCTTGAGAGCTACGAGGCCTACGCGGATTACAACGACGTGATGCAAATGGTGGAAGAGATGGTCTCCACGTCCGCTATCGAAGCCCTCGGCACACGTCAGGTAGAGTACCGGGAGTGCACTATAGACTTGACGCCTCCCTGGAAGCGTGTCTCCCTGAGGGAAGAGCTTTACCGGAGAAGCGGATTAGACATAGAGGAATACTCCTCAGCTTCCTCTCTGGGTTCCAGGATGCGGGAGTTGGGGGTCGAAGTTAGGGTGCAGGAGAGTCGAGGGAGGCTTATAGATAAGCTCCTTTCCACGTTCGTAGAGCCTCACCTCATCCAGCCCACTTTTCTGGTAGACTATCCGGAGGATATGTCGCCCCTGGCGAAACCCAAGCTCGACGCTCAAGGATATGTAGAGAGGTTCGAGGGCTTTGCCGCCGGCATGGAGATAGCCAACTCTTATACCGAGCTTAACGACCCCGATCTTCAAAGGGAACGTTTCATGGCTCAGGAGGAGCTAAGATTGCTCTATAAGGACGAGGAGGTAGACCGGCTGGATGAGGATTTTCTGCTGGCGCTAGAGTACGGGATGCCGCCCACCGGGGGTCTCGGTGTAGGTATAGACCGGCTGGTGATGTTGCTCACGGGCCAGCCAAGTATAAGAGATGCGGTGCTTTTCCCCCAGATGCGACCCGTCAGATAGGCTTGCCCGAAAGGATGTTCCTGACGCGGGAGATTTTTCTGCTCTAGCCCGCTCGCAAGATACATAAACGGTCTTAATATGCTCTCGATTGAATTGATCAGGAAAGACCCTGAATATGTGCGCCAAGCCCTTCTCAAGCGTGGCGAGGACGTACCCATACATAGGCTCGCCGACCTCGACGGCCGCCGTCGCCAGATGATCCAAAAGGGAGAGGAACTCCGGGCCCGACGCAACGAGGCCAGCAAGCAGATTTCCCGGATGCGTGAACGACCTCCGGACCTGATTGAGGAGCTACGCAAGGTGGGAGATGAGATCAAGCTCTTCGAGCAAGAAGTGACCGGGCTTGAAACCGATATCCACGACCTTCTCCTGGAGATCCCTAATTTGCCCCTTGATGACGTGCGTCCCGGCCTGGGTGAAGAGGACAACTTGGTGTTGCGGACCTGTGGGGAGCCCCGCTCTTTTGATTTCACGCCGAGTCCCCATTGGGAGTTGGGTGAGCAGTTGGGAATCATAGACTTCCAACGTGGTGTCAAGCTCTCAGGCTCCCGGTTTTTCATCCTCACCGGTATGGGCGCCAAACTTGAGCGAGCTATCATCAATTGGATGCTGGACCTTCATACCACTGAGCATGGATACAAGGAGATTTACGTTCCTGCTATGGTAAAGCGAGAGGTAATGGAGGGCTCCGGCAATCTACCTAAGTTCAGTAGCAACCTGTACCACGACGATGAAGATGACTTGTGGCTAATCCCTACCGCCGAGGTCCCTCTGACCAACATCCATCGGGACGAGATTCTTCCGCAGGGGGCCTTACCCCTGTGCTATACCGCCTACACTCCTTGTTTCCGGCGTGAAAAGGCAGCAGCAGGCAGAGATACCAGGGGCATCAAGCGGGTCCATCAGTTTGACAAGGTGGAGATGTACAAATTCGTTGAGCCGGAGACATCCGAGGCGGAACTGGCGAAGATGCTGGCCGATGCTGAGGATGTATGCCGGCAGCTGGAGTTGCCCTACCGGGTGCTGGAGCTATGCGCGGGAGACATGGGTTTCGCCTCGGCCAAGTCTTACGACCTGGAAATGTGGGCCCCGGGATGCGGGGAGTGGCTGGAAGTAAGCTCCTGCTCCAACTGTACCGATTTTCAAGCGCGCAGAGCAAACGTACGATACAGGCCGGAGCCGGGCGCGCGCCCGGCATACACGCATACTCTCAACGGGTCGGGTCTGGCCCTCCCCAGAGTGGTCATATCCATCCTTGAGAACTATCAGCAGAAGGATGGCTCAGTGATCATACCCGAAGTGTTGAGGCCATATACAAGGTACGATGTCATTCCGGCTAGATAATTGCAGGTAACGCTCCAAACAAAGCCGTTGCAACCATTCTGCACCTCTGCTATATTGTACGAGTATGCGGGGCTGTAGCTCATCAGGGAGAGCGCCTCAATGGCATTGAGGAGGTAGAGGGTTCGAGTCCCTCCAGCTCCACCACGCTTGACAAAATCAAGAACTTTCCAATTGAGGCTCAGATTGGTTCTGTAGACTCTCAACCTAGTGGTTTCGCCATAGGTGGCCGTTGACATCGACTTCACAGAATCAAGGAGCTTCACGCTACGGGTCCGGTTGACGTTGTAGTTGCAAGGACAGCCAGGCGTGTTACGGCACCGCCTATTCTGTCTCCCGCAACGGTGTTGGTACTTGACCTGACACACCCGAACGGCGTCGCTTATGATTCCTGCGTGGACGTGTCGCGGTCATTGTCATCTAGAACTTGGACAACCGGGTCCCCTGTCCGAATAAAGGACTCCTCCTCAGGCAAATCTTCCGTTGCATTTTCATCTGCTCTGAGGGTTTCGATCCGGGTTTCCCACTTGGGTGGTGTAAACATCCTACTAAGCACTAAGCCACTAAGCGCTATGCCACTTCCGCCGACATTAACTCTATGAGTGCGAAATGTTGACGCAACAGAAACTCTGTCCTGCACTGAAGTTACTCTGACACGAGCTTTCTCCAATTCCACGGAGCCGATGACTTCTCCCGTATCGGGGTCTTCGATTTCTGAACCCTTCGGAGTTAGAATCTTGAAGACCATACCGGATCGGACCCCATCAGTCGAACCTCTGTTGAGAGCAACTTCTCGCGTAGTAAGCACCCGGGCTACCTTGCCATGAATCGGCTCAGGACTGCTCATAGCCTGGGCTCCTCCTTTCGATTTCTTCCACATCCTCTGGCACTATATCCCGCCAGTCCTCCATGGCATCCTGTCCTGTTGTGATTTGCTCATCCACCAAGGCTTGGATTAGGTCAAGTCTGCTGTCGGGGCTCTCAACCTTCAGTTCTTCGATTCTGACCGAAAGCCGGTACAAGCTCTTGTAAAGAGCCATAACGCGACGGAAAGCTGCCCTTGCATGGGGTCTGATTACCTCGGTCGCCCCGGCCCTAGCCGAATTTCTGCCAAATATGTAAGAACCGAGGAGACCCGTCGCCAGAATCAAGAGCTGGAACAGTCCAAACTCCAACGTAGTGAGGTCCCTGAAGACCGTGAGTCCTATCACGGCACAGGCGGCGAGCATGCAGACCGTTAGAAGTAAGACTTGGAACCAATTTTGCACGATACCAGTTGAGCCTCGTTGCTTTATTTCCACAGCATTCGACTTGGGACGTCTAGTACTAAACAAGCAGTGCACTAGCTGTCATTATATGGTATCCGGCTTCATCATGGATACAGCGAAATGGATGCTTAGAAGCTCCTTGACTTGGACCAATGCTATGTGTAACCATGTTACACACCTGCTTTTTCTCAATTGGAGGGAGATATGGCTAGGGTGCAATTGGTAATGCCGGACGCCGACCGCGATCGCTTCGTCGATCAGGCACGACGGGAGGGTATGAGCCTCAGCGCGTGGCTGCGGGCAGGAAGGGAGACCTCCCGCACGGCTGAGCTTTTTGAGGTCCCGGACGATAAGTCGGGTACCGTTCTCTTGAGGGACCAGGGCTCCTTCTACGGAGCACTCGGTCTGACATTCCGAGACCAAGTCCTCGGGGACTTTGTCTTCAACACTTGGTTGGTCGGCCTCCCCGAGGGAGACCGCTTTCAAGGCAGCGTATGCGCCTGCAAGGAAGGACAGCGGGGGCTGGTGGACTTGGGCGACCAGGGCTCCAAGGCCCTGGAAGACATCCTGATCGTGCCCTTCGGCTACACACGAGACTACTTTGAACTCCGGGAGGGCAGCGTGTACTTGGTGAAGGCTAGAGAGGGGCTTGAAGGCCACTTCCTGATCTTCCGGGTCCTCTCCAAGACAGAGGACGGGATTGAGATCTCCTACCTGTTCCATTAGTAGTCAAAAACTGAAGCCTGAAACGGAGTGGGACCGTGCGACATGCGCCGTCCCACTCTAGTCGCTGCTCCAAACCATCGACACGTTCCCGCTGTCGGGCAGCTGCTAGGCCGTCTCTCTCCAGTTCAGGTTGACCCTGTAGGTCTACGGAGTCAGCAGACGTATCTAGCCAAGGAGCTGTCACATTGGCATTCCCTGTGCTACAAATCGGTCATCGTATCGTAAGCATCGGGCTGCTATGTTTGTTAGCCGCTGCTGTGCTGTCGGCATGTGGCGACGACCTTCCGCCGTTGAGTAGTCCTGTCTATCGCCGATAAATGTTGAGCGACCATTGAATAGCTTGGAAAGCGTCGGTGCGATCTTATTCTGAATTCCTCTTTCCGTGTTGTTGCTCGCAGTATTGGGCGTGGTGTGGGCACCTGCCGCCGCTTTGACCTGCATGCTCGTAGCTCGGAGCAGAAAGCTGAGTGGTGAATCTTATGCCTCGGCTGATAGTAGACGTGGCTTCGATAGTTGCGCTGGTGAGCTTCATCGTAGGGATGATAGACTCCGGCCAGCCGGAGACCGCGGTGCCGATAGTCGGGTCTGCTACGCCATTTGGGCGGTCTGGAGCGTGATGCTGGGAGCGGGCCTTCTCAAGGCAAGCACGCCCGCCAATGGGTAGGGGATGCAGGGGGCGGATGAGTTAGCTGGGGTAGGTTCCTATCTACAGTGCCGGAATGAACCTCAACTACACATCCAAGCCAGGCGGCATGGAAAGTGCCGGCGACTGACCCGACGGGGTTGGTAGAAAGTGCGCTCAATGACTGACGACACCAAGGGCACACGTCTGCCGCCTGTTTGTGTGCCCTTGAACGAAAAAACTACAGCTAGGCAACTCGGGGACACCTGAAGGACCGGTCATCATATCTCACATACGACTCCATCGCCGTCACCATCACGGGCACTCGTCACCTTCGAGATGGGAAACCCTCTACCCTGTCCTGCGCTCCCCCGCACACGCTGCTCCCCAGCCTCCTCAGCCGCGTCACATGACGCGTACGTGTCGCCTGCCATTGGAGTCGGCGTTGGGCTGGCCGGGTCAGAGGTGGGATCCGTCTCTGTTATCGTTAGAAGAGGTGGACTGGCACAGGTTTCTAAGGAAGCTCTGAACAACTCTCTCGGATTGTGGCATACTGGAATTTGGAAGAGCCTTTAGCAGTGGAGGATGTAGGAGATGGAGCAGCCAACCTTTGCCGACCTGGAATACCAGAACAAGAAGCGCAAGACCCGCCGAGAGCTTTTTCTGGAACGGATGGACGGCTTAATTCCCTGGCAGCGGTTGGAGGAGCGCATCCGTCCCTACTATGCCAATGCTGGCCGGGGACGGCGTCCCTACGACCTGTCGGTGATGCTGCGGGTTCACGTTGTCCAGCTATGCTACAACCTGAGCGACCCTGGAATGGAGGACCTCTTGTACGAGGCGGAGTCGGTGCGGCGGTTCGCGGGGCTAACGCTGAGGAACCCGCTGCCCGATGAGAGCACGATCCTGCACTTCCGTCATCTGCTGGAAGAACACCAACTGGGCCAGGGGCTGTTTGGGGAAATCAAAGATTATCTGAAAGAGCGGGGGCTGCGGATGGAGGGGGGAACCATCGTGGACGCGACCATCATTGAGGCGCCGTCGTCAACGAAGAACCGGACCGGCCAGCGAGACCCGGAAATGCATCAGGTAAAGAAGGGGAACCAATACCACTTCGGGATGAAGCTGCACATCGGGGTGGACGCGGTCACGGGCCTAGTGCATAGCCTCACCACCACGCCGGCCAATGTGCATGACGTGACCGAGACCCACCGACTGCTGCACGGGGGAGAGTCACGAGTGTGGGGTGATGCTGGATACGTGGGAGTGCAGAAACGTGGGGAGAACCAAGAGTTGACATTGGACTGGCAGGTGGCAATGAAACCGGGGCAGCGGCGGAAGCTGGAGCCGGGGAGCCTGGTGGCATTAGCGGAAAGGGTCAAGGCCTCCATCCGAGCCAAGGTGGAACATCCCTTTTTGGACGTGAAGGGGCACTTCGACTACGCCAAGGTACGCTACCGGGGTCTGGCCAAGAACAGGGAACGTGTAGCGCTGCTGCTGGGACTGTCCAATCTGAAAAGGGGCCAGCGCATCCTGGCCGGTTGACCCAGGGGGTAGTGGGCCCAAGACTTTGGCAGGCCCCGAAAGCGGGGTTGGCGAGGGGGAAACCACCGCAATCAAGGCCAAAGTCAGGGCGCAAAAGCTCTGATTGGGAAGCCGGGGAGCCGGAAACCCTGCCGGTGCTCACTTGTTCAGAAGTTCCCTAACATGTCCTGGAGCGCTTCCGCCTCCGATGGCGTCACCGTCAGCTGCCAGGTTTGTTTGACCGTGATCCAGTCCACAGCGTATTGACACCAGTAGGACTCGTTTGGAGGCCGCCATTCGTCCGGGGCTTTGGCTCCCTTGGACCGGTTGGCGCTAGCGGTGACGGCGATTAGATGATCGGGACCGTCAAAGCTGTTGGCATACTGTTGTTTGCGCTCGGCGCCCCAGGCCCAACCGCCCGAACGATGAGCGTTGGCTAACGGGACGAGGTGGTCAATGTCCAGCTTGCTTGCCTCGGTGACAGTCGTTCCTGTGAACGCGCCGAACCACTGCCCTACGGCGACTTGGCACTGCTTGTCGCTATTATACGTCACGGCGGTCTGACTCTCCGCGATCAGGACCTCGTGGCGGGTGTTCTGACAGTCGTCGTCCTCATCAATCCAGTGACGCCAGTCGTCGCGGTCGTATGTGGGGAGATCGCCGGGAACAGTAGCCACGGTGATGGACAGTCGAATAGTGGGTTGGACCGTTGTCCCGACCGCCATGGGCGACTGCTCGGGTGTCGGCGCCGGTGAAGTGGCGGTGGGTTCCAGGGCCACAGTTGGCGTATCGAGTGGAGTAGACGTAGGGATATTGGTTGGAGCCGACGTGTTGGTCGGCGACTCTGGAGCGGCAAGTGGCAACCCGTCACATGCCGCCAGCACTACAACGGCTAGCAAACTTGCCAGCCCAATCCATACTCTCCAGCAGACGGATTTTCTCACTAGGCCCCCTATGCGTAAAATGAGCGCTAACGGTTGCGTTCTTCTTGATCCGATGCTGCTGCGTTCAACCACGCCGGGGGTCCGAATAACCTACGATGCCAGGCTGAATATCGTTCCCTTTTAGGTGGTTTGGTACGTGATGGAGGAGAAGGTAAGCTGGAAACCATGGGGGTGGAAGTCTTCATGGTGCTGTTACACGAACCGGAAACACAAGTGGGGCGAAATCCCCGCCCAGTCACAACTGCCGTTCCAACAGTCGCTAGATAACTACCTCGCCTAGCGACCCGGCTGCCAGTTGGCGATGACCAGTCATCACCATGACTTTCGCTCTATTGTAGCACGTTACTGCGAACCGCGTACAGGGTCAGGACAAGGTGTGTTGTTATGTAAAGTACCCAACGACATGCGTTTCAGGAAAGAGATGCAGCAATCAGTGCTGGCGACGCTTGGGTGTGGGCCTTGATACGGTCGGCGAGGCGGCGGACTTCGGCCAGAATCTCATCGAGTTGACCGTCCAAGCTGATAGACGCCACCTCAATGGTCTTGCCGATGTCCCTAACCCTGTAACGGCCCGGTTCTGATTCCCCGGAGGCATAAATTAGCAGCCCCCACGTCAGGTTAGCCGCCGTGCAGTAGGCCAGCATCTGGTAAATGTCGGCGTTGGGAACTGTATCGTCGGTAATGTTCTTGTACTTCGCATCGCCCACAAATATGAAATCCGAGCCGTCCCGCCACACTAGGTCCGGCCTAAGATGTACGTGGCCCCCCTTGTCGAGGGTGGGGATGGGGCACTCCCCGAACGTGTGAGAGGAAACGCCAAGCATTTCCCGAAGCGCCACCGTCAGGAATTCCTGGAAAAGGGCGTTCATGTCCATGAGGAACCCGGATGCCCTCACCTCCCCCCATCCGGACTCGAAAGCGCTGTGCCGTAGTATGAGCCGCGATAGCTCCACGACGCCCTTGTAGTGCTCGTTCAGCCGGTCGAAAGTGACCGCCGGGACGTTGCCCGGCGGAAACTCAACGGGCGAGACGTTGTCGAGAATCCCTGCGACCCATCCCAAGCCCCTGCGCGCTTCCGACGAACGCAGCCCCATCCGGCCCAACCGGTGTGCCGCTGCCTTCACCAACCAGTTCGCCGGAATGTCATCCGTGAACTCGTCGTAGCGCACCTCAACGGGCACTGGGATGCCAAACCTGCGCCTTATCTGCTCGTCGAACCGGATGCGCCCACGCACGGTGTGTAACGCCTCTTCCTCGGTGCGGTAGCCGTGGAGCAGCCCTCGGGAAAAAGCCCTGCGAGCATGGAAAGCCAAGGCGAGGGCCAGTACATCGGGAAACGCGTACTCATCGGGAAAGTCGAAATCTTCTTTCCGAAATTTGACCTTGCCTATGGCATAGCAGGCCAGCGACAGCAACTGCGGGATACCAATCTTGGGTCGTATCAGCACCGACAGGTCGCCAATCTCCACCGCCCCGACAGTGGAGCCGGGCGTAAGGCAGTACTCACCCTCTACTCCGATGGCCGGCTCGATGGTGAGCGACTTCACCGCCTCGCGCAGCGCGTCCCGCTGGTCCACCGAGAGCGTATGCGGGGCGCTACACTGATATTCCTCCAGGCTAATCCGGGCCATCGGCGGCGCCGTCCTCATGCTGCCCGATGGCGGCATCGGTGGGGTCCTCGGCCTGCGGAACGCCGACCTCGGAACGAGGCGCGGCGCCGTCCAGTTTCAGTTTCAACTGATCATAGGCGAACTGCTTCAGCCTGTCCTCCTCACCGAAGCGCTGCTCCTCGATGTAAGGGATGACCGCCTGCTCCCAGATAAAGCGAACCCGGTTTTCGTCGAGCGGCGGGTCTTTCTTCATGAAATAGCTGGGGCCGATGCGTAGGTGCCGGTCTCCTAGCTTGTCGTTCGCCAAATCGAGGAGTCTGGCAATCCACTTGACATCGGGATTGTTCTCCTCGAGCCAACGATCCAGCAGTCCCTTGACCGGGGGTTCGTCGGGGAAGAAACCGAAGAAATAGAACCGGCGGCGCAGGGCTGCGTCCACCAGCGCAATCGAGCGGTCAGTCGTGTTCATCGTGCCGATGAACCAGAGGTTCTTGGGCAGGCTGAACTGCTCGTTGCTGTATTGGAGCCCTACCTTCTCATCCCGGTACTCCAGAAGGAAATATAGCTCCCCAAGAACCTTGGCGACATTGCCGCGGTTAATCTCGTCGATCACGAGAATGAAGGTGGCGTCCGGATTGGCCTCGGCCTTCTCGGCGATGCGCCGCAGCGGGCCTTCGGTGAGCTTGAACCCGGCCTGGCCGCCATCGGTGAGCGTGGGCCGGAACCCCTCGACGAAGTCCTCATAGGAATAGGAGGGGTGGAACTGGACGATCTGAAAGTCTCCGCCGTGCTCTCGGCACCACTCGGCGATGCGCTTGGCAACGTAGGTCTTGCCGGTCCCCGGCGGTCCCTGAAAGATCACCTGCCGCTTGTCCCTCAGCCCGTCAATGATCTTCCGCAAATCGCCAGTCTCCCACAAGAGTTGCCTGGCCAACAACCTTATATTGGGATCTGTCCAAGGGTTGGTAAGCGGTGTCGAGTCTTCTATTTCAGGCACATCCTCAGGTGTCTTCCCGTCCTCATACTGGACCGCCCAAACCAGAGACTGCGCATCAAGACGGTGGCGCAACGCCAACCCACGATTCGACGCTTCCTCAACGAACCGGTCAAGGAATCCAAGGGCGTGCTCATACAACGCAGCCTCATCAGCGCCCTGCTCCGGTTGGTCGTACCCGGTGCGCTCGTAGGTGCTCTTAAAAACACCAACCCTAAAAGGTGGGTATTGCTCAACGTCCAGCCCCATCAGCAGCACGGACGCAACATTCGCACGGGTCCCTGGACCACTAGCTACCGAAGAAGGGAATATTTCGGCAAAGTCGCGGACCCGCTCGGAGACGGACGATTCGCCCTTTGTCCACATCAATTGCAGCGCAGTCAAAGCGTCGTCCGAGGACTCATTGATCCAATCGTGGACCTTCGACAACTGTATGTAGTGGATGAGGTTGTTGTTACTGTTAAACAATCCGGCATTCACCAGACTGGCCCAGTCGTCGGCGCCGGCAAGCACCGATTCCCGCGCCAAAGCGAGCTTTCGGCCGAGTTCAATCTTGTATTCGTTTTCTCCTTCTCTGCCTTCCAGTCTCCCGGTGTCAACATGCTCCCAAGCGCGTCTGACGAACTCATCCCAGAAGTTGCCGTTGCCCGTCGCCGCGGGGTCCCACTGGATGCGGATTTCAGGCTTATAGAAGAAATAATTGCTGCTCCCGTACTGGGGCTCAAGACCAGCTCGAATCTGCTCCAATTTGCGGTCAACGTCCT
Organism: Dehalococcoidia bacterium; assembly: GCA_965219825.1. GTDB lineage: Bacteria > Chloroflexota > Dehalococcoidia > Lucifugimonadales > JAGWBF01 > JAGWBG01. The sequence continues at coordinate 3,639,892 of OZ244792.1, read as the reverse complement.
CCTCCAGTGCTGCAACGAACTTCGCGAACGTCCTGGCGACCCTTTCTTTGTGATCGACAGAGACAATCGCCTCAAAGGTGTCAGGAAAAACGAGATGGAGCAGGGCCTCCCGTTGCGTGCGCGGTCTGTTGGGGTAACCTTGCAGCAACGCGCTTCGGAAGTTGAGTCGCATCACGAAACCCTTGAACTCCCACGGATCAGCGAGTAGCCGATGCTGCTCATCCGGCCTCTTCTCCTTCCACGACTCGACGAACTCGATGAGGAACCCGACCTGAAATGGACGGCTTGTGTGGAAATGCTGTCCCGGGCTGGCAATGCCCGGCGTAAGGCCGGCAACGAGTTCCTGCGGGATTTCTGCGGGAGACGGCGACCATCCGAGCACCGTATCGATCACTCGCTCCTCGTTGGCGCTGTTCTTCGTGGTGACGATGAGGAAGTAGAAGTACAACACCTCCCCCATGAGTTGATAGACCTCTGGCGGGCTGTTTGCCAGTTGCTGTTGCAACTTCTCAAGGAAGCTATCACTCGACTCGTCCGGATGGTTCAGGAACCGCTCGTGGAGTTCCCCAAGCCAGCGGCTCGACCAGATAGCCTTGCCTGGCGTAAAGAGCGAGTCGTCGGCCCGCAGGGCCCGTTCGACCCATTTCTCGGCCGCTGCATACACTTTCTCCGCGCCGCCACCCGTTATTCTCGTGCCCATTGTTCTTCTCCACTATAGTGTCTGACCTTAACGTCCCATTATAGCTTATCTGTGGGGCGTGATAAATGGTGATCCTTCTTCGATCGTGGACTATCCGGCCATTTCAGACAGCAAAGGAGATTCCACACATAAGGACAGGCAAGGCAGGCCACCCCAAATGAGCGATGGCCGCCGGGCTATGGAGGATGCTGTATAATTGAGCTTAGCTCGTCGTGTGAAAGTGGCTATGTGAAGGCTTCAACGGGAAGCGCAAAGACCAGCCACAGGAGGTTGGTTCACAGTGATTGGGGCGTACGCTGCTGGCAAGGACGCTGACTCCCGGAGTTCCGACTTGTCAGAGATCGGTCAAGGGGTGGGCGTGGAGGCTGCTGCGATCATACTGCACGTAGATGACATCGAGCGTGAAGCCGCATTCCGGGGGGCCTTGCTCGGAGAGGAACCGGGGCCACTCCGAGGTGGCGGGAATGAATCACAGTCGGGTCGCCCGACTCGGCAAATACCACGATACGGGAGTTGATGCTGATGGCCCACGGAACGTCTCCGCAGCTATCCAAATCCAGGTTTCTCGCCGGCCTTCAGTGCCTGAAACGGCTCTATCTTGAGTGTCATCATCCTGAGCTTGCCGACCCGGTAGAAGCAGGTCAGCAGGCCGTTTTCGATGCCGGGAGCGCCGTTGGCAAACTGGCAAGGCAACGATTTCCCGATGGCACACTCATTGGGGAGCAATATTTTGAGCATTCTCAGGCGGTGAGGTCAACGCAAACCCTGTTGTCCGATGCCTCCGTTCCGGCTTTGTACGAACCGGCGTTCACCTTCCAGGGGGTCAGGACGCGAATTGACGTCCTTAGCCGAAGTGGTGGGCAGGAATTCGATCTCATCGAAGTCAAGTCCACGACCAGCGCCAAGGACGAGCACATTCCGGACGTTGCGATTCAACTGTATGTGGTGGAGGGCTCAGGAATCACAATCGAAAGAGCATACCTGATGCACATCAACAACACATACGTGTACCAAGGCGGGGAGCACAATCCGGAGGAGCTGTTTTCCCCGGCGGATGTTACAGACAGAGCCAGAACGTATGCGGCAGGGGAGATGCACAATGACCTGGCGCAGATGTGGGAATCATTGCAACTGGCCGAGACGCTGGACATCGAGACAGGCCGCCATTGCACGATTCCTTACCGATGTCCTTTCTTTGGACACTGCCACCGGGGCGAAGGGGAACACCCGATTAGGGATTTGCCCAGGTTGAAGCAAGGAGATTATGAACGCCTGAAGGCTTCAGGAATCCGGGACATTGGCAGTATCCCGCCGGATTTCACCGGTCTTTCCGCGGTGCAAATTCGAGTGCGGGACAGTGTGGTTACTGGGCGGCCTTTTGTCGGCCCAAACCTGGCATCGAGACTGGGAGAAATCAATTTTCCGGCCAGCTTCGTGGACTTTGAGACCATCAACCCGGCGATTCCGATATATATGGGCACCAGGCCCTACCAGACTATCCCGTTCCAGTGGTCGCTGCACGTGCGGGACTCGGATGGAGGGTTAAGGCATAGTTCGTTTCTCGACAACGGCCCTGGGGACCCGAGGGAGCGTTTTGTAGCCAGCCTCTTGGAGGCCGTTCCGTCCGAGGGCACAATAGTTGCATACTCAAGCTACGAAGAGACCGTGATGAGGGGGTTGGCGCAAGCGTTCCCGCAGTACGAAAGCCGCCTGCTGGCCCTATGCGAGCGAATCATTGACCTGTTGCAGGTGATTAGGGGCGACTACTACCACCCGGACTTCCACGGCAGCTTTTCCATCAAGTCGGTGCTCCCCGCCCTGGTCCCTGACTTGGCCTACGATGACCTGGAAATACCGGAAGGATTGGCCGCCGCCGCGGCCTTTGCCCGGTTGATTGCCGGTGACACGCCGGAATCCGATAAAACCGAGATCAGGGAAGCGCTGCTCGCTTATTGCGAAAGGGATACGGAAGCGATGGCCCGCGTCTTTGAAGCGCTCCTGGCAGAGTCCGGCGGCTAGGGCGGCCTTGCTCAGGACTGCTTGAGGAAAGACACCAAGAACACCGGAAGGAGGTACCATGAAGATTCTAAACCAAAGCCAAGGTGGGATGTGCATTTGCCGTGGGTTGGGAAGGGGACTGGGAGTCCCGCAGTAGCCCTTCAGCCCTTGATTGCAGGACGGTGCGGCAGCGCCGTTTCACCTCCTCTTTCCGGCTGGCCAGCGAGGCGAGGAAGTTTCCGACCCTTTCCTGCACCAGGGACTTGGTCCCCAGGCACAGGTTCCCGGTCGCTTCCTCCCTCACCCATTTCCAGATCGCCTCATCGGAGTTGAAGTCCGGGCTGTAACCCGGCAGGTTCATCAGCCGCAGATCCAGGCCGGGTGCCCGAAGGTACTCCCGAACCGACTCGCCACGGTGCGCCGGAGCGTTGTCCCAGATCACGTTCAGCGGTCCAAGGTACCTCTCTCTCAACTGTCTCAGGAACACGGCCGATGTTTCTGAGTTGCTGTTTCCTTCCAGATCCATCCACTCCACTTCCCCGGTCTCCAGGCACACCGCAGAGTAGTAACTGGCCTTTTCGCCATAGCGCGGGCTGCTCGAGTCCACCAAGGCTGGCTCTCCCTTCAGCACCCACTTGCCCCGGAGTTCGGCGTCCGCACGGAAATGGGCCTCGTCAGCGAAGAAGATCCTGGCCCCAGACCGCCCTGCCTCGTCCCACAGGGCGGCGTACTCCGCCACGAAGGACTCCCGCTTCTGCTTCTCAGCCTTGACCAGACGTTTCTTGGGGCGCTTGAGCACGAATCCCAGACGGTGGAGGTAGTTCAGGCAACTGCTGCGGCTCAGGCTGATGCCCAAACCTTCCAGGACAAACTGCCGTACCACTTTCCAGTTCCAGTTGGCCAGTTCGATGCCCGATGTGGCGGGCATCTCCTGCACCGCTGCCCTCAACTTCCCCTGCTGCGCCTCGCCGAGGGCCGGGGGGACCCCCCGGACTGCTCGAAAATCAAGGTTGCGGGACCGCCTTCGCCGAAGGCGGCGGCCCATCGGCCAATGGTGTGGGGGTCCCGTTCCAGGGCCTCGGCCACCGCCGAACCCGTCCAGCCTTGGGCCAGCAGCAACAGGGCGTACCACCGTTCCCGCTCCCGCGGCGTCGGCGACCGAATCATCCGCCAGCGCAAATCCCTGGCATCCATCTGCCACTGTTCGAGGAATCGCTCAATCTCCCTCACACCCATCACCAACCCCTTTCTCACTCCAAGACGGATTAACCCAACTCCCCTACAACTTTACCCCATCCTTCTGCGCATTTCACCTTGGCTTTGGTTTAGGTATAGAAAATAGGACAGAGAACTGGAAGACGGCATACTACTTCTCGACTTTCTTCAGGGATGAAGATGCTCGCCTGGCCCTGGCCAAGCGATTTGGGGAACCTTCAGAAACTCAGCCGAATGAAGTTAGCATTGAGCTGTATTGGAAGGGAATGCGCGATCACTTGTATAAACCCAAGAGGGGCTACTATAAGGTTGCTGAAGAGATGTGCAAGAAGCCGTTTGCTCAGCGCTATAACAGCTTGTTTCCAGGACTGCGCGATGACGTCAAGGATTTCCAAGACCAAGGGTCGCAATTCAAAAATTTGAAAGATTGGAACTACGACGCTTCCAATGCAGACCGCATGGTTAAATTGTTCAGAAATCTTTTCGGGACTGAAATAGACATTGTCCTGGAAACACCGAAGCACCTTTTCATTGGAGAAGCCAAGCATGAGATGCCATTCGGAGCAAAGGGAGAATATGTCCTCGTGCATCAACTCATCCGCCAGTACGTGATGGCAAAAATCCTGGTTGATCGGCTTGAATGTGATAAGAAAGTAGTCCCCTTTGTCGTTGGCGATAATATCGACGGTATAAGAAACTTTGAACAGGTTAAATTCATGCTTCGTCAAGGCTGGCTTAGTGAAGAAAGCATATTGAGTTGGGACGAAATCGAAGAACTTCATCCGTAGCTATCTTGCGGAGGCCCGGGCTATGTCTCAAGGGCCTTGAGGGACTACCTAGGGCGGCCTTGCTCAGGGCTGCTTGAGGAAGCACACCACGACGTACAGGGGTTTACATTAAGCCCCTCCGATTGACTCGAAAAAGGCGTGAACTTTAAGATAACCTAATCAAACCCCGGCGGGAGGGTTCCATGAAGATTCTTGGGGCAAAGTCAAAATAGCTTGGTCCAAAGCACCAAGGCCCGGACCTGGCAGACGACCAGGAAGGAAGCGGCCCTTAACAGCCGGTTGTCGTAGCAGGCCTACCCACCTTACCTACGCCCCCCGGCAAATGGAGTTTCAAGCAATCCCAGACCCGATCCGATAGAGCCTGCCGACGACGTGATGCTGACATATACTGCTCCTACACCATCAACTTGCCATCAATTCCTTGATTTGACGACACGCCCTAGTACTACAGCCGCACTTAAACAGGTAGAATAGAGCCATGGGAAATAGTGGGAGAGGAGGGGTTGGTTATGAGTCAGACAGTCATGGAAATGGAAGGAGAGGACGTGCTGAAGGAGGTGATTGACTGGGAAGCAGGCCTCCATGCACTGCACGCTCGCATCGCTCATCGCTTTGGCCGCAGTGAGCCCCGGTGGAGGGTGCTGGCATACCTGAAGGGACTGCTGGGGTCGGTGGAGCGCAAGAACGGGTGGCAACTGGCCGAACACAGTAGAGACGCCACTCCTGACGGTGTGCAACGGTTGCTGGCTGCTTACAGATGGGATGCCAATCAAGTAAGGGATGACCTGCAAGGGTATGTGGTGGAACATCTGGGTGAACCCCGAGCAGTGATGGTGGTGGATGAGACGGGTTTCCTCAAGAAAGGCACAAAGTCGGTGGGAGTGAAGCGGCAGTACAGCGGCACGGCAGGGAAAGTGGACAACTGCCAGATAGGGGTGTTCCTGGTTTATGGCAGCCGTCATGGCCATGCCTTTCTGGATAGAGAGCTATACCTGCCCAGGGAATGGGATGAGGACAGGGAGAGGAGGGAGGAAGCGGGAGTGCCGGAGGATGTGGCCTTCAGGACCAAGGGGCAGTTGGCCAGGGAGATGATTTCAAGAGCCCTTGAGGTTGGGGTTCCCTTTGCCTGGGTAACGGGAGACGAGGTGTATGGCAATGACCGCCGGCTGCGTCTGTGGCTGGAGGAGGGAGAGATACCCTATGTTCTGGGGGTGAAAAGCAATGAGCCTCTGTGGGTAAACACAGACCGTGGTCCTGTTCAGGTGGCTGCCAGGGAGCTGGCAGAGGAGATACCGGATGAGGAATGGCATCGTATCAGTGCCGGTGATGGGTCCAAAGGACCTCGGATCTACGACTGGGGCCGGGTGCCGATACGGCCCTTGTCTGGGCAGGCCAAGGGGTACTGGCTGCTGGTGCGCCGCAGCGTCACAGACCCTGGGGACCTGGCATACTATGGGTGTTTTGGTTCCTGGGATGTGCCGCTGGAAGAACTGGTGCGTGTGGCGGGTACCCGGTGGGTGATCGAAGATGCCTTTAAGGAAGCCAAGAGTGAGGTGGGGCTGGACCAGTATGAGGTACGTCGGTGGACCGGGTGGTACCGTCACATCACCCTGGCGCTGCTGGTCCATGCCTTTCTGGCGGTGACCAGGTCCTGTGCCGCTGGGACTCATGAAAAGGGGGGATGGTCGTCAGGGAGGAACTCATACCCCTGACAGTGCCCGAGGTGAGGCGGTTGTTATACAGGCTGCTCTGGCTGCCCCATGAGAGCGCTGGTCTGGCTGTATGGTGGTCACGGTGGCGACGGAGGCATCAGGCCAGGGCCTTGAAATCTCATTACAAGAGACACATTTCCAGGCCTTCCCTTTAATAAGTGCGGCTGTAATACTAGAGGGCTATCAGCCAGTCTCTTCGTCGGATGGACTTCCTCTCCAATAGACGGGTCTGTTCTAGCTATTTGTGAAAATGGGGCACTATCTCCCTACCAAATAACTCCAACTGCTCTATGGCTTGCTGGGGAGGGCACATTGGACGTACAACAAACTTGGACGCCCCTGCATCCAGGTAATCCTGGATAGTTTCCATCACTTGCTCAGGCGTCCCCAGAGCACTGTACTCAACAAAATGTGCCTCGGGGCGGGCCCTTATGATATAGGGTTCGGCCGCTGCCACGGCTTCCTCCAGGGTGGATGCAATATAGTATGTAACCAGCGCTCCTATGTGGTCATCCTCAATCTCACGTCCATACTCGGCGGCGGTTGCAAATATCACGTCAACCCCCTCCCTGACCTCTTGTGGAGTGGCTGATGAGACCAACCATCCATCCCCAACTCGACCGACCCTACGCTGGGCCGCCGTACTCCTCCCGCCAATCCACACGGGCAAAGATGGCGTCTGTACAGGCTTGGGATTTATCGTAACGTCATGCAGCGAGAAGAACCGCCCTTCATACGTCACGTTATCTTCTTGCCAGAGACAGCGCATAACGTCAACGGCCTCGTCGGTACGGAGTCCCCTATCCTCCTTGGACACGCCACAGGCCTCATACTCCCGAGGGTCCTCCTGCCCAAGTCCTATGGCCGGGAGAAAGCGCCCGTTGGAAAGATAGTCGAGGGTCGCCATCTCCTTAGCCAGGACCACCGGGTTCCGAACAGGCAACTGCAAGACACTGGTGCCGAACTTCATCCTTTCAGAATACCCTGCGATCATAGACAGAGCTATGAGGGGCTCAGGGCCGGACCGCTCCCCAACCACACGGTCCGATAGCCAGATAGAGTCGTACTCATACTTGTCTCCTACATCCACAAGGTCCCGAAAGTACTTGAGCCCTTCTTTTCCCGAAGGGAATGCCCCAGGCATATACCCAATGCGTACGCTCATACCGTCCCCCGCGCTATCAAAATGGATGCCTCTCACCAAAGCAACAGTTTGCAATTTTATTGCTGCCACCGGCCAGTCCATGATACATAGAGGTGTCTTTCGATGCAATCCCCCCTGCCACGCGTACAGCGTACGCCTGGCGGTGAGATACTCCCAGTAAGACGAAATATCCACTCTCCGGGATCGGATACCTGAAACCACTCTGAAAGCCGGACGCCAAGCGCTGTGCAATGGTTCCGGCTAACCCGCTCCTAAGCCTGTTCTTAGGATAGGTATAGTTTACCCCTCATATGCACCACTATTACTCATAACTACGATGATGTATGATACTCGTCAGAGCGGACTTATCCCAGGCATCACGAGAGGTCACAATGCATGAAAGAACTCAGGCTGAATTTCGTAGACTATTTGCCGAAATAGTAAATCAGGTGGATGAGGATATAGACTTGGCCAAAGCTGCCCTCTACATCGCAGGGATAGAATATCACGATCTGAATGTTGAACATTATGTTAAGGCATTGGACTCCCTAGCGGAGGAAGCCAGCCGGTACGTCAACCCGGAAGATGATGTCAGTACCAAGGTCGGCCACCTCAGCAAGCACCTTTTCGTCCGGCAGGGATTCCGGGGCAATGAGGAAGACTACTACGACCCCCGAAACAGCTATCTCAACGAGGTGTTGGATAGAAGAATGGGTATCCCGATATCCCTGTCCTTGGTCTACATAGAGGTTGCTCGAAGACTGGGAATAGTCTTTGAGGGCATTGGACTTCCCGGCCATTTCGTGATAAGGACGGGCCCACCCAATCACGAGCTTTACGTGGATGTGTTCAGCAACGGTGAGATCATGTCACGGTCAGATTGCGAAGACATAGTGCGTAACCTGTTTCACGGAAGAGTCGAGTTCCAGGATGAGTACCTCAGACCGTATACCAAGAGGGAGTATCTTACCCGCATACTCACGAATCTCAAGCACAACCATGTCAGAACAGAGGATTATCACCGGAGTATCTCTGACGCCGACCTGATAGCTGTGATGAATCCTTCGCTAGGGAGCAACATCAAAGAAAGGGCAACTTTCCATTATTCCTTGAAACAGTACAGGCTTGCCATAAGGGACCTGGAATCCTACCTTAGCACAAATCCCGAGGAGCAAGACGCGGAGCAGGTAAAGCGACAAATCCAGGGCATTTGGGCCACTCTCGCGACCCTTAACTAAGCCTGCTACATGTCATTCAGGTCGTCTCATAGTACGCGCAAGCCGTGAAGGTGCTGTAAGGGCTGAGCACAATCTATGCGGAGGTGCCCACCCAGCCGGTTTGAGAGACGTCTATGATGACGCCGTCGGGAGCGCCGTACTTGACTTCCACGTTGGCGTGACGAGGGTGGTCCATCCCCACTCCCAAGGCCCTGTTAATCTCATCCCTAGGCTTGGCTTCGGCGTCCTCCAGCTTCTTAGCCACCTCCTCCAGGTCGTCTACCTGGAATCCGATGTGGTGGATGCCACTGTAGCCCTGGCCGTACTCGGGACCTGCGACCTGGTCGTTCTTGAAATTAAGGATCGCCACGTTGATGTCCCCATCGCTAAGGTAATACCCGGAGGCGTTGGGGCTGTCGAGCTTGGCGATTTCTTTGAGTCCGAACACCTCAGTGTAGAATTTGGCGGTCTTGTCGGCATCCTGAGTCGCTATAGCTATATGCTTGATCTTTGCCATGTCGAGTCCTCCTGCTGAACTGCTAGTATTAAGGATACTACTTTCCCGGGACACTCGCCAACACAGGGCGGTCAATTGCCTTCAAAGAAGTGTCGCGGGTTCTGCACCATTATCTGTTGAATATCCTCATCAGAGACACCCAACTCTCTGAGACGCGGTAATACCCTGCGTGTGATGAAGAGGTAGCGGTCAGAATTGCGCCGTTCGAACTGCTCCCGGACCTCTTCAGGCCAGCCGACAAAAATCACGAAGTGGTCGTGGGACAGCATGATTCTGTGACCGTACCCGGCATCTATAATCCGTTTAACGACCACGGTGCGCTGTTCCCAGTCGGGTGTACCGGGGACGCTGCCACCGGGATAGCGGTCAAGCCCTAGCCATACCCCTTTCCTAAGCATTCCCAGGAGATAGTCCATGTCGGTGTCATCGTTGCTATGGCCGATACAGACTCTGCTGAGGTCAACTCCTTCTTCCTCGAGAACACGGATTTGTTGCTCACCTATCCGCTCAGGTGACCACGTATGAGTGGAGATTGGTACACCGGTGTGCTTTTGGGCACGGGCCACGCCACGTAGAACGTTCTCTTCAGCGTCGGTCATCCCTCCTGAATCACTGGCGGCCTTAATCACTCCGGCCTTGATGCCGGTCTTTTCGATGCCCTCCTCGATTTCCCGTATGTAAAGACGAGCGATGTCATCTGGTGAGGCTCTCCAGAAAGCACGGGGAATTGACCGGTGACTCCCAGTGGATGATATGATATGGACCCCTGCCCTCCTGGATACCTCCTCCAGCATACGGATGTCCCTACCCTGGTCGAAGGTAGTCATGTCCACGTAACTGCGGAGGCCCTCGTTGTATGCGTCACCAAAGGCTGCCACTCCCGCCTCTATTATGGACTGACGGTCAATGAACTCGGGATATGTTTGGGAGATGCCGGCGGAGCTCACCATCACGTGTTCATGGCTCAGAGTGAATCCAAGGTCAGACGTATCCACCGGTCCAAGAACGGTGTTCACTGTTGTCATGATGGCAGCCTCCTCGCATTACGTTCGGACCGGAGGTAGAAGTCCCAGCATCTCCCGCGCCTGGGCAGGAGTAGCGGGTTCCCGCCCGTGCAAGCGGGCAAGGGTCACTGCCCATTCCAGATATTCAGCGTTGGAGCGTGGTTGCGGATTATTGGGCAGCCTGGGGGAATCCTCAAATCCTACTCTCAGGTGCGCTCCTGTAGCTATAGCCAGAGCCACGATGGTGAAGGTCTCAAGGCCACTTCCATGAGCGAGCCAGGTGGCGTTGGGGTAGAATTCCCGTATCGTGTCAGTTAGGTAGAAGTAGCTGCGTGGTGTAGCGGGAAGAGATTGGCGACCATTCCCCCAGCTAGCGCTAGGCTCAAGCAGAAAGTAGTGGGAGTGGCGTATCGTTCCTTCTCTCATTAGAGTGATAGCATTGTTCAGCATCCCAACGTCCTGCGCTGCGGGCTCCGGGAAGATACCCCGTGTGTAGCAGGCATCCAGGGTTGCTAGAATATCCTCGTAGCTGTTGGGGGAGATAACGGTGTGGCGCTGCTCGGTGGCGCTGTCGTGGGGCCAGCCAACATTATAGCCAAGATTGAGAGAGACCATCTCCACGGGGTGAGGAGTCTCCAGGAGGTATCGAGTAACCGCATCCACCGTTGCGTCTGCCCGCCTGTTGGTAGTGTGGTTCAGTACCAGGTCGCACCTCTCCCGGATTAGGGCATCCGCTTCTGTGTACCAGGCCGTGTCATAGCTTATGTCTCCATTGGGAGTACGAGCGTGAATATGGGCAATCGAAGCGCCGGCGTTGTAACAGCGTACCGCCTCATCGGCTATCTCCCTGGGAGTCCAGGGCACGTTGGGATTGTCCTCCCGGCCACGGCTGCCGTTCAGGCAAGCCTTAATGATAACAGTATCCATGAGCCTCCTCGGATTTACTCCTCGTACTTCTTGAACACCAGGCACGCGTTCTGCCCGCCGAAGCCAAATGCGTTAGACAAGACCACTCTGACATCCTTCTTCCGGGCCTGATTGGGGACATAGTCCAGGTCACACTCGGGATCAGGGAACTCATAGTTGATGGTCGGGTGTATAACGCCGTCAGTTATGGCCCTGATGCAAGGTACGGACTCCAGGGCACCGGCCGCACCCAGTGAGTGGCCTATCATGGACTTGGTAGAGCTTACCGGGATTTTGTAAGCATAGTCCCCAAATAGGCGCTTTAGAGCTAAACTTTCCACCAGATCATTAAGCGGAGTGGATGTACCGTGTGCGTTGACGTAGTCCACTTCTCTCAGACCTACCCCCGCATCCTCAAGTGCAGAACGCATCGCCGCAACCGCGCTCTCGCCTTCCTGCTCAGGCTGGACAGGATGGTAAGCATCGCTGGAACTGCCGAATCCCGCTATCTCACACATGATATTTGCGTCTCGATTTAGAGCGTGTTCGAGACTCTCCATAACAAGTATGACCGCACCCTCTGCGGGAACAAAGCCGTCTCGCCTGGCATCGAAGGGCCTGCTTGCCTTCTCCGGCTCCTCGTTCCTAGTGCTGAGGGCCTTCATAACGCTGAACCCGCCTAAACCAAGCTGGCTAATTCCTGCCTCCGTACCCCCTGTGAACATCACGTCGGCGGCCCCGCGGCGTATCACCTCAAGGGCCTCACCAATACCCTGATTTGATGCGGCGCAGGCGGTAATTACAGTGGAATTATATCCCTTTGCGCCTACAACCCTGCTGATATTGGCCGCAGCCATATTTGGAAGGACCATTGGGAAAAAGAAGGGGGACATCCTCATTCCACCCTTTTCCACCAAGACACGGCACCCCTCCTCGGTGGTAGGAAAGCCGCCGTTGCCGTTTCCAAGGAGAACTCCGACCCGGTGCCGGTCTTGCTTTGTCATATCCAGGTTCGAGTCCTCTAGGGCCATCAAAGTCGCTGCAACGCCAAGCTGGGAGAAGCGTGCCATGCGGCGGGCCTCCTTGGCATTGATGAACTTGACAGGGTCGAACCCTTTCACCTCCCCGGCAATACGGCAGGGAAAGTCCGTGGGGTCACAGAGCGTCATGGGGCCTACACCTGACTTGCCAGCTACCAGATTATTCCAGAACTCCTTGGCCGTGAGTCCGAGGGGTGTGACCGCGCCTATACCGGTAACCACTGCTCTTTGCCTGTCCATGACCACCCATTGTACGGGCGAAGTATCCTTCGCCTGCTAAAAATATTACTATCGCGGTGAAGGAGAACGGCCTTGCCGTAGCTCGGGGTACAGCTCAGGTTCTATGCCCCTGATGGCCTCCCGCGCCTCGGCAGCCACAAAAAGTGAGCCTGTAGCCAGTATCAAGTCACCCTCCCTGGCTTCATCAAGGGCCAGTGTGACAGCATTATCCACGCCTTCTACCTGTGCAGCCGTTATCCCATGTGAGAGAAAAGCTTCGGCCACTGCTTCAGTCGTCGCTGCCCTGGGGTGCCTGGAACGGGTGACAATAACATAGGGACTCAGTGGGGCGAGCTCGCCGACGATACCCTCCAGATTTTTGTCCCGCGACACGCCGGCTATGAGCTTCACTCGTTGATAGCTTAAATAGGACGGCAGAGTGTCCCGCAGCACCGATGCTGAATAGGGATTGTGGGCACCGTCGCACACCACCAGGGGGGATTGCCTGAGCACCTCCATCCGACAGGGCCAGGACACCTGCCTGAACCCATCTTCCAGGGCAGAGTCGGATATGTCAAAACCCTGCCGCTTCAGGACCTCAAGGACGCCTACCGCAGTGGCGACATTCGCAAGCTGAAAATCCCCCAGGAGGGGAACCCACAGCTTATATTCCCCTAGCATCCCCCGCACGTCAAGACTCTGCCCCTCCAGCCGGCTACAACCCTTGCTCCAGGTAATGTGTTCTCCCACCTTAACAAGCTCTGCTCCCTTGTTTTCACACGCGGATTCTATGACCACCATAGCCTCTGCCGTCTGGGGCGAAGTAACCACCGGCACCTGAAGCTTAATTATACCCGCTTTTTCTGTGGCGATGCTCTCTATTGTGTCGCCAAGCACTGACGTATGGTCAAGGCTCAGCGAGGTAATCGCGCAGACCTTTAACGACGGCGGGAGTACCAGGTTGGTCGTATCCAGTCTGCCACCAAGGCCCACCTCCATTACCTGGAAGTCCGCCCTTTCCTCAAAATGGGAAAACGCCATTGCGGTCAGAGCCTCAAACATTGTCACTTCGCCATAGCCTTCATTCCCGCTGACCCATTCCAGGTCTGGCCATACCCTTTCCACCAGGTTAGCAAATTCATCCTCGCTCACCGGTACGCCATCAAGAGAGATTCTCTCGCGGAAGGTATGCATATGAGGAGAGCTGAATAGGCCAGTGTGATAGCCTTGCTTGGACAGGACGCTGGCACACATGGCGGCGGTACTTCCCTTACCCTTTGTTCCTGCTATATGGATAGTAGGAGTGCTGAGGTGGGGGTCTCCCAGTCTGCGAAGCATCGCTTCCATTCTGCGCAGGTCGTACCGGACGCGCTTCCTGCCAGTGGACACTGTCCGTTCATGGTCTATAAGCCCCAACAGGCGATTCAGAGCGTTCCTGTAGTCCATCCGGTCTCCAACACCAAGACTTACCTAATGGTCCCTTATACGATGGGGCATAGCCCCCAGGGATATTTTCAGCCCATCGGAAAAGCTTATGCTCTTGATATAGTTCAGGCTACCCTCCAACGGCCTTGGCTTAAGTCCGAATACCTCTTCGACCGTGTTGAGTCTGCCAACATTGGGAATCGCGGCCATACGGAGTTGCTGTGTGGTGACAGGAGGCCTGGACATCAGGGCCTCCATAAGCTTTACCATGACCCCCATTATCGGGACCGGTATGTGCAGCTTCAGCCTCCTCACCCCAAAGGTGCCGGATATAATATCTATAATGTCGTTATATGTAAGGTGTTCCGGGCCTCCGACCTCAATGATCTTGCCCATCAAGTCATCCCTACCCATAGCCCCGGCCACACATTGGGCCAACTCGTCCACTGCTATGGGTTGGAATCTGTTTTTGCCTGTACCTGCAATGGGGACTAATGGCAAGGCCCGCACCAGTCCCGCCAGGGTATTAAAGGACTCGTCACCTTCACCGAACAGTAGGGAGGGCCGCAGAATCGTATATGGTATGCCGCTCTTTACAACCGCCTGTTCTCCCTGCCACTTGCTGTACAGATAGGGATATGTCGGATCATCGGCGGCCCCTATGGCACTCACGTGGATAAAGTGCTTGACCCTCCCCTCCCTAGCAGCCTCCACGACATTTTCCGTTCCTCTTCGATTCACTCCCTGGAAGGTGACAGTCTTTGACTCCCTGATCACAGCCACCAAATGGACCGCCACGTCCACGTCATGGATAGCTTTTTCCAGGGAAGTCGGGTCCTCCACGTCGCCGTAATGTAGGTCTACCTCGTGCCCCAACAGCACGCTTGCCCTGGCCGGGCTACGCACAAGACATCGGACTCTCACGCCACCGTTGCACAGGGCTTTGACCACCTCCCTGCCCACAAAGCCGGTGGCACCTGTTACGAGGGCGATCATGACACGGCACCCAACCCTTCGGTTGCTATCAGGACTGGCCCACCTCACTTCACCTGATTGCAGACTATCAGATGGGCTTGAGGGTGTCAATGAAATGACACACGTGAAGCCCGGTTTACCCAACGAGAATGTTCTCGAGTATGTTCTAAGAATATGCTACCTAAACAGGGCCAGTGTAGCCTCTCCTCGCTCATCGCTTGATTCTGTTGGTATTACACGATATTCAGCCGCCTTCGTCCTCTTCGTACTGCTCCTTCAAGGCTTCCACTACGGCGGGGTCGGCCAGAGTAGTCGTATCTCCCAGTGCCCTTCCCTCGGCTACGTCCCTCAATAGCCGTCGCATTATCTTGCCGCTGCGGGTTTTGGGTAGCTCGGCGGTGAAGAAGATGTCATCGGGGCGAGCGATAGCGCCTATCTTGGTCACCACGTGCTGTTTAAGCTCTGCCATCAGGGCATTTGATGGCTCCACCTGCTCTTTCAACGTGACAAAGGCGACCACTGCCTGGCCCTTCACCTCATGGTTCTTGCCTATGGACGCGGCCTCAGCCACTGAAGAATGGTCTACCAGGGCGCTCTCCACCTCCATCGTGGAGATACGATGTGCCGAAACATTGATTACGTCATCCACACGGCCCAGGAGCCAGAAATAGCCATCCTCGTCCCGTTTGGAGCCGTCAGCGGTGAAGTAGATGCCGGGGTATCGGGACCAGTACTGTTGCACGAACCTTTCTGGATCACCATAGATTGTACGGAGCATGGCGGGCCAGGGCTTCTTGAGCACCAAGTAACCCCCCTGTCCAGGGCCTACAGCCTCCCCCTTCTCGTCTACCACCTCGGCTTCCACACCGGGGAATGGTCTCGTGGCAGAGCCGGGCTTCAGGGTAGTGATCCCAGGCAAGGGAGTTATCAGTATCATCCCGGTCTCCGTCTGCCACCAGGTATCCACCACCGGGCATCTGCCGCCCCCAACGTTCTGCCAGTACCACATCCACGCCTCAGGGTTGATAGGCTCCCCTACCGTTCCCAGCAGGCGCAGTGAGGAGAGGTCATGCATCTCGGGGTACTCTTCGCCCCACCTCATGAAGCTGCGGATGGCCGTGGGTGCAGTGTAGAGAATAGTTGCACCGTACTTCTCTACAATTGCCCAGAAGCGGTCCCTATCAGGATAGTCGGGAGACCCCTCGTACATCACCGAGGTCGCTCCATTTGCCAGAGGGCCATAGACGATATAGCTGTGGCCGGTGACCCAGCCAATATCGGCGGTACACCAATAAACGTCGTCCTCTTTGAGGTCGAATACCCACTTGGTTGTGGCGTACGTACCCAGAAGATAGCCGGCGGTTGTATGCACGATACCCTTGGGCTTGCCGGTGGTGCCGCTGGTGTAGAGGATATACAGAATGTCCTCGCTGTCCATCGGCTCCGCCTCGCACTTCTGAGACTGGCCTTCAATCAGCTCATGCCACCAAACATCCCGACCCGGCTTCATCCGGTCGTCGGCCGTACCGGTACGGCGCACTACAATCATCTTCTCCACGCTAGGGGCACCATCCAGGGACTCGTCGGCATTGCGTTTCAGGGGTATGACGTTACCTCTCCGGTAACCTCCGTCGGAGGTTATGAGAACCTTGGCTTCCGAGTCGTTGATGCGGTCCCTCAGGGACTCGGAGCTGAAACCTCCGAACACCACACTATGGGGTGCCCCAATGCGGGCACAAGCCAACATGGCAATGGTAAGCTCCGGTATCATTGGCAAGTAAATTGTAACCCTGTCACCCTTCCTGACACCCAAACTCTTGAGGGCGTTGGCAAACCTGCATACTTCTCTGTAAAGGTCCCAGTAAGTGTAAACTTTCCAATCGCCCGGCTCACCTTCCCACACGAGGGCTGCCTTGTTGCGACGCGCGGATGTCAGGTGCCGGTCCAGGCAATTATAAGACACGTTTATCTTTCCACCCTCGAACCACTTGGCGAATGGCGGGTCCCAATCCAGCACCTTGTCCCATTTCTTGAACCAGTGAAGCTCCTCGGCATACCTGGCCCAGAAACCCTCGAAGTCCTTATGGGCTTCCTCGTACACGCCTTGGTCGCTGATGTTGGCCTGCTTCACGAATTCCTCAGGAGGGGGAAATCTTCGCTCCTCCTGCAATAACGCTTCGATGTTTCCAATGTTCTCGACCATAGATGTGCCTCCCTTTTGACCCTCACGTACCGCCGCAATGCAGAGGAACGGTAAGGGGTTACTCACGATTTTTTACCACAAGCAGGGGCCCTTTGTAAATGCCTTGGCAAGTGCCGGCTTATGATGGCAGCCATCTTACTGCCGGATCATTCAAGATTATGTCATCCACGCCCTTGTTATGAAGTGGTTTAGGCGATAAAGTATACCGTGCAATGACTCAAGCGAATGAAATTCTTGAGGGGCTTAATCCGGCACAGCGGGAGGCCGTGGAGGCCATAGATGGCCCCCTGCTGATTGTTGCAGGCCCCGGCAGCGGCAAGACTCGTGTAATCTCCCATCGGGTGGCGTACCTGGTCCGGGTGTGCGGCATCAGCCCCTACCGGATCATGGCCGTTACCTTCACTAACAAGGCCGCCAGAGAGATGAAGGACCGCCTTCAGCGATTGGTGGGCGCTAGGGTGGACCAAATCTCCGCCGGAACCTTCCATGCTTTCTGCGTGGCCCTTCTGCGCCGTGACGGGCATCACGTAGGTCTGGATTCCAGTTTCAGCATCTACGACGACGAAGACCAGATGGGCCTTCTGAAGCAGGCTATGGAGGAGGTTGACGTAGACCCCCGCCAGTACCAACCACGCGCTATCCACAGTGTTATCTCCAGGGCTAAGAGCATCCTTATGGATTCTCAAACTTTGTCCCTCAATTGCCAAAATTACTTCGAGGAACAGGCGGCAAAGGCGTACCAGAGGTATGAGGAGCTTCTTGCCAGAAACAATGCCGTAGACTTCGATGACCTGCTGCTGAAAGTGGTGCATCTCCTCCGAAATAACTCAGAAGTGCTCACAAGGTATCAGCGCCGCTACCTACACATACTCATAGACGAGTTCCAGGACACCAATGTAGCCCAGTATACCCTGGCAAAGCTGCTTGCAGAGGAGCACAAAAATATCTGTGTGGTTGGCGATGCTGACCAGTCTATCTATGGCTGGCGTCACGCTGACATTCGAAACATCCTCAGCTTCCAGAATGACTATCCCGGGGCCAGGACCATCGCGCTGGAGGAGAACTACCGCTCCACAGGTACAATCCTGGAAGCCGCCAAGCATCTCATCGCCACCAACCGGATGCGCCTTGCCAAGGACCTGTGGACCAGCAAGGAGGAAGGGCACCCGATAGTAGTCCACGAGGTCTACAACGGGGAGGAAGAGGCCCAATTCGTAATAGGAGAGGTTGGCCGCCTTACCGCTGACGAGTCCTTTAATCCCGGCGACTGCGCTGTGATGTACCGGGTAAATGCCCAGTCCCGGTCCCTGGAAGAAGCCTGTCTGAGGTACGGAATGAAGTACAAACTGGTGGGCGGAGTTCGATTCTACCAGCGACGGGAAGTGAAGGACGTGATGGCTTACCTTCGTCTGATAAACAACCGATTCGACGAGGTTAGCCTTGCCAGGGTTATCAACGTACCACTGAGGGGGATCGGCCAGCGCTCGATGGACGAGCTTACGAGGTGGGCCAGGAGCCAGGACATACCGATGTTCACCGCAATTGAGAAATTGGCCGAGGGAGATATTACGGGCCATCCCATATCTCCCAGAGTGGCAAGACCCATTGCCGGGTTCGCACGACTCATCAGGGGCCTCATGGACGATAGCGAGAGACTCGACGTGGTGGAGCTGATTGATGAGGTGCTGGAGCGGACCGGGTACCAAAAGTACCTATTCGACCATGGCGAGAGAGCAGAGGAACGATGGGAGAACATTTTGGAGCTGAGGAATACAGCCCAGGAATTCCGTCTCATAGCGCCCCCCACCGGCCTCACCGATTTGCTCGGGCGCCTTGCCCTGGTAGCCGACGTGGATAGCTATGAAGAGAGTGCCGATGCCATAACCCTTATAACCCTGCACCAAGCCAAGGGTCTGGAGTTCCCGGTGGTGTTCATGGTAGGCATGGAGGATGGTCTGCTCCCACACGCACGCTCTCTCGACAGCGAGGACCAGTTGGAGGAGGAGCGGAGGCTTTGCTACGTGGGCATGACCAGGTCCAGGGATCGTCTATACCTATTGAGAGCCTTTCGCAGAGGTTTCACAGGTAGTGGTGGCTCAGGTGCTGCTTCCCGGTTCCTCTATGAGATACCGAGGCATCTTATTACCTCGGCTGCTGCCCTGAAAGCGCCACCAAAGTCTCCCTGGGGAATCTGGGAGCCATCGGTCACCACCACCATATCCGAGGCACAGCCTACCCCTCCTTCCCTCCGGGCGGGGGACAAGGTACTTCATAATACCTTTGGTGAGGGCATGGTGGTGAGTTGTATACCTTCCGGTGACGACTACGAGGTCGCCGTCGCGTTCACCGGAGGGGCGGGTGTAAAGCGACTTCTACTGAGCTACGCCCACTTGGAGAAAGTGGACTAGGGAAGTTGGACAGAATGGAGTCCTTTTTTCTCGACCTCTAGCGATGGCGCAAGTGAGACCACCACGGTACAGGATTAGGGAGTTACAGTTATGTCAACTGAGAGTGCCTATTTAACTGATGAAATGCGCGAGCAGGCTATCGGCACACAGGGCGAGCCCACGGTCCTGGCAGTAGAAAAGGGTGCTGTCGAAAGGTTCGCTGAGGCAATAAGTGACCCCAACCCCCTTTGGAATGACGAGGCTACAGCACGCAAGGGACGCTATGGTGGGCTCGTTGCTCCGCCCACTTTCCTGCGTTCCGTCAGATTCCGGTACCCGCAGTTGCCCTTCGATATTCCATTTGATCGTCTCCTTGATGGTGGGAGCGAGTGGGAATATTTCGAGCCTGTCAGAGTCGGGGACCGTATCACGGCGGTGGCCCGGATAGCGGATGTTTCAGAGCGGCCGGGACGGCTGGGGACTATGTTGTTCACCGTGACTGAAGTAATTTATACCAACCAACTCAATGAGACCGTGGCAACTCAACGCTCGGTCAGTATATGGTATTAGCAATGGGAAGCTTGGTGGGCGTATGCCGGATGACGTGGAAGGAGACTGTTAGTCCTGAGTTCCCTGGACATCGGAATCTCGAACCGATAGCTTATCATACCGGGTTCGAAGCCACCCATCTTTTTTAATCTCCATCAATATGAAATCTAGACCGTTGCGGCGCACCTGAGTAACCGGCACGAAGCCGCACTTCTGGAAAGCGCGCTGCGCTCGCTTGTTCCATTCAAGAGTGTGCAGGTACAGCCGCTCCATAGAAGTGTTGGAGAAAAGGTGGTCAAGCATGGTGACCAGGGCATCGTAGCCATACCCGCGGCTCCAGTAATCCTTGTCTCCTATCACAATGCCGACTTCGGCCTGTTTGTTCACGGTATCCATGTCGTAGTACATGCAGTTCCCTATGTACTTGCCGTCCTGAGTATCTATACCAAACCGTCCCGAGGATGGAGTAGGATACCTAAGCTGGTCTCTGAATAGTCTGAAAAAATCCTCGAACTTCATTTTCAGGGGATGAGCGGCGTCCAGTCTGGCAATCTCTTCATCACACCGCCAGATGTAGTCCATTTGTGCATCTTCAGGCATTTTGTCCCTGAGGATAACCTTTCCTCCTACAAGCTCCACTTCATGCTCTCCCAGTATCAGGTAAATGTCTCACGGTCTCGGGTAGGACTACCGGCATTGAGACTTCAGGTCGAAGGCTTATCCTTGATCATGGCCAGGGCTTTCTCGAGTACCCCGGCTTCATTCACGTACGTGATGCTCTTCAGGGCTTCCTCTGAAGAGAACCAGTGGACTTCATCGAACTCGGGATCATGGAACTCCGTGCAGCCACCCTTGTGGGCCATCAGGTAAAAGTACACCGTTTTATTACACTGGGTCCGGTCGCCGGGGGAAACAAACCAGTAGTTTATGTTCCCTATGGGGCCTTCTATAGCGACTTCAAGACCCGTTTCCTCCCTGACCTCCCGCAGCGCCGTTTCCTCTAGGCTCTCACCTTTATCCGGGGTCCCTTTCGGAAGGCTCCAGCGGGGAGGCTCTCTACGTCCACACAATATCGCTTCCACCTTGTCTCCGTCAACTCTGTAGACCACCCCTCCCGCAGACACAAGCCTCTCGACTTTACGTTTGGCGCCTCGTTCCTTCAATGGTATTCACCGCCTCATATACCCTACAACGCACATTATGGGTGCGGTTATAGCAGGCATCTTGTTTCTTTTGATGTACGAGAGTGATTAAAGGGGACTATTCAGACATCGGTGACATAGCTGGGTTAATCTGCTGCCTCCCCCATAGACTGAAAGAGTATATATGGTAAACTGCCTTTGCTTCGTGTCATTCTAAGTCCCCCGGCAAATCAAGTCAAGGATAAGAGACCGTGCGAAACGTCACAACAAGAGTGTATAATAATCATGGCTTGGCCGTGCGTCGCCGGAATTGCCCATGAGGTAACCCAAGAGTACGCCGAAAACTTCCAGACTCCCTAGCTTCGACTATATCGTCGCTTCGGAGACGCTCAGGCTTGGTCTAGATGCCAATACTGCTAAACTTCTTCATCATATCAATGGCTAACGAGGAGACCAGAGATGACTCTTGAAAAAGAGGGGTTTTCCCTTTTCCAGGCTGCCAGGGCTGTTGGCGTATCTTTCGACCGGGAGGTGGAGCCAAAGGATAAAAGGGTCATCGCTAACGGTCTTGACCTTCATTATCTGGACTGGGGGACGGAAGGCCGGCCGCCTATCTTGTTCCTACATGGCGCCCTGCAACAAAGCCACAGCTGGGACTTCATCTCGCTGCCCATTTGCGGGGACTATCATACACTCGTCCTGGATGCACGAGGTCACGGTGACAGCCAATGGTCCCCCGACGGCGACTATTCTGTCGATGCGCACCAAAGCGACCTTGATGGCTTCGTAGAAGCTCTGGAATTGGAGCAGTTCATCCTTGTGGGCCACTCCATGGGCGGTAGGAACGCCTACATCTATGCCTCACGACACCCTGAGAGAGTAAAATCCCTCGTGATTGTGGACTCAGGGCCTGAAATGGGAACAAGCGGGGAATCTCGGATACGACGGTTTCGCGAGCTGCCGGACGACCTTGACTCCTATCAGGAATTTGCCAGCCGTATACAGGAGTATACCGGACGAACGAGGGAGCAGGTGCTTGGTGCTCTGAAATACAGTATACGAGAGGGTTCTAATGGCAAGTGGACCTGGAAGTATGACAAGTTGCTGCGTACTCCCGGCTACAGGCCACCAAGCTGGGACGCCGAAAAGCTTTGGAAATGCGTGGCGAGCATAAGATGTCCTACGCTAATTGTAAGAGGCAGCCTGAGCGATATTTTCTCCCCTGAGGTGATGGAGCGGATGCTCCGGACCATACCTCAAAGCAGGGCTTCCATAGTACCGAAGGCGGGCCACCTGGTAGCCGGAGATAACCCGGTCGGCTTTCTCAGCGCACTCCGGCCATTCCTTGACAAGATGTAGAGGACCTTCTATGGGACCTCTAACGGGGCAAAACCCCGGATTCTCGCTGCTTACTATGTCGCCGGGCATGTATATGGATTCGGGTGACGTGTCCCGCACCACGTCATAAAGCACCTTGCAAAACGCCTTGCCCTAGCAGAATAGTTTGGACCTTCGTCCACTAGCCGCGTACCAGGACTTTCTCAGCTACATCCATGCCCAGCACCACCTCTTCCTCCTCCCCTTCCAGGAGAAGAGTTATGGTCCCTTTATAGTGAGCTAATTCCTTGATTTTTAGCTGTGCGCCAGGCCGGAGGCCGCTGCTGTCGAAGAACTCCAGCAAAAGGCGGTCCTCTTCGGGCACTCTCTCTACTACCGTAGCCTCTCCGGCTTGGGTCTCGATAAGTGGTTTCATAGGTGGTTGATATAGGTCGTCGCTATAGCCTGGTATAGGCAGCCCGAAAGGATTGGTCTTGGGGTAGCCCAGGGTTTCTGCCAATTTGGACTCAACGTAAGGGGAAATGGCGTGTTCCAGCCGATGGGCTTCCGCATGGGCCCTGTGCCACGCCACACCCAAGAGCTCAGTGAGCATACGCTCCGCTAACCGGTGGCGCCTCACAACCGCCTCTCCCAGCTCCTTGCCTCTGGTGGTAAAATTGACCTCCTTGTCCTTGCCTACCTCGACCATTTCCTGTTTGCTCAGTCTCTTCAGAGTACCTACCACAGTGGCAACGGATACATCCATGACCTCGGCCAGCCGGGTCGGGAACACACGCTCGTCACGCTCTTTGAGCTTATAGATGGCTTGAAGGTAATTCTCCACTACCACGCTGACTTCTGGCTTGGGTTCACCTAATAGCATAATGTTCGTTGAACCTCCTGACCGAAGTGTTACCCCATTATAACCTTCCGGATAGCCTAGAGCAAACGCCGAAGCTTTGCCAGGTACACCGTTCGAGTTAATGCAGATTCAAGGAGAAGAATACGATAAGCATTCTCTTTGCAGTGTTTGGGCCCTAACTTCTGGGAGTGTATGGACACTTTCCAATGTTGTTTGGCATCTGACATTATTAACGTATATCTACTTATCAATAAATTAAGTATTGACAAATTATTTTACTTAGTATAGAATCACATTCACGATTTTCAAGACATGGTTATTTTGCCCGCCAGCGCCTCTGCCCGGTTGTTGCAGGAAAGGAAAGTACAATGAGCTTGAAATCGCGCTCTCTTCTCGTTCTACCTGTTGCCTTTCTACTGTTAGCCCCTTTTCTGATTGCCGCCTGTGGTGGTGATGGCACACCAACAGAGGAGCTCACCATATACTCAGCGCGGGAGGAAAACCTGGTAGGCTCGATTATCAAACAATTCGAGGTTGCCACCGGGATAGATGTCGGGGTAAAGTATGGCAGCAACGCGGGCCTCGCTGCCACAATACGGGAGGAGGGTTCAAATAGTCCGGTTGACATCTTCTTCGCCACCGACCCTGGTATGCTGGGGGCAATGTCGGACTTGTTTACGGTGCTTCCCAATGACATACTGGACCAGGTTGCCGTCCGGTTCCAGTCACGTGAGGGCAAATGGGTAGGCATATCGGGACGCGCCCGAGTAATCGTCTATAACACCGAGAAATTGACCGAGGCCGATCTACCCGGTTCCATTTTTGACTTAACCGATCCCAAATGGAATGGGCGTATAGGATGGCCACCCGCCAACGGCTCCTTCCAGGCTTTCGTGACTGCTATGCGTGTGGAGGTCGGCGACGATAGGACACGCGAATGGCTAGAGGGCATTCAAAAGAACAACCCCAGGGTATACCCCAAAAACACGCCTATTGTCCAGGCAGTAGCCGACGGTGAGGTTGACGTTGGCCTTGTTAATCACTACTACCTGCACCGGTTCCTCCAAGAGGAAGGCGAGTCATTCCCCGCCCGCAATTACTATCCGAAAGGCAAGGACCTGGGCGCTATGATGTTGGTGGATGGGGCGGGGATTCTCTCCACGTCCAAAAATGTCGAGAGTGCCCGGAGGTTCCTTGGCTTCATGCTTTCGCAAGTAGGGCAACAATATTTCGCAAGCCAGACATTCGAATATCCCCTTGTTGACGGGGTCAGGACTGATCGTCTGCTCACGCCTTTGAACGAGCTCGAGCTTCCGGACGTGGACCTCTCCGAATTGGATGACGTTGCGGGTACTCAGAATCTACTGCGAGAAGTGGGGATAATCCCCTAGCTAAAGTGATGGTTGAGACTGGAACCTTGGACTCGGTAGCCAAAGTCCTCTCCAACCGTGGCCTTCTCAACAGGCCACGGTTGCCTCCGTCTATCATCTGGATTCCAGCTGCGCTCGTCGCAGCTGCCGTAATTTTGCCCCTGGTCTATTTGGTTGTAAGGACTCTGGGCACCGGCACTGAAGCCTGGGACCTCCTGCTCAGAGTTCGAGTACTCGAGACAATTGGACGCACCATGCTGCTCGCCCTTGCCGTGACCGTTGCGTCCATAGTGATAGCTGTGCCTCTAGCATGGCTCACAGTTCGAACTGACCTCCCCTTTCGACGTGTGTGGTCGGTGCTTACCGTTCTACCTCTGGTGATTCCCAGCTACGTTGGGGGTCTTGTCGTGATCACAGCGCTGGGACCAAGGGGTATGCTCCAGGATTACGTGGCCGGCCCCTTGTTTGGAGTAGAGCGGCTACCCGAAACATACGGTTTTCCAGGGTCTCTGCTTGTCCTGGCGCTTCTCAGTTACCCCTATGTGACGCTCAGCGTCAGGGGGGCTATGTGGGGCCTTGACCAGTCGCTGGAAGAGACTTCCAGGAACTTGGGCCAGGGTAGCCTGTCCACCTTCCTCAGGGTGGTCCTTCCTCAACTCCGGCCTGGAATTGCAGCAGGGGCTTTGCTCGTAGCGCTATACACTCTTAGCGACTTTGGCGCAGTATCTCTCTTGGGGTATGAGACCTTCACCTACGTAATTTACCTGCAATACGAGGCAGGAGCACGTACCCTGGCATCGGCCAGTTCCCTGGTCCTCGTCGTTCTAGCCCTGGGGATACTATTCTTCGAGACGAGTATTCGAGGTCATACCAGATATTATCGGAGCACGGTTGGGACTGGCCGCCCGGTCGCTGCCGTATACCTGGGCAAGTGGCGCTGGCCTGCCACCGTTTTCTGCGGAACACTAATCTTGTTTTCTCTTGTCATGCCAATTGGGGTCTTGGGTTATTGGCTAGGTCGCGGCATCCATTCCGGAGAATCGCTGGGGCTGACCTGGAGTGTTATAGGCAACTCGGTGTATGTATCAGGAATTGCTGCCGGAGTTGCTGTACTGGCAGCCTTGCCGGTAGCCATTCTGAGCGTGCGCTACGCCTCTAAGGTCAGTGCTATGGTGGAGCGCATTTCATATATCGGATTTGCTCTACCGGGTATAGTCATCGCCCTAGCCCTGGTCTTTTTTGGAGCCAACTACGCAACGCCTCTGTACCGGACTCTGGGCTTGCTTATCCTCGCCTATGTAGTGCTATTCCTACCCGCCGCACTTGGGGCGGTCCGCGCGTCTCTGCTCCAGGTCAACCCCAGGGTGGAAGAAGCTGCCAGGGGCCTCGGGAAAAGACCATTCCAGGTCTTTAAGAGTATCACTGTTCCGCTCATGCGGCCTGGAATCCTGGCCGGTGCTGCCCTGGTCTTTCTGGTCACTATGAAAGAGTTGCCTGCCACTTTAATTCTTGGGCCTATCGAATTCAAGACCCTGGCCACGTCGGTCTGGTTTGCGACAGAGGCAGCCTTTTTCACCCAGGCCGCAGCGCCGGCCCTTCTCCTTATTTTGGCCTCCTCCGTACCCATGGTCTTACTGATGCTTCGAGATGGGAGGCTCCGCTCTTGAAGTCACTTCATGGGCTTGTGGAAGGAACGCCGACCCAATTGTTGATACAGGTGGAGCGAGAGATTGACTTTGCAGGTTGGTAAGGATAGGCTGATTGGTAATCTCGAATCCAGTCCTCTGGGCCAGGAGGCGGCAATGGCGAGCCACCCGGTAATCCACTGCCAAGGGGTGAGCAAAACATTCGGCGGGATCCTCGCAGTCAGGGATGTCAGTCTATCCTTAGAGAAAGGCGAGATACTCGCCCTCGTTGGTCCTAGCGGGAGCGGGAAGACCACCTTCCTGCGGTTGGTTGCCGGATTCGAGTCTCCCGATACCGGGACTATCGCCCTGAATGGCCGCCCGATAGCAGGCCAGGGAAGCTGGGTGTCGCCGGAGGACCGGCAGTTGGGTATGGTTTTTCAGGACTATGCCCTCTTTCCCAATATGACAGTACTCCGAAACGTAGCCTTTGGCCTCGGGAAATGGTCCAGAGAAGACAGAGAGCGCCGAGCCAGGGAAATGCTAGAGATAGTACGTCTGGACCATCTGGCTGACCGCTACCCGCATCAGCTTTCTGGAGGCGAGCAGCAAAGGGTAGCCCTGGCTAGGTCCCTGGCACCACGCCCACAGGCTCTACTGTTGGACGAACCCTTCAGTAACCTGGACCCTCAGCTACGGATTCAGCTAAGGGATGAGGTCAAAAATATCCTCCGGTCCAGCGGATTGACGGCCATGTACGTCAGCCATGACCAGGAGGGGGCCTTATTCATGGGAGATAGGATCGCCGTGATGACCCGTGGAGTCCTGGAGCAGATAGGCACACCTGAGGACATTTTTCATCACCCCAGAACTCGATTCGTGGCAAATTTCCTGGGAATTGCAGATTTTATGATTGCACGGGTAGATGGGAAGGACCTCGTCACAGAGATTGGCGTGGTACGCCCGATGGCCCCTCTTGAGCCTGGAGCGGGATATGAAGTAATGGTACGACCCGACGATGTCATACTCCGGCCTTCGGACACGGGTTTGGGACAGGTGGTGGGCCGGGTATTTCGCGGAATGCACTATCTATACGCTATCTCCTTGCCTTCAGGGATGGTCGTGAGCAGTCTGCAACACCACACTACTTACTACCAGCAGGGGGACCAAGTGGACGTATTCCTAGAGCCAAATCGAATGTTGACCTGCTTTGTCAACGGCGATTCGGTGCCCAATGCGGAGATGGAACCGGCTTTCTCAGTGCAGACCGCCAAGAGAGCGTGAAGAGTGGAAGAATCACTCCCTTGCCCTCTGCGAGACGCTGAATAATGACCTTGTAGGGGCGCCACAAGCACGCTCTTGCCCACGTGGGAAGCGGTACCCTGGACCATCTATACCTTGCCCGGAGGCCGACTCATAGATCACCATCCCAATTGGCGGCTTGTCCCAAAGGCAGCACTACGGGAGTCTTGTAGACGGGGTGCTCTATGATGGAGACGGAAACTCCAAACAGCCTCGATACCACATCCTCGGTAAGCGCTTGGGAAGGCACGTCACAGATGAGGACCTTCCCCTCATGGAGAGCTGCTATCCGAGTACAGTACTGAGCTGCCAGAGTCAGGTCATGCATGGCCACAAGGACCGTCACGTTTGTCTGCTTGCGCACTCTGTTGATGATGTCCAGCACAGCCGTTTGGTAGCTGATGTCCAGGTGCGACGTCGGTTCATCCAGCAGAAGCACAGGTGTCTCCTGCGCCAGTGCCCTCGCAATGAAGACCCGTTGCAGTTCACCGCCGGACAGAGTGGACGCCAGGCGGTCGGCAAACTCCCAGGTCTCAGTCAGATCCATGACAGTCCGGCATTTCTGATAGTCAGTCTTACTCTCCCACTGGAGTAACCCCAGATATGGGTTGCGTCCCATCAGCACAATGTCCATGGCGGTGAATCCTGGAGGCACCGCCGGGCTCTGCTGGACAACCGCCACCAGCTTCGCCCGTTCCCTGGGTCTCAGCAGCGCAACCTCAGAGCCATCCAGAAGGACCCATCCTTGCTGGGGGCGCAGCGTCCCTGCGGCAATCCGTAGGAAAGTACTCTTTCCGGACCCGTTGGGACCGACCAAGCCCATCACCTCTCCCGGGAAGACCTCCAAGTCCAGCCCCGCCAGCACTGTCTTGCTGCCGTAGGAAAGACGGACCCCTTGGGCTTGGATGATGGGGGAGTTCACATCACTATCCTTCTAGCCCGGCTGAGCAGGATGAGGAAGAAGGGGGCACCACAGAAGGCCGTGACGATGCCCACGGGAAGCTCCGTAGGACTGACCACGGTACGAGCCGCCAGATCGGCCAGTATAAGGAACCCGCAGCCGGTGATCATCGCCATGGGGAGGAGGAAGCGGTGATCGTTGCCCCAGATAATTCTGACGATATGGGGAGCGATGATTCCCACGAAACCGATGATCCCGCTGACGGACACGGCGGCGGCGGCGGTTATAGAGGCCAGAACTATGAGCACCATCTTGGTGCGCTCCACGTTCACTCCCAAGTGCTTGGCCTCCTCCTCGTTAACCTGGAACATATTGAGCACCCGGGCATAGGCCATCATGATGAACATGGCAGGAATCATGTAGGGAAGCACCGTGAAAATATCGTCCCATTGGGTTCCAATAAACCCTCCCAGCAGCCATCCCAACAGTGGCCGCACGTCCGGGTCACTGTTGATAATCACATAGCTGGTTACCGCTCCCAGTAGGGACGATATGGCCAGCCCTGCCAGGATCAGTGTAAGCAGAGGCAGCTCTCCCGAACGCCTGGCAACCAGGTAGGTAGCGGAAACGGCAGCCAATGCCCCTGCCGACGCCGCGATGGGGAGGACACTGAAACCGTCATAGTAGACAGGTACGTTGGTCAGAAGGACTATTGTCGCGCCCAGGGCAGCCCCTGCGGCTACTCCGATAAAATAAGGGTCTGCCAATGGGTTCCGGAAGAGTCCCTGGTACGTGGCGCCCGAAACAGCCAGCGCGGCACCCACCAGACCCGCCAGGACTATTCTTGGGAACCTCAGGGTCCAGATGATTGTCTCCCAGCTATCGGGCCAACTTCCGGATATATCAACAAATGGCAACCCATCAACGACAATCTTTGCTACAGTCCAAGGCGGGATGTAGACGGAACCCAATCCTCCTGCGACCATCGCTATCACCAAGACCAAGACCAGCCCTACGCCCAGCCTCCACCAGGGATAGTTCAAGGCGATGGAGCGCCGGGCTATCCTGGCACCTATGTCATCTCTGGTTATTGGAATGCTCATATCATCTATTAGGGTTGTCGGATTTCCTCACTAGAACAACTCCGGATATAACAGAGCGGCCATCTCTTCGATGCCAGCGATCAGTCTGGTCCCCGCCACGGCGAAGGACTGCTCGGGCATGATGATACGCCCTTCTTTCACAGCCTTGACGTCATCGAAAGCACTGTTCCCAGTCAACTGCTCCACATCGAATGAACTGGCTATGATCACCTCTGGGTCCTTTATCACTATCTGTTCAGGACTCAGCTGAGCCCAGCCGGACTGCTCCTGGGTAATCAGCTCCACCTTAAGGAGTTTGTAGATAGCACCGTGGAGGGTATCACCACCGGGGGTCCAGAAGTCAAAGCTATGGTTGTACAGTGTGGGGCCCTGCTCGACGGGTTCCAGCCTTTCGGCGAGAGCATCCAGACGGGCTTGTATATCAGCTACTTGTACCTCAGCTTCATCAACGGAGTCCGTAACCTTCCCCCATAGGCGGAAGTGCTCAATAACGTCGTCAAGGTCACTGTTCAACGAGTCGACCAGAAGCACGGGGGCGCCGGTGGCCTCCAATGCATCCACCGGGCTGGCAAAGAAAGTGAATATCAGGTCGGGCTCCAGCTCGATGATGGCCTCGGTGTTAACTGCAAAGGCGTTGCCCACTCTGGGTATACTGGCGGTTTCTGGGGGATAGTCCACGAAGTCGTGGGTGCCTACCACTCGATGGCCCTGGCCGATGGCAAAGAGGATTTCCACCACTGCACTATCATAGGCGACTATTCTCTCCGGGGGTGCGTCAAATACGAACTCCTTGCCATTGGAGTCAATGATGGTGAGAGGGAACAATGATGGCGGTGGTGTGGGCGCCTCAGTAGGAGTGGGGGTTGGGGACGGCGCCTGAGTTGCGGTGGGAGTTGGCCGCGGAGTCGGGGTTGACTTCTGAGTGGGCGTTAGTTGGATTACAGGAACGGCGGTGGTTGTAGGGAGCGGGGGGACCGGTGTGTCCGTTGGCGCAGGCTGTGGGGTAGCTGTTGGGGTGGAGGTTGCCGTTGGCACTGGGGTTGGCGTAGGGTCATCTCCGCAGGCGATTCCCATGACCATCCCGAAAGCAATCATGGTGGCAAGCAATGTGCGATAGGATTTGACCAATCTTGAACTCGGGCTAAAAGGCGCCATTAGCATCTCCTTCACTTACGATTTCCCCTCGGGCCGCCACAATAAAAAAACCCCTGGTCCTACTTCTGCCAGGGGTCTATCCAAGCCGCCCTTTGAGTAATCGGCCTGAGAATATCAGGGACCGATTAGCCAGGAACCACCTCTGTTCTGCGCAGAGTCAGACTCCACGTTCCCGGGCAGGTCTCCTGACTCACGGCTCTACGCTGTACCGACGCCTTCCCATCCATGCTGGGACAGTGGCAATTCTCTCGGTCAACTCCCCGTTCACAGTGGCGCTACCGCGGCGGACTCACACCGCCTTCCCTCTTGGACCCTGGGGGTACCCGGGACGCAATATTAAGTTGGTAAGCTGTTTGATGTGGTGCTATTATATGTAGTTGCCAGGGGGTTGTCAATTGCCCCATCATTATACAAGCTAACACAAGGAGGTATCGGCATGGATAAGATAACGGACCACCTTACCTCGTATACCACTTCATTGAAATTCGATGACCTTCCTGCCGATGTAGTACGGCAGGCCAAGCGCATGATAGTGGATGCTCTGGGTTGCGCCATTGGAGGTTATCACAGTGAGCCTAGCAGGATTGCGAGAGACCTGGCAAGCACAGTAACGAGCACCCGCCCTGCGACTATTCTGGGCAGCGGGCAGTCCACTTCCCCGGATATGGCCGCCTTCGCTAATGGGGTGATGATCCGGTACCTGGATTTCAACGACGGCTACACCGGCAAGGAGCCGTGCCACCCAAGCGATACTCTGGCTGCAATACTCTCACCGGCTGAGATAGTCCACGCCGATGGCAAGACAGTTCTCACAGCCACAGTCCTAGCCTACGAGGTATTTTGCCGGCTGTGCGACTCCGCGTCTGTTCGGAGCAGAGGCTTCGACCACGTTACTCTGGGAATTATCCCCAGCGGCCTCGCTGCCGCCAAGGTCATGGGTCTCTCCCAGGAGCAGACCGCCCAGACGCTTAACCTGTGTATTGCTCCCAACCAGGCCCTATACCAGACCCGCATTGGCGACGTGTCCATGTGGAAGGGTTGTGCGTTCGCCAACGCCAGCCGGAATGCGGTTTTTGCCTCTTTTCTGGCTGAGCGGGGTCTAACAGGGCCTTCACCCGTCTTTGAAGGGTTAGGGGGGTTCTTCACGGCAGTCAGCGGCGGGCCGTTTACTTTGGAGCCTTTCGGAGACGACGGTGGGCCGTTCAAGATCATGGAAGCGACTATCAAGCGATTCCCCTTAGGCCTGTACTCCCAGACTGTAGTGCAGGCAGCCCTAGAGGTGCGCAGTTCATTGTCTCGGGTGGAGGACATTGCTCAGGTGAATGTTCAGACTCTCCAGACTGCTGTGGATATAATGGCCGGGGACAACGAGAAATGGCACCCTGCAAATCGGGAGACGGCAGACCACAGTATGCCATATACAGTGGCGGTGGCGTTGATGTACGGCTCAGTGGAGGAGCACCATTTCGGCGATGAATACCTTCGGAACCCGCAGCTCCTCGACCTCGTGAAAAAGGTGAAGGTCTCGGTGTCCGAAGAGGCCAACCGCCGTGCTCCGGAGGCGATGCTGAGCACCGTCGAGATTGTCACCACCTCCGGTGATAGGTATTCATCTCCTGAGGTGCCTTATCATCGGGGTCACTGGAAGAACCCGATGACCGAGCAGGAGCTTGAAGGGAAGTTTCGTGCATTGGCCCGCGACCTGCTTACTACGGCCCAGGCAGACGCCCTACTGGACCGCCTATGGAACCTGGAGCAGGTGGAAGATATTGGACAGGTGATTGGTATGGTTAATTAAGCACCTGGTCGGCTACACTTCTCAACTGGGATACCGCATCCTCGGTTGATGTTCCAGGTAGCCTGATAACTACGCCATCCGCGCCTGCTTCCTCGAAACTCTTGATCTCATTTTTGTTGGGCTCACGGCCAAAGATGGTAATCTGGATGGACTTGGGGTCCCGGCCACGCGTTGTAGCCAGCTCGTCCAGGGTAGCCCGGCTGGCCCTGATCTGCTCCGGGGTAACGCGGTTGGGCATCCATCCATCGCCCCATGCCGCTACGCGTTGAAGCACGTTCTTGGCCATGCCTCCTAATATAACCGGGGGATGAGGGTTTTGGGCCGGCTTGGGCCAGCAAAATACGGGTGGAAAGTCGTAGTACTTGCCGTGGAACTCGGCCTCATCCTTGGTCCATAGCTCCTTCATAGCCTGGACCGCCTCGCGGGTCTGGCTCCAACGGTGGGTGAAGTTGCCACCCATGATCTCCGTCTCCTCCCTGAGCCAGCCGGCCCCTATTCCAAATAGGAACCTGCCACCCGAGTAGTGGTCAAGGGTAGCTATCACCTTGGCCAAGAGTAGGGGATTACGCTCCGGGACCAGGCATACTCCTGTCCCGAGATGTATCTTCTCAGTCACGGCAGAAGCCCGCGACAGCGCTATGAAGGGGTCCATCATGTGGGAGTAGGACTCTGGAATGATCCCATCGGCAGATCCTGGAAACTGGGATGAAGTGTGCACCGGTAAGATTGGGTGCTCAGGGACCCATATAGAGTCGAACCCCAATTCCTCAGCCTTCTGGGCCAGGACGGCCACGTCTACCGGAGCCCCAACTATGCTGGGCACAGAAATACCGATTTTCATGTTCAACTCCTCCGGCTATCAGCCCGGTTATTGGCAATATAGGAAGTGCAGGCCCTTTACCTCATGGGAGAGAAGGCTGCCGGGACCAGAATCTTATTCTCCTGCTGCACCTGGAACTCGCGGGTTGGAGCGGGCCAGTGAGGGTCATTGGATGCCTCGGCACGAATCCGGTCCCGCTCCTCCAGATCCTTATACGGCCATACATGAATCCATTTGTTCAATGGTCCGAACTCGCCAAACCAGCAGGCAGCCAGAGGAGAGTATTTCTCCCGGTGGGGCATAGCCTCCGACCATCGCTTGATGACCTCGGGGAGGCTGCCACCGCGATAGGTGTAAGTTCGCATCTCATAGATATTACCCAGTTGTTGGTCGCCCAAGGGTCGCATAAATGGGGCAGGATTCAGAATATCGGACTGCATGTTAAGGACTATGCCCTGGGTTTTGGGGGGCCAGTTTGGGTTTTTGCCAGCCTCCGCACGTACGTCCGCTCGCTCCTGCATGTTCTCGTAGGGCCAGACGTGGATAACCTGATTCAGGGGCCCAAACTCCGTGTGCCAGAAGGCTCCAAGTTTTGAATACTGCTCACGGTGGTGCAGCGCCTCGGCAAATCTGTCTTCAAACTCGGCAACCGTGCCAGGCTTTAGGTCATAAGTCCGCATCTCATAGATCATGGTGCCTCCCCTTCAAGACGAAATGTTACAAGTCAGCCAATACTTCCCGGGTTTCCCGGCACCAATACCCCCCAAAGAATCTTCGAGATTCTGGACAGGACAGGGTGCGATTCCTATTCTACTCCAGGCAGTAGGCGCTGACAACCCGTAACTTTCCGGGGCTACAGGTCATTTAACTGTCACCCCGAGCGACAGCGAGGGGTCGAGAGTAGGGGCTGTTCGCGAACAGCCCCTACTGCTGCGTTGTCGTCTTGGTCGCGAGGCTTCTTGGATTCCTCATCGCTCCGCTCCTTGGAATGACGGGTAGTGGGGGCCGCATAAGAGGATGAAGATGGATTTTCATGGCAATGACAGTGAAGGTGAATAATCCCTTCCCCATTGATGGGGGAAGGTTTAGGATGGGGGTGATTGTGGGGGCCTGTATTCGCGTGACGTTGATAATTAAATGACCCTGTTCCGGGGCCATGCTTAGCTTGACTTTCATACCCGTCTCTGCTAAAGTCTTGCCAACCAAGTCCCCGCCGATACTGCTTTACCATATTCCACAGTACGATGGGTGATTCACCACCGGTACATCTTGATCTTACTCTAAAAGGCCAAGATAGCGAGGTGATTTGACAATGGGCATACCGATGTTTAAGGAGCTTCACCGGGCTTATGGGTTTGACGAGGTGGCGATTGTCCCAGGAGAGGTGACAATCAACCCAAGCATGGCCGCCACGGAATTCATGATAGGTGATCACGTGTTCGATATCCCCGTGATGGCCTCGGCAATGGATGCAGTAGTATCACCATCCTTTGCGACACTGATGCACCATGCAGGAGGGCTGGGCGTTCTCAACCTGGAGGGTATCTACACCCGTTATGAGGACCCCTACTCAGTCCTTGAGGAGATTGCCGCAGTGTCTCAGAAGGAGGCGACGGCGATGCTTCAGAGGGTGTACTCCGAGCCGATCAAAGAGGAGTTCATCGGTAGGTGCGTCAAACAGATAAAGAGCTCCGGTACGGTATGTGCCGTATCCGTTACTCCTCAGAACACCAAGCATTTTGCGCCGATAGCGGTAGAATCCGGGTCGGACATCGTGGTAGTCCAGTCCACTGTCACCACTGCCAGGCATCTGTCCCAAAGCTATCGGGGCCTTATATTCTCCGAGCTTTGCGATATGCTCAAAGTGCCCGTGGTCGTCGGCAACTGCGTAACCTATGCAACTACCCTTGAGTTGATGGAAACCGGTATAGATGGAGTGCTGGTAGGCGTAGGGCCGGGCGCGGCCTGTACTACCAGGGAGGTCGTTGGGGTTGGTGTGCCCCAGGTGACGGCCACTTTGGAGTGTGCCTCAGCAAGGGAAGAGTATTTCCGACGTACCGGTAAATACGTGCCAATTATCACCGACGGCGGGATTAGGACAGGTGGTGACCTGTGCAAGGCCATAGCCTGCGGCGCAGATGCCGTGATGCTTGGGACGCCCTTCGCGCAATCGGATGAGGCACCGGGCATGGGGTTCAACTGGGGAATGGCCAACTCACACCCGGAGCTTCCCAGAGGCACCAGGATTAAGGCTGGCAACAAGGGCCCCATGATGAACATACTCTTCGGCCCCACCTCCGCCACCGACGGCACTCAGAACCTGATAGGAGCACTTAAAGTAGCTATGGGCATGTGTGGAGCGTATACAATACGCGACCTTCACAAGGCCCAGATGGTCATTGCTCCTTCTATCAAGACCGAAGGGAAGATTTTCCAGACAGCGCAGTAATGCGACTGGGGACTGTTCACACCAATTGGTCTAGGTTAGCAAGATTTCAGTTCACTGGTCTTGCCCGCTGACTTCAGTGACTCCAGGGTCACATAACGCGCACCGTATGTGAACGGTACCGGATTCCCGTTCTTGCCTTCCTTGTCGTTGATGATTGCTTCTGCCGGCTTTACAGTCTTGCTATCGTCGGGCCCTGTAAGAAACATAATCTTGTATTGTCCTCTGAACTCGTGGTCTTGCTTATGACGTCCGATCTTATTCACTAACCCCTCAGCGAGTCCTTTCTGATGCCCTTTTAGCTTCTCGATTTGGTCTTGTTCGAGCATATCAATCCTATCCACCACCGACTTGATCCTGGGCACGAGCGGCTGGATTGCGCCGTCCGCATAGAATGCTAGATGGTCGAAATCCTGGAGTGCGCGCATGGACTTGCTAACCGAGCATCGGTACACGCTGAGGAGCTTATACATCGGCCACGCGATTTTAGCGGCGACAACCAGGATTTGGTCTTTGCCAGAGCTTAGCAACCCGCCATCCTCAAGCATCGAAATGAACTCTCTTAGGAGGAACGCCTCCTTCTCGAAAGGAGGCTCGTTCTCATCATCAAGGATATCCTCCACAGCCCCGGCCAGAGTCACGAAGTTCGACCAGACAACTTTAGCTCTAGCGGGATCATTGAGACTGTTGAGCAACGGCGGCTCGCTGTAGTGAGGAGTTAGCAACATCAATTTTTCGCTGCCGCCGACGCTCTCCAAGTGCCTTTTGATTTGTTCAATGTCCACCTTCCCTCTGGATGTCTTGGTCTCGACCCAGATAGGAGGTCGCGTCTTAATCTTGGCGTCGGGCCTCGATTTCTTCCCCTGCGGCTGGTTTTCGAAGGTAACGAGGCTGAAGGCGTCATCCTCGATAAGTGCCCCCAGAATTTAGCCTATGTGGGGCAGGCTCAGCCGTTCGAGGACGGCCAGGAACGTAGATGTAACGCGGTTCTCGCCCTGACGATAAGTCGAAAACAGCGACGTGGTCATTTCCTATCCCCCTCTTGACGTTGTTTCGTCTGATCAGATCCCAAGAGAAGGGCCCGGACCTCATCGGGGCTTTGAAGCAGACCGATTACTCCTTCAATGGCTTCTTCCGTTGCCTGCTCGATAGTATCCAGGCCCAAACGCCCGCCGTCGGGGTGCATCAGGAGGCGGAAGGTCGGCGCAGCACCAGGATACCCGGTGATGGGAATCGTCACCATCCCGTAATCTCTCAGCATGATAAACGATGCAGTGACACTCATCTCCTCAGCAATCAGGGGAGTCTCCTGTTCCTTCGCCCTAGAGAGTACCAATGCGCCGAAATCCTGCGCTGACATCGCTACACCGGGTCCTGCCTGGTATATGTATTCACCGTACCTGGGCCTGAGACGCTCCATCAACCGGCGTGCCAGCTGCCCTGCCTCACGTATCTTCTCAGGATCATACGCCTCCATGCCCCGCAGCCCTGCGACGTAGTGCCCCGACTGCGCCTCCAGGCCGTACTGGAAGACCTGGGTCTGAATTTTTTCCATCAATTCTCGCTTCGCCACTACGGCACCGCTTCGAGGGCCCGGAACATGCTTGTCCAGGGACCACACAGTCACGTCTATATCTCCCAGGCCAAAGCTGACAGGCTCATCGTAGAAGATGCTTCGGGACGCCATGTGGGCATCGTCTGCCACCACCGTTAAGTCCAGGTCTTTGGCCAGGGAAATAGCGCGGGCCACGTCGGGGGCTGGGAGATGGTACTTCTGAGGGGTTGTGGGGGTGATAACCACCATACTCCAGAGGCCGTCATTAAGCGCGCGCTCCATCGCATCCACACCCTGGACCTCGTAGAAGCTGCCCCCGGCCAGCTCCACCGCTTGTTGCACAGATGGGTGGGACCTCCCGTTGGGTACAACAGAAAGGACCCTGTCATCTTTGTTCACCAGCGCAAGCATGATGCCTAGTAGCCCGGAGGTTACCCGATTACATAGGACTGCGCTATGGTCCCTCGGGTTGCCTCCTGTGTGCTGAATCGCCAGCTCTTCAGCCCTGCCACCAAAGTAGGCATAGAAGGAGAACTGGGAATCCAAAGAGGGCAGGTCCTCCAGGTCCAAGGGAAAGGCCCGCACGAGACCCGTCATGTTGTAAATACTTTCCTTCCCCTGGGCCAGCACCCGATGTCGAATCATATTCCGGCCATGTATGGCCTTCTTCGACTCTACGTCGGGGCCGCTGATTATGCTCCCGTACCTATAGCTCTCCGGAGCCTTGAGGATGTCATCTAATATGTCTGATTGGTGCTCCTCGGCCATGTTCTTCCTCCTTCCGAATTGTCTCTATCTATCGCCTCCGCTCCCGCAATTCTTCCCACACTTGCCGGGGTGTCACGCCGGATGCAGAGAGGAGTACCAGAGTGTGGTATAGCAAGTCCGCTACCTCGCCCGGTAGATTCTCAGTCTCACCCTGCGTTGCGGCGATGGCGGTCTCTCCGGCCTCTTCAATGACCTTCTGAGCAATGCGTCCTATGCCCCCTTCAAGGAGCCTTGCCGTGTAGCTACCCTCGGGCATATCGCGCTTCCGTTCCTGAATCAGGGCAAAGAGCTCGTCCAGCACCCCTGACCCGGGTTCAACCTGCTGAAAAGATTCCGGCATACCATCCAGGGGAGTGAAGAAGCAGGACGTGTTACCTGTGTGACACGCGGGTCCATCTGGCTCCACCTTTAGAAGTATCGTGTCGGCGTCGCAGTCCACATATAATTCCTTCAAGTTCAGGTAGTTACCGGATACCTCTCCCTTGTGCCACAGGTCTTCACGGCTCCGGCTGTAGAACCATACCTGAATCCCCTCTACGGTACGTTTCAGGGATCCCGGATTCATGTAGCCCAGCATAAGCACCTGTCCCGTGTTAACGTCCTGAGCTATGGCGGGAACCAGTCCCTGCTCGTTCAGCTTTATTTCCATTCTTCCCGGCCTCCTAAGGGTTCAAGATGAAGCCCGCAATATCTCTGGTAGCTCATTGAGACTCCTTATCTCATAATCAGGACTAAAATATTGGGGATCCGGTGACACCCCGTGACGATTGATCCAGGCTGCTCTCATGCCCACTCCCTTTGCTCCTACGACATCGTCATACAATGTATCGCCCACATATATTGCCTCATCAGGCCCTATCCCAAGCCTGTCCATAATCTGTCTGAAAGGCGCCGGCAGGGGCTTGTAGGCCCGTGCCCCCTCGGAGGACAGAACGGCTTCAAATTTCCATCCTATGCGGTTAAGGAGAGGAAAGAGGTAGCCATCATCTGCGTTAGATAAAATCCCTGTTTTCCAGCCCGCCTGGAGGACTGGCAGGGCATCCAGGGCGTCCTGGTAAGGCTCTCTCTTGCCCATGTCCCTTATTGTGTCATTAGCGGCAGCCGAGGCATCCCCTTCAAGACCAAGTCTGGCGAAAACAGCGCTAAAGCACTCACGCCAAGCTTGCCTATATGACTTGAATGGTGGGCTCTTTTCCGGCTCTTCCAGGTTCTGACGTTCTTTTCGGAATACCATCTCCAGGGACTTCCACTCCTGGTACAAATAGTCCGGGTCTACATTCAAGCCCTGGACACTGCATATTTCTCGGAAAGTGCCCTTCCAAAGACCAGTGTTATTCTCCGCGAGGGTCTCGTACATGTCGAAGATTACGGTGGTGATTCTACTCATGGTATTGTACGGGCGAAGCAGGTGTCGCCCCTGAGCCTCCTCGTTAATCAAATCATGGCATTTTAGTGTCCGATTATTGTCAAACGGGACGACGCACGGGTACCCCTCTAGCCGCTAGATAGTCCTTAGCCTGGGAAATAGAGTATGTCCCGAAATGGAAGATGCTTGCTGCGAGAACAGCGTGCGCTTCACCTTCCGTGAAAGCCCGATGAAGGTGCTCCAAGGTTCCGGCCCCACCACTGGCAATTACCGGTACCTCCACTGATTGAGATACGGCTCTGGTGAGCTCCAGGTCATAGCCCTCCTGCCTTCCATCGGCATCCATGCTTGTCAGAAGGACTTCTCCGGCCCCCAGCTCCACTGCCCTCATAGCCCATTTCACAGCGTCAATGCCGGTGGGGGTGCGTCCGCCGTGGGTGTACACCTCCCAGTTGGAATCGGCTCCCAAGGAAAGCTCATCGCCACTTTGTGTCTCCACGTGGGGCGCTATCCTCTTGGCATCAATAGCTATAACGATACATTGGCTGCCAAAGTGGTTTGCCCCTTCGTTGATTAACCGGGGGTCGCTGACTGCCGCGGTGTTCACCGAAACCTTGTCCGCTCCTGCCCGCAGCATACGCCGCACGTCGTCAATGGTCCGGATGCCGCCACCTACGGTAAGTGGGATAAAGACTTCCTGAGATACTCGCCTGACCACGTCCACCATAGTATCACGGGCGTGGGCGCTTGCGGTGATGTCGAGGAATACCAATTCATCGCCACCTTCCTTGTCATAGAGGGAGGCCAGTTCCGCCGGGTCGCCGGCGTCTCGCAGGTCCACAAAGCTAACACCTTTGACCACCCGCCCGGCGTCAACGTCAAGGCATGGAATTATGCGCTTGGTAAGCATGTCTTGCCACTACTTTCTCAGCATAGCCATGTAGTGAGCACCATTCATGTCCCGCCACCATCGGAACTGGAATCCAGCCTCTTGAGCGAGCACATTCAGCTCATCGGGCTCAATGCGTTCTTCGATGGGTGGCCCGTCTCTTGTGTCTCTGCGATAGTGTAGCAGTACAGTGCACCAGCCTCGGGGCTTCAGCAAGTCTCTGACAGCTTTCAGAAAAGCTATACGGTCCTCGTTAGCATGAACAACGAAAGCCAGAAAAGCCCCATCCAAGGACTCCTTTTCTACCGGGAAGTCTATGGGGGAACACTTGAGGGCTTCCACGTTGCCCAGATGCGCCAGTGATAACCTCCGGCGAAGGGCATCCAGCATCTCGTCGGATATATCCAGGGCATACAGCTTACCGTGAATCAGGTGTTTGGCCAAAGGAATTGAGAAATAGCCGGGACCACAGCCAATATCGGCGACGTGGTCGTATGGCTCAATGGGCATGAATGTCGAAACTACAAAAGGGTCAAGCTCCTGTTCTCGCTCTGGGCGGAGAAGTCTTTTTATTAGCTCTTGGGTTGCTTGTGGGTCTTGCTCTGTCAAGAGTTATTGCTCCTTGTTCCCCGAGCTCCGAGTGAGTCCACAGCCTGAATGGCAGACTCAAGGTCTATATCGCCCGTGTAGAGAGCCCTGCCAAGTATGGCCCCCTCCGCACCGATAGTCGCCAGGCGTACAATATGTCCTGTAGACGATATGCCTCCTGACGCCAGAATGGGCCGGCTGGTATGTTTTACCAATTCCTGGATAGCCTCAAAGTTGGGTAACGTCAGGGTCCCGTCCCTGGATATGTCTGTGTAGAGAAACCGGATTACGCCCAGGCTCTCCATCCGCTCCACCAACTCCGAGGCGCTTACGGTCGCGCTTTCGGTCCAACCCTTAATTGCCACCTGTCCATCTCTGGCATCCACGGCTACCACCACACGGTCTCTGCCCCGGTCATGGCATAGTCGCACCACCAAGTCCGGGTCCTGTACAGATGCGGTACCCAGGACGACCCTATCGGCGCCGATGCCCAGGAGGGTTTCGGCTGCCTGTAATGTCCTTACACCACCACCGACTTGTATGGGTATATTTATCTGTGTGGAGATTGCCTTGATTACCTCCAGGTTTGTCAGCTCACCACTTGCCGCCCCGTCCAGGTCAACCACGTGCAGTCTGGTTGCACCTTCATGCTGCCACCTTAAAGAGACACTCACAGGGTCATCGGAGTAGACTGTCTCCTTTTGATAGTCTCCCTGATACAGCCTCACACATCGCCCGGCCTTCAGGTCAATTGCAGGTATGATCTCCATAGAAGTTGTCCTCTTGCTACCAAGGCTTGTACAGGTGGTTTAGCCAGATATATTTCTGAGAATTGAGTTCCTTCCCCACGAACCCGGAGAAGTCAGGGCCATACCTATAGGCGCGAAACACCGTGTTCACCCGGCCCATTCGCTCATCATCGCCAAAGAATGGGTTTGTATACTCCCATACTATCTCTCCGGGAGCGGTGACCTCGAACATTCTGCCGGTCATGCCCTCGCATATCAGGGTGTTGCCATTGGGAAGACGCTGAGCGCCACTAATATACGAGCTGAAGAATTCCCAGCCCGGTCTGGTCTCGTATTTCCATTCAATTTGGTTGGTCATAGGATTTACCTCTATGACTCGTGAACGGGGAATGGACGTTTGAAGGCTATGCCACCCATTATCAAAGATGAGAATGTTGCCATTCTCAAGAGGGCTGGGATCGTGCTGGTGGCCCAACTCTTCCTTGCCCCACTTCCAGATGAACTTGCCGCTCACCCTCTCGATTATAGCTACAGTGTTCAGACGCCGGAAACTGGTCAACAGGTTACCATCGGGCATCACCTTACAGGCGTTGGCATGGGACCACTCCTCCCTGGTCTCAAGGGGGCAGATGATGTCCGTTTCCACGTCCAGATGCTCGTAAGCGTACCATTCCCAGACAGTTTTCCCGTCCGGCGTGACCTCTCGATAGAAGTCACCCCATATCCCGCTCTCATGCTCCGTACCCGGCCTTCCTCCCTTGACATGCTCGGCTACTTCCGGCGGAATTAGCTTCCAAGCCAGAAGCATTGTATTACCATTATCCATCCGGCAGAAATCGTGATGAAGGGTGTCGTCCATGTATTCCCAGAACAAATTTCCTTCCCAGTCAACCTCCATCACCGTGCCACCAATTCCCCGAAGGTCTACGGTGCTTCTCTCCATGCGCCCGCCGAAGATGAGGTGCCCGTTCTCCAGCAGATAGCCATAATAAGCCGGTCGGTACGGCATTTGCCAACGGTTTACAATGTTACCAAGCATATCTATCAGGTACACGTCTGTCCCGGTCATCGGGGAAAACAAGGTGTACCCATGGTAGGCCTTTTCGGGTTTGTACACTGTCAAGCCCGGCTGCTTCACTAACCATTCCTCCGTCGGTAGCTCCCAGGTTTGGGAAGGGCAAACCCGATGAAGTTCTCATATACCTTCAGGCCCAGTGTACCGCTTTTCTCCGGGTGGAACTGGGTGGCTACCAGATTGTCCCTTACCAGGACGCTACAAAAAGAAGCTCCATACTCGGTAATGCCTGCTGCCAGATTTTGGTCCTCCGGCTCAACGTAGTAACTGTGTACGAAATAGAAATGGGAACCTCCGGGTATTTCATCGAACACCGGATGAGACATCCTGAACTCGACCCCGTTCCAGCCCATGTGAGGGACCGTCAAACCCGCCGGAAGCTTACGAGTTTTACCCGGTACTATGCCCAGGCACTCGGTCTCGCCCTCTTCAGTGCTGTCCATTAGTAGCTGGAGGCCCAGGCAGATACCCAGGAAGGGCCGCCCGGAAGAGGCAAACTCCCGCAATGGCTCCACTAGCCCGCGCTCGCGAAGGGCACGCATGGCGGCATCCCCGGCCCCGACTCCGGGAAGAATCACAGCATCGGCCAAGTGAAGACTCCCGGGGTCACCGGTGATTTCCGGCTGCACACCGGCCTTCTCCAGGGCTTGGGAAACGCTGCGCAGATTTCCCAAGCCGTAGTCAATCACAACGACACTTGACTTGCTCATGGCTTATTGGCCGCCAAGAAGCCGAGAATCCGCATCCTGGCTGCGTCTCCATACTTTCCATTCAGTATACCTGTGCCATGTTCATTGGCATCCTGGTAGACGACGCTTTCGGATGTCTCTTTTACCACGATACCGTCTTCAAATGCGGCCTCCAGATTCCTCATGCCTGGCTCATCCTCTTCAGATACCATAAGCAATACCGGCACTCGAACGCGCTCTTTTTCCACGGTGAGGCCCCTGAAGTCCAGCGGTGACGAGAGACTTACAACTCCTGCCACACTCCCGCTCGCCGCTACTTTCAGAGATGCCGTCCCGCCCATACTCGCGCCAATCAAGAATATACTTGAAGCACCTCGATCTCTCAAAACCTCCAGAGCAGCCCTTATATCCACATCAATCAGGTTTATATCCTTGCTACCGCCTGATTCCCCATAGCCTCGGAAATCGAATGAGAGCGCTATATAACCTTCATCAGCCAGTACCTGTCCGAATTCCCACCAACCGGTCTGGTCTGACGCAAACATGTGGGCCAGCACTACTCCCGTATCGCCCTCCCCGAAAAGCTTGCCCTTCAACTCCACACCATCCCCGGTAGTAAATCCAATGCTGGAGGCTCCATCCGGCGTGGGCATGGGGGTCCGGTCGGACGCGCACCCCACAAATAAGAGACATGATATAAACGCCGTAGCTAAGACCAGTGGTCGGATACATTTGCCGTCCCTTTCACTATGTCTAATGAGGATGGATGATGGCCACGACGCGGCTGACTTCTCAGCCATCTTACGTCCCGAAGCCATGCTTTTTTCAGGGTTCAGTCTGCTTGTCCAGTGAATTTTTCCAGCGGCAAACCCCGGTCTTGGTATCGGGCTAAGACGAACAATAGGTCTCCCACCCGATTCATGTAGCGAAGGACCTCCGGGTTGGTTAGCTTGTCCTGCTCATCCAGCGCTACCACACGACGCTCAGCCGTGCGGATGATAGACCGAGCTAGATCAATCGCAGCAGACGTTGGAGACCCACCGGGCAGGATGAAAACATTGGGCATCTCCGTGCCGCGTTCAAGGTCGTCAATCAGCTCTTCCAATCTTGTAACCATCTCCGGCGTAACCGGCTTAAAGTGGCGTCTGAACATGTCGTAACGCTGAGGGTCTGTTGCCAACTCAGCAGCTACTGTGAAAAGCTCTTCCTGAAGCTCCTTCAGAATAGACTTAACTCTATCGTCTTCTGACA
Source organism: Dehalococcoidia bacterium (assembly GCA_965219825.1). Taxonomy (GTDB): domain Bacteria; phylum Chloroflexota; class Dehalococcoidia; order Lucifugimonadales; family JAGWBF01; genus JAGWBG01. The sequence continues at coordinate 3,595,122 of OZ244792.1, read as the reverse complement.
GTGCCCGGGCCAGACCCATGGCGGATAGAGCCTCATCGCAGACCCCGTATGATTCGGTATGGGGACCGTTTTTTGAGACTCGGCCTCCATAAAGCAGGCCGGTCTGTCCGTCATCACCGTATTTGGTATAGATTCTCTTGTTTGATGAAGAAGCCATACTCAACCCCCTTACCGATGCCACATCAACCTCATCACCCGCTTGACGAAGCCATCACCGGTCTCACTTTTACCCGGTGAAGGGGTAAATTGTAGCATAGGGAACCTCATAGCGCTATACTATAGCTGTCTTTTCGTCGTGGGCCCGGATGCTTGACCTGCGGAATGCTTCTGCGGAGAGAGCCAGGTATTGTTATGACTCACGCCCAGGGCGAGCAAGGGCTAAAACATTGGAGAAAAGCCATGATGTCAGGAATACAGGTGATAGGTGTCGGCGGTATGCCGGAAATAAAGACGGGGGATGACGTTGCCAGCCTGATAGTAGAGGCTATGGACCGGCAGGGTGTTCCCACCGAGCAGGGAGACATTCTGGTGGTCACTCAGAAAATAGTCTCAAAAGCCGAAGGTAGGGTGCTAAAGCTAGAGGATATACAGGCTTCACCTATCGCTCTTCAGCTATCGGAAGGGCATAACCGAGACCCACGTCACACTGAGGTTATCCTGCTGGAGAGCAGGCGAATTGTGCGCATGGACAGAGGCAACATCATAAGCGAGACCAGGCACGGGTTCACTTGCGCCAATGCCGGCGTGGATGCCTCCAACATCCCGGGTGAAGGTACGGTGGCATTGCTTCCCGTAGACCCTGACGCTTCTGCGGAAGGGATTCAAGCCGGAATCAAGGAGAAGACCGGTAAAGACGTGGCCGTGATCATATCTGATACTTTCGGACGGCCTTGGCGAGAGGGTGCGATGAACGTGGCTATCGGAGTGTCGGGCATGAATCCGATGCAGGACTATCGTGGACTGGAGGACGCCTACGGCCAGCTTATGCGCTCCACAGTGATTGCGGTAGCAGACGAGCTGGCTGCCACTGCCGAACTGGTCACCGGCAAAGTAACGGGTGTGCCCGTGGCACTGATAAGAGGCTACGAGTATGAGACCACAAGTCCGCCTGACCAACCCAGGGGTGCTCAAGCTCTTGTAAGGTCCTCTGCGAGGGATATGTTTCGATGAGTATCCGAGTTGGTATCAACTCAAGAGGGTTGAAAGCTAAATCTTAAGAGTCCTCGCCATCGGGCCCATCGTCAGGGGAAGCGCCCACAGGGTAATGTCCATCAGACTTATTAACGGACGAGTCCTCGCCCCAAGGTGCAGCTTCGATATAGTTTTTGAATTCCCGCACCTCTGCACATAGCTGGCATACGCCGTTACTCATCGGACCCGTAGGAGCTTCGATGATCCAATGGTGGCGGCACGCCTCTTTGTCCTGATTGTCTCCGGACACTGGCCTGGAAGCTTGCTGTACCATACAATCCATCCCCTTTCTGTGGAAACAGAATCTAGCACAGGGTATACGCGTTGTCAAGGATATTTGGACGTGCCAATTGGGCAGTTATCCCCATCCAATCACAAACTTTTCTTTTGGGAATTTCTGTCTTGAGATGAGATACGGCATTCATGAATAATTGGATTCCTTATAAGTTTGAGGGGGAATCAAAGTACCCGTTTCACCTTCCACAGGTCATCTCATTTCTGTTCAAGGTTGCATAAATCTCTTCTTTTCTCGGCATTCCTGAGTTATACTGGGACGCAACTACTTACTAACGGTCGGGCTTTGAGACTTCAACCCTTTACCCGAATGGGAGGCTAGAGCCGAAGGTCGGCTGTGGCGATGGACCGTCAGGGAAGAATAGGCGACAGGATAGTGCGCCGCCCTCGGCTTCGTGACATGTTGCCCGAGGTCGTAAAGGGCAGCCCTCTGAGGCATCCGGCCCAACACCTCACTCCCTCATTTATCCTCTTCTACAGCTTCGGATTTCTGATAATAATAGGTGGAGTCCTACTCACCCTGCCCATCTCCAGTGTGGAAGACGGCTTCACCTCCGCAGACGTGGCTTTCTTCACCTCTACCTCTGCCGTGACGGTCACAGGTCACACAGTAGTCAACACGGCTACCTACTGGAGCACCTTCGGGCACGCAATAATCTTCATCCTGATGCTGGTGGGAGGCCTCGGCTTTACAACGCTTGCTACTTTCTTCCTGATAGTCTTGGGACAACGTATCACGTTACCGGAACGGATGCTGATGCGAGACACTCTGGGCGTGGACCGTCTCGGAGGGCTGGTAGCGGTGTTACGCAATATTGTGCTGATAGTCCTGGCAATTTACATCATTGGAATGTTGCTGATTTGGTGGCGTCTCCAGGAGGTTTTCCCGGCGGGTGAAGCCCTATGGCAATCGGCCTTCCTCTCCGTATCCGGCTTTAACAGCGCCGGCTTCTCCATACTGCCGGACGCCAGCAGCCTGGAGAATTTCTTCTCCAATACATCTCTCCTTGCTTTCTTAGCGGTCCTCATTGTCCTGGGTGGAATAAGCTGGACTGTACTGGTAGACATCTTCAGGCAAAGGCGCTTTTCCAGGCTAACCCTGGATACCAAAATGGTAATTACCACCAGCCTTTTTCTGTGGGTCATTGGAGCTCTGATATTCTTCATAGCGGAGTACGACAACGAGGCCACCCTGGGGTCATCTTCCGTGCTGGAGAAGGGCTTCCAGTCCGTTTTTGCCTCCATAAGCGGAAGGACGGCGGGTCTGAGTACCGTTGATTTCAGCGCCACTTCAGACCTCACCGGCCTCTTTTATCCCTTCCTCATGTTCATAGGAGGTACGGCCGGATCGGTGGCAGGGGGCATAAAGGTAGCCACCTTGGCAGTAATCATGGCCGCCATCATCTCTTCCATAATGGGCAGGTTCCAGGCCGAAGCCTTCGGCAGGGAGATACCCCACTTCCAGGTACATAGGGCACTCACAGTGGCCGCCTTGGGGATAGTCCTGGTTTTTACGGTTTCCTTGGCCCTCACTTTCACAGAGAAAAGCAGCGATATACCTTTTCTTCACCTGTTGTTTGACACTGTGTCGGCCTTTGGCACTACCGGGCTCTCTACGGGCGTACCTTCACAGCTTAGCCTCGCCGGCAAAATACTGTTTATGATTACCATGTTTGTGGGCAGGCTCGGACCTCTCACACTGGCGCTGGCATTGGCCCCAAGAGAAGAGGCTACCATATACCGTTTTGTCCAGGAAAGAGTTAAAATAGGTTGACGATACAGCTAATGTTCCGCAGAAAAGGGTCGAGGTTCCCAGACGGAATCGTTGCCGGAGGCTAGAGGAAGGCATGAAGAAACAAGTGGTGGTCATAGGGTTGGGTAGGTTTGGCTCCAGCATAGCCAGGGAGCTATACCAGATGGGTCACGACGTGCTGGGTATAGACCTGGAGGAAAGGGACGTGCAGGAAACGCTGGGCCACGTGACGTATGCGGTAAAGGCCGACGCCACCAACGAGGTGGTGCTGAAAGAGTTGGGCGTTTCCAATTTTGACGTAGCGGTGGTCGCCATAGGGTCCGACATACAGGCCAGCATACTTGTAACGGTTATCTTGAAAGACCTGAGCATTCCTTTCATCGTCAGCAGAGCTATAAACGAGCTTCACGGCAGCGCCCTTGAACGCATAGGTGCAGATAAGATAATATACCCGGAGCAGGAGATGGGTAGAAGGCTGGCCCATACGGGATTCGATCCCGGTGTCCTGGACTATATGGAGGTAGCGCCCAACTATGGGATCGCCAAATTGAGGCCACCGAACCGGATAATCAAGCATACTCTGGAGGAGTCCAGTCTTACTGGGCCGAGGGATAAATACCGCATCGCCGTTCTGGGCATAAGGCGAGGCCGAGAATACCTCCTTGCGCCCGCCAAGGACGAGGAGGTAAGGCCGGGAGACATTCTTGTGGTGGCGGGCAACAGTGAGCAAATCGGCAAAGTCCATATTTCCACAAAGGAGCTTCGTCCCTCAGACTTGGAACTCGGCACCCAAGAGCCGGGCTAGGCTGCATAATGTACCCCAATACAGTGTCGCACTCGCTTTCGGGATCACCGGCCTCAAGATTTGGCCGGCCCGCCATCGAAACATATCCCACCACGGGGCCAGGCACGTCTCACCTGTAAAAATGCGGGGAGCAGGACTCGTATCATGGCGATGAACGTCAGAAAAATACTGGTGCCAGTCAAGGGAGACGAAAGCGGAGAGGACGCCTTTCGCCTTGCCTGCGAGTTATCCAGAGATACTAAAGCCAGGCTATACGCCCTATACGTCATTGGAGTCAGGCAGGAGCTTCCGCTGGATGCAGAGGTGGACACTACTCAAGGGGAAGCTATCCTGAACCGGATAGAGGCAATGAGCCAAGAGGAGAAATGCCCGGTGGAGGCAGCGTACCTCCAGGCCAGACGCGCGGGACCGGCTATCGTGCAAGAGGCCCTGGAGAGAGGGATAGACCTTATAGTATTGGGTGCCCCTTACAAGCAACGTTTCGGCCAGTTTACTCTTGGAGGGACAACTCTATTTGTCCTCAAGAACGCCCCCTGTCCTGTGATTTTGCGTCGAGAGCAGATCGGGGTTGCATCCCAGTCAAATTTGGCACTGCTCAGGGGAGGAGTTACGGGGAGCTAGGTATATGTATATCCTGATACTAGGATGCGATATGCTGGGAGCGCAGCTTGCTGCGGACCTGGCAGAGGAAGGCCACCGGATTACAGTCATGGATGCACGTCCTGATTGCTTCGATGGTCTACACTATGGCCCCAACGTGGATGCAGTGTTGACCTCGGAGTCACTTATAGATGATCTGCGCAGCGTCGGCATAAATAACGTAGACGCTTTTTTTGCCGTTTCAGCGGACGATACCAGAAACGTGATGGCAGCCCAAGTAGCAAGTCACATATTCCACGTATCTGACGTTATTTGCCGTATCAGTGATCCTCAGCGCGAGAAGTTCTACAGGGGACTGGGTATAAACGTGGTCTGTCCTACGTTGGTGCTGGTGAATGCCCTCAAAGGGGCCTTCCTGAATGGTGAAAGCACCTCGTCAGGCTCACCATAATTAAGGTCGTATCTATGTACATTTTGGTAGTAGGCTCCGGGAAAATCGGTTACCCCCTTATCAAAGCTATGCTGGCGATGGGCCATGAGGTCTTGGCAATTGAGAAGAACCCTCTGCGTTGTGAATCATTGTACGAAGAATTGGGTAGTATAGCCTTCAAGGGCGATGGAACTGAGGTACAAGTGTTGAGGGCTGCCGGTGCCGCAAGGGCCGACGTGGTGATCGCGGTTACAACCAGGGATGAGGACAATCTGGCAATTTGCCAGATTGCAAAAAGCCTCTTTAACATAGGAAAGACCATAGCCGTGGTGACGAATCCCCAAAATGAGGCCCTTTTCAGGCTCCTCAGTGTGGATGTCACCGTAAACAGTACGCACCTGATACTTTCAACGATAGAGAAGGAAGTGCCCGGCCACACCCTGGTACACTTGATGAACCTCCAATCGAGGGGCTGGGAGAGTGGCGAAGGTGTCGCCCTCACCCCACTAAATACCACACCACATCTCCTGGTCAGTATCAATATACCCCCTGATGCAGCCATAGCAGGCACACAGCTTGAAGAGATAGAACTCCCCCCCAACAGCTTTATATCCCTGGTGGTGAAAAACGAAGGTCCGGTGTTGCCCTCTGAAGACGTAGTTCTAGACTCAGGCGATGATATAGTAGCCGTGACAAGCCCGGAAGAAGAGCAGATTCTTTACGAGACCCTTACAGGAGTGGAACGATGGGCATAGGCACTACAAGCCCGTCACCCAAGCGCCTGGCATATTTGGGGCCTGTAGGCACCTTCACTGAAGAGGCTGCTCTCCTCTACAGCCGGCATTATTCCTCATCCATCTCAGAGTATAGCCTTGAGCCCCATCCGAGTATACCGGCCGTAGCCCTTGCGGTGGCCTCCGGGACCGTCGAGGAGGGAGTGGTGCCCATCGAGAACAGCCTTGAAGGCTCCGTCACCTACACCCTGGACATTCTGATACAGGATGAACGGTTATTCATACGCCGAGAATTTGTGTTACCCATAGAGCACTGCCTTTTGGTCAAGCCGGGTACTCAAGCCGCAGAAGTCCGGAGGGTCTACTCCCATCCGCAAGCGTTGGGTCAATGCAGAGATTTTCTGGAGCAATCCTTCCCCGAGGCGCAGCTAATAGCTGCCTTGAGCACGGTAGCCGCCGTTGAGGACATGAAAGACAGCTCTACGCCGGCGGCAACCATATCTCCCAGACGTGTGGCGGAGCTACATGGCATGGAAATTTTGGCAGAGGGGATCGAGGACAACTCATCCAACGCCACCCGCTTCGTTATCCTTGCCCGCACAGACCATCCGCCAACCGGGTATGACAAGACTTCTCTCTGTTTTTCCTTCCAGGAGGACAAGCCGGGGCTTCTTTACGACATTATGGGAGAGTTCGCCCGGCGGAACATAAACCTGGTTAAAGTAGAGTCCCGCCCTGCAAAGCGATCACTGGGCCAATATATCTTCCTCATAGACTGTGAGGGACACCAAGAGGACCCGACAATAAAAGAGGCTATAGAAGCTGTGAGAGCACAATCGGATTCGCTCAAAATCTTCGGCTCCTACCCCAGGTGGAGTGGATAGGGCGGCTGACATGCTGCTAACCGCTCAAAGTATGCCACTGGCACGTTCATGTTTTCATATTAGGGTTGGCGCTATAGATGGCATCAGTCCATCACGGTCCCGCCGGAGACGCTTACGGACAGGCCGGTGAGGTAATCGGACTCAGCAGAAGCCAGAAATGCTGCCATCCTTGCAATATCAGACGCATCCGCTACTCTTCCCAATGGGGTTGCCAGAGCGGACTCTCGTACCCTCTGGGCACGGAACTCTTCAGTCGATTCTCCTTCCGAAGCAAGGGCCGCTGATATGTAGTCCTGCCGCTCCGTGTCCACCCAACCCGGGCAAATGGCGTTGACGTTAATGCGGTGTGGGGCTAGTTCGAGCGCAAGCGACTGAGTAAAGCCTATCAACGCGAACTTGGACGCACAGTAGGCGGCAAAACGCGCCCTGCCCCGCTTTCCTGCCGAAGAGGAAATGACGATAATTTTGCCTCCCCGCTCTTGATGTATCATCTCTCGTGCCACTGCCCTTGAGCATAGGAAGGTCCCCTTGACGTTGACCCGCTGTACCAGGTCCCAGTCATCCTCTTCAAGATCAACTACGGGCACGCGGTCACGGCCGGGTCGTGAACCAGCGTTGTTCACAAGAATATCAATATGACCAAAACGGTCCATCGCCCGGCGGACCATGCCGGCGACTTGATAGCTGTCAGTAACGTCTGTGGTAATACCTATGGCCTGCCTGCCCAGGGACTCAATCTCACGGACCACGTCCGGCACACCTCCCCAGCCGGATTGACGGTCAGCGTATGGGTTCTGTGCGACGTCGTTGACCACCACGTCCGCTCCCTCCTCCGCCAGACGGATGGCTATGGCCCGCCCGATGCCTCGTTCACCCCCCGCACCGGTTACCAGCGCCACCTTCCCGTTGATGTCGTACATCTCTCTCCTTTAACTTAATCCAAGGCACCAGCGAAGATTTCGGCTCCCATGCTAACAGGATTATTATTATGCATAACTATTAACCGCTGAGATCTACTCCACCGGCTTCGGCAACAACATGAATATCCTTATCACCTCGGCCACTGAGACATACGAGGATGATTTGGTCGTGAGCCAGACCTTTTGCCAGCTCCACCGCATGGTATATGGCGTGGGACGGTTCCAGAGCGGGTATGATTCCCTCGGTGTGCGAGAGGAGATGGAACGCTTCCAACGCTTCCTTATCGCCCACAGCCACATATTCGGCTCGTCCGGTCTCCTTCAGATGACTATGCTCCGGGCCGACGCCCGGGTAGTCCAGGCCCGCCGAGATACTGTGCGTCTCCATCACCTGTCCATGTTCGTCTTGAAGAAGGTAGGACATGGAGCCGTGGAGTACCCCAGGCCTTCCTGCACTAAGAGTTGCAGCGTGTCTATTTTCAGCCAGCCCCTCTCCTCCGGCTTCCACTCCGACAAGCCTCACACCCTCATCCTGTATGAAAGGGAAAAACGTGCCAATGGAATTGCTGCCACCACCTACACAAGCCACTACGTAATCAGGAAGCCTGCCTTCCGCTTGTAACAACTGGCTCCTCGCCTCGCTACCGATGACAGAGTGGAAGTCACGGACCATCATCGGGTAAGGGTGTGGTCCCACCGCACTGCCCAGTAGATAATGGGTATTCTCCACGTTGGTTACCCAATCCCGTATAGCCTCGTTGATTGCGTCCTTTAGGGTGCGGCTTCCTGACTCAACCTGCCGTACCTCGGCACCCAATAGCCGCATCCGGAACACGTTAAGCGACTGCCTTCTAACATCCTCGGAGCCCATGTAGACGATGCATTGAAGCCCCATCATGGCGCATACTGTCGCCACCGCCACACCGTGCTGTCCTGCTCCCGTTTCCGCTATGATGCGTTGTTTGCCCATGTGCTTTGCTAACAACGCCTGACCGAGAGCGTTATTGATTTTGTGTGCCCCCGTGTGGGCTAGGTCCTCCCGCTTCAGGTAAATCTTCGCACCCCCGCATTGCCGTGTGAGATTGGCTGCAAAGTAAAGCGCTGTGGGTCTACCGGCGTAGGTTAGATTCAGGGTCTCAAGCTCTTGCTGAAAAGCTTGGTCATCCTTTGCCGCGTCATAGGCCCGCTCCAACTCTTCAAGAGCGGACATGAGTGTCTCGGGCACGAACTTGCCCCCAAAAGAGCCGAAACGCCCTTGCTGGTCCGGCAAAGCTCCGGTATCTACCACTATTATCCTCCTGAAACGGGATTGGGGTACTTATCTCACTTCGGCAGAGTAAGGCTCACCCACATATATTAATCTTCTTCCACAAGAGATGCGGGGATGGCTCTCCCGTTATCAACGTCACGAACAGCCCTGATGAACGCCTTTATTTTCTCCACGTCCTTAGCTCCTCCGGTCTCCACACCACTAGACACGTCAACTCCCCAGGGCCGTACCTTGTTCACAGCCAGGCTGACGTTTCCGGGTGTCAGACCTCCGGCCAACAGAAATGGGAGACCCTTAGAGGACAACATTCTTGCGATGTCCCAATTGAAGCTCTGTCCCGTACCTCCTTGTAAACCCTCCACTCTCCGGTCCAGAGTCACCAGATGACCTTGATCCCTGACTTCTGATAGCCCCTCGGAAAGACTATTCACGGCACCGTCAACGTCCAGGGAATCTGATATATGGAGCACTTTGATAACCGGAACCCTCATCTCCCCGCAGTAGTCGAGAGACTCGCCGCCACATAGCTGTACCATATCCAGGCCACAGCTCCGTACCAGATTGTCCACTTCGTCCATCGGTTGGTCTGCGAAGAGGCCCACTACTTTGGGCGGTGACGCGACTTTCTCGCGGAGGTCAGCTATAATGCGGATTGCCTTGTCCTTACTCAGCGCCCTCCTGCTCCCAGGCACAAATACCAGGCCGATGAAGTCGGCCCCGGCCTCAGCAGCCACCATGACGTCTGACGACTCCCGGTTGCCACATATTTTAACCTGAGTCATTGCCGCCTCGTTTGATCACTTCTCACTACGTTGGCCCAAGCATATCACTTTGACATATTATAACCCATAGGCCAATGATATGAGGCATTTCGATTATTCTCTATACGTGGTGGCCCAATATGCCGGGCTAACGAAGACAGATCAGCTAAATAGTGGGCTTACTGTCCCTTGTTCTACGGGGCTACTTACGATAGACTGAATGGACAAAAATTTCTGCATTCAATCGAGTCGTCGGAGACAAAATGGAACCTCTGCTCACTAAACTGGCTTCGACAGAAGGCCGGTACCAAGAAATTGAAGATCTCATGGCTATGCCAGAAGTGGCTATGGACTACGAGCATGTCCAGACGCTGGCTAAAGAGCGTGCCTCGCTTGAGGGCATGGTAACCATGTACCGAGAATATCGTGGCCTTCTCAGGGAAAAAGAGGAAGTGCTGGCCATACTTAGGGAGGGCTCCGACCCTGGAATGATCTCCCTTGCCAGGGCGGAGCTTGATGCACTGGAGGGAAACCTGAGGAAGCTGGACCAGGAGCTCAGATTAGCCGTTCTGCCAAGAGACCCCAATGATGACATGGATGTGATAGTGGAGATAAGGGAAGGGGTGGGCGGTCAGGAAGCTGCTCTTTTCGCTGCTGACCTCTACCGCATGTATACTCGATACGCGCTCCTCCAAAATTGGGGTGTTGAGTTACTGAGTTCCAATCCCTCGGACCTTGGGGGATTCAAGGAGATAGTCCTGGAGGTACGAGGCAAGGGGGCCTTCAGCCGTCTAAAATTCGAGCGGGGAGCTCACCGCGTGCAACGCGTGCCTGTTACCGAGGCCTCGGGTAGGGTCCACACATCCACCGCCACCGTGGCCGTGTTGCCTGAAGTAGATGAGGTGGACGTTCAGATAAACCCCGAAGATATCCGGACTGACATCTTCCATGCCAGCGGACACGGAGGTCAGAACGTCAACAAGGTGGCTACAGCCGTACGCATAGTCCATGTCCCAACGGGAACCGTCGCCGTCTGTCAGGACGAACGGTCCCAGTTCAAGAATAAGCAGAAAGCGATGGCAATCATACGGGCACGCTTGTATGAGGCCGAGCAGCTGAAGCAGGAGACCGAGATAGTCCAGGCCCGCCGTGCCCAGGTGGGGACCGGCGAGAGGGCAGAGAAGATACGGACTTACAATTTCCCGCAGGACAGAATCACCGACCACCGGATAGGTACGTCGTTCCACGGAATTGAGCAAGTGCTGGGCGGAGAGCTAAGCGGGATCGTCGAAGCTCTTGCAGCGAGGGAACAGTCCGACCTTCTCGAGGCGGCCCTGGCATAGCTCTCATCCAGGCCCGCTCAGAGTATGAGCGCGGTGACCTGGGACATTATCATGGTGGACTCGCCCCCTCTGAAGAGCCGGCCACGTAGCTGTCCGGTTAATGTCCCTCTCAACTTCAGCCGAAGTAGGTGCTATGGTTGCCCTTGGAGTAGTCATCCGTCAGACCCAGGAAACTCTGGAGTCGGCCAGCATTCCCGATGCCCGATTGGAAGCTGAGATACTTCTCATCAATATACTGCGAGTACCAAGGCATCGAATCTACGCCTTCCAGGAACAAGAGCTAACCTCCCATGAGGAGGAACTTCTAGCCAGGTCCTTGGAGCGCCGCCTGAAGCGGGAGCCTCTGGCATACATATTGGGGCACAAAGAGTTTTATGGCGTGGACCTGGCGGTCAGGCCCGGAGCGCTGGTCCCGCGGCCCGAAACGGAGCTTCTCGTAGAGCAAACTTTGTTCCTGTCTCTGGTCCACATGGAGGGTGGACAGATGGTGATTGCCGAGCCGGGAACAGGCTCAGGAGCCATCTCAATCAACCTTGCCATACATTTGCCTATGGCCAGAATATACGCCACCGAGCTGTATCAAGAAGCCGTAGAGGTAGCGGAATACAATATAAGCAGGCACAATGTAGCCGACAGGGTGACGCTTCTACAAGGCGACCTCCTGGAGCCGGTACCCGAAATGGCTGACATTGTCGTGGCTAACCTCCCCTATTTATCCAGTGATGCGATACCCAATCTACAGCCTGAGGTCCAATGGGAACCACGAGAAGCACTGGATGGAGGAGTTGACGGCCTGGACATCATAAAGCGGATGATGCACCAAGCCCGGCACAAGCTCAGGCAGAACGGGGTGATGATCCTGGAGATTGATCCCCATCAAGTGCAACCCCTAGAAAAGCTTGCCCTGGAACTTTTCCCTGGCGCCAATATCAGTGTAGAGCAGGACCTGGCACGCCTCGACCGGATATTCATAATCGACTTGAGCAGGCAAGACGACTGAATCTCTACCCGGTGGCCCCAATATCGTCCTCCCGGCCCCCTAGTCCGACACACCCGGAATCGTATACTAAACTGTAACCTGGAGAGGTGCCTTTGAAGCCCCCCGGCCATGCGATAATATCTCTATCCATTGGAGGAGTCCTTTGGGCGGTGACCAAGTCCCCCTACGCTTTGGTCTCCTCTGTGCTCACCGGCGTTATGATAGACATGGACCATCTGGTGGAATATTACCGGTGGTTCGTCAAAGGAGACAACTCTAAGGTCTACTTCTTTCTTCACAGCTATGAGCTATTGGTACCCGTCTTTCTCTCAAGCTACTTTTCCGGATGGGACCCGGTAGTCATGGGAGCCAGCTTTGCGTTCCTCGGCCACCTGCTGACTGACCAAATCGCCAATCCTGTCATGCCGCTTACCTACTTCTTCACCTACAGGGCCATGAAGGGTTTCCGTCGCAGCGCGCTCATTAACGTGGAGTGGCAGGACATCCGGCGGGACTTCCTCCGGCTGCCCATTACCCGGACAATCATAAGTTTCTTTAATCCAAAGTTCAAAATTGAAGAATAGTTGCCTGCCAGCGTCCTTCATTGACACACCTTCAGGAGAGGTTATAATGAGGTCATCCAAGGCGACGGCTAGGCCGCAGCGCCTCAAAAATTTATTCCGGCTCCAGTTATTTGGAGTCGGAAAGGGAGAATAGGATGGCTTATGATTTGTTGGTCAAGAACGGCCGAATAGCTGATGGCTCCGGTATGCCCTCGTTCCACGGCGACGTAGCAGTAAAGAGCGGGAAAATCGTAGAGCTAGGCAAACTGGGCGGCTCGGCTAATCGCGTTATAGACGCCGAGGGTCTGGTAATAGCTCCGGGATTTGTTGACAATCACTGCCATTATGACGCACAAGTGACCTGGGACCCGACGTGCAGCTTCTCCTGTCATCATGGCGCGACTACAGTGGTAATAGGGAACTGCTCTCTATCTCTGGCTCCGGTGAGGCCCGGAACCGAGGAACGGCTCTCCGAGTTCTTGTCCTACGTAGAAGCAATCCCTATGGACGTTCTGCGGACGGTGGACTTCTCATGGGAGACATTCCCCCAGTACATGGACACCCTGGACCGCCGGCTTGGGGTGAACGTGGGGACTCTAATAGGCCACTCCGCAGTCAGGTATCACGTTATGGGCGACGAGTGCCAGGGCCGCGCCGCCACTGGCGATGAGATTGAGGCGATGCGCGGGATAGTCCGCGATGGAATCAGCGCCGGCGCATTGGGGCTTTCAGTTTCGCAGAACCGAGGCCATTACGATCCCCAGGGCGTATTGATACCGGCGGTCTGGGCTAGTGAAGAGGAGATTTTTGCCCTCGGAGATGTTTTAAGGGAGTTGGGTACAGGTATTGTGCAAAGTGGTGGTGGACGAGCAGCGGAAATAAAGAGTCGCCTGATGAGCAGATTGTCCGAGGCAACGGGCCGGCAGGTAGTGTACAACAACCTGGGCCAGACAGCCCGCAGGCCCAACGAGTGGAAGGAGCTCATGGCGATTGTGGACGAGACGTCCGGCGCGGGAATACGGGCGTATCCCTTGTGTAGCCCCAACAGCACCACCCAACGCTACACCATGAGAAACTGCCAGCAGTTCAGAGGCATCCCAACCTGGCATCCCATATTGCTGGCCTCCGACGAGGAGAAATTACGGGCCTACAGCGATCCTGAAGTCCGGTCAAGGTTGCATGCGGAAGCTGTCGAATGGAGCGTTGACGCACCGGACGCGAACATTTCCCGCAACTGGTATGACTACACGTGGGTAGATGAGCCTGTGCTGGAGAAAAACAGACCGATGAAGGGCAAGTCTATACATGAGGTCGCCAGAGAGCAGGGGAAGGGTATAATTGACGCCTTCCTGGACCTGGTTGTAGAAGAGAACCTGGATACAGCTTTTATTATGGGCGAAAACAACGTGGACAAGGAGGCGGTATCCAAGATTCTCAACTACCCAAGCGCTATCGTGGGACTGTCTGACGGCGGGGCACACGTGCAGTTCCACGGCGGGTATGGCTACAGCACCCGGTTGCTGGGGTATTGGGTAAGAGAACAGGAGATTATGTCTCTGGAAAAGGCTGTCCGACGGCTGACCTTTGAGTCAGCATCTGCCTTCGGAATCTTCGATCGTGGTCTGCTCCGTCCCGGCATGGCCGCCGATATAACCGTCTTCGACCCTGAGACGGTCAGGTCTTTGCCAGAGCACGTGGTGCATGATTTCCCTGCCGGTGGATGGCGAATAAGTGAGTTGGCTGAGGGGATTAAATGCACCATTGTCAACGGCGAAGTGCTTATTGAAGATGGTAAGCACACCGGAGCATTGCCGGGCCATGTCGTCCGTAATGCGCTCTATCAGGCCGAGCATTAGCAACCCGTAGTATCATACCTCATTCCTGACGCCGGTCTGATAAGGGGCGGCAACCGGACCACTTGTGGGCCAGACTTCAAGCTGAAGTCCCGGGATCGGTTGTGTGGAACAAACTGCGCCAGGGGGGCCAACCGCAAACACGGCAACCGGCCCCCTGGCGCTCATCATTTCTTCATCCAAAGCTCGAAACCCCTCGTTCCTGAAGCTTCACCATCTCCCTCCGGCTACATCTTCACTACGGTGCACCGCAAAGGGGTCCCGACGTGGCCCAGGTATTTCGCCTTACTCTAAATTCTTGATACTGAGCATTTGCCATCGAATCGCTTGGAGCGCACGTTGACAGTAGGCTTGGCCCGGACTACACTCCCGATGGCCTACAATGGATTCACGTCCTGTTCAGAGTAAGGGTGATGGACCACAATCAAGCTTCAACCAACCTGGACCCTCTTGAGAGATCAAGAGTCCCTGCCTGGAGATTATTCCGGATTAGGGACTATAGATATTTATGGGCCTCAGCCGCCTTGAACAACACCTGCATGTTCATGGACATGGTGGTACTGGCCTTGCTGGTCCTGAAACTGACCGACTCTGCCTGGTGGGTAGCCCTGGTGGGATCGCTGCGATTCATGCCCTGGCTGGTCTTCGGGATATTTGCCGGTCTTATCGCCGACCGTGTAAATCGCTGGCGTGTTATGTTAACCTCCCGTAGCATCAACGTGGTGGTAATGATAGTCCTTCTTGCGCTAATCGTTACCGACTTGATTCAGCTATGGCACCTGCTCATAACTACGCTGGTTCTGGGCTGGGCATTTGTAACCGAGGTGCCCTCCCGCCATTCATTCATCTATGACTTGGTCGGGCAGCAAAACGTGGTGAGGGCCATGTCCCTAGAGACCATGACTTTTACAATTGGAACCGTTGTGGGCCCGCTGATGGCCGGTCTCCTCGTTGAGGTAACAGGGTTCACAGGGGCCTACCTATTCCTGTTGTCCATATACGTCCTTGCCTTGCTTACTATCTGCCGGGTCAGGAGCCGAATACCCAAGCCCTTCACGAGCCGCCAACCCATATTGAAGATTCTTGCCAGTGGCCTCCGCTACTCACTGGAGAACAGGACCATCCGGGGGGTGCTGATTATTACCCTAATTATGAACTTCATGGGGTTCAGCGCCATGCAAATCTTTCCGGTTGTGGCCCGGGACCACCTGGAGGTAGGTCCCGGGCTTACCGGTATCCTCATCTCGGCCCATGGGATAGGAAGCCTCCTGGGGGCCTCAATCATGGTCTACATAGGGGCTACCAGGTACCATGGACGCATCTTCTCCCTGGGAAGCTCTTTGTACCTGGTGGGCCTGCTATTCTTTGCTCTGTCACCCTGGTACCCTCTATCCTTCGTTGCGTTGCTGGTGGTAGGGCTGGGCACCGCAGGCTTCGGCACCATGCAGAGCACCATCATACTTATTTCAGCGACACCGGACAGGCGCGGAATGGCTCTAGGTGTTCTCGGCCTATGCATTGGAGCAGGTCCTCTGGGCATGGTGCAGATGGGGGCCGTATCTACCCTTCTGAACCCGCAGGCGGCCATCGGCATCAGCGCAGTTACCGGCCTTTTCCTGATGGCCCTCGTGATAATGCTGACACCCCTCGTGTGGCGGCCTACCGCGACAAATACGGACGGCATAGAAGGTCCGGTCTTGCGGGCATGAGGTTCAGATTCCTCACTTCGCTACTCTACGTTCGGAATGCCGTTGAAGGGGCGCTAAGTTTGGAATGACGTTGGGGTGGCTTAATCATGCATGGCGGGGGGCCTAGCCATATACGTTGTTCGTAAAATGCGATTGTCCCGGGTTGACGGTGTTTGTAGCTGTCACTACAATGGCTCTCGTGGAGCGGGTAGCAGACCTTGGTTTCGCACGGTTTCCTGTGCATACCTCCGGCCGGAGAATATTTTGTCAGGCTACATAGCAGCTAAATCAAAGGTCCACCGCTGCTTTTGAGGCGGTTCAACCCGTTAGACAGAAGGGAACAAGTAACCAAGCGCATAGGAGGGGCTATGGCACTATCTGAAGAGGCCCGGGTCCGAGAGCTGGCAGAGTTGGTGGGCATCACCATTTCCGAGGAGGAGCTATCTGAGGTAACCAATCGCTTCGGTAGCCTTCTGCAAGAAATGGACCGCCTCAAAGAGCTCGACCTCGCCAATATCCAACCGGTGGTCTTGTTCCCGGAAGAGGAGACGTAAGATGGTCAGCCAGGACATACCATTCCTGTCGGCAGCCGAGATTGCCGCGGCAATCAAGTCAAAGCAAGTCTCTCCGGTAGAGGTAGTTCAGTCCTACCTGGAGCGTATAGACAGGCTGGACTCCAGTTTGAGGGCCTACATAACCGTGTGCCGCGAGGAAGCCCTGGATGCAGCCCGCCAAGCGGAGCAGGCTGTCCAGCGAGGTGATGCGTTGGGTCCTCTATTTGGCGTGCCGATGGCAGTCAAAGACCAGTTCTGGACTGAGGGCATACTCACCACCAACGGCTCCCGTACCTACAAGGACTTTGTGCCGGAGGATGACGCTACGGTCATCAAAGGAATAAAAAACGCCGGTGCCATTCTACTTGGCAAGCTCAACCTCAGTGAGCTGGCTATGGGGGGCACTCAGTCACCTCCCTGGGGCATACCCAGAAATCCCTGGGACCTGGAGCGCACTCCGGGTGAGTCCAGCAGTGGCTCTGGAGTGGCGCTATCCGCCCACCTGTGCGCATCATCTCTAGGGGAAGATACCGGCGGTTCGGGTCGAGGGCCCGCGTCCTATTGCAACGTAGTGGGCTTGCGACCCACGTTCACCAGGGTGAGCCGCTACGGCGTCACGCCGATGTGCTGGTTCATGGATGCCGTCGCTCCCATGACCAAAACTGTGGAAGATTGCGCTCTGGTCCTTGGAGCCATCGCCGGCTATGACCCTAAAGACCCCTACACCAGCCGGAAGCCTGTCCCTGACTACACCACACATCTCAAGGATGACGTCCGGGATTTGCGTATAGGACTCATCCGGGAGCTCCATGAGAGCGCCGACATGGACCCGGAGGTAAAGTCGGCTGTCGAGAGTTCCCTGGACGTGTTTCGGCGATTGGGCGCGCAGATACAAGAGGTGTCTATTCCGATGGTGTCTCTGGCGGGAGCCATTTTCGTGGGTATTGCCGATACGGAGGGGGCCGGCGCCAGGGACGAAATCCTACGCACGCAGCCCTTGGATTTAGACCCGGCGACCAGAACGCGCCTGCAATCGGCGGCCCTTGTGCCAGCCAAAATCTACAACCGGGCAATGAAGGCCCGTGTAATTCTGCGGCAACAGTTTATGGAGGCACTAAAGCAGGTGGATGTACTGGTGTCGCCAACCTCTCCGTACCCTCCGCCCAAGCATACCAACCTCACGGCCCCATTTGAAAATACGGATCAAGTAAGGTCACGGTTCTTCTTCCGGCGGTCATATACCGGTTCCTACGCTTTAACGTCGTTACCCGGCATTTCGGTACCCGGCGGGTTCACATCGGGTAACCTGCCTATAGGGCTCCATCTGGGGGGCCGGCCTTTCGCCGAGGAGACCTTGCTGCGGGCTGCATATAGCTACGAGCAGGCTACCCCCTGGCATTCAATGCGTGCACCGGAGTTGTAAGGTGGAGTATTGGTCTCACCGTCACCATCATCAACGTGATTATTGTATATTCCGGCCCATCGGCAGCTATGGCGTGCCAAGTGTGTGAAGTTGGCGTGAGTTTTCCTCCCTTGACACTTGGAAACCCTATTTGATAAGCCGCCGGCGCATGAAGTAGGATGCAAGGAAAAGGGCGACAACCGTATAAGCCATCAACTCTGCTATCCAGGCGAGCATAATCCAGGAGACATCGCCGGTTACGAGACCTCTTACGAGGGCGGCAGACGGTGTTAGGGGAAGTACCCAGGCGAGGGTCTGGGCCCACTCTGGCAGGCGATCCAGGGGAAAGAAAACGCCACTGATCCAGAACATTGGCAGGACAAACAAAGTGAAGAAATTGTTCATCGCCCCAATTGTACTGGCAGTGGCAGTCATGATCATGGCGATTGAGGCAATAGAGAGCCCGATAAGATAGGCACAGGGGATAGCCAGCACTGCCATAGGCGAGTGCACCAGTCCGAATATCGTTGCCACCACCAATACCGCCACGGCGGACAACACCGCGCGGGTAGCGCTCCACATTACTTCTCCTACGACAATGTCCTCAGGACCCAGGGGAGTGAAAAGGACGGCTTCGTAAATATGATGAGTTTCCATCCGCAGGTATGCGCCGAAGGTACTGTCAAAGGTGGCGTGGAACATGGCGTAGCTTGCGATGATTCCGGGAGCGAGGAATTCCGCGTAGCTCAAGTCGTCGAAGTCCTGGATATATGACCCCAGACCAAATCCCAGGGCTACAAGCAAGATGAAGGGCTCAACGAAGATACCGCCGACCTCCACCCTCCAGGAACGAAAAAATGCGTCACGGTTCCGCTGCCAGACCCGAAAACCACCCCAGATAATTGAGTTCTGGACCGTGCGTGTGACGCTGATCATTCCCCTCGCAGCCCCCGACCCGTTAGCCGGAGGAACACGTCCTCCAAATTTCCGGGCCGTCGAATCACCCGGTACCCGTCCAGGTCTATCTTCTCCGGGACAGGTGAACCATTATTGCTGAAGATAAAAACGGATTCTCCCGTATCATCGAATTCAAGCATCTGATTCTTCAGCGTATCTAATAGCTCAGCTTTTCCTGCCATATCTACCCGAATCTCCAATACCTGTTCTCCGGCATAAGTTCTAATAAGCTCCGCCGGGGTGCCTTCCACGAGAATCCTGCCATTGTCCATTACCACCAGGCGGTCGCATAGATAGGAAGCCTCCTCCATGTAGTGGGTGGTCAGCAGTATGGTCACGCCCTGGGACTTGAGGAAGCTCAGGTTCTCCCACATAAAGAGACGGGCCTGCGGGTCCAGGCCTGTAGACGGCTCGTCGAGTATCAGAATCTTCGGCACTTGGATTAGCGCCCGAGCAATCAGGAGCCTTCGTCTCAAACCGCCCGACAGCTCATCAGGCTTATCGTGGGCCCTGTCCTTTAGCTGGAAAAGTTCCAGGGACTCCCATGCGCGGCGGTTCGCAGTGTCTCTTGGCAAATTGAAGAAGCGGCCAAATGACAGCAGGTTCTGTATCACGCTTAGGTCCGGGTCGAGACTGTCGGCCTGGGAGACTACCCCCAGCACTCGCTTGATGGCGCGCTGATTGTTGTGTACATCCTTGCCATCAACCCAGAGTTCCCCTTCAGTTACGGGGGATATGCAGGATATCATCTTCATGGTGCTGGTCTTGCCAGCGCCATTGGGTCCCAGAAATCCAAAGCATTCCTTTTGCCGAATAGCGAAGCTGATGCCGTCAACCGCGACTAGGTCATTATAGCGCTTGGTCAGGTTGGTGGCGGAGATTACATTTTCAGATTCCAATTTTCATCCCGTATGTTCGCGAGTGAACTCACCTATGCGTTCAACCGCTTGCTGCCCTTCTGGGAGTAGGTGGGCGTACATGTGCCAGTTGTGAGGCATGTCATCCCAGACTTCCAGGGTTGCGTTGACCCCGGCAGAACGAGCTCGCTCTGATAGGCGGACGGAGTCATCCAAAAGTACCTCAATGGAACCCACCATCATTATCAGTGGTGGCAATCCGTGTAAATCGGCGTGAATGGGAGATGCGAGGGGCGAGCGAGGGTCTTTGCCCCCCAGGAAAATCTTCGCCATACGTGAGAGACGCTCCCGATTGACAGATGGGTCTACCTCGGCGTTGGTGGTCATGGACTCTCCGGTATGTTCCAAGTCTGCCCAAGCCGACACACAAATCCCGGCTGCCGGTAAAGGCTCTCCAAGATACCGCAAAGCTACCAGGGCTGCCACCGTCAGGCCGCCACCTGCGGAGTCCCCACCTATCGTAATTTTAGCCGGGTCAGCGTCGTTGGACAGAAGCCATCGGTAGGCAGCAACAGCGTCCTCAAGGGGCGCCGGGAAAGCAAACTCAGGCGCCAAACGATAGTCCAGACCCAGGACTCGGCCACCCGATGCCTGTGAGATACGTGAGAGGGTGGCCCTGTGGGTCCTGGTTGAGCCAAATAGGTAGCCACCACCGTGAAAGTACAGCATAACCTTGCTTTCATCCACTCCCGGGGCGGTGACCCATTCTGCGGCCACGTTACCCACACCCACACGCTCGCACCTTGTGCCTTCGACCAGAGGGATCTCGGATGTAAACCTTTCGTAGGATATTCTGTCATCCTCCACCGTCTCGCTCCGCCCTGCCGACCTCGATTTCATCATCTCTATAACCTTATCAAGCTGCTGACTCGTTGCCATCCTTCCCTCCTTGTGCCGGTTCACCCCGGAATATGGCCCTTCTCGCTAGAGCAATTGTAGTTATCGCCCATAACATCGTCAAGGCCGCTGCTTAGCATGACGGCGAATAGCGTAAGTGAGTGGCTCCATTCAGAGCCGGCCCCGTTCTTTGATACCCAATTCCCACCGTGATATACTCAGTCCCATGAGTCTAGGTGTAGAGAGACCTCAAGTCGGAGTGGGCGTCGTGTTCCTGAAGGACGGACGAGTCTTTCTGGCCAGGCGTCAGGGGTCTCATGGTGAGGCAACCTGGGCCTCCGCAGGGGGAAATCTGGAACTGGGCGAGTCGCTAGAGGAATGCGCTCGTCGTGAGGCCCTGGAAGAGTTGGGCTTGATAGTCGGCGAGCTACGATTTCTTTGTGTAGCAAACATTATCGCCTATGGCAGGCACTATTTGGACATCGAGTTTCTTGGTGAGATCGGCGAGCAAGAGCCTCGGCTTGAGGAACCAAGGGTCTTCACTGAGTCCGGATGGTTCCCTCTGAATGACCTGCCGCGGCCCCTCTTTGAGCCCGTGAGATATGCGTTAGATAGCCTACGCACCGGACAGCACTATCACCCCGGAGAGTAGGGAAGACACGGCCCGTGGACTTACTTGGCTCTTGAGTCTCTCTACTACGGCCCTCTAGGAAAAATTAGCGAAGCCGTTGGGTGTCAGCACGTCAATGACAGTTATAGTATCGGACCCGAGGGCTGATTCCAGCGCCGGTACAAGCTCGTTAACCGACTCCACCTGAATTCCATTGGCGCCATATACCTCGGCCAGTTTCGCGAAGCTGGGGTTCTTCAAAGCGCTGGCCATCATGCGACCATTGTAGGACCTCTTCTGAACGTCTCGCAGTACACCCCAGGCGTTGTCATTAAACACAATCACAACCGGGTTCAGTCCGTGCTCGACACAGGTTCCTATCTCCTGGATGTTGAACTGAAAACCACCATCCCCCGTGAGACAGATAACTTGCCGGTCAGGGTTCCCCGCCTTGGCGCCGGCGGCTGCGGGGAATCCAAATCCCAGTCCACCCCAGTGGGAGGTCATGTATGTCCTGGGTTCGTAGGTCTCAAGGCAGAAGTTAGCTCCACGGTGGACACATACGGCCACATCTCCCATGAAAATGGCGTCTCGGGCAGCCACGTTGCGGATAGCTTGCATAGTCTTCATCTCGTTGGGCATCGTTCGCCATCTGTAGTCCGAGATTTTACTCTTCAACTCCCGCACCTCTTGATCGTACCCGGCCACGACCTGTGGAGATTTTCCCTCTATGGCGGCGTTAATCTGCCTCAGGACTACTCTCGCATCACCGACCACACCCAAAGCCGTTTCGTACACCTTGCCTATGGACTCCGCGTCTATATCCACGTGTATAAGGTTCGACGGCAGACGGAGGCCCGCGGCCTTGGTCCTTGAATAGGGAAGGCTGGAGCCCACTACCAGGACTGTGTCCAGCGTGTCGAGGAACGCCTGTACTGGCTCCTCTCCCGAGCTCTGCGATCCGGCAGGTCGGGCGTAGATTCCCATAGACAGTGGGTTGTCGTCGGGGATAGCCCCCTTGCCCGCAGGCGTGGTGAATACAGGTATTCCCAGTGCCTCTGCCAATTGGAGCAGTTCTTGTGTGGCTCCTGAGCGCTGGGCCCCGTTCCCAACCAACATTGCAACCCGCTTGCCTGAGAGTAGCAAGTTAGCCGCGCGGTTCACAGATTCCGGGGATGCCTCCGGAACGGGGAATTGCCGGAATTGTGGGATTTCCATATCGGCGACCTGCCCTTGTGCGTCCACCGCAATTTCAATCTCAATGGGTCGAGGCCGGCGGGTCTGGAAGAGCTCGAAGGCTTCATAAATGCGATCAGGAATTTCTTCCGGGTGACCAACGTGACTGTTCCATTGGGTCACTGTAGAGAACATAGCAAGCTGGTCCTTGATCTCATGCACTGCGCCCACGCCCTGTCTGTACAGGTCTTCCTCGGCGGTGCTGGTAATGTTCAGTACCGGAGAAGAGCCAAAGTACGCCTCACCCATGCCGCCCATAGAGTTGGCTGCACCGGGGCCGGTGCTGGTCAAACAGACTCCGGGCTTGCCCGTTGTCCGGGCGTACCCGTCTGCCATCAGGGCAGCAGCGTGCTCGTGGCGAGTGCTTATGAACCGGATCGCATCAGTATGGTCGTATAGGGCGTCATAGACATTCATCATGTGGGTGGAGATGATACCAAATATGGTGTCCACTCCCTGGGCCCGCAGGGATTCTATAACGGCCTGACCCCCCTTTAGCTGTGCCATGAACCTACCTCCATTTCAAACTCAGCTTCAAACTCAATTTCAAACTCAGTACCATGTTCAGGGACTGACGAGTAAGTGAGCATCACCATACCCCACTAGACATGGCCCTCGATGAGCAGTTGCCTTACCTGGGGTACCAGATTGCGCGCCCTTTCCGCAACTTCAGCCTGGCTCACACCCGTAATGGGATGGGGGCATAGCAGATAGGGAAAGTCGGGGACGCCCAGAAGTCGCGTATATGCCTGTGCAGTCCTTCCAAAGACATGGGTGATTATAGTGGCCGTAGGGATTCCCTGATTCTCCAGTGATACTCCGTCGTGCACACTGCCCGACGAGCAGCCCCCTCAATCTCCCACTCCCGTTATCACAATATCGGAGTGCTCGAGAAGTTCGGCAGTTAGTTCCGGCTTGGGAGGCAGGGCTGAGGAGTGCTTCTTTGTGTAAAATATATCTGCAAATTCGAACTCCTCGTCCAGTACGCCGGCTATGATGCGCAGTATGAACTCTGAGTTGACCTTGGAGTTATCCAGTAGACCCAGACGCTTGCCTCGCAGGTCAACGGGGCGTGGGGCCATACCCATTGGGCGCAGCCCCGGGTCCTCGCCGGTAGGGTCTACCAGGTGCACAGTGGGGTGTTGCAGAGCGGCCATTTCGTCCTCCCTTGTTTACTACCGATTGGGCTTGTGGATAGGGACGGTGGTAGCGAGGACTCCCGAGTAGTTCATTATGATTTCACTGTAGCTACCGCTATCGCCCCCCGCTTTCACAATGAGAATATCATCCGGAGAGGAGGCAGCGTGTACACGGGTTGACTCATCTTCGGGTGTGGGGTCTCCTATGATGGCCCCCAACCTCTTCAGATGAGCACGGCTGCGCCAGGCCCTCTCCCAGACGTAATCCTGCATCCTCAACCTGTCCCAACCTTGGCGCGCCAATATCTCCGCGTGCCAGTGTCCGACCACCCAGAACCATCTATAGCCAAAGGTCGCCATCCCGTGGGATGCCATCACCTCGGCGGCGGCGTCCATCACACTCGCAGCCGTTGTGCCATAGCGGTTGCACACCATCTCCGGGTCCTGGACAGTCGCAACTGTCACGGTCGAGTCTTGTGGGTCGAAACCACGAGTGACATGAAAGGGAGGCCAGGGGCTGTGCTCTTCGTCCTCGCCGAAGCACACGCCATGCTTCGTCAATGACCCCATGCACCCGCGATCGAGAATCCCGGGACGCTGCTCGAATACGTTGATAAGAATGAGTCGTACGGCCCGCCCGATGGTGGTGTTGGCCCGGTTGCCAGGACTGAAGAGGTCGTCGGTACAGTTCAGGCCCAGTTGAGAGCGGATGGGGCCGTTTACCAGCAGCATAATGCTGGCAGAGTTGGTGGTACAGGCAGACTCATGGATGCAGTTGGCGTCATACCGGAACAGGGCCTCCATTGCGGCCAGGACAACGGGGAAGTATTCCGGTAGACATCCGGCCATAACGGTGTTGGCGGCGGCCTGCTCGGCAGTGAGGACACGCCGACGCACGGGGACCTCGCCCAGGACCTGCCCAGGGGATAGACCGACGTAGTCCAGCATTTCACCGACCCGGTCGGAAGTCGGAGGCACCACCGGAAGGCCATCCGTCCAGCCCCTGCCGTAGCACTCCTCAATAGCGTTCAGGGAGTCTGGAACTTCATGGGTAGCATCCTGCCTATTCGCAACCACGGGACATCCTCCCCTTCAACCGGACCAGGCATCATACGATTAAAGACGAGTATAGTGGCGCACCCCGACGCTGTCAATTCTTCGATTTGCCGGGGGACTGTTCCAGAGAGTGTTGGAACAGTTATTTTAAGGTTATCTCTATGTTAGAGTAGTGTTGTCTACAAAATGAAAAGGAGCTCCCTATGAGAGTCGGCTTTATCGGCCTTGGTAGAATGGGTATGCCTATGTCCCAGCGCCTGCTCGGGGCCGGTTTTCGCCTCACCGTGCATAACCGCAGTCGTGGCAAGGTTGAGGAGATGGTCCGTCTAGGTGCCCGGCAAGCCTCCTCGCCGGCGGAGGTCTCAGCTGTCTCCGACATCGTTCTCACATGCCTGCCGGATGTTCCAACAGTGGAG
Organism: Dehalococcoidia bacterium; assembly: GCA_965219825.1. Classification (GTDB taxonomy): domain Bacteria; phylum Chloroflexota; class Dehalococcoidia; order Lucifugimonadales; family JAGWBF01; genus JAGWBG01. The sequence continues at coordinate 3,569,930 of OZ244792.1, read as the reverse complement.
AACGTATTCCTTGGAGATGGCGGGCTCGTCCAATCATCGCGGCCGGGCCAGGTTCTTGTCGACCACAGTACCGTGGCTCCCTCTACTTCTCTCAAGATTGCCAAGGCGGCGCAGGCCCAAGGGGCTGCTTTTCTCGACGCTCCCATAAGCGGCGGCGTAGAGAGGGCTGCCGATGGCTCTCTCACCATCATGGTAGGTGGAGACCTGGCCGTCTTTGAGAAGGCCCAGCCCGTATTTGAGGCATTCGGGGCGAACATACGTCACGTGGGAGCTACCGGCTCAGGCAGCGTGGTAAAGCTGATAAACCAGTTGCTGGTGGGTATCCACTCCCAGGCTGCCGCCGAGGCCATGCTAATCGGGGTCAAAGCCGGGGCAGACCCGCAGACAATCTTGGAGATACTGGGCACAAGCTGGGGAACCAGCTTCATGCTCTCGCGAAACGGCCCCGTAATGATTGAGCGGGACTTCGAAAACGCCCGAGCCCCGCTAAGGCTGATTGCCAAGGACATGGGACTGATACACGAGTATGCCAGGGAGGTCGGGGTGCCTGTTCCGGCCGGAGACCGCACCGTGGAGATAGTCCAAGAAGCCATCAATAATGGTATGGGGGAGATGGATGTCTCTTGTCTGGTATTACCCCTGGAGGAGCGGGCTGGTGCTCGGGTATCCAAGCTTAGGGATGGGGATACATGATATTTCCCCTGGCACACGTGGGAAGAAACGGAAACTAACCTGCGCTACGGTCCTCAGATTTAGCCGGGGAGCAAATTATGGTGCACTGATCACCCTTGCGGCCGGTGGTCTCAGGGCGTCCGGGTTCCCGGGAGGGGGCATCCGATGCGTTGGAGACAATGTTGGTCGGGGTTCGACGTAGCCCGGCGGGACTACCTGAACCGATAGTCCAACTATTCGCAGGGTATACCCTCCTCACTCAATAAGTTATGTAAACTATTCAGCGCCTTACCGTGTTCTTCAATGCTCATGGCATCAACGGAATATTGCTTTTCTCCAAGCACACCGTCCACCGCACCGAGCTCAACCATCCGGCGTATCAACGCTTCCTCCCCTTCCAGGCCGGGCAGGAGGTCCTTGCTCGCCAAGCGGGACAAAGCCGCCACCAGTCCATAGCCGCCCCAGTTTGATGTGCTGGATATGACCAGATGAGCGGTGCACGTGGTGGCAGGACGATCGGGCAGAGTTGCTACTTGTGGAATGTACGTTGCAAGGTTCCCCATCCCAATCTCATTACCGCCATCTCCGATCCCTATCGTCCGGGAATGTTGAAGAAACAGATGGTCAACCCTGGCCGTTTGTTGCGATATGTCTATGCCCCGCATATTGAGATACGCGCCACCTTCCGTAAGTCCACATCTCTCGATGGATATGAGTAATGATGGGTCGAGCCTAGAAAGCAACTCTGTGGCGAACCGTTTGCTGGAGTCGTCATCTGCAATAGGAAAGTCAACCAACCGGTCTTCAGCGCCCACGAATGGACTCAGCACGGGCGTAGTGTAGCGGTCGGTAACGTAAAATATCCGGTAACCCAGTGACTCCAACGCTCGCCCCAAGGCCAGCGCCCCCGGTGGGCCGTCGGTCTCGGGTGCTCCCGCTTTGGATATGTAGAAGCCCGTGGCAATTAAGACAGTACCAGGAGCGGACAGTACAAATCTGGCCGCCCGGTCACAAAAGTCGGCGGGTAGGTAGGGCCTAAGAGCCGCAACCCCACGCTGGTCATTTCCGAGGATGATGTCCTCAATGGTAAGCATATTATCCCAAAACCTTCATAAGTATGTGTCGAACTCCCATTTCTTCGCCTTGAAAACGGACAGACAACTTGCAAGCAGCTTACAATACGGCCAAGTCTTCGTCCCGCCAGTCAGTGATGAACATGTGGCCGGGTGAATGGGTAATCATGAATGGTGGCTTAGACTGGAGAGCAACTGCTTGTGGAGTGACTCCACAGGCCCAGAATACAGGCACCTCTCCATGCCTTATCTCAGTGGGTTCGCCGTAATCCGGGTGGGTTATGTCTCTGATGCCAATAGCCTCAGGGTCGCCAATGTGTACCGGCGCGCCGTGTACCGAAGGAAACCGGGATGTGACCTGTACGGCACGAACTACCCGGCTATGGTGGATAGGGCGCATACTCACCACCATCGGTCCTGAAAAGGCCCCTGCCGGGGTTGCAGAAATATTGGTCACGTACATGGAGACGTTTTTCCCGGCCTCCAGATGGCGCAGGGGTATCCCGGCATTCAAAAGGGCCGTTTCAAAGGAAAAGCTGCAACCAAGCAGGAAAGAGACCATATCATCTCTCCACAGTGAGAGAAGGTCCTCCTCTTCCCCGACCATCTCTCCATCTCTGAAAACGCGGTACTTGGGAACGTCAGTGCACATATTCGCCCCCGGAGCCATCAGTTTGGGCTCAGTACGACCGGGCTCCAGAACCTCCAATATAGGGCAGGGTTTGGGATTGCGTTGACAGAACAGCATAAAATCAAAGGCCAGCTCCTTGGGCAGGATTGCCAGGTTAGCCTGAACATGACCTGGTGCTAAGCCTGCGGTCACGCCCTTCCACTCACCTGACCTGACAAGGGCACGGATTTCTTGAGGGCTGTGGGTCAGCGTATTGGTGCTCATCTCTACGGCCTCCGGTTACATCTTCGTACCGATTACGCCCACGTCGGGCGATTGCTCAGACGGCGTCAGATTGTGCTTTTGAAGTCATAATATCGCCCACCAAGAACGCCGTCAATCCTAATTCTCTGAAGAATCTACAATGCCTCATCAATCGCCGCCGTTTCCTGATATGCAGGGCATTTCACTGTCACCCCAAGCGACAGAGAGAGGTCTAAAGTCCTTGTCTGCGTTGTCGTCTTGGTCGCGAGGCTTAGATTCCTCGTCGCTCCGGTCCTCGGATTGACGGGCAGTGGGGGTCTGTATTCGCGTAACGTTGAGAATGGAAAGGCCCTGTCTTGATGTGTCGGGTATTGCGAGTTACAGGTCATCCTTTGATATACTACATTATCATACCCTCGGAATATCCCTATGACAGTAATGTTTGAGACGCTGCCGTGTACCGAGTATTTATAATAACAGACCGAGGTGCCGGACCTAGCACCATTCCGTGGACTCTGGAGGCAATGGAATTAAGCTACAGCGTGGGCACGGAGTTGGGGTTGCACACGTCTGACAACGAGACCCAGGAGACCAGGCCGGACGTGGTCCTGCTGGACCTGGACTCTCTTAGCGATGAAAGGGCCACTGGCCTGGCTTCCGACTGCCACGAACTAGGTCTCCCGGCGATTGCCGTAATGTCGTCGGAACACCTCCTCAGCTACGACCCATCGCTGAACCTGGATGATTTCATCCTATACCCCTTCGATGGCGAAGAGTTGATGGTGCGTCTCAGCCAGGCCATTTTCAGGAGAGGCCCACAGAAGAAGCACATCCTGACGGTGGGCGACCTTCTTATAGACACAGAGCGTTACGAGGTCAGACTCGCAGGCAAAAGGATTGTCCTCACCTACAAGGAGTACCAGTTGCTGGTCCTCCTAGCTGCCAATCCGGGCAGAGTATACACCCGGGATAGTCTTCTGAGCCAGGTCTGGGGATATGATTATTTTGGTGGCACTAGGACCGTAGACGTGCATATACGCAGGCTACGTTCCAAAATCGAAGATGCAAGCAACTCCTTCATAGAGACTATATGGAACGTTGGTTATCGCTTCAAAGCCGGCCTCTGATTTGGTACTGAAGCAACTGAGGACCATCTGGGGGGTTCTCAATGGAGACTAAACACGAAAGATTTGGTTGACACCCCCAATCGGGCACTCTATAATACCCATGACAGCACCCACTAATATCAATGAGTTCAGCCCGTACCCGTGAAATAGCTAAGTCCAGAAGGGAGGTGGCCCGGTTTGGCCGATGTACGGCTCGCCGAAGGCGAGACCTTCGACAGTCTCCTCAGAAGGTTCAATAAAAGGGTCCAACAAGACGGCATTCTCTCGGAAATCAGGCGTAGGCAGCATTTCGAGCCACCAAGTGTAAGGCGAAAGAAGAAAGAAGCCGCCAAACGTCGCAAGAGTATGCGCAATAGCTGAGTCAGCAGAGCATCTTAGACCGGACCCCGGTGTGTATACCGCTTGATTAGAAACCGTCCGATCTCCAACAATAAATCATGCGATTTGGCATAGTCGTCTTTCCAGGTACATGGAGCGATGGCGACTGTTACCACGCCATTAAAAGCGTTCTCGGTCAGGACACGGATTACCTCTGGTACCAGGAAAGCCCCAAGCTATCAGAGCGGTTCGACTGCATAGTCCTGCCCGGTGGGTTTTCCTACGGAGACTACTTAAGGGCAGGGTCCATAGCCCGTTTCTCCCCCATCATGTCGGCAGTAGCCAGCTTCGCATCCGGAGGTGGCCTGGTCATTGGCATCTGTAACGGCTTCCAGATTCTGTGTGAGGCGGGCCTACTCCCCGGTGTACTCATGCGAAACAACCACGTCCAGTACCGTTGTCAATGGTCTTGTCTGCGTGTTGAGCATTCCACCACACCTTTTACATCCTCGTGTACATCGGGCCAGGTACTGCGGATTCCTATATCTCACGGAGAGGGTAACTACTTCGCCGATGCGCCCACCCTCCAAGCTCTGGAAAATCGTGGACAAGTCATGTTCCGCTATTCCACACCCAATGGAGACATCACCCAGGATGCCAACCCCAACGGCTCTGCAAACAATATCGCCGGAATAGCCAACCGGAAGGGCAACGTGCTGGGTATGATGCCGCACCCTGAGCGCTGCTGTGAGGAGCTTATGGGTGGCACCGATGGAAAGCTGATATTCGAGTCCGTCATAAGGCATGGGGCAGGTGCCGGCTAGATATGCCTGTCACTAAGGAAGTCCTGGACGAAATCGCCCTCAGCGAAGAGGAATATCACCGTATAGTAGATGGTCTGGATAGGGAGCCGAATGCGGTGGAACTTGGGATGTTCGGCGCTCTATGGAGCGAACACTGCGGTTACAAGCACTCCAGGCCGTTGCTGCGGTTCTTCCCGTCAACCTCGAAACGCGTACTCCTACCTTCAGGCCAGGAAAACGCAGGGGCAGTAGACATCGGCGATGGGCTTGCCGTGGTTTTCAAAATAGAGTCTCACAACCACCCTTCGGCGGTGGAGCCATTTCAGGGTGCCGCCACAGGGGTTGGCGGCATTGTGCGCGATATTCTGGCTATGGGCGCCCGGCCTATAGCCTTGCTCAACTCCTTGCGTTTCGGTCCTCTTGAAGAACCCGGCAACCGCCACCTTTTCAACGGTGTAGTTGAAGGAATATCGTGGTACGGCAACTGCATTGGCGTGCCCGACGTCGGCGGTGAGACTTCCTTTTCCGGTTCCTATTCCCAAAACCCTCTGGTCAACGCCATGTGCGTCGGGCTGATAGAGAAGGAAAGATTGGTAAGTGCCTCCGTCGGAGCGGAGGGAAACATTCTGCTGCTGGCGGGCGCCGAAACGGGCAGGGATGGCATCCACGGTGCCTCCGGCCTCGCTTCCCGCACCTTCGAGGATGAACGGGAGATGCGCCCCACAGTTCAGGTCGGCAATCCCTTCCTGGAGAAGCTCCTCATAGAAGCCTGCCTCGAAGTGGCCGCGTCCGGCTGCCTCGAAGGGATGCAGGACCTTGGGGCCGCCGGTCTTACCAGCTCTGCGATAGAGGCGGCGGCCCGGGGTAAGGCAGGGATAGACCTGGATATTTCAAGGGTACACAGACGGGATTCGGGCATGGACCCATACGAGGTCATGCTCTCCGAGTCTCAGGAACGTATGCTCCTGGTGATAAACCCCAGCCAAAAGAGTCGAGTAGAGTCCATCTTCCAAAAATGGGACATCCCCTGCGTTGAGATAGGTACTGTCAACAAGTCAGGAGTCGCCAGAATTTATGAAGCTACGAGGCCGACAGCGCAGCTTCCTATAGACCTGCTTACCAGCCCTCCCAGGTATAGGTTGCAGGGTGTCAAACCCCGGGAACAAGTCGAGCTACAACGCTACCCATTGGGCAGCCTCCCTCTGCCCCAAGAGAACCCCAACCGGGTGCTGTTGCGATTACTTGAATCGGCCAACGTCTGTAGCAAGGAAGATGTCTACCGCCAGTACGACCAACAGGTGCAGACGAACACAGTGATAGCCCCCGGAGGCAACGCTGCCATCCTGAGAATCAAGGGTAGCAAGAAAGGCATCGCTCTGTGCACAGACGGCAATGGCCGCTATTGTTACCTGGACCCCTACAAGGGAGGTGCGATTGCAGTGGCGGAAGCCTGCCGCAACATCTCCTGCACGGGAGCCGAGCCTATTGCCCTCACCGATTGTCTCAATTTCGGCAATCCTGAACACCCGGAGACCTACTATCAGCTAGAGTGGTGCATTAGGGGAATGACCAAAGCCTGCCGGGTCCTGGGTGTACCTGTGGTCAGTGGTAACGTGAGCTTGTACAATGAGACCCGGGGTCAGGCGATATATCCCACGCCGATAATAGGGGCACTAGGGTTACTTGAGGACGTAAAGCGCCACGTCACCTTGGGATTTCCGGGACCTGACCATCCGGTCATACTCTTGGGAGTCTCTGCGGTAAGAGGAAGGGCAAGAGACCTAGCCGGCAGTGAGTACCTGGAGTGTCTCCACAACAAGGTCGCCGGAAGGCCCGACATAGACCTGGAGCTTGAGAGGCGGGTACAGCAGCTTTGCCGCCGGGCAATCCGGAATGGAATTGTCGCCTCCGCACACGATTGCTCGGATGGTGGTCTGGCAGTTGCGCTGTCAGAGAGTTGCATTGCGGGTGGTGTGGGATTCAGCGGCGACCTGAAGGTCAGAGGCCGTTGGGACGCAGCGCTTTTCGGTGAGGCCCAGTCCAGGATAGTTATATCCCTGCACCCGGAAAGTTTAAGTGACCTTGCGAAGCTGGCAACAGAGATGGATGTGCCATTTGTACCCCTGGGTACGACGGTCTCCAGCCCGATGCTTACCCTCAGTGGACTTATAGACCTGCCGGTGGAAGAGCTTGAGTACGTCTGGAAACGTGGACTCAGACTCCCCCTCAGTGGTGTAGCAATCCATGAAAGGAGCAGCCGATGGAAAAGAACCCCCTAAGCAGACAGGCCATGTGCAACAGGTTGGCTATGGAGTTTCAAGACGGTTGGGTGGTGAACCTTGGCGTCGGTATGCCTACCCTGTGCTCTAACTACGACTTCGAGGACAAGACCATTATCTTTCACTCAGAGAACGGGGTCATCGGCTACGGCCCCCTCGCTGCCGAGGGCAAAGAAGACTTGCACCTGGTCAACGCAGGAGGACAGTACGTCACCATCCACCCCTGGGCAGCAATCATCCATCACGCTGACTCTTTCTCTATCATCCGAGGCGGCCACTTGGATGTCACAGTCATGGGAGCCTACGAGGTTGCCGAGAGCGGTGATTTTGCCAACTGGAAGACCTCCGGAAGGAAGGGAGGTGGCATCGGCGGGGCGATGGACTTGGCCGTGGGCGCCAAGCGGGTATTCATCGCTATGGAGCACACCACCAGGGACGGTCAGCCACGCCTCGTTAAGCATTGCAACCTGCCTATCACTGCCGTCGGGGTGGTCAAGCTGGTGGCCACCAACCTCGGCCTGTTCGAGGTAACACCGGAGGGATTTCTGATGAAGGAAATCGCCCCCGGATACACCCCCGAAGATGTCCAGGAAGTCACCGAGGCCAGACTTCTCATCCCCGATGACCTCCGGGAGTTCCGGACCTGAGGGCCCGCTCCTGCGCCAGAGTATCACTTTGCTCGCCTTTAGCCTCATCTTCAGGGGGAGCCTGCAATCAGGATTTCCCCTAACGCCCGCCGGCTTGAGCGGGAGCCCTTACCGACTATCGCGGTTCTTGAAGGTGTCTAGAAAGTTCCTTCTCCCCTGGTGGGTCGCAGATGCGCCGGGGCGTGAGAAGGTTAGAGCCTGCCCTGAGCTTGCCAAAGGGATGAGGTGGGCCATCGCACCTGCCCGTCGAGGCGGATCCCGTCGAACCCATGATGCACATTAAACAAATAAGGGAAGGCCAGTGTGGGGGTGAAAAGGGAAGCGTTTGAAGAGTTCCGGGGAGTTCTCCCAGGGGGAGAAAGGCCTTTGAAAAGGCCCTGAAAACCCCCAACTGACGGTTGACATTTCTGAAACCTATGTTCTACAATAGAACTCAAATAAAGTGAGCCATGGGAGCGGAGCAGTGTATGAAAGGTGCATCAAAAGTCCCCACAACCGGAAACCGACTCGTTCCTCATTCGTTCCCCAAAAAACGAATCCAAACCTCCGTCCCCTGCCCAACCCGGCAACACCTAACGCCCTTTCACTGTCACCCCGACAGCCTCCCGCACGTCACTCCCCAGGGGCGGTCCACCACCCTGTCATTCCGACCTGCCTGTCGGCAGACAGGAGTGTGCCCATACCTTATTAGACATCCACCCTACTACGGGCTGTAGTGCTGCATCCACCATTCCGCAAGGTCAGTCCTGCGAGCAAACCACACGTCCGGGACATTCCGCACATATTCCAGGAACAACTCCAAGCCCTTTGACGGTCCCGCCCGACCAATGATGCGGTCATGGAGCCCAATGGACATCATCTTGGGGTGGGTAGCTCCTTCCTTATACAGCATATCGAAGGCATCACGCAGGTATTGGAAGAAATGCTCTCCCGTTAGAAAAGTCCCCCGGACGAAGCGAACGTCGTTGTTGTCGAGGGTATACGGCACGATAAGCAAGGGCTTGCCATCAACGCGGATGTAGTAGGGCAGGTCATCACTGAAGTCGGTGCTATCGAACTCAAAACCTTCATCCATCAGTATACGGCGGGTGTTGTAGCTGCGCTGGAAGCGGCAAAACCATCCTTTCATCGAATAGCCGGAAGCCTCCTTGACAGTTTCTACAGTACGCCGTATCTGGTCACGCTCGAACTCGGGGTCCATATCCCAGTGCTGCTCCCACCGGTAGCCATGTCCTACAATGTCGTGACCCAGGGCGGTAAACGCCCGCGCCGCCTCAGGGTTGCGTTCAATAGCCCGACCACATGCGAAGATAGTCCCATTGACCTGATACTGTTCCAGTAGGCGCAGTATCCGCCACACTCCCGCGCGACTGCCGTACTCGTAGTACGACTCCAGACCCGGGTTCCGCTGGTCCAGGGGATGGGGATAAAAGTCCCCTGCCGTTTCTCTATATGGGTCGCCATCGAGGACGTTAAACTCAGCGCCCACCTCGTAGTTCAGAACCAGGTTCACGGCGATGCGGGCACCCTGGGGCCACTCCACCTTAGGGATATTTCTGCCATAGCCTACAAAGTCTCGTTGCTCCTGCGCCATGTTACTCCTTTTTCACGTTGTGGTGTTGCTGGTACTCTACGCCGGATAGGAGTCTCGGTCAAGGGTGTTGACACAATGACCACACAGAGAGATGATAACAGCGACTTATGGAAGGAGGGACCTCCATGAAAGCAGCGGTGCTATACGAGTACAATACTCCCCTAGTGGTGGAAGACGTGGAGTTGGACGACCCTAAAGCAGGTGAGGTGCTAATCAGGACAGGCGCAGCCGGCATCTGCCGCAGTGACTACCACTTCATGAAAGGGGAGGCCAAGACAATACTGCCGGCAGTCCTTGGACATGAGGGTTCCGGCATCGTTGAGAAGGTGGGCGATGGCGTGACCACAGTCAATCCGGGAGACCACGTGATTCTCTCATTCGTTCCCAACTGTGGCCACTGCTATTTCTGCACCACCGGACGGCCCAACTTGTGCGATCTCCATGCCTCTACGCCCGGCGGCCTGTTCGACGGAACCAGCAGACTGCACAAGAGTGACCAGAGCATTTCTCAGTTCGGCAAGGTAGCCTGCTTCGCCGAGCGCACCGTAGTGCCGGAAACTGGCTGTATCCCCGTAGCCAAGGACGTGCCACTGGATGCGGCGGCTCTCATTGGATGCTGTGTCACCACGGGAGTTGGGGCGGCCATTATCAACGCTCAGATAGAGCCGGGGAGCACTGTAGCCGTGGTAGGATGTGGAGGAGTGGGACTGAACGTAATCCAAGGCTCAAGCCTGTTGAACGCCTCCAAGATCATCGCCGTAGACATACGGGAGGGGCAACTGGAATTCGCTATGAAGTTCGGGGCCACCCACACCGTCAATGCCTCTCATCAGGATGCCGTAGCGCGAGTGAAGGCGATTACCGGCGGCATAGGTGCGGATTACACCTTTGAGGTCTTTGGCTCAGCCGAGACAGTGGAGACGGCCTATGCGATGGCCCGCAAAGGTGGGACGGTTGTGGTAGTAGGCATCGCTCCGGCCGGCGAGAAGGCAGGCATAAATGCCGTGTCTCTCGTGCGGGACGAGAAGGTACTGAAGGGCAGCTACTACGGCTCAGCCAGATGCCACGTTGATATGCCCAGGATGGTGGATCTGTACACGTCGGGCCGCCTCAATCTGGACGACCTTATCACCCGAAGGTACGACCTGGACCAAATCAACCAGGCTTACGAGGACCTGGACCAGGGAGAGATAGGTCGCGGGGTCATTGTGTTCCAGTAGACTTCCGGTCCTTCCCAACTCGGTGAGCAGGTCAAAAACCCAAGACAATCAACCACCCTCGTCGCTGTCCCTTCCTCAATGAACGAGGAAGGGACAGCGGTTGCCGCAGGAGCTTGGATGGAAAACCTGGTGGTCAAGCTAGTTGAAACTGAGAGGGAGCACCAAGCAGCTCTCACCGTCCGGGTCCGCGTCTTCGTCCAGGAGCAAGGAGTTCCGGTAGAAGAGGAGTTGGACGAAGACGATTTGGCGGCTACTCATGTCATAGCCCTGGTCAATGGAGAGGTTGTGGGAACCGGTCGCGTATTGTGCCCGGATTCGGGTGATGCCAGAATCGGACGCATGGCGGTTGACGAAGCCTGGCGTCGTAAAGGCATAGGCAGTCATGTCTTGATGTCTCTGGAAGAGGTGGCCAGGCAGCGGGGAAGAAGGGAAGCCGTACTGCACGCCCAGACATACGTCAAGAGCTTCTACGCCTTACGCGGCTATATCGAAGAGGGCGAGGTGTTCCTGGAAGTGGGCATAGAGCACGTGCAGATGAGGAAGCGCCTCTAACTACGTGAAGGCTTTCGGGCCATCACCACGTATAACGGGTCCTCAAAGTCCCCCCGGTTGGGGTTACGACACATACCCCTTAAATCCTCGTAGTCACCGGCGTGGTGAAAGTAGGAGGCCACCAGGTCCATCTTGTACTCGTCGTTGCTCACCGTCCATACCCTCACCGCCTTGGTAAAAAACATCCTGTTGGAGAAGGTAACCAGGAAAACCCCGTTGGGCTTGAGGATACGATGAACGTCTCTAAACACTTCGATGGGCTTGACAATGTACTGTACTGATACCGTCACAATCACGGCGTCAAAGGAGTCGTCGTCATAAGGCAGGTGAGGGTCCTTGTTCAGGTCATGCACAACGTAGTCGTCCAGGTCCGGGTTCTCCCGCATCTCTACAGCGTTGAGTCCAAGCCCTGACATTTGGGCCTTGGGATGGCCGACGGGCCAATGAGACCTCCAGCTGCTCATCAGGTCCAGAATAACGGAGTTGGGAGGGATGACCTCCCTGAAAAGCTCGCCGACGGCCGCTATCGCCTGTTCATCAATATGCACCACCAGCCTCGGTTCCCGGTAAAACATGCCATCGTCGCTCTCATCGTGGCGCATGAAATCGAACGTGGGAAAGGGGCTTGATGCTTCTTCAGTCATCTCTCTCCCTACCTAATCTGTCGTTAAGCTACCCGCCCCAGTATAACATCGTGGGTGAACACTGTCTTGCCAAGGTCGGAGTTAGTCTTATCGAGTTGGTTCAAAGCTGGCATACCGAAGTTAGCGGTGAAAAGGGTGGCGATGTTGACCTCGCACGTAGTTGCTATTTAGCGCTCTCTTGGAACAATGCCGGATGGTCTCAAGTACCTAGCTCGGCATGATGGTGTGCCGGGGGAAACCCGCCTCGCCCTCCTGAAACGTCGCCCCGTGATGGCGCATCATGGAGGTAGTGTTGGCCCTGGCTATGGCCCTCAGCACGTTGGAGACGATGCCTGTGTTCTTCCGTATATCCTTGCGGGGAGCGGGAACCACAACGGCGGGCGTGTCGTCCAGGAGGCCCCACCGGGGCGGCACCTGGTAATGGCGAATAAGGCCCCTGGGGGCAATAATGTAATGATAGTCCGCCAATGCCAGGAATTTAGGGTCCCTGAACTTTATGCTGTACCTCTCCAATCTTTGATTGTAGGTAGTCTCCTGGTGGGTAACCCGCTCATAGTCAGTTTTGGCTTGGCGGTAAATTTCAGTGCTTTCCCAGTTTTCGGAGTCCTCTTGCTGAGCGAATTCGGTAGACCGGAGAAATATCTCCTCGACTAGCTCCCTGCGCTGCTCAACTACAGGCCGCCTGGACGCGAGCTTCGCCCGATCATTGGGGCCGTGGTCGTCCCTGAACAGATCGGCCCTACTGCCTTTGACCTCGATAACGTAGATAACATTCCCTCGGCCCACCCCAACCACGTCTATCACTCTTCCAGCCGGGCCCTCCAGCTTCACCTCGAACCCGATGGAGCGGCAACCGCAGCAGTTATATAGCCACTCCCACGCTGCCCACTTCAGCTCGTAGGTAAGGTCCGTTTCGTTGCCCCTTTTGAAAGAACCTACACCATCCACCATGATGCTTACACTACTCGGGACCCGGGACCAGCTCTACAATCACCCTGGGGTTCAACGCTCGCCGGCCCTGATACTTGAGGCCGGAGACCTTCCCGGTCAACTCACTGTCATCCACCACCCTTGCTGTTGCCATGATTTCCTCTCCACCCAACTGTATCGTGACTCTGGGTTCAGCCATCAGATTGCGGCACCAGTCGCTGCTTGTATCCCTGCGTGAGGCATAGAGCTTGCCCTCGTGGTACACCAGACGGAGAGTTACGACGTGGGGCCTGCCGCTCACACGCCCCAGGGTAGTCAAATATCCGATGTCAGAATCACCTTCCTGAAGCATACCTCTCCCTGATAACGGGCCATTTCGCAAGTCTAAGCTTACGACGTGGTAGTAGGTATTGCAATCGTAAATCTGAATTCCGATTGCCGCCGGTAAGTGGGTACTGTATAATTGGCGTGCCCGAAAAGCTAACTACTAAGGAGGTCATCACATGGCTCTTACAATGGCGGAAGCAAATCGAATCGTTCAGGCAACTATAGCGAAGGCGGAGGAACTCAACATCAAGATAAGCGTTGCAGTGGTTGATTCCGGTGGGCGACTCCAGGCGTTCAGTCGTATGGACGGCGCCATCTGGGCGAGCGCGCTGGGTTCCCAGGGCAAGGCCGTCGCATCGGCCGCATTCGGGCGGCCCAGTGGCGACATTTCACCCGATGCCGCCACTCCCCGGGGCATCGCAGCAGCAGCGGGAGGCCACATGATCCCCGGCGGCCAGGGAGCCGTGCCCATTGTTCGCAATGGTGCAGTTGAAGGTGCCTGCGGCGTGGGCGGTGGCACCAGCCAGCAGGACGAGGACTGTGCCAGCGCCGGAGCGGGCGCACTGTAAGTATCAAGCACACGCAGGGATTTAACGGGGGCGCACGTGCGTGCGCCCCCGTTATTCGTAGCGCAGGGCCTCAGCGGGATATATTCGGGATGCCTGCCGGGCCGGCAAGAAAGTGGTTACCAGGGAAAACACATAGGCTATCACTATAATAACGATGATCTGGAGCCAGGGAATACTGAATCGAAGGGTCTCAATGTTCTCGACCGTCCTGACTTGGTTGACAATATTGTAGGATATGATGGTCCCAAGGGCCACCCCAATTGCTACCCCTAGTAGAGCTATGAAGGAGGACTCCAACAGGAAACTCAGTTGGATCATCCTGCGCCGGTACCCGATGGCCCTCAGAACGCCGATCTGCTGGCGACGCTCCACAACGGCCCTCAGGCTAATCACTCCCAGGGCTGCAATCCCCACCAGCAGGCCGAGACCCATGAAGCCGGTGAAGATGTAGTTGAACGCTTTATTAGCCGATGCATTCTCTCTGATCTGCTGCTCCAGCACAACGGTCTCCATGCCATACTCTTGGAAGGATGCCTCCAAGCGTTTGGAAACCTGTTCCATGTCAACGCCTTCAGCCACCCTGAACCGGTAGGTGGTTATGGGAACCGGGAACGGTATAGCGTTGTCCAGGTTGGCCTTTGAGGTGAACATGCCAAGTCCAATCGTACCGGAGTCATCGGTAAGCTGGCTCAACACGCCAATGACTTTGAGGGGAACAATCTCACCTGTGCGTGGCTCCCTAACCTCTATATCTATAGCGGGCATGGTGTCGTCCTCGTAAAAGAAGCCCTCCATCTCAAATGGGACGTTATTGTCGTTGAATCCGGTCCTCCTGGGCGCGACCATAGCATCCACCACAGCGAGAGAGAGGTCAGCTCTCAGGGCGTCCCATACTTCTTTACCAGTTGGTCCATAGCCGTCGGCTATCAGCTTGAACTTGTAATTGGTCGCCTCAAGGAAATCGTCGTCGGCTGCCCGCACCGCATACCTCTCCCATAGCTGGCCCTGTGCCCCTATCTGGCGGGCCTGGATGGGTATTGTGGTGTAGCCGCCGATGGCTTCAAAGTCCTGGATGTGCAGGTCTGGCTCCTCATCAATGACCTGACGCATGTCCTCAATTGGGGTGCTAAAGTTCAGTGTACCCTCGATGTCCCACCCGCCGGTGACCTCCTCCTGGTCAACGGAAGATACATCAAAAACATTGGTGAGGATGGACATGACAATCAGAGTGAAGATAACAAGGGCGAACATTGCCAGAGTCAGGCCGGTGCGGAATTTGGCGCTCATCGGGTAGGCCACGGCCGTCACCATAACAGGACGCATTTTGCCGAAGCGGCCGGCGACGATGTTCAATCCCTTCAAAAGGAGGTCGGAGTTGTACATCAACGTCCACACCGCTGCTGCTACCATTGCCACTCCGGAGATGAAGAACATCTCGATACCACCTCCAAGGTCGCCGCCTGCCATTTTGCTCACGATGTCAAATGGCAGTACCCAAAAGGCCAGCATCACTACTCCGATGAAGGTAAAGGCGATGCGGTCCCGCACGTCAACGCGCATGGAGGTATGCTCCAGTACCGTCCGTATCATGAGGCCAAGTCCCAGAATCATCAGAGCAACGCCGATTCTGAAAGGCGCCGCTTCTTCGCTGGCCGTGCCTGACCAGGTGATGAGCACTCCAAGGAGGAAGGCCAGCCAGCCCTGCTTGAAAGGCCGCCAAACTATCTGAAAGATGCTCCCTATAATTGCAGTGGGGATGGACAGAATGGCCCAAACCGTCTGGCGGAGATGGGTTAAGGCACGTAGGGGATGTATGGTCACCAGGTCGTGGGCACTTCGCCCGGCAAGCCGGAAAGGCAATGCCATGGCCCGCAATGGGGCAAGCATTATCTCCCGCCAGCCAGCAATAGAGACTGCCGTGGTCTCCGGCAGACCTCGCACAGCCTGGACTATGTTCATACGGCTCACCCTGTAGGATGACACAGATATGGTGATGAAGGTGATGACCATCCCGAGACAGTAGGCGACTATGACGCTACGGGCCTCAACGTGCCAGGCGAACTGGAAATCGTCGTCAAAACCGGAGAAAATCTGGTTCACTAATGACGTAATCAGAGCGCTTACCGCCAGACCTATCACGACCCCCACCGCAGATGCAACTACCGCGTAGGCCGTGCCCTCGAAGACAAACATCTGTATCAGGTGGATACGCTTGGCCCCCACCGCTCGGGCCATGCCCATCTCCGATCTGCGGGCCGCCGCCAGCATAATGAAGATGAGAAAGATAAGCAGGATGCCCACCATTATGGAGAACAGCCCCATAGTTATAAAGAAGGTGGTCACGAAGCTACTGACCTGTTCTGCCACGTCCAAGATTTGTCGTTTCAGGTCGACAACGCTGAACTCACCCAACTCGGAAAACAGAGTGTCGGCATCCCGTTGCACCTCTATTAGGCTGGCGCCTTCGAGGGCGTTAAGCACCTCGTCGGAGACGGCTTCATCCGCGAGGAGATTGATAAGCTGGTCGCTCACCTCCTCTCGTTCAAGCTCGACTCGTAGCTGTGCTAACTGACCCTGGAGAGTAGCATCCAGCGACGTCTCCCTCTCCTCCAGCGCCCTGAGTACAACCTCTTGATTCAGCAGACCCTTGAGCCGTGATGCCACCTCTTTGTCAGCGAAGAGAACTCTGAGGTCCCGCGTTACTTCGTCGCTCAATTCTGCCCCAGCAACTTCATCCCCGCGGTTTGATACGACTATAGAGTTAATCTGGCCCGGCCTGTCAAAGATGGTCTGGGCACGCTCCAGAGGCATAATCAAAGTGGTGCCGTCTCCTGCAAGGCCACCCTTGCCCACCACCCCCTTTACCCTGAAGGTCAGTGTCTCACCCTCCACGTATAGCAGCAGATTGTCCCCTACAACGGCTTCCAGCTCCTTGACCGCCTCCTCGTTGACATAGATTTCATCCTCCGCTAGGTCCTCGAGCCTGGCCTCGCCACCGGAGAGCAGGTCGATGGTGCCGAATCCCTGTAGGCTATCAGGATCAACACCTGCCACCCTCGCACGTCCCTCACTGAGTGAGGTCCTAGAGTTTACGACGGGAACCGTTTCGCCTATTCCGCCGGACAGACCATCTATAGTTTCCATGCCGGCCAGGTCTCTCTCCATCTGCTCGAAACGTTCGTAAGGTATGTAAGAAGAGGCGGCAAAGTTATCTTCTGCGTCAGCCTTGGTCGAGACGATAATCTCGTCAATGGTCTTCAGTATCTTGGTGGCTTCTTTACGGATGGAGAAGCTGATGGTGTCACCTGTGCCGAAGGCGGCAGCCATGATAACAGAGCTTAGCATTATACCGATGATGATGAGGACAGTCTGCGCCCGTCTTCGGGGGATGTTGCGAAGGCCCATCTTCAGCATGATGCGGTTGTGCCATGCCATCACCGCAACTACCACCATCGCCGGTAGAACAATGGCCAGCAGGACCGCCATAATTATGTTCATGGAGACGCCAAATAGCTCTTCCATAGTTCTCCTACGGGCGCTGGGGGTTTCTCTACTTCTTAGCTGCGGTTCGTTGGGTCTTTACCAGGGCCATACCCATCGTCCACAATGAGCCCATCCGACATACGGACAATGCGATGAGTCCTTTGACCAACATCGGACGCATGGGTCACAAGCACGAAAGTCTGGCCGTTGGTACGGTTGAGGTGCTCCATCAAGTCAACGATTTCGTTGGCGGTCTCGCTATCAAGGTCACCCGTAGGCTCATCGGCCCATATAATGGCAGGGTCATTCACCAGGGCACGGGCTATGGTTACTCGCTGGCGCTGCCCCCCTGATAGCTCTGCCGGGAGATGGTTTGCTCGCTCAGCGAGGCCCACCCTGTCCAATCCGTCCATGGACCTCTTGCGGGCCTCTGAGGCGCCAACACCGGATATCAGGAGGGGCATCTCCACGTTCTCGACGGCGCTAAGGACCGGAAGGAGGTTGTACAGCTGAAAGACGAACCCCATGCGGCGGGCGCGGTAGTCGCTGCGCTCGTCGTCGGGGAGATCGTGGAGCACCACACCATCAATGAGTACCTGACCGGAATCAATTTCATCCAGGCCGGAGAGGCAGTTAAGGAGGGTGGTCTTGCCGCAGCCACTGGGCCCCATAATGGCCACCATTTCGCCCCGCTTCACGTTGAGGTCCACACCCCGAAGGGCGCGGACCTTGACCATGCCGGTGTCGTAGGTCTTATGGATCACCTGGGCAGAGATAATCAAGTCTTGCATCCAGCACCATTCCTCAATAATCGTCACGTTCACTGGGCCACTCTGGGAAGCAGGTCGTAGGGCAATCTATATGGGGCGTACGACCTGCTCACTCTCGCTTGCCATAGACACAAGTACTCTACAGAGTTGAAAAACGGGTCACTTAGATTGCCTATTTACCGTACCGTACCGCATTATACCCAACGTAATCAACAATTGAAAGGACATTATTCGACACTGTGGGTTGAAATTGCGGTCGTCACGGGTATCTCCAAGGGCAGACCTCAGAAGGGCATGGCCCAGTCTCAAGGATTCGAGTAGGTTGATTCCTTTCCCAATTACCTGTATCCTCATCATAAGGAATAAGGAACATAAGTCTTATCGCTATCGAAGAACCGGAATGGCTACGGGCAAAACTCCCGGTAAAGGCCAGACTATCCGGGAGCTTCGTGGTAAGTAATGGTCACTGGAAAGGGGGTCTCATGGCTACTATACTTGAAGAGTACATCCGGAAACATTCCGGCTCCGCCGGACGCTACGAGGAAGCAACGGAAATCTTCCCCGGCGGTGTGACCCATGACAACCGCTACGTGACTCCTTTCCCCATATACATGACTCACGGCAATGGCCCTCTCAAGTGGGACGTTGACGGCAACGAGTACGTGGACTATGTCTCCGGCCACGGCGCCCTCCTCCTTGGTCACTCTCATCCCGAAATTGCCTCCGCAGTCGCAAACCAGGTAGCCAGGGGCACCCATCTGGGCGCAAACACAGACGAAGAGATGCGCTGGGGCCGGGCAATAAAGGGGTTGATGCCGTCCATAGAGAAGATACGTTGCCACAGTTCCGGCACCGAGGCAACTCTGATGGCCCTACGCCTGGCCCGGGCCTATACCGGCAAGAACAAGGTCATCAAGTTCGAGGAGCACTTTCACGGCTGGCATGACTACGCCATTACGAGGGCCGACCGGCCCATCCCGGGCGTCCCTACGACCACGTCCCAATCGGTGATTGTCCTGCCGCCCGGGGATGTATCCGTTGTGGAGCAGAAGCTGTCGAATGATGGAGACATAGCCGCCGTTATCCTGGAGCCCACGGGAGCACATTACGGCCAGCTACCGCTCATGGTTCCTCAGTTCTTGAATGACCTCAGAGAAGTCACCGCGAGGTACGATGTCCTGCTGATTTTTGACGAGGTTGTTACCGGCTTCCGCGTATCTCCCGGCGGGGCACAAGGACGGTTCGGGATAGACCCTGACCTAACCACTATGGCCAAAATCGTGGCCGGTGGTCTGCCCGGTGGGGTTGTGGGTGGTAAGGCGGATATAGTGGATAGGATCGCCTTCCAGGATAACCAGGAGTGGGATACCCGCCAGCGTATAGCCCACCCAGGCACCTTTAACGCCAATCCGCTGTCGGCAGCAGCGGGGGCTATATGCCTTGAGATGATTGCAAGCCAGCCCATCAACCAGCGAGCAGATGCTGCGGCGGCCCATCTGAAGACGGGCTTAAACGAAATCTTCGCCAGAATGGAGGTGCCCGGCCATGCTCACGGTATGGCTTCCCTTATCCACCTGACGATGAAGGACTGTGACTGCGACCGGGAGCTATGTACCATGTCCCATCAAGAAATTTCAGAGGCCGCAAACGCTGCCGTCACAGTGTCGCTGAAACGTGCCCTGATGAACAATGGTGTGGACATAATGGGCAGAGGCTCCTTCATAGTCTCCTCCACTCACCGGTCGGAGGAAGTGGAACGCACT
This sequence comes from Dehalococcoidia bacterium, assembly GCA_965219825.1. GTDB lineage: Bacteria > Chloroflexota > Dehalococcoidia > Lucifugimonadales > JAGWBF01 > JAGWBG01. The sequence continues at coordinate 3,550,285 of OZ244792.1, read as the reverse complement.
CTGTCGGCTTTTGAGGAGTCCCTGGCAGCTATGCGTAAGGAAGGGATAGTTTAGTAAGGAGAAGCCGATGGCTACGAGCGAGAGAGACCCCGCCGAGGTTTACAAGCAGCTGGGCGTGAAGCCCATCATCAATGCCGCCGGGTCGGTTACCCGCTACGGTGGCACCCGCACCCGCCCGGAGGTGCTGGAGGTGATGACAGACGCAGCAACGGTCCTCGTCGAGATTGACGAGCTGAACCGGAAAGCAGGAGAAGTCATAGCCGGCATAACGGGCGCCGAGGCAGGATTCGTTTGCAGCGGGGCGGCAGGCGGGCTGGTGCTACAGGCCATAGCATGTATATCCGGCACGGACCCGGTAAAAATGCACCGCCTGCCCGACACCCGGGACATGAAAAACGAGATAATTATACAGAACATGCACCGTTTCCCGTATGACCAGGCGTACCGGGCGGCAGGCGGTGTGCTGGTAGGAATCGGGGATGGTAAGAACTGCCGTCCGTGGGAACTGGAAGGCGCTATCAACGAGCGCACCGCTGCCATAGCCTATCTCTGCGCTCCCTTCACCAGCCGTCGCGCCCTACCTCTGTCGGAAGTGTGCGAGATCGCCCATGAGCATCAGGTTCCCGTGATTGTAGACGCCGCCTCCATGCTGCCGCCACGGTCGAACCTGCACCGGTACTTACAAGATGGCGCCGATATGGTGGTCTTCAGCGGGGGCAAGGGAGTACGAGGGCCGCAGGGAAGTGGCATCCTCTGTGGTCGAAGGGACCTGATAGAGGCAGCAGCGGCCAGCGCAAACCCGAACCAGTTCATGGCACGGCCAATGAAAGTAGCCAAAGAGGAGATTGTGGGCCTGTTGACCGCATTGAAAATGTTCGTGGAGGAGGACGAAGAAGAGGAGATGCGCCGCTATGCCAGGATGGTGAGGCAGGTGGAGGACGCTCTGGCAGAAGTTCCCGGACTGGAGGTTACCGTACATCACGACGACTACGACTATCTGATTCCCCACGCGGTGCTCCGCTTCGAGAAGGACTGGCAAGGTCCCTCCCGGAATCAGGTTCTGGCAGCCCTGGAGGGTGGAGACCCGCCCATCTATTTTAACCAGCAAGGTAATCCCGACGAGTTCGCCGTGGACCCACTCAACCTCACGGATGATAATCTGGAAACCGTGACACGTCGCCTGAGAGAGGAGTTACTTCGCTAATACCGCCCTGCCAACCTTTTTGGTACGCTCCTATCGCGCGGCAACCGTATGTTGCAGCCCTTGAAGCACGTCCACAGCCCCCTGTATTAGCTCGTCCATGATTTGGGCTGCGGGCTTACGCTCGGTGAGCATACCTGCAATCTGGCCCGCAGGGTTATTAGTCAGCTCGTAGCGCCCGGCCCTCTCTGCTGCTGCTACAAAGTCTTCGACCAACGCCCCCTGGAGAGGCATTGGCAACGGAGATAGATTCGAGCGCTCCCAGGCATCTATGACTACGTTCTTGTAGTCCCTTGCGGTCTTGCCGGTGTATGCTCTGGTGACGATAAAATCATGAGACGACCCGCTGAGTATCTGTTCCTGGTGGGCCTCCGGGATTCTACTCTCTTCAGCCGTTAAAAAAGCGGTACCGACCCAAGCTCCAACGGCTCCCAGCGCCAATGCAGCAGCTATGCCCCGCCCGTCAGCGATTCCACCGGCCGCTATAACCGAAACGGGCTTGACAGCGTCCACTACTTGAGGTATCAAGGGGAAGTTGGCGACCCTCCCCGTGTGGCCTCCGGCTTCATGCCCCTGGGCCACTATGATGTCCACCCCGGCATTGACCTGACGCACGGCGTGTCGTACTGAACCCACCATTCCTGCCACCTTGATACCCTGCTCTCGTGCCAATGGCACAACCCAGGAAGGGTCACCCAGCGCTGCGGCGAAGACCGGGACCTTCTCATCCAGCACCACCTGGACCTCTTCCCGGATTTCCTTGGCTGACATCACCGGATTATCTTCAGCAGACACGTCGGGAAGATCAAACTCACGCATCAGACTCCGCATGAATTCCACGTGGTGAGGATGATCCCTCTGGAGTTGCTGGCGGACCGCCGCCTTGGTTTCCTCCATGTCGGCCATACTAGCGGGCAGCAGCAGGTCTACTCCGAAGGGTTTATCCGTCAGAGAGCGTATCTCCCGGATTCGGCGGCGAATCTCCTCAGTGCTGAGACCTGAGCCTCCCATTACTCCCAAACCGCCGGCGTTGGAAACTGCGGCCACCAATTGGGGCGGCGTGGCCCTTCCCTTGCCACCCATGCCTGCCAGGATGATTGGGTACTCGATACCCAGAAGCTCACAGATGCCGGTATGCAGGATTGGCCTTGCCATACTTCCTCCTTTTCTACGCTGGGGGAAGCATACTTAACAAGCTTGTGGATGTCAAGCGAGGTGATGTACAATAGCGTCGCCCACAACGGAAGCCGCTTATCACCACCTTGGGCTTGAAGCGGTTTTGATTTAGGGAGAGGAGAGTATTACATGAAGTTCGGACTCTTGTATGAGCTTCAGATGCCCAAGCCATGGACCGAGAGGAGCGAGTATAACTGCTTCTGGGAGGCAATGGAGCAAATTATTCTGGCCGAGGAGGTCGGATTCGAGTATGTCTGGTTTGTTGAGCACCACTTCCTCACCGAGTTCGCCCACTCCTGCGCCCCGGAGGTCTATCTGGGTGCCCTAAGCCAGCGCACCTCCAAAATACGCCTGGGCCACGGGGTTGTCCTGCTGCCCATCAACCATCCCATCCGAGTAGCCGAGCGTATCGCCACCCTGGATATACTGAGCAATGGACGCGCCGAGTTCGGCACCGGCCGCTCCAGCAGTGGCTACCAACTCACGCCATTCGGCTCAAACGTGGTGGACGCCCGCCCAGCGTGGGATGAAGCCCTGTCCATGATTCCCAGAATGTGGTCTGAGGAGGTATTCTCCTATCACAGCGACCGCTTCCAGATTGAGCCCCGTGAGGTATGGCCCAAGCCCATCCAGAAACCCCATCCCCCTCTGTGGTTGGCCTGCTCTCAGCCCGACAGCTTCGCCATGGCCGCCAGCAAGGGCCTGGGGGCGCTTTGCTTCACCGTTGGCGAGCCCGGTGAGCTGGAGAGGCGGGTCCAGATATACCGGGACGCCATCCGAGAGGCAGACCCAGTGGGCGGCTACGTTAACGAGCACATAGCCGCCTTCAGCTTGGGCATAACCCTGGAGAGCGACAGGGAAGCAAGGGAGTTGGGCCTGCCCGCCGCTACGTGGTACTTTGCTAATGCGCGTGACAGACTTAGCAAAGACTGGCAAGACGAGGTATTCATCCCTGAGAACTACAGATATAATGCCGATCGCTTCTTCCAAGAAGACCAGTACAGAGAGGATGCCGACCCTAACCAGCTAATCGAAAACGGGACCTTTTGCATTGGGAACCCTGATAACTCAATCAAGACCATTGAGAAATACGAGTCCGTAGGAGTAGACCAGTTCATGGTATGTATGCAGTCGGGCAGGATTCCCCACGATAAAATCATGGAGTCCATACGACTCTACGGCAAGCATGTTATCCCCCACTTCAAGCTGAAAGAGAACGGTAGGTAAAAAGGGCTGAATTCTCACCCCCATCCGACCCGTTCCCCATCAAGGAACGAGCCGGAGTGGGGATGAATTTTAGGAGCTTACTCAAGGACAGGTAGGAGTAATCTACCACCCCATTGCGTAGTTGTCCCTGCGGGGGTCGGCGCCACCGATAAGCACGCCGCGCTCCCGGTCCACCATGATTCCGGCCACACCGCCTGTTGCGGTCGTCCAATCGGGCAGCCAGTCAACTTTATGACCCATCTTGTCCAGCTTCTCAGCTACGTCTTCGCCGATGCGTCCTTCTATACTAAGCCGGCCCGGATAATAGGCATGGGGCCAGAAGGAACTGGGAAAGCTGGTCGAGCGGGCGCGGGGTTCTTCTACTGCCTGCTGGGTATCAAAGCCAAACTCCACCATGTTCAGGAACATCTGGACCATGGACTGCACCTGCGCATCTCCGCCCGGGGTTCCAAACGGCATGAACAGGTGGCCGTTCTTGAGCGCTATAGCCGGGTTGGGAGTTAGGCGAGGGCGCTTCCAGGGCTGCACGGAAGAGGGGTGTTCAGGGTCTAGCCAAGACTGACTGCCACGGGAGGAGATGATCATACCCAGTCCCGGCACAATGGGGCTGGAGGTAATGAAATCGCTGGGGGTGGCGGAAAAAGCATTGCCCCACCTGTCCACCACACAGGTGTAGCTGGTATCTGGCTCCGTGGCCGCAGTCCTCGGAATGGCGGGTACGTGGCCCCGTGTCCTCACCTTACCCTCGTAGGGCCAGGGGTCGCCCTCGGGAGGCATCTCGGGCCAGGCCCTGTTGGGGTCTATAGCGTTCCGGCGGTCGGCAGCGTATTCCTTGGAGAGCAGTCCGGCGAGTGGCACCTCCACAAAGTCCGGGTCCCCATAGTAATTGTGCCGGTCGGCAAAGGCCAGGTTTATGGCCTCTATGACTGTATGGACATACTGTGCGGAGTTATGGCCCATGCTCTTGAGGTCGAAACCCTCCAGAACTTGCAGAATCTCGATAAGAGTTGGCCCCTGACACCAGGGGCCGCAGGTGTAGAGGGTGTAGTCCTTGTAGGTTCCCATCTGGGGCTTCTCAATCTCTACACTGAACTGGGCGATGTCGTCATAGGTGATTAGCCCGTCCTGCTCCTGGGAGAACTGGCCCATTTTTTCCGCCACCTCTCCCTTGTAGAAAAAGTCTCTGGCAGCCCTTATAGCGCCTTCTCGTCCCTTGTAGGAGTTGGCCTTCTCCACGTCCGCCATCTGCCGGAAGACATTAGCCAGGTCCTTCTGCACAACCACCTGCCCCTGTTGGAGGGGCTTGCCACCCGGCAAGAAAATCTCGGCGCTGCTTTGGAACTGTCCGATATATTCCTGGGAAGCGTGGGTGTGCCTGCTCAGAAGGAAGGAGGTGGGGAAACCGTTTCCCGCCAGCTCGATGCTGGGGGCCACCACCTGCTCAAAGGTCATGGTTCCATAGTGTTCCAGGGCGGTCAGCCAGGCGTCACAGGCAGAGGGGACCACGCTCCTGGGTATTCCCGCAGGCATGTCGTCTTTGTACTTCTTTCTATAGTCTTCGAGGTTGACGGCTTTGGGCCAGCGCCCCAGCCCGCTGATTGAGATGACCTCTTGAGAAGCGGCATGGTATATGATAATGGGTGCTACCCCGCCAAAGTTGGTGTAGTGAGGAACGGTAACGTTAAGGGCAATGCCCGAAGCGACCCCTGCATCTATAGCATTGCCCCCATTCTCCAGAATCTTCGAACCTGCCATGGTCGCCAGGTAGTGCCCCGACGAGACCATGTAATTTGTTCCCATGTATGGGATTCGATAGGAAGGGATTCCTTTTGGTGGCATCAAAAACCCCCTATGTCATTTGCACCACATAAGAATACTCCTTCAAGGGCCACTTGTGAAGTCTGATTGTTCGATTCTGTAGCGTCACAAGAGCAAACTATGGTATCCTACGTGACGTAATCGAAGGGGGACAGGCTATGGAACGTCCAGTGTACCAACCCGTAGGCACGCCGGTGGAGAGGCTAGACACCCCGGCCCTGGTGGTGGACCTAAATAGTATGAAGCGTAACGTCGAGCTCACCCACTCTTTCTTCCGCGATAGCCCCGCCAAAGCACGTCCTCACGTCACGGCACACAAATGCCCGGCCATCGCTCAGATTCAGATGGCTGCCGGTGGCACAGTTGGCGGCATCGGCGTCTCCAGAATGGGCGAGGCGGAGGTCTTTGCCAATGCCGGGGTCACTGATATTCTTGTCTCCGGCGAGATTGTAACCAGGTCCAAAATCAACCGCCTGTGCTCTCTCGCACGCCGCTCAAAGGCTACGGTGGCCGTGGACAACCCCAAGAACGTGGCCGACCTGTCCGAGGCGGCGCAAGCTAGTGGCGTTATCATCAACGCGCTGGTGGACGTGAATACCGGCCTGGATCGATGCGGGGTGGAGCCGGGACAGGCGTCCCTTGACCTCGCAAAAGAGATAGTCCGCGCTCCGGGCCTCCACTTTGCCGGGCTGATGACCTACGAAGGCGCCATCTTGAGAGAGGACTACCGGGACCTGGTCTCCGAGAGCAAGAAAGTCGTCCAGCTTGTGCTGGATACCAGAGAGGTCCTGGAGAAGGCAGGACTAGAGGCGGAGACAGTCAGCGTTGGCGGAACTCATAACTATGAAATTGTAGGGGCAATGGATGGGATAACCGAGGTCCAGGTGGGCTCCTACCCCCTGATGGACTATAGCTACTGTCAGTACCGGACCCATTTCAGACCGGCTGCCAGGGTGCTGGCAACCGTAGTCAGTCGCCCAACGGAGGGTTCCGCCGTTGTTGATGCAGGCCACAAGACCATCGGTCCCGATAGAGGCCTGCCTGTATTGGACGGTGTTCCCGGAGCCAGGTTGACACGATTGAGTGCCGAACACGGCATCATAGAGATGGAGGGGGAGACGCAAGGAGACATGGACGTGGGGACCAAAGTGTGGCTTATACCCTGGGACCTGGAGCTATGTGTTAACCAGTATAACTACTTCCATGTTATCCAGGATGGCAAGCTTGACGCAGTATGGGAGATCACCGCCCGCGGAAGGTCAGATTAGCAGAGGTCCACGTACATATCTTGTCTCTGTATCTTTTCCAAGGAGACGCAGTCATGGATGAACGTTATAGGCCATCCCCGGGGACACCGATTGAAGAGTTGGACACTCCTTGCCTGATCGTGGACGTGGATGCGTTAGAGAACAACATGAGGGTGATGTCCGACTTTTATCGGGACCGGACCTGCAAGCTGCGGCCCCACGTAAAGAACCACAAGAGTCCCATCATCGCTCACATGCAGATTCGGACCGGCGGCACCGTCGGAGGTGTCTGTTCGGCCAAGGTGGCCGAAGCTGAGGTGATGGTGCAGGGTGGAATCGGGAACGTGTTCATCACCAATCAAGTGGTGACGGGGGATAAGATTGCTCGCTTGTGTGCCCTGGCAAATCAAGCGGAGATGATTGTGGCGTGTGACAACCCCCGCAACGCTCGTGACCTGTCGGAAGGGGCACATGCTGTTGGAGCAACTCTGGGCGTCATTATAGAAGTGGAGACGGGGCTTCGCCGCTGTGGTGTGCAGTCCCCGGAACAGGGGGCCGAGCTGGCGAAGCTGATTGAGACCATGCCGGGGCTGCGCTTTCGAGGAATCATGAGTCATCAGGTCATCGGGGGCACACCGGACCGGGAGACCCGATTCATAGAGGGTCGCCGCGCGGTCCAGACGTGCCTGGACGTGCGTGACGCTATCGAGGCCGCAGGCATACCCGTGGAGATAGTCTCCTCCGGCGAATCGTGGACGTACGACGTGGCCGGAGATATACCCGGGGTCACGGAGGTCCAGGGCGGGACATACATACTAATGGATACCAGCTACCGCTACATGTCCGAGTTCCAGTACGCCGGCAAGGTGCTAGGCACCGTTATCAGCACTCCAAGACCGGGCGTCGCCATTGGTGACGTAGGAATGGAGGCGGTTGGCAACGTCAAAGGGCTGCCCACTGTGGACAGTATGCCCGGCGTCACCGTGAGCGCTCTCGACGCTCAGCATACCATAATGCGGATGGAAGGAGACGCCAGCCTGAGTATTGGCGACAAGTTCATTCTCCTGACGGCTCAGCAGGACGCGATGGTGAGCCGGTGGGACAGGTACGTCGCCGTAAGGGGTGGCGTAGTCGAAGCGGTCTGGGATATTCCGGGACGGGGCGCCCACAACTAGACTCGCCAGTCTATTTTCCCTTCCAAACAGGGTCACGCTTCTCGGCAAAGGAGGAAGGCCCCTCCTTATAGTCCTCAGTCCGGGTGAGAGTAGAGAAGAGTATGTTCTCGAAGCGTAGCGCGTCCTCCAGCGCTCTCCCCAGGCTTCGCAGCATAGACTCTTTGGCAGAGCGCACCCCCAGTGGCCCGTTACGCAGAATCACGGCGGCATATCGCTCCGCCGTCTCCACCAAATCATTGACCGCCACCACATCACTGACCAAGCCGATGCGGAGGGCCTCTTGAGCGCCAAGGTGCTCGCCGGTTAGCTGCATTTTGAGAGCATTGCCAAGTCCGACAATAAGCGGCAGCCGCACCGTACCGCCATCGCAATGGTGAAATCCCCGGCGCACCTCCGAGCATCCAAACTGGGCGTTCTCGGACGCCACCCGGATGTCGCACGCCAGGGCCAGCTCTAGCCCTCCGGCCAGGGCATAGCCATTGACGGCGGCGATGATGGGCTTCCATATCTCCAGCCCACGGGTGATGCCTCCGAAGCCCATGCGGTTGGCATCCTGTCGGACGTCGTAGGAGCCTCGCTCGCCCAGGAGTGGGGTGTAAGTCTTCAGGTCCGCTCCCGCGCAGAATGCCCGGTCACCGGCCCCCGTGAGGATGGCGGTCCATACGTCGGGATCGTCGCGAAAATCTGTCCAGACCTCAATGATCTCATTATTGTGCTCCGGACCCAAGGCGTTCATCGCTTCGGGCCGGTTTATGGTGATATAGGCTATGCGGTCGCGTTTCTCATATATGATGGCAGACATTTCCCGTCCTTGAATGGTGCTTCTAATCGCTCAGCTTCTTGGCAACTTTAGCATAGTCTTCCAGTCGGGGCAGAAGCAGAGGCAGGTCAACGCCGGCCTCCCGGTATTCGGCGATACGTTCCTTGCAGCGTTCCTCCTGCCCCACCAAGTAGAAGGATTCCACCATGTCGTCGCTTATGAGAGTGGCGGCATGTTTACCATCATCACTCTCTTCCGATGCTCGAAGTGGAGCCAGAATAGACGGGTCAAAACCGCCCTTCTCCAGGAGGATTTCCCCGACCTGCGGCTCCGCCAGAAGCCTCACGATGCGCCGTTTCAGGCCCGGCCATATTCTCTCGGCATCGTCGGTGAGGCGCACAGTCAGCATACATGCTATGTCAACGGAGCTAGGGTCTCGTCCTGCCTCTTCAGCCGCCCGTCGTACCTCCTTAACCGCATACCTCACGTAGGCAGTGGGGGTGTAGGCGTTCAGCAACACGCCGTCAGCGATGGCGCCTGCCAATCGTAGGGCCTTGGGCCCGATGGCCGCGAGATAGATTGGTGCCTTCTCTTGTGCGGGGCTTATGGACAGACGGGTGTTGCCGATTCTCACTCCTGAGAGTAGGTCTCTGACTGTACTGACAGTCTCCTCTAACGTGGCGAGGGGGCTGCTATATGATATGCCCATCCCATCCCGGATTACGGATGGATCGCTTCTGCCAAGTCCCAGTAGAAACCTGCCTCCGGAGATGCGGTCGAGGGTAGCGCTTGCCATTGCCAGCAATGCTGGGTGCCTGGTGTATGGATTGGCAACTCCCAGGCCCAGCTTGATGTCCTGAGTGGCCGCCGCAAGGAATCCCAGCAAAGAGAAGGTCTCTTCATGGAAATATCGTTCGGTTACCCACAGAGACTCGAAACCGCCCTCTTCTGCGAGTCGTCCGTATTCTTTCAGACCGGCCCCGCTGTCTATGCCGTGGTAGAGAACGATTCCAAGCCTTGCCATGAACCCCCTCTCTGTAGCGACAGAAATAGTTGCCGGTAAGGCAGAGCTACGCGGCCTTGGCACGCCTACAATCAACGGCGGGGAAACAGGAAGTCGCCTATCGAGTCCGTCCTGTACCGGCGCTAGTTGGGTACCCAGATCACCGAGGAAATCTCGCTGAACTCCCGCCAGAGCTTGGTCCAGGAGTCCCCGCCGTCGTCACTGCGGTACAGGTAGCCGTAGCGACTCCCCGCAAAGACCACGTTTGAATCAAAGGGCTGTATATTCGCAACCCACATTGCGGTGTTCGGCTGTACAGGCAACGAAAGGCTTTCCCAGGTCTTGCCTGTATCTTTTGACCTCATCACTCCGCCGATACGCCCCGGTGTGGTATCGCCTATTGTCGCCAGTACGACCTTGGGATTGTCCGGCTGCACCGTTATCCCCCGTGGATAGCTCCAAGGAAAGGCCTCCCTTATGCCGACGGGGGTCCAGGTAACCCCGTCATCGGTACTGGTGAAGATGTCATTGTTCACCACTACGAAAACGGTCTTGGGCGGACCGGATGACACGGCCACATTATGAACGTCAGGATTGGGAATGCTGCCGTTCACAGAAGCCCACGTATCACCCCCATCGTTGCTGTAGCGCACACCGTCCACCTCCAGCCCCACCCAGACGTTACGGTGATTCGTAGGGTCTATAGCAATGCCTGTCACCCTGGGGACGCCCACGTTGGGGCACTCCTCGGCGATTTCGACAGGCCGCTGCTCCCAGATTCTGCCGCCGTCCGTGGACCGGAAGATGGCGGCGGGTGTGGGTGTACCTGTCCCGGCGTAGATAATGTCCGGTTCTGACGTGTCCACGGCCAGGGCCCATACACAATACCTGCTCAGGGGCGACTCTACCAACTGCCAGCTCCGGCCTGCATCCTCGCTCCTGTAGAGTCCCTTGTCAGTGCCTGCGTGGACTATCTCAGGCTGCCGGGGATTACTGACCACAGTTCTCACGAGGGCATCAGAGTGTATCCCTTGGTCAATACTTACACGCTGCCAGGTCTCGCCACTATCGGCACTCCGCATTATACCCTGCCCGACTGTCCCAACAAGAATAGTCATCTTGTCTGCCATATCAGTACCCTCCCTACAGCGCCAAAATTCCTACGGTGGTATCCATTGTAGTCGTGTAGCCGTGTGCTTTCAAGATATGGGTTGCCAGCAACGCCACGAAGGGCGACAATAGAGCGAGCATTATTGCAACTGATGGAGGATTCAAGCATGGAAATTGGACTCGGCATCCCAAGCGTGACCGATGCAGCGGGTCTGCGACGTTATGCTCAGCGAGCAGATGAGTTGGGCTTTGAGTCGATCCTCGCCGGTGACCACATCGTGCTGCCCACTGCCGGCACCAACCAGTACCCTTACACTGCCGATGGCTCCTTCATTCGCCCCACCGACGAGCCCTTTCTGGAGACGATGACCCTTCTGGGCTTTCTCGTGGCCTGCACAGAGAACATAAAGGTGGGCAGCACAGTCATCATACTGCCTTATCGGAATCCCGTAGTACAGGCCAAGATGTTCGCCTCACTGGACGTGCTGAGCAATGGGCGTATGATCTGTGGCGTAGGGGTCGGCTGGCTGGAGAAAGAATTCGAGACTCTGGGTATGCCCTACGCCGAACGTGGCCCAATCACCGACGAGTTCATCCAAATTTTCAAAACCCTCTGGACCGAGCAACACCCGGGGTTTCGCGGCAATTACTACAGCTTTGATGGTATACAGTTCTATCCCAAGCCGGTACAGAAACCCCATATCCCCATCTGGGTAGGAGGCCATACCCGGCGGGCGCTCCGACGCACCGCTATGTACGGGGACTGCTGGCATCCGTCTCGACAAACGCCTGACTTCGTTGCACAGAACCTGCCATACCTACGCCAACAGATAGAGCGGGCGGGCAGAGACCCGTCCGCTATCTCCATATCGCTGAAGCGCAGCCTCCACTTTACTGACATCGGGCTTGGGAAGGAGCAGTCAGTGCTCAGTGGCGGAGCACTGACAGGCAGCACCCAGGAGGTGATAGACGATTTGCACTATTGTCGGGAGCTCGGAATAGACCAACTCACCTACGATTTCCGAGTGCGGAATCCGGATGATTGTATAAAAGTCATGGAGCACCTGGCCGATCAGGTGCTTCCGGTGGCGAAGCGGCTGGGCTGAGACAAAAATATTGACAACACGACGGCTCTTGCCTCAGCATGGGGTTATGAAGATAATGGAATCTGCAACCACCAATTCATACAGCAGGAGGTAGCCCAATGGCCAGGATTAAAATGATACATCATGTCAATGTACAAATTAGCGACCGCCAGAGGACTAGGGAGTGGTACGAGAACGTGCTTGGTGCGGAGTTCCTGGACCGGGGGCCTGAGCTTAACAAGAGACAGCTACAGCTACGAATAGGTACGGGGGAGATGCACTTCTCTGATACCCCTGACCTCACCCAAGTACCAAGAGTCCATTTCGCTGTGGAGGTGGACAACTGGAATGAGATGCTCGCCCGGCTGGACGAGCTAGGGGTCTCACATTCCAGATCATCGGGGGCGAACCCCGGGGCACCCCGCACGCATGAGGGCAACGATTTCCAGGGACGACGTGAGGACAACAACGAGCATTTCACCTACGTCAAAGACCCGGACGGCAACTTGATTGAGCTGGTGTACCATCCCCTCGGGTTAGAGGACTCGGATGGGATTGAGGTTGAACCGGCGGATGCTTCCAAAGGACTGCGTTGGAAGCAGATTCCTGGCTTTGTTACATCAAGCTAATCGGAAATTCATGTTATTTATCTGGGATAGCATAGTCGTTACTGGTTGATTACCCCGTGCCGGACTCCAAGGGATTAGAGGTATAGCTATGTCAGCAGATCCAAATCGAGTTGTCCAGGAGGCTATCAACACAGCAATTAGCGAGCGTGGGGAGATTGGTATTCAAGTTGCTGCTTACATGAACAACGAGTTGGTATTGGATGCATGGGGTGGGATGGCAAACGAGACCACAGGACAAAAGGTTAACGGGGATACGGTGTTTCCCGTGTTCTCCATAATCAAAGCAGTGACGGCTGTAGCGCTCCACGTCCAGGCCGAGCGTGGGCTGGTTGACTACTACACGCCCGTTGCCCGTTATTGGCCTGAATTTGGTGCTCATGGCAAGGACAAGGGGACCGTATACGATGCCCTTACCCACAGAATTGGAGTACCTCTTATGCCCCTGGGGGTGACCCCTGAACTGATGTGTAACTGGGACTGGATGGTGCAGAGGATTGCGGACATGAGACCCCTATTTGAGCCGGGGACCAGGAGCGGTTACATGGCGTACACTTTTGGATGGGTGATTGGAGAAGTAGTGCGGCGCACCGACCCCCAGGGCAGGCCCTTCGGTAAGTTCATCCAGGAGGAAATCTGCCAGCCCCTCAACATAGACAGTCTTTGGGCAGGGATTCCTGACGAAGTGGAGCATCGGGTAGCCAAGCTGACCAACATGCCGTCTATGCCCCCCGGCGCGCCGGGTATGCCGCCCGACTCTCTCAGGCCCCGCGCCGTACCGCCCGAGGTTGACACCACCCAGGAGGTTTTTGGTCGGGCCGACGTGCGTCGGGCGTGTATTCCAGGCTCACAAGGTATTATGAACGCGCGAAGTGGGGCAAGGTTCTTCGCCATGCTCGCCAACGGTGGCGAGTTAGATGGTGTCCGTCTCTTGTCGGAGGAACGTGTACGCACCTTCAACATTCCCCGTCCGCCATCCGATTACGACCCTGTCCACGGAGTCCCACACAAAGGGACCATAGGAGGTTTCCATTTGCCCGGTAGCCCGGGCATGGGGCCTGCCGGACGTAACCCTCGCACCTTTGGCCACAACGCCGCCGGCGGTGCCGTTGGATGGGCAGACCCGGACGTACATCTAGCCGTGGCCATTACCCACAACAGGATGGTGCCACATGGCCCCCCCGAAGAAAGCCCCTTGACACCCATTGGGCAAGCAGTGAGAGCGGGGCTGGGACTGCCCGACTAGCTCACACCTGGCCGGTTGAATTTGGAGCTATATTCTCTTTAGCAGAAGGAGGCCGCTCATGGCCCTACGCTCGCTTCTATACACCCCCGGAAACGAGCCGAGAAAAGTAGCTAAGGTGGGCACACTTGGCGCTGACGGTGTGATACTGGACCTTGAAGATGCGGTGCCGGTAGGCGAGAAAATAGCGACCCGAGAGGTAGTCAGGCAGGCTATTCCGTCAGTCAAAGCCAGTGCAGGGCGGGTATACGTCCGTATAAATCCCACAGGACAGAAGGCCGATTTCTCCGTGGATTTCGGGATAGGCGACATCGAAGCGATAGTCTGCGCCGAGTTGGACGGTATAGTTGTCCCAAAGGTCGAGTCAGCAGAGGAGCTTGCAGAGGTTGACCGTGTTCTTACCGACCGGGAACGAAAGGTCGGACTTTCCCAGGGAACACTGGAAATCACACCGATTATAGAAACTGCCCTCGGACTTTGGAACGCCTTCGAGATTGCGCGGAGCAGCGGGAGAATCGGGTCGCTACACTTCGGGGCAGGGGACTTTACCAGGGACATAGGTATCGAGTGGTCTCGCGATGAGACCGAGCTTATCTACGCACGCTCACGGCTGGTAATGATCTCACGGGCAGCCGCCATTGAGCCTCCTACCGACTCGGTCTGGGTCCTTCTTGATGACCAAGAGGGCCTAGCAGAGTCGGTCAGGAGGGCCAGAAGCCTGGGGTTTCAGGGCAAGAGTTGCATCCATCCTAACCAGGTGGAGACCATCAACCGGGGCTTCTCTTATGTATCCCCGGCGGAGGTGGCCCGGGCCCGGAAGATCGTTGATGCCTTCACCGAGGCAGAGGCACGACGCAGCGCTTCCATCCTCGTAGACGGAGAATTCGTAGATTATCCACTTGTGGAGAGGGCCAGACAGGTCCTTCAGTTGCACACCGAGATGCAGGCCAGGGAGAGCTAGGAGGTCGTATTTGTCATCGAATGAGAATATAAACGACGGTACCCGAGCTTTGGAGGGACTCCGCATTATTGATCTAGCCACTTTTATCGCCGCTCCCTTCTGCGCCACGTTGATGGGTGAGTTTGGAGCCGAGGCTATCAAGGTGGAAATGCCAGGTCAGGGAGACCCATGCCGCCAGCTTGGTGAAAAGTACAACGATGTGGGCCTTATATGGGCCCAGGAGAACCGGAACAAGAAGGGGATAACTTGCGACCTGAGACAGCCCAAGGGACAGGAGATTATTAAAGAGCTGGTGAAGAGGTCCGACGTGCTGGTGGAGAACTTCAGACCGGGGACAATGGAGAGATGGAACCTTGGGTACGATGTATTGGAGGAGGTGAACCCGGGGCTTATCATGGTCCGAATATCGGCCTACGGGCAGACTGGGCCATACCGCCATAAGGCCGGATTTGGACGGGTGGCCCAGGCCTTTGGAGGATTGACCTATCTCGCGGGGTTTCCCGACCGTCCCCCGGTGAACCCCGGCTCGGCCACTATAGCCGACTACCTGGCAGGACTCAATGCTGCCTTCGCCACCATGGTGGCTTTGGAATACCGCAACCGGACAGGGAAGGGCCAGTGCATTGACATTTCGCTGTACGAAGGCATATTCCGTATCCTCGACAATCTGGTCTCGGCCTACGACAAGCTAGGTCTTGTCAGAGAGCGGATAGGGACCGGTACGGCCCACGCCGTACCTCACAACCATTATCCCACCAGGGATGGTAAATGGGTGGCCGTCGCGTGCACCAGCGACCGCATCTTTCAGCGCCTGGCCGAGGCGATGGGTCGAGAGGATATGGCCCAGGACCCGCGCTACGGCACAGGTGCCAGGCGGGTGGAGCACCGGGAGGAGGTGGACGGGATAGTCTCCGGGTGGACGGAGACATTCGACATGGACTCGCTGCTGGAGTTGCTGGACTCTGCTGAGGTGCCGGTGAGCCCGGTAAATAGTGTATCCGATATTTTGCAGAATCCCCAATTCCAGGCCAGAGACTCGGTAATCGAAGTTGACGACCCGATAATGGGTAAGCTGAAGATGCCGGGCATCGTGCCGCGTTTTAGCCGGAGTCCCGGCCACGTGGACCGCCTTGCCCCTACGCTGGGCGAACACAATCGGGAAGTATTTAGCGAGCTCCTTGGATACAGCGCCGAGGAGATAGTCCTTCTCAAGGAAGAGGGGGTAGTCTGAGACAAGAATCATCGGGAGGTGAAGCAATGGCCCAGAGCAGGCTCGGCATTCAGGTAACCGGTCCGGATAGCGGGGCTATCCTGGAAGGGATAAGGAAGGCGGAGGAGATGGGCATACAGGCAGCGTGGCTGACCACCGGCGGGGCCGGGCCGGATGCGTTGACCATCTTTGCCGGCGCCGCAGTGAGCACCCAGCGAATTTTGCTTGGGACTTCCATCATCCCCACGTTCCCCCGACATCCCCTGGTCATGGCGCAACAGGTGCAGGTTATCGAACACCTGGCCCCCGGGCGTTTCCGTTTGGGAATTGGTCCCAGTGGCCGCTCCGGCATAGAGGAGACCTTTGGCGTTGACTATCGTGCTCCCCTGGGCCACGTGAGCGAGTACCTGCATATCCTGAAGGCATTTCTGCAAGAGGGCGAGGTAGATTTTGATGGCCGCTACTACAAGGCCCATGCCAAGATTTCAACATCGCCGATGGATGTGCCCGTTATGGCGTCAGCCCTGGGGGAGAAGGCATTCGAGCTATGCGGGGCCGGGGCCGATGGCGCTATCAGTTGGGTGTGCCCTGGCCGGTATCTGAGAGACGTGGGTCTGCCTGCTATGAAACAATCTGCGGAAAATGCGGGTCGCCCTGTGCCGCCACTGGTAGCCCACGTGCCTGTATGTGTACATGAAGACCCCGACGAAGCGCGAGCGGGCGTACGGCAACAGTTCGGTTTCTTTCCCAAGGCGCCCTTCTACCGACGTATGTTCATTGCGGCGGGGTTTGCTGAAGCATCACAAGGTGTCTGGAGCGACGAGATGATAGATGCCGTAGCCCTTTGGGGAGACGAGTCCAGGGTGGAGGAAAAGCTGTTAGAGCTGTTCTCATTCGGGGCGAACGAGATACTGGCTTCGCCTGTATCTGCCGGACAGGACCGGGAGGCCTCATTCGACCGCACGATGCAACTGTTGGCGAAAGTTGCCCAGTCAGTGGATACATAGCGGCACACTATACTGCCGCACCGGATTATGGAGTGTGTTTATATGGAACGCATCGGGGTATCTTTCACGCGGGGACTGGCACCAAAAGATGTTGTGGAATGTGTCCGGTTTGCAGAGGAGTTGGGGTACGAGTCCGCATGGGTAGCAGAGGGACATGGAGGAGACCAGTTCTCTATCCTGACGGCTTGTGCCGTGGCCACCAATAAGATTCTCCTTGGGACGAGCATTTCCAGCGTCTTTGTGAGAAGTGCCCCGACAATAGCCATGGCTGCTGCCTGCGTGGACCACTTCTCCGACGGTCGTTGCATCCTCGGGTTGGGGTCAAGCCACAGGGTCCAGGTAGGGCCGGAGCACGGCCTTGAGTTCTCTCAGCCGGTGCAGCGTTTGCGGGAGTGCGTGGACATCGTCCGCGCGCTGCTGCACGATGGCGAGGTCTCCTATAATGGGAGCGTCTTCAAAATTCAGCGCTTCGACCTGTGGTTTGAACCGTTGAGAAACGAGATTCCGATTTACGTGGCCGCGATACGCCCAAGGATGCTCCAGATTTGCGGAGAGATTTCCCAAGGCACTGTACTAACCTATTGCACCCCGGAGCACGCCACCATTGCCGCAGAGAACGTAGCCCTAGGCGCCCGGAACGCCGGGAAGGACCCGACGGAGGTGGACGTGGCAACTCTGCTTCCATGCGCCGTGTCGGACGACGTGGACCTAGCCAGGGACTCGCTGAGGGCCGGGGTCGCAGCCTATGCCGCCGGGTTCCCCCGGTACCGTAGGCTGATGGTCGAAGCCGGGTTCGCTCAAGAGGTGGAAGCGGTGCGCCAGGCCTGGAATGGGGGCGATAGGGAGCAAGCCCTGAAGCTGGTGCCCCCGGACCTCATAGACAAGATTGCCGTCGTGGGTACTCCTGAGCAGTGCCGGAAGAGGGTGCAAGAGTATAGGCAAGCCGGTATAACCCTCCCAATCATATCCCCGCGCGTATCCGGTGGAGATGCCAAAGCGCAGGCAATGGCTGCCGTCCGCGCCTGCGCTCCCCGGTGATGCGCCGGAAGAGGCTTCGAAATGCCGTCGAAGCCGGGAACAGTCGCTAGCCTTGCTGACCATGTAGACGGTCCTGTCTGCTCTCCCTTATCTTGTGAAGCTCCAGGACCCAGCTCAGGTCGTCGTTCTGGACGGCATCCGTTTGTAGCTCCGGCTCCAGCTCCGTAGCCCTCTCCAGATGCTGCAAGCATCTATCAAGGTCATCAGACCTGGAGTAGAGGCGAGCCGCGTTGTAGTGGGCGTCTGCGTAGTCACTGGTAATAGCCACGGCAGCCAGGTACTCACGTAACGCCTCCTCCTCGTTTTCCAGAGCTTCCAACGCCGCTCCCCGGTTGTTGTATGCCTCTGCAAAGTCGGGGCGCAGGGCTATTGCCTGCAAGTAATCCTCCAGCGCCATTTGGTAGTCTCCCAAGGCGTCAAAAGCCAGTCCCCGATTGTTATATGCCTCGGAGTCGCCAGGCGTGAGTACCACGACCTGGGAATAATCCGAAATGGCCTCTTGGATATGCCCCAGGTAGTAGTAGGTTCTTGCCCGGTTGAAGTAAGCGTCATAGCCGGAGGGATTATAGTGTATGGCTGCGGTGTAATCGGCAATGGCCTCCTCATGTCGCCCCATCTCATCCAAGGAGGCGCCACGGTTGAGATAGGCGTTAGACAGTTCAGGCCGGAGGGTGATGACCTGATCGAAGGCATCCAATGCCTCCGTGTGACGGCCAAGACGGGAGAGGACTATCCCCTGGTTATAGAGCGCCTGAAGATAACCGGGGTTTAGCCTGATGGCCCGCGCATAGTCCTCCAGCGCTGCGTCGGGCTTCCCCAGGTCGTCATAGGCATTGCCGCGCTGATAATGGGCCTCAGCTAAGAGAGGCTCCTGCTCAAGCAGGGTCGTAAACTCATCGGCAGCCTCTCGAAACATCTTGAGTCGCACATAAGCCACTCCCAGATTGAATCTGGCGACCGGGTCATCGGGACTGCGCATCAAGATGCGCCGGTAAACCTCGGCGGCATCAGCGTACCTGGCTATGGCAAAACAGCCGTTCCCATAAACCGGACCATCAGGAATACATGCGGAACCTTCCAGGGCTGCCAGTGCCCTCTCCACCGCTTGGGCGACCTCGCCGGTCAGACTTCCTCCACCCGGGCGAGGAGTCAGATATGTCAAACCTATAGAGCTGTCCTCCAGCAGCTTGGTCAGTTCGATCATGATTGGGTCAATTGGCCCCATTCTCACAGTGGGAATATCTTCTTGTAGACTGCCGGGGAGCCCGGAGTGAGTTCCATCAGGCTCCTCATCCGGGCGGACTGGGGATGAGCGTCTCTGGCGGCGGCCCATTCCGAAGTCTGAGACACCCCCTCATGCTCGAACTCGTAGACAGTGGCATATTTCGGCTCTCCCCTTACCGCCCTGTAACGTCTGCCCCTTATACAACCCGGCACCTTCTCGTAGTTGGGCACATAGATGGTGTTATACCATTCGTTGAACTCGTCCTCGGCCTCCGGTGGGATGTCCATACATCCTATCTGAAGCACAGGGGCCATGCCGGACTGCGCCACGTCCGGGGAGACCTCGGCGGGGAAGATTTGCTGGTACAAGTTAACGCTGAAGTTGGTCCCTATCACGTTGGGGTCAATCCTCTTACCCCATTCAGTGGGGTTGGCACGACGCCTCTGGGCCGCTTCAGTGTTGACTGCCTCGGGGCTCTCCAACTCATAGCAAGCCAGGTATTTGGGGCCTCCTCTCACCGCGGCGTACCGGGCGGCGCTGAGGTACCCTGGGAGAGCCAGGAGCTCCGGTATGTGCTCCTCGTTATACCACCGGTTGAACTCTTCTTCCTTTTCAGCAGGTACGTCGGCCCGGACCAGGGAAAGCGCGGTCCCTTTCTTATTGACCATTTCTAGTCCTCCTTAACACCACTTCAGACAGATGCAAGTGTAATAATGGCGCCACTTACTGTCAACGGCGTTCCCCATATTCGGATAGCTTATCCGCTGAGCCTCGAGCGTGTAATTTGACGGCGTTTGTTTGTTGACTGGCCGTCCAAGGCCAGTTACAATTGTACAATCAGCATAGGCATCCAGAGCGTTAGCTACATCCCATGCCATCCGGCCGAGGTAGCTCAGAGGTAGAGCAGTGGACTGAAAATCCACGTGTCGTTGGTTCGATTCCGACCCTCGGCACCATCATCCGGCATGGTCAGGCAAGATTCGCGAGCGGAAGTGGCTCAGTGGTAGAGCATCTCCTTGCCAAGGAGAGGGTCGTGGGTTCGAATCCCATCTTCCGCTCCATTCATCTCATCAACTCCGTGTGTGAAACCCCCACTCTAACCCACCGTTGCCGACATTTACCAGGTCGCCAAGCAGACGGGCAGAAGCAGGCGTCGGACGCTTTCGCCCAAGCGATGGAGGGAAAGTAGAGTGATGAGACATTGCGTATGGGCTATAATCACTACGGTCATGCTCTTGGCTGCCACCATCGCTTGTTCTTCAGAGCCACCGCCGCCGCCGCCAGTTCGGTACCTACCAGCGCCTACCGCCGAACCATCCGAGCTATCACTAGATGTAAGCAGATTATGCGCCTCAACGTTTAGTCGGGTTATATACCTAAGCAAGATGATTAAGGAAGGCAATCCCAATGTGACACCCGACCCTAACGTCGGCTGGGATGTAAACTGGTATCTTGAAAGGCTTAACATGCAACGTCAAGGTGAGCTATCGGGCTTGCAAGGGGCTGTGAATTTTTGTACCCGTTGGGGTGCTCGTGAAGAATAGGCCCACAAATCAGGTCAGGGCTGTAAGGCGGAGTCTTTCACCGCAATAATTTTACTCTGCCTTGTGGCCCATGATTAGGAGATAGTGTGAAATAAAATTTGGAATTGCAGTGTAAACATTGCCACCCGATTTTATCATACCGATGTAAAACTTGTAGTTCTCTATTGTTAAAACACTTCGCACAGCTGAAATGGGGTGTGACTCCGGGCTTATTGTAGTATTGGCTCTTTAATTCATAGAAATAATATCCGTTATCGGAGTTAAGCGCATATCGCCGTCGTCGTGCCCAGGGTACATTCCATGCTATCCAGGGCATTACACTCGATAACGTAGCAATGAACGCTGTTGTAATCGCTGCAATGGTTGATGTTTCCGACATAGTTCTACTTTACTATCCCTGACTGGGATAGACAAGAGGAGAATTGAATATGGTAGAGAGACGCAGATATAGCGAGAGGGAGAGGAGGGAGACTCGCTTGCGCAGGGAAAACGCTGAGTGAAGCAAAATTACCGGGATTGACATACCCTTTGATGAACTGGCAGGGTTTCTTATCAAGTTCTTACTTGCCTTTATAGTTGCCTCCTTTGCCGTGGGCCTTATAACCACCCCCATCTAGGTAATCATTTGGGCAATCACTGATGCTGCATGAAGACCTAGCCGCTCACTTTTGGCGACAAGAATGGCGACAACGCCGACACCGTCCCACAGCCATCCACGCACAAAATCAGGAAGGCTGACAACCCCCAGACCTATGTAGACCCCTCCACAGTGGCAACCTGGAAATGATTTTACCGATGAGAAAATTCTAAAGCATTTTTTGACGGATTGTGCTATAGTACATCCCTCCGTAAGGTGAGACTGGATGCGTCACCACGAGGAGGAGAGCGATGTGTACTGTGGAGGGATACGTTTGGCTCACACTCAGGTACGAGCGTGAGGGGAACAAATGGATAGGAACCTGTCACGAGCTAAGCACTAGCACATTTGCAAGAACGCTCAAGCGTTGCCAGCAGGAACTGAACGAGTTGGTAATAGAACATTTGAATGTGCTGGACCAGGCAGGCCAACGGGAACGCTTCTTCCACGACTGGGGTATTGAATTACGTCCCGCAGATGTCACACCAACCCAAGTCACTCTGCATGGTCATGGCGACCCCACTTGGAATGATTTCCTTAAAGGTGTCATGGGATCCGGTGAAGGCCCTCTACTCCAACCAAGAGCATTCCCAATTGACAACGCTAAAGGAAAGCAAGCTGCTCATAGTGGTATCTAAATGCAGGCTATACCCGCCATCACTGGTAAGCAGCTTCTCAGGTTACTTGAAGCGGATGGTTGGCAGATAGTTAGACGAGCTAATCATGGACTCTTCTTACGGAAGGGTTCGGCAATCACCGTGTTAAAGGACACTCGCTCAACGATACCTAATGGAACGCTCAGTGCCATCTTGGGTCCAAAACAGACAGGGCTTGGGAGAGAAGGGCTTGCATCGCTCATCCAACGCTATGGCCTCCGGTGAAGTTGACGTTTGCCGGCGGATATACCAACATATTTTCAGGCCCTCCGGGGTTCGGGCGGAACCCTGCACATACAGGCCGGCGGGAGGGCGAAAGGTAATTGACGATGCCAGCAATAGAGGAAGAAGTAGGGCAACTGCTCAGGGATAAGGGCCTCACTATCGCCGTAGCCGAGGCATGTACCGCAGGACTGGTGGGTTCCATGCTGTGCAGCGTCCCCGGAAGCTCCCGATACTTCTATGGCGGGGTCATTGCCTACACCGGAGGCTCCAAAGCCAGGGTCCTGGGCATATCAGAGGAGCTGCTACAGAGGGAGGGTACGGTGAGTCCCGCCGCCGCCCTTGAGATGGCGCGTAAGGGCCGGCACCTCTTGGACACCGACGTGGGCGTCTCTACCACCGGCGTTGCCGGACCTGCCGGAGGCTCTTCCGACAGGCCCATTGGACTGTTCTATATTGGCGTGGCCGCCCGCGATGGATACGAGGCGACCAGGGAACTCCTCTGGACCGGCGACCGGAACGCCAATCGGGAGGACACGGCAAGGGCCGCTCTTGAGTTGGTAAAAGATTACCTGTTGCAGAAGGCGTGAACCCAAGCGTACAGCTTGGACTATCCTTGAAGGATTGCTTGGATGTTCCGAGCCATGATACTTGATTAGTTGAGTATAGGCCACATCCGCCCCAAATGCTGCCTCCACTGCTTCCATGTATGGACGATAGGGTGCTGTCTCAGTTTGAAATCCGAGAAATGGCTATTTGACATCCTAGCCTCACTATGGTAGAGTGGGGTTTGTAAGAGCCGGGCGTAGCTTCCTGCGGAAGCTATTACTGGCTCTCTTTATTGGTTGGTACTAAAAAAGCTGCTCTGCTCCACTGGCATCCTGTACAATCCAGGTCTGGAATATCCATCGTGGCTAACTTGGTCAACGGTCTTCTGCTCGATAATGCGGTAGTACCGCCTTATGGCTAAGAGAAATGTGTCCCCGACAGGGACGCGCTTGTATAGTTCTGCCTCTTCGTACTGACGGATTACTGCGGCAATCATATCTGCGATTTGTACCCCGGCGGATGCCTTTGAATCTCCAAAGAACGGAATATCAGTGATGTTAGTACATGCGCGACCCTCTTCAGAGCGATACAGGAACCCTCCGAACTTGAAGGATAGACCTCCAAGCTGACCCGGTGCGCCGTCGAACAGCAACGTTGCCATCTCTTCTTTCGATTCGGCAAGCAATTGAACTCTCTGCGTCAGAAAACGGAACTGATCGGGCAGCTTCGTATCCTTGGGGTCGGGTGCTATGATAGGCCGTTCCATGATCACGGCAAACACGGTGATTGGAAGGTTCAATAGCGCGCTGAAGAACTCCTCGACAAAAGCCGCCTCCGCAGTACGGCGGCGAAAGGTTGACCTATTGATCAATCTGACGCCCTTCATCTCCATCCGCTCTTTGCCGAGCACGTCTCGCTTGAGTCCGTGGAGCCGTCCAGCCACTGTTCGCGCGTCACGGTCTTGGATACACGCGGCAACTACTACTGGACGCTTCGAAGGGTCATTTGGATGTGGGTGTCCGCTTTCATCGAGATAGACTAGCATGGAGAATCTACCCCTCACCCTGATGGACGGGCCGCTTGCCTTCGTCGGCTTCTATCGCCGTCTTCATCGCATGGATAGCCACCTCGATCTGGTCGTCGTCGGGCTGCCGGGTGGTGAGGCTCTGGAGGAGCAAGCCGGGATAGGTGGTAATTTTGGTTAGAGGGTTGTTTTGGTGTGCGCCGCTGAATCGAATCACTTCGTAGCTCACGGCAGCGATGACCGGGATGAACACGATACGGGAGATGACTAACCACCATAGCGGGGACCTTCCCAGAAAGGCAAAGACCAGGATGGACACTACCATCACGGTCAGCAGGAAGGCGGTGCCACAGCGGGGATGGGCCGTGGGAAAACGCCTGACGTTGCCCACTTCCAGGGGCAGCCCGGCCTCATGGGTATGCACCGCCATGTGCTCGGCACCGTGATAGGCGAAGACGCGTCTTATGTCCCTGAGAAGTCCGATACCTCCAATATAGGCTACCAGCACCACCAGCCTTATAATTCCCTCAATGAGGTTGCTCAGTATGTCGGAGGATATGCTGGACTCAAAGGTGCGGGTTAGAAAGAGGGGTATGATGAAGAAGATACCGATGCCCAGAACAAATGCAACGACCAGAGATGTGGCCATAAGCCAGCCGGGTACTTCCTCATCCTTCCCGACCTGGTCTTCCATAACCATAGCAGCCGAGCGGTTAAGGGCCTTGATTCCCAGCACCAGGGTTTCCAACAGGACGAGTGCCCCTCGCAGCAGAGGAACCCGTCTGATTCGTCCCGTGTAAATCTGGCTCAGTGGCTCAGAGACGGTATGCACGTCGCCGTTGAGACGGCGAACTGCCAGGCTGTAGTAGCTCCGTCCCCTTATCATCACCCCTTCGATGACGGCCTGGCCGCCGTAAAAGAACCTCTGCTCCGCCAAACCCTACTCTCCTTCGTAGATAGATAAGGGGGTGAGCACCTCTCGGCCAGTTCGCGCCGGAGTTCTCACCCCATCTCTGACACGTCCTTTGGCACAGGATTATTGCAAGTTAAACCGCCGCCTGAGTCGCTCGATTCTACCCTCGGTGTCCACCACTCTTTGCTGGCCGGTATAGAAGGGGTGGCACTTGCTGCAAATCTCCACCCGCATCGTCGGCTTGGTGGCCCCAAGTACAAAGGTATTGCCACAGGAGCACGTGACAGTGGCAGCATAGTACTGGGGATGAATATCTTTCTTCATTTATGTTAACCTACCTTAGAATCCACGGGGGACTCCTCAGGATAAACGCTTGCCCGGCGCTTGCCCTTGGCAGCCCACTCGAACTTGACTCGACCATCCAATAGAGCAAATAGGGTAAAATCTCTACCAAGTCCAACGTTGCGGCCCGGCCTGATGCGGGTGCCACGCTGCCTCATAATAACGCTTCCGGTGCTCACGAATTCCCCGTCGAAACGCTTCACTCCCAAGCGTTTGGACTTGCTATCACGACCGTTACGGGAGCTACCCCCCGCCTTTTTATGGGCCATTACCTATCACCTCCACCCCGGACCTCGTCCGCGGGTTCATCGCCGGCCTCAACCACAGCTTCGTCCTCAGGCCCCTCCGTTGTACCTTCCGTGCCTTCTTCAGGCTCACCTGGAAGCTCACTTGTGGGCCCGTCAATAAGATGGTCATCCTGCTCTACGGCTTCATCTTCCAACTCGTCGCCGGATTCGTCATCTTCAACGTCATCCATCAACTCGTCGCTCGCCCCATCGTCAACGCCATCTTCTTCCTGCTCGTCCGCAAGCTCGTCTTCAACCTCATCCACAGAGGTCTCTTCAAGGACTGCGGCTTGGGGCCAAGGCCCCTCCTGGACGGCGATTTCCTCACCACCCAACCATATAGAGGTTATAGCCAGCTTGGTGTAATGTTGCCTATGGCCTTTTTTCCGACGATAGCGCACCTTGCGCTTGTACTTGAACACGATAATCTTATCGTCCTTACCTTGCTCTCGCACGTGGGCATGGATACTAGCACCAGGGACCTGAGGTGTGCCAAGGGTCATCTCGCCATCCCTGGAAACGGCGAGCACGTCGGTGAACTCAATCGAAGACCCCTCCTCAACTGGGAGTTTTTCAACGTCGATTATGTCACCGGGTTTGACCCTGTATTGCTTGTTTCCGGTTTTAAGAATTGCGTAATCCATCATCATCCTCTGCAAGCTATTGTATGGGCTACCGGTAGGTGTGTCAAGGCGAAGTCACAGCATGATCAGGTTTGCATCTCGACACTACTCAGCTATCTGCTCACCGTCAAAATTATAATCGCAGCTACCGCCCAAAGGAGCACGTCTATGAGCAGCGGCTTATCTTTGATTATTACCAGCTCCGGGCTCTCGGTATCGTTGGTCTGATTGACCAGGTACAGGTAACGGAGAAGACCGAATATCACGAAGGGCACCGTCAGCATCATGCTATGGTCGTCGGGCACATTCCTGGCCGTAAAGGTATACAGGGCATAGGTCACCAGGGTGGCAGTGCTGGTAACAGTAATTAGCTGGCTCAGGAATTCCCGGCTGTATTGGTCGAGGACCACCCTCTGGTCGCCTGCGTTGCTTCCGGCTGACTTGATCTCGCTGTACCTTTTCCCCAGGGCTATGAACAGTGCCCCCAGCCCTATAGTGGTGTACAGCCAAGGCGAGACGGTTACGTCTATGACAAACGCCCCTGCCACTACTCGCAGCAGATACCCTACACCTACTAACATCACGTCCAGAATGATTATCCTCTTGAGAAGAGATGAATAGCCCAGGTTCATCGCGATAAATACGACGCATACTATTCCAAAGCCCGTGTCCAGTAGGAAGCCGCCCGCCAGGGACAACCCCAATAGCAATAGTGCGATAGTTGCGGCTACAGCAACTGGGAGCCGTCCTGAGGCTATGGGCCGTCTGTGTTTGTATGGATGCTTTCTATCCTTCTCCCGGTCGAATATGTCGTTGACAATGTAGACGGCCCCTGAGAGGACGCAAAAGATAACGGCTCCCTCGACAGACCGAAGAAGGAACTCAGTCAGAAGCCCGGTGTCATTCCACGCCCACCGCTCTTCCACGGAGAAGGCCAATGGCAGGAATACCAGCAGGCTCTTGGTCCATTGCACCGGGCGCATGGCAAGCACCGCACTCATGGCAATGGCGTAGGTCCCAGGAAGCAATGCACCGGTCCCCTTCACACGCCGAAGGGTCGGACCGGCAGCTTGGTCTTTACCTGCCATACGGGCTCCCTCTCATCACTCCTTAGCTTACTTCAGCTTGCTTCTCAGGGCGGGCCGGCATAAAAGGAAAAGGGTCCATCCTCATTGGCAACCTTGGCAACTTTCTTAGGCATGTATAGCTGCACGTATATCAAGGCCAGAAGTCCTATCAGCAGGGCGAACCAGAGTGTGCAAATCCTGATTATAAAGGTCGCCGAAGAAGCCTGGGTCTTGGTCATGTCCTCCACTTGCTGTAGCAATGCTACCATACCACCCTCTGTGCCTACCAGACCCCCGGGGAGCATTGTAATGGCACCCAAGAGAGTCGCCACGGCATATATTGAGATAGCATGTCCCAAGGACCCCGTCGCATCAAGGCCACGCAACACCAGCCAAAGACCACACCCCTCTGCAGACCACGCCAGCATACCCAGCAAAATCGCTATCACCAAGGGCTTTATCGAGAATATTTGTTGAAAACCATCCTTTGATGCAGTCAAGAAGGGGGTCCACCGCCGGATTACAGGTAGACGGATTACCCTTTCACTTCCCCAGGGGGTGACCACGAGCAGGATGAAAACCCCAAATGCCACAACCACCACCAGGGCAATTACCCAACCATAGGGGACGAGTGTCAGCCCCCAAAGGCTGAGAAGTACCACGGCAATCAGGTCCGTAATGCGCTCGGCAATCACGGCAACGGAGGAGCGGGCCACGGGAACTTCCATCTTCTCTTTGAGGAAATAGGACTTTGCCAGCTCACCCACACGTCCGGGGGTTATTGCCATACCCAGGCCGGCCATGAATATGGCGACGTTGGCCCCGGTCCCTATGCGTATGCCCAGCACTCTGAGATAGTAGTGCCATCGCACCAAGCGAAGGAGATAGTTGACCAGGGCTAATCCAAGCACCGCGAGCCAGTAAACCACAGGGAAGGAAGAAACCTGGTCGAGAAGCTCTGGCAGGTCTCCGTAGAGGGCCAGCCCGGCAAGTACGGCTATTGCCAGAAAGATGAAAGTTATCAGGCCCCGGCGCTTCATATTACGCCTTACGCCTATGGACTACCGGTGAGATTGGCTTGGGAAACGGTGTGATTGATGGCGAAGACTCTCCGTCGTCATGGGGTGACAGATTGCGTTGCAAACAAGTCTTATGAGGTTATGTTGAGGCCTGCTACTATTAGTGTCAAGTACACCGCTCGCCTTGAATAAGGTCAAAGGGGTGTGGTGTCGCCCTCACACCTGGCCCGCTTTTCAACGGAGCTACCACCTCCTGACGCTTTTGGCCATCCCGGAGAGGCCCGGATACCGGCTCCGATGAGCGTTGCCGCTCAACGGGCCAGCCGCTATACTAGGGCGAGAACAATGGCAAGGAGGATAAGTATGGACCAGCAGAGGCCTTCATTGCTTCCTGAGCGCTTCGGTCCTCTCCAGGGAGTGCGCATCCTATCCACTGGAACCATTATTGCCCAGCCCTTTGCGGCGGAGATGGCCGCTGAAATGGGCGCTGAGGTCATTCAGATTGAGCGCCCAAGTGTGGGGGATGCCGTATGGAGGAACCTGGAGTTTCCGATTGAGGCCAACGACGGCACGTCCGTTGCCGCTGGCTGGGTCCAGGACCGCCGTAACACCTTCCACGTTACCCTGGACCTCAGCACTCCCCGGGGCAAAGAGTTGTTCCTTCATCTTATTTCTTATACGGACATCTGGATGGAATCTTCCATACCGGGGACATATAACGAGTGGGGACTGGATGACGAGACTGTGACCAAGTCCAATCCCCGCATCGTCATTGCTCACGTGTCAGGCTACGGCCAGGATGGACACCCCGATTACCTTGGCAGGGCATCTTACGACTTCATAGGCCAGGCCTTCGGCGGACTGATGAATCTGACAGGCTTCCCCGAACCTGACCCTCCTGTGAAGGCGACTCCCTGGACGGCAGACTACATCACCGCCCTCTTCTGTCTCTGGTCCTCCTTGGCCGGATATATCTATGCTCAGCGCACTGGAAAGGGGCAAGTCATTGACCTTGCCCAATATGAGGCCATCCACCACGTCTTGGCCGGCACCATGGTGGCCTATAATGAACTGGGAATAGTCAGGGAACGCGCTGGCAACAAGGCGGGGCTGTTTCAGCCCTACGACACCTACCAAGCCAAGGATGGTTGGGTCATTATCGCCGCAGTCGGGGCAGTTTACGACCGGATATGCCGAGTCCTGGGTCTTGACCCCACTGAGGAGAGATGGCGAAACGCCCACCGTCAGGTGGATTCTCTTGAAGGGATTGAGTTTGACGCCATCCTGCGCGGCTGGGTGGAGGAGCGAACCATAAAGGAAGTAGAGGACACTATGAACGCCGCGCGGGTGGCGTGCTGCTCTATAATGACCCCCAAGGACATGGCCGAGGACCCACACTTTCAGATGCGAAACACCCACGTTGAGTGGGAAGACGTACAACTGGGGAGGAAGGTCAAAGGTACGGGCATCGCGCCAAATTTCTCCCTGACTCCGGGCAAGATATGGAGGGGGTCTGTGCCCCTTGGCTACGACAATAACCTGGTTTACGGGAGAGTTCTTGGGCTGGAGCCATCAGAAATAGCCCAACTGCGGGATGGTGGGGTTATCTAGTGCCCGCCCGGCGGTCGGACAGGTCCGCGGACCTTCCGACAAGAAGTTGCTGAATTCCCTCCCGGATTCGCGACGCAACTATGTCCTCTTTTAGGGTTCCATCTATCACCAGCCATCCCTCCGGGTCTGAGGATGCCAGGGCCAAGTAGCCCTCCTTCACTCTCCAGTGGAACTCCAGGGTTTCGGACTCGAATGTGTCCCGCTCACTGCCCTCTTTCCGGGCCAGTCCCGACTCTACCCCCACGTCCAGGAAAATCGTCAGGTCCGGGCGCAGGTCGTGGGTGGCTGCCTCGTTCAGCCAGTTGATTAGCTCCAGGTCCAGACCACGCCCGTAGCCCTGATACGCCACCGTGGAAGCTATAAAGCGATCACAGATCACTATCCGACCGGAATTAAGAGCCGGAGAAATCACCGTTTCTACAAGCTGCGCCCTGGCCGCGGTGAAAAGCATAAGCTCCGTCGTGGGCGTAAGGCCGGGGCGGGTCTTGAGCCACTGTCGCACCGCTTCCCCCAAGGCAGTCCCGCCGGGTTCGTGGGTTGGTACAACCCGGTAGCCCTCGAGGGACAGGCGCCGGTGCAGTATGCGGGCCTGGGTGCTTTTGCCAGCACCTTCACCGCCTTCGAAAACGATGAACAGGCCCAAAATCCGACCCTTAAGCCTTGTGAAAGGTGACGCGGCGGTTGGGGTCCTTGCCACTACTTGCGGAGGCCACCTGGTACTGCTCCGCCAGGAGGTGTTGAAGCCTGCGTATGTAGGCCCGCTGAGGGTGCAAGTCAACGGACTTCACTCCGTCAATCACCTGCTGCGCAGCTTCTCTGGCTTCCTCCAGGGCGGTCCCTACCGCGCCTCCCTCATCGTGGTGCCCGGCCACTGCCCTGAGAAACTGGTGCACCTGGGGCAATGTATTCTTCCTCAGCACATAGATGGGCTTACCCGTATTCTCGGCCACCTTCACTAGCTGTGAGCCACGCCTGTAGTGGGTCTTGGTGGTGAGGACTATGTCAGCTCCACGGAGCTCGTTCACCACGTTTACCGGAAATCCTATGGCTTCCGCTGCCTGCTCTACTTTCTCGCGGCCCACTCCGAAAAGAAATATCCGGGTCTCATCAGCTTTATCTAAAGCAAGATCGTTGCTAACTTCAGCAAACTGCTGGGAGGTTGGAGAGCCGGAAGGTTCACGTGCGGCGCTTACTTCCTTGCCCTTCTTCACCTGGCCGGACTCATCGAGCCATCGTGATTCCGGTGTAATAGGATAACCCCTGAGCCACGTGTCTACCACGTGGGTCACGTCATCGTGGACGGCAACCCGCTCCCAGCTTTGAATCTCCACCACCACGTCGAAAGTAGGAGGCGCCTTTCTTTCCAGCGTAGTCTTCTGAGTGCCCCTTCGCCGCGCCTCTTCATCGCCCAGGGTCACCGATTGGATGCCACCTACCAGGTCCGAAAGGGTCGGGTTAATTATCAGGTTGTCCAGGGTATTCCCGTGAGCAGTGGCGATAAGCTGGACTCCTCGCTCTGCGATGGTCCGTGCGGCGAAAGCCTCCAACTCCGTGCCCATCTCATCTATAATTATTACCTCAGGCATGTGATTCTCCACAGCCTCAATCATCACGTCGTGCTGCTGGGCGGGAGTGGAGACCTGCATACGGCGGGCGTGGCCGATGGCAGGATGGGGTATATCGCCGTCGCCTGCTATCTCGTTGGAGGTGTCCACAATGATTACTCGCTTCTTTGCGGTATCTGCCAGGACACGGGCCACCTCCCGGAGCATGGTAGTCTTTCCAACGCCGGGTCTGCCCAGGAGTAGGATGCTCTTTCCGGAGAATACCAGGTCCTCGATAACCCCGATGGTCCCAAACACGGCCCTACCCACGCGACAGGTAATGCCAATGATTCTGCCTTTGCGGTTCCTTATAGCCGATATCCGGTGCAATGTGCGGGGTATGCCTGCCCGATTGTCGCCACCAAACTCGCTCACGCGTGTCTCTACGTACTGAAGGTCATCATCATCCACTTCTTTGGAGTCCAGGGTTATGTCGCCAGAGAGAAATCGGGCCTCGGGGGTACGTCCCAGGTCTATAATCACTTCCAGCAACTCTTTGAGATCATCTCTTGCCTTGAGGGGGTCACTCACCCTGGGTGGCAAAGCATTGAGAAGGGTGTCCAGGTCATCCTGAATCCATTTGTCTACAGCTACCAAACTAGTGCCTCCACGGGATTCAAGGAAGGGCTCTTGACTCCGGCCGCTGTGGTCTTGATAAGCATAGAGTAGCAGGCCACTTCCCTGAAACCTCTATGAATCAATGATTTCCTCAATACCTCCCGATACCCCGGGACCGGCCGGGGCTGAGTGCCCTTTCGGCCCCCTGATTACCCGCGCGTTGGGCTAGACCCTCCGGCAGCGGGTCAATTTCTTCCTTATGTTGAGTCCCCCTCCCACCAGGAGATGGACATTTGTGGGGTGAAAAAAAGCTTTCCTTCAGCAGGCTGATAGGGAGAGGCAAATTCCGATTGGCAAATGCGTCAGTGGTGGCGACCAAGCTGGGACTCCAGGACGTGTTCAACGTATTTAATAGGGTACGTCTCAGGGCATCGCCTGTAGGTCGAAGCTGTATCATCCCTTTAGACGACACCACCTTGCTTTAAGTTCAGAAAATACTGGTGTAATCGAGTGTCCCGAGAGAGCTCAGGATGGAAGGCAGTAGCCAAGAGGTTTTTCTGCTGCACAGCCACCGGCCTTCCATCAGGGAGGTGGGCCAGTATGTCCACGTCTTGACCCACGTCAAATATGACGGGGGCCCTGATAAAGACGGCGTGGAACGGCTCATGCCCCAAGGTCTGAATATCCAGGTCTACCTCGAAGCTATCTATCTGTCTACCAAAGGCATTACGGGTCACCAGGATGTCCATAAGCCCCATAGGGGTGGGCTCCTTATCGGTCAACTCTCTGGCCATCATAATCATACCGGCACAAGTGCCCCAGATTGGGACCCCCATGCCGGCCATCTTCTTGATAGGTCCCTTAAGGTCGTACAGGTCCATCAGGTAGCTGAAAGTGGTGCTCTCGCCGCCTGGCATGATAAGGGCTTCCACTCCATCCAGGTCACGAGGCAGCCGGACTTCCGCCGTATCCACGTCCAAACGCTTCAGGACGGCGATATGCTCGGCAAAATCTCCTTGTACGGCTAGGACTCCCACTTTCAACGTTGCTGTAGTCCGGACCTCCCGCCAAGTATACGGCTACAGATTCCCACGAGGGGCGAGTAATTCTTCCTCTCTGAGGGTACTTACACCGATACCCACCATAGGCTCGCCCAAGTCTCTCGACACCTCGGCGATTATATTGGGGTCGTTATAATGGGTAACTGCCTGCACGATAGCTTTCGCTCGCTTTGCCGGGTCTCCAGACTTGAATATTCCGGAGCCCACAAAGACGCCGTCAGCGCCTAGCTGCATCATCAAAGCGGCATCGGCGGGACTCGCCACGCCACCCGCAGCGAAGTTGACCACCGGCAGCCGGCCCTGGTTCCTGGTCTCCATGAGCAGGTCCATATCCACACCCAACTCCTTGGCTGTGGTAGGCAACTCATCTTCGGCCATGTTCTGCAAACTGCGTATGGCATCCATCACAGCCCTCATGTGTCGCACGGCCTCAACCACGTCGCCGGTGCCGGCCTCGCCCTTGGTGCGTATCATGGCCGCACCCTCGGCGATACGCCTCAAAGCTTCACCCAAGTCTCGGCAACCGCAAACGAAGGGAACCTTGAAGTTGTGTTTCCAGACATGGTGTTTCTCGTCGGCAGGAGTCAGAACCTCTGACTCATCCACGTAGTCTACGCCGAGGGCCTCGAGGACCTGCGCCTCCACAAAGTGCCCAATTCGACATTTGGCCATGACCGGAACACTTACCGTATCCATGATTTCAAGAATTTTGGTAGGGTCTGCCATGCGCGCCACACCGCCCATGGCACGTATGTCGGCGGGGACACGCTCAAGGGCCATGACAGATACGGCCCCTGCTTCCGCCGCAATATAAGCCTGCTCTGCGTTGACCACGTCCATGATGACCCCGCCCTTGAGCATCTGGGCCAGTCCCGCCTTGACTCTCCACGTACCCGTATCTGCCATACTTTATTCCTCCACCGGAAATAGAGCTTCTAACTTCATTCACCATTATACGATGGCCTGTGGGGTTTATCAATCAGGAGATAGTCGGGAGTAGAGAATAGGGTGTATAATGTAAGGGTTTTCACCGGGCCGTTTACAATCCAAACCTTGAGTTCCCCCCACCAGGGGCCGGATTGTGTCCCAAGGGAGCCTCTTCCTGAATAACCGTGGCACCCCAAAGGGCCGGAACTCTACCTTATTTAGGAGGATACGAATATGAGCACCCAGGACTCCGACAGACCCGTAGGCTGGAGCGGAAAGACCTACCTCTCTATTGACGACCTCGCCGTTATACAGCCCGGCTTGGCGAGAATCATGCCGGAGATTGGCCAGAGGTATTGGAAGCTCTACTACTCTGCAAAAGTAAGCAACTGGGTCATGGCCGATTTTCAGTTGGGCGAAATCAAAGGGCTGATGGAGTTGGGGATTATAACCCGACCCAAATATACGGAGCACCTTGATACTTTCATGAAGGACGACATTGGGGCCATGGAGGAAGGAATCAAGGCCAGAGACTGGGAAAAGTTTGAGGTGGCGTTCCAACAGGGCATTCGCAATGCCAACGACTACCACAAGCTAAACGACAAGGAATATATCGTCTGGAAACTACCCGATTACCCCCCGCCTGACTTGGACCTCACACCCCTTGAGCAATAACCCTTGGGGATGGCCTCAGGGCAAATACAGAGAAGCCCCACCAAAGTCAGTGGGGCTTTCGTCGTTGAGCCGGGGGAAGCCAAGGACCGGGCGGAGAGCGTGGAGGATGAAGGGAGGTTAAACCGACATGGAACGACCATCTCCGGAACGAGTCCATTGGAGAGATAATCCTGATGCAGTGGAGCTGGGGTTCGATTTTTACTTGCAACTTTTGGAGCAAAGGCTAAAGGGGGAAAGAATATCTTTGTCCAAAGTATCAGAGGGTTCTACAAAGAAGAACTAGACATAGACCTGCGAGAGACTCAAGCCCGTGGACTTATGCACATGACGGGCTCAGTGTTCATAGACTACGTAAGAGCCGTTTCGGGGTCAGAATTCACGCCGGGTGTACAATTCTGGGAAGCGCAGGGAATAGACCGATTTCATCAATGGAAGGAAAACTTCTATCTTACCAGGAACCAGCAAGCGGTTGACCTTGAAGGGGAAACTGAATTTATAGAGCCGGTGATAAGCCTCACAGATGAAACTACGGGCATTCCTCGGAGACAGCAAAGTGTAGTGAACCGCATAATACGTGATTCAGCGTTAAGCAGATTTGTGAAATCTCTCTATGATTATTGCTGTCAGATATGCACGTTTTCGTTCGAACTGCCAAGCGGCAGCCGATATGCAGAATCTCACCACGTAAGACCCCTGGGGCGAAGGCACGGCGGGATTGATAAAGAGACAAACATGATGGTGCTATGTCCAAATCATCACGCAATGATGGATTTCGGCGTAATCGCTGTCCACCCGGATAAACTGGTTGTATTGAGCACCGGGAGAGACACCCGATACGACAGCAAGCCTCTGCAACTAATGAATCATTCTATTCGTAAGGAATTCCTGGAATACCACATGTCAAATATTTTCAACAAAGTGGCATAGAGGATGTTGATGCCATCGAAGAAGTAAACAGCCCGTAGGATTGTTCTCACAGTATTTCAGGAGAAAGCAGCAGGTTGATTACAGTCCCTACAAGCGGTGGATGGACTACTGGGGAGAACCAAGCCTTTCAGGTCAGCGTTGACAACCCCACCTCTGAGGCTTAAAATCCCAAGCAGCGAGTTGGAAACTAGAATAGTGGAGTAATCAGATTATGCTAAGGATTCGCCTAAGGCGGGTAGGAAAGAAAGGTCAGCCATCTTACAGGATTGTGGTGGCCGATTCCAGGGCACCGAGGGATGGGGCCTATGTGGAGTGGATAGGTCAATACGAGCCCCTATACGATCCGCCGAAAGTCACTCTCAACGAGGAAAAGGCCATCGGATGGCTGAGGAAGGGTGCCCAGCCCTCAGAGCCGGTCCAGAGGATATTCAACTGGAACGGAATATATGAAAAGGTAAAAGAGGAATGAAGGAGCTAATCGAGTACATAGCCAAGAGTCTGGCTAGTAAACCCGAGGATGTGAAGGTCACCGAGGAGATTGAGGATGGGCGGGTAATCCTGCGCTTGGAGGTGGCCGATGAGGACAAGGGGAAGATAATAGGAAGACAGGGTCGCGTCGCTCAGGCAATGCGAGTGATTCTCAGGGTAGCATCCGTAAAAAACGGGACCAGAGCAGTTCTCGAGATAGTCTGACTTTTCTCTTAGCATAAGGGATACATACCGGGCCTCTTTAGTATCAGTTTGTATCAGTCAACGAGGAAGGGGTCCTACCGCAGATACTGAGACCAATCCATCATTCAAGAAGGCAATAAGGCCCTTCAGGTGCTCTCTACGGCATAGCGAGGTTCGGCTCATGGATAAAGATGTCACGTCCGGAAGGCTGGTCGTAGTAGGCAGGGTACTGTCACCCCATGGTACAACAGGCGAACTCCAGATAGAGGCCATCAGCGATTCCCCCGGTAGGTTCTCCTCCGGGGGAATGCTATATCTAAATGACCGGCCTCACAAGATAAAATCTTCACGTGGGCTACCAAAGGGGAGAATTGGGCTTAAGCTGGAAGGCATTAACAGTCGCAACGAGGCCGAAAGCCTGCGAGGTAGCCTGCTTCTGGTGACCGAGGACATGGTTCCCCCTCTTCCGGAGGGCGAGTATTACCATTTTCAGCTCATAGGGATTCGGGTGTATACCCAGGAACATGAGTACCTTGGTCAGGTAACTGAGATTCTTGCCACGGGCAGTAATGACGTGTATTTGGTATCCCATAATAGCTCGGAGATACTGATACCTGCCCTGCATGACGTGGTCGTAAGGGTAGACGTGAACGGAAGAACCATGACAGTCGACCTTCCCGAAGGGCTCAGATAGGCCCTTGACAGTACCAAATGACCCGGTTACCATCCTGCGAAAAGGAGCCTTAAGAGGAGGTTGTCGTGCCTATCGAGCAGGTCTCACCGGAGTTCGAGCGCATCGTATCAAGAGACCAGAACCTGGAATGGCTGGCGAGTGGGCTGGGTATCCTGGGTGGGCCTGCCGACCCCGGCACCGGGCCTGCCGAGGGGCCTCTGTGGTGGAAGGAAGGAGAATATCTACTCTTCAGCGACATAGGCCACAACCAGAGGCTGAAATGGACACGGGGTGAGGGCATAACCGTGTTCCGCGAGGGCACCGATTACGCTAATGGACTCACTCGTGACAGGCAGGGCAGGCTCATCGCATGTGAACACAGTAGTCACCGCGTCACACGTCTCGAACCCGACGGGAGCATCACGGTCGTAGCCAACAACTACCAGGACAGACGTCTGAACCGACCCAACGACGTGGTGGTCAAGTCGGATGGCAGCATATATTTTACCGACCCCGGTGCGCCGGACACGGGCCTGGACCTGGAATTCGCCGGAGTCTACCGGGTCTCCCCGGACCTGGGCACCATAACCCTGCTGGTCAGAGACTTTGTCGTGCCCAACGGTCTGACCTTTTCCCCGGACGAGAGCATCCTCTACATAGATGATTCCCGCAGAGGACATATAAGGGCCTTCGACGTCCAGCCGAGCGGCGTCCTGGCGCTGGCTAGTGACCGTATATTTGCCGATTTATCCGGTGACAGGCCGGGAGTGCCCGACGGCATGAAGGTGGACGCTGAAGGCAACGTGTTTAGCACCGGGCCTGGAGGTGTGTGGGTGATAGACCCCAACGGCAAGCACCTGGGGACTATCTTGACCGGGGCCAATCAGACCACCAACGTCGGTTGGGGTGGTGAGGACTGGAAGACTTTGTTCATCACCACTTACCAGGAGCTGGCTTGCATCCGGTTGAAGATTCCCGGTGTGCCTGTCCCATAGGCCCATAGGTGGGATAACGCCTCTACGAAAACGAGACTTAAACCGCTTAAGCCCCTTTCATGGCAGGACGGGGACCGGAGGAAGACACACGGCCTTCACAATCAGAAACGGTTTTGGCAGAAACGGTTTTGGCAGAGATGGTATTTGTAAGGAGGTTGCTATGGCTATTGAGCAGAATGCTCCAGAGTTGTCCCGCATAGTGTCGTCACTGGAATTGGAGGTAGAATGGCTGGCTGACGGTTTCGGTGGAGACAGAGGAACTCCCGGGATTCCCTGGTGGCCCGCCGAGGGGCCTCTGTGGTGGAGAGAAGGGGGATACCTACTCTTTAGTGACATCGGCCAGAACCGGAGAATGAAGTGGGCACCCGGGGAGGGTGTATCCCTGTTTATGGAGCCATCCAATGAAGCCAATGGGCTCACCAGAGACCCTCAGGGCAGGCTGGTGGCGTGTGAGCACGCAACCCGGCGTGTTACACGCTTGGAGTCCGACGGGAGTGTTACAGTGGTCGCCGACCGGTACGATGGCAAGCGGCTGAACCGGCCTAATGACGTGGTAGTGAAGTCCGATGGAAGCATATATTTTACCGACCCGCTTCTGATTCCCGCCGACAAGGAGCTGGAATTCCGAGGGGTGTACCGGGTCTCTCCGGATTTGAGCGCCATTATTCCTGTGGTTACCGACTGGACCATTCCCAACGGTTTATGCTTTTCTCCGGGAGAGAGTGTCCTCTACATAAACGACTCCGTTGAGAAGCATATAAGAGCCTTTGACGTACAGGACGATGGGACGGTGACCAACGGCAGTGTCTTCTGTGTGCTGAAAGGGGAACGCCCAGGAACCCCCGACGGCATGAAGGTGGACGTTGAAGGAAACGTATACTGCACAGGGTCCGGGGGAATATGGATCATAAGCCCTTCCGGTAAGCATCTGGGAACCATATTGACAGGGGAAGGCAACAACGTAACCAATGTCGGGTGGGGTGATGAAGATTGGAGGACTTTGTTCATCACCACCTTTAACAAATTGGGCCGTATCAGGCTAAAGATACCCGGGGTGCCGGTTCCTCAATAAAGCTCTGAGACAGGTAAGTGAACTCAGGTATCAGCCTGTGGAGTGGGTTCCGGCAAGGATGGACTTTTACTCATTAGCAGGTGTGCCTGAAATCCAATGCACCACGGTACTCACGAAAGCACGGGCCGGGCCTATGACAATCAGGGTGCTGTCCGCTTCAAGGGACAGATAGAAGCTGATACTGTCACCGACCCAAAGTCTTAGGTCCCGGCCCGGCCATCCCTCAATAGGACATAACGGTCTCCCCCCACCCTCCCGATGCATCTCTCGCTATTCGGTCTGTCAAAAAGGCATCAAGGTTGACATTCTCGTTAACAGTCGCGCCCCCTCATCCTGACACATTTCCAACGAAAATAGCCTCCTTTCTCTCTGCCCATGGTACAACTGGGGCCAGTTAGCTGTCACATAGTGCCTCCTGATTCCCCAAGGAGAGGTCGTTAGCCGCACTGCATGGCTATTCCTTAGCCCTACCGGAGACCATGGCAAGGGCATCCTTAGCAGTCAAACCTCCGTCACACCCACCTTGATTTATAAGAACTATTGTTCTATACTTACTTATAAGATTAGAACGAGGTCACAGAAATGAAACGTGGGGGTATGGCAACTCTAATAGATGCAGTCCCGGAGCGTTATCCTTATCATGATGACGGTTGCGAGGTGTCACCTTCCTGCCTGCAATGTCCCTTGCCTCAATGCAAATACGACGATCCTGGCTGGTTCCAGAGGCAGAAGCAGAAAGAAAGGGATCGGAGAGTGGTGACGGCTCTGAGGGAAGGCGATCTGTCAGTACCGGAGGTTGCGGCTCGTTTCGAGCTAAGCCAGCGGACCGTATTCCGTATTCTCAAGAGGGCTGGCAATGAGATGCCTTGAATCCTCGGGGGGTAATAGCCCCGGCAAGGCAGCCACAAAGAGGGCCTGCCCCGAGGCCGGGGCGCCCCCCCCACCCTAGCCCTCTCCCGCAAAATGGGGATTTATTAAAAGGTCCGGTCTCGCGGCCTTGAGGTTCAGATTCCTCACTTCGCTACTGTACGTTCGGAATGACATGGGGGGGCTTGGCCATGTACGTTGTCCACTAAAATGCGTTAAAATGCGATTGCCCTGGATGACGTACCCTGTGGACGTTAACGATATGTTATGGGATAATATAGTTGTAACCATAAGGGGACGCGCGGGTTCGACAGGGGAATATTCTGGAGAATTGCAGGCCGAGGTGCCACCCATCTCGATAAACAGGTGGCAAAAAAGTAACTGGCAACAACAACGACAGAGCTTTCGCTCTAGCCGCCTAAACAGGGTGGCTGCGTCTGCCCTCACTACCCCCGGAGGTGGGGATGCAGGCGTCATAAATCCGGGGTGCCGCTGTTCTGAGACCGATATGGGTAGCGTAAGATAAATCGGTTGAGCCCTCTGAGATTTTGTCAGCAGAAGCTTGGAGGCGCGAGAACAAAATGCTGAATAAGCCTGTAGTACATTCAGCCAAGGTATCTTCTGGACGGGGAGTTCGACCCTCCCCCGTCTCCACCAAAAACACGGGTCTATCCCGTTTATGTCATCTCCTACTCCCTCCCGGATCGTCTTCGTCGTAAAATATTGCTTCACTCCCTTCCCCCGTATAGGTCTACCCCTTCCCCTTCTCCCACAGGGCCTCCAGGATGTTCCCGGGAGACATGGGGAGTTTGTACATCCTGACACCAATGGCGTTGTATATGGCGTTGGCTACTGCCGCCATGGGGGGCACGATGGACACTTCCCCAACGCCTCGGACGCCGTAAGGATGTCCCGGATTAGCCACTTCCACAATCACCGTGTCAATCATGGGCAGGTCAAGGGATGTTGGCATCCGGTAGTCCAGGAAGGACGCGTTCATCATCCGGCCCTGGTGGTTGAAGAAGTACTCCTCGTTGAGAGCCCACCCAATGCCCTGGACCGCGCCTCCCTGCATCTGCCCCTCAACGTAGCTCGGATGGACGGCCTTCCCGGCATCCTGTAGCGCGGTGTAGCGCAGAATTTCCACCTTACCGGTCTCGGGGTCCACCTCTACGTCCACGATATGGAAGGCGAAAGCGTTGCCCACTCCCGACGGGTTAACGGTAGCGCGCCCAACGATTGGCCCACCGGTGGCGTTTAACAATCCGGCAATCTCCTTGAAGCTTACTCCCAGTTCCGGGTCTTCTTTGTGTCGCAGAACAGCGTCCGTGTACTCCACGTCCCCGGGAGCAACGTCCCAGATGCGGGCAGCACGAGCTATCAACTGATGCACGATGTCCTGGGCCGCTTCGTAGCAGGCTGTCCCCATCTTGAATGTCACACCGCTCCCTCCGGCGCCGGAGCTGTAACCAATCGAGTCGGTGTCAACAATCGAAGGCTTTACATCTCCGGCGGTTAGGCCCAACACCTCGGCTATATGCATGGCCATGACCGCCCTACTACCCCCTATGTCCGGAGACCCCTCCACCAGACTGATGGTGCCATCGGAGTTGACGCTGGCCACGGCGCTGGCGGGTCCTGACCCGTTGAACCAAGCCCCGTTGGCCACACCCCGACCTCGGTTGGGGCCTTCGAGGGGCGCCGAGGAGTGGGGATGATCCTTCGCTGCCTGGAGCGTCTCCACGTTACCGATTCGGCGGAACACGGGGCCTGTGGCCTGTCGGGTCCCTTCTTTCGAGGCGTTCAGCAAGCGGAACTCGATTGGGTCAATGGAGAGCTTCTCGCATAGCTCATCTATGAGGGACTCCGCGGCGTAGGCGGCGGCGGGGGAGCCCGGAGCCCGGTAGGCAGCGGTCTTCTGGGTGTTGACTACAACGTCATAACCCTCGATATAGGCGTTGGGAACGTCGTAGGGGGCGAGCATGGTCCGACAGGCCGAGGGCACGGGGGAACCGGGGAAAGCCCCGGCTTCGTAAATCAGACTGGCCTCGGCGGCGGTGATCCGGCCCTCCTTGGTGACCCCCATCTTCACCCTGATATGAGAGGCGGAGGTAGGTCCGGTGCCCTCGAAAACTTCTTCACGGCTCATGGTGAGTTTCACTGCCTGCCCTGTCTTACTCGATAGGGCAGCGGCCACCGGCTCCACGTAGCACCCTCCCTGGCCCTTCCCTCCGAATCCTCCACCAATTTCCATGGGAACAATCTTCACCCGGGACACGTCAACCCCCAAGATATGTGCGGTGTGGTCACGGAGGGCGAAGTGGCCTTGGCTGCTGCACCAGATGGTCACTGTGCCGTCGGTGTTCCAGAGGGCTGTCGCAGAATGGGGCTCTATGTATCCCTGATGCACGGGTCTGGTGTGGTACTCTCGCTCCAAGACGACGTCGGCCTCTTTGAGACCCTGCTCAACGTCACCCATACGAAACTCAAAGTGGTTTGAAATATTGGTGCCCTTGCCGGTGTCTTCATCGCCATAGCCCCCGGAGCGGAAAGCGGGGTTGGAAAGGGTCAGCAACTTCTCGTGGAGGATTGGGGCATCCTCCTTCATGGCGTCGCAAGCGTTGAGCACCGGAGGCAGCACCTCGTACTCCACGTCAATGAGAGACAAAGCCTCTTCAGCTATATGGGGGCTGGTGGCCGCTACCGCCGCTATCGCATGTCCACGGTACAGGGCCTTCTCCCTGGCCAGGACGTTCCGGCTATAGAAACCATAGTTCACAGTTGCCCCTTCTTCCTGGTCGGAGAGCTTGGCGGAGGGTTCAGGCAAGTCGGCGCTGCTGACCAAAGCCTTAACTCCCGGTAGGGCCAGCGCCCGGCTGCCGTCAATTGACTTGATCCGCGCGTGCGGGTGCGGGCTTCTCAGTATCTTGCCGTGGAGAAGCCCCGGCAACTGAATGTCAGCGCTATACCGGGCCCTACCGGTTACCTTATCCAGTCCATCATGGCGAATGGGCCTTGTGCCCACCACGTTGTAGTCACGTGTAGATAGCACCATATTGGAAACCATCGTTCCCTCCTGAGCTTTTACAGTATCGTACCACTTTTTCGCCGAAAAGCTTAGTAGCGAATATCCCAAGTATACTCACACCAATTGAAACTCAGGCCCTTGAATGCTCACTGCGTAATCCCCAAATCTATTGACATTGCAGATAACATCTATGTATTCTATGACTGGATAATCGCATTGTTCCCTCGAAATCCTCCGTGGAATTTTGTGGTATTGTATTGAAGGCGGGAGGCGCAAGTATGTGGTATCACCATTTCCTAAAACCCAAGGCCGTTGTCCTTGTCCCAATGCTGCTACTCCTGATAGTAGCGATCGCCTGTGGCGGAGATGAAGCGACACTGAGCCCCACAGACACTCCCCCACCTCCGCCTACTGACACCCCTGTGCCAGGGGCCACTTCGACGACGGCGGCCCCAGACCCCACCGCAACGACAGGGGCCCCGCAACCCACGGCAACGGTGGCATCTCGCCTGCCCACTTCAACGCCGGTCGGCGGACCTACGGTCACACCACTGGGGCAGGCTCCCCCGACTCCTACGTCCGTTGCACCGACTTCCACCCCAGCACCAACTTCTACCCCTGCCGCTGTTGGGGTGCAAGGCGGAGAATTTCGACATATAAATGCTTGTGCTCCGGAGCACTGGGATGCCCATCAGGCGGGCACCCTGTGTGCACAGTGGGGATTTAGCCCCCTGTATAACCAGGTAGTAGAGTTTAATCCCATCAAGCCCTCAGAGGTAATCAGTGACCTGGCCGAAAGCTGGGACGTGCAGGATGGCGGCTTGACCTACATCTTCAAAATTCACGAGAACGTGAAGTGGGCCGACGGCACCGACCTTACGACAGAGGACGTGGCCTTCAGCATCAACCGGATGATTGAGCCCGGACCCAGGCCCAGGACGGGGCTCCTAAGGCCCTCTACGAAGGGTGCTGAGGTTGTAGACGAAAACACTGTAAAGGTAACCCTGAAGTTCCCCTCGGCCTCCTTCCTCAAGTTCCTTGCCGTTGATTACATGAAGGTACTCCCCAAGCACACCCTTGATGCAGGGGT
Source organism: Dehalococcoidia bacterium (assembly GCA_965219825.1). GTDB lineage: Bacteria > Chloroflexota > Dehalococcoidia > Lucifugimonadales > JAGWBF01 > JAGWBG01. Next base: position 3,506,530 of record OZ244792.1, on the reverse strand, counting down.
TGACCTAAAGCTGTGGGAGAACGCAAACGGTAGCGGCCCGTATCTTCCGGACAAGTTCCGGCGGGGTGATGTCTGGAGGCATAAAAAGAACCCCGACTACTTCAAGGAAGGGCGACCGTTCTTCGACACGATAGAGTCGTTCTTCATAAGGGACCCAGGCACAATAGCTGCGGCCTACTCGACAGGCAGAGTCCACATCGGCGGGAGCCTGTCCATTGAGGCTTCGGTGAAGCTGGGAGAGGAGCTTAAGGATAGGTACACCGTGTTCTGGCGGAGAAATGCGGGGGGACAGCACTTCTTCGGCAATGTGGAGAAGGAGCCTTGGAAGAACCTGAACATAATAAAGGCCCTCAGGTTGGCCACCGACCTGTGGGAGATACGTGAAGCCTTCGGAAAGGGACAGAAGCCTATAGGTGCTCCCTTCGCTCCCGGGTCCTTTTATGGCAGCTCCTTGGAGGAGCTAGTGGTGCGGCCGGGCTACGGAGGGTGGCAAGACCCACGGAGCCCCAGAACCAAACAACAAGATATAGACGATGCCATCGCTCTGCTGAAGGCCGAGGGCTTCGATCCGCCTTCCACGCTGGGCAAGAGGGTCGTGTTGGCCTCGACCATCGGAGACTGGTCCGACTTGACCGAGTTGTGGGCGCAGCAGATGAGGAGGAACCTCGGGCTGGATATGGAAGTCCAGGTGGTGGACACCCCCACCGCAATTGGGCGTATGGTGGCTGGAGACTTCGACCTGGCAAACTTGGGCTACGCGGTTAATATTGCGGACCCCGACGACTGGGTGACCGCCATATATGGGCCCGGGACCAGGAACTTTACCCGGTGGAAGAACCCTGAGTTTCTAGGGATGCTTGAACAGCAGGCCCGGGAGCAGGATGTAGAGAAGAGAATCGAGATACTGCGGAAGATGGAGGGGTTCCTGTTTGAGGTAGAGGACCCGTATGTAACAACCAACTGGCAGACCTCTGGAACATTCGTGAATAACAAGATCAGAACAGAGGCCGGGGCTTACGTTGTGTCAGACACCGCACAAACTATTAACAAATGGGAGCACCTATGGCTGGAAGAATAGCCTGGTGTAACTATTGAGTAGGCTTGGGTTCGGACCGTGGGCTGTGCTCAGGCTCGGCAAAACCCGGGAGGGTGTATGAAAGGTTTCTCCCACTTGGGAATGGGAGTTTAGGAGGGGTTATATGATCCCCTCCAACCCCCTTTGGCATGGGGGAGAAACAGGCTTCTCACACAGGCTCTAAGAGGAAAAGAGTGCACGTATACATCGCCAAGAGGGCCTTGCTCTTTATCCCCACCATGTTTCTGGTCACTGTACTGGTCTTCCTAATTATGCGCATCATCCCCGGCGACCCTGCCATCCTCATCCTGGCAGGAATCGAAGGAGGTGGGGAGTTCACCGAGGAAGACCTGGCAGCTGTGCGCCACGAGATGGGGACCGACAGGCCCCTTCACGTCCAGTATGGTGATTGGGTCTGGCGGCTGTTTCATGGAGACATGGGTACAGGTCTGTTCTCCGGAACCTCGGTGACATCCGAGATTGGCCCCCGATATCCCCTCACCCTTGAGTTGGCCCTTTTGGCCTCCATCGTGAGTATCATAGTTGCGGTGCCGATAGGCATCCTCATGGCAATTAAGCAGGATACGACAGTTGACTATGGCGCCCGCATTTTCACCTTCTCCGGCATCAGTATACCTATCTTCGTGGTTGGTATACTGACCGTATACCTCCTGGTGCGTATATTCAACTGGTTTCCCCCCCTGGGATATGCCTCTCCCTGGGAAGACCCGTGGAAAAACATACAGCAAATGGTCTTTCCCGTCTTGACCCTGGCGGTCTTCAAGGTAAGTCTTGTGGCCCGGGTAACCCGCTCCGCCATGCTTGAAGTTATGCGCGAGGACTACATCCGAACGGCTCGTTCTAAGGGTCTCAGGGAGTGGAAGGTAATTTTCATACACGCCCTCAAGAATGCCTTCTTACCCGTCATCACCGTTTTCGGATGGTCCTTTGCCATCTCACTTGGGGGAACGATAGTCATCGAGAGGATTTACGTGGTGCCCGGCATCGGGTCACTGCTGATAGACAGCATCCTGGCAAGGGACTATACACTGGTCCAGGGAATCGTCATAGTCTTTACTTTGGCGGTACTCACAGTGAATCTGCTAGTTGACATGGTGTACGGATGGGTGGACCCGAGGATTCGCTATGCTTAGAGCAAGAGCCGGCGCAACCCTTGTAGGGACGACGGCACGCACAAGCCTGGCCCGGGGACATGACCTTTCAAAGCCTGTCCTTGGCTTTTCCAAGAAGAAGCCCCTGGGAGCGATAGGTGGCCTTATACTCCTGGGGTTGGTGATCGTAGCCATCATCGCACCCCTCATCGCTCCATTTGACGCCAAGGAAGTTCACGTCGTCTACAAATATGCCGGGCCTGGGACGACTTGCGCGGATGAGACGTCGTGCCGCGAGAGTACAGGGAAAACACTATGGCTGGGTGGCGACCAACTGGGGAGGGACACCCTCAGCAGGCTGGTCTATGGCGCGCGTATCTCCCTCTATGTCAGTCTGATTAGTGTAGGCATAGGAGTGACCGCCGGGGCGTTGATAGGCATTATTAGCGCATACTTTGGCGGTGTGGTAGATTTGGCCTTTCAACGCATGGTAGATACCTTCATGGCGTTTCCGGCTATCATTTTGGCCCTGGCGATAGTGGCCGTCGCCGGCGCCTCGTTGCAGAACGTTATCCTGGCTCTAATAGTTATATTCGTTCCTGGCGCCTCCCGCATCGTTCGCTCCCAGGCCCTGGCCGTAAAAGAGAGGGACTACATACTGGCAGCCCGGGCTTTGGGGGCTACCAACTCGCGGATCATCCTCCGCCACATCATGCCAAACTGTATGGCCCCATACATCGTATTCGCCACTGCAAACCTCGGTGTAGCCATCGTGGTGGAAGCATCTCTCAGCTTTCTAGGTGTGGGCACCCCCCCGGACATCCCCTCGTGGGGCAGTATGCTGGCTATCACGGGTGGGGAGTTGGTGTCGGTATCTCCGTGGCTCGTGGTCTTTCCCAGCATTACCATAAGTCTTGCGGTATTTGGCTTCAACCTGCTGGGCGATGCCATACGAGATGTCCTCGACCCACGGCTGAGGGGAACAAGTTAAGGGTGCTACGCCTGCGACAGGCTCCACCGGCTCACCCTGACTATCCCATCCTGTTCCAGGCGCTCGATTGAGGAGTCATCGTAGCCGAGTTCCCTCAGAACTTCCAGGGTGTTCTCTCCCAACATAGGTGCAAAGTTACGAAATTTTGGCGGTGTCTCGGACATCCTGAACGGCGAGCCTGTCTGCCTCACTTTGCCTGCAACCGGGTGCTCCATCTCCCAGAGCACTCCCCGGTCTTTGGCATACCCTCCGTCAAGCGCCTCATCCAGTTCCAGAAGCGGTGTTACGGATATATCTACGGGGATTATCTCCATCCATTCGTCCCGGGTCTTGGTAAGTATCACGGCTTTGACATCCTTGATGATGCCCTGAATTTCCGGGTCTACGGCTGCGGCGGCTCGTCGTTCGAATGGAATCGGGAACATGTTTTCGTATTGGGGGCGTCCGATTGCTTGGCAAAATCGGTTCCAGAAATGGGTCTCTGCCGTGGAGGCGTTGGTCAGATATTTGCCGTCCTTGCATCTGAGGGGAGAGATGTTGGTAACGGCGCCCCTGCTGGGCACATAGCCATCCCGCAGGTATCCCACACTGAGCTGATTGATTAGCGATATGCCCGCCTCCGTGATAGAGATGTCAATGAACTGCCCCTTCCCTGTGCGCTCCCGGGCAAGAATGGCGGACTGGATTGAGATTACAACGCAGGCTGCCGCATAGGTGTCCACCAAGGGAAAGTGCAAGTAGGCAGGCTCCCCGTCGGGGTCGCTGGTAAGTGCCCCAACTCCGGACATACCCTGCGCATTGAGTTCCTGACCGGGCCAGTCGGCGTACTGGCCTTCTGAGCCGTAGCCGCTGAGACTACAGTAGATGACGCGGGGATTTATTTCCTTGACCGTCTCATAGTCAGCGCCCAACCGGTTCACCACACCCCGGCGATAGCTCTCGAAGATTACGTCAGCCCTGGCTGCCAGCTTGTGGAATATCTCCTGGCCTTCCGGTGACCTCAGATTTAGGGGTATGCTGCGCTTGTTTCGGCCAATAAAATTCCATGCCATCGCGCGGGTTTCCCTGTCCGGGTCGTCCACAGTGGGAGAGAAGGAGTCCCGCGCACGGCCTGCGCGGGCAATCTCCATCTCTTCTACCTTTAGTACATCCATCCCGAGGTCCGCCAGCATCCAAGTCGCCATCGGCCCGGGCACTAGGCGGCTCAAGTCCAGCATCAGATAGCCTTCAAGGGGGAGCACCATTTCTCCACCTCCGCTCTAATAGTTTTCGTTGGAATCCGGCAAAACCGCTTGGCCGGATACGGCACCTATTGATTAGCAGTAACCTTGTTTGCCTAACCGGATAAACGAACCGCGCGCCTTACCCGCAGCCTATCCACTGGTGGTGATGATTCTAATGGGATGTCCCTCCAGAAAGGCTTGAATGTTCTCTACGGTATCCCTAAAAAAGACCTCATAAGTCTCCGTCGTCACGTATCCTATGTGGGGGGTGACTACTACATTCTCCAGATGCCTCAGGGGATGGTCCGGTGGCAGAGGTTCTTGGTCAAAGACATCAAGGCCTGCCCCGGCAATGGCCCCTTTTTCCAACGCTTCCACCAAGGCTTTTTCATCTACAATGGGGCCGCGAGAGGTGTTAATCAGGTAGGCTGTCGGCTTCATCCTTGCCAGGTCCGACGCCCCGACAAGCCCCCTGCTCCGATCGCCCAGCACCATGTGAACGGTGATAACGTCGGACTGGGAGAATAGCTCATCCTTGGTCACCAGAGTAACACCGAACTGGGCAGTCCTTTCGGCGGTGAGATTCCGGCTCCATGCAATCACGTTCATTCCGAATGCCTTTCCCACAATAGCCACCTTAGAACCCAGGTTGCCCAGACCCACAACCCCCAGGACCTTGTCTTGCAAGCCAATGCCCATACTGACCTGCCACCGGCCATCACGTATCGCCCTGTCCTCCTGCGGGATATATCTGAGCAATGCAAGAATCAGACCCCAAGTAAGGTCTACCGTAGGGGAAGGAACTGATCCAGTGCCACACACCATGATACCCAACTCCGAGCCGGCCTCAACATTGATCGCCCTGTTGAGCATTGACGTAGTGGTCAACAATTTCAGCTTTGGGAGCCGCTCCAACAGACTTCTGGGGAATGGAGTTCGCTCTCTCATCGCCATAACAATCTCAAAATCTCTGAGTCTCTCTACTATGGCATCCTCATCGAACAGGTGGTCCCTGAACACTTGTATCTCCGTATCGGATGGAAGCACACTCCAATCGGCATACTTCAGGGCCACACCCTGGTAATCGTCCAGCACAGCAATTCTCACCATTGCCGTACCTCCTCTAATCGCATAATCGCAAGATATAACCTGATAACTTTATGCCTGAACTGCCTTATGGTCAAGGGATTTGATCTTAGCTCACACTGCCAGACGAGAGGACTCTATATTTCAGGTATTCAGGCCCAGGTATTCACGTCGCCAACGAGAGTAGTCGTCTCTCTTCTGGGCAACAGTCAGAATCTCCTCGGAAGCCGCATTCTCGCTCAGGGCCGCCGGGGACCCCCCTTCCCTAAGATACTTGAGAGTATCGTAAACGGCCTTGGCAGCGACGTAGAAGGGCAGGTGGCCTTGTAACGCAATGCGGACTCCGTTGGCTGCGAGGACACCTATATCACCCAACGACGACGGAGCGCTCCCCAACAGTACCGGCAGGGAAGTCGCCCGATGCACGGCTTCCAACTCTTCACGGGTCTTGACACCTACCAGGAAGACGGCATCAACCCCGATTTCCTGATAGGCCTTGACCCGCACTTCCGCCTGATGGACCCCCCCATTCTGCAAAGCGATGGTGCGCGCTATTATCACCAAAGACTGGTCCTGCCTCGCTTCAAGAGCGCCCCTCAGCTTACCTTCCATCTCCGGAATGGAGACCATTCTCTCCCCCTGTCCGCCAAATGGGTCGGGAAGTACCGTATCCTCAATGGTCAAAGCCGAGACCCCCACAGCTTCCAGCTCCTCAACAGTGCGCATCACATTAAGGGTGTTACCGTACCCGTGATCTGCATCTACCATCAGGCTCAGGTCGCTGGCTCTGGTAATACGCCGTACCTGCTCTGCGAACTCGGTCAATGTGAGGACCACCAGGTCCGGGGCTCCCAGGACCGTTGCTGAGGCGATGGAGCCGGCGAACATCCCTATCTCGAAGCCAAGTGACTCGGCCATTCGCGCCGACATGGGGTCGAATACTGAGGCCGGATGGATACATTCGTCCCCGACCAGTACTTTGCGAAACCGTTCCCGTCGTTCAGATAGCAGCATCTTTCTCCTTTCATACGTGCGAGTACGCATTGTACCATACACTACCTCGCCATGCCCGTTTATATCAGGTTGCCTGTGGAAATTCCATTGGAGACATGGTAACATGGGCCAAGTCATTTCAGCATTCGGAACCGCAACGAGGAGGACCCATGACCAGCAAGCAATATCTCAACCCCGATACCATGGCCCAGCCCAGTGGTTTCACCAACGTGGTGAAGGTGGGCAACACCGTCTATATTGCAGGGCAGGTGAGCAGAGACACAAGCGGTAATTTCGTGGGAGTGGGTGACGCTGAGGCCCAAGTTAGGCAAGTTTGGAAGAGTCTGGAAGCCGCCGTGAAGGCTGCCGGTGGCGATGGCCTCGGCAACCTCGTCAAAACCACCACCTATATCACCAGCATCGAATACTCAGCAGCGGTCCGTAAGGTACGAGACGAGCTGTTCCAATCAGTCAACCCTCCCACCAGCACGCTATTGGTAATCTCTGAGTTGGCCAGCCCCGAGTACCTGGTGGAGATTGAGGCCATTGCATCGGTGTAGCCCTCACCCCAGGCCCCTCTACCGCCGGGGGAGGAGTGTCCGAAGGCCATCCCTAGTCATGACCAGCACTTAGAAATGCACCGGGAGGGACCGTGACCGAGTTTAGGACCGGCTCCATAAAGGCTAACGACATCAACTTTCATTTCCTGGAGATGGGGGAAGGCCCTTTGGTGCTGTGTATGCACGGCTTTCCCGACCATGCCTACTCCTTTCGCCACCTGCTCCCCGACCTAGCCCAAGCCGGATTCAGGGCGGTAGCGCCCTTCATGCGAGGGTACGCGCCCACCGAAGCCCCAAAGGATGGCAACTACCAGACAGCCCAGATGGCCCGGGACGTGCTGGCATTAATCAGCGCTCTAGGCGCCGATAGGGCTGCCATTGTAGGCAACGACTGGGGGGCCAGTGCCGTTTATGGTGCGGCGATACTGGAGCCGGATAAGGTTATCAAGCTGGTGACCATAGCCGCAGCCCATAGAGGTGCAACCATTTCTGAGAGCGCGAATTTTCATTATCTGAAGGGAACGTGGCATGGCTTCTATTTCCAGCTGCCTGCTGCTGAGCGCACGTTGCCGCATAATGACTTCGCTTTCATTGAGGACTGGTGGCGCGACGCCTCTCCGGAGTGGGATATTCCCCATGAGGTGCTTGAGAGCGTCAAGGGGACCTTCCGCAAGCCCGGAGTTGTGGAGGCGGCTCTTGGCTACTATCGTTACAGTCAGAACCCTTCTCTCCATGACCCAGCCCTTAAGGATATTCAGGAACGTTCCGCCAACGGCCTTGTAACCGTACCTTCGCTGGCATTGCACGGCACACGGGACCGCCCCAGGAGATTGGAGACCTTCCAGAACATGGACAGCTTTTTCACGGGCGGCCTGGAGAAGGTAATCATAGAGGGGACGGGACATTTCATGCACCAGGAGAAACCCAAGGAGATTAATCCCAGAATAGTTGAGTTCCTGAAGCGATAAGAGACCGGAGACCCCGAAATTGGACCAGGGAGGTAGAATCATGATTTCGCAGCTACGAATTTACACCATCAACCGTGGGATGATGGACCAGTGGGTCAAGCTCTTTCACGAGACTTCCATTCCCATAATGGAAAATCACGGCATGAAAATTGACGGTACGTGGGTGAACGAGCAGAAGAACCAGTTCATCTGGATACGAAGCTTCGATGACGCAGAGGATATGAAGGCCAAAGAGGCCGCCTTCGGTGCGTCGCCTGAGTGGAAGGCAGTGTTGGACCACGTTCTCAGCCACATAGCTCGCCTCGACGTCCAGATAATGGAACCCGCCCGGTGAGCGGGGCAAGCAGTCCCTAGAATATCCGTCGTACAGTGAGTGAGGCATCCTCGAAAGGCGCATCGGAAAGACCCAGTAGAGTCTTTTATGGCTGGTGGATTGTAGTCATCGGCCTGCTTACCAGCGCCTTGAAACATGGCACCTTCAACAGAGGCTTCACAATATACATCCTTCCCATCCAGAACTCGTTGGGAATTGACAGGACCGCTATCTCTCTGGCGGAAACTCTGGGACGACTGGAGGGAGGGCTTCACGGGCCTGTAGTAGGGTATCTTACCGACCGCTTTGGCGGAGGGCCTCTGATGGCAGCGGGTGGGCTAATATCGGGCCTGGGATTTATCCTCGTATCCTTCACCCATAGCTACCTGTACTTCATATTGGTCTATGTAGGACTCATCTCTCTGGGAGTCCGCGCCGGGTACGAGAACGCCTCCATACCGGCAGTGAACCAGTGGTTCCGGGGAAAGAGGAGCCTGGCGATGGCCTTAGTTTCTGCCGGGCAGGGTTTGGGGTGCGCGGCCATACCTCCTCTTCTGGGCTTCATGGTGTTCAGTCTGGGATGGGGATGGCGTACCTCAGCCCTGGTATCCGGTGTAGCTATACTGGCGGTAGTGGTCCCCCTATCTTTCCTGGTAAGACGGTCTCCTGAGAGCATGGGTCTGCTGCCCGACGGCGTCCGCCCGGATGGCCCACTCTCCCCCACATCCCAAGAGTCCGGGTCGAGAGAGGAACAGGGCCGGAAGGATACGGCTACTCCTCAAGGCCCCGGCCCCGCCACAGTAGGGACACCGGCAGGCCGACTACCCGGAGAGGCGGATTTTACCACAAGTGAAGCTCTGAGAACGCGCTCATATTGGCTCCTTGTCCTAGCTGTAGGACTGCGTAACTCCGTCCATGCCGGTATGTCCTTTCACCTAGCCCCGCTCATGGTCTGGAGCGGGGTGAACGAGCCAACGGCGGCGATATTCGTGGGTCTAATGTGCTTTGGCGTCCTGGTCCTTAATCCCTGCGCCGGATGGATGGGCGACAGATGGTCCAAGCAGAAGATAAGCGCAGTTGCCATGGTCTCCGGCATCCTGGCAGTTGTGATGATGCTGTACAGCAGCGGCCATCTGTGGCAACTGGCCGTCTTCATTATATTTCTCGCTTTCTCTGAAAGCGCCAATCCCCTTGCTTGGGCCATCCTGGGTGACTTCTTCGGGCGTCGGAGCTTTGCCACTCTGAGAGGATGGCAACACTTACCGGACCAGCTAATGTCTATGCTCACCCCGTTGTGGATGGGATTGATATTTGTCCACACCGACGAGAGCTACTTCTGGGCCCTTATCCCCATAGCCATATTGTATGGCCTGTCAGCTTTCTTCTACTGGACCATTCCAAGACCCAAAATTCCGGCCAGACTCGCAAATCCCCAAAGTCAAGTACCGCCATAACAACGATAATGCACTATACTGAAGACAAACGAACAACGATATGAGCGGGAGGAGCCATGGGACAATTGAAGATGCTCGCCTGTTTCGCCCACCCGGACGATGAAGCTTTTCCAGTGGGCGGCACCCTGGCAACTTATGCGGCGCGCGGAGTGGAGGTCCGGCTGGTATGCGCCACCCTCGGCGAGGAGGGGGAGATTAGGCAACCCGGCTCGGCGACCCGGGATACCCTGGCGCAAGTGCGCCACCAGGAGCTACGCTGCTCATGTGGGGCCTTGGGAATCCAGGAGCCTGTTGTGCTGGGCTACAGGGACTCCGGCATGGCGGGGGACGATGCCAACCGCAACCCCAAGGCCTTCATCAACGCCGATGCCGGCGAGGTAGTGGAGCGGTTGGTAGAGGAGATGCGCCGGTTCCGGCCCCACGTGGTGTTGACCTTCGGCTCCGACGGGCTTTACGGACACCCGGACCATATCGCCATTTCCAACCACACCACAGCCGCCTTCAAGGACGCAGGGGACCCCGGCTACTTCAAACACCAGATTGGCGCCGGGCTTGCTCCCCACACTCCGTTGCGGCTGTTTTACAGTGTTCGCCCAAAGGGGTTCCGGATGGAGATGGCGTTAAAGCTACGGCGGGTGGGCATAGACACACCTTTGCCCGACGCCGCCCGGCAGAACGACGGCGTAGACCCCGACCATGTACACCTGGAAATGGACGTTTCAGACCACGTTGAGCGAAAAGTGAACTGCTTGCTATGCCATCGTACCCAGATGAGCCCGGAGCGCCCTTATCACAAGTTGCCCGGCGACGTGGTGGCTGACGTCATAGGCCGGGAGCACTTTATACGTGGGTATCCTTCCGTGTCTTCAAAAGAGCGGATACCCCCGGACTTCTTCTACGGCATACTGGTGCCGGATTAGTCATGGATTGCCGGTTGCGCCCAAGAGACCCAACGGCTAAAATAACAGCGCCATCTATTGCAATAGCACATGACAAAATTCCCGTTCAGGAGGTCATACCGTGGTAAGTCCTGTAGACCCCAACGAAATTCGCCTCACAGGAGAGAACTCTTTTATACAGCTCAAACTCACCGATGACGGCCCATTGACCGGCCTTGTCAGCCACTGGCGAATTCTATTGTCGCCGGGCGGCCCCGGACACGTCCTCTTTATACAGAGCGAGGTAACGGATAATCAGGTCCGAATCTACTCAGATAATATTGCGTTGGCTCGCTGGTTGCAGGAGGAGATTGAGGTCGGAATCAACCCGGTATTCGCCGACCGGACCGTACCGGTGTCTGAGGCGACCTTTTCCAGGCACGGAGACATCCGTTCTTTTGCTACTGAGAGGGTCATATCCCGGGACACTGATATTTCCCTGACCTGGTACGAGTGTGGGGAGCCATTCTTGATCCGTTTCGCGCCGGGCACTGTCATTGAAGGTCGTCCTCATGGTGTGTACAGTGTCCTCACTCCGGCGGGAAGGGCGCGGTTGGTTGTAAATGGCAGAGAAGCGCCCGGAAAGCCTTTCCCAATGGAGTTGGGCGGTCACACGGGTAGCTCTTGCTCTCTCGCATGGTCGGAGACGTGGGTGCGGCCCCGGTAGCCTTTCTTGTCCCAGGGCAGCCTCCTCCGATGGATGGGGCAGGGAATGCCTGCCAACTAATGGCCCATTTACCAAATACTGTCAATACTCTCAAGGAGGTACGTTATGGTAAGTCCTGTAGACCCAAATGAGGTCCGGATGACGGGGGAGAATTCCTTCATGCGTCTTGGCAACACGGAGGGCGGCCCGTTGACATCTCGGGTCAGCCATTGGAGGGTCCTACTCTCTCCCGCAGGGCCAGGGCACGTCCTGTTCATAGAAGGTGAATTGACGAACAATCAACCCAGAATCTATGCCGACAATATAGCGTTGGTCCGTTGGTTCCAGGGAGAGATTGAGACTACCACCAGTTTCTCCGACCAGAACATACCGGTGATTGAGGCGGTCTTTTCCAGGCATGGGGACGTCCGCTCTTTTTCTACTGAAAAAGCGGTTTCCAGGGACGAGGACATTTCCATGACATGGCACGATCTGGGCGAGCCATTCGTCATGTACATGGAGGCCGGCACGCTGCCAGGGCGTCCCCACAGTGTGTACACTGTTATGATTCCGGCAAGAAGTGCGCAGTTGGTCATAAATGGCAAGGTAGCTTCAGGAAGGCCGTTCCCCCAGGACAGGAGTGGTCGTGAGGGCAGCACCTGCTCTCTCGCCTGGTCGGAGTCGTGGTTGCTGCCCCGCTGACCCTTACGCCTGATCAGGCCTATTCACCGCCCTCGTCGAACTGGACCAATATGCCATCGGGGTCCAGGAAGAATACCGTGCGAGTGTGGCCCGAAGCGTCCTTAAAGGCGTCCGGAGGGCCGGAGGTCTGGGCGCCTTTGGATAGAAGCTCCCGGATGAGTTCGGCCACGTTGGGTACAGTGAAGGACATGTGGCTGATGCCGATCTGGTCCAGTTTGATGGCCTCGCCATCGGGCGTATCGCCCGGGTGTCCTGTCATCACGATCCGGGGAGTGTCATCCCCTTCACCATAGGACAGGTACACTATCCGTCGCTGATTGTGCCTGTTCTTGTACACGTGGGGCAAGCCGCCGGTGGTGGTGTCCTGGACCCTGTCCGATATTACTCGAAAGCCCAACATGTCCCGGTAGAAGGCCAGGGACCGGGCAACATCCCCGACACATATAGCTATATGGGATATGGCTGACGCCGGCATAGGGTTCCCTCCTTATTGCAGAATGCCGCTCGGATAATGTGGTGATATTGCCGATGCTACTTGGCCTGTGGGTCACTGTCAATGGCTATGTCCACATATGGCAGGTGATAAATCGAGAGGCCGCCCAATATTGGGCGGCCTCAACAAGGTTCCCGGCGCCTTTAACTCATTAGGAGATTGATGAAAAGTTCCCAAGCTTCCGGGAATATTCCTCGATATTAGAATTGACCAAAAGCTCTCAGCAAGGGGGACGAGTCGCTAATTTATCTGAAAAGCCCTCTACTCCTCTGACTGGCCTGTTTTCGGAGGAAACTGGGTACATCCAGGTTCTCTCCTTCCTCCGGAGTGGCATCGCGTAGGAGTTTCCGTAGCTCCTCGTCACCCTGCTCCATGCTATCCTGAGGGACGGGGAATGTAGCGGCCACTATAGTTACCTTCATTTCGTCGTCCATCTTCTGGTCTTTGGAAGTGCCGAAGATGACGTTGGCATCAGGGTCAGCCAACTCGTGGATGACACTGGAGGCTTCCTGCACCTCTTTCAGGCTCATGTTGGGACCGCTGGTGATGACAAAGAGAATCCGCTTAGCCCCTGCGATTTCGATGTCCAAGAGGGGGCTCTTGGTGGCTTGCTTGGCCGCTTCTTTGGCCCTGTTCTCACCCCTAGCCCTACCTATCGCTAGCCAGGCCTGGCCAGCGTTGGTCAGGATTGTCTTTACGTCAGCGAAGTCTACATTGATTTCTCCGGGAGTAGTCACCACATCGGCCATGGACTGGATGCCCTGGTGAAGCACCGAATCCGCCGTCTTCAGAGCGTCTTCCCAAGTAAAGGTCTGCTCCTTGTTCCTACCCATCTGGAGCAAACAATCGTTGGGAATTACTATCAGAGTATCCACGTGGTCCTTCAGACGGGCGATGCCTTCATCGGCATTCTTGCGCCGCGTAGATGCCTCAAAACCGAAGGGCCTGCTGACCACGGCAACTGTGAGAGCGCCGGCCTCCTTTGCCAACTGAGCAACCACAGGTACCGCCCCTGTACCGGTCCCTCCGCCCATGCCTACGGCAAGGAAGACCATGTCCGCACCACTAACAACTTTTTCCAGGTCTTCCCTGCTTTCCTCCGCAGCCTGTCGTCCCAGGTCAGGATTGGCGCCCGTACCCAGGCCACGAGTAAGGGTCTGGCCTATGGCCAGCCGGTGCTCCACGTCGCATCGGAAGAGGTGCTGGGCATCGGTATTGATGGCGTAGTATTCTACCAAGGCCAACTTCTCCTTGAACATACGTCCTATAGCGTTGCATCCACCACCACCAATGCCTAGCACCTTTATGACCGGCATTCCAGGAGGCCTTGGATCATCTGACATCCGCCCCCCCCACCTGAGGCTATCCTGGCCTCTCGCTTCCTCCGGGAAAGTGTTCTCTTTAGATACCATGAGTCCCTCCTTCTACAATATGTAATATAGATTGTACCTAGTGTGACGATGCTCTTGGCCTTAATTTTAGACAGAGGTCTCCTGTGCGTTTCTCCCGAATCTCGGAATTAGGGTTTTGTTTCCTCGGAGCGTCTTCTCGCCATTTTTGTAGGGCCGTTCCTCTCCCCAGTGCTTCATGCCCCACAAAAGAGTGCCAACACTGGTGGAGTAGGCCGGTTTTATTAGCTCGGAAGGCAAGCCGGGGATATTCCTTGGGGATGCGACCCTTACACGAGCGCCGGTCATTTTTGCTACCATGTCCTTGAGACCCTGCGTTTCCGATGCCCCTCCCGTTATCACCACCCCACCGGGGGGTAACTGCCTCAGTCCGGCACTCTGAACCTTAAGTAGGACAAGCTTGACGGTCTCGGCGAGACGCTCTTTAATGGGCATGCACATGGCCCGGCGTTTTACCGTACGACGGGGCTGCCCTTGGAAGCCTGGGAGATGCACCTCTTGATCGGACGGCACTTCATCGGGTAGGGCATGACCCCACTTGATCTTGACATCCTCGGCAATGTAGGATGGCACTCCCAGTGCCGCAGCAAGGTCTCTGGTAACGAGATTCCCGCCTACAGGGATTACCGACGTGTACCAGGGACTCCCGCTCCTGAATATGACTATGTCGGTGGTGCCGCCTCCGATGTCCAGCAGCACTATACCCATCTCCCGCTCATCTTCGGTCAGGACCGCCTCAGCAGAGGCAAGGGGCTGAAGCACCAGACTTCTCACCGAAATCTTGCAACCCTCCACCGCCCTGACCAAGTTCTTCAGGATTGATGCGTCGCCAAGCACAACATGAGACTCTACCTGCACCCTTTCTGCGTGCAGTCCCACCGGATTCCTTACCCCTGTCAGCCCGTCCACTTCGTAGGTCATAGGGATGACATGCAGCACCTCCTTGCTATCAGACACACTGGGATAAGAGGACTGAATCAGGTTTTGCACGTCCTCGGATGAGATGGCCTCATTACCCCTGGAGTAGCCAAGACCGCCGGTAGTATTCTGACAGGATATATGGTCTCCCGTAACGCTCAGATAGGTCCAGGTGACCCCCTTACCCAGATAACGCTGGGCCCCTTTCAGGGAAGCCATGACGGCGCTCTGAGTATCGGAGACGCTGTCGACCCGGCCCTTTTGCATACCCTGCGATGGGACAATGCCTGTCCCCAGGATTTTCAATTCACCTTCTGGCCCGATTCTTGCTATTATGGTACAAACTTTACTGGTACCAAGATCAATGGCTGTGTAGAACAACTCTCTGGCCAACTTCCACCTCTCTATAATCACCAAGAGCACTGTGTACACAGAGGGTGCTTGAGACTTATCCTATCTCTGCGCCCTCAGGCTGCTCTGTGGCATAAGCTAGACGCTCCGACACTCTCATGCAGGCGCTTCTACTACGCGGGTTAACTTTTACTTCCTCCGGCAACGGCCTGACGATCCTTCTTGTTATGACCTTTAAAGTCGGTGTATGTCCACAGATACACACCGGCACTCGTGGAGGACAGACACATCCCTTAGCCTCGCGGGAAAAGGCCTCCTTGACTATCCGGTCCTCCAGGCTGTGGTAGCTGATTATCACGAGCCTCCCTCCCGGCTTGAGTATGCTTATGGCCTGCTCGAGGCCGGCCCTCAGGTTGTCTAGCTCCGAGTTTACCTCTATGCGTAGCGCCTGGAATGTACGCGTCGCTGGATGAATTCTGCTGCCCCTCCGACCTTTCCCGTGGCCGGCCCTGCGTCCGCCACTAACTCTAGCCACCAGGTCGGCCAATTCCAGGGTCGTTCTCAGCGGCCTCTGCCGTATTATGGCCCTTGCGATAGACCTGGCCCTGGGCTCCTCACCATAGGCCGATATAACTCTGGCCAGGTCATCAAAAGGATAGTCATTGACGACGTCAGCGGCGGTCAGGGTCTGTTTCGCGCCTGATGGGGAAGCTGTCTCCGGATTGAATCTCATATCCAGGGGGTCATCCCTCTGTAAACTAAAGCCACGCCCTTCGCCTTCCAACTGAAGGGATGACAGGCCCAAGTCCAGCAGTATTCCGTCCGGCTCCGAGTATCCCAGAGTGCGGGCAAACTCTTCCAGCCGAGCGTAGTTGCCCTGGACCAGGGTGAAGGAGGCCTCGTGTCCCTGGAGGGGTCCAGGCCTCTGGGGGTCAGAAACCCATTCCAGGCGTTGACGGGCGCGTTCGAGGGACCGAGAGTCAAGGTCAATGCCCAGGAGCCGGCCTCCCGGCAGGCATGCTTGAAGGATAGCCGCGCTGTGTCCCCCTTCGCCAACGGTACAGTCAATATAACCACCACCCCGCCGCACCACCAAATACTGGACCGCTTCACGGAGAAGCACCGGATGATGTGAGAATCCCTTCGATTGACTCGTAGGACGCTCCTTCTCCATTATCGCTTCCCCTCCACGAATCAAGGACACTGGGCATATAGGTTTCGTTCAAGAACCTTTTCCACTTTCGTATTCCAGTCCCTCTCCTGGAATTGGCCCCCAGGGACACGGGCCGAGGAAAGTATAATAGCCCTGGGGGATGCAGACCCCGCATATAGCAGGCCCTTTGAATGGCGGACGCGTACAATCTGATCCCCCAATGACGAGAGCCGTTTATCCTGCGGCTAGCCCGATAGATGCACTGCGCTACGGGTTTGCCAATAATGACGCCGGCACAATTGCTCCGGCGCATGTGACGCGAACAGGAGGCTTACCCCACACGTCTTACCTCACCACCACACGAGGTCTACCCACACCCCTCACCACTGAAGGTCATCTCACACACTCACCACAACCCAAGAGGTCGACCCTCCTGCCTTTCCTCACAACATCAGTGTGAATCTATCAATGTTCACGGATGAATTTCAAGTCTTCTTTTGGTCAATTTTTGATAAATTTCCAAAATTCGTTTTTATATTTATCTCACCCCTACATCTGAACATTTTTCATTCAATTTGAGGGTGCGGCAAAGGAGCGACACACCCGGAGGCGTTTAAGAATTGTACTTCTGCCGGTAGCATAGTGTATTATTTTCTGTGTCCTTGACAGGCTACACATCGTTCCAGTCTTTCCCAAAAGGAGGTGGTACACTTGGACGAACAGATCGCACGTTCCTTGGACATTGCTCAAATGCGGGGCTCTCAGTATGCCGATATTCGGGTGGTCAATACGGACCAGGAGCGTTACTCTGTAAAGAACGGCGTGGTAGACACCCTGAGCATAGACCAGTCACAAGGATTCGGAGTCAGGGTGCTGGTAGATGGCTCATGGGGGTTCGCCTCCAGCCATGACTTTTCCCCTCCCGAGGTAGACCGCGTCACCGTTCTGGCCACCGAGATTGCCAAAGCCTCAGCGCTTGTACCTCCCATACCTTCTCCCAGAAAAGGAGGGCTAGTT
The DNA here is from genome assembly GCA_965219825.1 of Dehalococcoidia bacterium. Classification (GTDB taxonomy): domain Bacteria; phylum Chloroflexota; class Dehalococcoidia; order Lucifugimonadales; family JAGWBF01; genus JAGWBG01. The sequence goes on along the minus strand of OZ244792.1, from coordinate 3,489,128 downwards.
CTGGGGCCGCCTGTGACCAGCCGTGGGACCTACACCACACCGGTAGAGATTGACCCGTTTACCATTTCCCTGGAGCAGAAACTCAGGCTTCTCATAGAGGCAGACGGGGCCATGGCGACGGTCAAGGGCATCAGGACCCGCCAGGGTAGCCTCATTTTCATCAAGGAGAAGAAGACCTTCCACAACAGCGAAGGCGCACAAGTTGAGCAGACGATTTACGAGGCGGGCGGCGGCATCCAGGCCACTGCCGTGGGCCACAATGAGGTACAGCGTCGCTCCTACCCCCAATCTCAGGGCCGCCAGCAGGGGTGCGCCGGCTGGGAGTACATCACCGGTATGAACCTCCTCGAGAACGCCGAAAGGACCGCCAGTGAAGCCGTGACCTTGCTCACGTCCGACCCCTGCCCTAGCGACAAGACCACGACGGTAATAATTGGTGGCTCCCAGTTGGGCCTTCAAATTCATGAGTCGTGCGGCCACGCCACAGAGCTTGACCGCGTGATGGGCTCTGAGGCTGCCTACGCCGGGACTTCCTTCCTGACTCCGGATAAGCTTAACAATTTTCGATACGGCTCCCAGTACGTCAACATCACCGCCGACAGCGTGCGAAATCCTGGGCTGGGAACCTTCGGTTGGGATGATGAAGGGGTACCGGCAAGCTCGACTCCCATTGTCAAGAATGGCGAGTTCGTGGGGTATCTTATGTCCCGTGAGACTGCCTCCAGACTGGGGTTAAGCTCCAACGGCTGTATGCGTGCCGCGTCATGGAACCGTATTCCCCTGATTCGTATGACTAACGTGAGCCTGGAACCGGGCACCTGGAAACTGGATGACCTGATCTCCGATACGGAGGACGGCATCCTTATGGAAACCAACCGCTCATGGTCCATAGACGACAAGCGCTACAATTTTCAGTTTGGGACCGAGATTGGCTACGAAATCAAAAATGGCAAGCTGGGAAAATTGCTGCGGAACTGTACCTACACGGGTATTACACCTGAGTTCTGGGGCTCCTGTGACGCGGTATGTGACAAGGGACACTGGGAAATGTGGGGGACACCCAACTGCGGCAAGGGGCAGCCTGGTCAAATAGGGCACACCGGGCACGGGGCTGCTCCGGCGCGATTCCGAAACGTGCGAATAGGGGTGCTGAAATGATGGGGCAGGAAAGTTGCGAGGCCGTTCTCAAAAAGGCCCTGAGCCTATCAAAAGCCAATGAGACCGACGTATACCTGAGTGTCCAAGACCTGTCGCTGACCCGCTATGCGAGTAATTCAATCCACCAGAATGTGTCCCATAGCAATGCTCTGCTCAATATCCGAGTGGTAGTGGGCAAACGACAGGGACGGGCCACCACCAATGACCTGAGCGATGATGGCATCCGAATGATGGTGGAACAGGCACGGCAAAGCGCCCTTCTGACGCCTGAAGACTCGGACTTCAATGGCCTCCCCACTCCGGGTGCGCCGCCGGTGGTAGCAGTTTATGACGAGGCTACCGCCGACTGTAGCCCCAAGGTCCGTGCGCAGGTTGTGAGTATTGTCTGCCGCAAAGCCGCGGACCAGGGGTTGAGTGCATCGGGCGCCTATCGCACCGGCACTCAGGAGATAGCGGTAATGAGCACTCAGGGGGCACGGGCCTACCACGCCGGGACCTTTTCGGGCCTGATTGTCACCACCATGAGCGACACCTCAGCAGGATGGGCAAAGGGCGGCTCATGGCGCCTATCGGATATTGACGTGGAATTGCTGGCCGACGATGCCATAAACAAGACCATGCGTGGACGTGATCCCCGTCCGGTGGAGCCTGGTCCATATACCGTTGTGCTCGACCCCTACGCTGTGGATGACATCCTGGAGAGCCTGAGCATGTATGGCATGGGTGCCCAGATTGTCCAGGACGGCCGAAGCTGGATGAACGGTGTCATGGGGCAGTCCGCTATGAGCCCCCTCGTCTCCATCTGGGATGATGGCGCCAATCCGGAGGGCTGGCCGGTGCCTTTCGACACCGAAGGCGTTCCTCGTCAGGTCGTGGACATTGTGAAGGATGGAGTGGTAGGTGGCCCGGTCCATAGCTCTTACACCGCAGGTAAGGAGGGCAGGGTTTCCACAGGCCACCAGGCATACTTCACCGGAGGGCCATTGGCGACCAACCTGTTCATGAAGGAAGGAAACGATACGCTGGACGGGATGATTGCGTCCACCAAACGCGGCTTGTATATCACCCGCTTCTTCTACACACGTCTGGCACATTCCCAGGGGTGTGTGATGACAGGCATGACCCGCGACGGCGTGTTCCTTATAGAAAATAGCGAGCTAAGCTATCCGGTGAAGAATCTGAGGTTCACCCAGTCCTATGTAGACGCCTTGGCCGGAGTGGAGGCCGTGGGTAAAGGCAGGAAATTAGTGTTGAACGAGTACGGTTTTGCCACCTTGGTGCCCGCTCTCAAGCTGAGAAGCTTCAACTTCACCGGGATTACAGTCTGAGCCGCCGGGTACGTCTATTCCTGCTCCAGGAACTCCCGTACCCAATCTGTGGCCTGTTCCTTGTCGTAGAGGTTGTGGAGAATAACGGCATTGCGCGTCGAGTCGCCCTGGAAGAAGCGCTCATATAGCACCTGTCTGGACCCAAAGGAGCTACAGCACATGTCCCACGCCAGGCGGAACAGCCTCACCCGCTCCTCAGCGGAGGCGGTGTCGGTCTCCAGATAACGCTCTATCTCAGGAGCCAACGGCCCACTGAGGTCGGCCTCCGTTGGAAGGGCCATAAGGCTGCTGGAGCCCAGGAAGTGAAGAATCTCCGCCATTCTGGGATACATTCGGATGAAGAGGTTGCGAGCTACCATAAGAGGAAATGGAGATGGTAGCATGACGCCCCACCGGTCCACCTCAGCGTCTACCTCGGCGGCACGTAGACAGGCTTTGGTAACCTCAAGGTTTTCTATGACTTCAGCTATCATCTGTTGCACGTGAGGGAGTTGGCCGGAGCCAAGGGTATGGGCCATGAGGCTGACAAGCCCCAGGATGAACTCACACTTGACCACGTTCTTGGTCACGACCTGGTGTCCGGAGTGAGTGTACTGGTTGGTCATCATAGCCATGTTATTGCACCGCTCGATGTCCCCAAGCAGGAAGACCCGTTCCCAGGGCACCAACACGTTGTCGAAGAAAGCTATGGCGTCCATCTCCTCAAAGCGGGAGCCAAGTGGATGGTCGAAGCGGGACCGGCCCAGGTCGAAGCTCTCGCGGCAAAGGAACTTCAGGCCACGGGTGTTGCAGGGTATGGAGAAGGCGAAAGAGTACCGCTCCGGCGCTCCCCCGGGGAGCCTGTGGGACCTGGCAGGATACACGGCGATTTCGTCGGATAGTGGGGCCAGTGTGGCCAGGACACGTGCCCCGTGTACTATAATTCCGGCATCAGTCTCTTTTTCCAGTGAGAGGGCTACGTCCGTCCGGTCTTCCAGGGGCGCGGCCAGAGGAGAGCGGCTGCGCTGAAGGTTGACCAGAGTGTGGGTGAGGGCTAGGTCATGCTCCCGCACATACTCGTAGTACCTCTGTACGTTCTGCTTGAACTCCGGGCGGTTCTGGCCGAAATAGTCTCCGGCTGCTGCCATGGACATCATGCTGACATTGAGAAAATCGGGGGTACGGCCCATTGTGCCGCAGCTCGCCCTGGCCCAGTGAGCCATCATAACGTGCCGCTGCTCCAGGTCCCGGATAGTCCGGGGAGTGATGAAGGACCGCCCTACCCGGTCCCCCGACGTGGGCGAGATATAGGTCATCTCGTCCCGAATCGCGGGGTCGTGCTGCATATCATAGAGCTTGGCCATAGTGCGGGCTCCGTTGCTCAAGGCGGGGTGAGTTGTCACATCTTCCACTCGCTCCCCTCCAATATAGACCTCGGGGGACAGCTCACGTAGTCCTGCCATGTATTCCTCCCCCGTCCTAGCTGCCATACCTTCCCCTCCATTTTGTTTGATAGCGCACCTTAATCCCCACGCTCAAAGGAGGCCCATCGCCTACCGGCCGTCTCTATTGCTCAGGCAGTACATTATACTATAGCATGAGATGTCTTATTGACGGGCTACCGGCTTCGTGCTATCGTAGGGTTCGTTTTCAGATTTATCCTTGGGGGAAAAGTCATCCCATATCGAAAACGAATTACCTGATTGGGTGGACAATGACTCCCAATGCCCCGAGACTCAAGCCCATTGGGGACGCCGACACGCTCAAGAAAGGAGGGAGCCTTGCCTGAAGCACTCTACCGTGCATCTCAAAGTATAGTTGAAGGAGACCTATCCAGCATGGTGCTGGCAAGAGAAGAGCTTCCCTATGAGGTCAGAGAGCTTCGGACCTCCAGAGACGGCCTCCTGGGCAACGAGACCATGGCGGAGCAGGGGCTTCCAGGCACGACTACTGCGGAAATCAGGACCGCCGGCCGCATCACCGGATACATCCGTGAGTTCGTTACCCAAGCTCGGCCTAGCACCATCCAGGCCTGCTCGGATGTGGCGGCCGCAACTCTCTCCCATCTCTTCCATGACAATCTGGAAGTGTCACTATGGATGACAGAGAAATTTCTTGGAGATTCCCGAGAGGCCGTTGGGAAGGACCTTGGCCAGGGGCAGAAGCTTTTAAGCGTTGACCGGCTACAGTTCGATGGCTTCTCGGATGAGACGGTGGGGCTTCACACATTGCAGACCACACCGGCCGGGCTTGTCTCTTCCACCGTTGTTGATTTTCGTGTTGGGAGGCTCCTTGGGGTTGCCTACCTGGTATCTCTGGGTGACGTGGACCGGAAGCAGCTTGTTCAGCAATTGGGACTGGAGCTTGAGCGAAAAATGGTCAAGGTCTTGCTGGACGGAGTCTAGCGTAGATTGGTCCGGGAAGAGCCCACTACCTGCCACGCCACCGTACCCATCGGAGGGATAAAATATTAGCTGCGACGTTCTGATTATCTATGATGGACGAGGACCTCAAATCGAGTCCCTCGCTTCGGCAGCATTGGAGGGGGCCTCCGGCATCAAGGGCGTGAGGGTCAGAGCGGTGCAGGTGCAGGACGCCAGCCGGGATGACCTGGTCACGTCCGACGCCATAATTCTGGGCTCACCAAACTGGAGCGGCATTACGGGCTTCCTCAAAACATGGCTGGATGATCAGGGAGACCTGTGGGAAGAAGGGCAGTTGAATGGCAAAATAGGCGCAGCCTTCACCACGGGGCGTGGACGCCATTCAGGGATAGAATTCACCCTCCTGAGCCTGGTCCACTGGATGTTGGCCTGTGGAATGGTTATCGTTGGACTGCCCTGGAGCGAGGAGATGCGAGTCTCAGGTTCCTATTACGGAGCCACGTCCGCAGGACAGGTCTCTTCTCCGGATATAGAACAGGCACGCGAGCTGGGCGCTAGGGTTGCAAATCTAGCGCTACGTTTGTCAGGAGACTAAGGCACGTAGCGCTATCCCCGAATCCGGTAATAATGTATATCGTGTAATATCCCTTGACTTTATGTAAAGCTTGCGGCCAAAATAGGGGTCGCCCAACCAAGGCATGGAGGAGAGACCCTCCTACTATATGGCTCACGAGAAAAGAAGCGTCGAGGACCTCGGTGCAAGTCCGAACAGGACAAGGCGCTCAGGCATACAGACCTTTTCATCCCTGAAAAGCAAGGACTTCCGCCTACTATGGACGGGCGGTATCTTCAGCCAAATGGCCTTCTGGCTTCAGATATTGTCGCTGGGATGGCTGGTCTGGGAACTCACCAAGGACCCGGACACGGGGCAGGGTTCCGCTCTGCTGTCGGGCACCGCATCCGGCTTGAGGGCCTTCCCGACGCTGATATTAAGCCCCTGGGCTGGGGTACTCCTTGACCGTGTAAACCGCCGGAAGACGGTAATGGTCGTCCAGTTTGTTCTGGGTGTATCGGCCGTCCTATTCGCTTTCCTGGTGGCTTCCGGCTCGGTGGAGGTCTGGCACGCTTTCGCCTACGCGGCCGTATCCGGGGTCTGCTACGCGCTGGTCATGCCGGCCCTTCAAGCCCTCATCGTTAATACAGTCCCGCCCCATGACCTGGGAAATGCCTTTGCCCTCAACGCCATGACGGTTAATATCATGCGGATTACTGGGGCGTTGCTTGGGGGGCTACTGATTACGACCGTCGGAATCAAATGGAACTTTTTCGTAGAGAGTGGGGCATATATCGGGCTAGCACTCCTACTTATACCACTGAAGACTCCTTACCAGGAGCCGTCTACCGCCCGGAGCTATTCGGTACTGACCAATCTGAAGGACGGCATCGGCTACATCTGGAAGGAAAACCGAATCATACTCCACCTTCTCGTGCTCAATCTTGTACTCAACCTGATATTCATGCCCATTCCCAATCTTTTGCCGGCCTATACCGGCGAGGTGCTTGACTCTGAGGCCGACGTGGGCGGATACCTCATGGCCGCCCAGGGAGTAGCGGGACTGACAGCTACTATCTTCATAGCCTCGCTCGGTTTCATCTTCAAGAAGGGCAAGGTAGGACTGATAGCGCTGGCAATGGGCTGCGCCGCCATCCTGGGGCTTGCCCAGTCCCATTGGCTTTTTCTCTCTCTGGCAATGATGGCCTTTATGGGCGTCTCCCAGACCAACTTCATTGTAAGCAACCAGATTCTGGTACAGACCATGATCCCGGACACCTTGAGGGGACGGATTACCAGCATCTACACCTTGATGATGGGAATAAGCCCCATCGCTATTTTCCTTATCAGCCTCTTCATAGAGCTGTACACCGCTTCGGGGGCACTTACCATCGTATCGTCCGTGGGCCTTGCGCTGGCACTCTGCTTTCTCGTCAGCTTTCGGCAGGTACGCCAACTGGAGTAGGGGCAACCAACAGCGAACGTATGCTGCCCGGAGGCGCCGGCCTCTCTTCTGCGCTACGGGTACGTGAAGAGAGATGCCCTTGACACAGGTAGGTGCTGGCGGTACACTGCCCACCGTAAGGAGAGGTATTGAATGGCAAGTGAAGCTATACCCCCATCTCAGACCGAGGGGCCTCTGGTCATCCTTCTAGGAGGGGTCTCGGGCACAGGGAAGACTACGTTAGCCAATGCCTTGGTCAGAGAACTGGGCCTCTCCCACCACCTGAGCACCGGATTCATCAGGGCCTCAATCGCCCATCTGCTACCCGAAGTGGATGCCCGACTTCTCCAGAAACATACTTACGACGCTTACGAGGCATTGTCTGATGGCATCCCTGCGGACAGAAGTCCACTTCTGGAAGGGGCCATCCGGCAGTCGTTGCTGCTCAAACCGGCCATCGAGTCTTGCATCAGAAGGGCCATCCGGGAAGGGATAGGCATGGTCCTGGAGGGTAGCCATTTTATTCCGGGAATCCTGGAGCCCGAGTCTCCAGGAGCCAACCTCCTCTGTGTGCTGGACGTGCCGGACCGGGATGCTCTGAAACGTCGTGCTCTCAGCCCCAACCATGCCAGGCGTAAACTCTCCGACAAGCAACTGGATCGTCTGATTGAGCTACAGGAGGGGATCCTCAGTCTTGCAGAAGTCCATCACCGGCCTGTGATTATTAACAACGACCTGCCCAGGGCGGTCAGCCAGGCCCGGTCTTTGATAGGAATTCAGGACCGGGGGTCGTGAGAAACTAAACCAAAGCCAAGGTGAAATGCGCAGAAGCATGGGGTAAAGTTGTAGGGGAGTTGGGTTAATCCGTCTTGGAGTGAGAAAGGGGTTGGTGATGGGTGTGAGGGAGATTGAGCGGTTCCTCGAACAGTGGCAGATGGATGCCAGGGATTTGCGCTGGCGGATGATTCGGTCGCCGACGCCGCGGGAGCGGGAACGGTGGTACGCCCTGTTGCTGCTGGCCCAAGGCTGGACGGGTTCGGCGGTGGCCGAGGCCCTGGAACGGGACCCCCACACCATTGGCCGATGGGCCGCCGCCTTCGGCGAAGGCGGTCCCGCAACCTTGATTTTCGAGCAGTCCGGGGGGTCCCCCCCGCCCTCGGCGAGGCGCAGCAGGGGAAGTTGAGGGCAGCGGTGCAGGAGATGCCCGCCACATCGGGCATCGAACTGGCCAACTGGAACTGGAAAGTGGTACGGCAGTTTGTCCTGGAAGGTTTGGGCATCAGCCTGAGCCGCAGCAGTTGCCTGAACTACCTCCACCGTCTGGGATTCGTGCTCAAGCGCCCCAAGAAACGTCTGGTCAAGGCTGAGAAGCAGAAGCGGGAGTCCTTCGTGGCGGAGTACGCCGCCCTGTGGGACGAGGCAGGGCGGTCTGGGGCCAGGATCTTCTTCGCTGACGAGGCCCATTTCCGTGCGGACGCCGAACTCCGGGGCAAGTGGGTGCTGAAGGGAGAGCCAGCCTTGGTGGACTCGAGCAGCCCGCGCTATGGCGAAAAGGCCAGTTACTACTCTGCGGTGTGCCTGGAGACCGGGGAAGTGGAGTGGATGGATCTGGAAGGAAACAGCAACTCAGAAACATCGGCCGTGTTCCTGAGACAGTTGAGAGAGAGGTACCTTGGACCGCTGAACGTGATCTGGGACAACGCTCCGGCGCACCGTGGCGAGTCGGTTCGGGAGTACCTTCGGGCACCCGGCCTGGATCTGCGGCTGATGAACCTGCCGGGTTACAGCCCGGACTTCAACTCCGATGAGGCGATCTGGAAATGGGTGAGGGAGGAAGCGACCGGGAACCTGTGCCTGGGGACCAAGCCCCTGGTGCAGGAAAGGGTCGGAAACTTCCTCGCCTCGCTGGCCAGACGGAAAGAGGAGGTGAAACGGCGCTGCCGCACCGTCCTGCAATCAAGGGCCGAAGGGCTACTGCGGGACTCCCAGTCCCCTTCCCAACCCACGGCAAATGCACATCCCACCTTGGCTTTGGTTTAGGTCCACGTCCACTGGGGCAGGCGCTTCTCGGAGAAGGCCCGTATAGCTTCGGCGTGGTCGTTAGTCTCCGACAGGGTTCGGAAGGCCAAATGGACCTGTCGCGCCGTCTCTTCGTAGGTTGCGTATTGGGCCTCGTTGGCAAGCCGCTTGAACATCTGCTGTGCCAGTGGTGGGACACCCTGGATAATTCTGTTGGCGAGGTCCAGGCAGGTGGACAGCAAGTCCTCCGCGGAGGCAATTTCATCAAGGAAACCTATCTCCAGAGCTTTCTGCGCCGGGATAATCTCACTCAGAATGCCCAGCTTGTAAGTCTTGTTGTAACCCAAAAGCCGGATGAGCAGGCCCAGACTCCCATCGTCAGGTGGGAGGCCCCGGCGGAGGAAAATCCAGCCAACGCGGGCCTGGTCGGAGGCTATGCGGAAGTCACAGGCTGCGGATAGGCCCACCCCGGTAGTGATACATGGCCCGTTGATGGCGGCTATAGTAGTCTTTGAGAGCTTCCATAGCTGGTAGATGACGCCGCGTCCGTAGCTAAGGTGCGGCGTCAGGTCCTTGACCGAGGGAGGGACCGACTCTAACGCCTTTGCGCCACCCAGGGCCGCCATCTCTTTAATGTTGGCCCCCGAACAGAAGCCACGACCCTCTCCGGTGAGGACCAAGGCCCGTGTCTGGGGGTCATCCTCAACCCGCCTTAGCTCCTCGGCCATCTCGTGCATCATCTGGAAGTTGATGGCGTTGAGGGTTGGAGGGTCGTTGAGTCGCAGGATTTCTACCTGGCCCTGTCGCTCCACCTTGATGAACTGGTACTCCATTGCCATCGTCCTCCCATTTATTTTATGACACCACGTCTGACTAGCTCTGCGACCTCAGTGTCTCTCAGGCCCAGCACATCCTGGAATACGTAATCATTGTGCTCACCCATTCTTGGGGGACGGGTGGGAGCCTGGGGAACCGTATCAGAGAACTTCCACGGGAGACCCATCATTATGTAGGGCCCTCCCTCTTCATCTTCCGCCGTTTGAAAGACCTTTCTATCGTGGAGGTGAGGGTCACTCAGCAAGTCTTGAGCGTTGTAGCTGGCAGTCGCCGGGACCCCGGCCTCCTGGAGGAGTGTCATGGCCTCTTGAGCGTTCATCCCTTTGCTCCATTCCGCCAACATCACATCAAGGGCGTCCTGGTTCTTCCATCGGAGGTAACGGTCGGCGAATCTGGAGTCCTTCAACCAGTCCTCGCTGCCAACCGCCTTGCACAAGGCCTCCCATTCCTCCTGATTCGCTACCGCTATACTTATCCAGCTTCCCGGCCCGGTACAAGGGTAGACGTTGTGGGGTGCCATGATAGCGTCTCGATTGCCCTGGCGCGGTTGGTCGCGCCGGTTCACCATAGCATCCAGCAGGGCCTCTCCCACGAATGAGGACACGACCTCTCTGCTGGAGCAGTCTATCCATGTTCCAACGCCCGTCTTCCTGACATGGTGTATGGCGCTCAACAGAGCGAAACACGCCGTCGTTCCTGAAATCAAGTCCGCCGAGAGCCGAAGCTCTACGGGAGGTCCATCCTCGTAGCCGCTCAGGTAGCTGGCGCCTCCCAGCGCACCAAAGACGGCGGCAAGGCCCTTCCCATCCTTCTCGGGACCGGAAGCGCCGTGGGAGGACATGGAGAGCATGATAAGGGCTGGGTTGATACTCTTTAGCTCAGAATACCCCAGACCCAGACGGTCCATGACTCCCGTCTGGAAGTTCTCTGCTACCACGTCGCTCACGGCCACCAGGTTCTTTACAAGCTCGACCCCTTCCCTGTGCTTCAGGTCTATGCACACGCTGCGCCTATTCACGTTCAGTTCATTGAGGGTGTTCATCGTCTGGCCGGACCCGGACACCCGGGCCATGGGGCTGCCGGTGCCCCGGTAGTATATGGGGCGGGTTGTGGTCTCGATGCGTATGCACTCTGCCCCCATCAGCGCGCAAAGGAGAGCGCAATAGGGCCCAACACCGATCCAGGTGAACTCGATGATGCGTACGCCACTGAGTGGCAGATCAGACACACTGCGCCTCCATCACACTATCTCGGCCTGTGCCAGCCTGACAAGCTCCCTACGCTCAAGGCCCATGCGGTCACAGTAAATTTCCACGTTGTGCTCGCCCAACGAGGGAGCACGCCGGTCGGGCACTCCGGATAAGGCGGAGAACTTGTACGGAAGAGACGGGATACGGGTTATCTCAGCAGCATTGGAGCCGCTAATCTTTGTAAAGAACCCACGCTCTCTCTCGTGCCTGGACTGTACCACGTCCGTGGGGGTAGAGAACATTCCCACCGGCACACCATGGCGCCGGCCCAGACGGTAGACGTGGGCGCGAGTATACCTACTGGTCCAACTCTCTATCCCAGGATTGATTTCCTCCCCATGCAGCCGGCGCGTGGCCCGCAACCGGTATTCCTCTTTCATGGCCCAAGCGGGGCTTCCCATCATCCGTACCAGGCTATTCCAGTGGACGTCTTCGTGGGCCAGTATCTCTATGTAGCCGTCCTTGCAGGGGAAACAACCGCCGTAGGGGAAGTCCTGGGTGTCGGCGGTCTCAAGGAACCCGTAGTTAGCGTACATACCCACCATGTTTCGCTCGAGGGTCAGATGGGCCTCCTGCTTCGACATATCAATGTGCTGTCCCCTGCCACTTGTGTTGCGGGCAAGAATGGCAAACATCACAGCCGTCGCCGCGGTAATTCCGCAATAGTAGTCGCCCACGTGACCCCCGATTTTCAACGGAGGCCGGTCGGGGTGCATCCGTCGGGACAGGCCGGTGGGGGTAATCCACCCGCTGCCGCCGGCGTGGGTCGTGTTCAGGTTATAGGCTTTCCACCGACTATGACGACCATCTTGGCCGAAGGGCGTGATGGATGCCATGACAAGCTGCGAATTCAGCTTTGCCAACTCATCATAACCCAGCCCCAAGTCCTCCGGCTCGCCCGGTCCCAGGTCCTCTATCAGGACGTCCGACTCTGAGACCAGTTTCTTGAAGAGATCCTGCCCCGTTGCCGTAGCTATGTCAAGGGTTATGCCTGTTTTATTGGCGTTAAGGTACTGGAACAGGAGGCTTCTGTCGGGGCCGGGTATGTCCTTAGCAAAGGGCTCGCTGCGCCGAGAGGGGTCGCCACAAAAGGGGGACTCAATCTTGATGACCTCGGCACCTGAGAAGGCCAGCATTCTCCCGCAGAAGGGGCCGGAGACCATCGAGGCAAGCTCCAGCACCCGGATGTCTGAAAGTAGGGGTAACCCCACGGCTTCTGTGGCCTCCTAACTAAATATGAAGGCTCCCCGGTGCGGTCCTGGCGGTCATTATAAGACTCACCCATATCAAGGTCAATACAGTACCTTCTGCTCCGTCAGGTAGCGACGCTCCCCATCGGAGAGGCCGAGGAGTTGCCCAAAGACGTAGTCGTTGTGCTCTCCCATAATGGGTGCATGTCGCCTGATGCACCCCGGAGTTTCGCTGAGCTTGTAGGGGATACCGTACAGAGGCTCCGTACCCAGCACCGGATGTTCCACGTCCACGTAAGCGGCACGGGCCTGCAGGTGGGGATTAAAGTACCGCCCCTCCTGGTTCAAACAGGGCATCGCCGCTACCCCCACACGCTGAAGGGTCTCCATGACCTCATAGGCATCTCTCCGAGAGGTCCACTCGGTGACGTGGTGGTCAAGCTCCTTGCTATGTTTCACCCTCTGATACCCGTCTGAAAAACGTTCATCCCACGCCCAGGAGGGGTCGCCCAAGGCGGAGCGAAAAGCGTCCCACTCTTCCTGGGTGCTCACCGCTATGGATACCCACGTGTCATCCACTTCGCACGGATAGATGCCGTGGGGTGCCATAAAGGCGTGGCGGTTGCCCTGGGGTGTTGCGATGCGACCGTTCATCACATAGTCCATAGTGGCCACACCCATCATCGTCCCTACCGCTTCCCACATTGAAAGGTCTATGTACTGGCCCTCTCCGGTACGCAGGCGATGATGGAACGCTGCCAGGGCCGCGATCACACCGTATTGACTGCTGCTAGGGTCTCCCTGGACGTGGTTGAAGCCGCAGAACTCGTCGCCGTCGGGGTCGGCACCGATGCTGTCCAATCCAACCAGAGCGCCCGCAGCGTTCCCATACCCCCGCAACTCGTTGCGAGGCCCATACTGGCCGGCCAAGGGGCAGGAAACCATGATGATCTGGGGGTTCACCTCACGAAGATGCGAGTAGTCCAGCCCGGCGGCTGTCATAGCGTGGGGACTCATGTTCTCCACCACAATATCACTGATGCTCGCCAGTTGCTTCACGACCTCCCTGCCCTCAGCACGGCTGATGTCAACAGTTACACACATCTTGCCACGGTTGACATTGTGATAAAGAGGGTTCTGCTCAGGGTCGGGGGTATCACCGATGATGGGCCGCCCCTGGCGGGCGGGGTCGAGCCTTCGGCGGGACTCCACCTTGATGACCTCTGCGCCCATGTCGGCTAGGACGTGGCCCAATACCGCCCCCGCCCACACCCAACCGAAGTCCAGCACTCGAATACGCTCCAAAGGCAAAGGTTGCATGTTTTTTCTCCCGCCTATATCACGGCTGACTGGCGCAGCCTGACCAACTGTCGGGTATCGTACCCCAGTAGCCCACAGTAGACATCCGCGTTGTGCTCGCCGAGGAGTGGCGCAGGACGGCGGACCTCCCAGGGGATCTCGGAAAACTGGTAGGGCCTTCCGGAGTATTTCAACGCGCCGGCCCGTGGGTGCTCCATCTCGACGAAAAACCCCCGGGCCGCCAGGTGTGGGTCGTTAATGAAGTCGGCGATGGTATTCACAGGGGTGAAGGGGACTCCGTACTCGTAGAATAGCTGAGATAGCTCTTGTTTGGTCCGCTCCTTGAGCCATGCCCCGATGTGGCCGTCAAGCTCATCCGCGTACATCTCGTTCATCTTGAGGCGGTCTTGAAAGCGGGGGTCATGTCCCCAATCCGGGTCTCCCATCATCTCCAGGATGCGGTTCCACTCCCTTTTGGTCATAGCCTGCATCCGTATTTCTCCGTCCTTGCAGGGGAGGATGGTGTTGGGGTAGGGGCCCCCACGGACACGACGACCATGTCGCATGGTAGTGCGAAGCCCAAAGAGCCACTGCACTATACCCACTCCGGCGTGGAATGTGGCCCAGGAATCGGCCTCAGCGAGGTCAATATGCTGGCCGGTCCCGCTAAGGTCACGGGTCACCAGGGCAATCATCACTGCCATTGCCCCGGTAACGGCCACCTGATAGTGTCCAAGCATCTGGGGGGGATTCAGTGGTGCGCGCCCAGGCAGGCCCAAGTGCATGACCACGCCGCCTAAAGATGCGGTGTTAATCTCATAACCCTTGTAGTCCCGGTACGGTCCCATTTGTCCGTATGGGGACAGGGAGAGCATGATAAGGTCCGGGTTGGTCTCGTGCAGGTCCGGGTGGCACAGGCCCATTTCCTCGGCTGCGGAAGGGGGGTAGTTCTGCACCAGAATGTCGGCGGAGTCCACCAGCTCTTTCAGGATGCGCTTGCCGGAGTCTGAGCACGGGTCGAGGGTGGTTCCCAGCTTGTTCATGTTCAGGTAGAGGAAAAGCCCGCTCTTTTCGGGGTCTGGCTCGTCCCCCGGAAAAGGGCCGTAGTGCCGGGAGGCATCACCGAGGCCGGGCCGTTCCACCTTTATAACCTCTGCGCCCAGATCGGCCAGGAGCTTGGTCGCGTAGGCAGCGGAGACCATGTCTCCCAGCTCGATTACCCTCAGCCCATTTAACGCTTGTAAAGACATCTTTTGTCTGCTCTCAGGCTACTCTATGCTCAGCCGGGGCCATTATTTTGTCTCATCCTTCGACAAGACCGGAACGAGCGGTATTCCCGGCCATGCCGGCCATGATGGATAAAACCTGGGTACTCCGTGTTAGATATCGAGTTTAGAAGGCAGGGTTACGGGCCCATGTTCCCTGGAGGGCAGCAGGGCAACCGCGTAACCCAGCGCCGTCATCCGCTCCCGCTGGTCCTCGGCCCACACGTCCATCTCCACAATGTGCTCGCCGTCCTGCGCCCGTTTCCCGGTAACCCTTCCCTTGACCCACACAGTATCGCCGTGGTAGCCAAATCGCCGTATCTGGCAGTCCAGGGTATGCAACCACCCTTCATCACCCATCCAGTTGGTAATTCCGTGAGCGAGCCAGGCGATGCGTTGAGCACCGTAATCGTAGGCCATAGGGTTGCCCGTCTTTCGGGCGAAGTCATCATCCCAATGGACAGCTTCGATGAGGTCGGGAATACCTGAGGAGTTGGGTATGTACGCCCGGGGATGTTTCTCCCTCCACCGGTAGGCCAGACGGTGGGCGCCGTGGAACTGCATGGCAATTCCATACCCCATGTTCCAGTTCATTATATCGGTCGCCGTAAGGGGGCCTTTGACCACCGGGATAATCTCATCATCTACGGCAACGTCCTCCCAGTACCTGGGGGTAGCTCCCCGTCTCTCCTCCCGCTCGTAGTCGGCATCTACACGCCTGATGTCCTCAGGAGAGTAGGTCTGGCGGGTGATGTCGGCGTACTTCTTCCGCTCTCCCCACCTCTGTTGACGACCTCCTCGTATGGTCTTTTGGTCCGACACGACAACCTGGTCGCCATGCTGGTTCCGGTATTCGGTGCGGATTACCTCAATGACAATACGCCCGGCGAACTCGCTGCGCTTCTCGATGTAATCAGCCCTGAACCGCTGAGCCGTGAGCCTGTCGCCGGAGTGTATGGGTTGCAAGAAGCGAATAGTGTCACCCGAATACCAGCTATGGATGCCGCTAAGGGGGTCCCTGGCCCTCTCGCGCTCCTCCTGGGTGCGCTCCCCCTGGGGGCTTATACCCATTGTGCGGTAGAACACGGGCGGAGCCATGACTTTGCCCCATCGTGTCTTACCGGCATACTCGGAGTCGCAATAGATGGGGTTATCATCCCCCATCCCGTGGGCGAAGTGCCGGATGCCGTCTGCCGACGCTTCTTCATTATAGGGGGCGTGGACCGGTAGCTCCGCTCCAATGCGGCTGCGGGCCAGCGCCAGCAACTCATCCGTGATC
The DNA here is from genome assembly GCA_965219825.1 of Dehalococcoidia bacterium. Lineage (GTDB taxonomy): Bacteria > Chloroflexota > Dehalococcoidia > Lucifugimonadales > JAGWBF01 > JAGWBG01. Next base: position 3,473,143 of record OZ244792.1, on the reverse strand, counting down.
ACCCGCTCTTCCCTGTGCTGGAATACTTCCGGGTCAACGGGCCGTTGGGCCATTATGGGACCTCCCAAGTCTCACTACTCAAACGGGATTATAGCTGCTCTCTCCCACCAGTTCAACTCTCCAATCAATTGGCCTGACGCCGCCGGCCGGAGGACCTGGGTGAGAACCATTTCCAGAGCAATGGCCTGTTGTGCCTGGATGATTTCATGGTGCTTTGTGAGATTCCTGAAGGCATGAGGGGGAATTTGCCCGTATTGTTGGGCAAAAAGTATCATTGGGATTATTATGGCATAGGTGGATATGGGAGGTTGACAGTTGCTGAAACAGAGGGTACGCTACAGGGCATGTGGTAGACATCATTTGGTTAGTTATAGGAGGGACAAATGGCGGCAAAGAACATCGGCCACTATATAACCCGCCCGGGGAAGAACCTGGGGGACCCACCGATAACGTTCCCCATAGCCGAAGACTTGGAGACGGTCCCCGGGATTCCCACCCGTGAAGAGGACTTGAACTTCTTCAGCAGGGAGGACCCCCTAGAGAACATATCGGTAACGGAGAGCGCCTCCTTTGCCAATTTCCGGGAGATTCGTGAGAGCTATTCCGAAGAAGCGAAAAAGCACTATCAAGATCATCGAGAAGCTATGGAACCCATTACAGAATATATCAAGGCGTCCGGGGACCTGCAGCCCACCGGGACCCCAACAGGCGAGGACGTAACCGAGGCCATACGACAGAAGGCCAAGGAACTGGGCTTTGCGGAGGTGGGTTTTACGAGGTACGACCACCGCTACAACTACGCCAGTGGGAAGAAGATGGTGAAGTACGACCTGCCCCACGCTATATGTCTGGCCCTTGAGCAGGACTACTGGAAGACTCAAACCACCCCTAGCATAAACTCGGAGGAGACACACAACGGCTCCTACGAGCGTCAGGGGCCACTTACCAGCGAGCTAGTGGACTTCATCCGGGACCTCGGGTATCGCTGCCAGGTATCAGGCCCTTCGTTGAGCCACGGCCCCTCGATACCTATGTTTGTAGCGGCAGGCCTGGGCCAGCTTGGAGCAAACGGGCAGCTCCTGTCTCCTCATTTCGGCTCGTGGGCCCGCTTGCATCTAATACTCACCAATGCCAAAGTAACCCACGATAAGCCATTGGACTATGGCATCCACGCCTTCTGCCAGATATGTCAGGTCTGCATAAACCGGTGTCCAGGCCGCGCCCTTATGCGTGAGAAGGTCTGGTACAGGGGTGTGGAGAAGAACAAGCTGATATTCAAGCGCTGCCAGCCCATAGTAGCCCGTTACCTCAGCTGTGGCGTATGCATGAAGGTTTGCCCCATTGGTGCGTATGGCATGAAGCCTGTAATGGAGCACTACGTCGAAACGGGAGAAGTCCTGGGCAAGGGTACGCACAACCTGGAAGGCTACACCCTGGGTGACAAGGGTTATTTCGGCCCAGGCGAACTGCCCCACTTTGACGCCGGAACGTTCAAGATGCCTTCGGGTAGGACTGAAGACTGGATGCTGATTGAATTCCGGGACAAGCTGATGGAAACCAAGGATGACGAGACCATCGACAAGGACAAACTCTGGGAAGATTTCCGGGACAAGGTAGAGACATCCATATCGCAACTCGCAGTTTCCGATATGGCGATGGATGTTCGCGTTATGGAAGAGTAGGGAATCGAATCAAGCCGTCTGGCAACACGTAGGCCGGCCCCCGTCACGATTATGGACAGTATAGCGGGGGCCGGCCTACAGTTTTGTCGTACAGCTACGGTGCGATACCTACTACATACCGGGCACGGCGACACCGGCTGTTGACGGGCTGCTACAGGTCTATCCGGTAAATACGCGCGGCAGTGTCATGGAACATAGCGGCCCTCTCAGTAGCGGAGTAGTCTTTGGACAACCGCTTGAAGGCGTTATACATCACGTTGTAAGAATATGACACCTTATCAACCGGGAAGTTGCTCTCGAACATACACCGGTTGGGACCGAATTGCTCGATGCAATAACTCATTAAGGGGCCCATAGACTCGGCCAATTCCTCCGAGCCGATTGGCTCATTCCGGGCGTGCCAGTCAAAACCGGTCCGTGGCATTCCAATGCCGCCCAATTTCATGTTGACGTTGGGGCATTCTGCCACGGCTGCAATGCCGCTCCGCCAGGTAGCCATCACCTCGTCGTCCCGGTTGCCGTAAGGTCCGACCCGCAGTAAGCCGCCAATATGGTTCAGGATGATGGTCAGGTCAGGCACAGCACGGGCGAAATCCGCCAACTCAGGGAGCTGGGGAAAGTACATCCAACCCTCAAGGGAAAACCCCATTCGTGCCAGCACTCTCGCCCCTGTCCGAAAGCTGTCACTAGCCAGCATCCCTTCCGTATTGTGGCTTGCGGTGTTCTCTATCTCCGGGTGAGGGTCCCAGGTAACGGAGTGGCGGATACCGCGGAACCTGTTGGGGCTGGCCGCCTGCAAAGCTTCCAACACCGGCTCGACCCGCTCTCCCAAATTCAGATTACCGTTACCCACGATGGCTGCGGCAGCCCGTCCAGGGCCGTAAAGGCCGCTTGCGCTGGCGGCGGCCAGGCCCTGGACGAACTCGACTTCACCAACGGACCGCGTCTCTTCCCGCCCACTGGCGCGGTACATCGCCCTCGCCTCAACAAATACCGTGGAACGCACGTTGTGACCGCTGTTGATGTCGTCAGCCAGCTCGTGGAGGAGGTATCGTTGGTAGGGAATGCGCTCGTTCCGAAAGTCCCAGAAGTGGTGATGGGGATCGCAAATGGGAAGGTCCGGCTCCAGGGTAGGCTCCGGGGTTAAAGCAAGCCAGTCAGGGCCTCCGAATGGCATAATAACACCTCCATTGCAATATTTGGTGGCCCAATCATACCACACCTCCGGGAGGTGACTCTATGGCGATTGCGGCATGAGCGTTGGCCACGTGCAACCGATCCTGCCACCACGGCCGACCGGCTATGGCTAAAGCAAGGCCAAGCAGTTGTTGGGGTTCCAAGCGGATGTCGCCCAAATCTCTTTGGACAGGGGATTGAAGGGGACTGCTAATAAGGTATTTCAGCTAAAAAAGTGGCGCGCCCGGCAGGATTCGAACCCGCAACCACTGGGTCCGAAGCCCAGTGCTCTATCCATTGAGCTACAGGCGCGGTTTGCACTCTGAACATTAAGGCCGGGCGTCCCCTAAACCAAGAGCATCCGGCTGTTGTCCAGGGCAGGGATGGGGTGAGCGGTGGGATTCGAACCCACGGTCTCCTGAGCCACAGTCAGGCGCCTTGGACCACTTGGCTACGCTCACCGCAATGGAATCCGGCTATATCCTACATAGAAGTCTAATGGAAACTACCCTCCTGAGTCAACAGCTATCTATCTTCGGCGAGTTCCATTGCCAGGTTTATCAGCGTCCGCGTGGGTACTCCGGTCCCGCCCTTAGACAGGTATCCCTTCTCCGCGCTGCTGAAGTAGGTCCCTGCAATGTCCAGATGTGCCCAGGGAGTGTCTTGGGCGAACTCGGCCAGGAACTTGGCGGCGGTGATAGAGCCCGCAGGTCGGCCACCCGTATTTTTAATGTCGGCCACGTTGCTCTTTATCAGCTCCTTGTAGTCATCGTACATGGGTAGCTGCCATATCCTCTCGCCGGTAGACTGGCCTGCCCTGATTAGCCGGTCTATCAACTCCTGGTTGTTGCCCATCACTCCACTACAAGCGTTGCCCAGGGCCACCACCACAGCCCCGGTCAGAGTAGCTATATCCACCAGCCTGGTTATGCCGGTCTCTCGTGCATAGTGCATGGCATCGGCCAGCACAAGTCTTCCCTCGGCATCCGTGTTTATAACCTCGATGGTCTTTCCGCTCATGCTACGGACTACGTCCCCGGGGCGTTGGGCCGAGCCACCGGGCATATTCTCAGTAGCGGCGATCATGCCCGTCACGTTAATCCTGGGTTTGAGCCTGCCAATGGCCTTCATAGCACCGATGACCGAAGCGCCGCCGGCCATGTCCCCCTTCATGTCTTCCATGCCCCCGGCAGGCTTCAGGGAGATGCCTCCGGTGTCGAAGGTGATACCTTTGCCGATGAAGCCAATGTTGTTAGAAGGGTTATCATGGTCGCCACGATACTCAAGTATGATGAGCTTGGGAGGCTGGTCGCTTCCCTTGGCCACACCCAGAAACGCTCCCATACCCAGCTCCTCCATATCCTGACGCTCCAGGACTTTTATCGTAAGTCCCTCCTCATTCGCCACCCAGCCGGCTATCTCTGCCATTTTGGTAGGGGTCATAACGTTGGCGGGCTCGTTGACCATGTCACGGGCGATGATGGCAACCTCCGCCATGAGGCGGCCAACCTCCACACCCTTCTCGAGGTCGTCGAGCTTGCCGGAGTCCTGCTCCACCACCAGCAACTCCTTGAGCGCACCGCTATCGTCCTCTCCACTCTTCAGATAGTTCTTGAAGCTGTAAAGGCCCAATATCGCGCCCTCGGCTATGGATTGGCCGGAGGACCTGGCGTCCAGCCCGGCTATTCCAGCGCCGTGGGCAATTGTAGCAACCTGCTCCAAACCCTTTCCGCGAAGAAAGCGGCAAGAGCTTGCCGTTACCTCTCGGGCCGTTTCTTGGGTGAAACTTTCCTGCTTGCCCAACCCGGCCACCAGCACCCGCGATGGGCCAATCTTTCCGAAGGTGTGAATGAGGGTATTCTCACCCTTCTTGCCCTTTATCTCACCATCCTCGATAAGCTGGCTGATAGTGCCGTCAAGGGCACGGTCCACTGCTCCGGTAGCACCGCCGGGCTGCTTCACGCCCTCAAACAAGTTGACTATCAGGGCCGGTACTTTTATCCGGGTTACGTCCTCTTGCACTACCTTTATCTCCATCATCCCTCCTTATTCTGTTCCCTAGTCTGTAGATACCCAGTGTCTTATCTCTTGCACAACCCTGGTGATGGCCGGGGAAATATCGCCGGACGTGTCAAACACAAAATGGCTACGCTTGATGGGCTGAGCGGCAGACCGCATCCTTTGGTACACTTGCCAGTCGGCGCCGGAGTTGTCCTCCGGGTCCACTCCGTTTGACCGGTTTTTCAGGCGCCCGTACACGACATCCGGGGGAGCTTTCAGATATACAAGGACAAGCCTGGCCCCTCGCCGGGCGACGGTGTCGTACAGGCTCTCCCTGTGGCCCTCGACCAGGTTCGTGGCGTCCAGGAGTACGGGCACTTCATGTCCTAGTATTACAACGACGGTTCAAGGAGGAATGTCCGGGGATGTACGAAGGGCGGCTCGGCGCTTGGCATGGGAGCGTCTGGCCCGTTCGTTGCATTCTTGCGTCTCCTCCAGCCACCGCAGCAGCTCATTCGGCCCGAACCGTTCCCGGGGCAGCATTTCCCGCACCACCCGGTAGACTTGGGGCCGGGTGATCCGGGGCATCTTTTCCCCCCCAATCCTGCTGCAGACTCAGGAGAAAGGCTCCAGCCAGCAGGCACAGGGCCACATGGTGATGCCACCCAGCCCAGGTGCGGGTCTCGTACTCGTCCAGTCCCACGTCGCTCTTCTCCGTCTCGAACTCCGTTTCAATGCGCCACCTGGAACCGCCCACGTAGGCCAGCGTCTCCAGGGGAGTGTCCTCGGGAGCGTTGGACAGATAGTAGCGGGGCTCGCTGCCGTCCAGGTTCCGGCGGTAGATGGCCCAGTGGATTTCGCCGGGCTTCCGCTTGCTGGTTGGCCGCACCCGCTGGGCGCTGAACCGGTAGCTGCGGGGACCCTGGCTTCCCTCTGCCACCGTTATCTCCCGCCAGGCATCCCCCGGCAATTCATCGCTGCGCTGCTCCATGGTCCGGCGCTGACCGTCTCGCAACCTGGGTTTGCGGGGACGCCCGAATCCCTGATACTCCGCACTGGTCCAAGCCGGCTCCAGCGGCCACACCGTGGTGCCGCCGGGGACGTCCAGCACGTAGTGCATCCCCAGCGCCGCCAACCCGTCCCGGAAGGACGGCGACATCCCGAAGGCGTCGTCCCCAGCAACCCACTTGGCCCTGAGGTGGCCGCGCTCCAAGGCCCGCTCCAGCATCTCCAAGGCCAACCCGGTCTTCGACCGGTAGCTCCGTCTCTCCTCCGGCACCCCCGCCGCTGCGCACCGGCCTTTGTCCGAGGTCCAGTTCTCCGGCAGATACAGCCGTTTGTCCACCAGGGCCCGCCCCAGCGGGCTGACGTAAGCCAGGAACATCCCGGCCTGGCAGTTGGCCACCTTGCCCAATCTCCCGCAGTACTGACGGGCCACTCCCGCCGACTTCCTGCCCTGCTTGGGGAAGTCGCTGCCGTCCAGCACCCACACCGCCTCAGGGTGTCCCAACCTGGGCGATAAGTACTCCTGCAACCGGCCAATCACCGCGTCATCATCCCAAGGCGATTCGGCGAGAAACCGCTGCATCACCCTGGCTGACGCCGGAATCGTCTCCGACAGATTCTCGGCGTTGCGCCGCTCCACGGACTGTACCAGCAGAGCCTGGAGATAATGACGGCTGTGGTCCCGCGCCTCCCTCCGGCCAAACAGCGGACCGAAGTAAGCGTGAAAATCCCCAAAGGCCCCGTACACCTGCTCGAAAGCTGACGTATCCACTTCCCTGCCTCACTTCCCCAAGCCTTCCCAACTACCAGGTCATCCTATCATGCCAACCGTCGTTGTAATACTAGCAGGTCGTCAATCAAGGCGTAGCAAGCCCTGAAGAGGCGTTTGCTCTCGGAAGCGGTGTACTTGGGGTCCGGAAAGAGGACTTTGCGTAAGACATCGCTCTCCAATACCAGCAAGGGCACCTGGCTGACAAGCCTGCGACTGAAATAGGACTTGCCGGTGCCCGGGAGTCCACAGACCACCACCAGGACCGGCCCAACCGCCGCCGGCCTTTCCGGAAGGCTGGCTCTAAGTCTCTCCACGTCCCCAACGAGTTCGGATATGTTGCTTCGTGTTTCCCGCATAGCCGGAGCGCAGTACAATTGGACTACCTATGGACTACCTAAAAAGATTATTCATCGGCATAGAATGCCAGACCCAGGAGGCCGGGTCCCAAGTGGGCACCCATCACGGGAGTGAATTCGCTGATAAAAATTTCCCGGCAGTTGAACTCCGTTTCCACCCGCTGGCACAGCTTCTTGGCGCTGTCGGCGGCGTGGGCGTGCATCACGTTCACATGTGCGGGCTTGTACTGGACCCGGTCTTTCATGACGCTCACCAGCCGCTCTATGCCCCTGGCATGACTCCTGGGCTTGTCCAACACTCTGGCCTCCCCCAGCCTAAGCTCTGTCAGCGGTTTTATGCCCAGAAGAGACCCGGCCCAAGCGGCCAGCCTGGGTACTCTACCGCTCCTGCGAAGATAGTAAAGGGTATCCAGGAGGGCCAGCAAATTCACACTGGGAATAAGCTCCTCTACTCTGGCAATCACCTCTTCCAGGTCTGCCCCGCATTGTGCTACTTTCGCAGCCTCCAGGGCAATGAGACCCTCTGCCCCCGCTGCCGCCCTGCTGTCCACAACTCTGATATGGCAGCCGGGCATGTCCTCTTCAGCCATGCGGGCGGCTACGGTGGCGGACTGGCAAGTGGCGCTGAAGTTGGCGGAAAGAGCAATACATACCACACCTTCCGCGACGGTAAACGCAGACCTGAAGGCCTCCAGAAAACTTGATGGCTTGGGGGAGGAAGTGGTGGGTATCGCATGGTTCTTATGGAAATGCTGGTAAAACTCGGCGGGATCAATATCTATGCCGTCCCTGAAAGACCGGTCTTCGATTATCAGCTCATGGGGCACGACGTATATGTTCCATTTCTCCAGCAATTCTCGCGGCAGACAGCTACTGCTGTCGACCACTATAGCTATCTTACGTTTGTGAACCAATGGGTTACAACCTCCCCTCCCCCTCCGATGGAGGGATGGGAGTGTTCGTTTCTCTCCAACCTCGATTGCAAGATGGCGGGGCTGAGGAGGAATGCCACGGAAGCCAAGGTGACGAGAATCATAGAAAGGATGCCAATACCCAACGGAACCGCCACCACGGTGAACACTACCAACAAAGCCGTGGATACGGTCAGTAGCCCAATCTTAAGTAGTCTGTGCCCTAATTTCAGAAAGACTCCGGTAGTCACTGCGAGGGCAAGGAATACCAAGGCTCTGTCCGCATCGGTCTCCCGCACATGGGAGGTATTTGCCGACCAGAAGCCGCTCTGCCAGTTGGGGAACAGCATCCATGAGGTGAGGAACGGGAATGGCAAGGCAGTGAGAGACGCCAGTAACCAGTCCTGGCGCACTACCCGGAGGACTACGTTACCCATTATCCATAGTGAGAAGGGGATGTAAGCTATAATGAGCATATATATGGGCAGACTGAATGGCAAAGCGCCAGTCGTGAAGAACTTCCATGCTCCATAGCCGAGGGTCATCAGGGCCATCAGCCACGAAAGGGCCGGAGCCGCCATGGAATATCCCAACCAGGTGTAAGTCCACTTGGGCCTGCCCGCCTTCCAGCCTCGGAGGGTGACGAAGGTGACGGCGATTAACAGTACGGCCACCAGGAGGAATCTGGTCCAGAGATGGAGGGCAAAGAGAGATGCCAGGAGGAGATGGGGCAACGCGGCCAGGAGTATGTCTCGCCAGGAGCCCCTGCTGTGGACCGAGTACATGTCGCTGGCTATTGCGTCGGGGCGTCCTAGCTCACGCATTGCCTGAGACCGGGCCTCTGAATAGGTGAGGCCCTCTTCTACCAACTCTTCCGTCTTCTCCTCCAGGTGACCTTGAAGCTCTAGGACAATCTCCCTATTGGTATTGGGGTCAAGCCGGAGCTTCCTTGTCAGAGCATGGAGGTAACTCTGAATCTCTCCATCCACTTGGGGTCTCCTTAGGGAGGGTACAATTAACGACGTTGGGTTATGACGCTGGGCTACGACACGTGGGCCGGCATTATGGAATCCACCGCTCTGGAGAAGCGCCTCCACTCATTGAGGCGTTCTTCCAGCACTTTTTCGCCTTTGGGAGTGATGTGGTAGAACCGTCGAGGTAGTCCTGACTTTGCTTCTTCCCAGTACCCTTCCACCAACCCTGCCTTCTCCAACCGGTGCAGCGCCGGGTAAAGGGTGCCCTCCTTGAAACGGAAATACCCGCTGCTGCGCTTCTCCATCTCCTTGACTATCTGATACCCATACATCGTTTCTCTGGCCAGCAAGGACAGGAGGAGTGTCTCGGTATTTCCTTTCAGAAGCTCTTTTTGGTACATAGTCAGAGTTACTTGCAAATGTTTAACGAGATTTTATATCAGTGACAGGACACAGTCAAGCCGCCGGAAGAGAACCCTCCAAGCGCAATCAGTCATGCGGCGCTCAACCCAGTCCGCTGACAAGGGCTAATATAGCAAAGAGTATGAAAAGGGCGATAGTCGGCGTGAGGTCAAATATTCCAATCCGAGGGATGATGCGTCTGAGGGGAGCCAGGATTGGCTCGGTTATCTGGTACACGATAGCAACCAATGGGTTTAACTGGCTACCGCCACCCATTGGTATCCAGGAAAGAATTACTCTTATGAATATCCCTACAATCAGTACCCAGACTAGCAATTTAATGAAAGTGAAGAGGATCACTATCCACCCAACTCTATAGATTTTTCGTAAGCCGCTATAACGGCGCTGACGACGGTGGCCCTAAAGCTGCCCTCTTCAAGGGCCAGCAGGGCCTCGACCGTGGTGCCACCCGGTGAGGAAACCATGTCCTTCAGTTCGGCTGGGTGTTTTCCTGTTTCCTTCACCAGACGGGCGCTACCCAGCACCGTCTGCAAGGCCAGTGTCCGGGACATGTCTCTGGGGAGGCCGAGGTGGACCCCCGCATCTATGAGGGACTCTATGAAGAGGAACACGTAGGCCGGGCCGCTGGCGCTGAGAGCGGTGGCCATATCCATGTACTTTTCATCAGAGACGTATATCTCCTCACCCATGGTCCGCAATATAGACTGGGCCGATTGGCGCACCTCTTCACCTACTCCCGGAGAGCACGTCCAGAGGCTCATTCCCTCGCCAATCTGAGCGGGCGTGTTGGGCATCACCCTGATGACGGACGTATGGCCCAGCCCATCCACGATGGCGGACATCCTGGCACCGGCGATGATAGAGAGGATTGTCTGATCCGAGCGTAGACTGCCGCCAAGCTGCGCCATCACTTCAGACAGGTTCTGAGGTTTGATGGAAAGGACTACGATGTCGCCCTGCTCCATGGCCTTGAAATTATCTGTGGTGGAGAAAACACCGTAGCGCTCATCAAGCACCTGGCAGCGTGCCTCCAGATATTCCCCCACCGATATATCTTCTCGAGCGGCGATGCCCTTCGACAAGACACCACCGATAATCGCCTCGGCCATAGTGCCGCCGCCGATAAAAGCTAACTTCATGGTCCCCTCAACACGATGGACTATTTTATGGAACAATTATAACACTGCGAGATACCGAAAGCGTATAAAAGACCTTGGAGTGGCGGGAAGGGTACGAAAGGAAAGAGGGAGGGCGCTCTCAGGAAAGGCCCTTCCCCAAGGAGAGGACTACGGCCAGCTTTATAGCCTCCAGCATACTCCGGTGCTTGGCGATGCCCTTTCCGGCGATGTCGAAGGCTGTGCCGTGGTCCACCGAGGTCCGTATAAAGGGAAGCCCCAGGTTCGCCGTGATGCTCTCCTCGAAGCCGTATACCTTCACCGGAATATGACCCTGATCGTGGTACATGGCCAGGGTCACGTCGTAAGCCCCCTGAATGGCCTGGTGGAAGATGACATCGGCAGGTATGGGGCCATAGGCATCTATGCCAGTCCTGCGGGCCTCCTCCACGGCGGGTGCGATCTGCTCAGCCTCCTCGTTTCCCAGGAGACCCCCGTCGCTGCCGTGGGGGTTGAGGGCCGCCACCCCAATGCGGGGGTTGGGTATGCCCCACCGGCCAAAGCTGCTGTGGGTAAGCTCCAGCTTTGCAAGAATCCTGTCCTTGGTCACGTAGTCGCAGGCAATGCGCAGGGAGCGATGAGTGGTCAGGTGTACCACCCACAGTTTTCCCGCCATGAGCATGGTAGCCACTTCCTGAGCGCCTGATATTTCCTGGAGAAGCTCCATGTGGCCTATGGCCTTGTATCCGGCCAGGCTCGCCGCTTCCTTATTCACGGGCGCGGTAGCCAGGGCGCTTACCTGTCCGTCAAGGGCCAACTCGGCGGCCCTTGAAACCCACTCCATAGCCGCCTTGCCACACGTGGGAGAGACCTTGCCTACAGTTATATCCTTGGGGTCAAGGTTGTGTGTATCCACCACGTCCACCACCCCCGGCGACAAGCCCGCCTCTATTGGCGACTCCACCTCGCGCACCTTGAGGTGGCCTCCTGTCAGCTTTACCGCCTGCTCCATAGACCGGTAGCTGCCCACAACCACAGGCCGGCAGGTCTCGTACACCTCGCCCAAAGCCAGGGCCTTGGCAATCACCTCCGGCCCAATGCCGCATGGGTCACCCATAGTTATGGCGATGACCGGCTTCCGGGTGTCAACCATAGCGCCTTCCTCCATTCCTGATCTTATCTACGCCATGTCTTTGCCGGGGGGCTGGATTATGCCACTATCCTTTGCCCATCCTCCGTCCGTGGAAAAGGTACAGCTCAGCGTACCCCGCGTAGGGTCCAAAGTGCTCCAGCGCCCACTCCAGCATTGCTTTGTCCGGGGGTGGCTTCTGCGCCTGTCCTGAATCACCCGAAGAAAAGTACCACTCCGAAAGGGCCCTTCTCACCCAAACGTCTATTGGGAAGGCCTCCAGCTTATCCAGAGAGTGCAATAGCACACAATCAGCTATCTTGGGTCCCACGCCGGGAAGCTCCATAAGTCGTTCCTTGGCTTCCGGGTAAGGCAACTTTCGCAGAGGTTCCAGATGTAGCTCCCCACTGGCTACCGCAACGGCGGCTTGTGCCACGTAGGGGGACCTGAAGCCCAGTCCAAGAGCTCGCAGGGCGGCTTCACCCGCCTTCGCCAGTTGCTCCGGGGTCGGAAAGGTGTGGCGCACATGCCCATCCAGAGCCAGGGGCTGGCCGAAGCTCTCAGACATAGCCTCCATATTGGCTTGGATTCTGGCGAGATTGGAGTTTGCCGAGCAGATAAAGGATATAAGACATTCCCAGGGCTCTATGCGCAACAATCTCAAACCTCTGTACCGATCGACCATGGTTGCCACTCGGGAGTCCCCGCTTATATCACAGTAGATGGCCTCTACGTCGTCATTCAGGCGGAAGTAGCTAGACAAGAGGCGCTTCATTTGTTCAGGCTCAAGAGTGGGCGATGAGTAGACTTCCACGCTATCCGGGAAGTGTCCGGTTATGTGGCCTGCAAGCTGTCTAATTTTGATGAGATTGCCCTGAATTACACCCCAGTGCCAGCCGTCGCCTGATTGGTCCGGACGCCACCGGTGGGCCTGCCCGCTGAGCACACTGGAAGCCAGGTCAAAAGGTTGTGAGATGGATAGCTCCATTATCCGTCCTCTCAGGGCCTGGGTCTATTTACTGTTCTTGTAGCCTGCGTCATTACTCAATCCACTCGGCTGCATACCCGGGGATGGAGCTAAGAGGCCCCAGTTTGACGGTACAGGGGGGAATCGAATTGAGGAAGGTTTTGCCATAAGTTCTGGCAATTATGCGCTTGTCCAGCACTACGATATTCCCCCTATCCTGGCTGCTACGGATTAGCCTCCCGATGCCCTGGCGAAAGCGTAGCACCGCCTGAGGAAGGGCGTATTGAAAAAAAGGATCCTCATATTGGGCAGACCTGGCGGCGAATATAGGGTCACTGGGGACGTGGAAGGGGAGCCTGGCCAGGACCAGGGCTTTCAGCATACCACCGGACACGTCCACCCCTTCCCAGAAGCTGCTTGTGCCCAGTATCACACTTTTCGGGTTTTCGCTGAAGCTATGGAGTATTTGGCGCGGCGAGCCATCTATACCCTGGGCCAGCACACGTATTCCCTCGCCCTCCAGTGGCCCTCGCACGGCCCGCGCCACACCCCTCAGGGCTGCGTGGGAGGTGTATAACACAAGTGTGTGACCTTCCAGGGCTTTGACGAGTCCCAGCAGGACTGTCTCCATTGCCTGCTGGTAACCCCATGCGTCGGGCAACGGCATATCCTCCGGTATGAGGAGAAGGGCGGCCCGGCTGTAGTTGAAGGGCGACCCAACAAGTAGTTCGGCGCTATCTTCCAGACCTACCCGCTCCCGGATATAATCGAAGTTGCCCTTGCGGTCAGGCTCAACACGGGCACTGGTGCTCAAGGTCGCGCTGGTGAGGACTACCGAGCTTTTGCGGGAAAATAAACGTTCAACCAGTTCCGGCCCCACGTTCAGCGGGGCGGAGTGCAGAACTATGTAAGAAGAGCGGCTGGACGAGTCGCCTCGGCCTTCCTGGACACGCGCCATCCAATCTATCCGGCGGTCCTCAGCAGGGGCCGCCAGCAAAGTCTTGAGTCGCTCCTGTAGTTGCTCCACACCCTCCTGCCATGCGGTCAGGTCCAGAATCGTGGCATCTTGGTCCGCCGAGGGATTTAAGGACGATGCTTCCAGATAGCGGCATAGCCTGCCGACCTGCCTTGTTCCGTCCGTCAGGGCCAACTCAACGTTCTCCCATGCTATCTCAATATCCGACCAGCCCGGCTGAGCCCGGGTGCTACGGGTGATACGCAACTGAAACTGGTCTCCATCCGCCTCAGATTGCTGGCTCAGAAAGGTCTCCGCCACATTCCAGAGCCTTTCCCAGCTATCCCTCATCCGTCTCGACCACTGGGTGTCCACTTCCGTCACCATCTCCTCGCCCCGCTGCATCTGTATACTGGACATAGACGAGCTTCTGAACAGGAGCCGCACCTCTGCCAGCAGCCGTCTTAATGCGTCCATCTCCTCGTCAAGCATGTTCTGAGATACCTGGAATCCCAACTGGCGCGTGGCCTCCTCCTCCAAATGATGGGCCTCGTCTATGACCAGATGCTGGTACTCAGGCAGCAACCCTCCCCCCAACGCCAGGTCGGACAGAAGCAGAGCGTGGTTGACCACAATCATGTGGGCACCCTCGGCCCTGTCTCTTGCAGTCCGAAGAAAGCAGGACCCTTCGCCCCGCATACCCGGGCACATCCCTTTCTCACCCGCGGAAATCCGACTCCAGGTAGCCGCATCCTTACCGGACAGGTTGATTTCGTTCCTGTCTCCGGTGCCGGTGTCGCGAAGCCAGACTAGGGCCTTGCTCAAAAGCCTGGCTTCATCCCTGGACAGACTTTCTCCATGGGCCAGCTGGTTCCAGCGCCGGAGGCACAGGTAGTTGGCTCGTCCCTTGAGTGGTACGGCTCTGAACTCGCCCTTTGGGATAATACCTTTCTCTTCCAACACCCCAACCAGCGCGGGAATATCCTTCTGAAGAAGCTGCTCCTGGAGGTTGATGGTATTGGTAGATACCACCACCCGGACCCCGTGCTTCAGAGAGTAGAGGACCAGGGGCAGCAGGTAGGCCAGGGACTTGCCCACGCCCGTTCCTCCTTCCACCATCAAGTGCTGGTCGCTATTGATGGCTCCTGCCACGGCACGCAGCATCTCCATCTGTTGCGGCCTGTGTTCGAAACCTGGGAAAGCCTGAGAGAACAGTCCGCCAGGCCCCAGGAAGGCCGCCATTTCGTCTTCGTCAACCGCCTTTACACCCTTGCTATACCTTACCACCCGGTCGGACCGCCCCAGCCGGTTCACAAGGCTCTCCATATCCATCCCGGTAAGTCCGACCTGAGAGCTGCGTGAGGCATCTTCACCGGACGGCAGCGCCCCAAAGAGGCGCCCGACGGGCCAACGCGCGCGGGAAGCCAAATGATGGATGTAGGCAGTGATTGCCGGGTCCAGACATTGGGCTTTCTCGAGTAGCCTTAGAAAGACCTGATGGGTGGCCTGGGCATCGGACAATGCCCTGTGTTGCCGGGTATGTTCAGCATCTAGCTGTACGGCGAGTCCGGAGAGAGAGTACGCTATGGAATATGGTAGAAGTACGGATGCCAGGTCCCAGGTGTCGTAGGACTCGTTGTCCAGCCGGAGTCCATGTGTGGAAAGGAAGCCCAAATCGAAGGAGATGTTATGCCCCACTATGGGGTGGGCGCCTATGAACTCCTCCAAGTCCCCTGCTACGGCAGCAAAGGCCGGCGCTCGGTCCACATTCCTCTGGGCAATTCCTGTGAGCCTCTGTATGAACTCGGGGAGATCTCTGAACGGGTTAACCATGGTTTGGAATATATCGAGGACATTATTGCCCTGGAACTTCACCGCTCCTATCTCGATGATAGAGTCCTGATCGGGGTTTAGTCCTGTAGTCTCCAGGTCCAGCGCCACGTAAGTCCTGTCCTGGGGAGACTCGAAGGGCATGTCCAGAGCCTGTGGATGGTTCTGGGCCATCAGCCGTTACTCTCGTCAGCAGTGAAGGGCTGAGGGACAGGCAGCCAAGAGCCGTTTGGGTCTCGGTTGTTTTGGCTCAAGACGGCGGGGTAAAAGCTCCCGGTACGCAAAGCGTTCATAAACTCCGCTTCACTGCCAATCTCATCTTCAAAGGAGGTAACGTACCGCCCAAGGCCATGCTTGGAATGGGCATCACTACCGCCGGTGACCTTGAAATTAAGGTGCCGGGCCACTTGCACGGCGAACCGATTCTCCTGGTCGGAAGTCCCACCATTGGCTACCTCGACGGCGTCCACTAGCCGGAAGACCGGATGTTTCACAGCTTCTTCCACGGTGGATGGGACGGTTGGCATATCCTTGTATATTAGGGGCTTGACTAATGGACGGGGGTCAAACATCGCTCTGAAGGGGTGAGCGCTTACGATGAAACCGCCCACCTCATCCACTGCCTTGCGCAATTCCTGAGCGTTGGATATTCCGGGAAGATAGCTATTGAGGCCGAAGGCCAGGATGTGGCCCATGTCGGTTTCCACCTCCATAGCCCTGATAAGTACCAGGTTGTGGCGGGCGGCGAAAGCCTGGAACTCGTGCTGGTCCCAGGGGCCGCTGTGTTCAGTAATACATAGGCCGAAGAGGCCCAGGCGCTCCGCCTCAAGGACCATATCTTCCGGCGAGAGATTACTGTCGCTGCTGCCTTTCGTAGTATGGACGTGCATGTCAAATAAACGTGCCATGTGCTCCTTTTCACCAAGGGTCGGTAAGCTCTCCCATTGTATCGGCGGAGGCTACCCTCGTCAATGCCGGAAATACCTATGCCAGGGGCTTTTCATTCTCAACGTTACGCTGATACAGACCCCCCACCACCCATCATTCCGGGGAGCGGAGCGCCGAGGAATCCAAGAAGCCTCGCGACCAAGACGACAACGCAGACAAGGACTTTAGACCCCTCGCTGTCGCTTGGGGAGACAATGAAAAGGACCTGTACACCCATCAGGCTACCTTGCCATCTCGGTTTGTCTGGGGTAGAGTAGGGGGTAGGCCTGCATCCCGATTGACAGTCGGCCACCAGGGGTTGGCCAAGAGTTGGAATGAGCCGGTGACATTACCCAGCATTACCCAGGAGGTAGCATGCGCTTTGGGCACTTCTTTTATCCGATGAAATTCGATGACTCCCAGGACGTGCAGGCCATTGATGATTGCCTGTATGAAGCTGAGTTGGCAGAGGAGTTGGGCTTGGACGCAATATGGCTGGCCGAGCATCATTTCACGGGTGAATGTGTGTATGGAGACCCATTGGTCTTTGCGAGTGCGGTGGCGGTCAAGACCAAGCGAGTGCTTCTGGGATTTGGCATTTTGGAGATAGCCCTACATAATCCGATCCGCCTTGCAATCCAGACCGCCCTGCTAGATAACCTCAGTCGTGGCCGTCTGGTGGTGGGTCTCGGACGGGGTTCCAATTTCAACTCCTTCGAGTACTTGGGTTTTGGAAGCAGTACCGTGACCGAAAGCCATGATCTCCTCGTAGAGGGCGAGGACCTGATGATAAAGGCATGGACCACAGATAATCTGAATTATCAGGGTAAGTACTGGAATGTAACCTTCCCGTCTCTCCGCCCACGACCATACCGAAAACCTCACCCTACCCTTGCACGCTCAGGCATCACCGATGAGTCCATAATCGAAATGGCACGAATAGGCAGGATACCACTCCTACGAGGGCGTTCAACGGAGCATTTGGGCCAATCCATTAAATTATATCGTGATACCATGCTATCCTCAGGGTTTGATGAGGGAGAGGTGGATAATGCGCTGGACCAGTCGTGGGTCTGGCGGGAGTGCTATGTGGCAGAGACCGATGAGCAAGCCCTCGAAGAGTTCATACCGGCCTACCAGCGTGCCTATGAGACCATATCCGACTATCGGGAGCGCTGGAACCCGAAGGACGTATCAGTACCCAAGCAGCCCCCACCACTTCCCATCTCAGCCTATCAATCCACTCCCAATCCGGGTGTCGGAGAGGCGTTGGTGGGCTCGCCAAGGCGGGTAGCAGAGCAGGTAGCCCAGTTGCGCGACGTGGGGGCCAAGAATCTTATGTTGACTCACCGGGGCCTGGTATCGCTTGAGCAGTCCACCTCATCCATGCGTCTCCTGAGCCAGCAGGTGGCACCTCTGTTCAGGTAAAACTTAAAAAGGAGAACAATATGCGTTTCGGTAGCTTCTTCTACCCGACCAGCTTCGACCCGTCCGAGGACTCCCAGGCCATTGACGATTGCCTGCACGAGGCCGCCCTGATAGAGGAGTTGGGAATGGATGCCATCTGGCTGGCCGAGCATCATTTTGCCGGGGAAGTCGCGTATGCGGACCCGCTGGTCTTTGCGAGCGCAGTGGCGGCCAAGACAAATCGGGTGCTAATAGGGCTTGGGGTAGTAGAAATGGCGTTGCATAACCCGGTCCGTCTTGCTATTCAGACTGCCCTGGTGGACAACTTGAGTCACGGACGTCTGATAGTGGGTACGGGAAGAGGCTCCAACTACGGCGCCTACGAATATATTGGTTTTGGCACCACAATGTCCGAGGGGCACGAGCGCCTGGATGAGGCAGAAGACCTGCTGATAAAGGCGTGGACCGAGGAGAATTTGCATTACGAGGGCAAATTCTGGAAAGCGTCTTTTCCCTCCATCCGGCCTCGACCCTACCAGCAGCCTCACCCTCCCCTTGCACGCGCCTGCATCAATGATGAGTCTATAAAAGCTATGGCCGGCATAGGAAGGCCCGCGCTGCTTCGCGGAAGCTCCACGGATGCCTTGGGCCGGTCCATTAGCCTGTATCGAGACACCATGATTTCTGAAGGATTCAGCGAGCCTGAGGTGGAACAGGCTTTAGATAACTCGTGGGTCTGGCGAGAGTGTTATATTGCTGAGACTGACGACCAGGCCCTGGAAGAATTCTTGCCTCCCACCATGCGTGCCAGTGAGCTTCTTAGAGGTATGCGAGAGCGATGGAATCCCAAGGACCAGGAAGCACCCACCCCCGCTCCTCTCCTTCCGCGTTCGGCATACAAAGCCGTACCCGACCCCAGCGCCAATGAAGCTCTGATAGGCTCGCCCAAGCGAGTGGCTGAGCAGGTGGCTTTATTGAGAGATGCCGGTACCAGGAACTTCATGCTGAGTCACCGCGGCCTGGTCTCACGGGAGAAGGCGCATTCCTCCTGGAAGCTACTCTGTGAGAAGGTAATGCCCCTGTTCAAGTGATACGTGAACTGCCGGTGTCTGACCTGTAGCGCAGGGGCACTTGGCAACAACGTGTGACCGGCTCGCGGCCTCCGGCTTGAGACCTGAGCTGCCGGTTAATCGTTGCTAACCCTGGTGTTCCGTGTCCGGGTCTCTCGGGTTGGTCTGACGAACTGGGCCTTCGCGATTAGCAAGGGTATCGTTATAGCCAACACCGCAATAGCCACAAATTGAGCTTCCCTGAGACCTATGACCCATTCTTTGTCCAGTCGTAGGAAACTGATTAAGAATTTCCCTATGGCATAGGCTGCCAGGTACATGGCAAACAACATTCCCGGGGGCCTAAGCCGGTCCCGCAGCGGCCACAGCGCCAACAGTATGGCCGCATCAAGAATCATCTCGTACACCACGGCAGGGTGACTCGGCGCGGAACCGTAGTGGAGATTGCTTGGGCTCTCCGGGTGAGAATAGATGAACCCCCAGGGCAAGCTGGTAAGCTTGGCAAGGTGTTCGCCGTTAATAATGTCTCCTATCCTCCCTATAATCATAGCTATAAGGAGGGCGGGTGTGGTGAGATCGGCCAGCCGTCCTATAGAGGGTAAGGGCGCTCTTTCCAGCTTACCCAGCCTGATATACTTGTTCCACAGATTCAGGAACCGTTCGTGGTTTCTGACCAACATATATCCGGCACCACCCAGAAAGCCCCCGAGGATTGCGCCGAATATAGTTATGCCCCCTGCCCAGATTTGTATTATCCGGGCAGGGTTGTCCAGATAGAAACTCCAGTAGTCAATTACGTGCAACAGCCTGGTCCCGATGATTCCCCCAATAATGGCCCAGACAGCCACAGAGTAGACGGCATCGGTGACCATCCCCTCTTTCTTAGCCCACCTGCCCACCAGAAATACGGCCGTGGCTACGGCGACGAAAGTAAGGAAGCCATGCCAAGTGAGCGTAAAGTTGCCTATCTCCAACAAATTCGGGTCCATGCCAATTCTTATACTCAACAGGGGTATGCTCATATTTGCAAGTCCTCTCTTGGTTTAGCCTTCGTCAGTCCCGCTCCACGTCCCCATATCCGGGGAGATGTCCGGCCGCACTGTACTTACACAGTACGCCTCCAGACCGGCCTCCTTCAAGGATTTCAGAACCCGTTCCCCTTCACCTTTGTCAGATACAAAGGTGAAAAGAGCAGGGCCGGTACCGGATAAGTAGGTCCTTTGCGCTCCGGCTTCCGCCAGGGCTTGCCTGGCAATTTCGAATCCATCGAAAGCTGAGGGTGCCACGCTTTCAAACACGTTGAACAGAGCCGGTAAGGGTGCAACCTGTCCCGTAGCTATAGGAGAATTCCGATGGTCTTCAATGAAATCTACCAGGCTGCCAGTATGACTGCCGTCGGTGTATTTCTCACGGGTGACCATTGAGTAGAGACGGGCCGTCTTGCTGGGGAATGGTGCGCTCCCTGACGAGAATCGTGATAGAGGACAGCATAGCACCATCCAGAGTTGCGGTAAGGGGCGCAACTCCGTCATCATCTCACCCCGCCCTTCGCCAAGGGCTGTGCCACCTCTTAGAAAGAACGGGACGTCGGAACCCAGGGAAGCCGCTATAGACTGAAGCCCTGCCTCGTCCATATCGGTTCCCCAAATGCTGTTTAGAGTCTTGAGTGTGGCGGCTGCATCGCTGCTCCCGCCACCGAGACCCATGCCGACCGGTATGTGCTTCTCAAGGCGAATGTTCGCCCCCTTATCCTGCCTTGTTGCGCAGCGCAGCGCAGCCGCAGCCTTCCACACCAGGTTATCTTCATTATCAAGCTCAGGTAACGAGCACTCCATCTTGAGATGAGATGCCGGCGTGATGTTGAGGACGTCCGCCAAGTCTATCGTCTGGAGAACTGTCCTCATCTCGTGATAACCGTCAGGGCGGCGGCCCAGTACCTCCAGGGTCAGATTGATTTTGGCGTAAGCTTTGATTTCCATGGGTTGTTTATTGATGGAGGCTGGCCTGATAAAGCCTCCCCCACTCCTCAAGGCTTAGATTCTCAGGGCGCAGTTTTGGGTCCAGCCTGGCCGACTCCAACAGATGGCTGACCTGCTCGGTGGATATGCCAAGGCCCATGCCCAGGGAGTTGCGAATCTGCTTTCTTGGGGCAAAAAATCCCGCTCTAACTACGTCAAAGAACCCTTCGGTATTTTCCACCTCAATAGCCATACGGTGGCGAGAGTCTATTCTTACCACAGTCGAGGTGACTTTGGGCGATGGGTAAAAGGCTTCGGGTGGCACGTCACATATAATATGAGGAATTCCATAGAGCTGGATTCCTACCGCAAGGAGACTCATTCGACCATCTTCAGCTACCATGCTCCGGGCCACTTCCCTTTGCACCATAACCACCATTAGGGAAGGGCGATGCCGGTCTGTTTCCAGGAACCGTCTCAGGATGGGATTTGCCGCATAGTAGGGCAGGTTAGCCACCAGCTTATAGCCGGTATTCTCCTTGATGACATTTGCAAGTTCCACGTCCCTTGCGTCTGCGTTAATTACCTTGAGATTGGATGGGTTACCCAATTTCTCAGGCAGGGACGCGGCGAGATGGGGATCAATTTCTATAGCGATGACACACTTCACCCTCTTGACCAAATGGGAAGTGACTGCGCCACGGCCAGGGCCAACCTCCAACACGATGTCCTGTGGGTCTAGCTGTGATGCGGATAGGACTTGCTGAAGGGTCCCATTGTCTACAAGGTAGTGCTGCCCCAGGGCCTTCCTTGCCGATGGACGGCGCCTGGCCTGGGATTTTTGCACATTCATGGATAGATAGGTGTCAGGGAGTATTTTCATATAACACAGGTTGGGTGCAAGTGCATGGGAATAAAATAGAGGCTATGCACCTCTCTTCGACAACGACCCTTGAGCATGTCCGTAAGGCTGGCTCCGGCCAAGTTCTCCCTCGGCACCCAAAGGATTCCGCTTACCGTTGCTTCCTTCCGGACCTGGCGGGGTTCACAGACCTTCGTCGCGAGGGACCCGACTTTCGATACCACCCTGTGAGGGCAGCGGCACACAGGCCGGGCCTGGGAAAGGGATTCAACCCCGCTATAGCGGATTGCGGGTACAGGGCACCGCTAGCTCCCCGTCTAGCATAGCCTCCACTCCTATGGTATGGCAGCTAGAGGGCTGTGTCAATCGGGATGTTCCTCAGTAGTGTATCGTTTCCAGTGAAAATACCCCCTCACCCCTGGCCCCTCTCCCACTATGAGACGGGTGGCCTAGGCCGAGGTGGGATCCTTTCTTGTCCCATTCAATCTCGGATGATAGAATAGCCGCCATGAGGAGACAAAAATGAGAGTCCGTAAAGCCGTTATCCCGGCCGCCGGGTTAGGAACCCGGTTCCTCCCAATCTCCAAGTCTGTGCCCAAGGAACTCCTGCCCATTCTGGATAAGCCTATGGTCCAGTATGGCGTAGAGGAGGCGGTGGCAGCAGGCATCGAGCATATCATAATTGTCACATCCCCTGGCAAAGAGGCACTGGAAAATTACTTTAGTAAAGACCCCACTCTTGAACGGCATTTGATAGATAGTGGCTCACAGGAACTTCTGGAGAAGGTACAACATGTCTCATCCCTTGCCGAGATGTCATTCGTTATACAACAACAGCCCCTGGGCCTTGGACATGCCGTATTGATTGCAAAAGACCGGGTGGGGGACGAACCATTTCTGCTGATTCTTCCCGACGATGTTATATGGGATACCGAAGGGGCGTCCCGGCAGATGCTTCGGGTCTTCGAAAAATACGGCTCCAGTGTAGTGGCTGTGGAAGAAGTACCCTTGGACGCGGTCAGAAACTACGGAGTGGTGGACTCAACATTGATTGATGAAAGGGTGCATCAGGTAAATGGGCTGGTGGAAAAACCCGATCCTGCAAACGCCCCTTCCAATCTGGCCATTGTGGGCAGGTACATACTCACGTCCCAGATTTTCGAGTGTCTTGAACGCACCACGCCAGGAGCGAAAGGTGAGATTCAGATCACCGACGGTATGGCCCTGCTCCTGGGACGCCAGTCCATGTACGCATACCTGTTTCGTGGGGACCGCTACGATGCCGGGACCCCGATGGGATTCCTCAGAGCGTCTGTCGAGATAGGGCTGAAGCGGGAGGATACCAGATTACAGGTCCTAGACTTTCTTAAAAGTCTCTCGCCCACGTCCCTGTGACAGCCCTTAAAGCATCGTATATCCACGTGAGTTGGGCAGATGGTCCACCGGGTGGCATACTTTTAGGCTGGGAGGAGCACGTTGACCACGCAAAGGGACTCGATTCTTCAGGAGATTCAGAGCATCCGCAGCGAGCTTGGCCGCTTGCTTGAAGGGATAGACTACTGCCTGGACTGGAAGCCCAACGATGAGGAGTTTTCGGCTCGGGAGATAGTCTATCACATGGTAGACACACCCTCCGGGGGTATCCACACAGCTGTGCAGGGGGTCTTGTCGGGGAGTGTTCAAGAGCTTCCCATAGCTTCGGGCTTGACCAACATGACGGATGAGCGACAGGGGAACGACTTGGACAAGGTGCGTGAAGATTTGGAGACTGTTCTGTACGGATTGGAAAAGGCCTTTGCCTCCACTACGGATGCC
This sequence comes from Dehalococcoidia bacterium, assembly GCA_965219825.1. Taxonomy (GTDB): domain Bacteria; phylum Chloroflexota; class Dehalococcoidia; order Lucifugimonadales; family JAGWBF01; genus JAGWBG01. Next base: position 3,449,808 of record OZ244792.1, on the reverse strand, counting down.
GAGCTGGATGGCAAGAGGGTGCCACTCCACTCCATCACCCGCTCCACGACGACTGAACGGAGTGTTGAGGACTTGGTGTCGGGAATATTCGTGCGCCATTGGAGGGAACACCTGGGCCAACTGGCAGCCCTGCGGGAGGCGCTGGGCTTGGAGTAGGGAGCGGCTCAGGGAATCAGGCCGTCAATCCGTTCCAGCAATACCTCCGGGCGGGTCTTTCGCTTCTTGTTCCGAAACTTCAAGCCAGCAAAGGTTGGCGGCTCCATTTCTGCCCTCCTCTACTGCCATCAGCTTTACCTGTAGTATGCCATAATCCGCCGGCCTTGTTCAGAGGATTCTTGGGCCAGACTGACCTGTTACCGCCAGGCTTGGGGATTTCCATGACTCTGGGCTACCTGATACAATGACGTATGATCATTTGGCGCATATTGGCGCCGGTTGTTGTGGTATTGCTGGTGGTTGCTTGCGCAGCCGAAACTCCAACGCCTGTCCCGACGGCCACGCGAGATATTGACGCCACAGTGCAGGCTGCCGTGGCTGCCGCGCTGCCCACGGCAACACCCACCTCGACGCCGGACATTGACGCCACCGTTGAGGCCCGGATGGCGGCCACGCTCACCGCCATCCCCACACCGACGCCCGTTCCAACTGCTACTCCGACACCGACGCCCGTTCCAACCGCCACCCCGACGCCTGTGCCAACGGCTACTCCCACGCCGACACCCGTTCCAACCGCTACTCCGACGCCAACGCCACGGCCGACACCTACCCCCACGCCCCGGCCAACCCCGACTCCGACGCCTAGACCCACGCCAACCAAAGACCCGGCGGCGGCGCTGAGCGCGATGGTCAAGCAGGTCAGGCCCGCCGTGGTGCGGATTCAGACCAGTTCGGGGTCCGGCTCCGGGGTCATTTTCGAGACGCAGGGCCAGACCGGGTACGTCATCACCAACCATCACGTCGTCGAAGGTGACGTACAGGTTAGCGTCATAGTAAACGATTCCACTACTTATAGGGGCTCCGTCCTGGGTACTGACAGCGTTCGCGATTTGGCGGTGGTCAGCATCTGCTGCGGCAGCTTCCAGACCCTACCCTTTGGCAACGCCGCAGCCCTACAGCCCGGCGACGAAGTGGTGGCCATCGGATACGCCCTGGGATTGCCCGGCCAAGCCACCATAACCCGAGGCATCGTGTCGGCAGTACGTTACGATTCAACGCACCGCAGCGATGTGATTCAGACCGATGCAGCCATCAATCCCGGCAACAGTGGCGGACCAATGCTCTCGATGTCGGACAAAATCCTGGGCATCAACACTTTCCGTCACGAGAAAACCCAGAGTGGGAGGCCCGTCGAAGGGCTAGGCTTTGCAATCTCAGGGACAACGGTGCAACAGCAAATCCCCATACTCAGGATCGGCACACCCGCTCCCACGCCTACGCCAACCCGCCGGCCCACCGCTACGCCCACGCCGGGGCGAACCAGCGATTTCGGCCCCACCAGCGGCGAACTGCGGCACGACCCATCGGACAATGCCATTGAGACTGAGTATGCCAACGTTTCCCTTGCCGACATGATGATGGAGGCCACCTTCGTCAACCCGTACTCGGCAGCTTCCAACAAATGGGACTACGGATTCTTCATTCGTGACACCGCCCCATTCATCCAAGTCGTAGTCACCAGCGACCGGCGTTGGTATCTTGCGTGGAGGGAAACATCAACCGCCGACAACCAACGGGTGGGCGGAGGAACTATCCCAACGTTCGACACCGGCGCCGGGGGCCGGAACCACCTGAGAATCGTCGCCATCAAAGAACGCGGCTGGCTTTTCGTCAACGGCGAGTTTGTCTCGTCGCTGGACTTATCAGCCGTGACCGGGGCTGGAGACATTGCTGTCATCACCGGAGCATTTACCGGCAACGAGGTGGCTGGCGCAGTCACCCGGTTCGAGAATTTCAGAGGCGACCGATTAAGCAGGCGCTACGGCCCCGCCGACGGGAAGTTGGAAAAGGAACCGGGGTCTGTAGCTGCACATCATAGTGGAGTGTGGGCTCGCGACCTGGTAGCGGAAGCCGAGTTCATTAACCCCCAAGGCTCCGACTGGGACTACGGATTCGTAATTCGCAATCCAGAATTTAGCCACCTGGATATAATCGGACTGACCGATAAGGCATGGTGGTTCCACAAGACCCGCGACGTTGGCGATGACGAATATACGGATGTAGCGTCCGGCTACCTATCGGATGCTGGGATAAATTTGCTGAGTAGAAACCACCTGTTGATAGTCGCAATCGAGGGAGCCGGCTGGTTTTTCGTAAACGACCGGTTGGTCGCCAAGCTGGACCTCGGCCACAACCAGGCAAGCGGTAGAATAAGCGCCATGGGCGATTTTTTCTTGAGTCACCAGGGATCGCCCAGCTTCGAGAACTTCAACGTTTGGGCACCTTGAACGGCCATACAGCCAGGGGCCGGATAGTTCAGCGCAAGTGTCCGACCGTCATGTCGGCCAAGGTCGAAATCCTGGCATGGGTATGCTCGGTTCCTTGAAAGCGGACTCCACTTCATTCCGTCACAGTCATCGCTCCCCCTAGCGTCTCGCCACGATACTCGGGCCGGTAGTAGGAATACACCTGGGAAACGACCTCTTTCGCCCGGACCGGATACTTCGCTCGTGCCTGGAACTCCACAGAGACTGTCTCCCCGGGCTTCATGTCTTGGATGAAGAGGACGACTTTTCGGCCTGCGATGTCGAACCGCTTGAGGCTGTCGTTCTCCTCGATGAGGGCAGCGACCGTCTCGCGCACAGGCTCGAACCCGGTAGGCACGGCGACGTCAAGCACGACCATGCCCGCTTCGACCGGAACCGGAGGCGTGAACGTGACGGAAGCGGACACGGTGATGAGGTCATCCACGTCGACGTGATCGGTGCCGTAGTCTACGGTGATGTCGAACACGTCCTGAATCTCCGACTGACGATCCGGGATGTTGTATCTCAGGACCGATTGAAGGACAGCGTCCCCTTTGCCTTCGGCTGTCACGACTAACGTGTTACCCAGAGGAACTTGCACGATTTGCATCACGTCCGAGTTCTCCGGCGTGATACGCACCTCTTTGCGCCAGGTGTCGCTTTCCAGCGTGACGGTCATGTCGGCGCTCGTCCGGACCTTCGTTGAGAGGGACGTAAGCCCCTGAATGCTGACGACAGTATCTTGTGTCGAGCCGAAGCCACCCAGAGCGTTCCGATGGCCCACCAGCCACTTAGCCGTCCGGGATGCGCTCACCAGGTCCTGATGCTCCAGCAGGGCAAGCAGGGCATAGCCCGTTGTTTCAATGACCGCACTCTGATTCCAGTCACCGGGCCTTAGGCGGTCTTCAGTACGCGGTTCAATCGGCAGGCCGCCTCCACCCCAGTACAGGGCGCCGTTGTCGTCTTCCTGGGCCATGGATATCAGCTTATCGTAGGCCGTGCCTTTGCGCTCGCCACCCGCCAACTCCAGGGCATACGCCGTTATTGCCATCGTGTACGGGTCGTCCATGCCGTCCAAGCGGCCTTCGAGGTACCGGATGGCGCTGGCAGCCGAGCCATTGTGGCCCGCCTCAATCAGCGCAACGGCCACGTACGCCGTCAGGGCGTCACGACCCTGAAGTCCACCGAGCAGCTCCTGGTGGTGGAGGAAGCCCACGTCCTCGAAGGAGCCGTCGCTGAGCTGGTGACTCTCTATCCACGTAGCTGCGGAATCGATCACCGACTGATCGATGTACATCAGCGGTTTCGCCTCGGCGAAGGTCTTCAGAACGAAGGCCGTGAGCCACAGGCTCCCCTCATCGTCGCTGTCACCGAAGGCGGAAAAGCTGCCGTCGTGCCGCCGGTAGGTCAGCTCCCGCTGGTAGCCGACCGTCATCAGGTGCTCGGCCTTGGCCATTATCTCCGGCTTCAGCTGCCTCGTCTCCTTCAGATAACGTGCGACGTACACGTTTGGAGCGAACAGTATCATGTTCTGCTCGCCGCACCCGAAGGGCATCCTCAGCAGTTGGTCCAGACCCTCGATGGTCTGCGTGAGGAAGCTACCAGTCAGCGCTATGTAGGCTCGATCGGACCCATCAATGGCGTCGAAGGGCGGGTTGGGGTGGAACTCATGGCGATGCCCGTCGGAGAGAACGTAGTTGCCGACGATTTCCACCTCAACGCCCTCGGGTTCCACCAGCAGGTCCTTGACGACGGCGTCAGCGGCCTCGGCGCTGCGCGCGGTGACCCTGACGGGGTTGGTTCCGAGACCCTTGGGGCGAATCATAAACTCGGCCCCGCCGACGTCGTTGGCGTCAATAGCGACCGACTTCAACGGCTCGTCGAGAAGGTCGAACCAATCGGCCCCCTCAATCTCGACGAATATCTCCTGCGTGGTGTCGAGGTAGTTGAACAGCGCGACCTTTACGGGCAGTTCCTCGCCCCGAATGGCGGAGAAGGGTAGGTCAACCGTCAGGAAGAAAGGCTGGAACACCCGCAGTGATCCCTCTCCTATGCCGAGGCCGTGCTCCTTCGACATGCCCACGGCGCGGAGCATCCACGTCGTGATGCTATCGGGCGCTTCAACCGGCACAACGGCCATGCCGTCTGCGCCGGTCTGAACATCCTGCCAAATCCACGTCTCCGGGAAGAACTGGCGCACTCGCTGCACCTCGGCCAGGCCTTCAGGGGCGCTCTCGCCGATGGGAGCGGAACTGGGGGCGGGGGTGGCAGTGGGGGCGGGGATCACCCCGGGAGAGTCCATCATAGGGGTCACCCCGAGCCAGAACTGCTGCTCAAGTTTCTCGCCCGACGGAACTTCCTTGTTCGTCAGCACTATGATACCGGCATCCCTGAAGGTCTCCTCTGCCCCCCGGGTGATGATGGTATCAATGAAGCTGGCCTCGTGGAGCTCTATTTGCGGCTCCAGGTACAGTTTCTCCAGCTCGTTGAAAACCTGCTGGAGGTTAAGCCGGTTTTCGGCCAGGATGAAGACCGATCTGTCCACGGCCACGAGACCGACCCGCGACTCGCCCTGGGTGCGGACGTTGATGTCAACCGAGTCTCCCGGCCTGACTTCCTCGTGGCTAAAACCGACCTGCACTTTGTGCGGATACTCCGCCTCGACACTGAAGGGCAGGTAATCGGCGGCGACCTCGTTGTTCGGCAGTATCTGGTACACGAGGATGCGTGAAGACGGGGCCATCAGATGCGTCGCGACGAACTCGATGTCCGGACCCGCCGATACGTCAGTGAAGATGACGGTTCCCCGGGAAAGCACCTCGTAGTAGAAGTTGCGCGCCTCCCGGGTCGAGTTGACCCGGAATCGGAGTGTATCCCCAACCTCAACGTCGCCCTCGGTTACCTGCTCGACGTGGATGAAGTTACCTGATGGCGAGTGGCCCGATTGCAAGAAGAGGAAAATGTACGCCTCGCCCGCTTCCGCATCGAGGACCAACTCGACGGCTTCCGACGGTGGGGCAGCCCTCACGATGGCCTTGCCGCCGGAGGTTGTAACCTCAGTCGTCTGCTGGCCGACCTCCTCGAAATCCCTGTCCGTATAGCTGATGGTGAGGGTCACCTTAGTTTCGACGGGTGAGCCGTCGGGTTCCTGAGCGACGACCAGGTAGGCCATCTCCAAGCCGGGCTTGAATACCCGGCTCTCGGGTATCACCTTCAGCGTCACCGGCATTGCGGCCACCGTCAGGAGTCTGCTGGTCCTCTCTTCGTATCCGGTCCCCTTCTCGCGGATGGTCACGTCGAGGGTGACGTTTCCCTGGCCGCCGGACTCGGGAACGCCTGCGACGAATCCCACCGGGGGCAGTTCGAACTTGGCCGAGCCGTCCATGAGGCCCTCGAACCGGGCATACTCCTCCCACTGGCCGACGTACCGTGAGGCGACCACCTCCACCTCGCCCACCACAGGTTTGCCAAAGGAGTATTCCCCTGAGACGGTCCCACTAATCCGGTCGCCCACAAGCAACCAGGCGCGATCGGTATCTATCGTAACCTCGTACTTGGGCAGAACGTACTCCTCGACGCGGACGTCGAGCTGCGTCTTCTGGTCCCCTGCGAGGGCCGTGAGCTTCCAGACGCCCAGGTTCGGCTCCGTCGAAAGCGGAAGGTCAACGATCACCATCCCATAGCCGTCGGTGGCAACCTCCTTCTTGAAGACCTTGATGCCCTTGGCGTCCTGCACCTCGATGGTCGCAGTAGACCGCCAGGGCTTCAGCAGGGCATCTAGCGTCATCAACCGGATATGGACAATCTGTCCCGGCTTGTAGACCGGCTTGTCGGTCTCCACGAGGAGCAGCACGCCATCCTCGACCTGGACGGACGCGCTGCGGGTCTCCGAAACGTCCTCGACCTCGACCTTGATTTCGTATGTGCCTCGTTGGATCTGCGGAACTGGGAGCTCGATGTTGGCTGCCCCAGCCACCTTGGCGGCGACGGTACTCACTGAGGCCCCCTTATCGAACATGGTCAGCCGCACGTTGCCCGACACAGGCCTGTTGCCGTTGAAGAGCGAGACCGAGACCTGCTCAGTGTAGCCCGCCCGGAGCGTTCGCGGAACTATGGCGACGAAACTGTCCGGTACGAGGCCCGGAACGACCTCCACCCTTGGCGTGTGTCCCATCGTGGGCGTAGGAGTTTGAGCAACCCGTGTTTCCAGAGGCCGGGTCGGTCCGGTTGTCGGTCTGGCGCTATCGCAGCCCAACAGGACCATCAGCAGCGCCGCTATGGTTGCCAACGTCAAGAGCTTCATCATACGTGGACTCCCTACCATTGATTCCGCAGGTGCTATCCGTAGCTATCCGTAATAGCATAGACGCATCTGGGCCAGAAAAAGTTCCACGGAAGCTAACGAATGCCCCGGCTGTTCGTGGAGGCGTCCTGGGCCTGCACTCCGGAGGACGCAACGCAACGTCGAAGCCCACATCTCACACGTCACGCCCTGCACCCCCTCCACCATCTCCGACGGGAGGGGAAAGGGACGATGGCCCTCGTTGTTCCGGTCGTGAGCGCCCATTATTCAGTGTGTCTTGCCATGCAACTTGTGCCACCGACCGGCTGGGACCGGCGAGGCGCTCCCAAAGGACAGGTGTCTACCCCGGGCGGTTACTGAGTCTGGTAGGGGTGTCGGCGATAAAGCCGGAGAGGTTCAGGGCGGTGTGTATCAGGCCGATGTGGGAGTAGGCTTGTGGAAAGTTCCCCAGTTGCCGGTTGGAGGCCGCATCGAACATTTCCGCGAAGAGGCCCAGATGGTTGGCCTGTTTTGTAATCACCTCGTGGAAGTAATCTAAACCTCGGTCGGTCTGTCCGGTGTAGATGAGGTTTCCAATTAGCCAGAAGCTCAGGAGGGTGAACGCACCCTCGGGCTGGCCTTCCAGCCCGTCGTCGGTTTCTTCCGGGAGATAGCGCCAGACCAGTGTGCCGTCGGTTAGCTCTCGTTCGATGGCGTCCAGGTTTTGCCGGAAGCGGGGGTCATCCCGCGGGAGCAAGCCCATAAATGGTATGGCCAGGTTTGAGGCGTCCAAAGCCTCGTGTCCATATCGCTGCCGGAATGCCTGCTTGGCGGAACTCCATCCTGAGTCCAGGATTTCGGACTTGATGCCATCGGCGGCCAGGGACCATCGGCGGTACAATCGCCGGTATCCCATAGATGCGGCAATGTAGGCGGCATGGTCGAGGGCGGCCCAGCACATTACCTTGGAATACACGAAGTGTTGTTGCTCGCCGCGCACTTCCCAAACGCCGCGGTCCTTTCGTTGCCAATTGGACATAACGGTCTCGGCCAGTCTGTGGACCAATTCCCATGCTTCCTCGGGTATCTCTCCGTGAAGCACAAGGAGGGAGTGGATGGAGATGATGACTTCTCCGAAAACGTCGAGTTGAAGATGGCGCTCCGCGGCGTTGCCGATACGGACGGGGCGGGACCCCTCGTACCCTTTCAGATGGTCGAGCGTATACTCCATGAGCGACGAGTCGGGACTGATACCGTAAACGATACGAGTTTTGCCCCGGTCTAACGCGCACTGTTCCAGCAGCCAGTGCATGTACCGGTCGGCCCCGTAAACGTCCCCCAGGCGATAGAGAATATCCACGGTGAAGCTGCTGTCGCGTAGCCATGAGAAGCGGTAATCCCAGTTGCGCGAGCCCCCGATGGTCTCCGGCAGGCTGGTCGTTGGTGCGGCTACGATTGCCCCAGTGTGCCGGTACATCATAAGGTGAAGCGCCAGGAAGGAGCGGACAACGGAGTCTCGCCAGAGTCCATCGTAGTTTATTCTAGCTACCAACCCCTGCCAGTAGCGCCGGGTGCGGTCGAGCTTCTCGGCGGTGCGGAGCCGTTCCAAGCTGGCCGGGCGTCCGTGGCCGTATACAAGGACGAAGGTCGCGGTCTGTCCTTCGGTGAGGGTGAAATGGCCGGTGACGCTGCGGTTGTCGGCCATGAGAGGGATGCTGGCAAAGAGGGTCAAGGTCTGGCCGCCTCCCTGGGCTTGTACTGCGCTGCCCCCGGAATTGCCGCGCATCGGGCGAAAGTCTGGGAGAGCACGGGCGTAGTCGTGTCTGGGCTGGAAATCGCAGAGCAGGTCAACCTCCCCGGAGAGGCAGGTAACAACGCGGTGGATTTCATGGAGGGAGTTCGGCGGTGTGTCCGGATTGTCGTCGTCATCGTCGGCGGCGGGCATAAAGTCGGTGATGGAGACTACACCGGCGCCGGTGCTGAAAGTGGTTTCGAGGATGTTGGTGTCGGTGAGGTACTCCTGCCGGGTGTCAAGGTTGGGGCCTGCGGGAGTGATTCGGAAGTGTCCCCCGGCCTCCGGGTCGAGGATGGCAGCGAAAACGCTTGGAGAGTCGAAGCGCGGAAAGCAGCACCAGTCTATCGAGCCGTCGGTCCCGACAAGCGCCGCCGAGGACATATCCCCTATCAATCCATAGTGGTACAATTCCACCCCCTAGCGGTACATATTCGGTATCAAATGGAGTGTTTGTGGGTGAGTTTATCACTGGATTGTGGCAGTATGCAACGAGTAATCGGACTCTTCTCAACCGACAATGTAACTTCGCCCGGCCAGGAGGCAGCCCGGACATGGACCTGGAAGCTGTCCAAAAGCCCGCTTCAACGATTGTGATATAATCGCTTGCAGCTAAGCTAGGGCGCATTGGAGCGTTCCCCCCAAGCTTACGCCTAAAAACTGCCTTGCTGAGGCTGCTCATAGGGTATACCGATGCTCAGGAGTCCGACGTGGAATTTGGCGCTCTCGAACAGTTAGCAACATTCTCAAAGACGAGGAATACCCGGTTTTCGGTGGCAGCAGCATACGAGGCTACGCACCGTCTTGGCAACTCAGATAACATGATTCAATTGGCGGGAAACTTGTTGGCTGTTGGCGGCTTGGCTCGGTCTTTAGATAGACTTTTCCCCGTCGTCGATGTTTTATAATTGCACCAGGGCAGATGGAATACACAGAAATACTATTGGCTACGACGAATCCGGCAAAGCAAGGCAGATTGCGTTGGTTGATGGAAGGGTTGCCTCTATCCCTCGTGACTCCCGACGATTTGGGGCTTAACGACAAGGCTCCCGACGAGGATGGAAGTACCCACTCGGAGAACGCCCGGCTCAAGGCTGAGTGGTGGTCCCGCGCCGGGGCAATGCCGGCCATATCCTCCGATGGAGGCCTTGTGGTCCCTGCTCTGGGCCGTATGTGGGAGAGCATCCACACCCACCGGTCCGCCGGATACTACGCCGACGACCAGGCCCGGCTGGAGCATCTCATCCATCTGATGAGCACTTACAAGGGCGATAAACGCAGGGCTTCTTGGGTGGAAGCCCTTGCAATTGCCGATGGCGGGCAGGTCCTGGGTTCGTGGGAGGTAGAGGGGGCAAACGGGCACCTTCTTGATGCGCCCGGCCCAGGCCCAACCGTTCCGGGCTTCTGGGTATTCTCCATCTGGTATTTCCCCCATTTGAGGAGGACCTACAACGAGCTAACCGAGAAGGAGCTTGAAGACCTCAACGACCACTGGAGCCGGTTAAGGTCGTTGGTCCAGCAGTTTTTCCGCGAGGGCCCGGGGGCCGGAGAATAGAGAGATGTCCCTGTCTGCAAGTCGGTGTGTCCCACACCCCGATGCCTTAGAAATATCTTCCATTCGCCCCCTGGCATCCTGGCCGGGTCTGCGGTAGTATTTAGGGGCGATAGCGATGGGATGAGAGGAGGCAAACGCCATGAAAAACAAGGTCTACGCGACCTTCGGCGAAGCCGTGGCCGATATACCCGACGGCTCTACCATCATGTTGCCGGGCTTTGGTCCGGCGGGTATACCACGAAACCTCATCGCTGCACTGGTGCAGCAGGGCGCTAAAAATCTGACGGGCATCTCCAATAACCACGGGCGTGTGGGCAACCTGATGGACGTGGGCAGATTGATTGAGGCGGGACAAATGAAGAAGATGATATGCGCCTTTACCGCTGCCACCCATCCCTCTCAGGTGCTGGCCTTCGAGAGGATGCACGAGGCCGGTGAGATTGAGGCAGAGCTGGTGCCCCAGGGCACCCTCGCCGAGAGAATCCGTGCCGCCGGGGCAGGCATCGGTGCCTTCTATACTCCCACCGGCGTGGGCACTGAGCTTGCCGATGGGAAGGAGCACAGAACAATTAACGGCAGGGAATATGTGTTGGAGTACCCCCTACCCGCGGACTACGCCTTCATCCGGGCATATCGGGCGGACACCTTTGGCAACCTCCAGTACCGCCTATCTCAGCGCAACTTCAATCCCATTATGGCCCAGGCCGCCACGATAACCGTTGTTGAGGTGGAAAACGATGTCGTCGCGCCCGGCTCCATAGACCCCGACTGTATACACTCTCCCGGCATCTTCGTGGACCGGATTGTTAGAATCCCTCCTGAGGGCATCTGGGAGACGCCGGGTTAGCCACCGGCAGCAGGCCCCATGACACAGCCACTCACTTCAGGGTATAATTTATTTGCGATTCATCTTCACCCGTAAGCCTTGAATCCAGGGCTTAGGGCCGATTACTATTGCTGAAATAAGGGAGTTTATAGTGAGAGTCATTTTTCTCGAGGACGTTTTGAATCAAGCCAACGCCGGCGAAATCAAGAACGTGGCCGATGGCTATGCACGCAACTATCTCATTCCAAAGAAGCTGGCCACCATAGCCACCGGCGAGGATATGAAACGCATAGAGCGTATCAAGAAGGCAGGCGATGAGCGACGAATCAGAGAGACTCAGCAGTGGGAAGAGCTAGCCAACCTTCTGGAAGGAACCAGCATTTCAGTGAAGGCCCGGATGACCCCGGCAGGCCAGTTTTACGGGGCCATTAACCCCACTCAGATAGCCCAGGAGCTGTCTGAGGCGCTCGGAAGGGAAATAGACCGGAGGTTGGTGGAGACAGTGGAACCCATTCGGGAGCCTGGAGAATTTGAGGTAGTCCTGCACCTGGCGCAAGGCATACAGGCCACTATCATCGTCACCGCTGAGGCGCAGAGCTAGAGACTCTCAGCCAACTTGTCCGTGCGGACACGCACGGGAAGGTCTGGGATTCCCATAACCGAAGGCTGGTAATATGTACGCTGAAAAGCTGCTGCCCCACGACATTGAGGCCGAGGAAGCCGTCATAGGTTCCCTCCTGATAGATGGAGATGCCATCATGAGGGTAACCTCGTTCTTGAAACCGGAGGACTTCTACCGCGAAAAAAACCGCTTCTGCTACGAGGCGTGTCTCGACCTCTTCCGGCGCGGCGAGGCCATAAATCAGGTGACAGTGTCTCACCAGCTCGCCATCCAGGAGCACCTTGAGCCATTGGGAGGCACCGCCTATCTCAGCCACTTGATATCTGCCGTGCCGACTTCAGTGCATATAGAGTATTACGGCCACATAGTCAACCGCACTGCCACCATGCGTAACCTCATAGATGCGGCGGCCAAAATATCAACCCTTGGCTACGATGATACGGAGGACGTGGACGCTACCCTCAGCCAAGCGGAAGGAATTCTGTTCCGGGTACGCTCCGGGCAACCGGCGAGGGACTTCATGCCCCTCCGCGAGATACTGGACCAATACATGGAAGAGCGAGCCACCGTCTCAGAACCCCTGGGTCGCACCGGCGCACCCGTATTAACAGGCTTCGATTCCCTGGACGAGTTGCTGGGAGGTCTCCACCGCTCCGACATGGTGGTATTGGCCGCCCGTCCCAGCCTGGGTAAGAGCACCCTCGCCATAAATATATCCCTGAATGCCGCCAAGAGTGGGGGCAGCGTGGGCATATTCAGCCTGGAGATGAGCCGTGAGCAGCTTGCCATGCGTATGATGGCAGGAGAGGCCGAGGTGGATGCCCAAAGGCTTCGCCTCGGCCTCTATACTGAAGCACAGGAGCGGCAGGTTATAGACTCCATCGGCTTGCTCTCCGAGTTACCCATATACGTAGATGACACACCCCTCCAGGGCATTATGGAAATGCGAAGCAAGGCACGACGTCTGCACATAGAGTTGGGGCTGGACATGCTCGTGGTGGACTATATGCAGCTTATCCAGGGCAATCGCAGGGGGGACAGCAACCGGGTACAGGAAATGAGTGAGATAACCCGCTCTATTAAGGGCATGGCCAGAGACCTGAACGTACCCATCCTGGCCGTTTCCCAGCTGAACCGCGCTGTGGAGATGCGGACCTCCCACCGTCCCCAGCTTTCCGATCTGAGGGAATCGGGCAGCATAGAGCAAGACGCCGACGTGGTTATGTTCATTCATCGCGACGACATCCATTACACAGAGGATGAGTGGACCAACCGTTTCCCCGACCGGCCATATCCCAAGAACGTTGCCGAGATCATCGTTGCCAAGCATCGCCACGGGCCGGTGGGCAATCTGGAATTGCTCTTCAGGGATAACCTGGTGCGTTTTGAGTCCCTTCCGGTGGAGCAGGGAGCCTTTTATCCATGAAGCCCTCCGACCCCTCGGCTTCCCCCGGGACGGGATTCCCCCTGGGCACCCAGTACACGCCTGTGCCCAACCCTGTCTTTGGCCCCCTCCTTGAGGACATCGAAGACCTTGCCGAGCTTAAATGCACCCTGAGGTCACTGTGGATCCTCCACCGGAAGAAGGGATACCCCCGCTACCTGACCGAGGGGGAGTTGGTCGCCGACAAGGTACTTCTCATTGGCTTGAAGCACCTTGACGCACCGCCCGGTGATGCCATCCGCCGGGGAATGAAAAGAGGCGTGGAAAGAGGGACTTTTCTTTCCATGTCGGTGACCTCCCTGCCTGGCGGGCAGACAGGTCACCAGGGGAGTGAGTCCGAAGGTCGAGAGGAGCTTTACTTCCTGAACGACGAGGCCGGCCGGAAGTCGGTAAGGATGCTGAAGCGAGGCGAGTATAAGGTAAAACCTGCCATCCCCAGAGAAGGCACAGCAGACGGGCCACCGGAGCCAAAAGCCAACATCTTCGTCCTCTACGAGGAGAATATAGGGATGCTGACCCCCCTCCTGGCTGAGGAGATGAAAGAGGCAGAAGCCAGCTACCCTTGGCCCTGGATTGAGGAGGCCTTCAAGATTGCCGTCAGCCGCAACGTGCGTAAATGGAGCTACATTGAGGCGACTCTGAGGCGATGGGCCACGGAAGGAAAGGACAATGGAGAATCTGGGCGATATTCTCAGAAGGCTCCCAGCGAGGAAGACTTCGTGGAATACCTCCGGAAACGGGGCCGGCTACCCGGAGACTGATACCGATAGCGACGAGGTATGCCCCATCTGCAAGGGAAGGGGCTGGGTAAGCCATCCGGTCCCTGTGGGCCACCCCGACTTCGGCAGAGCGCTTCCCTGCCGATGTCAGGAAACAGAGGCCCAGGACAAACGCACGTCTACCCTCTTGCGCTACAGCAACCTTGGCCCTCTGGGCCGAATGAGCTTTGATAACACCGCTCCCGAAGGCCGGCTCCCTGACCCGGATAGCCGTGATCTCTTCAGGATGGCCCTTGGGTCTGCAAGAGAATTTGCCGAGGACCCCCAGGGATGGCTGGTATTTACCGGTCCCAGCGGCTCGGGGAAGACCCACCTGGCGGCAGCCATCGGCAACCGTTGCATAGAGAGGGGCCAGACCGTTTTCTTCATGTTCGTGCCCGACTTCCTGGACCACCTTCGAGGTGCCTACTCGCCGGATAGCACGGTGTCCTATGATGAGCTTTTCCAGCAGGTACGCAACGCCCCCGTCCTGGTGCTGGACGACCTAGGCTCCCATAGTAGCACCCCCTGGGCCCAGGAGAAGTTGTTCCAGGTGTTTAACCACCGCTTCAACGCCATGCTGCCAACTGTGATAACTGTCAGAGGGCCATTGCAGCGGCTGGACGAGGGCATCAGGACTCGCATTGCGGCCGAGGGCATCTCCATAATCCATTCCCTGGGTCGCCGTAAACCGGAGCCGCTTCAAGAGATGGGCGGCCTCCAAAAGGACATGCTGGAGCAGATGACCTTCGAGAACTTCAAGGTCGGCCGGGATGTCAGGGCGACGGAGCAACAGCGAGAATCTCTGAAATTTGCCTTCGATACGGCACGCAGCTTCGCTGACTCACCGAAGGGGTGGCTTCTTCTCACAGGCCCCAACGGCTGTGGCAAGACCCACCTTGCTGTGTCAATTATCAACGAAACGCTCAAGCAGGAGCATCCTGCCTTCTTCGCATTCGTTCCCGCTCTTCTGGACTACCTGCGAGCCACCTTCAGACCCGACAGCCTCACGGGGTACGACGAGTTCTTCGAGCAGGTGAAGAATACGCCCCTGCTGATACTGGACGATCTGGGATCGGAGAACAGCACTCCCTGGGCCGAGGAGAAGCTTTACCAGATAATCGTCCACCGGCACAATGCCAGGCTTCCCACCGTGATTACCTCCATCTGGGTATCTCTTAAGCAGATGGAGGAGGCGAAGCCCCGCATAGCCTCCCGTCTCAGCGATGCCCTAGTAGAGTGGGCGCCAATACGTGCTCCCGACTATCGAGACCAACGCCCGTCGGGCAGAGATGCGTCCCGGTCTAAGTAGTACGCCGCTTCCCCGTTTCCAAAGCGTTTTGATCATCGAAATTGGGTACTATATCGCATTATCCTGCTTCCAGCGTGCAGTTGGAACGATTTGCAAGGTTGACTAATACCTGGAATCCCCGTAGAATTGCCCTATAGCTGGAGGGTTGATTCTCTAGTCTAGGCATTTGAAATGAAGATCCACGATATTTTGAACTCAGGCGGAAGGTCTATCTCCTTCGAATTCTTTCCACCCAAAACGGACGACGGTGTGGAATCCCTCTTCACGACCATTGACCAACTCAAGACCTACCAGCCAAGCTATGTCTCAGTTACCTACGGGGCGGGCGGCAGCACCAGGGATAGAACGGTGGAGCTGGTCACACGCATCAAGCAGGAAACCGGCCTGGAAGCCATGTCCCATCTTACCTGCGTGTCACAGACCAAAGAGGACGTACACGATGTGTTGCTCAGGCTGGATGAGGCGGGCATAGAAAACATATTGGGTCTCCGGGGCGACCCCCCTCGCGGAGAGGAGAAATTCGTGCCGGCGGACGGGGGATTTAGCTACTCCTCCGAGCTGATAACCTACATCCGTGAGAATTTCGACTTCGGAGTTGGAGGGGCTTGTTTCCCTGAGGGGCATCTTGATTCTGCCGACCTTGAAACCGATATAGAGTACCTGAAGCGGAAGGTGGAGGCGGGAACGGACTTCCTTGTCACCCAGTTGTTCTTCGATAACAACGACTTCCATGAATTTATGGACCGAGCCGATCATGCGGGAATTCGAGTCCCCATAATTGCCGGGATATTACCCATCATCAGCACACCCCAGATCAGGCGGTTCGTAGCCCTCTGCGGGGCGAAGATTCCTCCCAAGCTGGATGCCCAGTTGGAAAGGTACTCCGACGATGACAATGCCGTTCGAGAGATTGGTATAGAACACGCCACGCGACAGGTGGAGGAGTTGTGGCACAATGGTGTGGCCGGAATTCATCTATACACCCTTAACAGGAGCTACTCCGTCTCCAAAATACTGAGTAGTCTGGACCCTTTTCACACCGCAGCCGCACTACACCACTGACGTGGGCCGAGTGATGGTAACATGAAATATGACGTGATTATAATTGGGGCCGGGTCCGCAGGTGGCGCCTTGGCCGCGCGGCTATCCGAAGACCCAAAGCGCTCGGTGTTGCTTCTGGAGGCAGGGCCGGACTATCCCGACTTTGATCAACTACCCGATGACCTGAAATATAGCTTTACCGAAGCCGCCGCCGCGAAAAACGGTCCTCACAACTGGTCATACGAGGGTATAGCCACTCCCCAACGTGAAGGGCCAATGCCCGTACCACGTGGGAGGGTAGTAGGTGGCTCCAGCGCCATCAATGGGCCTGGGCCGATGTTTCTGAGGGGCGTCCCGGAGGACTACGACTCATGGGCGTCCTGGGGTAATGACGAGTGGTCATACCTCAAGGTATTACCCTACTTCCGAAAGATGGAAACGGACACCACCTTCCGAGATGACTTTCACGGCTCCGACGGCCCCATACCAGTCCGCCAGCATAAACGAGAAACGTGGTTGCCTTTCCAAGCGGCCTTTTATCAGGCCTGTGTGGATGCGGGACTCCCGGAGCACCCGGACATAAACCACCCGGAATCCACCGGGGTAAGCCCACGAACGGAGAACAACGTGGATGGCATCCGGATGAGCACAGCCCTGACCTACGTCAACTCCTGCCGACACCGGCTCAACCTGACCATCAGGGCCAACACGCTGGTAAGACGCATTCTATTCGATGGGAAAAGGGCAACTGGAGTAGAGGTAGAAAGTGGCGGGGAGGCGTTCACGGCCGAGGGTGCGGAAATAGTTCTGAGCGCAGGTGCGGTTGCGTCGCCCCAGATGCTGATGCTATCGGGCGTAGGTCCGGGCGACCATCTAAGGGACCTGGGAATCCATGTCGTCCATGACCTGGCCGGAGTAGGCCGGAACATGCGAGACCACCCCAGGGTGTCGATACAGTTGCGCGTAAAAGAGGGCGTTAGACTGGACCCTTACGCACCAAAGGCCCAGGTTGGACTCCGATACACTGCCAGCGGGTCCAAAACTCGCAACGACATGCTGATTTCGCCATCATCATTCTTTTCCAATGTTTCGCTGGGTGGGGACCCGATGCAGCCGGTGGGCGTCAGCGTTGGTGCCCTTTTATATCTGGCAGTCGGCGCAGGTGAGTTGACTCTTACCTCCTCAGACCCCCACGCCCAACCCCGCATGGACTACCGATACCTCGAGGACCCCTGGGACAGAGAGAGGCTGCGCGAGGGCGTCAGGCTATGCCTCCGGTTACTGGAGCATGAGACCTTCTCAGACATCGTAGCGGAGCGTATCGCACCTACGGACCAGGACCTGGCCTCTGATGAAGCGTTGGATGCCTGGATGCTGAAGAACGCGAGCACCTGCTACCATGTTTCCGGCACCTGCAAGATGGGGCCTGCGTCGGACCCGATGGCAGTAGTTGACCAAAATTGCCGGGTTTATGGTCTGGAAGGGCTCAGAGTAGTAGATGCGTCGGTGATGCCCGACTGCGTCCGGGCTAACACCAACGTGACAACCATAATGATCGCCGAGCGCGTTGCCGACTGGATCAAGTGAACAACCCCGGTCGAAGTACCGTGGGTTCCTACTATGCCCAGACAGCTTGTGAGGCCTGGCCCAGCCGGGGACCCACGAGTGTCCTTGCCTCGGGTCATGCCCTCTCCGGCGTGGGTTAGCGAGGGATAACCGCGGTGGACGTGATCTCTATAAGCAACTCCGGTCGCATCATGTTCGCCTGCACTGTCGTCCGGGCGGGTGGGTCGGTGGGGAAGAACTTCATGTACTCTTCGTTGTAGTCACTGAACAGACTCGGGTCTTTGAGGTAAGCCGTTACTGAGACGACGTTGCTCAGGGAGGTCCCGGCCCCCTCAAGAATAGCCTTGATGGTCTCAAGGCAGCTACGGACCTGGGACTTAATATCCGTGTCCAATACGCCGGTAGCCGGATTGGGGCCAGGCGTTGTCCCGGAGACAAACAGGAGGTCTCCTACCCTGACGGCCCTGGAAAGGTGGGGATTAGGTGGCGGCAGTGTGTCCGGATTGATAACGGTCTTTTCAATCGTCATGGTTCCTCCTAAACGAGATATAACAGCGCCGATCCAGATGTGCCTGGGGCATCGGGTGATAGTATCTCATAATACTCCCCCGGCGTCCATATAGAGACCATGCAAAGGTTGCCACACCCCAATATAAGGGATATACTTGGCACACCGTCGGACGATCTCGGATAGGCTCCGATTGATAAGATCTAAGGAGGCATCAGATGGCTATAGGTATTCCATCATACAGGCCCCCCATCATGGGAAAGTCCCACATGGTCTCTTGCGGACACCCTCTAGCGGCAGCAGCGGGGTTCCGTATATTGGAGCAGGGTGGCAACGCCATTGACGCCGGTGTGGCTTCCGGCATGGCCATCAACGTCACCCTTCCAACCGCGGCCAACTTCGGCGGAGTCGCTCCTACTATTCTCTACCACGCAGCTTCCGACCAAGTCATCGTCATCAGCGGTCTGGGCCGCTTCCCCAAGGCCGCCACAATTGACTACTTCATGCAGCATCAAAACGGAGACCTCCCGGATGGCATCCTGCGGTCCGTCGTTTCCGCCGCCCCGGATGCGTGGATGACCGCCCTTGAGAAGTACGGAACCATGTCATTCGAGCAAGTGGTCACTCCGGCCATTGAGCTGGCCGAGGTGGGTTTTGCCATTGGCCCCCGGTTTAACGACGCCTTGAGACGCCGTGAACACATCTGGAGACAGTGGCCTCAGAACGTGGAGCTCCTGGCCCCTAACGGCAACCTCATCCAGGTTGGTGAAGTCTTCGCTCAGAAGGAGCTGGCAAACAGCTTCCGCCGTCTTGTGGAGGTGGAGCGAGACAATGCTAGCAAGGGCCGTGAGGCCGCCATCAGGGCCGCCCGCGACTATTTCTACAAGGGTGAGATGGCCGAGGAAATAGTAAAATTCTGCCAGGACCAGGGTGGCCTAATGACAATGGAAGACTGGTCCGGTTTCTCCGTGGGTATAGAGGCACCCCAAATGGGAAGGTACAAGGAATACACAGTCTATACGTGTGGCCCCTGGTGTCAGGGGCCGGTGTTGGCCGAGACCTTACAGATGCTGGAGCAGGACAATCTGAAATCCCTGGGGCATAACAGCGCCGACTACCTCCATCTGATTAGCCAGGCGCTAAACCTGTCACTGTCGGACAGGCACCACTACTACGGAGACCCGGACCTGGTAGACGTGCCAATGGAAGGGCTTCTCTCCCAGGGATATACGAGGGAACGACGCAGTGCCATAGACATGGAGCACGCCTTCTCTGATATGCCACCACCCGGCGCACCCTGGGAGTACCAGGGGCCGACTTCGGCTCGTCCCACCACCAAGCCCCAGGCCGTAACCATTGGCGAGGTACAGGAGGATACCAGCTACACCTGTGCGGTGGACAGGTGGGGCAACGCGTTTTCTGCCACCCCCAGCGACTGGTTCACTGCGACGCCCGTGATTCCGGGACTGGGGTTCATACTTTCCCTACGAGGCAACCAAATCTGGTTGGACCCGGAACATCCTTCGGGCCTACAACCGAATAAGCGTCCCCGCTTGACACCTAATCCGGCCCTGGCATTCAAGGATGGCAAGCCTTTCATGGCCTTCGGGGCACCGGGCGGCGACATCCAGTGTCAGGCGATGGCCCAAGTCTTCCTCAACATGGTGGAGTTTGGAATGAATCCACAGCAGGCCATAGAGGCGCCGAGGATTGCAAGCTGGAACTTCCCCAACTCTTTCTGGCCTCACACCTACGTCCCCGGCTCCCTTACGGTGGAAGGACGTGTTGACCCTTCCGTCGCCGAAGACCTCAAGGGTCGGGGCCATAACCTGGATGTTCTGGATGACTGGGCAACGGTCGGGATGGGTGGCCCATGTGCAATTCAGATTGATCGCGAGCGTGGAGTGCTATCGGCGGGCGCCGACCCTCGCAATGAGTCCTACGCCATAGGTCGCTAGCACTCTGTCAGGATGACCCTGACCTGCCTGCCAAGGGGACGGGAGGCTGCCCACCAAATCCCTCTAAGATATATGCCAGGACTGGCAAACCCACACACGGAGGCCATGTTACATGTGCGCTGCCACTAAGGGAGAGCATCTGAGGCTCATGGAAACTTTCCGCTCTTTGTTTTATACACCCATATATGTGGCTATCTCAGGCGGATTTTTCCAGCGGGAAGGTCTGGACGTCGAGTTCTCTACGTGTCCACCGGGCTATCATGGACTGAGCGCCCTGAACGGCGGATTAGCCGATATGGTCCAGAGCGGCCCTATGCGCAGCATAATTGCCGCCGACTGGGGCGCTGAGGTTGTACCGACACACATCATCGAAATCAACAGCCGCGACGGCTTCTTCCTGGTGGGGCGAGTGCCCCAAGAGCAATTCCAGTGGGCCAATCTGAAAGGTGCCACATTGATCCCAGTAGGGTTCTCACCCATGCCCTGGGCCTCTCTCAGCTACGCTCTCAAGAACAATGGGATTGGCCTGGATGACGTGCATCTGATAAGCGGGCTTTCCTTGCAGGACGCCATGAACACCTTCCGTCGTGGAGATGGTGACTTCATCCACTTGCCACAACCCGCAGTGGAACAGCTAGTGCATGAGGGTGCCGGGCATCCGGCTGCCGCTCTGGGCCCCGTGAACGGCCATATAGCCTATAGCTCCATTGCAGTCACTCAACGGACCCTTGTGGAGAAGGCCGAGATAGTCCAGCAGTTCACCCAGGGCTTCTACAATGCCCAGGGTTGGCTGGCGCAGTCGGACGCCGAGACTATTGCTGATGCCGTTTACACATTCTTCTCCGGCATGGATAGAATCGTGATACTGAAGGCTGTAGCCCGCTACAAAGAGCAGGACACATGGGCCGTGGACCCTCTGCTGAGGGAGGACGGGTACAATACCTTACAGGACGTACTGATGAATGCCGGCCTCATCACGACTCGCCAGTCCTATGAACGCATCGTCCGAACGGACTTTGCACAGAAGGCGATGGGGCAAAAGCCTGCCTCATAGACATGGAATAGAGATAGGATAGAGGTCTTTAGCTCGCCACCGGAGCGCAATTTCTCAACAGCCGGCCATACCCTTCAATAGGCTCCGTCCACCCCACCTCCCGAAGGGCCATCCAGATAGTGGCCTGATTCACCGTAATCACAGTCTTCCCCAGCACTTGCTCCAAGCCCTCCGCGGCTTCCAAGGCCCGCCAAGCTGTCCCAGGCAAAAATACCGTATCCGCCTCCTCTTTCACAACCGTGGGCACGAAATCTGCAATGACCCGGGGCTCCTGAACATCTATCTCCCTGGGGTTCATGGAGTCCTGCATCCACGGCTCACCCTCGGCGCTGACCACCTCGAATCCTGCTTCTTCCAATAGGGGCTTCAGACGGTTCCGGAGATGGTAGTTCCGGTATGGTCCGGCCACGCTGATACGGCGAGTGCCCATGTATCGCATAGCCTCCAGACAGGAACCCACAGCCGTGATGGAAGGGATACCGCTGACCCGTTGCATTTCCTCAGCTATCTGCCGGTCATAGGTCAGGTTACCCTTATGCCATGTACCGCCGGTGCAGGCGTAGGCCAGCACGTCCAGGTCTACGTTGGCCAGTGACCTGACGCTGCGCTCCACGTCCTCGTTCATCTTTTCCTGATTAATCCCGAACATCGCCCATTCAACGGTATTGGCCTCTTCGCTGCTCATATTTGCCTTGTAATTTTCGTCTCCGGGCCTCTCCGGTTGATTCCCCCACCGACCATTCCACATGCGCTCAAAGTGAATAGTTATATCCCTGGGAATAACCGTATAAAAATCGGGTTCCACCACCGGGTTGGTGGCGGGTAATAGTGCCCCAATCCGTTTCACTCTAGCCATATCTAACCCTCTCCTTCTCCACGCTGTAATTACGATCGTTTGATATTGTCAGCCACCGGATGGGCCTGGGAAGAAAGCCCCCGGATTGACTCCCGGGTCCCCCACTTGAGCCGGGCTTGTTTCAGTTAACTTTCCGGGCCAGATGATCCAGGTTAGAAGTTTCAGGCGAGCCGGGGTCGGCGTCACTCCACCGCTGGGCCGCGTCCCGGAGGTTCTCGGCAGCCGCGTCCATTTGCCCGTTGCCGATATGCGCCCGTGCCAGCCAGAAGGTGTCGCGCGCTGATGATCGCCGCTTCAAACGCGCTCGCAGCAAGTCCTCGGCCTTGTCGAACTGCTCTGACCTGAGATAGGCTTCTAACAGAGTGTCCTCGAACACCTCCCGCTGAGCGTGGCTACCACCCAGGCGGGTAAGCTGCGGGAAGATTGGCTCAATCAAACGTACCGTTTCGCCATAATCCCCTTGCACGAAGGCTCCGATGCCCCTCGCCAGAGGCAGTGTGATTTCACCGGCGACCAAGTTCCCTTTGTCCCCAAGGTCTCGTAGGCCATCTATCATTCGACCTAGATCGTCCTCAGCGCCGCTGGCCGCAAAGGCCAGAGCGGCGTGAGCGTCCCTGAAGGCCGGTCCCGGCTGCTCGGCAGCTGGAGCAGCCTGCGCTTCCACTTCCTGCCACGGGGCGGGAGGTGCGGAGCCACTGTACATCTGCAATCTCCACATCAGCGAGGCGCTGTCCGCCAAAGAAATGGGGCTTTTTTCTACTACAGAGGGGCGTATGGAGCTCTCGTAAAGGCTGAGCGCCCGCTCATAGTGGCCCAGAGCCAGCTCGAAGAGCGCTAAATGCCAGGAAAGATGGACATAGAAGGACGCGCGGCTGTCATAGCCGACAATCCACCTGCTCAGAAAATCCGTGCCTCCCGGGTGGTCGCCCGTCTCGAAGAACACATGGGCTTCGGAGTGGGATGCGACGGCGTTGTCGGACCGAAGCTCCAGAGAGCGCTCCGCAAACCGGCGGGCCTCGTCCAACCGGCCTGTCTCATGGTGGGCAAAGGAGTACCGTCCAAGGAAAGCCCAATCGTCGCCATAGTCTGACTCGACAGCCTTCAAAAGGTTAAATAGCTCCTGGGGATAGTTCGCTACTCCTGCTCCGCTGCATCCGAGAACCAGGAGGCGGTTGCTCAGGGTGAGCATCATGGAGTCTCGGGGATACTCGGCCAGGTGCTCGCGGATGAGGGCAAGGGATTTAGGGCCTTCACCATTCACGTAGAGCCTGATGGCCTCCACGTGCTGCTGCTCCCGGCGTGTGACGCCTTCGGTCAGACGGGTGGCGCGCTCCGCGCTCTCTTTCGCTTCCGGGACCCTGACACTCAGCATCAGCATCGTAGCTAGGGCGGCATGGGCAAGAGCAAACCCTTCGTCCGCTTCGATAGCCGCTCTGAATTTCTGCTCGGGGTCGAAATTCTGCGACAGAAGAAGGTCCACGCCCTCCACGTATCGCTCGGCTGCTACCGGAGAGCCGGTGCTGATAGGAAGCCCATAACGGTCATTGATTTTGGCAGACTCTCGCATATTTGGACTCCTTTCAAATGCCTTTGGAATTGAGGACCGCGATTTACAACTCCGAGTGTAACTTGGGCTCCATCCAGTGTCAACGGCCACCATACATCCGGCGCACGTCCGCCCCCCAGACACACCCACCCCGGTCAGCCTGAACGAAGCGAAGTTGACACGACGTGGAGTGGTAGGTATTATGCCATCTGTCGGGACCAGGACTTGGGCTAGTGCTTTGGAGCGTGTCGAGTTATGTTAACTATATCTCCCGTTTTCTATTCCTGTTTTCGATTAAGGAGGTTGCAATGAAGAGTATAGAGATAGACCGCAGCAGGCGTCTCAAGGAAGAGCCAAATAAGGGCCACAACCGTTGGCATCCTGATGTTACGCCGGTCATTGAGGTGGACCCCGGTGAGGAGGTGGTCATCGAAACCCGTGACGCAACCGACGGCCAAATCAAGCCGGGCATGGCTGAATCCGACCTGGTGAATATGGATACAAAGGTGGCCCATCCGTTGACCGGGGCTGTGTACGTCAAGGGTGCCAGACCCGGCGACCTTCTGGACATCGAGTACTTGGACGTTATCTCCCAGCCTCACGGATGGACCCGTTTCCGTCCCGGTTCGGGATTTCTCCGCGACCTGTTCACCGAGGCATACCTGGTCCACTGGGAGATTAAGGACGGCTGGGCTACGTCTTCCAGGCTCCCCGGTGTTCGTATTACCGACGGCTCCTTCATGGGTACCGCCGGTATAGCTCCTTCTCACGCCCAGATGGAAGAGTGGACACGGCGGGAAGCGGAGCTTGTTCAGAGGGGTGGCGTTGCCTTCCCGCCGGACTCTGAGGACGCAGTACCCTCAAGCGGACCTATTGCCAGCCAGGGGTTGCGCACCATTCCCCCAAGGGAGAACTGTGGCAACGTGGATGCCAAACAGCTTACCAAGGGCTCTCATCTGCTAATCCCGGTCAATGTAGATGGGGCGCTATACTCTGCGGGAGACGGCCATTTCGCCCAGGGCGACGGGGAGTGCTGTATCACTGCCATTGAGATGGGAGCGACGGCGGTGGTACGCTTCCGAATACACGAGGGTGAGGCGGCCCGGCATAACATTCGCTGGCCCCGCTTCTCCCATCCGGAATACTTCCTCCCTCCCCAATGGGCCGCCCCCAGGAACTTCATTGCAACCATGGGGATGCCCGTGCGCGAGGACGGCACCCAGGAGGGTGAGGACCTCACCCTAGCCGCCCGCAACGCCCTGATAAACATGATTGATCTGCTCCAAGAGCGCGGCTGGACCAGAGAGCAAGCGTATATTATTTGCAGCGTGGCGGTAGACCTCAAAGTCAGCAATATCGTTGACCTACCTAATGTCACAGTCTCCGCCTTTCTGCCCGAGGACATCTTCCAGGGGTAGAAGGACCCGTGTCAGGAGAGCCACCGTTCCACCTCGGTTACTTCGATGCGAACTCCTTCCGGGCCTTCAATGAAACAGCATGGCTCTCCGTCCGGGGTCATTAGCTCCTCCAGGATTCGGCTACCACTGGCTTTGGCCTGCTCTATCACACTGGCCAGGTCATCGGTGTGTAGCCCTATGTGCTCAAGCCCGTAGAACTGCTCCAACTCTTGCCAGGGAACAATCCCAGTTATGTTCAGTGGGACACCATGCAAGTCTAACCGGAAGCCCACCATGCCTCCGGCCCTCTCAACTTTTCTTACCATTGTGGCACCTAGGTTATCAATGTACCACTGTGCCGTTTTCGCCGGGTCAGGGCTCTTGAAATGAAGATTATGTATTTTGAACGTCACAACGCGCCTCCTTTATCTATTGGAACGCTCGTAGAATAGTCCAAGGCAGTTGCTCAGTCAAGGGTCGATACAATCGTTCGTCCCGGCGTCCACTACGGGAGCGGTTGACGACGCTAACGGGTAAAGCTATACTCGCTTCCATCCGGTATAGGCCCAAGCGAGGAGGCAGCTAACTATGAGCACCGAGTCCAGCGAGTTTACCGTCTCCGACGAGCTAAAGAAATGGGTCGGACGTGAG
The DNA here is from genome assembly GCA_965219825.1 of Dehalococcoidia bacterium. Taxonomy (GTDB): domain Bacteria; phylum Chloroflexota; class Dehalococcoidia; order Lucifugimonadales; family JAGWBF01; genus JAGWBG01. The sequence continues at coordinate 3,424,178 of OZ244792.1, read as the reverse complement.
ATAGACCTGGGGACCGCCGTTATAGAGGCGGGAGCCATATCAAAGTTCGCCGACGCCATCAAGGACCCCAACCCTCTCTATCGCGACGAAGAGTACGCTAAACGCACTCCCTACGGGGGCATCATAGCACCTCCTACGTTTATTCACTGCTTCAGAGACGTGGGGTACGCCAGGTTCAACCCGGAGCCGATGCCCTGGGAAAAGACCACCGGCTTGAATGGAGGCAACGAATTCGAGGTCTACATACCCTTACGACCCGGAGACATAATCACAGGCAAGGCTAAACTGGCTGAAATCTATGCCCGCCAGTCCAGGAGTTTGGGTCCCATGATTTTCTCCATCGTAGAAATGACCTACACCAACCAGCACAGCGAGGTAGTAGGCAAACAGCGTTCCATAATGATTACCTATGAGTCCAAGGAGTAGGAGATTCAACCGGCACCCCGTATTCCGGGTGCATCACGACCAGGAGGACGATAATGACAACGTATGGGCCACAGTTTCCAGGGTCAGACGGGACATGGCAACCGCCGGAGCAAGTCTATTTTGAGGAAGTAGAAGAAGGCATGGAGCTTCCCTCCAAGACCAAGGGCCCGCTGACAGTCACGGACATGGTGGTGTTTTCCGGCGCCACCGGTGATTTCGCACTCATTCACCATGACCGGGAACACGCCAGGGGCCCGGGCGGCTTACCGGATATTATCCTACACGGCCAGTGCAAGCTGGCTTTTATGACCCACGTGGTCACAGACTGGATTGGTCTTGAGGGTCGGATTAAGAAGCTGAGCGGCAATTACCGTGGCATGGATATAATCGGTGACACGGTGGTCTCCCACGGCAAGGTGAAGCGCAAGTTCGCAGAGAATGGCGAGACCCTTGTGGAGTTGGACCTGTGGAACGAGAACAGCCGGGTAGGTTCTACAGTAGTGGGGAGCGCCACTGTGTCACTACCCTCCCGCAGCAACCGTTAGCGCTCTATCAAAATAGTATTGACCAACTCCTAACCGGGCATGGCGGCTTTAATGGAATCTTTCATTATACGGCTCGCCTGGAAGAAGCTCTTTCCCGCAAGGTCCGGGTCCTCGGACATGCGAATACGGGCCTGGCAGAAAGCGTAGAGGGCATCGTAGATAAGCATACTCTTATCCAGGTTGTCGAGGTCGCCGTCGGTGATGAGCATGACACCCTCTGATATGGCATTCAGCCCAATGCCCTCCAGCGCCGGGACATCGTTCTCGTCGCCTTTTCCCTTGTGCAAAGCGTTATGGACTCCGGACGTGACTACCCTTGCCATCAGCTGTAATGCCGGGCTGTCCAACTCATATTTTCGGACCATTTTCTCAAATGTTGTCCCCTGCTCATCGTGAGGACCCAACTCCGCACCCGGAATAGCGAAGGGAGTTGCATCATGGGGCAAGCTATCTTCTTGGCCCCACGGCACAAATAGGAACTCGGCAGCCGGGTCTATGAACCGCCGGATTAGCCAGGGGCAGACCACCCTGTCAAGGTGAACGTGGTCTCGCGTCACCCACTTCATTGGTTTCCTCCTTTTTGCTTGTTGATACCTCAAGCTCTAATCAGCCGCGGCCACAGCTTCCCTCATCATCGGCGGTTGTTCTTTAATCAAGACCAGGAGCCCCGAAATTGCCAAAAGCACAATGTTGGACCATATCGCCACGTCGTAGGTCCCACGAACGTCGAAGAAGTATCCACCCAGGAAAGCGCCCAGACCAGAGCCCAGAGGCATCACCGCGAACATAGTGCCGTAGATAGTGCCCAGCTTAGCAACGCCAAAGCGGTCTGAGACGTAGGCCGCCGTGATTCCCACGACCGCATTCCAAGAGATGCCCACTAGGACCATGCCTGCCAGCAAAGCCGGCAGCCCAATGGACGGTATGTTCAGGAAGGGTATGCCCATAGACAGAAGCACTATGATAAACCCTATGCCTCTAAGGTGATAGGAGAAGCTAAGAAGCTTGCGGCGACCTTGCTTGTCGGAGAGGTGTCCTAAAAACAGCGTCCCGACAATGGCCCAAAGCCCTATGAGGCTGAAACCGGCAGCGGCTACCAGGGAATGGTAACCTAGGTCTCTGGCGTAGGAAACGAAGTGAGCATTCACGAAGCTCATGGAATACCCTCAGACGAAATACCCGAAGGTAAGCCGCCAGAAGAAGGCAGTTCGGATGGCCTCGCCGAAGGTGGAATCCCGTACGGGCACCAACTCCGAGGAACTCGAAGCTCCTCCATCCTCGCCCTTGGGCGGGGAGAGTTCTCCATAAGGCTCAAGGCCCATGTCCAGAGGTCGGTCCCTGATTAGCAGCATACTCACCGGTAATATCAGGACAAGTAGCAGAAGGCCAAGAAACATATAGGCCTCCTGCCAGCTAAACAAGACCTCAAAGCCCGATGAGGCCGGCACAAGAATCACTGCGCCAATGGAACCGCCACCGGTGATTAGTCCGAGGGTCACTCCTCGGTTGCTGCGGAACCAGGCGCTGGCTATTTTCGCCATTGATGACCCTGTTCCCAGGGTAATTCCGAGGGCCATGATGGAGAATATGATGAAAAGGTGGGTAAGATTGTTGATTAGAGGGAGCAGCAGTAGCATAACCCCCAACAGGGCAACCCCCGCAAGGGCGACCATCTTGGGACTGTAACGGTCAGCGAGGTAGCCCGCCAGCGGCCTTAGAAGCCCCGACAGCATGAAGGTGACGCCAAAGGCCAGGGAAAGACTAGCCCGGCTCCAGCCGAACTCATCGGTCATGGGCTTGAGGAAGACCCCGAAGGAGAACTGGCTTCCGGCAACGCCGAATACCACCAGAACGCTGCCGGCCACCACGAACCAGCCATAAAAAATCTTGCTACGCGTGAAAATCATGCAGTTGCCTCTGGCTCTTATCTTAAAGCCTTAGCTCCAACTTGGCAACGCTAACAGGCCGGGCCTTCTGTTGTTGGTATCTGATTCACTCAGACTGTGGGGGCGCCCACCGGCCCGGAGGTGGTGGCAAGGGGGGATACAGGCAGTTATACCATGAACACGGGGTTGTCATCGGTGACTATTCGTTGCTCGGCCTCTATACCCTGCCTCAGATACTTGGGCAGGGAAAACATGCTTCTGTGAGCCATACCGTCGTAGTACTGCAGCCCTCTGGAGAGTCTCTGAGAAACAAGGCTATCCATGGCCTGTGGGTCGAGTCCATCCAGCGCCTTTCTCTGGGCCTGCTGTGGCTCTCCGCTCAAGGCAAGAACAAAGCCCCACGGGGTGGTAAAGGCCGGTACATAGGCAGTGTAGGGGTGCACGGACGGGAAAACCTTGGAGAGAGTGCGTGCCACGGCTGTGAAACACTCAGTATAGTTCAGAAGCCCGGCGGGGCCGGCTTGTGTTACCAGAATCCCGCCAGTTTTCAGTTTCGCCCTGGCTATGTTGTAAAACTCCTGGGTGTACAGTAAGTATGATGGCCCCCCCTCAATGGGGTCCACCAAGTCGAGGACGATTACGTCGAAGGTCTCCTGGCAGGTGGTCAGATATTGGCGGGCGTCCTCGTGGCGTAGCTCCAGCCTCGGGTCATCGAACGCTCCCCGATGGTGGCGTGGGAGAAACCGACGGCATAGCTCCACTACCTCGCTGTCCAGGTCCAACATTACGACCCTCTGGACGCTATTATGGCACAGCACCTCTCTGAGGGTTGCTCCCTCTCCCCCACCACCGATAAAGACCGATTCGGGCCTCGGATGGAGGAGAAGCGCCGGATGCACCAGGGAGTCATGGTAGACGTGTTCATCAGCTTCTGTAGACTGAGTCTTGCCGTCGAGTATCAGGCATCGCCCAAATGTTTCAGTATCCAGGATATCCACAGTCTGATACGCGGTTTTACCCGTATGAACGATGTCATTGATGCGATAAAGCATCATCAGATCAGTGGTTACCAATTCAAAGTGCCATCTACCAGGTGTTTGCATAATTACCAGCTTGATAAGGTTTAAGGGCTGGCCACCGGCTGAGATAAAAGTCCTCGCTTAAGCTCAGTGTATGAAGGGTCCTTTGACTCGAGTCTGTCTATAAGAATCTTTGCTGCCCTGCGGGGATCGAAAGACGTGCCGCAGGTGAATACGTCTGCCGCCGCGTACCCATATTCCGGCCACGTGTGTATGCAGATATGAGATTCAGCGATGGACAAGATGCCTGTGACTCCCTGTGGCTGGAACTGGTGGAAGGACTCTCCGATTATGTGTGCTCCCGCTTCCTCTGCCGCCTCAGTCAGTGCTTTCTTGATGTAAGGTAGATCGTTGAGAAGCTCTCGGTTACACTCTTTCAACTCTAGCATCAATTGTGTTCCAAGTACATTCAATCACCTGCCCCCCTTGTAAAATTTTCATGCGAATGTAAATTCTATAATGACAGGCCCCACTTGGCAATCCCCCTTGTGGGCTGGCATAGCATTGGAGTGAAATCCCCGTTAATCATTGGGCCGTATATCCGCCATCTATGACCAGTTCACTACCTGTCATGAAGCTCGACTCATCCGAAGCTAGGAACAAGACACCATACGCAATATCATCCGGAGTAGCAATCCTGCCAAGGGGGGTTGCTTCTGTGAGCGCCGCCCGCCGTTCCGGATTGGTGCCAAAGCCGGGCGCTGTCCCGGGGGTATCCGTGAAGCCCGGATGAACGGAGTTGACCCGTATACCTTCCCGGCCATATTGGATGGCCGACGACTTGGTAAATAAGCGTACCGCACCCTTGGAGGCATCGTAGGAAGTGTTGCGGGCACTGCCCACGAGCCCCATAATCGAGGAAATGTTGATGATGGATCCCCCACCGGTCTTCCGCATCTCCGGGATGACGTATTTGGTGCCCAGAAACACCCCTTTTACGTTGACCTCCAATATCCGGTCCCACCAGTCCCCGGTTGTCTCCTCAACTCCCTTCCCATCACGGCCCAAGCCGGCATTGTTCACCAGAATGTCCAGCTTGCCAAAGCGCCCGATTGTCGCCTCGATGGCCCTTTGCCAGTCGGCTTCGCTGGTCACGTCCAGCCTAATGAACAGGACATCACCGCCGTTCCCGCTGATTTGCGCCTCCACTTCCCGGCCCTCCACCTCCAGGACATCCCCAATGACTACCTTGGCTCCCTCTCTGGCGAAAAGAAGGGCATCAGCGGCCCCCAGTCCTCTGGCGCCACCGGATATCAGGGCAACCTTTCCTTCCAGCCTCATAGCTTGAATGACCTCCAGCCGCCTTTATCACGAGATGAGTATAGCACAGGTATGGCCCGTGGGGTGAGGTGGGTTATCCTCCGGTTTTCCGTTGTGGACTTGAGCCTTCAAGGGTGAAGCCTTATAATTCCCACCAGATTGTACCACCACACCAATCGGGAGCGGAAGAAATGAGAGATGCGCCTCCAAATATGACGGACTACGAGGAAGCTCGCCGGACTTTCAAGCTGGACGTGCCTGAGCACTTCAATTTCGGCTTCGACGTGGTGGACAAGTGGGCCGAGGACCACACCAAGTTGGCCCTAATTTCTCTGGACCCCACGGCAGAGCAAGCGCAGAGGCATACCTTCTGGGATATAAAGGTACTGTCGAACAGGTTCGCGAACCTGCTGCGGGGTCTGGGTGTCTGCAAAGGCGACCGGGTCTTCATTATGGCCCCCAGAATTCCGGAGTGGTACGTGGCGGTGCTGGGGATGATGAAGCTGGGTGTGGTGCCTATGCCCGCCACCACCATGTGTACGCCCCATGACATTGAGTACCGAATCAATCGTGCTGAGGCCAGTGTAGCAATCACCGATCCGGAGAATGCCTCCAAAGTGGAGGAGGTTGTAGCCGGCTGCCCATCCTTGAAGCACATCATCCTTGTGGACGGCGAAAAGCAAGGCTGGATAAACTGGGATGAAGAGTTGCCCAAGATGTCCGGCCATCTGGATGACGTGGAGCCTACCCGCAGTGACGACGCACTCCTCATTTACTTCACTTCAGGAACTGTCGGCCAACCCAAAATGGTCCTCCATACCCAGGCTTCCTATGCCATAGCCCACATAATCACGGCCAAGTTCTGGCAGGACATAAAGCCCACTGACCTCCATTGGGCCATCTCCGACACTGGATGGGCCAAGATGGCCTACGGCAAGCTCTTTGGTCAATGGACCATGGGGGCCACTATTCTCCAGCACAACGCCAGGGGTAGGTTCGACGCAGATTTAACCTTCAGGATTCTGGAAAGGTACGGTGTGACTACCTTCTGCGCACCCCCTACCGCTTACCGTATGATGGTGCTGGAGGACCTGAAGAGCTACGACCTGAGCAGCTTACGCCACTGCACCGGGGCTGGTGAGCCGCTGAATCCCGAGGTGATGAAGGTCTGGGAAGAAGGGACAGGTCTGACTATTTACGACGGGTATGGCCAGACTGAGACGGCCCTTCTGGTGGCTAACTACCGGTGCATGGCCGTCAAGCCCGGCTCTATGGGCAAGCCAACGCCGGGCTTCCACGTCGCTATTGTGGATGATGATGGCAATGAGCTTTTGCCAGATGAAGAAGGGCAGATCGCCGTCGCAGTCAAGCCCCGGCGACCCGTGGGACTGCTCAAGGAGTACTGGAAAGACCAGGAAGCTATGGAAAGCTCTTTCCGTGGGGACTGGTATTTCACAGGGGACAAAGCATATAAGGACGAAGAAGGCTACTTCTGGTTCGTGGGCCGGGCAGACGACGTTATCATCTCGGCGGGATACCGCATCGGCCCCTTTGAGGTAGAAAGCGCCCTGATAGAGCATCCGGCGGTGGCCGAGTCGGCGGTGGTGGCAAGCCCCGACGAGATGCGTGGCAGCATCGTCAAGGCTTTCGTAATCCTCGCTCCGGGCTATTTACCATCGGAGGAACTGACCCAGAGCATCCAGAACCACGTGCGCAGTGTCACCGCGCCCTTCAAATACCCGCGAGTGATAGAGTATGTCTCTGAGCTTCCCAAGACGATTAGCGGCAAGATTCGCAGGGTCGAGCTTCGGGAGCACGAAGAAAGGGGGCTGTCGTGAGCAGTGCCACTGTACCCGATGGTGCGGAGCGCCCTCCTTGGTCCATGACCCTTGGGGAGATGTTGGACGAGGTGGTGTCCCGAAACCCCCATAAGGTCTACCTGTGTTATGAAAATTACCAGGTGACCTATGAGGAGTTCCTGGCCTACACGTTGAAGGCCGCCAACCTTTTCCGCGAGCTTGGAGTGGAACACGGTGACAGGGTATGTACTTTCCTCCCGAATGGTCGCGAGTTCCCCTTTGTCTGGATGGGTCTCGCCCGTTTGGGTGCTATTTGCGTGCCCATCAACACGGCCTACAAGCAGGCAGAGATGGCCTATATCCTCAACAACGCCGAGGCCAAGGCCCTGGTGAGCCACCATACCCTTATGGACGTAGCCCAGGAGGCGGCCCGGATGTGTCCTTCTCTTCAGGACATGCTGGTGGTCAAAGAGGGAAGTGAGGCACACCCCGGCTGGAAGGACTTCTGGATACTGCTGAGGGAAGCGTCTCCTACGCTTCCACAAACGTGGTCAGGCGTTAAGCCTAACGACGTCTCCATGCTGGTGTACACCTCCGGCACCACCGGAAATCCCAAGGGCGTAATGATAACACATGAGATGTACGTGGCCGCCGGACAGGGGTTTGCCACCTGGACCGAGTCCACCCCGGAGGACCGCTTTTTTACATGCCTGCCCTACTTTCATGCCAATGCCCAATACTACTCCACAATGGGTTCTCTGGCCGCTGGGGCCAGCCTTATCCTCGAGGACCGCTTCAGCGCCTCCCGGTTCTGGGATCAGGTCAGGGAATCCAGGGCGACGGTGGTCAACTTCATCGGGATGATGATGCCCGTCCTGCTAAAGCAACCTCCCGCACAAAACGACCGGGATAACTCGGTGCGCATCTTTTACGGCTCTCCGGCCCTCGCACCCGAGGTGCTGGCGGAGTTCGAGGGACGTTTCGGGGCCACGGTGCAGCTCGGATTCGGCATGACCGAGACCTGCTATGGGACCATTGAGCGCCTGGGGCTGCCCCATAGGGGAGGCTCCTCCGGGCAGCCACGTTGGCATCCCGATCCCGGATTCCGGAACGAGCTATGTATCGCCGGAGACGGAGGGGACCATCTACCACATGGTCACGTCGGTGAGATTACCATAAGAAACCCGGCTGTAATGCCCGGCTACTGGCGCAACCCGGAGCGCACCCAGGAATCCCTGAAGGACGGTTGGCTCCACACCGGAGACCTAGGTTGGGTGGACGAGGATGGCTATCTCTACTTCGTAGACCGTAAGAAGGACGTGGTCCGAAGGCGAGGAGAGAACATCTCCTCCCAGGAAGTCGAGGACGTTATAAAGCGGCATCCCGGCGTCCTGGACTGCGCCGTCATCGCCGTACCCTCCGACCTGGGCGAGGAGGAAGTCAAAGCGTATGTGGTGAACCGGCCTTTCGAGCCTACCCAGGAGACCGGGCACGAGTCGAAGGGCGGTCCGGTCGAACTGGCTCCCGAGGACGTTATCTACTGGTGCGCCGAGCGGCTGGCCCACTTCAAGGTGCCACGCTACGTGGAATTCAGAGAGGACATGCCCAGGACACCCAGCTTTCGAGTGAGGAAGGACATGCTCCGCCAGGAACGGGAGGACCTGACCATCGGGTGCTTCGACCGGGAGAAAGCCGGTATACGGCTACGCCGGTGATCTGGTCAGGATAGGCAGCTAGTCCGGCGGGCCTGCCGCGATTTTGCCGAAGGACTTGGGCGTTGTCTCATCCCGGAAAGATAGCTTGTCTACATAAGGCTGCCATCCCCTGTCCGTGTCCAATTCAATACCCAGGCCGTCGGCTACCCTGACCATGTAATTGAAAAGGGCCGTTATGTGGACGATGTCTATAATATCCTCGTCGGCCCAGCCGTGGTCCCGCAGGTTGTCTATAAAATCCTGAGTTACGTTGGCCGGGTCGCGAGTGAGGAATTCAGCGAACTCCAGCATGGCCACCTGTTTGGGTGACAAGCCGACGTTCCGATAGTTGTCAGCTAGCTGCTCGGCGAGCTGAAAATCGGGGTCTTCAGTACGCAGGGACCCTGCGTGGGATAGGGTTCAATACTGACATTTGTTGATGGCCGAGACCACTGTGGCCACCATTTGCCGCTCAGCAGGAGTCAGGCCCGACTCGCTGTTCAAAACGCTAGAGCTATGGGCGGACAGCGTTTTCATAAGATGTGGGCGCAAACTGTTTATTGACATGACGTTATCCACCCTGCCTCTTGCATGGAGGGCCTGATCATACATAGTCTTGAGTTCTCCCTGGGCCTCGTGATAAGAGACAGTTCTCACATAAGGCACTGCAAACACCTCCTCCTAGACCCTAGCGTGTACCTGTCGTCGCAGTATACCATACGTTAATTGCGTACCCACCCCGTCTCACCGGGCGAGAACCGGGGTCATTTAATTATCAACGTTACGCGAATACAGGCCCCCACAGTTACTCCCATCCTAACTTCCCCCTTGATGGGGGAAGGGATTATTCACCCTTCACTGTCATTGCTATGATAATCCATTTTCATCCTCTTATGCGGCCCCCACCGCCCGTCATTCCGAGGAGCGGAGCGACGAGGAATCTAAAAAAACCTCGCGACCAAGACGACAACGCAGCAGTAGGGGCAGTTCGCGAACTGCCCCTACTCACTATCGCTCGGGGTGACAACTAAATGACCCTGCCGGGCGACACGGGGTCATTTACCATAGCCAAGGCTCCGCCGCACACGGTATTGACCTTGCATCCCAAAGGGAGTACAGTACAGCCTTGTAATCGCACTGGGCACACGTGACTGTAAATGCTTCCTTGCCAAGGAGGGGACCGCCATGAAGTTCGGGTTGATGTACGAGATTCAGATTCCGGAGCCCCACTACCCAGGCATTGAATATGACCGCTATAAGCAGGTCATGGCCCAGGTAGAACTAGCCGACGATGTTGGATTTGACTATTTCTGGACAGTGGAACACCACTTCCTAAACGAGTTCTCTTACTGCTCTGCCCCCGAAGTCCTTTACGGGGCCATCTCCCAGCGCACCAAAAGAATACGCATCGGACACGCGGTGACGCTGCTGCCATACCGGTACAATCACCCCATCCGCGTTGCCGAGAGGGCGGCGGTGCTGGACATCGTAAGCGATGGCCGCATGGACCTGGGAACCGGCAGGTCTACCACACTGATTGAGATGGGTGGCTTCGAAATTGATCCTGAAGAAACCCAGTCTCAATGGGAGGAAGCCGTCACTATTATCCCCCGTATGTGGACTGAGGACCCCTTCTCATACGAGGGCCACTATTTCAACATTCCACCCCGTTCCGTCATACCCAAGCCGGTACAGAAGCCTCACCCGCCCCTATGGGTGGCGTGCAGTCAGCCCACCAGCTTCAAACGGGCCGGACAGATGGGGCTGGGGGCCTTGTGCTTCAACCTTGGAGGGTACGAACAAATGGGGGAGCGTGTAGCCATGTACAGGGAAGGCGTGAAGCAGGCCCACCCTGTTGGTGCGTTTGTGAACGACCAGATAGCAGCCCTATGCCTCACCCATTGTGGGGAGAACGACAAGGAGGCCAAGGAGGTCGCAGGCCCGGAAGGCGTGTGGTTCGTAGATAAGTCCACAGAGCTCTATCGCCCTTGGCATGAACAGGGTGTGAATGTGCCTGACTCATACAGATTCGCCGTCGGTGCAGTGCAAGAGGAACGGAGTCACAAAGTTGCCGAGGACCACATAGCCAACGGCGCCTTCGCTATGGGCGACCCGGACACGGTAATCAACGTGATGAAGAAGTACCAAGAGGTGGGAATAGACCAAGTGCTGTGCTTCATGCAAATGGGAAACCTGCCCCACTCAAGAGTCATGGACTCCATCAAGCTATTCGGAAAGTACGTCATTCCCTATTTCCGGTAGGACACCGCAATCTTCTCTGAACGTATTTCTCTTTCTACCAGCGTAGAGTTGTCATTGCAGCAGACATGCCGGGCATGGATGACTTCCTTGAGGCTCTGCACACCACGTGGGTCATTACAGGGAGCTACCCGGAAGTTCGGTCGGTTGTGGGCGCGGACGAACTCCCCGGCCTTTTGCAGCGACTCTGTATAGCCTGGTCAGCAGAGGTTCAACCGGCCTGTGTGGTAAAAGCGCCCTGCTTGGTGGCTTCACGAAGAACGTCATCCAGCATCACCACCCTCGGCCCGTTGTCATTCACCACCACTTCTACTTTCTGGCCGGGCAGAACGCTGAACTCCCGTTCGCCATCCAAGGCGATGGTACATGAGCTACGGTTTACTCTTACGCGCTCGCCCAGGGGCAGGACTCGCCATTCCTCAATGGGAACCGACCTGACCATACCGGGGGCCACAGGGGCCACCACAGACACACCGCCATTTCCGGGGCGAAAGTACAACCCGGCATCATCGGTAATGGAAAGAGGATAAAGCCTGGCGCCGATAGAGGAGAGGCCAATACTGGTTGGCTCGGCGCGGGTGAGAAAGACCTCGTGTATGGTGTCCATATCCCAGATGGCCCTGGTCGCCACGAATCGTTCCTTTGAAACGGCCAAGTCTACCAGGGCTAGGTCGCGGTAGTTTCCATCCAGGTACACCTCTATCCTTTTACTGGTAACTGTGACTTTGTCCAGGTCCACCAGACCTCGCGCCACCACACCGGCCGCCAGACCGGCAAGGGTGCCCTCTATCATGGTGGGGAACACGTTGTTGGTTCCTGTGGATATGGGAACCAGAGGCACTCGGCCACAGCCTTTCGCCACGGCCCGGTTAGTGCCATCGCCACCCAGTGTCACCAGACATCCTACTCCCATTTTCTCCATCATGGCAGCAGCCCGTACGGAGTCCTCTGTGGAGCCGAATACGGGCATATCAAGGACTTCCAACTCTAGGGACAATTGCGCGTCGTCCCGTGCCCTCTGGCAGAGGTGAGACGAGTCTGGCAAGACAACCGCCCGGCGCAGACCCACGGCCTCCATGCCCAGTAGGACCCGGCGAACTATATTGGCTTTTTCCCAATCGGGCACTACCCTGCCGTGGGCCACCAGGCGGCGGATGTCTTTGCTCGCAGCAGGGTTTGCGATGATGCCAACTGCGTCCAAGATGAATCTCCTTACAATTTGTCCATAGGGCCGCAGAACCTGAACCAAGCTAAACCGGAGCGACCATCCACCAGGGGTCCTCCAAGTGGCCCTTCAGGATACGCAGGAACTCCGCAGCGGGCGCTCCATCTATTACCCTGTGGTCGAAGGTGAGGCTAAGAAACATCATAGACCGTTTGGCTATCTCGCCATTATGAACGGCGGGCTTCTCAACGACCCGGCCAACTCCAAGGATGCCAATCTGGGGCGGGTTTATTATCGGAGTGAAAGCGTCTATCTCGTATGTTCCCAGGTTAGTTATGCTGAAGGTGGCTCCCGTGACATCGTCGTAGGACGCCTTACCCTCCCTGACCTTGCTCGCCAGCTCGCGGGACTCCCTGGCTATCTGTACCAGACCCTTTTCATCAGTCTGGCGGATGGTGGCTACCATCAGGCCCTCCTCAAGGGCCACGGCCACTCCCACGTTGACCTCTGACACCAGCTCTATCTCGTTCTCCCGCTGGATGGCATTCATCCTGGGATACTCCCGTAGGGCTCGGGCTGCGGCTTTGATAATCAGGGATAGGGGACTGAGACTTCCATCAGTCATCTGGCGGTTCAAGCCCTGACGCAGGGCCATTGCATCCGTCACGTCGGCCTCGGTGGTGAGGGTGACCTGGGCTGTAGTGAGCACGCTGTCCAGCATACGGGTAGCGATGTTCCGCCGCATACCACTTATGGGGACAACCTGCGCTGCGGGCGCAGCCTGGGCATCTATAGCATTTTCCACGTCTGCAATGAGGATTCTGCCTCTGGGACCGGTCCCCTGCACCTGGCTCAGGTCAACGCCGCGCTCCTGCGCCAGGCGTCGCGCCGCCGGAACCACCTGAACGGATACCCCGCCACCTGCCTGAGCGGGGGTAGCCACAGGGGTGGCGGAAGCAGCCCTTTCCACATCCTCGATGAGGATTCTGCCTCTGGGACCGGTGCCCTGTATCAGGCTCAGGTCAACGCCGTGCTCCTGTGCCAGGCGCCGCGCCGCCGGCACGACCTGGGCAGTTACGGGGCCTCCTGAGCGAGCAGGAGCAGATGCGGACGTCCGGGTAGCCGGTCCGGCAGCAGGGGCGGGTGTACTCGGAGCAGCGCTTGCGGGCTGAGCCACTTCTTCTCCCGGGGCGGCTATAATAGCCAGTACGGTGCGGATTGGAACGGTTGCGCCCTCCGGTACCAGAATCCGGGTCACTACCCCAGATGCAACGGACTCCATCTCCGTCTCCAGCTTGGCGGTCTCCACTTCAACCAGAGGCTCACCTTCCTGGATGGTATCTCCCTCTTTTTTCAGCCATTTGACAATGGTACCGTCCTGCATCTCCATGCCCCACTGGGGCAACAGAATCTCAGTAGGCATATTCTTTCTCCCACGAATATTGAGCCTGTTGCTCTTGAAGGTTTACAAACGTGGTCTAAAGGGGTTCAATTACAGGGGCGAGACGTGTCTCGCCCCTGTACGCTATCTTCAAAGTTGCCCTGTGTCCTATACGGGCTACTCCAAGGTCTTCCTGACACCGTCGGCGATGGTCTCGGGGGTGGGGTAGCACAGGGGCTCCAGAGCGGGACTGAATGGGATATGTACGTTGGCCGTCCCCAGCCTCTGAATGGGCGCCTGTAGGGACCAGAACCCTTCCATCGCCACCATAGCAGCGATTTCACTGGCGGCGCTACAGGTCTTATGGGCCATGTCCACCGTCACAAGCCGCCCCGTCTTGGCAACAGATTCAAGTATGGCCGCCTTGTCCATAGGGACAAGCGTGCGGGGATCCAACACCTCTACCGAGATGCCCTCCTGGTCCAGCTTCTCGGCGGCTTCAAGGGAGCGTGGTACCATACCGCCGATGGCGACGATAGTAACATCGGTGCCTTCCCGCTTGATGTCGGCTACACCAAAGGGTACTGTGTAATCCTCTTCAGGCACGTGACACCGAGAGCCGAGAACTGTGCGATCCTCGCAAAATATGATGACGTCGTCATCTCGGATGGCTGTTTTCATAAGTCCCTTGCCGTCGTAGGCGTTGCTGGGAAAAATGACCTTGAAGCCGGGGATGTTCATGAAGATAGGATGGGCTCGGTCTGAGTGGTGGGCCGCCATGTTTCCGCCATAGTAGGTGGAAAGGCGGTAGACTATTGGCAGGTTGACCTGCCCGCCGAACATATAGCGCATCTTGGCCGCCTGACTCACCAGGGAATCCATGGCCACCCAAGAGAAACAGAAGGCGCTTTCAACGATGGGTCTGGTTCCCACTGCGGCCGCCCCTACGGCTGCGCCGAAGAAGGCGTTCTCCGATAGTGGGCAGTCCCGCACCCTCTCCATGCCGAAGTCGTTAGCAAGGCCCGCGGAAGCGCCATATACGCCCGACTGAATGTCCTCGCCCATGATGAACACCCGCTCGTCTCGCCGCATTTCCTCACGCATGGCCTCGTTTAGCGCCTGGGTCAGGGTGATCTGCCGTGCCTGTACAGCTGTTTGTGTCATACTTTCCTCCTCCGGGCCTACTTACTCTTTAAGAGAATGAATTTGTTGGACCGTATGTCGCATCACTCAGTCCAAGGGGATGGGATTGGCGAACAGATCATCAAATAGCTCCGAGGGGTCGGGGTAGGGGCTCTGGCGCGCGAATTCCAGCGCATCCTCTATCTGTTTCTTGACCTCTCCATCCATTTGATCAATCTCTGCCTGAGTAGCGATATTCTGGGATAGAAGGCGCTGTGTATGGATGTTAATGGGGTCTCGCTGTTTCCACTGCTCAACCTCTTCGTCTTCACGGTAGGTAACCTGAACTATACGGCCCAGACCAAGAGAGTGGTCATGGTAGCGGTAGGTCCTGCCCTCTATCAAGGATGGTCCCTGGCCTGCCCTAGCCCGCGCTACTGCCTCGGACATCGCCTCGTGCATAGCAATTGCGTCCTGACCATCTACGAGAATGCCAGGAATATCGTAGGCCGCGGCCCGGTCTGAGATGTTCTCGGTAGCCACCATAGTTTTGAAGCTGCTGGTCACAGCGTACTGGTTATTTTCGCAAAGGAAGATAACCGGCAGCTTCCAGACCGCAGCCAGGTTGAGGGACTCATGGAAGGCTCCCTCGTTACTGGCACCGTCACCGAAGAATGCCACTGCCACCCGGTCGTTGCCCTGGAGCTTGCTGCCCAGGGCAGCCCCCACCGCGGTAGGAATGGAAGATCCCAGGATACCCGACTCTCCCAGGATACCTATGCTGAAGTCGGCCAGGTGCATGGAGCCGCCCTTGCCTTTACACATGCCCGTACGTTTCCCCAGAAGCTCCGCCATGGCTTTGTTGGGGTCGCCGCCCTTAGCGATGGGATGTCCGTGAGAGCGGTGGTTGCCGGTCATCCAGTCGTCGTCCCGGAGGGCCAGGCAGGCTCCCACCGCCACCGCCTCTTCACCGATGTAGGAGTGGGCGGCCCCTATCATCTCGCCCCGCTCGACCATCCGTATCACTTCCTCTTCCAGGTAACGGATGCGCAGCATACGTCTAAGCATTTCCATGAGCAACCCTTTGTCTTCTGCCAAGATATCCTCCTCACGTCAGCACCTTGTGCTGCAAAGGTTTGATACCGTATTATTGTCGGGTTCCGTCCACAAGTCAATAGATAGCATCCGAGATGAGGAAAATAGCAGCGTCACGGCCCGGCACATCTCTCCCTCCGATACCCTCGTGCGGTGGTATTGCTCAGCCCCCTTATGACCGGAGTCACATCATTTCATTTGCTTGGAATTGCAGCCAGTCCTAGATAACCTTCTCCTCTGTCAGGTTCCTCAGCTTCTCTTCATCATAGCCTAGCCAGGAGCCGTACACCCGGGCGTTGTGCTCCCCCAGGCGTGGCCCGGCGTGGGAGACTCCGCCGGGGGTCTCGCTGAACTTGGGCACTACACCCACCATTCTGGTCCGTCCCAGCTCAGGGTCGTCAATTTCGAGAATGTCCTCCCGTGCCTGGTAATGGGGGTCCTCGACGATTTGGGCCATATCGTAGACAGGGCCCACTACGCCACCGGCAGGCACGATGGTCTCCATCACCTGCTCCAGAGGTCGTGAGCCAATCCATTCCTGGAGCTCCTCGTTGAGCTCCTGGCGGTAGGCCATCCTGGAGGCATTGTCCTTGAATCGAGGGTCATCCAGCAACCTTGTCAGCCCCATAGCCTTCGCCAGGACTTCCCAGGTATTCTGGGACGTAGCGGAAAGGCCCAGCCAATGCCCATCGCCCGTCTTGTAGAGATTCCGGGGGGCCGCATCCGGGAAATCGTTCCCCACTCGCTCTCGCACGATATTTAGCAGGTCATAGATAGTCACGTGGGGGATGCACAGGCGGAACAGGGGTTCGAAGAGGCTCATGTCAATCACTTGCCCTGACCTGCCGCCCAGGGCATCCCGATAGTAGAGGGCCATCATCGCGGCCATGGCGCCAAATGTTCCTGCCACTTCGTCTGCCATAGGGACAGGGGGCAGGACCGGTGGAGTGTCCGGGAACCCGGTCATGCCAATCATGCCGCTCATACATTCGGCGATAGTCCCGAAGCCAGGGCGGTCCCTGTAAGGCCCCGTCTGTCCGAAGCCGGAAAAACGCACCATCACCAGGCGCGGGTTGACCTGAGACAGGTCATTCGGCCCAAGACCCCATCCTTCAAGTGTACCCGGCCGGAAGCCCTCCACCAGCAAATCGGCCTGGGCTGCCAGCTCCTTCAGTACGTTCTGGCCTTCCGGGAGTCTCAGGTCCAGAGTGATAGACTTCTTATTCCGGGAGTGGACTTTCCACCAAAGTGACACGCCGTCTACGAAGGGACCCCAATTGCGGAGGGGGTCACCGCCACCGGGTCGCTCTACCTTGATCACCTCTGCTCCGAAGTCCGCCATCAGACTGGTAGCGGTCCCGCCTGCGACGATAGTAGAAAGATCCAGCACTTTCATGCCATTGAGCGGCCCTGTATGCTCCATCATGGTGTACAACCTCCAGGTGAACGTTGAGTCGTTAGACGGGCCTTGGGGAGTCAAGGCTATTTCATCGTACGATTATATCAGAGGATAGGTAGATGCACCCGCGTGCCGAGGCCAGTATTGACAATACTAAATATCATCTATTAATATATTTTATGTGTTCATACCTCAGATATACCACACTGGCTTCACCTGAGCGGATGCCTGGTTAGAGGCGGAGGGTGCCTCTGTCGGCGTCCGGTCCGGGTAAGCCTTCATTCCCGGTACTTATCAACATAGTCTCAGCCCGAAGGTTAGCCGGTTTCACGGGTAGGACCCACACCCGCCCTCCTCTTCCTCTCCAGGCTTGCACACCGTGAGTGCTGTATGCGACTTGCCACAGTCGCGCGTCTGTATCCCCACGTTTCACAGGAAAATCATTTACTTAGGACTGTGCGTGCATGTACCGGCTATCAATTGTCAGGCCATTAACCCTGAAGACCTCGGCCATCGGTCTCAGCACGTCATACCAAATATGGCTCCTCCTTGTCGCCTCACTCATGGCTATACTGCTACTGGCCTCCTGTGGAGGGGGCAACGATTCATCAGACAAAGTTATGTTAATTGGAGGCATCCCGGACCAGGAGGCCGCAACATTGCACCGGAGATTCGGCATGGTTGCCGATTATCTGGGCGAGGAACTGGGAGTAAAGGTGAAATATGTACCCAGTGTGAGCTATGCCGCCCTGGTGACTGCTTTCGAGAAAAGAGATATTCATCTGGCCTGGTTCGGAGGTCTCACGGGGGTCCAGGCCAGGACGGCCGCTCCGGGCGCTATGGCTATCGCTCAACGGCCACGGGACACGGAATTTCATTCCGTTTTCGTTTCACAAAGCGACCTGGATATAGATGGGCTGGGGGACCTCAAGGGTAAGACTTTCACCTTTGGCAGCGAAAGCTCCACCTCGGGCCACCTCATGCCCCGCTATTTCCTCTCTCAAGCCGGCATAGAACCCGATAGGGACTTCCAAAGTGCTCCCGGATTCTCGGGCTCCCATGACAAGACCTGGAAGCTGGTGGAGAGTGGGGCCTTCCAAGCGGGGGCGCTGAATGAAGCTGTCTGGGAGAAGGCAGTGTCAGAGAATAAGGTAGACACCTCCAAGGTCCGGGTGACTTTTACTACTCCGGCTTACTACGATTACAACTGGAGCATAATAGGCGACGTGGACGAGACCTTTGAGGATGGCTTCATTGGCAGGGTACAAGCTGCATTGTTAGCGATGGGGCCGGAGCAAAGTGAGGTCCTCAATTTGTTTCAGACGGACGGATTTATAGAGAGCCGCAACGAGAACTACCGGACTATCGAAGAAGTAGCAAGGAAGCTGGATATTATCCGATGACGAATTCTTCCAACGGCCACAGGCCCATGTTCTCCCTTGAGGGCATAGCGAAATCCTATCCTAGAGCTGTAGCACTCGCTCCAATCTCGCTGGAGATACAGTCCGGGGAGCGGGTCGCTATCCTCGGGCCCAGCGGCAGCGGCAAGACCACGCTGCTTCACGTCATGTGCGGGGTAATCCAGCCCGATCAGGGAAACATCCTCATCAATGACCGGCCCCTGGCCAGTCTGCAACCGGGACGTGAGCTCGCAAGCCTGGTAGGAATCATACACCAACAGTTCGACCTCGTACCTCACCTTTCGGTAGTACACAACGTCATGGCCGGAAGGCTAGGTCAGTGGGGCACTCTGCGCTCCTTGTTTTCGCTGGTCTCCCCAAGGGAACGCCACCTGGCATCGGACGCCCTGGGAAAGCTGGGTATCGCCGATAAGCTATATGAGAGGACTTCCAGGCTCTCAGGAGGTGAGCAGCAACGAGTGGCCATAGCACGGCTGCTGGTGCAGACGCCCAAGGCCATTCTAGCCGATGAGCCGGTGGCCTCTCTGGACCCGGCCAGGGCGGAGGACTTGGTGCGCCTTCTGGCCGACATAGCTCGCGAGTCCGGGAAGACACTGGTGACAAGCCTGCATTCAGTCCAACTTGTCCGTACCTACTTCTCCAGGGTTATCGGACTCCGAAGCGGGGAACTCCAGTTTGACCTCCCCGTCAATGAGGTGACGGACGATATGCTGGATGCCCTATACAACATCACCGGTCTGAGTGTTGAGGAATAGGTCCGCTTTCTTCGAGAGCCGGGGCCTCCTGACCTTGCTTCTGGTGGGCGCTCTCGCCTGGAGCTTGTCTGAAGTTGATTGGAAGGGGCCTTTGGTACACCCCGGGGGTGTTGCATCGGCCCTAGAGTTCTTTGGCGCAATTGGCAAGATTGAGCTTTCCCCGTCCTTTCTGAAGATTGCACTGGAAGCCTGCTGGTACACTGTCGCCTATGCGGTAGGTGGGGTCACCCTGGCAATCGCCCTGGGGCTTCCACTGGGAATTATCGCCTCAGGTACACTGGCAAGGTCAACGAAGGTACGGCTGCCGGCAGTCCTAATCACCCGGGGGTTCCTGGCCTTTACCCGGTCCATCCACGAGCTGGTATGGGCTTGGCTCTTCGTCGCTGCAATTGGCCTCTCTCCTATGGCAGCGATTCTGGCCCTCGCCATCCCCTATGGTGGTATCCTGGGGCGAATCTACTCGGAGATACTCAACGATGTCCCGGAAGCCCCATTGCGTGCCCTGAGAGCTTCCGGTGCCTCTGAATGGAAGGTACTGCTCTACGGCCGGCTCGTTATGGCTCTCCCTGACATGCTTAGCTATTCCTTCTACCGGTTCGAGTGCGCTATCCGGGCAGCAGCTATTATGAGCTTCGTGGGCATCACAGGGCTGGGCTACCAGATACAGCTATCCCTGGACGACTTACTATACGGCCAGGTGTGGACGCTGCTTCTTCTCCTTGTGGCCTTAATTGGGCTAGTGGACTCCTGGAGTACCATAGTACGGCGGAGACTGGTGGCATGAGCGCTGACACTAACCCTGTAGACACAGCCCACCGGACTCCTCCTGTCAGAAAGTTACCCATAACCGGGGCACGTATCGGTGTAGTCGGACTTTCTGCCATTGGGTTCATCCTTCTGGCCAGTGTCTCATGGGGTTTCATCCTGTGGGGGGGAGATAGTGGTTTCGAGAAACTATTCTCCGGCGAGACCTGGAAGAATGCGGGTGAATTCATTGGGGACCTGGCTGGGAAAGGTACGGCAGAGAAGGCAGCCTTCCTGCAAGCTGATAAATGGGGCCATACTGGAAAGCTAGCCTATGAGACATTGGCTATGAGCGTTCTGGCCATTGGCTTCGCCGGTATAGGGGTCCTGCTTACCTTTCTGCCCGCGGCGCGCAACGTGGCTATGGGGGAGCTGTCTCCGACTCGTCGTGGGTCAGTGGGACTGAAGGCCGGCTATTTCATTGTCAGAGGTGTTTTCACCTTTACACGGAGCATCCCAGAGCTCGTATTGGCGATGATACTAGTCTTTTTCCTTTCCCCCGGCATACTGCCCGGCGCCCTTGCCCTGGGGCTTCACAACTATGGGATACTGGGCAAGCTCTCAGCGGAGGTTGTTGAGGACCTGGACACCCGCCCTGCGCGTGCCCTGCGGGCCTCGGGGGCCGGGAGCTTCCAGATGCTGACCTATGCCATCATACCCCAGGTGCTTCCCCAGTTCACCACCTACCTCCTATACCGGTGGGAGGTAGTGATACGCACCACCATCGTGGTGGGGTTCGTCAGTGCGGGAGGGCTGGGCCGCAACTTCCGCCTGAGTATGAGCTTCTTCCACTACACCGACGTGGCGCTGTTGCTGATATGGTACATCATCTTGGTGGTTTCCGTGGACCTGCTCTGCGCCTGGCTGCGCCGGCGAGTCCATGAATGAAATTTCTGTGAGCAGGACCCACGGGGCAACCATGAGGGCTGCCCCGTGGGTTCGGCTATGCTACGCAGAGAATCAAGAGGCCCTGCCTAATATGTCCTGATGCCGGGAACCTTGGTGCGCACGCTGTATAATGAGGTCCGGGCCGTTACATAGATGGTTTGGTTGTCTTGGCCGCCGAAGGCCAGGTTGGCCGGTGTCTCAGGAAAACCGATAGTGCCAATGTGTTCCCCATTAGGGCTGATCGCCCATATTCCACCGGGGCCGGTACAGTAAACATTGCCCTGCACGTCAACTTTCATACCGTCAGGTAGGCCATCGGCGTCCCCGGTCATGGTTATGAAAACTCGGTCGCTGGTCAGGGAGCCGTCAGACTGCACGTCGAAGGCCCGAATGTGGCGGCGGAAAGTGTCGTTGACGTAAAGGATGGACTCGTCGGGAGAGAAGGCCAGACCATTGGGAGTCTCAGGATCAGATACGAGCAGTGTAAGCCTACCATCCGGGTCAACACGGAAGACACCAAAGAAGCCAAGCTCGCTGGTCTCTTTAGTAATGCCAAAGAAGGGATCAGTGAAATATATCCTGCCGCTGGAGTGCTCCACTATATCGTTGGGGCTGTTGAGTCGTTTGCCCTGGTAGTTGGCGGCCACAGTTACCATCTGGCCGTCGGCGGTCATACGAGAGATCTGCCTGCCGTCGTGCTCGCAGGCTGCCAAGCGTCCCTGGCGGTCAAATATCAGGCCGTTGGACCGGCGGCTGGGTGTAAGGAAGGCCGTAATACCGCCAGGGGTCCAGCGATAGATGATACCTGGCGGAATATCGCTAAACAGGAGATGCCCATCAGGGTGCCACACCGGCCCCTCGGTAAACTGAAACCCCGCCGCCAGCCTCTGCGGCTCCTGTTGGTCAATCAGGTCAGACATCTGGACCATATATTCCTCCTCTTTAAGAAACAAATATTAGCAGCGCACATTAAGGGATGACCGTGCTGGCCACCCTTGCGCTCTGCTTCTTGTTACGGTGGCTACTACTCGTAGGGTTGCAGTTCGGCCTCGTGCAGGGCCGGTATGACCCCTCTGCCCATTAACCCTGTGGAGCGATGGCCTATCCAACCCAGGGCTTGAGCTTAATCTCATGCAAAGCCGGAATGACCTCTTGGCCCATTAGCTCGATGGAGCGCATCACGTCCTCGTGGGGCATTCCACCTTCATTTCCGTATACATGCAGGTAGCCGGGGCTGAGACCGTCTACAACCTCGGACAGCTTCCTGATGACGGTATCAGGACTACCCACTATGATGTTATTCAGGGCCTGAAGCTCCTCGTAGGTCCTCTTCTGTCTGAGACCCCCGGACCCAATTCCGGGTTGGGCTGCTTTCACTTTGACGCCCTCACGGGACTGGTAGCCGGGTGGGTCCACGTGCTCTCTGGGACCCTTCTGGCGACCGTCTTCGGTCCACATGAAATGGCGTCCAATCTCGATGGCCTTCTCATCAGTGTCAGCCACGAGCACCTGGAGGAGATAACCGAAGTGCCCGGGTCCCGGCGTGAACCCCGTCTCCTCTGCTGTGTCTATGTATATCTGCTTCAACCATTTGGTCACGTCTACCAACGCTCCAAGGTTCATGTACGGGTGCTGGTGTCGCGCTGCCCACACCACGCTCTCCGGACTACCTGTCCCCGGAAACCAGATGTCCGGTCGCGGCTTCTGCATCGGCAACACCCACGGGTTCACCACCCTGTGCTGGAAATACTTCCCCTCAAATCGGAACGGCCCCGGTGTCGTCCAGCATTTGATGATTAGGTCGTGGGCCTCCTCGAATCTCTCACGGTTCTCCGTGGGATCAATTCCACCCAACAGGCTCTCGACAGCCGTACCACGTACAAAGCCGGAGATTATCCTGCCGCCGGAATAGCAGTCCAGCATAGCTATCTCTTCAGCCATCTTTACCGGGTCATTTATGGCGATGACGTTTCCCAGCATGGCTATCTTGACCCTCTTGGTGACCTTGGAGATGACGGCGGCGTCCAGGTTCACCGAGGGTTTCATGCACCAGTAGGAGGCATGATGCTCGTTGCTCATGATGCCGTCGAACCCCACCTCGTCGGCCAGGGCGTACTGCTCGTGGTACTGGTTATACAGCACGTGAGCCTTCTGTGGGTCGAAGTAAGTGTTAGGGAAACCAAGTCGCCCTGATTCGTACTGTGCGACGTCTTCATCTGTGACGTGACCGTAGGGCTGCTCGGAGAACCAGAATACCTCTACCTTATCATGGGGTCGGGTTAGCTGGTCAACCATAACCGCCTCCTTCCGAACATTCGGGGTTGAGAAGCCGTATTCCCAAAGCCCGGCTTTATCTAGCAAGGGAGATGGATATGCCTTCTCTCCCTCTTGATGCGGGTAGGGGCGCACGACTGTGCGCCCCTACGAGAGTGGTGAAGCCTCTCTGACAGAACACCAGGTATGCCATGCTCCTAATATCTATCCACCCCAGGGCTTGAGCTTAATCTCATGCAAAGCCGGAATGACCTCTTGGCCCATTAGCTCGATGGAGCGCATCACGTCCTCGTGGGGCATGGGGCCTTCATTGCCGTAGATATGGATGTAGCCTGGGCTGAGACCGTCTACAACCTCGGACAGCTTCCTGATGACGGTATCAGGACTACCCACTATGATGTTGTCAAGCTCTCTGAGCTCATCGTAGGTCTTCTTTGTTCGGAGGCCCCCAATCCCGATGCCGGGCTGTGTCGCCTTGACTCTCACGGCCTCACGGGACTGATAGCCGGGGGGGTCCATGTGCTCTCTGGGACCCTTCTGGCGGTGGTCCTCGGTCCACATGAAGTTGCGTCCAAGCTCAACGGCCTTCTCATCAGTGTCAGCCACAAGAGCTCGGAGGAGATAACCGAAGTGCCCGGGTCCCGGCGTGAACCCCGTCTCCTCTGCTGTGTCTATGTATATCTGCTTCAACCATTTGGTCACGTCTACCAACGCTCCAAGGTTCATGTACGGGTGCTGGTGTCGCGCTGCCCACACCACGCTCTCCGGACTACCTGTCCCCGGGAACCAGATGTCCGGTCGCGGCTTCTGCATCGGCAATACCCACGGGTTCACCACCCTGTGCTGGAAATACTTCCCCTCAAATCGGAACGGCCCCGGTGTCGTCCAGCATTTGATGATTAGGTCGTGGGCCTCCTCGAATCTCTCACGGTTCTCCGTGGGATCAATTCCACCCAACAGGCTCTCGACAGCCGTACCACGTACAAAGCCGGAGATTATCCTGCCGCCGGAATAGCAGTCCAGCATAGCTATCTCTTCAGCCATCTTTACCGGGTCATTTATGGCGATGACGTTTCCCAGCATGGCTATCTTGACCCTCTTGGTGACCTTGGAGATGACGGCGGCGTCCAGGTTCACCGAGGGTTTCATGCACCAGTAGGAGGAGTGATGCTCGTTGCTCATGATGCCGTCGAACCCCACCTCATCGGCTAGGGCGTACTGCTCGTGGTACTGGTTATACAGCACGTGAGCCTTCTGTGGGTCGAAGTGGGTATTGGGGAAGCCCATACGTCCGGACGCATAGGGTGCGATGGTATCGTCACTGATATGGCCGTAGGGCTGCTCGGAGAACCAGAATACCTCCACCTTATCATGGGGTCGGGTTAGCTGGTCAACCATAACCGCCTCCTTATTGTGATTGGGTATAGTATACCCGATTACAGCTTTGACAGAAAGTCCCGGGTCACGTCCAGGAACTCCTGGGGCTGCTCCAGATGGGGAGAGTGTCCGCTGTTGTCTATCACGTGCAGAGAGGAACCCTGCAAGGACCGGTTGTAAATCTCCCCACACTCAACGGGAACTATGGCGTCCTGGCCTCCCCAGACCACGAGCGTGGAGACACGGACAAGTCTCAGGTACTCCGAGAGGTTGGGATTGTGCATGTAGGGCTTCCATAGGAGGCGTGAAGACATCTCCCTGTTTCGCCATGTTATTTCTTGCTGCTCTTGACTCAGTTCACCCGCTTCAGGCATCTTGCTGCTGTCGTGCCAGTTCAGCTCCTGCACCTGATCGCGGCTCACCATGAACACTTCGGCAATCTGGCCCTTTTCGGGTCGAATGCCCAGGGCGTCCACCAAGACCATGCCTTTCACTTTGGGGGCACACATAGCGCCTATCTCCGCAGCTATCCAACCTCCCATAGAATGTCCAAGAATGGACACCTGGTCCAACCCCAGCGCTTGCACAAATCCGATGTAGAAGTGGGCCACGTCGTTGATGTTCCTGACCCAGGACTGGGGTGTACCATCATAGCCTGGATGAGAAGGAGCATACACCGTGAATCGTTCGGATAACTCCTGGTGATGAGGCATCCAACCCGGATTCCCGTCTTCACTATGAAGGACCAGCAGGGGAGCTCCGGTCCCTCCCTTGAACATCTGAGTTCTCAGCCCTGCCACATCCACAAATTCTTCGGTCACGTTCTGCGCAGTCGTCATTTGGTTCGGCCTCCATAAATTATAAGGGTATCAGGTTCGCTCCACAGGCCCATCGGATGCAATAGCATACCCGTCAGTGCCAGGAACGTTTTAGACAGACTGAAGTTTGCCGTAGTAGATGATGTTTGTCAAGAGTATCACGGAATTTAACGTATGGTAAGCTGTTGCGAAACATGAGCGTGAAGAATATGATAGGTACTGGCTGCGCAATCCATGTCGGCTAACCCCGCTATGATTCAGCGCGCTGAAGTCCCCCGAATCAGCGTCGCATTACCTACGGCTGCGAACTGAGCACAAAGGGGCGTTTGTGGCCATACTTGAATCGCTGAGCAATGACCCTCGTCGTTACAGGTGAGTAAGCATATTAATCCTCTGAAACTGGCCCGGGGCATGTTTTACGGCTGGTGGCTCGTGGGCCTTGCGGCCCTTGTCATGGCCCTGGGCACTGTGCCCCTTTTTCAGGGCATGACCGCCTGGTTTCCAGTGTTGGAAACCCGTTTCGAATGGAGCCGGACACAGCTAGCCTTAGCCTTCTCCTTTTCACGCGTGGAGGGTTCTGTGATGGGACCAATATCGGGATACCTCATCGAAAAGCTGGGGCCCCGTCGCATGGTCCTCATCGGCTTATTGATCCTGGGAGGAGGTTTTATACTCTTCAGCCTGGTACAGGAGCTTTGGCAGTTCTACCTGGCGTTTATAGTGATCAGCATGGGTGCGGGCCTGGGCACGTGGCTTCCCATGATGACTGTGCTGAATAGCTGGTTTATCCAACGGCGGTCTATGGCTATGGCAGTAGCTATGGACGGCTTTTACGTAGGTGGAGTGATGTTTGTGCCGTTGCTGGCCTGGGCCATAAATCCGGATGAGTTCGGCCCCGACCGCTGGCGACTTGCAGCCGCTGCTATAGGTGTAATCGTCATTGTACTGGCCTTGCCCATCTCAATACTGGTCCGAAGGAGGCCGGAGGACTATGGCCTCCTACCTGATGGGAGACCCGCAACCTCCACGACGGCCAGGGCCAGGGAAGTTGGTCTCCCGGTAGAAGAGGAGGAACCCGAATACACGTGGCAGCAGGCTGTTCGGACCCGTGATTTCTGGCTGATGTCTATTGGACACGCCTGTTCCTCCATCGTGATTGTGACCATAACGGTGCATCTTGGCTCCATGCTCAACCTCGACAGGGGCCTCTCCCTCCAGACCGTGGGGTGGGTGGTATCAATATACACGGCTGTAAGCGCGGTGTTCACCCTCGTAGGTGGCTACATAGGTGACCGCGTACCCATACGGCTGGCCCTTTTCGGGTTCTCGTCCATCCAGTCAGTGGCCG
This sequence comes from Dehalococcoidia bacterium, assembly GCA_965219825.1. Classification (GTDB taxonomy): domain Bacteria; phylum Chloroflexota; class Dehalococcoidia; order Lucifugimonadales; family JAGWBF01; genus JAGWBG01. The sequence continues at coordinate 3,397,383 of OZ244792.1, read as the reverse complement.
TGATAATCATCCTTCAGGCAGATAGCGCCCATCTGGCTTTCCTTTTCGCCGTGATCCTGGGCATTGGCTTTGGTGGACGTAGCCCGCTGACTACCGCAATCCGAGGCGTCTACTTTGGACGCAGGTCATTCGCCAGCATCACCGGCGTATCCATGATACCGATGAACGCTTTGCTGCTAGGAGCGCCTCTTTTTGCGGGCTATATGTATGACACCACCGGGAGCTACAATATACCTTTCATCACCATAGCCATAGTGAGCCTCCTCGGGTCCAGCCTATTCCTGCTTCTGGGCGAGCCGAAGCCACCGTCACCGCTCAAGGAAGGGACACCCACTCACCTTAGCGCGCAGAAAGGCGATGGATAGTTGAGCAGGCTATACCACGCCCTTTACCCTCTATCCAATCATAGCCAATTCCTATCCGGTGGGCAGAGCGGGGCTGCCGGATGGTCCGCGGCAACGTCAAGTTACGGAGCGAATGTACTCATTGGCAGATGTAAGAGAGACAATTAATCCCCTAAGGCACGTGCGCGGCACGTTCTACGGCTGGTGGCTGGTGGGCGCAGCCACCACAGTTATGATTATGGCCTCTGTGCCCCTCTTCTATGGCCTGACAGCCTGGTTTCCGGTACTGGAGACCAGATTCCAATGGAGCCGGGCTCAGCTGTCCCTGGCCTTCTCCCTCTCGCGGGTGGAGGGGTCGGTCACGGGCCCCCTGGGAGGGTATCTGACAGACAGGCTAGGCCCCCGGCGGATGGTCCTCATCGGCCTGCTATGTCTGGGAGGCGGGTTCGTCCTTTTGGGCCAGATACAGAATCTCTGGCAGTTCTATCTGGCCTTTATAATCGTGAGCACAGGCGCGGGTCTGGGCACCTGGCTCCCCATGATGACGGTCCTGAACAACTGGTTCCTCAGAAAGCGGGCTACGGCGATGTCTCGGGCTATGGCAGGGTCTGCGGCAGGCGGGATATTACTGGTGCCGCTGCTGGCCTGGTCCATAGACCCCGAGCACTTTGGCCTTGACCGGTGGCGAGTTGTAGCCACAGGTTTGGGCGCGGTAATCATGCTCTTCGCTCTGCCCATGTCTCTGGTGATACGCAATCGGCCTGAGGACTACGGGCAACGTCCCGACGGTATTGAGGAGACCCAAACATCGGCAACCCCCGAAGAAACGGGAAATTCGCAGGCCACTTCAGATATAGCCGGCTTGACGTGGCAGGAGGCCGTGCGGACCCGGACTTTCTGGCTGATGACCATAGGTCACGCTTGCTCATCCTCGGTGATTGTGACTATATCGGTGCATCTTGGTTCTATGCTGAACCTCGACCGAGGCCTTCCCTTGCAGACAGTAGGGTTGGTGGTATCTACCTATCTAGGAGTCGGTGCTCTATTCAATCTTGTCGGTGGCTACATAGGCGACCGTCTATCTGTCCGGACGGCAATTTTCGGGTTCTCAGCGCTCCAGTCCGTAGCCGTTGGAGTGCTCCTCCTTACCCACAGCACTCCTATGGCGTTTCTCTTTGCGGTGCTCCTGGGCATTAGCTTCGGTGGCCGGTCCCCGCTTACCACAGTCATCCGAAGCATCTATTTCGGGCGTCGGGCCTTCGCCAGCATCACCGGCATATCAATGGTTCCTATGAACGGATTCATGATAGTCCTGCCCCTCTTTGCCGGGTATATGTTCGATACCACAGGAAGCTATGATATACCCTTCCTACTGCTGATTGTACTCAACCTTGTGGGGTCCTGCCTTTTCCTTGTGTTGGGCGAGCCAAAGGCCATGCCACCATCGCCAAACTCGGCTCAGCGAAGCAGAACTTAGTGGTGCAGGCTTATACACCTCCTGCCCTACCCATCACCCTGGGCCAGTAGCTGGCGGACCGTTGTGAAGATGTCCTCAAACATCGGTCTGGTGAGACGCCCGGTCTGGGTGTTCTGCTGGCTCGGGTGGTATGAGGCTACCAGGGTAATGGCATTGGAAAGGGTATAGGTCACGCCGTGGCCGAAGCGGGGCCGCGGTGTGGGTAGGTGCGGCGCATTAGTGCCACCTGATTCCAATGCCGCCAGGTAGGAATCAAAGGCAATCTTCCCCAGGGCAACTATCACACGGAGCCTCTTGAGTAAGCTCAGCTCCTGTAACAGATAGGGCCTACAGGCAATAAGCTCCTCCCGAAGGGGCTTATTGGCAGGTGGTGCACAACGCAGGGCCGCCGTGACGTACACGTCCCTGATGGCCAGACCATCGCCTCGATGCCGTGAAGTCGGCTGGTTCGCAAAGCCGAACTTGTGTAGGGTGCCGTACAGCCAGTCCCCACTGCGGTCCCCCGTGAACATACGGCCCGTTCTATTTCCTCCGTGAGCTGCCGGAGCAAGACCTACCAGCAGCACCCGCGCCTCCGGGTCTCCGAAGCCGGGCAATGGCCGGCCCCAGTATTCTTCCTCCCGGTACATCCGCCTCTTTACCCGGGACACTGTCTGTCTGTACTCCACAAGGCGGGCACAATTGGTGCAGGTGATGACCTTTTGATTCATACTCTCGATAGTATCCATAATTCTACCCCTTGGGATATGGGCCCCATTCCGGTATCATACTGCGAAGGCTGATTCCAGTTTACTATAATAATGCTATGATGGAGAGATGAAACCGCCCGGATTATCCCGGATTAGAAAGCGGAGACACCATAAATATCCCTGTCATGTGCTGATGGCTAGAGGAAAAGACTTGAAAACTATGTTACTATTAGTAAAGCCCTTTAATACATATCCGTTTTATGTTCCAGGCTCGTCGCGCGGCTACGGTGTACACCCCGGCCACCCTGAAGGCTGATATGAGGCCCCTCTCCGGGATCTCCAGCATCATGAGTCGGTGGATTCTACCCAAGACGGTAAAGCCCCGGTACCCGTACGGCCTATAACTCAGGTTAAACCGGGGATGTCAGAAGGAGCGCTAGGTTCGGAGCAATATGGTGAACTACGCGAACAAAGGTATTCGTAATCTCGCAATCATAGCCCACGTCGACCACGGAAAGACCACGCTGGTGGACATGCTACTAAAGCATGGTCAGGTCTTTCGCGCTAATCAGGATGTTGGAGATTTGATCATGGACACCAACCCGTTGGAGCGCGAAAGAGGCATTACGATTCTTGCCAAGAATACCGCCGTGACTTATAAGGGTGTGAAGATCAATATCATAGACACACCCGGTCATGCCGACTTCAGCGGCGAGGTAGAACGCATCATGAACATGGCTGATGGATGTTTGCTGCTCGTGGACGCCATTGATGGCCCAATGCCCCAGACCCACTACGTGCTGCGACAGGCCTTGCAACAGAACGTCACACCTGTGGTAATCATAAACAAAATAGACCGCCCGGAGGCCAGGGTCCCTGAAGTGATCGAGATGGTCCAGGACTTGTTTCTGGAGCTGGCTACCCAGCCTGAACATCTGGACTTTCCGGTCCTGTTTGCGTCGGCGCGCGAGGGCTACGCCATAACAGACCCCGATGCCCCACGACAGGATATGCAGCCACTTTTGGACGCGATATTGGAGGTGATTCCATCCCCTTCAGGAGACCCGGACGCTCCATTCCAGATGCTCGTGGCAGCCTTGGATTATGACAACTATCTCGGACAGGTGGCGATAGGCCGTGTATTTCGAGGCAATATTCACGTAAAAGACTCGGTGGCGCTGATGGGCCGGGATACTCCAATTGTGGCCCACACTCTGGAAAAAGTGCATGTATTTCATGGCCTTGAACGATTGGAAGTCAGCGAAGCTCAAGTCGGCGACATCGTTGCCGTGACCGGCATTAAGAACGTATCCATTGGAGATACTATCGCCGCACTCGATTACCCTGAAGCGCTGCCGTCTATCGAAATAGACGAGCCAACCGTCAAGATGACCTTCGCGGTCAACACGTCTCCCTTCATGGGACAAGAGGGAGTCCATTGCACGTCGAGGACGCTGCATGAAAGGCTGCTTAAAGAGCTTCGGACGAATGTCAGTCTGCGTGTGGAGACAACATCCAGTCCGGACGAGTTCCTGGTCTCCGGGCGTGGGGAGCTTCATCTCGCCATACTTGTGGAGACAATGAGACGCGAGCAGTACGAGTTCCAGGTGTCCAGGCCGGAGCCGGTGATGAAGTCCATTGACGGACAGGTCCACGAGCCCTATGAGCACCTCACTATAAACACACCTGAAGAGTTCATCGGAGCTCTGACCGAAAACTTATCGGGGCGTCTGGCCGAGCTCAAGGATATGAGGTACGACGGCGACGGCAACGTGTGGCTTGAGTACACGATATCTACGCGGGGACTGATAGGATTCAGCTCCTTTTTCCAGCGGACGACACGGGGGAATGGCGTTAAGAATAGCGCGTTCATGGACTATAGGCTAATGGAGGGTGAACTGAAACAGACAGCTACGGGAGTGCTGGTAGCGTCAGAGGGCGGCGTGGCTGTCACTTATGGCCTCCTTAATGCTCAGGGACGGGGCGACACATTTATTGAGGCTGGTACACTGGTCTACGCGGGCATGATTGTCGGTATGCACCCCAAGGAAGATGACATCGTAATCAATGTGTGCAAGGAAAAGAGACTCACAAATATGCGATCATCAACAGCCGACATAGCCAAGCGTCTTAGCCCCAAGGTCAAGATGAGTCTGGAGGAAGCGCTGGACTTTATCTCTTCCGATGAGCTTGTTGAGGTCACCCCTCAGAGCTTCCGTATGAGAAAGAAAGGGCTGTCTGCCACAGATAGGCAGCGTCAGCGCCGCGATGGAATGAAAGACCGAACACATCAGATGTAACCCGGGAGACCGGGCTGGCATTGAGTCCAGGGGAGAACACAGGCAAAGTAATTATCCGCATACACTGTACAAATCTCCCTCTGTATGCTAAACTTTTCGCAAATAGTAAAGTATGGTACGTTAAGACTGTATGGCAAGGACACGGAGCGTTACCCGCACGCTGATGGCGTTCTCTCGTTTCCCCCGGCCTTCCCACCAACCCATACCATCGGAGGTAACACCCATTCTCGGTACACTAATCCGTAAGTTCAGCACCATCCTACCCACGAACACCCCAAAGGCATCACCACCCCCCGGCCCCCCTGTCGGCGACGCTTCTCTGGCAAGCCCCGCACCTGTTCAAGAAAGCAAGCCGCAGGATACGGCAGCCTACTCGCCGCAGGACTCGAAACCATCGCCCAGACGTGCTCACCCCAGGAAGCGCCGCCCATCCCGCTCAACAGCCTCTCCATCCGAACCCCGGCAAGAGCAGCGACTATTCGGTGCGATGCCCGTATCTGCTGCGACAGGACGCGCATTAGAGAGTATGGGATATACGACGCCTACAGCCATTCAGGAGGAGGTAATCCCTCTGGTACGAGCAGGAAAAGATGTGGTCGGCCAGGCTCAGACAGGAACCGGCAAGACTGCCGCTTTTGGAATTCCCTTAGTCGAAACTATAGACCGGAGCATCCGGGAGCCGCAGGTTCTGGTGCTGACGCCCACCAGGGAGTTGGCAGTGCAGGTCAGGGGCGAGATTTCCCGCTTGGGGCAGTTCTGTGGCGTACACGCTTTGGCGGTCTATGGAGGCCAGGCTATGAGCCGCCAAATGGTAGCTCTAAATCGGGGCGTCCACATCATCGTGGCCACCCCCGGTCGCCTGATGGACCACATGAGACGCGGCAACATTGATATTAGCCGAGTCCGGTTTGTGGTCCTGGACGAAGCCGACCAGATGTTAGACATCGGCTTCGCCGAGGACATAGAGTACATCCTCCGCTACACTCCTCGTTCCCGGCAGACCCTGCTCTTCTCTGCCACAATCCCAGGCCCTATAAAGCAGCTGGCGCGACGCTACCTTAGAGAACCCTCTTGGGTCAGAATAGGTGGAGATGCCGAGCCGGTGGAGCAAGTAAAGCAGGTCTACTACGAGGTAGCTGAAAGCGACTGCCCCTCCGCTCTTGAGGAGTTGCTGCGACAACCTGAACAGATCAGCCAGGCCCTGGTATTCCGTAGGACCAAGGCGGGAGTTGACAGACTGGTGGCTTATCTCCAGAGTCGTAACTACGATGCCCAGGCAATCCACGGCGACATGACCCAGGCCCATCGGGACACGGTTATGGCCCGTTTCCGGTCAAAGGGCCTTCGTATCCTAGTCGCCACCAACGTCGCTTCAAGGGGACTGGATATCCCAGCCGTGTCCCACGTCATAAACTACGACATGCCCGGAAACCTGGAGGAGTACGTCCATCGCATCGGCAGGACAGCGCGGATGGGACGTACCGGGACAGCCATCACGTTTGTTTCTGAATGGGACTTCCCGGCGCTGGATATGATCCGGGCACACGTTGGAAACGATCTAGCGCGAGCTAACCTGGCCTCTTCATACAAATAGCGGGCAAATAGCGGCCACGGAACACTTAACATACTCCCCACATTCCCGTACGAGGTTGAAGACGTAGGTGTCCATGGCCGTGCACACCTACGAGGTTGCGCCTGAGAGCGGGAATCCGGTCAGCAAACGTCCTTTGCCGCATCCTCTCCAGGTCGTCCAGGAAATCGTCAAACTTGTTGAGAATGCTCATTTTCTCGCCGTTACTCAGGTCCTCGAAGTCTGCCCCACCCGACTTATCCTCCAACCATTCATCCCATTCATCCCACAGTTTCACTATCCTGTCGTGCAGGCACAGGCGGCCCTCCACTTGGGCCTGACGGTCGGTGGCGGCCGTTCCCTTTCTGCAACACTTTCATCGCTGGGTTCGCCGCCGCAAGCGGCTAGGACCACCAGCAAGGGCAGCTGAAGAACCAGGGCAAGAGCGACAAGTCCGGTGCGCATTGTAGACGTTTCCGTTCCTCCTAGACTTGATTGGTCAAGGGTTACGGATTAGGATGAAGCTCCTTAATATCCCTGTAATTGTGACTTTCTAAGCAATGGAATTCAAAGGGAAGAGAATAGCTACCGTTGAATCCGGGGTGATAGTAATTATCTCGAATTAGCTTCAGCAGGTCAACCACCCGGTCGCGACGATGCCTGCTTCCGTCACGTGGTTCGGCTTGCAAGGAGCCACCGGGTATAATATCATAATCCTTGATAATTTTATCTCTCCGGTGCGGCGGAGGCCGAACCCCGGCTCGGTTGCGGTACTGGAGTGAGGTCGGTTACTAGGGAGGAAAATATCATGTTGAGATTCGTCGAGGAGGTCATTCTGCTCCTGCTCCGCGATGAAGATGGGCGATTTGTAAGCATCCCCAGCTGGGCGATGGACTACGCCATCGCCGGCGGCGTACTGATGGACTTGGCCATGGAGAATCGAATAGATACCGACCTGGAAAGCCTGATTTTGATTGACGCCACGCCCGTCGGCGACAACCTGCTTGACCCGACGCTGGCGGAGATAGCAGACAAGTCAGAAACGGTGGAGAATCGCGACGCCCGTTTCTGGGTTACATATACGGCGAGGAACGCCTCCGCCATCCGTGAAGAGGCGCTCTCCAAACTGGTCGCTCGCGGCATCCTGGAACGCCAGGACGACCAATTCCTCTGGGTGTTCAGGTCCAGGCGCTATCCTACTGTCGACGGCAATGCCGAGCGCGAAGTGAAGCTGCGCATCATGGGGGTGCTGTTCAGCGATGAGATACCGAACCCGCGCGACGTGATGCTCATCTGTCTGGCCGACGCGTGCAACATCTTCAAGGAGCTGTTGTCTCGGCATGAGTTGAGCGTGGCGTCCACCCGCATCGCTCAGGTGCGCAAGCTGGACCTCATCGGTCAAGCTATGTCCCGGGCCATCCTCGACATCGAGATGTCGGTCGCCGCCTCAATGCAAGCACATCCTATGTACTGACCCGCTCATATCCTTTGCAGACTTGGAGTTCGTCAAGCCACTCTCGCGATACGCGGTAGCCACCTATTGAGAACCCGGTGTCGGCCGGGCTTGTCCTTGAACACACGATTCACCTGGCGATGGCCTGTGCCGGAGTTCCAGGCCTTGCGTGCTCATATCTCGAGAATGGTCGCCCCAACGCCCTGCTTTCATTCTGACTATGCTGAACGGATTCAGACAGACGGAGAATGCACTGATGGTGCTATAGCATGAAATACGATCTCCAAACTTTCCGTGGTGACCTCTTTGGCGGCATTACAGCAGGCGTGGTTGGACTGCCGGTGGCGCTGGCCTTCGGCGTAGCGTCAGGTCTGGGGGCAGCCGCCGGAATGTACGGGGCAATTGCGGTGGGCTTCTTCGCTGCCGTGTTTGGGGGCACGCGGTCGCAGATATCGGGCCCAACGGGGCCGATGGCCGTGGCGATGGCGGTCATAGTCACCACTCACGTGGACAGCCTCGCCGAGGCATTCACTATAGCCATTATGGCGGGCCTCATCCAGACCCTTCTGGGGGTAATGCGGATCGGCCGCTTCGTGGCCTACACGCCGTACTCTGTGATATCCGGGTTCATGTCAGGCATCGGCATAATCATCATAATATTACAGACACTGCCTTTCCTGGGCGTGCCCGTTGTGGAGGGCGGACCGTTGAGCACGGTCCGAACTTGGCCGGATGTGATAAAGGATGTCAGCCCTAGCGCGTTCGCTATCGCCGCCGTCACCTTGGTCGTGTCCGTGCTCTGGCCCGGCCGGCTGAGGAAGTTTCTACCTCCTATCCTGGCAGCCCTGATTGCCGGAACGCTGCTGGGCGTTCTGTGGCTGAACAGTGCGCCCATAATCGGCGATGTGCCGACCGGCCTCCCGAACGTACGGTTGCCGGACTTATCATTAGGCGTATTGGTGCGCGCCGTGCAGCCGGCGTTGATCATCGCGCTGCTCGGCTCCATAGACAGCCTGCTCACCTCCCTGGTTGCCGATTCGATGACCCGTACGCGTCACAACCCGAACCGAGAGCTGGTGGGCCAGGGCATCGGCAACATGGCTGCGGGATTTATTGGGGGCCTGCCCGGGGCCGGAGCCACCATGGGAACGGTGGTGAACATACGCGCCGGTGGGCGGACACCGGTATCGGGAGTGTTGCGCGCGGGAATCCTGCTGGCTCTGGTGGTCGGCCTTGGGAAGTACGTCGAATCTATTCCCCATGCGGCACTTGCCGGCATCCTGATAAAGGTCGGCTGGGACATCATAGACTGGCGTTTCATCACCCGAATCCGCTACGTTCAACGTGAGCACCTGCTGGTGATGCTAATCACTCTCGGACTCACGGTGTTCCTTGACCTGGTTACTGCCGTAGCGATAGGTCTCATCGCTGCGGGGATGGCTAGCGCGCGGCAGTTCGAGCGTCTGGAGCTGGACAACGTGGTCTCGACTCCGCTACTGGACCAGACTTTCCTCGGAAGTCCGGTGGGTACGCAGGAAGGTATGGATGAGGTAGACGCTTTCTCAGCGCGGGTTGGCTTGGTGGCCCTCCAGGGGAGTTTTTCCGTGGCGTCATCCAGCAAGCTGATTAATGCAATCAGCGTGGACATTCGAGACCATGAGGTGGTAATTCTGGACTTCTCCGAAACCGTATACATGGATGACAGCGCCGCCCTCGTGGTGGAGCAGTTAATTGACACCGCTATGGCACAGGACACCGGATGTATCGTGATGGGGTTATCGGGTCCGCCAGCCGACACGCTCAAGGCACTCAACGTTCTGCGGCGTGTCCCGGCGGACAATTTTGTCACGAACCTGGACGAAGCGAGGGAGATCGCTAATCGGCTGCTCGCTGGCTAGAGCCGAAGAGCCTGAGCGGGCGGTTGCAAGTTGGTGAGGAAGTATTGGCAGACCCGGAAAACCCTAAGTCCTATGGTTAACGCGAGCCCAGCCCCAACGACTGGCGCCAAGCAGCTTCGAGGCCTTCCAGGTCAATCTCGTAGACCTGCTCAATGGCGCCCTCGTGGGTCGCTCCCTGGGCAAATACGGCCAGCAACTCCTGCATCTTGGGCCAGCCGTGAGCCGTTATGAGGTATTCGACAAGGCTCCAACTCTGCGCGTAGGAGAGTGTCGCGCCCGTGTCGGCAGCCGGGAAGCTGCTGTTGAGGCTACGCAGGCTGATGAGGTCGTCGTTGGCGATGGCTTCATCAAGAGCACGGCGCTGATAGTCGGGCAATGCCCCCTCGGCGTACACAGCTAGCCCCTCGTCGAGCCATGTAGGCAGGCCGCCGAAACAGTTGAAAGTCGCCTCTTCGACCAGAAGGTGGGCCAACTCGTGGACTACCCCCGTCAAATCACGGTCGAAATTAACAGGGTCCACGGTTATGAGCACGATGTTGTGGGTCACGAAGGCCAGCCCCCCTGTCCATGCTTGCGCGAACAGTACCGCGCCACGCACATCCGCCCCAGATTCGTAGACGAACACCTGAATGGGAGCTACCAACTCCTTACCCAGCTGAAACGTATCTAAGCTGTTGCGAACCCCGTCGGCGATGCGACGCCCGAAGTCGGGGCCTCCCGTGTACCAGTTGAAGGCGATGTTGCCTGACGTATGCGCCTGCCAGTCGAATCGGTCGTCGGTAAAGACGGTCTCCTGGCGGGGCGTGCGGAACTCTTGGCCAAGGTCGTCCACCACCCTCCAACGCCACCAGACAACAGCCCCCGGTGGGATGGAACCACGGCGGCGCATATCCCAGTCCCATGTAACCGCGACATCATGCCCCGCCTCGAAGTCCATTCTCGCGCTCCGATACGAGGAGGAGGCGCAGGAAAAGACCAAGTCGGTCCCGAATTCCACGTCTATGACCTCGATAGGCCGCTCGCCGCGTCCCTCCAGGTGGAAAGAGATGGAGTCGGGCAACTGCAAGGTGGCGTCGCTGACGGTCGCCTCGAAGTCCGCTCGCACCGGGGCAATTGTAGGCGCGGGCCTTGGTGCGGGTGTCGGCGCAGGCGTGGATGTCGGAGTCGAAGTGGGCGTCAACGTGGGCGCGACTGTCGGAGTCGAAGTGGGCGTCAACGTGGGCGCGACTGTCGGAGTCGAAGTGGGCGTCAATGTGGGCGCGACTGTCAGAGTCGAAGTGGGCGTCAACGTGGGCGCGACTGTCTCGTCAGGAGAGTCGCAAGCCAGCAGCCCCACGGCAATGGCGGTGGCTAGAACGGCGGATGCCAAAAAGCGTATCATTGCTCAAGCTCAATGGATATATTCTGAAGTTGCGGTACGCTGATGGGTGTCAGCTCGAACCCCTTGACGTAGGGTCGCACCAACATATAGTCGGTGCTATGCCACATAGGCACTGCCACCCAGTCGTCCAACACCAGCCGCTCAGCTTGCTGGTACAGGGTAACACGCCTGGAGGCGTCTAACTCGACAGCCGCCTCTTCCAACAGGGCGTCCACTTCCTCGTTGCTGTAGGCGAAGCTGTTCTCGTCGCTGTCGCTATAGAAAAGCACGTCGAGGAAGTTCTGCGGGTCCGGGTAGTCGGCGCACCAGCCAGAGGTAAAAACACCGAACTCCCTGTTGTCCGACCTCTCCAGCCAGTCAGAAAACTCAAAGACCGACACAGCCTCCACCTCAAGCCCCAAATGCTCCCGCCATGCCCAGTGAATCGCAGCGTCGGAGGAGTAGGACTTGATGGGAGGCAGGTTTTCGGCGCCCCCGTAGCTGGACTCGTCCAGCAGCTTTCTGGCGGCGACGGCGTCGAAAGGCGAGGGTTCCAACGCCTCGTTGTGCCCCAGCATTCCAGGCGGCACGAAGCCCACTGCCCGCTTCTCCAGACCATGCAGGGTGACCTCCAACTCCTTGTCTATCTCCAGGGCCAGGATCAGCGCCTGCCGGACCTTTGGGTCGTCGAATGGTGGCTGCTCCACGTTGAACCCCAGGTACCGGGTGCAGAAGGATGTGCCTTCCCTCAGATGCGAGTTGAGGGCGTTGGCAGGGTCCCTGGCGCGATCTATGTTGTTGATGTAGATACCCGTCAGGTCGATTTCGCCGTTCTCGTACATCTGCATTGGGCTGCCTGCGAATATCCGGTACACCACATTTGCCAAGGCAGGAACACCGCCGTACCAATCCTCGTTGCGCTCCAAGATGAGCAACTCATCCTTCCGCCAGACCTTCAACTTGAAAGCGCCGGTACCGTTGGGCATGTCCGTCCAGTCCTCGCCGCTCTCCACGTTGGAGCGGTCTACCACAAAAGACGTGGGATAGGTTAGCTTGAGCAGGAAGTAAGGGAATGGCTCCCTTATGGTTACTTTCAGCGTCCGCGTATCCATCGCCTCGACACCTTCAAGGCTCGTCGCCGTGCCTTCTACCATAGCATCGGCCCCGACGATGTCGCCCAAGTAGGTCTGGGCCACCGGCGATTCCGTCGCCGGGTCCAACGCCCGCTCCCATGAATACTTGATGTCTTCTGCCGTCACCGAGCGCCCGTTTTGGAACCGGGCATTGTCCCGTAGCGTGAACGTGAAGACGGTCCCGTCGGAAGAGACCTCCCAGGTCTCTGCGATGTCGCCCACCACCTGCAAATCGGTACCAAGCTTGACCAGACCGCTGAAGATGGCCCCGACGATGTCCCCGGCGCCGCTCCGAGAAAGCGCGGGGTCGATGCTGACTATTTCACCCCAATACTGGAATAAGGAGTCGTCGCGAGACACACCGAAGGGCATAGGCGTCTCGAGGGTGAAGCTGTCGGTGAAGGCATTGGCTTGGGCCTCAATGGTGGGCCAGTCCTCCTCGGCGGTCCGCACCCTGAGCAGGAACATCTGGGAGCCACGGGCGACGACCGTCCACATCTCGAAGAGAACGGACCCGTCGTCCAGAGGGGTACTGATGCTGGCTTGGTGTCCTGAATCGGCCCCCGAATAGGGGCGCGCATCACTGCTGAGGATGGCCCCAGGGTTGTACGCCTCAAACTGAGAATCGAGCCAGGCCTCAGCCGACCCATCATCCTGGCGACGGAAGACCCACAATTGGGCGTCCATAGGCGGGGCCTCCGCCTCGCCCAGGATGGAGAGCAATGGGAGGGTGTCCTCGTTCTCCTGGCCGACCCATCCGGCGGGCAGGAGAACCGAGAACCCCTCGGTTGTATTGTGGTATAAACCGACGATGTCGCTATCTTGGGGCGACACCGTTGCCGGCGCCAGCGAAAGGGACGAGGCGCCGGCAACCAGCAGGATGATGACGAGGATGAGTCTGCGCACGGTTCCATTATATAGTAACTTTTGCGTGTCATACAACTGTTACCAGCTTTGAGTTTAGCGTTGAACGGGACCTGCCCTCGGAATGACGCAGTGACTCCGAACAACTTCCGTCAATGTACGGAAGGCTGTTTCAAGGTTATACTTGAGCAAAAGTCCTTGATTGCGTCCACCTGTTGTGCTAACGTCATTTGCGACGATAACCGTCTGTCAATAGACGGCAACCTTGAACGTTGAAAGGGGAGTTCTCATGGCGGTGTTGAAGAAGTTGATCGCAATCGGACTCATCGGCTTATCGGTCGTCATGGCTTTGCATTTCATACTTTCGCCGTTCTATCCCGACTTGTCGAAATCGCTTGATGCAGGCGAGATCTGGGACATCCTGAACTGGTTCATGGCGGCGGGTGTGATTGCCCTGCTCGTGGTGCATTACCTACGCAAGCGGGCCCTCGACGAACAGGGAGCTGACGGCTCGGTCACCCGCGAGTACCTGGAAGCAAACCTGGCCCTTTACGGGTCTATCCTACTGGCGCTCTGGTTCTTCTGGAACTGGTTCGACAACTTGGCCGTGGGGGCCGGCGTTCAAAGCAATACCAACCTCATCTACTGGGCGCTCATAGACCCGCTGCTCATCATCGCCTACGGCGTGACCGGCTGCTGCCTGTGGCGCAGCGCATCAAGGGACTGATCCGAAGCTATCAGAGCCTGCACCCCCATTCCAACGACAGGTTGTGGAACCCGTTTGTGAAAGGCCCGACCACGGTGAGGGCATATAGTCGACACCGGGGCTCCCGGCATCAGTCCCGCTCAAGCCATCCGTCTATGTCCAGGCCGGTGTGCCGGCAGGCACGCAGCACTATCTCCCCCGCCGCCCTGGCATCCTCCAGCGCATCGTGGTGTCGGAAGGTTATCCCCAAGTCGCCTGCGACGTTAGCCAGGTTCCAACCCCTGCGTCGGTACTTCTCAGGCCAGGCCCTGCGGGCGATCATGGCGCTATCGAGCCAGGTTGTACGAATGACCTCAATCCCGTACTTGTCCATCGCCCCATTGAGCGCCACCCTGTCAAACGCCGTGTGACTCACAAGTGCCGTCCCACTTAGGCGCTCGCTCAGTTCGCCGTGGACTTGCGGGAGAGTCATGCTGTCCTTGACGGCTCGCTCGTCAATTCCATGAATCCTTATATTGAAAGAGTTGAACCGCTCTTCGGGGTTTACCAGAATAGCTACTTGGTCTTGAATTTTGCCATCGCGAACGTGAACAATACCTATCTGGCAAATGCTGGACGGGGCCGCGTTTGCCGTTTCCACGTCTATAGCGTTGAACGTCAGGTTAGCCACTTTCCTCACTGCTCAATTCGACAGGATACCCCTAGCCTTCACGTCTAGTTTCTCTCATAATTAACGCGGACGCAAGAACAATCAGCAACCTTGGGCGGCGATTTCACTATTTACACATCCAGGAGGTGCAGAAGCAATGAGCAACGAGGACTTTCCGATCTATACCAGTCGTCACTGGGCTAAATCCGAGCCCCGCAACGGTTACCCGAAGTGCATTCACCTGCTGGAGCACCACCTGGCCGACGTGGGAGCGTGCTTCGAGGCGCTGCTGACCCAGACGACCATCCGGCAACGGCTGGCCCGCTCAGGCGGGCTGGAAATCCTCGACGACACGACGGCGGCGCGCCTGTGCGTCTTTGCCGCCCTGCACGACATCGGCAAGGTCAACATGGGCTTCCAGACCCGGATATGGCGGGACTCCGACTTTCCATCGGGACGACGGGAACGGCGGCGTGCCGGGCATACGCTGGACTTGGCGCCGGTGCTGATTGGTGAGGACAGCGCCACGGCGAGGTGGTTTTACGACGCCCTTGGCTGGTGGTGGGACGCCGCCGAGTCTTGGGACGATTGCGCCGGAGCAACGGTTTGCGCCCTGTTCGTCGCCGCGTTGTCGCACCACGGGCGGCCCCTGCAACTGGAGGGAGAACGATCAAGCAACTCTGCGATCTGGTGTCCCCTCGGCGACCTGAACCCCGAAGAGTGCGTCCGGCGCGTCGGCCAACTGGTGCGGGGCTGGTTCCCAGCAGCATTCGTATCCGACGCCCCGCAGCTCCCGTCCGCGCCCCCCTTTGAGCACATGTTCCTGGGCCTGTGCAATCTGGCCGACTGGATTGGCTCCAACGAGGAATGGTTCGAGTTTGTCGACGCACCGCAGGATGATTACTTTGTTAACGCTCGCAAGAATGCCAAGAAGGCAATCAACTCAGTCGGGCTGGACCTGAGCGAACAGCGGTGCCGCTTCGGAGGCGTGCCGGATTTCGCCGCTCTGTTTCCTCATATTGATGGACCACCCAACACCATTCAGCAGGCCGCCGCGATGGACACTCCATTGGATGAGCGGCTGGTCATCATTGAGTCCGAGACCGGCTCCGGCAAGACCGAGGCGGCCCTGTAGCGCTTTGCCCTGATGTACGAATCCGGCTTGGTTGATGGCCTATATTTTGCGCTGCCCACCCGCGCCGCCGCGGTGCAGATACACGAACGGGTGGGCCGCTTCACCATCAACTTGTTCCCGGAGGGGCGACACCCCCGCGTTGAGCTGGCCGTGCCGGGCTACGTGCAGGAGGACGACGGCGCGGGGCTGCAACCATACCTGGTCTGGTGGGACGAGCATTACAGCAATGAGACGCCCTGGACTTCGGAGAATCCCAAGAGGTATCTGGCCGCCCAGATAGCAGTCGGCACCGTAGACCAAGCCATGCTGGGCACGTTGAAGGTGAAAAACGCCCACATGAGGGCGGCCTGTCTGTCGCGCAATCTATTGGTGGTGGACGAGGTCCACGCTTCCGACCTCTATATGCGGCGCATCCTCAAGGCTTTGTTGGACGCCCACCTGGGCGCCGGGGGCTACGCCCTGCTGATGTCTGCGACCCTGGGTTCGGCGGCCCGGCTCCAACGGCTGTCGGCGGGCCGCCCGGCCTTCAACGAGGCCCCGGCTCTGGACGACGCCATCAAGGCGCCCTATCCCGCCGTCAGCATGATGGGCGACGGGGAGCCGCGCGCGGCGGGTGAGAACGACCGCCGGAAGACTGTCAACATCACGGACCAACCTGTTATTGTTCGACTTCGACCGAACGGCGGCCAGGGCCTTGCAGGCGGCGCGGGACGGGGCCAAGGTGTTGGTAGTCCGCAACACCGTAGATTACGCGGTCAAGACGCAGCAGGCTGTGGAGCAGGCGGCGGGTGACAGGGAGCGCGGGCTGCTATTCGCCTGCAAAGGCTTCCCGACGCTACACCACGGCCGGTTTGCGGCATCGGACCGCAAGCTGCTGGACGGCGAGGTGGAACGGCGGCTGGGCAGGGAAAGGCCCTCCGGCGGCATCGTGGTGGTTGGGACACAGACGCTGGAGCAGTCACTGGACATTGACGCCGACCTGCTGATTACCGACCTTTGCCCGGTTGACGTGCTGCTGCAACGCATCGGTCGCCTGCACCACCACCCGCGCGGCGACCGGCCTACGGGATATACGGAACCCGCCTGCGTGGTGCTGACGCCGGAGGGGGAAGACCTGTCGCCGCTACTGAAATCACCCATAAACGGACTGGGCCGCAACGTCTACGCCGACCTGCGCATCCTGGAAGCAACCCGCCGGCTGATTGGCGAATACCACGAATGGCGCATCCCGAAAATGAACCGCCGATTGGTGGAGCGGGCCACCCATCCCGAGGCGCTGAAAGCCATAGCCGATGAGTTGGGTGAAGCCTGGCTAATCCATCAGAACACCGTTACGGGGGGAGAAATAGCCGAGGGACTGACCGCCGAACACGCCATCATCCGGCGCGACAAGTCCTTCTTTGCCGACAACCGCGAGGCGCTGTTCGGCTCTGCGGAGGAGAATATCCGCACCCGCCTGGGCGACGAGAGCATCGAAGTGACGCTGGACCCGCCGCCGCCCAGCCCCTTCGACCCAAACCGGACCATCGCCCGGATGGCGGTCCCAGCGCGATGGCTGGGAAGCCTGAAGGCGCCCGATTCAGTAGCGCCGTCGCTGACCGAGGGCGACTTCACCTTCACCATCGGCGACCAGACGTTCCGCTACGACCGCCGGGGTCTGCGACGGGAAGGCTGACCCGGCACAGGCCCAGACGGTTCCGGGTGGTTACTATTCGGACTCGATGACACGAATGCCCACGGAGTGCGGGGATACGACCTTGCTCAAAGCTAAATTGCCCGATCTGTGACAATGCTTCCCAAGAATACCTCACGAAGTCTGAACAGTTACTCCGGGTGAAATCAATTGACAGATTCAGCACATACCGTGTAATATAGTACGTGTGTTCTTGATTCCTATCGTAATCCGAGGTGGAGTACGTGTACAACATTTTAGCAGAACACCTGATTCGGATGGACATCTCCGACGGCTCCCGCCTAGTATCATCCCTGCCGGAGGTTTACGACGCGCTCATGGCGGACAAGGTAGACGCTTTCCCCGCTCTCCGTCCGCACCAAAGGCACGCTTGGCACGCCTTCTTGGTCCAGCTTGGCGCGATGGCGATGCACCGGGCCGGGGTCAGCGACCCGCCGGAAACCGCCGAGCAATGGCTCGACCTGATTCGTGGTCTGACGAAGAAGGATTTTCCCGACGACGAACCGTGGCAACTGGTGGTGGACGACATCACCATGCCCGCCTTCATGCAGCCCCCGGCTCGCTCCGCCGAGCGGGAAAAGGACTACAAGGGCATCGTTGACACTCCCGACGAACTGGACATTCTGGTCACGTCCAAGAACCACGACCTCAAGTCCGCCGTCGCGGTGCAAGCACGGGTTGACGACTGGATTTTCGCCCTCGTTACACTGCAAACCATGGAAGGGTTCGGCGGAGCGGGCAACTACGGAGTGTCCCGGATGAACAGCGGGTTCGGAAGTCGCCCTGCGTTCACCCTATCACCGTCGGGACGTCCCGGCGCCCATGTGAGGAGTGACATCATCACTCTGCTGGAGCAGGGGGATTCGCTTTTCCACCAATACCCTATGCGGCCGGGCGGTATCGGCCTCCTTTGGACCGTTCCTTGGGACGGCGCCAAGTCCGAAGAACTCACGCTGCCGGACCTGGACCCTCTGTACATCGAGGTATGCCGCAGGGTGCGACTGCGCTGCGGAGCCGATAACAGGTTGACCGGACTCAGAACCAGTTCCAAAGCGGCCCGCATCGAATCCAAGGCGCTGAACGGTCAGACCGGCGACCCCTGGACGCCCATCAACCTCAAAGAAAACAAGTCCCTTACCCTCGCCGGCGGCGGGTTCACCTACAGAAGAGTGGTCGATTACCTCACCCCCGGCGACTGGCAACAGCCCGTCCTGCTTCAGGCCACGCCGTCCGGGCAGGGAACCCACCAACTGGTTGCGCGGGCGATGGTGCGGGGTAGCGGCAAAACCGAGGGTTACTACGAGCGCATAATCCCGTTGCGTCAACGCACGATCCGCGCCTTTGTCCGGGCAGGAGGGACTCAGGAATTGGGAGACCTGGCCCGGGATCGTATCGAGAAGATTCGGACAGTCCAGCGCATTCTCAGCCATGCCGTTCAGGTTTTCATCGCCCGCGGCAATGACGACAACCTTAGTCCCGAAGGACGCAGACTGGCCCGTCCCTGGTTGGGACGGTTGGATGAAATCGTGGACGCCAGCTTCTTCGAGGACCTGCAGGACGAGTTCGAGCTTGGCGGCCAGCCGGAACGCCGTGCGAAAAGCCTGGAGTGGCAGGGGTGGCTGGTGGATAAAGCCCGGAACGTCCTGCACGATGCCGAGGATTCGCTGCCCTGCCCCGCCATCCACCGCTACAAGGCCCGGGTCCGCGCCGACGGCCTGTTCGAGGGGCGGATAAGGGGCAACGGCGGCCTGCCAGAGATATTCAACAAAGACACCGCCAACGCCGGAGAAGCAACAGCATGACAACCACCCAAGAAAACGAAACCCCGGTCAATCCTAACGTCGAAGCCGCCGCCAACGCTGCTACTTCCTGGGTATCCAACGCCGTGACGCTGGCCGGACTTATCGCCTCAGAGAACTTCGCCCGGGGCGACCTGGCCCAACTGCGCCGGATGGACCCGGACAGCCCGGACGCAGCAGCATTTTGGCACCTGATGGCACGGCAGGACTTGTTCCGCACCCCCGAAACCGAAGCGAAATGGGCGCTCATAATCCACGGCATCGCCCTGATGACCCCCACCAACAGCGGGGACGGAGACTCCCGCAGCGCCCACGACGGTTATACCCCGGTAGGCCGGGGGCGCTGCTCCAAGGCGGCGATGTCAGCCGTACCAATGCTTTTTACAACGAAACCCGCCTCAACCGGCTACTGACGGCCAGGGGGCCGATGCTGCGGATTTTGCTGGCCCGTATGTTCCGAATGTTGGCCGCCGCCGGCGTGTCTTTCAACTGGCGCGAGATGGCCCGATTTATCCTAAACGACGGCTATGACGAAGATGCGGCAGAGAAGAGCCGCCGCCGAATCGCCCGCGATTACTACCAAGCCGAGCGCCGCAGCACTCAGGCTGCCGAATCCGCCGGCGAATAAAGAATTATCAAATGTAAGGAGTTTTGACCATGACCATCCCAAGATTTCTGCAAATCCATTCCCTGCACTCTTACCCGGCGGCGCTGCTGAACCGCGACGACAGCGGCCTTGCCAAGCGGATGCCCTTCGGGGGAGCGGTCCGCACCCGCATATCGTCCCAGTGCCTCAAGCGGCACTGACGCGTCGCCGATGATGAGTTCTCCATCCACAACGTAGCGGGCGCGGAAGCGGCTGTGAGGTCGCGCACCGTCGTCGAGCGGAAGGTGATACAACCGCTGCGGGATGGAGGGCAGTTCAGCGAGGAAGTCCTGAAAGCGGTGGAAGACGCCTTCAACATCGGCGTGTATGGCAGCAGTGGGGCGACGGAAAGGGGCCGCCAGCCCCTGCTGCTGGGCTTACCCGAAGTGGAGCATCTCACGGAAAGGGCCGCGCCATCTGTGCCGAACATTCCAGCGACGCCAAAGCCGCCGGCGCCGCCGCAACCAACCTTTTCCATACACAGCAGGGCGAAGGAAACAACTTCCGGGCTTTCCGGGAAGCAGCCCGTCTGCCCGCCGGGTTGGAGGGCGCGCTGTTCGGGCGCATGGTCACCTCCGACCCGGGCGCCAACATCGACGCCGCAGTCCACGTTGCCCACGCCTTCACCGTCCACCGCGAGGAGAGCGAGAGCGACTACTTTTCCGTGGTGGACGATTTGCAGCGGGATGATGAGGACGCCGGGGCCGCTCACATCGGCGACATGGAGCTGACCGCCGAGCTGTTCTACGGCTACGTCGTCATAGACGTGCCGGGTCTGGTTTCCAACCTGGAAGGGTGCAAGGCCGAGGACTGGCAAGCTGTCGACCGGGAGTTGGCCTGCCAGGTGGTGCATAACCTGATACATCTCATTGCTACCGTCACCCCCGGAGCCAAGCTGGGTTCCACCGCGCCCTACGCCTGCGCCGACCTGATGCTGGTCGAAGCGGAGAACCGGCAGCCCCGCAGCCTGGCCAACGCCTTCCGCGATCCGGTTTCGGCACAGGTAGACGTTGCCACCTGTGCGATGGGCAGCCATATCACCAAGCTGGACAATGCTTACGGCGGGAAGGAAATCCGCCGGGTAATGTCGGTTGAAGACTGCGACATTCCCAAGGCCAAGGGTCTTTGCTTGGATGACCTGGCGACTTGGACGGCGGACGCTATCCGCAACGGCAAGGCGGTATAATGGCACGCCATCTCATATTGAATCTCGAAAGCCCCCTGATGGCCTTCGGCGGGGAGACTATAGACAATTACGGGGTCATCCGCCCCTTTCCGGCGGCATCAATGCTCATCGGACTGCTGGCCAACGCCCTGGGTTGGCGGCGCGTCGAAGCCCAACGGCACCAGGATTTGCAGGACCGGCTGGTCTTCGCCCGCCCGCATTGACCGCGAACCCCACGGCGGCCTCAGCATGAGGGACTTTCAGACGGCGCAACTAGGCGCCAACGATAGGGGCTGAACCACCCGAGGGCAGCCGGAAGCTAGGGCAGGCGGCGCCAATACCTACCTGGCACCTCACCTGCGCTATCGCGACTACTTTGCCGATATGTGCGTGACCGTCGCCCTGCGCCTCGACCCGGCCGACGACGCGCCCAATCTGGACGGCCTAGCCGACGCGTTGCAGGAACCGTCACGACCCCTGTTCATCGGACGCAAGCCGTGCCTGCCATCAGCCCCGATGTTCGGCGGGTTCAGCCACGGCGACACCGCGTTGGATGCGCTGCTGGCTTGGCCGGTAGCTGAGCCGGACAATCCGCCGAAATCCATGCGTTTGTTTTGGCCCGGCAACGACGCGCCGACGAAAATAGCCGGTGTGCGGGTGGTGCGTGACTACATGATTACCGACCAACGCAATTGGGTTTCCGGGCTGCACGGCGGCGGCAGGCCGGTGCATGACGGGACATGGGAGCGGGGTCCGCAATCCGGAAACGACGAGGACGGACAAGAATGAGCGAAGATGCGACGCTGCAAATGATACGCGCCGAGGTCAGCCTCAGCGACTTCAACCGATGGATGGGGGTCAAGCGGCTGCAAGACCCGGACCACGCCATGCACTGCTTGTTGAAAGAAAGTTTCGGCGACATCGCCCCACAGCCTTTCCGGTTGATTACCCCGCGAGGCTGTCCGACGGGCGTTTTCTATGGGTACACCCACTCCGACGCCGACGAGTTGCGCGAAAAGGCCAGCACCTACGCCGACCCGTCCCACTTGCGGGCGCTGCCGCCATCGTCCATTGATAACAAGCCCATGCCCTCAGAGTGGCAGACAGGGAAACGCCTCGGGTTCGAGGTCCGCATCCGGCCCATCGTGCGCATTTTCCCGGACCCCTCGAACCGCTCCGACGACCGGGAAATTCCCTCGGACGTGCAGAGCCGCTTCGATCGTTTTAAGCCTCCCAATAGACACTATCGAATGAGTCCCGGGTCAGAGTGCGACGCCTTCTTGTGGGAAGCCATTCGACATCCGGAAAAGGGAGGTATGCAACGCACCCGGGAAGAGGTCTATGCCCAATGGCTGGGCGACCAACTGGACCGGCGCAGGGGAGCGGAACTGGAACCGGGAGAGGCCAAATTGGTTTCCTTTCAGCGCACCCGTGCGTTCCGCAAGCCTCACTGCCGCTACAGCGAGGGACCCGACGCGGTCATGCGGGGAAACCTGACCATTACCGACCCTGTTGCTTTCGCTCAACTGCTGGCCAAGGGCATCGGCCGGCATCGGGCCTACGGCTTCGGGATGCTCTTGCTCCGGCCCCCCGGCCGGGCCAATGGCCGTTGACCGGAACGGGCGGCGGTAATGCACCTTAACAATTGATAGTTAAGCGGAGCGTACCGGCGGACATTCCAATCAAGGGCGCCCGACCCGGCCACGACGTTACCCGCCGGGTCGGGCGCCTGAAAATATCGAGGATTGAAGATGCTACGAGGTAGACTTGGGTTGGAAACGGCGAGGATTCCCCACGCCGACCGCAACGGGCTGTTGTGGCTGTCGCGGGGCGCCCTCACGGTGCGGGACGGCACCCTGCGATTTGAGCGCAGTGGCGGCCCGGACTCCGGTAGCCCTCTGGAGGCCGGCGAGTACGGCATACCGTTCCAGTCGCTTTCGATGATATTGCTGGGCCCCGGCTCCACGGTCAGCCACGACGCGCTGCGGCTGATGGCCCGCCACGGCACGGCGCTGGTGGCGGTGGGGGAGGACGGTGTCAGGTGTTACACGGCCCCGCCGCTGATGCCGGATACTTCGGACGCCGCCCGGCGGCAGATGCGGGCTTGGGGCGACCCCACCGGCAGCCGAATCACCATTGCCCGCAAGATGTACGCCCTACGGCTGGGAGAAGTGCTGCCACACCAAGGACTGAACGCCCTTCGCGGAATTGAAGGTGCCCGGATGAAGCAGACCTACCGAAACCTAGCCCATCGGTACGGCGTTCCCTGGCAGGGTCGCCGGTACGACCGCGGCAACCCCCTGGCAGCGGATATACCGAACCAAGCCATCAACCACGCATCGGTCGCCGTGACCTCGGCGGCGGTAATCGCCGTGACAGCCGTAGGAGCAATTCCACAACTGGGCTTTATTCACGAGCACAGCGGCGATGCCTTCGCATTGGATATTGCCGATCTGTTCCGTGACACAATCCTGCTTCCTGCCGCCCTCCAATCTGCCAGGGCCGTTATGGACGACCCTACGTTGGACATCGAGAGATACACCAGGAGAAGAACGGGAGAAATGCTTCGGACGGAGCGTGTGATTCCCAAAATGATTGACCGCATAAAAGCGCTCTTCGATGACGTTGTCGTTCCTCAGGAGGGTCCTGCAACGTCGCCCGAGGAGTGGGATGAGGAGTAAGGAGTAGCGTATGACCGTAATAGTCACAGTAAACGTTGAGGCGCGCTACCGGGGGTTTCTCGCATCGGCGATGCTGGAAATAGCGGCCGGCGTATACACCTCCCCGGATATGACAAACGGCATAAGGGAGCGGGTCTGGGATGTGCTGGCGCGGTGGTACTACGAACTGGGACAAGGCGCAATAGTGATGACTTGGCGCGACCCGTCCGGGGTAGGAGGCCAGCAGGTACGGACGCTTGGCGAGGCGCCAAAGGAGATTGTAGATGCGGACGGTGTTTACCTAGTGAAGTACAACTAGAGGCTTTTACCATCCTCTTGTCGAATACAGAACCCGGCTTAATATCAAACCGGCAAGGGGTTCCCCCGCACACGCGGGGATAGACCCCCCAGTCATAGGCAGTACTGATTCCGAGCTCGGGTTCCCCCGCACACGCGGGGATAGACCCAGCCCGCATACCGGGGGGCACCTTCGTCATTCGGTTCCCCCGCACACGCGGGGATAGACCTGGCTAGATTCATTAGCGCCGGAGGAGGTACCCGGTTCCCCCGCACACGCGGGTATAGACCCGACGTCCCTGCATGGCAAGCATCCCACAATACGGTTCCCCCGCACACGCGGGGATAGACCGTGAATACAGCACAGAGCGTAAGCCAAGATACGGGTTCTCCCGCACACGCGGGGATAGACCGGTGACGTAAGCCTTCTCATCGAACATGCGATATATGCGATCCTCGTACTCCGGTATCCCTTCACCCCCCTTCATAAGGACGGCGCCCCTTGTGGACTATCGCTGCCAAGATTATCATCAACCCATGATAATCTTGGTAATCTTATTACTTCTTGTGACAGTGTCGGGTTGTGGCGGAGCGGCCACTGAGCCGGCCAAGAATCTTCATAGGAATCCCCAGCAGACCGCTTCGCCGGGCGGTCCAAGTGACCCTACAAATACCCCGACCCCGTCTCCCCAACCCTCGCCTACTCCTAACCCGGTTGCAACCCCGCCGGTCGGAACTCAGTCTCCGCCGGCGCCAACTCTACCACCAACCGGCGCCCCCTTTCCCACGCCCGAGCCCACTGACACGCCTGACACGCCAGCAACGGTCGTGCCCGAGACTCTTGAGCCAATTGCAGGATTGGTGGTCACCGTCGGTGAAGCGACCTTCTCAGTGGAGCTTGCCGCGACATCGGAAGAGCAGGTCCAGGGACTCTCGGACCGGTCAAGTCTGGCTCCCGGCGGGGGAATGCTCTTCGTATATGAGCGGCAGCGCAAACTAAATTTCTGGATGAAAAATATGCACTTCTCCTTGGATATAGTCTGGATTGGCACTGATTGTACCGTGGTAGACATTACCCGAAATGCCCCGCCACCGGCTCCGGACCAGTCTACGGCCCAATTGCCGATATATTCTCCTGAAGTACCCGCTCAGTACGTCCTTGAGATCAATTCAGGAGAGGCGGACTCCCAGAGCATCGTCCTTGGTGACCGGGTAGAATTCACCGGCGACCTCTTTGGCCGATTCGGTTGCTAGCAAAATCAAGTATTGTCACCTTCACCTCAGAAGCGACTACTGAGGGACCTTAGCCTTCCGGAACGAGGACAAATGTAGATGGAACTCTTGATTTCCGACTCCCCGGCGTGTGCCCGGGTCATGGACTTTCAGCGACACTCTGCGCCGTGGGTTATCGCCCTCAGCGGGGGAGACACCCGTGAGCCTATCGCTCTCGGTCAACCCACTTCTCGGCGCGGTGCATGAAAACCGAAGGCTCTTCCAACCATTCGGAGTAACTGATGCGCCGTTCATTGGTCAGCCAGTCAATTCTCTCGTCAATGCAGGAAGCCAGCTCAACATCGTCTGCGTCAAGAGTGAAGCCTCCGATTTCAACCTCTGCGTCCAGCGCCGTTACCACAAAACCGCCGTCCGAGACGCTGGAAGCGCCCCGGTTGTCGATTTCGCCTCTGCCAATTGCATCTATTCTGCCATCGCGCAGCGCGTCAATTAGCTCCACGTCGCCGCGTTCGTCGCCGAGATAGACAACCTGCGGCATGGTGTCCGACGGCGGATAGATGTGCCGCCTATCCGCAAGCGACAGGGATTCGTGCGCGGCGTTGATGGTATAGTCTGAGCTGCCATCGGCAGTGATGTCACCTTGAGGCGTCTCGATACGTACTCCCGAGGTCAGCACGCCGTCGGCGTCCGCCAACCCGGTCAGTTCCAGCAGGCGGTGCTCGCCGGTAGTGGATGCCAGAACACCGACGCGTACATCGCCGGTCAGAGCGTCATGGCTGCCAAGGCGTCCTGCACCTGAGGCGCGTACCAGCAGAGACTGTCGAAACGTAATATGCCCTGAAGTGAATTCCACCACCTTGCTGCCGGAGGCATCCAGTGTTCGCGAATCAAGGATGGTGATGCCGCCGCCTACCATGTCGTAGTCGGCGCCGGCGGGTTTCAGCCATATTCCATCCCACTCCGCAATGGGATGGCGGTCAAATGCAAGCCCCGCGCCCTCCATAGCCTCAAGCGCAGTCAGGATATCGGCCTCGTACCCGAGGTGAGTATTGAAACCGGCCGATGATACGTCTTCATCGGCGCTGTAGCTGACGGGTGAGAAGAAGGCGTAGAAGCCGAAATCGAGAGTGCGTCCGTCTTGTACACAGGCTTCCGATGAGTCGGCTTGAGGCGAGCAGGCGGCAAGACAGAACAGCAGCGCTCCGGTCAGAGCCAAGACGCCGGTAACGAACGGCAAAGACACACTCGCCGGACGACCGTTTTTGGAAAACACGCTGTTCATTATAACTACCCCATAGCTACCCTAGCACGCGGCGGGCCATCCTCACGCAGCGCATGGATGTGAAGCCGGACGCTCTACAGTCAGGGCAGGCTAGAGTCCAAGCTGAGCAAGCGTCCGCTCGGCCAAGTCTCGGTCAACGCCCAACTCCAATGCTTTGTTGAAGTCCGCCCTCGCCTCATCTTCTTTGCCAGGCAGCGCGAGTATCCGGCCCCTGTCGAGGTAGACGAGGGCGTAGCCGGTCAAGACTGATAGAGGTTGCGGTGAAAGCAGGGGTGGGCGTTGTCGTGGGAATGAGCGGTGCGCTTTGCCGGGGCCGTATGTCGTTGCCGTAGCCGCCATTCCCTCTTTAGAATACGAGCTTAATCTACTCAAGCGTCGCCCCACTGTCAAGCGTTCCGGGTAAAATTCGCTATCATTCCCTTCTCTGTACTGTGAGACCGCACGTGTGCATCCACCCGGCGCTGACGGAAGCGAGTGGGGCGGGACAGACGGAACAAACCGGGCCATCAGCAGAGACTCAGCGTCCAAAGCTTGTCGCCCGCCATTCTAGCAGTAACAGTTCAGATTGGGGGGAAGAGAACATTTGACGGCAGGCAATGAGGGGGTTCAATCCTCTGGCGCGCCAGGTACCGAGGAGGGAAGCCAGGGTCATCTTGCTGTTGGTGCCACCCTCCGAGCGGGTACCACCGCTGATCTTCCGACTGATTACCAGGTGCCTCAGACTTCGCTCGGCAGCGTTGTTGTCCGGGGGCACGGCGGGTTCGGCCACGAAAACGAACAGCTCCTTGATGAACCCCTCAATGCGCCGGCAGAGCTTGTCTTGGACCGCCGATGGGTCATCTAGGAACGGGCGGCGGCAGTCCAGCAATTTCCGCTCCAGCCTCAGTTGGCCCCGATGCCTTTGCCGTTCATCGGGATGGGTGAAGGTCTTCGCCTCGGCATGGACTTTGTGGACTGCCGACGCCCACCGCGACAGCCTGGCGTCCTTGGGGTAGAGGGCCTTCAGGTCATGGATGTCCCGCAGCAGGTGGGCCCAGCACCGCTGCTTGGGGCCGATGGTAGGCCGCATAGAAATCACTGACCAAGACCCCGCTGAATGAATCGCCCAAGGCCTCGTCCACCACTTCCTTGTTCCGCCCCCGGCGCAGGAAGTACCGCTCGGTGGGGGTGCTGAAAGTCCAGACGTAGCCGTTGGTCCTGTCCTGACGCCAGCCGGTTTCGTCGGCGTGGACCACCGGGCTGGCCCGCACTCGTTCCAGCACCTCGGCCACCGCCGATTGGGCCTGTTGGGCCGCCCTATGGATGACCCCAACGATGGCGCCCAGGCTCAGGTGCAACTGATGTACCGTTCGGAGATACCATTGGGTGGTGCGTAGGGGCAGCCGTCCCTCTTCTCGCAGCGCCGCGATCAGACTGACCAAGTTTACCCCCAAGCGCTGCCGCCCCATGACGAAGCCACCCAGTTCCGCCTTGGGCATCCGGCGCCTCTCACACACCGGGCAATTCCGGGCAATTAAGATGTGCTCAGTAACCTGTGCCGGCACCACCGCCACCTCGATGACTTCCCGGCTCCGCCGTGTCCATCCACCAAACAAGCCCGTTCCACAATCCGGACGGATTTCCAAGGCATGTTCCACCCGGTGGGTCGGCGCCGTGCGCTGGCGGGCAAAGCCGTGGGGCCTGGGCTTTCTTGGCCCCTTTTTCTCTGACGGCCTTTGGCCTGAACCGGGCTTGAGGCCCGGCATCCTGGGCGGCCCACCAGGCTTGGCCTTTCCTTCCAATGCCGCTATCCGCCTCTGCAACCGGTCAATCACCGCCTGTTGCTCCAAAATGGCAGCCTGGTGGCGGGCGATGAGCGCCAGCAGCGATTGCAGGCTGGCTGTGTTCAGGTCAAGTTCGGTGTCCACCCCCTTTGTGTGACACAACTACCCCCGCCTTTGCCAGTATTTATCCAACGGCTTTCGGCCAATTCACCTCACTAAGTCTGAACAGTTACGAGGAGGTCATTATGGCAAAGTTCACTTATGCTGATAAGGTCAATCTTGTTGACGTTTAGATGACGGCCCTAGAAGCACGGTTGGCAGTGCTCTCTCACAAATTGGACTCGCTGGATAAAAAGATACGGACTGGCGCAGTCCGTATCGGAGCGAATATCATTTTCACACCGGATATTGAGTTCCCATTCCCGACTAACAGCATTGAGGCATCAAGGCAGCGTCTCCAGGAATTGATGAGTTTAGTTATGCCCCGCCACCTGGACCTATCGGTGTTTGTCCCTCCATATCCTATGCTACCCGCCTCACCATCCATCGTAGATAAGTTGTCTGGCCTGCCTCTGTAGACGCGCCAGAGCCGTCACCTGAAAGGTCAGCACCGACATGGCAGCGTAGAGCCTGACCTGACGCAGACCACGAACACAGTGCCTTTCGAGCCGCCTCGATTCTTTCATGGATTTGAATACGCGCTCGATAGCTTGCCGCTTGGCGTACATCTCCTGCCACTCTTTGGAACCCTGCGTATCACACCAAAGAGTCGAATATTCTGCTTGGGATCCTCCCAGACCTCGCTATCGCAGTGGCGTACCCCGCCTTTGTTCGAGCCTGCCAGGTGGCAACCTACGCACCTATACAGGTGGCCCTTCTCCGGGTCACTCCGTACATACTCCATAGGGATCTGCCCCAGGCAGGTTGGGACGCCCTGACTGGTGTAGATGCCATCATGGAGAGTATCCTTGGCCCTCTTCCTGATGTCGATTACAGGGATGATGCCTTTCTGGTGAACGTACTCATGGTTTGAGGCTGAGTCGTAGCCCCTGTCTGCGATGGCAACAGATGGCTGGAACCAGGAATATAGGGTCTCCCCATGTGCTATCACAGTGGGCAACTCCGGTGAGTCGTTTCCCTTTGCCGTCGTGACTATGTGGGCCAGGGGCAAGCCATAGTTGGCGTCGGCTGCCATGTGGACCTTATAGCCGTGATGCCATCCTTGCCGCCAGTCTTGGCTTCGTGCGCTGTTCTTGGCCGTCCAGGACACCTGGGGGTCACTCACCCGCTTCCGGTTGGGGTTGCAGTGGCTCCGAACAGTGGTCGCGTCTATCGCCACTTCCTCACCCAGGTCGGGGATTATGGTCTTGAGATGGCTGGTGAGTTGGGTAAAGCAGGCTTCCACAAGGTTCGCGTGGTAGGAAAGACGCTGGATAAAACGGTTGAAGGTAGTACGGTGTGGGAGCACGTCGAAATCGCAGAGGTCGCGAAGGTCGGGGTTGTCTTCCAACCGGCGAATCAAGGAGTTGGTGTGGGGTAGGTTCAGGACGAAGGAGGCTACATAACTGTACCAGAGGGCCTTGAGCGGGCGCACCCTGACCTTCGCGCCGGGCAGCACGCCAGCACGGGAACGGTCACCATCACCGCCGTCAACAACGACGTGAACGCGCCGGACAAGACCGTCACCCTGTCGGGAAGGGTGACCGCAGGCAACGTGACCTCTCCGGCCAACGTGACCCTGACCATCGCCGACGATGATCCTCCGCCTCCGCCATCCCCGGGGCCGACCGGCCCGACTGGCCCTCCGCCGACACGCACCAACGTCGTGCCCTCCTTCACGGATGGAGCCTCGGCGACCCGCAACGTGGTCGAGAACACGGTGACGAACACCGACATCGGCAGCCCGGTCGCGGCCAGAGACACCAACGCGGGCGACAGACTGACCTACGCGCTGATCGGCGCCGATGCCGGGTCATTTGACCTCGACGCCTCCACCGGCCAGCTCAAGACCAAAGCCGCCCTGGACTTTGAGACTATGACTAACTACTCGGTGACCGTCAGCGTTCACGACGGCAAGAACGACTCCGGCGGCGCCAACACGACCGTTGACGACACCATCGCCGTGACGATCACGGTAACCAATGTGGCGGAAATCGGCGACAATACCCTGTCGCCTCAAGGTGTGCCGACCATCCGCACAACCATTACCGCCACCCTGTCGGATGCCGACGGCGGCGTCGCCGGAGTTGCTTGGCAGTGGCAGCGGTCCGCTGATACGTCAACATGGACCTGCATCCAGGGCGCAGCTTCAGAGAGCTACGTACCGAGGAATAGCGATGCAGGTATGCGGCTCCGGGCCAAGGTCACCTACGATGACCGCGCCGGGACCGGCATTGAGTTGGTGAGCGCGGCAACGGAGCCGGTCCCCGCACCAGCAGCCGCACCAAGTCCGTCGCGAGCAACCACGACCACGTTTATGCCCACACAGCCGTCGGCGCCTATACCAGACGCCTGCGCCTATGACTACGCCTACTCCAACCGCAACGCCACAGCCTACGGCGACCGCAACGTCTCAACCAACCCTTATCACGACGCCGGGGCCCCGCCCCGACGCCTCAGCCAACCCCTGACACTATGTCGGTGGCGGCGCCCGAACCGGAACAAGAAGGCAGCTTTTCCTGGCTATGGCTCATCATCGCGTTGACCTTGGCCGTGGTGATTGCCGGTGGGGCGGCCTACTACCCTGTGGAGAACAGCCCATAACCGCCGCGCGGTTTCATCTCTATGTTCTTCTCAAAAACAAGATGTGCATCGGAATAGCCAGACCTGCGGTTATCAAACCCAACACGATGGTCACCGCCCCCAACCCAATAGCTAAATCACCAACACTAAATCCCACGACAGCCAGGTTTAAGGCATTTCGCAAGGTAAGCCCTTTCAGGTAAACATCCCGGTTAGGGTCATCCCGCACCATGCCGGAATAAGGGCCAAACCTGCCAAAGGTGTGATCTTCTATAACATCCTGTTGAGCTCTGGCAGTGGCCACGTCCTCCACCAGAACACCGGGCAAGCTGGCATCTTTGCTGGTGATTACCCTTTCCTTGCGCAAAGCCTCTTGGATTTCTCCTTTTGCATCAGCACCCATGAATATAAATATGCTACCGACGACGATCATCCCCACTCCCAAAACCATAGCCATAACTGCCCCAATCCAGCTCACCCTTCTCAGCATAACCATATTTTTTCTCCTCCATATAGTCAACAATATTTGCTGTCATTCATAGCCCATTGCCAACATCCCCTCGCAACATCCCGCGCTGCCCAGGGACAACATTAGCCAGACGATACCGACCGACGACCGGTACCGCCTTGGCGTTTTCCTTGGCGCTCAGCCTAACTTCCTCCCTTCTCCCTCCCTCCATTCTACACCTACACACGCCGGGGAATACCCAGAAATATGCTGCCAGGCACGCCCAGTTAATGAACCAACCGGCGGTCCCGATATAAACGGATAGAACATTGTGGTAAGATTGGATACTGAAAGTGGTGCGGGCCGGCGTAGCTCAGTGGTAGAGCAGCGGTTTCGTAAACCGCAGGTCAAGGGTTCGAATCCCCTCGCCGGCTCCATGATTTCGTCGGTGCTGATCAAGAGACATCTTGCCAATCTGCACGATGAGATGCGGAAGCCACCGACCGGAGCATGGCGGGGCTTCCAATCCCGCTAATCGCACACCGACGAACGACATCTCCCGCACAACACTCTATGGGCGAAGCTCCTCATCATGGAGCCTTGCATACAATCGGGACCTAAACCAAAGCCAAGGTGAAATGCGCAGAAGGATGGGGTAAAGTTGTAGGGGAGTTGGGTTAATCCGTCTTGGAGTGAGAAAGGGGTTGGTGATGGGTGTGAGGGAGATTGAGCGATTCCTCGAACAGTGGCAGATGGATGCCAGGGATTTGCGCTGGCGGATGATTCGGTCGCCGACGCCGCGGGAGCGGGAACGGTGGTACGCCCTGTTGCTGCTGGCCCAAGGCTGGACGGGTTCGGCGGTGGCCGAGGCCCTGGAACGGGACCCCCACACCATTGGCCGATGGGCCGCCGCCTTCGGCGAAGGCGGTCCCGCAACCTTGATTTTCGAGCAGTCCGGGGGGTCCCCCCGGCCCTCGGCGAGGCGCAGCAGGGGAAGTTGAGGGCAGCGGTGCAGGAGATGCCCGCCACATCGGGCATCGAACTGGCCAACTGGAACTGGAAAGTGGTACGGCAGTTTGTCCTGGAAGGTTTGGGCATCAGCCTGAGCCGCAGCAGTTGCCTGAACTACCTCCACCGTCTGGGATTCGTGCTCAAGCGCCCCAAGAAACGTCTGGTCAAGGCTGAGAAGCAGAAGCGGGAGTCCTTCGTGGCGGAGTACGCCGCCCTGTGGGACGAGGCAGGGCGGTCTGGGGCCAGGATCTTCTTCGCTGACGAGGCCCATTTCCGTGCGGACGCCGAACTCCGGGGCAAGTGGGTGCTGAAGGGAGAGCCAGCCTTGGTGGACTCGAGCAGCCCGCGCTATGGCGAAAAGGCCAGTTACTACTCTGCGGTGTGCCTGGAGACCGGGGAAGTGGAGTGGATGGATCTGGAAGGAAACAGCAACTCAGAAACATCGGCCGTGTTCCTGAGACAGTTGAGAGAGAGGTACCTTGGACCGCTGAACGTGATCTGGGACAACGCTCCGGCGCACCGTGGCGAGTCGGTTCGGGAGTACCTTCGGGCACCCGGCCTGGATCTGCGGCTGATGAACCTGCCGGGTTACAGCCCGGACTTCAACTCCGATGAGGCGATCTGGAAATGGGTGAGGGAGGAAGCGACCGGGAACCTGTGCCTGGGGACCAAGTCCCTGGTGCAGGAAAGGGTCGGAAACTTCCTCGCCTCGCTGGCCAGCCGGAAAGAGGAGGTGAAACGGCGCTGCCGCACCGTCCTGCAATCAAGGGCTGAAGGGCTACTGCGGGACTCCCAGTCCCCTTCCCAACCCACGGCAAATGCACATCCCACCTTGGCTTTGGTTTAGTACAAGCCTCATTATCTGAGGATGCCTATTTTCCACGGATTCGCCTGAACGCGAATCGTATAATGGAAAAGGGTGTCTTTATGAAGGTTATCGCCAGCTTCAGGGCTGCGAGAGGGAAGCTAAGGAAGCTCTGAACAACTCTCTCGGATTGTGGCATACTGGAATTTGGAAGAGCCTTTAGCAGTGGAGGATGTAGGAGATGGAGCAGCCAACCTTTGCCGACCTGGAATACCAGAACAAGAAGCGCAAGACCCGCCGAGAGCTTTTTCTGGAACGGATGGACGGCTTAATTCCCTGGCAGCGGTTGGAGGAGCGCATCCGTCCCTACTATGCCAATGCTGGCCGGGGACGGCGTCCCTACGACCTGTCGGTGATGCTGCGGGTTCACGTTGTCCAGCTATGCTACAACCTGAGCGACCCTGGAATGGAGGACCTCTTGTACGAGGCGGAGTCGGTGCGGCGGTTCGCGGGGCTAACGCTGAGGAACCCGCTGCCCGATGAGAGCACGATCCTGCACTTCCGTCATCTGCTGGAAGAACACCAACTGGGCCAGGGGCTGTTTGGGGAAATCAAAGATTATCTGAAAGAGCGGGGGCTGCGGATGGAGGGGGGAACCATCGTGGACGCGACCATCATTGAGGCGCCGTCGTCAACGAAGAACCGGACCGGCCAGCGAGACCCGGAAATGCATCAGGTAAAGAAGGGGAACCAATACCACTTCGGGATGAAGCTGCACATCGGGGTGGACGCGGTCACGGGCCTAGTGCATAGCCTCACCACCACGCCGGCCAATGTGCATGACGTGACCGAGACCCACCGACTGCTGCACGGGGGAGAGTCACGAGTGTGGGGTGATGCTGGATACGTGGGAGTGCAGAAACGTGGGGAGAACCAAGAGTTGACATTGGACTGGCAGGTGGCAATGAAACCGGGGCAGCGGCGGAAGCTGGAGCCGGGGAGCCTGGTGGCATTAGCGGAAAGGGTCAAGGCCTCCATCCGAGCCAAGGTGGAACATCCCTTTTTGGACGTGAAGGGGCACTTCGACTACGCCAAGGTACGCTACCGGGGTCTGGCCAAGAACAGGGAACGTGTAGCGCTGCTGCTGGGACTGTCCAATCTGAAAAGGGGCCAGCGCATCCTGGCCGGTTGACCCAGGGGGTAGTGGGCCCAAGACTTTGGCAGGCCCCGAAAGCGGGGTTGGCGAGGGGGAAACCACCGCAATCAAGGCCAAAGTCAGGGCGCAAAAGCTCTGATTGGGAAGCCGGGGAGCCGGAAACCCTGCCGGTGCTCACTTGTTCAGAAGTTCCCTAAATAGACAACACACTATGTCAACCGCCTAGTACTGCGTCAGGCTATTTTTGATAAAGATAAGAAAGTGTATAATTGAGGCATTCTTTCATAGTGGGGGGTGAGGGGAATGCCTGCTAAGTTATATCGAGCGGACTTGACCCGAGATGAGCGGGAACATTTGCTGGGTATCACCCGGCGCGGCAAATCATCGGGGCGTGAAGTGAAACGGTCTTTGATTTTGTGTAAAGCCGATGAAGGCCTTACCGACCAACAGGTGGCCGAAGCTCTGATGGTGGAACCCTCCACGGTGGGCCGTGTGTGGCAGCGCTTCGTGGAAGGCGGGTTGGAGCGCGCCCTCAATGACCTGCCGAGGCCTGGACAACGGCGCAAATTTGATGGGAAGCAAGAAGCCCACCTGGTGGCCGTGGCCTGCAGTTCGGCCCCTGAAGGGCACACCCGGTGGACTTTGCGATTACTTGCCGACCAGGCTGTGAAGCTGGAGTTGACCGGCTCTATCTCCCGGGAGACGGTCAGGCAGGTGCTGAAAAAAACGAACTCAAGCCGTGGCAGAAGAAGGAAGACTTCGCCCATCAGATGCGCTGGCTGGCGGATGCCGCTTACCCGGAAGCGGAGAAGGTTCGAGTGGTGCTGGATAACCTGAACACCCATAGACCTACCTCCCTTTACGAGACCTTTAAGCCAAAGGAGGCCAGGCGGGTGGTCCAACGGTTGGAGTTTCACTATACTCCCAAGCATGGAAGCTGGCTCAACATGGCAGAGATTGAGTTCAGCGTCTTCAGCAACCAATGTTTGAATCGCCGCATTGAAGATGAAGTGTCGCTCAAACGTAAAATCGCAGCCCTGGAGACCGAACGCAATCAGGCTGGGGCAACCATCGACTGGAGATTCTCTACCACCGATGCCCGGAACAAGCTTCGGCATATCTATCATCGGTTTCACGCTGACGTGGTACTAGAAGCTATCTCAGCCTTCAGGCGGAGGCATTATTACACGGCATAATACAGCCTTTAAGTTGCGGTACACCCGGGACTAATGAAATAAGTTGTAGACAAAAGAAATTAATGGAAGGGGGCAGCCAAATTGCCTAGTTACGTTCTCCTACTCAACTACACCGATGAAGGGATGGGCAATATCAAGTATTTACCTCAACACGTAAGCGCACTTCGGCAGGCTGTGGAAGCCGCGGGAGGACAGATGCCACATTTGTGTCTTACTATGGGCCAGTATGATTTGATAGCCATCATAGAGGCCCCCAGCGACCAAGCGTGTGTTTCCATATCCCTGGGCCTGAGCAGTCTGGGTAACTTCCGAAGCACAACCCTAAAGGCATTTAATGAGGACGAGCTTACTGATATTGTGGAGAATATCCCGTCCCTGGATGACGAGTTCTCCAGAATTCTCGGGCATTTCCGGAGGTCATCCGGGGCTTGAGTCCGGGGGGGCCTAACGCGCCAGCAGGCTGAGTACGGTTTCCTCCACCAGCTCGGTAGGTACGTCTCTCCTTACTACAGCCCTTCCCACGTCCTCCAACAGCACCCACCTGATGGAGCCGCCCTCAGTCTTTTTGTCCAGTGACATGGCCTTGAAGACCTGTCCGGCCTCCACGTCCGGGGCAGAAGTGGGGAGGTTGAAACGCTCCAGAAGACTTCTCTGTCGATTCACCACCTCTTCGGTTATCAATCCCATGCGTTGGCTTATGATCGCAGCACCCATCATACCCACCGAGACGCCCTCACCATGAAGGTACTGTCCGTATCCGGTAGCGGCCTCTATGGCGTGCCCGATAGTATGGCCATAGTTGAGGAGTATACGGCGGCCTTGGGTCTCTCGCTCGTCCTCGCTCACCACCTGAGCCTTGATGGCTATACTACGCCGGATGACCTCGGTGGAGATGTCAGGCTTCATTGCCATCAGGTCCTCAGCGTGTTCCTCAAAGATGTCAAAAAGCTCTGCATCCAAGATAAGGCCATGCTTTATGGCTTCGGCCCATCCCTCGGCCAACTCCCGCCCGCCCAAAGTGGACAGTGTGGCAACGTCAGCCAGTACCATCCGGGGTTGATAGAAGGAGCCTACCAGATTTTTGCCCTGGGGCAGGTTCACAGCCACTTTACCACCTATGGAGGCGTCTACCATAGCCGCCATGCTGGTAGGAGCCTGCACAAAGGGCATCCCACGCACGAAGGTGGAGGCCACGAATCCGGCAAGGTCGCCCACCACGCCGCCACCGACCGCAATCACCGCATGGCCCCTTTCAGCCCGTCTCTCCGCAAGCCAGTGGTATATTGCTTCGGCCAGCTCAAGGCTCTTGCTCTGCTCACCTGAAGGAACTATAAAACAGTGGGCCTCAATGTTGCTCCCATGGAGGGAATGTTGTGCCTGTCGCCCATACGGAGAGAAGACTCGGTCGTCGCTGATTATGTAAACAGGCCCCTTGATTCCAAGGTCAGTAAGGTGGTCTCCGATTTTATCCAGAAGGCCCGTACCAACCAGTATAGGATAGCTGCCTCCGGAATGGGTCACAACCGCCGCCAGGTCCTTGTCCTGCATAAGTTCGCCTCCTAGCTTGCCCTCCAAGGCTCGCAACGACCTTAATATCTCCCCTGCTACCTGCTCCACTGTAAGGTTATCCGTAGCGACTATCCGGTGGGCTGCTGATGAGTAGCATTCCTGGCGCCGGGACTTCAGGGCCTTGATGCGCTCCAGGGGATCAGGCCCGGACAGGAGGGGGCGGACTTCCAAGGTGTTCGAGTCATTGTCCACCAGACGGCCGTGTACAGTCTCCGGCAGGGCGTCAAGACATACGACATACCCGCTGTTCAGCATAAGCTCCCGGTTTTCCGGGTCAACTGGTGCGCCGCCGCCGGTGGAAATTACCCTGTGGCCGCCGGAGCAAGCCTCACGGAGGGCACGCTTCTCCAGTGCTCGGAAAGCTGACTCCCCATCCTCTGCGAAGATATACCGGACGGATTTGCCAACGCTTCCCTCTATTTCCGCATCCGTGTCAATGAACTCCCACCCCAGAAGACGGGCTACCTCCTGCCCGACCAGGGTCTTGCCCGTGCCGGAGAAGCCCACGAGTATGATATTGTCAGGCACGTTCATTTCGATGCTCCGTCTTCCATTCACCTTTCCAGGCCAGAGAGGGACTTCCTGGGGCCTACGGTCTTCAGGTATCCCTCGTAGTTCCGGCGGGTCTCCTCTATGCTATCGCCGCCGAACTTTTCCATAAAGGCATCGGCCAGCACCTGGGCTACCACTGCCTCGCCGATTACTCCGGCCGGCGGGACCTGGCATACATCGGAGCGTTCATAGTGGGCCTGCACCAGCTCTCCGGTATCCAGGTCTACGGAAGGCAAGGGGTTGACCAGTGTGGAGATGGGCTTGATAGCGAATCGGGCCACCAGAGGCATACCATTGGTCATACCGCCCTCCGTACCGCCGGAGCGGTTGGTACCTCGCTGCCAGGGGCGTGATGGATCGTCCACAGGGGCGATTATGTCGTGTACCTGGGAGCCTCTGAGGTTGACCGATTCCCACCCCTCACCAATGGAAGCAGCCTTAACGGCATTGACGGACATGAGTGACTGAGCGATGCGCCCATCTATCTTCCGGTCCCAGTGGACGTGGGAGCCTAACCCGATTGGGACTCCGGTCGCTATCACTTCTACAACTCCCCCTACCGTATCGCCAGCCTCTTTGGCCTCATCTATTGCGGCCATCATTCGTTGAGCTATCTCCGGGTCGGCACACCGCACCGGAGACTCCTCCACCTGCTGCCAGTCTATTGGCCCCTCTATATGTGCCCAATGGCCGCCGATAGCTATTGCGTGGCTATGAAGCTCTATACCGAACTCTCCCAGAAGCCTCAATGACACGGACCCGGCCGCAACTCTGGCCGCCGTCTCCCGGGCGCTGGCACGTTCCAGAACATTACGCACGTCATTGAAGCCGTACTTCATGGTACCCGGCAGGTCTGCGTGACCGGGGCGCAGGCGGGTGACCCGCTTTATCTCGGCCTCAACCGGCTGGACACTCATAGGCTCCTGCCAGTTGACCCAGTCCTTGTTCTCTATAGTCATTCCTATGGGGCTTCCCAGGGTAAGGCCATGACGCACGCCGGATATAATATGTGCCCTGTCCTGCTCAATGAGCATCCTGCCGCCACGCCCGTAACCGCGCTGGCGTCGGGCAAGCTGGGCCCCGATATAGTCCTCAGTTAGTGGTAATGCAGCAGGAATACCCTCCACGATAATCACCAATCCCTGTCCGTGGGACTCTCCGGCTGTCAAGAAACGGACCATAGTATCCTCCTCACGATATAGAGGACATTCAATCCAGGATAGCTTTCACTTCACCACAAAGCCTTATGCCAGTGCTGCCTTCGCCGCCTTCAGCATCACCTCCACCGGCGCTGATTTGCCGGTCCACAGCTCAAAGGAGGTCGCTCCCTGGTAGACCAGCATGGGCAGACCTCCCAGGGTGGCCGCACCGGACCTAGCCGCCTCTCGCAGCAAGGGCGTCTCAGGAGGATTATACACCAGGTCGTAGACCAGAGCACCGGACGGTATGAGTTGGGCCGGAATTGGGCTGCTCTCCTCGTCGGGGCCGTGCTTCATCCCCACGGTCGTGCAGTTTACCAGCAGGTCGCAAGTAGCCGCAGCCCGCGCGAGGTCGCCTTCATAAGGGACTAGGGGCAACGCCTCAACTCGGGGGCCGTGCTTATGTATCAGGTCGGCAAGTCCCTGAGCTCGCAGGAGTGTGCGGTTAGCTATTGTTATCGCAGCCACTCCCTGCCGGGCCAGGGCCAGGGCTACAGCCTTCGCGGAGCCTCCGGCGCCTATGATGAGCACACTACATCCCTCCGGTGAGAAGTGGCCGTGCTCCTCCAAAGCCCTGAGAAAGCCGGACCCGTCGGTGTTGTGTCCGATGAGCTTTCCATCTTCATTGACTATGGTGTTGACCGCACCGGCCATCGTTGCCCAGTCGTCAACGTGGTCCAGGTCAGACATCACTGCCTCTTTGTGGGGTACGGTAACGTTGATGCCCAGGGTGTCGGGTGAGCGCAGCCCATTGATGAATTCCGGCAGCGAGTGGGGTTCCACTTCCCATGCCTGATAGGTAGCATCCAGAGAATGATGGTCCAGGGCCGCTTGCTGGAATATCGGGGAGATGGAGTGCCTTATGGGGTAGCCGATGATGCCTACAAGTTTGCTCATATCTTAATATGTGAAGCCGGGCTATTCTCGGTCAAAGACCCTGATACACCACACCGGACTACCCAGACCTCAAGAGACCGGTTATCTCAGTCACGTCTCCTATCTTTTCCAGGTGCTTGACCTTCCGGACAACGTCCTCAATTCGGCCTGGCGGCAGGTAGGGGGAAGCATAGCGACGGAACTTATCCGCCATCTCATCGTAAGTGTATGGGTTGGTGGGGGCGCCCTTCCAGTCGGCTACCGTGAATGTGTGTCGTCTGCCTGCGACGGTCAGCGACACCTCGGCAGTGGGGCCGCCGGGGTTTCCAAAGCGGTCCTTATCGGTAGCAAGGTCCATCATTTTGGCCATCTCACGGACTCGTGGGTCCCACAGGATTTCCTCGCTGTATACCAGAGGGTCAACGATGTCTCGGCAGAGGGCCACGGCTGCAGAGAATGGTAGGCTGTACTGTGCCCCAAGGATGCTGGTGGGCTGCCGGTCGTTGTGGCGCTCCACCATCCTCTCCGTCCCCACCACTTTTACATGCTCAAGCTGATCCAAGTCATACTGATTGTCTTCCTTGAACCGGCAGATGCCTTCTATGACCGGATGAGAGGAGGCATGGCAGGCATAGGCCTTTACCATCATACCCAGGAGGAGGTAGCGTTCACCCAGGTCTTTCACGAGAGTATCCGGGCTGGGCGATGGCGAATACACTTTCAGAAAGCCACGGTCGCCCTCCAAGACAGTAGAAGGGCCGGTGAAGCCACGGGCCGCCAGAAGCGCACTTTCCAGGCCCATCTGACCGCCACGCCCCACATGGATGCGCTTGGTCATTGCGCCTTCCCTGGCGAACTCCATGAGACCACCTGCGTGGGACCCGGCTATGCCTAGGGCGTTCACCAGGCCTTCGGTGTCCAGGCCAAGGGCTTTCCCCGCTCCTGCCGCTCCGCCGAAGGATGCGTTGGTCCCCGGGCCGTGAAATCCTGCCACGTCTTCCACCGCACGGGTGGCCGCCAACCCAATCCGGCAGGCGACCTCATATCCCAGAGCTACGGATGCCAGAAGCGAACTGCCATCCAGGTGGTCCCGTTCTGCTATGGCAAGGGCCGCCGGGAAAGCAGAGGCGCTGGGGTGGCACGATCCCTGGACGTAGGCGTGGTCTGTCTCGAAGCTGCCAATCATTGTCCCGTTGACCAGAGCGGCACAGGATGGAGAGGTGGTCCAGCTCCGAGCG
This sequence comes from Dehalococcoidia bacterium, assembly GCA_965219825.1. Lineage (GTDB taxonomy): Bacteria > Chloroflexota > Dehalococcoidia > Lucifugimonadales > JAGWBF01 > JAGWBG01. Next base: position 3,356,475 of record OZ244792.1, on the reverse strand, counting down.
AATACTGAGCAGGGACCTTGTGGGGCCATCTCTCGGGCCATTTCCGCCACCATATTTGCCCAGGGAGTAGTGGAGCCAACGAAGCCACTAGCCAGGTTATCAAGGATGTACACCCTTGTGGCATCCACAACCGGCGCGGGAAGGTCTTGGTAAGCAGTACCTGCGACGAACTCAGCCAGGCGGCGCGTCTCATTCATACGTCACCTTTAATTATCTACCCAGAGCTTCAGAAGCGGCATTGGCGCCTCCAATACGACCAAAGACTGCGCCACGCATGAGACCGGTCCCGCCGGGGTAGTTATGGAAGAAGAAGTCGCCTGTTATCTCGCCCGTAGCGTAGAGGCCCGGGATGGGGATGTCCTCGGTATCCCTTACCCTGGCTTCCGTGTCTACCTTGACACCTCCGAAGGTGAAGGTAATTCCGCAGGCCGCCGGGTACACCGTATACGGGGGCGAGTCTATTGTGAGCGCCCAGTTAGACTTGGGGGGATTGAGGCCAAGGGTCTTCTTACCGTCTTTAACTGCCGGATTAAACTCGCCGGGCTGCACCGATGCGTTGAACTCCCTTATCGTCTGCTCCAGCGCATCATCAGGCACGGACATCTTCTGCGCTATCTCTTTGATGTCGTCACCGACGATTGGTGTGCCGGTGGAGTAGCGTTCTTCTATCAGGTGGATTGTCTTACTGTCAAAAATCTGGTAGGCGATGCCGCGTGGCTGGGTCAGAATCGCACGGCCCGCTTTGACGTAAGTATATGCGCCGGTATCCTCTCCCTCGTCAATGAACCTTCTTCCCTGAACGTTCACCATGATGGAGTAGGGATAAGAAAGACGGTTGGTCCTATCGGTGAGGCTCAACTCGCCAACCGGGGCAGCGTTAGCATCTATGGGTGTGGCGTGGCACCCCTGCCAGTGGCCCACCGGCATGGCACCTATGTCCAGGGCCATGAGCAGGGTCTCGCCCGTGTTGAACCGCGTGCCTCTCACCTTCACCTGGTCCCAACCAGGCCCCAAGTAGCGGGCACGCATCTCGGGGTTGGCCTCGAAGCCTCCGGAGCCCAGGACCACCGCTCCCGCCGGAATATGTTCCGTGCCGCTGGGTGTTCTTACCCTGACGCCGGTTACGCGCCCTACGTCGTCTTGAAGAAAGGCTGTCATCTTGGCCTGGTAGGCAATATCTATCCCGGCCTGCTGGGCTGCATCGAAGAGGTAATGTACCAGCCCCACGCCTTTGTTTTTGGCCTGTACCGCCGTACCGGGGTTGAAGCTCATTCGCTCGCCGGTCTTGGTTGACCAGACGATGCTCCAGTCCCAGACCACTCCCAAGTCTGTCATCCAGGTCATGGTTTGATAGGACTGCCGGATGAGGGTCTGAGTCAACTCCCGGTTGGCCTGACCCTCGGTCACCCGCATTAAATCTCCAAGATAGTGGTCCTCGTCATATATCCCCACGTCCACCAGGTCCCAGTCGTTGGCGGTGAGGTCCTTACGCAGAGGCTTCATCTCCTCGATACCATCATAGGCAAACCTGAAGATACCACCGCTGAACCTGCTGTTCCCACCTCGCTCAGACTGTGGAGCCTTCTCAAGCACCAGCACCCGTGCGCCATTCTGCCGGGCCGAGAGGGCCGCAGTCAGAGCGGCATTGCCCGCACCAACCACAATGACATCGTACTTGGAGTTTGTGCTTTGTCCAACCATTGTTGACTTACCACCTTTGCCTTATCTATTTCTGTCAGATTATGAACGCGCACCCTGGCGTATCTTCGACATACACATCGGGCACGTCTTGCCATGACATAGGCACTTTCTCTCGGCGCTAGCTCCGCCAATCACCCCACTGTTATGCCGTGGGCGGCCTCATGGTGTGCCAGGGATTATGCTGCTCGTAGGCGTGGGCCACCTTCAGGGTGGCCGCATCTCCACCGGGCCGACCGATGACCTGGAGTCCAATGGGCAGCCTCTGGGAGTTAAAGCCACAGGGTACGGTGACGGCGGGTGCGTTGGCCAAGTTGGCGACGCGGGTGTTGAGGTATGGAAGGCGTCCCACCATCTGCTTGCCGGTAATCACCGGGTCTTCCTCCACCGGCTGAGCACACTTTCCCGAGGTGGGCAATACCAGGACATCGTACCTCTCCAGAGCTTCATGGACCTGCTGCCGGAGCAAGCTCCTTAGCTTCTGGGCCTTGTAGTAAGCCTGGGCCGGCATGATGCTTCCGGCCAGCAGATTTATGCGGTTATCGTGACCGAAATCCTGGAGGCGGTCCCTAATCCAGTCACGATAAGTCCCGGCAGGCTCCACGCCCAGTAGCACAGCGGACATTACGCTGGAATACGGGGCGAGTGGTATGGAAATCTCCTCCACCGACGCCCCTATCTCGCCCAGCACAGTGGACGCCTTGACAAAGACCTCCCTGACCTCCGTCTCCACCAGATCGCTGTTAAGCTGCTCGGTTATCACCCCTATGCGCATACCGTTTATATTGCCGTCCAGGGCGCTCCTGTAGTCCGGCACAGGAATATCCCAGGTATAGGGGTCCTTGGGGTCGTGCCCGGCAATGGCCCCAAGGGTGATGGCGGCGTCCTCCACAGTCCGGGATATGGGGCCGACCGTGTCCATGGACCAAACACCACGCATTACCCCATAACGACTCACCAGACCCCAGCTGGGCCTATGGCCCACCAGACCACACCAGGTGGCGGGGAACCGTATGGAGCCTCCGGTGTCCTCACCCAGAGAGGTAGCACAGAGGAAGGCGGCGGTCCCGGCGCCGGAACCTCCGCTGGAACCCCCGGCATACATGTCCAGGTTCCAGGGGTTTCGAGGTGTGCTGAACCGGTGGGTGAAACCCGATATGGCTAGCTCCGTGACATTCGTCTTGCCCAGAAGAATGGCCCCGGCCTTCTTCAGATTGGCCACTACGGTGGCGTCCTCATCGGGGATGAAGTCTGCCAAGATGCGGGAACCACCGGTAGAGCGTATGCCCTTGCTCCAAAACTGGTCCTTTACGGCCACGGGTACTCCGTGCATGGGGCCCATATAGTTCCCTTGAGAGATGGCCCGCTCTGCTTCTCTTGCATCCTGAAGGGCCTGGTCGCGGCATACGGTAAGATAGGCATTGAACTTGAAGTCCAAGTCGTCAATGCGTTCCAGGTAGGCTGCGGTAGCCTCAACAGGGGAGACTTCTCTCCTCTCTATCAGTCGCGAAAGCTCTGTGGCGGACAGGAATGGTATACCTGCTTCGTCCATGCCGACTCCTTTCTTCAGATGTGCGGGAGTAACCCACGAGAGTCCCGTTCCCCACGATTGGACAAAGGCAAGCCTCAAGCTCCGGGCTACTGGCTCGGAGGCAGTATGATGGGCAGGGGCTCGACGCTCTCCCAGCCAGGGGGGTTGATTCCGTCCAGAGCATCGAGGAGTGCATTGATACTATACATCACCTCTGTCAACTCCGGGTCTTGTATGTCCAACCCTACGGCTTTACCCATAGCCCTTACTTCCTCTTTGGTCAGGTCAGCCATGTCATCCTCCTTGCAGTAGATTAAGGTATAATGGGGTTGGAATATGCCCACAACATACTCTAACAAAAAGGGCCTGGTGTCAAGATGGATGGACCGGAGAAGGCCAATACGAGCATTGCCGTCAAAGACCTGGTGAAGGTATACAAAGGCGGGGTCAGAGCGGTGGATGGCGTGAGTCTCGAAGTGGAAGTGGGAGGTCTCTTCGCCTTTCTGGGGCCTAACGGTGCGGGCAAAAGCACCACAATCAAGATTCTCACCACCCTTCTCAAGCCCACCTCAGGCACTGCTGAAATACTGGGCATGGACGTAGAGACACACCCTGCTAAGGTCCGCAACAGCATCGGCTACGCTGCCCAGGAGGTGGGCATTGACGAGAACGCTACGGGGCGGGAGAATCTCGTGTTGTATGGTCACTTCTATCGTCTGGACGGCAAGATGATTCGCCGCAGGGCAGACGAGCTTTTAGAGCTGATGGACCTGACCGGGGAATCCGGCCGCCAGGTGGCGACCTACTCCGGTGGTATGCGGAAACGTCTGGACCTGGCTATATCAATTATTCACCAGCCACAGGTCCTCATCCTCGACGAGCCCACCGTGGGCCTGGACCCCCAGACTCGCGGCCACATCGGCAATTACATCCGCAACCTTGTCGAGGAGTTGGGAATCACTGTCCTGTTCACTACCCATTACATGGATGAGGCGGACAAGCTGGCGGACCGCATCGCCATCATAGACCAAGGCAAGATTATCACTTTGGGAACGCCTCAGGAGCTTAAAGAGGAGATAAGTGGCGACGTGGTGAGTCTCACCCTGGACACGGACAGCGTGTCCACTCCGGACGGTATGCTGGACCGTAGTAGAGAAATGCTTCAGCAGCAGCCTTTCGTCAGAGAGATACAGAAGCTTGACAGCGGCCTGAACGTGTATGTGGAAACGGGGGAGACCGACCTGCCACGCATCCTGAGAGTCCTGGACGGGAACGGGCTTACCGTACAGACCATCTCCCTTTCTCGTCCCACCCTCGATGACGTTTTTCTCAAATACACAGGGCGGACCATGCGAGGCGAGGAGGGCCAGCCCACCACGTGGGCCAGGATGCAACGAGACAACAGGAGGCGCAGGTGAACGCTTTCTCGGATACCTGGTACTTGTTCATGCGGCATATCAAGGTGTCCTTGCGGACTCCCATCTGGCTTTTCATAAATCTGGTTCAGCCTCTGGTGTGGCTAGCTCTTTTCAGCCGGGTCTTTGAGAGAATGGTGGACCTACCCGGATTCACCGGCGATAGCTACCTTCAGTTTTTCGCTCCGGGCGTCATCATCATGACTGTCCTGTTCGGTTCGGCCTGGACCGGTATGAACATGGTGCAGGATATGGACCTGGGTATCCTGGACAAGATGCTGGCGACGCCTGTGACCCGCGTATCCATAGTGTTGGGTAGAGTTTTTGGCTCAGTCTCCACGCTGGTAGTTCAAGCCCTGCTAATCTTTCTCATAGCGTGGATTATGGGTGTTGACATAGCTGCGGGCTTTCCCGGCGTGCTTCTCACCGTAGTCATCGTGACCCTGCTCGGCCTGGGTTTCGCCGGTCTCTCCAACGGACTAGCCATTGTGATGAAGAGGCCCGACCCCCTCATAGCGTTTATCAGCTTCATCACCCTGCCCCTGATGTTCCTCTCGTCGGCCATGATGCCCGGTGATTTGCTTCCAGGATGGATTCAGACAGCCAAGATGTTCAATCCGGTGAGCCACGCAGTTGAGTCGGTGAGAAGTCTGGTGATAGTAGGGTACGAATGGGACGTGGTCCTTCCCGACCTGCTTATCCTGGCGGGGATTGCAACTTTCATGGTGGTCTGGGCCACGTTCATGTTTCGCTTCCGCACCGTTTGAGAGACTCAGAGCATTCAGTTCTTTTTCCAGATTTTCCATCCTCGCTTTCCGGACTTTCCATCTTCCACTGCGGACTGCTCAGGCCCACTTTCCGTCTGAACGGGAGTCTCGCCTGGCGTCATAGACTGGGCCGGCTCATTCACCGCAGACTGAGTGGCACTGGCCGGAGCGCCGGTTTGACGGGTTTGGGAGGACTCGTCCGATGCCTGCTCAGCAATGCCGGTTGGAAGGGAGCGCGCGTCCGGCTCCACCTCCAAGTCCAGATCACCTCCAAACAGGTCCCAGGGATGAAAAGATTCTACGAAGGCTTTGGCTTCTTCAATGGTTACGAACCCTTTCTGGGCACGGCCAGGGTCATAGGTGTTAGTTTTTGCCAGGGCATCGAACCCACGAGGGGTCTTACGAACAGCTCCCACCTCGACCTCATTGACCTCATCATCATGCAGAGCCAAAATCAGACGCTGACCCATTCTACGCTCTTGCCAATATAATTTCATAGCTGGGCTTCTCCTTCGCTTACTTTGGTCAACACCGCTATCATGGTGTTGCGCTGTGCTTCTGGCACACCAGTGCCTCGGGGTGGTCAGTGACGGCGGCATCAAGCCCAATCTCTCTCAAACGTCTCATGTCAGTACCTACGTCCAGGTCCCATGCAGCCACCGGCTTTCCCTGGGAATGAAATCCGGCCAGCAATTCGGGGGTCAAGGTACGCCGGTCCGGGGCCAGCCAATGGGGCTTCACCAGCGGGCTTAGCCAGCGTGCTCGCAGGGGCAGGGGATGATGGCTTGACCAGATGTAGCCTCGGATAATCCGGGGCTCTATGGCCCTGAGAAAGGCCATCGCTAGGGGGTTGAAGCTGGCTACCATCGTACTTTCCCACCGACCATACTGTCGTATTATGTTAACTATTCCGGTTACCAGAAGCGCTGCTCCGGACCCACGAGCTTTAATCTCCACGTATACGGGGAAATATCCTGGCAATGCCTCAAAGACCTCCGCTAACGTCGGGACCGGCTCTCCACTGAACTGAGGTCCGTACCAGGAGCCTGCGTCCAGAGATTTCAGTTCCTTGAGGGTGTGGGTCCCCACAGGCCCTCGGCCGGTTGTGGTCCGTTCCAGGCGTCTATCATGGATGACCACTACCTGCCTATCTCCGGTCAGCCTGACATCCAGCTCTATGGCGTCCGCCCCCACCTCTAGAGCCCTACGGAAGGCAGCCATTGTGTTCTCCGGAGCCATGCCCGCACCCCCTCGATGGGCCACCACCAGGGGGTATTCCAGGGAGCCGGGGTCGATTTTCCAGCTACTACTCTGCTGCATGTTCAAGTGTAGTATGCCAGCTACTAATGTTATTATGCAATGCCTATCCTCTGCGGGGGTATATCCCCGGCCCCATCCACGACCTGGGACCGTTTCACGTGCTGCCCTACGTAAAACGATCCTGGCAAGGCTTGTCACGTGACACAATCGGGAGTAGAGTATCAGGCGGGACTTGCCCTGCGAACCCCTTGTCTAGGAGAACAAAATCCGGTGGGAGGTAAAGCTATGCCCAGGATGACTGGTGGCCGATTTCTTGCTGAGACCCTGAGCGGGTACGGTGTAACCCACGCCTTTTTCGTGCCCGCTATAGTGAGACGAGCGTTGGTTGAGATGGAGAAAGTAGGTATTCAACGGATAGTTACCCACGGGGAGAAGGCCGCCGCATATATGGCAGACGGCTACGCCCGCGCCGCCGGGCGTCCCGGGGTCTGCATGGCCCAGACCGTTGGGGCGGCCAACCTGGCAGCAGGGCTTCAGGATGCATACCTGGGACTGTCTCCGGTGATAGCTATCACGGGACACAGACCTCTGATGCACCAGTACCGCAACTCCTACCAGGAAATAGCCCACTTCTCGGCCTTCGAGCCGGTTACCAAATACAATGTTGTCGTGGACAGTGCGGAGCAGCTTCCTCACCTTTTACGCCAGGCATTCCGGGAGGCCACATCCGGGGCACCCGGACCGGTGCATCTGGACTTCCAAGGGGCTCAGGGAGAGGTCGTGGCCGAGGGTGAAGCTGACCTGGACGTGGTAGTAGAGGGGCAATTTTCACGGGTTCCTGCCATACGCCCGGAGCCGGAGGGGGAGATGGTCCGCGAGGCGGCCAGAGTGCTGTCCGAGGCCCGCAGTCCGATAATCGTAGCCGGTGGAGGCGTCACCACATCCCAAGCTAAACAGGAGGTGGTGGAGCTTGCTGAGATGCTGTCCATCCCGGTAGCCACTTCTCTCAATGCCAAGGGGACTATACCCGACGACCATCCTCTGTCGGTAGGAGTGGTGGGTTCCTACTCGCGCTGGTGCGCCAATCGTGCCGTGGCAGAGGCCGATCTGGTGCTGTTCATCGGGAGCCACACCGGTAGCCAGGTCACCCTCGACTGGCAGATTCCACCTATGGGCACGCCAATCATCCAGATAGATATTGACCCTTCTCAGCTTGGAAGGAGCTATCCCACCAGGGTAGCCCTTCAGGGCGACGCCAAAGTAACGACACGGAGGCTAATCGAAGCCCTTGAACCCATAGGCACACGGACGGAGTGGGTCAACCGGGTACAGCAGCTTGTCGGGGATTGGCGTGCAGAGTCGGAGCAAATGCTTAACTCCGACGCTTCACCCATCAGGCCGGAACGCATCTGCAAGGAAATCACGGACTTCCTGCCGTCGGACGCACTGGTGGTGTCGGACACGGGCCACGCCGGGATATGGACAGGCACCATGATGGACTTGAAATCGCCGGACCAAGGCTACATCCGGTGCGCCGGCTCTCTGGGATGGGGGCTTTCGGCGGCTCTGGGGGCAAAGTGTGCCGTCCCTGAGCGTCCGGTGCTGTGCTTTTCCGGGGACGGAGGGTTCTGGTACCACATAGCCGAGTTGGAAACCGCGGTCCGCTACGGCATCAATGCTGTGGTTGTAGTAAACAACAACCGCTCACTGAACCAGGAGAAGAGGGGCACGGAGGGAACATACGCCGGGCAGCCGGGAGACTCAGACGCAATCTGGCATTTCACGGACATAAACCTCGCCAGGATAGCCCAGGATATTGGATGTTTCGGCATTAGGGTTGAGAAGCCCGGCGATCTCAGGTCTGCTCTGGAGCAGGCCCTTGCCTCTGGCAGGCCCGCGGTGGTTGACGTTGCCAGTGACATGGAGGGTATAGCGGCCCCGCCCTGGAGTGGGAAGTAGCTGCCCACCGCGCCGGTAGAAATCTACCGGCGCGCCTTGGACACAAAGCCCTCTAGTCGCTCCAGGGCCTTCTTGATATTCTCCTGGGAGTTGGCGTAGGAGAGTCTGACGTAGCCCTCACCGAACGCGCCAAAGGATGTACCGGACAGGAGGGCCACGCCGGCCTCGTTGAGCGCCCTTTCCTGGAACTCCTGGCTGGGAATTCCGGTTCCTTTGATGCTGGGAAAAGCATAGAAAGCGCCTTCAGGCTCCGGGCAGGCGATGCCGGGTATCTGCCGCAGGCCCTCGGCGATAATCTTCCGCCTGCGCCCGAACTCCTCCACCATATCCCTAACCGAGTCCTGGGGACCCTCCAGTGCCTTGATTGCAGCCCGTTGGGTGAAAGAGGCAGCGCAGGAGACGCTGTTTACTGCCAGTTTCACAATATGGGGTACGAGTGGCTCGGGGAAAACCCCGTAACCCAACCGCCATCCGGTCATTGCATAGCTCTTGGAGAACCCATCCAGGATGATGGTGCGGTCATTCATCCCCGGAAGGGCGGCTATGGTGTGGTGCTCTCCCTGGTAGATGATGTCCTTGTAGACCTCGTCGGAGAGCACGTATATGTCATCGCGCCCCTTGAGCAGCCCGGCGATGGCTTCCAGGTCTTCCCGGGACATCACGGAGCCGGTGGGGTTCTGGGGCGAGTTGATAATGATGAGCCTGGTGCGAGAGTTGATTTTAGAAGCGAGGTCCTCAATGTCGGGATGATACCCTTTCTCTTCCAAGAGGCGCATGGGGACGGCTTTAGCGCCGCAGAACCTGATCATGGACTCGAAGATTGGAAAGCCCGGGTTGGGGTAGATTATCTCCACACCTCGCTGGGCCAGAGCCAGGATTGTGTAGAACATGATGGGCTTGGCCCCAGGCGTCACCACAACCTGATTGGAGTTAACGGCAACCCCTCTGGTCTCGCCCACGTTTCTGGCGATTGATTCGCGGATCTCGGGCAGTCCCGGGGTAGGGCCGTAGTGGGTGTACCCCTGGCGCAGTGCGTTCGCTCCCTCTTCGACGATGTGAGCAGGGGTATCAAAGTCGGGTTCCCCTATCTCCAGGTGTATTATCTCCTTGCCCTGAACCTCCAGGGCCCGGGCTTTAGCCAGCACCTCGAAAGCGGTCTCGGTGCCCAGGCTCATCATCTTTCTCGACACTGCCATATCTCACTCCTCATCCAACTTAACTTGCTTAACTTGAAGGATAATACTGTTCTGCACCCTAGTGTACATTATTGGCCTGAAATTGATAAGGCAAGCGCCAGCCGCTATAATACTATCGAGTAGGCTTTGCACCAAAAGTACCACTTGAATCAAAAGTCGAGGGCTTGAATCAAAAGTGTCACCTGAACCAAAAGTGTCACCTGAACCAAAAGTCTCACCTGAACCAAAAGTCAGGTGGTTGAACTAAAAGTCGCTGGTAAAATGGACTTTTGGTGCAAAGCCTATCGAGTAGATTGATTTATGGACCGTTCGCGCAACAGAAAACAAGTGCGGCTCACAGTGTTGGGAAATGAGCCATTGGCCCGCCTGGCAGAGCAACGACTCCGTCAAGAGGGCATACCCTGTGTGGTGCGCTCCCTGGGGGCCGGACCCGGCGGCTGGGGCGCTGCCACCAACCTGCCCCATGCCATCTACGTGACAGCCTCCGACGAAATGCGCGCTCGCCAGGCGCTGGACCTGTCCCCGGCTGAGATTGAGGAGCGAGAAGGGCCACCATCACACTCGCGATACCACCCTTCTACTATGATTATAGCCTTGCTGATAATCACGGCGGCGGCACTCCTGTTCGGGACAGTCGAAATGGTAATAAATCGGATAGTCCGTTAAGCAGCCGGTCCCTTTCAGACACCGTCGCAGACACCGTCCGCCGTCGTCCTACTCACACCTAGTAAATCCGGCGATCTCCCTGCGGTCCTAAATGTATTTGACTGTCCTCCATCTTATCGCTAGAATTGCCGGAGAACGTGAGAGAGCGTGATGGGGTGCGACCTCAACAATTGTGCCATTGCAGGAGGACGTTAGCGGTGATGGAGTCCAAGGAGTCCCTTCAAATAGACTTCACAAGTACAGACCTTTACCCGACGGGCCGCCCGGTAGTGCGGGGCACACAAGGAATGGTGTCATCCGGCCACTACCTGACCTCGATGTCGGCGATGCGGATGCTTCTCAGCGGAGGCAACGCCTTCGATGCAGCGGTGGCTGCGGGATTTGCCGCCACGGTGATAGAGCCCAACGCATCTTATTCGCTGGCAACCGAAGGCTCGTTCATGCTTTACCACGCCGCCAGCCGCCGGGTTCGGGTGTTAAGCGGTCAGGGCGTCGCTCCCGGAAAAGCCACCGTAGACCTCTTCAAGCAGAGGGGGCTGGACAAGGTCCCCACCGGCGTGAACGCACATCTGGCCTTCACGGTGCCCGGAGTGGTGGACGCCTATATCACCTTGCTGGAGAACTACGGCACCAAGACTCTAAGGGAAGTTATAGCTCCGGCCATTCACTATGCCCGGCATGGTTTCCCCATGTACGGGTATATGCGCCGGAAACTGCTGATTCCGATGTATAAAGAGCAGTTCAGGCGTTATCCCCCCGGCGGCATGGACATCTTCTACCATGAGGGCGAACCCCGCGAAGTCGGACAACTGCTGGTGCAGAAGGAGCTAGCTGCGACCCTGAGCAAGCTGGCCGAGGCTGACGCTGACGCTACAGGTGACCGGCTTGCGGGGCTGGAGTCTGCCCGTGAGATGTTTTACCGGGGGGAGGTTGCCAAGACTATCGTACAGTGCTCCGAGCGAGTGGGAGGATTGCTCAGCATGGATGACCTTGCCAACTACCGGGCCGGCTTTGAGGAGCCCATCAGCATAAACCTTCTGAGTTACGAGATTAGCTCCCAGTCTGTCTGGACCCAGGCCGCAGTGGCCTTGCAAGCACTCAACATCCTGGAGAGTTTCGATCCCCGGTTCCCGAATGGCCTGCGCGCCATGGGCCATAACACCTCTCAATACATACACACACTCACGGAGGCCCTCAAGCTGGCTTTTGCGGACCGGGAACGGTACTATGGCGACCCCGATTTCGCAAGCGTACCCATAGACGGCCTACTCTCCAAGGAATATGCTGCTACACGGGCAAGGCTTATCCAGTCAGAGAAAGCTTACCCGGAGCAACAGGAGGCAGGCGACCCATGGAGCTACTGTGATGGAGGGAAAGCCAAAGCCGTGACTGCACCTGCTATGGCTATACCAACGTCCGGAGATGGAGGGCAGCCGCCCAAAGATGGCACCACCCATTTCGCCGTAATAGACCTGGACGGGAATATGATCTGCGCCACTGTAAGCGGCGGCAAGTTCGATTCCTCGGTATTCTTCCCGGAGCTTGGTTGCACGTTGAGTACCCGTAGCGAGATGTTCTTTCTCGACCCCCGGCATCCCAACGGATTGCAACCCGGCAAAAGGCCGCGCACCAGCCTGGTGAACTATATGATTTGCAAAGACGACCAGCCTCTTATGACCATCGGATGCCCAGGGGCGGACGATCAAGCCCAAGCCGACCTCCAACTCATTCTGAATGTGTTGGTTTTCGGCATGGACCCCCAGCAGGCAGTGGAGGCGCCACGTTTCTCATCACAGAGCATGGTCAACTCCTTCTACCCACGCGTCTATCTGCCGGGGCAGCTGAACGTGGAGCCAGGTATATCAGGGGAAGTACGTTCAGAGTTGGCATCCCTGGGCCACAAAATAGTGGAGGACCCAATGTGTGGCTACGGCGCTATTGTGACTCAGCGTGACCCTCAGACCGGAGTAATAAGCGCCGGGGCCGACCCTCGCCTGGCGACCTACGCTATGGGCTGGTGACGGTCTCCCGCACTCTACCGGGCAGGGGCAGGGGCTGAGGGGGCTGGCAAGCTTAGCTACCCTGGTTCCTCTCCAGGACCCGGCGGAAAGCCTGGATAAAGGCATCAACCTCGGGCTGGTCCATAGGGCTGGAGACACACCCCACGAGGCTGGGGGTGAACAGTACCCCCTCGTTCATCAGGCCCCAGAATACCTGTTGGCGGAGGTCTTTGTCTGCGCCGGCTACATCCCTCCACGTAGTAACGGGCCTATTTGTGAAATGAATGCCAAAGAGGGACCCCAGCCCCGTCACCTGTACCGGGACCTCCAGTTCTGTGCATACTTCCCGTATTCCCTGGCGAAGTTGCTCTGTCAGAATGTCGAGCCTCCGGTAGACATCCGGTGTGAGGTGCTCCAAGGTGATGGAACCTGCCAGCATGGTCATGGGGTTGCCATTGAAGGTTCCTGCGTGGGCCACTACGGGACCCTTTGTGGGGTCAAAGAGGTTCATCAGGTCACGTCGGCCACCAAAGGCCCCTACTGCAAACCCACCACCTATGATTTTGCCAAAGGTGGTCATGTCCGGTGTGATGCCATAGTATTCCTGTGCCCCTCCATGAGACGCACGGAAGCTTATAACCTCATCAAAAATGAGCACAACTCCGCTCTTCTGGCAGAACTCACGCAGCATGGCGAGATATTCCCGGTCGGCCGGCACCATCCCGGAGCCACCCAGGATCGGTTCAAGAATCACGGCGGCCAACTTCCCGGCGTTCTCCTCCAGGATTTCGCGAGACGCCCGGGTGTTGTTGAAGGGAATGACCACCACGTGGTCAACCACCTCCTGAGGGAGGCCGCCAACGCTGGGCGTAGGCGTGGGGCGATCGGCATCACCCCCCAGGCTGGGATCGGTGCGAACGCTGACTGAGACCACATCGTGAGTACCGTGATACCCCCCCTCACACTTGGCAATCTTGGCTTTGCCGGTAAAGGCCCTGGCCGCCCGAATGGCGTTCAACGTGGCCTCTGTGCCGGAGTTGGTAAACCGGACCATCTCAACAGAGGACACCCGCTCACAGAGAAGCTTTGCCAGGCGGACCTGGTACTCGTTGGGAGCGTTGTACACAAGCCCGCGGGATGCCTGCTCCTGGACGGCCTGCACGACGGGAGGATAGGCGTTGCCCAGGACAAGGCTGGTCATGTTGCCGATAAAGTCGAGCCGGTCAACGCCATCCACGTCCCATGTGTGGCACCCTTCGCCGTTGTCTATGTAAATGGGATAAGGGGACCAGAAGATGCTATTGCGCGTGTCGCCTCCGGGCAGGTATTGCTTGGCCTCTTCCCAGATGCCCCTTGATTTGGGAGTCAACTCCAGGTATCGGTCTAGCTCGAACGACATTACTCACCTCCGTTCACGGCAGCGGCCGGACGCAGGGCAGCCAAGAAGAAAAGGCGCCTGCGGTCGTACCGTGTCGTGATTCTACGCCAATGCTTGAGTTTGAAATCTTGCCCATCAGGGTCCGGTCTTGGCCGCAACGGCAAGAAGGATTTCCACACTCACCTCGTCGGTCACCTGGACGAATGACAAATTTGGCGCGGTCATACCAAAGTCTGACCAGACGAAACTGGTGCGGCCAAGGATGAAAACGACGGCGCTGTCATCTCTTGCTTCCACGTCAAAGGTTACAGGCGCCTGAACTCCGCGTATGTCGAGCTGCCCCGTGACTCGCGCATTGACCTCCTCACCCTCACCGAAACCCTGGGGCAATGGCCCTGCGTCATCCAAAGTAAACGTTGCCACAGGATGATCAGGGAACATCCGGTCACGTATGTAGCCGTCGCGCCGCGGCTGGTCGCTCTCCAAGCGGTGGAGGTCTATTTGGATAATCGAAGGGCGTCCATCGAAATGCACCTCGCCCGTTAGCGCATTGGTCCGCACCACCGCGTCGTTTGGTAGGGGAAGTCGCGCCAGCTTCTCTTCCACTGTGAAGGTGGCTTGTGAATCCTCGCCAACAATGAAGGTGACTCCTTCAAATTGACCTATTTCGCGTTCACCGTTTGGTGGGGTGGGAGTAGGTTCAGGTGAAACAGGTGGGGTGGTTGGGCGCGCGGTTGGGGTTGGCGAGGAATCGGGGACGGGTGAAGTGGGAGTGTTCGGCGCCTCAGTAGGAGCCGACGTAGGACGTTCCGTCGGCGTGGGAATTGGCGTATCGGAGCCGCCACATGACGCGGTCGCAATGACTAGGAATGCCGCCAACCCCGCGACCAAACCCATTCCTATTGGATGACGAATTGCCTTACCCATAATGTCTATCCAACGTCTCCTACGAGAATCCAACTATCTTTGGGATGCTGAGGGTTGCAAGGTCCGGAGTCCGTGAGGGAGTTGAGATGCCCGTCCTCGGGGGTAGCTTAAGCTTGCCGCTCTCCTGGTCCCCTTGACCGGCCAAAGAAATCCCTACTGCAATGGCAATCACGGCAGTGCCCAGAGCCAGCCACCAGCGACCGGCCAGGGGGCTGCGTTCCATCAAGACCGTCAACAGACCGGTCAATGGAAAGACGATGGCCGCCAAGGGCAGCACAAAAGCAAAAAAATGGTCGAACTGGGTCTCGCCCACCAATGAGATGACGGCTACGATGACAAACGCTGTTGTCCATAACCCGGAAAATATAAGCAAGCCGTTCCGGTTGTTGGCTAGGACTCTGTGGAGGACCCCGGCGGCTAGACCCGCCGCCATAGCGGCCAACGCCGTCGACGCGCTGTTGAGCAGCGCGTCGTCCGGAGACCTCAGCGGCAGCGAGACCAGGGCCGCCACTATGGCCGAAATCGAGCCGGCAATAATGCCTGCTATCATGTTGCTCCCAGAGTCATGGCTGAATCATCCGTTCCTCGCAATCACGTGCAGGACTCCAACTCCCCAGCAGAATAGCCATCGTTAGGTATTGGGACGCCAGCCATGCCACATCCGGAGGGCACGTGCGCTAAGTCAGGCTGTCGTTGAGGAACCGTACCGCGTGGACGGCGGCTTCGGACTCGTAGTCTCCCCAGAAATGGTCTGCCCCGGCTACCACGTGACACTTGGAGGTTTGCCCGAATGAGTCCACTTTCTCCTTCAGGGCAGCAATCGGTATTCCATGGTCCCTGTCTCCACATACGTAGAGCTTGGGACGTCTGTCCTCGACAATCTCCGGATGCTCCAGGTATCTCAAGGGCGAGGAGATGAGGACAAATGCCTTAGCATCCGTGTACATGGGAAGGCCGCTGGAAATTACCCCCGTACCAAAGGAATAACCCACCATACCCAGACGGTTCCCATCCACGTCGGACCGCTCCCTCAGCGTATTCAACGCCGCTTCCGTGTCATGCCTCTCCTTGTCACCATCAGCGTGGGTCCCCTCACTGTTCCCTACGCCACGAAAGTTGAATCGCAAGGCGATATAGCCGCTCTCCACAAGTGCAAAATACACCGACAGTATCACGTTATTGTTCATGTTCCCGCCATTCAGGGGGTGAGGATGGCACAGCACCACTCCTGGAAGAGGCCCGGAAATTTCCTCCGGACAGCCCACAACCCCCTCCAGAGTCAGGTCACCGCTTTTAATGACAACTGCACTCTGTTTCATTAGTTGGCCCCCTCCTTTCGTACCCAACCATCTTAGGAGCCCTGTGGGCATTTGACAAGAGCACAGTGGACATATCGGATTCCAAATTCCCCAGAACCCGGTCGCACAACGACTTGACAGGATTTCCTGCCGGTTGCTATTTTGAGTAGAGTGTTCCGGCAATCGTGGGAGGTGGGGCGGAAGACGGGCGCTCCTCCGGTTTCCCAGGTCAGCAAGGGCACCCCAAGGTTTGGTGCTTAGTCAGGTCAGGACCGCTCTCTGAGAAGAAGAGATTTCCCCCTTTTTCTTTCAGGGTATCAAACGAGGTCTGAGTACGTCGGGTCTAACTATGAATGAGCCAAACCTCGCAAATTAGAGCAGAAGGCTCTACCTATCAACGCCTGTCTTTTATTTCTAAGGAGCCAAAATGTGAAGCAGAGCTAGCTATGTTGAGAGTTGACTGGCCGAGCAGGCTGCCTAACCGGATGGTGTTGGACAAAGATGTGATTAGAGTATCTGGCCGAGACTGGAATGTGGATTTCACCCTGGACGATATGGTCCCAATATTGCAGTTGGAGGAGCACCTGCGCCAACACCTGGAGGAAAGTCATAACTGGTTGGTGGGTGGAGGGGCTGTGACTGTCAACGTAGGCCGCCGGGTCCTCCGGCCTGAGGACTTGGTGCGAATACGTCAGGTCGTCGAGGACGAATTCCATCTCAAGATAGCGAAATTCTGGTGCGAGCCTGAGATACTGGAAAGAGGAATCGCCGAAGAAGCCGGTGTCCCCATTTCCTTGACGCATCCGAAGAGGTCGTCCGCCCCAAAAGTCGAGGCCACCAGGCAGCCAACGCCGTTGTTCGTCAAGAACGCCTGCCGTTCCGGGACATCTATCCGGCACAATGGCGACGTGATAGTCCTTGGTGACGTAAACCCGGGCGCCCAAGTTACCGCCACGGGAGACATCGTTATTCTCGGGACGCTCCGGGGAATCGCCCACGCCGGTGCAGGTGCCACGGATGTAACGGAAGCTGTCATTATAGCGCTTGCATTGAAGCCTCTTCAGCTTCGGATTGGTCAGTATATCGGCACCACTCCGACCGATAGCGGAAAATATCAAGTACCCGAAGTACCGGAGATCGCTCGCGTAAGTGGACGCTCCATAGTAGTAGCCCCCTTCACAGGTAATTTTCAGAGGATTTCAGTGTCCTGAGCATCCCTTTTCCAATAATTTGAGTGCTCAGGGAGAAAGAGAAAGGAACCAGCTATGATAGGGAAAACGTTCGTCGTCACTTCAGGCAAAGGCGGTGTGGGCAAGACCACAGCGACGGCCAATCTGGGTGCGGGCCTGGCCTTGCGAGGAAGGAAGGTGATTGTCGTAGACACGGATATTGGCCTCCGCAACCTGGATGTGGTCTTGGGGTTGGAGAACCGCATTGTCTACGACCTTGTGGACGTGGTCGAAGGAAATTGTAAACTCAACCAGGCCATGATCCGGGATAAGCACGCCAAGGAGCTGTACCTTATCCCAGCAGCCCAGACCCGCGACAAATCAGCCGTCAAGCCCACCCAGATGAAGGAGCTATGCAACCATCTGAGAGAGGAATTCGAGTACATCATCATAGACTGCCCCGCAGGCATTGAGCAGGGGTTCCAAAACGCCATAGCCGCCGCCGACCGGGCTATTGTGATTACCACGCCGGAGGTGTCCGCGATCCGGGACGCGGACCGGGTGATTGGCCTTCTGGAGGCGGCGGAGTTGCCAATTCCCGACCTCGTCATAAATCGTCTAAGGCCCGGCATGGTCAAACAGGGCAATATGATGGACAAGAAAGATATATTGGAACTGCTTTCAGTGCAGATACTCGGACTCGTCCCAGACGATGAGCATATTATTGTAGCCACCAATAAAGGCGTGCCAGTGGTGCACGATCCCAAGTCAATGTCAGGAGAAGCCTTCCGACGCATCGCGGCACGTATGGAAGGCGAGGAACAACCCTTCTTACATTTGGAGAACGGCCACGGGATATTTTCGAAGCTCAAGAAGTTCGTCGGCCTTGGAGGGGGGGACTTTACTGATGATTGATCTTCTCAGATGGGCCCTCCAGAGGCAAGAGCGGAGCAAGGAAACTGCGCGACATCGGCTTCAGCTAATCCTTGTAATGGACCGCGTGGGGCTCGCAAGAGAGCACATGGAGGCTATGAAAGCGGACATCATTGAGGCGGTCTCCAAATACATGTTGGTTGACCACGAATCTATTGAGATGGATATGAAACGCTCAGGTGAGTCCCTGATTCTCGTTTCCAACATCCAGGTCAAGGGCATTATTCGTGGTGCCGCAGTGGAGCAACCCCAATTGGGCTTATAAATAGCCGGACTAATATTACACTCTCCGTCAAACCCTGGGTGATCGTTCTATTTCCGACTATACGGACCTGTCAAACAGTTGGGTTAGTGACTTCAGAGGCGTCAGGCTGGGTGCAGGGTCTTTCAATTGTCACCCCGAGCGAAGCGAGGGGTCTAAAATCCTGGCTGACTGGGGTCTCGTTCTGGCTGGTGCTGCCTTGATTCTGGGCACGGTTAGGCGACATTTTAGGTTCTTCACTTCGCTCCGCTCCGTTCGGAACGACACGCGACGGGGGGCCGTATTCATTTAGCTGCGAGAATTGAAAGACCCTGAGGCTGGGTGATAGTTGACTACACCGGGAGATAGGGTTAATGTTAGACTGTTCCCAGTAGGCTACAAATCAGCTTAGAGATATTCTCGGTTTAGAGATCTCGGACCGAGGAACCTTAATTGGCTTTACAGCCTTCCCGACCTGGTGGCGGAGCCGGCCATGGCTTCCTGAGTGGCGGCCCCCTGAAACCCTTCTCCTACCCTCGGTTCCGGCTCTATTGGGCGGCCTCCCTGGCCTCTGTAATGCCCTTCGTGATGGGTATGGCCGCACGAGGATGGCTAGTCTTGGTGCTGACAGACTCACCTTTCATGGTCACCGCGGTCCAGGGTGTCCTCATGCTGCCAATGGCACTTTTGACCCCTTTCGGGGGGGTAATAGCGGACCGACTTAATCGGAAGATAGTTCTCCTTACCAGCGATGCGGCCAACCTCTTGATTCTCCTGGGACTTACCCTGCTGTTACTTTTGGACCTTATCCAGGTGTGGCATGTGTTCGTCCTCGCTTTCCTCAACGGTATGGCGTTCTCTATATCCACACCCACTAGAGCCACCGTGGTCCATGATGTAGTCGGTCAGGGGGACTTGGCCAAGGGTGTGGCAGTATACACCACTGTGTTCAGTATCGCCCAACTCGCGGGTCCGGCCTTGGCCGGTTATCTCATGAGTCGCAGCCCCGACCAGTTGGGATGGGCATTTCTTGCCGCGTCGGCGTTCTTGGTCCCGGCCATGGCTTTTCTGATGCCCCTTAGAATCCCCAACAGGGCAGCTACTCTTGAAGCGGTATCGCGGCCATCCGTCATCCGGAGTATGGGAGAGGGTCTAGGCCATGTCAGGGCCAACTCCCTATTGGTGGGGTTGCTGCTTATGAGTGTTGTGTTCGCGGTCTTCGGAATTCCCTACCAGACCGTCCTGCCGGTATTCGCACGGGACATCCTGGATACCGGCCCCGATGGACTGGGAATGTTGCTGGCGGCAGGTGGCGCCGGAGCTATAATGGGGTCTTTTATTGTGGCGCTCTTCAGCGCCACAAGACAGATGCAGGCTCTCATCTTTGCGGCAGGATTCGCATTCGGCCCGACGATTATTTTGTTCGCCTTATCACCCTACTTCCTGACATCCCTGGCGTTGGCCCTGGGTATGGGACTGATGATTCAGGTATTCGGAGTTACCACATTCGCCCTTATACAGGTGGGGTCGCCTACCAACATCAGGGGTAGGGTAATCGGCATCCTCATGCTGGCATGGGGGCTCGGACCTGCGGGGATGTTCCTCTTGGGGTTTGGGGCAGAGGTCCTGAATCCTGAGATTGCCCTGGTTGTAATGGGTGCCATATCATTCATTTTGATAGGTTTCTTGATGTTGGTCATACCCGCACTAAGGCGTATGGAACTTGAACTTGGAGGCCAGACACGCTCGCCCCTTGAAGAGGCACTCTCTGATAGCCCGTCCGGTTCTGCGGAGAGCGATTAGCCTTGGTAACTACAGGACTCGCATCCTCGTTTTCCATCGGAAACCCCAGACCGGTCTGTGGCATCCTATTTGTACCGATTGTACCGATTGTACCGATTCGTTGTATAATTTCCCTGGTAGCAAATCCGACTATTTGAAAGGGAGGCGTCACTTATGCCGGAACCGTTGTTGAAGATGGAACAGGTGCAGGCAGCCATGAGGGCGATGATGAGCAAAGCTATGGAGACTCCCACAGAACCGGTAGCGATGGCGATAGTAGATGCAACCGGGAACCTGGAAGCCTATGCCAAGATGGATAACTTGCGGATTTTTAGTCGCCGGCACGCGATACGCAAGGCGTACACTGCTGCCGTAATGGGACAGGATACCGGCGCACACGCCCAGCGACTGCAAAGTCAGGGTCGGAGCATTGGCGACATGGGAGACCCGAGCCTGACCAACGGACAAGGTGGTCTCGTTATTATGAAAGACGGTGTCATTCTGGGCGGCATCGGAGTAGGTGGCTACCCCAGCGGTCAATCGGATGAAGACCTGTCACGAGTCGGCCTGGAAGCCATGAACTTGTGATACGGCCCCAGAATCCGGCGCTTAACCGGTTTACCTTGGTAGAAAAGTAGGCAGCTTACACGGCGGATGGCCTCATGGTGTGCCAGGGTGTACTCTGCTGATATGCGTGGGCCACCTTTAGAATCATCTCCTCTGAGAAGGGACGACCTCCTATCTGAAGTCCGACGGGCAGGTCCCGGGCGCCAAAACCGCATGGTACGGAGACAGCCGGGGCGCTCGCCAGGTTGAAGGTGTTGGTGAGCATGAACGGCAGGCGTCCCACAGTCTCCTTGCCGGTGATCGCTGGGTCATCTTGGACGAGCCTTGGGGCCACCCTTCCCGACGTGGGCGATATCAGAACATCGTACTTCTCCAGGGCTTCAAGGACTTGCTGCCTCAGCATACTCCTCAGCTTCTGGGCCTTGTAGTAAGCCTGAGCGGGCATGATGCTGCCGGTGAGGAGGCCAATACGGTTGTCATGGCCGTAGTCTTGAAGCCGGTTTTTGACCCACTCTTGCTGGTTCGAGGCCGGCTCAATAGCCAATGGTATCGCGCCGATGGCGTTTGCGTGCCTGGTCAGGGGAACCGACACCTCTTCTACTGATGCCCCAAGCCCTCCCAAGACTGTAGCTGCTTTGACAACGGCCTCCCTGACTCCGGTTTCTACCTGATCGCTATTTATCAGCTCGGTGATGATACCTACCCGGATACCCTTTATGTCGCCGTCAAGGGCTGCCCTGTAGTCGGGCACCGGGGTATTCCAGGTATAGGGGTCTTTGGGGTCGTAACCGGCGATGGCGCCGAGGGTCATGGCGGCATCCTCAACTGTTCTGGAGATGGGGCCTACGGTGTCCATAGACCAGACTCCGGCCATGACCCCGTAGCGGCTAACCCTGCCCCAGCTTGGCCTCACACCTACAAGGGCATCCCAGGCGGCAGGGCGACGTATGGAGCCGCCAGTGTCCTCTCCCAGGGAGGTGGCACAGAGAAAGGCGGCGGTGGCGGCCCCGGAGCCGCTGCTGGACCCACCTGCTGACATATCCAGGTTCCAGGGATTGCGCGGGAATCTGAAACGGTGAGTAAAGCCCGTTACCGCGAACTCGCTGAGGTTAGTCTTCCCAAGGAGGATGCCTCCGGCTTTCCTGAGATTAGCTATGGCAGTGGCATCATCATTAGGGATGAAATCCGCCAGAAAGCGGGAACCTCCGGTCGAACGGATGCCCTTGGTCCAGAGCTGGTCCTTTACACCCACGGGAATTCCATGCATGGGACCCAGATAGTTGCCTTGAGCGATGTCACGCTCCGCCTCACGGGCAGCCTGAAGGGCTTCCTTACGGCATACGGTGAGGTAGGAGTTGAACTTGAAGTCTAAGTCGTCAATGCGGTCTAGATAGGCCTCCGTGGCCTCCACCGGTGAAACCTCAGTCTTCTCTATCAGTCGCGCAAGCTCCGCAGCGGAGAGATAGGGTATATCTGCCTTATCCATGCTAACTCCTCTTTAGCTGCCACTTTAGCTACCAGAGATTGGAACGGGTGGCACGTGGACATTATCCGTTGTCCACCTACGATATGGAACACTTGATTTATCCGGTCGCTCAACTCCCATTGCGGTTCTTGAACACGGGCATCACCTCTTTGGCAAAGCGGGTTAGCTGCTCCTTCATAATGTGCCTGGGGGTGCCCATAGCACAGGAAACCATGACATGGTTGAGACCCGGATACTTCTCCTCTACTTCTTTCAGGTAGGAGATGAACTCCTCAGGGGGGCCGCAAAGCCAGACACGGTTCTGCACACCGTCCTCAATGGTGGCACGTGTGGGAGCCTGGGCAACACGGGAGCTCACGGCGCTCATCTGCTCCTCGCTATAGCGCAACATACCCAGGGGTGCGGCGAACTTGGCGTGTTCCTCGAAATAGGGACGGGCAGCGCGCATAGCTGATTCTACAGTGTCCTCCATGTACATCCGGTAGCCCAGTATCATGTCTGCGCCCAACTCAAGCTCGCGTCCGTAGCGGGCAGCCCCATCTCTGTAATCGTTGGAATACTGCCAGACAAACTGCTCCGCCGTGCCCGCTATGATGCCCTTGATTCCGTGCTTTGCCATGAAGTCCAAGCCCCGTGTATTCCTGCTGACTACGGGCTGCCATATATCCACAGGCTGATGCACGGGACGCGGCACCAAGGTAATTTCTTTGAGTTCATACCCCCGGTATGGAACCTGAGGGGGGAGAGTGTAGTGATTGCCCTGGTGAGAAAAAGACTCCTGGGTGAAGGCCTTCAGTATGATTTCCACCTGCTCCTCGAATAGGTCTCTGTTGGCGTTGGCATCCAGCAGGTCGGCGCCGAAAGTCTCAACTTCACGGGTATGATACCCCCGCCCCACCCCGAAAACCACACGGCCATTGGTGAGGATGTCGGCGACAGCGAAGTCCTCGGCCAGCCGCAGAGGATGCCACGTAGGAGTGATGTTGAAAGCACAGCCTATTTTTATCTGTTTTGTGTTGTGTGCCAAATGGACCGCCAGCATGGGAATGTTGGGAATGCACTCGTAGCCCTCGTGCTGAAAGTGGTGCTCCGCCAGCCATATTGTGGAATAGCCAAGCTCGTCCATAAGCTGGGCCAACTCCAGGGTGGTGTCAAACGTCTCGATTAGACGCTCGTTGGAGTAGCGTCGTTCGTTGGCTGGTGTGCCCTCCATGCCCAGATTGTCCAGGTTAATGTGTCCTGCGTACAGGGTAGAGAACTCCGTAATCATCTTCTTGCTCCTCTGCGATTAGGTCGGCCCTGGCGTTTATGCGGTGTCTCTACACCGGAGTTGCCGGATTTGATGGAGTGGCGCGTGGTGTCTACCATGCTACTATGGTGCCAGATTAGTGTCAACTCCGATTTATAGCGGTCCTCTGAGGGTAGGATACGGATGGATAATCCGGTCTGCTATTAACTTACAAGAGACATTCCTTCCATCCGTCGTACCTCGTTGATAATCTCCAGGGCTCTCTGCCTGAAGGGAGGAAGCTCAATCTCGAACTCCTCACATATCCGGCTATTGTCCACAAGATAGGTCCCGGATTCTTCAATGCCGCCCTCATCATCGAAGGAAATTTGGGCGTCTGGTATGAACTCGCGCACCAAGTCCGCCAGCGCACCCATGCTTATAACCGTACCGCCGGAGTTGTAGAGGTTGTATACGGGGGAGTCAGACAGGGCAACGCGCACGAACATCTCTGATACATCCTCCACGTGAATCGGAAGACGGGTAAATGACTTCCAGGGGAAAATCACCGGTAGTCCCCTCGCAGGCAGGGTTATTGCCTGCACGTGGTCGGTGGATCCCCTTACCTTGTCCGGGCCGGTTACGTTGGCCGGTCTAATACCGGTTATGGACATTCCGTAGTTCCTGATATATTGCTCCGCCTGAAACTCGTTGAATATCTTGTGAACGGCGTACTGGCTCGTGCCATGTTTGGGGTCCTCCTCGTTGACGAGCCTGTCCCCATAGTGACGCTGTTGGCCGCTTACGGCTACGGAACTGGCATACACCACTCGCTTGACCTCACAAAGACGCGCGGACTCGAAACAGTTGTCCATCCCCAGAACGTTCAGGCGCATCTGGTTATGGGGGTCACCCTCTCCACCACCTACATTGTAAGCCAGATTTATGATACGTTCCGGCTTGGCCTCCAGAACAGTCCTTATTACGTCATCAAAATGGGTTATGTCGCCCCGGACGACTTTCACCTGGTCTTTCAGACGGTCAAAAGAGGCAGCCCAAGGGTTAATGTCCATGCAAACTACCTCTTCACCTCTCTCGACCAGTTTTCTAATCACTCGTGGGCCGATAAAGCCGGTTCCACCAATAACCAACACAGACATTGCTCTTTACTCCTTCCATAAAAACCCATAGGCCGTAGAACTTATGTCACCTGGCCTTTCCGGAAACAAATGGCGTGCTTCAAAAGTTCGCATAGTCCCATTATGGGCCAGAGTTTAGCATCACCTGCCGGAGCCGTCAAATACTCAAGGAATGTGAAGCTAACATATTGGTAGGGGCAAAGACCGTGTCAAAGGTCTACTCACCAGTGCCGTTACAAGTACGGCAAGCACAGCCGAAGCTGCATACCCGGCGAAGACCAGTGTATACGAACCGGTAGCGTCGTGCACCGCCCCGGCCACCACGGGTCCCACCAAGTTCGCCGCCGTGAATCCGGAAAACAGCACACCCTGAATCTTGCCGAAGTGGGACCTGCCAAAGTAGTCGGCTAGTAGTGATGACACCAGCAACAGGGAGACACGTGGCCCGAGCGCGAAGAGCGCCACAAAAGGGACCAGGTGCCACAACTCGGTGGCAAAGGCGAAGATAGCCAGACTCCCCCCTTGCATCAGATATGAAGCAATGATGAGGCTCCGGCGGTCCAGCACGTCAGAAATCCATCCCACCATCAGAGTTGCTCCTATATTGATGGTCCCCATCACAGTGAAAGTCCATCCTGCCGTCGTTGGCGAGAATCCCCGGTCTACAAGATGTGGGATAAACAGAAGATTCATAGCGCCGCTACCCAGGCTCACGAGCACAAATCCCGAGATAATAAACCATAAGGCTCTGGTCTTCAGCGCTTGTTCCACACTGAGATCAGATTCAGTGATTGGCCGAGCCATAGCTGCTGAGCGCTCAGGTCGCCCACCGTCTTCCTCTTGAGGCGGGTCTCCATCCGGCTTTAGTCCATATTGCTCCGGCTTGTGCCTCAGAATCAGTGACCCAGGTATGCCAACTATCATGAGTCCGGCTATGATTATTATGAGTGCAGTGCGCCAGCCCCATTCACCCTCCAGCCACACAACCATCGAAACCAGCGGGCCGCCAAAGCCCCCGCCGGCGAGCACTATACCGATAGCCCGGCCCCTTTGTCTCACGAACCAATTGGCAGCTACCGCCGGTCCTGTACCGGCGATGTAAACGGCGAAGCCTACGGAAGCGATGGTGAAAGAGATGAAGAGCAGCAGGATAGACTGGGAGAAAATCAGAAGCAGCAATCCTCCCCCGGTGGCAAGGGTCGCAAAGAGCATGAGCGAACGTGGCCCCCGGCGGTCAAATATGTATCCTACGATTGGTGACCCGAAGACTGCCATACCATACCGCAATGAGATTGCCACCGCGAGCAGGGTGGCCGTGAGGCCGAATGACTCTCTGATGGGAATGAACAGAGCAGAGAAGCCCGCCAGTAGGGCACCACCCCAGTAGAAGTTCATGAAGAAATAGGACCAGGCTATGTACCAGCCATAATAGACCTTCGGCCTAGGAAGCATCCCGTCTCCATGTGCAGATGTATTATCCAAGCGTTCCCGGAGGAGCCTGTCTGCACCCGAATTCATGGTGCATCTGTAACAGGACTAAGGTTAGCGTCATCCTCCTATCCATTCAATACCCCACGCGAAAAATGCCCCGGTCTGCGACGGAGGCCCTATCTGTGTGTAGCGGTCCTGATGTGTGCGCGCTCGTAGCAAACCCCTCCTTGGCACTACAAGGGTACTACAAGGTGCTCCATTTGCCCTGCTTTTGTATGGGCAGCACAAAATACGATGGGCAGTTAGAGTCGTTATAGACTGTCTGGTGGGCCTAAAGGGACTGTACTGCGAACTTTTCGCTGGGAGGTCCTGATATAGAGGTCAAGCGACTCCGAATTGGACCCCGCGAGTCTCCCGGCCCACAGGGGGCTAGGTTACGGCACCACGCTGGCCGGGTACGTCTGGTAGTCCACGGTCTGGGCGCCGGAAGTAGAGGAAGTTGTCGGGCTCGGTGCCTTGCCATCGCGATAGCTGAGGATCTGGTGAAGACCAGGCCGTTCAAGACGAGCAGCCTCGCTATCAACATCGGGGTAGATGAGGGTATCATCAGGCGTCCGGTCAGCCCTGAAGTCCTTCCCCCAAGAGCGACTGACTCAGCAAACTAACTGCCCGCCTCTGGCGGGTTTGGTGCATATGGCATCCAGCGCACTCTTACCATAGCTGATCGACGCCCAGCCCTTTCCATACAACACTCTGGCTGCGGGAACATTCAATGAAGGCACAGGAGCAGGCGAAACTCACGACACGCCTGCTCGGCGGACGACAACAGCCGAATGGAGCCGTCGCACCCAGTTCACACGTACCATTGACAATCCATCTGACGTTTGAATCAGGCAGCTAGGATATAGATTATTGCGACCATGCGTAATCATCTACGGCTCACCAAGGATCGTGATATGTCCCACTCATGATGTACAGTATCGTGTGCTACAGTTTGCACGACTTCAGACAGTGTCTGTACGCCTCTACCCGGATAGTTGAAGGATAGGTCGCGGTCAA
Organism: Dehalococcoidia bacterium; assembly: GCA_965219825.1. GTDB lineage: Bacteria > Chloroflexota > Dehalococcoidia > Lucifugimonadales > JAGWBF01 > JAGWBG01. Next base: position 3,329,345 of record OZ244792.1, on the reverse strand, counting down.
ACGTGGCTGCCAGCGCTTCGTTCCAGATGGCAGCGCTATGTGAGAGGGACCACAAGGCAGTCCGAAGGGGCATGTGCTCATACCCGCGAACTGTGGCAAGGGCGTCCTGGTCGTAAGAGCGTATGAGCTCCTGTCCTACCGTGGCACCGCTCCATAGACGTTCAGCCCAGATGCGGATGTTATCGGCGACGTGGAAAACGTAAGCCTTTACCGTCCACGTCAGATCCTGATGTTGCGTCGTACCACCTTGGCCATCCAGCAGATCAGCGTACCTTCGAGGAGCATCGGCGATAAGACCTGCGGCAGCCTCCAGGGACACCGACCACTCGAACCCGCATTCCCTACATGGGTCTCCGTAAACGCTGGTTCCATATGTGTTCATCAACATCACTCACTTAGGGACGTCGCACTCATCCTGCTATGTACGCCTCGCAAGACTAATATCAGCGGTTAGATCCCGGATGGCCCCCAGCTTACATTCGTAGTTCATAATTGTCCAGCGCGAGGTCGAGGCAATGTTCGAAATCTATACCTAAGCAGTTGCCGACGACTGCCAACGAGTAGACAACGTCCCCCATCTCGTTCTCTAACGGAACAAACTGACCTGACCTTCCTCCCATAGTTGGTTTCAACCAGGCACTCCTTGCACAACTCTCCCACCTCAGACATTAGATCTAGCAGCTAGATGACAACCGAGACTTGAAGCTCATGGGCAGTCGTGAATTACTCTACCTTTTGCTGAATTGAGTTCACTATTCACACCCTTTGGCGGGGATATTCCATTGGATTGGCCTCAGATCCCTCGTGCACGGAGAACATCAGCCTGTGCCTAGGCTAAGACCTTCTAGTACTACAGCCGCACTTAAACAGGTAGAATAGAGCCATGGGAAATAGTGGGAGAGGAGGGGTTGGTTATGAGTCAGACAGTCATGGAAATGGAAGGAGAGGACGTGCTGAAGGAGGTGATTGACTGGGAAGCAGGCCTCCATGCACTGCACGCTCGCATCGCTCATCGCTTTGGCCGCAGTGAGCCCCGGTGGAGGGTGCTGGCATACCTGAAGGGACTGCTGGGGTCGGTGGAGCGCAAGAACGGGTGGCAACTGGCCGAACACAGTAGAGACGCCACTCCTGACGGTGTGCAACGGTTGCTGGCTGCTTACAGATGGGATGCCAATCAAGTAAGGGATGACCTGCAAGGGTATGTGGTGGAACATCTGGGTGAACCCCGAGCAGTGATGGTGGTGGATGAGACGGGTTTCCTCAAGAAAGGCACAAAGTCGGTGGGAGTGAAGCGGCAGTACAGCGGCACGGCAGGGAAAGTGGACAACTGCCAGATAGGGGTGTTCCTGGTTTATGGCAGCCGTCATGGCCATGCCTTTCTGGATAGAGAGCTATACCTGCCCAGGGAATGGGATGAGGACAGGGAGAGGAGGGAGGAAGCGGGAGTGCCGGAGGATGTGGCCTTCAGGACCAAGGGGCAGTTGGCCAGGGAGATGATTTCAAGAGCCCTTGAGGTTGGGGTTCCCTTTGCCTGGGTAACGGGAGACGAGGTGTATGGCAATGACCGCCGGCTGCGTCTGTGGCTGGAGGAGGGAGAGATACCCTATGTTCTGGGGGTGAAAAGCAATGAGCCTCTGTGGGTAAACACAGACCGTGGTCCTGTTCAGGTGGCTGCCAGGGAGCTGGCAGAGGAGATACCGGATGAGGAATGGCATCGTATCAGTGCCGGTGATGGGTCCAAAGGACCTCGGATCTACGACTGGGGCCGGGTGCCGATACGGCCCTTGTCTGGGCAGGCCAAGGGGTACTGGCTGCTGGTGCGCCGCAGCGTCACAGACCCTGGGGACCTGGCATACTATGGGTGTTTTGGTTCCTGGGATGTGCCGCTGGAAGAACTGGTGCGTGTGGCGGGTACCCGGTGGGTGATCGAAGATGCCTTTAAGGAAGCCAAGAGTGAGGTGGGGCTGGACCAGTATGAGGTACGTCGGTGGACCGGGTGGTACCGTCACATCACCCTGGCGCTGCTGGTCCATGCCTTTCTGGCGGTGACCAGGTCCTGTGCCGCTGGGACTCATGAAAAGGGGGGATGGTCGTCAGGGAGGAACTCATACCCCTGACAGTGCCCGAGGTGAGGCGGTTGTTATACAGGCTGCTCTGGCTGCCCCATGAGAGCGCTGGTCTGGCTGTATGGTGGTCACGGTGGCGACGGAGGCATCAGGCCAGGGCCTTGAAATCTCATTACAAGAGACACATTTCCAGGCCTTCCCTTTAATAAGTGCGGCTGTAATACTAGGCCTTTGGTGCCAATGTCAGGGTTCTTTGTCGCGTTATATGGTCATTCCAAAGACAGGCCCAGGCTCATAAGTGCCATGTGACCGAAAGGCGCTGGCAGTCTATCACGCCGCCGCAAGGATCAGGTTCCGACTACAGGTCTAAGACGAACCTCAACTTGAAGGTTCTCGATTTTGTCCAGCTTGGTGGGCTACCTCATACCTACCTTCCCGGCCAGGAGACCCGCCAGTATTGGGGTTTACTTCGAAGCGAGGCCGACTTGCTGATATTAGACGTGTAGTTCTCCATTCAAAGATCAGCAACTAAGAAAAACCCAAGGGAGTTGCCGACAGATGCCGGGGGACTTGACGTAAGGGGTGTGGGAGGATAGATTACGAATGTTTGATGTCCGGGGCGATAATGGGCTATCGCCAGGCCAGCGTTAGAATCCGGTTGAGGAGGAAGCCAAATGACTGCAACAGCAGATAGAGGGAGCACCACCTCGGGAAAATACAAAGTGGTCGGCACCAGGCCCATCCGCCACGATGGACTGGACAAAGTAACCGGACGTGCCAATTTCGGTGCAGATATTCAGCCGGCCGGACTGCTGCACGGCAAGGTCCTCCGCAGCCCCTATGCCCACGCCCGCATTAGGTCAATAGACACCGGCAAGGCAGCGTCCCTGCCTGGCGTACGTGCCGTGACAACTGCTCGAGATTTCCCCATTGTCGAGGATAAGGTTATAGACTTTGCCGAAATCCAGGGGAATGCACGGATGATGGCAGACAATGTCCTAGCCAATGACAAGGTGCTATACAAGGGCCATGCAGTCGCAGCCGTGGCGGCCATCAGCCCCCATATAGCTGAAGAGGCACTCAAGCTCATCGAGGTGGACTACGAGGTGCTGCCGACGGCCCTCACCGTTCACGATGCCATGAAAGAGGACGCGCCCATTCTCCATGAGGACATGACTACCAGGTTCCGGGTCGAACGATTCGGGAGGGGAGAGGACACTGGCAAGAAAAGCAATATAGCGGGCCACCTCCGCTATGCTCTCGGAGACCTGGAGCAGGGGTTCAAGGATGCCGACCTGATAGTCGAGCGGGAGTTTTCCACCCAGACTGTCCACCAGGGGTATATTGAGCCTCATGCTTCCACGGCGTCCTGGGCGACCGATGGGCAACTGACTATCTGGACGAGCACCCAGGGTCCCTTCGCCATCCGCACTTTAACGGCTGCAATCCTCGGCATCCCTGAATCTTGGGTAAAAGTCATCCCTATGGAGATTGGTGGTGGATTCGGAGCCAAACTTGTCGCTTACCTGGACCCTGTCGCTGCCATCCTCTCCCGGAAGAGCGGTAGGCCGGTCAAGATTGTAATGACTCGCACCGAGGTGTTCGAGGGGACCGGCCCTACGTCTGCCACCCACATGCGCTGCAAAATCGGAGCGGACAAGACAGGGAGAATCACGGCAGCCTACCTCTATTTGGCTTTTGAAGCAGGAGCGTTCCCCGGCTCCCCGGTGGGTGGTGGAGCATTGACCGGCCTGGGGCCCTACAAAATAGACAATCTACTGGTAGATGGATATGACGTGGTGTGCAACAAGCAGAAAGTGCAAGCCTACCGTGCGCCTGGACAACCCCAGGCGGCCTTCGCCGTAGAACTCGTCATAGATGAGGTGGCGGAGAAGCTGGGTATGGACCCCATGGAGTTCCGGCTTAAGAATGCCGTTCAAGAGGGGGAGCGGATGCCAAATGGAGTCCCGCATCCCCGTATAGGCTGCAAGGAAGTGATAGAGGCCATGAAGGCCCATCCCCACTTCAACGCGCCTCTGGAAGGTCCAAATCGCGGTCGTGGTCTGGCTATAGGACACCGGTTCAACAGCGGCCAGACCTCATCAGCCACGATAAACGTGAACTCCAACGGAACCATCAGCCTCCTCACCGGCTCTGTGGACATAGGGGGAACCCGCACCGCCGTGGCGATGCAGGCCGCCGAGGTGCTGGGGTTGAGGGCCGAAGACGTGACACCCGTCGTGGTTGATACGGATTCCGTTGGGTACACGGGAAGTACCGGAGGAAGCCGCACAGCCTATGACACAGGTCTGGCAGCCATCGCCGCAGCAGAGGAAGTGAAGCGGCAGATGATGGCTCGCGCGGCATTGATATGGGAGGTGCAGCCGGAAGACGTGGAGTCCCAGGATGGCGTCTTCACCTGTACGAAAAACCCGGCAGACAGGATGACCTTCAGTGAACTGGCGGGACAACTCACTCGCACCGGTGGAGCAATCACTTGCTCCACGTCAGCGGACTCAACCGGTGTGGGTTCCACCTTCTGTGGGAATATCGTAGACGTGGAGGTGGACCCTGAGACAGGAAAGGTTGATATCCTACGCTACACTGCCGTCATAGATGCCGGCCAATCTGTCCATCCAAGCTACGTGGAAGGACAGGTGCAGGGCGCCACCGTCCAGGGAATAGGTTGGGCGCTCAATGAGGAGTACTTCTACAATGAAGACGGCACGATGACCAACTCAAGTTTTCTTGATTACCGTATGCCCACGAGCCTTGACGTCCCCATGATTGATACGGTGGTGGTAGAGGTCCCGAACCCACGTCACCCCTACGGTTTGCGCGGCGTGGGCGAAGTGCCCATCATCCCACCATTAGCTGCCTTATCCAATGCTATTTACCACGCCATTGGCGTCCGTATGAACAAGCTACCCATGTCTCCCGGCGCTATTCTTGAAGCCCTTGAGAAGAAGAATCTCCAGGAGTAGTCCTCCGGTCCTGCGTTCTGGGACAACCCATCCGCCTGTTCTCTAGGCACGCTTAACCCTAAACATAGGACCGGCCCCGGTCCAGGCCGGGGCTGGTGGGAACCCAGGAATGTGCTGACCACCTGTACCTAAATTACTCCATCTTCCATAAGGCGCTCCAGGTCATCTTGACTACGTCCCAGAAGGCCGCTATAAATCTCCTGATTATGCATTCCCAGCATGGGAGCACCGGCCAGTTCCGGAAGCGGACCGCCGGAGAAAATTACCGGGAACCCGGAGCCAACCCCCTTGACCGGCCCCTCAAGGGCACTATGATACATTGATCGCAGGGTGCCCCGGTCCCAGAAGTGCTGATCGGCCATTGCTTCAGCAGTAGTGCGTACCGGAGCGCAAGGAACGTCGCCTTCTTCTAGCTGCTCTATGATCTCCTGGCGAGTTAAGTTGCCTATAATCTCTTGTACGGCCTCTTGTGCCGCTTCCACGTGAGTCATCCTAGACTGGTAGGTGGCGAAGCGTGGGTCTTCCAGCAGTTCCGGCGCTTCCAGAGCACGGGAAAGCCTCCGCCACTGATCGTCGCTGGACACAGTTAGCGATACATCTCCATCTTGGGTATGGTATAGCCCGGTTGGTCCTGTCCGGCTGATGTTGCCTGTCCGCAGTGGTAGCCCCTCTTCTATGGCATCCTCCAGATTCTCCATAAACATGAGGCTTGCCAGGGAATCCATCATAGACACGTCTAGATATTGTCCCTGTCCGGTGCGGTCTTTCTCCCGCAACGCTGCCAGAATGGAGTAGCAGGCGAAAAGAGGTGTAACCAAGTCGCCGATGAAAAATCCAACCTTGGTCGGTGGGCCATCCGGTTCCCCGGTAATATCCATAATCCCGCTCATTCCCTGGATTTCAGGGTCGTGAGCGGGCTTGTTGGCATAAGGGCCGGTCTGTCCGTAGCCGGAGATGGAGCAGTAGACTATGCCACGATTAACCTCGGAGACCTCCGGGTAGCTCAATCGGAGGCGCTTCATGGAGCCGGGCGACAGGTTCTCGACCACTATATCGGATGACCGGGCAAGCTCTAGGAACAGGTCACGGCCCTCTGGGTGCTTCAGGTTCAGGGTAATGCTCTTGACCCCCTGGGTTCGTTTCATAAACCGCGTGGAAATGTCTTGATCCGACTGGCGAGAAGGGTGGATCCCGCCAGGGCCTGCAAAGGGGCCGTTCCCCCGCACCGGATCACCATGACCTGGGACTTCCACCTTGATTACCTCAGCTCCAAGTCTGGCCAGGTTCATGGCACAAAAGGGGCCGGCCAAGAATACCGTAACCCCCAACACTCGAATACCTTGCAAAGGCTTCATGACCCCTCCCATGAGATAGACCACCCCAAACTGATGAGACCCCCCGGGCGATTACCGTTAAGTTTACCAGAGTGGAGATTGGATAGCATCCCATCCCTCCGACGGTCCAAACGACCGGATCATCAGCTGCCTCCCGGTTGCTCTTGCCCAAGACAGAAGGCCAGGCACGGGTGTGACCCACCCGTGCCTGGCAATGTACCTCATGTTTGGCCCCGCACACCCGACCATCACGCCCGGAAAAGCCGCCTCAATTCTAGCTAGATGAGGCTTCGCTCCTTATAACCTTATCACAAACGCGGAGCCATCAGCTTCCTTCTGCCTCCGCTGGCTCTGGGCCGCTCTTCATACCCTCGCTCCACCCCCAGACCGGCGGCAGGCTTCAGGAAGGGAATATCCATACATGATTCAATTCATACTCTCGAATCATGGCTACCTCCTTCTCCCATCCTCAGAGGGCTTGGGTCATTTCCAGGTCCCCCTAAAGTGTTCCGCTATCCTTGCTCCTACCCGGCACTTTAGGAGTCTTCATCTTCTCCTCGTTTACGTACACGTAGTACCTGACTCCCGGCAAGGGCATATAGTAGCCCCACCCTTTCGGACTCCTTTTGTTACCCAAAGACATGGCCTTCACACCCGGTAGCTTAGCGGTCTTCTTTACTGTTTCCATTCCCCCCACCCCGGCGGTCACGATTAGGCCCCGGCCCGCGTGTCGGACCATCCCCACAAATCTACGCTCCAAGTAACCTTAGCCCTCCGGCTGACGCCTTCGGTGGACCTCAGATTTTGGGCTTGCTGTCCTGAGTGGCTTTCACCTCGACGAGTCGAGTTACTTCGTCACCCTTCCAGCACGTCCCGTTCTCTCTAGTCGTTAACCTTGGTTACTTGGAGCGCATTCATAATATATCAGACTATTATTGACTTGTCAATAGAATTGTTATTGGTAATAAATTCACAAATCATTGTTATGGATTTCACAAATGTACTGATATCGTAAAAGCTATATCTGAAGGAGCTAACAGTTTGTGGAGTGGGGGGGCCGAACCCAAGACACCTTGCCTTTCCGACTACATCTCGGTGGTGTGATACAATTGAGCCATAAAGCTCTGCTGCCGAGGCAACTATTATTTCAAGGGAATCAAATAGAAACAAAACAATTTTTCTTCAGGATAACAGGAGGGGACTGATATGATGGCTCGACCATTTGAGGTAAGAGTGGATGACGGGGTACTGGACGACTTACGGCAACGCCTGGATAGCACCCGTTGGCCCGACGAGATTCCAGGCTCGGGATGGGACTACGGCAGCAACCTGGACTACCTGATGGAACTGGTTGAATACTGGCGGACCGGTTTCGACTGGCGTGCTCAGGAAAAGCTACTAAATTCCTACAACCACTTCAAGACGGAGGTGGACGGTCTGGACGTCCACTTCCTTCGCGAGGATGGTAAGGGCCCCAACCCCATGCCGTTGGTCATCACTCATGGTTGGCCAAGCTGCTTCTTTGAAATGTACAAGATTGTGCCGCTCCTCTCCGATCCCGGGAGCCACGGCGGTGATCCGGCCGACGCCTTTGACGTGATTGCGCCGTCTCTCCCCGGCTTTGGTTTTTCTGATCTCTCAACCCAGCGGGGCATGGAGATTCAAAGAGTGGCCGACATGTGGGCCAAACTCATGACTGCGAACCTGGGATACCCCCGGTTTGCCGCCCAAGGAGGGGATATCGGGGCTGGGGTGACCTCCCGTCTGGGGTATTCTCACCCGGAGAGCATGGTTGGTATACATCTGACATCCATAACCAGGCCGACTCCATACCTGGGGCAGGGATCAAGAGAGCTAACGGAGGCCGAGCAGGCGCTCATAGACCAACGGGAGAGATGGCAGCAGGATGAGGGAGGATATACTCACATCCAGGGGACCAAACCTCAGACACTTTCCTACGGCCTCAACGACTCACCGGCTGGGCTCGCGGCCTGGATAGTGGAAAAATACCGCACGTGGAGCGACTGCGGCGGCAACGTGGAAGCCAGGTTCACCAAGGACGAACTGCTTACAATCGTCACTATTTACTGGGTCACGCAGACGATTAGCTCATCCACCAGAATGTATTACGAGAACCAGAGAAAATTATGGGTGATGGGCCGTGATGAGCTAGTACGGGTCCCGTCGGGCATGGCCCTCTTCCCCCAGGAAATCTCCAGACCTCCCAGAGAGTGGGCCGAGCGTTCCTACAACGTCTGCCGATGGACGGAAATGCCACGCGGCGGTCATTTCGCAGCTCTGGAGGAGCCGGAGCTATTGGCCGAAGACATCCGGGCCTTCTTCCGCCCCCTGAGGGCTAACTAGCGGGGCCGCGACACCGCGGTGGTCGCCAACTTCTTCGCCTCTACCAACCGGCGATGCACCCGGCGCCAGCGTTCCTCTCCTGATAAGTAAGGAGAGGAACGTTTTGGCGAGCAATTTATTTCCGGCGCTCGAACACCGCAGCAACACCCTGGCCACCACCCACGCACATGGTCTCAAGACCGAACTGAGCATCCCGCCGTTCCATTTCGTGTAGTAGAGTAGTCAGGATACGCGCACCCGTGGCAGCTATGGGGTGGCCCAGGGAGATGCCTGAGCCGTTGACGTTCAGCCTGTCCTCGTTGGGCAGCTTCCACTCCCGCAGCACCGCCAGGACCTGGGAGGCGAACGCTTCATTCAGTTCAATCAGGTCCATGTCGTCCAGGGACATGTTGAGCTTGTCCATCAGCTTCCTGACGGCGGGAACTGGGCCGATTCCCATGGTCGCAGGGTGACATCCGGCAACAGTCCAGCCTCTCAGGTAACCCATAGACTTAAGGCCCAGTTCCTCAAGCACGTCCACGCCCACCACCAAGCACACCGAAGCGGCGTCGTTCTGGCTGCTGGCGTTGCCCGCAGTCACGGCGCCGTCAGCCATTATTGGCCGCAGCCGTGACAGGGCTTCCATAGAGGTATCCGGCCGGGGGCCTTCATCCTGGTTGAAAATCACCGGGTCACCCCGCCGCTGAGGAACCGGCACATCCACGATTTCATGCCGGAAATTCCCCGACTGGATGGCTGCTACTGCCCTTTGGTGGCTCCGAAGGGCGTATTCGTCCTGTTCCTGGCGCGAAATCTCATACTCCTTGGCCAGGTTCTCAGCCGTCTCTATCATCCCCGAAATATAGCCGAACCTCTCTTCGGGTGAGATGGTCTCTCTGGCACGAGCCAGCCGGTCATGGAGGGTGATGGAGCCGAACCTGGCACCCCACCGGGACTCGTTGACGTAGAACTCGGCGTTGCTCATGCTTTCGACGCCGCCGGCGATAACTACGTCGGCGTTCTCCGTCTGGACCAGCATGGAAGCGTTAATGATGGCCTGTAACCCCGAAGAGCACCGGCGGTCCAGCTGGTAGCCCGGCACCTCTATGGGCAGCCCAGCTTTCAGGGAAGCCAGCCGCCCCATAGCCGGATTCTCGCCACTGGGGTAACCGTGGCCAAGGATAACATCATCTACCTTGGCCGGGTCAAGGCCGGTCCTGTTCAGCAACTCCCTTATAACTAAGGAAGCCAGTTCTGCCGCCGGGACACTCCTGATGCTGCCGCCGAAATCTCCGACGGCAGTGCGGACCGGTGCAACTATGGCAACTTCTCTCATGGCGTTTCCTTAAGTCAGAAGTATTCCTAGCCTAAGCACCCAGGTGCTGCTGGAACCAAGCTAGGAGCTTGTCCCAGGAGTCCCCGGCTGCATCGGCTCGGTACGCGTCGTTACCGTTCCACTGGAAGGAATGTCCAGCCCCAGGATACGAGTGGAAACTGTGGGCCTTGCCGTGACGCGTCAGCTCTGCGTCCAGCTTCCTCATATCTTCAGGAGTCGGATTGGCGTCGTCCTCTCCAAAGAACCCGATTAGCGGACAGCCGATATTGGCAGTGCGGTCAAAGGGCGGGGGACCATCACCCCAGACTGCCATGGTGTTCCCCGGGTAAAAAGCCGCAGCTGCCTTGAGTGATGGGTTAACGGCAGCCATCAAGTAGGAGGTCCTGCCACCCAGACAGAATCCCATGATGCCAATCCTATCGCCACGCACCGAAGGATGTCTCCTCAGAAGCTCAATAGCAGCATTGACATCCTTGATGGTATTCTCATCCCTGAGCTGGCTGAATTTGGTGGGGATGTCAGTGACATCGGGGTCTACTCGGTGGTGTATGTCTGGGGCTATAACGGCATACCCCGCCTGTGATACTCTATTCACCATGCCTTGTACCCATTCGTCGAGATACCCGTGGTGCATCACAACAACGCCGGGATGAGGCCCTGGGCTATCCGGAATACTGGTGTATGACCACATCTGTTGCCCATCTACATGTATTGTAGTCCACTGAGAAGGCATCTTCATTCCCTCCTGCTAGAAATCTTAGCTGCCAATGAGACTGTCTTAAACGGCATCAGTCACTATTGGTCCTGAGAGCAATTCTATCCGTGCTCCGAAGCCCCGTCAAGGTCAGTCAAGCTTAGTCTATATTTGCACGCTTCCATCCATGTGCTATGCTTACCACGAGTTCGGATGCGAGGGTATAAAGCTTAAGTATTATGTCAATCTGAACCAAATCCATGGGGAGAGATAAAGAATGAGAGCTGCTGTGATATACGAGCCCGGCGGACCGGAGGCATTGCGATATTCAGAAATAGCAGATCCAGAATGTGGTCCTAACGATGTCCGGATAGGTGTGAGGGCGGCGTCCGTTAATTGGGGAGACCTTTTCATGCGGGCTGGAGCAGGTTCGCGAAGTTATCCCTTTATCGTGGGGTGGGACATTGCTGGAGAGATCGAGAGCGTGGGCGCAAATGTTGATGATCGAAAGGTGGGGGAACGGGTAGTATCCCTCATTCCTCAGGGGGCTTATGCGGAGTTGGCAACAGCCCCCAGCAGGGCTGCCGTGCCGATCCCAGACAACGTCACCTTCGATGAGGCCGGTGCGCTGCCGGTGACCTACTTGGTCTCCTGGTACAGCCTCCGCCAACGCGCCCAGGTGGAGCCCCGGGAAGTCGTCTTGATTACTGCAGGAGCCAGCGGCATAGGTGTTGCCGCCATTCAGATAGCCAAGAACATGGGCGGAACGGTAATCACCACAGTGGGATCAGACGAAAAAGTAGAGTTCTGCAAGAGGCTAGGGGCAGATTACGCAATTAACTACAATAAACAGGACTTTGTCGAGGAGGTACGGAGCATCACCGACAACCGGGGAGTGGACGTTGTCCTGGAAGTGGTAGGCGGAGACGTGCTGGTAAAAAGCGTTGACCTGCTGGCGCGATTCGGCCGCATGGTGTCAGTGGGCAACTCCTCCAACCAGACGGCAATGATAAACGCCACCTCGACATTTTTCTCTGGAAAGCGCTGCCGGATAGAGGGGTTTCTGGTGCTCGTGCAGCCGGACATACCTGAGGAGATGGCAAAATTGGTCCACGAGGTGTCAAGAGGCGCTATCAAGGCCATTATAGATAAGACTTTTCCACTAAGCGAGGCACCGGAGGCACACCGTTACGTCGAAGAGCGCCGCAACATGGGCAAGGTAATTCTGAATCCATAGCAGCCGCCAGTTCAAGAAATACGGCAGCATCGCTCCAGACGTGGAGGTTGGATACTGGGATTCGGTATTATGTTTGTGGCCCTTCCAAGAGCGTCATCACAGCGCTGATGATCAATGAGTATCTTCCTCTCTCGCTGTGCGAGAGGACTGGGGTAAACAGTGTCGCTCGCAACTGCCTCTTCCCCCATCACAATGGGAAGGGACAGTTGTCAACTTCTAATCTGTCTCCTTGACCTTACAGGTCAATAAGGTGGCCGTTCCTTTAACTACGGACGCCACCAAATCTTACCTCACTCCAGCTAGCCCACCATGTCGTAGCTACGGAGTAGATTGCCCGGCAAAGCTCCGGTGCAGTCATTACCCTCGAAGGTGACTACGCCATTGACTATTGTGTACCGGAGGCCCGTGGGCTTCTGTACCAGGCGTCGCTCCCCGCCAGGGAAGTCGGTGGCGTAGATGGGCCTGTCATGTACGTACCCAAGCTCCTCCAGATTGTAGATTATAATGTCCGCCGCCTTACCCACTCGAAGCACGCCACGGTCAGTGAAGTCAGTAAACCAAGCAGGCAGGGCACTCATCTTGTAGTGGGCCTGCTCAAGGCTCATAAGTTCCTTGTCGCGGACCCATCGGGCCAGGAAGTGTACGGGCCAAATCGAGGCGACGAAGAATCTGGTATGGGCACCGCCGTCGGACATGGAGATGTGACAGTAGGGATCACTAAGAAGTGGCGCCATCTCTTCGTCCGGTCGGTTTACCGGTATGTAGAACTCAGTCTGAAGGTCCTCGTCCAAAGCTAGATCAAAGAAGGCATCCAAGGGATGCTTATTCTCCATCTTGGCTATCTCTGCAACGGTCAGGCCCTCATACTTGTAGTTCCGCTCATGGGCTACTTCTATGGCCCTGATCCTGCTCCAGTCGGTCCTGGTGTTGGGCATCCTTTCCACGTCTTGCTTCATAGCAGAACGAATTTCAGGGTCCTGTAGCTTGGCGGCCCGCTCCTCCGGGCTACCTATCAGGGGCTGGACCCAGCTAGGCATGTAGTCGAAGAGGTTGAACTCCGACAGCTTGAACTCGAAAAAGTTGTCGGTACATTGCCGCTGGACCATCAGCGGGAGCCCTTCGGCACGGCACGATTGCACCCAGGCAAGGTCGTCCTGGTCAGCCAGGGCCGCCACATGGAGTGGGCGGCCGCTGATCCGCATCATCTTTGTGTACAGGTCCCGAAACTCCATGCGAGATTCCGGCGTATGGCCGAGTCCCATGGTCCACCCCACATGGCCGACGTTGAACTCGCTCAAGACCTCTGCCAGCGCAAGGAACTCCTCATTAGAGGCCACATGGCTGGGTAGGAAACTACCGTCCTCGGGACGGTCTTCCATGTTCTTGTCTGCGGAGATGCCAAAGGCTCCGACTTTCATCGCCTCATAGAAAAGCTCTTTCATGCGATTCAACTCTGCCTCAGTCACTGAAGTCCTCTGGCGGGCAGGTATCATTCCCAGTACATAGCCGCGCATGGGCGAGAAGGGGAACAGCGCCCCCACATTGACCCCAAGACCCTGGCGCTGCAGACTGTCCAAGAACTCAGGGAACGTCTCCCAGTCCCAGCGCATTCCCAAACGCATGGACTCCAGAGGAATAGCCTCGATACGGTTCATCATCCGCATGTTTAGGTCCCTGTCCTCGGGCCTCGTCGGCGCAAAGCCGAACCCACACTGGCCTATAGTGAGGGAGGTAACTCCATGCCAGCCCGATAGCGAGGCATAGGGGTCCCAGTTGAGTTGAGCATCGTAGTGGGTGTGCAGGTCAATGGCGCCAGGGGCTACCATGCAGCCACTGGCGTCGATCTCCTTAGCACTCCCTGGACTAATCTTTCCGCTGATCCTGGCTACCCTTCCGTCTTTGACAGCCAAGTCCGCCTTGTACCGGGGGATGCCCGTGCCATCCACAATGGTGCCACCGCGAATAACCAGGTCATATACCGGCATAGTTCGAACTCCTTTCTTTACCTCAGGTCAGCTAGCCCACCATGTCATAGCTGCGAAGCAGCTTGCCTGGCAGCGCCTCGGTGCAGCTGTTCCCCTCGAAGGTAACTGTACCGTTGACTATGGTGTAGTGCAGGCCTGTGGGTTTCTGGATTATGCGCCGCTCTCCTCCGGGGAAGTCGTTGGCGAAGACGGGCTTGTCGTGTACAAAACCTAGCTCATCCAGATTGTAGACGATCATGTCAGCCCAGTCGCCGACCCGAAGCGTACCCCGGTCCTTGAAGTCCGTAAACCAGGCTGGCAGGGCGCTCATTTTGTAGTGGGCCTGCTCCAGGCTCATGATCTCCCTTTCACGGACCCAGTAAGACAGCCACCAGATGGGCCACGCCGATAAGGTAAGGAACTTGGTGTGGGCTCCACCGTCGGATGCCGAAAGGTGAGCGTAGGGCTCCTTGAGCAACTCTCCACGAGCCCTCAGTTCATCTTCGGAATCACGGGGCGGTACCTCGAATTCAGTCTCCAAGTCCTCGTCCAGAGCCAGGTCCAGGAAGGTGTCCAAGGGGTCTTTACCCATGATCTCAGCCACCTGTGCGATAGTGAGCCCTTCGAATCGTTCGTTTCGTTCGTGGACCACTTCCAATACCTTCGTCTGGTTCCAATCGGTCCGGTTGTTGGGCCACAGCTCGACGTCTCGCCTCATGGAATCTCGATCAGCAACCCGGAGCTTGGCAGCCCGCTCTTCGGGGGTACCCACCAAGGGCTGCACCCAACTGGGCATGTAGTCGAACATGTTGAATTCGGACAGCTTGAACTGGGTCCCGCCGATGGGGCATTGGCGCTGGATAAGTAGCGGGAGCCCTTCTGCATGGCACGACCGCAGCCAGTCGTAAGCCTCGTCTATTTGGGTGTCCAGCACGTGGAGGGGGCGACCGCTGATTCTCATCATCTGAGTCATCAGGTCCCTAACTCCTTTGCGTTCCTCCGGCGAGAAGCCGAAGCCCAGGACCATCCCTACATGCCCAACATTGAACTCGGACAGTACCCCTGCCAGTGCGGTGAACTCTTCCTGCGAAGCCACATGGCTTGGCAGGGAACCCCCGTCCTCGGGGCGGTCCTCCCTATTTTTGTTCAGCGAGAAGCCGAAGGCCCCAGCCTTCATCGCATCGTGGAACATCTGCTTCATCTGATTTAGCTCTGCCTCTGTGGCCGAGGCCCTTTCCCGCGCGGCTATCATACCCATCACGTAGCCTCGCATGGGCGAGAAGGGAAATATCGACCCCACGTTGACACCCAGACCCTGGCGTTCCAGGCTATCCATAAACTCTGGGAAGGTCTCCCAGTCCCAGCGCATCCCCTTACGCATGGACTCCAAGGGAATAGCTTCGATGCGGTTCATCATCCGCATGTTGAGGTCTCTGTCCTCGGCCTTCGTAGGCGCAAAGCCAAAGCCGCACTCGCCGATGGTAAGGGATGTCACACCGTGCCAACCCGACAGCGAGGCATAGGGGTCCCAGTTAAGCTGGGCATCATAATGGGTGTGCAGATCAATGGCCCCGGGTGCTACGATGCTGCCGCTAGCGTCGATCTCTTTAGCGCCACCTGCACTTATCTTTCCACTGATCCTGGCCACCCTTCCATTCTTGACGGCCAAGTCTGCTTTATACCGGGGGATACCTGTCCCATCCACAATAGTGCCGCCACGGACAACCAGATCATACTCAGGCATAATACTATCTCCTTACCTTATTGATTGCTAATTATTGATTGTTTACCCTAACATTATAACACATATACAGACGAAGTCCCTCAATTAAAAGGCTCCGAAGCTGCACTGCCCAGCACTACTTTAAGAGTCACTATCACCCCCATCCTAAGCTCCCCCTATGGCGAGGAAGGGAATCTGTTCTCGCACCTTTGATTACGAGAGTCAGAGGATGGGGGACGCTAGAACGTCCTGCATCGATCCCTACCTATCATGGGCCCATAGTTCTAGCGGACGCGCCTCCCGCCCAAGAACACCGCCCATACGTCCCGTAGGGCCGCCGGGTCCGACGAGGGGTCCCCATCGATAAGGACCATGTCGGCCTGTTTACCCACCTCAATGGTCCCCACCTGGTCCTCGATGCCCATACACTCGGCCGCCACCCTAGTGGAGGACTCCAGGGCCACCATTGGGCTCATTCCTGCATCCACCATATACTCTATCTCTCGAGCAATAAACCCGTGGCGGGCGTGGGAGCCACCCGCATCGGTGCCAGTAGCGATCTTCACCCCTGCCTGCATCGCTCGCCGGAAGCTAGCCCGGCTGCTCTCCCTCATCTCCAAACGGTTGTTCCTGTCCTCAGGAGACATCCCGGACTGTACCAGGAGATACTCCGGCATGTTCCAAGGGGACATAGTAGGAACATAGTAAGTGCCCTTCTCAGCCATCAGACGGACAGTCTCCTCCTCCAGGTGAGTCCCGTGGTCAACTGAGTCGATTCCCGCCTCCACCGCCTGACGACTTGCCTCGGCCCCAAGACAGTGGGCAGCGATTTTCAGTCCGGCCTCGTGGGCGGTCCGTATCGCCGCATCCAGGACATCCAGGCCAAGGCTGCCATAAAGCTCACCGTTGGGCCTCCGCCCGTTGGCCCCTACCTTAATCAAGCCGGCGCCCTTATCAATCATCTCTCGGATGGCAAGGACCAGGTCCTCCTGAGTGTCAGTGAGACGGGTAAGGCCGGGAGGCCAAGTCCCAGGGAACTGGAGCCATTCCCCTGCAGCTAATATGCGGGGCCCCAGGACCGCTCCCGATGCCGTGTCCTGGGCGACGCGGATGCTGACTCCAAACCTGGAGCCCACGTCCCGGGCGGAAGTGACGCCAGACATAAGCGCCCGCCTAGCATTGCCAGTCGCCTTCAGTGTGAAGACCTCGGCTGTGTCACCCAATAGGCGGTCCATGTTATCCAGGCCTCCATCTCCTGTGAAGTGCTCGTGGCAGTCTATCATTCCAGGAATAAGGGTAAGACCCTCGCCATTGATGTCCTCCTGGTGTACGTGCCTCCGTGGGCGAGCCGTTTCTTCTCCAATCCAGCTAATGGACCCATTGGTCACTTCAAGGCTGGCCCGGGGCAAAGGATCAGTTCCAGTGCCGTCGATTAGCCTTACGTTTCGGATGACCAGATTCATACCATCCTCCTTAATGAATGGACACTGCGCTCCGAGTATCTGGCAGAATATTACTATCACACCCAATCTCTGTCAAGTATTCACGCCCCTAGATAGATAATTCGTGGATATAGGTCTTTACTTAGATGTAAAACGTAATGCAAAGTGGTGATTACATTATCTCATAACGGCAATGACAGCATTGGCATAATAATATTACGGATAACGTTAGCGATACGCTATGCAGAGCCTATTCTGAATTGTCTTGACAAACCTGTAAAAGCTTTGATACATTGGGGTCAGTTCCCAATGAGTTACGGACCAAGGACAGGTCCGATTGTAGAACGTTGCTGGACCTGAATTTGTGGAGGTGTAATCATGGCACATCACTCGCTACTCAAGCCAAGATGGTTCCTTCTGTGTCCTCTTTTGATACTGCTGGTAATGATGGCAGTGGCCTGTGGCGGTGATGCCACACCCACTGCTGAGCCAACTAGCGTACCTCCGCCCGAAGCAACACAACCAGCGGCCCCAACTGTAGCCGCAGTAGCAACAGCGCAGCCAGCACCATCAGGTGGCATTGATCCCGTGGCCCTAGCTGCTAAATTCGGCGAGAAACCCAGGTATGGTGGTATATTCCTTAACGCCGTCATCGAAAACCTTCCCCACCATGACTTCCATCAAGGCGTCGGCAGTAACATCCAAACACAGATGCAGCTTTATAATGGCTTGCTCATGACAAACCCCTATGACTGGCAGGAGATCGTGCGCGATCTGGCCCATAGCTGGGAAGCCAGTTCCGATGGAATGAAGTACACCTTCTTCCTTGAAGAAAATGTGAAGTGGCACGACGGCGCTCCCTTCTCTTCCGCAGATGTCAAGTACACTTTCGATCGCATATTGCATAAGGGGAAGGTCGCTGGGAATGATACGACGGGCAACTTCAGGAACGCGCTATGGATTCCCTTCATCGAGAGCTTCGAAGCGCCGGACGCCAATACAGTAGTGGTTAACCTGAAGGGTCCGACCCCATTGGTACTTAAAATCTTTAGCGACGGGTATGCCAGCATCATACCCAAACACATCTCGGAGGTAGACCCGATAAACGCTTTGAAGGAAGACCGGAAGCCCATAGGCACTGGGCCCTTCAAGCTGACAGAGGAACCCTCCACCGTTCTCTGGAAGTATGAGCGGAACCCAAACTACTTCAAGGATGGCCTACCCTTCCTTGATGGACTGGAAAGTCATATTATCCTAGATATTCAGACCCGGGCTACTGCTGTGCTGACGGAGAACGTCTTCTGGACAGACCCAACCTCTATCCCTCAGTTGCCAGTGGACCTGGCGGAGTCCATAGCCAAACAGGACTCGGGTATCGTCCACGAGAGTATCCCCAACTTCCTGTTTAACTTCTTTGCCATGAATACTACCAGACCTCCCTTCGACGACGTCCGAGTACGCCAGGCCTTCAGTGAAGCCCTTGACCGGGAGCAGTTCCTGATTGGTGGGCTGGGCAATCAGAAAGGTGTGATAGGGACAGCTCTCTTCCCTGGAGGCGCGTGGGCCATGCCACAAGAGATGCGGGAGGAGCTCATCGGATACGGCCCTGACATGGAAAAACGCATAGCCCACGCCAAGGACTTGCTGGCCGAGTACGAGGCGGAGAAGGGGGAAATCGACTGGGGGGCGATACAGTATCAGATCGCCACTCAGCACATCAGCGAGACCAACGGACAGATCGTCCAGGCCTTGATGAAGAAGGTGGACGTCGATCTCGTGCTGAAGCCCGTGGAGACTATCACAGCCTGGACCAACCAGGTAGATGGTGACTTCAATATGAGCGGCATGATTGGCGCCATAGACTTCGATGACCCTACCGAAGCCTTCTCCAAGAATTACGTCACCGGAGCTGTCTACGGGTTCCACAGGAACTTCACTCAGGAGATGGACGATCTATACAGCCAACAGCTATTCACGTCCGACCCTGAGGAACGTAAAAAGATAGCCTGGGAGGTAGACAGACTAGCTATGAATGATTCGGGCACTCTGATTCTCCTCTGGACCGTGGCTGAACAGCTCAGGCGAGATTATGTGAAGGGTTGGAGGGCAGCGCCCGGTGCTCGCAATACCGTTGCCCGGATGGAATACGTCTGGCTGGACAAACCGGAGTTCCCCTTCTCCAGATAAAGCAGAGCAAGGAGAATAACAGTGCGTGGCGCGCCTCTGCGCTCTTCATGAGTTCAGAGGCGCCCTGCTAATGTGATACGAACGCGACACAGGTCGTCGGCTGTAGTCTAACCACGAGGTTTTCGTGGGCCTCGCAAACATAAAATAGCCCTCACCCTCGGCCCCTCTCCCAGTGGGAGAGGGGTGGTCGAAGGCCGAGGTGAGAGGATGGCGTCGTGGGAGCTAAAAAGCGATGAAGATGTACATTGCGCGGCGGGCACTCCTGGCTATACCTACGCTGATAGGCGTATCTATCGTTATATTCCTTATTATGGAAATCCTACCTGGGGATGTAGCCATAGCTATACTGGGGAGGGAGGCTACCGTGGAGGCGGCAGACGCCCTGCGCGAGGATCTGGGGCTTAACGACCCCTGGTATGAGCGGTACGGGCGGTGGGTAAGGGATATAGCCACCTTTGGCGACCTGGGTACGTCCCTTTTCAATACAAGGAGACCCATAAAAGAACTCGTATCGCAGCACTTCCCGGTAACCCTCAACCTTACTATCTATGCCATGATGATCTCAATTGTGGTTGGCATGACATTGGGCACTATAAGCGCCATCAGGCACGATACGTGGATAGATTATGTCGCCAGGGTCTTCAGCATCATAGGTCTATCGGTGCCGGTTTTCTGGCTGGGAATAATGATTATGCTGGCCCTGGCGTTGACGTGGGGCTGGCAGGCCAATTGGGTGTGGGTCGGCCCATTCAACGATCCCTGGGGGAATTTGCAACAAATGTTCTGGCCGGCTGTCACCCTGGGCTACTTCCAGGTGGCGTTCATAGCTAGGATGACCCGCTCTCAGCTGTTGGAGGTGCTGCTAGAGGACTACATGAGGACGGCCCGGGCCAAAGGGCTGCGGGAAAGAGTAGTGGTTATCAGACACGGCATGCGTAATGCGATAATACCTATTGTTACCTTGGGAGGACTCCAGTTTGTCGCCTTGCTGAGCGGAGTAGTAGTGACAGAGAAAGTGTACAACCTCGCAGGTTGGGGGACCCTGCTGTGGAACGGGGTGTTCATGCGTGACTTCCCCCTGGTCCAAACAATGATCTTCATCTTTGCCGCCATAGTAATATTTGTGAACCTATTCACGGATATCTTATACGCCTGGCTGGACCCAAGAATCCGCTACAGTTAAAGTCAAGATAGTTTTTCAGAGGGAGAATTGAGCACTAGTTTAGCCTCTTCAGGGCTTGACATCCTTGGTGTTGTAGGAAGGAGATGGTCTCGCCCGTTAAAAGTAATAGCCCGCTTTTCCAGACGGAAACCCCTGGGAGCCTTGGGCCTGTTTATAATTCTGGCCCTCGTTATCATGGGCGTCATCGGCCCCTATGTTGCTCCCTACGACCCCACTGACGCAGGAGTTGTTCAGAAATATGCCGATCCAGCCTGGGGCGACCATCTGCTGGGCGGCGACCGCCTTGGGAGAGATGTCCTTAGCCGACTTCTACACGGAGCAAGGATATCCCTCATAGTGGGTGTGGTAGCTTCTACGGCCGGCACTATGATCGGGGCTATAATGGGGCTAGTCAGCGGCTACTGGGGCGGGAAGACAGACGCCTTAATCCAGCGCATTGTGGACATCCTGATGTCCTTTCCAGTTATCATCATGGCAATGGCATTGTTATCGGTCCTGGAACGCTCCGTGACTACCATCACTGTGGCTATCGCTGTCCCCATGATACCTGTTGGGGCCCGCATCGTGCGGGCAAACGCCCTAGTTATCAAAGAGAGCCAATACGTGGAAGCAGCGAGGGCCGTCGGCTGCGGTCACCTCCGCATCATATTGCATCACGTCGCTCCGGGCTGCATTGCTCCTTACATCGTAATCTCTACGAGTCTCGTGGGCGTGGCCATCATAACAGAGAGCGCCCTGGGATTCCTTGGTCTAAGCGTGCCACCCCCCACTGCCACATGGGGGGAGATGCTCTCCAAAGCTGTATCCGAGCTCAC
Organism: Dehalococcoidia bacterium; assembly: GCA_965219825.1. GTDB lineage: Bacteria > Chloroflexota > Dehalococcoidia > Lucifugimonadales > JAGWBF01 > JAGWBG01. Next base: position 3,308,037 of record OZ244792.1, on the reverse strand, counting down.
ATTCGCCCCTCATCTGGCCGTGGCCCCGGGCGTCGCCATTACCTTTGCAGTTTTCTCCTTCAATGTGTTGGGAGATGCCCTGAGGGATGTGCTGGACCCACGACTACGAGGAAGGGTGTAACAAGCTAAATCGGCCTTGGTGAATAGGGAAAACTGAAGGGTCAGGTACACGGAACGGTGGGAGAACATAATCTCGGGCATCGCCTGTGGCGTTCGTCCGGCAGTCTGAGTCACAACTCACCGAGATAGCCTTCCAAACCAGGTGTTTAGCTGGGCATTGAAATGAGTGCGGAGGCCCTTGTCACCATCTGGGTAGCCACCCGTTGGAGGTGCCCGAGGCAAAATGGCGCTTCTTGACGCAGATCGATTTCGGCTTGGGTAGCTTTGAAATGAACAAGACTCGCGCCGCCCGCCAGATTGGTTGGTTGCGGCTAGACCTGGGGCGTATATGCCCGCTCAACTCATATTTGCCATGCGAGCAAATGCCGTGTGCAACCCGGCTCTAGCTTCTATAGCTGATCAGTACAGGTGGCAGGATACCTTATGGTCGTTGCCCATGTCCTTCATTACCGGCTCTTCCACAGAGCATTTCTCCATGGCAAAGGGACAGCGCGGGTGGAACCGGCAGCCCGAGGGCGGGTTGATGGGAGACGGGACCTCTCCCTGAAGAACAATCTCCTCCCGCTCCACGTCGGGATGGGAGGGAAGCGCTGCTGAGAACAGCGCCTTGGTGTAGGGATGCAACGGGTTCTCGTATAGCTCTTCCGTGGGGGAGTATTCCACTATCTGACCCAAATACATGACGGCGGTCTGTTGAGCCATATAGCGCACCGTAGCCAGATTATGGGCCACCAGAAGATAGGCCACGTTGGTCTGCTGCTGGAGGTCCACCAGAAGGTTCATCACCTGAGCGCGGATGGATACGTCCAAGGCCGATACGGGCTCGTCCAGGATGATAAGCTTGGGGTAAGATGCGAGGGCGCTGGCCACAGCCACACGCTGCCTCTGGCCCCCACTGAACTCATGGGGATAGAGATTGCCTTGCTCTCTGTGAAGGCCCACCTGTTCCAGCACTTCCGCTATCCGTTCATCTTTCTCTCTCTTGGAGACGCTCCTGTTCACCACCAGGGCTTCGGCTACAATATCCCTAACCTTCATGCGCGGGCTTAGTGAGGACCAGGGGTCCTGAAACACCGCCTGGACCTGAGTACGGTAGTCCCTAAGCTCCGAGCCTCTGAAGTCCTGAATGTCCCTGCCGTCCAGAAGTATTTGCCCCTCGGTAGGTCGCTCCAAGCGCAGAATGAGCTTGGCTGTGGTGGTCTTGCCACAGCCCGACTCTCCCACCAGTCCCAAGGTCTCTCCTTCATTGATGGAGAAATTGACTCCATCCACCGCCTGCACGTAGCCAATGGTCTTCATCATAAGCAGACCCTTGGTGACAGGGAAGTATTTCTTCAGTTTGTCTACGCGTATCAACTCACTTGTCATGTTGGCCCCTGTGGGTCCGTATTTGTCCAGGTTGGGTCTAGCATCCAGCAGTTAGCCGTGTGTCCCTCCTCTACCGGGTAGGAAGGAGGGTACTCGCTATGGCAACGCTCCTGGGCGTGCAAGCACCGGGGCGCGAAGCGGCATCCTGTCGGCAGGTCATACAGGGTCGGTGGCTGTCCATCTATGGAGTAAAGCCGCTCTGTTCGTTCCATCTGCGGCACCGAGTCCATGAGGGCCCGGGTATAGGGATGAGTAGGCTTGTTGAATAGGTCCCTCACGTCCGCATGTTCCACAATACGACCGGCGTACATAACTGCCACTCGGTCGCACATACGAGCCACGATTCCAAAGTCGTGGGTGATGAAGATAATAGCCAGGCCGGTCTCAGCCTGTATCTCTTTGAGCAGCCTCAGATACTGAAGCTGGATGGTCACGTCCAAGGCGGTAGTGGGCTCGTCGGCGATGATGACGTGGGGCTCACACGATATGGCGATGGCCCCGATGACTCGCTGCTTCATTCCGCCGCTCATCTGGTGGGGGAAATCGTCAAGGCGACGTTGCGGCGCTGCTACTCGCACGCTCCTCAGGGCTTCCATCGCCTGGCCTACCAGCGATTTGTGACTACCGCGGCGGTGAGTCCTAAGCGCTTCTATTATCTGATTGCCAATAGTGAAGACCGGATTAAGGGAGGTCTGGGGGTCCTGGAGAATCATGGAGATTTTACGACCCCGGATGTCCCGCATCTCCTTATTGCTTTTGTCTACGAGATTCTCCCCATCCAGGACAATCTCCCCCTTCACTATACGGGCTGCGGGCTGTGGAACGAGGCGCAACAGGGAGAGGGCGGTCATGGTCTTGCCACAACCCGACTCGCCTACGATACCCAGGGTCTCGCCTTGCCGCAAGGTAAAGCTAATCCCGTCTACTGCCTTCACTACACCAAAGCGGTTGAAAAAGTAGGTATGAAGGTCCTTAACGTCCAGGATTACGTCACCATTTTGTGTAGCCATATCCGTTACGCCCGCCCTAGTTTGAGGTCCGGACTACCCCTGATGTCTTTTGACGCTCCGATGAGTGATTATCATACAAAATGGGGCAAAGCATCCCACCACACGGGAGGAGAATCAAGCTCTTCGCCATCGCTCAGGGCCATAACCGGAAGGCCCTGGGCTTGCCTGCTACTTAATCAGGCCGTACAGCCTCCCTGCGTTCTCACAAGTGATCTTGCGTCGTACCCGTTCATCCAGGCCCGCCAAGTCTTCATCGAGCAGCTTGAGAGAGTCGGGCCAGATACCGTCGGGATGGGGATAATCGGAACCCCAGACGATGTTGTCCTCACCCACCAGATGGACCATACCAGCGAGAGTGGTCTCATGCTGGAAGGTGGTGGTGCCCTGGCGTCGCCAGTAATCGCTGGGCTTCATGGGGAAGAGGTGATGGAACTGGTCTTCATACTCTTGGTCCATCCGGGTCAACATGTAAGGTATCCAGCTTACGCCGCACTCGCCCAGCACAAACTTGAACCCAGGATACCGCTCCAAGGCTCCCGAGAAGATTATCTCGGTGAGGAACTCGGCACCCACTAACTGGAATAGGGTAATCAGGGACGCCACCCACTGGTCACTATACTCCTCACGCATCTGCTGGTCGGAGGGCTCCCTCAATGGGAAGCCCGTGGTGTGGAAGGAAAGGGGCAGGTTGCACTCATCGGCAGCGGCCCACAGGGGGTCCCAATCCCTATGCCAGATGGGTTTCATTGCGTTAGATACGTCGAAGTCGGCCCCTCTGAGGTCCAGCTTGGCGACCCGGCGTAACTCGGCTGCGGCAATCTGCGGGTCACTATTGGGAATGCACGCCAGAGGCACGAGGCGATCCGGGTTGGTCCTGCGGAAATCGGCCGCCCAGTCATTATAAATCCCGTATACCAAGGGAACCAGCTCAGGGTCCTCGATGCAACCACTGATGGTCAGGATGCCATAAATGACTTCAGCATCAACACCATCTATCCCCTGGTCTTTTATGCGTAGCTCCGGAGTCGATGGATGGGGCCCTTCCTCGTAAAAGCCGACCTCCCACATCCGGTCTATGTGCTTCGACGACCCTCGTTTCATGGGGGTCATGTCGCCAAACCCGCCCATGGGTCTAGTGAGAATGTCCACTCCCTCGACATGCCACCTCTTGCCATCCTTTGTGTCCAATACCTGGGGAACCCTGTCCCTCCATTTGGCAGGGGCGCTAGACACAAAGAGGTCGTGAGGCAGCCATTTCAGGTCAATGTGTCCGTCGCCGGAAATGACTTTGTACTCCATGTTGCTATCCTCCAGAAAATCGGCTGGGATACCCAAATTCGTACCATATTGCGTTAATGATACGAGCCTACCATACCATAGGGCGAGTATATCACTGCTCTTCAATAGCGTCAATTCTCCCGTTGAGTTCACAAAACTGCCTCTTAGCAGCCGGATATCCGCCATCCGACGTTTACGAAATCCATAATATCTTGATATTCAATATATCTAATCACGAAAGTTTCTCGATTGGCAGCGTGATTGACAGGACTGCGAATATTTGTTATGCTTTTGCATCCTCAGGCAGTTCATACCAAAGACCGCCCCGACGGACGATTATAGTATCGTCGAGGCCCAACAGACGCATTCCTGTCGGGAAACCTGAAGGAAGCCATCGCCGGGGACAAGAGGGCAAGAGAGCGTAATGTGGCATTAACCTCCGAAACCACCAACGGCATTAGAGGTCATAGGGGAGTCACCGCTATTGATATTAGGCACTCCGTGAGGGAATCAGATTCACTACAAACGGCATGGAGGTACAATCATGTTCTATCACCCGTTTTTTAGGCCCGGATATCGTGTCATCATCCCGTTCCTTCTGGTGCTTGTGATAGCGGTGGCATGTGGAGGGGGTACGACCCCAATGGCTGGAGTACCGCCAACCGACACGCCGCAGCCCACTGCGACGGCTACCGCCGTGCCGTCAACCCCAACGCCCGAGCCTACCGCTACTCTCAGGCCCGGTGAGACGCCCGAACCGACTTCGACTCCTACCCCGCGACCCACGCCTCTCCCGACTCCAACCATCGCAGCCACCGTAGTGCCAACTCCCACAGTTCGACCTACGCCTACCCAAGCTCCTGTGGTCGGCAAGCCGGTGGTGACCCGTCTGGCGGTTGCCGTACAACCGCCGGCTCAGCAGTCGCCTCTAGACTGTGGAACCCAGGGCGTCGCCCAGTTCCAACACAGGCCTGCGATGGACCTCCTTCTGAGCCTGGACCGCTACACCGGCGAGCGCATACCACAGCTGGCCACGGAATGGAGCATATCGCCCGATGGCAAGGACTGGACCTTCAAGCTTCGAGAAGGTGTGCCCTGGCATTTCGGATTTGGCGAATTTACCGCCCATGACGCGGTTAACTCCAGGCAGATTTTCGTTGAGGCGGACTGCCGGGCCAGCGATACTCCGTATTTCCGGGATGACCCGGGAGTCCAGGTTGAGGCAATAGATGACCATACAGTGGTTTTCCGCCTGGTCAAGCGTCCGGATATCCTCTTTAACGACAAAGTGGGGCTGAGGTCGGGCTGGCCCATAACCAGCAAGGCGCAGTGGGACCAGGCGTGTCCGAATGCACCCGAAGGGTATGGAGATTTGGGCTTCTGCAAGGCCGGTGAGGACGGTGTGGCGGCGAAACCCGCGCGGACTGGCCCCTATCAGTTCGTGAGCTTCACAGAAAACGTGGGGTATCTGTATGAGCGGGTCCCCTACGAACACTGGAGGCTGCAGCCGGACTTTGAGCAGTTGAATATGAGGTTTATACGGGAACCTGCCACCCGGCTGGCTGCGATGGTGACAAAGCAGGTCCATCTGTCGTCGCTCCCCAACAACCTCCTTGATCAAGCCATTGCTGCGGGACTGGATACCAGCTTAAGTACATTCCCGGCCCTTGGTCCCCATTACATGTTCGGTGGACTCTACTACGATGATGAAATAAGAGAGAGCCTTGACACCTCCTACCCCTGGGCCGCGGAAGGTGACGTGGGTCGCAAGGTACGGCAAGCCATGAACAAGGCCATAGACCGTGACCAGCTAAATAAAGCTTTCTTCCAGGGGCGCGGTAGGCCGATGTACGTGGCCGGCGTAGACCCCACCATTCGAGGCTACATCCCGGCATGGGAGCAAAGGTTTGAGGAAGCGTACGGCTTCGACCAAGCGCGTGCCAGAGAGCTTCTCACTGAAGCTGGCTTCCCCAACGGGTTTGAAACGACACTGCTGGGGTATGCCACACCCGGTGTACCGGAGATGGCCGATGTTGCCGAGGCAATAGCCGGTATGTGGGAGGCCGTGGGGATAAAGGTGAGTTTGGACGACCGGGAATATGGCAGGTGGCGTCAAGAATACCGGGAGCTAAGGTCCAACTGCTGTGTATACTCCTTCTCGGTCGCTCCGTTGGAACCAAACATCATGATATACTTCTGGTGGATGCCCGGACGAATCTTCCGTGGCTACACCAGCAACACCCTCAGCGCGAACTTCCGTACGGCTGGGGAAGTGCTGACCCAAGAAGGTCAGACGCCCTTCTTCCAGGCGATACACGAGGAGCTATACAATGAGTTCTCCCACATACCACTGTTCTATCTGCCTGGCATAGTGACCATAGACCCCGACGTGGTGGCGGATTACACGTGGTGGGGGATTGCAGGTGGCTTACACAGCCAATTGGAGTATGTCAGCGTAGTAAGGGAGTGAGGTAGGCAATAAGCTCCTCTAGCTTTCAAGAGACCATAGGGAAGTACCTCGCCCCCACGTCCCTTGCCAGGGCTGGGGGCGATTGTGATTGATGAGCTTACCCTATAAATCATCCTCTAGCCCCTAGGCCTGAAGGCGAGGGCACGGCGCCGGAGCCTTCAAGCCGGGGCGCCCTGGGAAATTTGGGGATAGCTCCATAAATAGGGACTCAAGCCTCGTCTACTACTCCGCAAGAGGAAGAGATGCAGCGTTACATCATCCGTCGCCTGGTCCAGTCGGTACTTGCCATGCTGGTCATAAGTATCGTTATCTTCGGCCTGGTCCGGGTCAGTGGCAACGTACTGGACTATATGTTACCCCAGGAGGCGACTCAGGAGATGTACGACTTGGTAGAGGAAGCCTGGGGTCTGGACAAACCTGTCCACGTGCAGTACTACGTGTACATGAAAAAATTGCTTCAGGGGGATTTGGGGGAGTCGGGCAGCTTCCGAGGCAAGAGCGTGTCCGACCTAATCGCCAGCCGGTTTCCCAGTACACTACAACTCTCGGGTTTCGCCCTGCTGATAAGCACTCTTATGGCTGTGCCCATAGGGGTCATCGCGGCAGTGAAGAAGGACACACCCCTAGACTACGCAGGCAAGGTAATTGCCCTAGTAGGCCAGTCGGCCCCCGCTTTCGCCATCGGTCTGATTCTCATGTGGATATTCGCAGTGGAGTTGGGATGGCTCCCGGCCTCCGGGAAGGGGGGCATTAAAAACATGATACTCCCTGGCATTGCCCTGGGTTGGTTCCAGGTGGCGGCGTTGATGCGCCTGACTCGTTCTTCCATGCTGGAGGTGCTGGACAGCGAGTACGTCAAGCTGGCCCGAATCAAGGGTGTACCGGAGTGGAAGGTCATCTGGAAACACTGTTTCCGCAACGCCCTAATCGTTCCCCTCACGTATATGGGGCTAATCGGCGCTGTGCTCATCACCGGCGCCGTGGTCACCGAGACCGTTTTCGCCTGGCCTGGCCTGGGTTTGCTAGTCATCGAAGCCATCATAACCCGGGACTACCTGCTGGTGCAGGGTGTGGTGCTCTTCTTTACCGCCGGCTTCATCTTAATTAACCTGCTGGTGGACATTGTCTATGCCTATGTTGACCCGCGCATCCGATACGCCTAATTCCCACGACTTGGACAAATTGGAGGGTGTCGCCGTATGGCAGCGATAGCTGTACCTGGAAGAAGGGCTTGGGGTCCGGTCCCCGGGCTATTGCGGGGAGCGGACAGGGCTCGGCGCTATCCTCTGTTACCCCTGGGAATTCTGTTGTTGCTTCTGGTCATTCCCTCCATTTTCGCCGACCTGATTGCGCCCCACGACCACCGGATAGGGAACCTGGAAGATGTAAAGCTGCCACCCTTCTGGGTAGGACCCAATGTGTTGGTAAAAGATGTGGTGGAGAAGAAAACCGGGAAACGGGAAGACCGGCAGAGCCAGGTCCTCCTGGAAGATGCCCAGCGGAGGATGCAGATCGGGGATGCCACGATCGTGGGCGGCATTGCGGGCCAAGAAGTGTCCATTGGCGACAAGGTAGAGATAATGACCCAGCGTGGTGGATCAACCAAATACCTCCTGGGGACAGACAAGCTTGGGAGGGACGTGCTAAGCAGAATAATCCACGGCGCCAGGGTCTCCCTGACCATCTCCCTGTTGGCCGTGGTCCTGGGCGGGGGCATAGGGACTATCCTCGGGCTGGTTGCCGGTTACTTTGGGGGCATTTGGGACGGCCTAATCATGCGTCTCGTAGACCTCATGTTGGCCTTTCCAAGCATCCTGCTGGCCCTGGTGATGGTGGCCGCCATAGGGTCCGGCTACAGCACGGTGATTATAGTCATAGTGGTGCTCCTGTGGTCCCGCTACGCCCGCGTGGTGCGAGGGGAGGCTCTAGCCATCAAGCAAAGCGACTACATAGCACGGGCTCGCGTGGCGGGCGCTTCCCACGTGCGCATCATGCTACGTCACATCTTCCCCAACCTGGTAAATACAGTGATTGTGCTGGCTACCCTGGAGGTTGGCGCCGTTATCATCCTGGAGTCTACGCTTAGCTTCCTGGGAGCAGGCATACCTCGTCCCACTCCTGCGTGGGGGGTCATGGTGGCCGATGGGCGCGAACTCATCATCGCCAACTGGTGGATATTCTTCTTCCCCACGTTGGCCATCGTGCTCACGGTCCTGTCCATGAACCTCTTGGGCGACTGGCTGAGAGATCGGCTGGACCCCAAGCTGAGGAACGTATAAAACGCTAAGGACACTAATCAGGGCATCGACAGGGTATTCTCCTCCTTGGTCATGAACTCCAACAGAGCAGGCTGCCCCGTGGCCATCGCCCCCTGGGCACGCTTGATGGCGGGGATAATCTCGCCGGGGTCCTCAATCCTCTCCGCGTAAGCTCCCAGCGCCTTGGCAATGTTGGCGTACTCGCCGTAGAGATTGGTAAAGCCGAACTTCTCAGCGGCCACCGGGTAATTCCTGTCATAACCGCTGAGCACGTGATTGTTGAGGACCATAATCAGAATGGGAATCTGAAGCCGCGCTGCTGTTTCAATGTCCATGCCCGCCATGCCGATAGCAGCGTCTCCCATTATGGCAGCCACCAGCTTATCAGGTGCGGCCAGTTTGGCGCCCATAGACAGACCCAAAGAGTATCCCAGCTGGCTGGAGTTACCCCAGCCTAAGTAGCCCCGGGGTGTGATGGCCTCATAGAATGGGATGGTCTGGTCTCGTGGATGGCCGGAGTCGTGGGTCAAGATGGTTTGTGTGCGGTCCACTGTGTGCATAAAGTCCCATATCACGCGATAGGGATTTATGGGGACCTCATCGGAGGTAAGAAGAGGCATCCATCCCTCCAGCCACTCATTTTTTACTCTCTTGATATGCTGGGCTACCACTCCATCACCCCTCTTACCATCAGGCCCCGCCTGCTTGTACACTTCTTCGATGAGCTGTGGGAGGACCAGGCCCGCATCGCCAACAACGGCATGATGTATTTGCTGCTCCTTATTGAGGTCTTGGACGTCAACATTGCACTGGACCAGTGTCTTGCCTGTCGGTACTCCGATGGATGCTAGGTTGGTGGTAAAACTGCACCCGACCCCGAAAACCAGGTCTGCTCTATCCAAAAAGTGCCGAGCCGCCTTGGTCCACGTGCGCGCCCCGGTGCCCAACGCAAGCGGATGGTCCTCCGGGAAGGCGCTTTTACCCGTGTTGGTGGTCATCACCGGGGCATTTACCAACTCGGCGAACTCCCTCAGCTGCTCAGATGCCTCGGCCCACAGGACTCCCTGACCGGCGTATATGACGGGCCTCTCAGCACCAAGAATAGCCTTGACCGCGCCGGCAATATCGCCGGGGTCACCGGCGCTTCTGTAGCCCTTGACGGGCCTGTAGTTGAATGCTACTTCGCTTATCTCCTCCAAGGCCACGTCGCTGGGCATCTCCAGCATAACCGGGCTACCCCTGCCCGACCGGAGAAAAGTAAAGGCTCGTCGCATCATCTCGGGAATGCGGTCCGCCTGGTTAATCTGGGACGACCATTTTGTGATGTTGCGATAGGACTCAACTGCCGGGAAATCCGGAGGTTGACCAATTTTGTTGCGGGGAGCGCCACCAGGAAGCACGAGTATCGGAGTAGATTCCGCATGGGCATGGGCAACCCCACCAAAGGCGTTCTCTATGCCGGGGCCATACTGGGTAACAACAACGCCTATTCGCCGCCCATTGGACACCCTGCTATAACCGTCGGCCATGTTCACCGTTGTTCGCTCGCTGCGGGACATAATGGGCTTGATTCCGGCAACGGCGGCCTCCTCAATCAAAGGGTTGGATGGATAGCAAAATACATACTCAGTTCCTTCCATGTGTAGAATGTTGGCTAAAGCTGTAACACCACGCATCGGGGCCCTCCTCGTAAGCAGAGTTCTTTCATTGCTACCCTATGCTACCATAACTTATGGACCGCGTGGGCTTTGCCGCATGAATATCCAGCAGTGAGGAGCGGTTGGCTGGCCCTCTCAGAGAATTACGTCACTCGACAGCCCTTGATTCTCCCCAACCGAATCACCCTATTTCATAGGGCGATATTCGCGTCTCCGTCCCAGGGCCTCACCGGCTTGGGAAGTAGGCCCCGGATATTCAGAAGGCGGGTACACCCAACCAGGCTCTTATACGTTGAACAGAAAATTGATGATGTCCCCATCTTGAACCACGTAACCGCGCCCCTCGACGCGTAGCACACCCTGCCGGCGCGCCTCTACCATACCACCACAACGCACCAGGTCATCGTAGGAGATAACCTCGGCGCGGATAAATCCCCGCTCAATATCGGAGTGGACAACGCTTGCTGCCTTCACTGCGGGGGTGCCCTCCGGTATACTCCAAGCTCTCACCTCATCGGGACCTACGGTCAGGAAGGAGACCAAGTTTAGCAGCTTATACGATAGCCGGATCATCCGGTCTGCGCCTGCTTCACCGGCTTTTAGCGACCCTCTAAATCCCTCCTCCTCTTCGGGGTCCATCTGAGTCAGATCTTCCTCCAGTTTTCCGCACATAACCGCACATCCCACGCTTGGGGCGTTCAGCCTCAGAGACATTTCTTCTTCAAGCTCAAGCAAGTTTGGAGTCTGCCCCTCGTCAACGTTTTGCAGGATGAGCAGCGGTTTACCCGTAAGGAACTGGTAGCCGCTAATCATAAGCTCTTCATCCGGCGTCAGATTTTGCTCACGGAGCGGAGTGTCCTGGGATAACGCTTCTTTCAATCGCTCAATCAGCGCTGCCTCACCTAGTACACGGTTACGCTCCTGCGACCTGATGCCTTTGAGTTCCGAAGTTAGCCGTTCGGAACGGCGTTCAAGTATAGCCAGGTCCGAGAAAGTGAGTTCCAGGTCCATGGTGGATATGTCACGGTAGGGGTCCGTATAGCCCTCCACGTGGGGCACTGACGGATCGTTAAACGCGCGTACCACCTGGAGCAGAGCGTCACAGCGTTGGAGAGAGTTCAAATACTGTCCACCGAGGCTGCCGTTTCGCCCCAATCCCTCCGGCGCACCCGGGATATCTATGTAACGTACCTCAGCAGGCACAACGCGTTTGGGCTTGAACATAGAAGCCAAGAAGTCGAGACGTGGGTCAGGTACTTTGGCAACGCCAATATTGGGCTTGGCCGAGGCCGCCGAGGCCGGTGATGCCTCGGCATGACCTCTGGTCAGGGCGTTGAATGTCGTTGTCTTACCACTCTTGGGCAAGCCGATGATTCCCAATTCCATTAGACACCTTTGCTGCTCAACGTATTTGGGGCACGGGTGGACGTCTGCCATAACGACTCAGATGACCCAACCCGGTATGAGCAATCTACTGCTGTCTCAATGCCCTCATGGGATTCTATAAGCTAAGGGGAATTATTTCAAATGCCCCTCCTCTTGTGATGTGGTAATTACCCAGAATCAGTAGGGTAGTTTTCAACTTTCTTCGGGTGTACAATACAGCCGGAGATTCATTAGACTCTTGCTATGGGTTACCTTGCCGCTTTTTCACTTTCCAGCTTTGAGGTCGCAAGGTGCCGGCTTCTTTCACCCGATGCCCTGCCGTTACCCACCGGACGATTTTGAAAAGCGTATCACGGAGCGGAATTACCGGAATTACGGAATCGCAAGGAGTAAGCAATGACTACTTTTATGGGTCCGAACACTTCTATCAAGACTGAGACCAACATTCCCATCCCTATGAGAGATGGTGCGCGTCTATACGCCGACGTCTACCGGCCTGATACCTCCGAGAGGGTCCCGGTCCTGCTGCAGCGCACCGCTTACAACAAGAACATGCCTGCCGCCCGTGGCTCGACTCTGGACTCATTACGGGCCGTTTCTCACGGCTACGCAGTCGTCATTCAGGATACCAGAGGACGCTACGCCTCCGATGGAGAGTTCTACCCCTTCCGGGATGAGATAAATGACGGCTACGATACGGTGGAATGGTGTGCCTCCCAGTACTGGAGCAGTGGCAAGGTCGGGATGTACGGGCGCTCCTACACGGGCGCTACCCAGTGGCTCGCCGCCCTTTCCCGTCCGCCATCCCTGGCCGCCGTGGTCCCCGGCATCACGGCGTCGGACTACCACGAGGGCTGGACATACCAGGGTGGGGCTTTTGCGTGGGGCTTCGCCGTCTCCTGGACTCTTGGACAACTTGCCCTTGCCAACCTGGCAACTCACTACCGTAACGGGCCGGTCCCATCGGAGACGCGGGACAATCTGATAAAGGCCGTAGACGGCATGGAGGAGACTTTCCGTTTCGTACCACCTATGGACTTCCCTCACCTCAAGGACGGCCTGGCTTCCTATTTCTATGATTGGCTGGCCCACCCGAAATCGGACGATTACTGGAGACGCTGGCGCATCGAGGACCACCACAGTGAGATGACGGTTCCTGCCCTCCACATAGGGGGATGGCACGACATCTTCCTGAAGGGCACCTTGAGGAACTTCCAGGGCATGAGGGAAAGGGGGCCTACGGACACGGTCCGCAGGGGCCAGAAGCTAATCGTCGGCCCCTGGCATCACGGCGCCAGCACGGATGTATCCGGCGAATTCTATTTTGGGCTTATGGCCAACGAGGCGGCCATAGATGTTCCGGGTGCCCATCTCCGGTGGTACGATTACTGGCTGAAGGGTATTGACAACGGCATATTGGACGAAGCTCCGGTGCGCATATTCGTGATGGGGGATAACCTCTGGCGCTACGAGCAGGAGTGGCCCCTGGCCCGTACTCGGTATACGCCCTACTATTTTCACAGTGACGGCAAGGCAAGTACCCTGAACGGAGATGGTAGCATATCACCGGAACGCCCCGGCTCTGAGCCGCCCGACGTGTACCTCTACGACCCCAGGTCTCCGGTTCCTACCAGGGGTGGCGGGCTTTGCTGCAACGCCGGATTTCTCCCCGGAGGTCCCTTCGACCAGCGCAGCATTGAATCACGACCCGACGTTCTGGTCTACACGACTCCGGCCCTTGAGCGTGACGTAGAAGTCACCGGCCCAGTCAATGTTACGCTGTATGCGGCCAGCTCGGCCCCGGACACCGACTTCACTGCCAAGTTGGTGGACGTATCCCCATGCGGCTGCTCGAGAAGTCTTACCGATGGAATCATACGTGCCCGCTACCGCGAGTCCCTGGCCGAAGCGAAGCTGATTGAGCCGGGCAACGTCTATGAATACACTATAGACCTGGTAGCCACCAGCAACGTTTTCAAGGCAGGGCACTGCGTGAGGGTAGAGCTGTCCAGCAGCAACTTCCCTCGCTTCGACAGGAATCCCAATACGGGCCGCGAACCCTGGGAGGAGAGTGAGCTACGACCTGCCATTCAAACCATCCTGCATAGTGACCAGTACCCCTCCCACATAACCTTGCCCGTCATACCCAGTGAGTAGGGTGAAATGGGAGCAACCGTTTAATGGTGTCGAGGTACGGGTGCCTAATCTTGGGGATTCTGATGTCCCTTCTCTTTCTGGCTGCCCTTGTGACGTGCCGGATAAGGGGTTTCCCGGTGTAGGTGAGCCTAGTAGCCACTATTCCCCGACCATGTCCACGAACTTACGCCGGATATGGTCGGCCTCCAGGGCTACTTTCAAATAGCCTTCCTCGTCGGCGCTAAAGGATGATTCCTGGTGGAGGTCCTCGGCGAGGTTGACGATTAGCTCCTTCAGCTTGGGCCCGGGCGTATTATCGGCCGCCCTACGTGTCGCCGGGTCCGCCGTCTCATGTAAGATGCGCTCTATCTCGGTAGTGAGCATCTCTTGCTCCACGGCCTTCCTCTGCATGTCGCCGATAACGTTGAGATGTCTGCCCAGGTAGCAGCCGCCGAAGTACATGACATCGTACTCCTGGCCCTCCAGGGTGTCCGTTCCCTGTGCCTTGGGTATCAGCTCGTGCTCCTCCAAGTAAGCCTTGACGGCCTTGTCCTCCAGGTCAGAGTGCTCCTTGTTGAAGGCCAGGAATATCGAGTACATGAAGAACTCTTTGGGCTCCACCCTTATGCGCATCTTTTACCTCTTGGCGGGTTTTCCTGTTATGCTATTTTACACTACAATCGTAAGATATTAAAAATACCGGAGCTACCTTTCAGATTTGAGTGTTGGTACTCGACAGCCGGATAGGCGGTAACGGTTCCCGGCGACCCAGCGATAGACCGCTCCCCCGGCGAATCCCATTCCAGGAAGCCAAAAAATGGGTGCCAAAGGTAACAATGGCACCAATCGCAGGGCCAGTTTCCTGAAGGCGTAGTACCCTTGGTGGAGTCGGCCTTGTCCGGTATCCAGGTAGGCAGCGCGGTCAAGGTCGCCCCAACATAGGTCGTGGGGCGGTTCCTTCAGGACCTGAAAGGGAGTCCAGGTGATCCGGCGGAAGAAGTCTATCGCGGAGAGCAGGCGCACGGCCCCGGCGCAGAACCCACAGTTGCCATCATAATAGAGGACCCATCCGTGCCTGTCCCGTGTGTTCTCTTCCTGTCCTTCTTGCTCTTCCAAGCTTCCCTCGTAGCGGACTCCGACCTGTAGCCAGGTTCCGAGTTTCCACAACCCTCTGAGCTAAATACCGGCCTGTTCCAGGACCCGGTCTATGTTGGAAGGGTCAGGCTTAAGCCTGCCGGCGTCTACCTCCTGCATGGCGGCGGTGACGGCGGCGCTCACGGGTGTGGGCACGCCGGCTTCCTGTCCTTTCCGCACCACGTAGCCGTTCATGTAGTCTATCTCCGAGCGGCGGCCCTTCTTCACATCCTGGGACATAGAGGAATGCCAGTTGACCCTACCTTTTCTTTCCTGTAGGTTGGCGTCAATCTCCTCAAAGACCTCGCCCTCGTTGGCCCTAGCCCAGGTGTCCGCATCGAAGCCACCGATAGGCTCAATGGTGTAGCTGAGGGCCTTGCCCACCAGGACTGTCTCACGGGCGAGGTGGATGCGCAGGGTGCGTGCGCCCGGGTCTTCGCTCATGTCGTTAGCGCCCAGGCCGGAGATGCCACCTACTGGGTTGCCCATCGCGTTCTGGGCCAGCTTGGCCCATCTCTCACCCCAGATGTTGGTAGTCACCTTCGCACCGTCTATACAGCTAAGCATAGCGACCAGATTCTCGACTCGTGGGGTGATTCTCCCGTTGGTCTCTCCTACACGGAAAACGTCATGGCCGTGGTCTCTGCCCGGCTCGCCACCCCTGTTGACGTGTCCCGGCTCCCATAGGGCGACCTCTATGTGGGACATCACACACGGCACCTCTCTTTCGTAGCCCACGATGGAGGCAATAAGCTCGTCGTTCATGCAATTCTGGGAGCAGACTACAAAGCCTGTAGGCTTTAGGTAGCGCTTGATGAAGTGGGCAGCCCATTCGGTGTCGTAGGACTTCACGGCGATGAAGGCTATGTCAAATGGCTCATCAATATTCTGGGCTTCAGTCAGGTGTAGCGCCTTCACGGGTATGGTGAAGTCTCCCTGGCTGCCGCTGGCCCGGAGGCCCACACTTTTCATCTTGTCCACGTGTTCGGGCCACTGGTCAACGAAGGTTATGTCCTCTCCCTCCCTGGTGAGAAAGGCCCCGATGTAGCTTCCGGCGGCGCCGGCCCCCATTATGCCTATCTTGGTCATGTTATTTCCTCCAAAGGGCAAAGGGTTAACAAAGGTCTGCGAATGTTAGTCACGTGACACCAACAACCAATTCCTTCATCAGGATGTTCGAGGGTTATTCTTCCAGGTTCACCACGATATTGTCGGGTGCCCGAGACAACACAGCCTCGGCAGGCTCGTCCGTGACATTGGCTTCGATATGGTGCAGGTATGGCGGTACGAAAATGAAGTCTCCCGGCCCACCATCAATGTAATCTCGAAATCCCTCTCCATAGTAGACGCGCACGTGCCCACTGACGACATACGCGGCTGTCTCGGCCTCGCCATGATGATGGGCAGGGCCTTCTGTATTGGGAGCGCAGGTAACGAGTCCCAACCAAACTCGCTTGGCTCCGGTCGTCTGGGCGTCAATACCTGGGCGGCGCTCCATCCCACGCGTTTGGGCTGTGGTGCTGGCAGGCTGGGTTCCTCTTACCACTCGTACTTCTTTACCTTCAACGGAAGTGCTCATACTACCCTTCCTAATAGTTTGGTGCGGTGGGTTTCTTCACCGTTTAGTTGTCTCTGTGGACTCGTGCTTTCGGTGACAAATTTAAGCCCTAATCTCCTCCAGCTTTTTCACTACGTCGTCGGTGGAGACAATGTGCTTGTCCAGGCCCATCTCCTTGGGCGAGAAGCCAAGGGCCAGGCCCACAAGCTGGGGCAGGTGCAGGATAGGCATGTCTATCGCCTCACCCTTGTGCTCCTCGGCGTCGGCCTGTTTGCCATCAAGCTCAAGGTGGCACAGGGGGCAAGGGGTGACCATGCAGTCGGCGCCGTTTTGCCGCGCCTCCAGGGTGTGGGTCCCGCACATCTCCAGAGAGCTCTCCTCGTTGGCGGTGAGGATGGGGAAGCCGCAGCACTTGCCCTTGCCCGAAATCTTGGTCACTTCTCCACCCAGAGTCTCTATAGTGCTTTCCAGGACGCTCTTGCGGCTCTCGAAACCTTTGGGAACCATAAGCTCGGGGGGACGACGCAGGTAGCAGCCGTAGAATGGTGCGACTTTCAGCCCGGTGAGGGGACTTACGACCATCTCCTTCAGATTATTCAGGCCGTACTCCTCATCCAGCACCCATAGGAAGTGCTTCACCTCCACGGTGCCCTTGTACTCCAGCCCTTCCGAGGCCAGATAGTCCCTGTTGATGCGCTGCCTGTATTCGGGGTCAGACTTGAGGCGATGGTTTGCCTGGGTGAACACGCCCTGGCAGGTGCTACAAATAGTAATCATCATCATCCCTATCTGCTCAACCTTGGCCAGGGTGCGGGCGTTGATGGGGTCGGATACTTCCTGGCTCAATACGCCCGCCCCACTGCAACCCACGTCCTTCAACTCCAGCAGTTCCATATTAAGTTTGGCGGCCACCATTTTTGCAGCGGGATACAACTCAGGGCACCCGCCCCTGGAAACACAGCCGGGGTAAAATGCGTATGCCATTATTTTTTCTCCTCCCACTTCTCGAATATATCGGAGATTTCGCGTGCCCCTTCTCTCTTGGGGTGGAGGAAGTAAGGTAGGGGCCGCTTCCCTTTTCTGAATGCCTTCAGTGCCAGGGGCAACTGCTTCAGCTGTCCTTTGATGTTGGTCAGACCTTCAGTCTCGACAGCCAGGCGCGCCTCGTCCAGCCAGCCGTGGGCCTTCACCGAAGCGGCGAAGCTCCTGTAATGGTTCCTTACCGTGGATACCGAGGGGCTACCGATGTTCTCCTTGATGGCCCGGTCCCGCAGCTGGAAAATACGCTGAGTGGGATCAATCCCCTTGGGGCAATGCTCACTGGCCTCGAAACAGTGGCAGCAGTCCCACAGTCCGTGTTTGTCTCCAAGCTTACTAAGCCGCTCCGCAGTTTTGGTATCACGGGGATCGGCGACCACCCTATAGCCCTTGGTCAGGGCGGCGGGTCCGATAAATTTCTTGTCAACCACCATCGTGGTACAGCCCTCGTCACAGAGCCAGCACATGGTGCAACTCATAACCTTTCGCAGGTCCCGTATAACCTCATTGGGTACTATGTGTTCCCGCTCCGGTTGGGGCTCCCCGGTAACTATCCAGGGGTCTGTAGCCTTGTACTTGTCGTACACCATTGTGTCCACGTCGTACATCATATCTTTTAATCTGCCTATCAGGCGGATTGGCTCGACAGTGATTTCGCCGTCCTTAGCGACCTTACCGACACTTGTGGCGCAGGCTATGTTGTTCCGGCGGTTGACGCGCATGGTGCAGTCGCCACAGAAACCGGTACGGCAGGTGCCCCGAAATGCGAGGGTGCTATCCTGCTCTTCCCTTATACGCACCAGGGCATCCAGAACGGAGGCATCCTCCTCGATGTCCAGTCTGTAAGCCTGTAACTCTCCATCGCCATCGTTGGACGGATCGTATCGGTGGACCTTAAAGGTAACTTCCATCAGTAAGCCCTCCTTTCCGGCTGCCACTGTGTTACTACAACAGGCTTGTAGGCCAGGG
This sequence comes from Dehalococcoidia bacterium, assembly GCA_965219825.1. GTDB lineage: Bacteria > Chloroflexota > Dehalococcoidia > Lucifugimonadales > JAGWBF01 > JAGWBG01. The sequence goes on along the minus strand of OZ244792.1, from coordinate 3,289,654 downwards.
TTGGCCCATCCGGGCCACGTGAGGCGATAGTGTGTTGTAGCCAGTTGGCATCGTCCCTATCCGGGAAATCGGTCCGGTAGTGGGCGCCACGACTCTCCCGGCGTGCCAGGGCACTGGCAATGATGACTTGGGCCACGTCCAGCATATATCCCAACTCCAGGTAAGTTGAGAGGGATGGATTGTACGAGCCGCCTATGGCTGGGGTGCCTACTCGTGTGTACCGCTCCTTCAGGTCACCAATCCTATCAGCGACTACCTGCAACCCGTCTATGTTTCGGTATGGGCCTACGTTTTGATGCATATTCAAGGCCAGGTCACGGCGAAGGGAACCTATGGTGTCCTCTCCTCCGTTCCTGGTGGCTATCTCCCGGGTCCGCCTCTCTTCGTCCACCAGCAAGGACTCGGATGCCCTCTGTGACCGGGTGGCTCCGGCATGGCTTGCGGCGGCCTCTCCGGCGCGCCTGCCAAAGACCATGCACTCCAACAGGGAGTTACCTCCCAGGCGGTTGGCCCCGTGGACCCCCAAGCAGGCACATTCTCCGGCGGCATACAGCCCGGGCATAGCAGTAGCGCCCTGGCCATCCACCTGTATGCCCCCAATTGGGCGATGCATTGCAGGCTGAACGGGCACCGGGTCTTTCGCGATGTCAATGTCCGCCAGCCTTTTCACCAGAAGCCGGGTCTCAGGCAAGCGGTCCTCGATACGTGCCGTATCCAGGTGGCGAAAGTCGAGGAAAACACAGCCATCCTCGCCTCTCCCGGCCAGTACCTCCGTCTCTATCGCGCGGCTGCACAGGTCCCGTGCTGCCAACTCCATCGAGTGAGGGTCATAGGATGCCATGAATTTATCGCCGGCTTTGTTGATCAGGTAGGCACCTTCTCCACGTGCCGCCTCGGTAATTACCACCCCTCTGCCTTTGAGGGTTGTGGGGTGATACTGTATCATCTCCATATCCATCAGAGGGACACCGGCTCTATATGCCAACGCAACTCCGTCAGCAGTAGCCGTATAGGCGGAGGTGCTTGGTTGGTACATTCGTCCCATGCCACCGGCAGCCAGGACAACCGCTTTGGCGTGCAACGTCTGAAGTCTACCCGAAGATAGCTCCTGGGCTATGACTCCTCGGCACGTCCCGTCCTCAATCAAAAGCGAGGTGACGAACCATTCGTCGTAGGTCTGAACCTGCCATCTCAATAGCTGCTCGTAGAGGACTTGGAGGATGACGTGGCCTGCGGAGTCACCCACGTAGCAGGTACGAGGCCGGGAAGAGCCTGCGAAGGGCATCACGTCAATGCGGCCCTCACCATCCCGGCTGAAGATGACACCCATGTGCTCCAGGTCAATTACATCCTGGATGCCTTCTCGACACAGGATTTCTACGGCGTCCTGGTCCGACAAATAATCGCCCGCCCTGATGGTGTCCTCGGCGTGGGATTGCCAGGAGTCACTAGGGCTCAAGGCGGCGTTGATACCGCTTTGAGCGCCCGACGAATGGCTTCTGAGGGGATGCACCTTGGAGGCCAGGGCCACGTCAGCGCCGGCAGCTTTAGCAGCGATAGCAGCGCGCATACCGGCGAATCCACCACCTACTACTACTAAGTCATGCTCTGGCATATCAGGCTCCCTTGACGTACGGTAGTGTATCACCCTGGTGGATAGTTTCTCACCCCGGCCTCCAGCCATATTGTGGCAATTATATGATTAGCTTGAAGGGCTGTCAATGAAGGGATATGCAACGTGTAATTGAAAAGAAGTACCGGATGTGCGTCACGTCGTTGAGGGACCGGAGCCTGCGGTGTGACCTTGGGTAGAAGGGCCGGGATAAGGGCTTCAACAAAATTTGCCGACTCTCTATCTGTTTTGTCAGATGACTCCTTATCGAACTTATCAAATGGAAGGCTGGCATCTGATATAATAGTGTCCGTCTCTTCCCAGGACAAATTCACTTGTTGGTCTTGCTCAAATGGCGGACATGCAACGCACTTCCTCGGGCCCCATAGCGGGAGGGGAATTGCCGGTCATTATCCAGGCCGACCGGGAGCGCCTGCTTACGGGTCTCCTGCGAGGCGTCTCCAGGACGTTCTACCTAACTCTACGAGTGCTGCCCAAAAGCCTCCGTGAGCCAGTGGGCCTAGCCTATCTGCTCGCTCGCGCTGCCGATACCATTGCCGACACGCGGCTGTTGCCGCCCGGAGAACGCCTGGGTCACCTTCTGGCTTTCAGAAGCTTGGTCGAAGGTCCGGCAAGCATGAGAGTGATACAAGAGATTGGAGTCGCTCTGACGGACAAGCAGTCTGTAGCAGATGAGCGGGCGCTGTTGACCTCGCTGCCTGAAGCCTTCTCGTTATTCGAGGCATTATCTGAGGCAGACCGCACCAGTGTGAGGTCTGTCGTTGTGACCCTCACCGGTGGCATGGAGACAGACCTGACCACCTTCCCCCCGGAGGACTCGGGCCGGATTGTCGCATTCAAAGACCTTGAAGAGCTTGACCGTTACACGTACTACGTGGCCGGATGCGTGGGTGAGTTCTGGACCACAATTACGATGGCCCACACGTCTGCGCTTAGGAAATGGGATGCCGGGTACATGTCAGAGACCGGCGTCCGGTTTGGCAAAGCGCTTCAGATGACCAACGTTCTCCGTGACGTACCCAGGGACCTGCGCATCGGACGCTGCTACCTGCCCGAGGCCGAGCTTGCTCGTGTCGGCCTTACACCGGAGGCACTGCTAAATCCGTCATCCGGCGACAAGGCCCGTCCGGTCCTTGTCGCCGGCATAGAGGCGGCCTTGGAGAACTACCGCGCCGCAGAGGAATACCTGCTCTCCATACCAAGGCGTTGCTTACGCCTGAGACTGGCAGTGCTTTGGCCGGTCTTGATTGGACTCGCAACCCTTTCCAGGCTGGCGTATAATGAAGCGTGGCTGGACCCCACCAGGCCGTCAAGAGTCAGCCGTGGATGGGTCTATCGTACGATGACCCCCTCGTTGCCCTGCGTGTTCTCCGACGGGCTTCTGCGCGCCTGGATAGCACGCCTGCGAAGGCAAGTGGAGATAGCCCTTTAAGAGAAATGGCTGAGCGGGGTCACAGGTCAAATCGGTGTCTGTCCAGGAGGTATGATGGCCCAATCGAACGATATAGTGGATGTCCTGGTTATAGGTGCCGGCGCTTCCGGTGCGGCCCTGACCTGGAGCCTCACCCAGGCTGATATTCAGGTGTTGTGCCTGGAGCAGGGGGGGTGGCTTGACCCAAAGGCGTTCCCTGTGACGGAACATGAATGGGAAGTCCACTGGCAAACTGATTTCAACCCCGACCCCAATTTCAGAAAGCTACCCCAGGACTATCCGGTAAACAACGTGGAGTCCGTAATCGCCCCCTATATGTACAGTGCCGTGGGTGGCAGCACCATACACTGGGGCTCCCATTTCCCACGCCTCCATCCATCGGACTTCCGGGTGCGCACCCTGGATGGCGTCGCCGATGATTGGCCTTTGACCTACCGGGAGTTGGAGCCTTACTTCGACCTGAATGACCAACAGATGGGCACATCCGGGCTGAATGGTGACCCTGCCTACCCACCCAAGCCATCCAGACCCACCCCACCCTTTCCCATAGGCAGTCTGGGCGAGGCCCTGGCGAAGGGGTTTAACAAGCTGGGTTGGCACTGGTGGTCTTCAGACAGCGCCGTCATTTCAACAGAATATGGTGGCAGGACTCCCTACCTGGGGACGGGAATAAGGTCGCCATCCAGTGTAGATACTAGCTACTGGCCCAAGGCCCTAGGCAATGGGGCTACCCTTCGGACCCATACCAGGGTGAGGGAAATCACGGTGAGCGCGGATGGTATGGCCCATAGCGCCATCTACTACGACGCACACGGTCGAGTCCAAGAGCAGAAGGCCCGTGTGATTGTGCTTGCCTGCAACGGTATAGGGACACCGCGCCTGCTCCTTAACTCACAGTCGCCACTCTTCCCCAACGGGCTGGCCAACAGCAGTGGACTGGTAGGCAAGAACCTGATGTACCATCCCTCTGTTGGCGTTATCGGTGTATTTGACGAGCGGTCCGACGGCTACGTCGGCCCCATAAGCAGCACAATGTTGAGCCAGCAGTTTTATGAGACCGACCCGGCGCGGGGTTTTGTCCGCGGCTATGAGTTCCAGGTGTTGAGGGGAATGGGGCCGGTAGGTACGGCTAATGGTGGCTGGGCACGGCACCCGGTTCCCTGGGGATCCCAACACCATCGCGAGTTTGACGAGTTATCCGCCCACAGCATCGGGATAGTTGCCATGTCCGAAGACCTGCCCGAGGAACATAACGACGTCACTCTGGATCCCGACCTTGCTGATAGCAATGGCATCCCGGCTCCCAAGGTACGCTACAGGATGAGCGAGAACACCGTTAGAATGCTGGCTCATGGAGTAGACAGGGCCAGGGAAGTTATGGAGGCAGCGGGGGCCAGGAAGGTCATAGGAGACCCCAATAGAGTAATTGGTGGCTGGCACCTCTTGGGCACTGCACGGATGGGAGACGACCCCGGGACTTCCGTAGTGGACCGTTGGGGCGGAAGCCACGACGTGAAGAACCTGTTTATCATTGACGGCAGCGTCTGGGTCACCGCCGGGGGTCTCAACCCCACTCCCACAATCCAGGCCCTCGCTCTGAGAACGGCGGATTACCTGAAAGGTGAGGGCCGCTACAGGGTAACGGGCAGATAGCCACAGCCGGCGCAGGTGGCCTAACCCTTTGGTCTCTGGATGATTTCAACGCTCACCTCGTCCGGGGCGACTACGAACGCAACCGACATGCCCGAGGGCATTGTCCAGGGTTCGCAGTTGAAGCGGACTCCGTTGGCCTTCAAGTGAGCAGCTACGGCGTCCATGTCGTCAACCTCGAATCCGAAATGGTCTAGACCGTAGCGGGGCTCGGTGGATCCCGGGACCGGGTCTTCTCCGTCGGCCCGGCCCGATATAGTCATCAGGGTCTCGCCGTTTAGCTCAAGCTGGATTGACTTGGTATTTGCCAGAGGACTCTCCGACTTTATGGACGCTCCAAAGTTGTCGCAGTAGAACTTGGCCGCCGCATCGGGGTCCTCGCTCCGGAAATGTAAGTGGTTGTAGACGAATCTCATGCCGCTCCTCCATTACGAATCTGGTCTGGAGCATAGTATACCCCAGAAACATTGGGTGTGGAACAGTATGCCCCAAAAAGCTGCTCTTGACTCCGGTTCAGGGCGACCCTATAATCGTTTCATCGTCGGACGGGTTCTCATTCGAGACACAACCCGGCACGAGAAAGGAGGTGTCATGGAAAGAGGCGATATACCTTACCTTTCTGCTACAGAGCTTTCCGAACTCATAAAGAACAAAGAGGTGTCTCCCGTAGAGGCAGTAGAGGCTTACCTGGAGCGCATTGACCGGCTGGATCCCACCCTTCACGCCTATATCACCGTAACCCGTGATGAGGCCCTTCAGGCCGCCCGGGAATCTGAGCAGGCCCTGGCCAGAGGTGAGTATCGTGGCCCCATGCACGGCATCCCCGTAGCCGTGAAGGACCAGGCTTATACCAAGGGAATTCGCACCACCATCGGCTCCCTTTTCTATAAGGATTTTGTCCCGGATATTGACGCCACTGTGATAGAGAAGCTTAGAAGCGCCGGAGCTATCCTGCTGGGCAAGCTGAACCTTGCCGAGTTCGGCACAACCGGCACTGTCCAGCCTTATGGCACGGCCCTCAACCCCTGGAATCTGGAGTATCACACCAGTGGCTCCAGCACGGGCGCAGCCGCGGGCACTGCCGGTTTCCTGTGTGCCACCTCCCTTGGAGAGGACACCGGTGGCTCCATACGCGGCCCGGCAGCTATGTGCAGCCTGGTAGGACTCAGGCCATCCTGGGGCAGGGTAAGCCGGTACGGTGTAAAGCCGGGCGTGTGGTCAATGGACCACATGGGCCCCATATCACGTACGGTAGAAGACTGTGCTATGACTATGCAAGCCATAGCCGGACACGACCCCAAGGACCCCTATACCTGGAATACCCCCGTCCCCGACTACAGAGCGGCTTTGGACGGCAATATAAAAGGGCTGAAGGTGGGCGTGGTCAAGGAAGTGACCGACGGCGAGATGATACACCCGGAGGTCCGCGACGCAGTCATGAAGGCTGCCGGTGTGCTTGGTGAACTGGGAGCATCGGTGGAGGAAATCTCCATACCCCTTTCCGCAGAAGCTTGGACTATCCTTGGGCCTCTCAGAATAGAGGCCCCTCTGCAATACAAAGATTTCCTCAAGAATCGGCTGCAAGAGATTGGGCACGACAATCAGATTGCCTACCTTGTTAACAGCGTTCTACCTGCTCAATACTATTACAAGGCCCAGAAACTGAGGACCATCCTGCGTAATCAGGTTATTGAAGCCCTGGAAAACGTGGATGTGTGGATAATGCCGACCTCCGGAGCCACTGCCGGGAAAATCGCACCGCCGGGGACCCCCATCAGCAGGATTGACAGCCCGGAGAAGGCCCCATTTGTCGGCAAGGGAAGCGCATCTCTCGTGACCGCGATGGCCAGCGTGTCCAGCACACCTGCTATCAGTGTCCCCTGCGGCTTCAACTCCCAGAACCTGCCGGTTGGATTGCAGATAGGGGGAAGAAACTTCGATGAGAGCACAGTCCTGAACGTGGCCTATGCCTACGAGCAGGCCACTCCCTGGCACACCATGAGGCCACCACCACCGATATAAAGCAGTTGGCATACGTAGACAAAGGAGCCGCATCGGCCCGTCACACTCGTCCGAGCGGCTCCTTCGCCCGTGTCTTGAACAGTGTATTAATCCATTCCATCTACTTCCTACCTACTCGTAGGGTTGTAGCTTGATCTCATGCAAGGCCGGTATAACTTCTTTGCCCATCAGCTCGATGGATCGCATCACGTCCTCGTGGGCCATATCCCCTTCATTGCCATATATGTGCAGATAGCCTGGGTTGAGGCGCTCTATGATCGTCGTCAGCTTCCTGGTTACGGTCTCTGGGCTTCCAACTATGAGGTTATTGACCTCCTGAAGCTGCTCATAGGACATCTTCCGCCCAAACCCCACTCCAGCCCCTGGCAGAGTCCGCTGTATTGCCACTGCCTCTCGGGACTGGTACCCAGGCGGGTCATTGTGCTCCCTTGGGCCTCTGTTGCGGTGCTCCTCGGTCCACATGAAGGTGCGTCCAATTTCCTGGGCCTTCTCGTCGGTATCGGCCACAATAGCCTTTATAAGATACCCGAAGTGCTCCGGCCCGGGTTTGAAACCTGTCTCTTTAGCCGTATCTATATACACCTGCCTCAGTCGCTCGGTATGCTCCAGCAAGGACCCCAGGTTCATGTAGGGGTGCTGATGGCTGGCCGCCCACACCACACTCTCCGGGCTGGAGAATCCTGGGAACCAGATGGGTGGATGGGGCTTCTGGACCGGCAACACCCAGGGGTTCACCGCCCTGTAATGGTAATATTTGCCCTCATGTCTGAAGGGACCCGGAGTGGTCCAGCACTTGATGATAAGGTCGTGGGCCTCCTCGAACCGCTCCCGATTCTCCGTGGGGTCAATGCCCCCCTGAAGGCTCTCAACGGCAGTACCACGCACAAAGCCCGAGATTATCCTTCCCCCGGAATAGCAGTCCAGCATGGCTATCTCTTCCGACATCTTTATGGGGTCGTTAATGGCGATGACGTTCCCAAGAATAGCAATCCTGCTCTTCTTGGTGACCTTGGAGATGACGGCGGCGTCCAGGTTCACCGAGGGCTTCATACACCAGTAGGAGGCATGGTGTTCGTTGCTCATGATTCCATCGAAGTTTACTTCATCGGCGAGGGCATACTGCTCATGGTACTGGTTATACAAGATGTGGGCCTTCTCAGGATCGAAATATCTGTTAGGAAAACCCAGGCGTCCAGAATCGTACTTTTGCACATCCTCTTCGGTGACGTGGCCATATGGCTGCTCTGAGAACCAAAAGACCTCAACATGGTCCTTCATAGGCACCTCCTGCGTGTGGTTTAGCATAGTATAGCATCTCACAACGAGTTTAAGTAGAATCCCCGACCCTGAAGTAGGCGCACACGGCTGTGCCTACCCTACGGGACCAGCCGATAGATGCCATCGTCGCGAGATAGGATATACAAGTTGAGATCCAGGTCTTGGCCGAAAGATGTAATTGACACGCTGGAGTTGACCAGCAGCAAATGCTCTGTGACTGAGCCACCGTCGTACCGGAGGCCCCAAATTCTCCCTGAGCAGAAGTCCCCGTACACGTAGGCCCCCAGGAGTGACGGCATACCGCGGCCGCCGTAAACGTACCCGCCGGTGACTGAGCAATTGCCGGCGGAGCGGCTGTACTCCGCAATAGGCAGCTCTAGGCCAGTCTTGTCGCAGCCGGAGCCTGGAGAGAAGCAACTGGTCCCTTCCATGGCGTTCCAGCCGTAGTTCAACCCCTTCTCCACCACGTCCACCTCTTCCAACCTGTTCTGTCCCACGTCTGCTACCCACAATGTTCCGGTGCGCTCGTCGAAAGAGAAGCGCCAAGGATTGCGCAGGCCATAGGCCCATATCTCATCCTGCGCATCGGACACGCCAACGAAGGGATTATCCGGGGGTAACTCGTAGCCTTGGCTGTCGGATACGCTGCTTACGTCTATGCGCAATATGGAGCCAAGAAGGGTGCTCGTGTTCTGGCCGTTGCCCCGAGGGTCGCCACCACTGCCGCCGTCTCCCAGGCCGACGTACAGGTAACCGTCAGGACCGAAGGCGAGTTGTCCGCCATTATGGTTACGGAAGGGCTGTGCCACCTGCATGATAACGGTCTCGCTGTTCCGGTCCGCCAGGTTAGGGTCATGCTGAGTGACGGAGAAACGGGACACTACGGAACGCCTGGGGTCTGCTGCGGAATAGTAAACGTAGAAAAACCCATTGTTTTTGTAGTCCGGGTCGAAGGCCAGGCCGAGCAACCCCTCCTCGTTGCTACCCTCGTTGACACGGTCACTGATGTCCAGGAAGGTATCGGCCCTTGTCACTCGCTGGTCATTGGGGAAAACACGGATGTGCCCCGGCTGCTCCGTGACGAATATGTGGTTATGACCATCATCCGGCTGGACCAGGTTGGTCAACCGCCGGAAGGTCAGATTGGGAAATGCACGCTCAATGACCATAGCCTGCAACGGCCTAGGCGCTCGTCGCCCCTGATTGCTGGCAACCAGGGCGAGGTCAAGGATGTCCACTCGCCCGTCGCCGTTGGCATCTGCGGAGGGCAGGTTGACGGGGGGACGACCAAAGCCGGCGACCACTATACCAAGGTCACTGACGTCAACGAATCCATCCTCGTTGATGTCTCCCACGTCATCGTCGAGAGTGTCGTCCCTGACGGGACTGGGACTTATGGGCGCCCGCAAGATATTTCCCTCAACCGGAGCGGCATTGCCACTAATTACCAGACCAATCAGCAGAACGAAAGCGGTCAGGACCGGCAGCCCGTGCCGAGCTACTATAGGGAATAAGCGCGAAGCTATTGGATTTGCGCGATTATGAGACCCATGAGCACTCATGCGCGACCTTTCTAATGAAATCAAAGATTATTCTATGGGTAGGGGACACTGTACACAACGACCGCAGGTATCAAGTGGATATGTGGCAGAGAGGCCTTTCAACATTTTCTTTACACAGGCTCCCCACGGCTCATGACTTCCTTCACCCGTCGTTCCAGGTATGACCTCTGTAGGAGCACCCGGTGGTCACACTTCCGGCACCTTATGCCTATGTCAGCCCCCAGACGCACCACTTCCCAGAGATTATTGCCGCAGGGATGCATTTTCTTCAGCCGGAGCACGTCTCCCAATCTAAGCTCTAAAACCATCCCTTACCCTCACTCACAAGAGTTCGGTTGATTTCGTCCCTCAATTTGATGGCCTCTCGACGGGCCGCACCAGCGAAATCATGTCCGTTGGATGCGTAGAGTACCTGCCTGGATGAGGTTATGATAGCGAGGCGACCCCTGGTGTCAGTGCCGGAACGCACTGCCTCTTCAAGATTGCCGCCCTGTGCCCCCACTCCCGGTATCAGGAATACCATATCCGGGCACAACTCCCGAAGCCTGCCCAACTCATGAGGGTAGGTCGCTCCAACCACCAGACCCAGATTGCCGGAGGTGTTCCACCCCATCGCTTTGATAGCCATAGCCTCGTAGAGCGGTTCTCCTTCGACGTTCTTCAAGTCCTGAAGGTCTCCGGCGCCGGGGTTGGAACTGCGACACCAGATGAACACGCCCTTGTCCCTATAGCCCAAAAAAGGCTCGACAGTGTCATGGCCTCCGTAAGCGTTCGTCGTAACGGCGTCGAAGCCCCACGCCTCGTACATGGCCCTGGCATAAGCCTCCGCAGAGCTACCGACGTCACCGCGCTTGGCGTCGCCGATTATGGGCACAATTGGAGATTCTCGACGAATGTGGTCCACCGTTTTCCGGAGCGCTTCCAGACCCTCCAGACCCAGGGCCTCGTAGAAAGCCAGGTTGGGCTTGTAGGCGCACACCAAGTCGGCTGTGGCGTCTACTATGGCGCGATTGAACTGGAATACGTCCTTCACCGGCATCCGCTCAAGGTCGGGGTCCAGCCCAATGCAGAGTAAACTGCTGTGGGACTCGGAAGCTAGCTGTAGCCTCTCATGGAACGTGGTCATCTATTCTCCTCTGAATTACGGCTGAATTACGGCCCTATTGGAGCTATTATATCTTTCCGACAACATCCGTGGCTATGTACACCTACTCCGGTTGCCACAACTGTCAGGGCTTGCTACCATTGACTGGACAATTCTTCGTTGGAACGTTAAATTGCGTTTTGGTGATCTGGTCGAAGGCCGTTTTATCCGGAGGTTGAACCGCTTTGCCGCCCTGGTTGACATTGGCAGCATGGAAAGCCTCGTGCACGTAGCCAACTCAGGGAGGATGCGGGAGTTGCTGGAAGAGGGCCGCCGCGTGCTCCTGAAGCCCGCAGCCGGAGACCACCGCAAGACCGCTTTCGACCTCGCACTGGTGGACCTGGGACACACCCTGGTATCTGCCGACGCCCGGCTGCCCAACGCTCTGGTCCACGAGGCCCTACAGGAGAAGAGGTTGCCCCAGTTCGCGGGGTACGACCATTTCATCAGAGAGGTCACTTACGGGGAAAGTCGCCTGGACATCGCGCTGGAAGGTCCTGAGAGTAGGTGCTACGTCGAAACCAAATCCGTTACCCTCATTGTGGGCGGGACAGGTCTCTTCCCGGACGCCCCTACCAGTCGCGGCAGGAAGCACATAGGCAGCCTATGCAAGGCCATCCTGGAAGGGCACCGCGCTGCGGTATTTTTTGTGGTCCAACGGGACGATGCCCAGGCTTTTTCACCCAACGACGCTGCCGACCCTCAGTTCGGTGTGGCCCTGCGCCAGGCGCTGAGCCAGGGCGTGGAGGTTTACGCATACGGGTGTCGCGTCACGAGAGGGGAGATAGCTCTGTCGGACCCGCTGCCTATGAAACTATGAATAATACATCTCAAACAGGAGAGTCCATGCCGATTCAGAGCAGCGAAGCCATCTTCACGGCAGATGTCAGCGAAGCCTTGCTGCTTGAGGTCTACCGCCGGCTCTACGAGCGTTATGGGCCGCAGCACTGGTGGCCCGGCGAGAGCCGGTTGGAAACTGTACTGGGAGCGATTTTGACTCAAGCCACTGCATGGACAAACGCAGAGAAAGCCTTGACCAACCTCAAGGCCGGTGACCTACTGTCCACCCGTGCCCTGAGAGACATCCCCGAGGATAAATTGGCCGCCCTGATTAGGCCGTCGGGCTACTTCAACGCCAAGGCAGGAAAGGTGAAGGCTTTCATTCACCACCTCTGGGGCAGCTATGGCGGCGACCTGGGATCTTTGCTGTCGAAAGAAGCTGGAGACCTGCGGAGGGAGCTGCTTTCCATATACGGCATCGGCGAAGAGACTGCTGACGACATAATCCTGTACGCCGCCAGAAAGCCTTCTTTCGTGATAGACCTTTACACTCGCCGCATCCTCAAACGTCTCGATATAGCACCGAGAAACGAGAGCTACCAGACATACCAGACCCTTTTCCATCAGAACCTGCCAAGAGACGTGGCCCTGTATAACGAGTACCATGCTCTCCTGGACCGCCACGCCAAGGAGACCTGTAAGAAGGAGCCACGCTGCCGCGGCTGCTGCTTGCTGGAGCTTTGCCCCAAAGGGAAGCTCGCTATTGACATGTCCGATACCCAAACTCTATAATTACAACCAAATAGAATATATCTAGGCCCGTAGGGGAGCTTGGTTTAGCCAGGCTGAGAGGGCGACCCCAAATGTCGCCGACCCTTGCGAACCTGATCTGGGTAATGCCAGCGTAGGGAATTGGCGTCCGTGGATAGTGTCGGAATGGAAAAGGCCGCCAGCCTCAGCTTGGCGGCCTTCTGGTATTTCAGGTCAGATGGAAACATCAGCATTCAAAATACATCTTCGGAACATATACAAGTCTTTCGGCATGAACGGAAGGCGAGTGGCCGTATTGGAAGGGGTGGCCTTTTCTGCCACCAGCGGGGAGTTCGTGAGTATTATAGGTCCCAGCGGGTGCGGTAAGAGCACACTTTTGAATATCATCGCCGGACTGGAGCAGCCCGACGCCGGCTCTGTTGAGCTGGACGGTGCTCAGACCGTCAACCGCCTGGGTCTCGTTGGGTACATGCAGCAGAAAGACCTGCTGATGCCCTGGCGGACGGTGCTGGATAACGCCATCTTGGGCCTGGAGATCCAGGGTGTGTCCCGCCGCAATGCCAGGAAGCAGGCTTTGGAGCTTGTAGATGCCTTCGGGCTGAGAGGCTTCGAGAAGGAATACCCCTACACTCTATCGGGCGGGATGCGCCAACGGGCCGCCTTCTTACGCACCATCCTTGTCAACCGAGACGTGATGCTCCTGGACGAGCCATTTGGGGCGCTGGATGCCTTGACCAGGACGCAGATGCAGGAGTGGTTGGTTGGTCTATGGGACTCACTGGATAAGACTATCGTTCTCGTGACCCACGACGTGGATGAAGCCTTGCTCCTGTCCGACAGGGTCTACGTGCTGACGGCACGCCCGGGGAAGGTAAAGGCGGTAATGGACGTAAACTTGCCCCGGCCCCGCAGTCACCACATGGTCACTGAGGGGCCGTTCATATCTCTCAAATCAGAGATGATAGCGGCCTTGCGAGAAGAGAACCTCCGCGTTGTGGAGGAGTCGTGGCGGTGACAGAGGCGAACGTAGGACCGGGGGCCGGCGGGCCAAGTCGCTCCATGCCGTTTACAAGCCGTGGGTTGGCCCAACTATTCATGCACTGGCTCCCCCCCATTCTCATTATTGCCGGGGCTGTTGGCCTATGGGAGGGAGTCGTGGCCATCAGAGACATCCCCAACTGGAAGCTTCCCGCGCCCTCCGGCATAGGAGAGGAGCTGTGGGACAGCAGGGCCCTGCTTCTCGACCACACATGGGTGACCTTGAAGGAAGCACTGGTTGGCTTCTGCATTGCTTTGGCCTGTGGAGTAGTCCTCTCCGGACTCATCATTATGTCAAGGACGATGGAGCGGGTTATCTACCCACTGGTCATCGGCTCCTCGACCATTCCCTGGATCGTGATTGCCCCTCTGTTGATTATCTGGCTCGGTTACGGGATGCAGCACAAAATTATAGTGGTGGCGTTCATCTCCTTTTTCCCAATCGTAGTGAGCACCGTGGATGGGCTGAAATCCGCCGATCCGGATATGATGAACCTTTTGCGCACCCTGGGAGCAAACCGATGGCAGGCGTTTTCTAAAGTCCAGGTGCCAAACTGCCTGCCCTCCATGTTCTCAGGTATAAAGATAGCCATAGCGGTCAGCGTCATTGGAGCAGTTGTGGGGGAGTGGGTGGGTTCCAGCGAGGGGTTGGGGTACTTGGCTATAAGGTCCAAGTCCCAGTTTCTTACTGAACGGGTGTATGCGTCCATCGTCCTGCTGGCCTTGATGGGCATAGGTCTGTTCCTGGTTGCCGGGTTGCTGGAGAGACTATTGCTACCCTGGCATCACAACCAGCGTCAGCAGCGGGCCTTGATGGGCAAGAGCCGGGGAATATCTGATAGGTAATCAATTATTCGAAAACGAGTGACGGAGGTATATGACATGGCAAAGAAACTGTGGTTGCTAGCTCTCACAGTGTTGATGGTCATTATTCTGGGTGCAACGGCGTGTGGAGGTAGTGACGATGATGAGGTGGTAACCGTAAAGCTGGCCCTTGACTGGTACCCGAATGCCAACCATGCCGGTCTATACATGGCTATGGAAAAGGGATATTTCGCTGACGAGAACCTCAGTGTCAACATGTACACCCCCTCCGACCCCTCGACGGTGAATCAAACGGTAGCGGCAGGGGCCGACGATTTTGGTATCAACTACCAACCCGACTTGCTTATCGCCCGGTCCCAGGGTGTGCCTGTGGTCTCCATCGCCGGCCTGGTGCAACACCCGTTAAATTCGGTGCAGGTGCTCGAATCATCGGGGATTAGGACACCCAAGGACCTGGTAGGGAAGAAGGTCGGCTATCCGGGCATCCCTACCAACGAGCCCTTGCTGGACACCATGCTCAAGTATGATGGGGTGTCCGGCGGTCTTGATGAGGTGGAACTAGTCAACGTGGGCTTCAACCTGGCTGAGGCCCTGATAAGCGGGCAGGTGGATGCCTGCATTGGCTGCTACTTCAGCCACGAGTCATTTCTCATTGAGAACCAGGGCCACCAGGTCCACATCATGAAGATGGAGGAATGGGGTGTGCCCGACTTCTATGAGCTGGTGCTGGTGACCAGTGAGAAGATGCTTGAAGAGAGACCCGACGTAGTGCAGCGGTTTGTCCGCGCCGTTGTCCGGGGCTACGAGGACGCCGCCAACGACACTGACATTGCGGTAGAGGTCCTGTTCAATCGCACAGGGGAAGAGGTAGATGAGGCCATAGAACGGCCCGGTATCAAGGTCATCGCACCACTATGGAAGAACGGATCGCCCGTCGGCTGGCAGACTTCAGAGCGGTGGACCGCATTCGCAAGTTGGTTGTATGACAACAAGCTAGTGGAAAACCGTGTTGACGGTAACGCCTCCTTCACCAACGAGTTCGTTGAGAATGCCAATTAGTTTTTTCCCGTACTATCAGGCCGAGCGGAGCGAGGTATCTAATCATGCAGGGAGAAGATCTTCGCTGTCGCTCAGGGTAACTATTAGAACCGGAACGCCGTGAGAGAGGTGTGGGAAATGAGCCTGAGCGAAGACCTCCGGAGAAGCGTTGGGGCACTGTGGGAGAAGACAGTGACTCACCCCTTTGTAATTGAGTTGGGAGATGAGACACTCCCGGTTGAGAAGTTCAATGTCTACTTTCAACAAGACCATCTTTTCCTGAAAGACTGGATTGCTCTCATGTGTGGTGGTGTCGTCAAGGCACCGGACTTCGATCATGCGCGGCCCCTGGCCGCCTTCATACATGGAGCCTTGGGAGCGGAGGAGGGTCTCTTCCAGGACTTCTTCAGAGAAACGGGCGTGTCCACGGAAGGAATTGCGGGCCTCAAGTATCTACCCACGTCTCTGGCTTACAGTGGATTTCTGCGAAATATCGGAAGTGAAGGCACTTTCCACGAAATCATCACCACATTGCTGGCCATCGAGTGGCCTTACGTGGACTGGGCAAAGCGGCTGGTGGCAGCGGGCAAGCACCCAAATAACAAATACTACCGGACGTGGATAGATATCCATGCCGGCAAGGAACTGGAGGACTTCGTTACCTGGATGCGCGGTGTTCTGGACAGCGCCGCCGTGACCGACTCTGCCAGACTCAACGATATATTCCTAACTACCCTACGCTATGAGTATCTTTTCTGGGAGATGGCGTACAAAGGGGAGCGATGGCCGGATTAAGTCACATTCCTATAGTTATGACCATAGCGGGTTCCGACTCCGGTGGCGGCGCCGGGATTCAGGCCGACCTCAAGACCTTCGCCGCCATGGGAGCATACGGAGCTTCAGTCGTCACCGCCATAACTGCGCAGAACACTGTGGGCGTCACCGGAGTACACGAGATTCCGGTCGAGATGGTGGCATCCCAAATAGAGGCGGTGCTCTCTGACATCGGGGCCGATGCGGTAAAAACGGGTATGCTCTCCAGCAGCGACATCATAGAGACGGTAGCCGGAGAGCTGGCCCACTTTCGAGTGGAGCGTCTGGTGGTTGACCCGGTGATGGTAGCCAAAAGTGGCGATAGGTTACTGAGAGAAGAAGCGGTGGATGCCTTGCGGCGCAGTTTACTGCCTCTGGCAACAGTTGTCACCCCCAACATTCCCGAGGCCGAGACCTTGACAGAAATGAAGATAGAATCGGGGGAGGACGCTCGCCGTGCTGCCGAGAAGATCGTGAATATGGGGGCAAAGTCCGTAGTCGTCAAAGGGGGGCATTTGACGGGGCCACCTGTAGACTTGCTCTACGATGGGCAAGAATTCCAAGAGTTCAGCGCGGCCCGCATAGATACCGGAAACACCCACGGCACGGGCTGCACCTTCGCGTCGGCCATAGCCGCAGGACTGGCAAAAGGGATGGATGTTGCGGATGCAGTGATGGCGGCAAAGGAGTACGTAACCGAGGCTATACGGCGCTCCTTCAACGTGGGCCGTGGCCACGGCCCGCTGAACCACTTCTACAGGCTGTGGTAGGTGAATAAGAGCTATTAAAACAAAAAGATTCTTGACATGTTATGAGATCAGTGATACCACTTAGCAAGTCGATAGGGCTCCTACCGGTTGGCTCGTTGGGCGTTCATGTCCAGTCGGCTCCTTATGGACAATGCATATCATCTACTTGGACGAGTCCGGTACTCACAAAGAGGCCCGCTATTTTGTAGTAGCGGGCCTTTCCGTTTTTGAACGAGAAACTTACTACCTTGCACAGAGTCTTGATCAACTCCAGGCACGATATTTTCCCACTGAGACCGGTACAATCCCTTTTCATGCGTCTTACCTACGGGCACCACAGAACCGACTTGCAGCGCCTTATGACTCGCTGACGGGCGAACAGAGACGAAACTTGATTGGAGACATCTGCCAAGTCATAGCCGACTCAAAATCAAGGATTTTCGCTTGACCCCTATGAGCGAGGGTTCGACCGAATCGCTCCAAAGTTTGACCAAGATGATGGGCGGCTGCATGGTCTTGTTCACATAGTTAGAGACCGCCAAAGCTGTTACTGTCCGGCCTGTGTTACGCCTCGTGCCTTACCACGATCTGACGATAGTGACCCGGCCAGATAAGTCACCCGGAGCCATAGACCTCCGGGTTGGCGCAGTGCGCCAATCGCTCCCCCTTCACACCGGCCAGAAGATTTCTGGCGGCCAGCAGGCACACGCTCTTCCTCGACCCTATAGATGCACTACCTATATGAGGGGTCACTACCACGTTGTCCAACGTGAGTAGGGGATCATCGGGCGGTATAGGTTCCGGTTCGGTCACGTCCAGGGCCGCCGCCGCTATCCGTCCCTCTTTGAGGGCCTTGTAGAGAGCCCCAGGGTCTACCACAGGCCCTCGCGATGCGTTGACGAGGATTGCGGTAGGCTTCATCTCGCCCAGTTCCTTCTTTCCTATGAAGTGATGGGTCTCAGGGGTGAGGGGAAGGTGCAGGCTCACGAAGTCCGACG
This sequence comes from Dehalococcoidia bacterium, assembly GCA_965219825.1. Classification (GTDB taxonomy): domain Bacteria; phylum Chloroflexota; class Dehalococcoidia; order Lucifugimonadales; family JAGWBF01; genus JAGWBG01. Next base: position 3,271,921 of record OZ244792.1, on the reverse strand, counting down.
TCCGAAGAAGGTCAGCCACGTCAACGTACTCCATCCCGTAGCGCTCCTCTTCAACCTGCTTCCTGGTGCGAGAATAGTAAAGCACCCTCATATCAAAGCCCATAGCTCGTTTCGCCATCTCCAACCCGATATTGCCCATGCCGATAATGCCAATAGTCGCGCCGCTAATGTCAGCGCCCAGCCAGTATTTCGGGTGGTAAGTCAGCCTCCAGTTGCCCGCACGGACCCATCGTTCCGTTTCAACCACCCGTCTGGCCGCGGCCATCATTATGGCAAACGCAAGGTCGGCGGTGGCCCCGGATAGGACCCCTGGTGTGTAACCCACAGGTATGTCGCGTTGTGTGGCCTCGGCCATGTCAACGGCGTCCATACCTACTGCCAGGTGGCTGACCACTTTGAGGCACGGCGCTGAGTCAAACAAGGCGGAGTCCACGCGGTCCATGATATTGGTGAGCACACCCTCCACGTCCCGCACCTTCTCCCGCAGGACTTGCGGGGAGGGTGGATACTCCTCCGGCCAGACCTCCATCTCCGTCTCTCGTGCTATCACGTCCAGAGCTTCCTGGTCCATGAGACGTGTGATGAATACCTTGGGTCTACTGTCGTGCGTGTTAGCCCCGACCATGAAGCAGGACCTTCCCAGGCAGTGCTCCGGTTTCCTTTCCGTCCTCAAAGGTAACTTGACCGTTCACCAGTATCCACCGGTATCCCTCGGCTCGTTGGACGCGGCGCCAGTCACCACCGGGCAAGTCGTGAGCGACCTCAGCGGGCAGCAGCTTCAGTCCTTCCAGGTCGTACACCACAAGGTCGGCAGGGGCACCCTCACGTATAAATCCCCTGTCTTTTATCCCGCCCATGAATGCAGGCAGAAAGCTTAGCTTGTTATGGGCTTCCTCCAAGCTCAGCATTTTCTCATCTCGCACCAGCCAAGTCAGGGTGTCCGTCGGGAAGTTTCCCAAAGTCGCAAATTTGACGTGCGCTCCCCCGTCTGACAGGCCGGGTATACAGTAGGGCGACTTCAGCACCTCTGCGGTATGTCCGGGGTTGGTATGCACCATCTTACCCAGGAACTCGGTTCTCAGGTCGTCAGCCACTGCTATATCCAGCATAGCGTCAATAACGTGCTTACCGTCTTGCTGCGCAATTTGACCAATTGTCAGCCCAATGTATCGCTCCAGCTCCCCACTGCCCACCTCTCCCACGGTCATGTCGGCAATAGGCCCCGTCAGCGTTGCCGCCGGCTGTAAGCCGTTGTCATACTCCTCACGCAGTCTGGCCCGTACGTCCGGGTCTCGCATATTGGCCTTTTTCTCTTCAAGTGACCCTATACTGACCCGGCGCCAGTGAGGGCTCTGGTCGAAATTGGTCCAGGTCTCGAAGCTGAATTCCTGGGCATTCCTCACCGTGAAGCCCTGACCATACAGCTTGAGTCCACTATGATTGGACTCCTCCAGCCAGCGCAGTTTCTTTCGGTGTTGCTGCGGGTCGTCATCACTAGGCGTTACCAGCTGATACAGAATGGGGCGGTGACATACCTCGGCAAGCCTAGCGAAAAATTCGAGGGTTGGCTCATCCAGTCGGCTGCCATCGTCGCCGGTTGTGGTATAAGTGAGCTGTATAAAGCCCTGGTCAAGCTCAGCGAGCAAGCGGCCAAAGGTAAGAATCTCTTCATCGGTCATCAGGTCGGTCACCATAGGTGTCCCATCGTAGTCTCTCTGGGCGGAGTTGGAACCGGTGACCTGTGCCGACCAGCCACAGCCCCCGGCGGCTATGCCCTCCTCCACCAGGCGACACATCTCCTTCAGCTCATCTTCCGTCGGACGCCTTCTCTTCGCCTCGTCCCACCCCATCACCCAGGTGTAGATGGGGGTCAGGGGCACGTAGCTAATCATGTTCACGCCTTTGGAGACCCGGTGCTGCATCCGGTCCAAGAATTCAGGGAACGTCACCCAATCCCAGGACATCCCCAATTTCATCGCATCATAGGGTATGGCCTCGTTACGCGTCAGGGACTGCATAGCCCGCTCCCGGTCCTCCGGCCGACATGGAGCAAATCCAAATCCGCAGTTGCCAATGGCGACGGTGGTCACACCATGCCATCCTGAGAGGGTTAGATAGGGATCCCATTGTATCTGGGCGTCGTAGTGTGTGTGCAGGTCAACGAAGCCTGGAGCTACGATGAGTCCCGATGCGTCCAGCACTTTGGACGCTTTGCTATGCCGTAGCCCGCCAATCTGAGCGATTTTACCATCCCTTATAGCCAGGTCGCTCACATAGCCGGGTGTGAGCAACCCATCTACGATGGTACCACCCTTGATGATAATGTCGTACTCTGCCATAATTTTCTCGCCTCCGGCAACGCCAAGATGGCGATAGCCTAGCACATGGCCTACTTAGTGTCAATGTAGCACATAATACGGCGTGATACGGAATTTATAAGGCGGAAACCGCAATATCGTCTGTCCGGCCAGATCGTGGACTTGCGACTGCAGAGCAAACTTGATAAGCTGTGCCGAAGCGCTGCATTACCAGGAGGAAGCTATGCATACAGGGCACCTTCTCACACGTGCATCCCAGCGGTATTCAGAGCGTCCCGCCTGGATTCAGGAAGCTCGGACTGTTACATTCCGTGAGGCCGAGGACCGTGTCAACCGCCTGGCCAATGCTCTGCTGGCGCTGGGCGCTCAACCCGGCAACCGTATCGGAATGCTGTTGCCCAACTGTTACCAGGGGCTGGAAACCATCCTCGCACCAATGAAGGCCGGGATGGCTGTGGTCCCCATGAATATCCGCCTGCACCCCCAGGAGCACCAGTACCTCCTGAACAACTCCGGCGCCAACGTTCTGGTCTACGCGCAGGAGTTCCGAGACCACCTGACTCAAATACGCGAGTCCCTGGATAGCGTCAAGCATTACATTTGCGTGGGCAATGACCCCGGGGGCGACCTCGCCTACGAGGCCTTGCTTGAGTCGGCCTCTTCCCGCGCACCCGACCCGTTCATTGACTTCGACGACCTGGCCTGGATGTTCTATACCTCGGGTACGACCGGTCAGCCCAAGGGCGCTATGCTCACCCACCGCAACTTGCTGACCATGGTGGATTGCTTCTTAGCGGACATCAATCCCGTAAGGCCTGGGGACGTACTCTTGCACGCCGCTCCCATCACACACGGATCGGGCCTGGCGATGTTCCATCACATTGTCCTGGGTGCGGCCAACGCCTTTCCTTCCACACCCAGGTTCGACCCACCCAGGATATTCGATGCCATCCAAAAGTACCGCGCCACGACTATGTTCTTGGCTCCCACCATGATCAATGTTCTGGTAGCCAGTCCCGATAAGACACGCTATGACCTCTCCAGTCTCCATACCGTGATATACGGCGGTGGCCCGATGTACGTCGAGCACATCCTGGACGCAACAAGCGCCTTTGGCAATATATTCGTTCAGATTTTCGGGCAGGGGGAGGCGCCCATGACCGTCACGACCCTGCCAAAGGAGGAGCACCAAGTCAACGGTGACCGGCTGCGCCTGCAACATCTGGGATCGGCGGGGCGTGAGGTTACCAATGTCCGCGTGCGCATAGTTGATGACGAGGACCATGAGGTCCCTGCCGGAGAGATGGGGGAAATTATGGTGCGTGGAGACCTGGTGATGAAGGGCTACTGGAACAACCCGGAAGCCAGCGCCGAGACCCTGAGGGGAGGCTGGCTACACACCGGTGACCTGGGATATATGGACCCACAGGGGTATATGTATATCACCGACCGGAAGAAGGACATGATTATTAGCGGAGGCGCCAATATCTATCCCCGAGAGGTGGAAGAGGTAATAGCCCAGCACGATGCGGTGGCCGAGGTGTCCGTCATAGGAGTGCCTGACCCCCTATGGGGAGAGTCTGTGAAAGCGCTGGTGGTGTTGGAGGGGGGCCGCCATGCCACCGAGGACGAGGTTATAGAGTTCTGCCGTCAGCGTCTGGCGAGCTACAAGAAGCCGTCAACCGTGGAGTTCCAGAGCGACCTGCCCAAGAATGCTTACGGCAAGGTCCTGAAGCGGGAGCTGCGTCAGCAGTACTGGGCGGCCCAGGGTCGGAATGTGTAAGGATGTTTTGTCAGCCTGAATATGACAGGAGAGCGAAGTATGAATCCGCTTGCCATCTTGAAAGACATACCGAGGGTCACAGGCGGCATCGATATGGTGAAGGAAGGCACGCAGAAGGTCAAAGACGTCATCCGTTGGACGAAGAACTTGGTGACTGGGGTATCCGAAATAGCGCAGTCAGTCAAGGGTGTTGCCTTGAACGAGCCCAGGCCTATCAGTGTATCAGCCACAGACCTGACCCGTCTGTATCGGACCAACAAGATAGCATTTGAGGCCGATTATAAGGGCAGAATCGCCCTGATCAAGGGAGACATCGCATCAGTGGTTAAGGCTAACCGAAGCTACGATATAAGTCTTTCCACCCACAACACAATGAAGCTCGTCTGCCGAATCGACAAGAATCACGTTGCCGACACGACTATTAACAGGCTACGTGTCGGTCAAGCGGTTACCGTCCTCGGGGTCGTGAAGGGGAAACGAGTGTTCTTTAACACTATGAGGATTGAACACTGTGCAGTCTCAGAATAGCCGATGCCCGAAAGCTTTGATCAGCTGCCCGTTGTTGGCAAGCCACCGAGCACGTCTATCAGGACCCCATCCGATAAATTAACAATTGAAGTATCTGAGGAGCCTCAGGTGAGTTGGGAGATGAAGATAACTCACTCGTGGTCGAACCAATTCCGGCGTCTGTTAGTACGCTGGAAAAAAGCGTAGGAAATTATCTCGGCATGTTATATTTAGCCTGCGTATGGATCACTCCCAGGGTTGTCGGATAGGTACTTAGTCCCCTTCAACGTCGGAGGCGACCTGCGACAATAGCCTCAGCGTGCGCTCCATCGAAGCATCCCGGTCATCTCCGGCAGGTATGGGACACGCCAGCACCTCGGTCGCTCCGAGGGACAGAAGCCCATGCAGGTTCTCCGCCACCTGAGACTCGCTGCCCCACAGCACACTGGCATCTATCATGGCATCGCTCCACACCCCGTTGGAGGCTTCGGGCAACCCTGCAGCCGCAAACATACGCTGATAGAACGCCAATCGCGGGTGACCGAGTTGCTCCCTGACGGCTGTTCTCACCTCTTCGGGATTGTCGTGGACACATACCGGTATCCCATTAATCAAGGGCGGCACTGGGCGTCCGGCCCTCTCTGCCCCCGCTTTCATGGCGGGTAGGGCCACGTCCCGGAGGTATTCCACAGGACATACCCAGCTAATCGCTCCGTCAGCCTCAGCCCCGCATAGCTCGAAAGACTTGGGTTGAAGGGCCGAGGCCATCACTGGCACGTCCACCGGAGACGCTATTCGAACGTTGGCCTTATAGAAGCGTCCGTTAAACTCTATGGCCCCTTCGTGTAGTACCGACTTGAGGATATGGATGTACTCACTCAGATGGCTCAGAGGTGCCCGGAAATCTGCGCCAAAGGTGGCTTCCATATTGGGCCGGTGCCCTGTGCCGATACCAAGCCTGAAACGACCCGGTGCGAGTTGGGCCAACACCTGCGCTTGCTGGGCCATGAGCACCGGATGACGGGGAAATGTCTGGACGATTGCGGTCCCAAACAGGATGCGTTGGGTGCGCATGGCGGCGGCGGCGAAGAGGGTGATGGAGTCTATGCCGGAGCCGCCGCAAACCAGCCACGCCGCCGGGATGCCCATCTCCTCAGCCTTCTCTATATCTGCCAGAATATCGGGGCCGGGTGGGCCAGGCACGTTAGTGCCGCCTATCATTACGCCGATTCTCTTCTGACTCACTATTTCACCCCTTTCCCACCATGCTTGAAGAAGATGACTTCATACACCCTCTTAGGGCTCCAGCATGGCACGGGTGATATCCGTCTGTCGTTGGCTCCATTCCGCCTGGGGAAACGCTTCGTTAATGTCTGCCAGTTTGAACTTATGAGACACTATCTTGTGGAAGGGCAGCCTGTTCCGGTTTTTGACCATGTACTCCAGGATAGTGGACAAGGTGCTCGGCCGGTACATCAGAGAACCCATGATGCGCTTGCCCTGAAGCAATCTGGAGGGGTCTATAGAGACTTCCCTGCCTGGGACAATATCGCCAATCTCCACAAAAGTGCCGCCGTTGCTAAGCATCTCCACGCCCTCTACCAGCAGTTCGGCACGGCCTACCAGCTCCATAACGATGTCGGCCCCTCTGCCTCTGGTAAGCTCCTTGACCCGCTGGATGCGGGTCTCCGGGGTATTGTACTCCTCTATGTTGATGGTATGGTCAGCGCCGAACTCCTCAGCGAGACGCAGGCGGTTCTCCAGCCGGTCTAGGACAATCACCCGGTCGGCCCCCATATCCTTGGCCATGGCCGTGGCGTTCAGGCCCAGACCACCGGCACCCTGGATGACCACGTACTGGCCTTCGTGGGCGCCCGCGTTCATCAGGCCCTGAGTTACCGTGCCTATCGCACAGTTGACATAGCCAAGAATGTCGTCGGGAAGCTCGTCGGGCACACGGAAAGCGGGATGGCGCGGAGGCAGATACAGGAAATCGGCATAGGTCCCAGTAAAGTAGGGGTACACACCGGCGGAGGGGTACGCCCTGTTCACACACCAGTTCGTGTCGCCCCGCAGGCACATGTGACAATGATAGCAAGGCCAGACGGCCACGTGCATCAAGCGGTCGCCTTCCCTTATGGGCACACCCAGAGTGTCGGTGCTCACGCCTTCTCCCATCTTGTACACCACACCTGTACCCTCGTGGCCCATGACCCGCCCAGTGGGAGGCAAGGGCTGGTTGACCTGATCGCCTCGCCAGATATGGAGGTCAGATCCGCAGATACCCGCCTGGGTCATTTTCAATATGACGGCCCCCGGCTCGGGATCGGGGAGCTCGTACTCCTGTATCTCGAAAGGCTTCCCGTGTTCCACGGCAACTACTACTCGCCCTCTTTCAGCCAAGACACGCCTCCTCTCCTTGACGGTCGTTAGGGGGAATTATACTCGATAGCCATTCCCATTGGAAGGCCCTGTCGATGTCATAAAGGGCTTGACAAGCAGAGCTTGCTTGGTTACAATCATAACCCCTATCTACCAGAGATTGTAGTATAATGTAGCAAAGGCACAAAATATAGTATTTCTAAGAACTTTTTGAGAATAGTTTAAGAAACTGAGTAATCGCCATGCGCTGCCCCTACTGTAGCTACCCCGAATCAAGAGTGACTGACTCCCGGACCGCGGAGAACGGCACCCGTCGCAGGCGGGAGTGTGGTCAGTGTGGCTTACGGTTCACTACCTACGAGCGGGTGCAGAGTACGGCCCTGCTGGTGGCCAAGCAGGACGGCCGTCGGGAAGAGTTTAACCGGGAGAAGCTCACTACGGGCATAGTGAAAGCCTGCGCCAAACGTCCTGTACCCTTGAGGGAGATTGAGAAAGTAGTAGAAGATATAGAGTCCGAGTTGCAACAGCTTGGCCACGCGGAGATACCTGCCGCCAGCCTTGGCGAGATGGTGATGGAGCGGCTGAGGCGTCTTGACCGGGTGGCCTATGTCCGCTTCGCCAGTGTCTACCGGGACTTTCAGGACATCGAGAGCTTTGAGCAGGTAGTGAAGGACCTACGAGAGAACACGGAGCAACTTTCACTTATGGAAGGCGTACCTCCGTCATCCCGAAGCCGGGGACGGAGGGTGAGGGAGCGGGGAAGGGCACCCAGTACATCGCAGAATCTGGGCAAAGATGGCAATAGAGGAGGAAGCCAATATGAGTAGCTCGCCCGAAGATGCCTCATCCACTCGTTGGAATATGTTGAGCAAGGAGGTACGGTCCCTGGAAAGCACCCTCAGTAGGTTAGTGCTGGCCGGGGTCCTGGACCGGGACGCCAACTACATAGCGGATATTCAGGAAGAAGTAGACCGGAGGACCAGGGAGGCCCTGGTAGCCAACTGGCTAAGCAAGAAACACGGTGAACTGCCCCAGGGCATTGCTTGAGATAGGGGGCCGGAGTTCACTATTATAGGGCTAAGCAAGTTTTGTCTACGGTGGCGGAAGTCTTGATGCCGCAGGAAGTATTCACTGGATACGCCTCACGGATGGGTTGGACTGCTTCCTCTATTCAACCACTGTCAAATGTTTTTCAGACATCTTTGCAAACCTCTATGCAAGCTACCGTACGGAGGTATGTCGAGACTATTAGCGCACCTTATATTTTACAAGGAGTGGGCAAGTCAAAAGCCTGTACAGCGAGTTCCTCGGGTATGGCGCCGGTCCCAACCGTAGAGTTATCAGTTTGATTTATCCTGCGCGCAAAGCGGCTGCACTTATACCTAATAATCCAAAAGGGGAGGGTTCCGATGGCTAGCACTCATCAGAGTTCAGACATAGATACCAAAGAGGTCAGGCGCAGGGTCGGCGAGGCCCTGGAGAAGGCGGGTCTCAAGGACTATCTCGTAGACCCCACGCCGGAGCTTACGGAGAACTCCCGCAAGGTGCTCCATCGCCGCTACCAGGCCAAGGACCGGGAGGGCAACGTCATTGAGGAGGCGGACCAGATGTTCCGCCGAGTCGCCCACAACCTGGCCCAGGCTGATAAGAACTACGGTGCTACCAAGAAGCAGATAGCAGCCATCGAGGAGGAGTTCTACCAGGCGATGCGCCGCCTGGAGTACCTGCCCAACTCGCCCACGCTGATGAACGCCGGCAGGGAGCTACAGATGCTCTCCGCCTGCTTTGTGCTGCCCGTCCAGGACTCGATGGAGGCCATCTTCGAGACAGTGAAGCAGGCCACCCTCGTCCAGAAAAGCGGGGGCGGCACCGGTTTCGCCTTTAGCCAGCTACGCCCCGAGGGTGACATAGTGGGCTCTACCGGCGGAGTCGCCAGTGGGCCGGTCAGCTTCATGCGTGCCTTCGACGGCGCTACCGAGGCCGTCAAACAGGGCTCCACGAGAAGGGGCGCAAACATGGGCATCCTCCACGTAACCCACCCCGACATCCTCAGGTTCATTAGCTCCAAAGAGGATGGCAAAAGCATATCAAACTTCAACATCAGCGTGTCCGTGACCGAGGAGTGGATGGAGAAGGTCAGTAATGGCGAGGAGTATGACCTTATAAATCCTCGTACCGGCAAGGCCACAGGCCAGCTCAACGCCCGCGAGGTCTTCAACCAGCTGGCGGAGATGGCCTGGAGGACGGGAGACCCAGGCATCGTATTCCTTGACCGCATCAACAAGGATAACCCGAATCCGCAATTGGGCGAGATACAGAGCACAAACCCTTGTGGCGAGCAGCCCCTCCTGCCCTACGAGTCCTGCAACCTTGGCTCGATTAACTTAACCCGAATGGTGCGCTACACCGAAGACGGCGCTGAGATAGACTGGGACAGGCTGGAACAGGTCATCAAGACCTCCGTGCACATGCTTGACAACGTCATTGACATGAACGAATACCCCATTCCACAGATAGATGAGATGAGCAAGAAGACCCGTAGGATCGGACTGGGAGTGATGGGGTTTGCCGACCTACTGATACAGCTTGGCATCCCCTATGACTCGGAGGAGGCCCTGGAGGTGGGTGAGGACGTGATGGGCTTCATCGAGGACAAGACCAACGAGGCATCCGTCGGCCTGGCGGAGGTCAGGGGAGTATTCCCGGCCTGGGAAGATAGCATCTATAATTACCCTGGCGGGCCTCGCTTGCGCAACTCCGCCCCCACCACCATCGCTCCTACCGGAACCATAAGCATCATCGCCGGGTGCTCAAGTGGCGTCGAACCCCTCTTCGCCCTGAGCTATGTCCGTAACGTTATGGACAACACCCGTCTGGTAGAGGGAAACCCCTTCTTCGAGGCTGTGGCCCGGAAGGAGGGCTTCTACTCCCTTGACCTCATGGAGAAGCTGGTGGAAAAAGGAAGCCTTCACGACATTGACGGCGATATTCCCCAGTGGGCAAGGCAGCTCTTTGTCACCTCCCACGACATAACCCCCGAGTGGCACGTGCGGATGCAGGCATCTTTCCAGAAATACACCGACAATGCCGTGTCCAAGACCATCAACTTCCCCGCCAACGCTACCGTCCAGGATATATCCGACGCCTACATGCTGGCATATAAGCTAGGCTGTAAGGGCATCACCATTTACCGGGACGGCAGCAAAGAGAACCAGGTGCTCAGCACCGGCGAGACTGGCAAACACTCCGCCGGAAGCAACGGGCAGACCGAGGCCGCCACTCTACCTGCCCTTTACCCGCAAGCGCAGGTCCTGACCCCCAGAGGCAGACCCCAGGAGATGATAGGCATTACCGAGAGAATCAGGACCGGCCACGGAAGCATGTACATCACGATTAACTTTGATGAGGAGAGTAAGCCCTTCGAGGTATTCAGCACGCTAGGCAAGGCCGGAGGATGCGATTCGGCCCAGCTAGAAGCCATATCCCGGCTGGTGTCGTTGGCCCTCAGGTCGGGGATAGGTATCACAGAGGTGATAGGGCAGCTTCGGGGCATTACCTGCTGCCCGGCATGGGACAACGGTGTCCTGGTGCGCTCCGCCCCCGATGCCGTAGCCCTGGCCCTGGAGAGACACACCGCCGCCGAAGCCGGGCAGGACTCAGGAATCGGGGCACCTGGCGTCGCCGGGGTGCAGCTCAAACTCTCTTCGGACGCGAAGTCCCATTCCGTAGGGTCCAAGTCGCACGTAGTCAGCAACGGGCACCAGACCCGCACACAATGCCCGGACTGTAATGCACCAGTGGCATTCCAAGAGGGATGCCTGCTCTGCACCGCCTGCGGCTGGAACAAGTGCGGGTAGAGTCTGGTAGGGAAACAGATAGAAATGTGATGGGGAGGCCCCCCATCGGTAGTTCGCCGGTGGGGGGCCTCTGAACGTGGCGTATTGGGGGAGCGCCGGAGTGCCAGCGCTCCCCGTACCATGGATGCAATTTAGTTCTTACTCTCTTCCGGAGCCTTGACGTTAATCTTGAGTGGCTTATGCTTGCTCGCTTCGCTTCTGGGGATGGTCACGGTCAGGATGCCATTGTCGTAGGTGGCCTCGGCCTTCTCAGTATTGAGCTCGCGAGGCAGAACTACCGTGCGGTGGAATGCACCATAGCGGTGCTCCCGGTGAAGGTACTGCTCTTCCTTAATCTCCTTCTCGAACTTGGCCTCGCCCTTGATGGACAGGGTGCCGTCCGCGACAGTGACTTCCGCATCCTCGGGCTTGACACCCGGTAGAGTTGCCCGCACCACCAGGCTATCGGCGTCCTGGTACACGTCTATGTCCAAGCGTCCGTTCTCGTGCCAGTAGTGAGGCCACGTGTGGAAAGGCCGGAATGTTTGCCTACGCATCCAGTCCATATTACTGTCAAACCTGCGCAACTCGGTAAGGGGTTCCCATCGCTTCAAAAACATCTTCTCCTCCTCCTTGAACTATGTTTATTAAGGTAGTAGAGTGTCGAGACCCCGGTTCCACCCCTCTACCTTTCAACGTTGATTATAATAACTTGAGTGCATATTGTCAAGTTTCATAACCGCTATGAGTTATATGTATTGCTAATTATCTGGTAGCATAGTTGACACTTTAGGTTGATAAGACTAAAATATTAGTTAGAATTACTGTGGGTGAAGATGATGGAAGACTATTATGCCATCCTTGGCGTCCCCAGAACCTCCTCGGACAAGGAGATAAAGCAAGCCTACCGTAAGCTGGCCAGGCAGTATCATCCCGATGTTAATCCCGGTGACGAGGAGGCAGAGGAGAAGTTCAAGCGCATAAACGAGGCTCACGAAGTCCTCTCGGACCCGGAGAAACGCCGTAAGTACGACAAGTACGGCGAGAACTGGAAACATGCCGACGAAATAGAGAAGGCCCAGGCGAACAGGGTCAATGATTCCTCCCGATTGTTCTCGGACGGAGATGTCGCGAGTTTCTCCTTTGATTTTGACGGCGGCCATACGGGTGGACTTTTCGACGAGCTTTTCTCCGGCACAGGTAGGAGGGGTGGCTTTAGAGACCGGACGTTCTGGCACCCGGCGGCGGAATACGCCGTGGAAGTGAGCCTGGAAGAGGCATTTAGCGGTGCCACACGTTATCTGGAGATACCCGGCGCCAACGCGGCGCCCAGACGTCTGGAGGTGAAGATTCCGCCAGGTGTGGACACCGGCTCCAGGGTACATATCTCAGCCGGGAATGGACACAATCAGGACATCTACCTTGAGATTAGCGTGCGCCCTTCCACCGGGTTCCGCCGCATAGGTGCAGACCTTTATACCGACGTGGAGGTTCCCCTAGTAGACGCAATATTGGGGGGCGAGGTGGCTGTCCCCACTATTAAAAGCAGGGTTATGCTGACCATACCCCCGGAGACTCAGAATGGACAGTCCCTTCGCCTTGCAGGGCAGGGAATGCCTCACCTGAATAGCCCGGGGTCCAGAGGCGACCTTTACGCAATTGTGAAGGCGGTGCTTCCCAAGGGTCTGAGTGACGAAGAGAAGCAACTTTTCCAGGAGCTTAAAGAGCGTCGTTCGACCAGGAGGTGATAGATTTGACGGCGGAAAGGTCTTTTGACAACGAACCGTGCTTTGTAATCAGCATAGCCGCCCACATGGTGGGCGTACATGCCCAGACCCTCCGATACTACGAGAGGGTAGGATTGGTGATGCCATCCCGCTCTGAAGGCAAAAGACGCCTCTACTCTCCTAACGACATAGAGAGATTGCGGAGGATAAAAGCCCTGACCGGCGACATGGGCGTCAATCTGGCGGGGGTGGAGGTAGTATTAAAGCTCATGGAGCGAATCATTCAACTGGAAAAAGAGAATAACCGACTGTTGAATGAGGTCAAGCGACTACAAGCAGCCTCGTCCAGTACACACGGTCAGGGTCATTTGTAGGAGGTGTAGGTCATGGTGTTAAGACCGGAAAAATTTACGGAGCAAGCCCAACAGGTCCTCTTCAACTCTCAGGAGATAATGCGCCGCTATAGGCACAGCCAATGGGACGTGGAGCATATTCTCCTGGCGCTTCTGGAGCTAGAGCATGGGTTGCCTGAGGATATACTCGATAAACTGGGCGTATCTGCGGCATCCATGAAGCAGGGCCTGGAAGAAGTCTTGGAGCGGTCTCCCAAGGTGTCCAATGAGGTAAATCAGGTATACGCTACTCCCAGAGGAGCCAGCCTGCTTGAAAACGCCAGGGCAGAGGCCGAGCGAATGAAGGACGAGTTCATCGGCACCGAGCACCTTCTGATTGGCGCGACCCAGGAACGAGAGGGCGACGCCGCGCGCATTCTGAAGGAGCATGGCGTCGACCAGGAGAAGGTCTATCGCGCTCTGATGCAGGTCCGGGGCACCCATCGGGTAACGGACCCCAGAGCCGAGAGCAAGTATCGCTCTCTGGAAAAGTACAGCATTGACCTCACAGGTCTGGCTCGCCAGGGAAAGCTGGACCCCGTGGTCGGCAGGGACCAGGAGGTGCGGCGCGTAATGCAAACCCTTACCCGCCGCAAAAAGAATAACCCGGTGATAATAGGTGAGGCCGGAGTGGGCAAGACCGCCATCGCCGAGGGGTTGGCCCAACGCATCGTCATAGGGGATGTGCCCGACGTGCTAAAGGACCGGCGGGTGCTGGCCCTCGACATGGGCGCTCTGGTGGCGGGAAGCAAGTTCCGAGGTGAGTTCGAGGAGCGGCTGAAGGCAGTCATGGACGAGGTAAAAAGCGCAGATGGAGAGGTCATTCTCTTCATAGATGAGATACACACCGTCGTAGGGGCAGGCGGTGCAGAGGGAGCTATTGACGCCAGCAACCTGCTGAAGCCGGCCCTTCAACGGGGTGAGCTCCAGTGTATCGGCGCTACCACTATTGATGAATATCGGAAGTACATTGAGAGGGACTCGGCCCTGGAGCGGCGTTTCCAGCCCGTATATCTGGAGGAACCAACGGTAGAGGAAACGATAGAGATCCTCAGAGCACTGCGGCCCCGCTACGAGGCCCACCACAAGGTGAAGATAGAGGACTCTTCCCTGGTGTCCGCCGCCCGCCTCAGTCATCGCTACATTACCGATCGAAACCTGCCGGACAAGGCGGTGGACCTCATAGATGAGGCTGCCAGCAAGCTCCGCATTGACGCCGAGAGCCTTCCCGGCAACCTCAAGGAAGTGGAGAGACAAATCCAGGACCTGGCTAATGAGGAAGACGCAGCAGCCCAGCGCTCCGATTACGAGAAGGCAGCCCAGGTCAAGACGGAGCGGCTACGCCTGGAGCAGGAGTACAGCCGTGACAGAGCGGCCTGGCTGCTGGACAAAAAGATAGACATGATAGTGGATGAAGGGGACATCGGCGCACTCATCTCCAGATGGACGGGCATTCCAGTGTCCCGCCTGCTTGAGGAAGAGGCAGAAAAGCTGCTCCACATGGAGGAGGACCTTCACGAGCGTGTCGTGGGCCAGGAGGAGGCCGTAGTAGCCGTGTCTGAGGCAATACGTCGTGCCCGGTCCGGCCTCAGTGACCCCAAGCGCCCCATCGGAAGCTTCATATTTCTGGGACCCACCGGAGTTGGCAAGACCGAGCTAGCCAGGGCGCTGTCCGAGTTCCTGTTCGACGATGAAGCCAATATGATCCGGGTAGATATGTCAGAGTACATGGAGGAGCACACTGTATCGCGGCTCATCGGCGCACCCCCGGGTTACGTGGGGTTCGATGAGGGCGGCCAGCTGACGGAGGCGGTGCGCAGGCATCCCTTCAGAATTATTCTCTTCGACGAGATTGAGAAGGCACACCCGGATGTGTTCAACTTACTCCTTCAGATTCTGGAGGATGGACGCCTTACCGACGGCCACGGCCGCACCGTTGATTTCCGCAATACAGTGGTTATAATGACCAGTAATCTGGGCACAGGCGAAATAGGCCGCCAGCCCTTCGGATTCCGCAGGGATGGCAGGGACGTAGTGGATGAGCATCGGCTCCGGGGCTCGGTGCAAGGCGCCCTCAAGCAAGCCTTCCGCCCTGAGTTCCTGAACCGCATAGATGAGATTATCATCTTTGACCCCCTCACTCAGGAGCAGATCGAGAGCATAGTTGGTCTGATGGCAGCCGAGGTCCAGAAACGCCTTACGGACCGGGAGATAACCTTCGAGCTAACGCCGGAGGCCCGGCACTGGCTCGCTAAAGAGGGATTTGATCCCACCTTTGGGGCCAGGCCGCTACGCAGGGCCATCCAGAGACATCTGGAAACCCCCGTTTCCAAGGCCATCCTGACCGGGGAGTTCCAGTCCGGGGACCACATTCTAATAGATGGTGGCACCGAGGGTCTGACCTTCACGAATCAGGGCAGCAAGGTTGGCGAGGCACTCGGCACCGCCGTTTGAGCCGTGTCCATTTATGTTAGTGGGGCATCCGATTGCTTCAGAAGATGCGGCCTATGGCCGCCTCTTCTATATCATGGGAGGGACGGGCATGGGCGCATCCTGGACAATTGGTGTGATATTATATCCTGTGCTGCATCATCGCACGTTTACGCTCGCCGTGGGCCTGTCGAAGTGCGGCACAATTCAGGTTTAGCTGGAATGAAGATAATGGACCGGTACATAGAAGTCCCAACCCCATTCCCTCAATCCCAGCGCAGCAGAACGAAGGTTTCTTCCGGTCGGTCGAGGGCCGGGGAGAGCATCGAGGGCGAAAACATCAATGTAATGGTCCGCTACGTGATGGAGGGAGAGGGTCCCGCGGTGGTGATGGTCCACGGCCTGGGTGCGTCCCTCGCCATCTGGGAGGAGAACATCGCCCCACTTGCACATGGACACACCGTCTATGCCATTGACCTGCCAGGCAGTGGAAAGTCCGATAAACCAAAGGACCTGGACTACCACTCGGTCGCGGGGGCCCAATTCCTGATTAGATTGATGGATACTCTCGGCATTAAATCCGCCTCCCTCATAGGGAACTCGGGAGGCGGATTGGTCACCACTATTTGTGCCCTCACCTATCCTGAGAGAATTGATAAGCTGGTGCTGGTCGATTCAGCGGGTTTGGGGAGGCAGATGGCGTGGTTCCTCCGCTTGGCATCGCTCCCATTCCTGGGTGAGCTGCTCCACGTACCCGACGTTCGCAACCCTCATGGCCTGATAAAAAGCATATTCTATGAGCCCCGACGTGTGAGCGCTGCCGTACTGGAGGATATCATGGAGGCGCGGAACACTCCGCAGGCGAAAAGGGTAACACTGGAGGAGCTTCGTTCGGGCGTCAGTCTCAGGGGCTTACGCAAAGACATGATGATGTTGCACAAGCTCAAGGACTATGCAAATCCTCTTCTTATCGTCTGGGGTGAGGAGGACAGGCTCCTACCCGTCTCCCACGCCTACCATGCTCGGCAGGTGCTGGTCGGTGATAGCGATCGGAGAGACACCACTGCTTCACACCGAGAGGTCCACGTGATTCCACGCTGCGGCCACTGGCCTCAGATGGAGCGGCCCGAGGAGTTCAATCCTCTGGTCCTTCGTTTCCTGAATGGGACCTTTGACGGAGAAAAAGAGACTGTATGAACGTCTATTCCCGGACTCCTACCTCACCGGTCTGTGCCAAGCATTGACAAGCCACATATTCAACCCTTATATTCACTCCGAAATGAGAGTGGGCAACGTAGAGCTTTCCCTCGTCAGCGACGGCACAATCCGTGTGGATGGTGGTCTCATGTACGGCGTAGTGCCCAAGGTCACCTGGAACACCTTGACCCCCGCCGATAGAAAGAATCGAGTGTTAGTGGGTCTCAACTGCCTTCTGATACGGTCCGGGGGCAAGATTATCCTGGTAGACACCGGAGTAGGCACCAAGCACACTTCTTATAACAAAACCATGTTCGCTATGAAGGCAGGGGAACTGGTCAACGACCTGAAGGCTCACGGTCTGGGAGTGGATGATATAGACGTGGTTGCCCTTACCCATCTCCACTTCGACCACGCCGGAGGGTGTACCAGGCGTAGTTACGGAGATAAACCCGTACCCACGTTCCCCAATGCCACCTATCTTGTCCAGAGACAAGACTGGGAAGAGGCCGCTCACCCCAGCGAGCGCACCGGTGCAGCCTACATACCGGAGGACTTCCTGCCTCTGGAAGAAAGCCGTCAGCTGGAGCTACTTGACGGTGATACTGAGATAGCACCGGAGGTCTGGCTGAAGGTCACCGGAGGGCATACCAGGGGACACCAGATGGTGACCATTGAATCGGGCGACCGGAAGGTGGCTTGTCTTGGAGACGTGCTGCCCACGGCCCATCACTTGCCGTTGCACTATATCAACGCGGGGGACGTTCACCCCCTCAGCACCCTTGAGTGCAAGCGACAGTTCCTGATCCAGGCCGAAAAGGAACACTGGCTACTGATCTTCGGTCATGGCCACGGTCTGAGGGCAGGCTATCCGGTACGAAAGAACGGTCACATGACCCTTGAACCCCAGGAGCTATAGCGTGGCGCCTGCCCCACCGGGTCGCTACACCCAGGACGCCCACTATTCGAAAGTCCAATTTATCAACCTAGCCCAGAGGTCCCAAACTAGATGGCGCAAAAAGCAAGCTGCGTATTCTGTGAGATAATAGCTCGAAGGTCGCCCTCGAACATACGCTACGAGGACGATGAGATTATCGTTATAGACAACCTGCTTCAGTGGGTGCCCCTTATGCTGCTTGTGATGCCCAAAAGCCACATGACTCAGACGGAGCTATGGGGAGACGGGATGATAGCCAAGGCAGGCCGGGTGGCAACCGCTATGGGTACGCAATTCTGCCCCGGCGGGTATCGCATCCTCTCAAACTTCGGCCATGACGGGATGCAAAGCCAGCAGCATGGCCACGTCCACGTCCTGGGTGGAATGTACCTGGGACCCTATGCCTGATAGCCTTCGCATCCGGACATACGAATCCCCCGCCGTCGAAAAGCCTAGAATAGAAATTCACCTGGAGGGAAATCATGGTATCAGTAGACCTTTGGACTCAGGGAAACTTCACTGAGCCAGGCGAGGCCGTCCTCTACGAGAAGAAGGGACATACAGTTGTTATCACCCTTAATCGCCCAGACTCGCTGAACGCAATCAACCGCCAGCTCCGCAACGAGCTTGGAGGGGCCATCCTGCGCTACGACGAGGATGACGATGCGAGAGTAGCAATCATTACAGGTGCTGGCCGGGCCTTCTGCGCCGGGCGCGACCTGAAGGAGCGCGCGGCGGATAACGCAGCAGGTGTCCAGGCAAGGGCCAATGCCAGCATGGGTACTCAAAGCCCCTATATGTGGCCCCAGACCTGGAAACCCCTCATAGCCGCAGTTAACGGCTACGCTCTGGCGGGAGGTTGGATGATCGCCCAGATATGTGACATTCGACTGGCGGCAGAGGAAGCCCGGCTGGGCATAACCGAGCCTAGAGTGGGACTTCTTCCACCCTTTGCCGTCACCCTGCCCAAGCTCATACCTATGGCGGCAGTGATGGAACTGGTCTTGACCGCAGACCCCATTACCGCCCAACGGGCTTTTGAGATGGGATTCATCAACAAGGTAGTGCCCAGCGATCAGCTCATGGATGAGGCTATGTCCCTATCAGAGAGGATTGTTGCCAACGCCCCCCTCTCCCTCCAATACTTCAAAGAGGCGACCTATCGGGGTCTTGACATGGGAGCACAGGAAATCATGCCTCTTACCTTCCAGATGTACGAACGGCTGCTTCTGACCGAAGACGCCAAAGAGGGACCGAGGGCCTTTGCCGAGAAACGCAAGCCCCAGTGGAATGGTAGATAAGCTCGACATATGGTAAAATTCATTGCATGGAAGCAATCCGATGTGTGAGTCTGTCCAAGCGTTTCGGCAGCTTTGTGGCCCTCGACAATTTGGACCTCGCCGTTGAGCAGGGCGCATCATTCGGCTTCCTCGGCCCCAACGGCGCGGGTAAGACAACAGCCCTGCGGCTGTTCACCGGCCTGACCGATCCCACCGGAGGCCAGGTCTGGGTGGCGGGCGAGGACGTGTCCGGCAAGTCTCTTGAGCTCCGGTCCAAGGTAGGCTATCTTCCCGAGTCCCCCGCCTTCTACGGCTGGATGACGGGGCTGGAGTTCCTTCGCTTCACCGGAGAGCTATACGGCCTTGCTTTCAGGGACTCCAGGTCCCGCGCCGGGGAGCTTCTTGATAGGGTCAATCTGACGGATGCGGCGGACCGGAGGGTAAAGGGATACTCCCGGGGGATGCAGCAGCGCCTTGGACTGGCCCAGGCGTTGATGCACCGTCCGGAGGTGCTGTTCCTGGATGAGCCGGCGTCGGCCCTGGACCCCATGGGACGGCGGGATATGCTGGAGACCCTTCTCTCCCTGAGAGGCCAGACCACCGTGTTCGTTTCCACCCATATCCTGGCCGACGTAGAGAGGGTGTGCGACCGCGTTGCGATTATCAACCGTGGCAAGCTGGTGACCACCGGCTCCATAGACGAGCTACGCTCACGGCAAAGCGGGTCGGTCTTTGAGATGGAGTTCGAGGAGGATGTGGGTCTCATGGCGAAACAGTTGACCGGCATCCCCTGGGTGAGATCAATGGGAAGCCAAGGGCCAGGCGAGGGGCAGGTGTTTCGGGTGGACGTAAGCGACATCGGCGTAGCAAAGAAAGAGCTACCCAGGCTTATCTACGAGAGCGGCCTGACCCTGCTGAGATACGAGCTAGCCTCGGCCAGCCTGGAAGACGTTTTCGTTGAGCTTATGGATGAAGCCGGGGCCAGGAATTGACTGGCCTCTGGGTACTGACGCGTAAGGAGGTCCTGGAGCAGCGTCGGACCTGGAAGTTCCTGGCAATGGTGGGTGTCTTTACAAGTCTGGCGCTGCTATTCAGCATCATAACTTATGTTGTGACTGGGTTCACAGACGATCCCAGGGACAAAGAGTTGGCCCACAGTTTGCTTGAGGGCTTCGCAGGGACAACCGTGTTTCTGGGAACTCTTCTAACTATCATCGTCGCTATGGGGTCCCTAGCCGGTGAGAGGTCCAGTGGAACGGCAGCGATGACCCTTGGCAAGCCCGTGTCCCGTGCAGCCTTTGTGATGGCCAAGTTTCTTGGCCTAGTCTTATCTATCTTCATCACATTGGCCATATCTTCTACCGTCATGTACATACTGACGCTGGCCCTTATTGATAGCGCCGATCTAACGGGATTCGCCACCTACATGGCAATTATCGGTGTATACCTGGTCTTTATCGGCTCCATAACCTTTTTCTGGAGCGGAATGTTCAGTCGTCAGCTGTTGGCTGGAGGCCTGGCATTTCTCCTGATCGTAGTCCAGGGGCCACTGGTACTGATTCCTCATACCGAACGATACTGGCCAATAACTACCCCTGGGTGGGGGCAAACTTTTTTTATGGTAGGTGGGAATAGTTCCAGCGACCAATGGCCCGCCTTCGCCGTCACCCTCGGCTGCATCGCTCTGCTCAGCACCGGAGCATGGGCCGTGTTCCGCAGAAAAGAGCTTTGATAGACAGGCGATTCATCTTCTACCCGCAAAGGGAGCTTGTAGCTACTCCCGCTGAGTTGGGTCTCAGCTTCGAGGATGTAAGTTTCAGATCGGCTGACGGGGTCAGGCTTCATGGCTGGTACGTGCCAGGCGAACGCGATGTTACCTGGCTCTGGTTCCACGGAAACGGCGGCAACATCGGCCACCGGCTGGAAAACCTCGCCCTCTTCCACAGCAATCTTGGCGTGAACATATTCCTGATTGACTATAGAGGCTACGGCCTCAGCGAGGGGCGGGCCTCGGAGAAGGGCACTTATCGCGATGCCACGGGTGCGCTGGACTACCTGCTCTCTCGTGATGACGTCAACCCTCAGAAGCTCATCTATTTTGGCCGCTCGCTGGGCTGCGCCGTTGCAGTTTGGCTGGCAACTCAGCGCCGTCCCAGGGGGCTTATTCTGGAATCTCCCTTCACCTCAATCAAAGACATGGCAAGGCTGGCCTTCCCCAACCTTCCGTTGCATTTGCTAGTCCGCACCCAATACGACTCCCTATCGAGAATCAACAAAATATCCTGCCCGCTTCTCATCCTACACGGAAATGAGGATGAGACAGTCCCCATAAGCCTCGGGAAAAAGCTGTACATGGCCGCCGGAGAGCCCAAGAGCTTTTACGCAATCGCAGGCGCATCCCACAATGACACCTATATCGTCGGCAAGGAACCCTACTACCGCGCCCTGGGGGACTTCATGGAATCCCTTGATGAGTAAACAGGATTGACACCCTCCTAATGGGTGACTTATGATTCATCTAATCACTTGAGAAGACGAAGGAACTACCGCCCGTCACGGTTGCGGTAACGTGGAAAAGAACCCGGTCCATCGGGTGGACACGATTGTCGAGTAGCTACTAGGAGGGACAGCCCGGATGGTAGAAAAGGAGAAATTCTCCTACAGGAAGTATTTCAGAGAGATAGAAGCCCTCCACTCTTTGCAGACCGTGCCCGAGGAGCGGGACTGGCTCCTTTCTGTCCCCAAAGGGGAGGTGAAACCCACTGAGGTTGTCCTGTACCTCGGCTGCAACGTGATGAGGAATGCTCACCTTGTGCGGACGGCGGTAGATGTCTTCAAGCTACTGGACGTGGACTTTGTGACTGTGGGCGGAGGCTCCTACTGTTGCGGTATCCAGCATTTCCAGAATGGGGACACCGAGTCTGCCAACGCCATGGCGAGCTCCACGGTGAAAAACTTCCAGAGGTTCCAGCCGGAGCAGGTGGTGATGTGGTGTCCATCGTGCATCTACTTTTATGATGAGGTCATAGAGATGCGGGAGGACTTCTCTTTTCAACACGTTACCCAGTTCCTGGTGGAAAACCTGCACAAGCTGAGCTTCCGGCAGCAGGTGGAGCAGAAAGTGGCCCTCCACTATCACACCGGGCGTCCCCAGTCCGACGAGGAGGCGCGCTGCGCTATGAAGCTCCTGTCAATGGTCCCCGGGGTGGAGCTGATAGACGTGGGTACTGACCCCCGACTGGGGCGTCATTGCACCGGACGGGTACGGGAGCAGGTGGGCACTCAGGAATGGGACGGCATCATTACCGACTCCTTCCACCGGGCAGTGGAAGCCGAGGTGGATACCTATGCCACCCTTTATCATGGGTGCCACCGCATCCTATGCGGCCACGAACAGGAGTACCCCCTCAAGGTGGAGCACTATCTCACCGTGGTAGGCAGAGCGCTGGGGATAGAGCATGAGGACCTTTTCAAGAAATATGCGATGATGGGCGACGCCGAGGCCATATTTGCCGAGACAAGTCCCTGCGCCCAGGCCGGCGGGGTAACTCCTGAGGAGGCCCAGGCTTTAATCCAAAAGAATTTTGTGGAGAAGAAAGTATTTTAGCTACATAGTTGACGGGAGGTGTCACATGGCAGAGAACGGTAAACTGGACATAGAGATACTTTATTGCCACCATTGAGGCCACGCACTGAGAGCTGTCTGGATGGCAGGCGAGGCGCTGAACCGGGTGGGCGATCATATAGGCTCCTTCAAGCTCATACCCGGCGGACATGGCAAGTTCGACATACGCATTGACGGCGAGCTTGTGGCGGAGCATCGCCACGAGCCCAACGCCCATATCTTTCCGGACCTTCAGGACTTGCTGAAGGCGGTCAATGAGAGGGTGGGTGAAACGGTATCATAGCTGAGGAGTATTATGTCAATAATCAAGCACATTGCTTTGTCAACCGAGGATCCGGCAAGGACTGCCGATTTCTATAAGGAAGTCTTCGGACTCAAGGAACTGCGCCGGAGCCCCGCCGACTCGGGAGCGGATGGCGTCTGGCTCACGGACGGCTATATTTACTTCGCCGTCCTCAAGCACGGGAGCGAAGAGGCACCCAATCTGGGAGAGGGGCCGTCAACCGTCGTCGGCATCCACCATATCGGGTTCTACGTGGATGACCTTCAGGAGGCTTGCAGCACCATAGAGGGTGCGAATGCTACGGAATGTGAGGGTAGCACCGCCGCCAATCGCAAATACAAGGGCCCCGACGGCCTTATGATTGACCTTCGTGCCAAGGGGTGGGATGAGCGGATCAAAGCAAAGACCCAGCTATTCTATTTGTCCCCGGTCCCCCCGGATTAGTCTATAGCCGAAACTTCGGAATGCCCCTGAGAGTCGAGGCAGAGTTGGTTAGGACCCTGCCTCGACCTCTGCCAGGAACTCAAGTACCCGACTGACGTACTTGTCCGCTGCTTCGGAGTGTGGCGGGACCTCTGCCCATTCGGAGTTTGGAATAAGCCGGTGTACTGCCTCGGCTACCTCGCGTGGGTGGACGTCATCGTGTCCCGGCATGATCAGAGTTGGTGTCCGGATCCCCTTGAGCATCTCCTTAGTCATCCCAAGGCTCACGTAGTGGCCGTCAAAGAGGGCGCGGATAGTGTCACGCATGACCTGCCCAAAGTCCTCGGGCGACATGGACTCCAGGGTCTGTCTGAACTCAGGGTCGTATTGAACCTGGTCGGGAACGAATGGAGCACACCGGTCATTCCGGTCAAGGGCATCAACCACGGCTTTCATACCCTGGTTGATTGCCATGTCCAAGCTCCTGAACAACTTCGTGCTAAGATAGGAGTTACACATGATGCCGCCGGCGATATTTGATGGGAATATCGCCCGAACTCTATCAGGATAACGTGCAGCGCACCCCATTGAGATGCCCGGAGCAAAGGAGCCGCCACCCAGGTACGCCTGCTCTATGTCGAGAGCATCCATCAGACCCAATAGGTCCTGACATACCATGTCCCAGGTCTGCACCACCATTGGGCTCTTGGACTGGCCGCCAAAGCGCCGGTCGTAAGAAATAACCCGGTGCTCTTGGGACAGTCCTTCCATGACCGGCCGGTAGCCTTCAAGAAGGCCATTGAGGCCCCCGGCCGACAGGATAATGGGAGGCCCGCTACCGGCCTCTTCATAATGAATTTCTGCGCCGTTTACCTTAGCTCTTGGCATCTCTCTACCTCCTTCTTTTCGGAATTGCCCAAGCCTTGATTAAATGATGGGCGATAGCTATAGGTCCGGGGACCATCAACTTATCACTCTTCCCTTCCAGCGCCAAGAGGGTTTCTTCCCGGTGGAACCAACCCACATTCGCCATCTCCTCGGTATCCATTGATATGTCCGTGGTCACCGCATCAGCAAGGCAGCCAATCATAAGCGATGATGGGAAGGGCCAAGGCTGAGAGGAATGGTACCGGATATTCTTTATCTTGATTCCGGCTTCCTCCATTACCTCTCTGGCTAACGCCTCCTCAATGGATTCCCCCTGGTCTACGAAACCTGCCAGAGCGGAATACATGTTCATCCTGGACAGCCGGCCACGGGACTGACCTAGCAGGCAATAGTCATGATCAGACACCACCGTGATTACCACAGGATCGGTGCGGGGGAAATGCTCCGTATCACAATTCGCGCAATATCTCATCTGTCCACCACGCCTCACTAACGTTTCGTGTCCGCATTTCGAGCAAAACCCGTTATGGTTATGCCAGTTGACCTGTGCCCTCGCCTGTGCAACTATTCCCGAATCCGACCAATTTAGCACTTCCGTAACAGACCTGGCATCCTCAAACCTCCACTTCCCACTCTCACCCAATTCCCGGACGGCTTGGGCGTTTTGAGATATATCAATGGCGAAATGGGCCACCCCGTCTGTTAGGCCCAGGAAAATTGCGCCGGTATCAATCCCCAACCGAGCCAGGCCGTTCAGGTCCAGCCATCCCAGGCTATGTTGTGAGCCTTCCGATATAAGAATGTTCAGGTCACACAAAGGCAGAAACTTGCTCCGTGGGTCCTTAGCCCTGTCACCAATCCACCCTTCATCACGACGTTCACGGTCACCCCTGTCCAGCGGGTTGCCGGAATATGTATGTGAAACGTTTGAAATACTGGGTTGTTCGTTGCTCATAGCTCTCTCCTCAAGGAGATGTCACACCTTCATTGCCTTTACTCCAACACCAACCCTAGCTTTGTAACGCGGTTATAACACGTTGGTCTTGCTTCGCTGCAAGCCTGATTAGCTGGCGCTCCGGCACACTCGATTGGAACGACCTCCACACCAGGGAAGCAATCACTCCCTCTCTAAGGAAACTAAGGCTGATCAGGTCAACAATGACAGGCATATCGAATGCGGTTCCTGAAGCGTTCACGTGCAGGGCAAAAGTACCATCACCTGTCTTAGGACGTACAAGCTCCTCCATCTCAATGAGCTTTCTATCCCATGCGGAATATCGCCTCCGCAGGTTGTCCTCAAGACCCGCACGCATAGCCCAGAAGGCTGCCTGTGCTCCTTCCTCGGTGTGGAAAATTGCCGCCGTTGATTGTATCAGGTCGCCCAACACGTCTGTTTCGTCTGTTTCAAAGGTCGTTTCGAATCCCCCGTACCTTCCCCAGTATTCAAAGCTCTTAATCCATTTGTCCCGGTCCGACCAGGCCCTTGAAGCGGATATGTTGTCCCAGGGTTCCTCCTCATAAACGGAGAACCCTTGTGGGAGATCAATTTTTGCAAGGACCATCTCCTTAGGGTCGGGGGTGCCGGGAATTCGGCCTCGTGACTCCACTGCTTGTTCCCCCACGTGACGGGCTTTTAATGCCGGGTTAAGGGCCGTATTATGATGTTCGAGCCTCAAGGTGATTGAGATAGTGCGCCGCACTAAGTCCCGATTGCCACACAAGTGACCGTCCTCATTACTCCGCCAAGGGTATGAATCTGTTGCTCTACCAGACGGCCCACGGCGTTTATGTTTTCAGCCTCTATCATAACGATAACATCGTATGGCCCCGTCACCAAGTCAGCCGATTGTATGCCATTGACACCCTTCAGCGTATTGGCTATTTCTCTTGTTTTTCCAACGGCTGTTTCTATGAAGATAAATGCTTTAGTTGCCATACAAAACTCTCCCATTGATGAAGATTCATCCCCATGTATGGGTCACCTGTGCCGGGTATTCTTTATGTCAAGTGGGATACCCATAGTAACCCGGTCGCCCCCAGAAATCAGGTCAGTCAGAATATCGTGTGCGCCCAGATGGTCCGGACGCTATGCGACAACTTCACCGGCTCAAACCGTGCCATTAAGTAGCCTAAATATGCTATTGGACAAACGTGTAAATAAACGTGGCCTCCGGCAAAGAACGGCGCAGGACACCGAAGCTACCCTTTGCGCCCGGTATAGACTTGCCGCGCTCGGTCTATAGCTCGAACTCTTCCTGACACAAGTGTCTCCTGACGTTCAGTAGCCCACAGGTTGGACGCCATTGTGCTCATTGCCGTGCCCTGGAAATGGGGCATTACGTAGCGTGCCAGCAGCTCGTAGCTATTGAGTATCTTTTCCCTTGGGGCCCAATCTATGGCTTGCACCATGAACCCGCCGAAGCCTCCACTTTGCGCCTCAAGCTGTTTGATACCCTCAATACAGTCGTCGGGAGTGCCAACTATCCAGGAGCTATTCTCCATCATGTGGTCTATAACCTTTTCCAGAGGGCCATCAAATCCGGCCTTACGTCCGTTCGTACCTTCCGAGTATTCCCGAAGAAAGCGTCCGGCCCCTATCCGGGCATCATCCAACGCCTCCTTGCGGCTTTCCGCAAGGTGAACCGGGATTACTAGCCGCCAGTCGTGCCGATTCATCACCTGCCCATACTCCGCCGCCGAATCCTCCGCAATGGTCCATAGTGCATTCAGGTCAGTTGGACCGGCCGACGGGTCTCTCGGTACTGTGATGGTCAAAACTGATGCTCCATGTTTGCCGGCCAGGGCCACCCCTGCCGGAGACTGTACCGACGCAACCGCCGTGGGCATATAAGGCTTCTGGAACGGGCGAAGATGAACTATGGCTTCCTTCAGCTCGAACCAATCACTCTTGTAGGTGATAGGCTCAGTCTCAGTAAATAACCGGAGGATGATGCCCAGGGACTCGTCCATCCTTTCCCGTTGGGTGGTGGGGTCAATCCCCATCATGTAGGCGTCGCTGGGCAGAGCGCCAGGCCCAACTCCCAGCATCACCCTACCGTGGGTCATGTGATCCAGCTGTGCCATGCGGTTTGCGACCATCAGTGGGTGGTGATAGGGCAAGCTAATCACCCCTGTACCAAGCTTGATGTAGCGCGTCCGCTCCGCAGCAGCCGCGATGAACACTTCAGGAGAAGATATTATCTCCCACCCGGCACTGTGGTGCTCACCAATCCAGGCTTCGTCATAACCCAGGCCATCAAGCCATTGAATCAGCTCCAGGTCACGGTCCAAAGCCAACGTAGGATTCTCACCGGCCCTGTGGAAAGGCCCTAGGAATATCCCAAACTTCATCCGCTCAGGTAATGTCATTATCATCTCCCCCACGTCTCATCTAATGCAAAGTCATTAGACGTGTCTAATCGTAGCACGTGCTTTCACGTCGCTGAACTTTTGGCAATTATAGGTGTATGCGGAAGTTTAAGCAACCACGGGGTCGAGGAGCACCCGCAACTACACGCTATCCGGGCCTGGAGAAGCCTGGTCTATGGGTTCGTTCCGGCGCCAGTCCACATACATGACCCTGTGATGGACCAGCCATTTGCCATCTTGCCGCATAAACTTATCGTTGTAGCGGAGCCCCCCGGTCGACATGTATTGAGTTCCCTCCAGGGTGTAGAGGAGATAGTCTATAGCATAAGTCTCCACGTCTGCCGTATCACCTTGAATATCTATAAGTTGGTCGCCCATAAAGTGGGTCGTACCCTGGAAACGGTCTATGCGGCTCAGGTTTCGGACAATATTGTCAATGCCGGAGGCTGTGCGCCCTCTATAATCAGCATAGGCATCGGAGGTAAAGCAGGACCTCACCATGTCAAAATCCCGCCTATCAAGACCTCTGGCGTATCGAATCATAACATCGCGAATGGCGGCCCTGTCAGCCAATTCCTGAAGCACCGGATCAATTGCCATGTTGACCTCCTTAGTACATTGGTAAGTTATTATAATAGTGGAAGATTATGCTTATCGGTTTCCGGTTCAGGCCTCGCCAGCTACTTGAACTTCGGCATCACCTTTGTGGTGAGCAGCCGCATGGAGCTTATGACCCGGTCTGAGGGGATTCGTCCACCAAAGTTCATTTCAAGCAGCAGGCCGGATATGCCCAGCCTCTCCTCATATTCCTGGATACGTTCCACCACGGCGTCCGGGGTTCCATAAATTACCCTCTGGCGAACTATGTCGTCGTAGGGAACGCTGGCCAAATTCCGATTGAGCTCGGCTCGCTCTCTGTTAGCCGAATGAGAGACTGCCAGCTTCGCGGTGATGTCCAGCTTGTGCCACGTGCTGGCTTCAGGCTCTGACATGGCCCGCTCATAGGTCTCCGCCACATAAGCAGGGATACGGAGCATTACAGACCCGGTCCCAGGGTGCCCCGCTTCCCGCCATGCCTTCCGAAATGATTTCACGTACTCCTCAAGTCTATCAATCCCGGAAGCAGAAAGAACTAATATAGGGTATCCCAGCTTCCCAAACGCAGCATAGGTGTCCTCACTACCTGCGGCAACCCAGATGGGAGGGTACGGCTTCTGGTACGGCCTGGGCACCAGACTCACGTCGTTGAATGTCCAAAACCTCCCCTTGTGGCAGAAAGTTTCCTCGGTCCACGCTTTCCTGATAACCTCCAAGCCCTCGAGAACTCTATCTCGACTTTCGTCATAGGAGATATTGTAGCCCTTATAAGCGTTGAGCAGAGGTCCACGTCCTATGCCCAAGTCAAAACGGCCCTTGCTGAGAATGTCCATTGTCAAGGACTCCGCTGCAATATCCAGGGGGTTGTGTAGAGGCAGCACTGCCACGCCTATCCCTATTCTCACGGAGGTGGTGCGGGCAGCGACGGCACCGGCGATAACGAAGGGGGAGGCAAGCGGCGAGTTTTCCAGGTTAAAGTGGTCTTCAGCCAGCCAAACGGAGTCCATGCCAAGCTTTTCGGCCGCATCTATCTCCTTGAGGGTCGCTTCGAAGACCTCTGCCTGAGTAATATCCGACCGAACGTCAAATTCAGTGAAATAACCGAACTGCATGGGCCGTTTCCTCCTAGCCGGAATTTGCCAGACCAAATTGCTTACATAGGAATTCAGGCATCTTCAGGGTAATCTGAAGTGAATCGCTAACATTCCGAACACAACGCCCTGAGCATCAGAGTAGCAACCCCTTTGTCCAAGGGATAGTTATTGTTGCCACACTTGGGCGATTGTATACAGCTCGGGCAACCATCACTGCATGGGCATTCGGAGATGGCCCGCAGGGTTGTGTTCCACAGGTCTTCTATAACCTGATACCCCCGCTCGGCGATGCCTATGCCACCCGGGTGGCCATCGTAAATGAAGACCTGGGGCCTTCCCGTATCCGGATGGAGGGGCGTAGAGACACCCCCTATGTCGTTCCGGTCGCACAGGGCAAAGAGGGGCAACACTCCAATGGCGGCGTGTTCTCCGGCATGGAGTCCCCCGGCAAGGTCCGACCGGGCCTCCCTGACACCATTGAGGAAATCTCCCGGCAAATCGAACCACAACGCCACAGTATTGAAGTGTCTAGGTGGGAGATCCAGATACTCCTCGCCGATGGTCTCTTCGGTGAAAGGCACTTTCTTCTTAAAACCCAGTACCCGGTTAGTAACCTCCACGTCTCCCAGGTACACCTTCACTCCTCCCGCAGTTCTCGTTTGCCGGACCCCCCGAATCCTTATATCGGTCACATCATTGGCATCCGTGTAGTAGGCTCCGTCATTAGGCCCCACGTAGGCCCTCCTAGAGACCGGGTCCAGACGGTTTACCAGGTACGGCTCGCCCTTATGCAGGTAGACGGCCCCGGGATAAAGCTGGTAATAGGCTGAAGCCTCTTCCACGGTCTCGAGGATCATGCCTGAGCCTTCATCCACCACAACGTAGTTATGAGGCGAGGTGGAGCGTATGTTCACCTCCTCTGCCGGATAGACCACCTCTGTAGTGATATACCACTTGCTCCCTGTACCTCTGAGCAGTCTCCTATCCTCCAAATCCTTGAGGGACTCGGTGAAGCCGGAGCCAAACAGGTCGGCATCATGGCGGGTTAATGGCGACTCGTAGGCGGCACAGAGGAGATGGGGTAGCAGGATGTGGGGGTTCTCAGGGGAAACCAGGGCGTTCTCCACCGGTCGGCCAAAAAACGCCTCCGGGTGGTTCATCAGGTACTGGTCCAGGGGGTTGTCCTGGCCCACCAGTATGGAGAGGGACTCATCCCTGCGCCTTCCACTCCTCCCGGCCTGCTGCCATGCACTGGATATGCTGCCCGGATAGCCGGTTATCACGGTTGCGTCCAGGCTGCCCACGTCAATCCCCAACTCAAGAGCGTTGGTAGTAGCCACACCCATCAGCTCACCGTTGAAAAGGGCCTTCTCAATCTGCCTCCGGTCCTCCGGCAGGTAGCTTGCTCTGTAAGGGCTTATCCTACCGGCCAGACTTGGCCGCTTCTCCTTAAGCTGGTCCCTTGCGTATAGGTACACCAGCTCCGCAACTCTACGGGTCCTGACGAAGGTGATGGTGCGGATACGACGGCTCACCAGCTCAGAGAAGAGGGTAGCGGCCTCGGAGTTGGTGCTGCGCCTGGTTGACTTGGCCTCGTTCACTATTGGGGGATTCCAGAAGGCGAACTGTTTACCTCCATAGGGAGCGCCATCCTGGTCTATAACTCTGAATGGCAGACCAGTGAGCCTCTCCGCCAGTTCACCGGGATTGGCTATAGTAGCGGAGCAGAGGACGAACTGGGGTGAGCAGCCATATATCCGGCAGATGCGCCGGAGCCGCCTTATCACGTTGGCGACGTGTGAGCCGAAAACTCCGCGATAGACGTGGGACTCGTCCAGCACCACGTACCGTAGCCCCTGGAGGAACCGGGACCATGTCCTGTGGTTGGGCAATATGCCCAGATGTAGCATATCCGGATTGGTAAGCAATATCTGGGCGGACCTCTTGATGGAGGGCCTTTCGTTGGACGGAGTGTCGCCATCAAAGATAGCCGCATGGAAGGGTGCCTTACCCGATTCGGAGAGCCCCGCGTCCAACTCCCTTAGCCCCTTGAGTTGGTCCTGGGCCAGAGCCTTGGTGGGGTATATGTAGACAGCCCTTGTTGTCTTGTCTGCCAAGAGGGAGTCCAGGACCGCCAGATTGTAGCACAGGCTCTTGCCGCTGGCTGCGGGAGTAGCCACAATCACATTCTCGCCATCTTTGAGGGCATCAATAGCTTGGGCCTGGTGGCTATAAAGCGGCCAGAATCCCCTGTTTTCTATGGTGCTTTGGAGGGTTGGGTGAAGGGTGTTCCGCAATCCGCCGCCGGATGCCTCTCGGGGCGGTATATTCTCGACGTGGACTATCTGCTTTTGATACCCTCGGGCCCTCTTGAGGCGGTCCAGGAAGGCGGTGGCGTTCATAAGGATTCTCCTCACATACCGGAGACCATCTCCACCTCATAGTCCAGAAGCTCAACGTCGCTCGTAGTCTCCTCAATGTAACGCACAACCTTGGAAAGGACTTCATTAGCATGGCGACCGTCGTTGCTGACGCAGGAGACGCCCAGGGTCAGCCGTTGCCAGAGGTCGTTATCTTCCACCTCAGCGATGGCGACGTTGAACCTGCTACGTACTCTGGAGGTTATGGACTGGGCCACCTTCCGCTTGCCCTTAAGGCCCTGGTTCCCCGGCAACCTTAGACTCACACGGCAGACACCGACATGCACACTCAGGCTCCTGACCTGTTAGTAGGGGACAACGGAGGGTGGAACAGGATTTGGGAACTAAAGGGACTAGGTCTCTCTGACAGACCTGAAGCAGTCGTTACAGTAGACGGGCCTGCCCTGTCTTGGCTGGAAAGGCACCTCAGTCTCTATTCCGCATGAAGCGCATACAGCCGGGTACATGGTCCTGGGCTGGTCTGACTGAAAACCGCCCCCGCCGCCCCTTCGGCGCGCAGCGCGGCAGGAGGGGCACCGAGCAGGTTCATTCACCAGACCACGATTCTGATAAAACTCTTGCTCCCCAGAGCTAAAGGTAAAGCTGTCCCCACACTCCCTACACACTAATGTCTTGTCCTCGAAAGCCACTTGTGCGCCTCCTTGAAACTGTATCTGATACAACGCTCCTATGGATTCCGGATGCCTCGGGTAGTTCCAGACATCACTGCGAGGTATGCCCAGGCCGAAGCACCATGAAGCCAACGAATATCTCCGCCAGTATAGCAAAGCACCTCTGAAATGGCAACACCGCCTATCCGAGCGGGAATGTTTCAGAAGATGGGTGTGAGTGCAGATGCCTACTCGAGTACCAGTAGATATGACGTTAGAGGATCACAAAAGTGTTCCGGTTTGTATGGTCCTGAGTATTTCCGCACCAAGTTGACAGCGCCGGAGGAGGCGCTTAGACTACTACCCATCAGCCGCCAACCCCAACCCAGATTCAGGGTGTTCAAGGTGTTCAAGGAAGGAAGTCCTGCGCCGAGAGACGCAGGTGTCGGCCGGCTCACCCTACACGTACTCCTTATCAGATTAGTAGCCAAGCAATCTGACCAAGAAGAATCCGATTAGATTGGAAGGGGGTTAACATGCCTATCGAGCAGGTTTCACCAGAGTTGGAGCGTATTGTGTCGCGAGACCAGGATATAGAGATTCTGGGTAGTGGGTACGGCGCCGCGGGAGCGCCCGCCGAGGGACCGGTGTGGTGGAAGGAGGGCGGATACCTCCTCTTCAGCGACATTGGCAATAATCGCAGGATGAAGTGGACGCCCGGAGGGGGTGCGCCAACCGTGTTTCTCGAACCTACCAATAATGCAAACGGACTCACCAGAGACCCCCAGGGCAGGCTGATAGCTTGCGAACATGGTACTCGCCGTGTGTCACGACTGGAACCTGACGGGAGCACTACCGTCGTCGCCAACAGGTATCATGGAAGGCGATTGAACCGTCCCAACGACGTGGTGGTCAAGTCCGATGGCAGCATCTACTTCACCGACCCCGGCGCGCCGTCCCCCGAGCTGGACCTGGACTTCGCCGGGGTCTACCGAGTTTCTCCGGACCTGGGCGACGTCACCCTGGTGGTCCGTGACTTTCTCACCCCCAATGGCCTGGCCTTCTCCCCCGATGAGAGTGTCCTCTACATAAACGACTCTCGCAGAGGTCATATAAGGGCCTTTGACATGCAGCCCAACGGGATGCTGGCCCTTGCCAGTGACCGGGTCTTCTGTGAAATGAAGGGAGACTTGCCGGGAGTACCCGACGGCATGAAGGTTGACGTTGAGGGAAATATGTATTGCACGGCGTCCGGAGGGGTATGGATCATGGACCCCAAAGGCAAGCACCTGGGGACCATCCTGACCGGAGTACCGCCGGCCACTACAAACGTAGCCTGGGGTGGTGAAGACTGGAAAACACTGTTCATCACCACTTTTGAGACCCTGGCCAGCATCCGGCTAAAAATTGCAGGTGTGCCCGTGTAAGGGTTCTTCGCTATAGGGTGCTTATCTCTCGCGGTCCGGGCCTAGAGTGCGGTAGGAGCGTCGCAGATGCCACTCACATTCGCACCACTTGGGCTGATCTTGGCTATCCTCCCGTCCTTGACTGCCAGGTCTGCCTTGTACCGTGGGATACCTGTGCCATCCACAATGATGCCGCCACGAATAACCAGGTCATACTTTGTAGTACCTTGGGGGGCCAAATATCGAAATACGGTATGCTTGGAGAAATGCAGGGCACAATTGACAATGATGAGAGATGCTGATACCGTTTACCCATCTGGGATGAACAGTCAATTTGGATGAAGGCATATTGATGTTGTTTATTTCGGTTTAACGTCAATAGCAAATCGTATTTAGGAGGGAAGACGGATATGGCAAAGTACGATGTAATAATCAAAGGAGGCACTATCGTTGACGGGTTACTCACACCCCGTTATGTGAGCGACCTGGCCATCAAGGATGGCAAAATTGCCCAGATCGGCGGTCTGGGAGGCAGTCAGGCTGACAAAGTGATAGACGCATCAGGCCTCATTGTCGCCCCTGGATTTGTTGACCTCCACACCCATTATGACGCCCAGATCCAGTGGGACCCTTACCTGACGTTGTCAGGCTGGCATGGCGTGACCACGGTAGCCATCGGCAACTGCGGCTTTGGCTTTGCTCCCTGCAGGCCGGAAGACCAGGACAGGGCGATGCTGGCGCTGACACGGAACGAGGCCATCCCATTCGACGCGATGAAGGTTGGGATGTCCTGGGACTGGGTAACCTTCCCCGAGTTTCTGGACCGGATGCAACACCGTGTTCCCAAGGGAATAAACATGATCAGCTATGTGCCACTGACGCCCATTTATGCCTGGGTAATGGGGTGGGACGAGTCCAAGAAGAGGCGACCAACGGAGGATGAGCTTAAGGAGATGTGCCGGTTGGTGGAGGAAGGGATAGCCGCCGGGGCTTGTGGCTGGTCCGCCCAGGTATCGGGCCAGAACTCCGGGCAGCGAGATTATGATGGGACACCGATGGTCACTGACCTGATGACGGATGAAGAAATCCTCACCTTCGGTCGGTTGCTCGGCGAGCTGGACCAGGGCTTCATACAGCTCACCTACAGCCAGTCGGGCGATGATGGACGCCGACTTCAGGATGAACAACTGAGATTGTACGAGAGGCTCGCAGAGGCAAGCCACCGACCTATACTCTACCAGATTGTGGAGCCTGACGACCAGGACCCCAATCAACACCAGATGAAACTGCGTTGGCTGGAGGAGACCCACCGGAGAGGGCTACGGCTCTACGGGCAAGGCTTGACAGCCAGAACAGGTTTTGAGTTCACCTTCATGGACTGGAACCTGTTTGACCAGAGTCCCCTCTGGCGTGAAGTGACCCAGGGGTCGCTAGAGGACCGCAAGCTAAAGATGCAGGACCCTGATATGCGAGCGAAGATGAGAGCCGAGTGGGACAATGGCGCGCGGCCCGGTCCCAATTTGCAGGGATCCATAGCGGGCCTGGTGGTTGAGGAAGTGGGGCATAGGGAGCTAGAGCGCTTTATGGGGCTAACCATTGGTGAGATCGCAGAGCAGGAGGGTAAGCATGTCATAGACGCGTGTCTGGATATAGCGGTGGCCGACGACCTTCAGACCGAGTTCTATAACACCAAGGCCATACACAATCCTCAGCACTCTGCGGAGATACTGAAGTCTCCCCACTGTATTCCTGGCCTGTCGGATGGTGGCGCTCACGTAAAATTTAGCGTACTTGGAAACTTCCCCACCGACACCTTGATCTGGCTGGTACGGGACGAGGGCTTGATTAGCCTGGAGGAAGCCCATTACAAGCTGAGCTATCTGCCCGCGTTCATGGGCGGCATCAAGGACAGGGGATTTATCCGTGAGGATGCCCCAGCTGATATGGTGGTGTATGACCTGGAAGAGCTAAAGTTATTGCCCGCCGAGCGTGTCCATGATCTGCCAGGCGGCGATTGGCGCCGGATACAGAAGCCGGAGGGGTACCGCTGGATAATGGTAAATGGCGAGACGACCTTTGAGGACGGTCAGCCAACGGGGGCACTACCCGGTAGGGTCTTGCTTCACGGTAAGGGCTAATGTAGACGCTCAATTGTACAGGGAGTGGTCCCGCCAACGGGTAATTAGTGGCACTGGTTGGAACGTTGGGAGGCCGTTGACCTGATTGCTCGGCTCTCCCATCATAATATCCAGAGAATTAGCAGGGCTGAGCCACATCCTTCTGTGGACGTAGATGAGGGTGTTGACAGAGCATGGAGCCTCTGTTAAGTTTGAGGCCGCCATAACAGACGTCAAGTTGATGTGGCGATAAGGCTAATCCGGGAAATTAGTCAGAGGAGGAGTACCAATGGCAAATGACTACACAATTTGCGTAGGGACTGTGGGAGAGGGAATCTATGTGAGCCCGAATGCCGGGAAGTCTTGGAATAGAGTAACAGGTCCCTTTCCGGCCCCCTATGAGAATGATATTAGATCACTGGCCATAGACCCCAACAATCCCCATCGCATTATTGCCGGCTCAGACGTCGGTATCTATAGTAGCGATGACAACGGGCTGAACTGGAAGAAGTTGGACTCGCCAATGGATGATAAGCAGATATGGTCCGTGACTGTGCATCCCGGCGACCCGAACACCATCTTCGCCGGCACCAAACCACCGGCTATCTATCGTTCCAAGGACAGAGGCGAGAGTTGGGAGCAATTACCGGCAGACATAGCTGAGGAGTGCTTTGCCGGGGAACCCAAAGTAACCTCCATAGTGGTTGACCCTCGGAACCACCGGACAGTTTGGATGGGCGTGGAGATTGACGGTGTGTTCAAGAGTATGGATGGCGGAGACACTTGGACTCATATGTCCCCTCTCGGTGAAGATGTACTCCACCAGGATATTCACTCCGTGGGGGTCAGCGTAGGCCAGCAGACACAGATCGTTGCAGCCACTCCGGCGGGAGTCTTTTCCAGCAGCGATGAAGGCGAGAGTTGGGAGTTGCATCAGTTCCCCCGCTTCAACCCAGATGACCCTTTCTCCTACTGCCGCGGTATTACGGTTAACCCGGGTGACCCGAGTGTCATGTTCGTCGGGAATGGCGATACTATCCCGGGTGATACGGGGACAGTCCAGCGCACCAAGGACGGTGGAAGGACCTGGGAAGCTGCGCGCCTGCCTGTAGATCCCAACTCCAATATCTACTGGGTGGGCATGCATCCTGCGGATCCGAATCGCGTAGTTGCCAATAGTATCAACGGCGAGGTATATGTCAGCGACGATGCAGGCGACTCGTGGGAGAAGCTGAAGCGGGAGTTCGGAGAGATACGGGCAATCGCCTGGCTTCCCAACTAGAAATTTGGACGCCGGAGAAGATAACAGGCAGAGTATCCCACTTTCACGACCCGAGAGTGACCACGACAAGAAAGACACCCCCGAAGATGAATCGGGGGTGTCTTTACCGTTGCCCGTAATGCTCTACTATCCGACGCACACCCTCCTCCGCCGTCACCTCCGGCTCCCAGTCCAGGTCCGTCTTTATTTCAGACAGGTCGAACTTGGTCTCAAGACGCACCATGGGATACCCTTCCAGGGGGACCGCACCGGCGCCGGGGAACATATCCAGGACCATGCTTACCATCTCTCCCACCGTAGCTTCGTAGCCGGCCACGGTGTAGACCCTCCGGGGTGGTGGAGGCACTTCCAAGGCTCGCACTACGGAGCCGGCGATGTCCTCCACGTACCCCCAATTGACCACTTGGTCATCGCGAGGTGCCGGTGGGTTACTTTCTCCACGAGCCAGTCGCTCCACAAGATTGGGGATGAAGGCGGCCCAACCTCTCCGCACCTCCGGGCCATATACTACCGGGAACCGCAGGCCAACCGGCTCCAGCTCATAGATATGGGCATAGCGCCGTGCCACCAACTCGTTGGTCAGCTTGCAAGCGCCATAGACAGTCTGAGGGTCGAAAGGGGAATCGGACCCTATCGTTCCATCGGGGCCTCGACTTCGGGGGCCAAACACAGCGACGGAGCTTGCCCAAACCACCCGTCGTATGCCCAGAAACCCGGCCATCTCAAAGACGTTGTTTGTCCCCTCCACGTTGACCTTCGTCGTCAGGGCAGGGTTCCGCTCCGTCTGCGATCCGAGCACGTAGGCCAGATGGACCACTTTGTCTATCCGGTGCTCCTGCGCCGTACGGACGAGGAACGGCAGATCCAGGACATCTCCCCGTACAGTGGTTACCCTGCTCAACTTGGGACCCAGGACCGCCTCGAGAAGCGCCGTATCCGGCATCTGATCGTAGGCCACCAGCGGTTCTCCCCGGGTTAGCAGTCGCTTGAGGACATGGGCGCCGATAAAGCCGGCCCCACCGGTGATCATCGTAGGCATTGTCCGCCTCCTTGAAAACCGTCAACCGGTCCTCGTTCCATGTCCCTTTCCTTCTCTAGCGGGAGCTAATGGGGCGCTCATGGGAACGGGCGGGGGTGCCCGAAGGCTGTCGAGGGGCCGGTATGAGCGGATTCCTCTGCACTGGACGATACACACTCTATCCTACTACACGTGTCCAACCTTATGGGACATATTTCATGGGATGGGGCCAGGACACCGGCCTACGGTTATTGATTTGATGTACCAACCCATGTAAGCTAGCAGTTGAAATATCCGAGACCGACGGACGTGACATTGTGGCCTCCAGGCTCGCTCAGATACCTGAAAGTCTCCTGGTAAAGCTATGGCGGGAGAAGGCCTCCCGGGAGAAGTACCTCCGGTCCGGCGATGGCCGGCGCTTCAAGGTGCTTTATCCAGGCAGGACTGGCACCACCGCCGGGCCCGATTTCCGGGACGCCGTGCTTGAGGAGGAGGGTGTGGGCCTGGTTAGGGGCGACGTGGAAGTCCATATCAGGCAACGGGACTGGGACGCCCACGGCCATGGCAAAGACCCTCGATATAATGGCGTGGTGCTGCACGTAGTCGGCGGTATGGGTACGGGGCCAACTACCCTGCGAAGCGGCAACCGAGTGCCGGTACTGTCCCTGGAACCCCTCCTTCAAGGCCGGACGTCGCCGGGAGGAGAGCCGAGCCTATGGCCCCTACTCAAGACCCACGGGTATACCCCTCCCGGAAACCCTCGCGAATTGGGTGTCCTCCTGAATGAGGCCGGAGATAGCCGTTTCCTGGGGAAAAGCGACTCTTTCCTGGCTTTCCTGAAAGAAGAGGACCACGAACAGGTGTTGTACGCCGCCCTTATGGAGGCCCTGGGGTATAGCCAGAACCGCGAGCCGTTCTTGGAATTGGCCTATAGGGTTCCCTACCGGCATCTGGAGAAGACCGCGCTGAAATCGCCTGCCGGAGAGAAGACTGAGGCGATTCAGAAGACCCTTCTTACAGCCGCCGGGTTCCTGCCGTCTTCATCCAACAGAAGGGCTATGGACCAGGGTCAATGGCACCTGTTCCGGGTGAGGCCGCAGAACCACCCCAGACAGCGTATCATGGGATTTGCCCATGTCCTGGACATTTTCCTGCCCTCATTATCAGAGGGCGGCCCCGAATCCGGAGCAAACAAGGGACTTGTGGAAGGGATGGCCGGCCTGGTCAGAACCGGGCCGGACACATCACAAAAGGATAACCGATGGAAGGCTCTGGAAAGTGGGCTAATGGGCACGTGGCCGTCCCATACCGGGGAAAACTCCGGTGACAGTGCAAAGAGGGGACCTGCCCCTATAGGCAAAGGGCGGGCCAGGGATATTGCGGTGAACTGTGTATTGCCTTTCATACATGCCAAGGCCCGGCTTCATGATGATACCAGGCTTGCGCAGCTGGCTATGGAGGTCTATCGAAACTTCCCCTCACTCCAGGAAAACGAGCTTACCAGAGAGATGAGACAGCAACTCCTTTCACCATTATTCGTGGGGAATGACGGCAAACCCGGCGGAGATGGAGACAGGACCCGTATAGAGTGGAAGAGGACTGCGGGTAAGGCCCGAAGGCAGCAGGGACTCCTTCACCTCCACTATCTGATAGCGTCGCTAGGGACGTCATCCGCCAGCAAATCGGGCTAAAGGCATCTATCGGGAGGCGCGTTCATGCAGCTGCAAGATAAAGTCGCGATTGTCACAGGAGCGGGATCAGGTATCGGGAGGGCAACAGCCTTACTCTTCGCCAATGAGGGAGCACAGGTGGTGGCAGCAGATATAATTGGCGAGCGGGCAGAGGAGACCCGATCGCTCGCCGGTGAAACATCAACACGAATCACTCCTTCTCGGACCGACGTCTCCAAGTCCGCGGACGTAGAGCGAATGGTAAACAAGACACTGGAGGACTACGGAAGGACCGACATATTGGTCAGCAACGCCGGTATGATGATCAAGAAACCGGCCGAAGAGATGACGGAAGATGAATGGGACAGGCTCATGGGCGTTAACTTGAAAGGGGTGTGGCTCTGTGCCAAGTATGTTATTCCGCACATGAAGGAGGCCGGCTCCGGGGTCATCGTCAATACCGCCTCAACCGTAGGGCTGCAAGGCTCAAGGATGAGCGCCGCTTATTCCGCGTCAAAGGGCGGGGTAATCCAGCTGACGAAATCGCTGGCAATCACCTTGGCATCTCACGGCATCCGGGTTAATGCCGTCTGCCCGGGCGCTACCGACACCGAAATGGCACGTAGCTCCGGAGGATGGGATGCCATGAGCGGCCTGTACCCCATACCCATAGGACGTATCGCCGCTCCTGAAGAAATCGCCAAGGCGATGTTGTTCCTCGCATCGGATGCGGCAAGCTATATCACCGGTTCCATCCTGCCCGTGGATGGAGGCTGGACTGCGGGCTAACCCAACAGGCGAAAGTTGACATATTCGGAGAATCGTATTATCGTATTAGTAACGTAAGGCAACTGACACTCCCATACGGGTCGAAAGGGCTTCCCTCGTCTTAGGCCCTGAAGGATCACCAAATAACTACCTCAAAAGAGCACCCTCCACACCAAGCCGATAACCTCTGAAACGATATGCAGTATCGGCATCCATCTACAATATCATGTCCCATTCAGGCGATTGGTCAAGTTATCACACTGAGGAGACAATATGGAAGATGGCAAAGCTCGAATAAACGTAAGCGGTCTATGGAAGGTATTCGGACCTAACCCTCAGCGAGTTATGACGCCTGAATGGGCGGAGAAGACTAGGTCGGAAGTGCAGGAGCAGACCGGATGCGTAGTGGCCCTAAAGGACGTCAGCTTCGACGTGAGCGAGGGGGAAATCTTCGTTGTAATGGGCCTTTCCGGGAGCGGCAAATCCACACTGATCCGATGTCTTATACGTCTTATAGAGCCAACCCAGGGGGCGGTACTGGTTGATGGTGTGGATATACTCGGCTACGATGATGCCCAGCTGTCGCAGCTCAGGCGCAAGAAGGCGGCCATGGTCTTTCAGCGCTTTGGACTCTTCCCCCATAAACGGGTCATTGACAATGTCGCCTGGGGATTGGAGATACAGGGGATGAACAAGGGTGAACGCCTTGAGCTCGCCCTGGAGGTACTGGATATGGTGGGGCTGAATGGGTGGGAAGCCAACTACCCAAGGGAGCTCAGCGGAGGTATGCAGCAGCGGGTGGGCTTGGCCCGCGCCCTGGCGGTGAATCCTGAGATACTTCTTCTTGATGAACCATTCAGCGCCCTGGACCCCCTCATACGGCGAACGATGCAGGACGAGCTAATCAAATTGCAAGAGCAGCTTCACAAGACTATGGTGTTCATCACCCACGACTTGGACGAGGCGTTGAAGCTTGGAGACCGCATTGTCATTATGCGGGACGGGGTCATCATTCAGGAGGGTACCCCTGAGCAAATTATCACCAACCCCATTGACGATTATGTGGCCGAATTCGTCCGCGACGTGTCGCGGGCCAATGTCATGGATGCCCAGTCAATCATGTCTGAGCCACTGTTAACCGTCCAGGTGACAGACGAATGCAACTCAGTCCTAAGGGCTATGCGAAGCAAGGACGAGTCATCGGCCTTTGTCCTCAGCGATGAAAACGCGTTGCTAGGGTTGATTACTCGCTCCAAGATCGAGCATCTCATAAGGCAAAACACCGGTGTCATAAGTAACTCCTACGAAACTGTTCAGCCCGTGGCCCCCGGCGACTACCTGAAAGAACTCGTCCCCATTGCCGCACAAACTGAACATCCCATTCCCGTTGTGGATGACGTTGGACGCATTCTTGGTCAAGTAGACAGGGGGGCGCTCCTCGCCGGAATGGCTGAGGGTTCAATGAGCGATGAAAGGAATAGCATCGCATAGGAGAACTACTTTGGACAGTCTAGGCCAGCCAGCCACAGGTACGGACGCCCAAGAGCAACGACCCTCTCACAACACAATCATTGCGAATTTCAGGGGGCTCGCGGACCTCTACGGCAACCTGATCTGGTACGCAGCCATTGCAATTGCACTGGCGGTGTGCCTGGCTATCTGCCTTGTAGTCTGGGGCCCCGGCATGGACTTCCCCACCGCATGGGGCAAACCCATTGGCTCCAAGGTGGACGAGTGGATTAAATGGCTTACCATTGAGGCCGACTGGCTCTTCGACGGCATCAAAAACGTCATAACAAAGGTGCTCATATCCATAGAGGACATCTTGCTGTGGCTGCCCTGGCCCGTCGTGATCCTGGCCGTGGGTCTGATCGCATGGAAACTGTCCGGGCGCAACATAGCCCTCTTCTCTGTCGTATCCCTGATACTGGTCGGAATGATGGGCAGACTCCCCGGCGGCACCAGCACCCTTTGGGAAGGCTCCATGGAAACCCTGTCCCTCATCTTCGTATCCGTAACCATATCCCTTATGTTCGGCATACCCCTGGGTGTAATCGCAGCCAGAAACTCCCTCGCCAACTCTCTCATACGCCCCGTACTGGACGGAATGCAGACCATGCCCAGCTTTGTCTACCTGGTGCCCGGCATTCTGTTCTTCGGCCTCGGCAACGTGCCAGCCGTCATGGCCACGGTGATATACGCCACACCGCCGGTCATTCGACTGACCAACCTGGGAATTCGACAGGTCTCCCAAGACGTGGTCGAAGCTGCCCGTTCATTCGGGACCACGCCCTATCAGATGCTCACGAAGATTCAGATGCCCCTGGCCCTGCCCACAATCATGGCCGGCATCAACCAGACCACCATGATGGCCCTGGCCATGGTTGTCGTGGCCTCGCTGGTCGGCGCCGGCGGCCTGGGCGAGGCCGTCTTGCGAGCCCTGGGCAGACAGGAAGCGGGCAACAGCGCCATAGCCGGTCTGAGCATCGTCGTCATGGCCATTATCATCGATCGCATCACCCAATCGGTCGCAAGAGAGCGCCAACGCGTCCTCATAGATGGTTAACCGAAAGTTGATCTCTGGGGACATCCAAAGACGCTGAGTCAAAGGAGAAATCAACGGTGAAGGACGGAGGAGGTTGTCGCACCGCCCCCTCCAGGGGACCGTCAACACTCAAACAAGGTAGGGGGTTAATCAGAGAAGGAAGGAGGACAATTAGCTTCCCCAACACACTACAAATACTTGAGCAAAAGAGAAATCAGTAATGAAAGGAAGGCTTATGTTAGGACTAAAGGTAAGCAGGTCATTTGCTTTGATGGGCGCTCTATTGATAATACTTGCCCTGGTGGCAATGGCTTGCGCTTCAGACGAAGACACTACTCCAGCGGAGCCAGCGCTGACCGAGGAACAGCTGCGCAGCATAGTGGAGGACGCAGTATCAAAGTCCATGCCCGCGCCCCAGCAACAGGTTTCCGCCGCCGAGATTCAGACTATGGTGGCAGATGCCATGATGGATGTCAGCAGTTCCCAGGTATCCGCCGCCGAGATTCAGGCCATGGTGGAAGCGGCAGTTACATCGGCAGCCGCTGAGGGTGCAACACCTGAAGAGATTCAGGCAATGGTGCGCAGCGCCGTTGACGCCGCCACCGCGGGCGGCGTCACCAGCGCAGACGTCCAATCTGCAATCTCCCAGGCCGTCATGGAGGCGCAGGAAGGGGCAGTAACGAGTGAAGACGTAAAGGCCGCCGTCTCTTCAGCCGTCATGGAGGCGCAGGAAGGGGCGGTAACAAGTGAAGACGTAAAGGCCGCCGTCTCCTCAGCCGTCATGCAGGCAGCCGAAAACTCCCTCACCGAAGAGCAGATACAAGCCATTGTCACCCAGGCATTGGACGAGCGCGCCGCAATGGAAGAGGTCAGCAGGGAGACGATAGTTTTCTCCGACCTCAACTGGACAAGCGCCCAAGTGCAGAACCGCATCGCCCAGTACATCGTGGAAAAGGGCTACGGCTATCCCACGGATACTATATTCGGAGCAACCCTGCCTAACTTCCAGGGGCTGCTGGCAGGCGACATTCACGTAACTCTCGAAATCTGGCTGCCCAACCAGTCCATTGGCTGGTCCAAGGCCGTAGAACTGGGTGAGGTAGTGTCCGTTGGAGCCGGCGGACTGGTGGACTGGCAGAGCTACTTCGTGGTTCCCAAGTACATCGCCGACGCCAATCCCGACCTGAGGACGGTGCAGGACCTCAAAATGGGCAAGTACCAGGATCTGTTCGCCACTGCCGACAGCCGCGGCAAGGCACGTCTCGTTGGGTGCGTGATCGGGTGGTCCTGTGAGGGGGTTGGAGTCGCTCAAATCGAGGCCTATGACCTGATTGACTTCCTGGAGGTCATAAACCCAGGCTCCCAGGAAGCCATGTTCGCGGATATCAATGGCGCGTACGGAAAGAATGAGCCGTGGCTTGGGTACATGTGGGGGACGGGCGACCCAGGCATTCTACTTGACTTGGTTCGACTGGAAGAGCCCCCCTACACTGAAGAGTGCTGGGAAGAGAACATGGGCTGCGCATTTGCCGATTCACAGGTTCTGAAAGCAGTCCACAAGAGCCTGCTCCCCCGCGCCCCAGATGTTGTTCGGATGCTACAAAACTGGACCATCGATGTGCCCACCTACAGTAGCATCTTCGCTTGGATGCACGCCAACGAGGGCTCAGAGGCCATGGATGGGGCGCTCTGGTTCCTCAAGAACAACAAAGTCTGGGAGAGCTGGGTAACGCCCGAGGCATCGGCAAGAGTCAACGCCGCACTGGAAGCCGGAAGCTAAAACCCCGCTAACCTTACCA
The DNA here is from genome assembly GCA_965219825.1 of Dehalococcoidia bacterium. GTDB lineage: Bacteria > Chloroflexota > Dehalococcoidia > Lucifugimonadales > JAGWBF01 > JAGWBG01. The sequence goes on along the minus strand of OZ244792.1, from coordinate 3,227,217 downwards.
ATACTGCGTGAACTCACCAAGCCTAGCTATCCACGCACCGGTTCAAACGAAGGGGGGGTCAGGCATCATGCTTGACCCCCTCTTCGTAATTCACACAGTCTTTTTTGATGTAGACTGACCCTACAACTGTTCCTCCGTCAACCGGTCCTGTGCTATCATCATAGCTGAGACCCATAATATTGTGGCGGACAGAGAGATGGCAAAGATACTGGACGGTACAGCCACATCCAAAGAGATTCGCGCTGAGGTGGCCGAGGGCGTCGCGGAGGTGCAGCAGAAGCACAGCGTGACGCCGGGTCTGGCAGCCGTTCTGGTGGGGGGTGATCCAGCCTCAGCAATCTACGTGCGCAACAAGGGACGTGCCTGCCAGGAGGTAGGTATGTTCAATGAGACCTTTCACCTACCCGAAAGCGCCCCTCAGAAGGAGCTTCTGGAGCTTGTGGAGAGGCTTAATGGCGACCCTCGTTTTCACGGCATCCTGGTACAGCTTCCCCTTCCACGCCACATAGACGAAACCAAGGTGCTCATGGCGGTAAGACCGGAGAAGGATGTTGACGCCATCCATCCGGTAAACGCCGGCAAGCTCGTCCAGGGCAACGCCGACTACCTGCCCGCCACCCCGGGCGGGATCCAGCAACTCCTTCTGCGCAACGGCTACGACCCCGGCGGGAAGCACGTGGTCATCTGTGGCCGGAGTAACATCGTGGGCAAACCACTGGGCATACTGCTTATGCAGAAACAGGCGGGGGCCAACGCCACTGTGACGGTGTGTCACACCGGAACTAGGGACCTGGGTGAATTGGCGCGCCAGGCGGACATCCTGGTAGCCGCTATGGGACACGCCAAGTCTATCACCGCCGATATGGTGAGGGATGGGGCCATAGTGGTGGACGTGGGCATAAACCGGGTTCCCGACTCCACCCGCAAATCGGGCTACCGGCTGGTGGGCGACGTGGACTTCGAGCCGGTGTCAGAGAAGGCGGAGGCAATCACACCCGTGCCCGGAGGGGTAGGCCCAATGACCATAGCCCTGCTTCTAGTCAACACCCTCACTGCCGCCCGCACAAGCATCCACGGCCACTAGCTCCGGGTGTAACGTCGGCAACGTATATGCGAACCAGCGATTACGATTACCACCTGCCTCCCCACCTCATCGCCCAGACACCCGTGGAGCCAAGGGACTCATCACGCCTGCTCGTACTCCACCGGGGCACCGGTCGCATAGAGCACCGGAGGCGCTTTGATGAGCTGGTGAACTACCTCCGAGAGGGTGACGTGCTGGTCTTTAACAATAGTCGAGTCATCCCCGCCAGGCTTCATGCCAGACGAGAGGACACCGGCGGCAGGGTAGAGTTTTTGCTACTGATACGACTCCGTCCGGGAGTTTGGAGAGCCGTGGGCAGGCCGAGTCGTCGTCTGGTGCCGGGCAGCCGCTTTCTGATAGAGGGCAATACCCGGACCGAGCTATGGATAGAGGTACTGGAAGCCACCGAGGACGGTTTGAGAACTGTCCACCTCTCATCGGAAGAGGGGATAGAAGGCGCGGGCCGGATGCCCCTGCCACCTTACATCCATACGCCCTTGGACAACCCGGAGAGGTACCAGACGGTCTACTCCAGAGTGCCGGGTAGTGTGGCCGCGCCCACCGCCGGGCTGCACTTCACCCCAGAGCTTCTGGAAACCCTGAGAGCCGGGGGAATGCGGCCGGTGTACGTGACCCTCCACGTGGGGCTGGACACCTTTCGTCCCCTCCGGGCCGGGGACCCCAGGGAGCACGTGATTCACGGCGAACATTTCCAGTTGGACGAAGATGCCGCCGCCCAAATCAACGCCGCCCGCAAAGATGGTCGCAGGGTTATAGCGGTGGGCACCACCTCGGTGCGGCTCCTGGAGCAGGCGGCACTCTACGCTGAGAATAGGGGCGCCCCAGAGCTTGTCCCCACCTCCGGCCTGGCGGAGCTATACATCCTACCGGGACATCGGTTCCGCGTGGTAGACGCCATGATAACCAACTTCCACCTGCCCCACACCACCCTGCTGATGCTGGTGAGCGCCTTCGCCGGGCGAGAGTGCGTCTTGAACGCCTACCGGGAGGCCATCGCCAGGGAGTACCGATTTTACTCATTCGGGGACGGGATGCTGATTCTCTAGTAACAGGAATGGCTAACGGCAAATTATCCTGATATTATTATGACACCAAGAATTTCGGGGCAGACTCAGCGTATTGAGGGCGATTGTAGTCTACGTGTGCAGGAATTCAATCGGCGATAACCCAATGATTGGCCTATGGGCAGCCGGCTCAGGCATCGGGAATCCGGGCTATTTCCCCGGGTCGCAACGGCTCTGCAATGTCCGTTCCCGACTCTATCTCTGCCACTCGCAGCTCAAAGGTCTTGCGGTGGTGCCTTCGGGCACTATATCCAAAACTCCCGGCCACAACATACCCAGGGGCCTTGACATCTGAAATCTGTACTAATATGATTATGCGTGACCTTGCTTGTAGTAAGGATACAGTGTAATTTTGAAGGGTTTGGGTTCCCTGGCAGAACCCTGAGGCAGAATGGAAGAAGGAGGACTGATGAGGCGTTTTCTAAGTAGTAAGCTTACTATCGTAGCTCTTATCCTTGTGGTAGCCACCCTGATAACCGGTGTAGCGCTGGCAGCTACAAGTAACCAGGGGTTGAGTGAATCCGGCGTCGTAGAGATAGTGCCTATACCTTTGTTCGTGCCAGAGGGAAGTGCCCTGCAAGTTGCGGGAGCCGGATTCATACCCGGTGACACGGTCCTTTTCGAGATAGTGTTGAGTGTAGATTCGCCCAACCTGATACTCCAGGGAGGGGAGGCCACCGATTCGGGCGCCTTCCTCGCCGACACAACCACGGGGCTGAGTAATGGAGTCCTACCTGCTGCCCTCGGTCCGGGCCTTTATACCATACTAGCCCGTACTACGGAAGGCATCATCGTAGCCACCTCACCCCTGATCGTCTGTAAGACTGAGACGGAAGAGGGCTCGAATGACCCAAAGTGCCCCGTAATGAAGCCATCCCCATAATCTGCCAGCGGGGGCGACTTGAGGTCAGAGATAGACTAGCTAACTGAAGCTGTGATAGGGATCTCCGACGAGATCCCTATCGCTATTTCCAGTGGCTGTTCTACTCTCCTTCGCGTGGCTCCGTTCGGCTCAGCTTCAGCCTCCGGATTCTCCGGCCCAGAAGCGAAACTACCTCAATACGCAAATCGTTGTGCACCACCTCGTCGCCTACCCTGGGAATCTTCCCCAGTGCACTGTATACCAGGCCGCCAATGGTATCCACGTCTTCAGTCTCGATTTGGGTGGAGAAGAGGTCCGATAGGTAGTCGAGGGTCACTCTGGCATCTACGACGATGTCACCGTTGGCCAGAGGAGTGACAGGAGGCTCAAGGCCCCGAGAGAACTCGTCCTCTATCTCACCTACGATTTCCTCAAGAAGGTCCTCAAAGGTAAGCAGACCCTCAATGCCGCCATATTCGTCCACAGCCATAGCCATTTGCTCTCGTCTCTCCTGAAGCTCCCTCAATAGCTCGTCCAATCGCTTGGACTCGGGTATGAAAAAGGCGGGACGGATAATACTCTCGAGTGGGGGATAATTCCCGATTTGTGACAGAAATGGTAGCAGGTCACGAGAGTGGACCACGCCGAGGATGTTGTCTATAGTCTCACTGTACACCGGAAGGCGGCTATGTCCCCCATCCAGCATACGGCTTGCCACCTCCGTGAGGGGAGTACCGGCTTCTACAGCCACAATATCCACTCTGGGCACCATGATTTCCCGCGCTACCGACTCATTAAATCGAAGGATTGAGCGAATCATTGTACGCTCCCGGGCGTCCAGTCTCGCAGGACCTTCCTCTGTGATTACTACCGTGGTCGAATCAGGAATTTCCGGTCCGGCCCCGTTGTTATCTCTGCCATAGCCGGTCTCTGCCTCTTCAGGCGTAATTTCCCCGGGTCTTGAGGCTTTGAGGAAACGAAGAAGGAGGGTCCGGAGTGGAGAAGCCAGGTTGGAGGTCATGCCGGGAAAGCGTATAGAAACAACATGGGCCACCCTGTCTGTAGCTATCAAAAAGGCCAACAAGGCCAGGGCAACGCCTATGATGACCGCCAAGCCCGGGGATCCCTGTCCAAGAATCAACGACAGGGTCGAAATGACCACAGCCACCACAACGGCTAATCTGAGGAGATGGAGGGTAATAAGAAGGCGGCTGAATTGCTCCGAAGGCCAAATGGGGAGGCTTCCCGTGGAGATGTCCCATTCCACCAGGCTCAGGTACACAAAGACTAGCAAGAAAGCTACCAGGGATAAGCCTGATGCTAAACTATCGCTTGTATCCAAGTCCTTCCACTCTCCTCACCCCAACCGGTCGGGGCAAAGAGGCGCTCCAAGGCTGGCTGATTGTTCTACTGTCCTACCGTCGGGCCTTTGGGAACCCTTTTATTGTAGCAGGTACACCTACCGCAAGTCTATGGGGCGGTACGTCTTTCGTTACCACTGCACCCGCACCTGTGACGGCTCCGGCACCAACTCTTACGGGCGCTACAAACATAGTATCACAGCCTATGAATGCTCCTTCCTCTACTATGGTCCGGTGTTTGCTTACCCCGTCGTAGTTACAGGTGACCGTCCCGGCCCCAAGATTCACGTTGGTCCCTATGGATGCGTCTCCCACATAACCGAAATGTCCCATAGCGACGCCACGTCCCATCCGACTATTCTTGACTTCCCCGAAGTTACCTATGTGGACACCACTTTCCAAGTGGGCGCCGGGTCTCAGGTGGCTAAAAGGCCCTATTTCAACCGACTCCTCCAGCGTGGACTCCTCCAGGAATGAGGCTACTACTTTGCACCCATCTCCAATCACCGAGTCCTGGACCACCGCACCGGGGCCTATTATGCATCCACCACCAACCTTCGATTGACCTAGCAACATAGTATTGGGATATATAACCGTGTCCTGACCCAGCTCCACCGAGGCGTCAATAAACGTGGAGTTGGGGTCAAGCATGGTGACTCCCTCCAGCATCCAGCGCTCTTTGATTCGCTGCCGCATGGCCGCCTCAGCCTGGGACAGCTCCAGGCGGTTATTAACTCCGAGGACTTCCCGGGGGTCTTCGGAAACCAGGGCCTCCACCCTGCCTCCCTCAGAAGCGGCCCTGCCTATCATGGAGGTGAGATAAAATTCACCCACTGAAGCCTTTTCTATATTGGGAAGGCTGGCCCATAGCCACGCAGCTTTGAAGCAGTACGCCCCGCCGTTGACCTCGGATAACGTACTCTTGTCCTCCGGTGATAGCTCTGAAGCTTCAACAACATCTACCACCTGCTTCGCCTCATCCCGTTTCACCCTGCCCATACCATCCGGGGAGAGGAAGATAGCAGACAAAAGGGTTATACGGGAGTCATTGGATATGTGGTGGGAGGACAACCGTACAAGAGTGGCTGGGCGGATGAGGGGCAGGTCGGCGTTCAGGGTTATGACGTGCTCCGACTGTCCTTCAAGCAGAGAGGCTGCCTGAAGGAGGGCGTGGCCTGTGCCCAGGGACTGGGCCTGTAACACGTACTCTACGGAGTCCCCCAGTATACCTTTCATTTCCTCCACACTGTCGGGTGCGGCTACCACCACGATACGGCTGACTCCTGCATTCCTGAGGGCCTCTACGGGATAGGCCACAAGCTCTCGACCACACACTCTGTGGAGGACCTTGGGCACCCTTGACCTCATGCGCGTACCCTTACCCGCTGCCATTACCACTCCAGCCCAGGTATCCATAGTCCGTACCCCCTTGACGGTATCAGTGTTCAGCCTTTTATTTTCCTCATGGGATGTGGCTTACATGGTAAAGGGACTTGCGACTTTCAGTCAAGGGTCGGTGGATTAAGGCATGAGTCTTGATATACTTGATATAAATGAGAGGTATCCGTTTTTATCTCAGGAATTCGGATAGCATCTCCAAATTTGGAGCTTGCTTGCGCTGATGGTATAATCCCGGAATCATAGTCCTGAATGTTCATTGTATCGTAGCCGCCAAGCGCGAGCACCGGGAGTAATCTTGAATACGGCCAGACAGCTAATTATTGTGCTCCATAATTTCTCGTTCCCACTTATTGTCGGAGTCATTGCCGGTCTGGCTGTCGCCAATTTTCACCCGAATTTCTACGAAGAACTGGTCGAATATCACCTTTTGGGCGAGAGCGCCGAGATATTTGGGCGTTCTGTCACGGCCCACTTCCTCATAAACGAAGTGTTTATGGTCTTCTTTTTTGGCATTGCTGCCAAGGAGATTACCAAGTCTGCTCTACCGGGTGGAGACCTGAACCCGCTGAGTAAGGCGATTAACCCGTTGGTGGGCACCCTCGGCGGTGTGCTTGGGCCGGTGGGTCTGTATTTCCTGCTGACATTTGTATTCTACGGGGGCGGCGACGACTTCTTCGAGGTGGCCAACGGATGGGCCATCCCGACGGCTACTGACATTGCTCTTGCATGGCTGGTAGCAAAGCTCGTCTTCGGCCAGAGGCACCCCGCAGTTAACTTCCTACTCCTGCTCGCTGTGGGAGATGATGCCATCGGCCTTGGAATCATCGCCATTTTCTATCCCGATCCCGATCACCCGACGCAGCCGGTGTGGCTCCTGATGATTGTCGGTGGCATGGCCGCCGCGTTCGCGATGCGCCGCATGAAAGTCAATTCCTGGGTTCCCTACATCGTCGTTGGAGGGGTGCTGAGTTGGGTCGGGATGGTCAAGACCGGAATTGAACCGGCCTTGGCCCTGGTCACCATAGTGCCCTTCCTGCCCGGCCCCAACGCCGATGCTAACGTCCGCGGGTATAATCCCCTGGACGGTTTCGATCATCATCTCAGGCTCACCGTTGATTTGGGCCTGTTCTTCTTTGCCTTTGCCAACGCCGGCGTCCCTTTCGGCAGCATTAACCCAGTAACGGGAATTGTCCTGCTGTCCCTCATCGTCGGCAAGACTATTGGCGTTTCCTGCTTCTCGATAGCAGCCGCGAGGCTTGGCTTCCCACTACCCGCCTACATGAGTATGAGACATCTGGTGGTAGTGGGAATGATCGCCGGATTGGGACTCACAGTGGCCCTATTCGTAGCTGGGAAAGCATTCACAGGGCCTCCCTTCCAGGACCCGGCCAAGATGGGCGCCGTGTTCAGTGTCGGTGCTGCCATACTGGCATTTATTGCCGGAGCCATACTCAAGGTCAAGGACGAGGCCGTCGGGGCTACACTGCATAAATCAAGGTGAGACCGGCTACGTCTCTGCGCTGAGTAATCGCAGGATGCAGCTCTATGGGGCAGGAGAGACCCTTGTTCTGCTGCTCATACCCATGTTATTCTTAAATTAAGAAAGGCCCCCGTAGCTCAGAGGATAGAGCACTGGCCTCCGGAGCCAGGTGCGGGAGTTCGAGTCTCCCCGGGGGTACCACACTAATATCTGTTCGACCATCTCTATTCGCGGGGCGTGGCGCAGCGGTAGCGCGCCTGGTTTGGGACCAGGAGGTCGGCAGTTCGAACCTGCCCGCCCCGACCAGTACATCTCTTTTTTGAGTTTTCACCTCTGTACTGATATAATGAATGTATACCGTAGAGGGATTTTGTAGGATCACGGCCCCCTTGCCCTATCCGGCCCCCGCGATTTACACTCTCCTCAAAGGAGTGATGAGATGCTTCCAGAAGTCCGGCTCGTCAAGGTAACCAGGGATGATATAAAACGCATAGACGAGTGGCTCAAGGATGATGAGGTTAACGCATCCTGGTACGGCAGCAATGAGCAGGGTGAGCCATTGCATATAGGCTACTCCCCCAGCCGTATGCTGGATGCCACCGACAGAGATTGGGACGATGTCTTCGATAGTGTGGAGCGGAGAATCTTCTCTGTGGTCACCGCTGACGGGCAGCATATTGGTGAGGGTCAGATGGTCATAGAGACACCTTTGAGAGAGGCCCAACTCTTTATCCTTATTGGACGTAAAGACCTCTGGTACCGGGGATACGGTACTGCCGGCCTTGTCCACCTTCTGGACCTGGCCTTCTACACCCACAATCTCCATCGCGCCTGGGTTGACGTACCGGAGTATAACCTGCCTGCTATCCACATGTGTGAGCGCATTGGATTCATATTGGAGGGGCGACTTCGCGGCACCCACGCTAAAGGTAATGAGTGGTACGACTCTCTGGCTATGGGGTTGCTGTCCCAGGAATATGCCCGACGCCGCGCCCGTCTTATGGAAGGGGCAGAAGAGTCAACGGTGTAGCCGGACCTATGCGCGGCAGCTATTTCGCTGAGAGGCAGACCGCATTGAGTCTGCACCACTTAATGGCATCGTCTGGCAGGTAATAGTGTGAATTCCATCCTAGAAGCGTTTTTCCGAAGCCGGCGACCCATCGTTAACCTCACTCTCATTGCCATAAACGCTCTGGTTTTTATATATACGCTTTCACTGAGCGGCCTAGATCAGGACATCTTCTTCTGGAAGTATGGGCTTATCCCTCTGGAGCTATCCGGCGGGATTGAGTTCGAGCACGTCGGACGCAACCTTGGGCTGGATATAGATATAACCTCCCCCATACCCACTTGGGGCACTGTGTTCACCTCAATGTTCATACACGCAGGCCCGATACATTTTGTGGGGAATATGCTGTTCCTGTACGGGTTTGGAGGAGGGGTGGAAGAGCGGCTGGGGCACGTCAAATATCTAATTTTCTACCTGGCTTGTGGGGTGGCTGCGGCCTGGGCGCAGGTGGCCACCGACCTCGATTCCAGGTCGGTCCTCATTGGGGCCAGTGGAGCCATCTCAGGTGTTGTGGGGGCATACCTGCTGGCATACCCCTATAGAAACGCTGTCGCACTGCTTGCGGTCTTCTTCGTGTTGCCTCTTCTTCTCAGCGTCGGCTCATTTGGGCCGGTGTCAATAGGGACCGGTGTGGCCTACATGGCCCACCTGGGGGGGCTTGTGGCGGGAGTCCTGCTCATGGTGGGATACAAGCTGTTGCTAAGGGAGCCTATCCGGCCTCCGCGCCCTCCACACTCGCAACCATGGAAAGGTTGGGAGTAGCGAGCGTCGGCGGGCCTTACTTGACGGTGGGCAACGAGGACTAGCACCGGAACGCCGGCAAGGATGAGCAGGGGAGGTCGCCTTGGATTTGGTAATGGCCTCCTCTATGAAGTATGAGGTCCGAACGCAACGCATCCAGGGCATCGTGGAGAAGCGCCTTGGGGCCAACGAATGGCTCTCCGGCATCCGGGGTCTGCTTAGCCAACCGGAACGACCACGCTCGGACCATCATTGGACGGAGAGTTGACCAGGGTGGAGACCTCGTAAACTTTCATGGGTCCGGCAGGATAAGGCGTCAGAATGTCGCCAAGGTCAACGGGGTCCTGCACGTCATGGTCCAACCAGAGCGGCTCCATCTCCCTGGGCAGGATGACCGGCATCCGGTCGTGGATGGGGCTGAGCAGGTCGTTGGCAGCTGTGGTGATGATCGTGCAGGACCTGACGAGTTCGCCCTTTGGGTCACGCCACGCATCCCAGAGACCCGCAAAGGCGAATGGCTCCCCCGATGCCATCATGATGCGCATGGGCCGGCTCTTGGAACTGGTCCTCTGCCACTCGTAGAACCCGTCGGCGAGCACCAGGCATCGTCTCCGCCTCAACGCCGTGCGAAAGCTGGGCCTCTCGGCAACCGTCTCCGCACGGGCATTGATCATTCTGCTGCCCACGGATGCGCTCTTTGCCCAGGACGGGATCAGCCCCCATCGCATGTAGGAGGCGTGGCGTCCGCCCCCGTTCGTCACGGTGAGCGCCATCTGGGTGGGCGCGATGTTGTAGCTCGGCGCGTGATTCAGGTGATTACCGTCGAATCCGAACCGCTCTTCTAGCTCTCCTATGTCCGCGATAAGACTGTATCTTCCACACATTTCTTGCGTCTATCGGCTATGGGCAATTCTACGATGGTATGTTCCTGAAAGAATATGTTCCTGAAAGAACCGGGAGTATCTCGCCGATACCTATGTGTCTTCTGATAATTATCCCACCCTCGCCGCCACGTCGTCACACGGAAGCAGCTTGATGTTCCCATTGTAGCACAGCTACTCAATGCCAATCGTGCGCTGTGGGCATAGGCACCTTTGTGTGTATTCCCTCCACGCTGGAGACGATCACGTTCGTGGTGCCATCCCATCTGGAGACTCTTCCCCTAGCCAGGATCACCCGGTTCCCCAGGACGTTCCTACTTTGAACGAAGACATGGGGCCAGAGGATGAGCTGCATGTCCCCCGTCTCATCCTCGATGGTCACGAATAAGGCTCCGTCCTGCCCCCTAGGGTGCTGCCTGGCCACGGGCCATCCCGCTACTTGTATTTCTTCGCCTTCGTTGACCTGTTCTATCGTCGCGGCCGGCAGCACGTTAAGGTTCAATGTTGGCCGCACGTACTCCATGAGGTGCCCCCTGGGGTAGATGCCCATGACCCGGTACTCGCTCACCATCCTCTCGTAGTCGGTGAAGTCGGTGAGCTCCGGCGCCCCGGCCCCGGTGGACAGGGGCAACGCCTTCTGTCCATTCCTGGAGGGAGGGGTGGAGAGACCTGCGTCCCACAGGGCGGCTCTCCGGTTGGGGATGACGGCATCGAAGGCCCCGGCCTCTACCAGCGCCAGCGCCGCCTGGGGTTTCATGCCCGTGCGCCGCACCAGGTCTCCCGCGCCGGTGTAGGGACCATGCCGCTCCCTCTCCTCCACGATGAGCTTGGCCGACTCCTCTCCCACATCCTTGATGAGCCGAAGGCCCAACAGGACACAGCCCTGCTCAGGAATGCACCGTACCTGGCTCCGGTTCACGCACGGGTTGAGGAAGGGTACATCGAAGCGCCTCGCGTCCTCCTTGAGGGTCTCCAGTGGGTAGAAGCCCATCGGCTGGTTGTTCATTAGGGTGACAAAGAACTCCAGGGGGTGGTGGCGCTTCAGCCAGGCGGCCTGATAGGCGGTGACGGCGAAGGCGTGGGAGTGGGACTCGGGAAACATGTAGTGACCGTTAATCTTGGCGAATATCCTCTTTGCAACATCCTCAGAAAGTCCGTTCTTTTTTGCTCCCTCAAGGAATCTCTGCCAGTGCATGGCGACGAGGTGCTCGCTGTGGGGCCTAGCGAAGGCCCGCCTGATCTCGTCGGCCTGGGCGGCGGCCATCCCCGCCACGTCCATGATGAGCTGGACCACCTGCTCCTGCCAGACGATGATGCCGTAGCCCCGGTGAAGAGCCCGCTCTTCCAGGGGGTGGTCGTACTCCCAGGCCGCCCCGTGCCTATACCGCTCCACGAACCGGGAGACGGCGCTCCCCTGGACGCCAACGCCAGGACGGATGAGGGCCACCTGGTAGGCCAGGTCCAGGAGGCTGCGGGATTTGAGGCGTTGCCCCATCTTGAGCTGGGCGGGCGACTGGAGCAGGAAGACCCCCTTGGAGCGGCCCTGGTTGATCATGTCGTATACGCCGGAATCTTCGGGGTCTATCCTGCTCAGGTCGGGCCTTCTCCCCTCCCTCTGTTCGATGAGGTCAAGGGCTTCCTCCAACTGGTCCAGCACCGGCAACGAGAGAAGGTCAATCTTGGCGAAGTTGGCGTCGGCCACGCTGTCCTTGTTCCAGTCCATGATGTAGCGCCCGTCCATAGCCCCGTTCCGGATGGGCACCATGCCGGAGATGGGGGCATCACTGAGGATCATGCCCCCGACGTGCTGCCCCAGACTTTTGGGCGCATCCATCAGGTGGGGAGCCAGCTCGATGAGGTCGCGCCAGCCCGTGGCTTCCACCCGGTCACGGAAGGCGGGAAGCTCCAGCATCTCCTCCCGCAGCCTTCCACCGTCGTGGGAGTGGAGTTGCTTGGAGAGGTTCTTGAGGTCCTCTTTCGGCAGTCCCAGGGCCTTGCCTAGGTCCTGGATAATGCCCTTTACCGAGTAGGTGGCGATGGCCCCGGCGAGGACGGCGTAGTCCGGCCCGAAGTGCTCATGCACCCGCCGGATGAGCTCGTCCCTGAGGGCGCGGGGAAAGTCCAGGTCTATATCGGGGAGCATGGACATATCCTCAGAGATGAACCGCTCCAGGGTGAGGTCCCACCGGAAAGGATCGACGTGGCTGATGCCAATGAGGTAGCCCACCAGGAGCGCCACCGAGGAACCCCGACCCCTCCCCGGCGGGCGCTCCTCCAGGGGAATCTCCGCGTACGTCATGCCCTCCTCCTCCATGATTTTCTGAGCGATGAGCACGATTTCCCGGTAGAGAAGGAGGAAGCCCGCCAGCCGGTGCCGTCGTATCAGCCGGAACTCCTCTTCCAGGCGGGCCTCCATTTTCTCCGTCATGGAGCCGTAGCGCCTGAGCGCCGCCTCCAAGCAGAGGCGTTGCAGGTAGCTCTCGGCGGTGTACCCCTCGGGCACCTGGGGCTCCGGGAGTGTGTAGCCTAGGTCGGTGCCGAGGTTGAAGGCGCACTGCTCCGCGATGCGGAGGGTGTTAGAGAGAGCTTCGGGATGGTGCCTGAAGAGCCGCTCCATCTGTGATGCCGACTTCAGGTGGAGATGGTGATTGGGCCTGATGAAGGGGAGGGCCTGGTCTATGGTGGTGTTGCGCTTGGCAGCCACCAGCGCGTGCTGGAGCCGGTAGCGCTCCGGGACGTGGTAGTGGACGTCGTTGGTGGCCACCACGGGCACACCGGCGTCATGCGCAAGTCTCGACATCTCCCGGTTACGCCCGGTGTCCCCCTTCAGGAAGTTCTGCTGAAGCTCCACGTACACGGACTCCGAGCCGTACCACTCCAGGTACTCATTGAGAAGCTCGTGGGCCTCCCCAAGACGGCCCTCCAGCACCAGCTTGGAGAGGTGCCCGTCCCGTCCGCCGGTGAGGAGGACCACGCCTCCGGCATGGGCGGGAAGGTGCGCGGGGTCGAGCCGTGGCTCCCTGCGGTCAACGCCATTGGCCAGGGTGAAGAGCTTCGACAGGTTGGCGTACCCCTGCCGGGTCTTGGCCAGCAGGGTGAGGCGTGAGCCGTCCTTGAGGGTCAGTTCCCCTCCGGTGATGGGCTGAACCCCCAGGCTATCGGCTAACCGTGCGAATTCCAGCGCCCCGCAAAGATTGGTGTCGGTAAGGGCCAAGGAGGCGTAGCCGTGCTCCTTCGCCTGGGCCAGCAGTTCATGGGTGTGGGACGCACCCACCCCGAAGGAGTAGAAGCTCTTGGCGTGCAGTTCGACGTACCCGGCAACCACAGGAGACCATCCCGCCCTAAGAGACCTGCTGGTACCAGCAGGTCTCCCTATGGTCTCGGAACAGGGTAATCTGCCGCCCGTCTTCCCAGCTTACCCGGTAGTAGGTACGGGTCAGAGGCTCCGGCATCCACCAGAGGTCGAAGCTCCACAGGTCTTCGATGCGGGACACCCGGTGCCACCGCTCTCCCAAGCGCACAGCGACAGGCTGTTGCTCCGGCCCCTCCTGGACAGCCACCGAGGTGGGCATGGAGAGGAGTTTCATGCCGTCTCTTCCTGTCGAGTCTATGGGGACCTGCACGGCCCGCATCTCCGGCGCGGGATGCCAGGGAGCGACGTCCACCACCTTGTACAGGGCATGGTTGCCGTTCATGCGGGCCTGGAGCCGGCGCTCCGCCTCCACCAGCCGCCAGTTCCTATCCCCCCGGAGGTCGTGGAAGAGACCCATCTGCACCCCCGATGCACCGCTGAGGTTGGAGAGGAGCAGAGACATCTCCTCCACGGGAGCCTGGGGATGGTCCAACTCCAACTGGCTCCTGATGATGCGTGAAGCCACCTCCCAGCTTCCCGCGCCCTGCTTGAAATGGAACGCCTTTCCCCAGGGGGCAGCCCCCCGGTCGAGGAAGCACGTCAACTCCGCCGTGGCCGCGTATCGGCCCTGCATCCGGGGCCGGGAGAAGGCTCTCTTCAGGAGCGTGTCCAGCGCCGCCAGAAGGAGCGCCATTGAGGAGGAGGAGAAGGGCAGAGTAGTCTGCTCGACGACGGACTCTTCGTACTTCAGGGGAATCAGAGGGCTGTCGTCTATGCCGGAAGAGAGGTCCCATGCCCTCCTGCCTGCAAGCCCGAACTGGTCCACGAGGAGGTCGGCTCTCATGGAGGCCACGTCTCCCATCGTGCGCAGGCCGAAGCGGTGCATAGCGCCCTTCACCTGGGAGAAGAGGGGAAGGAGGTTGATGGAGTGGGGTGCAAGGAAGGCCGCCGCATCGGGTGGCACCCTTGTAGCACCCTCTGTCCTGCTGATGCGGGCTGCGACGAAGGCGGGGAACTTTCCGTCCCCCAATCCTACCAGTGGCTTCAGGTACTCGGGCACCGAGTGCAGCAGAGCGCTGACGAGCCTTGCCTCGCCGCCGTACATGCCCTCCAGACCGTCCAGGCGCACGTAGGCTGTACCCAGCTCCGACCCTTCCACCCGGTCGCTGATACCCTGTAGGGAGCTGAGCATCCGGTGGAACACCCGATGGTAGGATGGCTCGTCAGCTTCCAGGACAGTGGTGTCGGTACGCTGGGATAGAGCTTGCTCCAGGGTCATCCCCGTGATCACCCCTCCGGCGGCGGGGAAATGGTCAATGACCAGGCGACTGCCCTTCGAACGGTCCACGATGACGGCGGGCCGGTCCTTCAGATGGGGCTGTTTTCGCAACTCGACCTTGGCCCGCAGGTGGGTGATGAGCACACAGGCGACCCTCAATGCGCCTCCCGGGTAAGCTAAGTCAGAAAAGAGCGCTGGTAGAGGAAATGATACAGAACGTAGGTTCTTATTGTCAACCTGCTGAAGTCAGACGGCAGACATGCCTGCCGATGAACCCGGCAAAGAGTCCATCAGGGGCAAGCTGGGACAACGCCTTCCTGCCCACTATGCTAACCCAATGCGCCAATTTCCTCCTGCGCCTGCCTTGGGGGGGCAGGTGCTTACCCTTGACTCGTGGGCGGCCATTCTGAGCTGGCTGACGAGTCGGCGGGGGATCGTAGAGGGCGGCGCCAAGAGCAACCTTGTGATGATGGTAACGGGTTGAGGCATAGATTGGCAGAAGTGGAGCAAACTCAAGACGACGTAGCTGCTGTCTGCCACCAACACCGGAGGACGGTTGGGCAGCCACCGACGCAGTTGGAGAATGATCTGAGGCGCCCAATCGGTGAGCTTTTTGGGAGTCTTGCCCTGAGACAGGTAGTAGCCGGGGGCCAGGGCTGTGAGGAATGGCAAAGCCCAGACTCATGGGCCCAGGGGATATGGGTCAACCACATTAGGCTTACATTAGGCTTACCCACCGCAGACCGGTGGCCTTGACCAAATGGCTGTGGCTGAAAGCCACGGCATCCCGATAGATGCCCCGGGTCCGAATCCTGGGTCTCCGACGGCGTTCCAGGGTTTCGTCAATGCCGAAGACCGGAGGACCCTGGGCTGAGTCGAAATGGTGAAGCAGGAGAAAGAGGAGATGCTTGCTCAGTGCCATGGGAGACCGGATGGCCCGGTTGAGGAAGTGGTGGTACTTGGCGAAACGGGGGTCTTGGGCTTGGCCCAAGACCCCCAAAACGGAAGTTACCGTGCGCTTGCCTGGGGAGAGGATAGCGCCCAGAAGGAGCAACTGGGCTTTGGTCCAAGTCTTGGGATGAAACAGTTGACTGAAGGGCTACAAAAGGTCTATAAGGAGCAGACAAGGTGAGCATTTCTGGCCTTTCGTGGTGGTTAGACCAGAGTTCACCTTGCCTGCTGGTTTTTGGCTACCTTTGTATAAAGTCCAGCTAAGACCGGGACAGCCTAGCGTCCTAGCCCAGCTACTTCCGGCAGACCTACCATCAGATTCAGATTCTGAATTGCTGTGCCAGAAGCGCCCTTCCCAAGATTGTCATACGCAGCCACTAGTATTACAACGACGGTTGGCATGATAGGATGACCTGGTAGTTGGGAAGGCTTGGGGAAGTGAGGCAGGGAAGTGGATACGTCAGCTTTCGAGCAGGTGTACGGGGCCTTTGGGGATTTTCACGCTTACTTCGGTCCGCTGTTTGGCCGGAGGGAGGCGCGGGACCACAGCCGTCATTATCTCCAGGCTCTGCTGGTACAGTCCGTGGAGCGGCGCAACGCCGAGAATCTGTCGGAGACGATTCCGGCGTCAGCCAGGGTGATGCAGCGGTTTCTCGCCGAATCGCCTTGGGATGATGACGCGGTGATTGGCCGGTTGCAGGAGTACTTATCGCCCAGGTTGGGACACCCTGAGGCGGTGTGGGTGCTGGACGGCAGCGACTTCCCCAAGCAGGGCAGGAAGTCGGCGGGAGTGGCCCGTCAGTACTGCGGGAGATTGGGCAAGGTGGCCAACTGCCAGGCCGGGATGTTCCTGGCTTACGTCAGCCCGCTGGGGCGGGCCCTGGTGGACAAACGGCTGTATCTGCCGGAGAACTGGACCTCGGACAAAGGCCGGTGCGCAGCGGCGGGGGTGCCGGAGGAGAGACGGAGCTACCGGTCGAAGACCGGGTTGGCCTTGGAGATGCTGGAGCGGGCCTTGGAGCGCGGCCACCTCAGGGCCAAGTGGGTTGCTGGGGACGACGCCTTCGGGATGTCGCCGTCCTTCCGGGACGGGTTGGCGGCGCTGGGGATGCACTACGTGCTGGACGTCCCCGGCGGCACCACGGTGTGGCCGCTGGAGCCGGCTTGGACCAGTGCGGAGTATCAGGGATTCGGGCGTCCCCGCAAACCCAGGTTGCGAGACGGTCAGCGCCGGACCATGGAGCAGCGCAGCGATGAATTGCCGGGGGATGCCTGGCGGGAGATAACGGTGGCAGAGGGAAGCCAGGGTCCCCGCAGCTACCGGTTCAGCGCCCAGCGGGTGCGGCCAACCAGCAAGCGGAAGCCCGGCGAAATCCACTGGGCCATCTACCGCCGGAACCTGGACGGCAGCGAGCCCCGCTACTATCTGTCCAACGCTCCCGAGGACACTCCCCTGGAGACGCTGGCCTACGTGGGCGGTTCCAGGTGGCGCATTGAAACGGAGTTCGAGACGGAGAAGAGCGACGTGGGACTGGACGAGTACGAGACCCGCACCTGGGCTGGGTGGCATCACCATGTGGCCCTGTGCCTGCTGGCTGGAGCCTTTCTCCTGAGTCTGCAGCAGGATTGGGGGGGAAAAGATGCCCCGGATCACCCGGCCCCAAGTCTACCGGGTGGTGCGGGAAATGCTGCCCCGGGAACGGTTCGGGCCGAATGAGCTGCTGCGGTGGCTGGAGGAGACGCAAGAATGCAACGAACGGGCCAGACGCTCCCATGCCAAGCGCCGAGCCGCCCTTCGTACATCCCCGGACATTCCTCCTTGAACCGTCGTTGTAATACTAGTGTCCTGTATCCAAAGTACGATGGCAAAAGCGAGCCACGCTGGCCAGGATTTGGTCAGCGGTCTTGGTCCATACGAAGGGCTTGGGGTCTTCGTTGGTGACGTCCAGGTAGCGGTAGATGGCAGCCTCCAGTTCGGCGCTGCTCTGATGCACGCCCCGGCGCAACTGCTTTTCGGTGAGCAGACCGAACCAGCGCTCCACCAGGTTCAGCCAGGAGGCGCTGGTGGGCGTGAAATGAATATGGAAGCGGGGCCGCTTGGCGAACCAGTTCCGGATCAGCGCCGTCTTGTGGGTGGCGTAGTTGTCGGCAATCAGGTGCACGTCCAACTCGGCGGGCACCTCGGACTCGATAGCATCGAGAAACTTGCGGAACTCCAGGGCCCGGTGGCGGCGGTGGCACTGGCCAATCACCTGACCGGTCCTGGCGTCCAAAGCGGCGAAGAGGGACGTGGTGCCGTGGCGCACGTAATCATGGGTGCGCCGCTCGGCCTGGCCCGGACGCAGGGGCAAAAGCGGCCTGGTGCGGTCTAGGGCTTGGATCTGGGACTTCTCGTCCACGCACAAGACCAGCGCCCGGTCCGGCGGGTTGAGGTAGAGCCCCACAATATCCCGCACCTTCTCGATGAAGAGGGGGTCCGCCGACAGCTTGAAGGTCTCGGTGCGGTGGGGTTGCAGCGCGAAGGCACGCCAGATGCGGCTCACGGTGTTGTGGCTCAGACCGGAACGCCGGGCCATGGACCGGGTGCTCCAGTGGGTGGCGTCCTTGGGGGTGGCCTCCAAGGTCAACGCAATCACCCGCTCAACGTCGGCATCGTCAATCATCCTGGGACGACCGCTGCGCGGTTGGTCCAACAGGCCGTCCAGCCGTTGTTCCAGGAATCGGGAACGCCATTTCCCCACCGTGTCAACGCATACCCGCAACTCGGCGGCCACCCCAGTGTTGCTCCGGCCATCGGCACAGGCCAGAACGATTCTGGCCCGCAGGGCCAACGCCTGGGCCGTTTTGGGCCGGCGGGTCCATTGTTCCAAGGTTTCCCGTTCGGCGCCGTCTAGGACCAAAAGCGCGATTGGTCTGCCCCTGCCCATATTCATCCTCCCTTTTGCCAAGTAGTCAGGAGGATATACCATAGCCGGTATATATGCAACTAACTTTGGTTACACCACACTAGGAGTCTGTCCGAGAAACAATGTTCTAAACGATATGCGTCATTAGTGGAGTGTAAAGATACTAATTACTCCACAACAAAGTCCAGCTTGCTGTAAGTAGGTTATTACCTGGCCGTTTTCGTCTCCAGAAACGAATCCTCGGACAGGCTCCTAGTAATAATCGTTCGTTTTCAGCGTCACTGTAAACCGCAAGTTCCATGTAATTAGTGCCTTCAAACACAGAAGGGTCGACCCGTTCCGACTCTTGGGAACCGGTGTTTCTTCGTATCTTAATAAACGGATCATTTTCATAGGCATCACATAGAATGTCTAGGATACCTGGCCGAGCAACTCCTTCTGGTAGCTCTCTTATATGAAGAGGTATACAAATCAGCATACCTTGCCTAAAGCGACCGACGCTTGGCACGAACACTGGAGACCCGGTGAGGAGCGAATGGAATCGGATCTCCTCCAGATGTTTGTGTGTTAGCGTAAGCCCGTATATGTAAAACGGAGGCGCATCGCCATTCGGCTGGCTCTCAAATTCCCCTATGAGTGCTTTCCCTCCCCCGCTGTATCCAGAAACCCCGAAAATAGCAGCAGGATAACTTTCTGGCACAACCTCACTTCGTATAAGAGGAGCCAGGAGAGCGATGGCACCAATCACATAGCACCCGGGATTTGAGACTCGGGTCGCATTGCCGATAAGTTTCCTCTATGTGCCGCCATACTCGGGCATTCCATATACCCAACCTTCAGCGATCCGATGTACGCTACTCGTATCAATTATACGAACTCGGTCATTTGATATTAATCTAACCGCCTCTAACGCTGCCCCATCTGGAAGACAAAGGATTACTACATCGGCTTCGTTCAGTCGACGGGTTCGAGTTGAAACATCGCGCCTGAGGCACGGTTCTGAAGTAATCAGGTCAATATCCCTATGCCCACTAAGCCGCTGAACGATCTGCAGTCCAGTCGTGCCAGCGTCTCCGTCTATGTAAACGTAACAGTTCAGAGTGTGGCAGGTAGGGGTTGAGAGAGGATGGAGTTTAGGGCGTGGTAGGGGTTGTGTCCTTGCAAACGCCAAGTGCCGAACAGAGATGCCAAGATGCTCTTGGCCGCACTTCCCTGCTCCGAACGGGTGCCGCCGCTGATCTTGCTGCTCACCACAGGCGGACGCAGGCTGCGTTCGGCAGCGTTGTTGTCGGCACTCACCCGGGGGTCAGCGACGAAGGTAAACAACTCCGGCAAGAAGCGTTCCACCCTCCGGCATAACACTCTCATGGGCGCGTCGCTGCCCAAGTAGGACTGGCAGATGGACGATAGCTGCGGCTGGTAGTGTTGTTGCTTTACTCGCTGGGTCCGCTGCACCGTTGCCGGCAGTCCCGGGTCAGGGCCGGGGTAGGGCTGAGCCTGCTCATATACTTCCCGCACCCCTTGGGCCCACTTGGCTAGGTCCTGGTCTTGAGGGTGTTGCTCCTTCAAATGGTGGATGTCCCTCAACAGATGAGTCCAGCATCTCTGATGCAGCCCTTGATGTACGTTGTACGCACCGTAGAAGTCGCTGACCACCACCCCGTCAAACTCCTCCCCCAACACCTCCTTGACCACTTGGCTTCCCCGGCTGGGCCGGTAGAGGAAGTAACGTACCTTGGGAGTGCTGAAGCTCCAGAGGTAACCGTTGCGGCCATCTTCCCGCCAGCCCGTCTCGTCCCCGTACACCACCGGGCTCGCTCGAATCTCCTGCCGCAGACGGGCGTATTCCTCTCGGCCTCGCTCCGCTGTCCCACGGACCAAAGCCACCAGCTTGCCCATGCTGACGCGCAGCCCGTAGCGCCACTTCAGATAGCGTTGTATCACTCCAAAGGGGAGTCTGCACTCCTCCCTTAACACGCTCACTTCGCTTTGCACTGAGACTCCAAACCGTTGCCGGCCCACGGTTATGCCCCTCCAGTCCGGTTCGGGGGTCCATCTTTTCCGGCACGTTGGACAGGTTCGTTCCAACACCACGTGCTTAGTCACCCGCACCCGGGGAATGGAAATCACCTGGCGACTTTCACGCACTCTCCCGCCGGCCAGAGGGACCTGACAGTCAGGGCAACTCACCGTGGCATGCTCCACCCAGTGGGTGGGCTCCTCTCGCCGCCGGGCAAAGCCGTGAGTGCGCTTCTTGCGTTCTCTATTGGGCCGGGTTGGCGCCGATTCGCCTTCACCCGCGACGGCGGTGTCTGTTGTTTCACATCGCCGGTGGGAGGCTTCTGTCGGCCTTCCAACTCAGCGATGCGCGCTTCCAGAGCCTCAATATAGTCGTCTCGTGTCTGGAGATGGCTTACGAGTTGCCCAACCAGTTCAATCAACTCCTCACGAGAGACAGATGCTAAATCCATAGTCAGGTCCATGCCCATAGTCTACTTGAGTCATCAGATTTTCCATTCGTGCCCTTGATGCAGATTCTGGCCAGCCTGAACAGCTACCCTCACCTTTGCCGGTTGCTAACACTACCAAGAACATGGTAAGGTGAGCGGTGGGTAATTTCTATGCCCTCAGGGGAGCATACCTTCAACAGCTAAGGGTCCTTGTGACTCCGGACACCCTTGCGACCCCTCTCATCATCGCCGTCCCCCTAGTTGCCACATTGGCCTGGATCGGGAGCCAGAGCCCCAACACAGAGCCGTTAGCCTACATATCCGTAGGCGTGTTCCTGATGCTCATGTGGAACTGGATAATATTTGTGACTGGTTTCTCTCTCGCCACGGAATTCGATCTGCAGACCCTTGAGCACATTATGGTTTGTCGTACGCCCCTCATAGTCGTGATTTTTGGCAAGGTCCTGGCGATAGTCACCACGGGATTTCCGGGCGGAATTGCAGCTTTCCTTGTGGTACTCTTGGTCTCACGCCAGATTGTTGACGTGTCCAGCCCACTGCTGATGATTGTGTCCCTGGGCTTTGCCATCTTCGGGGTACTCTCAGTGAGTCTCATCTTTGCCCCATTGTTCTTGCTAGTGAGAGGCCGCCCGGGCTTCTTCAACGCAATTATGCCATTCGGAGTTGTCCTGAGCGGGTTTCTCTATCCTATCTCGCTGTTCTCTCCTGGCGTCGAAATCCTCGCCCGGTTTCTTCCCACATCCTGGGCGATGGAAGGTATCATTCGCTCCATAGAGACCGGGGGTGCCACATGGAGGGTCGCCAGCGATTGGGGGGTTGCCCTGGCCTTATCCCTGGTCTATTTGGGGCTCAGCTATCTTTTGCTCCGGAAGGTAGAGAAACAGATCCGGGTCACCGGGAGCCTCAGTTCCTTCTAGTACGGATGCGGGATATGAAGAACTTTGCAATCCAATCATACCTTTCATACAGAGGATTGTTCCTTTGGCTGAACTGGCCTGCCTACATCTCCAATGTCTTCATCGCTCCCTTCCTGTTCGTCGTCATGCTCACCTTGACTGGCAGGTTTGCCGGTAACCCGGGGGCGGCCGAAGCATACGTCATCGGGATGTCCATCTATGCAATCCCGGTAATCCTGCTGGGAGGAATCATCCAATCCTTTTATCACGAGCGGATCTTTGGAACAATTTCCTTTCTCTATGCCTCCAGGGGGAACCGACTGGCGTTCTACGGGAGCAGGGGTTGTCTCCATTACCCCAACGGTATCCTCGTAGTTTCAAGTGCCCTCATCTTCTCCTGGCTTTTCCTTGGCCTGGACTTCTCACGGGCTGATTGGCTTCTTCTAGCTTGCTCGGTGCTCCTGATAACCGCCTCCTGCACTGCCTTTGCACTTTTTGCAGGTAACTTTGCGATGTTTTTCCGCGAACGGTTCACTCTTCTAGCAGTTACCACGGGGATATTTGTGACTATGACTGGAGCGATTATTCCCGTCTCAAGTCTCCCAGCCCCCTTTGAACAGGTCAGCCAGATTCTGCCCCTCACCCATGGTCTTGCTGCCTTTCGTGAGGGATTCGCAGGAGCTAACGTGGCATCCACGTACGGCGACCTGCTGGGAGAACTGCTGGTTGGGCTGGGCTATGGAATTGCAGGGTCCATATTGTTTCGTCTCTTGGAAGTAATTGCGAAACGGCAGGGGACGTACGCCACTATAGAATAAGGCGAGGTCAATCATCAATGAGTCGTAAAGGTGAACATGTGAGTAGGGATGACAGATACGGAATAGAGTGCGAGAACTTGGGCCGCATCTACACTTCCCGTTCCCGCCTTGGCCGCAGGAGTGAGGTTGTCGCCCTTGACAATCTAACCATACAGATACCCAAGGGGGCCGTGTTTGGCCTTCTGGGACCCAACGGAGCAGGAAAGACAACGACTGTTAGGATCCTTTCAACCCTCTTGACTCCGACGAGCGGGACGGCCAGGGTTCTGAGTTACGACGTGGTAAAGCAAGCCGGTATGGTGCGCAGGGGAATCGGAATCATCCTGGGCGGAGACAGAGGGCTTTACGGCCGCATCACCGGCAAAGAGAATCTCCAGTATTTCGGAGCTCTCAACCACATGAACCCTGGAGAGGTCAACCGCCGGGCTGACCGGTTGCTTTCGGAGCTTGGCCTAGCTGAATGGGGACACACTCCCGTAGAGCGATACTCCAGGGGAATGAGGCAGCGACTGCACATCGCCCGTGGGCTTCTGACCGATCCCAGTGTACTGTTTATGGATGAGCCAACCATTGGGCTGGACCCTATGGGGGCCCAAGAACTCCGGCAGTACATTCCTGAGCTAGCTAATCAAGGGAAGACGGTCCTCCTAACCACCCACTACATGCTGGAAGCCGATATGTTGTGCGATACCATCGCCATTATCAACAGGGGAAGTCTGGTGGCACTCGGCAGCCCAAACGACATCAAACGGAACTTCAGCAAGATCAATATTGTAGAGGTGACGGTCAGACGGACAAGGGGGAATCTCTTGGATGAGATATCCAATATTGACGAGGTGCAGCGGGCCGATATGTGGGAAGACGGGGCTTTTCAAAAATTCACCATACATGTGAGGGATGGCACCGACTTGAAGGGTCGAATTGTGGGCCTGATTGACGAAGATGATATTGAGAATGTGGTCGTCCGCGACCCGACCTTGGAAGAAGCCTATGTCAGTATTCTCAAGTAGTGGGATGTAATACAGGATTGTCGAATGAACCTGCATGAGGGATAAACTGGAGGTATGACTCAGAAATATGGCCGCCGCCCCAAGTCCCACGTCGTCGAGTGTGGAACGTCAGCGGGGACTGTTGCCGAAGTTGGGATGTGGGTAGAACCAGAGGTAATAGATAGAGGCTGAGGTGTAGTTGAGCAGCACAGGCTGGCAAGCAGGACCACAATAGATGAGCTTGGAGAGAGCCATTTGGGTTGCCGCCACGGCTGTGGGCAACAGGGTCTGAGTCCTTACGGCTCCCTTGACTTTCATAGCCGTAGCTGTCAGCCAGAGTTGAATCTGCACTTTCCACGTGCCCACAAACCGTGTACGCCTCAAGCCGTGGATTTCCTTGGCCAAAGCGAAGGTGCCTTCTGATCTCACCTGCCGTTCCCTGAGAAGTCGCCGACCCAGGGCACTGGACACCCTCTCCTCAGCTTCATCAATCAACGCATGGTCGAAGAACCGGCTTATGGTGCGATCGCGCCCCGAAGGGCTGCATTGCTCACGGAGAGGGCAACTCCTGCAGCTACCCTTCTCCACCCGATAGCCAACTCGTTGGGTGGAGTTGCGCCTGGTGAACTGTTTCAACTGCTCCCCGGCCGGGCACAGGAACACGTTCTCATCAGGGAGATACTGGAAGTGGTCTCTACCCCATACGCCTCGAGGCCCTCGTTTATGGTGTCGTGAGGTTATAAAAGCTCTCAAGCCGGCCCGGTGCAGATAGAGGTAGTTGGCCATAGTCCCATACTTGGCATCGGCCACCACGTCCCGTAACGGCAGATAGCTCAACCGGCTGTGCTGCCACAACACATCTCCCAGAAGGTGCTCATCCGCGTCGGTTCCTGTGGTGGCCACTGCCGCCGTGATGACCTGTCCCTTCTTCCCTGACACCGCCACATGGGCTTTGTAAGCCAGGTGCATGTCGAATCCCCGGCGAGATACGACGGTGCACTGGGGCGGGAAGACCTACGAAGCCTGGGCCTGGGCAGCCCAAGCACTTCAGACGGGTCAATCAAGCTTCATAAACTTGACAGGTGCGGACTTTTTCGACTGGCTTCGGGACAAGGCTCCCGAACTGCAAGAGTATCATAGGGCGATGGCGGCCTATGCCAGACACGACTACCAATCGCTGGCGGACTCGGTGGACTTCGGCGTCCACGACGCCATCCTGGACGTGGGCGGCGGAACAGGAGACCTGACCTTCGCGCTGTTGCGCGCTTTCCCCGGGCTTACGGCAATCGCAATGGACCGGCCGGAGGTGGTAGAGGTGGCCGGAGTCCCTTGGGACGTTGCCGACCGTTGCCGTTCGTCCCCGGAGACTTGTTCCGGAAGTGGCCGGTAAGGTCCGACGCCGCGGTATTGGCCAGGGTGCTCCACGACTGGTCTGATGATGACGCGGTGAGGATACTGGCGCGGGCGCGGGAGGCGATGTCCGAGGGAGCACGCTTTACGTGGTGGAGATGGTGGTTGACGAATCATCCGGCGCCGGCGGTCTGCTGGACCTGAATATGCTGGTGATGACGGGGGAGCGGAACGGACCGAAGAGTTGCTCACAGGGACCAGTGCTGGTACTATATGGAGGAGCGACAGGAACCTCACTTAACTCCGCCTTGATTCTGTCCAACTAACCGGGTCCACCTCACTCTGCGCCGGACCCGGACAGGTCCGCGACAGCCCCGTTGACGACCACGAAGTCGTCCCGCGTTAGGCCGAACACCAGTTGGTTGAAGACGATTCTAATCTCCACCGTGGGCTCAGGGGCATAGGCCTGAATGGTGAATGGCGGAGCCGCGATGTTGTCGTTGTTGGCCCCGTCCTGGGCTACGCCGGCCGGCAGTTCAATGGTCACCGGGCCGGTCCTGCGGGGGGTGATTTGGACGGTGAACCTGTTCTCTCCAGGCTTGTCCTCATCGTTGGCCTCCTCCAGGTTCGAGGCGGTCCCGCTGGTGACCTTGATTTCGTCCACCGTCAGGCCGGTCACCTCGTCGTCGAACCAAATATATGCTTCGAACTGCTCTTGTACCGGGGGCGCGGCGTCGCTGCCGATGGAAGTGGTCGGGGTAAATCGGCGGGAATCCGTATCGTTCTCTTGACGCTGGGCAGCGCCTCGGAGCCAAATGCTCCCTTGCGTATGACAATCTTCACCTCGCCGTCGGCCGCCGGCTCGAAGTTGGCGCACCAAATCACGCCCTCCCCGCCGTAACGCAACAGAAGGAGCTCGCCGTTTTCTACACTGAAGTCGTCCTCCTCCAACTGGTCGGTCGAGACCCAGGACGTTTGCATCCAGAGCCGGAAGTCTCCCGTCACCGGCGGAGTATCTTCGCTCCTGTTGACTTCCTTCCCCCAGCAGCTTTCCACCTCTCTCACCGTAATCGTCGGGCGGTTCCGGTCGTTCACCGCGTTCTCCGCCTCGATGTCGAAGCGCCCCGGCTGGTTGGGATTGCCGGTCGAGTCGTGGGCCGCCCCGGTTGGCACCTTGATGATCACCCGATCATGCGGGCCGCGCTGTTCGTCAGCAAGGAGACAGCCCCGCACGACTCCCGTCGGCTCTATGAGGACGGTGTAGACTGCTCCCTCGCCCTCGAACGATAC
This sequence comes from Dehalococcoidia bacterium, assembly GCA_965219825.1. Taxonomy (GTDB): domain Bacteria; phylum Chloroflexota; class Dehalococcoidia; order Lucifugimonadales; family JAGWBF01; genus JAGWBG01. The sequence goes on along the minus strand of OZ244792.1, from coordinate 3,200,951 downwards.
GGCGGTCCCCCGCAGGACCGTGAGGCCTCTTATGGTGAACCCGGTCGCAGGCTCGCTGAAGGTGAAGGTCACCAGGAACTCCTTGCCCAGTTCAACCGGGGCCTCGGCGTCGCTGGTGATGGTGGGCGGTATGTCCACCGTGAGCATAAGCGACCCTTCCAGGTTGTCGTTGCCGGGGATCCAGGTCCGTCACCGCGCCGGCGGGCACCGTGATGGTCAACTCGCCGTCTTGAGAGGAGGTGATGCGGGTGAAGAAGGTCTGGCTCCCCGTGCCCGTGATTTCGGAGTGGTCGCCGATGTCAACCAGAACGTCCTCGCTGTCGGCGCTCAGGTTCAGCCCAGTCACCGGCTCGGAGAACTCAAGGAATACTCCAAAGGACGTAATGCCCGGCTCTACCTCGCGCTGGAGCCGCAGAGTCACCGTCGGGGCTTTCAGGTCTGCCATCGCCCCGCACGGCCGCGCGGCGACAATCGTCTTGGCCTCGGGGTGCAACCCGAGCTCCGGGCCCGCTGGCATATGGTTACCGGGCCGTGACCGGCCGGCGTTACCCAGTAGCCATAGAAGTCCTGATAGCCGTTCGGGTGCCGGTCCTCCCCCGAGCAATACCACTCGATTGTCCCGTTTTCGACCACAATCAGCGTCGGTTCCAGCTCCTTCACCGTCTGGTCGAATATGACGGAGATAAAGAAGTGTCCGCTCACGGGCCCTGTCGGGCAGTGGTGGATGGCCGGCAATGGCCCCGTGATATGCGCCGGCACAACCAGCGGCGTGGCTGCCGGGTTGCCGTTGCCCTTCTCGTCCGTGACCGAGTTGGCGGGCAGTCGGATGACGACGTCGTATCGTGCGAGGTTCGGAACTCCTCCGTTGCTGGGGGCTTTGTTCCAAAAGTGGGGTTTCTGTTCCAAAAGTCCCAATGAGACCGCTAAGGAAGCAGTGTCTGGTTGTCCAAGGAAGCCAATGACAAGAGATTGGGAGGGAAGTGCAAAACTCAGCTGTTACAAAAGTCGCGGGGAGTTGGATCCAGCGTAGCTAGGATTCCCACGTCGATGGTGGCTGAGTATCTTCGCCATCCACCCCTTGCGGTCCGTCTGGCGTTTCCTCTAGGAAGCATTCATACACCGCAGGAATGAATAAACGGGCAGACACAATCTCAGAAATAGGGATCACGATACGAAAGTCCTCATAGGACAGATCACTTGACTCCCTGATGTACTCAAAAATAATTTGGGAATAGTTAATTACTATCTCCAAGTCCTGAGTATCCTTATCCCGAAAGCCACTCATTGTGGGGATCAGGGAAATATCAGCCTCTCCACTCATTCCCACGCCACTCTCCAGAGCAAAACCGACGTAGGATTTCCTGCTACGGAGAGTAATCTCAATCAACTTTTGCTCTTCAATGGACTCCGCGATAAGTAGTTCGATGTGGTCACCCCCATCCCTTGCTACCTTCCTTGAGCCCCGTCTGGAACCATAGAAGAGGTTGATTACATAAGGCAACAGGAACCCTAGAAAGAGACTCAGCACCACTTCACTGGAAAAGGGTCTCCTGGAAGGGGGCCTCGTGCTTGCTGGCCTCGTCCAGCATCTTCCTGAACTGGGGCCTGTCGGAGATGCGGCCACTCTCGGCCTCGTCGACGTACTCGCGGGCCACGATGTACCCGTTCTTTTCGGCGTAGTCCCGGAGCGCATGTTACCTCTATAAGCAATGTCACTGACCCATTCCAACCCCTATTGGTCGACTGTCAATCGGGATGCAGGTCTACTTCCTACTTACCCCAGACAAACCGCGATGACAAGATAGCCGGGGCGGATGGTACAACACAATCGGATAGGGCCTTAGTCAGCAGGCGTGATGGGATAGAGCCTGAGGGCGTTGTCCCACAAAATTTTACCCTTGCTCTCCACCGAGACCCCTGGTAGCTCCATAAGCGTCTCTACAGCCTGACCATACCGCCGACCTTCAGGGTGGCTGAAGTCGGTGGCAGTGACGACATTGTCATCGCCTATAGCGTCTATAACCATCTTGATACCAGGGTCGTCTTGGTCTGCAGCTATGAAGCACTGCCTCTGGAAGTATTCAACCGGGTGCATGTGCAGACCAGGGACCTCAAGGCCTCGTCGGCCACCATTCACCCCAGATTCCAGGCGTTCTAACCAGTAGGCTGCCCAGCCAGCCCCGGACTCCAGAAAGACGACTCGCAGATTGGGATGGCGTTCCAAGACTCCTCCCATAATAAAGGCTGCACAGGCCAACATGTTGCCGATGCAGAAGGCTACAATTCCCTGGGTCATTTGAAGCTCAGGGAGATAGTGGTAGATCATTATGTCCGCAGCGTTCCCTGACGAGGGGTGGATGCCCACTGGCACGTTCAGATCTGAGATTTCAGCCCAAAGTGGGTCATAGACCTCATCATATAGACGATACTCACCGACTGGAGTTGGGTTGAGGTACACTGCCTTGAACCCCAGGTCCTTGACGCAACGGCGCACTTCCTTGACTGCCTCATCGGGGTAGTTCAGGTTCACGACAGCTGCTCCGAAAACCCGGTCACCCGCCTCAGAGCAGAAGTCGCCCAGCCAGGTGTTATAAGCTCGGCAGATGGCCGCCGCCAATTCCGGCTCCAAATTGGGAACAGTGTTAATGAACAGGCCGACGGTCGGGTAGGTCACCATGTAGTCTATGCCGGAGTCGTCCATGACCTGTTTATATACTCGAGCAGGGAAACCATCTCTAGCATATTCCTCATAAGTGTCTCCCAGACCCGGTAAGATAGTCCGCTGGGCTGATCCCCGTGGGCCAAAAGGCATAGTATGTTCTCCAACTTGGACCCTTATGCCGAAGGCTAGGTCGGAGTCCGGTGTCTCCCTCTTATAGTTGACGTAGGAGCTGATTTCACGCCGGTACTTGAACTCTAGGTAATTGTCCCATAGGTCCTCCGGCTCGAAGATATGGGCATCGCAGTCTATAAACCTGAAGCCTTCCATTGTGTGTCCTCACTTTATGTAAATCGGATACCGCTTTCTCGAAAATAAGCGACCATAGTCACCAAGGCTGGAGAAATGATACGGGAATTACCTGTTACTAGTTCCTGAATTATTGTATCATTTTCCAGTCCCAAAAGCTGGCCCAGGAAAGGAAGCTGATCCATCATATCCCAACTATTCGGTACTTTGTCCATCTTTGTCAACAGGATTCAATGGCGGGTAGTGTATTCTTTTGACCCCTATCCATTTCTCGCCCCTAGCCTTTAGAAAAGTAGACTACTCCCACGCTTGGGTATCTCCGGTATTCTCTATAAGTGCAGGTATGCTATATCCATCCCAACTGCAGCCAGACCAACGTAACCGAATCCCCCAGCATATCCTCCCTCTTGCTGTATCCCTTGGTCCTACGTCCCAATCGGCTCAGCCTCCCCCTCAACACCGAGTGCATTCCCTCGTTCCAGTTCGTTTCGCCCCCCTTACCCACCACGTGCCGATTCCGAGGCAACCACTCATACACGTGGTATAACCATCGCTTCGATGCTTCTCAGCCTCCGGCAGTCGGTCATACAGCTTCAGGAAGGTCTCCTCTCCACGGCCTCCCACCTCGAAGTCCATCCACCTACTTCCATCGGCCTCCACCTAACCCAAAGACATGGAAGTTTCTTGAATCGGCTGAGCGCCAACACCAATCTAGGGGATACGTGTGACCTTGGCGTGACCTTATGGCCCTTCACTGTGACGGTCTTGTGACAATTTCGCGCTTTCCGTGATGTAATTACCGCATGAACTTGGACCACACAGAACTGTGGGGCTTCCGCAAGTCCGGCGGGATGTTGAAGGAAGTCGAAGAATCCACAGGAGAAATCGAGGCCCTGCGAGACCGAATCTCCGGGATGAGCGAGGCCATCGTCCGGATCACCGAAAGCCTCGACCTCGATACCGTCCTGCGGGGGGTCATAGACAGCGCCCGTTCGCTGACCGGCGCCCGATATGGCGCACTTCTGATTTTCGACGACTCAGGGAACATTCAGAACCTCATGACCTCCGGCATCACTCCCGAAGAGGTAGAGGCAATCCAGGCCAAGCCAATGGGGCTGGGGATTCTCGCCTACATGAACGAGTGCCACGAGCCGCTGAGGCTCCGGGACATCGCCAGCCACCCCATGTCGGTGGGGTTCCCCAAGGGCCACCCGCGTATGGAGACTTTCCTGGGAACACCTATCCGTCATTTGGACAGTCATTTCGGCAACATCTATCTCACCGAGAAGGAAGGCCGCCAGGAGTTCACGTCCGAAGACGAACATACCTTGGTCCTGTTCGCATCTCAGGCAGCGATGGTCATCGCCAACGCCCGCAGATATATGGAAGAGCATCAGGCCAAGGCCAACCTCGAGGCCCTGGTAAGCACCTCGCCCGTGGGCGTTCTGGTCTTTGACGCCAAGACGCTGGACGTCGCGTCCCTCAACCAGGAGACGAGACGGATCGTCGGCGGAATGAACGGGGCGGGACGCAGCTTACCACACCCCCTTAAGGTGATGACCTTCCGGCGACCGGATGGGCGCGAGTTTTCCCCGGACGAGCTCCCGCCGCTCCGGGCGCTGCGCAACGGTGAGACTGCGCGCGCCGAAGAGGTTGTCATCCAGCTCCCGGACGGCCAGTCGGTCACCACCCTTGTCAACTCCACGCCGATATTTTCGGAAGACGATGAGATTACGTCCGTTGTCGCCACCTTGCAGGACATGACGCCCCTGGAGGAACTGGAGCGCATACGCTCCGAGTTCCTCAGCATGGTGAGCCAAGAGCTGCGGACGCCGCTTACCGCCATCAAAGGCTCCGCCACCACCGTGCTGTCCGCCTCATCGGCGATGAATGACTCCGAGATGCGCCAGTTCCTTCCAGATTGTAGACGAGCAGGCTGACCCCATGCGCGGCCTGATAAGCGACCTTCTGGGCGTAACACGTATTGAGGCGGGGACTCTGTCAATCACTCCCGAACCCACGGCTCTGGCGTCCCTAATCGAACAGGCAAGAAGCGGGTTCCTGCGCGAAGGGGCAAGGAACAGGATAGACATGGACCTCGCGCCGGACCTTCCCCGGGTCCGCGCCGATAGACAGCGTATTGTCCAGGTTCTGAACAACCTGTTTTCCAACGCATCCAAGTATTCCCCCGATGGGTCCGCCATCAGGGTGAGCGCGTCGGCGGAGGACGTGTACGTTTCCATCTCCGTCTCGGACGAGGGCAGAGGCATATCTGCTGAGAGCCTGCCCCACATCTTCAAGAAGTTCTCCCGGCTCGACAGCGAGTATCTGGACCGGCATACGGAGGGGGACTGCCTGGGCCTCGCTATCTGCAAGGGAATAGTGGAGGCGCACGGGGGCTGTATATGGGCCGAGAGCGGCGGACAGGGACTCGGCGCACGGTTAACCTTCACTATCCCGGCGGTCGAAGAGGCCGTCAACGGACCGGGACCCCGCCCCGGCCGGCTCGCCGCCGACTCAGGACCGAAGGCCGGGCCGCGGACGCGCATTGACCCACGATCACCTCCTGAGACGGGTCTGGGGGCCGGACTACTCCGGCGACCCGCGGCTCTTACGTTCCTTCGTCAAAAAGCTTCGTCACAAGCTGAGTGACGACGCGGACAGCCCCACGTACATCCTTACCGAGCCTCGAGTCGGTTACCGCATGGCGATGTCCGGAAGCAACCGAGCCGGACATGGTGATTGACCAAATCCACGCAGGCCAAGGCGTCGCCGCCGTCCGCCGGCGCGGCGGACGGCAGGAGGGAGATTCATGGCTATTAGGATAGTCACCGATAGTGTGTCAGACCTACCCTCCTCGGTGGCACGGGTCAACGACATTACGGTGGTGCCCCTATACGTCATCATCGGCAGCGAGACCTACAAAGACGGTGTGGAGATTGACGCCGACCGTTTCTACTCCCGTTTGGTGGAGCTTTCCAACCTGCCCAGCACCTCCCAACCCTCCGTCGCCGATTTTCAGGAGGTTCATCAGAGACTGCTGGACCAAGGCCATCAGATAGTTTCGATTCACGCCAGCTCCAAGCTGAGCGTCACGTTCAACTCCGCCACTCAGGCCAGGGAGTCGCTCGACGCCGCGTCACAGATAGAGATCGTGGACTCCCAGCTCGCCGGGGGCGCCCAAGCCTTACTGGCACTCAGCGGCGCCGGCTGGGCCAGGGAGATGTCCGACTCCCGCGAAGTGGCCCGGCGCGTGCGCCAGGCGATTCCGAGGAACCACGTCTTCATCCTGGTCGACACCCTCAAGTATCTAGAGAAGGGCGGTCGCATTGGCAAGGCGCAGGCGTTCCTGGGCGGGATGCTCAACTTCAAACCCATCATCAGCATCCGCGACGGCGTGGCCCACCCCGTGGAGCGTTCCCGCACCCGCGACGGGGAAGACGCGGATTGTCGAGATAGTGCGCCAGTTGGCCCCCATCAGCCAGATACACGTGAGCTACATGAGCTACAGCACGGGCCAGGACCATGCCTTAGCCATCTGCGCCGACTTGGCCGACTTGGTAGAGCCGGAGCGCCTTATCGAGTCCCGGTTTGGCCCCGCTCTGGGCACTCATCTAGGCCCCAACACCATCGGCGTGGCGGTAACCCGGGAAAGCGGTGCCGAGTAAGAGTAATCCCGCTTAGGAAACCTCTGACCAAGCCATCGTCATGGACAACTTCCCTACGTGACTATGCCACAATCCACGGACTCGTTCAGAGTATCCCCAACTTGGAGTCGTGCTATGGCCGAGCGCATATACGCCAGGGGTGAAGGTGGAGGGCTTGAACCTCTGCTGCCCGTTGGAGGAAAACAAGACCGGTCCCGGTAACAGTTCAGACTCAAGGGGACGGACCCGGCTCACGGCAAGGGCAGTCACGGCAGACTCTACGTCGGCTCCCGGTTCACCACGGTGCAACGGGGCGAACTGTCGAAGGGCATATTAGCTGCGCTGCTACGTCAGTTGAGCATAGACCGAAGGGAGTTCTAAGCCATGATCTACGCATACCCATGTCAACTGATCCCCGATGGAGACGGAAGACTGGTAGCCACCTTCCCCGACGTGCCGGAGGCCATGCACTGGCGGAGGAGACCGTGCAGAAGCCCTGATAATGGCGCAGGGCACTCGCTACGGCCCTGGCAGGTTACGTCCACGAGAAGTGGACATCCCCGCTCCCAGCGAGGCGGTTGACGGTCAGGAGTCGGTGCCGGTGCCGACCGTCGTCGCTGCCAAACTCGCTCTGTATTCGGCTATGAGGGCGCAGCGCATCACCAAGGTGGAGCTTGCTGACAGGCTGGGCGTCAGCGAGTCCGCCGTGCGCAAGCTGACCAACCCGGACCACCGCTCCCACGTCAGCCAGGTGCAAAAGGCGCTGCGAGCGGTGGGCCTCAGCCTTAAGGTCGAGGTCACCGCCCCCTGAATCAACGGCCGCGCCGAATACGACACGACGCGCCAACCGCCGGATCGCCGGATTAATGAGGTCACCGGACGCTCTTGACTGTCGCCGGAGGGCGTGTTAATGTCCCCTTAATACCATCAGGGATTGCCTTCAAGTGAATTGACGAGTGAATTGAAAGGGGTGTAGCCGTGGCAACCGCAACAGAACTGGAGTCATTCGTCAGCAGCGTCACCTGCCCGCCCGATTTTGACTCCTTCTGGGAAGGGGTCCTGGCAGAGTTGAAAGATATACCTTTAGAGCCTGAGATTACCCCCGTGCCCCTTCGTTCAACGCCGGATGTCAACGTATACGAAGTCCATTATTTCAGCCTGGGGGGTATTCGTATAGCCGGATGGTACTGCGTACCTGCCAATGGCTACGGACCGTTTCCCACCCTGATTGAGTTCCCCGGGTACAAGAGTGAGCCCAGTCTGCCCAGGGCTTGGGCACAACGTGGTGCTGCCATCTTGAGCGTGGCCGTCAGAGGGAAACTCAGAAGCCATGAGGATTTCAACCCCGGCTATCCCGGTCTCCTTGTCAGCGGCATAGACAGCCCAGGAACCTATGCCTACAGAGGAGTAATCTCCGACTGTTCACGAGGCATTGACTTTTTGCTCACACGTCCGGAGGTGGACCGGGAACGGATATTCGCCCACGGTGCGAGCCAGGGCGGCGGACTGACCCTGATTAGCACGGCCTTGCGGTCTGAGATCAAGGGTGGAGCGTCCGCCTGCCCATTTCTCTGTGCATTTCCCGACTCACCCGGTATGGCACTCACTTACCCCTATAATGAGTTGAACTGCTACTTACGGGCCTATCCCGACCGGAAGGAGCAGGTCCTCACGGTCCTGAGCTATTTCGATGCCGTCAACTTTGCCGGCCGCATTCGTTGCCCTATGGCCGTGGGTATTCCTCTGGAAGATACTATCTGCCCTCCGGAGACCCAATACGCGGCCTATCGGAACCTCGCCGGACCAAAAGAGGTGTGGCTAATACCGAATGCCGCCCACGGCACACCCGCCGAGTATCTCGACATGGAGAATGCCTGGCTGCAAAAGCTAATGGGGCTTGACACAGCAGCTTAGGAGGTTAAAAACATGGTCCAGAATACGGTTGCGTGGGATAGCTACTGGAGGCAGGTTGATGATGAGCTAGGGCGGGTATCCCTGGAACAGGATATTCAGAGGAACGATTTCTATTCCGAGGCAGAGTGGACAGTGTACTATGTCCATTGCAACGGATTAAGAGGCTATCGGCTTTTCGCCAGCTTATCCATTCCCACGGGGGACGGTCCGTTTCCCGGCCTGGTCCAGATGCCTGACTACCAAAGCGCGGTGGACATTCCCTTTACCCCTCTGCGGCGTGACATGGTCGTCCTCAACGCCACACATCGAGGCCAGCGTGGCAGCGAAACTCCGTTCAGAGCTAGCTACCCCGGACTACTCACTCAAGGTATAGGCAACTCATCTTCTTATATCCTTCGCAGGGTCTACGCGGATGCCCTACGGATGGTAGACCTCCTGATGGCACAACCGGCTGTGGACTGCCAACGCATCTCCGTCGCCGGAGCTGGCTTGGGAGGGACCCTGGCGTTGGCGGCGGGAGCATTTCGTCCCCATGCCAAAGCTCTTGCCGTGGATACGCCTCTGATGATTGGCTCACCCAATGCGCTGGAGCTTGCCGGTGATGTCTACCCACTAGGGGAGATGAATGATTATTTCCGGGCCTACCCTGGGCGGCGAGATGCTACTATGCAAACACTGGAGGCATTCAGTCCTTTGGCCCTGGCCGAGCGGGTGACTTGCCCCGTTCTTATCGGCACGGGCGCACGGGACCGGGGCCAGTGCCCGCCTCCACTAGGGGAGGAGTTGGCGGAACGACTCAGGCATGGAGAGCTCCATCAGTACCCTGGTGGGAGTGAGGGGGGAGGCTACGCACATGCCGTTGTCCGCACACGCTGGCTGAGAGAACGGATGGGCCTGACGTAAGAAAGAGACATGGTGCCATCGGAAAGCGTAAAGAGTGACAGACATTACTGTAACGACCTCAGCCGGTCAGGTTAATTTCGATTCCCACAGGGCAGTGGTCTGAACCCATTACTTCAGGGAGAATATAAGCGGCACTCACCTTCTCTGTGGACTTTTCGTCCACAAAGAAATAATCTATCCTCCAACCCACGTTCCGCTCACGGGCCTTGGTCATCTGGTCCCAGTAAGTATATTGCTCAGGGCTTTTGTTGAATTCCCTGAAGATGTCCACGTAGCCATTGCTCAGAAATTTGTCTACCCATGCCCGCTCTTGAGGCAAAAATCCTGACGTGGTCTCATTAGCCTTGGGGCGGGCCAGGTCTATTTCCTTGTGAGCGGTGTTTAAGTCTCCGCAGACTACAATGCTACGTCCTTCCCGCTTCATCCTGTTCACGAATTCAAGGAAAGCATCGTAGAACTCCATCTTATATTTTAATCTTTCCTCAGATGACCTCCCATTGGGGTAATATATGTTGACCAATACGAAATCTCTGTAGTCCGCGATAATGATCCGGCCTTCTTTATCGAAGGCATCAATGCCAAAGCCACGTGTCACCTGGTCCGGCTCCGTCTTTGTGTAAAGTGCCACTCCACTATAACCTTTTCTTTCTCCGGAAGAGAAATACGCGTTATATCCCTCGACCTGTCGCAGGCCGGAAGGAAGCTGCTCCTCGTCGGCTTTTGTTTCCTGCAAACACAAAATGTCTGGGGACTCTTTTCCAAACCAGTCGAGAAATCCCTTCTTGTGTACGGCTCTAAGGCCATTAACATTCCATGAGAGGGCTCGGATTGTCTTCATATACCTGACCTCCCTTGTGCTGCGGTCCGGTCTAGCCGGCGCGCTTGGCTATTAGATATGTCAACTCAGCCAGCCGGGCTGGAGTTCATAGTATATCACCCCCTCCTCATAACCCGTATGACAAAATGGACCTAAAGAGCATCGGTCCGGGATTGAGTACTGAGATGTGTATGGAAGACCCCCATGCTGGCCCTAAATAGCTTCCTAACACCAGAATAAGGGACTGATTACGGCGCTACTCTCACAATTTGTCTATATTATCTCTATAGATGAGCTATTCCCTGACCACATTCAAGCATTTGACAACCTTGGAAGATGCATATACCATGTTTAAGCACTCGCTGCCATGCGCAGTAAATCCGTAAGGGAAAGGCGGTCAAGACAGTGAGTAAGAACGCACCGTATATGGCTCAATTGAAACCGTGGCACATAGAAAACTTAGAGCATCGGCACCTAAGCTCTTTAAGTATCTCCACTTCATCCACAGTGAGCCTCCCATCCCGAGGCAAACACGTCCTCCCCTGCGAACCTTAGCTCCTCTACCATTTACTCCCGCGTAAGTCTAGAGCATCAGCTTCTCCGTGCTCGTCTGCCTTAGAGGCATCATAGATAGGCTTGTGCCTTTCGTTCTCTGAGGAAAGCTCCGGACAGATGACGGTATACCCTTTTGCAAAATCGAATCGGGCATTCTGCCCTAAAATCTACTCTAATGCGAGGTAAGGAATGAGAACCATACTAAGGTCAAAGATTCATAGAGCATACGTTACCGATGCCAATCTGGATTACATTGGAAGCATTGTCATTGACCGGGACCTGATGGACAAGGTAGACATGTGGGAATATGAGAAGGTCCTCATCTGTGACGTGACCAACGGCAATCGGTTTGAGACATACGCGATACATGGTGACAGAGGGTCCGGGATCATATCCGTGCAGGGTGCCGCGGCAAGGCTTGTTGACAAGGGAGACTGCATCATAATAATGTCTTTCGACGTAACTGACGAGCCGATAGAGCCTGAGATGATCCTGGTGAACAAGCAGAACGAATTCGTTGAGTATCTAGGAAAGGTCAAGGTATGAGTAGCAGGTTTACAGAGCAGGACACCGAGCTATATTACGACGCCCAAGATGTAATTTATCGCTCTATATGGGACAAGGATGGGAGCGTCCACTGGGGAGTTTTCGACCGGAATACCGGCGAAGATTTTCTCAAAGGATGCGCCAACCTGAACAATATCATGGCGGAGAAGGCCCGCATTGATACTAACTCCAAGGTACTGGACCTAGGCTGCGGAAGCGGCACTACCGCCATGTGGCTTGCCCAAGACCGCAACTGCCGGGTAACGGGCGTAGACCTTAGCGGCGTTCGTATTCAGAACGCCAAGGACACTCTACAAACCCAACCTCAAGAAATGCGGCAGAACGTCGATTTTGAGAAAGCCTCCGCCATCGAATTACCGTTCCCCGACGGCTCTTTTACCCATGTATGGAGCCAGGCTGTCATTTACCACATCCACGACAAAGAAGAGACCTTGAAAGAAGCATATCGAGTGCTGGCCGATGGGGGAATCTTCATCTTTGACGACCTTGTAAAGCCAAAGCAGGATATTAGTGAGTCGGCAAAGACTTACGTGTATGACCGGCTGCTTTTTGATACACCCTTTAGCTTCAAGTCATACGGCGATGCCCTCCGGCAGGCAGGGTTTAAGGTCCTCAACTCCCAGGACCTCTCCATTCACCTGAAAAAGAGTTATTCCCTTCTCTCTGATATGGCTAGTGCAAAAACGGATGGCCCCACGGATAAGTACCAGGCCCTGGCATTGGCGTACGAGAAAACCGCTCAAGCGATAGAGGATGGCGAGCTGGGGTGGGGCTTGTACCTGTGCCAGAAGTGACGTGGCATGACATCTTTCAGCCGGAGCTATAGGGAGCAGTGATGGAGAAGCAGAATAGGGTCCAATGGGTGTACTCATCCCAGGACAACCGGGAATTAGCAGAACGGTACGACCAATGGGCCAAAGACTATGATGCCGACCTGGACCAGGACTTCGGCTGGATTGCCCCCCAGCGCGTTGTGGACTTCTTCTCTAAGCACGTGCCCAGGGACGCAAGAGTCCTCGACGCAGGCGCAGGCACCGGCCTGGCAGGAGAGATTCTCCGCAATCTGGGGTACCAGGAAATAGTTGCAATGGACCTGTCGGAGGGTATGCTGGATGAAGCCCGGAAGAAGGGCGCCTATCAGGAGTTTCACCGGATGGTCATGGGCGAGACTCTGGACTTCCCCTCCGACTCCTTTGGCGCAGTGATTACCGTGGGGGTCCTCACCGTAGGACATGCTCCTGCCAGTTCCCTTGACGAGCTTGTTCGCGTCACCAGGCCGGGCGGGCACATCGCTTTCTCGCTGCGACCTGACGTGTACGAAAACGACGGCTTCAAAGAGAAGCAGACAGAGTTGGAGTCTACCGGCAAGTGGAAGCTGGTGGAGGTAAGCGAGCAGTTCCAGGCCCTTCCCGTGGGCGAGCCTGACGTTTTCCACCAAGTCTGGGTATATCAAGTCACTCCCTAGTTCCCGGTAGGTGCATCGGCCACTTCCAAGGGTGTTATCAATCGGCCCAATATGAAGACGGCCACAATGAAAACGCTCATAGGGTGCCTCCTGTTGGTCTACGTGGTCCTCGTAGGCTGCGATGGTCCGTCTCCCGCAGATACACCCACTCCGGCGTCCGAATCAAGGTCAACCTCCACGTCCAGCCCCACGGCTACGGCTACGGCTGCACCGGGCCAGCAAACCGAAGCAACGTCCACCCCCGTACCTTCAGCTGAATCTGGAAGAACCCCGGCAGCCACCTCAACCCCTATGGTCCCACCTGTGTCTATCACAATGACCTCCGGGATGAGATTGGTGCAGCAGGCCCAGGAGTTCAGTGTCGAGCTAATCTTGGACCCTCAGGGTAGAGGCATAAGCGGCGTGCAGGTGCGGATTGAATACGACCCGACCATACTACAGGCGGTGGGTGTGGAGCGCGGGGACTCGCTGGGACCGGATCAGGTTGAGGTGCCTATTTTTGACGAGGAGAACGGTGTTATTGAGTACGCCGCCGCCAGGATAGGCCCGACCGAGCCACCGACGCCTTCAGGTCTTTTCGCCACGTTGAAGCTCCGTGTCCTGGAAAGCGCTCCACCGGGAAAAGAGACCGGCCTGAGAATAACGGAGGTTAAGATACCTGACGAGAACATCCGGGAGATTCGGCCGATTTCGATTGGTGATGACCTGAAGCTGGAGATTTCTAGCTGAAGCAGCGTTGAGGTGGTCTATTGCTGACTCGACTCATTCTGCAACCTCCGGTGCTCCTCCGCTTTTACGTCGTCACCAAGGTCGGCATATATGCCGGCAAGCTGCTTGTGTACGTCTACGGCGGTGGGACCGGTCGAGTACGTCTCCAGGCTTTTCTCAAACGAGATTATGGCCTCCTGAGTTTGGGCAAGGCGTCTCTGGGCCAACCCTTTCAGATAGTATGCCTGAGCTAGCTTGGGAGCATCCTGAGCTATTGACAGAGACTCATCCAGGGGTGCCAGCGCATCCTCGTACCGTCCCAGTCTGATATAGGCCGTGGCCAAAGCGTTGTACAAGGGCCAGGACAACGGAATCATATCTGTCAGTTCTTCAAAGTATCGAATGGCTTCCTCTTCTTTTCCTTCATAGGGTACCAACGCCAGAGCAAGGGTGGAGTTGGCCAGTTCCAGCTTGGCCTGGGCCGAATACGGGTTCTTGCGGAAGCCTTCCAGATTGGCCTCGTATGCCTCCCAGGCGCACCTATCGTAAAGTTGAGCACCCTGGAGTGGGAGGTCATCACGAGGTTCAAGCCGGAACGTCACATCACATGGCGGGAACTCGATGTCAGGGTTGTCTACGCCGATATCTCTGTAGGAGTTGTAAATATTAGCCAGGGTGTGATAATAAGTGGGTACGTCCGGGGCTTTGGTGACCGACTTACGCATCTTCACTTCGGCGCTCTCAAAATCTCCACCAGCTAAGTCATCGCGGGCCGAGGCCGCAATTTGGGCCGCCCAGAGATAGTCTATATTCTTGTCCCATGAAAGCCAGCCGATGAATATCACTAGCGATGATGCCAAGGCGAAACCTGTGACTCGCAGGGGGCTGACAGCAGTGGCACTACTCCGGCCCCCGCCGGACCCGCGAGTACGCCCCTCTCTTCTACGCCGCCCTGGTCTACCGACAGGGCGGTCCGGCCCCGAGGTAACCGTAGGGGTCTGGGCAGAAGGGCGCATAACCGAAGGCAGCGCTACAAAAATAGCCAGGATAATCCAGAACAAGACCAGGTCAGGCTCTCTGGCCACTCCCACCATCATCTCCACCGCTCGGCCCGCTACGGTTGCCAGAAGGGTCACGAGTATCAGCTTATGAGTCGTGGAATAGGTCTCTCGGTTGCGCCAGAGCTGAATAAAACCGACCAGGAAGAAGGCGACGAAAAGGCCCGAGGAGCTGAATAGCCCCAATACACCCTGCTCCACCCAATGGTGGAGGACAAAGTTATGGGCCTGGCTCAGCAGGCCGCCCAGGGGGGTTTCCAGGGGAAACGTGTACTTAAAAAACTCGGAGCCATAGCCAACCAGGGGGCGCAGATAGGAAATCGAGAGGTCTTCGTATTCAAACCAGGGCCTATTCCAAATCAGGCCCAATGCGCCATCCCATATATCTGTCCGGAAGCTGGCTCCTCTTGCCGAAGATTGGGACGTTATAGAGGAGATACGGTCCCCTGGAGAGCTATCGGACGGATCGGGAGTCAGCCAGATAACCAGGCAGGCGATGACCATTACCAGCATCAATACCATGAAGGCCCTTGGAAAGATACCCAGACCAAATATATTCCGGGTCGGCAGCGACGTACTTAGTACGGTCAAAAAACGCCACCGGTCAGGGCCTGCCCAGGTCGCCAGGAAGGCCAGAGCGATAGGTACGCCGGTCAACAGGCTCAGTGAACCAAGCAGAATTAGCAAGACGATAAAGATGGGCGCCCCGGGGATGCCGATCTGGCCGAGCATGACAAGCTGGCCCAACAAGATCATTATCCCCAGCAAGACCAATGTTCCCAGCAGGCCCAGAAAAACAGGTAGTCTCTTTGTCAGAACGGTGCTGCCTTCGGCGAAGCTGAGCAGGAACAAAAATGCCACCAGGCCCACTGGCATACCAACCAGCCAGGACCCCCTGCTTCCAGTCCAGTAAACGGTTATGAACTGGGCGCCAATGACGGCCACGCAAATGGCAACACGAAGGGGTGACCATCCCATCCTGTCCAGGGCTGTCACACCCACACCTAAAGTTAATAGGCTAGTTGTAACCAGTACGGCGCCTGTAAAGACCGGATTAGCCATAGTAGCTGAAACTCGGGTGAACCCGCCCTCACCCAAATTCAACGGGTCAAGGTCGTAGTGCTGGAGTATGCCGTAGAGGGACACCAAGGCTCCAGTGACAACTATTACGCCCAGCAGACGCCATAGCTGAGGACGCGTCTTGAGATGGGTGACGATAATCACAAACAACATGAAGTAGGAAAATGTAGTGTAGAGAGAATAACCGAATTGCCCTGAAACCTCTCCCCAGAGGCTTATCCAGAAGGACTGGGAGAGAGAGGTGGTGATGATGGCTACTACCACGTAAAATATGGCCGCCACCATCATCCAGCGACTGGACTCCTGAGACAACCAGCTTGTGATTCTGCCATAGCAGTTGGCAATACTATATTGCCTGTTTAGCCCGCCCTTGAGCACCCATTCCGCTATCCACAGAATGGTCATCAGCCCGACCAGGAACCTGAATGCGGTGGTCTTGGGGACCTCCACGTAAGCGTTGACAGCCTCCGACAACACGAAGCCTGGCGGAACGAATAAGAGGGGCACCAGGGCCGCTATCAAAAGCCACAGGCCCTCTATTCCACGCTCGACGTAGGTAGTCAGATTGACATCAGCTGTACTGGACGCTTCTCTACTGACAGATGACATGATGGTTCTCTAGGTCAGCACCGGATACATCTAGTGTATCAAGATTGAAAGCACGCTGAAAGGAAATATCGCCCTTCATTATCCGGGTATGTACACCCTACTTTGCCCAAGGCACTCCACACGAGGACAACATGGGCAAGACCTGGCCTAAATTCCCAGCAGCTTCTCCAGGTTTTTCCACAGAATCAGTTCCTTTTCCTCATCAGTGAGGCTATTCATGCCCAGCACCCAGGCCACGGGCCAGTCAACGGCCATGTCGAAAGGCCAATCGGTGCCCAACACGACCCGGTCTGCCCCCACGGCATCAATCAGATAGCGCAAAGCCGGTTCGCTGTGGGTGAGACAGTCGTAGTAGAAACGCTTGAGGTATGCACTGGGCGGTTGCTGAATGTGGACTCGCGCCTCAGACCGCACCTGCCATCCCCTATCCATGCGCCCTATGCCGAAACAAGTATAGCCTCCCCCGTGAGCGAAGCACACCTTTAGGTCTGGACATTTGTCCATAACACCACCGAATACCAGGGAGGCAAAGGCCAGAGTACGGTCGGTAAGATTGCCTATAGTGTTGGGAAGATGGTAACGGGTGGTACGCGGGTTAACCACTGTGACCCCACCCTGATGGAAAAAGAGGAGAGCGCCCAGCTGCTCCGCCGCGCGAAAGAAGGGAAGGTACTCGGGTTCATCGAAGTTGCGACCATTGACACTATCATCAATCATAGCCCCCTTGAGGCCAAGCTGGGTCACGGCCCGTTCCAACTCAGCGATCGCTGCTCCTACATCCTGCATTGGTAGGGTAGCCAGTCCTGAAAAGCGATTGGGCCAGGTCCTGACCATTTCCCCTACCTCGTCATTCGCCTCTCTCGACGTAGCGCTAGCCACGTCAGCATCCAACTGATAGTTATAGAAGCCGGCGATGGTGGAAAGCACCTGGACATCTATCCCCAATGAGTCCATGTCAGACATGCGCTGCTCAGGAGTCCAGCGACTCTTAGCGGGGAGAGGAGCGCGATGTGAGCCGGCGATGAGCATCTCCTGCCCTTGAGGGTTTCTCTCTAGCTTTATCCCATGCCAGCTATCCCCGGTTTCCACAGCACGGAAGAAACACTGCGGCGCAGTATGGGCATGAATATCTATACTCCGCATTTTCACCTCTCATTTTTTCCTATCCTATACCCTATGACGACAGACCTTCAAGCAAGCGCGAGACACTGCTTCCCAGAATATTCACGTCCCACGTGAGATGCTGGGCTACCGACTTGATACGAAGGAACATGAATGATATGATTGTTTCACGAAGAGAGTATGATACGCTGGCCCGGCCTCACGGATGAGACTCATCTTTGCGAGAGCCAGGCATTCCATTAGACCAATTCTAGGCCGATTTCAGGTATCGCTGGCAAAATAGGACAAAATTTACGAGACTTATACTCTCCCGTGTGCGATGGACACAGAATTTATGGCGGACCGGCTTCAGGACCCCTGCAAAAAGTGGGTCTCAGAAGTCAGTCCGTTCATTTTTGCGACCCGTAGATATGGCCCCTTGCTCTCAGAGCCGCTCCCCATACTCGTCGGACAACATTAAGGAGTGACTATAGATGGACTCCAGTGATTTATGGAAGCTAATCGTTCTTCCTGTTTGCCTCGTGTTATCCGCCATCTTCTCCGCTTCTGAGACCGCCTTCATTGCCCTGCCCCGGATGCGTCTGCTCCACCTGGTGAACACCGGCAAACCGGGGGCCAAACGAGTGTCCCAGATGATTCAGCGACCGGAAAAATTCCTTGCCACCGTTCTGCTGAGCAATAACCTGGTGAATACCACCGCCGCCGCCCTGGCCACGGCCCTGGCCATCAGCCTGATAGACAACGTTGATCTGGCAGTTATCGCAGCCACCATTGTCACCACCTTACTTTTGCTCGTGTTCGGCGAGACTCTACCCAAGACCCTGGCCTGGGGCCGTGCCGAACCGGTCGCTTTCGCCCTTTCTCGTCCGTTGACGCTGGTAGGTTGGATACTAGCACCTGCAGTCCGACTACTGCAGGGAATCAGTACGCTGGTCAGCGTGGTCTTTGGTATTAACGCGAACCGTTTCCAGGTAACTGAGGAAGAAATACGAACGATGATCTCCGTCGGCTCTGAATCCGGGACAGTGGAGGCGGTGGAAGCGGAGATGCTGGAGAAGGTCTTCCATTTCGGTGACCGCCAGGTGCAGGAGATTATGACCCCAAGGACGGAAATTGTGTGGGTGGAGAGGGACACTACCCTGGCGGAGTTTCTGGCAATCTACAGTCAACAGACCCACACTCGATTCCCGGTTTACGAAGATGACAAGGAGAACGTCACCGGTATCCTCTCAGTGAAGGACTTGCTACAGACCATGGCCCAGGATAGTCTCCGGCCTGATAGCAAGGTGGCAAATGTACTGCGCCCTGCCTATTTCGTCCCGGAAACCAAGCTCATAGGTGAGCTTTTCTCAGAGCTTCGCCTAGCAGGGCAGCAGATGGCCATTGTAATAGACCAGCACGGTGGAGTAGCCGGGCTGGTGACCTTGAAGAGCCTGTTAGAGGTTATCGTGGGTCCTGTGGGTGAGGAGGGGGAACCTGCTCAGGACGAATTCTCAGCCATCGGCGAGAATGTCTACGACGTGGATGCAGGCATGGGCATACAAGAGGCCAACGGCGATCTCAGTCTGGGCTTACCGGAAGGAGATTATCAGACCCTAGCCGGCTTCATACTGGAGCAGTTGGGACACATTCCCCAGGAAGGGGAACACGTCTACTATAGAGACTTGCGCCTGGAAATCACAAAAATGACGCGGCTGAAGATTGATCGGGTGCAAATTCAGTGGATAGGCCAGCCCGTAGAGCAGAGGGGAGCATGAAGGCCGAATCTGCCTCTTTCAGCAGATTGCCCTCACCTTTAGCCCCTTTCTCACTGAGAGAGGGGTGGCCCGCAGGCCAGGGTGAGGGCTACAGTTTCAACTACGTCTCTATAGCAACCCGAGTAACCCGATAAACGGGATACTATCAGGGAGAGCTGGAAAGTCCAATGGCTTCTATCCCGGCTCTGGCAGCGTCCTCGTCCTCCTGTGCGGTGCCACCGCTACCTCCCACGGCCCCAATCAGCTCGCCGTTCCTGTATACAGGCAGTGCGCCTTGCCCTGGGATCATGTGGCCCCCCTCCATAGCCATGAGGGCGCGGTATACAGGTGACTGGGCGTTTTCTGTCAGTTCACCGCTTGGCCTTCCAAAGCAAGCAGCGGCTACGGCCTTACCACGGGATATCGGCGGTGTTCGCCACGAGGCGCCATCCGTCCTGCACATTGTGATTAAGTCACCCCTGGGGTCTACTACCGACACACTCATCCTGGCTCCCATAGCCAGTACCTTTGCCTTCGCAGCTGCAAGTATCTGTTCGGCCTCCGCCAGAGTCAACGATGCCATCTGGTTACCTCCACATACGAAATTCTTTCTCACCTACATTTATTATAGGCGAGAATAGCCCGCATGAATACTGCATCAGATGGGGAATCCGATGAACGAGGATACGAGATAGACACCCACCGCCTGTCAGGGTATAGTTAACGGCGGTGATAAAGGCGAGACATACCCTGCTTACACGAAATCCTCGTCATTAGGTGGAGGGCTAAATGAAGCTACGGCTAAATGATGGGTCTGAGATGTTCTACACCATAGACGATTTCACCGATCCCTGGAGGGAGCCTGAGACGGTGGTCCTACATCATGGAATGGCTAAGAACCACCGCCTCTGGTATGCCTGGGTTCCGATTCTTGCCGCCCATTACAGGGTAGTCCGCTTCGACGCCAGGGGAATGGGCCAGTCAACAGTGCCGGAGCCAGGATACCCCTGGTCCCTGAGCAACTTCGCCGGCGACGTACTCGAGATGGTGGACGGCCTCGGTCTGGAAAGGTTTCACTTTATCGGTGAGACTGTTGGCGGCACTATAGGGATGCAGTTGATACTCCAGACGCAATAGCAACAGACTCAGGAGGAGTGAGTTCATGTTCGACGGGTATAGCCAGCGTGATGGTCACGTTATTGTCTCCGTCGATGGTGACCTCTTCGACGACCATTTGGAGAAGCTCCCTTCGCTGTTCGAAGGTCAACTCGTCCAAGCCTTGGCCGACCTCCCTCGCCCACGCAAGGACAGTTTCCTTCAGGTGCTGCTTATCAGTTCCGGTCAACATTCGAGCCCTGCAATCGTCCAGTTTTGCCCTTGCGCTCTCAAGCCGCTCGGTGATGAACTTACGCTGGAGGTCGAGTTGGGCCTCGGTGATCTTCCCCGACACATGGAGCCTGATGGCGACGTTCTCCTCCGTTTCGATGTCCCGGACGTCTCGCTCAGCTTGGGCCTTCTCCTTCACCAATCCGCTGTTCTCCTCAGGACTGAGGGTTTCTATGCCAGCGACGATCACATCGGGGCTCTGAAGCACCCGATTCACCTCCCTCCATATCGGTTCTTCCACTTGCTCCGCCCTGATGTTGGGACGCTCCCGGCACTGCCAACGATAATTTTGCATCCCGTTGCATTTGTAGTACCGGAGGGGAGAAGGCAGGTCGTAGCTGTACCTCTTGCCGTTCCGAATGTTGCTACTATGCCAGGAAGCGTGCGCGCCGAACTTTTGACCACACTCGCCACATTTCAAAAGGTGCTGCAACAGGTAGGGCACTTTCGTATTTCTCTTGGCCCGCGCGGTCCGTTGCCTCTTCAGCTTCTGCGCCCGTTCCCAGGTCTCCTGATCGACCAGTGGTGGAACCGGTATCTCTATCCAGGTGTCCTTAGGCTCGTCGCGGATCTGAGTCCCGTCTTCGGTAGAGGTCCAGCGGGTTTTCCCGTAGACCCAGACGCCCGTGTAAGTAGCATTCGCCAACATGTAATGGATGTGCGCCGGCCACCACTGCTTCTTGGAACGAGGTGATGGGGTGCCTTCATCGGTCAACTGAGCAGCTATAGAGTGAACCCCCATCCCCTCATGGATGTACATGTGGAATATGCGTCGTACGATCTCTGCCTCGGGTTCTACCACCTCTGGTCTCCTGTCGTCTCCAATGCGGTACCCGTAAGGGAGTCTGCTGGTGGGTACCCGACCCTGCTTGGCGGCACCGCGCTTCCCCATCGAGGAGCGCTCCCGGAAGTTGTCCAGCTCGATCTTGCCAACAACAGCCATGATCACGAAGGTCTTCATGTCGATGGTGTCCATGACGGCTTCGATTCCTATCTGGTGGGCATCGACCACCTCCATGAGGGCGGCGGCAGGGTACATCCCCCTGCTGAGCCGGTCGGACTTCCAGCAGACGATGATGTCGAAGTCTCCGTTCGTGGCATCGGCTAGCATCTGCAAGAACTTAGGGCGTTTCTTCGACCAGCCCGGGCCCACCTCCTGGTAGCGGGCTGTGATTGTGAGTCCCTTCTTCTCGCAGTAGGCTTCCATCTCGCCTATCTGTTCGGAGATGGAAGTCTTGTCCTCAGTGTCCTGGCTCTTGTCCGACACGCGGGCGTAGATGGCTGCTCGCTGTCCTTTGTCCTGTCTTTGCTGCCTCTTGGTTTTCGGCATTACTATTTCCTTTCGCGTCCCCAAAAAATGGATAGACCCGCCTCCTGTAGGCGGCGCGCCCGGGAAGTGCTACGACTCAATAGAGGCACCTGCGACCGCAAGTGCTGCCACGGTCCGGCATAGTAGCAGCATCCCCGAGCCAACTGTCTGCCACACCAATACCCCCCAATGGGTGAAGCAGAACCCCCCTGCCTCGTAACGATTGCTCTGGGACATTCCCTCCACTATCAGGGGGTAGCGGTTCGTGATCCACTGGCTACCTGAGTCCCTAAACTAGGAGGGCCTCGTTGGTGGTGATGCCGAACCACGTCTCGTCGGTCGTGCCTACGAGGATGCGCTGCTTCGGCTTGAGTCCCAGCATCTCGGGCATCCCTCGCTTGATCATGTAGTGGTTGGTCCACTGCTGCCTCCTGATGCTGTCTTTCTCCCCTCCACTTCCGTTGATGCAGACCAAAATGCCTTAGGCGGCTATGAAAGTAGGGGAGGTTGGTAATGGTCTTCAGGTTCTTGAGGAGGCCATGTCCGTTGGCCACCATGTACAGGGGAAAGCCGAGTTGCTTGCCAGTCCAGTCCAGATGATAGTAGATGCTGAGCCGCTCCCGATAGGCGCCGGTGAAAATAGACCAGTCACGGTTGCATTCAAAGGGTCCGCCGTTGTCCATGATCTCCATGATGAAGGCATGGACGCCGCCACCCAGAATAACGACGAAAAGGAACGGATCGGTTCGCATCAGACATCCTTCCCGGCGTTGACGTGGGGCCGGACGTCCGCAGGGGAATCCTCCTCTGAACCGTCTTGCCTGTAATTGGTGGCGTACTTGACCATGAGAGAGAACACCCGTCGCAGCCGGTCCTCCCCGTCGGGGCCTGGGTTGGAGAAAACCCTGATCACTCCTATCCCCGAGGGACCGTCGCCAGATCTCTTCAGGCTCTTCTTGTCTTCCACATCAGTCGGTTGGAACGTTAGCTCTTTTGGGGGCTGGCCTCTTGAAGCGGTCGGTAAGTGGGCCACTGGCGCCGGCCAGATTGGGTCCAGCGGCAGTGATAGTTGACCGTCGTGAGGGATATCCAATGGCCCTTGGACTAATTCAAAGGGGACGGCTGCATAGATGCAGTTGCCTGACCGTTGAGCAGATCCAATGGGTTCTGGGAAAGTCGGCCGTAGGCATAGACGATCACAATGGTGGACGATCCCTGAGACCGTCGGGGCACTTTCCACGGATGGCGGATTCTCTCCCATGCAGGGGTTACAGAGGAAGCTGCCCGATTCTGCATCCGCAGGCGATTGCGTCCCAGGACCGTCTCCATTATTATGGAGATGTGCCATCTGGGGTTGTGTCTCCGGCTGGCTAGAGGTCGCGGTTGGGCCTTCAATCCACCGCGACCCTTCTTTTTCGCCCGGACCCTTCGGGCTGGCTCGAGTATCCATTAGGTCACCTCCTAGCTGAAAATGTTCCCCCGGGTACTCCTGAGTCAGGCCAGTTCTTCTGATCGCTTGGCCTGCTCTTCATCCGCATGTGAATAACCGGCTCGCGACAGTAGAAGAGGTCGTAGGCGTCTTTGTTTTCGGCTCTGTTCCCAAGGGCAGTCGCCTTTAGCACTGTAAAGGCTCCAGGGTCGCATCCTGGAAAACCCTGGGTGGCCCATGCACCAGTAGGGGTGGAGCCGGACGTCTCTTTCCAGTTCCGGTCCTTGAAGGCCAATTCGAGGCCTGGCACCCCTATGGCGGCCAAGTCAGATCCAATGTGTAGAATGGCACCCCCCCGTCCGTTTCATCGCTGGGAGGAATCAAAAGGTCCACCGTTACGGTATCGGGAGTGCCTGTAGTCCAAGCCTGCAATCTCTTGTTGCCTTGGGCATTGACGTCCGGCTCAAATCCCGCGTCCAACAACCTGTCGCCCAGCTCTCGATTCAAGACGGCCACCGCTAGCCCCAGGTCCAGGCCCATCGTGCCCGCATGAGGTTCCAAGCCTACAGGGAGGTTTTCCTGGCCATTAAGGAGATAGGGAACCAGTTCTCCAACCCCAACGGTCTTATACAGCAGATCACTCGGCTCGGAAGTCATGTAGGAGCATGTCCGGCGGACAGAGTCCTTCCGCTCCATACCGTACCCGTCTCCTGTAGATACCCTACACATCATCCTTGGCCCCCCCTAAGCCTAGCCACCTCCGGAGTCCTGCAGCTGCTTCTGGTGCTCTCTCAGGATGGTTCTTCAGGTCGATATAGGCCTGTACCGGATGGACGCAGCGTACACCGTCAACAAGCTCTGCCCCGTGAAAGACCCCTTCGTCGTTGGGAACGACCAGCCAGGTGTTGCTTCTCTCAGATTCTTCTCGGAATCTGAGGGCCTTCTTCAGCCCTGCCGACGGGGGCTTGGGAATGTACACCGTCGAGAGACGAAATTTAGGGTATTGTGTCCATAGCCATGCGGCAGGGAGGGCAGTCGCTGCGTAGGACTCCTCCATCTTGGACAATGCTTCGGCAATGGAATGAATCAGAGCAACGCCCCCACGAGCCGGAATATGGCCTCGGATAATATGATGCCGGTCAAACCGATAGTCCTCCTGCCAGGCATCAAGCAACGCGCTGGCATCGACGACGCTGATACCCTCCCCTCCTCGCTCAACAAGGCGGGTTTCCAAAAGCTTACCTACTATGCGGCTCGTGTGGCCCTCATTCAGACCGGTGATAGAGGCTAGGGCGTGCTGCCTTATCGCCTTGGAGGGTTCCATGAGCAGCCGTCGTGTTATCCGGGATCCCCTTGGTCCGAAGGCGCTCTCCGGCCGCCCTGACCTGCGGAAGCGGTTGGGGTTGCCAAGGTTCTGATAGAAGATGCCTGGTACGATGATGCTGGCATTTCCTGAGAGATCTAGCCAGGATAGTTGGGCTAGCGCGCAGCACTCCTGCGCAGCTTCCCCCATGTAAGGGACTACGAGGAGTGGAATCACCTTCTGGGGGAAGCTGCTTTGGGCCGTCACCAATTCGTGAATTGCACTCGCGACAAGGCCAAGGGAGCCTGACCTCTTCCATTTCAGGACGAAGGATTGGCCTTCAAAGGAATGGAGTTGAATATTGAAAACTGCATCCCACACACGCCCGTCTTTGGTGCGGACTCCGAGCTTGGCATCCTCAGTCAACTCGGAGACACGAAAGATTTCGGCTAGACGTACTACTGCCTGCCTGATAGCTATGGGTTCGCGCGGGACCTGCATGATTGTTACTATAGCATGGTTTGCATATATCCGCAAGTAGTTTAGTTTAGGGAGGGAAGTGCAAAAGTCCAGGGCTGTAATGTTTGCTGACTCAGATCATCTTCCGTCGAACCCAGAACGAGGTCGGAAAGCGTTTGAGAGTGTACATGCAACGTTTGTTCGTCATGACCACGAGAAGTCTCTTTGAAGATTCGAGCAAGACAGCAAAGGGGGGGGCAGAGTCGATGTGGGGGTTGGGGACAGGTCGCGTAGAAGCGAATTAACAGCGGTCTGATTTGGATTGGAGCCGGGACTGCATAGAATAACCAAATGCCTGGGGTCGGTTTAGGTCAGAGGTCCGGATATTTGCCCTCAGCCACCGGGGCTTGGCTGCCTTCATAACCTTACATTCACGCCACCTTCTTCACCATCCACAGCATTTCTGCCATTCTGCCGGCCCGTACATTGGCCAGCACCGTCGCCTGTAACGCCCAAGTGTTCATCAGGGTGTGAAGCCTGATCTGCCGGAGTCCCCGGACGCAATGCCGCTCTAGGCGGAGCGACTCCTTCAGGCTCTTGAATGTCCGCTCGATGGCCTGACGCTTGGCATAGTGGGAACTCCACTCGGGGCTGTTTCGGCGGATCTTCCCACACTTCCGAATCGCAGTGGACGATACCTCCCTTGTTTGACCCCTTCAAGTGGCAGCCGCCTTCTACACATACGTACCTATGACACCCGGTAACCGGGTTGGTTTCCGTGTACTCCATCGGGACGCCACCCAGGCAGGTCGGGATGCCTTCTTTGGTGTAAATGCCGTCGTAGAGCTTCTTGTTGGATAGCCCCCGGATATGAATGATTGGGATAATCCCTCGCTCATCCAGCCAGGTGTGGTTTCCTTTGGAATCATAGCCCCGGTCCGGCTTTGTTGCAAAAGGCTTAGTTGTCGTAAAAGTCGGGTTTCTGTCGCAAAAGTGGCCTGGGAATAGGACTTTTTCGACAAAGCCCGCATTCTAATTAGAGAGGATGGTCAGCAGATAGTCATTGTCCCAGCCAGCTTACGCCTGGCTTTGATGGAGGTTTTGGAGGCCCGGTCCTGGCGCAGCAGGTTCATGGCCAGGTGTCGGATTAGCGCCAGGTTTTCCGGGGCCTTCCCCGTCCTCACCCGACTTTCGTCCTCCCGGAAGGACGCTTTAGAAACTCTGGCCTGAGGATTTTATGTACTCAAGGAAGCTTTTGCATGGCACTGGCGAGTTAAGATAAGCGCAAACTGCTGGGATCTTATATCGCCTACGATTGGCCGGGAGGATCAGCTGCTTCTTTTCATCTGAAACAAGAGTTGCTCCTCCGGTCTTTGCAGAGGCGATAATGAGAAGGTCATTTTCACCGACACCATCAGAGTGATAATCATCACCCACTATATTGAGTAACGTTTTAATTTGGGATGCTTCTTGCAGCGTCGCTGGGGTATTTACGGCGACGGCCAGACCCTGGTCTTTCAACCATTGCCCGCAATTTGCTAACTTTGAACACACTTCCTTGTAGGCAGTTTCAGACAGAGTGACGAGCCCAGCGCCGATCTGGCTCCCTAGCCAATCCCACAGACGGGGAAATTGGGCTAATGGATAGTTGTCCCACCCATATATGGTGGATGAGGCATCAAACATGTGCATAGCAATACTGCTCTAGCTCATGTACATCTTGAATCCGTAGATTATCGAGGTACCCACTTGCCCTTGCTAGCGTAATCTCTTTAGCTTGTAATGCCTCAAAGACTGTCCGGACAAACGTATCCCCGAAAATATGGATGGGTTCACGGTGGCGATAGGAGCGATTACCACCTTCCCTTCCATCCCCAGTGGTTTCGTTCTTCCATTGCCGATACGCAGTGTAATGCTCCTGGAGCAGTCGACCACTATCAAGCAATCGACGGAGAATTACTTCACCACTTACACCATGTATATCGTGTAGGTTAGCTAGCCAGTTGTCGTATTCTGTGACGCTGGAAGGCTTATCCTGGTCACGCACGCTCTCTAGCACTGCGTCTGGCACCAGTACACGTCCTGCAAGAGAGCTGGCCTCTTGCTCTTGTGCGCTATAAGAATGCAGATCATCCTCATCGTCGACCCAACTTGCCTTATGGATTATTAGGTGAGCCAACTCATGCATCAGAGTAAATAGCTGCCGCTGTTCGGATTCCTTTTTTATAACAACGATTGGGTAAGAATCATGGTAAACAGAGAATCCGAGAATGGGATCATCTTTTGGAATTTGCCATTTCCCGTTGTAACCGTTGCTGAGGAAGACCAGAACGCCCTTTTCCTCAACCTTTTTACGACTGATCCCAAAGTTGTTACTGGTCGATAAATTCAGCCAGTCACGAGCAAGCTGGGGGCCGTTTGCTGGGCTAGCCATATCGGGAGGAGTAAACGAGACCCCAGGTTCAGATATCGCCTCTTGCAAAGCAATGTAGGCCTCGCGCTGTTTCTCTACCCTTTGAACAAACTTACGCAGCTTTGCACTGAGATGTGGCTTTCTATTCAGAATCGTTCGGAACTGTGGTGTGTATATACTGTCTGTTTCCACCGGTCCCTGCTCGACGAAGAAGAGCACCCCATGCCCCAGAAACTCAGCGATTTTCTGAAGATTGTTGGGGGTGATCCCATCACCTGCCGCCAGGTGTTTAACTGCGGATTCAGACACCCCGGCGATGGGCGATAGTTGTTCTAGCGTCATGCCGTACTCAGCACACGCCCACTCTATCCGATCAAGATTAACCGATTGAATGCGCTCCATAATATTTCTTCTGCAACTTCCTAGAGGTTGCTCTAACACCCCTAATGGGTCGACATGAAGCGTAAACAGACCAGGGAGAAGTCACCTAAGGAGTCAGCGGCGTCTTCAGCACCGTTGACTCGGTCAGCTTTTCAGGCATTCCTCCGCATTGTAACCCGCCGGCTTTGCATCAAAATAGCCTACTGCTACAAAAATCACGATTCAGCGGGTAAACTCTTGCGCTCCACTGGTTGTCAGCAGCCATAATCTCTCCCAACTCTTGTGGCCTTGCCCAGATCCTTCAAGGATTGATGAACATAATTATAGGAACGAAACTCGTTATCCATAGCGATGAACTCGCCCCTTGGAGTACCGCCGTTGCTTCGGAATGTGCTGCACATTGAGCAGCCGCTTTAGGTGTTCCAGCGTGGACTTGTGATTCGAAGGCTTTCGATCCCCAGCCTTCCACTTCTCAACAGCGTTTGGGGTCACTTCTAGCTCGTCAGCAATTGCAGCCAACGTCCAACCCCGTTCTTGCAAGGCTGCTATTGTCTGTGGGACTTCACTCATGCCGGAACAATACCAGCCATTGTATAGCTCTGTCAACGGGAGCGAGACATTTGATGTATTAACAAACCCATACAACGTATGGTACTATCAGGGCATATTGGAGGTGCCCTATGAGTCAGCTCAGCTTCGACTTCAACGCCGTCACCGCTCTCGGCCCCAATGACCCCGACGACGGCGACGCCGGACTCCAACACCGAGGAATGGCGATTGCAGCCTTGGTTCGCGTGGAGAAGAACCGACTTGGCTACAAGGTCCCGTCGCAATCCGGCAAAGGCTCCTACGTTGTCAATACCGACGAGACGCCCTTCTGCACCTGCCCAGACTTCGAACGTCGGCAGTTGCCCTGCAAGCACGTGTACGCGGTGGAGTTCATCATCCAGCGCGAGGAAAGCCCCGACGGCACCACCATCGAAACCCAGGCCGTCCGCGTGACCTACAGCCAAGATTGGCCAGCCTACAACGCAGCCCAGACCCACGAAGGAGAGCATTTCGTGAAGTTGCTCTGGGAGCTTTGCGATACCGTTCCCCAGCCGCCTCAGACCTTCGGCCGCCCGCGCCTCCCACTCTCCGACATGCTTTTCGGAGCCGCCATCAAAGTATACTCTACCATGTCCGGGCGGCGGGCCATGTCCGACCTTCGCAACGCCCACGCCGATGGGTTCCTGGGTAAAGTGCCCAGCTTCGCCAGCGTCTTGCGCTACTTGGAGAAACCCGACCTGACCCCGGTTCTGAAATCCCTGATTGAACAGAGTGCCCTTCCACTCAAGTCCGTGGAGTGCGATTTCACCGTCGATTCCACCGGGTTCGCCACGTCCACCTGTCACCGATGGTTCGACCACAAGTGGGGACGGGAGATCAAAGAGGCACAATGGGTTAAGGCCCACTTGATGTGTGGCGTCAAGACCAACATCGTCACCGCTGTCGAGGTCACTGAAACCGCAGGCAACGACTCTCCGTACATGGCGCCGTTCACCAGGACCACGGCGCAGAATTTCACGGTACGAGAAGTTGCGGGGGACAAAGCCTACTTGAGCAAGAAGAATCTGCGGGCGGTTCAGGCAGTCGGCGGAACGGCCTACATCCCGTTCAAGACCAACTCGGTCGAGAGCAGCCCCAAGCAGAAATACGATCCCCTGTGGGGCCGGATGTTCCACTACTACAACTTCAACCGAGCTGAGTTCCTGGCACACTACCACAAGCGTTCCAACGTGGAAACCACCTTCTCGATGATTAAGGCGAAGTTCGGCGCTGCTGTCCGGGCCAAGACGCCGGTCGCTCAAGTCAACGAGGTCCTGGTCAAGATTCTGTGCCATAATATCGTCGTCTTGATCCACTCAGTCTACGAGTTGGGAATCTCTCCGGTGTTCAGTAGTGATCCCGGGACTTTTGCGACAGGAACGGCGTCTGTCCCAAAAGTAGCTTGGGAATAGGACTTTTACGACAAAGCCGCCCCGGTCCCCAACCGCTATTTTGGGTTTCAACCAGGGATAGAAGGCCTGGGCTTTCTCCATGACTTTGGGCAGTAGGGGAGAATCGTTGCGGTTGCCGGAAGTGACGATCTGCGCCAACGGGATTCCGTGCTTAACGTCGGCCACGGCGTGGACTTTGTAGCCGAAGAAGTAGTCAGTCGCGCCGTCTTTGGCCCTGGCTGAGTGCTTGACGCCCCACCCGGCCTCCGGGTCGCTGACGTTCTTCCTATTGGGATTGCTGTGGGTGCGTACCGCGGTGGAGTCAATGGCCACCTCATCCCCCAGCTCCGGTAGCAACGTCTTGAGTTCGTCGGTGACGCGGGCTAGGGCGTCTTCCACCAGCTCAGCGTAGCAGGAGAGGCGCCCAATAAAGCGGTTGAAAGTAGTCCGATGGGGAAGCACGTCACCAAAGCCGCACAGGTCGCGCAGACCGGCATCATCTTGGAGCCGGCGGATCAAGGCATTGGTGTGAGGAAGGTTAAGAAGGAACGATGCAGTGTAAGCCCGCCAAAGCGCTTTTACCGGGTAGCCGGGCCTACCGGTTCACCTGCGCTCCAGTAACGCCTCGAGGAGCCAGTGCGCCTCATACGTGATCAAGTCCAGGACTCTTTGTAGGTCGTCAAACCCAATGACACCGCTGGATTGCACGCCCAAGTCATAATATATAGAATAAAAAGAAGCCACTTGGATTTAAGCCGTCCTTTGCCCGGGTGGGTTATCCTTGCGGTCAGGGCACGTTGGGAGCTGCTACTTCCTGCGTGCCCTTTGTTTAAGGGCTGTTGAGTCTAACTTGGGTTCAAGGGTGTTCCCCCATCTTGATTCACTGATACCGCAAATCCGGTTTGTGTCCCTGCGGCCTTATCTAGAAGGCAGAAAGTGCCAGGACGAACCGATTTACATTCACCGCTTTGATTCCTGGTCTTGGTGCATAGGGGGACAAGGACCCAGCCAGCCCACTCCAATAGTCTCATCGAGCAGACCATCCTGCCTGGTTGCCACGTAGGGGCATGCCCGGCGGACAAGTGCCGACTGCTCCATGCCATACACGTCTCTCGTCGTTCTTTCATACATCATCCGGGATCCCCAGGCCCAAATGCCTCCGGATCTCTAAGGCCGCTTCCGGTGCTCTCTCAGGATGGTCCTTCAGATCCACATAGGCCTGAACCGGATGGACGCAGCGTATACCGTCAACAATCTCCGCACCATGGAATACGCCCTCGTCATTGGGCACCACCAGCCAGGTGTTGGCTCCATCAGCCTCCTCTTGGAAACCAAGGTCCTTCTTCAGCCCCGGGGACGGGGGCCTCGAAATGTACAGGGTGCAGAGATTGAATGAACCGTAGCGCGTCCACAGCCATGCTGCTGGGAGGGCAGTTGCTGCATAGGGCTCCTCAGCCTTGGACAGCGCCTCGGCTAGGGAATGGACTAGGGTATCACCCCCAGGAGCCGGAATACGGCCTCGAATGACGTGATGGCGGTCAAACCGGTAGTCTTCCTGCCAGGCATCAAGCAGCACATCGGCATCGACAACCCGGATACCCTCTCCTCCTCGTTTGACGAGCCTGGTTTCCAAGAGCTTACCTACTATACGGCTCGTGTGACCCTCATTCAGACCGGTGCTGGAGGCTAGGGTGCGCTGCGTTACTGCCATGGAGGGATCAATGAGAAGCCGTCGTGTTATCCGGGAGCCCCTTGGTCCGAAGGCGCTCTCCGGCCGCCCTGACCTGCGGAAGCGGTTGGAATTGCCAAGATCATGATAGAAGATGCCGGAAGCTCTGAATTCAGCGTTCCCTGAGAGATCCAGCCAGTTCATCCCGGCTCGCGTGCAGCGCTCCTGCCCTGCTCTTCCCATATAAGGGACTACCAGGAGAGGGAGCACGTCATAAGGGAAGCTGCTTTGGGCCGTCTCCAATTCGTGAATCGCACCAGCGACACTGCTAACGGAGCCCGACCTCCTCCATTCCATGACGAAGTAGTAGGGTGCAATAGAAACAGCTGCGTCCCACACACAACCGTCATTGGTGCGAACTTCAAACTCGGTATCCTCAGTCAAGTCAGAGTAACCGAAGATCTCGGCTAATTCCTGTACCGCTAGCATGATGGCTATGCGTTCGTTCGGGATCTGCATATTTGCTTTATACAATTATTTATACTATTCCGCAAGTATCATTCTTTACGAAATGTTGGCAACCAGCAAAATTGGGACATTTTGATACCCGAGATGACCTGACCCCCGAGAACTGATCCAGTAATAAACTCGTAGACTGGACCTGTTGAAAGGGGGAACAGATGGCAAGGAAAGGGTATAGACCGGAGCAGATAATAGGGAAGCTGGGGGAGGTGGAGGTGCTGGTGCATCAAGGGCACACCATACGAGAAGCTGCAAGGGGGACAGGTGTATCTGATCACACCTACTATGTGTGGAGGAAGGAGTATGGCAGCATGGGTGTGGAGGAGGCTAGGAGGCTCAAGGAGCTGGAGAAGGAGAACGTACGGCTTAAGAAGTTGGTGGCGGACCTGAGCCTGGACAAGGACATACTTAAGGAGGCGCTGAAGGGAAACTCCTGAGCCCGCCTGGGAGACGAAGGGTGGTAGAGAGGGTATGTGAGGAGATGAGGGTGTCTCAGAGGCGGGCATGCCAGGTGCTCACCCAGCCTAGAGCAACACAGAGGTACATCCTGCAAAGGGACTTGGAGAGAGAATCTCTGGTCGAAAGGATCATGGAATTGGCTACCCGATACGGTAGATACGGGTAACGAAGGGTCACAGCTATCTTGAGGAATGAAGGGTGGAGGGTGAACCACAAAAGGGTGGAACGGATATGGAGGCTGGAGGGGTTGAAGGTACCCGGCAAGCAGCCCAAGAAAGGTAGGCTATGGATGAACGATGGGTCGTGCATAAGGCTCAGGCCAGAGTACAGGGACCATGTGTGGAGCTACGACTTCGTGGCTGCCAGGACCTCAGAAGGGAAAGCCTTCCGTATCCTCACCATCATAGACGAGCATACCAGAGAGTGTTTGGCCATGGTTGTGAAGCGGAGCATCACATCCCAGGATGTCTTGGAGCGGCTCTACATGATGTTCCTGGTCAGGGGAGTCCCGGAGCACATACGCTCAGACAATGGCCCGGAGTTCACCTCCAGGGCAGTGAGAGGATGGTTATCAAATCTTGGGGTGAAGGCCATGTTCATAGAGCCGGGCAGTCCTTGGGAGAACGGATATGTCGAGTCATTCAACGGGGAGTTCAGGGATGAGCTCCTGAACAGGGAGGTGATTAGCACCCTGACCGAAGCCCGGATACCAGTCGAGTGGTGGAGAAAGGAATATAACCAGGTGAGACCTCATAGCTCCCTGGGATATCGTCCACCAGCACTTCAGACCATCCTTCCTACAATGGCTTAAATTGTGAGGTAATACCTGGTACAATCGCTGGGGGCAGGTCACGCCCGCAATCCTCTGAGAACTGCTGCCATCCTTTGTGCGTGTTGGTACTGCGGTCGCGACATCGCTTTGGTGGGGCCTTGTCTTCACAGAGGCGCATCGGCGATAATTAGGCCCGGAGGCTCTGTAAGGGCATTCGCCAAGCCTCACACGGTCCATGGCAAGTGTATACACAGAATCAGGCTTCAGGTTTCGCTATACACTCGTCCCACCGAGTTCATTTCTGCGTCCGCCCATTAGCCGCGACGTAACAGGTAAAGCAGGGGACTGCGAGGACTCTGATGAGCATAGATGTAGTTAGGGGCACAACGCAAAAACCTGCGTCAAGTAGGGAATTAGCTAAGTTGCTGGGCAATGCCCCGGAGTTATCTGGTCAGCTATTCATAGGATATCCGATTCTAGGCACCTCCACCGGCTCGCATCCGATAGATGCATTGCTCATCTCGGAGGACGGTGGCGTTGTGATATTTGACTTGGTCGAGGGCACCAATACGGGCGACTACCAAGTACGTCAGGACGACTCATACAACAAGCTAGAAGCGAAACTCAAAGTCTATTCACAATTGATGGACCGTCGTAATCTCCGCGTCCCGATTGAAACGATATCCTTTGCGCCTGGCGTACCGACTCTTCCTCAAAATAGGGATGGTTACCGGATCGCTAATGGCCAGACAATCGTAGAGGCCCTACGGCAACTTCAAGGAAAGAAGCTGGAGAACGACATTTACCGGTCGACCTTGTCCGCGATAGAGAGCATCTCCACGATTCGGCAAAGTAGAGCAAGGAGAAACATTGAACAGCCGAATTCTCTGGGGGCACGGCTGAAGCGACTGGAAGACTCCATCGCTACACTGGACCACCAGCAGAGCACGGCGGTCATCGAAACCGTAGAAGGGGTGCAGCGGATTCGGGGATTGGCGGGTTCAGGAAAGACAATTGTGCTCGCTCTTAAGGCGACATATCTCCACGCCCAACATCCCGAATGGCGAATCGCCGTCACCTTTAACACACGGTCGCTCAAGGGGTTTTTCAGGCGTCTAATCCACAACTTCTTCCTTGAAATGACTGGAGAAGAACCAGATTGGGAACGCCTTAGAGTGATACACGGGTGGGGGGCACCGGGAGGCCCTGATCGAGATGGCATGTATTTCGAGTTTTGTCGCACCCACAACCTTCAATATTTCGACTTCCAAACCGCACTACGGATGTTTGGGCGAATTGGAACTCTTGGTAAACTCTCAGAATTCGCACTGAGCCATGTTCACGAACCCAGGGAATTGTACGATGCGATACTCGTTGACGAAGCACAGGATTTTACACCCCCCTTCCTTCGACTTTGCCTATCCCTATTAAAGGAACCCAAGAGGCTGGTTTATGCCTACGATGAATTGCAAAGCCTTTCAGGGGAAACTCTTCCTTCTCCCGAGACGATATTCGGGGGCATCCCGACGGGAAGTGCGCAGGTATGGGGAGACAATGTCGAAACCGAGGGACCGCGCCGTGACATAATTTTGCAGAGGTGTTACCGGAATTCTCGGCCAGTCTTGGTTACGGCCCATGCTCTCGGGTTCGGAATTTATCGGGAACCGACTGAACAAAGCGAAACGGGTCTGATCCAAATGTTTGACAACCCAAAGCTATGGACCGATGTTGGATATAAAGTAGCGAGTGGGGAGCTCGAGGAAGGCCGGGAGGTTGCCCTTAAGCGAACTGAAGATACAAGCCCGTCGTTCCTGGAACAGCATTCCCACATAGACGAATTGATCCAGTTTTACCGATTCGAAAGCGAAGAAGACCAAGCCCGGTGGTTGGCTGTAGCAATATTCAACAATCTCAGGGAAGAGGAACTACGGCATGATGACATCGTGGTTATCAATCCTGATCCTCGATCAACACGTGGCAAAGTCGGATTGGTCCGCCGGCGTCTCCAGGAAATGGGGATTCATTCCCATCTCGCTGGTGTGGACACAGATGCGGATACCTTCTACAGACAAGATGCCGAATCCATAACCCTTACAGGCATTTATCGTGTCAAAGGTAACGAAGCTGGGATGGTCTACGTGATCAATGCTCAGGACTGTAATCTTCCCGCGATGAATCTAGCCTCTATACGCAATCAGATTTTTACGGCGATCACAAGGAGTAAGTCTTGGATTCGCGTTCTAGGCGTTGGTGGCCGCATGGATTCACTTATGACGGAGTTCAACAGGCTAAAGGACTCCGATTTTATGTTGAGGTTTATCTACCCAACAGCCGAACAGCGAGAGAACTTGAGGATAGTTCATAGGGATATGGGAATTGCAGATCAGGAAGCTCTTGAAGACCGGCAACCTGAAGTGCAACGGCTCCTGGAGGGTTGGGAGGCAGGCAATATTAGGGCGGAAGATGCCATGTCCAGACTGAGGGAACTCTTGGGTTAGCGACGATGCCAACGCCAAACGCAACAAGCATGCAAATCAATGACATAGTTCTATATATGATGGATACTGGTCTATCGGACGACCAGAACTTCACTCACCTAGACGACAGGGAACGTCCACTGATTAGGGTCAGTTTCCCGGGGGCAGAACACGTCGGTGTTGCACTGAGAGACCGTCCATACGAGGAGATTTACAGGGATCTTGCAGATTCTCGCGCTTTCAACATTAAGATGCTTGACGGAGCATTGATTCAAATGACCTATCAGTTTGCTCATGGCGAGTTGCTGAACCACCGACTTGCCTTTTTCCCTTCGCCATCACTCGCAGAATTTGAGAACGACCCCCAAAGTTATTTCGAGGACGACTTATATGCGGATATAGTAGCCAACAACATTGTCCACGTACCATTGCGTTTCGACTACGAAGCTTCGGAAGTCCTGCATCAAGTGCTGACCCATCCCAAGTCTCACCTAACCCTTGGTCAATATAGGAACTGTAGAATACCAGTTTCTGCTCCGCTGACGCCTCTCCAATTCATCGCCTTCCTCCTTAGAAATTTTTATCACACAGCGTACCAGAACTATGCCGCCAAACTTCCAACTGCCAGTGCTAGGTTTCCTGACTCAATTCGCCTTGAAGAGCGAAAGGTGGTTCATATCGTAGTTCCATCTTGATTGGCCCAGTGCAGAGGACCCGGTCATTTGGTCAGGAATTGATGCAGAACTAAGGGAGAGTCCTGGCGTTCCTGCCAGTAGTACAGACAATGGTCACGGTTACGCTAGGCGCGTGGGACGTTGTACAAAGTCGCAGTTTCCGTATGGATTCATCAGGATCCGGTGGTTCAGATCCCATGAGGGTCTTGACAGCTAGGCCATTTGGTGCCCCGTCCAGCAACTCTACCAAGTTGCTTACTCTTTCCATGCCCAAGGCTCTGCCCTCCAGAGCACCTACTTATCTAGCAGCCCGTCCGAGGATTATCTAACGGCGCTTGCGGGTCAGCGACAATGGATCGCGACAACCAATTGTGCCGGTTGCCCCGGCTAGCCCCCAGATAGGTTTGCGAATAGCGCCGTGCTCTCTACCTCGGCAAAAGTTCCTGATGCGTTGGGCTGGCCCATCGCCCCGTGCTTTCCTGTGCAGATTGACCCCAAAGCGGAACAGTTTGAGCAGGTTGTGGCCCGTGCAGATCAGCGACCATTCGCCGTTCACCTTCGCCAGACCCCGCAGCAGGAACTGCCGGAAGCCCCGGCCCTGCTTGATCTGGCCGAACACCGGTTCAACCGTCTCCATCCGAAGGACGTAGCGCTCACGTCCTCGTTTCGTCCGCAGCTTGCGCCGCATCCGGTCCCCGACGGAAAGTCCCTTGGGTATGCGACTTCGGGGCGCGGGCGGCACAACCCTGCCGTGGCGGGTCTTCTCCGGCGCTATGAACGGGTTCGCTCCCAGCGCGTAGAGTTCCTCAACCGCCTTGACCGAGTAGTACCCGGCGTCTGCGGAGACCTCCCTGGGGACTGCGCCCACATTGCCGATGGTCTCCTCCACCATGGCCACCGCCTGCTGCTTGTCCGAGGTGGCATTGGTGGCCCGGGCCGCCACAATCACCTGGTGGGTGCTGTCCACCACCGCCTGACAGTTGTAGGACTGCTGGAAGTCCCGCCTTCCCGGGCCGGGCATGATCCGGGAGTCCGGGTCGGTGAAGTTCCGCTGCGCCCTGTCATCAGGCACCCCGGGATGATTGCGTCTTCCCTATCAGCCTGCTCCGCCTCTGCCAGGGCCCCGGCCTCCAGCGCCGCCTTGGCCTCCCTTATTTCCCGCAACCGGCTCTCCCGGAAAGCCAGTTCCTCCGGCAACTCATCCCCACGCTTGTCCCTCCCGTACCGGCGGTCCTCGTCATCGTCCACCTCCCCGGCCCGCCGCAACAACTCTGCCACCTCCGCTGACAACTGCCCTTCCTTCTCCTTCATCCGCCCCTAGCTCATCGCCTTGTGCTTGGATGCGTGGCCCTCACCTTGGTCCCGTCCAGCGCCACGTGCCCCAGCTTCACCAGTCCTGCCTGCTTGCACAGCTCCAGCACCTGCAGGAACAGGTCCGCCAACGCCTCCACATGGCCCTTGCAGAAGTCGTAGATGGTGCGGAAGTCGGGCGTGTTATTGGCCGCCAGCACCCGGAAGGCGATGTCCTCGTGCAACCTCCGGGCGATGCGACGGGACGAGGCCACTCCGGTGCAGTAGCCGTAGAGCAGCACCTTGACCATCATCCTGGGATGATAGGGCGGGCCGCCCCGCCCTTCCTCTTCGTAGCGGGCGGTGATGGCCGACAAATCCAGTTGGTCCACCACGTCGGAGATGAAGTAGGCCAGGTGGTCCGGAGGCAGCCATTCCTGGAGGGCTGCGGGCAGCAGCAACTGCTGGTCCGGATCGTAGGGAAGGTAAGTCTTGCTCTTTGATCGCTCCCCTCGCCTGATGCTCCGCTCCATCATACCCCAATGGCTCACCAACCCTGTTTCTCGGACCGGGCTGCTAGAACTTACATTAGTGGCGGCCCTGGCTGCGGCATCACTGCCAGTGGCAGTGGTCAATCCCCGCCAAGTGCGTGATTTCGCCAAGTCCACCGGCCAACTGGCCAAGAACGACAGACTCGACGCCCAGGTCCTGGCCCACTTTGGAGAGGCGATCCATCCGCCCATGCGCGCGTTACGTGATGCCGACACTCAGGTCTTCGGAGCGATGCTGGCCCGTCGGCGTCAGGTAGTCGCTATCTTGGTGGCAGAGAACAATCGTCTGGGTCGCGCATTGCGAGAGGTACGTCCTCGTATCGAGGCCCACATCGCTTGGCTGGATCAGGAGCTGAGCGAACTGGACGGCGAACTTAGACAAACGATACTCAGCAGTCCAGTGTGGCGCGAAAAAGATGAACTCCTGCGCAGCGTCCCCGGCGTGGGGAACCAGGTGTCCATGACATTGTTGGCCGACCTGCCTGAGCTGGGCTCCATAGGCCGGAAGCAAATCGCAGCTCTGGTCGGCGTGGCCCCATTCAGTCGAGATAGCGGACGCCATAGAGGGAGGCGTACTACCTGGGGCGGACGGGCCCGAGTGCGCGCCGTGCTGTACATGGGAGCCTTGGTGGCGGCACGCCGAAACCCAGTCATTCGACAGTTCTACCAGCGGCTTCTGGCGGCCGGGAAGCCTAAGAAACTGGCTCTAACCGCCTGTATGCGGAAGCTGCTGACCATGCTCAACAGCATGGCGAAGACAGGAAAACATTGGGATCCGATCACACCCGCATCTTGACTTTCAAGACGGTTGCTTTTTGCTGGGAAGTCTCGATATAGGGATTCTGGAGTCGTGCAGCTCGGCGTTAGCGGGGGCTCCGTCCAAGCCAACCTGGACAGACGCGGGCTTGACGTCCATGACCTCGGCGAAGAGGGGGCGGATCTTCCTCGCCTCGTCATGGGGTACAGCGCCGAAGATGCCCTAGATGCGGGCCTCGACTTCAACGCGTCGTCCGGCTCTTGATAGGCAGGTGCAGGCCCCGGACGGTAGCATTGGACCAAGTATGACGAAGGGATGGGTGGGGGAATCGTGTTAGCGCCCGTTAGAGTGAGGTAGCCGTGACCAGATTGTTCATTTCTGAGCCTGTCTCAGAAGAACATTTGTGAACAGGTTCACTCTGACGCGGATGTCTGATGCAAGACGGCGGTGTGGAGACTGGTCGCTGTCATCGCCTCAGTTCACGAGACAGGACAAGGCTTCGGACCGTGAAACGGATGGCTGAAGGGGGGTGAGGAGCTCCACACCCGACAGAGAGTGCGCAGGTTGAAAGCTGTTGCCAACATGGTCCACTCGGCCGCTACGTTGGTGAGGCCGCGCAGCAGGAACCTCCGTGCCCCCTGTTGCTCCTTGATGATTCCGAAGACCGGCTCGACCAGTTGCTTTCTCAGCCTGTACGCCTCTCTAGCTGCTGAGCTGGCCATCCAGGCGCGATGGCGCCGTAGCGCCGCATCGTGCGGCCCTACGGCCAGACTTCGCCCAATCTCCTTGGCCCTTGTACAAACTCTGAAGGCTGGACACGCCTGGCAGACGGCGCCGGAAGCTCGGTACAGACGCAACGGGACTCCGTTCGCATGCTGTATGCGGACGAACGCTAGCGTCTGCCCCTGTGGGCACATAAAGCTGTCACTCTGCTCGTCGTAGTTGAACTGGTCCTTGTGATACTGGTCCTTGAGGAACCGTTGTCTTGCCTCTGACACCATCACCTGCTGGCCTCGACTGGCACATTCTTCCAAGTGACTCCCGGCGAAATATCCGGCATCGGCCAACGTCGTCTGCGCTTTCGTCCCGGTCGTCTCTTCGGCCCGTTCCATCATTGGCGCCAGCAGGGCATTGTCATTGGCTTCGTCCACCACGTCCACGGCGGTGACCAACATGCCGGTCCCTCCCCCATCCATCTCTACGGATGAGACCATAGCCTGAGCGTTGTAGCCGGCCACGATGCCCTGCCTGCCCTTCATCAGCCGGGCGTCTCTGTCAGTCAGGTTGATGCGCTTGTGGCGTTTCTGACTCGCAAGATCGGCCATCGCCTGCCTCACCTTCTCTCTCAAGACCTCCTTGTCGGCCAACTCCTCAGGCAGATGGGCAGCAGCAGCGTCTTCTCCAGCTTCGTTCTGAGCCTCAAGGTCGGCTATCGCCCTCTCCACTCGCTCCAGCAACCCTCGCAGTCCCTCGGCATCGTAGCTCCTGTTCAGCGATGCGTTGGCGACCACCTTCGTGCCATCCACCGCCTGAATCGCCAGGTCCACCAACTTCATTGCCACCGCCGTACGCACCGTGCGCTCGAACAGCTTTCTCATAGCCTGCCTATGCCCTTTGTAGAACCGCCACAGGGTGTTGTGGTCAGAGCGCTGCCACCCAGTCAGCCACAGGTACGATATCTGGTCCCGGCAGGCCACCTCCAGCTTCCGGCACGAGCGCACCCCGGTCATGAAGCCGTACAACCATACGCTCAATAGCGCACGTGGATGGTAGGCTGGCGCTCCCAACGCATCACCGTCTATATCCACGCCAAGCTCCGCCCAGCCATCCCGATCCAACGCATCAACGAACTCGGCCACGAACCGCGCCGGATGGTCCAGCGGCAACAACTCGTCAAGCGTCGGCGGCAACATCCATATCTGCTCTCGGCCCATATCTCGAAGCGGCATCGCCAACCTCCAACTCCACCTTCTTCCCAACAGTCTACACCCCTGACATCAACCCGACTTCTGAGACAGGCTCAGTACGGAAGTCCCGCTGCCCAAACTCATCATATAGAAGCTCTATCATATTAGCTATCACCTTCAGAAGATTCGGGAGTTGGCCCGGGAGTACCATCTTCAGTAGACAACCTCTGAGCCTCTTCCTCCAGAACATCAATACTAGCCTGCTGTTCATCTATACTCGCCTGGACCCGCTCCAGCCTCGCAGATATGTCAGCCTGGTAATCTTCCAGACGGGTTAGAAGTTCGGCATTGAAATCGAGGTAATCCTGAATACGTGCTTCAATATCTGAAGTCTCTTCCTCAAAGTCAACGGCTGCACTCTCAGCACGGGTCAGGTACTCACTGGTGAGCCTTGCCCTGTCCTCCTGGCCTGCCAGCCGGATACGCACAATGTCCCGGAGAATCTCTGCTATAACCTCCTCGTGGGCAATCTGCGTCTGGAGAGCTTCGGTCTTGATCAGTTCAGCAGCAGCAATACGACGCCTACTTTCCTGAGCAGCCGCAAGCTCCTGGGCTGCAACGAAGGCTTGGGCTTCGGCCTCTCGCTGGGCAGTCTCTTCACGCACCTGAGAGAGGCAGGCATTTACCAATTCAACAACAGCATCCGTACGGGGCCGCTCGACCCAGTTGGAGTATATAAGCCAACCATTAGGAAGAGTTGGTATCCCCACCCTCAGTTGGCTCCCAATATTTTCAAAACTGCTTCTGTTAATTGCCGATGTAACGCCCCATCTGCGCCCAGTGACCTGAACATGACCATCCTTTATAGTGATTACATGAACACTATCATTGTTCCAGATGTAGTGGGTAGTATCAGCCCGAATGGTAATCTGAGGAGGCCTGCCCGACGGAGCTACACTCCCCGGCATGTGAACAAGCATCTCCTCCACACATTGGGGATAGACCATGCGTACCCGGTACTCCACATGGGAGATTTCAGGAACGACCACTTTGCACGGAGAGTTGCGATTGCCCTCTATCTCCCTGTCCTCGTCCGCGCACTCCTCCGGTGGGTCCCAAGCAGCAACGTCTTGGCTATACAGGAATCCCAGGGTCAGATTGAGAGCTACTATTAGCATTGCCAGCACGTACTTCATACTATCTCTCCTCCAGGTAGGAATTGAGACAAGCAACCAGGTCAGCTTCCAAACGAGGCGGCCCATGCTCCAGCCAATACTCAGCCGTCCTCCCCACGCAGTGAACCAGCGCGTCCACACCGGCTGTCAGTTCTGCCGGGAATGGATTTGGAGTTGGAGTGGGCGTTGGCAATGGTGTAGGTGTTGGCGACCATGTGGACGTGGGCAATGAAAGCTGTGTTGCTTGTGGCGGGGTATAAGATGACGAAGAGGATGAAGATGAGGATGTAGTAGAGCGGTTGCTGCACTGGTCAATCCGAACCTGTGCATCGCTGATAGCGATGTACGAGTTTGTTCCTGTCTTTATATTATAGGTATTGGCGACGTGCATGACGGCGGCATCGCGCCCACCTATCAGCATAGCTGTGTATTCTGCCATCACCTCTATGCACGATTGGGACAGCATAAAGGCCCTGCCATCATCATTGGCAAGAGAGTCACTTAGCTCCTCCTGAACGCCACACGCTATCAGTGCCAGAGTGAGAACGGCGAGTAGCACGAGAGGCCCGATACATGGTAAACTGATGATCCAAGGGGTAGCTTTCTTGGTCGGAATCACGGTGGCCCGGTGTGTAGGACAGGTAGTGCTCAAAGTAGCGCTCCCTTGCAAGCAGGATTTGGCTAACTTGCGACAGTCGCCGGGTCCATACATGAGACCTGCAAGGGAGCATGATGCCAACTCCGGCGAGGTCTCATGTACATAATCGCAGTGGTAAACCCATCGACTGTCGCGACCCTATAGTAAGTGATTATCGGATGGAGCGTCAATGGGAATAGGGCGGCCAGGTGGACGGGAAAGGATCGTAGCCGGATCCGTCCTGGTCGTTTAGATAGTTGACATCCTAAAACCTAGAATGTATATTAAATGCGCTATGGCCAAATCGGTGGGAGCCGCCGTAAAGGTTTATTAAGTCAATTGACTTTTGTACATCCTATTGGTGGCTAATGAGTCAGCAATATCAGAACCCCCCTATCCGCGAAGCTGTTTGCGAATTCCGTTATCAGGAAGGAACGCATTGGGATTGGGCCGCTCCGGGCCAGATTTATGCTGCCTTGGCGAGCGAATTTCCTCGCAGACTCCCTATTGAGCAGGTGGTTGGTTCCCCAAATGTTCAATTATCTCAAGTATCGCCACCTGTATTGCAACAGTTGGTGTTAAGGTTGGGTTTCCAAGGCGAGGCCAGGTTCTGGAGGGAAAGTGATGAATCTGGCCACATCGCCGTGTCCCCCTACCGCTTGGGTGTACACCATCGTAAGCCCTACCCTTCTTGGAAAGGTTTCAGTGAAATTATTGGCAAGTGTGCCAAGGCCTACCAAGAGGTCCTTAAGCCAACGAAAGTACAACGGATCGGGCTGAGATATATCAACGACATCAATTTGGGCCGGGGTACAGTGGAGTTAGAGGATTTCTTCGATTTCTACCCCTTTGTTGGTCACACCATCTCCCAAAATTTATCGCGGTTCCAATGTATGATTCAAATCAATTTCGAAGATGCCCGTGATTCGCTTACCTTGCAGATAATGAGTACCCGGCAACCTGAAGGGGGGAATGCTCAGGTCACCTTGGATCTAGACTACTTTCTCGTGCAACCTGATTCAATCGAGTTGTCGGAAACCACAGAGTGGCTTGAGACAGCCCACTCTAATTTGGAAAGTGTTTTTGAAGGATGTCTCAAGGATTCTGCCCGAGAATTGTTTCGGTAGAAAGGTGGGCCATGCCTACGATAAGAGCCGAGAATTCTGAATATGTGGAAGCCGAATCTGTCGCAGATGCCTTAGTTGCAAGTGGGGCAACTGGAACACCCATTTTCATAAGTGGCAATGTAGAAGGACGTAAACCCCTTCTCGATGATTGGCATCCTACTGGCTTCGTGGGATTCAGTTTGGGCAAGACGATTGGTAAACCTTATTGGGTTGCCGGAGACCATGGAGACCATGTTGTAATGTATATCACGCCTGTCGAAGTATCAAACGACGTCTTGCATTACGGCTCCGTTGAACCTACCTCGATGACCCCTGTGTCCCCACTGGTTCGCAGCCAAATTGAGCAAATTGTAAATGGCGTCAGCGTTAAATTGCAGCAGCGCCTTTCCCAATTTGGGAATAACGGTCCAGGTCAAGATCCCGTGTCTACATCGACAATGACAGATGTGAACAACTTGGTTACTTGGCTATGCAAACAGTCAAGCACGGTGTCCGCTACCGTGGCTAACGACGGCATGCTGTCTATCGCCACGGTGTTCCCGAATGACGTGCGGTTGTACGTCGAAATTGAGCGGGACGGGAGTGTGGGGGCGGCAGTGACACGGGACAGACAATACGCTCGCGACATTCCCTCAAAGGCCGTCGCCGATCTGACCTCGGAGGTAATTCTTGCCGCCGTCGGAAGTCTCTAGGGAAGACTGGATTTGCCGATTCATTACCCCCGGAAAATGGGACGACGACCTTCAGCAGCCAACGCCGCAGGCCTTCATGGCCAGTGACCGACATCTGTCTGTATTTCACCCGAACAGGGTTATTGATGCCGGAGATACGCTGCAAAACTTGTGCATTGCGCAACTTAGTGGAGCTGGGGAAGCCCATTTGCAAGTGGAAACCTGCATTAGGTTGGGCCAAGGGATTTCAGACGAGTTCAACCCGAAAGTTCACTGGCGGCCCGACAAGGTCGGCGCGGAATGGGAGCAATGGAAAGATGCCCACGCCCATATCGAGTCCTCTGC
Source organism: Dehalococcoidia bacterium (assembly GCA_965219825.1). Lineage (GTDB taxonomy): Bacteria > Chloroflexota > Dehalococcoidia > Lucifugimonadales > JAGWBF01 > JAGWBG01. Next base: position 3,156,110 of record OZ244792.1, on the reverse strand, counting down.
TGGCAACTCTGTCTTCCCGACTTCTTACAGGTCCCTCCTCGCCGAAAACGCCACTTGCCTCAGACCACCGGACAGCCCGTAAACTCGATGGGAATCGGCAGGGATTTACGGTCTGCCTGGGCTTTACACCAAAAGTCAAAATCTAAGCTTCCTGCCGGACGCTCAGGAGTTTTGCACTCGCCTCTACGCTAGGAGCGCCGATACTATCATACGGCAGGTGTATAATGATAAATGCAGCTGTATACAATGGAATCTGGACTGCCTTATTAGATGTGGAGCGATACTGCCGATACTACGAGGCACAGCATACCCGTATGGCTCGACAGCACATGACTATACGGTTTCTCGCATTGACATCTATTGTTGTTGCTGCCACCCCTGCTGTTAATATTGTTCCCCATGAGGACATCGCACGTATCGCATTATTTATACTTGCCACCGGATTGACTATCTGGGATGCCATTGCCAATTACAGCAAACATTCTACTGTAGCCCAACTGGTATACATCCAATGCGATAAACTCCGCTCGGAATTACGCCACTTGTGGATGGCTGTCAAAAGTGGTACGGTGGATACTGAGGAAGCACTCCAGCAATTACATGGAATTTCCAAGCAAATTATTGAAACTACAGGGTGGGCTACCGCCAATGACAATATTGTGGACAGCAAGAGCAATAACAAGACCCAGCGAGACGCTTATAAAGCAGTGGAGCAGCGTTTCGGAGAGACAACCCCGACCACCTAAACCCATCAAAAAGGATGACGGAGAAGAAGAACGATCTGGCAGACCAGGGCCAGAGTCTAATCCTGATAGAGAACCTCCTTCACCACCACCCCAACAACCAAAATCAGACTAACGGATACGGTCTTTGGACTAGAGTTTCTTTGCGTAGTTTTCCCTTACATGCTGGTTGATAAATGTGTTCAGACCCTCTCCGGACTCAGCCAACCTCTTCATTTCCTCTACTAAATCTTTGCCCGGAGCGTCGTTGTTATACAGATACGGCCTTCCGACATGGAATGTAACTATGATGGCATTTTCCTGAATCTCGTATGAGGCTACCCCGGACTTTCCGCTCACGTTCTTATAGGTAGGCATGATACACTCCTGGGCCTTGCGTCCATACACAAATGATTTTACCCTGTCAACAGTTTAGCACAAAGTGACCTTACCCCATAAAACAGTAAGACAGGGAAGTAGAGTTCTCCGCTAGAATAGAGCATTGAAGGAGGACTCATGGTTCGCAAGAGGTACACAGAGGAACAGATCATAGCCGTGCTGAATGAGGCTGAGGCGGGGGCCAGGGCAGCCGACCTGTGCCGTAAGCATGGCATGAGCGATGCCACTTTCTACAACTGGAAGGCCAAGTATGCGGGCCTGACGGTGAGCGAGTTCAAGAGGCTCAAGTCCCTGGAGGATGAGAACCGGCGTCTCAAGCAGATTGTGGCCCAGCAGGTGTTGGACAACTGGGCGCTCAAGGAGTTGCTGTCAAAAAACTTCTAAAGCCCAAGGCGAGGAGAATAGCGGCGTCATACGCCATGGAGGGTCTTGGGCTGAGCGAGAGGAGGGCCTGTCTGCTGAGCGGTGTATCACCCTCGGTCTATCGGTATGAAGCGAAGCGGGGTAATGATGATGAACTCCGCACGAGGATGCGTGAGCTGGCTGGGGAAAGGAAGCGATTTGGCAGTCCCAGGCTGCACATCATGCTCAAGAGGGAGGGATTGGTGGTCAACCACAAGCGGACCGAGCGTATCTACAGGGAGGAGGGGCTTGGCCTACGAAGAAAGAGGCGTCGTAAGGGCACAGCAGGAGCCAGGGTGATCATTCCTGCTCCCGAACGGCCTAACCAGAAGTGGTCCATGGACTTCGTGGCTGATAGTGCCGTCACGGGGCGGCGCTTCCGAGCTTTGACGGTCGTTGATGACTACTCTCGGGAGTGTCCTGCCATTGAGGTGGATACCTCCCTGGGCGGCGTAAGAGTAGTCGGCGTCCTGGAGCGGTTGGCGGAGACAAGAGGGCTGCCTGAAGTGATTACTGTGGACAACGGACCTGAGTTCGCTGGCAAGGCCCTGGACGAATGGGCGTACCGCAGGGGCGTCAAGCTAAACTTCATACGTCCCGGCAAGCCGGTGGAGAATGCCTTCGCCGAGAGCTTCAACGGCCGGCTGCGTGACGAGTGTTTGAATATCAACTGGTTCATGAGCATCAAACATGCCAGGGAGGTCATCGAGAGCTGGCGACAGGACTACAATCAGGTCAGACCCCACAGCTCGTTGAAAGGCAGGTCGCCAAAGGAGTATGCTGAAGCGGTAGCTCCACTCTACTAGCCTCTGATACTATTAACGGGGTAAGGTCAATGATTACTTGATATGCCCCGACTCACTAGAGTATTCTTATATCATCCACCCTTCAAGATATGGAGGAGAAATGACCATCTGGATCCGAACCCTCTAAAAGGCCTTAGAAGTGACTAAGGATATCAACAGCTACTCTAGTCTCGAAATATGCATTTATGCATATCGCAGAAAACTCGGCCAAATCAATGTGGTATCATTTGGTAAGGCTTTCGTGGTGTGAGCAGGAGCATTCTAATGACTGATCTGAGAGAGTTTTGGAAACGCCTAAGCCAAGGGCCCGCAGTGTTGTTTCTCGGCCAAGACTACCTTAGCCTGGAATCTGGAGAAGATCCTCTATTGGGCGAGATCGGATCTAAGTTCGGAGGCCATCCAACTAACCCTGCATATCATCAACTGTTAGATGGCTCCGCAAGTGAATCCGGTCAATCTGCTCTTGGCTGGTTGTCCGAACGTTGCCGTAGAATGTCCCCCCCTAGTTGGCTTGAGTCCGTATCAAATTTTCCCTGGAATAGTGTTTTCTCCTCAGCCATAGACCCGATATGGCTATCGGCCTTTCGAGGTGAGTCGAGGGAAGTGGCACCTGTATTCGACGACGACTACTTCCCCCGTGATCCAAGGAATCGCCAAGTGCTACATGCTACCTTCCTATTTGGAGCAATAAACCAATCCGAACCAAATCAGCGCTCACCTTTATCTCAGTTTGAGTTTCTAGGTAGACAACTCATAGCGAGGAACCTTGCACAGAGACTACCAGACACAGTTACCCCACTGGGAGTTTTAGTAATTGAAGGATATAGGGGCAACAGGGATTGGTTTCAACTCGCAGATCTTTACCCTATATTGCAGTCATTTGGGCCCGGGCAAGTCCACGTATTTAGTGTTGATCAAGAGCTCGAGAATGACCCAATTCTCTCCGAGTTGGTAAGGACAGAGACAGTGGTGGTCCATTCAGAGGGTCTGGCCTGGGCCTTGCAGCGAGGCATAGACCAAGGCTTCGTCCAATTAGGAGCATTGCTTAGCATTAAGGATGGAACGAGGAGGATCACACTACGCCATGGGCCCGTTCCGATTTCTAGGGAGATATGGAACCGGATAGGCAATTCCGGAACCTTGATTGACGACAGCATATTGGCTCCTCCATCTCCGATTTCCAAAGAAGCCCTTTATTGGGAATTTCGGCGCTTTCTCTTTGAGAGTGGAATCCGTCCCCTGTGGTCTGGATACGCTAGGGAATTAGCGTTCCGTCGCGAGTTTGAGAGGGAATTGTACGAGAAAGTCACTGCCCGATTGAGTAAAGAATTGCCTATAGACCAGCCTATAATAGTGCATGGACAAACTGGAACCGGTAAGACGGTCGCTTTGGGTAATCTTGCCTACACTTTAGCAAAATCAGGCACATATCCTGTCATCTTTATCGAAAGGAAAACTCAGAGACCCATCGACACGGATATTGACGAGTGTTGCCGATGGTTGGAGAATCACGGAGCCGAGGCCACACTCATAGTATGGGACGGAATGGTTCAGCAAGGAGACTATTATGAATTGCAAGGGTACTTGGCCAGTCGAGGACGTAAGGCCATTGTGGTTGGTAGCTCCTATAAACTCAGTTCAGCTGACGACCACCTGGTTGAAGTCCCAGATCAATTAAGTGCGAGTGAGGCGATACACTTCGCGGATTTCTTGGAGAACCTAGGCATTAGACTTACCGAGAGTCATCGTCATGACCTAGAGCGCAGGGATCCCAGTTATCTGGTCGCGCTTTACCGGCACCTTGCGTCGGCCCGACCTAGTATATCGAGGGGCGTAGTTCAAGAACTTGAGCAGTTAGAGTCCCTGCTAATTGAGGCCGTACACAGGTTTCAGCCCGAAGGCAATTCTTTTGGGGCCCTAGCTGCGGCTTTTCTTGCTGCTGGACTTGTTGACCCGAATCAGGTAGAAAGCACCGGTTTACGAGCAGATACTCAAGTAAGTGCAGCAAAAGTGGGGGAGTTGGTGGATATAATCACCGTACCAGGGCGTTTTGGCCTGAACATCCCAGTTGAATTGCTCGCGAGGACTTGGAACCAGCCTGACTTCGTGTACATCGCACAGATCCTACAAGGATGTGACATATTTCGCGTCATTGAGGACGCCGCGGGCAGACTAGTTGTTGGTCCCCGACATCCACTAGAAGCAAGTCTAGTCGTCGAAGCTCGAGTCGGTTCGGTTGCAGGTGAAGTTGAGGTCATATCGAACATCGTCAAGTCAATGAGATCTTCGACGTGGGGAGCATCTGAGAGCGACGAAATTAGCTTTGTAATTGAGCTAATCAGAGAGGCAGGACCTCAAAGCAGCCAACGCAGCAGGTTCGCTCCTCACTTCCGCACTTTTGCTGACGCCATTACAGAAGCAAGAGAATTGCGCAGGATCCAGAGCCCAAGGCTGATGCTTCAGGAAGCAAATCTCCTTAGAGAGTGGATAACAAACAGGTCCCAGCAAGGTTCGCGTCCGGAAGAAACTGCCGAGGTTTTGGAACAAGCTCAACTGATTCTGGAAGGGGCGTCGGACCTTCTGAAGGACAATCCACATCAGTGGAGGCTTCGTAGCTTCATCGCTACCGAACTGGCATCTACGTTCGGCGCAGCAACAATCGACTCAATCAGAACTGAAGGCGGAGATGGTTTAGTGCGAAGTAACTATAGGCAGGTACTTAATGCAGTTCGCCTTGCACGTTCCATAGACTCTAGCAGCTACAGCCCAGTTGATGTCTTAGTGTGGAGCACGACCGCACTTGCACAACAGTCGAACGTTGAAGAAACGACTCTCACAGAAGCGATAGTAGATGTTTTGGATGCACTGGAAACTATTGACCCCGAGCTCTTGGACGTGAGAAACCGAGAGCAGTTCCACCGCCGTAGATTGGAGGTCGGACAACTCTTGGGCGACGAGGGTCTCAGCGAGTCTGCATTTGAGGAACTGCTATCCATAGGTAGTTCAGCGGGATTCTACATCAGGGCAAGAGAGATCGCGCAGGCAGCAGAAATACTTGATGACGGGAAAGTGAGAGACATAAGACCCTACTCGGACGCTTGGGCGTATCTAGAGAATAACCGTGCTCAGATCGCAAAGGACCCTAGGTGCCTCAATTTAATGCTGAACTATTGGTGGCTGTCGAAGACCCGCCATAGGTTATTCCACGATGAGAGGGTAGTTCTGAGTTTCCAGAAGGACGAATGGAATTACGCCTTGCGAATCGTAAGGGAACTGAAGGCGTTTGACTCAAATAGAGGTCTGACTCTTTCTCTATTGGAAGCTGTCTCGCTCTTCCATCTTGATCTCTTCCCCGCAGCTTTGCAAGTGTTTGGGGAGGTAGAAGCAGAATCTTATCGTGTGCCGGGCCGCAGAAGGATCCTCCGGTCATTTCTAGCATCCGAATCAGATGGGGTTCCAAGAGTCTTTCATGGCACTGTACAAAGCGTTGACTCAAGACGTAACCGGGCGCAGGTCTTTGTAGAGGAGATTGGTCGGTACATCACATTCTTACCCACAGACTTCGGACGTCCTGACATCCGCCAAGGCGATTCTTTGGGGCAATTCCATATAGCATTCAACTTTATTGGGCCCATAGCAGACCCTCTCGCTCGGTACTCGGCTTAGTTCACTTACGGGGGGGTATGGCCATCAATAGCGCCTCTAACCTAATGTATCAGATTTGGTCGCGCAAAGAAGAGTTGCAGACCCGATCCGATAATCTTCTCGGCTCGAAGCGAACAGCGTTTCTAGAAATGTCCCTTAGGAGCCCGCGGCTCTCGCCACCTGAGCTCGCCTTTTATCAAGTTGTAACTTGGCTGTACGGGTTTTACTATGAAGCCGGTCGTGTAAGCCTGCGGTTTCTAACGCAGCGTTTCTCTGTGTACGGTCTGGAACACAGCGGTGAGCACAAGCAGCACTATGAAGAGATAAGACTGCTCCGTACCTACCTTCAACACAATCTCAACCTTGATTCTCAGAGCGATATCAATACCCAGCGTAGCTGTGAATGTTGGTTCCTGAAGAGTTGCGGATCGGTTATGCCTGGCAGTGACGAGGAATGGGACAATTGCCTAAGGCGCATTCTGCTGGATGCCGGATGTTTCTTGTCGGCCGCCGTGAAGTGTGTACGCTTCGTCGAGAAAGACGAATCCTCCCAGACAATTGTCAACCAGTGGCTAGTTCGGCTCATGCGTGACCATCCCATTCAGCACTTTGAAGAACTTGTGGCAATCGTCATTCACGACATGGGTCAGGATGCACTAGACTACCGACGCATTACAAGACAAAACTACCAACAATGGAACAGTGACCTACAATCTCGTTCTGAAGATTACAATTTTGAGGTAGAAGGGCGTAAATTGATTGAGCAGACAATTCTAAGTGGAACCGACTTTCCGCTACCTATTACTGGAGAGGACATTATGAGAGAGTTCGGCATACCTCCTGGACCTGAAGTAGGAAGGATACTAAGCAAAGCTAGGGCTCTGTACCTCAATCAACCTTGTAACGCAGACTTACTTCTAGCTAGGTTAAGACAATCGGAGAATATAGCCTAGTACCGTGTCCGGCTATTTTTGATAAATATAAGAAAGTGTATCATTGAGGCAATCTTTCATAGTGAGGTGTGAGGTCAATGCCTGCTAAGTTATATCGAGTGGGCTTGACCCAGGATGAACGGGAGCATTTGTTGGGTATTACCCGGCTCGGCAAATCATCGGGACGTGAAGTGAAACGGTCTTTGATTTTGTGTAAAGCCGATGAAGACTTTACCGACCAACAGGTGGCCGAAGCTCTGATGGTGGGCCCCGCCACGGTGGGCCGGGTGCGGCAGCGTTTCGTGGAAGGAGGGTTGGAGCGCGCCCTCAATGACCTGCCACGGCCGTGGCAACGGCGCAAACTTGATGGGAAGCAAGAAGCCCACCTGGTGGCCGTGGCCTGCAGCGCACCCCCTGAAGGGCACACCCGGTGGACTTTGCGATTACTTGCCGACCAGGCTGTGAAGCCGGAGTTGACTGACTCCCTCTCCCGGGAGACGGTTAGGCAGATGTTGAAAAAAACGAACTCAAGCCGTGGCAGAAGAAGGAGTGGTGCATCCCCAAGGTGAGCGCCGAGTTCGTAGACTGCATGGAGAACGTGCTGGACCTCTACACGGAACCCTATGATCCCAAACGGCCCGTGGTCTGTTTCGACGAGACCTCCAAGCAGTTGGTGTCGGAGAAGCGGGAGCCTATTCCGGCCAAGGCGGGACGGAGGGAGCGGTTTGATTACGAGTACCAGCGCAACGGGACCCGCAACTTGTTTATGATTTGTGAGCCGTTGGCAGGCTGGAGGCACGTGGCAGTGACCGGGCGTTGTACCATGGAAGACTTCGCCCATCAGATGCGCTGGCTGAGGGACGCCGCTTACCCTGAAGCGGAGAGGGTCCGAGTGGTGCTGGACAACCTGAACACCCATAGACCTGCCTCCCTGTACGAGACCTTTGAGCCAAAGGAGGTCAGGCGGGTGATCCAACGGTTGGAGTTTCACTATACTCCCAAGCATGGAAGCTGGCTCAACATGGCAGAGATTGAGTTCAGCGTCTTCAGCAACCAATGTTTGAATCGCCCATTGAAGATGAAGTGTCGCTCAAACGCGAAATTGCCGCATTGGAGACCGAACGCAATCAGGCTGGGGCAACCATAGACTGGAGATTCTCTACCACCGATGCCCGGAACAAGCTTCGGCATATATATCCATCGGTTTCACGCTGACGCGGTACTAGTATTACAACGACGGTTGGTATGATAGGATGATGGCCTGGTTAGACAACGCTTGGGCAGGTGAGGCAGGGAAGTGGATACGTCAGCTTTCGAGCAGGTGTACGGGGCCTTTGGGGATTTTCACGCTTACTTCGGTCCGCTGTTTGGCCGGAGGGAGGCGCGGGACCACAGCCGCCATTATCTCCAGGCCCTGCTGGCACAGTCCGAGGAGCGGCGCAACGCCGAGAATCTGTCGGAGACGGTTCCGGCGTCAGCCAGGGTGATGCAGCGGTTTCTCGCCGAATCGCCTTGGGATGATGACGCGGTGATTGGCCGGTTGCAGGAGTACTTATCGCCCAGGTTGGGACACCCGGAGGCGGTGTGGGTGCTGGACGGCAGCGACTTCCCCAAGCAGGGCAGGAAGTCGGCGGGAGTGGCCCGGCAGTACTGCGGGAGATTGGGCAAGGTGGCCAACTGCCAGGCCGGGATGTTCCTGGCTTACGTCAGCCCGCTGGGGCGGGCCCTGGTGGACAAACGGCTGTATCTGCCGGAGAACTGGACCTCGGACAAAGGCCGGTGCGCAGCGGCGGGGGTGCCGGAGGAGAGACGGAGCTACCGGTCGAAGACCGGGTTGGCCTTGGAGATGCTGGAGCGGGCCTTGGAGCGCGGCCACCTCAGGGCCAAGTGGGTTGCTGGGGACGACGCCTTCGGGATGTCGCAGTCCTTCCGGGACGGGTTGGCGGCGCTGGGGATGCACTACGTGCTGGACGTCCCCGGCGGCACCACGGTGTGGCCGCTGGAGCCGGCTTGGACCAGTGCGGAGTATCAGGGATTCGGGCGTCCCCGCAAACCCAGGTTGCGAGACGGTCAGCGCCGGACCATGGAGCAGCGCAGCGATGAATTGCCGGGGGATGCCTGGCGGGAGATAACGGTGGCAGAGGGAAGCCAGGGTTCCCGCAGCTACCGGTTCAGCGCCCAACGGGTGCGGCCAACCAGCAAGCGGAAGCCCGGCGAAATCCACTGGGCCATCTACCGCCGGAACCTGGACGGCAGCGAACCCCGCTACTATCTGTCCAACGCTCCCAAGGACACTCCCCTGGAGACGCTGGCCTACGTGGGCGGTTCCAGGTGGCGCATTGAAACGGAGTTCGAGACGGAGAAGAGCGACGTGGGACTGGACGAGTACGAGACCCGCACCTGGGCTGGGTGGCATCACCATGTGGCCCTGTGCCTGCTGGCTGGAGCCTTTCTCCTGAGTCTGCAGCAGGATTGGGGGGGGAAAGATGCCCCGGATCACCCGGCCCCAAGTCTACCGGGTGGTGCGGGAAATGCTGCCTCGGGAACGGTTCGGGCGGAATGAGCTGCTGCGGTGGCTGGAGGAGACGCAAGAATGCAACGAACGGGCCAGACGCTCCCATGCCAAGCGCCGAGCCGCCCTTCGTACATCCCCGGACATTCCTCCTTGAACCGTCGTTGTAATACTAGGGCGCGTCCACAAAGTGAGTTCGTCCAGTCCTAGAAGCGGACGCAATTTTTTGTAGGGCTCGGCACTCGGTCTACTGCTATCTTGGCCATGAAGCCCTAGGGAGAGATCAATGTTGACAGGGAGCGCTAACGGGTCCATTAAAGTAGCCGAGACGTCAATACGAACTATCAACGCCGCACCTGTCGGCAATGTATTCGCACAGGTCATGCTCCATTTGTCTCCGACACCGCGTATCTGCATTGAAATTGACATCGTCCAACTCCCGTCCGACTTCGATGAGTCGGCTGGAGCGTTTGATATTTCGTTGGATTCTGGTGCGACCTTTAGTGTCCGCCCGGACCTCGTCAGGTTTGAACGAACCAAGGACAAGCTACTCTGCAAAGGCTCCTTCACTTTAGCCAACGGGTCTGTAACACCCATTCAGCCTGTCTATGAACTCACAGAAGTACAATTCGGTCCACCCGAAGAGGCTCGAACTTCCTGTAAGGATCGCGGTGCCAGAGATCACAGGCTTCCCAGCCACAGTTCAAAGACGGTTCTGTCTACGGTGAAAAAAGGCCCACCAGACTTGATAAAATCAAGAACTTTCACATTGACGCTCGTGCTGGACCTGTAACCAGGGCACTGCCCTTGCTTCTGGGAGCTGTGCCGACGTCAAACAATGACGCCCACCGCACGAGCGCGGCGTCGTTCGCTAGCTAGTACAACTGCTATAGCGTCCCGAAGTCCCTGATCAGAGCGGGACACCATCACTCCACCCGACAGCGAATCCCAGCAGGCTGGATGTTCTGTACGCTAAGGTGCCCAATGTAGGTCAGTCCAACCTATCTCGCGCAGTTCGTCAATCAGCCATCTGTGGGCTAATTCAGTAGCGGGCCTGGAGCCACTAATATGGAGTAAACCCGTAGAATACCAAAATTCACCCACATCTCTTAAGGATTCCTGGCGTGCGGCTTCGATTGCCAATCTAGTGCTTTCTTCATTGGCTGGATCGCGGCCCGCTAATTCAAATGCAACATGAGATTCTTCCTGTTCACCCAGTGGACGGTGCCACCAAGTCAGAAAAGGCCACTCCCTACCTCGTGAGGGGGGATTCGGGATGAACAGTCTGCCTTCAAGTCTTACTGGCAGAACGCACTTCAACCGCAGCCTGTTGCTAAAGACAGGAAACCAACTGTCAACGATGCTGGTATAGATGCGTAGAGCAGCTGCGTAGACTGCCTTCGTGCGCTCAAGTAACTGCTGTTCTGTAAACGTCTCGTGCCAACCCCAGCTTGACCTACCCATCGGCCTAGCTTTGTTAGGACCGGGCCAAGGCTCTGAGATGAATTCTTCGCCGTCTGCTTGGCATTGGACCAGATATCGCCTAATTAGTTGTATATCCTCTGCTAGATAGAGTGAGTCTCCGACACGCAGCGACACCCATTTTGCCGCATCTCCATCAATATAACGAAGGACTTCACTGACCTCGACTCGTTCTGGCGTTGCGAATCCCCTAGCTGTTACTGAGCGAGCAAAGTCGACTGTGAGTTCTCGAAGGGTGTCGGCCGACTGGAGTGCGAATCGCCTAGACCCAATGTGCTCTGACAGAGAATGGACTAGCATATCCTTGCTTACGGCCCAAGGCCATACTGTTGTCGGCGGTATGGTTCTACCGCTCCACCGCGACCAGTCCGGGTCATATTGGTCTGAGAATGGGCCGGTATGCTTCGGGAGCCCAACTACTGGCTTCAGTTGTTCCATTCCACCGTACCACGCGGTGTAGACCATTCTCGAGTTGCTCTCTATACCCAAGGTGGAGACATTTCCATCAGGCGCGACTGGCCCGATGACCGGCATCAATGCTCCCAGACCATTGGCCCAATCTCCCATAGCCCGGCGGATTTCTTGGCCGATTTCTACGTCTGTTTCCTCTGGTAACTCTCCTCCGGCATCCGTCGCAAACCAACCACTTCCAACTTCCTCTAATACCTGACTAGCCAGACCCGGATCTGACTTGGCCAACCCAGCTATCAGATGTTGGCCCAAGTCTTTGCTCTCAGAGTTGATCGCTATGGCCATCGGGAAAATCCATCGGTCTGCAATCGGCTGTATATCGACAAGCGCCACTTTCTTCTCTACAAGCGCTCGGGCTGCAAACCACTCCCTGAAAATCGGAAGGGCGAAGTCGATCTTGCCGAACTCCTCGCTGACTAGCCGAGAGTCAATCAGACGACTGCGGGTTGTCCGCTTGGGATGTATATCAGAAATGGCAATACTCTCGCCACTACTCACTGCCTTGACCCCTAGGTCCTGAAGGAGTCCGTCCATCTCGTCTTGGTGATCGCCTGCCCTGCGCAACGCGCCTTGCACCATTCGGTCGACCAATTGACTGGCCTTCATTCCGGTGATGTGAGAGGCTTGCCGCAACTCGGCACCAATCATTATTGCGAACAGCGGGTACTTTGCAGCATCTTGAAGGGGCAGGACCCAACTCCTCAATTCACGCAATTCTACTGTTCGGCCTGCAATTTTGGATATCAATTGGAGAACACTCTGTTCCTCCAGAATAGGTACGTCAATCCTTTGACCGCTATATGCTAGACTTGGCAATGGTCTTGTTGTCACTACCACGGTGACATTTGGATTGGCTTCCACGTATGGAAGAATGTCACCAAGAAGTCTGTTGGCGTTAGCCGTTCCAACCTCATCAAGACCATCAATGACGACTAATGCTCCCTGTGCTGTGGGGAAGGAATAGCCTCGTGTCACGCTCTCGACGTACTCCCTCAGAGGTCCACTTAACTCCCTTGTCCTTACGAGAATAGGGAATGGCTTAGAAGGGTCCGCCAATGCATCACCAATGGCGCTCTGAAAGAGGCGTTCCACCGCTAGAGTCTTACCGACTCCCTGATCACCGACTACCATTTGGAGGCTGGTTGCAGGCAGGATCAGCTTATGCCCGATCGATGGGTCTAGAGCCATCTCGTCAGCTATCTCGTCAGGTACCCCCAGAGAGGTCAATGTTAGTTTGCATCTCGCTAGGCTCTCTCTCTGAAGTTCCTTTAGTTTATGTATCCTCCCAGGCGGCTCTGGGTTGCGAACAAGGCGATTGATTTCGTCGGACAGGGCTGCCTTAATGTCTTCCTCTAGATTGGCAAGAGCGTGCACATCGCACCACTTGGCGTATTCGGAAACCTCATCCACGAGTCGTTGGGTTCGTTCATCCCTAGCTCCACCAGGCAGCCTAAATGCCAATAGTCTACCGTGTCCGGCCATACAGGCATGTATCTCATCAGCTACCGCCTGCGTAGTTTCGCTACCCACCAACCAAATGACGAAGTCGGCTCTGGCCGAATTGCGCAGGTAATAGTCCCGTGCCGATTCAGAACTGGCCGGCGTATTCTCGAATGCCCACTCACGGCAGTTTGGAAAGCTACTAATTGCCCTCATAGCAGCGAGCCGTGCCTCCTCCATTTCGGAATCTTGCCGACTGCTGATGAAGACAATCAGGTCAGTTTCGCTTCTTACCATTTCCGCTACCAGACGAACACCAAGATGATCTGCATTGCTTCCTACCTCCCTCAGTTGGGCAACTCCAGCTTCTTTGAGCCATGAATAGACGGCTCGCTGGCCAGTAATCTCCTCAGCGTGGCTACGGATGCCACAGCGTCTTCGCCGAGACCGAGTAAGTCCCGAACAACGCGCTCATCCAACTCTATGCGTACGAGGTCAACGGCGCAGCGATAGAACGGCTGAAACGTCCGATCCCTGAAGTCGCGCCAGATAGCTAGCACCTCATCTAGTTGCCACGATTCGAGCCTTCGCACATCAAGCGTGACAAGGCTCTCGAGCATTCCCTTGTTGCCTCTGCCTCGACCATTCTGCGTTCTGTTGGCGCGATTCGCGTTAAGAAGTAAGCCCAGCGTGGAGTTGCACCACATCCCTAAGGCGGTTTCTCGCTGAGACCTCACGACTGGATCATCTTCTCTGACAATTAGCGTGTGCCACGAGGATACCCCTAAAGCACGTATGCCAGTTTGTGTCGTCATGATTGGTTGCGAGTTGTATCGCACATCGGTCGCAATGTGCAGAGTGCCGGCCTGAGACCAGATTGAGGAATGGTCACGGCCGGGCTGCGGAATCAGCCATGCGTTGGGCTCGGCACTCATACGATTGTGAACCCGTGAGTCCAAACTCCAGATTGCCGGGAATTGGGCTTGTTCGTTATGTCCATGATGCCCATCGAACACTCCGAGGGAGCCTCGTATCCTCCGGTGTTGTGGTCCCACATTGCAGACCTCGCTCATCGCCGCGATCGGGACACTCCCAACGAGCCGGGTTCCGTCCTCAGTCCATAGCTCCCCTCGCTCAATGGCCGCAGCGAACTGGCTAGTCAGGGCCTGCCGCCATCGGGCTGCCGACCAGGGTGCTTCCCCAATCGGACCATCCACAATCTCGCCCCACTGTTCGCCGCCAACCATCAGAGGGCTTCCGCCCACTGGTGGCCCATCGGAGCGGTGGAGGGGAATTGAAGCCGCAGCATTCAAAGCTCGAACCAGTGCCAAGGCATCTGTTTCTGAGTAGGGTGCCCGCCAGAGGTTGACGAATCTTCCACGCCCCGTTGAACCTTCTCCATCAGACAACCTTCGCCCGACCAACAGCGCCTCGGCGATGGCCGTGTCGTAGGACATGGAGAGGAGATTCGGGTCGTGGGACGAGACCACGAACTCGACCTCGTATCTGGATGCCAGCATCTGGCGGACCTCACGCCACGACTCGCCGGACAAGGCCGTAACAGGCAGTACCAGGGAAATGCGACCTCCCGGCTTCACTAACCGGTCGGCCAGCACCGCAAATGACGAACCGTGTCCGGCTATCTGGTTGGCTGCCGTGCCCTTCAGCAGAGCAGAAGTACGCTTGGCTATGGCCTGCTGTGACTCGGTATCCCCTTCCGGTAGGGAGAATACACGAGCAATGGCTTCCTCCTTCCCTCCATCGCTGCCCCGCCGGGTAAAGGGGGGATTGCTGATTACCAGATCAGCAATCGGACGCTGAACGATACCTCCCTCGCCGCTTGCCGCCCCTATCTGCTCTTCGGTTGTTGAGAAGAAGGATTGAGTCTCGGGTGCTTGCAGCCAGTCCAGCGAACCGAGCCATATCTTCTTCGATGTGTCCCTGCCAAATCTAAGGGTGTGCAGCTGCATCTGCTCGAACTTCACCGAAGGAGACATCGCCGCAAGGGTTGCCGCGGTCAGGTGGATGGCAGCCTGCACTACGTCCGCCCCGGTAATGACCTTTTCGACCAGAGCCTGATGGAGTAACTGGTCATCAGAATCGCCGGCAACTGTAGCCGAGTGGTTCTGGACAATCTGCCGGTACGCAGCCATGAGCAGCGTCCCCGTTCCACAAGCAGGGTCAACCACACACAGCCTGGACAATTCTTCGCGACTATTCCAATCGACGTGCGACCATCTGTCCTGGGACAATGCAAGTCCTGCAAGGAGCGTGGATGCCGGGATGCTCGTGTAGAATGCGGCCAGCAGCTTCCTCTCCGATATCAGTCGATTGAATATCCTCCCTGCCAAGTCGTGGCGTCCAACGGCGCCCATACCCAGTAGTGTGGCGGCAGTTGTGGCGCATTCGCCAAGCACATCCGTCGCTTCGACTTCGGAGAGCTCTTGCACTACGTCCCTAGCCATGCTGAATATGGGATAGTAGTCGATGCCAAGAATGTGCTCCCATACCTGCAACAGCGCCAGGCGTGAGAAGCGTCCGTCTCGCATCGCCGCGCTCACTGGCTGGAAGGCCACTTCGTTGCTAGCCAGCCTCTCCTGGAAGACCATCGCATTGATGATGACGAGGGCGGCCATGTTGGCGGCTTCGTCGCTCGGTTCGGTGCCAAAGATTTTCGAGACTCGGCCGAGGGTCCCCGGGGAAGAATAGAGGCGCGAACCTGCTCGCCTCGCCCCTTCGTCGAGGGCGTCAACCGCTTCGTCAAGGTTGCCAGATGGCGGGCTTGTCCGTTGGACCGCGTTCCCGAACTCTGGTGCAGTCCCACTGAGCTTAGGCCCGGATGTGCCGTCGATGCGCCATTCCTGCCACACCAACGTCGCGCCTGCCATGCGTTCGTACAGGTGCAACTGGCTCGCCGATCGTAGCCTCCCAGGTACCGTTACAGCGAAGACGTTCTGAATCCTTTGGCCGTCTATCTCCATTCCAAGGCGGGAGAGGGCGTCTGCTTCCACGGTCAAGGCAGGTTCAAGCTCGGTTTCTAGGATCACAGACCCAGCAGGCAGGCGGACGATGATGTCTGGACGCCTACCGTCGTGCAGCGTCTCAGCCACCGCCGACAGACCGCACCGTTCCCGAAGGAATCGGGCCAGCGTATCGTTGATGATGCTTTCGTGGCTGCGGTCTTTGCGATTTGCGGTCGTCATGCTAGGAGTGAATCACCCATGCTTAATCTGTGACTTTCATTGGGTCTGCGTTCCCCTTTGCTGCCTTTGCTCATTCGTTTTGCGCAACACCTGATCGTTTCGTCTGTGTACCCGGAGAACTGATGTCGTCCTTCTCCTGACGAGTGACGCTCCTAGACGGGTGGTTTCAATCTCCTACGCCGTAGGCTGTGGCTGGTAGCGCTCGACCCGTATCCGGTCTTCATCCTTGCGCGCTTGCGCTAGGTCGTAGGAAGTCTGCCGGCGCAGCCAGAAATCCGCACTGGACCATCCAGCCTTCTCAAGGCGAATGGCCATGTCGGGCGAGATCGCGGCGTGTCCGTTCAATACCCGCGAAAGGGTGTGCCGGGCAACACCCAGAACCTCCGCAGCCTCGGTGACACTCAGACCAAGCGGCTCCAGACAGTTTTCCCTGATGCCTTGGCCCGGATGGGGTGGATTCTTCATAGCCATGGTCTCTCCCCTCTCACTAGTGATAGTCGACCAGATCGACGTCGTACACGTCGCCATCTTCAAATCGGAAGGTGATTCGCCAGTTGCCAGTAATCGAAATGCTCCACAATCCTTTCCGGTCGCCCCTGAGGGGGTGCAGTCTGTACCCCGGCAAATCAACGTCGCTCGGCGTGCCGGCGGCATCGAGGTCTGCCAGGGCGAGAGTAATCCGATCCAGCTGGTCTGCACCTATCCTGCCGGGGTCATCTCGCTCATAGAGCCGCCTAAGTCCTCGATGGCGAAACGACCTGATCATAGAAGGATTATACCGTGTTCCGGTACACCTATCAATAGATTCGTTGATCTGCCCCACACTGACACAGACACCTGATGGTTGCCCACTGGGGCGCTCAATGGTTACGCTCGACACATGGCAATTTACGAACGACAGCTGCTCGACGCCCTCAGCCGGACGCCCTTCGTCGATTCGACGGAGCTGGCGGGCATCCTCGGCGAGCCGCACGCCACGGTCCATCGCGCCCTGATCGGCCTGCTGACGGACGGCATCGTGGGGAGGGCGAGCCACGGCACCGCACACCTGCCGTCCAGCCAGCGATACCACCTGACGGCCAACGGCATCGGCGAAGCCGCCTGGGTGCTTGGCTTCGCCACACCCTCGGACTTCGTGCGGGCCTACCCGATGTCCAGGGAGTGGCTCACGCTGCTCACCCGCAGGATGGACGCGGTGGCCAGCATCTACCGACTCGCCGCCACGACCTCCTCAGGCGTGGATGGGCTCCGTTCGCATGTGGAATTCCATCGCCGGGGGCGCTTCGACGCCACGATCACCCTCCACGACGGCCGCAGCTTCGGCGTGGTCCGCCAGGGTCTCGCCCTGCGGCGCCGGTCTCTCTACGACCGGCTGAGAGCCATCGCCGAATACGACTACACCCGTCGCCCAGACACCGTCCTGATCCTGGTTCCGAGCGTCTGGGAGGAGAGACTGACGACGAGGTTCTGCGATGACCGGAACATCCGCGACTGCTACGTTGCCGTGGAGTCCAGGGAGGCGCTGGAACGACGGGACCTTCGCCTCTGGTGTTCCACTTCGTGGGTGATAGGCAGCAGTTTCTTCTCGCTGGAGGCAGTCATCTCACGCGCCAGTCCCGGCGGAAGGCATCTCGCCGGATCACCGGAGCGCAAACGCGCCTCCATACCCAACCCAGAGCGGTTGGCTCAGGCTGCGCCGGCCTTCGGCGTCAGCCCCTCGGAGAAGCGGACACTCGACCTCATCACCGACCACTCGATGATCCCCCGTGAGCACCTTGCCCTCTGGCTAGGCGTTTCGGAGGGCCGTGTCAGCCAGATGATGCGTAGCCTCGTCGATACTTGGGGCCTGGTCGAGCACACGGGCAAACGCGGAGACACCCGCTACACCCTGTCCGACGAGGGCATACGCTACGCCACCCACCGGGACAGGGCCGAACTGCCGACCACGCGGGGCATCTGGAGCACGGAGCTCACCACCGACAAAGAGGGACGTCCACGGCACGTGGGCCACCGCATCGAGACGTGGGCGAGGCAGACGAAGCACACCGACGGCATCTCATGGTTCCTCTCGAAGCTGGAGGCCGAGACCCGTGCCGACACCCGCTCCGAACTCCAGTGGTCCGTCCCCACCGCCAGGTCCGACCGGGCCTACAACTGGGGCGACTCGGCCATCGCCCCCGACGCAGTGGGGCACCTGCTCGCCGGAGGCCTTCACATCCCGTTCTACTTCGAGCACGAGCTACGAGCCCGTCACCTCAGGGGAGTTCTGGCCCGACTGAGACCCTACGAGAGCTACTACTGGTCGCCTGAGCATAAGGACGACCAGCCACCGTTCCCCACCACACTGTTCGTCGTTGACACCGAGGAGGTCGAGGACACCTACGTGAACACCGCAGCCCGCATGAGCCGAATGTCGCTGCCCATCCTCGTGTCCTGCACGCCCGTCCTGTCACGCACGGGGATACTGGGTAAATCCTGGCGTCCACTGTGGGAACAGGAGTCCCCGAGACTGGCCCTGTCCGGGCTGAGCGCCTACGGCTGGAACTCCCTCTACCACCGGATGCAGCACCGTCCTGTAGGGGGGCATAGATAGCGTCGATGCGCCGCTATCTCCCCTCTATGCTGTCTGGGGGTACAAAACGGTACATCCTGGCCTGTCGGCGAGGTCTTGAGAGGCCGCAAACCGCCCCATTTGCTCCTGATTCAGCTACGAAACAGGCTGACAGACCCTCTGACCGGTCAGCCTCCGAAAATGCAAG
This sequence comes from Dehalococcoidia bacterium, assembly GCA_965219825.1. Taxonomy (GTDB): domain Bacteria; phylum Chloroflexota; class Dehalococcoidia; order Lucifugimonadales; family JAGWBF01; genus JAGWBG01. The sequence continues at coordinate 3,137,337 of OZ244792.1, read as the reverse complement.
TGAGTGGGAAGTCATGCTAAACTAAATCGCCCCTTCGATTATGGCCTGATTGCACTTTTGCAACCCTGACGTGTCATCCGGCAGCGACGAAACAGCTATAGATGAACCTGTCCGGCGGGTCCGGAGAGTCGATGCGGGCAGGATTTGGCGTGTCGGCGGCATCCGCGGCCCAGTTTGGCCCATCGGTTTTGGCGCGAAACGATGTGGGGGAGGGCGACACGATTTTGGTGGGCGGGCAGAAACGGACATCCTGGGCCAGCCAGCTAGGAATTTGCGCCACATTTGGAGGAAATTGACGGGAACGAGTGAACACTTTGAGTAAAGGGCTGGTTCCGGCAAGAAGTGGATGAAATTGCAAAAGCGGGCCACCCCTGTAGAGGATGGAAATGAGCGACGGACGGGCATCGAGGGCCGACGACGATAGGCCCGACCTCAAGTGGGTCGTTGAGTGGTTGGTCGAGCGGGAAGGACAGCGCAAGACGGCGGCCCTCCTGGGTGTGAACCGAAAGACGGTGGCGCTGGCCCTGCGCCGGGAGCGGTTGACGGGCCAGATGGCCCTTGCCGTCCAGCGGCTCATGGCCAACCTGGACGACCCGGAGTGGGAGAGGACGCCGCCGCTGGACAGGTTGGAGGCGAGGATACAGGTGGCGCTCGAAGCGGCGCACGAACTGGCGGCGCTGGTGGAGAGTCTGACGCAGCGCGTGGAGGCCCTGGAGGCGGCACAGAAGCCCGAAGACGACGCCGGGGGGCCAGGAGTCGGCGGATGCGCCCGACGCTGAGGGGCGGGGCCTGCGTCTGTTCAACTGGAGGCGGAGGCGTCAGGCGCAGGGTGAGGAAAAGAGCGATGGATGAGCGGGTCCGTTGGGTGCCGAAGGCGGAGGCTGCGCGTGAGATGGAGATATCTCTATCCACCCTTGACCGGAAGATCAGGAGAGGGGAGATCGAGGTTCGCAGGGAGAGCCGCCGGGTATACGTGCGGCTGGAGGGGCCAGAGTACTTGAGCGACGACGAGTTGCTGCGCCGGTCCCTTGTTCGGGAGGACAAGCTTCAGAGGACGGCGTGGGAGTTGGATGGGCGAGCATCGGAGTTGGAGCGGGAGAGGGATGAGGCCAGGGAGGCCGCGTCCGCCAGCGGACGGGCGTACGAGGAGATGGAGGAGGCGTACTGGAAGGAGCGCGCCGCCCACGAGAAGACGAAGGAAGGACTGATTGTGGCCCGCGTGATCGCCTTTGTGCTGTTGGCGCTGCTGATCGGCAGCGTTCTCTTGTGGTGGTTTGTGCTGAGGTAGGGGCAGGGAAAGGCATATGTTCATGGGCATCCAGACACTATTCGAGGTTAGTCCGCAATGATGGCCCGGTCTGAACGGCATCACGAGGTTCCCATATGGCTCGCGAAGCACTTTTGCCGGGACTGCGACGAGAGGCTCTGGATGGGATTCAAGGACACTCACGAAGTAAGGCTCGTCGGTGTCAGGGACGCGTTCGTTCGAAGAAATACGAACACAAGGACCAGTTATCAGAGTCGACAGGATGGCACGTTTCAACAGGTGAAATCCGATTCAGACGAGAGGATTCTTGAGAGGTTCGATGGTCCGGCATCTAGCGCTGCACGTGAGTTGATTAACTTTGCAAGACAGTGGAGAGATATGGGTCCGGTTGCCCCGAGATTGTCGCCAGAGACGGTGGAGGTCTGCAAGCGGCTCATCGTCGTACAAGCCCGTAGAACGCGGGAATCGCAGGACAGGGTTGGTCTAGGAGAAGACGAGACCGAACTCTACCTGGACTTGTACTTCAAACGGGCCGAAGAGGTCGGACAATGGCTGCCTCCTAGAGAAGTTCTCCTTGAAGACCCTAGTGTGACCGCGGTGTTCGATGCCATCTCTCAGAACACAAGAGCGGGTATGTCATCCGGCAACCATCCAATACTCGTTGAGAATGAGGAGGAGTTCTTGGCTCCTCTCGGACTGCACGTAGCGGTAATCGATCCAACGACCACCGAGTTCGTCATCGGCAGTCATGGCATCACTGTCACGCAAGAACGGAACACATGGCTTCCGCTAGCTCCCGATGTCGCGATTTCATTCTCGGACAGACCTGGAAGCATCGGCATAGGGATGTGCGCGAACGAATTCGTTGGGTATCACAATCGCGCGGCGCTCTCAATCAGCTCACGAGTCGCTGGTCGGTCCAAAGGGAGGATTGCCGAGTTGCTTGCCACGCTTGACTGACCTCGCCGTCGCCACAGATTCGTTAGGCTGTCCGACGCTGTGGGTTGGTGACAGCGGTTTGTCCACTCCATTTCTGATTCCGAAGACCGCTGACCGCACGTCATCGGGCGGCGTTCGCCCTGGAGTCATACTGCACTACTCCACAACCCGCCGCTGGTACTATATCGAGATTCATCATATCTGTTGACATGACCACTGATATGTCATAGCATGTCCCCATGGTACCGGCGAAGGCTCAAGGTTACATATTCAGTCCGGCGAGCATAGTGGCCCTCCGGAAACGCTTGGGTCTCTCTCAAGGTCAAATGGCCGATCGGTTAGGCATCGCTCAGAACTCGCTCTCTCGGTGGGAGACGGGCACGACGACCCCGGACGCCAAGTCTCTCGCCGCCATTCACTCTGTCGGCGCAGAGGAGGGAATCATGCCGAACTTTTTCGTGAAAGAGGCTGTGAAAGAGCCTGCACAAGTGAGGGACACTGCTCTTGTGTATTGGGATTTCCAGAATCTAGCCCCGTCTCACTTGAACGTTGCTGACTGGGACACCTTCATCAAGTCAGAGGTACACCGCCGCGTCCCACAAGCCAGCAGGAAGCTGTTGAAGGCATTCTCCAACCCTGCTCATCAACTCGCTACTAACCAGCTAGAGAAGAAGGGGTGGCGAGTGTGGGAGGACCATGGTGACTGGGACGAGGAGATTTACGACCAAGCGATGAGCGACGCGGGACAGTCTCCCAGGCGCACCGTCGTATTCCTCATTACGACGGATGGAGACCATGCCGATACCGTGCAAGAACTCCGGCGGAGGGGTGCGCGCGTTTACCTGATTGCCCCCCCTACTGCGAGCAACGCCTTGACCAGTGTAGTTGGATCAAGGAGGTGGATTCACCTGCCGTAGGCCGGGGCATGTGCGTGAAGAGTCACGCCCTATTACCTTCCCACACTAAGACCCGAAATAGCCGAGCAGGTGCAGGACGTGATGCGCGACGAGGGCCGCACCATGAGCGAGCTTATCTGAGAGGCCCTTCGCAACTACATGGAAGAGCTGGAGTGGCTCAGGACCATCCGGTGAGAGGCTCCGCGCTCGCCATGCCGAACAGGAAGATTCACAGGGAGATTGAAGGAGGAGAGCATGAAGAAGAAGCACCTACAGCCGCTCACACCGGCGGCGCTCTACGCCAGGGTATCCAGCGACCGGCAGGACGTGGACCTGTCCGTGTCCGCCCAACTGCGGGCGCTCAAGGAGTACGCCAGGGCCAACGGCTACTCCGTGGCCCGCGAGTACATCGACGAGGCCGAGAGCGGCCGCATCGCCAACCGACCCCAGTTCAGGGAGATGATCGAGGAGGGCAGCAAGCCCAAGGCCCCCTTCGACGTGATTCTCGTCTGGAAATTCAGCCGTTTCACCCGCAAACGCGAGCACGCCGTAGCCTTCAAGTCCCAACTGCGGCGCAAGGGCATCCGGGTGGTGTCCATCACCGAGCAGGCCGAGGACAACGCCACCGGCAGGCTCCTTGAGGGAATCATCGAGAGCGTGGACGAATATTACAGCGAGAATCTTGCCCAGGAGGTCGTCCGGGGGATGCGGGAGGCCGCGTTGCGGGGCTTCTTCCTCGGCTCCAAGGCCCCCTTCGGCTACAGGAAGGTCAAGGTCAGCGACGGGGCCAAGGAGCGCCCCACGCTGGAGGTTGACCCGGCCACCGCCCCGGTGGTGAGGGAGATATTCGAGAAGTCCCTGCGGGGCAGCGGCCTCAAGGAGCTATGCAAGGAGCTGAACGAGAGGGGCGTCACCAACCGGGGCAAGCGGTGGAACAAGGGCGGACTCCACTACGTCCTGAGAAACGAAGCCTACACCGGCGCCGCCGTATGGGGCCGGACGAGCAAAGGGGAGAAGGCCCAGGACGCTGTAAGGGTGGAAGGAGCATGGCCCGCCCTGGTGTCGAGGGAGTTGTTCGACGACGTGCAGCAGGCGATGAGCGACCGTGCCCCGAAGGTGCAGAGGCCCGCCAGGGTGGGCAGCCCGTACCTTCTGAGCGGCCTCTTGCGCTGTGGGGTGTGCGGCAAGCCCTACTCGGCCCAGGGAGCCAAGAGCGGCCAGTTCGCCTACTACATCTGCGGCACCCTGTTCAGGGAGGGAGCGGGGACCTGCACCGCCCGCTACCTGAACGCCCCGAAGCTAGAGACGTTCGTGGTGGAGAAGATCAGGGAGCGCATCCTCAACGAGGAGACCATCGTGGCGCTGGTGCAGCTGGTGGCAGAGGAGATCGACGCGATGGCGGGTGAGCTATCGGGCAGGCTGGAGGTCGTCGAGGCGGAGCTATCCGACGTGAGGAAGCGGCTTGAGAAGCTCTACGAGGCCATTGAGACCAGCGAGTTGACCCTTGAGGTCCTGTCGCCCCGCATCATGTCTCTGAGGCACCGTGAGGAGCAGTTGGAGGCTGCGAGGGACGATGCCGAGACCCGGCTTGAGCAGCGCAGGGTTGTCCTGCCCGACACCGAGGAGATAGTGGAGTACGTGGCGGACTTCCGGAACTTCCTGAAGGACGGGACACTCCCTGAGCGCAAGGCGCTCATCCGCAACTTCGTGGAGGGCATCGAGGTGATGGGAGACGAGGCCACGCTGACGTATACGGTCCCCATGCCGAGCGACGGCGTGATGTCGGAATCGGCCTCGGTTCTTGATTTCGTCAAGCCCAGCCCACCAAACTTGACGATAGACAGAACTATCTTTGAGATGTGGCTGGGCCTGGACGGCTCGCCAAAGTCTGCTACTGCGCGATCATAACAAGGGCGGCATGGGCGGCGGCGTTTCACCGAAAGCCGCCCATGCAGTTCAGTCATCCAGCAGCCCGTTCTGCGCTGCCCACACCACGATCTCCTGCTTCGAGGAAACGTCCAGCTTGATCTGAATGGTGTAGATGGCGTTTCGGACGGTGACCACCTTGACTCCCCTTGCCGCCGCAATCGCAACGTAGGACATGCCCCGGCAGAACGACACGAGTATCTCCCTCTCCCTCTGCGTCAGGTCGATCTGCTGCTTCGACTTCGCCTCGCTCCGCATCCTGTGGAACACCCGCCTCACCACCTCGGTCGGCAGACGCCCCTCGCCCGCAGCCGCGCTCCTCATCATGCCCAAGACCTGGTCCATCCCGGCCACCTTCTGAAGATAGCCGGCGGCGCCGGCGGCCACCGCCTCTATCACGGCGTTCGCCTCCGTCGAGGCGGTCAGCATGAGCACCCGTGTCTCTGGCAGAGACTCCATGATCTCCCGGCACGCCTCCACCCCGTCCTTCCTGGGCATCATGACGTCCATGACGATCAGGTCGGGCGACAACTCGGAGGCCGCCTTCACCGCCTCCACTCCGTCCCTGGCCTGCCCCACCACCTCAAACTCCTCGGACCGCTCCAGAATCACCTGAAGACCTTCCCGCGTGACCGCATGGTCGTCGGCGAGCAGCACCCTTATGCGACGAGACTCTGCTGGCAATCTATCCCTCCTTTCCGCCACCAGACAATGGCATCACGCAGGTGACGCTCGCGCCCCCCAGTGCTCCCCTGGGCTCGACGATAAGGCGTCCGCCCAGACGCCCGGCGTACGCCCGCATGTTTGCGAAGCCGTGGCCCCGCTCCTCGTAGTCGTCGGGAAGTCCCGCCCCGTCGTCCGACACCGACAGCCTGAGCTCGTCCCGTCCGAAGTCGAGCTCCACCAGCACCCGGCTCGCCCCGGCATGGCGAAGGGCGTTGGCGAGGGCGTTGTGGGCTATGGAGAACAGGAGACTCCTGACCTCAATCGAAAGCGGCGGCTCCACCCCGTTCTGAGTCAGTTCCGCCGACGCAGACGTAATGGTGCTGAACGTCGCAACGTGCGAGTCCAGTGTCCAGCCCAACTCACTGCCTTCGAAGATGCGGCCCATGTCTATCGGGTGTCTCAGCTGCCACACGGCGGTCTTGGAAAGCCGTGAGGTCGCATCGAGCCTGGCGGTGAGCTCCTCGTTCGAGTCTCCGGCAACCTGTTTGGCCGCGTCTATTCCCAGGCCGATCATGAAGGCGGTCTGCGCGGCCGTATCGTGAATGGCCTGTGAGAGCTCGATCCGTTCCCGTTGCAGTTCCCTTTCCCTTTCTATCGCCGCTATGGCCCTGCGCCGTTGAAACCGGGTGATGAAGTTGACAACCAGGACCACCCCGAACATCGCGAGCACCCTGGAGAACAGCATCTTCTCGTTGATCCCATCGAAGGCCATGCCCGAGCCGACGGTCAGGCTCACGCCGACATATATGGAGGCGGTGAACGTGGTCCAGGCGAGATTCAGCAGAGCCGAGGTGAAGACGGCGGCAAAGGCGGCGAGGGCGGGATAGTAGGGAATGTACAGGAAGTTGTCGAAACCCCCATCGACGACGACGCTGGCCGTGATCAGGGCTATGTCCATGGCGCTGAGGAGTAGCAGGTGACGCCACGTCACCCTGCGCCGGGAGAGCAGACGGTAGTGCACGTAGCCGTTGAGTGCGACCAGCGGCACGTGCATGAGCATGAACGGAATGTACTTGGCCTCCGTGAACGCCGGTCGATAGACGAGCTCGATCACGGCGCCGACCCAGAAGAGCCAGCGCAGCCACACCGTGACAGTGGCGGCGTACGATGCCTCGTCCGGGTCGAGCCAGAGCATCTGAAGAAGCCGCGTCTGCATTGCGTCGAACGATGCCTTCATCTAATACAGGCCCCCATTCCAGCGCCCCAACCTAAACCTGGCGCCGACCTGCCCCCAGCGGGAATAGCGGTGCATCCCAGCCCGTCCCGGGTCGAGGCGCACGAGCGTCGAGCCGCTCATGCCAAAGACCCTGGCGGCTGCGCTGGTTGGACGAAGGCCCCGGCTACGGCAATGTGCCTGAGACATCTCCTCTCCGATATGCGCGTGAGAACTTGGAGTGTTACGGCGGTGTAGTTATGACTATCAATCTATCCACTTTCGTTTGTGCCGGCAAGAGTGAAAAGTTGCAGAAACACACTCTCCAAAAGCTAACAAAATGCTGTCCAAATTACCTCACCAAGAAGTGTGATTAGGCACTTACCAAAGCCTTGAAGAGCCTCTACCGTTTCCATGGGGATATGCGCAAAAGCAATGACGTGGCAACCACATGACGCTCGACAGGCCGGTCCACGCAGTTGAGACGGCGGACGGAACGGCGGCCCATGCCGTCGCTGCGCCGATCGCGCCGGGCTTCGCCGTGTACGGCGACCTAGCTCAAATGTTCACCCCCCCCCCCCGATTTTGGCCCTCTCAGGCCAGCGGGTCGTGATTATCTCCCGGAGGCCCTCGCCCCTGGCCTGCTGATCATCGCCTGGGCCGTCCAGGCCCAGCGCGATCCCACCGACCTCACCAGCCCAATAGTTGACGGCCTCATCCCCCTGAAGTCGGGCGTCTCCGCCCGGAACGCCGCGTCGATTCCCGGCGCTGCACGGGTGGGCGAGACGCCCACGACGCGCATCCCGGAGTTTCCCCACACCCACGCGCTTCGCCACGCCACCTTCACCTGCCTTTGTGTCCCGGATGACGGGGCCGCCGACGCGGGCATCCCGGACGCTACGGGCGCAACCTGCTCGCGCTCGGACGAAGACGACGGCGCGTCCATCAATGCGCGGGTCCCCATCCCTGGCTACCCGGACCGCCCATTAGAAACCCCTGCCGGAGACCCGGTTGCGTATCCCGTGGGGCCGCGCCAAGCGCCGCACGACCGGCAGGTGGAAGCCGGGTACCCAGCCCCCAACGTTACCTGGCCGCCGCCCGTAGCTGGCGACCGGGCGCCGGTCCTGCGAGACCGGGCGCAACCGTACAGAGTCCAATACAGGAAGGCGAGGGGAAGCTGCCTGGAAACGCACGGCGCCCACCCCTCTTCCGTCGGGCTGCACTCACGTAACTGCACGTACGACATTCCCAAATTCACAACCGCCCGCTCCGGGCGCGTTGATTCGAGGTGACATCAATGGAACGCAAGAATTTGATTCGCTCCGCCCTTACGGTCATCGGGTGGTCGGGCCTGTTCAACCGGGCCGCATCCCGGCGCGGCATCAGGCTCGCCCCGCTGTTGCTGGTAGCGGTGATGCTGGCAGCGGTGGCAGTGCTGGCGGAGACCTCGAATCCGGCGCAGACCGCCCACGCCCACGACGGGGACGACCACACACACTTTAGCTGCCCTGGATACAGTTGCACGTACGGCGACGTCCCGGCGGAGACCACCCTTCTGTCAACGACCATGACGGTGGGGACACGGATGGTAGCTGGCGTCTCGTTCTACGGGTGGGACGACGCCGGAAATTACCCCGGCGCAAGCCTGACGGACCAGGATTTCACATTCGGCGGCGATACGTACGAGATAGCTCAAATCTACTTTAGGTCGGGGCGACTACTTCTCCAATTCCCTAGCACGGCCTCCGGAGACATTGCGACACAGGCAACCCGCGACAAACTTGAACTTCACGTCGGCAGCGAATCGTTCAACTTGGGGGCGGGAACATTCCAGTCCAACCAACGAATCATAGTCTGGTCCAACCCAGGCCTCTCCTGGGCCGCCGGCGAATCCGTCGCATTGAAGATCACCACGCCCCACCCGCCGAACGCCTACGGCTACCGGACCATCTGGACGGCGCTGATGACGGCGGAGGAAGATCCAAATAGCGCTGGGTCCTTTGGATACTTCAAAGGGGCGCACGGCACATTAACCAACAACCTGATGGTGGACGGGCGGGACGAGACTGTAACAATCGGGACTCCAGACCAGCCCCGGTACCCCTGGACCGGGTATGAGATCAAAGCGTTAATTCATGGCGCCATTGACCTGGCCATTGTGTTTGTTTCAGGGTCCCGCCCCAGCGCTGATGAGGTAGCCGGATGGACGCTGGTAGTTGGCGGGAAAGAGCTGCCCTTCGCGGACGCGACATCATTGCTACCTGGCCAATGGAACTTTAGCTACATCCCAGGCTGGGCCGCCGGGGACCAGGTGTTGGTCTCCATCCGCAACGACGAGGTGCAGAACCGGATGGCAAAGGTGGACTTCAAAGCAAGAAGACACACCGTTAGAGTATCTGGCGGCAACATCGTCTACGGGAAGACCCACTTTAGTTACGACCACGAACCCAACGGCGGCAAGTTCGGCCGAGGAGACAACTGGGAACTGCTGCGTCTCAATGTAACCACCGATAAGACCGGCGACACGGACCCGGTCTGGATCAGCGCCACCTTCAGGGCGCACAGCACCGGCGCCGCCGAAAGAGCCTACCAGGGCTATTGGGAAGGCGAGTTCGACGATTTCCACACGCTGTTCCTGAGTTGGGCCTACTCGGTCGAAGGCGCATTCAAGGGAGCAACCACCTACACCCTGCCGCTCAGAGCGGCAGCTGCCGAAGGCGGCATCGGCTACCGCGCCCCGTACGACGGGCGCCCGGACAACTTCTACGTCACGGGAGGCCCCGACGTCACCTTCACGTGGGTCCGCACCTACAAGGAGTTCAAGGACAAACACCTGGACCTGGCAAACCACGCCGCCATGAGCGCGCACATGCTGGCCCCGCCACAGCCCGCCACGGCGAGACTGACCGTAGTGGATGATGGAGAAACTCAGAGCAACGTCTACGACCCGGTGACCGTGAAGAACGTCAGGGTCACCTCCAACCCGGGCAGTGACCAGGTCTACGGCCCCGGCTCCACCATCGAAGTGACCGTCACCTTCAGCGACGACGTGACTGTCGGTTACAAGAGGTCAAAGAAGTACGCCGCCGAGATTGACCTGGAGGTGGGAGACCAGACCAGGACCGCCCACTACGACAGGACCGAGGGAAAGAAGGTAATCTTCCAATACACGGTCGTGCCGGGGGACAACGCCCCCGTCGCCCTGCGGATACCGGTCAACAGCCTGAGGCTGTACCGGGACAAGCCCAGCGAACACGGCTCGATCCGGGACTCCGAAGGAAGGGACGCCCACCTGGGCCACTCTGAGCTCGTCAGTCAGGCCCACCGGGTAGACGCGGTCTCCCCGCAGTTGGCCGGGGCCGAGGTCTCCACCGACGGCACACAGGTGGCGGTCACCTTCGACGAGAGCATCAGGTCTCCGGCGATCCTGAGAGCCTTCGGCGTGCAGACCAGCCTCCTCCAGAGCCTGACGCTGGACGTCCGGGTGGACGGGGAGCTGGCCGCTCTCAGCGACGCCGCGGTGTCCGGAGACACGGTTACGTTGACTATGGAGGAGCCGGTCACCCAGGGGCAGACGGTGGCCGTGTCCTACGACAACCTCTTCGTCCAGACCGGAGAGACCATCCTGCAGGACCTATATGGCAACAAGCTGCTCCCCTTCAGCAACCAGCCGGCGACCAACAACTCTGCCGTTGCCGACGTGACCCAGCCCGAAGGCGGACTCGTGCTCAGCCGGACCGACATCATGCTCTACGAGGGCCGGAGCGGGACCTACACCGTTGCCCTGGCGTCCCAGCCGACCTCCGAAGTCACCGTGACCATCGAGGACCACCCGTCGGGCAGGGCGACGGTGAGTCCCACCAGCCTGACCTTCACCGCGGACAACTGGGACACGGCGCAGACCGTCACCATCACCAGCGAGGAAGACGCCAACTACCTCCCCCGCTGGCTGGTGCTCAGGCACAAGGCCGCCGGCGACGACTACCGGGCCTCCGCCATGGCGTGGCTGGTCCTGATGGACAGCTTCAACGTGGGGACTACCCCGGCCAACAACAGGGCCACCGGCAGTCCCACCATCGACGGCACTCCCCAGGTGGACCACACCCTCACGGTGGACCTATCAAACATTGCCGACGCTGACGGGCTGACCCACGCGTCCTACACGTGGCTTTACCAGTGGCTGCGGGGCCGCTCGGAAATCCGGGGTGCGACGGACTCCACGTACACCCTGGGCCTCGCGGACAAAGGCCACAAGATAAGGGTGAAGGTCTCGTTCACCGACGACGCCAACAACCAGGAAAGCCGCACCAGCGCGCCGACCGTGGCCGTGGCGCCGCCGCCGAACACCCTGCCAACCGGGGTCCCCACCATCACGGGGACGCCCCAGGTCGGCGAGACGCTGACGGCGGACACCTCGGAGATCAACGACGCCGACGGCATGGAAGAGAGCGTCTTCCTATACCAGTGGCTCGCCAAGAACAGCATCGTTACGCTGGAACTGGTGGGAGAGCACCACCCAACTTACACCCCGAGCCCAGCCGAAGAGGGCTTTGCCATAATGGTCAGGGTCACCTTCACCGATGACCGCTGGCACAGCGAGACCCTGACCAGCGCGGCTACGGTGGCCGTGGCGCGCCCGCCGAATTACGAGCCCACCGGCCTGCCCGCGATCACGGGGACGCCGCAGGTCGGCGAGACGCTGACGGCGGGCACCTCGGCCATCGATGACGCCGACGGGTTGACCAACGTCGCATACCAGTACCAGTGGCTCGGCAATCAGTCGGTCCTAGACGCCAACACCGGGACCTACTACTACATCAACGTTGACCTACCGGGAGAGACGGGCTCGACCTACACGCTGGCCCCAGCCGATAAGGGCCGGACCTTCGCGGTCAGGGTCTCCTTCACCGACGACCGCGGCAACAGCGAGTCCCTGACCAGCAGGAGTACGGTGGTCGTCGCAGCCAAGCCGAACTCCGAGCCCACGGGCCTTCCCGCCATTGACGGCACGCCGCAGGTGGGGCAGACGCTCACGGCGGACACCTCGGCGATTGACGACGCGGACGGGCTGACCAACGTTTCCTACGAGTACCGGTGGACGGCCAGCAAGACGGTCGTCGACGAAAACACCGGATTCAGCCTCGACGTCATCTCCTTATTGTCGGGAGACACGAGCTCGACCTACACGCTTGGCCCAGCCGACGCGGGCTACACCTTCACGGTACGGGTGACCTTCACCGACGACGAGGGGAACAACGAGTCGCTGACCAGCGAGTCGACGGAGGCGGTGGCCGCCACGGCGCCCACGGCCCCTCAGAGCCTGAGCGTGGCAACAGGAGACCAGGACCAGGAGCTTGACGTGACCTGGCAGGCCCCGTCATCCAACGGGGGTTCCGAAGTCACCGGCTACAAGGTGCAGTGGAAGGAGGCGGCGGAGAGCTGGGACACCGAAGCCGACGTCTCCGAGGCCACGGAAACCGGGACCACGTACACCATCACCGACCTGACCGGAGGCGTGGAGTACGCCGTGCGGGTCATAGCCACCAACGACGTGGGCGACGGCCCGGCTTCCACCGAGGCGAATGGCACTCCCGCAGGAGGCGTCTCGGAGGCTGAGAACTCCGCGCCCACCGGCCTGCCCGGCATCGGCGGAACCCCCCAGGTGGACCAGACGCTGACGGCGGACACCTCGTCCATAGACGACGAGGACGGGCTGACCAACGTGTCCTACGCCTACCAGTGGATCGCGGGAGGATCGGACATTGACGGGGCCACCGGCTCCACCTACATCCTGACTGCCAGCGAGCAGGGACAGACCATCCAGGTGCGGGTGACCTTCACCGACGACGCCGATAATGAAGAGACCCTGACCAGCGCGGCGACTGTCGAAGTGGCGGCGGCGGGTCCGGCGCCGCTCACGGCCGGATTCCAGGATCTGCCCGACAGCCACGACGGCTCCACAGCTTTCACCTTCCGTGTCCTCTTCAGTGAAGATGTCCGCATCAGCTACGTGAACATGCGCGACGATGCTTTCAGCCTCTCTGAAGGCGACGTCACCGGGGCACGCAGAGTCGACGGACGCAACGACCTTTGGGAGATCACCGTCGAACCCGACGACGATAGCGACGTTGGCATCACCCTCCCCGCCAACCGGTCCTGCACCACTACGGGAGCAATCTGCACCAGGGAAGACAGCCCGCGGCAGCTGACCAACAGTCCCACTACGACCGTAACAGGGCCCGCCGAGGCGCCGCCCACCAACACGTCAGCCACAGGCGCGCCCACGATCAGCGGCACTCCACAGGTTGAGCAGACCCTCACCGCGGACACGTCCTCGATCACAGACGAGGACGGCCTGACCAACGTTTCCTACAGCTACCAGTGGATTGCCGGAGGGTCGGACATCGACGGGGCCACCGGCTCGACTTACACGCTCACCTCCAGCGAGCAGGGACAGACCGTCCAGGTGCGGGTGACCTTCACCGACGACGCCGATAACGAGGAGACCCTGACCAGTGCGGCTACCGTGGCCGTTACGGCGGCGCCCAACCGAGAGGCCACGGGCCAGCCGACCATCGGCGGGACGCCCCAGGTGGAAGAGACCCTTACGGCGGACACCTCGCCCATAGACGACGAGGACGGGCTGACCAACGTCTCCTACCGCTACCAGTGGATCGCGGGGGGATCGGACATCGACGGGGCCACCGGCTCCACCTACACCCTGACCGCCAGCGAGCAGGGAAAGACCATCCAGGTGCGGGTGACCTTCACCGACGACGCCGATAACGAGGAGACCCTGACCAGCATTGCTACTGCCGAGGTGACGGCGGCGCCGGTTCCCCTCACGGCATCACGGCCGGACAGCCGGTTCCAATCGGCTCGCCACAAAGGCGCAGACGACCGGCCCCAGGTGATAGTCGCCTTCAGCCTGCCGGTGGCGTCGTTCGAGAAGACGACGCCCTCGCTGTCGTTGACCGGCGCCGCGGTGAGGAGTGTGAGACAGCACGAGGAGGACGGGCTGGACAACGCCTGGATCTTCTTCCTCGACCCCGAGGGCTCCGACGACATCGTGTTCAGCCTCGTGACCGGCCAGGCGTGCGGTTCGGGCGGAATCTGCACGGAGGGCGGGACAACGCTGTCCGAAGGGGTGCAGGTCACCCTCCCAGGGCCGGAGGAAGAGGAGCAGGAGGAGGCCGGAGACGACCAGCAGACGCCCCAAAGCCCTCCGCCCGCGCCTACGGGCCTGACGGCGACGGTCAACGCGGACGGGCACATCGTGCTGAGCTGGACGGCCCCCAATGACGACTCGATCACGGGCTACCAGATTCTGCGGCGTCTCCCCAGTGAGGGCGAGAGCGCCCTGCTGGTGTACGTGGCGGACACCGAGAGCACGGCGACGACCTTCACCGACACCGGCGTCACCGCGGGGGTCAAGCACGTGTACCGGGTGAAGGCCATCAACACGGCGGGCCTGAGCGGCTGGTCCAACTACGTCAACCCAACGCCCTAGGGCCGGGGGCAGCGACGGCTCCGCGCAACGCAACCCTGCCGCAGATGGAAGTACGGGCGGGCAGCGTTCCGCCCGTGGCGGATTGTCCCAGGTGTGGGGGAGCAGGACAGGCGGCAGCGGAAGCGTGCGCTTCGGCTGCCGCCCTGCGAACCGGATACCGGACGGCCTGGACGCTCCCGCCGGAGAGGGTCCTGGTGAGCTCCTGCGGAAGGACCGGCTCAATGCCGCGACAGCGCACACATCACAGCAGAAGGACCTACGTCTTCCCCGACGACTTCCCGGAGCGCCTGGTGCGCTTCAAGGAGGAGTCGGACCTGCCGTGGGCGGAGATCGCCCGCCGCCTGGGGACCTATCCCCACACCGTGAAGCGGTGGTGGAAGGAGGGGGTGCGGCCCCATTTCCGGCACCTGATGGTGCTGCTGGACCTGGCCGACGACCTGGGCCTGGGCCATCTGTTCACCGACTGGAGCATCCGGCGCGAAACGGCGAATGGGACGCCCGGCTCCGCCGGGGGCGAGCGCAGCGCCGGGAGGGTCCTCAGACCAGCGGCCCCGCCGCGATGCAAGAGCCCGAAGCGAAAGGCGGCGCATCGGCGAGGCGACCGCGACCGCAGGGGCTGAAACGCAAAAAAGGCGGCATACATTGGCGTGCCGGGGGAAGGACACCGAATAGCGGTGTCCTTCCCCCGTGGGTCTCTAGGCGGCAGCCGGTTCTGGCTGCTTGAGCATGGCGGAGTAGCCGGGCATCAGGACGGGCGTCATCGACAACCGGCCCCTGCCGTCGTACCCGGCGCGGTAGGCGTACTCCGCCTTCGCGCCCCAGGGCACCCGGCCGCCGACCCGGACGGCGGGGCCTCCGAGCTTGCCGCTGCGCCCCGGCCCTCCGGCGCCGTGCACCACCATCCCGCTCCGCTCGCCCTTGCGCCAGCCCAGCACCTTCACCTCGGCGGGCATGACCCGCTCCTCCGACTTCGCGCGCCGAAACAGCACGGCGTGCAGCCTCTTCAGCACGCCCGCCGACGGAGTGGACTTGCCGTTCATGATCTGGGAGAGGTACGAGGAGCTGATGCCCGCTCGCCGGGCGACCTCGTTCTGGCTGATCCCGTGGGCGTCCATGCGGTCCCACACGGCCTTCGTGTCGACGCAGGCAAGCTGCGCTGACGCGACCGTCGCCTCGGCCTCCAGCGCCGCTTCGACCAGCGCCTGGACCCTCACGCCCATGCCCCTGCGGCCCGGGACACCTCCGACATGTAGCTGGCGGACACCCCGACCCGCTCGGCCAGCTCCCGCATGGTCATGCCCAGGGCGCGGGCGCGCTCCCGGACGTAGCTGCTCTGCCCGTTCACCACGCTCGCCGGGCGGTTGGCGCACTGTGCGGGGGCAACCTTCGCCGGGGCCTTGAGCGCCGACTCGACCCTGGCCTGGACCTTGACGCCCATGTTGCCGTGGCCGCGGGCGACGTGGGTCATGTATCCGTAGGACACCCCGACGCGGTCGGCGAGGTCCCTCATGGTCATGCCCATCTCGCGGGCGCGCTCCCTGATGAAGCTGCTCTCGCCGTTCACGGCGGCGCCCTGGCGGTAGACGGTCCCCTGTCCGGGGACCTCTCCCAGGACCGCCGCGACCTTCTCGCGCATCTTGGGAGTCCACGGCTTGCGCCCGTTCGCAAACTGCGACAGGTAGCCCGCGCTCACGCCCATCATGGCCGCGAGCTCCTTCATGGTGACCCCCCGCCGCCTGGCAGCCGCCCGCAGCTCGCTCTCCGCCGTCCTCGTCGTCGTCTCCGTCGTCTCCGTCGTCCGAGTGCCAGTCGTCTGTGTTGCCGTCGTCATCGGTCCGTCCTCCTTTTGTGTTGTGTTGCCTTTGGCCTGCGCCCGCTTGCGGGCAAAGAAGAAGGGCCGCCTCGAACGAACGAGACGACCCTTGTGAATCGGGATGTGTGGTGAGAGCCGGAGGCCCCGCCGTCAGCGGCGATGGACCTCGTCGACGTGCATGGACTCCTCCTTTCCGTTGTTGACCCGCGCGGCATCCACGGCGGGAGTTGTTCGTGATGGGACTGGTTGACGCTGGACGCACTCCGCCCGCGGTCGGATGCCGGACGCGGGAGACGGAGCGGGGGGTGAAGAAGACGCAGCTCGGCCCAGGGTGAACAACGTCAGGGGGGAGCTGCTATGAGGGAAGCGGCCGTCCTACGACTTCATCGGAGGCCAGCGCATGGGAGAAAGACGCAGCTTGCCCAGGGTGAAGAACGTCAGGGGGGAGCTGCGAGACGAAGCGGCCGGCCTACGACTTCATCGGAGGCCAGCGCATGGGAGAAAGACGCAGCTTGGCCCAGGGTGAATACCGTCAGAGTTGGGGGAAGCTGCGAGACGTGAAGCGGCCAGCCTGCTTGCAACGGCAGACCGGCGCATGTCGAAGCTGCGGCCCGGCTGCGTGTCAGCCATGCCGCGGAGCATGAGGAGCCAGTCGAAGCGACAGACGCACTTCGACCGACTGGTGGAGGACGGGGTGCAGGGCGCACTCTGTCCTTCGTGTCCAACGGCGAGAGCGATCGACTCCCAACGCCAGACCGGTGTCCAGCGACGGAAGCGATCAACTCCAATCGCTGAACGGGTGTCCAACGGGCGAAGGGCTTATCACTCCAACCGCCGGACTGGACCGAGGACGAAGGGCTAAGTCAACTCCGTCGTTTCGGCCCGCGCTGCGTGCGAAGGACCAGCGTCAACTCCGCTTCGGCAGCATTCCCTCGTGGGCGACCGGGGGAGAGCGAATCATCCTCCGGTCATGCCCGTGCAACAGGGACCACGCACCCAGGTTTCTATGGTCGGAAACCTTGGAGAAAGCCAAACAGCGCAGTCATTATCACCCGGCCCGGCGCCCCGGTGAGAGGGCCTGCAGGCCCCCTTCCGCAGATTGCCGCCAAAGTGTTCACAAAAGTTGACGACGACTCCCCGCACTCGGAGCCTGCTACTTCCGCCAGAGCCACAGGGTGAGAACGCGCCGCAGAAGCTCCCACCTTGCCCGCGCTCTACGCGTGTCGTAGAGCGCGGTCCTTCGCCAACCGGTCTGCCCGTCCCGTGCGAAGCCCCGCAGCGGGTACGTCTCCGGGGGAAGCGTCATCCCGTGCTCCTCCAGCAACTCCAGCTCCACCGTCAACAGCCGCTCCTGGGCCGCCAGCCACGACGGACCTCCGCCCCGGCTGGGGTGCGCGGCCTTCAACTCCCGCCACTCGACGATCAGCGTCCAGGCGCCGGCGAACACCTCCTCGTCGTCCTCGGCGGGCTCGCGGGTCACCAGATCGGGGAACTCCCGCCTGAGCGTGGCCCTCCGCCTGGACTGGCCGGGCCTGGGCGTCGCCGCTTCTCCCTGGGCTGCCCCGTTGGTCCGGGGCTGCGCCAGCCTTGTCTCCAACTCCCTGAGCGCCCTGGCCTGCTCCTCCCGCCCGGCCCGCATTGCGTCCTCCAACGCCCTGCGTCCCACCCGCATCTCCTTCCCCTGTGCCTCGACGACGCCCTCCAGCTCCTCCAGCCGCTTCTCCAGACCGTCGTTGCGCTCCCGCTGCCGGTCGGCGGCGGAGCCGATGCCCTCCTGCAACGCCCGCTCCAACGCGCCCCGGACCCGCCGGGACAGCACGCCCTCGTCCAGGCTGGCGCCCAGCGTCCGGTGGTCGAGGCCCAGGACCGCCGCCGCTCCCTTGCGCCCTTGCGCCCGCTCCAGCTCTTGCAGCAGCGCCATGAGCCGCACGTGCTGCATGTCCTCCACGCTGTTGCTCTTTCCGAAGACCGGCTTCCTCGCTTCCATTCGAGACGCCTCCATTCCAGACTTTCGACCCCGGACCGGCCCCCAATCAAGGCCCCAATTTCCACGGGCTTCGTCTTGTCAACCAGTGTGGGTCGTTTTGCTCGATTTCGCCGTTTTTCCCGGCTGCGATTTGTTCACCACTATGGCCCGTTTTGCACCCCGGGGCCGGAACGTGCCCTTACGACAAAGTGTTCACTTTTTACGTCCTGTAGGGGGGGATTTCCCCCTGTTTTAGCTACGAAACCACTACCTCAGACAAATTGTCGCCAAAGTCCTTTCTCTGTACACCCCAATGACATCACGGAAGGGGTCTCCAAACCAAGGGCCTATAGGGGCCCTCATATGAGTGCCCCTTCAGGTAGTTATGCAGGGCGTCCCGGTTGTCCACACTCTTTCGGGACAGCGGCGAATCGCTGATTCGCACTACACGGCAGGGAGGTGAACGAGTTGGCTCTGAAATCGAAACTCCGGTCATTCAGGCGGTTTATTCCCCTGGCATCCGCGCTGGTATTGGCGGCGCTGGTGGCGATCCCCGCAAGCAACATCGCCCTGGCCCAGACCCCGCCCGGCGACGAGATAACCCTCGTCAACGCGGACCGGGATTTCGTGGAGCGCAAGGGCGGCGGCGAGTTCGTCGCCCGCCCCGTCTTCGACCGCAAGATCGTGGTGCTCCACTACGCCGTCCGCGACGCCGACACCGGCGACTGGATCAGCGCCGTCTACCGGGTCAGCGGCGGCGAGAAGGAGCGAAGCGACGGCTGGGAGTACTCGTGGGAGTACCCCGACCTGGACGAGCAGCCCGACCTCGACCGCGACAGGGCCTACCTGCTGGTCATGCTGGTCGAGTCCGAGGACGGCAAGCGGGGCGACTTCTACGCCGTCGTCCCCATCCACCAGCCGGGCCGCATCTGGGACAAGGTGCTCGCCGCCCTCAACCCCGGCCGCTGGGCGAGGGCCTTCGCCGGCTGGATGGTCGAGGGAGTCCACGGGACCCTCTGCGGCGTCGTTGAGCGGGCGTCCGGCGAGGACGCCGACAACTGCCGGAGGGACTCCGGGTCATGAGCGACATCCTCACCGGCACTCCTCCCGACCTTACCTACGCCCACCACCTCGTCCAGCACGCGTGGATGGTCGTCTGGGCAATCACCTCCGGCGCCCTCGTCGTCATCCTTGGCTGGATGGGCCTGAGCCTCATCGTGAGCGAGCACCTAGGCCGCCAGCAGGCGGGGTGGCGGGAGATGGTGCCCCGCCTGGTCCTGGGACTCGTCGCCGCCGCATCGTCCCTCTGGTGGTGCGCCTTGGTCCTGGACGTTGCCGACGCCGTGTCCGGCTTCATAGCCGTCTCCCTCAACGTGACCGCGGGCGACATGCTCCGCTCCACGCTGAGAACGCTGCTGACCGCCGTCAACGCCGGGAGCGTGGGCATGGCCCTCCTGCTTGCGGTCCTCTACCTGGTCTACGGCTTCTTCGTCCTCTACGTCATCGTGCAGATGGTGCTGCGCCTGGCCCTCATCGACATCCTTCTGGCCCTGGCCCCCATCGCTTTGGGGCTGTGGATTCTGCCCCACACGGCGGGCTGGGGAAGGCACTGGCTGCGCCTGTTCATGACGACGGTGTTCCAGCAGGCCATCCAGCTCATCGCCCTGGCCCTGGGCTTCGGCTTCCTCAACGAGGTGGCCGCGATAGCCGCCTTCGAGCCGGTGCAGGACCTGATCTGGAAGCTGCTGTTGTCCCTGGCCTTCGTCTACATGGCGACCCGGGTGCCCTCAATGATGGGCAACGCCGGCACCTTCGACTCCTGGCTCTCGATGCTCTACTTCGGCATGAACCTGCCCTCCTCGATGGTCAGGTCGGCCAAGACCATCGGGATGTTGGCGGGAGGCGCGGCTGGAGGGCCGGGCGGCATGGCGGTGGGAGCGATGGCTGCCAGCGCGGGCGTTTCGGCCGCCGCCAGCGGCCTCAGCTCGGCGGCTTCGATGGCCACCCCATCCGCCGGAGGGGGAGACGGGGGCGGCGAGCCCAGGAGCAGCGGGGAATAAAGACAGACATGCGAACGACAGCTTTCGTGTCGATAGGCAACGCAAGGGAGGGGGGCGTGATGTGCAGGTAACGGAGCGAACCGACCCCGAACGGTAGAGACGAGCGGAAGGCTCGACAAGCAAAGAGGAGTGAAACGAATGGAACAACTGACACAGACCATCTCGAACCTGGTGGGCATCCTGCTGGGCGTCGTGGGAGCGATAGGCGTCGGCTTCTTCATCTACGGGGCCTACCTGTACCTGACGGCCAGCGGCGCGCCCCACCAGATGGAGCGCGGCAAGAGCGCAATGATGACCGCCCTGGCGGGCGTCGTCCTGGCCCTGGTCGCCTACGGCGTCGTGGAGCTGGTGATGAACGCCGTCGTGGACCCGGGAATCGAAATCGACGACGTGCTGCCCGAGCCGGAAGCGCCGGAAGCGGCAACCCCAACACCCAGCGGATAGACGGACGCGATGAGGGAGGAAAAAGACATGAGAGAACACGAGGTCCCGACTCACGTCCAGGCCGAGGACCGGGTGCTGCTGGGGTTCACCTTCCCGCAGATCGTGGCGGTTACGGCGGTGTGCGCCATCTCATACGGCGCATACCGCTACGCCCCGGTCGGCCCGTCCGAGGTGCGCATGGCCCTGGCCGTCCTCTTCGGTCTGGTCGGCATCGTCATGGTCGTGGGGAAGATAGGCGGTCGGCGGCTGCCCCTGGTGGCCGCCGACCTGCTGAAGTACCGGCTGGGGGCGCGGGTCTACGCCGGGCCGGTGTCCCAGCTGGTGAGGGCCGAGCCGCCCGCGCCGGCGCAGCCGGTCAGGAGCGGCCCCGGTCCGCTGAGCCTGATGGCGAAACGCGCCGGGCGCGGCCTGGCAAGGCTGCGCAAGAAGGGGAAGACCCGCAAGAACAAGGAGCGCCGCAACGGGCGGATGCGCTGGTTCGGCAAGCGCAGGGGGAAGGACGGAGGAAACGGGCGCGGCCAAGGGCATAAAGCCGAGACCCTTCAGAGCCGACGCAGGAAGCCCCGCATGGGCTGGATTCCGGTGGTGGCCCTGGCCGTCCTGATGGCGGCTGTCATGGCCGTCCCGGAGTCGGCCCTGGCCGACGACCACGAGCCCTGGCGGGACGAGATCGACTTCGAGTTGACCGAGCCGGTGGAAGGACGCCGGATATTCGTCGAGGGGCTCACCGTCTCCGGCGACCGCGCCGCCGTCACCCTGCGGGCCGCCACCGCACTGGACATCCGGGTGCGAGCCTTCGGCGGACCGAATGGCGCCTGGCTGCGCTTCTGGGGGTCGGCGTCCCTGGCCGAGGGGGAGAGCATCGACTACTCCCTCCCCCTGAACGGCCCAGCGCCGTCTTTCACCGTCTCCTGGGAGGACACCCTGGGCCAGGCCGGGGCGCTGACCGTCGAGCACGAGCAGATCCCGTTCCCGCTTCCCTCCGTCGAGGGTGAGCTCTGCGACCTTCGCATGGCCTCACTGGGCTGGACGCCCGGAGCGGTCAACGGCGTCATCGAGTCCGAGTGCGTCACGTCCATCGAGCACCCGGTCGAGCTCCAGACGGTGGCCGGGCACGAGAGCGTCACCCATACGGCGCTCATGGACGCCGGGGTGACGGCCATCACGGGAACGGTCGCCGCAGCGACGGGAGCGTCGCAGGCCAGCGTCGCCTTCGTCCCCGACGGAGAGACGAGCTTTCGGCTCAGCGTGCCCGCGGGCGAGGCGATTCACGCCGTCAGCGTGGACGTGAACATTGAGGCGAGCCTGAGCATTCCCATCCCCCCACTCACCGTGCTCACCCACCACCCGGAGCGGACGGAGGAGCGCACCGAGACGGTGAGCCTGTACCGCCCGGGGGCCAGCGACTCCGACAGCGACAGCGACACTATCACCGTCACCCACGACGACGGCACCACGACGGAGCACACCGTCTCCGCCTACGCCTACGCATACGTGCCGGCCAGGACGATCGACAAGCAGGTCACGCTCATCATCGTCCACCCCGAGCACGTGAAGGCCGAGGTGGTGGAGCGGGCGCCCGTCACGGGGAGCAGGAACGAGTCCCTCACCCTTGCGTCGTCCAGCGTCGGCAGCGACGACCCCTTCGAGGCGCTGGTCCTACCCCAGCCGGAGCCGGAAGACCCGCCCGCCGAGCAGGAGCCCGCCGACGGCCTGCGCCAGTGGTTCGACCTGCTGGGATGGGAGTGGCCTTGGTGAGACGGGTATTGGCAATGACGCTTCTGGCCGGGGCTGCGCTGGCGACGACCGGCGCGGCCCCGGCGGAGGAGCAGGAGATGCTCCGCCAGTTCGACCGCGTGCTCACGGCGATGGTCTACGCCGCCTCCGGCCTCTGCCTGTTCGCCATCGTCTGGGCCGGCTTCATCCTCATGGCCGAGGGCGGCGAGGAGCGGGGCGGGGGCAAGGCCAAGACCGCCGTCGTCATGGCGGTGGTCGGGCTGGTCCTGGCCCTGTCGGCCAAGGGCCTGGCCGCGCTGCTCAGCAGCGGCCTCGTGGACTTTCCGACCCCCTAGAGAAAAGGAAACGAGCGAATTGAAGAAGCTGATTGAACGAATCACAAGACGCGGAGGGGCGACGACGCCAAACGAGTCCGCCGCCCCGCAGGAGATGCCGGAGGGCGGACTCCCCACTGAGCCGGAACCCGGGGCAACGACGGAGACCCCGGCGCCCAAGCTTCCGCCCGAGCTGCCCCTGTTCTTCATGCTGTCCCACCTGGACGACGACGGGCCGGTGCGCCTGGACGGGGTGAAGCTGGGGGTATGCGAGGTGATGGGCCTAGAGCTGGACGAGCCGAAGCTGGGAGCCTTCACCGGGGCGCTCAACGCCCTGGACTTCCCGGCCCAGCTCCTCATCAGGCAGCACGCGCCCCGCCTGGAAGGGATGCGGGAGAAGCTGAAGGAGACCCAGCCCGCCGACCTTCCACCGCAGACCAGAGCCGCCAGCGAGTCGCTCCGCCGCCTGCTCACCGAGCTGGAGGCCCGCGACGGCATCCTCGACCGGCGCTTCTACGCCGTGTGCGAGTTCGGGCGCATCGACGACCTGCGAAGTCTGCTGGCGAGGGCCGGGCTCTCCGTCCATCCCCTGAGAGGTCGCCAGCTTCGGATGTTCCTCGTAGCGGCAGCCCTCGGCGGCTCGCCCTCCGAGTTCGACGAGGAGACGCCGGTCGAGGTGGAGATAGGACGCCGCGACGTGCGCGTCGGAGACCGGCTGGTCCGCTCCCTTCACCTGGGCAAGTGGCCCCGTTCCCTGGCCCCCGGCTTCCTGCAAGGGCTGATGGCGGCGGGAGCGCCGATGGACCTGTCCGTCCACGTCGGCCCCATACCGGCGGAGCAGGCGGCCCGCACCCTTGAGTGGCAGAAGGTCCGCTTCGAGTCGGCTCAGTCCCTCTCCTTCAAGCGGGGCCGCACCATGTCGCCCGAGGCGGAGATCGCCCTGGAGGACATCACACGGCTCAGGGACGAGGTGCAGAGAGGCAGGGAGAGGCTCTTTCACGCATCGCTGTCCGTGACCCTCCACGCGAAAGACGAGGCGTCCCTCAAGGAGATGACGCAGCGGGCCAAGGCCCACTTCGCCGCCACCCTGGGCAAGCTGGACAACCTGGCCTTCCGCCAGCGCGAGGGGCTGCTATCGACCCTGCCCCTGGGACTGAACGCCGTGGCCGAGTGGCGCAGCCTGGACACGTCCAGCATCGCCCGGCTCTTCCCCTTCTCGCCGCCCGACCTGGACACCCGGAGCGGCACCCTCTACGGCATCGACATGCGGGCCTGCTCGCCGGTGGTCTACGACCCCTGGGACGGTAGCCACCTGAACGCCAACACCGCCGTCCTCGCGAGGTCGGGAAGCGGCAAGTCCTTCGCAACAAAGCTCGGAGTGCTCCGGGGATTGACCAGGGGCATCACCGCCTACGTCATCGACCCGGAGGGCGAGTACGCGGACATGGCGAGGGCGGCGGGCGGCAGGGTGCTGTCCCCCGGTGTTCCGGGCGAGGGCATGAACCCCTTCGTCATCGAGCGGGGCGACTCAGAGGAGATGCTCCAGCGCATCGGCAGCCTGAGACGGCTCATCGAGGTGATGGTGGGGGAGAGCCTCGGCGCGGAGCGCCGGGCCTCCCTCGACCACGCCCTGGCGGGCTACTACGCCAAGCCCCGCGAGCGCACCGGCTTCAAGGATTTCTATTCATATCTGCAAGAGAGCGAGGCGGGAGAAGGCGACCCCGAATCGAGTTCGGGGCAGGCTCTTGCCCGGCTGCTCAGGCCCTTCGCCACCGGCAGCCTCCGTCACCTGCTCTCCGACGAGGGCGACGACCTGCTGGGCAACGAGGCCCTGGTAACGGTCTTCGACCTGCGCCTGCTCGAACCGGAGCTCCGGCCCGCCGCCGCGATGGTCTGCACCGAGACGGTGTGGGCGGCAGCAGCCCAGGACCCCAAGCCCCGCCTGCTGGTGGTGGACGAGGTGTGGAGCATCATGCAGCACCCCGAGGGCGCGGCCTTCATGGTGTCGATGGCGAAGCGGGCCAGGAAGCACCGGCTGGGGTTGCAGTTCATCACCCAGGACGTCCAGGACCTCCTCTCCGAGGACACGTCGAGGACCATCACCGGACACTCCGGTCGCGCCCTGCTTCAGAACGCCGCCTTCAAGCTGCTTCTCCAGCAGGACGCCGCCGCCATCGGCACGGTCGGCGACGCCTTCGACCTGCCCGAGGACCTTCAACGCTGGCTCCTCTCATGCCCCAGGGGGGACGGCCTGCTGCTGGCAAGAGGCCAGCGATTCCCCGTCCGCATCGAGGCCACGCCGGAGGAGACGGCAGTAATCGAGTGGCGGCCCGGAGCGCACAAGTAGGACAGGCGGGAACGCAAAAGACCCCATAGAGAAAGGACTAGCACCTATGAAGCTGAACACGAAGGACCTTCTGTTCGGGACCGATAGAGAAGAGAAGAAGCCCGTCCTGCTGGCGGTGACGCCGCCCCGCGCGGGGGAGCGCACCCTGCTGGGCGTGGAGAACCTGCTCCAGTCCATCGCGGTCCCCGAACCCTTCTCCCTGGAGCTGGCCGCCGACATGGACGGCGTGACCCTCATGGCCCGCTGCCTGGACGGAGCGGTGGTGCGCGGCCAGCTCTCCGCCCACTACCCCCAGGCCCGCATACGGAGGGTGGAGGTGGAGGACGACCCCCTGCGCCTCGCAGAGGGGGAGGAGGCGTGGGGCATGACCCTGCGGGCCGACGGCCCCGAGTACGTCCCCCTCAGGACCTTCCGCGACGACGACCTGCTCGACCCCGGCTCGGACCCCCTCATCGCCCTGATGGGCGCTCTCTCAGAGCTGAACGAGGGGGAGCGGGTGGTGGCGCGGCTGATGCTGCGATCCCTGGGCCCCGACTGGTCGCAGGGACACTTGGACAAGGCCCACAAGCGGCCCGGCATGGAGCCGAGGGAACCCGCCTACACCTTCCAGACCAAGCCCCTCCAGATGGACGGGATGACCATGGCCGTGCTCGGCCTGGGCGCGCTGGCCGCGCTGAAGGGCTACCTCTGGGTGCAGGACGGCGAGATATGGAAGGCCGCCCTCCTGGGGACGGGCACGGCCCTGGGGCTGGCCGCCGGCGGCTGGGCCTGGTGGCGGTGGAAGAAGGCCAGAAGCCGCGTCCACGACCCGCTCCTCATACAGGAGAAGGTGTCCCGCATCGCCTTCGACGCCGAGCTACAGGTGACCGCCGTTCTGCCCCTCGACACGGCGCCGCAGCGGGCCGGGGAGCTTCTGGGGCCGGTGGCCGCCGCCTACCGCCACTTCGACAACCCCGCAGGAGCGCGCTTCAAGGTGAGGAAGGTGAAGCCCGCCGTTCCCGACCCCGACATGATGAACCCCGCAGGCCCCGGCCTGTTCGGGAGCCGCAGCGTCCTGGGGGTCCGCGAGGCCGCCTGCCTGTGGCACCCGCCCGGCGCGGGCGACGAGACGCCCCTGGTCGAGAGGTCCGGCGCACGGGCGCTCAATCCCTCGGCCAGGGGCGTCAAGGGAGGGGCGCTGGTGGGAGACACCACGGCGGGCAAGCCCAAGCCCATCCGCTTCCCCGAGGACCTGCTGAGGCGTCACCACCTCTACGTCGCCCGCACCCGCATGGGCAAGTCCACGCTGATGCACCACGTCGCCGCCCACAAGATGCGGGAGAAGGCCGAGGGCAGGGACGGCGACGCCATCGTCGTCATAGACCCCCACGCCGACCTGGTGGCCGGGCTCATGGAGCACGTCCCCGACTCCCTCATAGACCGGGTGCGCCTCATCGACCTGGCCGACCGCAGGGGCGCTCCGGGCATCAACCTGCTGGACACCCGCATCTTCGCCGACCGCGACCGCACCGCCGACTCGGTGGTCCGCGTGGCGAAGGGGCTGTGGGAGCAGTGGGGGCCGAGGATGCAGTCCATCCTCGAACAGACGGTGAAGACGCTTCACGAGGCCAACGAGCACCCCGAGACGGACGAGGGTAGCCAGCACACCATCCTCGACGGCCTCAAGCTCCTCTCCGACAGGAAGTTCCGGGACGGCGTGCTCAAGAGGATCGAGGACCCCTACCTCCTTGAATGGTGGGCCAGGGACTTCGGAAGCTGGCACCAGCAGTACCGCGCCGAGGCCCTCGCACCCGTGCAGACCCGACTCTCCTACTACGCATCCTCCAAGCGGGCGCGAGCCATCCTCGGACAGCGCCGCTCCACCATCGACCTGCGGGAGACCATCCTGGAGGGCGGCATCCTGCTGGTCTCCACCGCCCAGGGGAGCGTGGGCAGGGACGTGGCCGCCCTGGTGGGAGCGTCCCTGCTCAACCTGGTCGATTCGGTGATACGGGAGCAGGAGAGCCTGCCCCTGGAGAAGCGCAGAGGGGCGCTGGTGGTGGTGGACGAGATGCAGTCGATGCCCGGCGTGGACTACGAGTCGATGCTCAGTGAGCTGGGCAAGTTCGGGGCGTCCTTCATCCTCGCCACCCAGAGCCTCGCCAAGCTGGACGACCTCTCCCGCACCATGCGGGACACCCTGCTTGCCAACGTGGGCTGTCTCGCCGTCTTCCAGGTGGCCGGGAACGACGCCAGGACCCTGGTGTGGGAGCTGGGCAAGGAGCGGGTGACCGAGGACGACATCACGTCGCTGCCCGTCCACCACTGCTACGTCCGCGCCACCGTGGGAAAGGAGCGGATGCCCGCCTTCTCCATGATGGTGCGCAAGCCGGAGGAGGGAGATCCCGGCGTCGCCGACCGCATCCGCGCCGCCGCCGCCAGGTACACCCTGACGGCCCACGACATCTCGGACGCCGACGCCGACGCTCAGAAGAAGGCGAAGGACTTCCGGGACAGGGCCGACGCCCTGGAGAAAGAAGGCGAGTCGGAGCAGGAGCAGAAGAAGGCCGCGCCGCAACCCCCTGACCCGGAGCGCAGGAATCAGGTCAGCAGGCGGAACCGCGCCGCCGCCGAGGAGAACACGGAAGAGGAGGCGAAGGAATGAAGCCCGGCGGATGTGAAGAGGAGCTGCTCCGCGCCCTGGCCGAGATGCCCTACCTCGACCGCCTGGAGATGGTCGCCGTCTCCGGCTGGTCCAGGGGCGCGGTCTACGAGGCCGTCGAGAGGCTGGAGAACGGCGGCTACGCCGCTTCCGTCCCCCACGCCACCGACCTCGTGGCCCCGACCCGAAGGTTCCACCTCACCGCCGCCGGGCTTGAACGCCTGGCCGGGGAGGAGAGCGCGACCCCCGACGAGCTGGTCCGAGACCGCCCCGTCTCCGCCGCGTGGCGGCGCATCCTGATGGAGCGGCTCGACGCCCTCGCCGTCATCTACCGGCTGGCCGCCGCCGTCTCCGGCGTCGCCTATCCCATACGCTTCCGCTGGTTCCGGGCGAGCCCCCTGGACGCCTCCCTCGCACTTCCCGACGGGCGCACCGTCGGAATCGTCCGCCGGGGCCTCACCGCCGACAGGTCGGCCTTCTCCAACCGGATGCGGAGGCTGCGCGACGGCCCGCTCCCCGGCGCCGTCCTCGTGCTCATGCCCGACGAGGTGAGGCTGAGACACGCCCGCAGGATGCTCACCGGGGCTCCCGTTCCCTGCTTCCTGGCCCTGGAGCGGGAGGCGGTCGCGGCGACGCCGGGCGACCCGGTGTGGAGCCCGCCCGCCGTCCACGCCGCCATCGACCTGCGCTCGGTCCTCGACCGGGCGGAGCCGGGAGGCACGCTTCCCACAGAGCCCGAGCCGTCCCAGGCGTCGGCGCCCGCCGACCTCGCCGTCGAGGGTCCGGGCTGGAACGTCCCCGACCATATGCTGCCCTGCTTCCTGAAGCCCGCCGAGAAGCGCGCCCTCGACCTTCTCTCCGACTGGCCCTGGATCGTCCTCAAGGACCTGGCCGGGCTGCTGGGAGTCTCGGCTCCGAGGGCGTCCCAGCTGGTCAACCCCCTGGAGGGCTTCGGCCTGGCGACCCGCGCTCCCGGCGCGGGCGGACGCCTGACCCTCACCGACCGGGGGCTGGCGGTGCTGGCCCGCAGGGACCGCACCTCCGTCGCCGTAGCCAGGAAGCGGTGGAGCGTCGCGCCCCTGGTCCCCAAGGACCCCTTCGACTGGCGCAACGTCTCCGGCGGCAGGAGCAGGCAACTGCTCAGGAACGTCGAGCACACCGCAGCCGTCCACGCCTTCGTCGCCGCCCTGGCGAGGCAGGCGGGCTTCCTGGGCTGGGAGATAGCCCAGCTCGACCCGCCCCGGAGGGCCTCCCGCTACTTCCGGCACGAGGGCGGGATGCGCTCCATACACCCCGACGCCTTCGGCGTCCTGCGCAAGGACGGGACGGCCTGGCCCTTCTTCCTGGAGTGGGAGCGAAGGGCCGTGCGCCCCTCAACCATGTCCGAACGGCTTGCTCCATATCTGCGCTACTACTCGTCCCACAGGCCCACCGACGACCACGGCGTCCGGCCCGACGTCCTGGTCGTCTTCGACGACGACATCGCGGCCACCCACTTCCTGCGCGTGGCGCGGGAGGAGATGGGGGCGAGGGGGGTGACGGTGCCCCTGTGGGTCTCCCACGGGGCCGCCATCGGCGAGCTGGGGCCGCTGGGACGCGCCTGGCGCACCCCCGGCGACTGGCAGTCGCCCCAGGCCCTGCCGCCTCAATGAACGACAACCAACGGAGGGGAGCGGGAGCCTCTGCGCAGCTCCCCTCCCGATAGGAGAACGAGAAGCTATGCGCCCAAACACCGGCGATTCGAGCGGCCCCCGGAGGCGTCGAGGACGGACCGTCGTCCGGCTTGACACGGCGGCCGTCTGGAAGCGGTTGGCTCTGCTCAACCGCTCCCAGAACTGGCTCGCCAGGGAGATCGGGGTCAGCCCCGGTTACGTCTCCAAGCTGGTCAACGAAGGGCGAGCGCCCTCGGGACGCATCCGCGAACGGATGCAGAAGGCCCTCGGCGTGAACGACTTTCACCAGATATTCAGATTGGAGGCAACAGATGACGAACCACAACGCTGAACCCCGTTTCGACGGGACCGACCGGACCACCGCACACGGACGGATGCTGCCCTACCAGAGCGGCGTGCTGTCCGCAGACTTCAAGGAGCGCCTGGAGAACCTCAAGGAGGCCAGCGGCCTCACCTGGAGCGCCTTCTCCCAGACCATCGGCGTGGACCGCAAGCAGGTGCGCCGCTGGCGCAGGAAGGGCGTCGAGCCCTCCGGCGGAGCGATGGAGTCCCTCTACCGCTTCGCGGGCCGGTTCCCCGGCGGCCTGGACATCCTCATGGGCGACGGTTTCCAGATGAACCTCTGGGAGACGGACGACCAGGATGAGACGGAGGACGACGAGGACCAGGAGGACCAGGAGGAAGAGGAGCGCTAGACCCGGCCCATAGGGTCGCCGGCATTCGCCCGGTCCGTCCGCGCCGGCGGCCCGTTTCCAGACTCGCAACGAGAGGCCAGCGGCCCGCAGAGACGCCGCTGCGACTACCCACCATGAAAGACGACACCGGACACAACGAACACAAGAGACGGAAGAGGCCGGACGGGGAAGCCCCGGACGAGACCCTGGACGAGCTGTTGGCGGGTTACACCCCCAAGCAGCGGGAGACCTTCCTGAAGGGGTTCCGCATCCTGGCGGACGTCGCCGTCCGCGCCCACATCGAGCGGCAGGCGCCCGCTTCGTCGGGAGAGGACGCCGAGCCGGGGCCAAACGAGGAGGAGGGCTGATGCACGCCCCTCCGACCCTCACCGTCATCAGCCTGGGCGGAGGCGTCCAGTCCTCCGTCATGGCGCTCATGGCGGGCGGGGGCGCGTTCGACCGCGTTCCCGACTGCGCCATCTTCGCCGACACCCGTTGGGAGCCGCCCAGCGTCTACGAGCACGTGGAGTGGCTTGCCGGGCAACTCGGCTTCCCCGTGCACGTGGTGGACAACGGGCGCAGCCTCCGAGAGGACGTGAAGGCCCTCACCAACCACTCGGACTCACGCAACTACGTGGACATACCCGTCTATCTCAAAGGACACGCCGGGGAGGGCGACGGCATCGCCCGGCGGCAATGCACCGACAACTATAAGATCAGGCCCATCCGCAGGAAGATACGCGAGTTGCTGGGGTTGCGGCCACGGCAGCGCGTCCCCGCAGGGACGACCGTCGAGCTTTGGCTCGGCATCTCCACCGACGAGGCCATCCGCATGAAGACCTCGCGGGACCGGTGGATGACGAACCGCTACCCTCTTATCGAGGCGGGCATGTCCCGGAGGGACTGCCTGGAGTGGTGGGCCTCCCGCTACGACAGGCCCCTGGAACGGTCGGCCTGCGTCGCCTGTCCCTTCCAGTCCCGCCACAGATGGGTGGAGACCAAGCGCAGGTGGCCGGAGCTGTTCGCCGAGGCGGTTCAGATTGACGCGAAGTTGCGCGAAGGGCTGGCCCTCGACAAGACCCCCTACCTGCACTCCCTGCGGATGCCCCTTGCCCAGGCGGTCGCGCTGGACGAGGCGGCCCTGGGAGACAACGGGCAGGCCGACGGGTTCGGCAACGAGTGCGAGGGGCACTGTGGCGTGTGAGAGGCAGATTCCAAGAAGACGCTGGCAGGCATAACTACAAACTCAAGCGTCGTCTCCGTTCACGGTAATTCAATCAGAAGTCTATACTGTAAAGCGTAGCGTCCCTATCGAAAAACCCGCGTTTGCTTTCTCACAATGACTTGGGGGAGTGATCCGTAAGCATGGGAGGTGCTTGATGGCGAATCCTCAGCATGTAGCTTGGCTCAAAGAGGGTGTAGAGAAGTGGAATGCAAGGCGACAAAGCCAACAATTTGACCCAGACCTCAGTTCTGAAGACATATCGAGAGCTTTGGGTGGCCATGACCGCGAAGATATACGACGAATAAGTGTCCGACTTAGGAGTGTCGACCTTTTCAGAGCAAATCTCAGCAACAGCACGCTACGGGATACGGACCTCACCGGTGCATCATTTGGTTTGGCGAATCTGACTAATGCCAAGCTGATGGGGTCAGATTTCACTGGGGCACAGTTCAGTGGTGGCACGTCGAAGGGTGCGCGTTTTCACTCCGCCAAGTTCTCCAAGACTTTGTTCCTTGAACATGATCTGACCGCTGCCCAGTTTAATGGTGCCAAACTGCGAGAGACGAGATTCCTACAATGCACCCTTGATCAGGCGCATCTCTATAACGAGTCGCTAGCTGGTGCTGACTTCATTCTGTCTCGCCCGTGGTCTGCTCTACTATATTGGCCTTCTGCGGATGCGAATCTTGGTTCCGAAACCTTCGACCACAAGGAAGTCGGCAGCATCAACGATTTACTGGACAGATGTCGCGAATTCAGGAAAGCACATGGTGACGAGGTAGTCCTGTACTTTCGGGGGGAAAGTCGGTGCTTTCCAGAACTGCGCCCGTCTGTTATGAGAATGCCTGAACCGGGCGAAGCTCCTCTACGTTCGGTTGAGGCTGAGATGTTGAACGACCTCATCACGCGCCAACCTGAAGCCTTCAACGAACTGGATTCGGCTCTAGCGCGTTGGGTCCTCGCACAGCATCACAAACTGAGGACTCGCCTGCTCGACATCACTCGGAATCCACTCGTCGCCCTCTACAACGCTTGCGATAGCAATGCCGATGAAGATGGGCGACTACATGTGTTCGGCGTGCCCCGGTCATTGATCAAGCCGTTCAACAGCGACACGGTGAGCCTCATATCGAGTTTCGCCAAGCTACCGCGAGCGGAGCAGAGTATCCTTTTGGGCAAGACTAAGAGCGATGCCCCAGAGGACGACCTCCCCACTAGAGTAGCGGATTACTTAATTGGGACAGACCCATTCGCCAAAGCGAAAGCACATCTCTACACGATCATTAGGCAGGAGAAATCACATTTCGAGGAGCGGATTGACATTCGAGACCTCTTTCGCGTTATCGTGGTTGAGCCTCAGCGGAGCTTTGACCGTCTGCGGGCACAGTCCGGTGCATTTCTATTATCGGGATTTCATGAACGCTATGAGCGGAATGAGGTCCTTCGATGGAACCGGAACATTCCGATTTACTCGCATTCTCTCCTCACTTTGCCCCAGGCTCAGAAGGAGTCGGTGCTTGATGACCTACGCCTGCTAAACGTCACACGGGAAGTCCTATACCCAAGCGTTGACGAAGCTGCAAGCGCAGTGACGAAGCTGTATCTCAATCGGACGGACTAGCAACCAAGTTCGCATTAGCCTTCCTATGGGTCACATGACCCTTCTTAGGCCCCCTAGTGTACGGATACGGATTGCGACAGGACAGTCTTGACAACGAAGGCCGGTTCGTCCATGATACTAGTATGACTATGTCATACTTACGGAGGTAAAAAGAGAGAATGCCCACGACCCGAAAGGCCATCACCTTTTCGATGCCCCCGGAGATGGCCGAGCAGGTGCAGCAGGTGCTCAAGGAGGAGGGCCGCAATATGAGCGAGTTCCTCCGCGAGGCCATCCGCCTGTACATGGAGGAGCGGGAGTGGCTGCGGCGGGAGCGCCGCCAACGGGCCGAGGCCCGCAGGAACGAACAGGAATGACCAAGGAGGACATGCCCATGAACGATAGGAACGACTACGCACCTGTAGCCCTCTACGCCAGGGTCTCCAGCGACCGCCAGGATGTGGACCTGTCCGTCGCAGCGCAGATGAGGGCGCTCAGGGACTATGCGGAGAAGAACGGCTACCTCGTAGCCCGCGAGTACGTGGACGAGGCCGAGAGCGGGCGCATCGCCGACCGCCCCGAGTTCCGCAAGATGATCGACGAGGCCACCAGGCCCGACGCCCCCTTCCAGGAAATCCTGGTCTGGAAGTTCTCCCGCTTCACCCGCAAGCGCGAGCACGCCGTCGCCTTCAAGTCCATGCTCCGGCGCAAGGGCGTCAGGGTCGTCTCCATCACAGAGCAGGCCGACGACTCCCCAACCGGCAAGCTGCTTGAGGGAATCATCGAGTCGGTGGACGAGTTCTACAGCGAGAATTTGGCCCAGGAGGTCACGCGAGGGATGCGCGAGGCGGCGTCCAGAGGCTTCTGGGTCGCCAGCAGGGTGCCCTATGGATTCCGCAAGGTCTACGTCCAGGACGGGGCCAAGAAGCGCCCTAAACTGGACCCCGACGAGGATGCGGCCCGCGTGGTCAAGCGCATCTTCGACATGGCCGAGGCCGGTAAGGGGATGCTGGACATCGCCAAGACCCTCAACGACGAGGGCATCGCCAGCCCCGCAGGGAAGCGCTGGTCCAAGAACGGCATCCACCTCCTCCTCAGAAACGAAGCCTACACAGGCGCTCTGGTCTGGGGTCTCTCGGGCAAGGGGAAGGACGAGCCGGTGCGCGTGGAGAACGCCTTTACCGCCATCGTCCCCAAGGCCCAATTTCGTCGCGTGAAGCGGCTGATGCGCTCAAGGGCGCCCAAGAGGACTCACCCTCGCCGCGTCGGGAGCACCTACATGCTCAGTGGTCTGGTCAAGTGCAAGGGGTGCAACCGGGCCTTCAGCGGCCAAGACGCCAAGAGCGGCCAGTTCTCCTACTACGTCTGCCAGTCGATCATGAAGCACGGAGCCGGAGCCTGCGATTCGCCAAGAATCAATGCCAGGAGCTTCGAGGAAATGGTCGTCGGCAACATCTGCTCCAACATCCTCACCGAGGGCAACATCCGCGCACTTGTGAAGGTCGTGGACGACCGGATGGACGGCGTGACCGCCGAGCAGCGCAAGCGGCTGGCGACCATAGAAGATGAGCTTGAGGACGTGAAGCGCAAGCTGGGCCGCATCTGGCTCTACATAGAATCGACCGACGACGTGCAGATGGCCGACGCCTCGGACCGCATCAGGGAGCACCGCGACCGGCAGGAACGCCTTGAGGCTGCGGCATCAGAGGCCAGGACGATTCTCTCCCAGCGCAGGGAGGTCCTGGACGACGTCGAGACGATTTCGGCCTACGCCCAGGACATGAGCGAGTTCCTCAAAGAGAGCGAGCTGACCGAGCGCAGGGCATTCATTGAGACCTTCGTCAAGGAGATCGTCATCATGCCCGGGAAGGCTGTCGTCCGGTACACTGTGCCCATGCCGAACGATAGCCCCATCCCCGGCAAGAAGGCCGAGGAGATGGCCCTGAACGGCTCGGTTCTGTCTATCGTCAAGTCAGGCCCACCTAAGAGGAACCGAACCTGGGCAGCAGGAGGACCGACAATCCTGCTAGACAATAGAGAATCCCGGCCCTTCCGTAATCTGCCAGCCAGTTTCGTTTGGTGGAATCGACTGGCACCTTGTCCTCCAGGTCCGGCAACACCATAACAACTCGACGGATGGTCTGAACGAAGTAGACCTTCACCAAGTCACGGATGATGGGAGAGTTGCCGGATCAGGGGTTGATGGCGGTGAAGTGGTGCAGCGCCTCCTCAAGGCAGCAGATCCGGTGAGCTTAGGCTCTCCTCCAAGCAGTGGATGAATGCGTTGGCGTTAGTAAGGTTCAGGACAAACGAAACGATGTAAGCACGCCAGAAGGCCTTAAGTGGAAGGCTTGGCTGTTCAGTCGGGGGTTCCCTTTGAGGCGTTGGAGCAGGTTTGTATCATCAAGGTGCTTGAAGACCTGTAGCAGTTCGGCACAGCATCCTTGCATTAGGGAGTCCACATGTGTCCACGTTGGAGAGAGCCACGAGGAGATAGGCCCTTCTTGGTGGTCTGGAGACCAGAGGAGGCAGTGCCCCTGATCTCATCTATTGTGTCCCCTTACTGTTCCTGCTTGGTTGGGACTTTGCTGGCAGTGGATGGCTTCTTGGGCGCAAAGCCGCCCTTCAAAACTCCACCACCACCACTTCTCTCGGCACCAAGACCCGCTGAGGACAGTCCTCCAAGCTTATGGGGCAAAAGCCACACTCAGTGCTACTCGGCGCCAGCAACGCAGTCTTCTCATCAGCCATCCGGCGAATCAGACTACCCAGCTGCTCGATAAACTCAGGGCTTATGGCATAGGCGGGAACGTCCACGACATGATCGTTGTAGATCACCCTCCCTTTCAGAGTAATATCTCCCCAAGCAGTAACGTACCGGCCCAGACGACACATGTATAGCATCACATGGATAATATCCCACTGGCGTGGAGTCCCGGTCTTCACATCGATGAAGGTGACATCGATGTCCTTCTTCACTACCAGATCAGGCTGGCCGCCGACCGTAGCACGTGCGCCGTCCAGCCGGAACCTGTCCTCCTTCTCCACCCGGACAGTATAGTCATCGTCTTCCAGCCCTTCCTTGGACTCCCGCGGCAGCCTGCTGTGCTCCTTTTGCCATCGGACATTATCAAAGCTGGTATCCGCCCTGGTCCAAGAGTCGCTGTAATGGTGGGCTTGGAACCATGCCCGCCATTCGCACGAATCGTCCCCGGACAGAAGCCTGCTGAGCATGTTACCCAGATATATGGTTTTGATCCCCTGGGATTAGCCCCATCATTCCTCCGGGCAGTACATAGCTCAAAATAACCTGTCCTGTTTAGACCAGAAAAGGTCTTTTGGCAGGTCTACAGCAGGATTACTCTCGGGCATCTCTGGTCTGTCTAGCCTCTGCTTTTTGGTGGCTCGGTATTCTCGCCTCTTTTTGCAGCAATGCTCGCACCAAGCCATGTTTGGCTGGGCAGGTTGTCGCTTGCAACTGGTGCACAGGCCTCGCTCTTTGGCCTGCTGTGCCCTTCCCCGGCGTCTGCGGTTGTTCCTCTCTCTTCTGACTTCCGGGTCCATGATCAGGTAGGCTTGGATTGTTAGCAGTTTGACCGCCCAGGAGTACCGTAGTTTTCTGTGGTTATTGTGTCTTGAGTATGTTCGCTACTTTATACCAGGACCGGCTGCTAAGCCTAACTGCATGTACTTCTCCCACTAATTTTCACGACCCACACCATTTGGAATCGGCAGACTTGATAGACAGGGAAGGGGTGGACGTTTGGGTTGAGAGGACCATCTCCAGGCGTCTTGATCCCCAGATGGTGGACCCCGCGTATGTCAGGTGGTACGCCTCCCAGATGGCGGCGACTGCGCCCCACGTGGTCGCTGATTTCCAACGCTCCGCCCCGGGAACTGATCTCCGGCCAATGCTCAAGGAAGTCCTCACCCCCACCCTAATATTGGCGGCCGCACACCTCCAGGATGAGGTACTGGGAGATTTCCGCGAGGCAGCCGAGCTTTTCACCAATGGGCGATTGGTGGTCTTCCCGGGAGTAACCGGCTTCGTTCAGCACATCCTGCCTGTACCCTGTGCCAGGGTCTGGCTGGACTTCGCCAAGGGACTGGGTGACGTTGGCAAAGCGAGCACATAGCGCACAAGGATTGCTATAGCGAAACCTCTGAACACATAGTATAATCAGCCTTCTGAAAGCTTGGGAAAGAGGCTTTGACATACCCGGAGCCTGCCCATTTGGCAGGCTCTGAGCAGAGTGAAGGGGTGATATTCTCGGGAGGTGCCAGGGTTTGCGCGATGTAATAGTTGTAGGGGCCGGACCCGCTGGCAATAACATCGCTTACAGGTTGGCCAGCCTGGGCTACAGTGTAACGGTCGTTGACTGGAAGACCCGCATCGGCGACAAGCTGTGCACCGGTATAGTTGGTCGGGCGTGCATTGAGCAGTTTCCCATAGATAGGTCCCTGGTTTACAAAGACGCCAGGTACGCCAGAATCACTGCGCCGGGTGGGGAGAGTGTGGACTTTATCAGGCAGGATATACAGGCCCACGTGGTAGACCGTGTCAGCTATGTATCATCCTTTGCAGACAAGGCACGTCGGGCCGGGGCCGAATATCTTCTTGGCTATCGGGTCACCGAGGTATCCACCGGCGGAGATTGCGCAAGTGTACATCTAACTGATGACGTGGAAAAGCGTACCCTGAAAAGCAGGTCACTGGTGATTGCCAGTGGCTTCGGACCGGAACTGACAAGCCAACTGGGACTTGGCAAGGTCGGCGACTTTGTGACCGGAGTCCAGGCAGAGGTGCTGGCTCCTGACTTGGATGAGATACGGGTGTACCTTGGCCGAGACATAGCACCCGGGTTTTTTGCCTGGCTGGTACCCACGTCGGAAGGAAAAGCCCTGGCCGGGTTGCTCAGCCGGCACCAGGCACAGACCCATATTGAAAAGCTCCTGCTAAAGCTTCAGGCAGAGGGTCAGGTGACGTCAGTTGTCAAGGAGCCTGCAAAGTGGGGCATCCCACTCAGACCCCTTGGGCGGACCTTCGGAGAAAGGCTTGTGGTAGTTGGTGATGCGGCCGGGCAGGTGAAACCGACCACCGGCGGAGGAATATACTACGCATTACTAGCCAGTGAGATAGCCGCAGATGCGTTGCACAAAGCTTTCTTGCGGAACGACCTATCATCGGCACGGCTGGGTAGTTACGAAAAAGAGTGGAAATCGCTGCTATCTCAGGAAATAGAGATAGGGTACTCAGCCCGAAGAATCTTCGAGGCCCTGAGGGACCGGCAGATGGACTTTCTGATGCACGGAATTGCCACGAATGGCATATATAAGGAGTTGGTCGAATCGCGGGCTGTATCTTTCGATTGGCATGGTGAAGTCATCACAAAGGTAATGGGCCACCCGGTCGTTGGCAAGACCATTACCCTTGCTAACCCATTCCTCGCCACCCTGGCATCACATTCATAATCACCATTTTTAGATACTGCGTCGCCATCCCATCGTCACTCCCGCGAACGCGGGAGTCTAGGGGTATTGAGGTGGTGGATACCCGCTCTCCCCAGCGAGTCTTCGACTTTCGCAGGTATGACGAAGGGTATTTTCATAGTAATGATATAGGACCCTGGGCATGGGATGGCAGCCTCAACGGAATTCCCCGAACACTGGATACACTACCAACAATTCGTAGGTCATTATACTGAGTCGGAGGTCTGGTATAATCTTCATCTGTGCCGTGACGCCGGATATATCCGACCGCACATGGAACGAGAAAAGCGTGTATTCCTCACCTGGAAAGGCCATGCCCTGTTAGATGAATTGCGGGAGAAAGATGTTGATAAACATTATTAACTAGCGGATAATTATTATCATAAGAATGAGGGGTGATGTGATGATACCGCATAATTTCAGAATCGGCGTCGGCTTCACCGTAGCACTGGCTCTGCTAGGCGTCTTGTTGTATCTGGTAGGCTCCATTAACCCCGGCTATTCCTCCTCTGGATCGGGTGAGCCTATATTAACAGGAGATGATGTGGTTGAGCATGACCACTCCGATGATGTGACGCTGATAAATCGGTGCGCCGACTGATGCAAGGTGTAAAACTGGAAGATGGATGCGAGTTAAACTCATATCTTGAGCTTGCCCCCGGAGAGACTGCGAGGTTGTCAAGAACAGTAGCCATCAATTGGAACACCTGCGAGTATCTGGAAGAAGAGGGTACGATTTCTCAGGAAAATGTAGAAAGGCTCACCGAAGGCGATGATGACCTTGAGTCTGATATTCCACAGCCAGTAGGTTCTCCGGGGCGTTCAGGTGCTTCATCTGGCCCGATGATGTCCAGTAACAAGGTAACGAAATTAAAGACTGGCTGGAAAGACCCGCTCAATCTTTTTGTCAATTTTGTGCAGACTGGCATCGAGTGGACGGTCATCGGTGATATAGTAGTCTATAGGCAGGGCTCGTGCCGACAATTTCATTTGAGTGTATCGGGTTGGCAAGACCTCGGTGGCACTTGTGCATGGGCATACGGTAATGGTCAACAGAGGGTATTTGTAGACCAGACCCGTGATTACGAAAATGATGTATTCCCGTGCCCAGAAGGAGAAGGTGCAGATGTTACTTATAGCCTGAATAGGGTGGGCGCGGCGACATCGGGTCCGTTCAGGTCGGTTTCTACCAGGGCTACCGGTGATTGTGCCCATCTGTTGGGCAAATGGTCTATGCTCTACACGAATACCTGATAGACCTCATGCTTATCTCACAGTCAACGGCCCGACGCTGCATCGGGCCGTTTGTGTTATAATGAGCTTGTTTCTCGCTACTCCTAACTAAGCTGGGGCAGTGACCCTGACGGAGATATTAGTATTTCTGACGCAGACTGCGGCGGGTATGTCGTTACTCATTGCTCTGGGAATATTGCTTATTGGCGCTTGGATAGATAGAATCAATCGGAGATAATGTCTCACCGTCCTCTTTATTGCCTCTTGCTTCGGTAACTCCCCATCGGGCATCGGGACTCCACCCCCATCGAAAAATCAAAATTGGTGAAAAAGATACACTACCAACAAATATTCATTATTGACAAATAGAGCGCCACCATACTACAATCAAGCTGTATTGACAAAGAAAAGCGGGCTATATTAAAATATGCTTGCTTTCCTCTTTGCAGCCCGAGGAATGCGGTGCGGTTGTGCCATTTCAACATAAGGGAGGGTAGTTGAATGTCCGATACGGATATAGCATTGATGGCTCACCTAATGCGGCGAGCCGGGTTTGGTGCTACCCGAGATGAGTTAGAAGAGCGAGTAGCCAGAGGCTACGAAGCGACAGTAGAGGAGTTGGTAGACCCTGACAAGTCTAACATTCCTCCAGTAGATACCGACATCTTATTCCGGTACTATCCGTCACTGGAGATTCCCGGAGCTCCGCCCAATGGCAGGTCCAGGGTAGTCTACCACATGATACAGACGCAGCGCCCTCTGGAGGAGAAGATGGCCCTCTTCTGGCACCATCTATTCGCCACGGGGAACTCCAAAGTAGACAACCCCACCGAGCTGGAGCGTCAGTTCCGTATGTTCCGCAGCCACGGATTAGGCGACTACCGGACCCTTCTTGTGGAGTTGGCCAAGGACCCGGCCATGATTTACTGGCTGGACAACAACGAGAACCACAAGGACCAGCCCAACGAGAACTGGGGACGGGAGTTGCTGGAGTTGTTCTCAATGGGTGTGGGGAACTACACTGAACAGGATGTCTACGAGTGCTCAAGGGCCTTTACCGGCTGGACCATCAGACACAAGATACCGCGCCAGCCCCTGGGCCGCTTCTATTGGAACTTCGATTACAGGCCCGAAGACCACGACGACACTGAGAAGGTCTTCCTCGGCCACCGTGGCCGCTTCAATGGCGAGGACATCATAGACATCATAGTGCGCCAGCCTGCGACGGCCCGGTTCATCGCTAGGCATCTGTACAACTTCTTCGTAGCCGACGAGGTCCAAGTACCGGCCTGGCAGGTCACGCCACCCCGAGACCCGGTCGCCATCAATATCATAGGGGACGCTTTCATAAACTCCGGTTTCGACATGCGCTCCACCATGCGTGTGCTGCTCAACTCCGACTTCTTCAAGGAGGGTGCAGTGCGGTGGGCCAAAGTTAAGAGCCCCCTTGAAATCGTAGTGGGGACCATGCGGATGGTGGGTGACTTCCAATTCCCCAGGCCTGGCCTACAGCCCATAGGCGAAGAACCCGGGTATCAGGGACAGGAAGTCATGAACCCGCCCAGCGTCGAGGGGTGGCACACGGGGGCCGAGTGGATAGACAGTGGTGCCCTGGTGAGGCGCATCAACTTCGCCGCTGATAGGTTCTCCAACGTCGAGATGCCGGGAGTACAGTCAATCATTAGCAGGATAAAGGACAGGGGCACCATAACTGCCGGAGACCTTGTGGAGAACTGCCTCGACCTCGTTGGGCCACTGGATGTTACCGAGCAGACTCGCCAGGAGCTAACAACCCTTGCCCAGCAGGATGGCAACCTGCGCTGGGATACGGAGGAAGCAGCCAGCACCTCAGCTCGAAGGGTGGGAGATATGCTGGGTCTGATAGTCGCCTCCAGAGAATACCAATTCGGTTAGAGCATAAGGAGGAGAGAACAAATGACATCTAGCAAGAAGGACCCAGTCCTGGTTATCTTACAGTTGACCGGTGGCAACGACTACTTCAACACTATCATCCCCTACACCGACTCCCTCTACAAGGACAACAGGCCCTACGTCGGCATCCCCGACGAGGACATCATACCTTTGGACGATCAGTTTGGCATGCACCCCAGCATGGCCCCTATGAAAGACCTCTGGGATATAGGCAAGCTCGCCATAATCCACGGCGTCGGCTGGGAAAACTCTGTGCGCTCCCACTTCCGGGCCATGGACATCTGGCATACCTGCGAGCCCGACAAGGTCGGGACCGAGGGCTGGCTTGGCCGGGCAACCAAGGAGCTTGACCCCGGCAAGGAAAACGTGCTGACTGCCGTGAACTTTGGCAATGGCCTCCCCAGGGCCCTGGCCATGCCGGGTGTGTCAGTAGCGTCGGTCTCAGACCTCGCCAGCTATGGCATCCTGACAGGCCTTGAGCAGGACCAGAGGGCGGTGGCCCTTGAGAGGTTCGAGAGGATGTATGGCCCCACAGTGGGGTCGGGGTACGTGATGGACTACCTGAGCCAGACGGGGTTGGACGCACTGAAGGGTGCGGACATCCTGAGAACGGCTCCGGAAATGTACGAGTCTACCGTGGAGTATGCGGCCAGCCCCATAGGGAGGAAGATGCGGGACATAGCCCAGACGCATCTGGCAAACTTTGGGACGCGGGTGTTCTACACCCAACATGCCAGCTTCGATACCCATGCCAGCCAGCTGGGGGCCCATGCCCAGCTGTGGAAGGAAGTGTCGGCGGCGGTTCACGACTTCTACCAGGACCTGAGGGAGCATGACGCCTCAGACAACGTGATAGTCTTCATGTTCAGTGAGTTCGGTCGCCGGGTGCATGACAACGGCTCGGGGACTGACCACGGAGCGGGCGGAGTGGCCTTCGCAGTGGGAGACCCGGTGGTTGCAGGTTACCACGGCGAATACCCGTCCAGGAAGGCTGAGGA
Source organism: Dehalococcoidia bacterium (assembly GCA_965219825.1). Taxonomy (GTDB): domain Bacteria; phylum Chloroflexota; class Dehalococcoidia; order Lucifugimonadales; family JAGWBF01; genus JAGWBG01. Next base: position 3,094,773 of record OZ244792.1, on the reverse strand, counting down.
CCTGCAATTTGGGGACCTCGTACCGAACATAGACTTCCGAGGCGTGTACTCAACGTTGATTGAGGACTGGCTCGGCCTGGACCCGAATCCGATAGTAGGCGGTAACTTCGAGAGGCTGGACTACATAGCCAAGTAGGTAGTCTGGGCAAAGACGCGAAGGGTTCTGCCGAATGGACCTGTGACAGAAAGACGGGGGAATTGGGGATGTGTCCCCCAGTTCCCCCTAGCCTTGTGCGGAGTGCACAATATGGGAGGTAACGATGCTTACAAAGCACGTAGCAGGCCGTGTCTACAACTACGATTACTGCATCGCCAGAATCGGCGGGTACGGATTCACGTCGCCCCTGGATTTTGCCCTTGGCTCCGGGGAGAACGTGTACATAGTGAGCAGGGGCAATGAGTTTAACCCCAGTCACGGTGTTACCAAGGGTACCCTTAACAACGAGTTGGTCTGGGAAGAGAGGGGCGTTGGGTATGCCGGTGGACAGTCGCCCTGGCCCGGCTCCATCGGAGTTGACAGCGACGAGAAGCTATACATCTCTGATGATCACGTGAGCCGTATATTCGTTCACGACAAAGACGGGAACTTCCTGAATAGCTGGGGCACGAAGGGTTCCGGCGATGGAGAGCTTAGCGGCCCTTCCGGCCTTGCCTTCGACAAGGAGGACAACCTCTACGTTGTGGACGCCCTTAACCATCGCATTCAGAAGTTCACCAAGGATGGCAAATTCCTGGCAAAGTGGGGCGGTCAGGGCAGCGGCGTTGGACAGTTCAATATGCCCTGGGGCATCACCATGGACAAAGAGGGCGACGTATACGTGGCCGACTGGAAGAACGACCGGGTGCAAAAATTCACCCCGGATGGTAAATACCTGTCTACCTTCGGCAGCTCAGGAGTGGGAGACGGGGAAGTGAACCGGCCCAGCAGCGTGGCCACGGACAGCGAAGGGGACGTGTATGTCGTTGACTGGGGCAACAAGCGACTCAACATCTACGACGCCGACGGGACCTTCCTCACCGCTTTTATAGGGGATGCGGACAGGTTGTCACCCGGAGCACAGGCGATGGTGGACGCTAACCCCGACTACCGGAAGGCCCGCCGGAGGGTTGACCTTACACCCGAGCAGAGGTTCGAGGCTCCGGTAGCTGTGAACGTGGACGGCGATGGCAGGATCATGGTGCTTGAGACCACACGCGCTCGCATCCAGGTTTATCTAAAAGAAAAGAACTTCATAGAGGCCCAGTTTAACCTATAGTGTCGCTGCCCGGTAGCCGGGCAGGCACAAGGACATAGCTTCCCCAATTGAGGAGGTAAATATGCTTACCAGGCATGTATCAGGCCGTACCTATAACTACGAATATTGCATCGGCAGGCAGGCCGCGGGGGGAGCGGGATTCATTATACCCATAGACTTCGCGGTAGGCTCCAACAGAAGCCTGTACGTGGTCAGCAGAGGCAGTGAGTTCAGCCCCAGCCTCGGCATAACCAAGTGTACCCTGGACCACGAGGTAATCTGGGAGGACCGTGGCCTCACCTTTGCAGGCGGTCAGTCCCCCTGGCCCAACTCCGTAGATATTGATAGCGAAGAGAGCGTGTTCATCTCCGATGACCACACGGGCCGGATATCAATTTATGACCGGGACGGGAACTTCCGGGGCGCCTGGGGTACCAAGGGCTCAGGCGATGGGGAGCTTAGCAGCCCCTGTGGACTCGCCTTCGATAAGGAGGACAACCTCTTTATCGTGGATAGCCTTAACAACCGCATCCAGAAGTTCACCAGAGATGGCAAGCTCCTGGACAAGTGGGGCAGCCAGGGCAACGGCGCGGGCCAATTCAGTATGCCCTGGGGAATGTCCATTGACAAAGAGGGCTTTGTGTACGTGGCCGACTGGAAGAACGACCGGGTGCAGAAATTTACCCCCGACGGCGAGTACGTTGCTACTTTCGGCAGCCCTGGGACCGATGAGGGAGAGTTGCACCGCCCTACTGACGTGGCTATAGATGATGCGGGGGATGTATACGTGGCGGACTGGGGCAACTTGCGACTCAATATCTACGAGGCCGATGGGACCTTTATCACCTCTTTTATTGGGGATGCGGACACTCTGTCGCCCTGGTCACAGGGTGTGGTGGACGCGAACCCTGACTACCAGAAAGCCCGCCGAAGGACCGACATGACTCCCGAACAGCGGTTCCAGAGGCCCGTGGCCGTGAACGTGGATAATGAGGGCAGAATCATGGTGAGCGAGACTCAACGTGCCCGCATCCAGATTTACGTCAAGGAAAGGGACTTCATAGACGCACAGTTTAACCTGTAGCGTCCCATCGCTTATCAGGGCAATAGCTTGTAGGGGCCCAATATCTGAATGGGCCCCTACCTACGATAATATGGGGCGAGAAATTAAGCTCCTCCAGAAAGGGGTAGAGAGATGCTTACAAGGCATGTAGCCGGCCGTGTATACAACTACGACTACTGTATCGGCAGGGGTGGCGCAGGCGGGGACGGGTTTATTTCACCTGTGGGTTTCGCCGTGGGTTCCGGCAGAAGCCTGTACGTGGTGAACAGAGGCAATGAGTATTCCCCTAGCCAGGGAATAACCAAGTGCACCCTGGACCACCAGGTGCTATGGGAGGACCGTGGCTTCGGATTTGCCGGTGGTGAGTCCCCCTGGCCCACCTCCGTTGCCGCCGATAGCGACGAGAACGTATACATCTCCGACGACTATGTGAGCCGGATTTTCATGTACGACAAAGACGGGGACTTCAAGGGTAGCTGGGGCACGAAGGGTTCCGGCGACGGAGAGCTTGACGGACCTGCGGGCCTCGCCTTCGATGACCAAGACAACCTCTACGTTGTGGATAGCCTTAATCACCGGGTCCAGAAATTCACCAGAGATGGCAAATTCCTGGCAAAGTGGGGCAGTCAGGGCAACGACGTGGGCCGGTTCAATATGCCCTGGGGTATCGCCATAGACAAAGATGGCTTTGTGTACGTGGCCGATTGGAAGAACGACCGGGTGCAGAAGCTCACTCAAGATGGTGAGTACCTGGCTACCTTTGGCAGGCCGGGGACGGGTGATGGAGAGATGAGGTGCCCCAGCGATATAGCCATAGACGAGCAGGGCGACGTATACGTCGTAGATTGGGGCAACTTGCGACTCAATATCTACGAGGCCGATGGGAACTTCATCACCGCCTTCATTGGGGATGCGGACACCCTGTCACCCTGGGCACAGGGTGTGGTGAACGCAAATCCTGACTACCGGAAGGCCCGCCGAAGGACCGACATGACTCCCGAGCAACGGTTCCAGAGGCCCGTGGCGGTAAATGTGGATAGCGAGGGCAGAATCATGGTACTCGAGACGGAACGTACCCGCATCCAGATTTACGTCAAGGAAAAGGACTTCATAGACGCACAGTTTAACCTGTAGCCTTACGCTTTCTTCACGTCTCCCGTTTAGGCTGAGAAGTGGAATTTTGCGACGTGGCGACTAATGAGCGGGCAGGACATGGCTTGTTCCTGCCCGCTATTTGTCGGATGTCCCCTCAGGGGCTGTATACTTGCTAATCTCCGGCCTTGAGGTCTTCATCGCTATCGTGGTCATGGTTGTGGGCGGGCTCGTCATGGGGCTGGTCAGCATCGGCATCGGAATGGTCGTTTCACCCGTCCTGCTTCTGTTGATCGACCCCCAGTCGGCGGTCATGACCATCAACAGCATTGCGATACCGATACTCGCTCTGGTCCTGCTTAAGACCAGGCACGATATACCAATGCGTAGCGCAATTCCACTGCCGGTAGCGGGGTTGCTGGCCGTGCCCATAGGTGTGCTAATACTCAGCTCGGCCAGTCCCGGTGTTCTACGCCCAATCATCGGCTGCATAATTCTGTGCCTGGCTATCCCAAGCGCCTTCAGGATAGAACGCCCTCTGCCCCACGCCAACATATTGACCCCGGTGTTCGGGTTTTTGGGGTCTTTGCTCGTTACGGGGACTGGGATAGGCCCCCCACTGGTGGCCTTATTCCTGCTTAATCAGGGTTGGGCAGGTCGCGCGATACGCGGGTCCATAGCCCTGTACTACCTACCGATAGCTGCCCTTGCCACTGTTTTATACGCTGTGACCGGGCTATTCACACTTGAGCGTGTGTGGCTGATTCTCGCCCTGACTCCCGCCGGAGTCCTGGGATTTGGTATGGCATCGCTGCTTGTGAAGCGGATGAACGACGAGTTCCTTCGTCGTGTCATCTTGGCGGTGGTCATCGCAGCCAGCATTGCGCTTCTGGGCAGAGAGGCGGTGAGGCTGCTGTAATGAACTTGGAGACCCACTCACTCACGATCAGTTGACTAACGGAGTGGAACGACAGGGTTCCCCTTCCCAAAAGGGATGCCGGCCGGCGACATGAACAGGGACGGCACGGTGAACGGATATTTTATGAGGTAGGGGCGACCTTGTGCAAACCTGTCGCATTTGGCGGGCGGGACTACCCCCCGGTGATGTACCGGTATGCCGACAGAGCGGCCGTTATCCCATCACCCACAGCGGTCCCCAGCTGCCGATAGGAACTCACTCTTATGTCTCCGGCGGCATAGACCCCGGGAACATCGGTTGCCATATTTATGTCGGTGTAAATGTGGCCCGCTCCATCCAGGGGCACCCCGCCCTTCAGGAAATCGCTGTTGGACTGAAAGCCCACGTAGATAAACACCCCGGAGGTCGGATAGTCGTAGACGTTATCATTCTTGAGGTCTTTAACACGCACGGCTGTCGCCACCCCGTTGCCTACAATCTCCTCTACCACGTGGCTCCAGAGGAACTTGAACTTAGAGTTGCTGAAGGCCCGCTCTTGTAGGATGGGACTGGCCCTTAGCCGGTCACGGCGATGGACAACAGTCACCCGGTTCACGATACTCGTAAGATAGCTACCTTCATCCAAGGCAGCATCCCCGCCACCCACCACCACCACGTCCTCACCTCTGAAGAAATTCCCATCGCAGACGGCGCAATAGGATACGCCCTTTCCGGCGTATTCATCTTCCCCGGGAACACCCAGCTTGCGGTGGGAGCCGCCCGTGGTAACTATGACGACCTTGGCGGAATAGGAGCCACTGTCGGTGTGGACGACCTTGGACGGTCGGTCCAGATTCTCAACTTCTACGATTTGCTCATGCCTCATCTCGGCGCCGAACTTCCCGGACTGCTCGCACATGAGTCGAGAGAGCTCCGGACCCTTTATACCATCTGGAAACCCCGGATAGTTCTCAATCTCGTCGGTGACCAGAATCTGGCCTCCACAGCCCACTCCGTCCAGGATAAGGGTCTTGAGCATCGCCCGGCTGGTGTAGATGGCAGCGCTGAGCCCCGCAGCTCCGCCCCCTAGAATCACCACGTCATAGTTAGCCTGCAAGTCGTTACCTCACCTTCCGTCATGGGACGGAGTCTTTGCCGCAACTCGGAAGTACTCGACAGTTCGAGCCAAGCCATCTTCCAGGGATACGCGTGGCGCCCATTCCAATTGTTTCCTCAAACTCGAGCTGTTAAGGAAAATCTTGAATACTTCCCCCAGCCTTGCCGGGCCATAAACAGGTTCCCATCTGTACTTTATTATGCCTTTCAGGGTCTCGAAGATTCTATTCACGGAGGTCCCCTGGCCGGTGCCAACGTTGTATTCTCCGTGACCTTCTTCCATGGCCAGAATGTTGGCGTCAATTACGTCATCAACGTATATGAAGTCCCGTTCCTGCTCACCGGTTCCATATATTCTGGGCCGCTTTCCCTCCAGCATTGCCTTGGCGAAAATAGCTATGACGCCGGCCTCTCCATGAGGGTCCTGACGAGGGCCATATACGTTGCCGTAGCGCAGGGTAACGTAGTCGAGTCGGTAGGTATGGTGGTAAAGCTGAAGATATTCTTCGGCGACGTGTTTGGACAGGGCGTATGGTGAGATGGGATTGATTGGATGTTTCTCATCGCACGGTACATACTGAGGCTCGCCGTATACGGTCCCACCGGATGAGGGGAAAATGACTTTCTCGACTCCATTGCGGCGGGCCAGTTCAATGAGACGTAAGGTTCCATGAATATTGATCTCGGCGTCTTTTACCGGGTCCTTCACCGACTGGGCGACGCTTATCTGGGCCGCATGATGGTTGACGATGTCCGGCTGCTCCCTCTCGATTATCTCCTCCAGACCCGGATAGGTTACGCTGCAATGGTAGAAGGTTGCTCTTTTGTTCAGGTTGTGAAGCCTGCCCGTACTCAGGTCGTCAACTACCACGACTCTGTGACCCAGGGAGAGGAGCCTGTCCACCAGATGGGAGCCTATAAAGCCTGCGCCTCCTGTTACAAGGACGGTTTGGGGCCTCAAAGTTCGATCCTCACCGGCCCATCCCCATTTCCCTGAGACGCTTGACCCGGTCCTGTATGGGTGGATGGGTCGAGAACAGCCTGGATACCCCACCTCCACTCAGGGAGTTGTGCGTATGACCACCTGAGGAGCCGCCACTGAGAGGGTTGACGATGAAGAGGTGCGCTGTCGCCTCGTTTACCTTCATTGGGCTTCTCTGCGTGCCCATCTCAAGCTTTTCCAGGGCGCTGGCCAGGGCGTAGGGATTGCGGGACGTGCGGGCACCTGTAGCATCGGCCTGGTACTCTCTGGAGCGAGAGATAGCCATCCGGACCAAAGTGGCCACAAAGGGCAGGACGAGCCAAACAATAAGCATACCCCCAATGCCGGCTAAAGCTCCGTAGCCACCCGACCTTCTGAAAAATGACATGAAGTAGCCGATGTAAGCCATCAAGCCGATGGCCATAGCCATGGTAGCCACCATAGTCATAATCAGGGTGTCCCTGTTGCCAACGTGGGCCAGTTCGTGGGCGATGACCGCACCCAACTCATCCCGATTAAGGAGTCTTCTGATTCCGGTCGTCACGGCAATGGCAGCATTCTGCGGGTTTCTCCCTGTAGCGAAGGCGTTGGGCGAGTCATTCTGGATGACATACACGCGGGGCTTTGGTATGCCGGCCTGGCGGGTTTGCTCGTCCACAATCTCATGTAGCTCCGGGTCTTGCTCCTCGGACACTTCGTGGGCTCCTGCCATACGCAGAGCAAGCTTGTCGCTGGACCAGTAGGTGAAGAAGTTAAGAACCAGGGAGATGACCACGGCAACTATGAGTCCTGTGAGGCCGCCTGTGAGGCCACCCGCGAGAATTAGTATTCCACTTAGAACCAACATTAGCACGAAAGTCTTGATGGCATTCATTGATATATACCCTTATTTTCTGTTTCTTACTCTTTCTAGTGATCCAGTATATTTAATTCTATTATACCATTTTTCGATGCAATGCAAGGTTCCTGTGCGATTCCATACTCATTTAGCCATTCCGGAAGCCACGTCCGCCGGACCCTTCTTGCCCATAGCTTCAACCACCAAAGCCCCTAATGCGGCGTTACGGCCCGTGACCCCGGCGCTCGAAAAAGTCCAGGTCGATGGCGAACGCCACTCCAAGAATCAACCAGCGCCGGGACTCAGACAACGTGGAGTCTGTGAACTCGACTCGAAAGTTGTCAGCAACGGTGAACGATTCCTTCGCGAACCCGCTCCACCGCTTGGTGATTCTCGCCAACTCTCAGCCGTTGTGGATGAACCGGAAGGTGTTGGGTCTGAGCAATGGGCCATCTACGTGGCAAACCTCCTGTCCATCATTATCATGCAGGTCAAAGCGGCGGCCAATCAGCTTGAGCCTACTCTGCATCCGACCAATGGGAGCGCCTTCCGGAGAGAACAGCTCAAGGTTGGAAAAGAACCAGAAGAACTTCCGACGCGCGATTAGGAGGTCATTACCATCACCGTCAATAACTTTAAGGGTAAGGGGCCTATGCTTACCGAGAAACTGGCGACCAATGAAGCCGGACTCCTCATAGGCAAAAAGGAAATCGGCATCGTTGGAGTCGAGTATATGATAGCGGTTCTGGGTCTCGAACCCGGTGAAGACCTGAATCATCTCCACCTGCTGCCGCGCTGTCAACGCCTCGTGCACTTTGAGCACTACTCGCCTCCACTCTAGCTAGACTAGCTGCTTGCGCCGGTTGGTGAGATAGTCAACCAGAATATATTCCCCGAGCTTATCAGGACTGGTATAGAATACACGGCCTCGATTTATCCTGGTCATCTTGCCCACAAACTCAATCAGATAGGGGCTCCGCTCCAGCATGAAGGTAGTGATCTTTATATCCTGGCGGGTACACCGCTTCACCTCTTTGAGGGTCTCCTGGATAGTGCGCGGGCTGGGAGGGTACTGTAGAAATATTTGCCCATCCTCTATGTGGGCAGTTGGCTCGCCGTCAGAGATCATGACTATCTGCTTGGTACACCCCTGGGCCTTTGACAGGAGCTTGCGGGCCATCACTAGGCCATGTTGAATGTTGGTGTAGGGGTCGAACTCATCCCAGGACAGGTAGGCAAGCTTGTCCGGCTTCACCTCTCTGGCGTAGGTGGAGAACCCTACAATGTGGAGGGAGTCCTTCGGGAACTGGGTCCGTATCAGGTCGTCCAGCGCCAGCGCTACTTTCTTGGCTGCTACGAAATTACCCCTCATGGCCATTGAAAGGCTCAGGTCCAGCATCATGACCGTAGTAGCCTGGGACGTTAGCTCCGTCCGGCGTATCTCGAAGTCCTCAGGGGCCATCCGGACCGGTGACCCGGGGGCCAACATAGAGCCTTCCGCTTTGGACCTTTGGATGGCATTCATCAAACTGCGTCGAACGTGAAGGTCAAAAGGGTCGCCGTACTCGTACTTCTTGGTATCTTCCGTGTGCTCGCTGCCCGCTCCCATGTTATTGGAGAGGTGGCTTCCGAGGCGGTCCTTTCTTATGTAGGAGAAAATCTCACGGAGTGCTCTGTGCCCTATCTTGCGTATACCCTTGGGCGTCAGTTCCAAGCGACTCCCAACACGCTGGATGTACCCCGCATCCTCCAGTACCTCTGCGATTCTCCTCAGCCGCCCGATTTCCTGGTAGCTCTTCTCCCCCAGAAGCTCACGTACCAACTCGGGTTCCACGTTGTCGAGGAAGTCTCCCTGCTGGTCCATGCTCATCCGGCGCTCCAGCTCTTCTATCTTCTGGAGATAACGAATTATTTCCAGGACTTCGCCAAGGCCCAGTGGGTCGTCTCCTCGGAAGTGGAACCCATCGGATAGCGTGTCCCCGGGACTCATGCGTTCAAGGTTGGAGGCAAAACGCGCTAGCTCGCCCTTTAGAGCCTCATCACGAAAGACGGAGTCAAGGGCCTCACGTAACTCTCGCTGCAACTCCGGTAAGAGGCTTTTCATTAGGGAATCCATCAGGGCCATTTGCTGGTGGAGGCTCTCCACAAGCTCATCCACGCTGGCCGGAGGACCGGCACCGAAAAGCTTTCCATATTTCTGCATGAACCGGTCAAAGAGGGGATGGCTCTCCGACTCACCTCTGCTAAGATGCTCCTCGAGAAGCAGGTTAAGCTCGCGCAGCATGTCTTTGAGGGAGTCAAGCTGGCCGGGGTTCATGGAGCCGAGGCTCTGGGAAAGATTGCGGAAGGATGAGTCCAGGACCTGGCGCTGTAGAGACTTCAGAAGGTCATCAAACATGGCCCTGGCGCCATCATCCATGAACTCGTACTCTTTCAGATGCTCAATAGTCTGCGCCAGTTGCTTGGGGAGGTTGTCCAGGAACTCCTGGCTCTTATGAGCTATTTCTTCAAGGCGTTGTAAGAGTCGCTCGCTCTCTTCACGTGTGGGTACGGAGCCGTTCTCCGCCCCTTGGTAAGAGGATGAGCGAGGCGTACCTCGCCTGTCCAAAGGGAGCGGTGAGCCACCCCCGTCCGAACCTTCCCGCATCAAAGTGGAAGGAGTCTCGTCCTCATCCGTAGGGGGTAGGAGGCGGCTGCGGGCGGCTGCGAGTCGCTTGTCTATTCCCCTTCGCTCCGCCTGGACAATATCATTGAGCCTTTGTGTTATGTCATCCAGAATATGGTCGAGATTATACTTGTCAAGGGCCTGTTGCTTCATGGAACGAAGACGTTGAAGCATATCCTGGATGCCCGGGGTGTTCTCGTTAAACTTTCCACGAAGGCCGTTCTGGGCCATAGCCTTGAGGGCGTTAGCTATGTCTCCGTGGGTGACCAGTTCATCCGAGAGCTGCTCCATCAAGTCTTCCTCATGCATGAGGAAAATCTGCTGGGTGCCATCCCAGAGGGAATACCTATAAAAGGGCATTTCTAGCTCCTATAGCGAAATCCCTTATCCACCTGATCGCGGTTCAGCTTACGGCTGAGATGAAGACCCTCTAGGACGAACTCTGTGGCAGAAGCAACAAGCTCTGACCTCCCATCGGCCCCGAGGCTGTTCACAGCGTCGGAGAGCCCTTTTATCTGGTCCAGCATTTCTACATATTTGTTGGACGGTTTATCGCTCCCGGTCTCTACCTTTGCACCTTCGTCAAATTCTCGGATGACGGTCTCCAACTCACCTACGTCGAAATACATCTTGAAGACGTTGAGGACGGCTTTCTTGGACAAGTCCTCCATTATCTTGGACTCGCGCCCATCCTCGAAAGTCTCAAGCTCTATCTTGCCCACGAATGACGCCACAATGTAAGGGAGGTCGCTTATTCGTGGGCTCACCCCTTTTTCGCCCTGAAGAATGGCCCGGCGTAGAGCGTTGCTTACCACTGTCTCATAATTCGAGATGGAGACCCTGACACTCACACCGGAGCGCTGATTGATGTCGGAGCTGCGGCGAGCGAGGAAGGTGATTTCGGCTATAATCTCCTTCATGTATTGAGGCGTGGATATGTCCTTTTCGCTGGGGAAGCGGGAGCGTTCCTGCTCCATTATGGTTATCTCGTCATTGATGTTTCTGGGGTAGTGGGTGCGTATCTGGGCGCCGTAGCGGTCCTTCAAAGGCGTGATAATCCGGCCACGGTTGGTATAGTCCTCGGGGTTGGCAGTGGCTACCACGTACACGTCCAGAGGCATACGTATGCGGTAGCCCTTTATCTGTACGTCCCGCTCCTCCATCAGGTTGAACATACCCACCTGTATTCGTTCTGCAAGGTCCGGTAGCTCATTGATGGAGAAGATGCCCCGGTTGGTCCGAGGAATGAGGCCGAAATGTATCGTAAGCTCATCGGATAGATAGCGCCCCTCGGCAACCTTGATGGGGTCTACCTCACCTATAAGGTCTGCTATAGAAATGTCAGGGGTAGCCAGCTTCTCCGAATACCTGGCCTCTCTGGGCAACCAGTCTATATCCACGTTATCCCCATACTGCTTCATCCTCTGCTCACAAGCTTTACAGATGGGGTTGTGGGGGTTGTCGTTGATCTCACATCCGGCTATTACCGGTATCTCACTATCCAGCAGACTCACCAGGTGGCGAATAAGGCGTGACTTAGCCTGGCCGCGCTCGCCCAGAAGGACTATGTCCTGGCCTGCCAGTATTGCGTTCTGCAATTGGGGTAGCACGGTTTCGTCGAAACCTATTATGCCAGGAAACAGGTCCTGCCGCTTTTTCAGCTTTTTCACCAGGTTTTTGCGTAACTCTTCACGAACGGAGAGGGACTTGTAACCGCTTTCCCGAAGTTCTCCGACTGTCCTCGCCTTTATCTTTGACGGCATATTCATCGCTCCTTCTCAAGACCGACACATCAGCCAAGTTTCCTACTCACCGGGTGGGTTGCCCTCATTATATTCCCACCAGCAACACGGACACAAAGAGGCTACGGTACAGGGTTCACCAAGTTCTTTGCCCTCCTCACCCCTCCAGACAGCCCTCACTCAGCTTTTCACAGATTGTTACGCCCTGGCGGCCTCTTTGGCTTTCTTGGACTCCTCCACCACCCGATGAGCGACGTTTTGAGGCACCCCCTCGTAGTGGCCGAACTCCACAACATAGCTACCACGACCCTGGGTCAATGCGCGCAAGTCGGTAGCGTACCGAAGCAGTTCCGCCTGGGGCACTTCAGCCTCGATAACCGTCTCCCCGTCCTGGGGGACCATACCCATGATTCGGCCCCTCTTGGCATTTACATCGCCCATTATTTCACCGCTGAAGTTGTCGGGCACCGTGACAGCCAGCTTCATAATGGGTTCAAGAAGGATCGGTTGAGCTTCATTTACGCCCTTTCGCATGGCGTAGGAGCCGGCTATCTCAAAGCAGATGCCGGAAGAGTCTACGTCGTGGAAGCTGCCATCGTAGAGGACAGCCTTTACGTCCACCACCGGAAAGCCCGCTACCACACCCTCGTGGAGAGTCTTGACGACCCCCTTTTCCACCGAGGGTATGTACTCTTTCGGGACGGAGCCTCCGACCACCTCCTCGCCAAACTTGAACCCCTCCCCCCGGTCCAGGGGCTCCAGACGTATAAGCACGTGACCATACTGGCCGTGCCCGCCGGTCTGCTTCTTATGTTTGTACTCGGCCTTGGTTACGGCAGTTATAGTCTCCTTATAGGGGACCTTGGGTAGCTGGAGCTCCAGCTCGGTGCCGAATTTCCGGCGTATCCTCTCCATAGTGACCTCTATATGGGCATCGCCCAGGCCGGAGACAAGGGTCTCGTTGGTGTCGAGCTCCCTGGAAACACGCAGGCTCGGGTCTTCCTCGACGATACGGCTGAGGGCCGAGGACATCTTATCCACGTCGGCCTTGGTCTTGGGAGAAACCGCCATAGTGTAATACCCTACGGGGAACTTTATAGGCTCAAATGCTATACGATGGTCTCGCTGGCATAGTGTATCCCCCGTAACTGTCGCAGTCAGCTTGGCCACGGCCCCAATATCACCGGGCCCAATCTCCTGGGTCTGGTCCTGGCTCTTTCCCCGAAGAACGTATACCTGTCCTATGCGCTCCGTCTGCTCTCTAGACTGGTTCCAAACTTCAGAGTTGCTCTGTAGAGTGCCGCCGTACACACGAAAGAGAGACAGCTTGCCGACGAATGGGTCGGCGGTGGTCTTGAACACGGAAGCCGCAAGCGGGGCACCGGGATCGGGGTCTACCTCTTCCAGGTCTCCGGTAGCTGAGCTCGTGGCATACACCGGCCTACCCTCCAGCGGGGATGGCAAACACTCTATAACCACGTCCAGAAGCTCCTGCACGCCTACGTCCATTGTGGCTGATCCGACCAGAACAGGCACTATATCACCCGATAGAATCGCCTTCTTTACGCCCTGGGTAAGCTCCTCCTGGGTAAGCTCCTCCCCCTCAAGGTACTTGGCGACCAGTTCGTCGTCGGTCTCTGCAACCCCTTCTATCAGGCGCTCTCTGGCCTCCACAACCTGCTGGGCCACCTCGTCGGGGACCTCGTCAGGAAGCCGGATGAGGTCTACAAACCCTTTGAAGCCCTGCTCTGAGCCTATGGGTATCTGCAAGGGCACACACTTTCTTCCGAACTGGGCTTGTATACTCTCTAGAGAGCGATAGAAATCGGCGTTTTCTCTGTCCATCTTGTTGATGAAGAACAGGCGCGGAATGCCCTCGTCCTGACATCTGTTCCAGCTTCGCTCTGTTCCCACTTCTACCCCGGAGGGTGCCGCCACCACTATGACGGCCCCCTCAACTACCCGCAGCGCCGAAATGACCTCGCCGATAAAGTCGTCGTACCCGGGAGTATCAAGGAAGTTTATCTTGTGGCCGTTCCAATTGCAGGGGATAAGGGCCGTCTGGATGCTGCCTGTACGCTTCACTTCTTCGGGCTCGTAGTCCGATACCGTGTTGCCATCTTCTACCCTGCCGAGCCTGGTTGTGGCTTTGGTGTTGAAGATGAGGGCTTCAGCGACCGAAGTTTTCCCCGCTCCACCGTGCGCCAGAATCGCGACGTTGCGTAGCTTACCTATGTCAGTCATAAGTATCACCATCTCCCTTCAGTTTTAAACGTAGAAGGATAACGGGAATGGGTCTCAACATTATATCTTGACCTTCCCCATTGTCCACCAATTCCCAACGCCTTATTTTAGCCAAAAGTACCCCATTAGCGCAATGGGAATCCGCTTGAGCCGACGATATTGATGCACCTGAAACTACTCAGCAGTGTACAACAGCCCCCAGGAAATATCCCCTTACCCCAAACTATCCACTATGATATGCTTGAATCCGGTGTACAAATGCGTCGCCTAAAGAAAGCATCCGTTATTGTCGTCCTTTCGCTGGTCATCCTCTTTATGGGCGGAGGAGGGTTGCACCTCTCTCCTGTCGAGATAGCCGCATCACCCTATCTCTACGACCTTATGACGTGGGAGGTTTCCAACCTTCCGGATAAGTGGGCACATAAGCTGTGGAGCTTACTACCCTGGAACTCTCGAAGCCGCCAGGAGAGGCTGGATGAGCTACAAGAGTTCTTCAGGATTGGACAGGAGATACGGGAGTTGGAAAGGTCGCTGGTGGATATTAAAGCTCGTCCATCCCGCGATGCCAGGCAGACTGGCTCGCCTGGGACCACCTACTGGAGCGAAACGGTAGAGGACTTGCAAAATCGCCTGGACGACGCGAGAAGTAGGGCCTCCAATATCAGGGCCGGAGTTGAGGAGACCCTGGAGTCGGAGGTCAGCGCCGTCCTGGCTGATGAGGGCTTCTCATCACGCATCGGGCTGATATTTCCTGTTGTGGACGTAGCCCTGTCAAGCCCCCCAAGACTCCTGGTAATTTCTCTCAGGGACAGGATAGAGCGGGAACAGACTGTGCTCCTCAAACCCGCCATGAAGGTCGAGGATATGGAAGTGCTGGAGGAGAAGATTTTCCGGGACCAGGGCCTTTCCGCCCTGGTAACAGACATTGGTGGCTTAGCGACCTATCCTACCATAGTCAGAAGCGACTCGTCCCTGCGCCACGCAGCCGCCATTGCGGCTCACGAGTGGCTTCACACTTACTGGTTTTTCCGTCCCCTTGGCTGGAATATACTCAGCAGTAGCCGGATGAACACTCTCAACGAGACAGCCGCCGATCTGGCCGGACGGGAGTTGGGAGAGAGGGCCTACGAGTCCATAACCGGACAAAAGCCGGAGACCTCTCCCCAAAGTACGTCCACTACTGAAGAGCCGGATGAGGACGCCTTCGACTTCTCAAAGGAGATGCGTAAGACCCGGCTGAGGGTGGACGAATTGCTTGCAGCAGGAAAGGTGGAGGATGCGGAGGCATATATGGAAGAACTCCGCCTGCTATTTGTGGACAATGGCTTCCGAATCCGCAAGCTGAACCAGGCATATTTCGCCTTCCACGGCACCTACGCCGCCAGCCCAGCCTCCGTAAGCCCCATCGGTGGTGAGGTCGAGCTATTGCGGGATGCCACAGATTCTCTGGGGAACTTCATAAGGACGATGGCCGGCTTCGGCAGCTATCGGGAGTTCCAGGACTACTTACGCACTTTGTCAGAGTCCACCGCGCCGCAACGCCATAGCGGGCAGGCCATCAACTTTGTCGAAACGGCGACTCATCTCCCGGGGAGGTGAAACCATGATGCCTGGACCGCTCAACGTCAACTAACAGTCCACGAATAATCCAGACTTCGAGGGGATGGGGCGCTGCTCCTGAACTCGGATTGCACTGAATCTCCCCCTCAAAATATCGGTAGCTATCCGGTAGCTCTATGGTCTCTTCCTCTAGGTGGTGAGGGCAGAACAGGTCAATGTTCACCATATTTTCCTCCTGGGTTGGAGCTATTTTCTGCTGAATGATATTAAACCGCTTTTAAGAGAAAAAATCAACGGATGCCCCAGGATTGGTCAGGGCATTTAATTATCAACGTTACGCGAATACAGGCCCCCACAGTCACCCCCATCCTAACCTTCCCCCATCAAGGGGGATGGGATTATTCACCCTTCACTGTCATTGCTATGATAATCCATTTTCATCCTCTTATGCGGCCCCCACCGCCCGTCATTCCGAGGAGCGGAGCAACGAGGAATCTAAAAAGCCTCGCGACCAAGACGACAACGCAGTAGGGGCAGTTCGCGAACTGCCCCTACTTGGGGTGGCAATTAAATGACCCTGCCAGGATTGGTCGGGGCCATCGCATTTGGATTGCATCGCTCCCGGTCATTCGCGCCTGCGGAGACCTTTCCGTAGGTCGCCACCCAACATGTCATTGTACGTTGTCCCGGAAATGCGATGGCCCATAAAACCTGGCACACAAGTTGTTAGTTGCCTCTTCCGGTGTTATAGTGAAGGCGGACAGGGGGTGGCAGCGATGGAAGGGGGCATGGGAAGGGAGAAACGACGCCTTTTCAATAGCTTGCGAAAGGAAATACGTGACGAAAAGGTCCTCAGGGCTATGGAACAGGTGCCAAGAGAGCTTTTCGTGCCCTCTGAAGGTCGGCACATGGCCTACAAGGACGTGGCCCTGCCGATTGGGAAGGGGCAGACCATATCCCAGCCCTACATCATTGCCCTGATGACCAGCGTGCTGGAGCTAAGGGGCACCGAGAAGGTATTGGAGGTCGGTACGGGTAGTGGCTACCAGGCAGCCGTCCTCTCGCGCCTCCTACCCCGGGGGATGATCCTGTCCCTAGAAAGGATTTCCAGCCTGGCACGAGAAGCCGCCGCAACTCTCGATTCTCTGGGATATAAGAACGTCGAAGTCAGATTAGCGGATGACCGCCTGGGGTCCCCTGAAGATTCCCCCTTCAACGCAATCATAGTGACAGCCGCGTCTCCCAGGTTGCCCCAACCCCTACTAGCACAAATGGCAGTAAGTGGCCGAATGGTGATTCCCGTAGGACCTCAAGAGGAACAGGAGCTTATGAGGGTGGTCAGGACCGGCGAAGGCCACACAGTAAATATGCTTGGTCCCTGCCGCTTCGTTCCTCTTATAGGGCGGGATGCCTGGCCCGAGAACTGGGAGGAACTGTAAGCCCAATTCCGTTGCCACTCTCGGCCCAGGCTTGTTATACTGGAATCGGTAAATTGCTATGGAATACGAAACCATAATTGGCCTTGAAGTCCACGTCCAGCTTCTAACAGAGAGCAAGATGTTCTGCTCCTGTCGTGCGGACTACCAGACGGCGCCACCCAACAGCCTGGTGTGTCCCGTCTGCCTGGGAATGCCCGGCGTGCTGCCGGTGATTAACAGGAAGGCGGTGGAGTACACCATCATGACAGGCCTGGCCTTGGACTGCCACATTTCCGCCTATACCAAGTTCGATAGGAAGAACTACCCCTATCCCGACCTGATGAAGGGCTACCAGATTTCCCAGTACGACGCCCCCATAGCCTCTGAAGGCTGTCTGGAGGTAGTTACGGACGACCACACCACCGGCGTGGGAATCACGAGGGTGCATCTGGAAGAGGACGTAGCCAAGCTTCAGCACGTCAGAGAGTCCCGTGGGGAACCCCACAGCCTGGTGGACGTGAACCGTTCCGGGGTGCCCCTTATGGAGATAGTGAGCGAGCCGGACATGCGCTCCCCCGATGAGGCCCGCCAGTACCTGAACAACGTGCATTCCATCCTCCAGTACCTTGGGGTGTCGACCGGCAATATGCAGGATGGGAGCTTCCGATGTGACGCCAACGTGAGCATACGGCCCCTGGGCAGCGCCGGCCTCATGTCTAAGGTGGAAGTAAAGAACATGAACAGCTTCCGGGCTGTCTACAACGCCCTGAAGTATGAGGTGGACAGGCAGACCAGGATTGTAGAGGACGGCGGGAAGGTGGCCCAGGAGACCCGGGGATGGGTAGAGGAACGGAACACGACCGTCTCACAGCGGAGCAAAGAGCACGCCCACGACTACCGCTACTTCCCTGAGCCGGACTTGCCACCGCTGAAGATTGACCCCGCCTGGGTGAATGCGATAAAGGCCGGGCTGCCCGAGTTGCCCGCCCACCGGCGTAGCCGATTCGTGAGAGAGTACGGCTTGCCACTCTATGACGCAAGCCTCCTGACCGGTTCAAGAGCCACGGCAGACTACTTTGAGAACTGTCTGAGCATTGTAGGTACGCATGACGATGCGTCCTTACCGGTGCGCCGGGCCAAGACCATAGGCAACTGGATAATAGTCGAGCTAAGCCGCCGCCTCAATCTCAACGGAATTGAAATAAGCGACACCAAGGTGGCCCCCACCCACCTGGTGGAGTTGGTAGAGCTGATAGAATCCGGCACCGTAAGCACAACCCTGGCCAAGGCGGTGCTGGAGGAGTGCTTCGACACAGGCGCGACACCGGAAGCGATTGTCAAGGAGCGCGGCTACGTGCAGATAAGCGACTCCTTGGCAGTGGAATCGGCGGTGGATGAGGCCATCGGCTCCAATCCCCAGGCCGTCTCCGATTACCTGAAAGGTAAGGACACGGCCTCCAAGTTCCTGGTGGGCCAGGTGATGAAGATAACCGGGGGGAAGGCCAAGCCGGTGCTGGTCAACGAGTTGGTCAAGAAAAAGCTGGAAGCCACCAAAGCTTCTTAGGCAGGGGAAAGGCATTGGCTCTTAACATATCTCAGATACTTGTGTCTATAATACTGATAATGGTTATTCTTCTACAGGTGCGGGAGGCAGGCTCCGGGTTCTTCGGCAGCACCCAAGCCAGCTTTCGTACTCGTCGTGGACTGGAAAAGGGTCTTTTCCAGTCCACCATCATACTGGCCGTGGTCTTTCTGCTCATGTCCATCATAAGCGTCAGGTTTGTATAGCATCGAGCCCGAGTTGAAACGTTCTTTTAATGTTCAATGACTACTTCACCCGTCATAACCCTCACCACCGATTTCGGCACGCAAGACCCCTACGTGGGCGTGATGAAGGGAGTCATCCTCGGCATCAACCCCCATGTTTCCATCATAGACATCAGCCACGACGTTCAACCCCAGTCCATCCTGGAGGGTGCTTTCATCATCGGAAGCAGCCACCGGTTCTTTCCCAAAGGGACGTTGCACGTAGCCGTGGTGGACCCCGGAGTAGGCACGTCCCGAAGCGCCCTGCTCCTCGTCACTCCGTCAGCCTACTTCCTTGGGCCGGACAACGGCGTACTCAGCTATATTGTCAAAGAAGGCTTTCACGGAGAGCCGGAGATGTCAGGCGATTCCCAGGTGGGCGTACCTCATGGCTACAGGGCTTACCGCCTCACCAATCCCGAATTCTGGCTGCATCCGGTTAGCTCCACCTTCCATGGTCGGGACATCTTCGCACCGGCCGCCGCTCATCTCTCCCTAGGAGTCCAGGAAGACAGCCTGGGCGAGGAAATCGGACGGCTCACGTACCTACCCACCAAGCAGCCCCGGTGGAGTGGCGACACACTGGCGGGCCAGGTGGTCCACGTAGACCGTTTCGGCAACTTGATAACCGACATCCCGGCAACTCTGCTGTCCGAGGGACGTCCCATCACTATCGGGATCAGGGGACACTACATCTCAGGGCTAAGTCAATCCTATGCCGGGGGTGAATGGCTTCTGGCCATCGTTGGAAGCAACAATACCCTGGAGTTATCGGTGAGGAACGGCAACGCTGCCCATAGTCTGGGAGCCAAGGTGGGGGAGGCTGTCAGCGTCCGAAGGGCTGGTGCATAGGGATTGATCCTTCCATGTTTTCCGGATTCTCCGCGTCTTCCCTTCGCTATTGACATACCCGGTGGACCGTGCTTAAGATTGTGGCATCGAAAGATATTCCATCAACTCTCAAGACCTCAAGGGGGCCGCTATGGACCTGACCCGAGAGACCTTGCTCAAGCTATATGAGACTATGGTCACTATCCGAAATTTCGAGGAGCTTGGAATCTATGAGATGGGACAGCGCGCCCTCTCAGGGTCCGTGCATTCGTCGGCAGGACAGGAGGCAGTGCCCACCGGTATATGCGCCCACCTGAAGGACACGGATTATATCGCCAGCACTCACCGGGGCCACGGCCACTGCATAGCCAAAGGTGTCGACCCCACCCTGATGATGGCGGAGCTATTTGGCCGCTCCGGCGGCACCAATAAGGGTAAAGGCGGCTCCATGCACATCGCCGACATGAGCAAAGGAATGCTGGGGACCAACGGTATCGTGGCGGGAAGCGTGCCCCTGGCGGTGGGTGCAGCCCTTACAAGCTCCCTCAAAGGCACAGGACAGGTTGCCGTGGCCTTCTTCGGCGATGGCGGTGCCAACCAGGGCGTGCTCCACGAGTGCATGAACCTCGCCTCGGTATGGAAGCTCCCTGTCATCTTTGCTTGTGAGAACAACCACTATGCCGAGTCCACTCCGGTGGAGTACGCTCTCTCCATAGAGAACGTGGCCGACAGAGGGGCCGCCTACAATATGCCCGGAATCGTGGTAGACGGGATGGATTTGTTCGCTGTCTATGAGGCAGCGGGCTACGCAGTGGAGAGGGCCCGCTCCGGCCAGGGTCCCAGCCTCCTGGAATGCAAGACCTACCGTTACTACGGCCATACCGTATTCGATAACCCCAGAACATACCGTACCGAGGAGGAGGAGACACACTGGCGCAGCCGCGACCCTCTCATTCTGTTCAGGACACGCGTCCTGGAGGAAGGGGCCTTGAATCAGGGGGAGCTAGACAGCATTGACCAAAGAGTTGAGCAGCAAATCAGGGATGGGATCAAATTCGCCGATGCGAGCCCTCTGCCACCCAAAGAAGAAGTATACACCGACGTGTATGTAGACTATCCAATATCAGAACTGAAGCGGGGCGCAAACATGGCTATTTAGCCCCTTCAGGTTTTCCCGGCCTCCTCCGTGACCGAGCGTGGCGGGCCAGGCCGGGATAGGACGTAAGAGGCCGTGATAGGATAAAACTATCTCTCAATGGAAGGAGACTCGTGAGCACCACCACAGACAGAAAGATTCGCTACAGGGAAGCAATCAACGAGGCACTGATGCAGGAGATGGAGCGCGACCCCAACGTGATTATCATGGGAGAGGAGATAGCCGGGGGCGCGGGAAGGGAGCATCTGGGGATTCAGGATGCCTGGGGTGGCGCCTTCAAGACCACAGTGGGCCTCATCCAGAAGTTCGGGACTAAGAGGGTTTTGGATACACCCCTTTCTGAGGCCGCTTTTGTAGGCACGGCCATCGGAGCCGCCTCCACGGGTATGCGCCCGATTGCCGAGCTTATGTTCGTGGACTTCATAGGGGTGTGCATGGACCAGATTTTGAACAATGCCGCCAAAATGAGGTACATGTACGGGGGACAGGTCAAGGTGCCATTCACCCTTCTCACCCGAATCGGCGCCGGAACAGGCTCGGCTGCCCAACATTCCGAGTCCTTTTATTCCATCTTCAGCCACATACCGGGTATCAAAGGCGTGGTGCCCTGCGACCCGTATACGGCCAAGGGCCTGCTCGTCTCGGCCATCCGGGACGATGACCCGGTAGTCTTCTTCGAGCACAAATTGCTTTACCCTGAGATGGGCCCGGTGCCCGAGGAGTCCTATGCTATACCCCTGGGCAAAGCGCGCATCGTAAGGCCCGGAAAGGATATTACCCTGGTGGGTATGTCCCGCATGACTTTGGTGTGCCTTGAGGCGGCCGGAACCCTGGCTTCGGAAGGGATTGACGCCGAGGTAGTTGACCTGATGAGTGTTTCCCCCATAGATTATGACCTCATCCTGGACTCGGTCCGGAAGACCCACCGCATAGTGGTGGTAGATGAGGATACACCCCGTTGTGGCGTGGCCGCCGACATTTGCTCCGCAGTGGCAGAGGAGGCCTTTGACTACCTGGATGCGCCCCCGACGAAGGTTACGGCTCCCCACACGCCCGTACCATATAGCAAGCCCCTAGAAGGAGTGTACATACCCGACGTTCCCAGGGTCATCGGAGCGGTGAAGCGCCTTCTGGGGTCAGGCTGACTTTATACCTCTTGTCCCAAACTACCCCCCGCGCTAAGGTCAGGGGTATCTGCCCCCGCCGCACTTCCTGTGCTCCGGTCCTCTCCGGCAAGGGAGACCGGAGGGGTAACGCAACTCCGGTTGCGTACCAACCTCCCATTTGTCCTTCCTTGGTAGGTATTGTCCCCACTGAGTCTACCGGTTTCCCCCTACTTGTACCATAAAAGTCGCCACGTCACTGCGATTTCCCTGGAGCTTCTGCACATACTATCTTTCTTAACAATATGCTTTATGGTATCATATGGGGTGTGGTATTATACGTTTCGCATTTTCGCGTCAGGCTAACGCACCGCTTGCATACTTGGCGAAATTCTTAACCGGAGGGTCAGCAATACCACTCATAATCTTTAGGCCTCTTGGAAAAGTCCTGAACCTGCTAAATCAAATCCCCTTCGCTACTCTTATAACAACTACCGTTGGGCTAGTAGTGGGGTTGGTAATAGCTGCGCTCATCTCCATCCCCCTGTTCAATCTTGACGGATGGTTTAGCTGGGGCATTCCTCTAATCATCAGCTTCTCCCTGGGATTGCTCGGGCTGTGGGTGGGGTCCAATAGAGCCGGTGATATACACCAAGTCCTGCCTCAGACCCTGGCAGACTCCCCCACCCGCACTTCACCTAACAGCCGGATACTGGTGGATACCAGCGCAATAATAGATGGGCGTATCGCAGACCTGGGCCTGAGCGGGTTCATTCAGGGTACCCTGGTCATACCGGGCTTCGTGTTGGACGAGTTACGCCACATTGCCGACTCCAGTGACTCCTTGAGGAGAACCCGCGGTCGTAAGGGGCTTGAGGTGCTGGCCAAGCTACGTAGGGAAACCAACGTGCCGATTCAAATCCTGGATGCAGAGCTACGCAACGGTACGGAGGTGGACAGCCAGCTCGTTAAGCTTGCCAAGTCTATGAAGTCCCCTATTCTGACTACCGATTTCAACCTGAACCGAGTGGCCGAGCTTCAGGGCATTCAGGTGCTCAATGTAAACGAGCTAGCCAACGCCTTGAAGCCGATGGTGCTGCCGGGCGAAGACCTGACCGTGAACATTGTCCAAGAGGGCAAGGAGATAGGCCAGGGTGTTGCCTTCCTTGATGACGGCACAATGATAGTGGTGGAAGGCGGCCAGCGTTACTTGCACAGCTTACGGGACGTGACGGTGACCCGCGTCCTCCAGACCGCAGCCGGGCGCATTATCTTCGCTCAGCCCAAAGTGGGGTAGGAGCGAGGGATGTCTGGCCCTGACACAGCGGCGTCCAAGCCCGCTCACTTGGGAGCAATCATCGTGGCGGCAGGAGAGAGCCGCCGTATGAGTGACATAGATAAGATATTTGCTCCCGTTCTTGGCTTACCCCTTATAGTCCACACTGTAGAGGCATTTGAGCGCTGTCCCCTCGTCCGTGACATAGTCCTAGTCCTGTCTCCGGACAACGTGGGCCGAGGCGAGGCCCTTGCAAGAGAGCGCGGTTGGCGCAAGATAGTATCGGTCTGCCAGGGTGGGGGGCGCCGCCAGGACTCGGTGAATCTGGGACTGGAACGCCTTCCCGATGGAAGAAATCCCTGGATTGCCGTCCACGACGGCGCACGCCCGTGCGTCGGCCCAGACCTTCTGGAGCGGGGGCTGGACGCCGCCCAGGAGACGGGAGCGGCGGTGGCAGCAGTACCCTCCAAGGACACCATCAAGGTAGTATCTCCCTCGCACTTGGTGGAGTCCACCCCCTCAAGGGATACCCTCTGGATGGTACAGACACCCCAGGTGTTCAGGTATGACCTGCTTCTCCAAGCCCACCGTACCTGTCAGAAGACGGTCACCGACGACGCCTCTATGGTTGAGAGCCTTGGCCGCAAGGTCAAGGTGTTCATGGGATCCTACGGCAACCTCAAGGTCACTACGCCCGAGGACCTGGCTGTAGCCGAGATATTCTTGAGGGAAATGGTCCAGGCCAGAGGGCAGTCCGGCGAGGGCAAACAGTGACATCAAGGGTAGGCATAGGATTCGATGCCCACCCTCTGACGGAGGGGCGACTTCTGGTGCTAGGTGGCGTGGAGATCCCTTTCCACAAGGGGCTTTCGGGCCACAGCGATGGCGACGTGCTGGTACACGCCATCATGGACGCAATGCTTGGTGCCGCCGGGTTGGGTGATAAGGGTGTCCATTTCCCGTCCGGCGACCCTCGCTATAAGGACGTTTCCAGCCTTCTCCTGCTCTCAACAGTATCAGAGCTTACGCGCGGGGACGGTTGGCGAATTGTAAACATTGATGCTACAATGTTGGCGCAAAGGCCGGTTCTCGGCCCATACGTCAAGAACATGAAAGAGAAGATAGGCACCGCGCTTTCCGTCCCTGAAAGCCACGTGAGTATCAAGGCCACGACTACCGATTATCTGGGCTTCGTGGGTAGGGAAGAAGGCATGGCCGCCTATGCTGTGGCTTTGTTGGAGGAGACAGCATGAGGCTGTACAACACCATCACGGGACAGGATGAGGAATTCGTCCCTGCCGGAGATACGGTAAAGATGTATGTGTGCGGGATCACACCCTACGCTCCCTGCCACATGGGACACGCCATGAGCTACGTCATTTTCGATGTCCTGCGTCGCTACCTGGAGTTCCAGGGATACGAGGTGGAGCACGTGCAGAACTTCACCGACATAGACGATAAGATTATCCAAAGGGCGCAGGATGAGGGAATCTATCCCCAGGAGTTGGCGGAGCGCCACATACGGGAGTTCATGGACAGCATGGGCGCTCTCAACGTGAAGAGTGCAGGCGTATATCCCAGGGCTACTCAGGAGATACCCCATATCATCGAAGTGATACATTCCTTGACCGAAAAGGGATATGCCTACGCTGCCGAGGGGGACGTATATTTCCGAGTCACCAAGGACGTGGACTATGGGAAGCTCAGCCATCGTACCCTGGAAGGGATGATAGCGGGGTCGCGGGTGGAAGTGGGTGCCGGAAAGGAGCACCCCATGGACTTCGTCCTTTGGAAGGCCGCGAAGGAGGGGGAACCTTCCTGGGAAAGCCCGTGGGGGCCGGGAAGACCGGGCTGGCATATAGAATGTACCGCCATGTCCCTGATGTACCTGGGTGAAACCCTGGACATCCACGGCGGTGGCCTGGACCTGATTTTCCCTCACCACGAAAATGAGACTGCCCAGAGCGAGTCCTACACCGGCAAGACACCCTTTGTCCGGTACTGGGTACACAATGGTCTCCTTCAGATGGGTGAAGACAAGATGAGCAAGTCCCTGGGCAATCTGGTATCTTTGGAAGATGCCTTGAACCAATATAGTCCTGACGCCCTTCGCATTTTCTTTCTTGGTTCCCATTACCGGAGCCCTCTGACCTATAGTGAAGAGGGGCTGACAGCCACTGAAAGGGCAGCCGAGCGTCTCCGCAATGTCATGCGTGATGGCATTGAAAACCTGGCAGACTCCCTTGACCCACTACCCTACAAGCATCGGTTCCTCCAGGCGATGGACTCGGACCTGAACACGCCCCAGGCGCTCGCCGCCCTCTTCGACTTAGCCCGGGAGATAAACCGGGCCATAGAATCGGGCCAAGGGGTGAGCCAGGCCCAGAAGACCCTTGAGAAGCTGGGAAATATACTTGGCCTCACCTTCCGGCAGCCCCAAAGGAAGACATCGGAAGGTGAGGCAAAGCCATTCATAGACCTCCTGGTTGAAACAAGGTCCGAGCTCAGGGCCGCCCGGCAATATGACCTGGCCGATCGCGTACGGACTCGCCTGGATGAGTTGGGAGTAGTGCTGGAGGACACTTCCCAGGGCACCCTGTGGAAGTACCGATAAGATGCTTGATACGGCGCTTGCTGAATCGTTAGCCCAAGTTTTAGGCCGGGACAACCTCTTCACACAAGAAGACGACCTAGAGCGCTATTCTGCCGACGCTCTGACCCCTTCTCGTGCCTTCAGGGCCGCCCCAAGCCTCGAACGTACCGCCGACGTGGTGGTGATACCTCGCTCTGTCAACCAGGTGGTGGCAGTAGTCAAACTAGCATCAGAGCACAAAGTTCCCATAATTCCCTATGGGGGTGGCACCGGAGTTATGGGAGCGGCATTGCCCGTGCGCGGTGGGATAGTAATGGACCTGAAAGGTCTCAACAAGGTGCTGGAAGTAAACCCCACGGACATGGCAGTGCTGGTAGAGGCCGGAGCCGTTCTGGAGGACCTGGAGAACGCTCTCCGGCCACACGGCCTGATGCTGGGACATGACCCCTGGAGTGTGCCTATAGCTACGGTGGCCGGCACCATCTCAACCAACGGTGTAGGATACCGCGCCGCCAGCTACGGACCGATGGGCGACCAGGTCCTGGGCCTAGAGGTGGTATTGCCCAACGGGGAGGTGCTCAAAACACGTTCCGTCCCCAAATACTCCTCCGGCCCCAATCTCAACCATCTCTTTGTAGGCGGAGAGGGTGTATTCGGCATTATCACCAAGGCTACACTGAGGGTGTTCCGCCAACCGGAGAAACGGGCCTTCGCCACCGTGGGTTTCGACTCCTTCGACCAGGGCTTCAATGCCGTAGCCGAGCTTTTCGCCCTGGGACTGCGTCCCGCCCTGGTGGACCTGACGGAGGAGTACGGGGAAGGCATACGTCTCTATATGATGTACGAGGGCTACAAAGAGGGGGTGTCAGCTCAAAAACGCCGGTCTTTGCGGGTCTGCTCCGACTTCGGCGGCAGAGACATGGGAGCAAGGGAGACCCTAAATTATTGGAGAAACCGCCACAGCAGTGGCGAATGGTACCGCAGGGAGATGTTGGACCAGCCCCGCAGCGTCCGATGGCAGAGTCGTCGTGGCAGGGGCTTCGATTACCTCCACATGGCTCTTCCGGTGTCTCAGGTGCTGGACTACCGCCGACGCTGCGATGAGCTTCTATCCGATAGGGGAATAAGGGTAACGGAGTACGCCATCTGGACCCAGCCCGAGCTTTTCTCCATGCTGCTGGTGCCGGCAGGTAAAACAACCGACGGGTCCTCAGAAAACATGGCGGAAGCCGTGGATGAAGTGCTGACCCTGGCCCAGGACATGGGCGGCACTATGGAGTACTGCCACGGTGTCGGTGTAAAGCTCACCCACCTACTACGAAGGGAGATGGGGGTGGGTTTCGAGGTGGCAAAGGCCATAAAGCGGGGCCTCGACCCCCATGACATCATGAACCCCGGCAAGCTATTCTAGCCGCCCACTTTAACCATGAAAGCCCACAGGGACTATGCCGGCGGCCTTTTGTTATGCCAAGGAGTGTTCTGCTCGTAGGCATGAGCCACCTTCATTACCGTCCCCTCCTCCAAGGGCCTCCCCAATATCTGGAGACCTATGGGCAACTCAGGTGGCTCAGATGAGGTAAAACCGCAGGGCACCGAAATGGCGGGAACGCCGGACAGGTTGGAAGTGGAGGTGAATGCCCTGCGTCCAAAGTAACCGGCCATCAGTTCCTCTTTGCTATTTATGCCCGCGCCGCCGGGTATCTTCGTAGCCGGATGGGGAAAGGTTGGCAGTACCAGAACATCCACTCGCTCCATCAACTCCAGGACTTGTTGCCGTAGAAGCGACCGGAGCTTCAACGCCTTGTAGTACGCTTGGGCCGGCAAAATACTGCCGGCCAGCTGCCTAATCTGGATATTGTGGTCGTAGTCCTTAAGGCGATCTCTAATCCATTGATAGTGAACGGCAGCCCCTTCTATGTGTGATATGGGGGTGAAGATGGCCGCGCCATAGACTGCCAGGGGTAGGGAGACCTCCTCGATGGACGCTCCAAGACCTCCAAGGAGCGCGACGGCTTTGGCAACTGCATCCTTGACGTCAGGCTCCACAACGTCGTTCTCGACCCACTCACGTATCACTCCCACCTTCACACCTGTGATACTCCCATTCAGGGACTGCCCGTAATCCGGAACTGGGACATTCCAGGTATACGGGTCTTTAGCGTCATACCCGGCGATAGCTCCCAGGGTCATGGCACAGTCTTCCACAGTCCTGGATATGGGTCCTCCTGTGTCCATTGACCAAATCGAGCCGTGCATTCCGTACCGGCTTACCCTACCCTGTCCGGGCCTCAGACCCACCAATCCGCAATAGGAAGCAGGGCCTCTTATGGACCCGCCGGTGTCCTCACCCACAGAGGTTGAGCAGAGGAAGGCCGCGGTAGCCGCACCGGAGCCGCTGCTGGAGACGCCGGGATTCCTATCCAAGGCCCAGGGATTATGGGGTGTGCCATGCGGATGGTAGAAAGCATCTCCCATAGCAAACTCGCTCATGTTCAGCTTGCCCAGAAGGATTGCACCCGCCTTTTTCAGATTTGTGATGACAGTAGCGTCCTCGTCCGGGATGAAATCTGAGAGGATTGGGGAGCCGCAAGTGGTAAGGATGCCTCTCGTGTTGAACTGGTCTTTCACCGCTATGGGAATTCCGTGCATGGGGCCTATGTATTCGCCACGCGCAATGGCGGTTTCTGCGTCCCGCGCCGCCTCAAGGGCCTCGTCTCCACAGATGGTGATGTATGAGTTCAGCTTGCTATCCACCCGGTCAATGCGTTCCAGATAAGCCTCCACCGCCTCGACAGGAGAGACTTCCTTGGTCTTGATAAGCTGCGAAAGCCCGGTAGCCGAAAGAAAGGGTATATCTGCTCTATCCATGTCAACTCCCTCCTGTAGCCCGGGCAGGGTCTCTTAGCTGTAGCCCTTCACGCTTTCGTCATTCCGGCTTAGGGCCGGAATTCCTCGGCGGAGATGGGCGCCCGGATGCCCGCTCCCCGTGTTTCCACCGGGACCGTCCAATCAATAGCTGCAATCTAATCGCTCTGAAAGGGGCCTTCACCCCGGCCTCCGGCCACCCCTGTCCCAGGGGAGAGAGCCGGGGGAAGGGCATTCCCATCCTTACCCATCCTCGATGGTGCCACGCACAGCGTCAACCCGGGAACAACCCTCTGGCTCACGCTGTTGGTTGAGGAACGCTGGGGGCAGGGGCCATACGCACTGAGTGAGCGGAACCCTTCCTACGCTCTATCTCATCCAGGCTCCAGAAATCGGAGTAGCTGAGGGCACGGGGGCAATGGCCATAGGACTCTTCTATCTCGACAACAATGCCTTGCTGGACACCTCTGTCGCCATCGGGGTTCTGCATAGTGTGTTCAACGCTGTGGCGGTCCAACTCCTCTCTGCTGACCAGCATCACACGCCCGTTGACACGCACCACGTCGTTCAGGCCCGGGATGAAGAACACGATGCCAACATGAGGGTTTTCACTCATGTTCTGGTACGATTGAAAGAGCTTGTTGCCTGCCACGTCGGGCACGAGCAGGTGGCGGTCATCAAGGACCCTGACAAAACCCGGCTTACCCCCCTTGGGCGAGGCATCGCAGTTTCCACTGCGATCACTGGTTGCCATAACGAGAAACGGAGACTCGGAGATAAACTCTTTGATAGGCTCCGTCAATGAGTCCTTCACCTTAGTCATTGCCCTCTCTGAGGGAAATCCAAAGGCGCTGGTGAACCTGTTACCGGAATTATCCTCACAGCTTTCCATACGGGCCTCCACGTCGAATATAGCTATACAGTGATCCTCGGGCCGGGGACCGGCTCAATTGGACATATTCTACCCCAGCTACCGGACCATTACAACTACAGGCAAGCCAATGTTGAATCCGGTGGTACAATGAGTCTGAATTCGCAGGTGATGCTATCAGGAGGGACTATGTATTACCATAATCCAAGGGAAAGGCTGGCAAAGGAGTTGGCTCTCGGAGTCAGGACCCGCACTTTTTGGGGAGACAATATGCTTCTATCCCTGGTAGAGATAGACCCAGGCTCCGAGGTGCCCAGGCACACCCACCCCCATGAGCAAGGTGGTATGGTGATTGAGGGGGAGTTGGAGATGGATGTGGGGGGAGAAATCAAAGTGCTCGGACCGGGTGAGGTTTATATTATCCCCGGTGACGTAGAGCACTGGGTAAAAGCGGGAAGCTCAACGACAAGGGTGCTGGACATCTTTAGCCCGGTCCGGGAAGAGTTCAAATATTAGCTAACGGATCATGCCCCAGTCGTTTCTCGGCCAGTAGCGAATCCAGGCTTTGCCAACTATCAACTTCCGGTCCACGGGACCAAATGAGCGGCTGTCGTCACTATGGTCACGGTTATCGCCCATCACGAAATACTGGCCGTCGCCGAGGAAACATTCGTATACTTGTTCATCCGGCTCGTCCAGGAGTCCAATAGGCGTGGGGTCACTCAGTCGCCCGATGCCTTCATCGTAGTAATTTGGGAGACCGCTTTCAATGTTAAGATAAGGCTCCTCAAGCAATTGGCCGTTGACAAAGACACGCCCACCCTCAACGCGGATATTCTCTCCCGACATTCCGATGATACGTTTTATGTAGTTTCTGCGCCCCTGGTAAGGGTGGCGCAGCACCACTACTTCGCCCCTCGCCGGTCCGTCCTCCAAGTACGACAACCGGCTGACCAGTATGTACTGGTCTCTGACAAAATTGGGCTGCATACTGTTGCCATGCACCACGAAGCGCACTGCTGTCAGGAAATCGGCCAATCTATAGGTTGGTCCAAATTTGAGAAGCATTTTGAATGCCATATCAAGCGGACCTGCAAGACGCCGGGACTTTGGGACAGGGATGCTCCCGGACATCGCTAACGTGTCTGCAAACCGGCATACGGCCACCGGCGAGTATTCAGCAGCGCCATCCGCGCCTCATTACCCTCAGAGTGCCACCGGGAGGACCGGTCCTCCTACGTTCCAAAGCGAACGTCGGCCACTTCATCCTTGTAGGTCACGTTCTTGGTGGCCCAGAAAACCTCAGCTACCTTGTCCACAGTCCCAACCAATTCCCTGGCCGCTTCCAAGTCCACGTTCTGCTTATTGCGGGAGGCAAGCTTGTTGGCCTGCCAGACTGTGTTATGGAGGTCAGGGTACTTCTCCACGTGCTCCGGCCTGAAATAGTCATGCCAGAGTATATCCAGCTCCTTCTTGCATAGGTCGGCGTGCTGCTCCTTAACTGCGACGTACCGGGCCACCGTATTAGCGTAAGTCGCTGCCGCCTCGGCTCCGCCATCGGAACCCGGTCTCTCCAGGGCCTGGATTCTCATTACCATCTTTACCACTGTCTGAGCGGCAATCTTGGCCGATATGGGATCGTATATGCCACAGGGTATATCACAGTGTGCATGGGCAATGCTAGCCGGAAAGACCCTGTTTACAACCTTGAACAAGCTATTCAGCATTGGAACACCCTCCTACCAAGACTTGATTTTTACACAAGTGACATTTTAGCCCTTTATACCTGTGTCTGCAACAGTTTGGCCGCTACGAAAACGCTATGGAAGTCAAGACAGCCTGTAGACGCAGCCTTTATATCATCAGAGTAATATTACCTATCACATAGTATCCGTTGACACTATCATATCGGGTCTGTTATCATATAACAAATAAAACAGCACAGGTTGTATTACGATTACAGGCTGCGAAGTTGAGAGAAGGGGACATGACCACGCTAGTAGACCAGTCGCACGACATATCCAAGACAGAGTACCAGGAACCTTATGACGACCAAGATGAATGGGCGCCTTTGCCCACACATAAGGACGGGCTCCTGGTGAAGGTCGCAAGACACATAGAGATATTGGGTGACCAGCTAGTATTACAACGACGGTTGGCATGATAGGATGACCTGGTAGTTGGGAAGGCTTGGGGAAGTGAGGCAGGGAAGTGGATACGTCAGCTTTCGAGCAGGTGTACGGGGCCTTTGGGGATTTTCACGCTTACTTCGGTCCGCTGTTTGGCCGGAGGGAGGCGCGGGACCACAGCCGTCATTATCTCCAGGCTCTGCTGGTACAGTCCGTGGAGCGGCGCAACGCCGAGAATCTGTCGGAGACGATTCCGGCGTCAGCCAGGGTGATGCAGCGGTTTCTCGCCGAATCGCCTTGGGATGATGACGCGGTGATTGGCCGGTTGCAGGAGTACTTATCGCCCAGGTTGGGACACCCTGAGGCGGTGTGGGTGCTGGACGGCAGCGACTTCCCCAAGCAGGGCAGGAAGTCGGCGGGAGTGGCCCGTCAGTACTGCGGGAGATTGGGCAAGGTGGCCAACTGCCAGGCCGGGATGTTCCTGGCTTACGTCAGCCCGCTGGGGCGGGCCCTGGTGGACAAACGGCTGTATCTGCCGGAGAACTGGACCTCGGACAAAGGCCGGTGCGCAGCGGCGGGGGTGCCGGAGGAGAGACGGAGCTACCGGTCGAAGACCGGGTTGGCCTTGGAGATGCTGGAGCGGGCCTTGGAGCGCGGCCACCTCAGGGCCAAGTGGGTTGCTGGGGACGACGCCTTCGGGATGTCGCCGTCCTTCCGGGACGGGTTGGCGGCGCTGGGGATGCACTACGTGCTGGACGTCCCCGGCGGCACCACGGTGTGGCCGCTGGAGCCGGCTTGGACCAGTGCGGAGTATCAGGGATTCGGGCGTCCCCGCAAACCCAGGTTGCGAGACGGTCAGCGCCGGACCATGGAGCAGCGCAGCGATGAATTGCCGGGGGATGCCTGGCGGGAGATAACGGTGGCAGAGGGAAGCCAGGGTCCCCGCAGCTACCGGTTCAGCGCCCAGCGGGTGCGGCCAACCAGCAAGCGGAAGCCCGGCGAAATCCACTGGGCCATCTACCGCCGGAACCTGGACGGCAGCGAGCCCCGCTACTATCTGTCCAACGCTCCCGAGGACACTCCCCTGGAGACGCTGGCCTACGTGGGCGGTTCCAGGTGGCGCATTGAAACGGAGTTCGAGACGGAGAAGAGCGACGTGGGACTGGACGAGTACGAGACCCGCACCTGGGCTGGGTGGCATCACCATGTGGCCCTGTGCCTGCTGGCTGGAGCCTTTCTCCTGAGTCTGCAGCAGGATTGGGGGGGAAAAGATGCCCCGGATCACCCGGCCCCAAGTCTACCGGGTGGTGCGGGAAATGCTGCCCCGGGAACGGTTCGGGCCGAATGAGCTGCTGCGGTGGCTGGAGGAGACGCAAGAATGCAACGAACGGGCCAGACGCTCCCATGCCAAGCGCCGAGCCGCCCTTCGTACATCCCCGGACATTCCTCCTTGAACCGTCGTTGTAATACTAGTGTCCTGTATCCAAAGTACGATGGCAAAAGCGAGCCACGCTGGCCAGGATTTGGTCAGCGGTCTTGGTCCATACGAAGGGCTTGGGGTCTTCGTTGGTGACGTCCAGGTAGCGGTAGATGGCAGCCTCCAGTTCGGCGCTGCTCTGATGCACGCCCCGGCGCAACTGCTTTTCGGTGAGCAGACCGAACCAGCGCTCCACCAGGTTCAGCCAGGAGGCGCTGGTGGGCGTGAAATGAATATGGAAGCGGGGCCGCTTGGCGAACCAGTTCCGGATCAGCGCCGTCTTGTGGGTGGCGTAGTTGTCGGCAATCAGGTGCACGTCCAACTCGGCGGGCACCTCGGACTCGATAGCATCGAGAAACTTGCGGAACTCCAGGGCCCGGTGGCGGCGGTGGCACTGGCCAATCACCTGACCGGTCCTGGCGTCCAAAGCGGCGAAGAGGGACGTGGTGCCGTGGCGCACGTAATCATGGGTGCGCCGCTCGGCCTGGCCCGGACGCAGGGGCAA
The DNA here is from genome assembly GCA_965219825.1 of Dehalococcoidia bacterium. Taxonomy (GTDB): domain Bacteria; phylum Chloroflexota; class Dehalococcoidia; order Lucifugimonadales; family JAGWBF01; genus JAGWBG01. The sequence goes on along the minus strand of OZ244792.1, from coordinate 3,061,308 downwards.
AAGCGGCCTGGTGCGGTCTAGGGCTTGGATCTGGGACTTCTCGTCCACGCACAAGACCAGCGCCCGGTCCGGCGGGTTGAGGTAGAGCCCCACAATATCCCGCACCTTCTCGATGAAGAGGGGGTCCGCCGACAGCTTGAAGGTCTCGGTGCGGTGGGGTTGCAGCGCGAAGGCACGCCAGATGCGGCTCACGGTGTTGTGGCTCAGACCGGAACGCCGGGCCATGGACCGGGTGCTCCAGTGGGTGGCGTCCTTGGGGGTGGCCTCCAAGGTCAACGCAATCACCCGCTCAACGTCGGCATCGTCAATCATCCTGGGACGACCGCTGCGCGGTTGGTCCAACAGGCCGTCCAGCCGTTGTTCCAGGAATCGGGAACGCCATTTCCCCACCGTGTCAACGCATACCCGCAACTCGGCGGCCACCCCAGTGTTGCTCCGGCCATCGGCACAGGCCAGAACGATTCTGGCCCGCAGGGCCAACGCCTGGGCCGTTTTGGGCCGGCGGGTCCATTGTTCCAAGGTTTCCCGTTCGGCGCCGTCTAGGACCAAAAGCGCGATTGGTCTGCCCCTGCCCATATTCATCCTCCCTTTTGCCAAGTAGTCAGGAGGATATACCATAGCCGGTATATATGCAACTAACTTTGGTTACACCACACTAGGCGGGCCGCCTATGAGCAAGCGGGGCCGCGCCAGGCACGACCTGGTGACGGCACGGCACGTAAGGCAAGCGTTTGGACATTGGTAGTCGAAGACACCGTTTGAGTTTTATCCCGGCCTGATACCCGCCTGCGGTGTTCGACTTACTATATAAGTTCCACAGGGGTCGGGATACCCTCGAGGTCCTGCTCGGTGGCCCGGCCCCTGTGAGTGATGCCCAGCTCTTCATCCATGAACCAGTAGGCTTGAATCAGGTGATGGGTGCTGTGTCTGAGTATTATGTTTAACAGCTCTATCACCGTGACCTCTCCTCCATAGTGGGCCGGGACGACCCTCTCGAATGCGGTTGCATTATTGCTCCTGAGGAACTCTATAACATTATGCCGGACGTCCTCTCCATACTGGACGATAGCCTTGGCATCGGCGGCAATGCCCTCAAGACGCTCGGTGGATGCCCGCATGTCTTCGGTGCTCATGCTGCCGTGCAGATGGCTAAGCCATGCCAGCTCGGGGAAGGACAGTATGTGAATGATGAGCTCCCCAAGGGTCTGAGGACGCCAGGGGACCTGCTGCTCCAGCTGGGAGCCGGATAGCTCCCCGGTGGCCCGGATGGTTGCACCAAGTATTCTATCGTATTTATCCGCCAGCCACTCCGTATTGCTCCCCAGGTCTACCTTAATATCCAGCTTCAGCGCAGGAATCAGCTTCTTGGGATAGTAGCCGATGATTACCTCATCGTCCACAATGGTAACGGGAGCAGCCTTAACTCCACGGCCCTGGAGGTAGTCGCGAGCGGCCATGTCCGTAGCCAGATCATGGTGCTCATATTGAACGCCGTTGGACGATAGGAACGCTTCCAGCGTTCGACAGCTAAATCACCCGGGTAGCGTATACAAGTCTACCTTCATACCATCCTCCTAGTGCTCTGTCGCCCTCAATCCGCAGTGTGTGTTTCGCCTCAATCATGGCCCACCCCATCAGGTGGGAAGGTGCCGGGTTCTCCTTGCCACACCGCCATTGCCTCAATCTCCGCCAACGACTATGGACCACGTTCCAAGTCTGGGACTCAGCTTGCCTCAACGCAGTCCCGGATATGGTAATCCTTCTACTGGGCCGTCATCCCACCGTCAATGACAAGCTCGGCACCGGTAACCCACGATGCCTCGTCCGAGGCCAGGTAGAGAACACCGTAGGCTATTTCTTCAGAGGTGCCCATTCTGCCCAGGGGCACTTCATCCGACAGCCGCTCGCGCGATGCAGCATCCGTTACTACACTGCGAAGCATCGGGGTATCAACAGGTCCGGGATGGACGGAGTTGCACCTTATATTCTCAACGGCATACTGGATAGCCGTCGCCTTGGTGAAGACCCGGACCGCCCCTTTCGAGGAGCCATAGGCCGGGGTAGTGTGCCTACGACCCACTATGCCCTCCACAGAGGAGATGTTGACTATGGAGCCTCCTCCGACCTTTCTCATGGATGGTATTGCATACTTCGTGCCCAGGAACACCCCTTTGGCGTTCACCTCCATGATTCGGTCCCAGACTTCTCCGGTGGTCTCCTCCAGGGTGAGGACCCGAATGATAGCCGCGTTGTTTATCAGAATGTCCAGCTTACCGTACCTGGTCTCGGCAAGCTCTATGGCATGGAGCCAGCTATCATCGCTGGTCACGTCCAGGTGAACGTAGGTGGCGTCGTCCCCCGTCTCCTGCACCTCGGCCTCGACTTTCCTTCCCTCGTCATCAAGCACGTCACCAAAGACCACCTTTGCCCCTTCTTTAGCGAATAGCTTGGTCTCAACTGCTCCTTGACCTCTGGCACCCCCGGTTATGAGGGCCACCTTGTTATCCAGTCGTCCCATCTCTACCTCCTCATGCTACGGGTAATCAACATGATATTCACACAGGAAGGATATATTACCAGTCTGGGAGGGTCAAGTCTCATATCGCATTGACTTGTCTCAAGAAGATTCGGACGAGCCTGAGCTCATCATAAGAGTACTCCTCACCGAGCAAGTCGCGGACGGGGGACAGGTATGGACTAGCAGAGCTTTGGAATGCTGCCCTGATTTTTGTGATGCGCTTCGCCGGAGGCATCAGGTAACCAATGTCAAGGCTGTCCCCGTCCTTCACTATATGTTCCAGGTGACCCATGATTGTGCCTTCAGTAAGCCCGCGACGTTGGGCAATCTCGCAGATGGGCAACTTCTGCAAGAACAACCTCTTGGTTTCTTCATGGGTTGAGTCCCGACGTTGCGTCACGCGGTCTCTCCGCACCCGGCGCGCGGGGATAGGCCGTTCTTTCAGTCCGTTTTCCTGCGAGTGCTGTCGGATTACAGCTAAGAACTCTTCGCCAAATTGCTCCAGCTTCTCCGAGCCTACCCCGTTGATACTTGCAAAGCTCTCGATGCTCTGGGGAAAATAGTACGCCATCTGTTGAAGCGGTGCATCACCAAATACTATGTAAGGCGGCACGCCTCTTTCGTCTGCAAGCCTTTTCCGCAGGACACGCAGCCGTGCGAAAAGAGCTTTGTCGTACTCAATCTCTGCCGTATCATTGTAGGCTGAGGCGGGACCGGAAGCGTGCTTAGACTTCGCGGGGGCCAAATTTTCGCGTTTCGGCATCAAGAGAGTCAAACTCTCTCGCCGTTTAAGAAATTCCCGCCCAGTCTGAGTGACGGCAAGGGTCGGATACTGCGTGCCATTTTGGGACAGCAGCCCTTTGTCCAGTAGAAGTCCGATAATCTGCTTCAGGTCACTGTCAGCGTAATCGCTTGCGATGCCGAACACCGTCAGCCGGTCATGCCCAAGCTCGCGGGCCCTCTTGTTATTCGTTCCGCGCAGAACTCCTCTGATAAGACTCTCCCCGAACCGCTCGCCGGTGCGAATCACGGCTGAGAGAATCTTTTGGACGATTTCGGTCGCGTCAAATTCTTCTCTTGGCGTAAGGCACACGTCACATCCGTCGCAGCGCTCCCTGTCCCACTCCTCTCCGAAATACTCCAGAACATATTTGCGACGGCAGGTCTGGAGCTCGCAGAACCGGACCATTTGCGCCAGCTTTTCCCGGGAGTTTTCCCTCTCAACGTCATCTCCAATTTGATCAATGAAGTAATCTTGCTTTATCTTATCGCCATAAGAATAGAAGAGAACACACTCGCTGGGCAAGTCATCACGCCCGGCGCGACCCGTCTCCTGGTAATATCCCTCAAGGGATTTGGGCAAATCGTAGTGGACCACAAGGCGGATGTCCGGTTTGTCTATGCCCATTCCAAAGGCTATCGTAGCTACGATGATGGGCACCTCATCACGGATGAACTTCTCCTGAGTTTCCCTCCGCACCGAGGTATCAAGTCCGGCATGGTACGGGAGGGCCGTCAGACCGTTCGCGCCCAAGTCTGCTGCCAGGTTTTCGCTATCTCTGCGAGAGAAGCAGTATATGATCACGGACTCATTTTGATGTCTTCGCAGAAGCGTCAGCAGTGAGCTGAAGGCGGCCCCTTTGGGTTCGACCGCGTATTTGAGATTGGCTCGGTTGAAGCTGGAGAGAAAGGTCTGGGCCTGTGTAAGACCAAGCTGAGCGACAATATCTTTGCGCACCTTTTCCGTGGCCGTCGCCGTGAGGGCAATCACCGGCACAGACGGGAAATCCCGTCTCAGCGACTTCAAATTGCGATAATCCTGGCGGAAGTCATGGCCCCACTCTGAAATACAATGGGCCTCGTCAATAGCGATTAGGCTAACATTGACGCTGTGCAGGAAATCGCGGAATCCATTCAGAGCGAGCCGCTCCGGCGCGAGATAGAGAATCTTGAGATGATTTCTTTTCGCCTGGGTCTGTATGCGGGATATTTCTGCAGGTGAGAGGGTACTATTGATGGACTCTGCCGGGATGCCGTTGGCTTTGAGGGCATCCACCTGGTCTTTCATCAGCGCAATTAGTGGAGAGACCACCAACGTGAGCCCGTCGAAACATAGAGATGGCAACTGATAGCATAGTGATTTGCCACCCCCGGTGGGCATCAGCACCAGCGCATCGTTTTGGGCAAGTACACTGGCGATTATCTCTTCTTGCAGATGGCGGAAACTATCGTAGCCGAAATGGGATTTGAGAAGGGCAAGTATGTGGGTTGCTGACTTTCCTTCCATCTTGCGCTACCCCCATTCACCGTTTCTGTCAGAGGCCGCCTGTCCCATTCAGTATCTTAGCCACCTCCTTGGCGTGGTAGCTAATGATGATGTCGGCGCCGGCCCGCTTTATAGCGGTGAGTATCTCCAGGGTCACCCGCTCCTCGTCCACCCAGTCGTTGGCAGCGGCGGCCTTCACCATAGAGAACTCGCCGCTGACGTTATAGGCTGCAATGGGGTGGTTGAACCGCTCCTTAGCCCTGGCGATAACGTCCAGATAGGCCAGAGCGGGTTTCACCATGACAATATCAGCGCCCTCCTCGATGTCCATCTCTATCTCCCGCATGGCCATGCGCCAATTGCCGGGGTCCATCTGATAGCTCCTGCGATCACCGAACCGGGGAGTGGACTCGGCGGCAACGCGAAATGGGCCGTAGAAGGAGGATGCGTACTTGGCGGCGTATGCTATGATAGGCACGTCATTGTGCCCGTTCTCATTCAAGCTAGTGCGTATAGCAGCGACCTGGCCGTCCATCATCGCAGAGGGCGCTACCACGTCGGCGCCGGCCAGCACGTGGGAGAGGGCTGTCCTCGACAGCAGCTCAAGCGTCTTGTCGTTGTCTACCCGGTCATCTCTCACAATCCCGCAGTGGCCGTGGTCCGTATATTCGCAGAGGCAGACGTCGGTAATCACCAGAAGATGAGGGACTGCCTGTTTGATGACCCTTATAGCCTCCTGGATGATCCCCTGCTCGTCGTAGGCCTCTTGGGCCAAGGGGTCCTTGGTCTGGGGTATACCGAAGAGGAGTACGGCCGGTATGCCCAGCTCCGCCACTTCCGTGACCTCTGCCAGGAGGTGGTCTAAAGAGAGATGGTAGCAGCCGGGCATAGGCTCAATCTCCACTCGAATGTCTCGTCCGTGGGTGACGAAAATCGGATAGATGAAATCGCTGACGGAAAGGCGAGTCTCCTGTGACAGGACTCGTAGAGGCTCAAGCTCCCTCAATCTTCGTAGACGTACCTGGGGAAAGGTCGCCATTCTAACCTACCTCCGTAGTTGCCAGTTACCGGAAGTTGCCGGTTTGATAACAAGACAACCCTCCTCACTTTGATTTGGGCTGTCCCCCTCCCTGTGCTGGCCTGCTGAAGGGCCTCTTTCGCAGGGAAGGAGATGTATACTCAGGGTTCAGAGTATTCCCTCATGGCACGCACCAGCCCGGCAACGGTGTAATCCCGAGCTATAATGTCCACCTGAAGACCCAACTCCTGGGCCGTCCTAGCTGTGATGGGGCCGATGCAGGCTATCTTCACTCCCTGAAGTAAGAGCCTGTCCCCGTCCAGAAGGTCTAGCAAGTTGCGAACCGTGGATGAGCTTGTAAAGGTAGCCACGTCTATGTTGCCTTCTCTGAGCAGAGACGTCGCTTTGCCGCGTGAGTCCTGGGGCATAACCGTACGATATGCACATACTTGCTCAACCCGTGCCCCCAGACGAGCCAGACCCTCAGTAAGTTCCTCCCGGCCTATGTCGGCCCGTGGTAAGAGAACACGAGCGCCACTCAAGTCTACCGATTCCATGTGCTGAACAATAGCCTCTGAGACGTATTTATCGGGCACAAAGTCGGCCATTATCCCGTGTTGTGCCAGCGCCGATGCTGTGGCAGGGCCTATGGCAGCTACCTTTACACCTCCGAAGGCCCTGGAATCCACTCCCAGGGCTGCCATTCTACTGAAGAAGACCCCCACTCCATTGGCGCTGGTGAATATCACCCAGCTATAGGTCTGTAGAACGGTAATTGCGCTGTCCAACGGTGAATAGTCCTCTGCGTCCGCAAACTCGATAGTTGGCAATTCGATGGGCTCGGCACCTTCTTCCGCCAGCATCTCAGACAGTACGGACATCTGGGTACGCGAGCGAGTGACTAGGACTCGCTTGCCGAAAAGAGGCTTTTTGTCGAACCAACGGACCTCATTACGAAGGTCCACCACCGGCCCAATGACTGCCACTACCGGCGGGCATAGCCCGGCCTCCACACCTCGCCGGGCTATGTCACGTAAGGTTCCTGTCACAGTACATTGGTAAGGCTCTGTACCCCAGCGCACCAACGCCACAGGGGTGGACGGTTCCATACCTTCTTTGATGAGCGTGCCGGTTATGTTCTCCAGCGTGCTCCATCCCATCAGGACTACCAGAGTGCCACCACTCCGGGCCAAGGCACCCCATTGAACGGATGACTCATCCTTGGCGGGGTCTTCACTTCCACTGACCACGGTGAAAGAAGAGGCCATGTCCCTGTGGGTCAGGGGTATGCCGGCATAAGCAGGTGCGGCGACCGCCGAGGTCACACCCGGAACCACCTCAAACGGGACCCCCGCCAGGGCGAGGGCCTGGGCTTCTTCGCCCCCACGTCCAAATACGAAGGGGTCACCACCCTTGAGTCGGGCGACCATCTTGCCCTCCCTGGCCCTGTCCACAATGTAACGGTTTAGCTCATCTTGCTCCATGGCTCGTTGGCCGGGTCCTTTACCCACGTAGACTAACTCAGCCCCTATCCCAGCCTTGCCCAGTGTGCGCCGGTCCACGAGACGGTCGTATACGATTACTTCAGCCTCCCGGAGACGGCTGAGGCCCTTCACTGTTATCAGGCCGGGGTCTCCCGGCCCTGCACCTATCAGGTAGACTATACCCGGCAATTTACACACCAACCAGGGAGTTATCCATTTAGCTATGTCCTGAGAAGAGCGCCTGCACCACTCTCGATAAGCTGCCGATGGGCGTCCTTAGCCAATTCATAGGGATCACCGACCCTATCCTGTACCTTGGCCTTGAATACGCTGCTGCCATCAGAGGAGGACAGGAAGACAGTCATCACCATATTGTCCTCATCATCCTCATTGAGCCGGGCATAGGCCCCCACCGGAACCTGACACCCTCCGCCCAGGGCCTCCAGGAAAGCTCGTTCCGCAGTGACCGCGCACCTGGTACGTGGGTCCTCGACGGCGGATAGGAGGGCCAGCATGTCCTCATCGTCACCTCGCACCTCTACGGCCAATGCTCCCTGGCCGGGGGCAGGTACGAAGTCTTCGGGTGAAAGGAATTCGGCAATGTCGCCTTCAAGCCCCACACGTATGACTCCGGCAGAGGCCAGAACAACGCCGTCGTACCGGTCTCCTGTGGCCTTTCGTAGCCGCGTGTCAACGTTGCCCCTTATCGGCAGCACCTCAACGTCCCTGCGCAGAGCCATAAGCTGGGCCACGCGACGGGGACTACTCGTTCCAATTCTGGCCCCGGTGGGAAGCTCGGCAAGGGAGCAACTCCATCGGTCCACCAGGACATCCCTTGGGTCGAGACGCTTGCACACCGCACCTATGGTCAGGCCATCAGGAAGGTACGTGGGCATGTCCTTCAAGCTGTGCACGGCCATGTCCAACTCCCCATCCAGGAGGGATCTTTCGATTTCCTTCACGAAAATGCCCCTCCCCAGACTCGCCAGAGGTGCCTCTGATGAGACATCACCACCAGTCCTGATGGTGCGCACCTGAAAGTCCGTATTGGCGTGGACCACTCTCAGCCGGTCCAAGACTTCATCCGTCTGAAGCAATGCAAGGCCGCTGCCCCTGGTGCCCACAAGCACACGCTTATTTGTGCTCCGCAGAGCCATCAGGACGAAGCCCTCGCCCTTTCCTGGCTATCCCCGACGAGCATGGATAGTAGCATATCCAGGGCATCCTGGGACTTGCCGGCTTCTACCAAGGCCACCAGGTCAGTGCTGATGCACTCCTGCCACCGGTCAGAGTGAACCTCTATACCCTGGCGTTTGATTTCTTTTCGCGCCGAAGATAGGATTCCGGCAAGAGAGGCGTACCCGAGTACCTCGCTATGCTCCAGGGACTCTCTTAGCTTGCGTGCAAGGGCCGGACTGGCGCCGCCGGTGGATATGGCCATTGTGACTTCGCCCCGCTTCAAAACCGAAGGGGCGATAAAGGTACATAAGGGGGCGTTATCAACCACATTGAGGATGACCCTCTCTCTGTCCGCCTCATCGGCTATGGCCTTGTTAACTTCCTGCCGGTCGGTTGCGGCGATGGCTAGAAAGACCCCCTGCAAATCGCCCTCGACGTATTCCCTTGGAATCCACTCAAGCTCATCTCTGCCGGCCATCTCTTCAATGCCCTGGGTGACTTTTGGGCTTATGAGCGTAACCTTGGCCCGACACTCCCGAAGGGCTTTGATTTTGCGCTCGGCCACCTGTCCGCCACCGATTATGACGCAGGACTTCTCCTTCAGGTCCAGAAATACGGGATAATATGCGGACATCACCAATTTCCCTATTCGTTCTGCCCAAGGCAGGTCTACACAAAATACCTGACACGGGTCTTCTTGTATTCACGGGTGCTGTACAGAAGCAGGTAGTCGGTTACTCCTGTCGCCTCAGAGATTTCACTGACTACCCCTTCGCACCCTTCCTTGGAGGTAGCATGAATCATTGTGAAGTGGGTGTAGGGCCAGTCGGAGAAGGTTGGACGCTCGTAGCAGTGAGTCACGGCGGGGTGGGCGGCCATCTTTTTCCCAACCTCCTCTGAACGCTCCGGCGGCACCTTCCACACTCCCATGCCGTTCGCCATGAAGCCGGCCTTCCTGTGATGGAGGACGGCGCTGTAGCGACGCATGATGCCCCGCTCCTCGAACTCTGCGGCAATGCCGAAAAGCTCCCGGGTGCTCACTCCCAGACGTTTCGCCATATCATCGAAAGGCCTGGAAATCATAGAGAGGTCTTCCTGAAGCTCACAGATAGCCCGTTTGTCGAAATCGCTGAGGGTGACGGCAACATTCCAGTTCTTCAGCTTCGCATCATCATTATAACCGTCGGGGCTGTAATACTGGTACGCTGCACCCTTCTCCTCCACCATGTCAAAGTTGACCCCTATCTTGAAAAACCGGATGGTGGGCATGACCCGGACGGATTTGGCACCCGTCTCCTGGGCCATTCGGTCCACGGTTGCATCAATGCTGTCCCCGGGCGGCACCGCAAGGGTAAACCACAGGTTGTAGAAAGAGCCTTCCCTGGCATAGTTGTGGCTCACTCCCGGATGCTCGTTTATTTTCAGTGCGCCGCAATGTAGCTTGCCGGGCTCGTAGGACATGGCGACCAGGCTGGTCTTGTAACCCAGGCGCCGTGTGTCGAAAATGGCGCTAATCTGCCTTACCACGTTTTCTCTGCGGAGGGCATCCAGACGCTCAACTATTTCTTTCTCACTTATCCCAAGGCTATTGCCCAGGTCCTGGTAAGGCTGCTCAACCAGTGGAAACTTGGTCTGTATTATGTTAAGTAATTTCCGGTCCGTCAGGTCCATTCCAGGCATAGATGTTCCTCCCGCTATTGTCGTTGTCCCGGCCTGAACCAAAAATTGGGGCGAAGCTTGCGGCTTCCCCCTCGTATTTCTACTTTCTGGCTCCAAAATCCCTCAGAGACATGCAATGGCGATGACCTTTTGAAACCTTAAGGCGCTGTCCAATCCTCTACGTTGCCCTTCGTATTGCCCTAGATATTGCAATGTAAAGGTTAACATACGGGCTTATGGGGGGTCAACATACCCGACGCCGGGTATGTACTTCTGAAGTCCTAAACCAAAGCCAAGGTGGGATGTGCATTTGCCGTGGGTTGGGAAGGGGACTGGGAGTCCCGCAGTAGCCCTTCGGCCCTTGATTGCAGGACGGTGCGGCAGCGCCGTTTCACCTCCTCTTTCCGGCTGGCCAGCGAGGCGAGGAAGTTTCCGACCCTTTCCTGCACCAGGGACTTGGTCCCCAGGCACAGGTTCCCGGTCGCTTCCTCCCTCACCCATTTCCAGATCGCCTCATCGGAGTTGAAGTCCGGGCTGTAACCCGGCAGGTTCATCAGCCGCAGATCCAGGCCGGGTGCCCGAAGGTACTCCCGAACCGACTCGCCACGGTGCGCCGGAGCGTTGTCCCAGATCACGTTCAGCGGTCCAAGGTACCTCTCTCTCAACTGTCTCAGGAACACGGCCGATGTTTCTGAGTTGCTGTTTCCTTCCAGATCCATCCACTCCACTTCCCCGGTCTCCAGGCACACCGCAGAGTAGTAACTGGCCTTTTCGCCATAGCGCGGGCTGCTCGAGTCCACCAAGGCTGGCTCTCCCTTCAGCACCCACTTGCCCCGGAGTTCGGCGTCCGCACGGAAATGGGCCTCGTCAGCGAAGAAGATCCTGGCCCCAGACCGCCCTGCCTCGTCCCACAGGGCGGCGTACTCCGCCACGAAGGACTCCCGCTTCTGCTTCTCAGCCTTGACCAGACGTTTCTTGGGGCGCTTGAGCACGAATCCCAGACGGTGGAGGTAGTTCAGGCAACTGCTGCGGCTCAGGCTGATGCCCAAACCTTCCAGGACAAACTGCCGTACCACTTTCCAGTTCCAGTTGGCCAGTTCGATGCCCGATGTGGCGGGCATCTCCTGCACCGCTGCCCTCAACTTCCCCTGCTGCGCCTCGCCGAGGGCGGGGGGGACCCCCCGGACTGCTCGAAAATCAAGGTTGCGGGACCGCCTTCGCCGAAGGCGGCGGCCCATCGGCCAATGGTGTGGGGGTCCCGTTCCAGGGCCTCGGCCACCGCCGAACCCGTCCAGCCTTGGGCCAGCAGCAACAGGGCGTACCACCGTTCCCGCTCCCGCGGCGTCGGCGACCGAATCATCCGCCAGCGCAAATCCCTGGCATCCATCTGCCACTGTTCGAGGAATCGCTCAATCTCCCTCACACCCATCACCAACCCCTTTCTCACTCCAAGACGGATTAACCCAACTCCCCTACAACTTTACCCCATCCTTCTGCGCATTTCACCTTGGCTTTGGTTTAGTCAATCATCTCTTCGACCATGACCTGATAATACTTTCCACTGATGCATATCTCTCCCATTGTTATGCCCCGCCAACACATTGAGGCAAGCGACTTGCCGCATCACGGTTGTTGTGTTCCACCACCATTATCAGGATAATACGGGTTGCCGTCATTGACCTGACAATGACAACCGTAGCACCCAAGCCAGCAAAAGGAGTAGGTATGAAATATATTATGATGGGTCCCCAAAAGGTCTCTGCCGTGGGCCTCGGGGTATGGCAGTTTGGAGAACCCGGCTGGGGATGGGGCAAGGAACTCGGTCACGAGGAGGCGATGCGTATCGTCCACCGTGCCATCGAGCTGGGGATCAGCTTCTTTGATACTGCGGCGGTATATGGCAACGGCCGGTCCGAAGAGATACTCGGTGAAGCATTGAAGGGACGCCGGGATGAGGCAGTCGTGGCCACCAAGGTAGCGCCGCCCCTGAAACCCGATCGGGTCAAGTGGGCCGCAGAGCGCAGCCTGCGCCGCCTAGACATGAGCAGTGTGAACCTTTATCAGCTACACGCACCCGACAACAGTGTTCCCATTGCCCAGACCATGGACGCGCTGCGGGAGCTTATGGACACCGGCCAAACGCACCAGGTGGGTGTGAGTAACTTCGGCACGAACCAGTGGCAACGGGCCGAGGCCGCTCTTGGCAGACCAGTCATCTCCAACCAGGTGGAATACCATCTCCTGGAGCGTCGCCACGGGGATGGCCTTCTTCCTTACGCTCGCCGGGAGGGACGGGTCATTATTGCCTTCAGCCCACTTGCCCAGGGGCTTCTCAGCGGCAAGTATGGCGCAGGCAACGTGCCTCAGGACCTGCGGGCCAACTTCGGCATCTTCAGTCGGAGCAACTTGCGGCGAGCACCCGCAATCGTGGATGTCCTGCGTAATGTAGGCGAACAGTATGGGGCAACCCCGGCTCAGGTGGCTCTGGCCTGGCTGCTGAGAGACCCCAACATAATGGTCATACCGGGGGCACGTAGCGTCGAACAGTTGGAGGCCAACGCCGATGCCGCCGACCTGGAGCTTTCCGAAGAGGAAGCCCGTCGCATTGATGAGGCTTCCAGGGTATAATCCGGCGCATAAATACATCACCCCATCTTTAGGACTCTACGGGCATTCTCCAGAAGAAGTTTCGGTAGTACCTCGTCCCTTATTGACAAGGCCTCCATGCCCTGTAGCCACCGGTCAGGCTGTATGTATGGGTAGTCAGAGCCAAAGAGGACTTTGTCTTGAAGACGGGTGTTAGCTTCCCTGATAAGGGTCTCAGGAATGAACCGGGGCAGCCACCCCGACAAGTCCAGGAAGACGTTGGCCTTATGCAGCGCAACAGCTATCTGCTCATCAGTCCAGGGCCAAGCCGGGTGGGCCATAATTACCGTGAGACCCGGGAAGTCGGCTGCAACGTCATCTATACATGGTATGGGAGCGCTGTACTTCAGTTTCATGCCGGACCCGCCCGGCGTACCGGCACCCACCCCGGCAAAGCCCGAGTGGAACAGTACGGGTACTCCAAGCTCCGCAGCTTTCTCGTACAGAGGATAAAAGTGAGTGTCATTGGGAAAGAAAGCCTGGTGCACCGGGTGTAGCTTCAACCCCTTCAGACCCAATTCATTAACGGAACGCTCCAGCTCCAGTACCGCGGCTTTGCCCTTCCAGGGGTCAACGCTGGCGAAACCTATAAACTGCTCCGGGTAGCTTTTTACGATGCCTGCCACATAGTCATTGGAGTCCGGAGGCTCGCCCGTAGATGTCTCAGTGTCAACGGAAAATATGACTCCAAAGATATCCAGCTCTCTGTACTTGGCTGCCATGTCTTCGGCAGTATGGGGAGGGTCCGCGACCCGAAAGTAACGTTGTAGCTGTGCCTCAACGCCTATCTCAGGCAGCCCCGGCTGGCGCGGCACGTGTACATGCATATCTATAGCTCGTATCGTCATCCGACCTCCTGCAACAATTGCCTAATTGGAAGACCTGAAGTGGCTATCCGGTTGCTCTACCTATTATAGCGGAACGACATCCGCTAAGTCGCTCGTCCCGCCCGGGTCTTTGTTGAACAGCCACCACATATCATATACAATACAAGCACGGTGCGAGTATGGCGCTTGTAATCGAGTGCCTAAAAAGGCCCCTGAAAGAACCGGATGGCAAAATTCTAAGTATGTGTGTAGCGAGACTGGTGACCCCGGCCTCAAAGACAATGTGACAGGGCATCATTGCACTTCACTATTACACTTCCCTGCTCAAAGGCGCCAATAAGGAAATGCCAAAGCATATACAATTTCTAGTAGTGGTGGTGGCTATTCTCCTCGCGCTGGCGGCGTGTGGGTCAACCGACCCTACGAGCACACCCGTACCCACCGAACCAATGTCCCCACCTGCTGCCCTTACCGGTACATCAACTCCGGTTCCCGATCAAACGACCGGGGGCAATCCCACGCAAACCCCGATTCCCCTAGCTACCACTGTCACCAAGCCCGTAAATAGTCCCACGCCGGATGCTACGTCCGTTCAACCACCGGAGCCAACCTTCGGCCTGACTCCCACCGTAGCCCCGGAGCCTCCACCCGTCCGTGGATCAACACCGGCTTCTCCTCCCAGGACAGCGCCAACCTCTACTCCTACCGAGGTGCCGCCGGCAAGTATGCCAGGCAATGAGGTGAATAATCCGGCACACGATTTTACCCTGCCCGGTATATCGGGGAATACCCATTCGCTGAAGTCGTATCAAGGAGACCAAAAAGTTGTATTGGTCTTCTATCGGGCCTTCTGGTGAGTTTTCTGCCGTGCTCAGCTCGTGGAGCTGAATAGTCGTTACAGCGAGATACAGGACCTAAATGCTGAGGTATTAGCCATTAGCAAAGATGACCTGTCGGGAGCACATTACATATCTGACAGCATAGGGATTATGTTCCCAATCCTGTACGACCCGGAGGCGGAGGTCGTACAGGAATATGGAGTTTACAACCTGCTGCTCGATGGCCTCGCTACACCGTCTACCTTCATAATAGACAAAGACGGGGTTATCCAATGGAAATACGTGGGCAGGGACAAGGGTGACAGGCCATCAACACAGGTAATCCTTGAGCAGCTTCAACTCCTTACCAATCACCCATAGCTCTTGCTACGTCACCAGTGGCTGCGAAATACGTCTTTAGTACCTCTTTTCTCTATTGAAGTAACCGGTCTCAGCTTGCATAATTATTTTGCCTCGAACATTTCTCCGTTGCATGACCACCACAGTAAACACACAATACTTTGATTATTTTCAGATTACGAGGAGGTCTGAAAGATGGAAAATATAAACTCCCCAAGCATGGTACAATCTGATACTTCTCCGATTGAGAAGGAGCTTAAGGACATTCAAGAGCTGGCTTCCCAGGGAAATTACCGGGAGTTCTGGGACCTCTCTCTACGCATAGACGAGCTTTTTATGACTCTTGGGTCCCTACCGGAAAAAGAGTTCGAACGTTTATGGTCGCGATATAGCAAAATCTGCAAGGTCGTAGAGCAAGAAGAAGCGGCAAGGAGAGTGGTGGCCCAGGGTAATGTTGCAAAGTTTGAGCGGGAAATTGATAGCTTGCGCTATAACTATGCCGTGCCCAATGTTGAGTCGCCTATTTCAAAGTATCGCTATGGCGCATTCTGGGCACGTGCCAGGACAATCCATGAGATGTTTGACTCTATGCCGCTCCTTGAGGAAGACCGCGAAACACTATGGGCGAGATACTCGAGCATCTGCGAGGCCGTGAAAGCGATACATAAAGAAGCACAGGAGGAATCAGGCAAACATCGCCGGCTAATCGAGTCAATTATCCGCGGCGCGCAGTCCAGCGCTGACGCATCCACAGGCAGAGAGGACCTGATGGACGTAAGGGACGTGATGCGCCAGGCCCTATCAATTTTGAAAGAGACCCAGATGCTGAAGGAAGATGGAGACTATTGCTGGAACTATTGGCGTAACGTGAACGAAAGGATAGGGCTAAAACATCAGGGTATTCAAACGACCGCTTTTGAAGAGGCTAAACGGGAAGCCGAAAAGCATACCGGGAATGCCCTACAGAGCAACCCATACGAAATTTTACAGGGGATAAAGGAGGTCCAGAAGAATCTGGCGAACCTGTATTTATCCAGAGAGCAACGAGACGAGTTGCGTCATACTTTGAACGACGCATGGGACAGGGCCCAGGCAAGGATTGGAGAGATTAGGGAGGTCAGGCAAGAGCAACATGAGGAGTGGGTAAGGCGGCAAGGGGAGAGAAAAGAAAGGCATGAGGAATGGCGCCAGCGAATGACGGTAAACATGGAGCGTTGGGATGGTGATGTCAAAACAGCCGAGGAGGAGATTTCACAGCTAACGCAGGGCATTCAGGGTCTACAAGAAGAGGTCGCTCAAGCCACTAAAGCTGAATATACCAGAGTGCTCGAGAGGATGATAACCGGGAAACAGGGGGAGATCACCAAAATTAGGGACAGGATAGCCGACTTGCACCGGAGAATAGATGACGTGAAGGGTAATCTGGAGCGGGTGACCGAGGCCGAGCCAACGACAGCTAGCTTGGAAGGCTAGGGCCTATCGCATGTGGACGGTCGTGCCCCTGTTGCCCGTCGGTGTGGGCATTGCACTGAATTTCACTTTGCTTGAAGCCAGCGAAACTTGGCTTCAGACATTGGTTGCGATAATGGCATTAGGTGCATCCTTTCTTGTAGGCTGGTTCTCGCCAAGATTGAGAAAAGCGATGCTTTTGCCTATTGTTGTACTGGCCTGTCTTTCCGCGGCTTTCGCTGTATATGGCGTGGGATCTTCAGATATTGACCCTATAGTGTTCACAATATTCCTCTCTGTCATCTATGGCGGTCTGGCATCCGTCATATTCGCTGCGGGGTGGATGGCGCATAGGGTGGTGATTGCGTCGTCTATCCGGTCTGCTCCTGCTGCTGTGCGGAGACTATTCAGGCTCCAGATTGCGCACGTCTATCATAGCGGTAGGCGGGGTAAACGCCATTGGTGTCGTTGCGGTAGGCGGGAGGCACAGCAGAAGTATTTTCCCCATGTCGTAACAGATGAAAGGGAATGCTCAACCGTAGAGAGCACGGAGACCGAAGAGTCGCGGCCCTCCTTCCGGGCGTACTTCTTCATCTCGGCGATGTGTTCCGCCCTTCACTGTCGGAATGGAACTGAGGGCACCGGCCGTCGCCCATCCGCCCGACGACTGACTCAGGCGCGACCAACCAGGTATCTGGTACAAAGGAGAATTCGCGATGCACACGGGCCGAGTTCCGGCAGCCCCGCCGTCCGTGCCGTATTACTTGATAACATCTGAAATCCTTAGGTATAATTAACTGGCCGCAGAAAGAGCAACTCAGGTGAAGGTGAAAGCGGGAGACACCGGGCATCCCACCGATGTTTCATTATTTGGGCGGCCTCTTGCCCTTGATGCCTTCTAAGAGCGGTGGACCCGTCCAGTACCTTATTTAGCTTAAAGGACATAAGCGATGCCAAAGCTGAACATCCGGGCGTACTTCACACTCCGATGGGCTCTAGCACTTCTCATGGTCTCTTCCATGCTCATACTGGTCGCCTGCTCAGACAGCCCCGGGGCCACGCCCACCACTCAACCCACACCTACAGCGCAGGCCACGCCTACGGCTGGGGCCGGGGTCGTCGACCGGCTCCGCAGGAACGCCGAGGAGTTCGAGTATGCCACCGGAAAACAGGGCGGCGCCCTGACCTTCGCGACCATTTCCGAGCCGCTTACCCTCAACTTGGCCCTTGCGAACGACGCCGGGTCATCGGGTGTCTTGGGGTACCTGTTCGAGGGCCTCACCGAAATCTCGTGGCTGACAGATGAGGTGGAACCGGCATTGGCGGAGTCCTGGGAGCGGTCGGAGGACGGCCAGACGTGGAAGTTCCATCTTCGTAAGGATGTGCGGTGGCACGACGGGACGCCCTTCACGGCCCACGACGTAGACTTCACCTTCAACCGGCTCATCTACAACGACGACATCCGCGCCAGCAGCCGTTCGTTATTCAATTTCCGGTACATGGATGGGAAAACCAACGCCTGGGCAGAAGCGCAGATGACGGTCACCGCCCTGGACGACTATACCGTCGAGTGTGTGCTCCCCGTGTCATTCGCACCATTCCTCCGCTCCATGGGCACCGCGATATTCCCGAAGCATATCCTCGAAAAGCACGTGGACGACGGCACCTTTGAGTCCACCTGGGGCCTCGACACAGACCCGGCGGAGATCATAGGCACCGGCCCCTTTACCATTGAGAGCTACGCCCCCGCCGACCGCCTGGTCCTGCGGCGCAACCCCAACTACTGGCTCAAGGACGAGGCGGGCAACAGCCTGCCGTACCTGGACGAAGTGGTCCGGATTATCGTGCCTGACCTGGAAACCGAGCTTGACCAGTTTCTTGCAGGTGAAACGGACTCTCATGGGGTGCTGGGCGAGGAGCTCGCCAGGCTCGAGCCACTTCAGGAGGAAGGAAACTTCGCGATATACAGGCGCGGCCCCGCTTTCGGGACTACGTTCCTGGGACTGAACATGAACCCCAGCAAGGACCCCGGCACCGGCGAGCTCTACGTTGCCCCCGAGAAGCTCGAATGGTTCAGCAACAAGCAGTTCCGCCAGGCCCTTGCCCACAGCATCGACAAGGACACGATCATAAGCGACGTGCAGCATGGTCTCGGCTACCCGCAGTGGGCCTCCATAAGCCCGGCCGCGGGCGACTTCCACAACCCCAACGTTCTCAGGTATGAGTACGATCCAGACAAGGCCAGACAGATACTGGACGGCATGGGCTGGATGGATACCGACGGGGACGGGGTGCGTGAGGACGATAAGGGCAACGAGATCGAGTTCTCGTTGGTCACCAACTCGGGCACCAGCGTGCGCGAGGAAGTGGGACGGATAGTCCTCGAGGGTCTGCGAGAGATCGGCATCGGTGCGGACTACACGCTGGTCGAGTTCGGGGATCTGGTCTCCAAGCTAACCGACTCCTACGACTGGGAGGCCATAATTATAGGCTTCACCGGCGGGTCGGACCCTTACGGCGGCATCGGTTTTTGGCACAGCAGCGAGGACCTGCACCTCTGGAACCCGAACCAGGACCAGCCGGCGACGGAATGGGAAGCCGAGATCGACGATCTGTACATCATGGGCAGCCAGGAGTTGGACCGCGACAAGCGCTTGGGCTACTACCACCGCGCCCAAGAGGTCGCCGCCGAGAACGTGCCCGTCATATACACAACTTTATCCGAACGGCTGAGCGCAGTCCGTAACGTCTTCGGCAATGTCACCCCCACCTTGTACGGACTCTGGGATACGCGCTACCTGTACCGGACGGACCAGTAGGACGGCGTGTGAAATTCGATAGGGTCAAAAAGGCTCTTGCATCTACCAGAGTACCCGTCGCGGCTCAGGCGCTTTTAGGCAGTGGGCCTGTGTGCCGTTGGGAACGATGAGGTTCTTGTCCAGAAAATAGTTAAGGAACAACAGGAGAAGGATGGCAATTACGAACAGAATGACGGGGCTTGTTGGGTTATTGGCAATCGTTGCCGTGCTGATTTTGGCAACCTCTTGCAGCAACGGCGATGCCGCGGCGAATCCTGAGACAGGTACCGGGAATGCGACGGGGCAAGCGGTGACTGCCATGTCCTCCGGCCAGGAGGCTAGTGGTGCAAGCCCTGCGGCAGTGCTTCAGACATCGGGTTCCGATTCGGGAATATGGGTTACGGGCCAAGCGAGCGTTACGGTCGAGCCGGACTTGGTATTATTGTCCATCGGAGTCGAGACAACGGCGGAGACAGTGGCGCAGGCACGGGCCGAGGCCGCCAGCGCCATGAACGCGGTCCTACAGTCCCTCAAGGCTAATGGAATCGAAGACCAAGACGTTCAGACGCAGTCGTTCAATATCTGGCCGCAGTATGAGTATCCAGAGGTGACGAGCGGGGGGACACGCACGAGGACGCAGGTTCTCGTCGGCTACACGTTGAGCAACACGGCTAGAGTCAAGATACGAGACGTTGACGCGGTCGGGACGATCATTGACGACGCGGCCCTGGCCGGTGGCGACGCGACGCGAATCAACGGTATCGTCTTCAGCGTCGAAGACCCCAAGCCGTTCATCACCCAGCTTCGCGCTGACGCGGTGCAGGACGTCATAGCGAAGGCCGAACACCTCGCAGACCTCACCGGAGTGGACGTCGGCAATCTGGTTTTCATTGGTGAGGTGGACGCAGGCACGCCGGTGGTACGGAGCTTCGCTGAGTCAGCTCTCACGTTTAGAGATAACTTCCAAGTGCCGACTTCCATCAGCGGGGGCGAGTTGGAGCTAAGCTTGAACGTGCAAGCGGTCTTCTCGATTAAGTAACCTTCGCAGTATCCCGGTCGAGTGGGTGCTGGCCCCGGAGGAAGAGCCAGGCGGCGTAGGGGCTGACGTTCCCACGACGACGGTGGTCCACGGACGCATCCCGCTTACTCCCCTACACATCCGCTTCGGACCTGGGCGCTTTTGGCTGCCACGCGGACCGTGGTAGGAAAGGGAGAATACCTTGAGACAATTCTCGACGATTCTGTCGCTAATCGGCGTTCTCTTGTTACTCACCTTCACGAGTTGCGGTAGCGGTGGCTCCGAGTCTAACGAGCACAGCGTAGGCTCCGAGTCCAACGAGCACAGCGCAGGCTCAGAGTCCAACGAGCACGGCGGCGGCTCCGAGTCCGGCGGAGAGGGTGAAGAGTCCGGTACCCGGTTTGCGCTGAGCGACACATTCGACGAGGTCCGGGCCGGCGCCCGGTTGGTCCTGTCCTACGACTCGACTGCCAATGCCTTCATTGGAACCGTGGAGAACACCACCGGGTACGCGCTAAGCAGAGTCAGGGTTGAGGTCCATCTTTCAAACGGGACTGAGCTAGGCCCCACACCTCCGGTTGACCTAGCTCCCGGTGAGACAGTTGGCATAACCATTCCAGCAACGACTCAACCCTTCAAATCTTGGAGTGCCCACCCCGAGGTCGGCTGATTACTCACCGGCGGGAGGAAGCGACCATAATGAGACTTTCCAACGTGCTAAAGAAATCTGGGACTGGTATTTTGCCTCCGGTTCTATTGGTTCTGCTGGCGTCATTCGCGTGTCGGCCGAAGCCCCCCGGTATGCCCCTACTGGATGCCATAGACCAAGACAAGGCGGACGTAGTGCGGGAGCACATGGAGTTCAGCACCGATCCGAACAGGACGTTCATTCCGCCGGGATTCCCTTTCGTAGGGGCGTCGGCGCTGCACCTGGCGGTCCTTAAAGACAACCGGGAGATTGCAGAAATCCTCCTGGGCAACGGCGCTGACATTGACATAAAAGCACGGGATGCCTTCCAGGGTACGCCTCTCGAGTGGGCGGCTTTCTTTGGCATCAAGGACATGGGCGTGCTCCTGGTCGAGTTGGGAGCGGACTTGAATTCAAAGAACGCCTTTGGAACGACGCCACTATCTCCGACAACCCCTTCATCTCCAAGGAGGACCTGGAGGAGTTCAACGAGAACCGCGCTTTCATCAGGGAGTACCTGAGTGCGAGGGGCACTAAGTCCGGCCGGTAATGTCCGGACCGACACGTCGTGACGCAAGATGTGGGTATGACCTCGACGGGCGGGACACAGGTCCGGAGGTATCATGGACTTGATGGCCTAAGAGGGTTCGCGATGCTGTTGGGCATCGCTCTGCACGCGTCGCTGCCCTATTTCTCACGCTTGGCCGGCCTCGAGTCTTTTTGGCCTGCGGACGACGACCAGTCCACCCTGCTGTTTGTGGTGTTCGACTTCATCCATACCTGGCGGATGCCGACGTTCTTCCTGTTGGCGGGGTTCTTCGCCCACCTGGTCCTGGACCGCCGCCCCACGTCGGTTTTCGTTCTCGATAGGCTGAAGAGAATCGCTCTGCCGATGGTGCTGTTCGGAGCGTTTATGGCGGTGATTATCCCGCCGATATGGGCCTACGGGTGGTCCGGCGTCATGTCTCTCGACGTACTCCGAGATGTGCTCAAGAATAGGGAGAATCTCGACTCCAGCGGTGAACTCGTGGCCCACCTGTGGTTCCTCTACTACCTGCTGCTGATGTACGCCGCGTTGGTGGCCTTCCGACTGCTGGGAGGGTTACGGAACGCGCAGACAATCGTCCGTCCAACGCGCCAACTTCCCCTCTGCACCCTCGGCAGATACCTCGGGAACGCCCTCTACACCCGCATACCGGCGCTGCTGGCGCTGGGAGCAGTGCTGCTGCTCGTCCTCCGGGCCGACAACGAATCAAAACCAATCTGGCCGATGAACCTGCCGGATGTGCTATATGGTATGCTGTTCTTCTTCTACGGCTACGGGCTCTACGCTCGACGGGAGCTTATAGATAGGCTCAGGGGGGCGGGAACGTTGGCCGCGCTGTGGGCGATTGCCTTTGTTGTGTTTTTCGTCCACCTGGTGCTGCTCGGAACGATAGACGAGATGTCGAAGTCGGGTGGAGACTCTGATTCCATTGAGGTCTTGGAGCTGGTCAATGCCGTCTTCTACGGAGCCTCGGCGGTCTTGTTCAGTCTTGGGTTCGTTGGGCTCTTCGAGCGGCTCTTGCCGTCGCCCCGCCAATGGGTCCGATGGCTGGCCGACTCGTCATACTGGATATACGTCATGCACATGCCGGTGGTGACCTTCCTGACATTCTATCTCGCCCACCTCGACAGGCAGGGCTGGTTGAAGTACCTGACAGGCTTGCACTGGAGCGCGGAGTTTAAGTTCTTGGTAGCGTGTGCCACGACCATAGCCCTGGGGATTGTGACCTACCGGTACCTGGTTAGATACACACCCCTTGGGACACTGTTGAACGGGAAGAGGACCACAACCGCGTCCGAGCGGTAGCGACGATTGCCGCAACCTCTCTCAGTGTGGGCAGCCGGAGCGCGCAACTAGACTGAGGTCTTGACAGTTCAAATTATTCCTCCAAGGATAGACGCAGCTTTGGCAATCCGGCGGCCTCCGGGAATGCCCAATATAGGGTCAATGGCCCTGTGCCTCTAGCTTTTCACCAGGTCGCGCAGCGCTTCTGTGAGTGCAGGCAACACCTTCTGCCAGTCACCAACCACCCCATAGCGGGCCTCCTTGAATATGTTGGCTTCCGCGTCCTTATTTATTGCGACTATCACCTTGGCCCCGGAGCAGCCGGCCATGTGCTGGCTTGCGCCTGATATGCCAACCGTGATATAGAGGTTCGGTGTGATAGTCTTTCCCGTGAGGCCAATCTGCCAGTTGGGTGGAACCCACCCGGAGTCCACAGCCGCACGGGACGCTCCCACTCCCGCTCCTATCACGTTTGCAAGCTCCTCCAGGTCTTTGAAAGGCTCAGGGCCACCAAGCCCTCTACCGCCGGCCACAACTACTGAGGCATCCTCAAGCTTGATGCCTTCCGCCGCCTCCTTTACAACTTTTACCACCTTGGATTTGGCAATCGAAGCGTCAAGCTCCGCGGTGAAGGGTATCACCTCCCCCCGGCGGTATGGGTCAGCTTCAAGAGGCTCATAGGCCTTGGGTCTTATGGCTGCCATCTGAGGGGTATCAACGCAGGTAACGGTAGCCATTGCGTTTCCACCATAGACCGGACGACTAGCTAAGAGGCGCTTGGTCTCCGGGTCAATACTCACGTCCAGGCAGTCCTGGGCAAGACCTACGCCAAGGCGAAATGCCAACCTGGGAGCCAGGTCCCTACCGGCAACCGTTCGCCCCAGCAGCAGAATGTTAGGAGAAACATGGCGGCACAGGCTATTCAAGGCGGCGAGATAAAGGTCTACTTGAAACTCTGCCAGGAGGGGGTCGCTGACGGTATAAGCTTTATCTGCGCCCAAACTGAAGGCTTCCCTGGCCGCGTCTTCCAACTCCGTTCCCAGCAGCCCTATGGAAAGCTCCTCACCCAGAACGTTAGCTAGTTGGCGTCCAACGGCCAGGCATTCCTTGCTGGTAAGGCTAAGCTGTCCATCTACGATTTCAGCTATAACCAAGACCCCTTTCGCATCCATACAAGACCTCCTGGGAATTAGCAATCATCTGAGTGGTGGAGGCTGAAAGCTAGAGAAGTTTGGCTTCCCTCAGTCGCAGCGCTAGGTTCCGACCCGCTTCTTCATCGTCCTGGCCTTCGATGAACTCGCAGCTTTTCTCTGTCACGGGTACAAAGAGGTCCACCAAGGTGAGCTGAGGTTTCATTTCCGACGTGTCAATCTCAAGGTCATGGGCGCTCAATATAGTAGGCTTCTTACGAGTGGCCGACATGATGCCTCGGAGAGTGGGATAGCGGGGCTGTCCCAGCTCGTTGCTGACTGTCACCAGGGTAGGCAACGGGGACTCAACCACCTCATAACCTTCAGGAATGATGCGTTCTACTATCACCTTGCCGTCGTCAACCTCTACCTTCTTTCCTATGGTAACACAGGAGACGTCGAGAAGCTCGGCAACTCCAAGAGGAACCTGAGCATTGTCCCAATCTGAGGCCTGACGCCCACAAATAATGAGGTCTACCTGGCCCAGCTTTTTTATGGCGGCAGCCAATACGTGGGCTATGAAGAAGCTGTCCACCACGTTATCGAATGCCTCGTCCTGAAGCAGGACCAACTCGTCGGCGCCCATTGACAAGGGCTTCTTCATCACGTCCATAGAAAAACTCTTGCCCATAGATATGACAGTTATGGTGGCACCCTGGGAGTCTTTGATTTGAAGGGCCGCTTCAACGGCGTTCTCGTCGAACCCATTGACCACCGGCGGTATGTTGGATGGGGTGACCACCAACCGTTTCTCCCGGTCAATCTGAAAAGCGGACACGGGCATCTCGGGGTCTATGACCTGCTTGGCAAGGACAACAATATTCAAGGGCATAAAACCTCCTCAGGTTGAGGCACACCAGGGCGTTACTTCAGAACACCGTGAAATATAGCACCAGCATAATGTGCTGTCAAACGTATGGCCTTGAGGCTGAGAATATGAGCCAAGATATGGGGAAGCCGGAGGGCGCCCCGGTCTGCCAACCGGCTCACTCACCATACCTTTGACCATACCTGGCGGCCTCACTTCCCTTCTGGGTTTCAAAGGAGTATCCTTATGGAAACGAGGTGAGGGGTCTGTAATGACACCAGAGGGGTTCCCACGTCACCGGGTCCCATTCATAGGCACCAATCACATGGTTGCTTCAGGCCACTATCTCGCAGCCCAAGCGGGATTCCGGGTACTGGAGGACGGCGGGAACGCAATTGATGCGGGAGTAGCCTCTGGGATTGCCATAAACGTGGCCCTTCCCCACCTCACAAGCTTCGCCGGAGTCGCCCCAATCATCCTCTATCTGGCTGACCGGCGAGAGGTACTGACTATCAGTGGGCTTGGGCGTTGGCCCAAAGCCGCCAACCTGGATGACTACGTGAAGAAGTATGGCGGTGAGATACCCCTTGACATGCCCAGGAGCGTGGTACCGGCTGCCTGCGATGCCTGGATTACCGCGCTGGAGCTATATGGAACCATGACCTTTGAGCAGGTGGTGTCACCGGGTCTTGAGCTGGCGGAGAAGGGTGTACCCACTTCTTATAATACCAGTGGCGGCATCAATCGGTACAGGGAGAACGTCGAGAATCACCCTGGCACTGTTGAGCTTTTTATGCCTGGCGGAAAGCCCCTCCGGCATGGCGACGTGTTTGTCCAGAAGGACCTAGCCCGAGTCTTCCGGCAGATGGTAGACGTAGAGAGGGCCAATGCCTACAGAGGCCGCGAGGGGGCCATGAGAGCTGCCAGGGACTTCTTCTACAAGGGTGAAGTGGCCGAAAAGATGGTACGCTTCTGCCAGGAGAACAATGGCCTCCTCACGATGCAGGACTTTGCCGATTTTAACGTCAAGGTGGAAAAGCCGGAGGTGGGCACCTATGGGGACTACACTATTTACACCTGCGGCCCCTGGTGTCAGGGCCCGGCGCTTATTGAAGTTTTGAACATTCTGGAAGGTCTTGATCTCCAGGGGATGGGTCACAACTCCGCGCAGTACGTCCATTCCCTGGTGGAGGCTACAAATCTGGCCTTTGCCGACCGTGAGGCCTACTATGGTGACCCCGATTTCGTGGAGGTGCCGATGGCCGGCCTGAACTCCAAGGAGTATGCGGCGGCCAGACGTGAAGCGATAGACCCCGGGAGAACACGTCTCGAATTGCGCCCCGCCGGAAATCCCCGGCCCTACAGGGGCAGGGGATTAACTCAGCGCCCTGCCCCGATTGTCCCAGGCTCAGGACTCCCGGTCCCCGATACCAGCTATACCTGCACCGTAGACCGGTGGGGAAATGCTTTCTCATCCACGCCCAGCGATGGCTTCACCCACACGCCTATTGTGCCAGGCTTAGGACTGATTATCTCCTCTCGTGGAGGCCAAAGCTGGCTGGACCCGGCCCATCCTTCCTGCCTTGGGCCTTGGAAACGTCCCCGCCTCACTCCCAGCCCGGCTATGGTCCTCAAGAACGGCGACTTGTGTATGCCCTTCGGGACTCCAAGCGACGATATGCAGGTACAGGCCATGGCCCAAATGTTCCTCAGCATGGTTGAATTTGGACTTGACCCTCAGCAGGCAGTGGAAGTGCCTCGGTTCCGTTCAAACGCCTATCCCAATACATCCTGGCCCCATTCCTATGAGCCGGGCCAGCTTATCCTGGAAGGCCATATTGGCAAGGACGTGGGCGAGGCGCTGGGGAAGCTGGGCCACAAAATACAATGGTGGAATGGAATGAGTATGGCTACCGGTGACCTGTGCGGCATCCTGGTGGACAGGGAGCGCGGGGTCCTTTTAGGCGGCGCTGATCCCCGATGGGACAGCTATACCCTGGGTTGGTAGCGTACAGGCAACGATTTTGAGGAGACAGATATGAAAGCTACAACTCGATTCCGCCAAATGCTCGGTTCGGGCAATTTGGTGGTCGCCCCCTTTGTTCTGAACGCATTTCACGCCAGGATAGCTGAGGCCACAGGCTTCGGGGCGGTGTACATGACCGGCTCCGGCACCGCCGCCGAGAGGGGCTTCGCCGACGTGGGCCTCATAACGCAGACGGAGATGGTTCAGAATGCCAGGTATATCGCCAAGGCCGTCTCGGTGCCTGTTGTGTCTGATGCCGATACCGGATACGGCAACCCCATCAACGTCTGGCGGACCGTGCGGGAGTATGAGGACGCCGGAGTAGCGGCTATCCACATAGAGGACCAGCTTTCACCGAAGAAGTGTGGGTTCTTTGAGGGTAAGGAGGTCATACCCCAAGATGAGATGGTGCAGAAGATTCGCGCTGCTTTGGACGCCCGTACAGACCCGGACTTTACCATCATCGCACGCAGTGACGCCTACGCCGTAACCGGATGGGAGGACACCGTCAGGAGGTGCCAGGCTTACATAGATGCCGGCGCCGACATGGTATTTGTGGATGGCATCAAGACGGTAGAGGACCTGCGAGCCTACGCTGCTGACTTGAAGGACGTCCCCCGGATGTACAACGGCGACCTGCTGCCAACCCAGGAAGTGGACAAGATGGGCTATAAGCTCATGATTTGCGGCGCTACCATCTGGAAGATATACATGGCTGTCAAAGATTCCTTTGAGGAGTTAAAGACAACCGGCCAGATAAGCCTCGACCACCTTGAAACACGCTGGGACTACCCCAAGCTGCTGGGCCTCGATAATATCTACGAGATGGAGCAGAAGTACGGGGTATCCGAGGTGCCCGCTCGCCAATGAGCGAAGGCTAGAACAGGGCGATGGAGCACCAATATACACCGAAACGACCTGCTACACCAACCCGTAAATATACTTGAGGTTACTGATCGCTCTGCTAAACAGGGATTCTCTGGCATTAATCTCGGGGATCATCGCGTTTGCTTCAACCCGCTTGGAGTCGTGTGAGGTATCAACATACTCAAGCTCTAGTGTCAACCACTCGATTACTGTCTCCAGGTATTCCAAATTTTCCGCATGAAGGTCCCGGTGAGACCCCGGCGCCGAAGTGTTTTGAAGTTGAACCAGTAGCTGTTCTGCGTCCGACACTAGAGAGCGCATCGTCGCAATGCTTCGGCGTCCAAGGCTTTCAGCTCGACGGTCAGAAATGGATTGCCGGGAGTCAGCGATGTCGTTGAGGGTCTGGACATATTCTCGGACCTCTATTCTGTCCTGGGCATCCCAGTCCTGGAGCCAGGGTTCGAACCGCTCCTGAACGTCCTCATAGGAAAACCCGGTGACGGCGACTGTCGCGGACGCCAGCGTTGAGCCGTTGCCGATTCGTTCGACCATATCGACGGGGGCGAGGGCGCCAAAGGTCTCTATCAGGAACCGGACTGCCATGTGAGCTTCCGCGTATTGAAGCGCAATCCGCCCGGAATCGGTCTGAAAATTCCAGCCTGCCTGGCTTTCGAGGAACGGCAACGGGATGAGGGTCCCATTCAGAGACGCAGACCTTGCGGTGTCTACGCTGTTGTAAAAACTTACCGTCGCTGCATTCGGCCTTTCGCCCTTAAAGCCAAGCTCAAATTCGTAGTATTCAGCCAACCCCTCATTGAGCCATGCAGGTAGAGAGTTGCCGTTGCCCACCTCGTCGAGGACCAGATGGACGTACTCATGGGTGAGCAAGCGTTGCACTGCGGTCCGCAAGAAGTCGGCGCGCATATAGATACCTGGACGTGGGCCAGCCGAGATGTGGAATCCAGCCTCAAACCCCGGCTCTTGACCTATAGCCCTGCTAATTTTTTCAAACAGGCTCCGATTGCCCAGAAGGTGGATGTCCGGGAACCGGCTGCTCTGAATTTCCAAGCTCTCCCGTAACTCTTCGACCACAAACCTCAAATGAGCCTGCATGTCCACAGCGAAAGTTGCAGGGACGAGGGCGGAGAAAAACGTGTCAGAGACGGAGCCTTGGTATCTGTGAAGATCTATGCCCACCTTCTCGAGGGATTGTAGCGGCAACTGAAGCTGGTCCACGGGGTACGTGACCCTCATCGGACGCCGGCCGTTGATGGAAAACTCTAGAGACCAAATTCCCTCAGTATCTTGGGTCGCAATTCGGAACCAGGTAGCCTGCCCGGAGTCATCCGCGTACAAAGTCCTGGTAGTAACAGGCGCGCCGTCCGTCCTGGCGAAATGGACCTCTTCCTGTGTGATCCACTCGGCAGGTTCACCCAGTGGGTCGAAGAATTCGACCGTAACGCTTGTCCACGGCTCAAGCCCATCCAACGTGAAGGTGATGTCCCGGCCAGCCAATGGTTTGCCTGGCTCAACGGTCAGGAGAATGTCCTCATCTAGCCTGGTAGCAGCCGGGCCGGTAACCTGCGGTACAATGGCAATAATGGAAGGAATTGAGATAGGTGTCGGCGTTGGAGGGAATCTAGGCGGCGTGGCTGTGGGCAGAGGAGTCGGGAATGGTTGGGGGGTCGGGGAAGGCAACGGGGTTGGGAAGGACTGAGGAGTCGAGGTAGACAGCGGAGTTGGGAATGGCTGGGGAGTCGGGGAAGGCAACGGGGTTGGGAAGGACTGAGGAGTCGAGGTAGGCAGCGGAGTTGGGAATGGCTGGGGAGTCTGAAAAGGCAGTGGAGTTGGGACAGGTTGGGGAGCAGTCGTAGGCACTGGGGCTATGGTAGGGATGGCCGCAAGCGCCGTGGCTACCCTTTCGTCTATCTGTCGTTGTACGGCTGCGTCATCGGAGCTTGCGCAAGCTGTCAGGACAAGCAGTCCTGCGAAAATCAAGATGATAGTTATTTTCGCCACTTAAAGCTCTTCATCGCAGCCTTTTGAGGTGGAGATACTATCTCCTCAGGCACGCCGAAGCGTGTCAAGCGAATAATTGCCGCTAACTCATTGGCGATTCCTGGGCCGCTACCAGGTCGTATGCGGAGAGTGGTGGACAGTGCCTTATCCGGCACTATGACGCGCCTCTGGATGGCAACCGCACCACGGCAGTCCCCTTGGTGGTGACTTCCCCGCGCTGACTCTCTCCCCAAATCTCCAGGTCCACCAGATGTTCATCCTTCTCCCGGCGCTTGCCGGTGACCTTGCCTTTACACCAGGTAGTGTCCCCAACTACGTTGAACCGGCGTAGCTCAACGTACATCTTCTTTAGGAAGCCATGATCTCCCATCCAGTTGGTTAACAAGTGTCCCATCCAGCAACAACGCTGGCAGCCGTAGTCATAAGCTCCGGGGAGTCCTGCGCTCTCCGCCGCTTCCTGCACGTCGTGTACTCGGATGATGGCCTCCTGAGCGCCTGTCTCCGGGTCCCTGAATCCCCAAGATGGATGGCGTTTCATCTCTCTCAGCTGGAGGCCGTGGGACAGTCCCCCGATACATCCGGCCACAAAAGCCTGGATATCACCGTGGCTCAGCGGCCCTTTGACCACAGGCTTGAGGTCCTCCTCCGGCTCTACCTCTTCCCACCAACGCGGGGCGCTACCGCGGGCCTCCTCGGACAGGACTGCCTCTTCAATGGCCTGTACCTCATCCTGTGTGTACCGGTATGGCTCGAAGGAATATTTCCGGTGCTCTCTGGCAGCAGTGCGCTCTGCCCTTACCTGCCAACCCTTACATCGGGCTATCACTTCGCCCCTCTGGTTGTAGTAATGGCAAACACTGGACTGGACCAGGATGTGACCGGCGAACTGACTTTTCTTCTCATCCAGGCCCGTGAACTGCTCCTGCACCGAGATACGGTCACCCAGGTGGATGGGCCTGAACCATTCCCAATCGTTACCTGCGTGGAAACCGTGAACGCCGGGGAGACCGCCTGTGCGACCTGAGCACCAGTAGACACTATAGAGGAAGGCCGGAGGAGCGATTATAGCGCCGTACATGGTGTGGCGGGCATATTCTTCGTCCCAGTAGAGAGGGTTGGGGTCGCCGATACCCTGGCAGAAGTGGCGTATGGCGTCCCGGGATGCGTACTCGTTGAACAGGCCCACCCCATACTGGCGCGGGCGGTTGTACGTACCGATGCGCTCTCTGAGCCGCTGAATTCCCTCGTCTGTAATCTTCCCGGGTTCCAGGACCATCCGGCTACCTCCTGCTCATAGGCCCGCTTTTGCGACCATTGCCGAGGATTCGGCCATGCCCCGTCTTTCCTACCGGTACATCTCTATCGGTATATCTCGGTCGCTAACCTAATAGCTTCCCTGGCACAAGAATTCCATGAGCGCCGCGTACTTCCCGGCTCCTAAAGATTATCCCATGTATGGGGGTCAATGCCAAGCTTCAAGACACACTTCGCAGGGCAATAGCATATCAATCCGGCGCCGGCTAGGGGCAACCACAAGGAGGGCCTTCCCTGAAGCTGGGACGCCTTGACCCTGCGCTACGGCAACCGTATAATCCGGCTGAATTCTTGAGAACAACCCCGGAGTCGAGTCTTAGTACTACAGCCGCACTTAAACAGGTAGAATAGAGCCATGGGAAATAGTGGGAGAGGAGGGGTTGGTTATGAGTCAGACAGTCATGGAAATGGAAGGAGAGGACGTGCTGAAGGAGGTGATTGACTGGGAAGCAGGCCTCCATGCACTGCACGCTCGCATCGCTCATCGCTTTGGCCGCAGTGAGCCCCGGTGGAGGGTGCTGGCATACCTGAAGGGACTGCTGGGGTCGGTGGAGCGCAAGAACGGGTGGCAACTGGCCGAACACAGTAGAGACGCCACTCCTGACGGTGTGCAACGGTTGCTGGCTGCTTACAGATGGGATGCCAATCAAGTAAGGGATGACCTGCAAGGGTATGTGGTGGAACATCTGGGTGAACCCCGAGCAGTGATGGTGGTGGATGAGACGGGTTTCCTCAAGAAAGGCACAAAGTCGGTGGGAGTGAAGCGGCAGTACAGCGGCACGGCAGGGAAAGTGGACAACTGCCAGATAGGGGTGTTCCTGGTTTATGGCAGCCGTCATGGCCATGCCTTTCTGGATAGAGAGCTATACCTGCCCAGGGAATGGGATGAGGACAGGGAGAGGAGGGAGGAAGCGGGAGTGCCGGAGGATGTGGCCTTCAGGACCAAGGGGCAGTTGGCCAGGGAGATGATTTCAAGAGCCCTTGAGGTTGGGGTTCCCTTTGCCTGGGTAACGGGAGACGAGGTGTATGGCAATGACCGCCGGCTGCGTCTGTGGCTGGAGGAGGGAGAGATACCCTATGTTCTGGGGGTGAAAAGCAATGAGCCTCTGTGGGTAAACACAGACCGTGGTCCTGTTCAGGTGGCTGCCAGGGAGCTGGCAGAGGAGATACCGGATGAGGAATGGCATCGTATCAGTGCCGGTGATGGGTCCAAAGGACCTCGGATCTACGACTGGGGCCGGGTGCCGATACGGCCCTTGTCTGGGCAGGCCAAGGGGTACTGGCTGCTGGTGCGCCGCAGCGTCACAGACCCTGGGGACCTGGCATACTATGGGTGTTTTGGTTCCTGGGATGTGCCGCTGGAAGAACTGGTGCGTGTGGCGGGTACCCGGTGGGTGATCGAAGATGCCTTTAAGGAAGCCAAGAGTGAGGTGGGGCTGGACCAGTATGAGGTACGTCGGTGGACCGGGTGGTACCGTCACATCACCCTGGCGCTGCTGGTCCATGCCTTTCTGGCGGTGACCAGGTCCTGTGCCGCTGGGACTCATGAAAAGGGGGGATGGTCGTCAGGGAGGAACTCATACCCCTGACAGTGCCCGAGGTGAGGCGGTTGTTATACAGGCTGCTCTGGCTGCCCCATGAGAGCGCTGGTCTGGCTGTATGGTGGTCACGGTGGCGACGGAGGCATCAGGCCAGGGCCTTGAAATCTCATTACAAGAGACACATTTCCAGGCCTTCCCTTTAAGTGCGGCTGTAATATTAGAGGGTGTCTCCAAAGTGTCTTCTCCCCTGGTGAGACCTTTGCAAAACCCCTTCCCCAGTCGAGGGGAAAGGAGCTCTGCACCCTGGAGGTTAGGATGAGGGGAAGTTGTTTCATCACCCTCACCCCGTATCGAGTACGGGGCAGGCTCTCAATCCTCTCCCTTGACACGCTTGATGCACATTAAACAAATAAGGGAAGGCCCGGGTTGGGGTGAAAAGGGAAGCGTGTGAAGAGCTCCGGGGAGTTACTCAAAGGCCCTTAAAACCCCCAACTGACGGTTGACATTCCTGAAACCCATGTTCTGCAATAGAGACCAAATAAAATGAGCTATGGGAGAGGAGCAGAGTGTGAAGGGTGCATCAAAAGTCCCCACAACCGGAAACCGATTCGTTCCTCACTCGTTCCCCAAGAAACGAATCCAACCCTCCGCCCCCTGCCCAACCCGGCAACATCAAACGCCCTTTCACTGTCACCCCGACAGCCTCCGGCGCGTCGGTCCCCAGGCGGTCCCCCACCCTGTCATTCCGAGGAGCGGCCTGTCCGCCAAAGGCGGACTCGGAACGACACGGACCCGAAATGTCAACTGAGCCGAGCTAAGGACGATGGACAAAGGGCTAATTTGCATCAAGCGTGTCAAGGGAGAGGAAGTCCTGCGGCAACACCTTTGGAAACAGGCTCTTAATTAACGTGACAAAGAATTTACTGATCGTTGCTGCGTTTCTCGTCTTGGCGCTAGGCATAGCCGGGGGCATCTGGGCTTACGTTCTAATCCGGTCCTTGTCGCACCCGCCCGAAGACACCGCCAAGTTCTTGCCCGTAGAAACATCCTTTTACTTTTCCATGAGCTTGCGCCCCGGGGCAGGGCAGCTTATGAGGGCCAGGGAGATACGAGACCGGTTCAAGGAGAATCCGGGATTCGGCGAGAGGCTGGACGAGCTGTACGAGGATATAGAAGAGGAGACAGGAATCAACGTGGAGGAGGACCTGTTTCCTTGGTTAGGACCCGAAATCGCCATTGCAATCCCCACCTTCGAGGGGATTGACGAAACGCCTGAAGTGGTGGCATTCATCGGCGCCACCGACACGGCTGCGGCCGAATCCTTCCTACGCAAGATGATAGCCTATGAAGAAGAATCCAACGGAATGGAATACGAATACGAGGAAGGAGTCACCCGCGGCTACCTCACCTTCGTATTTAACCCGTCCGACGTCGTCAACACTCACGTCGCCCTCACAGACGACTATATCGTCATTGCCACCGGGGCCGAGACGCTGGAATCAACGTTGGAAAGGATGGACTCCGCTCAGGACCAAGACCGTTCCTCGTTGCTCGACAAACCAGGGTTCCAGGAGGCCCGGGAAGCTGCGGAGAGCCCCCGTTTCGGCCTCATGTACCTGGACGTCGCCGGGATAATTGACCAGTTGGAAGATGAGCTCGACGAAGAGGACGTAGAAAATCTGAAAACCTTCACCGACCAATTGCCCGACTTCTTCGTGGCCTCTGCGGCCTTCATAGACAAGGGGATACGCGTTTCCACCTCCTTTGACCTCCCGGAGCAGATGTTCGTCACCGCCTCCACCAACTCCGTGGGGTCGGCTGGACGGGCGCCCGAGGACACTGTGGCGTTGCTGTCCTTTGTTGGAGTGCAAGAAGCGTGGAAGGAGCTCAGGGATGCGGTCGCCGAGGTAGAATATTTCGATCTTGACGAGGCGCTTGACGAAATCGAATCCAACATCGGGATAGACATAGAGGAGGACATTTTCGCTTGGATGACGGGGGAGTTGGCTTTCGCCATGCTCCTTCCGGGCAGCGTCCCGTTCAGCTCTGATGAAATTCACGTAAACGTCTACGTTGAATTCGACGACAGGGCAAAGGCCCTTTCCAGCATGGAGAAAATCCGGGCTACGATAGAAGAAGAAGCCGGTGTCGAGTTTACCAACACCATCATCGAGGGGATCGACGCCGTGGTCGTGGACCTGGGCGACGATCAGGAACTGCTCGACATCATGCCGGGGTACGTCGTGCTGGACGACTACGTCGTCATCGGGACGACCTTGAAGTCCTTGCAACAAGCTATAGAGGCGGAAAGGGGAGATATTCCGTCATTGCGGGAGAGTCCAGCCTTCATCCGTCCACTGGAGGCGGCGGGAAACTCAACCGACTTCATGTTATACGGCAACATCAAGCGAATCGTCAAAGAAGCGCTCAATCAGATGGACGATACGGAGTTGAAAGAATATGGGAATACGGCGGAGCCATTTGTAGAGCCTCTGGAAGCGTTCCTCCTCGGGGTTGCCGTTGAAGAGGGCATTTTCACCTTCAGCACGGTGATTACATTCGATTGAACGCTCCGGTGGCCGCGACCAAATGACTCCCGCCTCTTTCAGGCGCCCACGGCGCTCCCGGGAGCGGCCCAGGACGACCATGCACAGGCCCTCGTTATGCTGCCCAATCATGCGCTCCGGACGCCGCAATCTGACGGGGATCTCCCTCACCTTGACGTAAATCCCCGGGGCCGCCTCAACACATCAGCCGCCCATTCAGCGCGCCTAGCTCCTCAGACCTGCTCTGTGCCGGACCGGGGCCAATTTCCCAATACTATTTACCCTAGACGCCAACTAGGCTATAATAACCAGGAAGGCCCCTGCGGGTGCTTACCCGGCGCTGGGAAATGGGCACTCCCGGCGGGGGGCTAAAGCAAATACACTAAGGAGGCAGGCAATCATGCAGCAACCACAGACCACTATAATAGAAGCCGGACCGATCAAGTTCGCGCTGCGCTATCGTCAGGAGATTATGGACGATCAGGGCCTGGGCATCCAGGTATTGAGCGAGATAAACGGCAAGGATGAAGAGATTCTGCGATTCGACTGCTTCGACCAACACCCTCACTACCACTACGGCCCGGCAAAACAGAACGAGCGGCTGTTTATGGACAAGACCACGTCGGGTAACCCCATAGGCTGGACCCTCAAACAGCTACGGACCAGGCTTCCCGAAATGCTCAAGAGGGCGGGCTACGAGGAATTGGCGGGCAAGCTCGATAACTTCGAGAACGCTTCCATGGTGGCAACGAAACTGAATGAGGTAGAGACCACCGCGCGGGAGATGTCCAACACCCAAAGAAGGACAGTTACCCACAACCGGGGTGACGAAGTCATCCAGGTCGGGAACATAAAGTTTGGACTGGAGTTCCGCGAGTTGCCGCAAATCAACGACAGGGGCATGGCCATCCACGTCCTCAGTGACGTGGCAGGTCAGGAGATAGAGCTTCTCGCCTTCGACTGCTTCGACCGGGCCCCTCACTATCACTACGGACCAAGGAACAAGGATATACGCCTCTATTGGGACACCACCACGGTTCCTGACACGCTGCAATGGACGATGGACCAGTTCAAGGGTGGGAATCTGCCGTCTATGATTGAGCGGGCGGGCTACCCCGGCATAGTAGCCGAGATGGATAGAGAGCTTGTCATATCCACCGTAGAGAAGCAGATTGAACCCAAGGCACTGGCGACACGAGCAGCCAACGCCAAATAGGGACACAGGCATCGGCGCATCGTACGCTTGCATTTGAGCGGCCAGGAAAGGACCGGACAACCTTGGTCGTGAGGATAGCTGTGGCTGCTTGTACAAGATAAGATATGGAAGATACGGGCGGACACCGGCCAGGCCAGTCCGCCCGTATCTCGTTAAGAGTCTGGGGTGACTGGGTTGGTATGGTAGAGGACCGTCTGGAACCGTGGGCACTGAAAGCTGAGGCCGACGCATCCCTGGAAAGGACCGCCTCCCGGCTACGGGACATCCTGAAAGAGTTGGTGGGTAGGCTTCATCCCTTTCCGGCCTTCATGGGTATGACCTCCATCCAGGCTATCGAGGTGGAGCCTCATGGCCTACAGGCCACCGAGAAAGGATGTATCGTGGTCTGTTCTGACGGAGAGTTGTACGAGTTGAATCTCCGGACCATACCTGGCCCCTTGGGTGTGAGCGACGTAGACCAGGTGGATGAGTACAGGGCGCTGGAGCTACCGCCTGAGGAATACATACCCTACGCCTACGCCGCCATCACATCACTGATGGACAAACTCAGCGCCACATAGCTGCCGTGCTCAATCCGACTCTTTCAGCCTCTCATTGGAATGCCGAATTTCTGAGAAGCGAATGGACGGGCCGGCCTATTTGAAGAGGCTCTGGAGGTCCCGTGGGCTGCGGGCGCGAGACATCTGCTTCATCAGCTTCTGGGCCTGCCGGAACTGATTGAGAAGCTGGTTCACATCCTGAGGAGTCGTGCCGCTGCCAAGGGCAATGCGACGGCGCCGTCTGCCGTTAAGTATATCCGGGTTATGCCTCTCCTCCAGTGTCATTGAGCGAATGACCGCCTCGAACTTGATCAGTTGCCTCTCGTCCAAGTCGGCTGGCATTCGGTTCTTCATCTGGGAGAAGCCCGGAATCATCTCAAGCACTTGGGCGAAACCCATCTTCTTCACACTCTGGAACTGCGCCAGGAAGTCTTCCAGGTCGAAGGTCGCTCTTCGTATCTTCTTTTCCAGCTCTTTAGCCTGCTGCTCATCCACCGACTGCTGGGCCTTTTCGATGAGGGACAGTACGTCTCCCATGCCGAGAATGCGGGAAGCGAGCCTGTCGGGGTAAAAGGACTCCAGGGCGTCGGTTCTCTCTCCGACACCGATGAACTTAATGGGTATGCCGGTGACCTGGGTGATGGAAATAGCGGCCCCGCCTCTCGCATCGCCATCCAGCTTGGTCATTATCAGGCCGGTAATGTTGACCCTCTGGTGGAACTCCTGGGCGGAGTTCACGGCGTCCTGACCGGTCATGGCGTCTACCACCAGCAAGACCTCGTCGGGGGACGCTTCCGACTTTATGTCCTCCATCTCCTGCATCAACTCGTCGTCTATATGCAACCGACCGGCGGTGTCAATAATGGCGTAGCTTACCCCCGTCTGTCGCGCCTGCCGGACGCCTGCCCTGACTACTTCGACAGGTGTGGAAGGGAGGTCTTCCGAATATACCGGTATGTCCAGCTGTTCACCCAGTGTGATAAGCTGCCGGATGGCGGCGGGGCGGCGGAGGTCGGCGGCGATGAGGAGGGAGCGGTGCCCTCGCTGGCGAAGCTGTAGCGCCAGCTTGGCGGTGGTAGTGGTCTTGCCCGATCCCTGTAGGCCCACCAGCATCAGGACAGTCGGCGGACGGCTGGGGTGGACCAACTCGTGGTCGCCTCCGCTGAGGATGTTGGTAAGCTCCTCATTGACGATTTTCACTACCTGCTGGCCCGGACTCAGGCTTTCCATCACCTGGTCGTCGAGTACTCGCTCCTTCACCTGATTGACCAGCTCTCTCGCTACCTTGAAATTCACGTCAGCCTCCAGAAGGGCCAGACGTATCTGTCTCAGGGCCTCATCCACATCCTTCTCCGTAAGTCGTCCCTTGTTGGTGAGACGCCCGAAAATACCGTTAAGCTTGTCGGTTAACGCTTCAAACATGAGATGACCTCCGTAAATTGATTGTACGGTAGGCGATAGTTGGGGTCAAGGTAAGCTTGGAGCGCCTTTCACATTTATGGAGCTTCACCGAAGGGCCAATACCTGCTAAAATTCCCTTAAAAACCTAGGAGGTCAAGAAGTGCCCCCCCGTAAGGTTATCTCCGGCGCCGATGAGGCGGTGGCTGACATCTCAGATGGTGCCGTGATTATGGTAGCGGGATATGCTGTGCCCGGCACACCTCAGAACCTGGTCAAAGCCCTGCTTGTCAAAGGGGTTGGCAACCTTATCTGTATCAGCGGCCCCTGGTACGGTAGGGACCCCGACCTATACGATGCTGCCAGACTCGCGGCCAACGGCCAGGTAAGGAAGGCCATCACGTCTGCTCCCATACATCCCGACTCTGCAAGCCCCGCCATTCGGAGGCGGCAACAGGGACAACTGGAAGTGGAATCTGTGCCCCAGGGGACCCTGGCAGAGAGAATCAGGGCCGGAGGAGCCGGCCTCGGAGGGATGTTTCTTTCCACAGGCATGGGCACGCCATTTGAGGCGGGTAAAGAGAGGAGGCAAATTAACGGAGAAGAATACATACTCGAGATGCCCCTCAAGGCCGACTACGCTCTTCTACGCGCCCACAAAGCCGATACCCTGGGAAACCTGGTGTACCGGCGCTCCCAGAGTAACTGGAACCCGATAATGGCTATGGCCGCCGACGTGACCATCGTAGAGGTGGATGAGGTTGTGCAGCCGGGAGAGCTGGACCCGGAGCTTATTGTAACCCCCGGCATATACGTGGATAGGGTTATAGCGGTTGGAGGCGAGCCTAATGAAACCAAGGATTAGCCGTGAGCTTCTGGCGAGCAGAGTAGCCGCCGAGCTTGAACCCGGCCAGGTGGTCAACCTCGGAGTTGGGTTGCCGGGGATGATGCCCGACTACGTGGCGGCTGGCAGGGGTGTCATATTTCACACCGAAAATGGCCTGGTAAGTCGTGGTCCGAGACTCCGACAGGGGAATGGGGATGCGGACCTTGTGGATGCGGGCGGTGATCCCGTCGGCCTTTTGCCCGGAGGTTCCATAGTCCACCAGGCTGACTCCCTTGGCATGGTCAGGGGTGGGTACGTAGACATGGCGGTGGTAGAGGCGTTGCAGGTCTCTGAGAGAGGCGACCTGGCTGACCGGGCAGCAGCTGCGGGCGCAACCGGTGGGTCAGTGGATGTCGCAGCCGGTGCGAGACGCCTTATCGCCATGATGGAGCATACTACCCAGGATGGCGAACCCAGGATAGTAACGGACCTTGGCTACCCTTCGTCCGGGTCGGGGTGTGTGGACCTCATAGTTACCGACGTGGCGGTGATACAGGTCTCCCCGGAGGGCCTCCTGCTCAAGGAGGTGGCCCCTGACTGGAGCGTGGAAGAGGTGCAGGGTATTACCGGAGTCACTCTCATACCCGCGCCGGACCTGAAGGAGATGGGTTTCTCCCAGCCTATGGGGGAAGCTGGCAATAAAGTTTATTCCAGCGTAGCAGCAGCCGTAGCCGATATACCCGATGGCTCTACAATCCTGCTGGACGGTTTTGCAGGCCCTGGGGGTATGGCCCAATACCTGATTCTGGCCCTGCGAGACCAGGGCGCTAAGGAATTGACCATTGTGAGCAACACCGCCGGCATAGCCCGCGCGGTCAGCTTCGGCACCCCACCGGGCTTTCTGCCCATAGACCACAGTGTGCTGGTTGACAACGACCAGATACGGAAGGCCGTGGCCTCCTTCCCGGTTTCTCCTTCGCCGTCCCGCCCCAGCGCCTTCGAGCTTGCGTACAGGCGTGGCGTGGCGGAGTTGGAGTTGGTGCCTCAGGGTACGCTAGCGGAGCGCATCAGGGCCGGAGGATTCGGCATTGCCGCCTTCTACACTCCAACCGGGGCAGGCACTCAGATTGCCGAGGGCAAAGAGGCACGGCTGATAAATGGACGCGAGTACGTGCTTGAGTATGGAATCAAAGGCGACTACGCTCTTCTACGCGCCCACAAAGCCGATACGATGGGCAACCTGGTATACAGGGGTACATCGCGCAATTTCAACGCCGTGATGGCCCCGGCGGCGGCAGTTACCATAGTTGAAGTTGATGAGATAGTCCCGGTGGGGCGGCTTGACCCGGATGCCGTCGTTACACCGGGAGTTTTTGTCCAGCGTATCGTACAGCGGCCAATGGACTTCTTTCCGTATGAGCAGGCAGGGTAAAAAGTAACAATAATGCTAATACACACCTCAGGACAGTTTCCCAAACACCATACCCGCGAACCCTGTCAGTAAGGGCGGCCAGGTACGCTCCAGCACCGGGACTGACCTGTGGTCTCCGGGGAGTGTAAGCCAAAGGATGAAAGAGACAACCGTGAATACTGCTACCAGGTAGAAGGCTACTCTGAACTCGAATGGGAACCCACTTCTATCCCGACCTCCGCGACTCCTCACTTACCTCTCGATCCTTTTTCTGCGGCTATCTTCCAACCTTATAATGTTCCCGGCCCTGTCCTCTAACCACATGATATTCCCCGTGCTTTTCGATACCACAACCGTTTTTGTGCCATGCTTGGGATTAACACCGTTGGCGAGGCTTTTCAGTGCGGCCAGAATTGGGAACCTTCGCACCCACTTGCCTGGAACACGTGCATCTTGACTTCTTCCGTACATCAAGTCTATCATCCCCTTGACCGGTCCGGTCATTATCTCTCAAACCCATTATAATGTAGCTGCATATCTCAGTCTATGAGCGGATGTCGGAGATGTTATGGACAAAGAGCGTCTTGATAGAGAAGTTATCGCCATGCGGGTAGCTAAGGAGCTGCCGGATGGCGCTTATGTTAACCTAGGCATCGGCATACCAACCCTGGTCTCCAACTACGTGCCCGAGGGCATGACGGTGCTATACCATAGCGAAAGCGGTGTCCTGAACTGTGGCCCCCTGGCCGATGAAGGCGAGGAGGATATAGACCTTATCAATGCAGGAGGCCAATTCCTCAAGATGGTGCCGGGTATGTCCTTTTTCAGCTCTGCCGACGCCTTCGCTATGATCCGGGGCGGCCACATAGACGTGACTGTGCTGGGTGCCCTTCAGGTCTCGGAGAAGGGCGACCTTGCGAACTGGATGCTGCCTGAGAGGGGTGTGGGCAACATCGGCGGCGCTATGGACCTCGCTATGGGGGCCAGACAGGTCATTGTGGCTATGGAGCATACTGACAGAAACGACCGGCCCAAAATAGTGAAGGAGTGCTCCTATCCCCCCACGGCAAGGGGCTGCGTAAGACTTATAGTTACCGACATAGCGGTGATTGAGGTCACCGGGGATGGACTGGTGCTCAAAGAGGTTGCGCCGGGCTGGACATCGGAGGAGGTGCAGGAGCTAACGGAGTCTGAGCTAATATTATCCCCGGACCTGAAAGACATTGAGCTTTAGTCCCACGAGGGGATGTGAGAAGCTACCGCTCATTATTTTGCCATGTAGGGGCGAAGGATTTTCCATCCCTACAATGAGTGGTCTAGGTTGAGTTGACCCGATGCTCCATCTCATCAAGAAACGATGGGTTATAGGTTTCATGGGTATGGTTGTTGTTCCAAAGGCCGGAAAGGCGAACGCGCTCCCGGTCGCTGTAGTGGCCGAGCCACCCGTCGAGGGCCTGTCCGGCGGCAGGCCGGCTGTAGCCGCCGCTCAACAGCGCTATGGCATTACGTTCTATCAAACCGCGGTTGGATCTGGGGCCGGGGGCATCGCTCAAATCAAGCCACAGGAATGGCATCCGACCGATATACTCGCTCACTTGGGCCTCGATACCGGCTTCGGCTTGGTTGATAGCGGCCCTGGCAACGTTTGGCTTCAGAGCAGCTTCGCCCACGCTGTGGGCAACGCCCCACGACTCCGGTAGCGGGACATTTAGCCGTTTGGCCAGGGCGATACCCACGAGCTGTCGGAAAATCGAAACTCGGTGGTTCCCGCGACCGGACCGGGAACTGCCGCGATGTTGAGACAGCCGACCCTACAACGTACTTCGGGAGCCATCCGTCAGCTCATGAGTGCCGACTCGAACGACCCGCCGCCTAGCGCCTGTGCCTGACCTGGCTTCACCGCTCTCGTAGAAGAAATTACACCCCGCGCTGCGGCCAGTCCATCCCGCCTTGGCAGCTTTGCAGGGACCTGGGGCCGACCCCTTCCATCGCCGACCCGCATCGCAAGACGATCGAGAAGCTCGTAGAAGCGGATGGTGTCTGCGAGTCGCTCAGCCATGAAGCTCCCGGTTTAACCAACTCATGACAAAGGGGCCTAGCTTATCCAGAAGGTGGAGCCGGTCTCCTCCTTCTGCACCTCGATGCGTGCCGGGAAAGCCTCTTTTAGCTCGTCCAGATGGGTTATAACTATAATCTTCTCAAAGTCCTCTTCGATGGCCCGGATTACGTCCAGTATTCTCTCCTGTCCGGCGGCGTCCTGGGTGCCGAAGCCCTCGTCTATGAATAGCGTGGGAAGGGGAGCGCCCCTGCGATGGGCCAGTACCTTCGACAATGCAATCCTGAGGGCCAGGTTTATGCGAAATGCCTCACCACCACTGAATAGCTCGTAGCTTCTGGGGCCCATCTCGTCACTAATCTTTATCTCCAGCGTCTCGATAGGCTCACCTCTCCTGCCCTTACGCTCCCGTTGGGTCTCCAGTTTGAGGTGCATACGGCCATCGGTCATCCGGCCCAGGAGGTCGGTTGCCTCCTTCTCAATCTGGGGCAGGACGGTTTCGATGAGCATGGCCTGTGCTCCACGCTTACCGAAGGACTCCGCCAATTCCCGATAGATGCTCTGCTCATCTCGAAAGGCCTTGAGACTAATCTCCTTGTCGTCCATAGACTTTTCCAGATCATCCAACCTTTTCAGGTGGCCCTCAAGCTCACCCTGACGCCGGGATAGCTCCCTGTTTCTGCTATCCAGCTTTCGATGAGCCTCTTCAACTCCCATGAGTTCCTTCTCCCACGTGGGAAGCTCCGAGACAGCGTTCTCCATCTCTCGTTGACTGTCTCTGTCACGTGAAAGGTCCTCCTGCAGCCGCCGGTGCATCTCCTTAGTCCTGGAGAGTGACTCCTGCTCCTGGGGCAGATTTGCCTCTGCATCCTCAAGACGCCTGTGACGCTCCTCGAACGGCTGCAACTCCTGCATCTCGTTGTACAGGTGCTGGTGGGTTCCTCGGTCATACCCCAGGGCCACTATCTCCGCCTCCAACTCTGCCAGTTGCTTCTGCTCTTCAGTGGCGAGCAACCCCTGTTCGAGAGACCGCTTCCCTTGAGCCAGTTCATCTCCTGCCTGCTCCAACTCTTCTGAAGCCCTTCGAGAGTCCTCAAGACGGCTCTCAAGGACTGCGACGTTCCGCTGCCCATCTTGCTGGCTGCTTCTCAAAGAGGCTTCTTGTTGGGGAAGCTCTTTGTCCAGATTGAGCTTCTCCCTTGCTGCTACTTTAAGCGCAGCATCGTTCTCACGGTGCAGCCGGAGTTTCTCTTCAATCTCCGAATTATAGCTATCTGACAGGTGCTGAAACCCCTCGTGCCCCAGTTCGGTGTCGCAAAGGGGACACCGTGCGCCCTGATGGGAGTTCTGCACCAGATTCAGTTTGGAGCGGAGCTCTTGGCCTTCGGTCTTGAGCTGCTGGGCGCCCGCCTCGAGTTGCCCTATCCGTGAGGCCAGGTCCTGGAGGTATTGGCGCTTGTCTGCTAAGTCCCGGTCCTCTCTCGCCAGCTTGGCAAGGTGCGCCTGGGCCTCATCCAGCTGACTGCTGATTGCAAGGGCGGCGTCGGCCCTGGGTCTAAGCTCATCGTTGATACGCCTCTCTAGCTGTTTAATATGCTCTTCCAGCCTTGTCCTTGCGCTTTCAACTACCCGCTCCAAGTCGGACTTACGCTTCGTAAGGTTGTCGAAACGCTCCCGGGAAGCGTTAAGCTCCTCGTAGCGGTGGCGAAGCTCCAGAAACTCGGCAAGCCCTTTCCGGATGGTCCCCCTCTCTTGGACCAGGGTCTGATAGCCCGCAATGCGGTCCCGGTGAGAGTTTATGGTCTTCTGTAGGCCCAGGATGTCAGATTCAATGGTAGGGATACGCACGTTCAACCCATCAAGCTCGCCACGTTTGCGTCTCAGGTCGTCAGCTCGAATCTTCAGGGCATCCAATCTGTCCCTGCTGGCATTTAGCTGACTGTCTACTTCCCCAAGCTCTCTGTTGACAATCTCGATCTCAGCGCTGTACTTATCCCGGCTGGCAACCTCGCGGCGCATTCCCTCCAGGGCACTTTCAACGGTTTTGGCTT
The DNA here is from genome assembly GCA_965219825.1 of Dehalococcoidia bacterium. Classification (GTDB taxonomy): domain Bacteria; phylum Chloroflexota; class Dehalococcoidia; order Lucifugimonadales; family JAGWBF01; genus JAGWBG01. Next base: position 3,016,941 of record OZ244792.1, on the reverse strand, counting down.
TCCCCTCCCTATCGTCACCCAAACTCTTCGCCCGGTCTTGAAACCTGTCATAGAGGTCGAGGCCCAGAATTTTTGCCAGGACCACTTTGCGTTCCCCGGAGGTCTTGTTGGTGAACTCGTCAGCACGGCCCTGAAGGAGGAAGGCGCTGTTGATAAAGGTGTCGTAGTCCATGCCGGTAATCCGGTCAATGTTGGCCTGGGTCTCGCGTATCGAGTTACCGGTGATAGAACGAAAATCCGCTCCTGTGAATATCTGGACCTGCAGGTCGCTGGCGCTCTGGCGTCTACGGCCACCACCGATGGAGTGCCTCCGTGTGACCCTGTAGTGGTCATCCCGGGCCATGAACTCCAGGTCCACCAGCATATCGTCGCAGCCGAAATGGATAAGCTCATCCTGGGCATTGACTCGTGCTTTACCCCAGAGGGCCCACGTTATGGCATCCAGCAAAGCCGACTTACCGTGGCCGTTCCGGCCGCATAGACAGGCTACGTGAATACCGTCAAGGTCCAGCGGGGGCACGCCATCTCCATAGCACAGAAAGTTTTTCACAGTTAGCTTGAGAGGGATCATAGTCATCACCTATGATTAACTCAATGTTGGATAGCGACGTGACTTATGTGACGTTATAGAAGCTATTCTAGCACACTTGTGCCTCCGCCTCAGAGGGGACTGCAAAGCGGAATGATATACAATGGCCCCGATACGTCAGCATCGGGGCCATTGGTTCTTGCTCTAGGGTGATTGATGGAGCGGGGCTTTTAATACTCCATCGGAGGCATGGCCGGGCCGGCTGAAGCTTCCTTCTGGGGTATTTCGGTGATCATTGACTCGGTGGTCAGGACCATGCCGGCGACACTGGCAGCGTTCTGCAGGGCTGAGCGGGTTACCTTCACGGGGTCAACAATACCCTGCTCAAGCATCTGAGCGTACTTGCCTATCTCGGCATCGTAGCCATAGTCATCCTGATGCTGCCTCACGGAATTAAGGACCACGGCGCCCTCTTGGCCGGCGTTTTGGACTATGAGGCGTAGAGGCACTTCCAGGGCTCGCCCAATAATGCTTGCGCCTACCGACTCATCGCCCTCCACCGTCATGTTGTCCAGCGCCCTTTGGGCCCTCACCAGGGCTACCCCACCACCGGGGACAATGCCCTCTTCCACGGCCGCTCTGGTGGCGGATAGAGCGTCTTCCACACGGGCCTTGCGCTCTTTCAGCTCTATCTCCGTGGCTGCACCCACCTTTACGACCGCTACACCACCGGACAGTTTCGCCATTCGCTCTTGGAGCTTTTCTCTGTCGAACTCGGAGGTGGTCTCTTCAATCTGAGACCTTATCTGGGTTATACGACCCTTGATGGCGTCCTCAGAGCCCCTGCCCTCAACTATGGTGCACTCATCTTTATTGGCCGTAACTCTTCTGGCCTGGCCCATGTCATTGATGGTGGCAGTGTCCAGCTTCCGGCCCGTTTCTTCGCTGATGACGGTGCCACCGGTGAGGATGGCTATATCCTCTAGCATGGCCTTGCGCCGGTCGCCAAAACCCGGTGCCTTGACAGCCAGAATGTTGAGAGTACCACGGAGCTTGTTCACCACCAGGGTGGCCAGGGCCTCTCCTTCCACGTCCTCGCCGACAATCACCACATTCTTCTTCCCTATCTGGAGCAGTTTCTCCAGAACAGGAAGCATGTCGGATACGGCGGATACCTTCTTGTCGGTGATGATAATGGACGGGTCTTCTATGACGGTCTCCATGCGGTCCGGGTTGGTGATGAAGTAGGGAGAGATGTAGCCACGGTCTATCTGCATCCCTTCCACGTACTCAGTCTCGTCGCTCAGGCTCTTGGACTCCTCCACGGTTATGACGCCGTCCTTACCCACTTTCTCCATCGCATCTGCGATGGTCTGGCCGATGTGGTCTTCATGGGCTGAGAGGGCGGCCACCTGGGCAATCTGGTCCCTGCTGTCCACAGACGTGGACATACTCTTGAGCTCTTCTACGATGGATTGCACCGCCTTGTCAATGCCACGCTTGAGGGCCATAGGATTGGCGCCCGCAGCCACATTCCTGAAGCCGTCAGTGATGATTGCTTGGGCCAGCACTACCGAAGTGGTGGTGCCATCGCCGGCGGTGTCGTTGGTCTTGCTGGCGGCCTCTTTGAGAAGCTGGGCACCCATGTTCTCGAAGGGCTCGGGAAGCTCAATCTCCTTGGCAATGGTGACACCGTCGCTACAAACCTGGGGTGGGCCGAACTTTTTGTCCAGTATTACGTTCCTGCCCTTGGGACCAAGGGTAATCTTCACTGCATCGGCAAGGGTGTCTACCCCGTTTCTGAGGGACTTGCGGGCATCCTCCGCGTAAGTAAGCTGTTTACCTGCCATTTCTCTTTTTCTCCTCTCTAATTAGAAATTTTGGCTAGAATATCGCTTTCTCTCAGGATGAGATACTCATCGTCGCCGTCCTTGTACTCAGTGCCAGCGAACTTGGAGTAAATAACCCGATCACCTACCCTAATTTCCATGGTAACGCGACTCTTCCCATCTTCAGTAGACCGGCCGGGTCCTACAGCCACAACTTCGCCTTCCTGGGGTTTCTCTCTAGCGGTATCAGGCAGTATCAGCCCTGACGCTGTCGTTACTTCGTCCTGCTCCATGGGCTTGATAACCACCCGTTCGCCTAGGGGTGTGAAATTCGCCACCTTTGTCCTCCTCGTCTTAAAGGTCAGTGTCTTGAGCTTTATTTTAGCACTCTCTAACAAAGACTGCTAAACTCCTAATATAGTAAGATACCCTTTGGGCCTTGTCAATAGGTTCCTCCGGTTTTACTATTAGGGCACTTCCTGTGTAAGAGGTTGATTAGTCTGAAATGGACACGACATATAAGACGCTGGCCTGCCACTTCAGGCCTCCCATAGTGTCTATTATCCTGAACAGACTACGTGTTTCCAACAGGGTGAACCTTCTGATGGCTATGGAGTTGAGGCACGTGTTCCAGCAGATGAACGAAGAAGATGGCGCTCGCGTTGTCATCATCACGGGCAGAGGCAGGGCCTTCTCTGCAGGCCGGGAACGTATCTCCTTTGGCAGGGGCGCGAGCCGATCTCATACCCCCTCAGAGTGGCTGGAGCTTCACCGTGCGGCATCTACGCTGGCAGGAGCTAAGATACCTGTCATTGCATCCATAAATGGTGATGCCTTGGACCACGGGTTGGAGCTTGCTTTGGCCTGCGACCTGCGTATCGCAGCCAGGGGCGTCTTGTTGGGGTCCACCGACCTATCCCGGGGAGTAGTCCCCTGGGATGGGGGCACCCAGAGGCTGCCAAGATTGGTGGGCAAGACCCTGGCCCTGGAGATGCTACTGACATTCCAACTGTTGGATGCTGAGGAGGCTTGCAGAGTGGGGTTGGTGAACTCCGTAGTAGAGCCGGATGTCCTCGCCGGCAGTGCGGAAAAGATGGCCCTGGAAATAGCGTCAGGGGCGCCCGTTGCTACCCGCTACGCCAAGGAGGCGGTGCTTAAAGGCATGGACATGACTCTTGAGCAAGGACTAAGGCTGGAGACAGACTTCAGTATTCTCCTCCAGAGCACCGCCGACCGGGCCGAGGGCTTACGGTCCTTCCTGGAAAGACGGGAGCCGGAGTTCAGGGGAGAGTAAGCTAAAATATGAGCGGATTTCAGACCATCACCTATCGCGTGGCCGGTGGGATAGCCTATATCGCCCTGAATCGCCCTCGTGTGCTCAATGCCTATAACGTAGAGATGCGGGATGAGCTTTATCAGGCACTGGAAGCGGTGAAGGACGATAACGAGGTCAGCGTGGGGGTCTTCAAGGGAGAAGGTCGCGCCTTCTGTGCCGGGGCAGACCTGAGCGAGTTCGGCACGGCGCCGTCCCAAGTAATCGCCAGAGACGTGAGATGGGAGAGGGACATTTGGGGGATGTTCCTGGGCATACCCAAGCCCCTTATTGCTTCCATACATGGGTACTGCCTCGGGTCCGGTATTGAAATAGCTCTCCTCTGCGACATCCGGATAGCAGCCGAAGATACGGTCTTTGGAATGCCGGAGGTGTCTTTGGGCATGATACCGGCGGCAGGAGGCACACAGACGCTGCCCCGTACCATCGGCACGTCAAGGGCGCTGGAGCTACTGCTTATACGAAAGCGATTCGGAGCTTCCGAAGCCCTCGGTCTTGGCCTCGTGACCAGGGTGGTGGAGAGTGGGGACCTGGAGTCCGAGACGGAAGCCACCGCCCGGCGCCTCGTTTCAATGAATCAAGGGGCTGTCAGGGCCATCAAAGAGGCAGTCTGGCAGGGCGCAGACTTACCCCTGGATGCGGCCCTGAGCCTGGAGACACGCCTGGCGCTGAGGGCTATGGCTACAATGGGAAAATGAGAATAGTTTGATACAATTGCTATCAACCAAGCTATAGTGGAGGCAACTCTATGAACACCACCGAGTTTCTTACCATTGCTTGCGCCATCGTGCCCGACAGGACGGCGATGGTCTTCGAGGACATGCGCTTCAGCTACGAGGAGCTTCAGGAGAGGGTCAACCGCCTGGCCAATGCCCTCTCGGACCTAGGAGTGGGAAGGGGTGACAGGGTAGCCATGATGCAGGTGAACTGCAACCAGATGATAGAGACCTATTTCGCCGCCGCCAAGCTGGATGCCATCTTCGTCCCGTTGAACTTCAGGGCGATGGGAAATGAGTTGGCACAAATGCTCAACAGCGCCGAGCCTGCCGTTCTCTTCGTGGGAGGCAGGTACGTGGACCTGGTCAGGTCGGTGAGGAACCAGGTCATCCCTCCCAACTACATCGCATCGTTGGAAGAGAGGGTCGGCGGTGAGTGGCTCTTCTACGAAGACCTGTTGGACTCCTCTTCACCCGAGGAGGTACATTTCCCGGAGGGAGATGATGAGGATACCACCATCCTGATGTACACAGCGGGAACCACGGGGGAGCCAAAGGGTGTCATGCTCACCCACCAGAGCTTCACATCCTACCTGCTGTCTAACGTCACCCCACCGGACCCGGACCTGGAGGAACGGAACCTTCTATCCGTGCCCCTTTACCATATCGCCGGGTTGCAGGCGGTACTGGCGGCCGTATACGGGGGCAGGACGCTAATAATTATGAGGCAGTTCGAGTCCCAAGAGTGGATGGAACTGGTGCAGCAGGAGAGGCCCGACCGGGCAATGATGGTGCCTACCATGCTCAAGCAGCTTATGGACCATCCTCGGTTCTATAGCTACGATTTATCCAGCCTTCAGGTGATAACCTATGGGGCCGCGCCCATGCCACTGGAGGTCATAAGGCGGGCCATAGGGGAATTTCCCCATGCCCGTTTCATCAACGCCTTTGGCCAGACGGAGACAGCCTCCACCATTACAATGCTCCCCCCCGAAGATCACGTTCTCGATGGGACGCCGGAAGAGGTGGAAAAGAAGCTCAAGCGCCTCATGTCTATTGGCAAGCCCTTGGATGACGTTGAGGTCGGCATAGTGGATGAGGATGGAGAGCCTGTGACCACCGGCGAGGTCGGTGAGATTGTGGCCAGCGGACCGCGAATTATGAAGGGCTACTGGAAGCAGGACGAGGCCACCGAGGGCGCCATCAAGGGAGGGGCGCTCTACACCGGCGACCTGGGGTATCAGGACGAGGACGGGTATATCTACCTGGCGGGCCGGGCGAAGGACTTCATCAAGCGGGGCGGCGAGATGGTATCCCCCGAGGAGGTGGAACGGGTCTTGATGTCCCATCCTGGCGTGGAGGATGCGGCAATCATAGGTATCCCCGACGTGGACTGGGGAGAGCGGGTAAGGGCTGTGGTCGTAAGGAGGGAGGCTTCGGCCGGCGAAGAAGAGCTTATAGAGTATTGTCACCGGCGACTTGCCAGTTTCAAGAGGCCCGAATCCGTGGTCTTCGTTGGCGAACTGCCGCGTAATTCATTGGGGAAGGTGCTGAAACGAGTGCTCAGGGAGGAGTATGGCCATCCGATGGAGGCTGCGTCATGATGGGTACTCGGTAGAGGCCGGGCTATTGACCCGAACAACGCCGTAGACTATCGATCGTTGAGGTAGACCCCTAGCAGCATGTCCAACTCTACAACTAACAGCTTATTCCATGCGATGCAGGTCCGGGCCGCCAGGTCGGTGTCCGGTATATTCTGGCCGAGCAGGGTTGCGATGGCAGTCTGATAGAACGCTATGGTGGCTATTACGAATTGAGAGGGCACAGGGCCATGCTGCGCCCGGTCGGGGGGAAGGTTCCTGTGCAGCATACCTATAGCTCGCAGGTAGCGGGCAAAGCCGTCGCCCAAGGGAACGGACCCCGTATCCCTCAGCCATCGGATCATGGTCAGCTTATTCCCCTCTATCCGTTCCTCATCAGCTTCGTCGGCCTCGGTAACGAAAAACTTACGCGTCTTCGGGTACTCCAGGAATCTGTCGTACAATGTGTCGGTTAGACTGCGAGCGTGCTTGTTTATGATAGGAGCGCTAGACCGGATAAGCAGGCGGTCCTCCTCTGTCAGCTCCACGAATTCTACTACCTCCGCCAATCTTGCCGGCCAGTCAATGGCGTTCGTCATCTCAGACTCCTAATATATCAAGCTAGGTCTATTGCAGGCTCCGGCGGAGGGTCACGGGTGGTGTGACCCGGTGCCGGAAGCACATCTGGCCCAGATAGTACAGTGGTGGGGGTAGGGTGTCAAGGTCAGGTGAATTATGTTGGAAACACTTATGGCTGAGGAATGGCGTTAGGGCGACGTGCCTTGGGAAACGGTGCTCCTGTTATGGCGTGTGACTCAATGTACTGAGGGTGCTATAATGTAAGTAGCCTCACAGTGTCTGAGGCGGCAACCGGAGTAAGGGCCGGCCGCAACCGTACCAACGGAAACGGATGGCTGGACGTAGGAAGTAAGATGCGAATCCCCGGTACAAAGCGTAGTCTATCGCCGGACAAATGCGGATTGAGGGCTGGGCAATTTGCCGAAGCAGTCAGAGACAGCGATATGCACACGGCATGGAATATGCTTTCCAGGGAATCACAGGGCGTCCGTCAGGGTATTTGGGCAACTCAGAAAGGTATTGACCTCCAGGTAGTCTATCGAGCTGCCCATGATCTCGATCACCCCATGGCCCCGCTTATGATGGAGGATTTCAGGGATACGATACTCAAGATGTGGCCTCTGGAGGACCTCACTGATCTTGGCGTGGCGCCCACTAGCTACTTAGACGATTACCGTGCCTTTGCTTTCCTCCCCTTCGGCATGACTCACGACCAGCAGGTAATGCCCAGTGCAGGCGGCATGATGAACGGGATAATCATCCCCATGCTCCTCGAAGATGGAGAATGGAAGATAGACCTTCCGGGATGGCGTTTCGCATACCGGTAGGAAGGCATCCGGCCGAAGGCGCTTTGGAGCAAGCCCAACACCCGTAAATTGGACCTTGAATCAGCCCGTTTGTAGCTACGTGAATGACCTATCTTGGTCGCAGAGCACCTGCTCGGTATCCGGCACTACCTCTGCCTAAGGCGCTTTGTCCCTTCCCAATCCACCCCCTGCGTCCCGGGGTCAATAGCCACACCATACTCACACCGTGCGTAGTCCGACGTCAGTTTCTCCTCTCGGACATCTTGAGCCACGGCCTCCGGGTCCCTCTCGAAGGAGTCACCAAAGCCACCTCCCCCGGCCAGCTCTGCCTTCACCACGTCCCCCTTCTTCAGTTCAAGCAGCCACTTGGTGGGCAGCAAACGGTTCTCGGAATCCGGGTTAAGATGAATAGTGCATGGGGTGCCCGGCTTACCGCCGTCGAGACCGTATGGCAAGAAACGGCGACGGTCGGAACGTACTTGGACAGTGGCCTCGTCGGCAAGGATGCGATACTGGCGCGTTACGCCCAAAGAGCCGCGGTACTTGCCGGAGCCGCCGGTATCCGGCACAAAGCCGTATTCCTCGACTAGAAACGGCTGCTCCGCCTCCATCAGCTCAATGGGTGTGTTGGCCAAGTTCAACACCGGTATCGGTCCACCATCCACTCCGTCCTGGTCAGGCCCGCCTCCCGTGCCCGTTACGTTGTGAAACTCCAGGAATACGAAGGGTTTGCGGTCTCTATCATACCCGGCAATGCTGATGCCAAGCTCCCCACTACCCCAGCAGGCCGGGATTCTGTCGGGATTGAGCTGGGCGAGCGCCCCGAACACAGTCTGCATCACCCGGAACCCGCCAAGGCCACGCGCCGCCACCGGAGCCGGGTGCACAGGGTTGACGTAGGTCCCCTCAGGTGCGTGTACCTTGATGGGTCTGAAGTAACCTGCGTTGTTGGGAAGCTCAGGGCTCAGTAGGCACCGGACCGCCGCGTATACACCTGATTGGGTGAAGGCGAAGTTGGGGTTGATGGATCCCTTGCACTGGGGAGATGTCCCGGTGAAGTCGGCGTACACCTCGTCTCCTTTGACGGTGAGCTTGACGTGAATGCGGATAGGGTCGGGGTCAATGCCATCGTCGTCAATGTAATCGGTAAACTCTGCCTCTCCCTGGGGAAGAGCGGCGATCTCGGCACGGGTGATGCGCTCCGTATACTCTATAAGCTCGTCCATGTAGCCCCTCAGGTCCTCCACACCATGCTCTTGGGCCAGCTTCAGCATCTCCCGGTCCGCTCCGTACACCGCCGCTATCTGTGCCCAGAGGTCTCCCATCACCTTGTCAGGCACACGCACGTTCTGCCGTATGAGGCGAAACAGTGTATGGTTGGGCTTTCCCCCGTCGAAGAGTTTCAGCGGCGGGATACGCAAACCCTCCTGATATATCTCGGTGTTGTCGCAGGCGTTGCCCCCGGCCACCCGCCCACCGATGTCCGTGTGGTGGGCTATGACGGTGAGGTATCCCAATAGCACGTCATCTGCAAAGACGGGCTTGAAGAGGAAAATGTCGGGCAGGTGGCTCGCCCCCTCATAAGGGTCGTTGTTGATGAAGATGTCGTCAGGCCGGACGTCGTTCCCGTAGACCTTCAGCACCCCCTCAAGGGCAGGCATGATAGCCCCGAGATGGACAGGTAGGGAGAGGCCCTGGGTGACCATCTGCCCTCGAGCATCGCAGATGGCGGTGGAGAAATCCATGGACTGCTTGACTACCTGGGACCGCGCCGTGCGCACTACCGTTACCACCATATTGTCGGCGACGGTCGCCAGGGCGTTCTTGACAAGCTCCTGGGTGATGGGGTCTCGCTGCATCCTCCTGCCTCCTTATCAACGTCAACTGATGTGACACATTTGCCGGCTATCGCCTTTAGCTCCTTCCGGTCATATGACCGGGCCCTACATAAGCTATTGCAACCGTTGGTCATTCCTCAAGATTCAATCTCTACCGTTATATTGCTCCACTCGTCGAGCCGGACGCTACAGCCCACGGGCACAACGGTCGTGGAATCGTACTCTTCGACAATCAGAGGCCCGGCAGACGTACCTCCTGCCAGGGACGCACGGCTAACGACAGGTGTGGCTATCCAACCATCCCTGGGGCCGAAATATACCTCCCGCTCCACGCTCTCACCCCGTCCTGCGGACACCCCCCTCCCATCGGGAGGAGGGCCGGAGCTAATGCGATCGGGAATACGGGATGAGAGAGGGACCCCTCTCCCCACAACTTTCAGAGAAACCAGCTGAAGTCGCTCGCCATCGGAGCGGTAGCCGTAAGTCCTTTCGTGCTCCTGCGCAAACCCCTCGCCTAAAGCGGCCAGCACTTCCCCGGTAGCGGGCTTCGCCGGTACAGGGACAGTGAGGGCCGTGTTCTGGCCCACATACTGGACATCTGCGTAGATGGTAATCTTCTGGTACTCATCTTCGTAGCCTTCGCTACCTAAAATGTCCCGGGCCTGCTCATACATCGTCCCCAGGTGAGCGTTTAGCTCCTCCAGATTCACTTCATCCAATATGCGAAAGAAGGCGCGGACCAGATGATGTTCCACGTCTGCGAAGAGAAGCCCAAGGGAGCTGAATAGCCCCGCAAGGGGTGGGATGATTACTGTTGGCATTCCCAAAGATTTTGCCATCCCTACGGCGTGTACCGGGCCACTACCGCCAAAACCGAACAGCATGAAACGCCTGGGGTCTCTACCCCGTTCAGTGGAGACGCTACGCAAGGCCCGAATCATATTGGAATTGACTATTGCATGGATTCCGTAAGCGGTGTCATTTGCTGGAAGGCCCAGAGGGCTGCCAAGGTGGGCAATGGCTTCTTCCGCCTTCCGGGCATCAATCTTTAGTCCACCGCCCAACAGATGCTCCCGGTTGAGGTAGCCCAGGACAACGTTGGCATCGGTGATAGTGGGCTCTCTGCCCCCCATGTTGTAGCAGATGGGGCCCGGGCTAGCCCCTGCGCTACGAGGTCCTACTTGCAACGCCCCGCCCTTGTCCACCCATGCGATGCTTCCCCCACCCGCGCCAACCTCCGCGATGTCTATCGTGGGGACGCGCACGATGTAACCGGCCCCTTTCATTAGACGGTGGCCGATGTTCATGCCCCCGCCCACCTCATACTCCGGCGCCAGAGTAGGCTCCTTGTCCTCAATGATCGATACCTTGGCGGTAGTGCCGCCCATGTCGAAGGTGATAATGTCGCTTTGCTTTAGCTTATCTGAGAGACGCAGTGCTCCGACGACACCCGCAGCCGGGCCGGACTCAATGATGTATATGGGGGTCTCTGAGGCTGCCTCGGCAGGCATCACGCCACCATTGGACTGCATAACGAGAAGTGGGGCCTTGATGCCCATCCGTGCCAATTTTTCCTGTAGCGCAATAACGTATCGCTCAAGGACCGGCCTGATGTAAGCGTTGATGACCACGGTACTGGTGCGTTCGTACTCCTGCATCTGAGGCAAAACGTCTGCAGAGGCGCAAATGTACATATCCGGGGCCGCAGCCCTGAGACGCTCGGCTATGGCCAGCTCATGGTCCGGGTTGGCGTATGAATGGAGAAGGCAGATAGCCACCGACTCTATGCCCTGCTCAGCTATGGACTTGCAGACGGCCTCTACAGACTCCATGTCAAGCGGAGTGAGGACTTCCCCCTTGTGGTTTAGCCGCTCCGGGACCTCAAAACGGTACTGACGCTCTACAATTGGGTCGGGCTTGCGCCACGTCAGGTCGTACAATCGCGGGAGCCGGTAGCGGCCTATCTCCAGCACGTCCCGGAAGCCTTTTGTCGTAATCAGGGCTATCTTCGGCCCCTTGCGCTCAATGATAGTATTGGTAGCAACCGTAGTCCCGTGTCCAACCTCCTGAACAGACTTCACATCTATCCCGGCCGTCTCAATGATCTCCTGTACGCCCTGTACGATAGCGTGGCTGTAGTCATCAGGGGTCGAAGAAACCTTTCTAGTGAGGATGGTTCCATCATTTCCCAGCAGGACGACATCGGTAAATGTGCCTCCCACGTCTATGCCAAGTCTGAAGTTGGTCATCTGTTGCTCCCTCCTGTTACCCGTAGGATAGTCTGAACCGACGGTTCGGTCAATAGCTCTTATGGGAATAGGCTTGCCCCTGACACCATCGCATTGACATGGACCATGACCTGTGCTCTCATGTAAAGAACATAGGTTCGCACATCTGCATTGATTCAGTGAGAGGTGTAAGGTATGACTCAAGTACGTTATGAGGAGACCCAGGCCGTCAGCGCTCTAAACCGTGTCCGAGGCATGAGGTTCAATTGGTCCCTCAATCCATATCAGGGGTGTGTTCATGGTTGCCACTACTGCTTTGCGAGGCGCTATCATTACTTCCTCGACCTCAACCCAGGCAAGGACTTCTCCGGGATTGTCTTTGTGAAGCTCAATGTTCCCGGCCTGCTACGCCGGGAGCTTTCCCGCTCTTCGTGGGGCTACGAGACGGTGGTGATAGGTACTGCTACAGACCCTTATCAGCCCATTGAGGGCAAGTACCGGTTGACCCGACAATGTCTGGAGGTCTTTTGCCAGAAAAGGAGTCCCGTCAGCCTGGTCAGCAAGGGAACAATGATGGTACGCGACCAGGACCTCCTAGCCGAGCTTGCCGAGCGGGCCGGTTGTACCGTATGTTTTAGCATTACAACCCTGGATGACAACCTATGGCGCCGCTTGGAGCCGGGCACACCACCACCTCGCAAGCGACTACAGGCCATGGAAAGGCTTGTTTCATCGGGTGTGAACGCAGGGGTACTTCTTGCGCCCATAATACCCGGCATCACCGATAGCAATGAAAGTCTGACTGAGGTGGTGAAAGGGGCCGCTGAACATGGGGCCCGATTCCTTGAGAGCAATGTGCTCAACCTCAAGGAGGGTACGAAACAGCATTTTATGGGCTTTCTTGAGCAGGAATATCCTCGCCTTGCAAGAGCCTACAAAGGTGTTTATACCGGCGCCTTCGCACCCGGGTACTTGAAGGAGGGCCTTCAAACGCAGATAGCCCAGCTGAAGCAAATCTACGGGTTGGAGAATCGCTATGAGGGACCGCATTCACCAAATAGACCTCGGCAGCTAGAATTCTCCATTCTCTGAGTGAGGTAGAGCCCCGGCTGACCGGTGCTGGATTGATGGGGGCTACACGGCCCTTGCTGCTTCCAGCACCTTCCGGGCAGCCCCATAGTCCCTTGCCCCACCCCGCAAAATCGGTGGGACCAGATATATGCGCCTGATTCCGAAGTCCCGGAAGCTATGGACCAGCTCCAGCGCTATGTCCGTCCCTTCCCTGCCCTTCTCCAAGTCTTGCCTTATCCATTCAGGCACGCCGGTAAATATGACGCCGTCCTTCACCAGGACCTGTAATCCGTAGAAGATGGGCTGGGAAATCCCCTCACCGGAAATGGCTCGGTATGCCCCCAGGAACGAGGCGATTTCTTGGGTGCTGAAGACCGGTTGGGTTATGAAGAAATCCACTCCCGATGAAGCCTTCTGTTGGGTAAGGGCGGCCTCCCCCTCAACCCCTCGGCCCAGGTCTATGGATGCACCGATGCAGAAATCTGTGGCGGACCTTAGCTTTGAGCCCCTGAAATCCGTACCCCTGTTCATGGATTCCAGAGCTGTCATCAGCCCCGTGGGCGTGAAGTCGCTCACGTCCTTAACCCTGGAGAGGTCCCTCTGGGTGAAGGCATCCCCCTTGATTACCACCACGTTCTCCAGTCCCACCGTCTGTGCCCCTAGCAAGTGACTTTGCAGGGCCAGCTTGTTCATGTCCCTGGTGGCCAGATTGAATATCACGTCCCTGCCGGTGTTTTGCTTTATGGAGTAGGCCAGCATGGCCGAGTCCGCCCTCACCGCTTTGCCGGGATTGTAGGCCACGCAGATGAAATCGGCATCTATTTCTCCGGCGTTCTCCGGCGCATCCGGACCGGCGTCCCTTGGAGGAGAAAAGTCACAGATGAAGACCGTCCGGTCTCCCTGAGAGGAACACTTCTCCGTGACCTTCATGGCAAATGCCTCCTTGTGGCCGTCAGCTTCCAGCTTTCAGCAAGCTCAGGACCGACCGATGCACTCTGGCAGCTAATATGCAGATTGATTATACCATTCGCACCCGCTCACGGTTATAATGGATACCTATCTACACGGACGAGAGGATGATATGAGTGTATTGAGGGTTGGGCATAGCCCCGACGCCGACGACGCCTTTATGTTTTACGCCCTTGCCAATGGAAAGGTGACTATTGAGGGCTTCGAGGTCGAGCAGGTGCTTGAGGACATTGAGTCACTCAACCGGCGAGCTATGAGGGGAGAATTGGAAGTTACCGCCATCTCCGCGGCCGCCTATCCCAGACTGGCCGATAAATACCGCATCATGGCCTGTGGGGCATCGGTGGGCAGGAACTATGGCCCCACCGTCGTATCTACGCTCCCTATGACTGTTGATGGACTGGAGGACAAGAGGATTGCCATTCCGGGTGAGTACACCACCGCCTATCTCCTCATCCGAATTTATCTGGGCCGGCCATTTACACCGGTCTTTCTAAACTTTGATGAGATCGTGGAGGCCGTCAGGACCGGCAAAGTTGACGCAGGACTGATTATTCACGAGGGGCAGATTACCCTGGAAGCACAAGGGTACACCACCGTGTTGGACTTGGGCAAGGCGTGGGGTGATGACACGGGGTTACCCATACCGCTTGGTCTGGATATGGTACATCGCAGGTTGGGCGAGGACACTTCCGGACACGTGGCACAAGCCTTCGAGGCCAGTATACGCTACGCCATCGCCCACGAGGATGCGGCTGTGGAGTACGCCCTACCTTATGGCCGGGGAATAGATAGAGATACCTGCCGGCGCTTTGTCCGTATGTACGTGAACGAGGATACTATAAACATGGGGGAAGAGGGTCGTAAGGCGCTGGAGACCTTGTATCAGAGGGCGTATGAGCGTGGGCTTATCGAGAGCATACCGCCGCTGGACATTATGGGGCTATAGTGGAAGATGCTCACGGAGCGATTGCATCAGAGTTTATCAATCAGTAGTGGCATAAAATCTCGTAGAGAGTGCTGCGTTGGGCCGGAGTGAAGCCTGCGTCGCGGATGATGTTGGTCACCTCTTCGACGGTGGTACGGTTGTAGAATCCCGCTTCCTGCATCACGTTCTCATCGAATAGGGTCCCTCCGAAGTCGTCACCTCCGAAGTGCAGGGCAATCTGGCCCGTCTTCTTCCCCTCGGAGAACCAGGAGGCCTGGACGTGCAGGAAATTGTCCAGGTAGAGACGCGAGACCGCCATTATCCGTAGGTAGCGATTAGGCCCCGCAAGCTTCTGCACTCTGCGGCCCAGGGCCGTGTTGTCCGCCTTGTAGCTCCAGGGAATAAAGGCGATAAACCCGCCCGTCTCATCCTGTAGCGCTCTCAAGTGCTCCAGGTGCTCTATGACATCCGCATCTTCTTCAAGGTGACCGTACATCATGGTGGCGGTGGTACGATAGCCCAGCAGATGGGCCTCTTGGTGAACTGTTGTCCAATCGTCCACCTTCCCCTTGGGGAAGAGACGGCTTATCTTGTGCTTTACCCTATTGGAGAGGACCTCCGAGCCGCCGCCGGGGATGGTCTCAAGCCCTGCCTTCTGAAGCTCCAGCAAGACCTCTCGCACTGAGAGGCCCGAGACCTGGGCCATTTTCATAATCTCAGGGGCAGAGAAGAAGTGGGGGTCAATTTCGGGGTACTGCCGGCGGGTCTCCCTGACCAGATCCACGTAATACTCCAGGGGTAGCTTAGGGTTCAGGCCGCCCTGAAGCAGCACCCTGGTCACGCCCTTGGACACGGCCTCCCCGAACATTTCCATCATCGTGTCAATGGAGTGAGTATAGGCGTCGGGGGCCTCCTCGGTCCGGTAAAAGGCGCAGAAAGTACAGTAGGCGTCGCAAACGTTGGTGTAGTTGAGGTTGGTGTCTACAACGAAAGTGACCACCGGCTCGGGGTTGTACCGGTAACGTACCTGTTGTGCCAGGGGGGCTAGGTCCAGGATGCTTGCATCGCGGAGGAGGAAGAGACCCTCTTCACCGGTGATACGCTCCCCCGCCTCGGTTTTCTGACGTATCGTATCCAGCATCAGACAGCTCTTGTCGAGTCTAAGGAGCTGAGATACCCCTTGAAGAGCTCTATGGCTTTATGCTCCCCTACCCCTGCCCAGTAGCGGAACCCCTGATAATACTCCACTATCTCCCTGGAGCTCATCCTCACGTCCTCCCGGTTCTGGCCTATGACGTACATGTGCTCCAGTCCCTCATCTATACAGGAGTAAAGGACGTTCTCCAGATAAGCCGCCTGCTTCTCGCTCATATCCCGGCGGACCGCCCACAGGGCAAAGACGAAGGGCATCTTTTGCCATCGGTACCATTCCTCTCCCAGGTCATATCTATAGGGGTATGAGGGAACACCGTAGCGTCTCCTCAATGCCTCGTCGCCTATTATAAGGAAGGCGTCATTGGGCTGGTCCAGCGACAAATAGGTGGCCGGCTTGGTCTGATATTTGTACGTGAGAAGGACCTCGAGGAGACGCACCGACGTGGACGTGTCGCTCGTTACACCGATGTTGGCGCCACTTAGCTCCTGAATGGGGAGTTTGGAGTAAAGAAGGACGCTTCGAGCCTTTTCCAGTGTGGCTATACAGAACTGCCCCAGCCTTGCAAAGCGGTCTTCCAGGCGCAAATAGTCCACCAGCGAGAGAGGGCCGGCGTCAAGCTCCCCTTCCTCCGCCGCACGAGCTAAAGCACTTGGCACCAGGGGGCGAAGCTCTATATCGTCACGCACCAACTCGTAGTAGAAAGGCTCCGAGTTGAGATATGGTATGCGTCCAACTCTAATTTTCATACACATGTACCACGTTGTAGAGTGCATCCCGTTCCACGGGGACTTTTTGAGCATCCCTGATTAGCTGGACCACTCGATTCCTGGCCAGACCCGCCGGGCTGGCAGCCTTGGCGGCGTGGGCTATGCGCTCCCTGCCTATAGTACCGTCCAAGTCACTGGCCCCGAAGTGGAGGGACACGGAGGCCGTCTCCTCGCCAATCATTACCCAGTAGGCTTTGATGTGGGGAAAGTTGTCCAGGAGCAGCCTGGCAGCGGCGACAGTCTTGAGGTCGTCTATGGCCGATGCTTGCCTGGGGACCAGATGAGTATCGCCCACCTGGTACTCCAGAGGAATGAAGGCCAGGAACCCTCCTGTTTCGTCCTGGAGTTCCCTGAGATGTATCAAATGCTCCACTCGCTCCTCGTAGGTCTCGATGTGACCGTAGAGAAGGGTCGCATTGGAGCGAATGCCCATGTTGTGGGCTATGTGGTGTATCTCCGCCCATCTGTTGGCGTCGCTTTTGCCTGGCAGTAGAAGCCTATGCACCCGGCTGGAAAAGACCTCGGCCCCACCTCCGGGCATGGAGCGGAGCCCTGCCTCTTTCAGGCGTGCCAGGGACTCTTCGGGCGTAACCTTCCACCGGCGGTGAAAGTAGTCTATCTCCGCAGCGGTGAAAGCCTTAATCTGTACGTCTGGATAGTGCTGATGAATGGTCCTCACTATCTCCTCATATTTCTCAAAGGGCCAATCGGGGTGATGTCCCCCTACTATATGCACCTCCCGCGTCTCCGGGTCCACGTGCCCCAGGATTTCCTCCATGCTCATCTCATAGGCGTCGGGATCCCCCTTCTTCTTGGCAAAATCGCAGAAAGTGCAGGAGAGGACGCAGATGTTGGTGGGATTGAGGTGGCGATTCAGGACGAAGAACACTCTATCGCTATCGCGCCGGCTCTTCACGTGGTCGGCCATGCGCCCCACGGCGGGGAAATCCGTGGTCTCAAAGAGGCGTATTCCATCCACAAGAGAGAGCCGTTCCTCAGCCAGCACCTTCTCCCATATAGGAATGAGATCCCTATCCATGAACCCGATACCTTCTACCACCTGCATTTGTGTGATATGCCCCTTCTCAGACTTATGGACGCGTACAATCTATGTACCATTATGTACTAGGAGGCTGCCCCCACCCTGGCCTCCGGGCCACCCTCGACTTGGGGGACGGGCCGGAGGTTGGGGCCATAATTCGCTGCCCTGGGTTTGGGTAATCTCCAGGAAGGATTGTAGGCTCCTACGCTCTCCATGTCAAGGCGAATTGACTGCCGGTGGCTGTTCTTCCCTTCGATGACTTTCGCACGGCGCATCACACGATAGTTGGCTTCGCCTTGACGTTGTCGGCGTGAGCATGTCACTATCTTTGTAAGATTAAAGCAGCAGGACCCCTGTTGATGGCTAGCCGCACGGGAAAGCATCGCCGGCTTTGCCCCTCAGGACGAAGGGAAGCAGGTACGGAGTTCCAGCATAACACCAACACCCACACCGCTCTGCCCGTGAAGGACCGGGCCGGGCAGGAGTATTGCTACAACTGTCTTATCGAGACCTACCAGACCCAGGCCCACAATCTGGCCCTCCGGATGATGGGTGACTGGGCCGTGGCAGAGGACGCTACTCAAGAGGCCTTCCTTTCCGGCTACAGGGCGTTCAAGGGCTTCCGGGGCGATAATCTGAGAGCATGGCTCATGCGGATTGTCGCCAACGCCTGCCGGGACATGCTCCGAGTTAGAAAGTCCCGGCCAACCGTATCTCTGGACTTTTCCCCACTCAACCCGGAAGGTTCTGATAGTCCTTCCCTTGGTCCTCCCTCCGCTGAGGAGTCCCCGGAAGACTACGCCCTCCGCCGCGAGTTGGGGAGGACCATAGAAGAAGGGCTTCAATCCCTGCCGGATGAGCGTCGTCTGGCCGTGGTCTTGGTAGATGTTCAGGGGTTCAGCTACGTGGAGGCGGCAGAGGCTATGGACTGCTCATTGGGAACCGTCAAGTCTCGCCTGGCCCGTGGTCGTGCGGAGATGCGGGACTTCCTGCGAGAACATGGGGAACCTTTACCCAGTCAATTTCGTCAAGATAGATAGGACAATGTGGATTTTCAGAAGAAATAGAGAGCATATCAATTCAGAGACTCTCTCAGAATACATGGACGGTCGCCTCTCGGCCCGTGAGCATGAGAGAGTGGAGCGACACGTGGAGGGCTGCTCCAGGTGCGGCAAGGAGTTGGAATCGCTGAGGTACACTGTCAGCCTCCTTAGACGGATGCCGGTGAGGAGTCCGCGCCGCGTCTTTACTCTCGGCGAGGCACCGTCCGTCTCTTCAACACCGTGGAGGGTAAGGGTGCCCGTGTGGGCTTATGGGGCTGCTGCATCGGTGGCTATCGCACTTTTTGCGCTGGTACTGTCGGCAGACCTGAGTGGTTCCCTGGCCCAGGACGAGTCCGACCCCTGGGGGTCCGGCTACCGGGAAGTCCCTATAGTCACCACTTCATCGCCCGGGCCAATACCCGCTCCAGAGGCAGAGAAGTCAGCAGTTCTTCTCTCACCAACTGCTACCCCTGCGCCGCAGCCGACACCTACGCCGCAGCCAGCTTCTATGCAGCAGCCGACACCTACGCCGCAACCAGCTTCTATGGCTGAGGCGACACCTGCGCCACAGCCGACACCTATGCCGGAGCCGACACCTACGCAGGAGATGGCGGCTGCGATGGAACTTATCCCTGTGGTCACTCCCATTCCACAAGCCACCCCCATGTCCGAGATAACTGATGCCGATGACACTCTGCCATATACACCGGTGGTGAAAGAAGCCGCTTACCCTATTTCAACCCCTCCTGCTACACCGATGACGGGAGTTGCCGAGGCCGAGGGCGTGGGTCCTTGGACGGATACCCCGGCACCGGCTGATGTAGCGACTCCTACTCCGGTCCCCCAATCAGGTGGCCCGGAGAAGGATGCTACCCTTACTCTCGCCGTTCCTGCGGTTACGCCTACTTCCAAGCCGGCGGAGGGTCCTCTAGCACCCGTTACCGTAGCGGCTCCGACCATAGTTAATCAGCCTGATAGGTTCGACGAGCAGGGCACGACTTCCATACCGACAGTGGCCCCTAGCCCCACACCCACGCCTGCTCAGACTCCTGATTCTCCCGCTCAGGAAGTCTCGGCATTTGAAGCCGGGGATGGCTCTACGGCCCTCGTCTGGCGGGTGCTGGAGGGTGTGCTGGGTGCCGCAGCAGTCATCCTTGTGGGAGGCATCCTCTGGCGGGTGCGACATCCCTCGGGGCGCACCACATCCTGACCGGGGACCTTCTCGTCTCGCCGTAAGTCCTAAGAAAATATAGTCAGGAGACGTGCTCGTTGCAGTCCGTTTGTGCCCTATCAGAGAAATTCAGAATCTGATTAACTTGATATTCCTGACGTGAACGTGCGACAGTCTCACCAACAAATCTGTGGCCGGGGGTTCACTTGTGGTACTGAGCGATAGGACCATCCGGGAAGAGCTTGACAAAGGCCGTATACGTATCAATCCTCTGGAACCCTCCTGCATCCAGCCGGCAAGCGTGGACTTACACCTGGATAGTAAGGTCCTGCTGTTCCGGAATAGCGAGCGGCCATATATAGACATACGGGAGCCACAGGAAGACCTCATGCGGCCTACCGAAATAGTGGGTGACGTGCCATTTATTCTGCATCCGGGCGAATTTGTGCTGGCCAGCACCCTTGAGCATATAGAAGTACCCGACGACATCGTGGCCAGGCTGGATGGCAAAAGCTCCCTTGGTAGAATGGGCCTGATAATCCATTCCACGGCAGGGTACGTGGACCCGGGATGGAAAGGCAATCTTACCCTGGAACTGACAAACGTGGCCCGTCTGCCGATTACATTGTATTACCGTATGAAGATTGGGCAAATATCGTTTCTGCGCCTGACGGCCCCTGCCGAGCGTCTTTATGGCTCCCCGGGGTTGGGCAGCAAGTACCAGGGTCAGCAGGAGCCGACTCCAAGCCGTTTCTACGAGGAGAATAAAGGCTGAGGGTCGGAGTGCGCTACGGAAATCATGCACAGTGTATCAGTGAGACGATACAGTGTATTATCTAATATCTCTTGACATTATAGATAAATTATTCCAGAATTAGCCATAGTCCTATCGTGGGGAGTGGGTGTAGCCGCTTTTGTTGGATGGCTGGGGTAGGCCAGCCGCCACCGCGACAAAAGCCGGGTTATACCCTTTTCTGTTTATGAGCCACATGAAAAGAGCCTTGGCCCTGGCCGGAAAGGCCCGTGGGATCACCAGCCCCAACCCCGCCGTGGGCGCCGTGGTCGTGAGGGACGGCGTTCCCGTGGGTGAGGGATTCACCCAACCGCCAGGCCAGGACCACGCCGAGGTTGTGGCCCTCCAGCAAGCCGGACGGAGCGCCCGTGACGCCTCCCTTTACGTGACTCTCGAACCATGCTGCACCTATGGCCGCACTCCTCCATGCACCCGGGCCATTATCGCTGCGGGCATCGGCGAAGTATATGTTGCCACTACAGACCCCAACCCCCGTGTGAATGGCAAGGGGCTGTCGGAGCTGGAGGCCGCCGGAATCAAGGTGTACCGTGGGGAAGGTGAAGAGGAAGCCGGAGAGCTATATGAAGCCTTTGCCAGGCACGTCAACACCGGGCTTCCCTTTGTTACCGCCAAGTTTGCCATGAGCCTGGACGGCAAGATAGCCACCCACACAGGCGATTCAAAGTGGGTCACAGGACCACCGGCGCGCGGCTATGTCCAAGAGATGCGTGAGACCTGCGATGCCATCATGGTTGGCGTGAACACCGTTCTGCTGGACAACCCACGGCTTACCGCCAGAGATACGGATGGAGACCTTCTGCCCCGCCAACCCCTCCGGGTAATACTGGATAGCAAGGCACACACTCCCGCCAATGCGCGTCTCCTCAGTGAGCCGGGGCTTACCCTCATCGCAGTGACCCGGTCGGCAGATGGCAAAATAGCGGCCCTACGGGAAGCAGGAGCCGAGGTCCTGCAATTTCCTGAAACCAAAGACGGGATGGTAGACCCCTGTGCCCTCCTTCAGGCTCTCGGGGCCAGGGGCGTGGTAAGCCTGCTGGTGGAAGGGGGCGGTACTCTGCTGGGTTCCCTGTTCGACCTGGGCATGGTGGACAAAGTGGCCGCATTCATAGCACCCAAGATAATTGGCGGCATCTCCGCCCCTTCGCCTGTGGGCGGGAATGGCAGCGTAACCATGTCTCAGGCCATAGACATAGAGCGGGCAAAAGTGGAGCAAATCGGAGACGATGTACTCATAATCGGCTATCCCTCGGCCAGGGCACTCCCTATAGGGGCAATCTCCATATCCGGGACGGACCCCGAAGCGAGAGTAGGGTAATATGTTTACGGGCATTGTGGAAGAGGTTGGTCTGGCTCAGTCTCTGGAGCAGCCCTCGGAGCACGTCGGAGTGGGACGCCTCACCATCGGGGCCAAAAAAGTTCTTGAAGGTTCAAAACTAGGCGATAGTATCGCCGTCAACGGCACATGCCTCACAATAGTGGCCTTTGATGATGATACCTTTGACGTGGACCTGGCACACGAGACCCTGCGACGCACAAATCTAGGGTCTCTGAAGCCGGGCTCCGGGGTAAACCTGGAGCGCCCCCTGGCAGCCACCGACCGGATGGGTGGGCACATCGTCCAGGGGCACGTAGATTCCACAGGCAAGGTAACGTCCGTAAAACCCGAGGGGGACAGTATACTCATGGGCTTTCGAGCACCCAAGAAGCTCATGCCCTATATCGTGGAGAAAGGCTTTATCGCCATTGACGGTATAAGCCTTACTGTGGTAAAAAGAGGGGCTTCATCCTTTACCATATCCGTGATACCATATACTTTGGAGAACACAATTCTGAAGGAGAGATGCGTGGGAGACTCCGTCAACCTGGAGATGGACATTCTGGCTAAGTACGTGGAGAGCTTCCTCCGGCGTTGAAATGGGTGCTTCCTTAACACATCTTTCCTAGGGAGAAGAGGAAATGCCTCTAGCGAGTCTGGAAGAGGCCTTAGAGGACATACAACAGGGAAAGTGCCTCATTGTCGTTGACGACGAGAAGCGGGAAAACGAGGGAGACCTGGTGATGCCCGCGGACAAGGTGACTCCGGAAGCGGTCAACTTCATGGTAACACACGCCAGGGGTCTCCTATGTATGCCCGTTATCGGCGAGAGATTGGATGAGCTTGAGATGCCATTGATGGTCAACGGAAGTAACTCCGCAAGGCATGGCACCGCTTTTACCGTCTCTATAGACTATCGAAAAGGGACCACTACGGGTATCTCGGCTAACGATAGGGCGGCTACGATAAAAGCCATGATTGATCCCAAGGCCAAGCCCGAAGAATTCGCTCGTCCCGGCCATCTCTTCCCTCTGCGCTATGAAGAAGGAGGCGTACTGGTCCGCCCAGGACATACCGAGGCCATTGTGGACCTAGCCCGCATGGCGGGCCTGTATCCGGCGGGTATCGTCTGCGAAATTTTGAACCCGGACGGAACCATGGCGCGGATGCCGGAGTTGGAGGAACTCTCCCGGAAGCACGACCTGAATATTATCAGCATAGCCCAGATTATCGCCCACAGAAGGCGCCATGAGAAACTCATAGAAAGAGTGGCCGAGGCACGCCTGCCCACCGTCCGCAGCGAGTTCCAGATTATAGCCTACAAGAGCATGGTTGACCCGGGTGAGCATCTGGCCATGGTCAAGGGCGAATGGGAACCCGACGAGCCGGTCCTGGTGAGGATTCACAGCGAATGTCTCACAGGCGACGTTTTCGGAAGCGTTCGTTGCGATTGTGGTGAGCAGATACAGTTGGCCCTGGACATAATAGCCAAAGGGGGCAAAGGCGTCTTCCTTTACATACGGCAAGAGGGAAGGGGAATCGGCCTACACAATAAAATCAAGGCATATTCCCTCCAGGACAACGGCAGGGACACCATAGAGGCTAACGAAGAGTTGGGCTTCGAGTCCGACCTCCGCCATTACGGCATAGCGGCGCAGATTCTAGCCGAGTTGGGAGTGAAGAAAATGCGCTTCCTCACCAACAATCCCAGGAAGATGGTGGGGTTATCCGGCTACGATTTGGAGATTGTAGAACGGGTGCCCATAGAGACGGAGGTCAACGAGGAAAACAGGATGTACCTGAGGACCAAGCGTTCCAAGATGGGCCACACTCTGGGACACTGCTAGGGGCTATTCCTTCCCCACGTTAGATATCAGGTATGCCTTCATAAACTCGTCCAGCTCCCCCTCCAACACCCCGTCGGTATCGCTGGTCTGGTAGCTCGTGCGGTGGTCCTTCACCATCTTGTACGGGTGCAAGACGTAGCTCCTTATCTGATTGCCCCACTCAGCGGACACGTGCTCGCCCTTAATCCGGGACATCTCCTGCGCCCTCTCTTGTAGCTGGCGCTCAAGGAGCCTGGCCATAAGAATCTTCATGGCGAATTCCCGGTTCTGGTGCTGGGAGCGCTCATTCTGGCAGGCTACCACGATACCGGTGGGCTGATGGATTATGCGCACCGCGGATGCCACCTTTTGCACGTTCTGACCACCCGGCCCACTGGAGCGAAAGAACTCAATTTTAAGGTCATCGGGCTTTACATTTATCTCCGGGTCCTCTTCAGCGGCGGGCAGCGCCTCTATCAGGGCGAATGAGGTATGCCTCAGGTGGTTGGCATCGAAGGGAGAGAGACGTACCAGGCGATGCACCCCCCTTTCAGACTTCAGGTAACCGTAGGCGTATTGCCCCCCTATCTCTATGGTGACGCTCTTAATACCTGCTTCATCCCCGTAGGAAAGGTCCAGAATCTGCGCCTTTCGACCCAGGTTCTCCGTCCACCGAATGTACATCCGCAGCAGCATTTCAGCCCAGTCCTGGGACTCGGTCCCGCCCGCACCGGCGTGGATCGAGAGAATCGCGGGGCGCTCATCGTAGGGGCCGGAGAAGATTAGATTGAACTCCTCATGGTCCAGAGCACGCGCAACCTGCCCAGTCTCCTCTCTCAACTGGTCTTCGAGTGAGTCGTCCCCGTCATCTATAGCCAGGTCTGTTAGCTCCAGAAGGGTGGAGGTCTTTTCTCCTAAGCCACGCCAGAGATCCACCTTTTCCTTGAGTCGTGCAAGATGTTGCATCCTTCTCTGGGCTTGCTGGGGATCATCCCAGAAAGACGGCAATCCGGCTTCTTGCTCCAGCTTGCCTATCTCGGCCTCAGTACCTGGAACGTCAAAGACGGACGAGAACGGATTCAATCTTCAGACACATCTCTGTTAGCTTTAGTCTAAGGTCTTGCATATTTCATACCTTTCGCGTCTGTGATTCTACGGAAACTCATCGCTGATTTGCGACAACGTCGTCCCCTGCCTGGTCGTGACCGGATTGCGCCTTCCGCCGGGCCGGGGGCAGGCGACCCGCAGCGGCCTGATGGGCCAGCCTGGTGGTCTCGGGCAACCTCCTGCCCTTGCAACACACCAGCACCCATTCCGCCGCAGAGCTAAGGTCTACCTTGTGTCCTACGGATACGTAAACGGGACTCACGCCGGTCCGAGTCCGGAGCGCCACCCCAACTACTTCCCCCTTGTCCACCATCTCAGCCTGTGACCCGGCCTCGCTGCCCAGCGACCCGTGCCTTCCCCTGAGTATAGACTTGGCGCAGCCTATGGCAGGCACGCCAGTAATAAGACCAAGGTGGCAGGCTATTCCGAAACGCCTGGGGTGGGCCAGACCCTGTCCGTCGGCGATGATTATGTCCGGAGTCAGGTCAAGGCTCTCCAGGGCGTCAATCAACACTGGAACCTCACGGAAGGAGAGGAATCCTGGTATGTAGGGAAGCCCAGGCTTACCTTCAGCCAGTCTAACCTCCTCTGGCTGGAGGTCGGGATAGCTCAAGACCACCACAGCCGCCCGGACCGTGCCCTCGTCGTTTGGCGGGGAGATGTCCACTCCTGCTATATGTCTGACGTTGCCTGTGATGGCACTGGTATGGGATACCATAGGAGCGAGGCGAGTTTGAAGAGCTTTGGCTTCCTCGATGCTCCCGTGCCAGGGATGCAAGCTCTGTAGTTTCATGCTATCATTATATCAGGTTTTATGTAGGTACAAGCTGAGATGCGTCATAGTCTAACAACCGTACTGTTCGACCTTGATGACACGCTAGTTGACTCCTTCCCGGCTCGTCTAGCCGCCCTTCAGATCGTTTTCTCAGACGCTGGTATCCATAGCCCCACAGCAAACGAGTTCCTGTGCAGCCAAGTTGGTAGTCCGATTCACCAGGCGTTAAGCCAACTTGAGACAGCCGGGGGAACGGCGCACGGCTTGTTTGAAAGGTTCCGTCGAGCCTACTGGATCAGAGAGCACGGGATTATCAGCCTCTATCCAGGCATTGAGGCAGTCGTTCAGGAGCTCTACAGACGAGGAGTAAAGCTTGGAGTGATAACGCAGAAAAGGCGGGCGTTTGAGATAGAGGGACATCGAGCGGGGGCCTCGGAGGAGCTGCGACAGCTGGGCATTGCGGGCCTGTTCTCGGTAATAGTGGGGTTTGAGGATGTGACTCTCCATAAGCCCCACCCGGAGCCAGTTCACCTGGCGCTGGACAATCTGAAAGCTAGGCCATGGGAGACGATTTTAGTAGGGGACAGCGCTGCCGACGTCGGGTCGGCAATCGCAGCGAAATGCTGGAGTTGTCTAGCTACCTGGGGTATTGGAGAAACCGACAGCCATCATAGTGATCTGGGGGCCGACCTAGTTGCCCGGACGCCGGAGGAATTGCTGGAACTCGGCTTTAGCTCATCGAACCTTTAACAAGATCATATTGGTTGAAGGCTGAGAGTGTCCTGACCTTCTGACATTCTCCTGTTTTTCATATTAGGGGTCATAGCCCGTCTCTGGGAATGTCGTGTGTTGGTATAAAACAGCCCTTCAACTTGCCCTGCGAAATATATCCACTCCACTCACCACTGGCCCGTTCTGGCGTCAGTCCACGGCGATTCACATATGGACTCGCCGATAATACTACAGCCAGCATCAAACACTGTAAGTCCTCTGTGTACTTAGCGGTCTCATCGGTTATCTGATAGGCTCTTACCGGGACTCTCATCTAGCTGACGGAGGGCCTGAAGTCTATCACCTTCAGGGACATCATCTCCGTTCCGCCGCGCCGGTCGGTGCCGACGGTATAGACCACGTCCAGCAGCGAAGTGGCAGGGACCCATCGCGCCGCTTGTCGGAAGGCTATAGCATCCCAGACGACTCTGCCCTCTTTCAGCTTGAGCTTCAGGTGGTTACCCTGCCTGCCAACCGGTCGAGATTCTACGGGCCGTAGGTTCCTGGTCAGGAATACCGGGGTGGGGTTATCCACTCCAAAAGGCTCCAGGTCCTTGAGCCAGCGAAAAGTCTCGCCCTTCAGACTGGTCACGGATACCTCAGCGTCTATATTGACGCCGGGCTTCAGGTCGTACTTCTCCAGCACGTCCGCCGCAATCCGGCCCAGCCTCTCCCTAAGCTGAGGCAAGTTCTCCGGGTGCATGGTGAACCCCGCTGCCTGCCGGTGTCCCCCGTGTCGCACAAACAGGTCACCACACTGAGAGAGCGCGTCACCTACGTGGAATTCGGTGATACTGCGGGCACTGGCCCTTATGACACCGTCAACCCGGGACATTACCACTGCCGGCCGATAGAAATCCTCCACCAGCCTGGTGGCTACAAGTCCCGCAATTCCCGGGGAGAGTTGCTCTCCCTCCAAAATGAGTATCGGCGGGAGAGGCGACCAGCCTAGCACTGTCTCTCGTGCATTATCGTAGGCCTCTTCGGAGAGATGTTGCCGCGCTCGGTTCAGACCTCCCAGCTGGGTTGCCAGCCTCTCTGCCTCATCGTTGGACCTGGTGAGCAGCAGCCGGTAGCTGATGTCGGCGTGGTCCAGCCTCCCTGCGGCGTTGAGCCGGGGGGCGATAGCAAAAGAGATAGTCTCCACGTCCATGGACTCCGCCCTTATGCCCGCGTCCCGGTATAGGGCAAGGAGTCCAGGCCTGCGGGTATGGCTGAGCTCTTTCAGTCCCTCCTTCACGAGAAACCGGTTCTCATCCTTCAGAGGGACCAAGTCTGCAACTGTGCTCAGGGCAGCCAGCTCCAACAAGTCCCGACTCCAGGGTTGCCCGATAAGGTCGTAAAGCCCCTGGACAAGCTTGAAGGCCAGCCCCGCTCCCGAAAGCTCCGGGAAAGGGTACTCTGAGCCGTCATCAAGCTTGGGGTCTATGATTGCTAGTGCGGGAGGTAGCGTTGTCGGAGGTATGTGGTGGTCTGTGATGATGACGTCCATGCCCAACTCTTGGGCAAGAGCGACCTCGTTCAGGGAAGTCACCCCGCAGTCCACTGTCACCATAACCGAGGCCCCACGCTCCCTCAAGACTCGCATTGCGGCCTCGTTCGGGCCGTGGCCCTCAGTCACACGATGTGGGATGTACGGCTCCACCTTTGCCCCAAGGTCGCTAAGCCCTTGGGCCATCAGGGCCGTACCGGTGACTCCGTCTACGTCGAAGTCCCCGAAAATTCCTATAATTTCACCGGACTCGATGGCCCTGTACAGGCGTTGACGGGCCGAATCCATATTTGAGAGCAGTGCGGGGTCGTGTAATAGGGGGTTAAACAGGGAGTCAATCTCAGACCTGACGGTGACGCCACGATTGTGTAGTACCTGGGCCACTATGGGAGGGAGTTCGGTGCTGTTCAATACCTGCGCAGGCGCACGGGGGTATAGCTTCCATTCTCTCCCTATAGAGGTCTCCCTTGATGTAGTCATCAGAGACGGACTAACGCTCAGGCGACGGAGCTAAATATGAGGACGGAGTTGTGGCCGCCAAAACCGAAGGAGTTGCTCATGGCAACCTTTATCGGTTTTTGGCGCGCTTTGGAAGGGGTATAGTTCAGGTCGCAGTCGGGGTCGGGATGCTCCAGGTTAATGGTGGGTGGTATGGTCCCGTGCTGTATGGCCAGGACACAGGCCATGGCCTCCAGAGCGCCACCCGCACCCAGAAGGTGGCCGGTCATAGACTTCGTGGAGCTTATGGGCACGCGGTAAGCCTCTTCTCCCAGGGCAGTTTTTATAGCCTGAGTTTCCTGCCGGTCATTCAAGGGAGTGGAGGTGCCATGAGCGTTAATATAGTCTATCTCCTCGGGCTTTATTCCCGATCTCTCAATGGCCAGCTTCATGGCCTTGGCAGCGCTATAGCCGTTAGGGGATGGCTCGGTGAGGTGATAGGCGTCGGAAGTGGCGGCGTACCCTATCAGCTCGGCCAGGGGTTTGACATCCCTCTTTTCCATACTTTCATGGCTCTCTAGAACTAAGATGGCCGATCCTTCGCCCATCACGAAGCCATCCCGTTCAGCGTCAAAGGGACGGCTCGCCTTTCTGGGGTCTTCGTTATGTTTGGAGAGGGCCCGCAGGGAGTTGAAGCCGGCAATAGCAATAGGGCAGATTGGAGCTTCGCTTCCTCCTGCGATGGCTATGTCCACTTCCTCCCGCCCGATCATCTCCCACGCCTGTCCTATGGCATCGGCGCCACTGGAGCAGGATGACACTACGCAAAAATTGGGTCCCATAGACCCCGTTGCCATGGAGACCTGGGCTGACGCCATGTCTCCAAGCATCATAGGTATCAGGAATGGGGTCACTCGGCGAGGCCCCTTCTCCCTCAGCACGTCATGTTGCTGGGACAGGGTGATTATGCCGCCTATACCGCTGCCGACGATAGCGGCCACCCTGAAAGGGTCTACCTCTTCCGGCTTGAGCTTTGCCTGGGCCAGTGCGCCGCCGGCAGCCACGACGGCGAATTGCGCGAAGCGGTCCATACGACGCGCTTCCTTCTTCTCAATATAATTAGTAGGTTCAAAACCCTTTACCTCGGCGCCGAACCGGGTCTCGAAACCGTCAAGATCAAAGGCTGTGATGTGGTCTATTCCTGAGATGCCGCCTATGAGGGACTCCCAGGTAGATGCGACATCCAACCCCAATGGACTCACCGTGCCTAGCCCGGTGATAAATACTCGACTCTTTGCCATGTCACACCGCTCAATGAAGGTTCTGCCGGATTATCCTTTTCCGGTGGGCCGTCCGGCTACTCGCTGGTCTGGACGGGTTTTCTGGATAAATCAGACAGGCTCATTAGGGCTTCGTTCACCTCGTTGATGCGGGCCGAGACTGACCCGCTTATATCTCTACTTGTTTCCGATATCTGAAGCCGGTATTTTCTCAAGGCGTCACTCGCCTCGTTTATATGGGCCGAGATAACCTCAGGTAGCTCCTTGCCCGTGGAGGACAGCTGCAGACGATACCTTGCCAGGGACTCGCTTACCTCGTTCATGCGGGCGGATATAGTATCAGGAAGCTCCTTCGACGAGTCGGAAAGTGTCCTCAGTGCTTCGCTGAACTCGCTTATCCGTGCGGATATGGTTCCACTCAACTCCCTGCCGGTGGTGGACACCTGGAAGCGGGACGACCCTAGCAACTGGAATATACGCTCGTAGAGTTTGTCCACCGGGTTGAGCTTATCGTGGTACCTGTTAAATAGCTGGCGAGACTCCTCCATACTCCAACGATGGTCCTGGTGGACGAACTGTCGCCCGGTGTAGAGGTGGTATGGCCGCAACTCACCCGGAGGCAGCACGTTGCCATCGCTGTCCAGGGGAGTCAGGTCTGACCAGTTAGAGGTAGCCGGGAGTGGGGTCAGAAGGTTGGCAGTCTGATACTTGCTGACCTGCGTGACCCAGTTTGCCATCATCATAATGCTTTCTTCGGTGTCGTAAGGCAGGCCGATTATCGTCATCGCAACTAACGTGAAGCCGACCTCGTTCAGACGTGCCAGGTCCTTATGCATCTGACCCGGGTCTTGACGCTTCCTCACTGCATTCAGGTTCTCAGCGTTGTCGGACTCCACGCCGACGTAGAGCATTCGTATGCCGGCGTCATGCAGTGCGTGGGCAAGCTCGGAGTCCTGTCCGACTTCCGCTCTGGTCTGGCATATCATGTACATATCTTCCGTGTGGCCCTTCCATGCCTTGAGCCTTGACAGACGCTCGTCTCGGTACTTGGTAGCGCGGAGAGGCGGTGGATGAAGGTCGTCTGATATGAAGACGCTGAAGCGGCCATCTCTGGCGGTATGTATAAGCCCATCGGCAGCAAGTTGGCGAAGCTGGCGCAGGCGTTTAAACTCGGTCCCCTTCTTGATAAGGCGGTACCCTAGAAATTGCTGGATAACCTGGCAATAGGTACATTTCTCGGTACACCCCCGGACCGTCTCCAGCACCCCACCTGCCATCGGCCTCTGAGGGGTAAGGTCGCGTATGGCTCGGAAGTCCGGTAGCTCCACGAAATCCGAAGAGATGACGCCGACCCTTGGGGTCTGGACCAGATGCCCGTCGTTCATAAATGATATGCCGGGGACTTTACTGAGGTGGCTTTTCAGGCTGGCCCCTTTGTAGCTCAGGAGCACGTCCGAAAGCTGGCCGATAATGTCCTCTCCTTCCCGGTTCACAATCACGTCGAACTTGCCTTGGCTGATTGCCTCCTCGGCCAGTGGACTCATCTGAGGACCACCGCCGATGGTCACCAACTCCGGATGGTACAGCTTGGCCAGCCTACCAATCTCGTATGCCCTTGGGGCCTCATTGATAAGCCCGGTAACCATCAGGATGTCTACTCCATCCAGGTCGGCCTCCGGGTCTATTCTGCCGCTTCGGACCTCAAACCATATTTCGGTATCGTATAGGAACGGTCCATCCCACTGTTTGAGGGCGGCGGACAGGAAAAGCATCCCCTGCCTTGGTATGGCCACAAACTCGAAGTTACCCCCGACTGATTCCGGCTGAATAAGGACTACTCTTTTAGCTCTAGACATGATGCGACTCCATTATTTTGAGAGGCTGGCACCCTCCTCCGGGCACCGGGTCGGCGTTTGGGGCAATCCACAGTTGCACGAAGTGCCGGTGACAAAGAACAAACAGCCCATCTCGCTCAATGTAGAAACGGGGCCTGCCTATCTTACCGTCATATTGGTAGCTTGGGCCATTATACAGCACAAGTGTCATTTATGGAATACACTGGAAGGGCTATCTGTGATGTGAATTACACAAATAGCCGTTCAATGGTCGAGTCTATTATATCAAGAGGCATGTCAAGTCACAAACCGCCTGCCTCGGCGTGGCCGTGTCAGATCACTGAGACCTGTGATAAGCTAATGATGCAGCATTGAAACGATTTGACGGCTATTCTGGAGGGAGAAGTGGCGCAACATAGACCTGATGAGCGTGGATTCCAGAGTCTTTCTTCTAAAATCCTGGAGGAGCGCTGGGAATTTTACCCCACTTCAGCCTCAAGGCTGGGACTCCACCGGTACGATGGGATGCTCCCGGACCTGTCACAAGGTTCGGTGCAAGGGAGGTTGCAACAGATACGCCAGGGCCTGGACAGCCTGGCAGCCACAGACCTTCCCCACCTCGCTAATCAGGACCGGATGGACTATAAGCTTCTTGAGTTGGCCCTACAGAAGGAGTTGCACGACCTGACTGAGGTCCGCATCCTGGATACGGACCCTATGAGGCAACTCGGCTACCTCAACGTGACCAACTACATTCAGCGGGACTATGCCCCTCTCCCTGATCGAATACACTCGCTGACGGGGTTGCTTGCCCAAGTGCCCGATTTTCTCAATACTATCCTGGCCGCTCTGAATCAGGAGATTGGTAAGCCTATCCTGGATATGAGTATCGAGAGCTATGAGGGCATGGCCCGTTTCTACAGGGTGGATCTGGAGAAAGGGGTTGAAGGACTTTCTGACAGGTCTGTGCTGGAACCTTTCAACCAAGCCAGGGAGGAGGCCGCTAAGGCAATAGACGGTTTCGTGGCCGGACTCCGGGAGAGGCTGAACAGAGCATCCCCGGATTTCGCCATCGGCCCTGAGATGTATGAGAAGATGCTGCGGTACGGGGAGATGGTGGAACTCCCATTGTCGCGCGTTATAGACGTGGGCCAGGCGGACCTGGAGCGTAACCTTGAAGAACTGAGGGAGGTTGCAGGCCGCATAGACTCTACCAGGTCGGTAGCCCAGCTTATTGAAGCGATTAGCGCAGACCATCCCACCGCCGATGGCCTCATCCCCGACACCAGGGGTATCCTGGAAGACATACGCAGCTTCGTCATTGACCGAGACATTCTCACAGTCCCTTCCGAGGAGCGGTGCCAGGTGATGGAGACCCCGTCCTTTATGAGGTGGGCATTTGCGGCTATGGACACACCGGGTTTGCTCGAAAGCCACGCCGCCGAGTCGTACTACTACGTCACACCTGTAGAGTCCCACTGGACGGAGCAGCAAAAGGAGGAGTGGTTATCTGACTTTGACTATCACACAATCCGGATTGTTTCCATACACGAAGTCTACCCGGGGCACTTCATCCATTCCCTTCACAGCCGTGCTGCTCCATCCCTGGTCAGCAAAGCCCTCCGCTCCTACTCCTTTTCAGAAGGCTGGGCCCACTATACTGAAGAGATGATGCTCGATGCAGGCTACGGCCAGGATGCTCCGTTACTGAAGTTGGCACAGATTTGCGATGCCCTCCTTCGCAACTGCCGGTATATCTGCTCTATCGGAATGCATACCGGAGGAATGACTGTAGAGGAGGCCACCAGGTTCTTCGTGGAGAAGGCCTACATGGGGGAGTTCCCCGCCCGGAAGGAGGCGCTGCGGGGTACATTTGACCCTGGTTATCTCAACTATACCCTGGGCAAACTGATGATACTCAAGCTGCGAGAGGACTATCAAGGCGAGCAAGGCCCGGCCTTCTCCCGGAAGGAGTTTCACGACAGGTTGCTCTCCTACGGGTCTCCACCGGTGCCTCTGTTGCGGGAAGCGATGCTCAAGGAGCCTGACAAACCGGCCCTTTAGAGATAGGTCTTTAAGCCGTCCTGGGTGGGATGACATCGCAGAGCAAAATCAGAGGACCTGACGAGCAATCTCCTCCATATCCTCCAGGGCCTTATCTCCCACTGTATGGGTTAGCCAGATAGTTACCCGATTCGCACCGGCCTCTTCCATGTCCCCTATAGCCTTGCGGTCCCTGAACTTGCCGGATGAACCGAAGACCATGACCTCAATGGACTGAGGGTCACGGCCGGCCTGCTCGGCAAGCTCGTTGAGGGTGGCGCGACCCTGCTTTATCTCCTTCACAGAGCTGCGGGTGGGCATCCAGCCGTCGCCCCACCTCACCACACGCTTGAATACGTTCCTACTACCCAGGCTACCCAGAAATATCGGGGGATGAGGTTTCTGCAGGGGCTTGGGAAAGGACCGGACGGGCGGGAAGTCGTAGTATTTACCGTGGTACTCAGCTTCGTCCCTGGTCCACAGCTCCTTCATAGCCATGATAGCCTCGTGAGTCTGGGTCCAGCGATGGGGGAAGTCGGCCCCCATGATCTCCGACTCCTCCTTGAGCCAGCCTGCCCCAATGCCGAATATGAACCGGCCATCGGAGAGGTAGTCCAGGGTGGCAACCTCCTTGGCCAGAAGCAAAGGGTTTCTTTCGGGGACAAGGCAAATCCCCGTGCCCAGCTTTATGGTCTTTGTCACCGCAGAGGCCCTTGCCAGCGCGACGAAGGGGTCTACGGTCCGTTTGTAGTAATCAGGGAGACTGCCGTCGGCAGAGCCTGGAAAGGGCGAGGTGGTCTTGACCGGGATAATGCCATGCTCCGGTACCCAGAAGGACTCAAATCCCAACTCCTCTGCCCTCTTCGCCAGAACAGCCGTATCCAACGATTCCGCTGATTCGTATACAAAGATGCCAATTTTCACGTCCGCCTCCCTTACTTGGGCCTCTCCACCAGCTCTACTCGGACATCGTCCGGGGCACGGACGAAGGCTATCTTGAGGCCGTTGGGCAATGACCGAGGCTCCATAGCGAACTCCGCTCCTCTGGACTTCAGATCAGTCACTGCTTCGTCCAAGTTGTCTACCCGCAGGCCGAAATGGTCGAGACCGTAGTGGGGGTCCCGTAATCCTTGTGACTCCTCACCGGGGGGGAGCGCTCCTGCGATGAATATCATCAGATTGTTGATGTCTATGTCTATCCTTTGCCTTCCCGGAGGCTCAATGGTCTCGATTATTCCGGCATCGAACATGCGATGATACCATTGTGCCGTCTCCACAGGGTTGGGACTTCTAAGGTGTATGTGGTCGTATCCATAGGTTGGCACTTTCTCCCTCCTTCACCTTTTATAGGTGCCTCCCAAGACGTAAAGATGGTAACATCCTGAACAGGCTAAGACAATCCTCGACTACGCTCTGGATATAGCCTTGTCATAGCCACGCATCTCAGGTAAAGTGTGAACCTGCAATGATCAAGACTAATACAGCCAGCCCCTATCGTTACGTCATTGGCGGGCTCACGTTATGGGCGCACTTCGCCACCGGTCTCAGCTTTCAGTCCGTGTCACCCGTTCTGCCACTCATCACCGATGACTATGGGATCAACCACACCACCGCCGGTGTGCTGGTAGGAATCGTGATGATTATCCACGGAGCCTTTGGCATCCCGGGAGGAATTATAGTGGGCCGGGTGGGTGTGTGGAGAATCTATACCGTGAGTTGGTTCATGATGGGAGCGCTGACCCTAATGGCCCTGTCCCCCGGCTTTGAGGGGTTGATGGCCCTGCGTATCGTATATGGACTGGGAGTGGCGGCAATGTTGCCCGCCACCGGCCCTCTGATTATGCAGTGGTTCCGTCCCAGGGAAGTCCCAATCATAACCAGCCTGAACATAGCATGTGTTTCCCTGGGTATAGTGGTGTCCGTATCCACGGCGGCCCCGCTGGCCGACTTGATTGGATGGGAGACGGTCCTGGGCATCTTTGGAGCAGTGGGACTGGCCGGGGCCTTTGCCTGGTTGGTGTGGGGCAAAGCACGGGAGGAAGCATGGGAGGCAGCGGCTCCACTATCACCAAAGGAGATTTGGAGCGTCCTAAAGAATAAGACTATATTTCTCTTGGGGCTTGCTGACACCGCCTGCTTCAGCATGTACGTAGCGCTGACCGGCTGGCTCCCAACCTTCTACAACGAAGCACGCGGAATGTCTCTAGCCGAGGCAGGGTTCCTCACCAGCCTCCTCCCATTCATGGGTATCTTCGCAGTCCTTCTGGGAGGATTCCTACCTTTGCGGATAAGGCCGAGGCGACTGTTCTTCATAGTTCCCGGGGTGATGGCGGGTGTGGGAGGTCTGGGCTCCTTCCTGATAGATAACACGGCTGTCACTTACTTTTCCGTGATTCTTATGGGACTTGGGGCCTGGCTCTATGTCCCTTCCCTCCTCACTCTGCCCATAGAGCTGCCGGGGATGACGCCTCAAAAGGTAGCCCTTGCGTGGGGTTGGATAATGACGGCCTCGGGGGTGGGCACCTTCATAGCGCCCCTGGTGGTGGGGATTATGAAGGACTCTACAGGTAGCTTCACACCCGGATTTCTTATCTTTGGCCTGCTGGCCTGGTTCCTCTTCGTTGCGGGCTTCCTCCTGCCCGGCACCGGTGGCCGGAGGGCCCAGCCTCCGAGTGCCGTTGCTTCACCGGCCCCCGCTCCGGATTGAGCTACAGGAATGGAACACCGGAATCCAATTCGCCTCGTCACGTGGACACCCCTCTTCCGATGGGAGATGGACTGAGGGTGAGGGTACGCGGGCTGTGGACGTAGAGGGAAGTGAGGGTGTATCATCATATCAGAGGTGAGGCCCTGTCCCTGTGTGGCAATTGAGCGGCCAATCCTGCCATTCTAAGAAATAATGATTGTGGAGGTAGACATGAAGGTAGTAAGGACAGCCGAAGTAGCCGAGACACCCGCAGATAGCCCTCTATTTGTGGGTGGGGAAGTAACACGGCAGACCGTTGTGCCCCCCGAAGCGGCGAAGAACTTCAATTGCGGGATAGTGAACTTCGGTAGAGGGTCTAGGAACAAGTTTCATGCCCATACCAGTGATCAGGTCCTGATAATAACTTCGGGGATAGGCATTGTCGCTACCGAGGACGAAGAGCGCGAGGTGACGGTGGGCGACATCATACACATTCCGGCGGGAGAGAAGCACTGGCACGG
Organism: Dehalococcoidia bacterium; assembly: GCA_965219825.1. Lineage (GTDB taxonomy): Bacteria > Chloroflexota > Dehalococcoidia > Lucifugimonadales > JAGWBF01 > JAGWBG01. The sequence continues at coordinate 2,980,453 of OZ244792.1, read as the reverse complement.
AGCGAGAAAAGAGTCCTATATGTCCCACATCACCGTGACGTCGAAGGACAGCGAGACCACCACACTGGAGGACTAGGGCATGTTTGTGAACCAGGTTCGTGTCGAGAGCCTGTCGAAGCACTAGCCGGAGGCAAAGGCATTTGGTACAAGAGAAAGTAGTGGTAGCCATGAGCGGCGGGGTGGACTCGTCCGTTGCCGCCCTCCTGTTGAAGCAGGCAGGGTATGAAGTGGTGGGCGTCACCATGAAGCTATACAGCATTGACCAGTCCAACCTGCCGGATTACTATCGTGGCTGCTGTACCGTTGACGATGTCGAGGACGCTCGACTGGTGTGCCACCGTCTGGACATTCCTCACTACGTCTTCAACCTCCAGAGAGAGTTCCAGACTTTTGTTATAGACTACTTCTGTAGCGAGTACCAGCGGGGAAGGACGCCCCATCCCTGTATAGCCTGCAACGACAAGATAAAGTTCAACTTTCTGCTCCGGCGTGCCCGCTTCCTCAATGCCGGCCATGTAGCGACCGGTCACTACGCACGCATTGAGCCAGGCGTTGACAGCCTGCGCCTCCTCAAGGGAATTGATTCCCGGAAGGACCAGTCCTACGTCCTGTATGGTATGGGCCAGGAAGAGCTTTCCCACACCCTGCTACCCATAGGTGGGTACGGCAAGGAAGAGATACGAGAAATGGCTGTTCAGGCGAATTTCCCCAATGCACAGAAGCCTGACAGCCAGGACATCTGCTTTATCCCATCGGGTGACTACCGCAAGTTTCTCAGGGAGCACGTACCCCCCCGACCCGGCTACATTGTGGACAGTGAAGGACGTGTCATGGGGGAGCACCAGGGCATTGAGTCCTTTACCGTGGGACAGCGTCGTGGTCTGGGCATATCCGGTCAGGAGCCGGTATACGTGATAGGAATAGACTCCGAGAAAAGCCGGGTAGTGGTGGGGCGCGAGGAGGAGCTTTATAGCGACACCCTGTGGGCCTCGGAGGTCAGCTACACCTCGGACCGGGAGCCTGAAGAGGCTATAGACATCACCGTTAAGATACGGTACAAATCGCCGGAGACCGAGGCGACCCTTTATCCCCACGGTAGCCATGCTATGGTACGGTTCAGGCAGCCCCAGCGGGCCATCACCCCGGGCCAGGCGGTGGTGTTTTATCGGGGCGACGAGGTGCTGGGCGGAGGGCGCATAAGCGGCGAACGAGGCATCGCCGTTTCCATAGACGACCGGTCGGAACAATTTCCCGGGTCTGAGTCTTGGCAGTCGAAGGCCGGCCTTTCGGGTACACACCATTAGACCCATGTTCGAGCGGAGCTACTAACCCGTTGCAATAGCTTGTGGAGGCGTTCATTGCCCACCTTCGACCTGGAACTGGAGCTTCAGCGACAGGGGTTCTCTTTGGTTGCGGGTGTGGACGAGGTGGGGCGCGGCCCTCTGGCCGGCCCCGTAGTGGCGGCGGCAGTGGTTTTGCCCCCTGAGGACCCCGGCTCTGACTGGCTACTCCTTGTGGACGACAGCAAGGCGCTAACTCCCCTCCGGAGACGGAAGGCGCTGAACCACATTGAGGCCCGTGCCACCGCCATCGGTCTGGGCATGGCGACACACCGGGAGATAGACTTCCAGGGCATCGGCAATGCAACCAGGTCCGCAATGCTCCGCGCCGTTGATAACCTGCGCTCTCAACGTGACGCAGACGAGGTCATCAGGCCATCCCACCTCCTCATAGACTTTGTCAAGCTCCCGGAATGTGGCATTCCGTTCCTGGCGATGGCCCGTGGGGACAGCCTCAGCTACTCCATAGCCGCCGCATCCATCGTCGCCAAAGTGACCCGTGATAGGCTCATGGAGGAGGCAGAGGCCATGTATCCAGGCTATGGGTTCTCGCAACATAAAGGCTATCCCACGCCCCATCATCTGCGCCGGCTGGGTCTGCTTGGACCCTCTCCCATACACCGGCACTCATTCAGCCCATTGCGCGGTAAGGTAAGCTAGTCATGCCCACTGCCAGAAGCCGGTTGGGTACACGCGGGGAGGGAGTCGCCAGGGAGTATCTCAAGGGCAAAGGCTACCGGATTGTGGACACCAATTTCCGTTGCCTCTGGGGAGAAGTGGACATAGTCGCACAGGAAGGGGTCTGTCTGGTCTTCGTCGAGGTACGTACCCGTCGCGACCCGTTGTCATACGGTACTCCTGAAGAGTCCCTCACCAAGAAGAAGCGAGACAGGCTCGTAGCCACCGCTGAAACCTATATCCAGAGTTGCACCGACCCTCCGGACGAGTGGAGAATTGACCTGATTGGAGTGTACCTGGACAGTAAGAGTGCCGTCGAGCGGGTGGCGCATATAGCGAATGCCGTTGAGCTTACCTGAAGGCAAGCCCAGGTGGCTATTTTACGATGGACTCCCCTGTGCTAAAATCTACGGTAGCGACCTCATGGTGAAAGAGGGATAGGGGATATGCCACTGTACGAATATCAATGTCAGGACTGCCGACGCAGGTCAACAGTGCTGGTGAGGAGCGCATCTAACTCACCGGAGCCGGCCTGCGAGCACTGTGGCAGTGCCAACCTGAAACGTCTTATCTCCAAGTTCTCATTCCATCGTTCCTGGGGCGATAGCCTGAACTGGGCGCCTGACTCAGGCTACCCCGGCGATATGGAGCACGAAGACCCAAGACAGATGGCCGAGTGGATGCGCGGTATGCAGAGGGAGATGGGTGAGGAGGTAACCCCTGAGTTTGAGCAGATGATGGAAGAAATGGAGTCCGAGGCGGATATGTCAGAGTATGGTGAAGAGTGATATGCGAATGACCGCAATTCCCCTGCACGCTATGAGGAGACGGCAAAGACATGCCCATCTATGAGTACCTCTGTGCCGCCTGCGAAAAGAAGTCATCCTTCTTTACCAGGTCTATAAACGTCTCTCTCGACCCAATATGCTCCCATTGCCGGAGCACCGACATGCAACGGACTATATCCTCCTTTGCCTACCACAAGTCGCTCAAGACCGTACATGAAGAGTCCGGGCCACCCCGTGGACCCGGGGTTCCTTCGCTGGACTACTATAAGGACCCCCGCAACGTGGGTCGCCACGTAGAGGAATCCTTTCGGAAGTACGGGGTGGAGATGCCCCCGTCGGTTAGAGATACCATAGACGCTGCCCGCGATGGTCGGTTCCCCGAAGGACTGGACTTATGACACAAGATAGGACCTTACCGGAAGGCCAGCTAGACTGCTTGAGGCAGTCCATGCTACTGTTGGGCAACGTTGCCAAAGACCTCTCTTTGGCCCCCCGGCTTGGAGGGGAGCTCGCTGAGCTTTCCGATAGGCTTTCGCTCTCAAAGGACCAACCTCCCAAGTCTGTTGGCATGGCTGAAGCCCCCGAGATACTTCTGCAAGCCCGTGCCTCCCTCAACCTGTTGGCGGGCGCAGGCTATCTGGACCGGACCAATGATGGTGACGGCCTTGCACAGCGCCTCCGGGACACTCTGGATGATCTGGAGGAGGGCATAGGAAGGGAGCTACGCAGATTGCCCGGCGCCAGGGTGTATGGCCTCTACGTCATCATTGACCCGGAAGTTACCGGAGGCCGAGACCCTGTAGAAGTGGCCCGTGGAGCACTCAAAGGCGGTGCAAAGGTACTCCAGCTAAGGGACAAGCTCAGGGAAAAGGGCCATATCCTTCCTCTGGCCAGGGCGCTCAAAGAGCTTTGCGTCGAATTTGGCGCTCTCCTGATAATAAACGATCACGCGGACCTGGCTGCCCTGGTGGGCGCTGACGGCCTTCACGTAGGCCAGGGAGACCTGCCGGTGGCGGAGGTCCGCCGGATACTGCATCCCCGGCAAATCGTAGGGCGGTCCAACCATCTGCCGGAGGAGCTACTGGAGTCTCAGGCACGTGGGGCAGACCACGTAGCCCTCGGAGCCATTTACCCTACCGCTACCAAGTCCAGCATCCGGAGCCGGGCTACCCTTGGTCCTGATGCCGTGCGAAGAGTAAGAGAGTCGGTCCACGTGCCGATGGTAGCCATAGGGGGCATAAACGTGGAGAACGTGGAGCCGGTGGTGATGGCAGGGGCCGATGCCGTGTGTGTCACTGGCGCCGTGGGTCTGGCAGCAGACCCGGAGGAAGCATCCCGTCGCCTGGTAGAGAAAATTCTTCAAGCAGGAGGTAAGGCCTGATGCCCTCCTCCTATGACGAAAGCCTTGCACTGGTAGCAGAGGCGGCGCTGAAAGCTCTTTCAGCGAAACACGCAGCCAGGGAGCGGGGCCTACAGGTGTCGCGAGAGGTAATCCGGCTCTCAGCCAACACCATACGGGCCGTCCACCGGCAGGATTTTGACGAAGCGAGAAACTTGCTCGGCCAGGCGGAAAGCAAGCTGTATGAGACCGGCGACATCTTGAGAGAGTGGCCGGAGATTTATCATGCGGGCTTCCTCTCCGACGCCAGAAAAGAGTACAGCGAGGCTCGTATAACGTTTGCGCTCATCTCAGGAACCGGAATCCCGCAGCCTGGGGAGTTGGGCGTGGAGATGGCGCCTTATCTCAACGGCATGGGTGAAGCCATAGGGGAGCTAAGGCGTTTTATCCTGGACTCTCTGCGCAAGAATGATAGCCGGCGCTGTGATGAGTTGATGGACGTTATGGATAACATCTATGCTATCCTGGTCACAGTAGACTTCCCTGAGCAGGTGACCGGAGGATTGAGACGCACCACCGACGCTATGCGGGGCGTTTTGGAGAGGACCCGAGGCGACTTGACGATGGCTCTCAGGCAGCGGGAGCTGGAACAAAAACTCGCCTCATTTGAAACCAACTCTTCAGCTACCGCCTCGTCTGCTGCCTCAGCTACTGAAGGCGGAGAATTGCAGAATTAGCGCCTCTGCACGCACCCCCGTCTTTCTATTGTCTTGACACCCTGTCCTATGTGTGATAATTTCGCTTGTGCCTAATATCTAGTCCCAAGATTACCACGGGAGATTTAGTATGTTACCCATCGTGATAGCCGCTATTACCGGCGTGATAGCCATCGTTTTTGCAGCCATCCTGGCGGTGCGTGTGGTGAGGGCCGATGAGGGAAATAGCAGGATGAGGGCCATCGCGCAGGCCATCAGGGAGGGGGCCTTTGCGTTCCTTCGCCGAGAATACCTTGCCATCGTGCCTTTCGTAATCGTAGTAGCAATCGCACTGTGGCTGCTGATAGACTGGTACACTGGAGACTCCTGGATACCAAGGACGGCCATAGCATACCTGGTGGGCACTGTCTGCTCTGCTACAGCCGGGTTTATAGGTATGAACATAGCTATACGCGCTAACGTGAGGACTACTGCTGCCGCCATGAGAGGGCTAAACCCCGCTCTCAGAGTCGCTTTCTCCAGTGGCGCCGTGATGGGGATAACGGTGGTTGGCGTGGGACTTCTCGGAGTAATCGCCCTCTACGTTATCTTTCAGAACATAAACTACGTTATAGGCTTTGGCTTCGGTGCATCCTCAATAGCTCTCTTTGCCAGGGTGGGCGGTGGCATATACACCAAGGCGGCTGACGTGGGCGCAGACCTCGTGGGTAAGGTGGAGGCCGGCATCCCGGAAGACGACCCCAGAAATCCCGCGGTAATAGCCGATAACGTGGGAGACAACGTGGGAGACGTGGCCGGCATGGGGGCCGACCTGTTTGAGTCCTATGTGGGCTCCATCATCGCCGCCATAGCCCTGGCCGCCGCTGCGGTAGCCAGCATACCTGGTGAGGACTGGAAAAGCGACGTAGCGCTCCTCCCCCTGCTCATAGCCGGTTTTGGCATAGTGGCCTCCATCCTGGGCACGTTTGTCGTCCGAAGTGGAGAGAGGGCTTCCTTCGGCGAACTCCTGTGGGCCTTACGGCGAGGTATCTTTGCCTCCGCCATACTGGTCGTCCTCCTATCACTGGTGGCAGTTATATGGCTTGATCTCGACGGGTTGATAGGACCCACCGTCAGCGACTTCGATATATTCTGGGCGATTGTGGCCGGACTGGGCGCCGGAGTCATAATTGGGGTGGTGACCGAGTATTACACATCCTACGACTACGGCCCAACCAAACGCGTCGCCGAGGCAGCCCAAACAGGCGCCGCTACCACCATGATCAGCGGCATAGCAACCGGTTTGCAAAGCACGGTGATTCCAGTTCTTATCATCGCAGGCGCTATTCTGGCCGCGTATGAGTTGGCCGGATTCTATGGGGTGGCTCTCGCCGGAGTGGGTATGCTCTCCACTCTGGGCATAACCCTGGCCACCGATGCCTACGGCCCCGTCGCAGATAACGCCGGTGGCATTGCGGAGCAGGCCCAGCTGGCGCCCGAAGTCCGTCAGCGCACCGATGCTCTGGATGCCCTGGGCAATACCACCGCCGCCACCGGCAAAGGGTTTGCCATTGGCTCCGCCGGACTTACCTCACTGGCTCTGCTGGCTGCTTATGGCCAGACGGCAGGCCTAACGACAATAGACCTCCTGAATCACACCACCCTGGCCGGGGTCCTGATAGGAGCTATGCTCCCCTTCATTTTCTCGGCGATGACCATGCAGGCCGTTGGGAGGGCTGCCTTCTCCATAGTTAACGAGGTCAGGAGGCAGTTCCGGGAAATACCCGGAATAATGGAAGGCACCGGCCGCCCCGAATATGCCCGTTGTGTAGACATCAGTACTCGAGGCGCTCTCAAGGAGATGATTCTTCCCGGGGTGATGGCAGTGGTAGTACCCCTGGCGATTGGGTTTGTCCTGGGAACTGAAGCCTTGGGGGGTCTTCTCATGGGAGCGGTCGGTGCGGGCTTCGTCCTGGCGATAACTATGGCAAATGCGGGCGGTGCTTGGGACAACGCCAAGAAGTACATCGAAATTGGCCACTACGGTGGAAAAGGCTCCGACTCCCATAAAGCCGCAGTGGAAGGCGACGTGGTGGGAGACCCGTTCAAGGACACCTCCGGACCTTCCTTGAACATCCTACTGAAGCTGATGGCAATAGTTTCCCTGGTATTTGCTCCCGTCTTTCTTGAGGTGGGCAAACCCCTGATTGAGCGGATATAGCTGAGCAGTGGAAGCACAGGAATACCTGTACTATAATAGATCAGGGTTGGCTCAAGCCGGGACCTCAAAGAAAGAGCGGGTGTAGCTCAGTGGTAGAGCGCTAGCCTTCCAAGCTAGCTGTCGTCGGTTCGATCCCGATCACCCGCTCCAGCCTTAACCCTGAAAGGTTAACTTTAGTTAAGCAGCCTGTGTTTTGTGAGATAGTCTAGCAGTCGCTTTTCGGCCCCCTGAAACCTTGACTTTGCGTGGGCGCGGAATCGGAGTTTGCCTCGCCACGCAGCCATCTATACAGAAAAGATGCCATGGCAGCGCCTATTACAGGTCCGGCCCAGTACACCCAGTGACTTTCCCAGACCCAGCCCACGAGCGCCGGACCAAAGGACCTGGCCGGGTTCATGCTGGCACCGGAGAGGGGGCCGGCAAATATGACTTCAAGGCCAACGGTGCCACCTATTGCCAGGGGCGCTCCTTGGCCCACTGCACGCACGTCGGTAGCCACGGCCATAACGACGAACACCAGAAAGAAAGTCAGCAAGACCTCCAGGCCCAAGGATTGCCAGGCGCTTCCCGAAGGGGTAGTGGCCCCCATGTCAGCCACCAAGCCCAGGAGGCCCCGCAGCGCCAGGCTGGCTAACGTCGCTCCGGCGATCTGTGCCCCCCAGTAGAGAGGTACTTCCTTCCATGGGAAGTGTCGGGCAAGGGCAAAGCCCAAAGTTACGGCAGGGTTGATGTGGCCCCCTGAGATATGCCCCGTTGCGTAGACCATCGCCGCCACCACGAGGCCGGTGACAAGGCCCACACCCACGTGGGTAACCTGACCCCCGGAGAGTCCGTCAATCATAATAGCGCCCGTCCCGGCGAAGACAAGCCCGAAGGTGCCGACCAACTCTGCCACGCAGCGCTTCGGCATCGTACTACTGCCTCTACTCACGCAAAACCCTTTCCAGGTTGTGTTGACATTTCAAATTGACCGTCCCCATAGGGAGCTAGACGTACATGGCCTTGCCTTTACCGCACCTTACTGCAAGATGTCGATCAGTGTCAATCGCCAAGGCGATTGACGACGACAAAAGCCCGCACACGTGGAGGAGCGGGGGCAACACACGCCTTGACAATGACAATTGTAACTGTTCAGACTTCGTGGGATCTTCTCGTCCAGCAGTGTCACCTATATTGTAGATGGTGTAGGGGGAGTTGAAACTAGGCTTAGAATATTCCCATACGATAGAACCAATATCGGCGTAGGCTCGCTTTACTGAGGGCACTCACAATTCCCGAACATCTTACCACCTACGTACCCACCCCATGGAGAACCATATAACCCATCAAACGACGAGGCCCCGGCTTGTTACCGGGGCCTCGTATTTCGTTCTCTGCCATTTTCGTCTTTCCTTGTCAACTTTCTGTGATGCGTGGATAGATTCCCGCTCTCCCCTGCGTGACATGCCCTCTCGTACATTAATATGTTACCACCAGCACACTCTATCTATCGTCCCGTGTAGCCTGCAACTTCTCAGCCAGCTTCTGGTCAACTTTTCTGAACATCGTCTACTTCGATCCTACCAAGTCAGCATAGGTCAACCTCTTGCCCAATGTACCCCAGGGTCATTTAATTGTCACCCCGAGCGACAGCGAGGAGTCGAGAGTAGGGGCAGTTCGCGAACTGCCCCTACTCGCTGCGTTGTCGTCTTGGTCGCGAGGCTTTTTAGATTCCTCGTCGCTCCGCTCCTCGGAATGACAGGTAGTGGGGACCTGTATTCGGGAATGACGGGCGGTGGGGGCCGCATAAGGGGATAAAAATGGATTTTCATAGCAATGACAGTGAAGGGTGAATAATCCCTTCTCCCTCGATGGTGGAAGGTTAGGATGGGGGTGACTGTGGGGGCCTGTATTCGCGTGACGTTGATAATTAAATGCCCCCGACCGCAACACTGCTATCTATTGACATGAACTTGTTTCTCTGGTATGAAGTTTGTATGTTGGGAACGCCAACCAAGGAAGTCGTGCGGGTCTTACTTGGAGGTTTGAATTGAACCCCGCCTCGAGAATAGCGGGTATTCCGTCGCTTAACGGGTTATTGTCGGCGCCCAGGGCGCGGTCCTGTTAGCGATTGCCATAGCCGCGGTCGCCGCCCTGCTGTGGCTGCACCCCGCTGAAACGGCCTAGTGGCAGGACGAAACTGCGCCTCCCCAAGTAGCCGGAGACACTCAGGGCCAACGACGCCCCCACGTTCAGCAGCCCGGCGACGGTCAACGCGGCGGAGAACATGACCGACGCCGTGACGGTGCAGGCGACGGACGCCGACGGCGACACCCTGAGCGGCCCCGACGCCTCGTCGTCTACCATTGATGAGAACACCGGACAGATCAAGATGGGCGACGGGACGGACAGAAACGCCTACGAGGTAGTTGTCATCGCCACTGACCCATCCGGCGCAAGCTCCACTATCGCGGTGACCTCCAGGGTTGGCAACGTGGACTTGGTTCCATACGACAGGGACCACAACGATGTAATCAACAAGGGCGAGGCCATAGGCATCATTCTTCTCTACTTTTTGGGAACCGGGTAGGGGGAGACTTGCCCAGGAAAGCGTTGGCGATGTTGATTGTTGTCGGAGCGACATTTGGGGCGGCAGGGCTGTTGCACCTCGCTCCCGTGGACGCGACGTCGCACAGCGTCTCCAGATCTTTCTCCGCGTCGTCGGTGCTTCCGGGCAAACGGCTGGAGGTCACAATCGTCGCCACCGGATACGGCAGCTTCGGTCTCCTCGTGGAGACGCTGCCGGCCGGGTTCAGCTACGCAAGCTCCGAGTTGTCCAAATCCGCGGTTGTTGTCGAAGGCCAGGCCATCAGCTTCGTACTCATAGGGGATCAACGCTTTACCTATGTAGTCACCGCTCCCAGCGCGGAGGGCGTCTACTCGTTCTCCGGTTTCTTGAAAGACTTTGACAAAGTCGAACAATCGGTTGGCGGCGATTCCAGCATTAGGGTTGGCCCTGACCCCACGCCGACGCCTCAGCCCACCGCGACCCCCACGCCGGAGCCGACTGCCACGCCCACGCCTCAACCGACCGCCACACCCACACCTGAGCCGCCCGCCACGCCCACGCCTCAGCCAACCGCCACGCCCACGCCTCAGCCGACCGCCACACCCACGCCTCAGCCGACCGCCACACCCACACCTGAGCCGCCCACCACGCCCACACCTCAGCCAACCGCCACGCCCACACCTCAGCCAACCGCCACGCCCACGCCTCAACCGACCGCCACGCCCACGCCTCAACCGACCGCTACCCCGACGGCGGTGGCAGCGCCCGAACCGGAACAGGAAGGCGGCGCTCCCTGGACGTGGATCATCATCGGGTTGGTCATCGCTGCGGTGATTGGAGGCGGGGCCGCCTACTTCGCAATGAGGAATCGTCGGTAACGGCCGGCGGCTGGGCTATGCGCGCATTGAACGGTCACGACGCAGTCAAAGCCAAATGGCATGACAACCGGGAGCACTCTCTCACGATGACCTACCTGGCTATACAGAGACGCTCAGTCGCCGCCATTGCTATCGTCCTCGCCGCCCTGATCATGGCGTGTAGCACGCCCAGGGTGCCGACCGCCAGTCCCATAGCCACGCCGGTCCCACCAACGTCGGTCACGCAGGTCCCATCTGCCTCGGCAACCGCGTCACCGGTCGAGCACGCCGCCGATGCCGACAGCAGCCTCGCCACACTCACCGACACGGCGTGGAGATTCCTAAGGCTGCTGACGAGCGAGTTCAGTCCCCGTGAGAGCGCTACCGACGAGGAGCTGGCGGCCGCCGGCTTCCTGATGTCGGAGTTGGAGGCATTGGGACTGGAAACGCGTCTGCAACCCTTCACAGTCAAGCTGCTTTCGAGAGCTACCCCCGTACTGTTGATTCACGGCCCTGAGCCGCTCGATTTCGGCGGCGTTCCCTTGCAGATAGCGCAGCGCCCGGTGACGGCGGCAGTGGTGAACGTTGGGCTCGCCTTTCCCGACGACATTGATCCCAAGCAGCTACGCGGAAAGATAGCGCTTATCCAGGGAGGGACACTGACGTTCGAGGCCAGGATACGCCGCGTGGAGGAGGCCGGCGCCGTCGCTGCGGTGATTTACACCAATCAACCCGTAAAGTCCGGCGGTAATCTGTCGGGCGAATCTGGCATACCGTCAATCACGGTCTCACAGGAGAGCGGAGAGGCCATCAAAGCCCTGATGACTGCAGGGGAGGTCACCGCGACGGTGTCCGCCGTGTTCGAGATAGCGGACTCCCGGAACGTCATTGCGGAGATGCCGGGCACTTCCTCGGACGGACGCGTGGTCGTCCTGGGAGCGCACTATGACACTGTGCCGGACACCCCTGGTGCCAACGACAACGGCTCGGGTGTGGCCGCGCTGGTGACGATCGCTCGTGAGGTCGCCGGCAAAGACTTCCCCTTTGACCTGTGGTTCGTCCTGTTTGGCGCCGAGGAGATCGGCCTCTTCGGTAGCCGGCACTTCGTCGCCAGTCTAACCCGGGCCGAGCAGGACTCAATCGTCGCGATGTTCAACTTCGACGTCGTTGGAACGGGCGAGTTCGCCGAGGTGATAGGTGACGACGAACTGGTGGAGGCTGCGATAGCGCACGGAGCCGCCCATGGCGTCGAGGTGCATCGCGGTGTACTGATTGAGGGTGCCAGCAGCGATCATGCCTCGTTCATAGACGTCGGCGTCCCCGTGTCCTTCTTCCTGGCCGACGGCCTGGAGCGCATCCATTCTCCCGAGGACAAGATTGAGTTTGTCCGCCCGGACCTACTCGGGACCGCGTCGTTGCTCGGTATCCGCCTCCTCGATACCCTCGCCGAACGCTAGACAGTCCCTTTGCAGAACTGGGAAGCTCCTCCGAACGCTTTCTGAGTCCCTTTGCCGACAGCAGCGGCCACGGAATACGGGTTGTCGCCCCACCCAGCAGTTCGACGAAATGAATCCCCAGGGTCATTTAATTATGGGAATTATATCGTTAATTACCCATTACGAAGGGGTCGTTATGCCGCGTAAGAATAAGCCGTTGGGACGCCCGCCGAAGTACCCAATGCCGGAGCCTATAGATGCCACGCCGGAGCGGATAGCCGAGGTAGTGCTGAAGGCCAATCCCAAAAAGACCTGGCGGTATGAGCAGGAGTTTGGACGGAGCCGCCGGAGCAAGCCCGCCTAGCTACTGCGTGGGTACACAGGTATATAATTCTCTTTCCAAAGATGGCAGCCGGCGGAGAGGGCGACGACTACGAAGAGCGAGTCCACGATCGGGAAGTAAATTAAGTGCGAGGTTACGGCATCCCCAGTCTCGCTGTCGGGATTCAACGTCCAGATCCACCCCCAGAAGAACAGCATGGTCAGCACGATGGCCCCGTAGTAGATTACGCTGGCCCGCACGTACTTGAGGGTATTGGCTCCCCCGCTTCCCTGGATGCGTCTTCGCAGGTAGCTTGCGACCAGCGCCACAAGCACCCCAGCCGCCATGAACCAATTCAGGATGCGCCACACGGGGTATTCCGGAGAGCCGTCGTGGTACACCGGCGTGAGTATGAGGTTGAGCACTACGGCAACCGCCGTCGCCACGAGAAAGGCTGCCAGAACCCGCTTTACTATATCCATAGTCGCAGGATACCTCCCCTCGGCACACGCCCAGTCATCAATGTCTACATTGGTGCGTGATATACACCCATTACACACCAAAGGGCGGTGGTCCCGGCGATGGGATGGGAGCATCTTATTAACATTGACAACGACGCAACCAAATATTACAATGTCTCGGCTTAATTGGAATGTCGTCTAAGGCTGAGATAAGCGTAGGTAAATAGTGAAAGGTCATTGTATCCCTGTCATAGTCATTATCATTGCATCTCTTGCGTTGGGCTTGGGGCTGGGGGCGTGTGGAGGCGATGAACCAGGTCCCACAGCCACTTCCGCGCCTACCGCCATTCCCGCGCCTACCGCAACGAAAGCAGCGCTTACTCCCACGTCGACTCCGGCCCCCACCGAGCCGCCATCCGTAAGCGTGGGGGACGCGCTGGCCCAATACGCGGCGGAACACGCCGGAGGGCCGGGCGCAATCTTCGTGGGCGACCCCATGCAGATGATCGGGCCGCCGCCACATGAGGGCTTGATGTTTGGCGTGACTGAGGAGCAGTACAAACAAGCGGCCACAGCCGCGCTGTTCGGCGTGCCGGAGTTGGGCATTGATAGCCACTTGTTCATTTATACCAGCGAGTACTATCAGGGACTGATAGAGAAAGCCCGGCTGACCAACCCCACCGAGCTTACCTCCTCAGGGGAGAGCATCGAGATTCAACATGCCTGCATCAGCCGCCAACTGCCGACGTGCGTGCTGATCCAGACCTACTGGGCGCCCAACTTGGCGAAGCGCACCAACGGCCAGATAAAGCTCTCGGTCGTAGGGTTTCCTGAGTTGAACTTGGCCGGAACGGAGACCCTGGACCAGGTGAGCGACGGCACACTGGACATGGCGAACGTCTATGCCGGATATGTGGCTGGCGCGCTGCCAGCCCTCGAGGTGCAGGCCCTATGGGGCATGTCCTCCGATTGGGAGTCCACCTACTCGGTGCTCACCGACCTTGTCCCGGAGGTCGACCAAATCATCCTGGAAGCGACCGACGGGAGCCACGTGTTGAACCGCAACTGGTTCGCCGGCTCCGACAACTGGTTCTTTGGCAACAAGCCTCTCAAGACCGTCGAGGACTTCAAGGGCCTCAAGATACGGTCTCACGGGGCCTCTATGTCCGACTTCATAGCCGGTATGGGGGCCGAGGGCCAATTCCTTGGCCCGGGCCAGTCCTACCTCGCGCTGGAGCTGGGACAGGTGGATGCAGCCGCCTTCGCCATCCTGCTATCCCTGTCCGACAAGTTGCATGAGGTGTCGGACTTCATGGCCGGGCCGGTCATCGCCTTCGGGTATACCGAGAACGTCATCAACAAGGACGTCTGGAACAAGATACCGGAGGACTTGCAGCAGATTATGATTGAGGAAGGGGCAAAGGCCGAGTTGGAAGCGCTCCGCCTGTCCCCCTTCGAGAACGTCTTTGGCCTGCAAGCCAATGCAACGTTGGGCGTGCAGCCGGTGCCCTTCTCCCAGGAGATAGTGGATCACATTAACGACGAAGTGTTCCCGAAGCACATCCTCCCCGGTTGGCTACGGCGTCTCGGTTTCCCCGGGAAGAATGAGTCGGTGGTGACCGCGTTCAACGAGAAGGCGAGCCCCTACACGGGATACTGGATCAACGACGACGGCTCCATCACCAAGGTCTCCATCACCAAGGGCTCGCGTTCCAGGTAAGTCACAGATAGATTCGTTGGGGCGGCTCGGCTGCAAAGGACCCCGGTTCCGAGAAGCACCGGCAGTCGCCTAGCCCCACCCAAAAGAGGGCGGACTAATACTCACACTCTGACCTAGGAAAGCGCGTCATCGCCGCTACAAGCTTGTCGACCTATACCGGACAGAGGACTGCGGCCCTCTACCTGTTGCTGGGGTTCCGGGCGGTGGCCCAAAAGGCCGACCGGCTCTACTTCTTCCTCGGCTATGTCTGCGGCTTGGAACTGCTGTTGCTGGCCTTCTTCATCACGTATCAGGCGGTGGCGCGAAATTTGGGCTGGCCCATCGCCCCGGGCGGCAGCTCTATGAGCGGCTATGTGCTGGCGATGGCCTCCACCTGGGCCTTCTCCTACGCACTGCGCACAGGGGCACACGTGCGGATTGACGTGTTGCTGCCCTACATGAGTCCCCGTGTCAGGGCAATCGCCGACTGGCTCGCCCTCATGGGCATTGTCTTCCTGGCTTACGTCATCACCTGGAAGATGTGGGAAAAGGTTATCAGCGACTACCAGAGGGGAGTGCTGACCAACGACTATCCTCTGACTCCGTTGTTCATCCCCAAAATCGTAGTCGCGCTGGGGTTCACCCTGCTGGTAATCACCGCTTTGCAGATGATGTTGTCTATGATCGCCGAAAGTTGGTTGCCCCGCCTCCACAAGGCAATGGGCGGGGACGACATCGAATGACTGGGGAATAGCTTGATCGGGAATAGCTGCGTGAGAAGGGGCCTGCGCCCCGGGGGTTAGTTTTGGTCGTCGGCGTTGCATTCGGATTGATGGCGGCCTTCTTCACGGCGGGCATGTACGTTGCCGCCGCCTTGGGGTGCCTGTCCCTCATCATCATGCTCTTCTTCTCCGATGCCCCGCTGTGGAACAACATGTCGGCCATCGCCTGGCAGGGGAGCACCAGCTTCATCCTGGTAGCGGTGCCCCTGTTCATTCTGATGGGCGAGTTGATGAACCGCTCGGGCATGGGCGAGCGGATGTATTCCGTTATTTCTCGTTGGATATGGTTCCTCCCCGGCGGTCTGATACACACCAACATCGTGGCTTGTGCCATCTTCTCCGCTTGTTCCGGTTCCAGCGTGGCCACCTCGGCCACTATCAGCCGCGCGTCGCTGCCGTCCTTCCGACAGCGGAATTACTCGGAGCGCATGGTAATCGGCTCACTGGCTGCGGGCGGAACGCTGGGCATCCTTATACCGCCCAGCATCAGCCTGATCCTCTATGGGGTGTTGGCGGAGGAGTCCGTCGGACGTCTCTACATGGCGGGGTTCTTGCCCGGCGTACTGCTGGCCCTGTCCTTCATGGTGATGATCGGCCTCATGGCAGTGGTCTGGCGCGGAATGGCCCCGCGGGAGCACGGCGAGAGCTTCACCACTTGGGAGGCGTGGAGGGGACGGTTGCTGGGCGCGTTCCAGCTTTTGCCGGTGCTGGCCCTGATATTCATTGTGCTGGGCGTCATCTATTTGGGCATCGCCTCTCCCAGCGAAGCCGCGGCCTTCGGCGTGTGCGGGGCCTTCATCCTGGCCGTGCTGCTGAACTCGGATGAGGTGCTGACTCCCGTGCTGGGAGGCATCTTCCGGCGCACCCCCTTCATCTACGTTTTCACCCAAAGCACGCGAGAAACTCTGCGCACGGCTCAAAAGCCCTCGTCTGAGGTCGTCAGGGAGGTGGTAAGGCGGAACCTGCGCATTATTCAGGACTCTTTCATCTCTACGGTGCGCACCACCGGTATGATATTCCTCATCCTGATGGCTGCATTGACCTTGAGCTATGCCTTTGCCAGGTTGGGCACCTCGCAGCAAATCGCCGGGGCAATCGCCGGACTGAACCTGACCGATTGGCAATTGGTGTTGGCCTTGGTGGTGTTCTACCTCGTTTTGGGCACCTTCATGGAGAGCTTTGCCATGATGGTCACCACCGTGCCCATTCTGCTGCCAACGCTAAGGGCTGCCGAGGTCGACCTTGTCTGGTTTGGCGTCATCATGGTGCTCTTGGTGGAGGCCGCTCTGATCAGCCCTCCCGAAGGCATCAACCTGTACGTATTGCACGGTGTGCGTCAGGACGTGGACCGTGAACAGGCGGAAAGGGCCAACGAGCCCGTGCGCCAAAGCACCATTAAAGACGTGTGGATAGGCGTATTGCCCTTCATGGGTTGCATGGCCGTCACCACGGCCGTGGTGCTGGCCTTCCCGCAGATTGCCCTCTGGCTGCCAAACCTTCTCTACGGCTCAAGATAAAACCCAGGTATAGACAGCCGCGAAAACGGCGACGCGGCGCGAAGTGCGGCGGGCTTGCATACGGCTCAGGACTGCGGCTTACAGGCGATAACCTCGCCAAAGGCGAATGCTCCGCATGACCCGGGGTGGCTCTTCCACGAGTCGAGGTCTTGGCGACATTCGTCGAATTGCTGTTGGGTCGCCAACCCGTATTTCGTGGCCGCCGCTATCACATTGGGCAAATAGAACCAGTCGATAATGAAGGCATAAAGGAATGCAACGTCTTCGGGCGTGCTGAAGAAATCAAAGGATGCGCTCACCCGCATGTCCGAGAACCCTGCCTCGAGGAACGTGTTCTGCAACTCCTTCCCCATCTGAGGATGACCGCCATTGGCCGCGAGAAGGTTCGAGAACGTGGCCCATGCAGAGGCGGTGTCATATCCGGGTTCTAGGAACGAAGATGAGACAAACATTTCCCGGCTGGCCACGATACCGCCGGGTCTCAAGACCCGCTTCACTTCGGCCAGCGTTGCCCGTGTGTCCGGAATGTGCATGAGAACAGCGTGGCAGTGAGCAACGTCGAAAGAGTTGTCCTCAAAAGGAAGATCGGTCACGGAGCCGACGTGAAACGTAGCGTTGGCGTGTCCGCCTGCTTCAGCGGCGGATCGGGCCAGGCCAATCTGCGACTCCTCCATATCAATGCCATGCACCTCACCGGGGCCCACCGCCTTGGCCAGACCGACCGTGATGGTCCCAGGTCCGCAGCCAAAGTCGAGTACGCGAAGGCCCGGCTTGAGATATGGAAGCAGGTGTTTGGCGTGGGTCTCAGCGCTGCGTCGATTGAGAAGCTGTTGGAACTCTTCGCTGTAGCCCATCGTGTAATCGGATGTTGCTGACGCCGGGTCAGGCATTGTCACGTACTCCTTTCCCGTGTCGGTTATACATTATGTCCAGTCTACGATGTAGACTGGACAACGTCACTCTACCTCTGATTATAGATGATTTTATAGGAGAAGGGCAAATTACTGGGGAGAGGGGATTCGCCCCCTCACCCTAGCCCTCTCCCGCAAAGGGGAGAGGGGATTATTCGGAGGTCTCGTCTCGTGGGCATGAACTTTGGATTCCTCACTTCGCTACGCTCCGCTCGAAATGACATTGAAGAAGAGGGTCTTAACCATATACATTGTTCGTAAAACGGGATTGCCCCGACCCAATATCAGGGTCATTTAATTATCAACGTTACGCGAATTCAGGCCCCCACCACCCGTCATTCCGAGAAGCGGAGCGACGAGGAATCTAAAAAGCCTCACGACCAAGACGACAACGCAGACAAGAACTTTAAGGAAGCTCTGAACAACTCTCTCGGATTGTGGCATAGTGGAGTTTGGAAGAGCCTTTAGCAGTGGAGGATGTAGGAGATGGAGCAGCCAACCTTTGCCGACCTGGAATACCAGAACAAGAAGCGCAAGACCCGCCGAGAGCTTTTCCTGGAACGGATGGACGGCTTAATTCCCTGGCAGCGGTTGGAGGAGCGCATCCGTCCCTACTATGCCAATGCTGGCCGGGGACGGCGTCCCTACGACCTGTCGGTGATGCTGCGGGTTCACGTTGTCCAGCTATGCTACAACCTGAGCGACCCTGGAATGGAGGACCTCTTGTACGAGGCGAAGTCGGTGCGGCGGTTCGCGGGGCTAACGCTGAGGAACCCGCTGCCTGATGAGAGCACGGTCCTGCACTTCCGTCATCTGCTGGAAGAACACCAACTGGGCCAGGGGCTGTTTGCGGAAATCAAAGATTATCTGAAAGAGCGAGGGCTGGGGATGGAGGGGGGACCATCGTGGACGCGACCATCATTGAGGCGCCGTCGTCAACGAAGAACCGGACCGGCCAGCGAGACCCGGAAATGCATCAGGTAAAGAAGGGGAACCAATACCACTTCGGGATGAAGCTGCACATCGGGGTGGACGCGGTCACGGGCCTAGTGCATAGCCTTGCCACCACGCCGGCCAATGTGCATGACGTGACCGAGACCCACCGACTGCTGCACGGGGGAGAGTCACGAGTGTGGGGTGATGCCGGATACGTGGGAGTGCAGAAACGTGGGGAGAACCAAGAGTTGACATTGGACTGGCAGGTGGCAACGCAGCGCGTCACCGACCGGATGCTCGATGCCCTGTCCCTGGCGGGAGACCCATCCCGATGGGCAGAAAAGCTGGAGAGCTATAGGTCTGCCGGAGTTGACCTACCTTGCCTATTTATCTCGCCCTCCGGACCGGACCCAATAGCTTCTACCTTGAACAGTGTGAGAGCGCTCAAAGGCTAATCGGGGCGCTCCAAATAGCCCTGATGACCGGCGTACCGGAGGCCATCCAGAGCCACAACCCGGAGACGAGCAAATCTATGGAGAGGAGAAGTCGCTGATCGCCGAGTGGCGACACCTGCCAGCTTCACCACTTGGTGGACTCTTCTGCGTAAACGTGGTCGGGCAATGTATAGCGGATTCCTTCCTCGTCGAACAACGAAGTATCTAGCAAGGACGTGAATCTGACGAAGTTGCTGTCTTGGCGACGGCCCGGAAACAGCTTACTCAAGATGTGGCCATGACGCTGTTGCAACTTGAAGAACCCGACAACTCCAAAGGAAGGGTACGGAGGATACATCAGTGACTCGGCAGTCTCTTTTCCGATAAGTCCGCGGGAAATACGGTATACGTACTGAGCTAAGTGGCGCCGGCCGGCCGGCTCGGTTATCCCAGCAATCAAAGGAGCTGAGTTGACCAAAGAGTGTGCCATCACGACCGATTCAATTGGGGCATCAGGCTCGCACATGAGGCCGATGTCATACAGCTTCAGCGCTTCATCCGCATCGTGGAACAGGATGGTCTCAGGAATACCCATCAAGTGACCGCTGTAGCGCCAAACGGCCATGAAGCTCGCGTACTCTTCATCATTGTAACCAGCGCCCAAGGTTTTCATATGTTTCAGCAGCCTTGCTGAAAAAGCGGAAATGGCGTAACCCAAATGCGCCGCGCTAATCGGCACACCCCAATCTTCGGTATCCCACTCTTCCGAATTGCTCAGGAGGTGCCTCAGCCGTGCGTGAACTATCCTGATACGAACCGAAAGTTTCCACCCGTCTCCATCCCTGTACAGGCCACCGGGAAGGAATATCTCCATCATGTGGCGGTTATTCTGACCCAAACGCCTGACGCCCTGGTCACGCACCCGCCCGGTGATAAAGAAGGACTTTGCTATATTCGTTGTGAAGCCCTCTATCAGAACGCCCGCGACGAATGCTGCCAGGATGACCTGCGAGTTCCTGTGAAACATGCGGACACCCGGCGCGAATGCTGAATAATCAAGCCATTCCGGTGGAGTTTCCACCTCTTTGAAGAATCTTCGCAGCGAGGCTGGCGCGTCCCTCAGAGCCTCCTCGCCTTCCTGATTCATAGCTGCTTCGATGAGTCGCATTGACTCTCCTGAACTAAGCTCCGCGAGATCTTCCGTCATCTCTTCGGCCACCGGGTCTCCAATGAGCGTGTGGGCGATGTAGTTGTCCGCCATCTCGGGAGCGACCGAGCGGGCCTTTCCATAACCCGGCTCGTAGTCAGTCGGTATGTTCATTGCACTTACACCTCCGTATCAGTTCCGTTCTCGACAATATTAACCTCATGTTCTTGCGGTTCTACCCGCAGGTCCGGAAGCCAACTCAGCCAAGATGGCAGGTACCAGTTCCTTGCCCCCAGCATCTCCATTGTAGCAGGCACCAGCACAGACCGCACCAGCGTTGCGTCCAAAAGCACGGCCACGGCCAGCCCGAACCCGACCTGCTGGTTGATGATGGTCTTGCCCGATGCAAAGGCACCGAACACGGCGACCATGATGAGGGCAGCGCCGGTGATCAAGCCCGCAGTGGACCGCAGGCCGTAGGCCACGGCCTCGGCGTTGTTCCCGGTCTGGTCGTAGCGTTCACGGATGCGGCTGAGGAGGAAGACGTGGTAGTCCATGGACAGCCCAAAGAGGATGGAGAACAGGAACAAAGGTATCCACACGTCTATGACCTCCGCGTGCTGGAAGCCGAGCAGGTCTGTGGCCACTCCCTTTTGGAATACCAGGACCATCAGCCCGTAGGCGGTGCCCACGGAGAGCAGGTTCATGAAGACGGCTTTGATTGGGATGACTATGGACCGGAAGACGAGCATGAGCACCAGGAAGCTGAAACCGAGCACGAAGGCGAAGACGATGGGCGTGTACCCCTGGACGATGGAGAATACGTCTGCAGCCTCTGAGGTCACGCCGCCGATGAAGACCCCTGCGTCGACCCCGTCGAAGGCGGAGGGGACGTACTGGTCACGGATGGTCTTGACGACGGCGACGGCGGCCTGGCTGCGGGGTTCTCCGGGGATGATAACCGTCAGCAGGGCCAGGTCTCCGGCGTCATTAACGTCCAGGGCGGGAACGACCTGCAAGCCCTGGTGGGCCGCGAGGGATGCTTGGAGCTTTCCTATGGCCTGCTGCACCTGGGGACTGTCTATATCGCCGTCTATGACGATTTCGGCTGGGTTGACCAAGCCGAAGGAGAAGTGCTCTTCCATGACGAAGAAGGCCTCCCTGGTCTGTGCGCCTTCAGGGAAGGCGTCTACGCCGTTTATGCCGGTCTGAATCTGGAAATAGAAGACGGTGGCGGCGACCATGGGCGCTCCGATGAGGATGATACTGACGACAGGGTAGCGGGTGACGACGCGGGTGATAAGCTCCCAAAACCCCTGCCCGGAAGACTCGGAGGGTCTGATTCTTGCCTTGCCGAAGAAGGGGATGGGCAGGTGGTTGATTCTCGGGCCGAGGACCGCAAGGTTGGCCGGTAGGAGGGTGAGGGTGGCCGCTAACGCAACCAGTACGACCAGTATCGCACCAAGGGCGAGGGACTGGAAGAAGGAGAAGGGAACGATGAGGATGCCGCAGAGGG
This sequence comes from Dehalococcoidia bacterium, assembly GCA_965219825.1. GTDB lineage: Bacteria > Chloroflexota > Dehalococcoidia > Lucifugimonadales > JAGWBF01 > JAGWBG01. The sequence continues at coordinate 2,958,826 of OZ244792.1, read as the reverse complement.
CAATGACGACGGTGAGGCCGCTGAAGAGCACCGTGCGGCCCGCGGTTGCCCCGGCGCGCTCGATGGCCGCGTTAGTGTCCAGTCCGCGAGCCAGTTCGTCCCGGTAGCGGGATACTATGACGAGGGAATAGTCTATCCCCACGGCCAACCCGATCATGATGATCATAAGGGTGACGAAGAGCACTAGCTCGAAGGACTGGCCGATGAGCGCCGCCAAGCCCATCGCGACGATGATGCACATGATGGACAGCCCTATAGGCATGAAGGCGGCGGCGATGGTGCCAAAGAGGACCACGAGGATGACCAGGGCGACCGGGATGCCGATGCGTTCTCCCCGCCGCAGGTCATTTTCCGCAAGCTCGTTGTTGTCGTGGGCGGTGCTGGCGTCCCCCACCATGAGCACACGGAAGCCGTCCTTCCCGTCCGCTTCCTCGACGGCGTTGAGGACGTCGGGGACGTTTTCCACGGCCTCTTCGAAGGAGCCGGTCATGACCAGAGGCATTATGGTGGTCATACGGTCTTTGGAGGATACGAGGGTCGGGTCGTTGGTCTGGTAGTAGTTGGGTAAGGGGGTTACGATGTCGGCGCCGAGGGAGGCGATGTCGGCGTGGACTGCTTCGGCTTTTGCCCGGAACTCCGGTGTATCCACGGTGCGGGACTCGGACTGGACGATGACGATTTCGGTACGGGTTTGGGGCCGCGGAGCCGGTCTTCCAGGAGACGTTCAGCGCGTTCGGAATCGGCGCTGCCGCTCAGCCGGAACTCCGTGGTCGTGGCCTTGTCGAGGAAGTCCGTGAGGGGCTTCGGGCCGGGGGCCATTTCAGCGTCTACGGCGAGCCCGCCGGCAATCAACGCCGCCACAGCCCAGATAGCGATGACTACAAACGGCCTTCGCGCGCTGAACCGGGCCAGAAACTCAGTCAAGGATGTCCCTGGGCTTCTAGGCAGCATGTAGGTGCTGGGATTGACCGCCGAAAGGTCAAGCCATTCCGGAGGTCAGACGGCGTTTCGATCCAGAGCAAGCGGTTGTGGAGGGCGCGGGTGAATTGCCCAGACAGGCACAGTTCGGCGAGGGGATGTTGCTTGGAGTGTTGGGCCGACACTTTAGTCGACCAGCCGGAAGCGGGCGCTCCAAGCAAGTGGCAACGGGAAAGCTGGCCTGTTGGGGCAAGCCGGAGGCGGCTGGAGGGACTACATGAGAGAGAAAATCCGGGGAGCGTTTGTGCTAAAATGCAGTAGCCGAAGGCGGTCCGGCGCGCGGGCTTTGCAGCGGCAGACGCCGCCGGGGCGCCCGCTGAAGCTACAGCCGTTTGCAGCCTATCGGAAGTCAGCATCATATACCTCTATCTATGTGGGGGGCGCGAAAGGCACACTCTCCACTGAAACAGTATCTGAAAACCCGACATTTGTCAATCAGATCCGCCGCCACGACCTCCCGCGTTTCCTCTTGAAAAGGACGGGGACGGAGGGCCGCGGCCGCTGGGATGCCGATCACACAGCCAACCTGAACCTCAAGGTGAAAGTTCTCGATTTTGTCAAGTTTGGTGGGCCAGAGTGTACCGTACTGCGAACTTTTCGGTGGGAGGTTTCACTATAAGGGTTGGGAGGCGGGCCGGGCAACTGCGGCTGTGCCGTTGCAGCCTCTTACCCGCAGAGGCATAGCGGCCTCTCCCGCGCACCCGGGATCGGCTCAGCTTGCCCGGTGCCCACTCTACCTCGGGAGCCAGCGGTACGGACCAGCCCCGGCGCAACGCGGGTCGGTTCCGTATCGCGCCGGGGCCGTCCGGTGTGGCCGGGGATTGCCCGGCCGCTATGAGCAGGATGTGCTTGAGTTGGTGAACGTCCGTGAGGCAGAGAATGCTCCGTCGCCGCCGTCGTTGAACGCCTTCACCCTGAACTCCATCGACCTGACGCCGTCGAAGACGCGCATCTTGAAGGAGGTGACTTTCCCGGGCTGGGTCTCGAACCAATCGGTCTCGTAGTCGCCGTCACTGCTGCACATCGTGGAGCGGTACTGCATCTTGTAGCCCCGCACCTCACCCGTGGGCGGGCTCCAGGACACCTTCACCTCCACCCAGCCGCCGCCTCCATTGCTGCCGCTCTTCCCCGTTTGGGCGACGCTGGGAAGGTCTACCTGTCCGGGCGCGCTGACCGGCTCCTCCGGGGTCGGCGTAGGAGTTGGCGTCGGCTCCGGCTCGGGCGGGGGCGCTTGCGGCGTGGCCGACAGGGCGCCGTCCTCGCCCGCGTAGGGGCTGTTGCCGGTGGGGTTCACCGCCCGCACCTTCACCTGGTAGGTCGTGCCGTTGGTCAGCCCGGTTATCGTCGCCGCCGTTCCCGTTCCCCGGTGCGTCCAGTCGGTCCAAGCCGACGCGCTCTGCTCCTTGTACTGCACTTCGTAGCCGGTGATGGCGGGGTGGCCCGGTATCACCGGCTCCCGCCAGGACACCTCGATCCGTCCGTCGCCCGGCGTCAGGACCACGTTGCGCGGCTCGCTGGGCGTCTGCGCCGGTGTATTGGGTGTGGCGGAGCGCGTCGCGGTGTAGGGGCCGGTTCCAGTGGGGTTCTCCGCCGCCACCCGCACCTGGTACGACCGGCCGTTGGTCAGGTGGGGGATTACCACGCTGATTACATTTTCGTCGTACCAGTTGCCGCGCTGCACCTCGCGGGCCATGGTCTGCCAACTGCCGCCGCCCCGGCGGTACTGCACCGAGTAGGCGGTTATCGGGGAGCCGCCGTCGTTGGCGGGCGGACCCCAGATCACTTCAATCTGCTCATGGCCCGGCAACAGCAACGGCGGGGTTGAGCAGGTCTGGCCCATCGCCGCAAGATTTTCCGCCGGTGGACACAGCGGGACGGTGGGCCGCCCCGCAGGCCGGGCCGACGCGGTGTCGTACCCGCCCGTGTCGGTGGTGTTGGTCGCCGCCACCCGCACCTGGTAGGTCGTGCCGTTGGTCAGCCCGGTGATGGTGGCCGACCGGCCCGTGCCGCTGTGCCGCCAGTCCAGCCACTGTCCTGAGATGCGGTACTGCACCGTGTAGCCGTTCAGCCTGGGGTTGCCCGTGTCGGCGGGCGCCGTCCAGGTCGCCCGTATCCGTCCCTCGCCGGGCGTGAGCGTCAGTCCCGTGACCGCGCCCGGAACCCGCGGGCCTTCCACCGGCCGGGCCGACGCCTGGGAGGTGTACCTGCCCGTGCCGGTGGTGTTCACCGCCGCCACCCGCACGTACCAGCTCCTGCCGTTGGTCAGCCCGGTGATGGTCTCGGTGGTGTCCGTGGCGTTCTGCGCCGTGCGCGTCCAGGTCCGCCACGAGCCCGAGGTGCGGTACTGCACGACGTAGCCCGTCACCGTGGCCGGGTAGCCCGGGTCCGCCGGGGCCGTCCACGCGGCCGTGAGCTGCGCGTCGCCCGCCGTCAGCGTCAGGCCGGAGGGCGCTCCCGGAGCCTGCGGGGGCAGGTCGTTGAAGTCGATGGCCAGGTCGGACTTGACGGCGTTGGCCACCTGGGACGCCGTGCTGTTGGTGAAGGCGGCGTCGGCAAAGGTCACCGTCAGGTTGTCAACGTCGTCGCTGTTGGCGTGGGAAGCGGCCCGACCCGTCAGGGTCAGGGTGAGCGCCGTGCGCCCGCTGTTGAGGGCGTAGGACGCGGTCAGGCCCGGCGGCAGGTTGGTCGCGGCCACGCCCGTGCCGCCGGCCACGCCGGCGGTGAAGGTGTCGCCGCTCAGCGTGGCGGTGACGCTCCCCGTCACCGAGCCGTCGTTGGCCGAGCGCTCGGTGAAGCCGCCTGCCCAGGTGATGGCCCCGTCGTTGAAGTCGATGGACAGGTCGCTCTTGCTCGTGCCGGTCACCTGCGCCGCCGTGCTGTTGGTGAAGGCGGCGTCGGCGAAGGTCACCGTCAGGATGCTCACGTCGTCGCTGTTGGCGTGGGAAGCGGCCCGACCCGTCAGGGTCAGGGTGGCCTCCGTGCGCCCGCTGTTGAGGGCGTAGGACGCGGTCAGGCCCGGCGGCAGGTTGGTCACGGCCACGCCGGTGCCCGACGCCACGCCGGCGGTGAAGGTGTCGCCGCTCAGCGTCGCGGTGAAGCTGCCCGCGTAGGCGAGGGAGACCGCCGGGGTGTTGTTGGTCACCGCCCGGTTGGTCAGGGCCGCGGCGTCGTTGCCGGTGTTGTCCTGGATGGGGTTGGTTCCTGGCACGGCATAGCTCACCGTCACCGTCTGGACGCTGGTCACCGCCGCCGCCAGGGTCAGGGTCACGTCCCTGGAACCACGGCCCGCTCTAATGCCCACAGCGCTCACCGTCACCGTCGAACCGCCCGCCGTCACCGTGAAGGCGGAGGCCGCCGGTCTCGTGCCGGGGTCGAGGAACTCGTCGTAGGTCAGCGTCAGGGTCGCGCCGTCCACCGTCGCCGTCTGAAGCGTCGGCGTCGTGTCGGCGGCAGTGGTCACCGTGGCCCATGCCGACCAGGGACCGTCGCTGTTGGCGTTGACCGCCCGCACCCGCACCTGGTAGGTGGTGGCCGGTAGTATGCTCACACGCTCCCACAGGTAGCTCGTGCGAGCCGGGTCACTCAGGGACACTCCCGCTGTAATGTCGCCGGGGGTGTACGGCGACTCGGCGCGCTCGAAGTCGTACTGCGTGATGGGCGAGCCGCCGTCGTCCGGCGCAACCCACGAGACCTCAAAGCCGTTCTGCCCCGGCGACCCCAGCATCGGCGCCGCCATGACGGCCGGCGCGCCGGTGAGGTTGGTCACCACCTGGCGGGTCAGCGCCGCGGCGTCGTTCCCGGCAACGTCCTGGATCGGGTTGGAGGAGGGCACGGCATACCAAAGCAGCACCCTCTGGCCGGCCGCTGTCGCTGTCGCCAGGGTCAGGGTCACCGCGCTGCCACTCACCGCCACATTGCTCACCGTCGCCGACGAACCGGCCGCCTCCACCGTGAAGGCGGTCGCAGCGGGCGTCGAGGCCGTGTCCAGCGGCTCGTCATAGGTCAGTACCAGCGCCGTGCCGTCCACCGCCGCCGTGCTGAGCGCCGGCGCCGTCAGGTCGGTGACGTTGGTCACCGCCTGGCCTGTCAGGGCCGCGGCGAGGTTCTCGGCGTAGTCCTGGACCGGGAAGGTAGTGTCCGTGGGGGTGGGCACGGCGTAGCTCAGCGTCACCGTCTGGCTGCCTGTCACGGGCGTCCCCAGGGTGAGTATGACCTGGCGGCGGCTCACCGACACGTTGTTCACCGTCACCGACGTGCTGTCCACCGTCACCGTGTAGGCGCTTGCCGGGGGGATACCGCTGACGTGGATCGGCTCGTTATAGGTCAGCCTCAGCTCCGTGCCGTTCACCGTCGCCGTGCTCAGCGCCGGTGAAGTGTTGTCGGCGGGAAGGGTCGCCGATGTCCAAGACGACCAGCCGCCGGGGCCGTTGGCGTTGACCGCGCGCACCCGCACCCGGTGGGTATCGCCTGGCGTCAGGGGGGTGGCGTCGGTTCCCGTGGTCCTGGTCCTGAGAGCAGGATCAGACACTGAGAATGAAGTTGCTGCATTTGTGGGGTTCGGAACCGGCTGGCGCTCGAACTCGTAGCGCGTGATCGGAGAGCCGCCGTCGGAGGATGGCGCGACCCAGGTTATCTCAATGGTGTAATGTCCCGGCGCGAGGGTCGGCGCAGACATCTGGGCAGGCAGGCCGGTGACGTTGGTCACCGCCTGAGCGGACAGGGCCGCGGCGCCGTTGCCGGTGTTGTCCTGGATGGGGTTGGTTCCGGGCACGGTGTAGCTCACCGTCACCGTCTGGCTGTTGGTCACCGCGGTCCCCAAGGTCAGTGTCACGTCCCTGGAACCACCGCCCCCTCTGATGCCCACGCCGCTCACCGTCACCGCCGTACTGTCCGCCATCACCGTGAACGCGGTGGTCGCGGGGATCGATGACGAAGTGATGAACTCGTCGTAGGTCAGCGTCAGGGTCGTGCCGTTCACGGTCGCCGTCTGAAACGTCGGCGTCGTGTCTGCGGCAGTGGTCACCGACTCCCAGGCCGACCAGGGGCCGTTGCCGTTGGCGTTGACCGCACGCATCCGCACCTGGTAGGTGGTGGCCGGCTCAATGGAGATGAGGTTCCACAGGTGGCTCGTGCGAGCCGGGTCACTCAGGGACACTTCCCATAGAACGTCGCCGGGGGTGTACGGCGACACGGCGCGCTGAATCGTGTATCCCGTGATCGGCGAGCCGCCGTCGGCCGGCGCAACCCACGAGACCTCAAAGCTGTTCTGCCCCGGCGACCCCAGCGTCAGCGCCGCCGGGGCGCCCGGCACGTTGGTCAGGGAGATCGTCACCGTGATGGTGTCGCTGTCCGTGGCGTCCGTGACCGTCACCGTGACCGTGTAGCTCGCCTTGGTCTCGAAGTCGTAGGTGACGCCGGTCTTGGTCCGCAGCTGCCCGCTGGTCCCGACGATGTCGAAGGAGGCCGCGTCGGTCCCGCCCAAGGTGTAGGTCAGGGTGTCGCCCGCGTCGGAGTCGGTCGCCGCCACGGGCGCGCCGATGTCCCGGCCCGCCGGGGTGTTCTCGGGGAAGCTGCGCGTGGCCGTTGCGCCGTCGTCGAACTCCGGCGCGCTGTTGGAGGACACCGTCAGCACGGGGGAGAGGGCGTAGAGGGGCTGCAGCTCGGTCCGGCCGAGACCACCAAAACTCAAGGGGGGACTGCCAGAGGTCGCCGTGCCCCACCGGACATTACCGCTAGTCCCCAAAGATTGTGTGGCATGCGAAGTGCCATTGCTGTTGCACCCGGTCCAGATGACGTTGGCAGTCAGCGTGGCGCCCGATTCGTTCCGTCCTGTCTGGGAGTCCCAGCTGTTGTCGTAGAAGTCGGCGTAGTTGTCGGCCACCTTGGCGCCGTTCACCCAGTAGATGGGCTCGCCCGTGCCGGTGCCCGTGCCGGTGTTGGTCTTGGCGTCCACGGCGCTGGTGCACCCCACGGCCCGGAACTCTGCGCTGAAGCTCCGTATGGCCGCGTGCCCGGCGTTGGCGCGGCGCTGGCGCCGGAAAAGAAGCCGTCCACTTCCTCCACGGAGGCGGCCTCCCGCAGGCAGTCGATCAATTCCTGCAACGCGGGATCGTGTTGCAGCCACAGTACGCTGACCTGGTTGAACGCTCCTGTTCCTGCCGCACCTGCTGGAGGGATTGGGAAGAAGGCGAGGCCGCAGGACTCCACGACCTGCGCCGTCTCCTCCGGCGCCAGCGAAGGGTCTCCGGCAATGGCGTCCACGAACCGCTCGATGCCGATCCGGTCGTCAGCGCACCTGAGCCCGGAGGGCCGCAGGGCAGCCATCGCGTCGCCTCCAGGCTGCGCGAGGAGCTTCTGCGCCTCGTCGTCGGTCAGGCAGAGCAGGAAGCGGAACGCCAGGAGGAGGTCTTCGCGTGTTTCGCCCAGCCCTAGGGGAAGGTCACGGGTGTCCGTGCTGGCGTAGAAGGCCCGCAGGCAGGTTTCGCTCTCGCTCGTCAGACCGCCGGTTATGGCGGACACGGTTGCCAGTCCGAGGTCAGCGGCGCTCCCCGCCGCAGGGGTTGCGGTCGGCGTGGCCGTGGGCGTCGGGGTGGGAGTCTGCGTCGGGATGAGAGTCTGCGTCGGCGTGGCCGTGGGCGTCGCGGGGTGGGAGCGCCGTGCAATGTGCTGAACAGAGACTGGGCTCGGCGTGGCCGTGTGCGTCGCGGCGGGGACCGCCGTCGCAGTTGGCGGCGCCGACGGCGCCGCAGTTGGGTCAACGCCATCGCACGCTGCCGCCAGCAAAAGGCTGGAAAGGGCAATAGCCAGCAGCAGACCTATCCGGGAAGTAGTTGACCAGATTGGAAGCATCAGGTTACTCTTTTCTACAGCACGCCTCCTTGCCCCGCGTACCTAATTCCGCTCGCCGTCGCGGTGCGGGGCTGAGACGATGGCGGAGAGGGCGCTAGCCAGAGTCAACGGATCATCCCCTGGCCTGTATGAGGACGCGGCCCCCGTTCTCGACTTCGATGTTCAGGTCGTGCCTGTCGAGCATCAGCATACCCACGAGCGGGGTGCTGCCCGTGGCGTCGGCCTTTATGTCTCTCGGTTGTCCGTCCCAGAGCACAGTGACGTAGTGAACGTCGAAGCTCACCTCAGTGTCGTTCGCCAAGAACGCTTGCCCCACGTAAGCGAAAGGCAGCCCCAAGTCCGCTACCAGCGCAATCGGCAAGGTCAGGAAGCCGCTATAGCCGGTGTCCACCACCGCCTCGATGTCCCGGGTTGGCCCCGCAAGGCCCTGCAACGAGAGGGACACGACCGCCTCATAGGCGGCATTCACCGCCCCCTGGATCACCCGGCCCCCCGCAGGGACCCTGCCCCAAAGCTGCGCAGCGCCCTGTAACCGACGCGCTCCATCAAAACATCAACGGCGCCGGGGCGCATCGCCCGCAGGCGGTCCACCGCGGCGCCCTCGCTGTCGGCGACTGCCCAACTCCCGCTGTCCACGTCGATGGCAACGGACTCTCCGAAGTGATCGGCTTCGACCTGCCCCCGGATGTCCCGCTCGTATATCTCCTTGCCCAGGCGGGCCGTCTCTTCGCGGGGGCGGCGCGGACGCACTGCGACTCCCTCTCCATGTGGGTTAGCCGGGGTCTCCATGCCGCTCATCCTTTCCCCTCTCAAAGACATATTTCTACACTTGACATTCTACTCCTTCGCAACGGTTACCGGCAACAAAGCGCCGCACCCATGAACGAGAGCAGAGGCACACGGGAGCAGTCCGGCCTGGAACGCAAAAGGGCCACACACATGGCCGTCCAGAGGGAGGACACGGCATCAGGCTGAGGCTTCCTACCCCTGGGTTCGGCTCACCCTCGCGGCCGTTGCCCGCACAAATGCAAATAGCCCGCATATATGGGCGCAAGAGCGGCGCAAAACACAAAAAAGGGGCGCATACATTGAACTGGCAGGGGGAGGGCACCGCAACGCGGCGATGTCCTCCCCCTGTATCCGCCGGCCTTAGAACAACCGCAGCGTCTCGGGCTGCTGTTGCTCCTGCTCTGTTTCACCCTCGGCGGTGGCCTCCGCCGCCCCCTGCTGACGCCTGCGCTGGCGCCGGGCCGGGGGAGCGGGCTTCACGTGGGCCGGGTGCTTGGGGTTATCCTCCCACCTGGCCCTCGCCCTCTCGACCACCCCCAGAGCCTCCTGCGTCAGCCCGGACAGGTCCGGGTCGTCGAAGGTCTCGATGTGCGGGTCCGACGAGGGCTGCTGCACGCCGATGGTGGCCCTGCCTCCCTTGATGGACACGACCACCTTCAGGTCATCCGGCGAACCGGCCTGGTCCCCGGCGTCATCGGAACCCTGTGGGTCCTGTTCGGTCTCCGTGTTGGCGTCCTGCTCTTCGACAACGGCGGCAGCGGTGTCGTCCGCCGCATCGCCGAAGAGACTCTCGTCTGCGCTCGGAGCATCCGAGCGGGTTGCTTCCGTTCCAGTTTCGTCAGGCATGGTTGCTCCTTTTCTTCTTTGATTCTTCTCCTCTTGCTTATGCCGCGAGTCTCGACTGTCCCCTGATCTCGCCGAGGGTCTGCGGTTTCCAGTACAGGTCGCGCTCCACGGCGGGGACGCCGCCGAGCACGGTGACTTCCGAGAGTTCCGTCAGGTCGAAGTATCCCAGCTCGGTCTCGAACCCCTCGACGAGGCCGAAGCACAACCCGGTCTCGGCCTGCCACTCGGTGATGTACCAGGTCCAGTTGCTGTAGGGGCTGAACAGCTTGGCGGCGGCGAGGACCGAGTCGTAGTCCTGCACGTCCTCGTTGGCGTAGAGAGCGGGGATGGTGTCCCCGAGCTCCTTCGTCATCAGCTTGTGCCTGCGGAACCCGCTGTAGCGGTCCTCCCAGGTCGTGGTCGTGGTGGTTCCGTTCTTGTCAGTCATTGGTTTCTCCTCTCCTTACTTATCTGAGTGTGTGCTTGTGCGTTCACCGCTAGCCTTCTATCTCCCACTCGGAGCCGGGTCCCACCACCCGCGCCACCGCATCCGGGGTGACGTAGCTCGGGGTGACGATTCCCATCTCCATGTCGAGGTAGAGGCCCATGAAGGGGCAGGTTCCCGCCACCATGCGGCGGACCACCTGTAGCGCCAGGGACGCCATCATCTGGTTGATGGTCGGGTCCTGGTCGGTGAGGTCGAGGGCGGCGGCGCAGTCCACGTCCGGCGGCCTGGTCGAAACGGCCGTCAGCAGGTCGGGCCGCTGGAGCGTGGGCGCGGGGGCCAGGTGGCAGGTCTGGCCGGTGAAGGGCGGTTCGTGCAGGGTCACCGGCTCGGCAACGTTGCCCACCAGCACCTGCCCCCAGTTGGTGTCATTGCCCGCGTCGATGAGCCACCGGCTCGGGTCTCCCGGCAGGCACTCCGCCATCGCTCTGCGTGCGGCGGCGTTGTCGGCGCAGCCGATGATGAGGCTGTCGCCGTAGTTGGGAAGGCCGGGGTAGCGGTGTCCGTTGGGCCGTGAGTCCTCGTCCCGGAAGGGGTAGACCGAGTAGCCGACGGGCCGCCGGTAGGCCCGTGCCAGCCGGTCGGCCAGGGCCTGGCTCTTGAACTTGCCCACGTCCTCTGCGTAGAAGTTCTGGCGCAGCAGGTTGTGGGGCTCCACCCGGTCGTGATCGACCAGGACGATGGTGGCCTGCCGCCCCTGGAAGAGGCGGCAGAGGCCCTCGGCCACGAAGCCGCCCGTCCCGCCGCAGCCGACCACGGTGATCCAGGGGTTGTCCAGCAGGAATGTGTTGTCCAGGTAGTAGGGCATTTTCAGGTTACCTCCTTGTCGTTGAATTCGGTGTTGCCGGCTGCCTCAGACCCTTCGCCCATCACCCGGACGCCGGGGTTTGGGCCGTCGAACACCTGCGGCCAGTCCACCGGGGCGAAGTGGCCGTAGACCCCGACCCGGAGACGCAGCTCCGGTAGTGGAGAGTCCAGGCGTCCCACGACGCCGTAGATGCGGAAGCCCTGCTCGTCCCGGTCGTCGGTGGCCGAGAAGAAGGCGCGTGAGCCTCCGTGGGAGTGGAACTCGGCGACCACCCCGGCAGGCGGCGCGTAGGCGAGTCTCGTGGCGGTGCCGGCCTGCGGCGGGACCACCAGCCGGTAGGCGGCCCCGTCCCAGCGGACGGCGAAGAGCCGCTCGATGTCCGGGTCGTCCTGGAACCAGCGCAGCCCCAGCTCGAAGAGCTGCGCCGGGACGGGGCCGTGCGTGAGTTGCAGCTTCTCGGCCACGGGAGCGAGGCCCCGTACCGTGCAGGGGCCGACGGCCACCCGCGCCGTCAGGTGAGCGCCCTGGGACTGGACGTAAACGCCCCCCGACCCCAGAACGTAGTCGTAGCCGATTCCCTGGACTCCGGCGAGTCCGGCGGGGTGGTTGACCAGGTGTCCCACCGGCCTCGGCCCGGCGCTAGGCGTAGCGGTATCCACGTCTCCCCTCGGAGACCGCGATAGCGTGGGCCACCGTACACTGGGGAACCAGGTCTTCCATCGGGTATTCGGTCTTTCCATCTATCTCCTCCCATAGCGCGTGCAGGTTGTCGGGGTGCTTCTTCGAGCGGTTTCGGGTGTCCCCGGTACCAGAGAAGAAGGACTGGAAGAAGCCTTCCGGTATCAGACCCACCTCCTCGGGGAACTTGTGGCTACCGGGACAGACCCTGCCGTCGCTGAAGACGTTGAAGGCGGGGGCCCGGAAGAGCTGCTGCTCGGGGTCGGCCGGACGGCTCAGCGCGGCGTAGACCCAGGGCGCCCGGCCCGGCGAGCAGACGAAGACCAGCCCCGGCATGGGAAGCCGGAGCCGTGCGGGAGGCTTGAACGCCTCCCGTTGAAGGGCCACCGGCCACACCGCAGGCGGCCGCCAGAGGGCCGCCACCTGCCCGGTCTCGCCCTGGTTCCACCAGAGGGTCTCCTGGGGCAGCAGCCCCGAGGAGAACCCCAGGTGCTGCGTGAACACGTTGGCGATCTCGTCCGCCGAGACGGTCTTGACCCAGGCGGAGTCGTTCTCGAAGCCCCGCAGCAGGATGGTCTCCTTGTAGACCTCCAGCTGCAATTTCAGGTCGTCCCTGGGCGCATCCGCCGGACCCGGCAGGGACCACTGGGTCGTGTCGACTTCATTGGTCATGTTCGTTTTCCTCCTTTTCTTGGTCGGGGAGCCTCCCCAGCACGAAGTCCAGCATCTCGGCGAAGCGGCCGGGGAGGTCCTCCTCCAGCCAGTCGGCCAGCTGCGTCACCGCGTCCATGAGGGCGCTGGCCTTGCGCCACTCCTCCGTGCCCTCCGCGATGATGTCGTCCTCCCAGGGGTCGGAGAAGCCGTCGTAGTTCCCATCCTCGTAGGTGTGGTCGAGGAAGAAGTTCCCCGTCTCGGCGAAGACCCAGGAGGCGGCCCTTGCCGCCCCCTCGAACCGGGTCTCCTTCACCGCCTCGGTGAGGTCGTCCAGCGGTATGCCGCCCTGGGGGACTCGGAGCAGGGTCTGCTGCGGGATGCGGGCGGCGGCTGACTCAAGCCAGGCCACCCGCACCCCGTCGGGTTCCATGTAGAAGGAATCGGGGGGCTTGACCAGGAGGACCAGGGCCGAGAGTCCCTCGCGGTAGCCGTCCCACATCTCGTGGAGGGCGTCGTAGCCGAAGCCCATCAGCTCGAAGGGGATGCCCTTCCGCAGCCAGGTCCAGGAAGGTTCGTCCCCCTCGTCGAGGAAGAACTCGAAGTAGGGCGCGTAGAGGGGGAAGTGCCGCTCTCCGAAGAGATTGGCGAACCGTTCCACCCTCGTGCGTACGTCGGGGGCCGAAAGCGCCGCCTCCGCCTCCTGGGGAAAGAGGCGGCGCACCAGCCCCGCGAACCATGCGTAGTCGTCGGCGTAGCCGACGAGCGTCACCAGCTCCCGCAGCGACGGCGGACGCCGCAGGAGCAGTCCGGCCAGGCCGCTCATCAGCGCCGGGGCAGCAGCTTCCATCGCATCGCCTCCAGCAGGCGGCCCGTGGCCGCCGCGTAGTCCTGCGCCTGGACGCAGGCCATCTCCACCTCAGCCTGCCGGGCGGCCGCGGCGTCCAGGTCGAAGGAGCCGTCGGGCCGTGTGAGCTCCGCCGTGAGCTCGATGATTCTCAGGTCTGCCGGCGGCGTCGCCGCCAGCAGACCTGCAAGGGTCCGGTTGTCCATCGGACTCCCTCCTCTAGCTCCGGGCGGGGGTGAAGGCGCCCTTGGTGCCCACCCGCCGCTGGAACTCGTAGATGGTGTCGTCGCCGCGCTTGGTCTCCTTCACCGAGGCGTTGGCGATCTCCCCGTAGAAGTCCGAGAGCGTTGCCTTCACCTGGTCGACGCTCATCTCGGGGTCCGGGTCGGGGAACTCGCGGTCGTCGTATACGAATACTCTTGCCATCTCTTCCTCTCCTTGTGAGTGTTGCTGTTTCGCTCTGTCGTCACGTTTGCGGGGAGGCCGTCGCTCTCTTAGTGACGACCTCCCCGTACCTTTGCGGTCTAGCGCCCCGCGCCGACCGGCTCTTCCTCTCCTTCCTGCTCTTTTTCCAACGCCCACTCGAACATCGAAAGGGTCGCGGTCTGGGGCTTGCGGCTGCGGCCCTTGGCCTTCACCGGCTCCTCGGCCATGAACTCCGCCCAGGAGAACAGCGACTGCTGCGGCTCCGGGGCCTCCTCGTGGTGACCGTTGCCATTGACCTTGTGGCCGTTGACCGGGACCAGCTCCACCGTCGGCCCAATGGCGTCGTGACCGTTGGCGTGGTGACCGTTGCCGTTGACCGCGACGGCCTCCGGCTCTATCTCCACCGCCTTCCAGTCGTCGTCCACCAGGTACTCCTCGGCGGTGGCCTCGGCGTCCCTGGCCTGGGCGAAGACCTCCTCCACCGTCTCGGCCTCCTCCTCGTCGCCGCTGACGATCTTCCTCGCCAGCGCCATCATCAGGTCGTCTCCGTCGTCGCCGTAGGCGGCAAGGCCGTCCTCCGGCAGCTCGCCCTCGACGGCCAGGGAGCTCTGCATCTTCTTCGCCACCAGCTTCAGCGCGTCGGCCTGTAGGGTGTTCCGGTAGGACATGAACACCACTTTCACCGGGCGGGTCTGCCCGATGCGCCAGGACCGTCGGGAAGCCTGACGCATAACGTAAACCGAATAATCGGTCTCGTACCAGCAAAGGGTCTGAAAGTCGATGAGGTCGAGGCCGGTCTGCACCAGCCTGGGGTGGCAGATCATCACGTCGATGCCCTGCTTCACCCTGTCGGCCACCCACTTCTCTCTCTTGTCGGGAGCCACGGCGTCGGCCTTCATCACCGCCACCCGGAACCCGTGCCGGGTGAGGAAGTCGTCCATCCGCCCGGTGATGTCCCGGGTCCCCGTGTGAGTGACGTAGACCAGCACCCTGCGTCCCTCCATTCGCTCGGCGGCCACCAGGTCGATGAGCGCCTGCTCTTTCGGGTACAGTTTGCTCTCGGAGAGGGGCGGCACCTGCACGATGACGTCGCCGCTCCTGGGGTCGAAGACCGTCTCCCCCTTGGTGCACCCGTCCGGGTAGGCCAGAAGGGTTTGCAGGTATGTGGCCAGCAGCCTCTTGGAGCCGCTCTTGAGGGCCTCGGCAAGCTCCTTTCGCAGCTCCTCGAACACGGTGTCGTAGGCGCTGCGCTGGGAGTAGCCCGTGTGGTCCTTCTCCGAGTCCATCGAGGACAGGAGAATCTGCTCGGTGTAGTCCGGCAGCCCGGAGGCAACGTCGGCCAGGCGCAGGAACACCGTGTTCCCGATGATGTGGAAGAGGGCGCTGGGCACTAGGCCCGGCCTCTCCCTGGTGACCTTGCGGTAGCTGCGTCGCCTGCTGTTGCGCCCGTCCTCCACCGCGTCGTCGTCGGGCTTGCCGACGGTGACCTCCTCGAAGCCGTACCGCTGTATCCAGCGGTGCTCGTCCGACCGTCCGAACTCCGTGCGAATCTCCGGCGAGAACCTGTAGAGGAGATGGAAGATCGTGCTCGCATAGCCACCCAAGAGGGTCCCGGTCAGGCTGAGGGACTTGCCGCACACGTCTGCGAGGATGCCCGCGGCGATGCCCTGGGCGCTTCCGCGCCCCTTGAACTCGTGAACTTCGTCGCCGATCAGCAGGTCGAAGAACCCCTTCATCCGGTGCTTGATGTAGTCGGCCAGGGGATAGCGGGCAGGGCCGGACCTGTCGGCCTGCCAGAGGGGAGCGCCGCAGGCGGCGCAGGTGTGCTTGCGGCGGTTCAGGTCGGCGTCGGTCAGCGGCACGCCGTCCTTGTCGACAATCTGCGCCGTGCAGCCGGGGCAGCAGGGTACCCGGAAGGGCTCCCCCGTCTCCTCCTCCCGCAGGAGCCTTCCCTTCGAGACGGCCCACCGCTGTATCACGGCGGGCATCCAGCGGTAGGACAGCTTGGCCTTCTCACGGCTCATCACCGCGAACAGGGGGCCGGAGCCGACGGAGAGGCGGAGCCGCTCCAGGTCGGTGATGGACTCGACGATGGCGGCGCGGACGCCGGGCACCGTCATCTCCACCTCCCGTTTCCACTTGGGGACCAGGTGGGGCGGGCAGATGATGAGCACCCGCTCGAATCCCGCCATGTATGCGGCCGCCGCGCCTATGAACGTTTTGCCGGTGCCCATCTCGCCGACGACCGTCGTGCCCCGGTGGGCCTTGAGGGAGAGGGCCGCGCCCCTGATGGCGTCGGTCTGCGCCCCCAGGGGCCTGCGGAGCAGGCGGGGGAGCTTGCGGCCGTTCTCCGAGGGCCGGTAGAGGGGCGGGTAGGACTCCACCACCCGCCGGGCGATGGCCTCCTTGAACGTGTCGATGAATCCTCCGAGGTTCATTGCGTGTCTCCTTCCTTTATGAGAGTGCTTGGGGTTGGGCGATAAGCGAGGCCGAACCGTTCCTGGGAGAGAACGTGCGGGGCCTCGTGATGGCGGCCCGGCGTGAGCCGTCTACGCTGCGTTGGGGAGGGTCTCCCGCCGCTTCGCGTCGTCGTAGCAGCGGCCCTTCAGGTGGTATGACTTCACCGGGGAGGAGACCGCCCGTCCATCTATGCCCAGGTCCACCGAGGCGGTCTGCATGGCGGGTTCGCCGGGGGCGATGGGCTGCCCGCACCGGGCGCAGGCTTCGAGTACCATGATCGTCTGCATCTCTCTGTCTCTCTTTCCTTATATAGGGGTGTTGCCTTCCGTCCAGACGAAGCGAGGCCCCGCCGTTTCCCGGTAGAGGGATGGCAGGGCCTCGTGGCGCGGCTCTTTGGGTGAGCCGTCTATGCTGCGATGTCGGTGATCTCCCCGCCGTCCAGGTCCAGGGCGACCACGGTGGTCTTCAGCCGCTCCCGGTGGACCTCCTTCTCCGGGCTGTCCTCCACCAGCGTCATCTCCTTGCTGGTGCGGCCCTTGACCAGGATGCGCCGCCCCTCCGCCTCCAGGCAGAGGTTGTTCAAGAAGCCCGCCGCCACCAGCATCGCCATGTGGCCCTTCCGCAGGGGCATCAGCGGGCGGGTGCGGTTGTCCCTGGCGGGCCAGAGGGTGTCGGTGATGTCCGTGCTGGCCCACAGTCCCGACCGCCGGGCCTCCGCCGCAGCCGCGACGGGATCGACGGTGCGGGTGGTGAAGAGGATGTCCCCCATCGCCGCGGTGGGCGGGGTGTACACCGGGTAGCGGTACGACCCCAGCGGCTCCGGCTCCCCCTCGGCCCACTCCAGCACCTGCCCCTCGGCGGGGGCGTCGGGAACGGGGTCGGCCTTGCGGTAGCCCATCAACACCACCTGGTCGAAGACCTCCCGCTCCGGGTCGGGGAAGGCCCAGCAGCGCATCCGCCCGTAGTGGGTGGAGAGGTAGCGGGCCGAGACCGCCAGGCGCTGGCGGGGGACGATGAAGACCAGCAGCCCACCCTCGGCCAGGTAGCGCGTGCAGTGGGTGAGGAAGGCGTGCTCGACGCGCTTGTCTTCCGAGTCCCAGTCGTAGGGGGGATTGACGTAGGCGAGGCCGAAGGCCCCGTTTGCCATCGAGGTCTGGAACAGGTCTGCGGCGAGGGCGTGGTCGAGCAGCTTCTCGGCCTTCTCCGCCCGGTCCCGGTGCAGCTCCACCCCGTAGGTATCGACGGGCAGGCTGCCGGACCGGCGCAGGCCCTCCGCCAGCAGCGCCACGGCCTCCCCTCCCCCGCAGCAGGGGTCGAGGATGCGCAGCGTCTCCCGGTTCCGGTAGTAGGAGCCGGAGGGCGTGTCTATCAGCCCCGCAATCAGGTCCACCACCCGGTCGGGCGTGGGGTAGTATCCGCCTTTCGCTTGTGCGGCCAGTCTCATGTCGTCTCTCCTTTCTCCTTGTTGTCTGTCGTATTCGGCCCGAACCGGCAGGGTTCGGGGTTGCAGAAGTAGCAGTCCCTTCTCGCTCTGGGGGGCGGCACGTAGTCCTCGACGGTCACCGCCTGCAAGATCACCTGGATGCCGCACGAGCCGCAGTGGTATATCTCTCCGGTGTGGATGTCCCTGTCAGGCTCTTCCACCTGCGCGAACCGCTCCTCGCAGTGAGGGCAGGTGAAGAACAGCGTCTGGTCCGTTGGCATGGCATCCTCTCCTTTCCTGTGTCTTTGCGCCGCGTCAGGCGGCGATTGCCAATTCCCTGTGGCCGTTCTGCACCCCTATCACCTCTCCGACGGCCAAGTTGCGCTGGTAGCAGAGCACCTGGTGGGTTCCTATGCTCTCGGCGCAGGCGACGCAGAAGGCGGTGATGAGCTCGGCGTGGTTGGCGACGACCATCCGCCGCACCCGCACGGAGCCGCCCTGGGGAAGGGTGTAGCGGTAGAGCATGACCGAGGGGTCCCGCTTCTCCGCTTCCGTGGCGGGCCGGTAGAAGTGGGGCTGCCCCGAGCTAATGAGATGCTGCGCCCCGTTGTGTTTGCAGTACCGGCAGTCGATACCGTCCGGGGAGAAGCCCCGCCAGGCGCTCCCGTTCCGGTTCTGCCTGCGCTTGCTCTTGCGCTTGGCCGTCTTCAGGGTCCTATCCATTGGCGGCCTCCTCCCTGGGCAGGGTCAGCCGGCCCGACGCCACGGCGCCGGAGAGGTCTTCCCGGAGCTTGTCGGCCTTGGGGGAGCACCGGTAGGCGGAGACGCCGACTGACTGGAGGGGGACTATCTCCCCGTTGTCGATGCCCCGGTCCCAGAGCCAGTTCGCCCAGGAGCCGTGCAGGGGCAGCGGGCTGCGCTTGTCGAGGAAGCGGTGGTGCAGCGCGGGGGCCTCCTCCTCGGCCTGCGCCAGCAGGAGGAAGCTGTCCTTCTCGAATCCGAACTCGGCCGTCTTGGTGTAGACCAGGGCGTGCCAGCCGCCGGACACCGGCAGCCGGGCGATCTTGGTCGTCCACGTCCCCAGCGTCTCGTAGGGAATCACGCACCGCTGGTAGCCGCCCGAGAGCGCCATGCCGTCCGCGCCGCGGATGATGTGGGCCGTGTCCGGGGGCTGCTTGAGCGGGGAGGCCCAGATCGCCTTGAGCGCGGTCTGGGAGCCGAGCATCGAGACGAACCAGAGGCCGTCGGTCTCCTCGTCGCGGGCGAAGGCGTCGGCTGTGGCGGAGAAACCCCCGGCGGTGATCGTGAACAGAGCCTGCCCCGCACTGGATGCGGGGTCCTCGGGGTCTATGGTGTGAGTCGCGAGCATGTCATGTCTCCTTTCGGTGCGTTGGTTCGGTGGGCGCGGGAGAGCGAGTCCCCCGCGTGAGGCCCCGGCAGGGGTCGGCGCGGCTCCGTGGGGCTAGGGCGCGTCCTCCGTGGGCCGGTCGTCCAGGAGCTGGCAGTCGCTCAGGTGGTAGGCGGCTCCCCGAAAGCGGGACTCCGCCAGGGACTGCTTGGCCTCTTCGAGGGTGTCGCCCTCCAGCCCCCAGACGGTGGCCCAGGTCTCCCGGCAGGTCCTCTCGTGGGCCTCTCTCTCCTCCTCCGGGCCGTCGTAGACGACGCAGGGGAAGGGGTCCGGGTCCCGGTCTATGAGCGCCACGAACCCGCCCGCCCCGACGAATCCGGCCCCCGGAACCTTCCACTTGATGGGCGCGTTCCTGATGTCCTCTTCCTCCATTCGCTCGGTCATGTCGTCCTCCTTCGTCTCTTGGCGTGCTGACGCAGCCGTGGCCGTCAGTTGCGTGGGAAGGGGGTGGAGCGGCCGGACTAGGCGGCCATGAGGCCCCGCTCCTTGAGGCTGACAAAGCGGTCCCCGCCGATGACCACGTGGTCCAGCAGCTCGATGCCCAGGAGCTTGCCCGCCTGGGCCAGCTCCCTTGTGATGGCCGCGTCCTCCGGGCTGGGCGTCGGGTCCTGGCTGGGGTGGTTGTGGCTGATGATGATGCTGGGAACGGCCTCGATGACGGCGGGCCTGAGCACCTCGGCGGGCCGGATCATCGAGGAGTTCACGTTGCCCTGGTAGACGACCCGCTGCCCCAGCACCTGGTTCTTGGTGTTGAGCAGCAGCACCCTGAGCTGCTCCTGGGCCAGGCCGGACATCTCCGGTCCCAGCAGCCGCCGCACGTCCTCGGGGCAGTTGATGGAGGGCAGGTCTCCCTTGGGGCGCTCCGGCTGGGTCTCGACCTCGTAGCGCATGGCGATCTCGCCCAGCAGGTGCAGGTTGCTGCGCAGCGCGTCCAGCAGCGCGGCGTCCTTGGTGGGGGTCTTCTTCCCGGTCATGTCGGCCTCCTTCGGTGTCGGTTAGGACAAACGGCGGGGCCGCCCCTGTAGGTGAAAGCGGCCCCGTGGTGCGCCTTCGGTGAGGCGTCGCTATGCGGTTGTGGGTTGGCGGGCTAGAAGGGAGAGGCGGCGACCGCCTCCTCGACGTCCGAGGCGTCGCCGTCGTTGACCGGCCCGCCGTTCCCGTTCCCGTTGCGGGAGTCGAGGAAGACGACCTCCTGGGCGTGAATCTCGGTGCGGTAGCGCCGCTGCCCGTCGTCGCCCTCCCAGGTGTTGTTCACTAGGCGTCCGGCGACGTAGATGCGGTCGCCCTTGCCGATGTATTCGTTCACCGCCTCTGCGGTCTTGCTCCAGATCACGACGTTGTGCCAGTCGGCCTCGACCTCCCCGTCCTGGCGGCGGCGGTCGGTCGCCAGCCGTAGCTGGGTGACGGCGGTGCCGTTCGGGGTGTAGCGCATCTCCGGGTCAGTGCCGACCCGTCCCAAAAGCTCTACCTTGTTGATGGTGCGTGCCATTTCGGTTCCTCCTGAATGGTGTGTGACGCGGACGTTGCCGCGCCCGGTTGAATGAGAGCGGGGCCGCCCCCGGTAGAGGGAATCGGCCCCGTGTTGCCTGCCCATTGCAGGCGGGCGCTCCCGCGGGGGAGCGTCTAGCTGACCCGCAGGTACTCGGAGACGTTCTCGGTGACGATCTCGGCGCGGGTCCCCGGGTCCAGCAGGTTGTTGAGCCGCTTGTAGTCCACCGAGTAGCGGCGGGACTTCACCATGCCCACGGAACGGGTCTTCTCCCGCCCCTGGAGCTTCGCCTTGTCCGCCCCCTGCTGGTCCAGCCAGGCCCGGAGCCTCTCCACCACCCACCGCTTCTCGTCCTCGAACTCCCGGAGGGTGTCCTGGATCTCCTCGTACTCGTGGAGCGCCTTCCGCGCATCCTGGTCGGTCACCGGCTCCGCTGGCTCGGCGTCAACGGCGGGTTCCCCTTCGCCCTCGGCTTCCGCCGCCGTTCCCGGCAGGCAGACGTTGAGGAAGGGGCAGGACTTGCACTGCCAGTCGCCTGCGGAGAAGTCCCGCTCCGGCAGCGCGTCGGGGTCCGGCCCGCTCTGGACCAGGTGAGCGCCCAGCTGTCCGAGCCACTCGCAGGCCCGCTCCAGGGCTGTCTCCACCCGCGCCGCCGGAATCACCTCGTAGTCCCACTGGCGGCTGCCGGTGTCCATCGTGGCGATCACCGCGTCCCGCAGCTCGCCGTAGGTTCCCAGGGTGTAGAAGGCGGCCTGGGCCACCGACGCCGGGTGGCTGCGCTCCGCGCCCAGGGTGCGCCACTGCTTGAACGCCTCCGGCCCCCTGGTCTTGACCTCGACGACCGCCTCGCCGCCGAACAGGGGCACGACGCCCGTGGCGTCGGGGTGTCCCGTCACCACCATGTTGGGGCCGACCCGCACCGACACCGCCTGCGGGTCCTGGGAGTCGGCGGGAGTCACCTCCCAACCGGCCCGCTCCATCGCCCGCAGTACGACGGGTTCGAGGGCGTTCCCCGCTTCCAGCACCGTCAGGGACTCCTCGGTCTTGGGATTGGTGACCTCGTAGCCCGTCGCCTCGTACCAGAGGGCGCGGCGGCAGTTGCCCGCCGCCGAGGCCCGCACCTCGAGCTGCCCGTCCTCGTCGAAGCGGGCGTTGGGGCGGGAGTAAACGTCCGCCTTGTTGTCAATCGTCGTTGTCATGTCCTTCTCTCCTTCTCGTTTCCTGTAATAGAGAGCGGGGCCGCCCCGTGCGTGGAGACAGCCCCGTCGTTGCGCCCTGCGTCCGTTGTCCCCGCCGCTTCAGGCGGCCCTGGCTGCTTCGGCGTCCTTCACCTCCTCCCCGGTCTTCAGGTGTTGCTTCAGCACGTGGGAGATGCCGTCGCCCAACCCCAGCACCCATACCGACGTGCCGTCGGCAAACTGGTTGGCGAAGGGCTGCATCTCCTGTATGCCCCGGCACTGGTCGATGACCTCTTCCAGAGGCGTACCGCGCCGCAGGTGCAGCGAGATCAACCGGCAGGCAAGCTCGGTCACCCCGTGCTGGAAGGAGCCGCCCTTACCCAGCCAGCCGAAGACCTCGAAGGGCTCGCCGTCCTCGTCCGTCGAGACGGTGACGTAGAGGTTGCCCATCTCGGTGTTGAGCTTGGTTGTGGTGCTGGGAAGGCTGCGGGGTCTAGGCCGCGTGGTCGTCGTCATCGCCCACCCCCTTCCGCCGGAGATAGGGCAGCGCGGGAGCGTACCGCTCGAAGTATTCGGCAGTCCTGACCGCCGCCTCCCGCTCACGGTCGTCGCCCAGGCCCAGGAGCGTCCTGACGATGGGTTCCTCGCAGTCCTCTTCGGCGAACGTCGGTGTGAACATGGCGTCCCGGACTTCGGCGGGGATTTCGGCCCACCGCTCCCGGCTGAGCTTCAGCCCGCCGTGGCCGGCGGTGGATACCCGCCAGACGCCCTCGGCCAGCTCCTCGATGTCCTGGGGAGGCCCCCAGGGTGTGTGCATCGTCGTCATCGGTCGTGTCCTCCCTTCCTGTAAATGGAGAGCGAGGCCGCCCCCGAAGAGACGACCCCGCTCGATTCCCGTGTCCCGAATGTCAGGGCGGGCTAGGCCGCCTGCGCCTGCCGCGTCTCCTGGAGCTTCTTTGCGGCGGCCTCCACCAGCGGGGCCAGCTCCGAGGCGTCCAGGTCGCCCAGCTCCTTGCCCGTCTTGTTCTTGACGGCGGTCCGCACCCCGTCCTCGTCGAAGCCCTGCTCGGCGGCGATCTCGATGAGCCGCTTGCGCAGCGCCGGCGCGTTCGCCGGGCCGGAGGCAGCCTTTGCCTGGGCGGGAGCGCGCTGGGAGCGGGAGGCGCCGCCGCCGTTCCTGCTCGTCTGCCTGGCGGCCGTCCGGCGGCCTCCGGATTCCTCCGCCGGGGACTGGTCGCCGTAGAAGCCGTTGCCGAACTGGACGCCGAAGCTCCTGAAGGCACGCTTCATGCCGTCCGTCACCGCTCCCTTAGAGGCGGTGTCGTGGCCATCCGGGGTCTCCTCCGCCACGGCGTGGAAGCCGATGTCCGTGCGGGGCAGCGCTCCGGCGACGGTGACCCGCACCGGGGCTGTGTAGGCGGAGACGGTCTTGATCTCGCCCGTCTCTGTATCGACGGTCTCGATCTGCCGCAGCGTCACGTCGGCGGCCAGCTCATAGCCCCAGCCGCCGTAGCCGAAGATGCTGTTGGCCTGGTCGATGACGGCGTGGCCTTCGAGGTAGTCGAAGACCCTGCCGCCGCGCCCCTTGCGCTGGGAGACCAGCGCGGGGTCGAGGGGCTGTCCCAGGGCGTTGGTGACTGCGGGGGGCAGCCCGTCCCAGAGCAGCTCGTGCCCGTCGGTGACGGCGGGGTCGTTGTGCGCCCCGTTGCCGTTCCTGGCGGCTATAGCCTGCCCCGTGCTCGATACGGGGGCGGTGTCCTTGTGGACGCCGTTGTTGCTTCCGTTGTTGTTCACCATGTCTGTCTCCTTCTGTGTGGTGTGTTCCTGTAGCGAATGAACGATGCGGGTTCCCTACGGGAATCCGTGCGCGGGCTAAGCCCGTCGTGAATTGGGCATAGGTCCTCCAGGGAGGTAAGGGTAGGGATGGGTGGAGCGGGAGGAAGTCCCGCAAGCAAGGCCGGAGCGGGTCAAGCTCCGGTAGAGGTGAGGTGGCGGGGAGTGGGGAGAGGCCGCTACCGGGCGGAGCGCGCCGCCTGAGCCAGCAGGCGGAGGAAGACGGCGCGGCCGTGGGGAAGGGCCGCAAGCTCGGCCACGTCGCCGACGCCCTGGGAAAGGGTGACGGCGGCGGCCCTGCGCCCAAGCAAGCCCGCAAGCCGCTCGGTGGCCTCAAGTCCCGCGTCGTCGTTATCGAAGGCGAGGAAGACCCGGGGGCAGCCCCGCAGGCCCTCCGCCACCTTCTCGACCCCCTGGGTGCCCAGGGCAGAGACGGCGGGGACGCCCCAGCAGGCAAGGACAAGCCAGTCGAAGACGCCCTCGGCAACGACCGCCCAAGGAGGCGCAACCCCAAGACGCCCAAGTCCAAGCACCGGCTTGGGGCCGGGAGGAGCCTGGAACCGGGGCGTCCGGTCGGGGTCTATGGCCCGCCCCACAAGCCAGCGGACAAGACCGCCGGAGGCGTCGGGGACGATCACCATCCCTGCGAACCGCTCACCGCGCTCGGTGAACAGCCCGCAGTCCCTGAGCCGACCGGCATCGAAGCCGTCCGGCTCAAGGGCCTCCCGCAGCCCGCTCCCCGGCGAGTAGCCGAGGCCGAGCCGCAGGGCGGCGTCAAGGCCGACGCCCCGCGAGGCAAGGTACTCCCAAGCTGCGGGGCTGCGCCGGAGCTGCCCGGCGTAGAAGCGAGCCGCCGCAGTCAGCAGGGCCGGGTCCCGTTGAGGCAACGGGGTTGCCATCGGACGCCTGACCGGGGCCGGACGAGAGACGGTGGGGTAAGCGTCCCCGCCCAGCCGCCGGATCGCCTCGGGCAGGCTCAGGTTCTCGACTCGCTGCACGAAGTCCAGCACGTCGCCGCCGAGGCCGCAGCCGAAGCAGTACCACCTCTCACTATCGGCGTACACCGTGAAGCTGCCCTCGGCCTCTTCGTGGAAGGGGCAGACGCCCTGGCGGACCCTGCCCCGGCCGCGCAGCCTCACTCCCCACGCCTCAACCGCGTCGCCCAGGGGGTGACGGGCCCTCAGCGCGGGGATGTCAACGGAAGCGTTGGCCACCACCATCACGCACCTCCGCTCAGGGGCCGCAGACCCCGCAGGCTGCGCCGGGAGACCAGCTTGCCCGGCTCCCAGCGCATCCCCAGGACCGCCGCGACCTCCAGCCCCCCGTCGCCCGTGGGAACCAGCGCCGCTGCCTTGCCGGTTCCCTGGCTGTAGACCAGCGCGTCCCGGTCTCCGAAGCGCCGCTTCGCCAGCGCCTGCCATTCGGCGTAGGCCCACCGCGCCTCCTTCGTCGTCGTCGCCCCCGCCGTGTCCACGCCGGCGAAGACCGCCAGCGCCCCGTCGAGGTCTCCCGCCTGCCGCAGTCGCCGCGCCTCGTGGACGCTGCGGGCCACGCTGGGGGTTTCCGTTTGCATCACCGTCTCCGGCTCAGCCCTGAACATCGCCGCCATCAGCCGGTCGACCAGCTCTTCGAGGCTTGGCCGCGGCCTTGTCCCAGTCCCACCAATCGTCGTTGCTTGCGTCGTCATCGTGTCCTCCTTCGTTTTGTGTTGTTGCCTTTGCCGTCCGTTGCCGCTGTGCCTGTTGCGCCCGTCCCGTCCGCTGCCTGCCTCCGGGCCTGGTGAACCGCCTGAGCAGCAGCGCACCGAGGCCGAGGCCGACCGCGTTCAGGAAGACCAGCTCGCCGTCAGTCGTCACGAGCGGCCCGAGCAGCAGCGCCGCCACCACGACCGCTATCGTCAGCCGCCTGCGCCGCCGCATGAATCCGCCCGCCTTGACCGCGAGTCCCTTGACCCTTGAAACCGTTGCCCTGATGTCCTTGACGTGCATCGACGCCTCCTTTCCGTTGTTGGCCCGTGCCGGCCTCCAGGTCGCTGGACGTGGACCAGTCGGGGGATACCCGGATGCCCACGTCGAACTCCCTTACCCGCGATGAATCGGGCTTCAGGGGGGCCGGGTCGCTCGCGGATTGCTTCCCGTCCAATGTGTGCAGCTGCCCGCAACGCTTGCAGTGCCAGCCGTCCGAGCCTCTGTAGCCCACCCCCGCCCGCGCGAAGGAATACCCGCAGCCGCAGACCTCGAGAGACAGCCTGAACGTGTCGAAGACGTTGCCCTCGGCGTCTCGCAGGGAGCAGAGGCGGGTGCGTGGGTTGAGGACCACGCGGTCGCCGATCACCTGCCGTTCGCCCTTCTGATACCGACCAACTCGCCTGTCCATGTGTGCTACCTCCTTGCTGAATCTCATGCCGTTGCCGTTGAATCCGTGTTGCCGCGCCGACGACGCCCGCAGTCCGACGGTGAGCCGAACGAGGGAGACGCCGTGTGGAAAGAGGACGCAGCTCGACACGGGTCACATCACGGGAACGGACTCAGGGGGAGCTGCTGCTACGTGGGGGATGAAGAAGACGCAGCTAGAGGCCCAGGGTCACATCACGGGGAAGCGACCGGGGGAGCTGCGATGAAGTGGTGGAGAACCGACCGGCCTGCAGTTCATCCACAGGACGGCGCGGTGATGGAGCGACGCAGCCATGCGACGTCATCGCAGGCCGGCGTGCGTTGAAGCTGCGACCCAACCGCGTGACGGTTGCGCCGCAGGCATGAGGAATGGCCGGGTGCGGGGCGCACTCCGACCAGAGCCTGCACCGTACTCGATACGGTGGTGTCCGAGGGGCCGAAGCGCGGAAGCGCTCCAACCACTGCGGATGTGTCCCGTCTTCCGAACCGGCATCGGAGGAGCAGTGCTCGACCCCTCGACCGGCTCACGCAGCGGGAAGGCGCTTATCCCTCGTGGAACGCCGTCGGGAGAGCAGGGCTCGATCCGTCAGGTCGCTCCGGGTCGGGGATGGACCCTCCAGGTTTCTAGGCGGGAAACGCTGGAAAAAGCCGGAAACTGCGTCAATTATCCCCCGAACATGCGACCGAATGGAAGGCCCGCGACGGGGAAATCGACCCACTGCGCCCAGATTGCTCGCTCTGATGTAGCTCCCATGTGGCAGGGGCCGGGCGGCGCCTAGTCCCGCCACAGTCCGCAGCTCAGGACACGCCGAATCCAGCGCCTCAGCAGCGCCCGGTTCCGCTCCGTCCGCGTCTCCGCCAGCAGCTCCTTCCGCCGGCGGAGCTGGTCCCGCCGGTCGGCCCGGTCCCAGGGGAACGAGGCCGGGGGCAGCGTCAGCTCGTGCTCCTCGACGAGGGCGATCTCCAGCTCCAGCATCCGCTCATTGACCACGGCCCGGCGCAGGACGGTCCCGGTCTTCAGCGTCTCCATCAGCTCGGCCCGCACGCCGCGCCACTCGACGACCAACGGCGTGGCGTCGCCGTACACCAACTCTTCATCGGGTTCGGCTTCGAGGGTCACCAGCTGGGGGTAGTCCCTGGGGCGAACGTAGCGTCGCTCCGAAGACTCCGGCCCCGGACCTGGCGGAGAGGGCTGCCGGGACTCGCTCTTCGCCGACTCCAGACGCAACAGCCGCCGCTCGACGTGCCGCATCGCCCTGGCGTGCTCCTCCCTGAGCGCCTTGACCTCTCCCACGACGGCTTCGAGACCTCCCCGCAGCTCTTCCTCCAGAGCATCCAGCCGTGTCTCCAGCGTTTCGACCCGCACCCGCTGCTGGGCGGCAGCCGAGCCGCCCCCCAGCAACAGGTGACGCTCCAGCGCGTCCGCCATGCGGTCGGTCAGCGTGCCTGACCGGACCGCCCTCGACACGGTTCTGTAGCTGACGCCCAACGCCGCCGCCACCTTCGCACCGTCCTCAGCGTCGATCATGTCGTGCAGCAGCGCCGACAGCCGCATGTGTCGCAGGCTGTCCAGGCTCCGGCTCGCATCGGGGTAGAAATCCGCCCCGTCCGGCCCCGTCCCGGCCTTCACCGGCGCTTTGTCCACTTCCGTAGCTGTCACTGTCCACCCTCCTTCGCTTGGCCCACCGGCGTTTTGTCCACTTTCGCAGAGGGCGTTGTCCGACTCCCGTGGAAGGAACCCCGGAGACAAAGTGCTCGCAGGCTACGTCCTATAGAGGGGCGTTCCACGCCTGTGACAGCTTGCCCACGACCCGGCCTCCGCTCCGGTCACCGGACTCGAATCCCTGTACACGGGTAGTGCACCACATCCACCTCGCCATTTGTCACGCCCTGCGAGGGGGGTCAGCGCACGTGCCCGGGCCTGCGGACTAACCCCGCTTATGCGCCGTTCCTAACACCCTCCCGACTCCCCAGACTCGATGGCAGGCAACACGACCCAACAGACGAGGAGGCGAATCGTGGGAGTTCCATCGACCGTCCGACGGACCCTTGGCAGAGCCAGACGGCTCATTCCCCTGGCCGCCGCGCTGCTCCTGGCGGCGCTGGTGTCCATCCCCTCAAGCGGGACCGCCCTGGCCCAGGCCCCGCCCTCAGACGAGATCGTCCTGGTCAACGCCGACCGGGAGTTCGTCGAGCGCAAGGGCGGAGGCCAGTTCGTGGCCCGCCCTCTCTTCGACCGCAAGATCGTCAACCTCTTCTACGCCGTCCGCGACGCCGACACCGGCGACTGGATCAGCGCCATGTACCGGGTCCAGGGCGGGGAGAAGGAGCGCAGCGACGGCTGGGAGTACTCCTGGGAGTACCCCAAGCTGGACGAGCAGCCCCGCCTCGACAAGGACCGCGCCTACCTGCTGGTGATGCTGGCCGAGGCCGAGGACGGGTTGCGGGGCGACTTCTACGCCGTCATACCCATCCACCAGCCGGGGCGCATCTGGGACAAGATACTGTCCGCCCTCAACCCCGGACGCTGGGCCAGAGCCTTCGCCGGCTGGGTCATCGAGGGCACCCACGGGACCCTCTGCGGCGTTGTCGAGCGGGCGTCCGGCGAGGACGCCGACAACTGCCGGGGAGAGTAGCCGTGGGAGACATCATCACCGGCACTCCCCCCAACCTCACCTACGGGCACGACCTGGTGCAGCAAGCGTGGATGGTCGTCTGGGCCATCACCTCCGCCGCCCTGGTGGTCATCCTGGGCTGGATGGGCCTCTCGTTCATCATCTCCGACCACGTGGGCCGCGCCCAAGCGGGGTGGCGGGAGATGGTCCCCCGCCTGGTGCTGGGGCTGGTGGCCGCCGCGTCGTCCCTGTGGTGGTGCGCCCTGATCATCGACGTGGCCGACGCCGTGTCGGGCTTCGTCGCCTTCTCCCTCGGCGTCACCCCCGGAGACATGCTGCGCTCGACCCTGAAGACGCTGATGACGGCGGTGCAGGCCGGGAGCGTGGGCATGGCGCTGCTGCTGGCGGCGCTCTACCTGGTCTACGGCTTCTTCGTCCTCTACGTCATCGTCCAGATGATCTTGCGCCTGGCCCTCATCGACATCCTGCTGGCCCTGGCCCCCATCGCGTTGGGGCTGTGGATTCTGCCCCACACGGCGGGCTGGGGCCGCCAGTGGCTGCGCCTGTTCATGACGACGGTGTTCCAGCAGGCCATCCAGCTCATCGCCCTGGCGTTGGGATTCGGGTTTCTGCGCGAGTTCGCCGCGATAGCGGCCTTCGAGCCGGTGCAGGACCTGATCTGGAAGCTGCTCATGTCCCTGGCCTTCGTCTACATGGCGACCCGGGTGCCGTCGATGCTTGGCAACGCCGGGACCTTCGACTCCTGGCTCTCGATGCTCTATTTCGGCATGAACCTGCCCTCCTCGATGGTCAGGTCGGCCAAGACCATCGGGCTGCTGGCGGGCGGGGCCGCCGGAGGACCGGGAGGCATGGCGGTGGGGGCGATGGCGGCCAGCGCGGGCCTGTCGGCAGCGGGGAGCGGCCTCAGCTCGGCGGCTTCTATGGCCACCCCATCGGCAGGCGGAGACGGCGGCGGAGACGCCCCCCGGAGCAGCGGCGAGTAACCCCGACAAACGACGACCCAACGGGCGCGGACGCCGTTCGCGCCCGTCAACAACAAGGCGAAGGAGGTGGGAGCGATGTGCAGGTAGGCAAGCGGAGACGGCGGAACTGATAGAGACGGACGAAGACCGGGCGGGGAAACGCCCGGCAGTCAAGACAGAGAGGAGAAAACGAATGGAAGACCTGACACAGACCATATCGAACCTGGTGGGCATCCTGCTGGGGATCGTCGGCGCGGTGGGCGTCGGCTTCTTCATCTACGGCGCGTACCTGTACCTCACCGCGTCGGGAGCGCCGCACCAGATGGAGCGCGGCAAGAGCGCAATGATGACCGCCCTGGCGGGCATCGTGCTGGCGATGGTGGCCTACGGCGTGGTGGAACTGGTGATGAACGCGGTCGTAGGATCGCCGGTTGACCCCAACGTGCCCGACCCGACCGCCCCGACTCCCGCGCCCACACCGGACAACTAGGCGGCGAGGAAGGAGAGAGCTATGAGAGAACACGAGGTTCCGACCCACGTGCAGGCCGAGGACAGGGTCCTGCTGGGGTTCACCTTCCCGCAGGTCGTGGCGATGATGGCGGTGTGCGCCCTGTCCTACGGCGGATACCGCTACGCCCCCGTCGGGCCGTCGGAGGTGAGGATGGCGATTGCCGTCCTCCTGGGCCTGGCGGGGCTGGTCGCCGTCGTCGGGACGATAGGCGGTCGGCGGCTGCCCCTGGTGGCCGCCGACCTTTTGAAGTACCGGCTGGGGGCGAGGCTCTACGCCGGGCCGCCGTCCGAGCTGGCGCGGAGCGAGCCGCCCGCGCCGGCGCAGCCGGTGAAGAGCGGCCCCGGCCCTCTGCGGCTGATGGCGAGGCGGGCGGGCAAGACCCTGCGCCGCCTCCGTCCCAAGCGCAAGGCCCGGGAACGGACGGGCGGACGGATGCCCTTCCGCCCTCACCGCTGGTTCGGCAAGCCCAGGCGGACGGACAAGGACAACATAAACGGAAACGGCAACGGGGACGGGAGCCGGAAGTCCCGGCAAAGCAAGCCCCCGAAGAGCTTCCTGGCAATCGCGGCCGCCGTCGCTCTCGCGGCGGCGGTCGCCGTCCCCCAGGCGGCCCTTGCCGACGACCACGAGCCGTGGCGGGACGAGATCGACTTCGAGGTCGAGGAGCCGGTCGAAGGGCGGCGGCTCTTCGTCGAGGGACTCACCGTCTCCGGCGACCGGGCCGCCGTCATCCTGCGGGCCGCCACCCCCCTGGACATCCGGGTGCGGGCCTTCGGCGGGCCGGAGGGCAGCTGGCTGCGGTTCTGGGGATCGGCCTCCTTGGACGAGGGGGAGCGCATCGACTACTCCCTCCCCCTGCACGGCCCCAACCCATCCTTCACCTTCTCGTGGGAGGACACGCTGGGGCAGGCCGGGGCCGTCACCGTCGAAGGCGGACATATCCCGTACCCCCTTCCGGCCATCGACGGGGAGCTCTGCGACCTGCGGGTCGTCTCCCTGGGCTGGAGTCCGGGGGCCGTCGAGGGAGCCGTCGCCTCCGAGTGCGTCTCCCGCACCCTGGAGCCGGTCGAGCTTCAGACGGTGGCCGGACACGCCAGCGTCACCGAGACGGCGTTGATGGACGCCGAGGTGACGGGCATCGCCGGGACCCTCACGGTCGCGGGCGGCGGCTCCCAGGCGAGCGTCGCGTTCGTCCCCAACGGCGAGACCCGCTTCCGAGTGGCCGTCGGTGAGGGCGCCGCCGTTCACGAGGTGAGCGTCGAGGCGGAGCTGGAGGCGGCCCTTCGTATCCCGCTGCCGCCCCTGATGCAGTTGACCCACCACCCGGCCCGGGTCGAACACGTCACCAAGACCGTGCACCTCCATCGTCCGGGGGACAGCGACTCCGACAGTGAGACGGCGACGGTCTCCTGCGAGGACGGCTCCACGTCGTCCGCCACCGCGACGGCCCACGCCTACGTCCCCAGCGCCACCATCGCCAAGGAGGTGACGGTGGACGTCCAGCACCCGGAGCACGTCAAGGCCGAGACGGTGGAGCGGTCGCCCATCGGCCGGAGCCGCGACGAGGCCCTGGCCCTGGCGTCCAGCGTCGGGGCCGACGACCCCTTCGAGGTTCTGGCCCTGCCGGAGCCTGAGCCGGTCGAACCGCCCGCCGAGCAGGAGCCCGCAGACGGCGACCTGAGCGACTGGTTCGACCTTCTGGGATGGGAGTGGCCGTGGTGAGGCGTCTACTGACGGCAACCCTTCTGATCGGGACCGCGCTGGCGACCACCGGCGCGGTCCCGCCCGAGGAGCAGGCCATGCTGGACGCCTTCGACCGGGTGCTCACCGCTATGGCCTACGCCGCCTCCGGACTCTGCCTCTTCGCCATCGTCTGGGCGGGCTTCGTCCTGATGGCCGAGGGAGCCGAGGAGCGGGGCGGCGGCAGGGCCAAGAGCGCCGTCGCGATGGCCGTCGTCGGCCTGGTGCTGGTCCTTCTGGCCAAGGCGGTCGCCGCGCTGCTGCGCAGCGGCCTCGTGGACTTCCCGACCCCCTAGAGCAAAGGAGAAGACCGAGTTGAAGAAGCCGAACGACCGAATCAAGACACCCGGAGCGGAGGGGCCGCCGGATGGCGCAGCCGCTCCGCAGGACATTTCAACCGAACCGCAGGCGCCGGCCCCCAAGCCGCCGCCACCCCTGCCCCCGTTCTTCATGCTCTCCCACCTGGAGGAGGACGGCCCCGTGCGCCTGGACGGGGTGAAGCTCGGCGTGTGCGAGGTGATGGGCCTGGAGATCGACGAGCCGAAGCTGGGGCCTTCGCCGGGGCGCTCAACGCCTGCGACTTCCCCGTGCAGCTCCTCATCCGTCAGCACCCGCCGCGCCTTGGCGGGCTGCGGGACAAGCTCACGGAGGCCCAACCGGGCAACCTGCCGCCGCAGACCGAGGCCGCGTCGGAGTCGCTTCGCAGGCTGTTGACCGAGTTGGAGGCCCGCGACGGCATCCTCGACCGGCGCTTCTACGCCATCACCGAGTTCGGGCGGTCCGACGAGCTGCGCGGCCTGCTGGCGCGGGCCGGGCTGTCCGTCCACCCCCTGAGCGGCAGGCGTCTGCGGATGCTGATGCTGGCCTCTGCCATGGGCGGCACCCCCGCCGAGATCGACGAGGAGACGCCGGTGGAGGTGGAGATGCGCCGCCGCGAGGTGCGCGTCGGAGACCGCCTGGTCCGCTCCCTCCACCTGGGCAAGTGGCCCCGCTCCCTGGCCCCCGGCTTCCTCCAGAGCCTCATGGCCGCAGGCGCGCCGATGGACCTGTCCATCCACCTGGGGTCGATTCCCGCTGAGCAGGCGGCCAGGACCCTGGAGTGGCAGAAGGTCAGATTCGAGTCGGCGCAGTCGCTGTCCTTCAAGCGGGGCCGCACCATGTCGCCGGAGGCGCAGATCGCCCTGGAGGACGTGACCCGGCTCCGCGACGAGGTGCAGCGGGGCCGGGAGCGGCTCTTCCACGCGTCGCTCTCCATCACCCTGCACGCCAAGGACGAGGCGTCGCTCAAGGAGATGACCCAGCGGGCCAAGGCCCACTTCGCCGCTACGCTGGGCAAGCTCGATCCCCTGGCCTTCCGCCAGCGCGAGGGCATCCTGTCCACCCTGCCCTTGGCCCTCAACGCCGTGGCCGTGTGGAGGACGCTGGACACGTCCAGCATAGCCCGTCTCTTCCCCTTCTCGCCGCCCGACCTGGACACCCGGAGGGGGACCCTCTACGGCATCGACATGCGGGCCTGCGCCCCGGTGGTCTACGACCCCTGGGACGGGACCCACCTGAACGCCAACACCGCCGTCCTCGCAAGGTCGGGCAGCGGCAAGAGCTTCGCAACGAAGCTGGGAATGCTGCGGGGCCTTACCAGGGGCATCACCGCCTACGTCATCGACCCCGAAGGCGAGTACGCGGACATGGCGAGGGCGGCGGGCGGGCGCGTCCTCTCTCCCGGCATTCCCGGCCAGGGCATGAACCCCTTCGTCATCGAGCGGGGCGACTCCGAGGAGTTGCTCCAGCGCATCGGCAGCCTGCGCCGTCTGATCGAGGTCATGGTGGGCGAGCGGCTGAGCGCCGAGCGGAGGGCCTCCCTCGACCACGCCCTGGCGGGCTACTACGCCCAGCCCAGGGAGCGCACCGGCTTCCGCGACTTCTACGCCCACCTCGAAGGGGAGGCGAACGACCTCTCACGGCTGCTTCGGCCCTTCGCCACCGGCAGCCTGCGCAACCTGCTCTCCGACGAGGGCGACGACCTGCTCGGCAACGAGGCCCTGGTGACGGTCTTCGATCTTCGCCTGCTCGAACCCGAGCTTCGGCCCGCCGCCGCGATGGTCTGCACCGAGACGGTGTGGGCCGCCGCCGCCCAGGACCCCAAGCCCCGCCTGCTGGTGGTGGACGAGGTGTGGTCGATCATGCAGCACCCGGAGGGAGCGGCCTTCATGGTGAGCATGGCGAAGCGGGCCAGGAAGCACCGGCTGGGGTTGCAGTTCATCACCCAGGACGTCCAGGACCTTCTGTCCGAGGACTCCTCCCGCGCCATCACCGGCCACTCAGGGCGGGCGCTCCTACAGAACGCCGCCTTCAAGCTGCTCTTGCAGCAGGACGCGGCAGCCATCAGCACCGTGGGCGACGCCTTCGACCTGCCCGAAGACCTGCAACGCTGGCTGCTGTCCTGCCCCAGGGGAGACGGGCTGCTCCTGGCGAAGGGCCACCGCTTCCCCGTCCGCATCGAGGCCACGCCGGAGGAGACGGCAGTAATTGAGTGGACACCGGGCAGGCACTAGGCAGAGCGACGGAACGACGCAATGAAGGAACCAGTAGAGAAAGGAGCAAGCGAATGAAAGTGAACCCCATCAAGTGGCTGCTGAACGACGAGGCCAAGAAACCCCCGGCGCTGCTGGCGGTGACGCCGCCCAGGACGGGGGAGAGAACGCTCCTGGGAGTCGAGAACATGCTCGGCTCCATCGCCGTCCCCGAACCCTTCTCCCTGGAGCTTGCCGGGGACGCCGACGGCGTAACGCTCTTGGCCCGCTGCCTGGACGACCAGGTGGTGCGCGCCCAGATCGCCGCCCGCTACCCCCAGGCCCAGATACAGGAGATTCCCGCCGAGGACGACCCCCTGCGCCTGGCCGAGGACGAGCAGGCGTGGAGCATGACGCTCCGGGCCGACGGCCCCGAGTACGTGCCTCTCCGGGTCTTCCGGGACGACGACCTGCTCGACCCCGGCTCCGACCCCCTCATCGCCCTCCTGGGCGCGCTCTCCAACCTTAACGAGGGGGAGCGCATCGTGGCCCGGCTGATGCTGCGCTCGATGGGACCCGACTGGTCGGAGTCCCACCTGGAGAAGGCCCACAAGCGGCCTGTGGAGGACAGGCGAGACCCCGCCTACACCTATCAGACCAAGCCCCTCCAGACCGACGGCGTGACGATGGCCGTCCTGGGCGTCGCTGCCCTGGCCGCCCTCCGGGGCTACCTGTGGGTGCAGGCGGGGGAGACCTGGAAGGCCGTGCTCATGGGAGCGGGCGTCGCCCTCGCCCTGGCCGTGGGCGGCTGGGCCTGGCACCGCTGGAAGAAGGCCCGCAAGCGGGTCTTCGACCCGATCCTCATCAAGGAGAAGGTCTCCCGCATCGCCTTCGACGCCGAGATTCAGGTGACGGCGATCCTGCCCGGCAACACCCGGCCCCACCGGGCGAATGAGCTGCTGGAGCCGGTGGCCGCCGCCTACCGCGACTATGACAACCCCGCGGGCGCGCGCCTCGACGTGAGCCGGGTGCGCCCCGCCGTCCCCGACCCCTCGATGCTCCACCCGTCAGGACCCGGCCTGTTCGGGAAGCGCAGCGTCATGGGCGTCCGCGAGGCGGCCTGCCTCTGGCACCCGCCGGGAGCCAGGGACGAGACGCCACTGGTGGCCCGCGCCGGGGCCAAGGTGCTGCTGCCCACCGCCCGCAGCGTCAGCGGCGGCGCCCACGTCGGCGACACCACCACCGGAGCGCCCAGGAAGATTCACTTCCCCGACGACCTGCTGAGACGCCACCACCTCTACGTCGCCCGCACCCGCATGGGCAAGTCCACCCTGATGCACCACATCGTCGCCCACAAGATGCGGGAGAAGGCCGAGGGCAGGGACGGAGACGCCATCGTCGTCGTTGACCCCCACGCCGACCTGGTGGGCGGGCTGCTCCAACACGTCCCGGAGTCCCTCATCGAGCAGGTGCGGCTCATCGACCTGGCCGACGAGCGGGGAGCTCCCGGCATCAATCTGCTGGACACCCGCATCTTCTCCGACCGCGACCGCACCGCCGATTCGGTCGTGCGCATCGCCAAGGGCCTCTGGGACCAGTGGGGGCCGAGGATGCAGTCCATCCTCGAACAGACGGTGAAGACCCTTCACGAGGCCAATGAGAGGACGGACGCGGGCGAGCAGTACACCATCCTCGACGGACTGCGCATCCTGGCCGACGACGGATTCCGCGCCGAGGTGCTGGCGAAGGTCAACGACCCCTACCTGATTCAGTGGTGGGCCAGGGACTTCTTCGGCTGGCGGCGCGAGACCCGCGCCGACGCCCTGGCCCCGGTGCAGACCCGCCTCTCCTACTACGCATCCTCCAAGCGGGCAAGAGCCATCCTGGGCCAGCCCCGCTCCACCATCGACATGCGCCGCACCATCCACGACGGCGGCATCCTGCTGGTCTCCACCGCCCAGGGAAAGGCGGGCAGGGACGTGGCCGCCCTGGTGGGCGCCTCCCTCCTCAACCTGGTGGACGCCGTGATTCGGGAGCAGGGAAGCCTGCCCTTCGAGCAGCGCCGGGGCGCTCTGGTCGTCGTGGACGAGATGCAGTCCATGCCCGGCGTGGACTACGAGAGCATGTTGTCGGAGCTTGGGAAGTTCGGGGCGTCCTTCGTCCTGGCAACCCAGAGCCTCGCCAAGCTGGACGACCTCTCCCGCACCATGCGGGACACTCTCCTCGCCAACGTGGGCTGCCTGGCCGTCTTCCAGGTGGCGGGCAACGACGCCCGCCAGCTCGTGTGGGAGCTGGGCAAGGAGCGGGTCACCGAGGACGACATCACGTCGCTCCCCGTGCACCAGTGCTACGTCCGCGCCACCGTGGGAACGGAGCGGATGGACGCCTTCTCCATGAAGGTCGCCAAGACGGAGCCGGGAGACGCCGAGACAGCCGAGCGCATCCGCGACCTGGCCGAGAGCTACCTAACACCTGCCAGCGACATCGAACGCCGGGACGCGGAGATGCAAGACCTGGTGGACAGGTACCGCGAGGAGCTGGAGAAGCTCAGGAAGGGCCAGGACACCGAGACGGCGGAGAGCGGCGGCCAGTCCCAGGAGCAGGCCCGGCGCAAGCAGCGCAGCAAGCGCGACCAGAACCCTGGGGACGACGCCCCGGAGACGCCGGACGGGGCCGCGGACGAGGAGCTTGAGGAATGAGGCCGCTCACCGGGGGAAAGCGGGAGCTCTTTCGCCGCCTCGCCGCCATGCCCTTCCTCGACCGGATTGAGATGGCCGCTCTCTCCGGCTGGTCCCAGAGCGCGGTCTACGAGGCCGCCCGCCAGCTGGAGGACGACGGGCTGATCGCCTCCGTACCCCACGGGACGAAGCTCGTTGCCCCCACCCGCAGGTTCCACCTCACCGCCGACGGCCTGCGCCGCCTGGCCCGGGAGGAAGACCTCACCCCGGATCGGCTGCTCCGCAGCTACCCGTTGGCTGCCCGGTGGCGGCGCGTCCTCCTGGAGAGGCTCGACGCCGTGGCCGTCATATACCGCCTGGCGTCCGCCGTCGCCAACATCCACCACCCCATCCGCTTCCGCTGGTACCGCGCCATGTCGATGGACGCCGCCATCATCCTTCCCGACGGGAGGACCATCGGCATCGTCCGGCAGGGCCACGCCACCGACCGCACCGGCTTCTCCAAGCGGATCGGGCGGCTCAGGGACGGGCCGCAGCCCGGCGGAATCCTGCTCCTCCTCCCCGACGAGACCCGGCTGCGCTACGCCCGAGGGATTCTGCGCCGGGCGTCCACGCCAACGGTCCTAGCACTGGAGCGGGAGGCGGCGGCAGCGGCCACCGACGACGCGGTGTGGAGGCTGTCCTCGGTCAACGCCGCTGTCAGCCTCAGAGACGCCATCGACCGGATCGAACGCAGGGGCGCGCTCCCCGCCGAGCGGCCCCTGGCGCGGGTCTCCATGCCCGAGGACATCGACGACAGGGGGAGCGGGCGGGGCGTCCCCGAGCACATGCTGCCCGCCCTCCTGAAGCCCGCCGAGAAGCGCGTCCTCGACCTGCTCTCCGACTGGCCCTGGCTCGCCCTGGGCGACCTGGCCGGGCTGCTGGGAGTCACCAACCAGCGGGCCTCCCAGCTCACGACGGCCCTTGAGGGCTTCAGTCTGGCCGCCCGCGTCTCCACCGCAGGGCGGCGGCTGGTGCTCACCGACGCGGGGCTGACCCTTCTGGCCCGCAGGGACCGGGCCGCCGTAGGCGGAGCGAAGAAGCGGTGGAGCGCCGCTCCCCCCGACTCCGGGGCCGCAGCCGACTGGCGCAGCGTCTCCGGCAGGCGCAGCCGGCAGCTCCTCCGCGACATGCAGCACACCGCCTCCGTCCACGGCTTCGCGGCGGCCCTCTCCCGCCAGGCCCGCGACCTGGGCTGGGATATCGACCAGCTCGACCCGCCCCGCAGGGCGTCCCGCTACTTCCGCTACTTCGGCGGGAGGCGCTCGGTGCACCCCGACGCCTTCGGGATGCTCAGGCGCGGGAAGACCGTATGGCCCTTCTTCCTTGAGTGGGAGCGGAGGGCGGTGCGGCCGGTCACCATGTCGGCGCGGCTCGCCCCCTACCTGCGCTACTACTCGTCCCACCGGCCCATCGACGACCACGGCGCGCCGCCCGTCGTCCTGGTCGTCTTCGACGACGACATCGCACAGACCCACTTCCTGAGAGTCGCGCAGCAGGAGATGGACCGTCTCAGGACCGCCGTCCCCCTGCTGGCCTCCCACCGCGAGCTGGTGGAGCGGGAGGGGCCGCTGGGACGGGCATGGTTCGCCCCGGGCGGAGGCTTCGAGCCGGTGCGCCCCCTGACCGACATCCAAGGAGAAGCAAAGCCATGAGAATCTACTACATCGACGAGTCCGAGGGTTCCCGATACTACGTCCGCTCCGCCCTGGGCGTGGACGCCGAGCGGTGGAACGGCCTGCATGGCCGCATTCAGGACTGGCGCACGGCGTTGGCGGGCGACTACAGCGTCCCGGCCAGCCGGGAACTGCACGCCTGCGACCTGCTGGCCGGACGGGGCAAGCTGGCCCGCATCGACAACACCGGCCGCAGGCTCACCCCGGAGCAGGGGGCCGAAATCTTCATGGACGGCCTGCGCATCATAGAGAACGCCGCCTGTTCCCTGGGCGGCATCGAGGTCGTTAACGTCTGCCTGCGCAAGGCCGACGTGAAGGGCTACGAACAGGTCAGCCTGAACCGGCTGCTCAACCGCATCAACACGTCCGTCGCGGCGGACGGACGCTACGCCCACCTCATCTTCGACGAGGGAGGGGAGCGCATGGTCAGGCGGCTCTACGGCAGGCTCAGGAGCCGCAACCCCGTGCCCAGCAGGTACGAGGTCTGGGAGGACGGCCAGGCCACGAAAGACATCCCCATAGAGCGGATCATCGGCGGCCCGTCCTTCCGAAGCTCCCAGGATGACGACCTGCTACAGATGGCCGACCTCATCGCCCACGCCCTCCTCAAGCAGGAGGAGGAGCCCTCCCAAAGGGTGACGGAGCTGGGCATCCACCTGGCCTTCGGGATCCTCGACCGCGCCCTCAACCGCAGCGCGTCGAGGACAGACCCCCAGGGCGTCGTCAGGAGATGAGGAAAGAGGAGGAGGGTGCTTGGACGTGCTCGGCCCCTCGCCACTACTTCGGCAGTTCGACCTCCGATTCCGGGTCGCCGTGGAGCATTAGATTGAAGCCCCCGGGGACGCCACGGGCCAGCTTCATAATGGCCAGGTAGTTGAACCCCTTGGGCTCCCCTCCCCTGAGCCACCTCCGCACGGTGGGCTCCGTCACGCCGAGAAGCTCGGCCAACTCCTGCGGCGACAGCTCGACCATCTTCAACAAGCGTTCCAGCCGCTCCCCGAAGTCCTTGGGGAAAGGGGTTCGCCGTTGCCTTCTGGTGCTCCCTTCACGTCCTTCGACAGCCATTGCGCCACCTCCTCGGTCTTTGTCTGTGATTGCCTCCTCGTCCAAACCCCGCATTGCAGAATCTTCTCAGGAACCAGATCAGAGCGTTTTAAGCGAGGACTTACCACAGACGCTGAGATCGTTGAGAACCTGTAGCCGGGACTATGTGGTCTGGTTTCCTAGCCCCAACGATACACTACCGCACGCCTTCCCTCCAAGAAGAGGGGAGGCTCCTGGCGCGGCGGTTGCGGACAAGCCCCTCGGCACAACCGGAGGGGCGTCGAGGCGCGGTCCCTATGGCGTCGTCAAGCGGTGAGGATGTATGACGTTCAGTCCGTCGTACAGGCTCCGAAATAGCGGCAGATAGTCGCCACGCCACTTACAATAGAGGGATGCAAGAAGGAGACCAAGCACGACATATGGTTTTCGCGCCTGTCCGCGTTAGAGTACCTCAAGAATATTTTGTCGGTGAGGAAAGTCCGGGACTGCAAGCGTTTCGCCGCCTACTGCCTCCCTTTGTACACCTTGAGGTCATCGAACAAGGTTCTCCCGAATACGCTGACCTCAAAGTGCATTCAGCCACGTTTGAAGCTGGTGAGAATTTCGCCACAAGTGTCATCGAATACATGTCCCGCCTTATTGACGACCGAATGGGACAAGGCACAAAGGAGTTCCATACTTCAACAGTGGGTGATTCCATCACGCCGGACGCCGATGGTAAGAAACTTGGTCTCCCAATGATCAAGGCAATGATCGCAGAGACGACTGAAATTGAAGAAGGGGAATACATTGAAGGAGTCACAAAGGTCTATGTGATTCATCCTCCGCAGCTTGAGGAAGAACTCCGTCGGCACCTATCAGGGCTACTCGTACCAGCGATGTCCGCTTCGCCTTCGGCAAGATTGATCAGCGTCCCCGTAGGCCAAGAGACGCGTCACTTCGTGGTCGAGCCGTACAAAATGGACCTGCCCAGACGGCGTTCCACAGACCCACGGTGGCTGATTGTTCATCTGTACAATCCTGATATACCAGCATTGGTCATCAGAGTGGAAGCTCAAGGCCCATTGACGTTCAGAGAGCCAACACCGTTGCTTTCGGATACAGAGGTTGCTGAGAAGTGGGCAATGGGAGTATTGCACGACTATCTTCACGACGCTGGAGTAGGCGTTCGGTGTGTTTGCCATGAACCCAATGGTCCCAAGACCTTCCCAGACTACCGAGCCCGGCTGGACGGCACGCCGTGGGATTTCGAGATTACTCGTGTGTTGGGCAACATTCTAGAAACTCGTCACATCCTCGATAAGCCAAGAGACGCGAGGAAAAATATGGACTTGGCAGTACAGAGTCCTCCTATAGAGGACGGAGATGTCGTAATTGCCTTGGATCGTGCGATCAAGAGCAAGGAGCACAAGCGCCAGTCCGATGGAACAGCACGGAATCTTTGTCTGGTACTGTTGAACGCCCTGGACCTAAGCATAAATAGCGAATCGAACGTGTGGGAGAAAACGGACTTAACTTCATTTGACGCTGTAGTCTTGATCAATGGTTTTTCCAAGCCAAGCGTTGAATTGATAACTGGGCGACTCTCCATAGCCCCAAGCTACCCGAGACCGAGCAACTGAACCATCGAGCGGATATGTTCAATCCTAGTAAATAAGCACCCTGACGAGCAAGAGGTCCGGGCGGGTGAACCGCCCGGACCTCTTGAGACATGGAGGAACCCTTCTCCCGGACCGTGGCCATCAGCCCTCCGCCACGGCGGTCTCCGGCTCGCCCGCCGACGGCAGCAGGATGTGCAACAGCCCCATCCCTGCGGCCAAGTCGAACAGGTTGACCAGGTGGCCAGAGCCGGGCTTGGCCCCAGCCCTCCACCGGCGCACCGTCCGGGCGTTGATTTTCAGACGGCGGGCCAGCCCCCGCCAGGACAGCCCGGCGGCCTGCCGGAAACGTTCCAGCCGCTCGGGGAAGTCCTGCGGGAACTCCTCAGGCTCAACGTGGTAGACCCACTCCTGCCGGCGTCCCACCGCCCTACTCCCTTACCGTCAGGGAGTAGGGATCGCCAGTCAGCAGCACCGACAGGCCTCCGGGAACGCGGCAGGCCCAATGGATCATGGCGCACATCTCGTCGCCGGTGGGTATAGCCCCGCTGCGCCACTCCCCGGGCCGCTCTTCGGGCAGGCCCAACCAACCGGCGAACTCCTCAAGCGAAATCCCCGACAGGTCCTCCAGCCGTCCCAAGTACGCCGGAAACTCCTCCGGAAACGGCCCGGCGCGAAAGTCCTCGATGCGCTCTCCTTCGTCTATGACCATGCTCCTACCTCCTTTCATGTTCTTACACTTCTCCGCGTCGATGTCGCCGTCCAGCATCAGGTCGAAGCCCCCGGGAACGTCTCGCGCCACCTCCATGATGGTCCAGAAGTAGGCCCCTGACGGCGGCCCTCCCCTGCGCCACTTCAATAGACCGCGCTCGGTGACGCCGAGAAGCTCAGCGAACTCACTCCACGACAGCCCGGTCATATCCTTCAGGCCCTCCAGCCTCTGCCCGAAGTCCTCGGGAAAGGGTGGCGGGCGAAGGTCCAAGGTCCGATTTCTCCCCTCAGTTGCCATTGTCACTCCTCCTCGGTTTGAAGATCACGATCACGTCCTCGTCCAGCAGCTTCGCCAGACCCTCCGGCGACCGGATCGCCAACCGCACCAGGGCCAGCATCGCGCCACCGTTGGGACCGCCGCCCTTGATGCGCCAGCGCATCAGTTGACGCGGGTCCACGCCCAGCGCCACGGCCATCTCCTCACAGTTGAGGTCGAACAGCGTTCTGACCGCCTCCAGCCGTTCGGGGAAGTCATCGGGCATCAGAGCAACGCCGGGCGGAATGAGCGGGGAATCGGACGAGGTGGGGACTTCGCTACACATGGACCTGCTCCAGGATAAACAGGTCCTCGAATCGGGTGACGCCCAGGGCCTCCATGAGCCGCTTGCGCATGTCCGCCGAGGGGCAGCGAGTCCCGGACATCAGCTGGGACAGGTAGCCGGATGAGGTGCCGACCAGCCGCGCCAGCTCGTTCTGGGTCATGTTGAGCCGGTTCAGAAGCTCCCACACGGCGTGGGGGTTGAGCTTGACTCGCGATGAGGGTTGCCTGCGTTTCACGCCTCGTCCTCCTTCCGAGCCGACTGCGAGCCGTCCCCGTCTGCACCGTTGCGGTACAGGTGTGGGTTGGCCAGGTAGTGGCGCGCGATGATGCGGGCCAGAATCCGCAGGCCCTCCATCCGCCGCCGCTCCTGCTTGCCCGTAAGCCTTCGCTTGCGCTTGCTATTCACTCGTTGCGTCTCTCTCACGACTTCCGGCGCTGCCATGAACGTATGGCCTATGGGAGCGCCGGTGATGTATACTGAGCCGAGAATTAGAAAAGGCGTTCTGTCCGCATAAGTGTAGCAATACAAAGCGGACGGAGGCAATGGCCGAAAGGCACTTTTCGCGCTTTGGAGAAGAGTTCATTGACAATTGCTCGCTCTGATGTAACAATTAAGCAGCAGGAGTTTAGCTGAGATGTTGCAGGCACACCGTGCGCGGAACTGTCCGCAGTTAGGGACTCAAAGGGGGAGACGACATGGACGAGCCTGAAGTCGACCGGGATCTGGACGAGCGCCGGGCGATCGAGGGCGATGACGCCATAGGCCCTCTCCTCAGACGCCTGCGGGGAGACCTCTCCCTGCGGGACGTGACCGGTCGCATCGGCGTCTCAAGCTCCTACCTCTCCCAGATAGAACGGGGCGACCGATTGCCCGGCTCCAACGTGGTCCGCAAGCTCGCCAATCTCTACAACGTGGACGCCGAGGAGCTGATGAGGCGAGCCGGGCGCGAGAGCCACATCGACCCCTTCAGCGACGAGGCGATGGAGGTGGAGCGGGCCTACCAGTACGTGCTGGCCGACCCGGTGTTCCGCGTGGGCACCCGGCCCGACGGCCCCATCACCCTGAAGACCAAGCGGTTCATCGTCGAGATGTACGAGCGATTCGCCAACAAGAGGCTGCTGGAATGAACAGGACGAGAGGGGACTTCTGCCGCCTGCTCCTCGATGACTCCCCCCGCGAGGCCCTGGACCCGGAGCGTCTCGCCGCCCGCTTCGTGCGCTACTTCGACGTCCCCGCCCGGCCCACGATGGAGCAGATCAAGGCCCTGCTGAAACGGGCCGGGTTCGGCGAGGTGTCGGGCAGTAGGCACATGGACGCGAAGGGCATCCACTACAGCGCGCCGGGGGGCGGCTACGACATCCACTACCGGGAGGACCTGTGGGAGGGAACGCAGGACTACTCGGTGATCCACGAGACCTATGAGATTATCTACGAGACCCTCTGCGACATGGAGTCCGGCTCTCCGCCCGACCGGAAGGTGTGCACACAGGCCGAGCGATTCGCGGCGGCGGTGCTGATGCAGCCGAGGGCCTTCGAGCCGCTGGCCCTGGAGTGGGGCCTGGACGTGCTGAAGTTGCAGCGGGCTTTCCGCTGTTCCTACGCTTCGGTGTCCATCCGGCTGGCCGAGGTGCTGCGCCAGCCGCCCCTCATGGTGGTCCTGTACGCGAGGGAGGAAGGGAGAGACTCCAAGAACGGGAACAGGTCGCCCGACCTACGGGTGAAGGTCGTCCGGCGGACGCGGGGATTCGGGAC
Organism: Dehalococcoidia bacterium; assembly: GCA_965219825.1. Taxonomy (GTDB): domain Bacteria; phylum Chloroflexota; class Dehalococcoidia; order Lucifugimonadales; family JAGWBF01; genus JAGWBG01. The sequence continues at coordinate 2,914,827 of OZ244792.1, read as the reverse complement.
GCCACGCGACTTCCCCATCTGCGGAGAGCGAGGCGGTATTCCCCGCTGGGGCAGGCCCATGCCCCCCGGCTCCCTGGCGGAGCAGGCCGCGCGCTACGGCACCGCGCGCTACGCCCAGGGCGGCGGCTACGCCGCTCTCGCCCGGCCCGTCATCAGGAATGGCAAGCTGGCGAGGGTGGTGGTCATCGCTGTGCCCGAAGGGGACTCCGCCGTGCTCGGCCCCCAGATGGTCGCCTCGGACATGCCTGGGCGCAGGCGCAGGCCGATGCGGCTGGCCCCTGGTAGCGTTTGAAGTCGGTTCTTGCGGCAGATTGGAGACAGACATCGGAACGGCCAAGGAGGAAACAGAGATGCAAGTCCGCAATTCAAGAACGGGCTTTGAGAGAACCGCCAAGAGGCGACAACAACAATTTCGGGATGTGTCGCCGACCGTCAGCGACCGGGGACGTTCGCCTACTGACGACAAGGGCTTGCGCAACCCTCACCTGCTAGCAATCGGCTGCGAAGCCGATAACCTCTTTCCCGGTATCCGGGGTGAAGGTGGGGCCATCGACCACTTCAGACGGGGCGGGATCAAGTGGTGGAAGAGTTCCAGAAGCGGTGATGACAGCAAGTCGGATGGTCCCACCCGCAACATGGCCAGCTCCCAGGTGGCCTGCGTCAACTTCCTGCTGCCTCTGGCCGGAATCCCCGGAGCCCTGCTGTCGGTCCTGCGCGCCCTCGACGATGACGTCGAGGATGTCGTGAACATCTCCCACGATGGAAACACTTCCGCCGTTGAATTCGAGTGGATCGGCTGCGGCCACTCCCTGGAGGGAGGCAGAACCAGAGGGTCCCAGAATACGAGCATTGACGCCTTCCTCGTCGCCGTAACGACGGCGGGAAGAAGGCGGGCCTACCTCTTGGAGTGGAAGTACGTCGAGCAGTATCTGAGCTCAGCCCCCGAGTTCAAGGGAGGGGGGTCCAAGGGAGTCACTCGCCGATTGAGATATGCCGAGCGTTACCACTCCCCATTGTCGTCGTTCAATCCGGCCACCGCCCCGAACCTCGACGACTTCCTCTATGAACCCTTCTACCAAGTCATGCGTCAGAGGCTTCTGGCAGATCGCATGGTCCATGAACGCGAGCTGGGAATCGACGAGGCTAAGGTGGTGGTCGTCGTCCCGGAGGAGAACTGGGCCTATCGAGCCGTCACCCATGGCCGGACAACCACTTCCCCTTTGTTGGCTCAACGATTTCCCCAACTCGGAACGGTGGAGGCCGTGATGCGGGCCGCTGTCAAGGAGCCAGACGCACAGTTCGACATGGTAGCCCCGGGACAGTTGCTCGACGGCGTGGCGCGAAGTCTTCCCGATGAGACCGTAGATTGGGCCAACTACTGGAGGGACCGATACGGCGTGTAACAGTATTGGCTTGCATGGGGGTTGAAGGCCGATGCCACCATAGTGTATAGTAAGACATAGCACTATACCAGGAGACAAAAAGAGAGCATGACCACTCCCAGGCGATCCAAGACTCTCACCTTCTCCCTGCCCCCGGAGATGGAAACGCAGGTGCGGGATGTGATGAAGGAGGACGACCTATCCGTGAGCGAGCTGCTCCGGCAGGCCGTCCGCCTGTTCATGGAGGAGCGGGAGTGGCGAAGACGGGAGCGGCTGGAATGGCTGCGCTCCCGCCAGAACGAGCAGGAAGAGACAAGGAGGAGAGACTGATGAACGACCGACTAGACCGTACGCCAGCGGCCCTATACGCCAGGGTATCCAGCGACCGCCAGGACGTGGACCTGTCCGTGGCCGCCCAGCTAAGGGCGCTCAGGGACTACGCCGAGAAGAACGACTACCTGGTCTGCCGCGAGTACGTGGACGAGGCCGAGAGCGGGCGCATCGCAGACCGGCCCCAGTTCCAGAAGATGCTGGACGCGGCCGGGAAGCCCGAAGCCCCCTTCAAGGAGATTCTCGTCTGGAAATTCTCCCGGTTCACCCGCAAGCGCGAGCACGCCGTCGCCTTCAAGTCCATGCTGCGCAGACGGGGCATCCGCGTGGTCTCCATCACCGAGCAGGCCGAGGACACCGCTTCCGGCAGGTTGTTGGAGGCCATCATCGAAGGCGTGGACGAATTTTACAGTGAAAATCTTGCCCAGGAGGTTACGCGGGGGATGCGGGAGGCCGCTTCCAGAGGCTTCTGGATGACCACCTACGCCCCCTACGGTTACAAGCGGGTCCACGTCCAGGACGGGCCGAAGAAGCGCCCCAAGCTGGAGCTGAACCCGCCCGCCGACGCCGTGGTCCGCCGCATCTTTGACATGGCCCTCCAAGGCGGGAGCACCCTCGACATCGCCAAGACCCTCAACGCCGAGGGCATCCCCACCTCCAACGGCAAGAAGTGGCTCAAGACCACCATCCACTTCGTGCTCACCAACGAGGCGTACGCCGGAACCGTGGTCTGGGGAGAAAAGGCCAAGGACGGCCAGCCCCCCGTGCGCGTCGAGGACGCACACCCCAGCATCGTCTCCAGGCAGGAGTTCCGGCGCATCGCCAGGATGATGGAGTCCCGCGCCCCGAAGAAGGTGAACCCCCGCCGCATCTCCAGCCCCTACCTGCTCAGCGGCATCGCCAAGTGCGAAACCTGCGGCAAGGCCATGACCGCAGCCGAGGCCAAGAGCGGCAAGTACACCTACTACATCTGCCACTCCCTCCTCAAGCGCGGCAAGGGCACCTGCAAGACCCCCAGGCTCAACGCCAAGAAGTTCGAGAAGATCATCGTCGATGAGCTTCGCGCCAACATCCTCACCGAGTCCAACATCCGAGACCTGGTGAAGCTGCTGGACGAGGAGATGGACGGCGTGGCCCGCGACCAGCGGGAGAGGCTGGAGAGTATCGACGGGGAGCTTGAGGAAGCGAAGAAGCAACTGGGCCGCGTCTGGCACTTCATAGCGAAGAGCGACAGCGTGGACGTGGCCGAGGCTTCGGACCTCATCGTGGAACTCCGGGAGCGCAAGGAGACCCTTGAAGTCGCCGCAGAGGAGGCGAGAGGGTTGCTGAAAGAGAGGCGGCAGCTTCTGGACAGCGCCGACACTATCGCCACCTTCGCCGAGGAGATGAGCGAGTTCCTCAAGACCAGCGAGCTGACCGAGACCAGGGCCTTCGTCCACTCCTTCGTCAAGGAGGTACAGGTCAAGCCCGGCAGGGCCGCCATCATCTATTCCATACCCACGCCGGATGACTCTCCCATAGGGGGAGCGGACGCCGTAGAGGTCGCCCTAAACGGGCGAGTTATGAATTCGGTCTTACATGGTGGGCCCGCCAGGAATCGAACCTGGGACCCGCCGGTTATGAGCCGGCTGCTCTGCCTCTGAGCTACGGGCCCTTTTGTAGAGGATACCGATAAGGAGCAAGCGGGGGTAATATTGGCTGTCTGTATACTCATAGGTTACAGTAGGGGCATGGTGGTGTCAAGAAATGCCCAGTAGCCCCCTATAGTCCGGGTCCCAGCCACCCAGTCGCCCTTCCTGGACCTGCTTGCTAATAGGTGTAGGAAACACGGGATCGTCGGTGATAGGGGTCTTCCCTATGATAGCCTGTTGCTCCAGAACTAGGTACTGTTCTTCGCTGACCCCCAGAAGCTCCATCAGGACGGGCACGTTGTGCTGACCAAGGGTTGGGGCCGGGCCTCTTATCTTCAGGGGGCTCTTCGAGAACTTGTACGGCCTCCCTATGAAGGGCCTCGTGCCAATACCTCGCTCCCTCGGGAAGCTGACGTACTCCAGAAACTCCCTGGCCTTGAGATGGGGGTCCAGATGGGTTTCCTTGTTATTGAGTACCGGCCCCGCAGGTATACCCGCCGACTGTAGCATCTCCATAAGCTTGTATTTATCGTATACCGAGGTCCATTGATTGAGAATAGGGTCCAGTTCGTCGTGGTTCTGAACACGGGCTAGAACACCGTCGAATCGGGGGTCCTGGGCCAGTCCGGGGTGACCCATCATTTCGCATAGTGCCTGCCACTGGTCATCGGAGCCTACAGAAAGGGTGACCCACTCGTCCGCACCGGCGGCCCTGTAGCAGCCCTGAGGTGCGCGGAAGGGGTGGCGGTTGCCGGCCCTCTGCCCCGGGCGGCCATTGACTGTATAGTCCAGTATGTACTCGGAGATAGCCATAGCCCCGGCTTGGTACATGGCTAGGTCTATCCACTGGCCCTGGCCGGTCCGGCTGCGGTAGCGCAGGGCGGCTCCGATGGCAAACAGGGCAGTCCATGTGGAGAGAAAGTCCACGTAGGAGGAACCCATTCTTGAGGGCGGTCCTCCCGGGTAGCCGGTTATCCAGGCGAGGCCGTGAGTGCCTTCCAGGGTGGTCGCCTGTGCCGGATAGCCGGAGTAGGGGCCTTCCCCGTGCCCATAGCCCGTATTCGACACCATTATGATGTCGGGCCTGACCTTCCTGAGGCTCCGGTAGTCCAGATCCCAGTCGCGCATTACGCTGGGAGTATAGTTTTCCATAACCACGTCGCTGATGCTCACCAGCTCCCGGAACAGGTCCCTGGCCCTGGCGTCGGTGAGGTCCAGGGTTATGGAGAGCTTCCCCCTCTGCAACAGGTTGTAGGTGGAGCACCGGTCCCACCAGTCTCCTGATACCTCGTTTTCTGGAAAGGAGCCGAACAAGCCACCCGTGCGGGTGGGGTCTGTCCTTCCGGGACCCTCAACTTTGATAACCTCTGCCCCCATATCGGCCAGAAGGCCACCTGTATAGGGAAGTGCGAATATGTAAGATGAGTCCAGGACCCGGATGCCTTCCAATGGTAGCTTTTTCATGTCCGATACTCCCGTGAAGGTCTCCTAGATAATGTCAAGTTGGCGCCGGTGCACCAGGTCTGCTGCCGTATAGCCCATGCGATCACAGTAGACGGCAACGTTGTGTTGCCCCAGGAGTGGGGCGGGCCGCCGTAGCTGGAAAGGGGTCAGGCTCAGGTTGAAGAGCACCGCTGGAACCATCAGCTTGCCCATTACCGGATGGTCTACTTCCCGGAAAAATTCCCGGGCCTTGAGCTGGGGGCATCGAGCCAGGTCCTCCGGAGTCTGTACCAGGCCAAAGAGCATTCGCATCTCCGAGGCCGTACGGAAAAGCTCCCTCTTCCCCCTGTCCTTGATGGCATCCAACAGGATAGCATCCAGTTCCCGGTCGTACTCCGCGCTCCGGGCCTGTCCGGCGAACCGTGGCTCCAGGAGTTGGGGCCTGTCGAAGAACCGGGCTACGTCATTCCAGTCGGCGCCTCCCCCTGTCTGGGCTATAACCCAGCCGTCGGCGCAGGGCATGGGATGCCCGAACATATTGCCTGCAGGACTGCGCCTGGTCTGTATAGCTCCGGTGAAGGGGTAGAGGGTCTGGTTTGCAATCATGGTGGAGCTGACGCACTCGGTGGTAGATATATCCAGGTGCTGGCCCTCGCCCGTCATCCCCTGAAGGAACAGGGCCATAGAGGTTGCGGCGGCAGCGTTCAGACCCGCCTCATACTGGGCCTGGAACCCTCCATGTTTCAGGGGGCTGCGGTCCCGTGTACCACTGATGCTCATAATGGCCCCCATTGCATAGCTGACGATCTCCTCCCCATCGTACTGGCTATATGGGCCGTACTGCCCAAAGGGAGTGATGGAGGTTAGCACGAGGCCCGGGTTCAACTCCTCCAGTTCGTCATAGGCCAGACCCAAAGAGGCCATATAGCCGGGCTTGGCGGTCTCCACTATCACGTCGGCATCCCGGGCCAACTCCTTGAGAATCTTCTTGCCACCTTCGCTCTTGAAGTTCAGGGTCACGCCCAGCTTATTGAGATTGAGGATGAAGAAGATCAGGCTTTTTTCAGGATGCGGGTCATCTCTATAAAAGGGACCCATACGACGTAACGCAGCGCCACCGGGGGGCTCCAGCTTCAGCACCTCAGCGCCGTAGTCAGCCAGCAGCCTGGCACAGAAGGAGCCTGCTATGTCCTGGCTCAGGTCAAGGACCCGCACACCTTCGAGTAGGCCCTCTACCATACCCCCTCCTCGAGGCCCTTATCTACTGAAGCCATATCACCGCAGGGCCTTTTACATTTTGATTGTCAAGCTATCACGATTTCGTCATTCCGGCCTTGAGCCGGAGTCCAGTGGGGGGGGGGCAGGCTGAGGATTCCCACTTCCGGAGACCCTTGAATAATCCCGTCTCCCCATGCTGGAGAGGACTAGTGTGAGGGCGTCCCAGCTTCAGGGAGTCGAGCGACCTTGAAAAAGCCCTGGGTCGGCAGGCGTGTTCATGTGGGCATGATATAATGACCACCATGAAAATAATAGGGATGATCGGGGAGATTGACAAGGTCTCGGGACAGATTACACCCTAGCTGAATAAAAGCCAAGGAGAAGCCGCGTTGATACACTTTCTTGAGCGTACCAATATGGATACGATTCTTTCCCTTTCCAAGCGGAGAGGGTTCCTTTTCCAGAGCAGCGAAATATACGGCGGCCTTAACGCCACCTGGGACTACGGCCCCCTAGGCGTGGAGCTAAAACGCAACGTCAAAGACGCCTGGTGGCGCTCGGTGGTACAGGCTCGGGACGATATGGTGGGGCTGGACGCCGCCATCCTCATGCACCCCCAGGTGTGGGTAACCAGCGGCCACGTGGAGAGTTTTTCCGACCCATTGGTGGAGTGCAGGCACTGTCACCAGCGCTTCCGCACCGATGACCTCCCCCACCCTTCCCGTTGTCCCGAATGTGGCAATGAGGGGACATTCACCGAGCCTCGCAGCTTCAATCTGATGTTCAAAACCTTCATGGGAGCGGTGGAGGACACCGCCAGCCAGGTCTACCTCCGCCCTGAGACGGCCCAGGGTATCTTCGTCAACTTCGCCAACGTGCTGGTAGCATCCCGCCGCAAGCTCCCATTTGGCATCGCCCAAATCGGCAAGTCATTCCGCAATGAGATAACGCCCGGAAACTCCACCTTCCGGACCAGGGAGTTTGAGCAGATGGAAATAGAGTACTTTGTCAGGCCCGGCACCGACGAGTACTGGCTCAACTCCTGGGTTGAGGAACGATTCTCCTGGTACGTGAAGCATGGCATCCGGCGGGAGAATCTCCGGCTGCGCAGACATGGCGAGGATGAGCTGGCCCACTACGCCAAGGACTGCTACGACATCGAGTACCGATTCCCCTGGGGTTGGGCCGAGTTGGAGGGCATAGCAAACCGCACCGACTACGACCTCAAACATCACGGAGAGGCCAGCGGCCAGGACCTCAAATACTTCGATGAGGAGCTTAAGGACCATTACTATCCCTACGTCATCGAGCCATCGGGCGGTGTGGACCGTGCGGCCCTCGCCTTCTTCCTCGACGCTTACGACGAGGAGAAGGATTCTTCATCGGGCAAGGAGGAGACACGGGTGGTGCTGCGGTTCCACCGGCACATAGTCCCCATAAAGGTGGCAGTGTTGCCACTGAGTCGCAACGAGAGGCTGGCGCCCACGGCCAGACAGATTCACACCCTGGTACGACAGCACCTCTCCACCCAGTACGACGACGCTCAGAGCATCGGACGCCGCTACAGGAGACAGGATGAGATTGGCACCCCCTACTGCATCACGGTAGATTTCCAGACCCTGGAGGACAAGCGGGTCACCATCCGGGACCGGGATACCATGCAGCAGATAAGGGTCCCTATAGGCGACCTCGTGTACATACTCAGGGACAAGCTGGAGCACGGGTGGTAGGCTATCGGAAGGGTTTGTCAAAATCATTCTTGAGGCTTAAAATCAGTTCCGCAATGCTGATCTTTTAGGAGGTTATTCTCATGGCTACCCGGCAGGAAGTCAGGACCGAACGCGACTCTATGGGCACTATGGAGGTCCCCATAGACGCCTATTACGGCGCATCTACCCGGAGGGCGGAGCTCAATTTCCCCATCAGTGATCTCCGGTTCCCCCGAAGCTTCATTCGCGCCCTGGCCCTCGTCAAGCTGGCGGCTGCCAGGGCTAACATGGGCCTGGGACTGCTGGAGGGTCACGTCGGCAGCGCCATCGTAGAGGCCGCCCAGGAGGTGGCTGACGGCAAATTCGATGACCAGTTCGTGGTGGACATCTTCCAAACAGGCTCCGGCACCTCCACCAACACCAATGCCAACGAAGTCATCGCCAACCGGGCAACGGAGATTATGGACGGGCAACGGGGTTCCCGGTTGGTGCATCCCAACGACCACGTCAACATGGGCCAGTCCTCAAACGACGTTATACCCACCGCCATACACCTCTCTGCCCTCACCGAGATAAACGAGAATCTGAATCCTGCGCTCGAGAAGCTGCGTGCCGCTCTGGAGGAGAAAAGCGACCAATTCTGGCCCATCATCAAAACGGGCCGTACCCATATTCAGGATGCCACCCCCGTTCGCCTCGGGCAGGAGTTCAAGGGCTTTGCCGGGCAGGTGGAATACGGGGCCCGACGCCTGCACCACGCCCAGGAAGAGCTATCCCAGGTAGCTCTGGGAGGCACCGCCGTCGGCACAGGCGTCAACACTCACCCGGAATTCTCCGGACGGGTTTGCCAGGTACTCTCAGAGATAACGGGAGTTCAGGTCCGGGAGACGGATAACCATTTCCAGGCTCAGAGCACCCTGGACGCGGTGGTGGAGGCCAGTGGTGTGCTGCGTACAGTGGCCATAAGCCTCCACAAAATCGCCAACGACATCCGGTGGATGGGCTGCGGCCCAAGGGCAGGGCTTGGGGAGCTGATTCTGCCGGAGGTGCAGCCCGGAAGCTCCATCATGCCCGGCAAGATTAATCCGGTGATTGCCGAGTCGGTAGTCCAGGTAGTAGCCCAGGTGGTGGGGAACGACGCCACAGTGGCCCTTGCCGGCCAGGGAGGATACTTCGAACTCAACACCATGATGCCCGTGGCTGCCTACAACCTTCTCCAGTCCATATCCCTGCTGGCCTCCTCCGCCGATAACTTCGCCGAGCAATGCGTGAAGGGCCTCAAGGCCACCGAAGTCGGCCCGGCTATGGTGGAGAAAGGTCTTATGCTGGGGACTGCCCTGTCCCCGGCCATCGGCTACGACAGGGCCGCAGAGATTGCCAAGGAAGCCGCCGCTACCGGCAGCACTATCAGGGAAATGGCTAAAAAGATGACAGACCTGACCGACGAGCAGCTTGACGAACTGCTGGACACGGTGAAGATGACGGAGCCAGGTCTGGGAGGAGGCCCTGCGGGAGGATAGCTCCAACGGCGGCAGCCGGGGCGCGCTGGCATCGGAGGAGCGGCAGGCCGGGGATTGACCTATTGAATGCAGAAAGGATAGGGCCAGAGCGGGTAGTTTATCAATGTGTTTCTCAGACTCCTTGGTATGCACCCGCCAAACTGGTTACCATTGAGGTACAATGCTCTCAGATTGGAGAGTTTGCCAAGTTCTGCCGGTATCTCCCCGCTCAATTGGTTACCATCGAGGTACAGTCCTACCAGCTTGGAGAGTTTGCCAAGTTCTGCCGGTATCTCCCCGCTCAACTGGTTACCATCGAGGCGCAATGCTCTCAGATTGGAGAGTTTGCCGAGTTCCGCCGGTATCTCTCCACTCAACTGGTTGTTGTAGAGTTGCAGCGATCGCAGGTTGGAAAGGCTGCCAAGCTCTGCCGGTATATCTCCACTCAACTGGTTGTCGTTGAACTGCAGCGATCGCAGGTTGGAAAGGCTGCCAAGCTCTGCCGGTATATCTCCACTCAACTGGTTGTCGTTGAACTGCAGCGATCGCAGGTTGGAAAGGCTGCCAAGCTCTGCCGGTATATCTCCACTCAACTGGTTGTCGTTGAACTGCAGCGTATACAGCTTGGAGAGGTTGCCAAGTTCTGCCGGTATCTCCCCGCTCAATTGGTTACCATCGAGGTACAGTTCTACCAGCTTGGAGAGGTTGCCAAGTTCTGCCGGTATCTCCCCGCTCAACTGGTTACCATGGAGGTACAATGCTCTCAGATTGGAGAGTTTGCCGAGTTCCGCCGGTATCTCTCCGCTCAACTGGTTGTCGCTGAGCCACAGCCATTGCAGGTTGGTTAAGCTGCCCAGTTCCGGCGGTATCCTTCCGCCTAATTGATGGCCGCGAAGCCACAGCCATTTCAGGCTTGAGAGGTTGACGAGTTCCACCGGTATCTCTCCGCTCAACTGGTTGCCTCTGATGTCCAGCACAGTGACCCGACCGCTGTCATCAACCCTTACGCCGTACCACTCATCAACGGGAGCCTCGCTCAGCCAGTTGTCGTTGTACGACCAACTCGGGCCGTCAGTAGCGCTGTAGAGAGCGACCAGCACGGGACGGTCCGGAGATTGCAGAAGTGCCGGACTTGGCTCGCAGAATGGCAGACCGAGGTCGCGAAGGTCGTTGTTCGATACGGCCCTCAGACGCCTTGGTATACATCCGCTCAACTGGTTATCGTTGAGCAGCAGCGTATACAGGCCGGAGGATCCGCCGGGTTCTCCTGACGGTATCTCCCCGCTCAACTGCAGGTTGGAGAGTTTGCCAAGTTCTGCCGGTATCTCCCCGCTCAACTGGTTACCATCGAGGTGCAGTTCTGCCAGCTTGGAGAGTTTGCCAAGTTCTGACGGTATCTCTCCACTCAACTGGTTGTCGCTGAGCCACAGCGATCCCAGATTGGAGAGTTTGCCGAGTTCTGACGGTATCTCTCCACTCAACTGGTTGCCGTTGAGCCGCAGCCCTTCCAGGTTGGAGAGTTTGCCGAGTTCTGACGGTATCTCTCCACTCAACTGGTTGTTGTGGAGCCACAGCCCTCCCAGGTTGGAGAGTTTGCCAAGTTCTGCCGGTATCTCCCCGCTCAACTGGTTGTTGTAGATCACCAACGATCGTAGATTGGAGAGTTTGCCGAGTTCTGACGGTATCTTCCCCCTCAGCCGCCCCCTCAACCGGTTGTCGTAGACCTGCAGCGCTTCCAGGTTGGAGAGGCTGCCAAGTTCTGCCGGTATCTCCCCGCTCAACTGGTTGTTGTAGATCACCAGTCTAGTAACTCGGCCATTGTCGTCAGTCCTTACGCCGTACCACTCGCCCATTGGGGCGGCGCTCAGCCAGTTGTCGCTGTTCACCCAAGTCGGGCCGCCTGTGGCCTTATAGAACGCGATCAGCACGGCTCTATCGGATGCACGGCCCTGTTCAGGCGTGAGTGTGGCAGTCGGTGTTGGACCGCTGTCACAGGCCGGCGCTATGAGAAAAACCAAGGCCGCCAGCACTACGAGCGGGACAGGCCTCCTGAACATTTCGCCCCCTTTTGGGGATATGCAACGGGATAGAAAAGCTCGTCAGCGACTGGTGCATCAGCCCGTTGGTGGGTAATTTCACTTATAATAGCAAGTGATGGTGATACTGTGCAATGTGACGCCAAAGGTCTCCTTGACACCCATGTCGGCTGAGGCTATACTTCAGTCGAGCACAATGAATAATGGCTGTGAAGAGGGCTAGTACGCTTCCAAGCGAGGCTCAGAGAGCCGGGTATGGTGAGAGCCGGTGCCGCGCAGGAGCCGAATGGGCCTCGGAGCCGCAGGCCGAAAGCTCAAAGTTGTTATGTCAAGTAGGCTGAGCCGCCTGGACCCCGTTATAGGTCTACGGCACGGAAGGGCAGGCTGTGTCCTTCCCCGCCGATTGAGATGACCCAGTAGCCGTGCCTTTCGGATCGGCTACCGGGTTAATAAGGGTGGCACCACGGAAGCCCCGTCCCTTGTGGACGGGGCCTTTTGCTTTGGGTTTTGATAGGGTGCTCATATAAGGAGAGGTTACAAAATGTATCACCCCACTCTGGAACAAGTAAGGGGGCTGGTGGGTCAGGGCAACCTGGTGCCCATATACCGTGAGATAGACGCCGACCTGGAAACCCCGGTGTCAGCCTATCTGAAGGTAGCCAGGCCGCCCTATTCCTTCCTGCTGGAGAGTGTTGAGGGGGGCGAACGCCTGGCCCGCTACAGTTTCATAGGCACAGAGCCCTACACTGTCCTTAACACGGGCACCGGGCCTCACGACCGGATAGACCCCCTAATCCCCATAAAGGCGGAGATGGACAAGTACCGGCTCATCCCCATACCCGACCTGCCCAGATTCCACGGCGGCGGCGTGGGCTACCTGGCCTACGACATCATCAGATACTTCGAGCCAAGAGTGCCCGAGCCTCCCCGGGACTTTCTCGGGTTGCCCGAAGCGCGGTTCATGTTCAACGATACCCTGCTGGTCTTCGACCACCTGCGGCACACCATAAAGGTGGTCAGCCACATACACCTGGACGGCGACCCGGATATGGCTTACCGGGAGGCGATAGAGAAGATTGACCGGATTGCGGACCGCCTCTCGTCGCCGCTGGAGCCTCCTCAGGCCACGAAGCCTGCCGGATTTAGCGCTCCGGTATCATCCAACTTCACCCAGGAGGACTACGAGGCGGCAGTTGAGAGGGCCAAGGAGTACATTGTTGCCGGGGACATAATTCAAGTGGTGCCCTCCCAACGCCTTGCCAGGAAGACAGACGCCCATCCATTCCAGATTTACCGCGCCCTGCGGTCCATCAATCCCTCCCCCTATATGTACTACCTGCACCTTGACGACTTCTACATCGTGGGGGCCTCTATCGAGACCTTGGTGAGGGTAGAGGATGGCAGTGTGGTCACCCACCCCATAGCCGGGACACGCCCCAGGGGTGGGACTGCCGAAGAGGACGCGTCCCTGGAGGAGGAGCTCAGGAGCAGCGAGAAGCAGAGGGCCGAGCATATCATGTTGGTGGACCTGGCACGTAACGACGTGGGCCGGGTAAGTCTGCCGGGTACCGTGCAGGTGACCCAGCTTATGGATGTGGAACGCTACTCTCGGGTGATGCATCTGGTGTCCCACGTAGCGGGAGAGCTGAAGCCGGACCTGGACGCCTACAATGCCCTGAGAGCCTGCTTCCCTGCCGGGACCCTATCCGGCGCCCCCAAGATTAGGGCTATGGAGATAATATCTGAGCTGGAGGGGGAGAAACGCGGCCCATACGGGGGGGCTGTGGGCTACTTCAGCTTCTCAGGCAACGTGGACACTGCCATAACCCTTCGTACCAGCCTCATCAAAGATGGTGTAGCTTATGTACAGGCCGGCGGCGGTGTGGTAGCAGACAGCACTCCCGAGGACGAGTACCATGAGACACTGCACAAGGCCGGAGCGCTCCTGCGGGCCATAGATAAAGCAGAGGGACTGGAGTAATACTGAAAGGAAGTGCAATGCTGAAATCATTTTGGCATACAGGATTTGTGGTAAAGGACATAGAGAGTTCGGTAGGCTTTTACACTGAGGTCATGGGTCTGGAGCTGACGGCCCGGCGAGAAATCTCCGGGGAGTTTATCGAGAAGGTGGTGGGCTTCAAGGATGCCCACCTCAAGATAGCCCTGCTGAACATGGGCGAAGGCCATATCCTGGAACTTGTCCAGTACATTGTGCCCCCCAGCGCCGAGGGCCACGTCAACCGCAACGACCTGGGAGCGACCCACCTGGCCTTCTTTGTGGAAAATCTCGATGAGTTCTATGCTACCCTGTCCCAACGGGGCTTGCAGTTCATCAGCCCTCCCCCATCCCTCGTAGAGGATGGCAAGGTGGTGGCTAAGGTCGCCTACGCCCAGGACCCCGACGGCAACTGGCTGGAGTTTGGTGAAGTCCAGGGTTGATTTCCATAGTAGCCAGCCGCAACGGGTGTGTTTACAACCGGAGATGCAAAATCAAGGAGGCAATATGCTAAAGGACTTTTACCATACCGGGTTCGTGGTGCGTGACATAGAGGAATCCGTGACCTTTTACACCGAGGTCATGGGACTGAATCTGCTGTTCCGGACGGAGCGCACCGGCGAGTTCATCGAGAAGGTGGTGGGGTTCAAGGGTGCTCACCTCAAAGGAGCGTTCCTGGGCATGGGCAACGGCCACAACCTGGAGCTCCTCCAGTATTTTGTGCCACCCAGCGCCCAAGGCCACGTCAACCGCAACGACCTGGGCGCTAGCCACCTGGCCTTCTTTGTGGAGAACATTGAGGAGTACTACGCTACCATGTCCCAAAAGGGCCTGCGCTTTATCGGCCCTCCGGGCTCCCTCGTTCAGGACGGCAAGGTAGTGCGCAAGGGCGTCTACGCCCAGGACCCCGACGGTAACTGGCTGGAGTTCGTGGAAGTGCCGGAATGATACTCCTAATAGACAACTACGATAGCTTCACCTATAACCTGTACCAGTACCTTTGTGAGCTTGGCGCAGAGGTTACGGTGGTCCGCAATGACAAGCTGACCCTGGAAGACGTGGAGGCCATGTCTCCACGGGGCATCATCATTTCACCCGGACCCGGCATCCCCGGCAATGCCGGAATCTCCAATGACGTCATCCGTCGTTTTGGGCCAAGCATCCCGACCCTTGGGGTATGTCTGGGGCACCAGTGCGTCGGCAACGCCTATGGAGGAACCGTGGACGGTGCGGGAGAGATAATGCACGGCAAGACCTCCCTCATCCACCACGACGGGAAGGGCGTCTTCCGGGGCATCCCCAACCCCTTCGAGGCCATCCGCTACCACTCCCTGGCTGTCTACTCACAGAACCTGCCCGACTGCCTTGAGGTGAGCGCCTGGACGGACAGGGGCATAATCATGGGCTTGCGGCACAAGGAGTACCCTGTGGAAGGCGTCCAGTTCCACCCGGAGTCCATCGTGACCGTCGTGGGCAAGGATGTGCTACGGAACTACCTGGATGGCGTGGATGCCATCTCACGTTAGAACAACCTTGCCTAGCTTGTGCTAAAATGGGGGCAAGGGAGGGCTGGCTATAACTAACACCACTTGCTGCGGCGACAGCCTTCAGGCCCTGCAGTTGCGCCACGCCGCCCGCCAGTCCTTCCTGCGCGGGGCCTGTTTCTACGACGGCGTTACCGAGCCGGAAGAAGACCCGATTGCCGGCATACGGGAGACGCTGGACTACATCAGGGACGCCGAGGCGTTGGCGGGGGAAGGGTAAGTGACCGACGAAGAATTTGCCGGAATTTTAGCCCTTGGCCGTGAAACGTCAGGGGTTGAATTCAAGGGGCCCGGTCCGCTGTCCGAAAGCAGGCTCGTGGCCCAGGTAGTCAGGGCGGTACTGGCGATGGCCAATCGGGAGAGTGGCGGCATCGTGATAATTGGGGTAGAGGATAACGAAAGTGGAATAGACCCAGTCGGGCTTAACGATGTTGAATTGGCAAGTTGGAACTATGATAACGTCGCAGACCAACTGGCGCGTTACGCAGACCCCAGTGTCAATTTTGAGTTGGAAATCAGGATGTATAATGGAGTCAGGCATGTGGTTCTTGCAGTTGGTGAATTTGCCGACATACCGGTCCTGTGCAAGCGGACTTATCCCAATGTGCTGCGGAACGGCGCCTGTTACGTAAGAACTCGGCGAAAACCGGAGACTTCAGAAATCCCGACACAAACTGAAATGCGGGAACTTCTGGATTTGGCGATAAATAAGGGCGTCAATCGCTACTTGGAACGAGCTCGTCGGGTGGGATTATACGTACCCCCAGTCTCAGTGCAACCGACTGATCAGGAGTTATTCAACGAACAAAGAGGCGATCTTAGATGAGTGAAATTCTGGAAAAGATTAAGTCTCGTGGTTACTTGAGAGTGGTAATCCACCCGTCCGCCTTTGTCGAAAAGCGGATCGAGGAACGGGCGGCCCTTCTCCCCATCTTGGAAAAAACTTCGGTACAGCTTAAGGGATGGAATTTCCCTCACATAGATGGTTTTTGCGAGACACAAAGTGGTACTGACTGGATAGGTCAAGAGATCAATTGGGATTCCATCGTCGAACTGTGGCGGTTCTACCAAAGCGGTCAATTCGTACACTACTCCGGTATGTTGTCCGATTGGAGCAAACACACCGGTACATTTACCGGGATGCCCAGCCAATGGGATTCTGATGTGCCGGGAGCACCTCACGTGCTGCTAGATATTAAAGAGGTCATTGTTCGCCTAGCAGAAATCTTCGAGTTCGCCGCCCGGTTGGCTTCCACCGAGGCGGGCGATCGCCAAATGCACCTGAAGATCGAATTCAACAGCATCGAGCACTATCTCCTGAGGGTGTCCCCAAACAACGAGGTGGACCGGTTTAGGGGAATGGTTGATCCAACGCCCAAGATTCCTTTTGAGCTTGACCTGAACGCAATCGACCTAAAATCCAATACCAAGGAACTGGCGCTGAAGCCAGCAGCCGAATTGTTTGGGCTTTTCGGTTGGAAGCCAGGTATTTCAATCCTCCGGGATATCAAATCTGAGCTTTTGTACCCCAGCCAACCTAAGGCGCGATGGCTGTAATGCCCAACACCCTCTACTACGGCGATAACCTGGACATACTCCGCCAGCACATCCCCGACGAGTCGGTGGACCTGGTGTACCTGGACCCGCCCTTCAACTCCAACGCTTCCTACAATGTGCTGTTCCGGGAGAAGTCGGGCGAGGACTCCCCTGCCCAAATCAAGGCGTTCACCGATACCTGGGAGTGGACCCTGGAGACGGAGCGCACCTTCGAGCAGGACATCATCCTGCACCCGGGGACGCCCTCGGCGGTGAAGGACATGATTGCCGCCTTCCGCCAGTTCATCGGCCAGAACGCCATGATGGGCCTACCTGGTGATGATGACGCCCCGCCTCGTGGAACTGCGCCGCGTCCTGAAACCCACCGGCAGCCTCTACCTCCACTGTGACCCAACGGCCAGCCATTACTTGAAGATTGTGCTGGATACGGTGCTTGGGAAGGATAAATTCAGGAATGAGATAACGTGGCGCAGGACAGGTACGCACAACAAAGTGCGGCGATTTGCGCCCATACACGACACACTACTTTTCTATAGTAAGACGGATAGATACAGATGGAAAAACATGATGAAACCTTATATGAAAGGTCACGTAGAAGGGTATTTCGTACAAGATGATAAAGGTTGGCGAACCAACTACTACGGCAATGTGCTAACTGGTTCGGGAACGAGAAATGGAGAATCCGGTAGGCCTTGGAAAGGTTTTGACCCCACTGCCAAAGGGAGACATTGGGCGATTCCCAGGAGACTATTGGAAGAAGTAGAAGAAGATCTTTCACAATTATCTCAACATCAGAAGCTTGATCGGCTCTACGAACTAGGCTACATCAAGATCATAGAAGGTCAAACTTGGCCCATTTACGAGCATTACATCAGTCCTTTAGATGGCCAGCCTATGCCAGATATATGGGCCTACCAGCCTTACACGCAAGGAACAGTAATTGGTACGAGCTTAGGCATTGATGAAGATGTCCGGTGGCTCTCACCAAGCGACCAAGAGCGCCTCGGCTACCCCACCCAAAAACCCGAGGCCCTGCTGGAACGCATCATCCAAGCCTCGTCCAACGAGGGCGACGTGGTGCTGGATCCCTTCTGCGGCTGCGGGACCGCGGTGGCCGCCGCCGAGAAGCTCAACCGGCGGTGGATTGGGATAGATATAACCCACCTTGCCGTGGCCCTGATGAAGAGCCGCCTCAAGACTGCCTTCGACCTGGAGCCGGGCAAGGACTACGACGTGGTGGGCGAACCCCAGGATGAGGGCAGCGCCCGCGCCCTATGGGAACAGGATCCCTACCAGTTCCAGTTCTGGGCCGTCTCCCTGCTGGAAGCCCAACCGCAATCGGAACAGAAGAAGGGCGCTGACCGGGGCATTGACGGGGTTATCTACTTCGTGGACGGCCCTCGCCGGACGCCTCAGAAGGTCGTTATCCAGGTCAAGGGCGGCCACGTCTCCGCCCCGCAAGTCCGGGACCTGAAAGGTGTCGTGGAGCGGGAAAAGGCGGCGTTGGGGCTGTTCATCAGCCTGGAAGCGCCCACGGGTCCCATGCGTTCCGAAGCGGCCAGCGGAGGGTTCTTCCACTCGGATTTGTGGCAGCGAGAGT
The DNA here is from genome assembly GCA_965219825.1 of Dehalococcoidia bacterium. Taxonomy (GTDB): domain Bacteria; phylum Chloroflexota; class Dehalococcoidia; order Lucifugimonadales; family JAGWBF01; genus JAGWBG01. The sequence continues at coordinate 2,896,882 of OZ244792.1, read as the reverse complement.
ACCCCAAGATTCAGTTGCGGACGGTATCGGAAATGATGGCCGGCCAGGGGTTCGACCTGCCGCCCCGCCAACCCATGTACCAGGCGGCGGAACGGGTTCGCCCCGCAGAGGGAGAGCAAGCGACCATGTATGGTCTGAAGGAGGGTTGACCGGTAGGAGCGTTAGAACAAACCTGCCCAGCTTGTGCTAGAATGGGGTCAACATGAAGATTCAAGGTGAGGTGGCTGAAATGACCATGACCGCAGCATCTAGGCGAGTCCTTGAGTTCACCCAACACACCTACATGGCCATTCTGGCAACGGTCTATCCCAGCGGCGGGCCACAGGCCTTCCCCGTTTGGTACGACTACGACGGTCAGCTCTTCACCCTCACCACCGAGGCTGACGCCGCCAAGGTGCGGAATATCCACCGCAATCCACAGATTGCCCTGTGCATTACCGATACGTCCCGTCAGGTGAAGTCACTTACGGTCCTGGGCCAGGCCGAGGTGGTAATAGACAATAATATGGCCCAGGAACTGCACCGCAAGTTGTCCACCCGTTACCTTGGCCCGGAGGAGGGCGCGGACTGGGCCGACTCCATGTCAGATGAGGAGATGGCCGTCATACGAATCACCCCTGAAAAATTCCTGTGGACTGGCTAATCCGAGCGAGAGAGACCCCATGATTAGAGAAGCCATTGATGGGCTGGTATCCGGGAGTTCCCTGAGCATGGAAGAGGCCTCCACCACCATGCGAGAGATTATGGAGGGGGAGGTTACCCCTGCCCAGCTTGGCGCCTTTCTCACGGCCCTACGCGTAAAAGGCGAGACTCCCGAGGAAATCGCAGGTATGGCTACCATCATGCGGGAGAAGTCCCTGAAAGTACACGTAGATGGAACCCTGGTTGATACCTGTGGCACCGGAGGTGATGGTAAGGGAAGCTTCAACATCTCCACAGCCGCGTCATTCGTAGCTGCGGCATCCGGCCTCAAGGTAGCCAAGCATGGCAACCGGGCCGCCTCCGGCTCATGCGGCAGCGCCGACATCCTGGAGGCCTTGGGGGTGAAAATAGACTTGGGGCCTGAAGGGGTCAAGCGGTGCATCGAGGAGGTCGGCATGGGGTTTATGTTCGCGCCCACCTTCCATCCGGCCATGCGTCACGCCGCTCCCGTGCGTAGAGAAATTGGCATTCGCACTGTGTTCAACCTGATGGGCCCTCTGACCAACCCGGCAGGCGCCCAGTGCCAGCTGGCAGGAGTGCCCGACGTCAGCCTGGGAGACAAGCTGGCCGACGTGCTGAAACTCCTTGGCTCTCAGCACTCCCTGGTAGTGCATGGTGAGGACGGCCTGGACGAGCTTACCCTGGGAGCCAGGACCCGGGTCTGGGAGGTCCACAACGACGTGGTCCACTCCTACACCATCTCTCCGGATGAGCTTGACCTGCCCTGGGTGCCCTTAGAGGATATAAAGGGGGGCGACCGAGCAGAAAACGCCCTGATTCTGGGTCGCCTGTTCCAGGGAGAGAGGGGACCCATCAGGGACGTTGTGCTTCTCAATAGCGCTGCCACCCTGATGGTGGGGGGCAAAGCGCAGGACTTGAAAGATGGGATAGGGCTTGCGAGCGAGGCCATTGATAGTGGTGAGGCATTGAGGAGGATGGAGGCGTTGGTGGAGTTGAGTTCCTCCTTGGCTCCATAACCGGTCCGGTCAAAGGAGAGGAGGTCAAGCTACCTTAGATGGCTACCATACTTGACGACATCGTTGCCATGAAGCGTGAGGAGCTGGAGCGCCGGAAATCCGAGGTGCCCCTGGATGTCCTGGAGGAGCGGATTGTGGCCCAGCCCAGGCCATTGAATCTATCCGGCGCCCTGCTGGGTGACCGGGTACGACTCATAGCCGAGGTGAAGAAGGCATCCCCATCTCGCGGTCTCCTTTCACCAAACTTCGACCCGGTCCATCTGGCCGTCACCTATGCAGAGAACGGCGCTGCCGCAATATCCGTGCTCACAGACCCCAGGTTCCAGGGAACACTGGAACACCTGGAGGCTGTGAAGCAGGCAGTCCTGCCCAGGGGGGTCCCCGTGTTGCGCAAGGACTTCGTATTTGACCCGTACCAGGTATATGAGGCCAGAGCACACGGCGCCGACGCCATCCTGTTGATAGTCGCTATCCTTACACCCGAGAATATCACCGAGCTACTGGCCCTAAGTCGCCATTTCTGGATGCAATGCGTGGTGGAAGTACATACCGGGGAGGAGCTTGAGACAGCCCTGGAATCCAGGGCTGAGATTATCGGTATCAACAACCGGGACCTGCGCACCTTTCACACCGACCTCTCGGTAACTCAGGACATGATAGGACTCATGCCCAGGGGCAAGGTGGTTGTCAGCGAGAGCGGAATCAGCACCAGGGAGGATATGCTCCTGCTCCGGCGGCTGGGCGCCAATGCCGCCCTGGTAGGGGAGGCCTTGGTCACGGCCCCTGACGTGGGCGCTAAGGTGAGAGAGCTGGTATGAATGAAGGAGTGATTGGCGTCACCGTATGGACTGAGGACCCGGACCGGCTGGTAGTATTCTACAGAGATACCCTGGGACTGAAGCTCCGAGGTTACAAGGAGGGATGGGCCAACTTCGAGTGGGGCGACCTGCGCCTGAACCTTGGGCTCCATGAACGAGTGAAAGGTCACGCTCAGGACCCTTATCGTATCATGATAAGCTTCGGCGTTACGGACATCCACTATGAGCACCGCCGCCTTAGCGAGCAAGGTGTAGAATTCGTTCGCCCCCCGGAGCAGGAGCATTGGGGTGGTTGGGTAGCCACGTTCCTGGACCCTGACGGGAACATTCTGCAACTCTTGCAGCGACAAAAGTGATGCGGACGGTTTTTGAAATACAGGCATCCGGTCAGTAGAATTGACGCTGCCATAAGCTGAAGCCGTCCCCCCTTTTGTCCAATGGCTATCATTGCGATGCTTCCCAATTGAGTCGTGCGTCTTGAAAAGCATCAGGGGTGTGCTATATGCTGGTTAGAGTTGGTTAGACAGGAGAGGTGGCCGAGTGGTTGAAGGCGCCGCTCTCGAAAAGCGGTATACCTTACGGTATCGTGGGTTCGAATCCCACCCTCTCCGCCAACTCCCAGTATCAGGCGACCAAGAAGTGTCATCTCTTGTGATGCACCCGGGAACCCTCCTTCTCACGCCGGATTCTCAACGTACGTGTCCGCTACCGGATAGCCTACGCAAGACAGCCACAAGGGCCGTTACCACCTTTACCAAGGAGCGTCTGTCATGCCAAGCAATGCTCTTAGAGACAAATACTGTATCGTAGGTGTTGGAGAGACGGAGTACAGCCGCGGCTCATCGCGGAGCACACGAGCTATGGCCGTTGAGTCTATTCGCAACGCCATGAGCGACGCCGGGTTAAACTCCCAGGACGTGGACGGTCTGATGAGCTACCATCTCGGGGACTCCACCCCCTCCACTACAGTGATGTACGACCTGGGCATACGGCCCAACTTCTACATGGACGTCTCGGGAGGCGGGTCAAGCACTGAAGCCCTCATTGGCCTGGCGATGGGGGCTATCGAGGCCGGGATGTGTCACACCGTAGCAATCTATCGCTCCATGAACGGCTACTCTCAGTTCCGCATGAGCAGCAAGGAGGCAGGGGCAGCAACCCCCGTGAACGGTAGCGAGGTGTTGAAGAGACCCTACAGCGTTTTCATGCCCATACAAAACTTCGCCTTCACCTTTACCCGCCATATGATGGAGTACGGGGTGACCAACGAACACCTGGCCCATATCAAGGTGGCCCAGAGCCGCCACGCCAGCAATAACCCGAAAGCGCTCATGAAGCAACGGGTAACGGTAGAGGATGTGCTAAACTCCCGTTGGATCGTCAGGCCATGCGCTCATCTCCTGGACTGCTGCCTGGAGACTGACAATTCAACCTGTATCATAGTGACCTCGTCAGAGCGAGCGAGGGACCTCAAACAGCTACCGGCGTACATCATGGGTGTGCAGGGCAGGGGCACCAAGCCGGGAGGCGATTTCCATTATAGCTACGGCCCCGCTGCGAGGGTAGCCGGACACTATGTCGCACCCAGGGTCTTCGATATGGCCGGCGTCACTCCCGATGACATTGATGTAACTGGCTCATACGACGCTTTCACATATACTGTGCTCATCCAGTTCGAGAGCTATGGCTTTTGCAAAGTGGGCGAAGGGAAGGACTATGTCTCCGGTGGCGCCATAGAATTGGGGGGCAGCCGGCCTAACAACCCCAGCGGAGGCCAGCTATGCGAGGGTTACACCCACGGAATGAACATGGTCATCGAGAACGTGCGTCAGATTCGAGGAGCGGTGGACGACTACTGCCCTCAGTGGCAGGACGGCAAGCACACCTACGACTACTCCGAGGGGAAGTGCCGCCAGGTAAAGGACCCGGAGATTGCCATGAGCATGGGCTGGGGTGGACAGCCCGTCGGCAGCGCCCTAATTCTTAGAAGATAGTCTTGTGCCAGTGCCGCTCCAATGGCAGCGACGCATGGACAGTTCAGCTAAGGACCACTTAACCTGCTGGAGCAGAAGCGAGATTTATTGCCTACTTGCCCAAGTAGCCGGCCGACCCTTCCAGCTTGCGGAGGTCCCATGCAGAGAGCTTTTCTGGCTTGACTTTCACGACGACACGGTTCTTCCCGGGTTTACCGTCTTGGAGCAACACGTCAATGTTCGCATCGCCCCCGTCTCCAAAGTATCTCCTCATAATCCTCCGGGACACCTCTTCCTGGAGGTCCTCATCGGTTGATAGCTCGACTACTCCGCGAATGGTCACGCCCTGAGCATCGAACGAGCCACCTTGCTCCGGACGGACGTCCCGGTCAATGATGACGCAAAGCCTCGGATTGCTGCGCAGGTTCCTGATGTGTTGTCTCGGGCGTTCACCGGCTCCTAAGACAAACCATAGTGCTTCGCCATCCCATAGATACCAGAGTGGGGTCGTATGAGGGTAACCGTCAGGGCGGATCGAAGTAAATCGGGAGATTAGCTTCTGGTTCAGAAAGCTATCAATCTCTTCATCGCTCATAGCTACTGAAGGTGACCAGGTAAGGCTCATAGCGCGCTCCTTGTGGTTGTTAGTCTTTCTCGAATCGTTAGGTATTCTTACCAGAGACCACGCTCCGAGAATTCGCGTAAATTGTGACACACCGGGCAGGCGCACGCAACCGGAGACCTGTTAGGTGGACTCCAAGAGTCTGAAAACATTGCTTACCCACCCTTTGGCACACGTCAGCCTCAATGATATAATAGACATGCGACCGGACAAGAGGTGGTAGGCAGGTTGTTTTAAATAGAGCGTTTGGTAGCACGGGACTGTGTATCCGGAATAAGGCTCTGGAAGCGGCTTACTTTTGTGGGAGCGGGGTTATAGTCCCCCATATACTACGGGTTAGAGGAGAGGTGCTGGAGTGGTCGAACAGGCGCGCCTGGAAAGCGCGTAGGGGTCTCAAGCCTCTCGTGGGTTCGAATCCCACCCTCTCCGCCACACATATTCAACATACACTCGCTTCTTGAATTAGGCGCCGCTCCACGATGGATAACTAACGCCCGTATGGGGCAATTCTCGTTCCACCCTTAACTTCTGCCACAACCGCCGTGATCGTGACATTGTTACGACTTTCGCCTTATGCTAGAATTTGGAGGATATGACCGATATAAAGTACTGGGTCGCCTTCAGTCACGTCCCCAGCCTTGGGACGGTCAAGTTTCGCCTTCTCGAAGGGTATTTTGACTCCTTAGAGCAGGCCTGGATAGCCGGTCCGAGGGAGCTCACGTCTGCCGGCATAGATAGCAAGACCACCCGTGCCATCATATCCCGCCGCGCCGGAATCTCGCCTGACGGAGAGATGGAGAAGCTGGAACGTGCGGGAATTCACGTCATTAACTGGCACCACCGGATGTACCCACCCAGGCTGCGTGAGATACACGACCCACCCCCCATACTGTACCTACATGGTGACATCCTACAGGACGATGAGCGTTCAATCGCAGTGGTGGGCACTCGCAAGGCCACGTCCTACGGGCGAGAAGTAGCCGGCGCCCTCGCCCGCGACCTGGCGAGAAGTGGGGTTACGATTGTCAGCGGCCTGGCCCGTGGTATAGACGCCATAGCCCACCGTGCCGTTCTGGACGCAGGGGGCCGCACTATCGCAGTCTTTGGCAGTGGCTTGGACATAGTCTACCCCTCTGAGCACGCGAGACTCGCCAGAGAGATAGCTGAGGCCGGCTCCCTGGTGAGCGAGCATCCCCTGGGAGCGAAGCCCCATGCCAGCCACTTCCCCAGACGGAACCGGCTGATAAGCGGCATGACCCTGGGGACCCTTGTAGTGGAAGCAGGAGAGAGGAGTGGCGCTCTTTTGACAGTACGCTGCGCTCTCGAGCAGGACCGTGAGGTGTTCTGCGTCCCGGGAAGCATCTTCTCGCCCGTTAGCCGGGGCACCAATACCCTTATTCAAGAGGGCGCAAAGCTGGTTCTGAACCATGAAGACATACTTGAGGAGCTGAACCTGAAGGTGGTAGCCCACCAGATAGAGATGCGTGGGTTTGCCCAGCCTGAAGATGATACCGAGTCGCTGCTCCTCAATCACGTAAACCACGAGCCGATTCATATAGACGATATCCGGCGTCACACCCAGCTACCTATCAACGTTGTCAGCAGCACCCTGGCTATGATGGAGCTAAAGGGTCTTATAAAGCAGGTTGGGAGTATGCATTACATACGTATTCGGGAGGCACTAGTATAGTATGGCAGCTAAAGCTAAGGATAGGGTAGACACGGCAACCGCACCTGCGGAATCGCCAACCAACGGGGCCAAGCCGAGCAAAGCAAAGGCCAAGAAGACAACGAAAGGACGAGCAAAGGCGAAAGCTCCATCAGGGGCTGTCAGCGCCACAGCCAAACGAAGCCGCAAGGTCACAAACCTGGTGGTAGTCGAGTCCCCCGCCAAGGCTCGTACTATAGAAAGAATTCTCGGAGAGGACTACGTGGTCAAGGCTTCCCAGGGACACGTTCGCGACCTGCCCAAGGGTAAGCTGGGCGTCGATATCGAAAGTGATTTCGAGCCTTCCTACTCAGTCCTCAAGGACAAGAACGCCGTGGTCAGGGAGCTCAAGGACTTGGGAGACAGGGCCTCTTCTATCTACCTCGCCACCGACCCCGACCGTGAGGGAGAGGCAATATCCTGGCATCTGGTCAAGGCTGCGGCATGGGACAACGGCAATACCCCTCTCCACAGGGTCGTGTTCCACGAGATAACTCCGCAGGCAGTGAAGGAGGCCTTCAACCATTCCCGCAATATAGACATGGAGTTGGTCAACGCGCAACAGGCTCGCCGAATCCTGGACCGGCTAGTGGGCTACCAGATTAGTCCCCTGCTATGGCGCAAGGTCCAGCGTGGCCTCTCGGCAGGAAGAGTCCAATCGGTAGCCCTACGGATAATAGTGGACCGGGAGAGGGAGATTGAGGCTTTCGTACCCAGAGAGTACTGGACCATAGAGGCGCAGTTACAGAAAGTGGCCCCCGCCCTGAAGAATCGGGGGGAGCCTTTCGCAGCTATTCTCCATTCAATCAAGGGCCAGAAGGGCAAGCTGAGCATACCCGACGAGCCTACGGCCAGCCGCATCGAAAGTGAATTGGAAGGCGCGGAGTACACCGTAACCCAGGTTAAAAAGCGAGACGTGAAAGGTTCTCCGTCGCCACCGTTTATCACCAGCACCCTCCAGCAGGAGGCCGGACGAAAGCTCCGCTTCACGGCCAAGAGGACCATGGTTGCCGCCCAGCAACTGTACGAGGGCCTTTCCATAGGCAACGAAGGCTCCTTGGGCCTTATTACCTACATGCGCACCGATTCTACCCACGTGGCGACTTCCGCCCTTCAGGAAGCGAGAGGGTACATACGCAAAAAGTTTGGCGACGATTATCTACCACATCAGCCCAGGATGTTCAGAAAGAAGGCCAAAAGCGCCCAGGAAGCCCACGAGGCTATCCGACCCACCGCTATCGGCAGAGAACCCCAATCACTGAAGCGTTACTTGTCCTCCGACCAGTTCAAGCTGTACGACCTCATCTGGCGCCGGATGCTGGCCAGCCAGATGGCCGACTCTCGCTCCGACGCCACTTCTGTGGATACTGAAGCGAAGTGCCGTGACATTTCAAGGGTATACATCCTCCATTCCACAGGCTCCGTGCTCAGGTTCCCCGGCTTCCGGGTCCTGTACATGGAGAGCGTGGACGACAAGGATGAAGAGGAGGGCAAGCAACCCTTGCCCGAGCTTTCCGAGGGGGAGAAGCTTGGCTGTCTCAAGCTGGAACCTAAACAGCACTTCATCCAACCACCACCACGCTACACCGAGGCCAGCCTCATCAAAATGTTGGAAGATCAAGGCATCGGTAGGCCGAGTACATATGCGCCAATTATCTCTACCATCATGGACAGAAGCTATGTGTCAAGAGATGCAGGCAGGCTGCAACCCACAGTCCTTGGCACCACCATCTGCGACCTTCTCACTCAGTTCTTCACCGACATTATGGAAACCGGCTTCACCGCCAGGATGGAGGGGGAGTTGGACGAGGTAGCCAGTGGGGAGAGAAAGTGGGTCCCTATGCTGAAGGACTTCTATGGTCCCTTCCAGAAGTCCCTGGAGGTGGCTACCGAGACCATGCCGCGGGTAAAGGTGGAGGAACCCACCGATCAGGTTTGCGACCTGTGCAATAATTCTATGGTCATAAAGACAGGCCGTTTCGGAAGGTTCATGGCCTGCTCCAACTTTCCCACCTGCAAGAACACCCGCCGCATACTGAACAATATAGGCGTATCCTGCCCCAAGTGTGGCGGCGACCTCGTACAGCGCAGCTCAAGAGGCCGGGGAAGAAGGGTCTTCTACGGCTGCTCCCGCTATCCGAATTGCGAGTTCATCATAAACCAACGCCCTGTAGCGGAGCCATGCCCGGAATGTGACGGGTTAATGGTCTCCTCCGGTCAGAACGCAGTAAAATGCACCTCTTGCGCATGGGCGGGGGATGCCCCGGAGAAAGAGTTGGTAGCTGCAGAAGCATAAGGGGAGGAATATTGGCCCAACACGACGAGCTTAATCTCGATGAGACAATCCGGCGCTTTGAGGAGTCCCTGAGGGGCCAGAAAGGCCGCTCCGAGAACACGGTGAGGATATACACCACCGACCTCCGGCCTTTTCTGACCTTCCTTGACAACGAGGGCCTGGACCCAAGGGGGCTAAACCGCCACTATCTCCGCCGCTACCTGGCATGGCTCTCCACCTCTGCCAGGGGCAAGGAGGGTGGGTATGCCAGGGTGAGTGTGGCCCGTAAGCTGATAGCCCTCCGCTCATTCTATCGCTTCCTGACCCAGGAGGGCCTGATTGCCAAGAACCCTATACCCAAAGGAAGGACATTCAACGTTAAGGTTGAAAAACGCCTCCCCACCTTCCTCGGTAGAGATGAAGTGGGGCGACTGCTGGAGGAACCCGACACGTCCCAACCCTTGGGAATCCGGGACAGAGCAATTCTTGACCTACTCTACTCCTCCGGAGTCCGGCTGTCTGAGATACACGACATGGACGTAGGGAGCATCAACCTTGGTACGCGGGAGGTGCGGGTGCGCGGCAAGGGTTCAAAGGAGCGCATCGTCCTGCTGGGAAAGCCCGCCGCTGAGTCCCTGGACCTCTATATGCGCTCGGCTAGGCCCCAGCTGGAGGTGACTGTCACTGACGCACTTTTCCTGAACCGTTACGGCGGTCGCCTCTCACGGAGGAGCATAGAAAAGATAGTAGGCCGGTACGCCATGCTGGCTGCCACGCGCCCGGACGTCCACCCCCACACGCTGCGCCACACTTTCGCTACACACCTCATGGAAGGCGGCGCCGACCTGCGGGTTGTCCAGGAACTTCTGGGCCATTCCAGTCCCACTACAACTCAGGTCTACACTCACGTTACTCAGAACGAGACCCGGGCCGAGTACATGACTACTCACCCTAGGGCCAGACTGAAGGACCAGGATGGCTAGGTTTCTGGTCATCAACGGGCCGAATCTGAATTTTCTGGGCAGACGCAGCCCGGGTGTATATGGGACCATGACTTTGCCGGAAATAGAGACCCAAATATCCCGTAAGGCAGAGGAACTGGTGGTAGCAGTGGACTATTTCCAGTCCAACAGCGAGGGTGCAATCATAGACTATGTACAGGACAAATCCACCGAGGCGCAGGGTATAATTATCAATGCGGGGGCCTTTACCCACTATAGCTACGCTCTACGAGACGCCCTGGTGGACTCCCGCCTGCCCGTGGTGGAGGTACACCTGAGCAACATTCATGCTAGGGAAGGATGGCGGAGTCATTCGGTTATCGCCGACATAGCCAGGGGTCAGATAGCCGGCCTCGGCTGGAGGGGGTACGTTGCCGCCCTGGAAATTCTGGCAGCACTAGTCAAAGAGGAGGAAAAGGGCCAATGAATTACCGTCTGGAGAACCTCCGCAAGAAGCTGGAGGAGAGGGAGTTGGACGCTATACTTATCTCAACACCCGAGAACCGGCGATACATATCGGGGTTCACCGGCTCCGCAGGTTATCTGGTAGTATCGAAGGATGACGCTATCCTGGCAACGGATTTCCGGTACACCGAGCAGGCCGGAAACCAATCACCGGACTTCCGGGTGACCCGGGCCGGTGGAGACTGGTCCTGGCTCCTTGGGTGCTTGAAGGAGCATGATACCAAGAAGATGGGCTTCGAGAGCCAACAGATGACCATAGCCACCTACAAGCAAATCAGTGAAGCACTGCAAGACCTTCCGTCCACTGACAGGCCGACCCTCATGGCAACATCGGGGATAGTGGAGGGCCTGAGGACCATAAAGGACCAGGATGAGCTTGCCCTGCTCCAGAAGGCCATTGACGTGGCCGATGCTGCTATGGAAGCAGTCTCACCAACCATTCAGCCCGGCGAGACGGAGCGGGAGGTGGCCTGGCGTCTTGAGAAGGCGATGCGGGAACTGGGGGCCGACTCTCTCAGCTTCGATACCATCGTGGCCGCCGGCCCCAACGGCGCCATGCCTCATCACATGCCCTCGGATAAAGTCATCCAGCCGGGTGAGCCTATAGTCATAGACATGGGGGCCAAAGTAGGGGGCTATTGCAGCGACATCAGCCGCACCGTCTGCGTAGGTGAGCCCGACGATACCTTTCGCAGGGTCTACGACATCGTCCTGGGCGCCCAACTCACGGCCATCGCGACCGTGAAGACCACCATGAGCGCCGGGGATGCCGATGACCTGGCAAGGGTCGTAATAGCTGAGGCAGGCTACGGCGACAACTTCGGCCACAGCCTGGGACATGGTGTGGGCCTTTTCATACACGAGTACCCCCGTGTCGGCCCCAAATCTGCCAACGCCCTGGAGGAGGGCATGGTATTCACCGTAGAACCCGGGATTTACCTCACAGGGTGGGGGGGCGTAAGAATAGAGGACGTGGTGCTCCTTGAGAAAGACGGTGCCAAAGTCCTCAGCAAAGCGGCGAAGTAGTGCGGACTAGCTGTCATTGGTGATTGCTTTCAGGATAGCCGGATTTTTCAAATTACCTTCCATTTCATAAGGAGGTCAGTATGACCATCAACTTTGGAGACCTGCGCAGAGGCGTGGCAATTGAGGTGGACGGCCAACCTTATGAGGTGGTTGACTACGAGAGGCAAAAGATGCAGCAACGAGCTCCTGTCACCCGACTGAGGCTGCGGAACCTACGGGACGGGAAGCTAATTGAACGCACCTTTCAGAGCTATACCACCGAGTTCTCCCTAGCCCAGGTAGAGGACCGTCCCGCCCAGTATCTCTACAGCGACGGACGCTTCTACAACTTCATGGATATGGAGACCTACGACCAGTACCAGCTCACCAAAGAACAACTGGGAGATACCATCAGCTACTTGAAGGAAGAGACCGTCATAGATGTAATATATTACAACGAGGGAGTCATTAACGTACGGTTGCCCACCTTCGTGGACTTGGAGGTGGCGGAGACACCACCCGGCTTCAAGGGAGATACCGCCCAGGGAGGCACAAAGCCCGCCACCCTGGAGACGGGCCTCATTGTACAAGTCCCCCTCTTTATAAGCACCGGCGACAGGATTCGAGTAGATACCCGGAGCGGCGAGTACACTGAGCGTGCCTGATGGGGCCTTTACGGCCCGGCAAGTCTCAACCTCAAGATACCCTCACTAGACCGGTCATAGGATGATGGAGGAATCATAGCGAGTAAAGGGGAAGGTAGCGATAGTAACAGGCGCTGGAATTTGCCAGGATTATAAGGAGGGCATTCGATGGCTCTGCAACACACTGTAAAGGCGTTTATCAGGAAAGGCGATACTCATTATGTAGCAGAGTGCCTCGAAATTGCTGTAGTAACCCAGGGCAAGACCCTGGATGAGACCTTGGCAAATCTCCAGGAAGCGGTGTCCCTGCATCTGGTGGATGAGGACTTGTCGGATATGGGTCTTGCGTCCAACCCTGCCATTCTGGTCACTATGGAGCTAGAATTGGCCCATGCCTAGATTGAAGCGACTGTCCGGAGCAGAAGTCATCGCCGTACTTGGCACCTTCGGCTTCATCGTGCTTTCGCAAAAGGGAGTCACATAAAATTACGACGAGTCATCAGCGGCGGTTCTGTCCAGAATTTGACAGTCCCAAGGCACAGAGAACTAGACGCAGGAACCCTCCGAGCTATTTTCCGGTAAGCGACACGGTACATCCCAGAAGACCAGTTGTGGTCTCACTTCTATTCTGATTGAATGAACGAAGGGACATTTAGGATGTCGGTTTTCACCGTAAGCCAGGTCACCCGGTATTTGAAAGAGTCCCTCGAGCATGACCCCATGCTGGCTGACCTGTGGATAAGCGGCGAGGTCTCTAATCTCAAAGTCTCCCCGTCCGGCCATAGCTATTTTACCCTCAAAGAAACTCAGAGTCAGCTCCGCTCGGTGATGTTCAAAGGTGGAAGAGGGAGCAACTTGTTGACGGAAGGCGGCCTCGTCACTGCCCACGGGCGCATCTCCATATACGAGGCCCGCGGCGACGTGCAGCTCCTGGCCGACCTTGTCATGCCCGAAGGAACAGGACCCCTCTTCCTGGAATTGGAGAGGCTCAAGATGCGCCTGGAGGAGGAGGGACTGTTCGAGCCATCTCGTAAGCGGCCTCTGCCTCAGTTCCCCGGAATCATCGGCCTGGTGACCTCCCCGTCGGGTGCAGTGCTCCACGACATCTGCAACGTCATAGGCCGGCGCTATCCACTGTCGGAAATTCTACTGGCCCCTACCAACGTACAGGGTAACGATGCCGCGCCGGGAATCGTCTCGGCCATCCAGTCCCTCAACGAGCATGGACAGTCTGACGTTATAGTCCTGGCCAGGGGCGGTGGCTCCCTGGAGGAGCTATGGCCCTTCAACGAGGAAGTGGTGGCAAGGGCCATATACTCCAGCCGCATCCCCGTGGTCAGCGCAGTGGGCCACGAAACAGACTACACCATCTCGGACCTCGTGGCCGACGTGCGGGCGCCTACTCCTTCCGCTGCGGCAGAGTTGGTTGTTCCGGACATAGTGACCCTGAGACAGGAAATCCATGCTCATGGCGAGAGCATCCTTCGGGCCATGTCCCATCACCTCTCCACCGGCCGGCACGGGGTGGACGGCCTTGCGGGGCGGCTAAGGAGCCACACAACGGACGTAGCTACATTGCGCCGCCAAGTGGATGATTTGGCGCAGGCGTCCTCTAAAGCCATGTCCCACCGCCTGTCCCTATGGCGCTCGCATGTCCAGGGACTGGGCATGCGCTTTGAGGCCTTGAACCCGGAGTCCATCCTGCATCGTGGATACTCCATAGTGCAGAAGTGCAGCGACGGCATGGTGGTGTCTAGCAAGGAACAGGTGATCGCCAGAGAGGAGCTAAGGGTAACGTTGAGCGACGGCTCAATCCCTGCTACTGTAGGCGGGCCGACCACGAAGGCACGTCCCAAGAAGCGGATGGAGCGAGCGGGCGCACAACTACTGTAGGGTGATTATGCCAGAACGGGAAAATATACAAGAGGAACTCTCCTTTGAGGAAGCCTTTGACCGCCTTGGTGAGACAGTGCAGGCCCTAGAATCGGGAGGCTTGACTCTGAACTCAGCCACCAACCTGTACGAGGACGGGATGCGGCTGGTCAAGCTCTGTAACCGGCTGCTCAGTGAGGCCGAGTTGAAGGTGACCCGGCTCAAGGATGTTTACTCCGAGCGTCCGGCGCACACGGCGCTGGACGGCTTCCCTCCCATCGAGGACGAGGAGGTTGAGGAGTAGGTTGCTGAAGGTAGACCTGCACATGCACACTCACTTCTCCCCTGACTCCGGTGCGCTTTCGAAATCCATCGTTGCGCGGTGCATCAAGACGGGCCTCAACTACATCGCCGTTACCGACCACAATACAATCCGGGGTGCCCTTGAGGTCCGGAGCATAGCCCCCTTCCCGGTGATAATCGGCGAGGAGATAAAGAGTTCGGCGGGTGACATTATCGGCCTGTTCCTCAAAGAGGAGGTTCCCAAGGGCCTGTCCCCCATGGACACCGTGGACGCCATCAAGTCCCAGGGGGGGCTGGTGATGGTGCCCCATCCCTTTGACCGTGTTCGCCCTTCGGCTATAAAGTACGACGCCTTGCAGGAAATCCTACGCCACGTGGATATCATGGAGGCCTTTAACTGCCACAACCTGTTCAGGCGTGACAATGAAAGGGCCGCAGCGTTCACGAGGGAGCACCGTCTGGTAGCAGCCGCCGTCAGCGACTCACATACTCCCCTGGAGCTGGGCCGCACGTATATGGAGGTCCCGGAATTCGATGGCACTCCGAAGGGATTCAAGGATGCGTTGTCTCAGGCCGGACTGGTTCCCAGGAAAGCTCACCATATTCTGAGGCTAACCTCGGTTTGGGCTAAACTCAAGGAGTCGCTTCACTGACGATGCTCACAATAGGATGGTTCTCGACCGGAAATGGTGAGGGATCACTTGGCCTGCTGAAATTCGTGCAGGAACGGATTCTCCGAGGTGAGATAGACGCACGGCTTCAGTTCGTGTTCAGTAACCGGGAGCCGGGCGAAGCGGAAGGCAGCGACCGTTTCTTCCATACAGTGGACCGCTATGGGATACCCCTGGTCAATTTCTCCTCCCGCAAATTCCGCAGGAAAATGGGTGGGGCTTTCGCCAATCACCGGATTGACTACGACAGGGAAGTTATGGCTCGGCTGGAACACTTCAACCTGGACGTGTGTGTGCTGTCGGGCTACATGCTCATCGTAGGGGCGGAGATGTGCCGTCACTACACAATGCTGAACCTCCATCCCGCCCTGCCAACAGGCCCAATCGGCACCTGGCAGCAGGTGATTTGGAGCCTGATAGAGTCCAGGGCCGACAGGACGGGGGCTATGGTCCACCTGGCCACCGATGACTTGGATGAAGGCCCCGTGATAGCCTATTTCACTTTTCCAATAGTGGGGGGCATCTTCGACAACCCCTGGAGGCAGATAGAGGGAAAGCCCCTCTCGGAGCTAAAGGAGACCCCCGGTGAGGAGCTGCCTCTGTTTCGCCTGATAAGGGGGGAGGGGGCCAAAAGGGAGCCATACCTGGTGGCTGCAACCTTGAAGTCCCTGGCGAACGGCACGGCTAGAGTACGAGATGGACAAGTGGTAGGTCCGGATGGTAGACCTCTTAAGGCGCTCCGCCTGGACAACGAGATAGAGGAGGCCTTAGCTTCAGGCTAGGCGGACCGCTTGTACTCAATCGGAAGCTCGACGGGTTGGCCTGACGCAGTCAGCAGGACAGGCGGCTCCTGTCCCCTTATAGTATCACCGTCAACGATGCACCTTGCTACTCTCTTCTGAGATGGCAGCTCGTACATCACGTCCAGCAACGTCTCTTCAATTATGCTCCGAAGGCCCCGTGCGCCGGTCCTGCGCTTTATGGCCTCCGACGACGCAACCTCGAGGGCCTTTGGGGTAAAGACCAGTTCCACGTTATCCATGCTGAACAGTTGCTGGTACTGCTTGGTAATTGCGTTCTTGGGCTCCGTCAGCACCCTTATAAGAGAAGGCTCATCCAGTGCATCCAGATGAGCCGCTACGGGTAATCTGCCCACGAGTTCCGGTATAAACCCGTAGGCTAGTAGGTCGCCAGGGATCATGTCCGGGAGCACACTGGCCGGTTCCGACCAGTTCTTTCCGTTGGTGTGGGTAGAGGAGTTAGACTTAAATCCTAGCGTGGAACTGCCACTGGCGACACGGCGCTCGACGATGCTCTCCAGTCCGTCGAAGGCTCCTCCACAGATGAATAGAATATCATGGGTCTTTATCTGTATGAACTCCTGGTAGGGGTGCTTCCGTCCCCCCTGGGGAGGCACGTTGGCAACACATCCTTCCACTATCTTGAGCAACTCTTGCTGCACGCCCTCGCCGGATACATCCCTGGTAATAGAGCGGTTTAATCCTTCCTTCCTGGCAATCTTATCTATCTCATCTATGTAAATAATTCCCTGTTCCGCCCTGGCGATGTCCCAGTCAGCAGCTTGAATAAGCCTGAGCAGAATGTTCTCTACGTCCTCACCCACGTACCCCGACTCTGTAAGGGAGGTGGCATCGGCTATGGCAAAAGGCGCGTCCAAGATTTTCGCCAGGGTCTGGGCCAGGAGAGTTTTACCGCAGCCAGTGGGACCCATTAACAGGATGTTGGCCTTCTGTATCTCGACGTCGGACTGCTTGCTGCCGTTCCAGACTCGCTTGTAGTGATTATACACTGCCACACTCAGGACTTTCTTCGCCCGCTCCTGGCTCACAACATAGCTGTCCAAGGACTCGTTTATCTCCTTGGGGACTGGCAGTTTGCGCTGCCGTGCCACGACTTGTGGGGGAGTAGCCGAGGTGTTCTGGTCTATGACTTGTTTACAGGCCCTCACACACTCATAGCAGATGAATACCCTACCCGGACCGGCCACCAAATGGTTCGACTCGGTCTCACCTTTTCTACAAAAGGAACATTGGTAGAGCTTGGAGCTACCCCTGCTGCTGGGCAAAGCTATCTCCTGTATAGAGTGGTCTTACTGTCCTGTTGGGGGAGGTGGCGTGGTGCCGTTCTCCTCATGTACCCCCAGTACCTCATCAACGATGCCATATTCCTGGGCCTGGAAAGCCGTGAGGTAGTAATCTCTATCAGTGTCCCGGGCTATCTTGTCGTAGTGCTGTCCGGTACGGTCCGAGAGTATCTGCCTGATTTTGTCCTGCATTCTCAAGATTTCCCGGGCCGCAATCTCTATATCCGACGCCTGGCCCTGGGCGCCACCCATAGGCTGGTGCATGTGGACGGTAGAGTTGGGAAGAGTATACCTCTTCCCCTTTTCGCCACCGGTCAGCAGGACGGTAGCCATACTGGCGGCCATACCAACGCAGATGGTGGACACGCTGGGGCGTATCAGCTGCATGGTATCGTAAATCGCAAGGCCGGAGCTTATTACACCTCCCGGGCTGTTGATATAGAGGTTGATTTCCCGCTCAGGGTCCTCACGCTCCAGATACAATAGCTGGGCTACGATTACGTTGGCTACGTGGTCGCTTATGGGGGTTCCAAGAAAGACGATCCTTTCCCGAAGCAGAAGGGAGTATATGTCGAAAGCCCTCTCCCCCCTGGGACTCGTCTCTATTACCATAGGTATGATGTTCTGGATGTTTGGTAGTGGGCTGCTATAGGGATTGGTCGTCACTGGGGGTACCTCCTTCATCTCCCTGGGCTTCATCGGGCCTGCCCGACCCTGCAATTTGAGGCGTTGCTGCCTCTGAATTGGTCTCAGTTTCAACTTCAACCTCGGACATCTGTGCATCTTCCACGGAGTCCTGGGCTCCTTGCGGAGATGGCTCCTCCTCATCGCTGCCAACGCCTCCCTGGACAATCTCAGCAAGACGCTCAAGGACTTTTCTGTTCAGAATAGCGCTGCTGATGGAGCTTCTCGCACTTTCCGTTGAGAAGGCTTCCCGGATGGACTCACCGGACTGCCCCATACTGGCCGCGAGGTTTTCTACCTCGGCGTCTATCTCATCAGGAGAAACCTCAATGTTCTCATCCTGGGCCAGCTTCCTAATCACCAGGTAGCGGGTCATCCTATCCTGGGCATTGGGCCGTACCTCGTCTCGGAGTTCCTCGCGGGATTTCCCCGCATTTCGGAGATAAGTGTCCATGTCAACCCGCTGCCCTTCTTGGGAAATGTGGTCCTCAAGCAGGTGGTCTATCTCCCTATTGGTGGTCAGACCGGACACCTGTACAGAGGCGCCCTTTACCACTTCCACCAGGCTTTTCTCCTGGAAGGTAATCTTGGTTGCACTTTCGGTCTGTGCGATCAAATTCTCCAGAATTCCGGCCCGCAAAGCCTCAAGGCTCTCATACTCGTCGCCCACTCCTTTGGCGAACTCGTCGTCGAGCTCCGGTAGAGCCTTCTCCTTGATTTCCAGGATATTGACGTTAAAGCGGCACTCTTTACCGGCTATGCTGTCGTCCGGGACGTCTTCGGGCACGGCCAGAGTGAACTCCTTGGACTCGCCCTTGGACATACCCTCCAGGTGTATTGAGAAGCCGGGGAAGGGAGTCGGATTGTCCTGAGACGGGATAAAATCAACGCCCTTGTCATCGGCAACCTGCTCTCCATCTATAAAACCGTCTACGTCAAGGGTGATTTGGTCGCCGAATTTTACCGGCCTCTCTACCGGCTCCCAGGGTGCAGCATCGTACTGCAATCTCTCGATTACTTTGTCAACCTGCTCCTCGTTTACCTCTATCGGCTCCGGTTCCATACGGATGCTCCGGAAGTCGCCCAAGTCTACAATGGGCTCAAGAGGCACCACAGCCTTGAAGGAAGGGGGGTCAACTTCCATCACTTCCACGTCTGGCTCGCCGAAGGTCTCCAGGTTCTCTTCCTTTATGGCCCTGTCCAGAGATTCCTGTAGCATTGTGTCCAGGCTCTCCCTGACCAGGGCTTCCCTACCGATATAGTTTTCCATCAAGTACCTGGGGGCCTTACCTTTGCGGAAGCCCGGAATCTGTATCCTGTTGGCTAACCGCTTGATGGACCTGTCCAGATAGGGTTCTATATCGTCAGGTTCAAGCTCGACATTCAGTGTGACCTCTAGTGTGGCGGACTCTTCCCTGGTGATTTTCAACTACATGTTCTCCTGAGAGTATAGGTCAATGGGCCATATCGGGATTATAACACAAGGCCCAAATTGTGAAAAGTTTCGCCGGCCGGCAAGAATTTGAGTAGAGACAGAGCATCTTCCCGCTCCTACCCAATGAGCCTCAAGCCAAGATCGCGCAGCTGTTCATCTTCCACGTTGGAGGGCGCACCAAAGAGGAGGTCGGCGCCGCTCTGGGTCTTGGGAAATGCTATGACTTCCCTGATAGAAGTATTGCAGGAGAGGATTGCCACAAGGCGGTCCAACCCTGCACCGATGCCTCCATGAGGTGGCGCACCGTACTCCAGTGCCTCCAGGAGGTGGCCGAACCGGTCCTGTACCTCCTCAGAGGTGTAGCCCAGGATACTGAAAATCCTCTCCTGTAGCTCACGCCTATGAACGCGTATACTGCCACTGAAAAGCTCGCTGCCATTGCAT
Source organism: Dehalococcoidia bacterium (assembly GCA_965219825.1). GTDB lineage: Bacteria > Chloroflexota > Dehalococcoidia > Lucifugimonadales > JAGWBF01 > JAGWBG01. Next base: position 2,877,179 of record OZ244792.1, on the reverse strand, counting down.
ACCATGTCGTATGCCTTTGACCCGATGGCTTCAATATACGACCCGTTCATTTCCCCCGAACCGCCGGGGCCTGTACTGTCGGAGTACAACATCTCTACGTCCTCATCTCTGGGGGAGGTAAAGGGGTGATGAGAAGAGTCCCAGCGCCTTGCTTGCCGGTTCCACTCGAACAGAGGAAAGCCCACCACGAATGCGAAGGAAAGGATATCGGGGTCTGCCAGACCCATCCGGTTTCCCATCTCGTTGCGGAGAGCGTTCAAGGGAGGGTTGATTTCTCGCAGAGGCCCCGCCATCAGGAGGATAAGGTCTCCCGGTCCCGCTCCCATGCGCTCGGATAGCTCTCTTGCCAGGAGTGGAGTCATCCTTAGACCTTGTGAGAACTGAATGTCATCCTCGGTAAGCCGGTCAAGGGGATGCTCTGAGCCGATACGGACGTGACTCATCCCTTTCGCCCCGTGTTCTCGCGAGAAATTTTCCAGTTCCCGGAGCATCATACCGCTATAGCCAGCGGCCTGGTTTGGGGCCACAAATCCCTTCACCACGCCGCCTTGTTCGACGACTCCATGAAAAACCCTGAAATCCGTCTTGAGGGCTATGTCCGTGACCTCGGTCATCTCCATGCCAAAGCGCAGGTCGGGCTTGTCGCTGGCATACTTTGACATGGCTTCGTCATAGGTGAGTCGCGGGAAAGGTTTATTTAGAAGCCTCTTATCCGGGGTCGTGGTCTCTATCATGGATGTGTAAAGCTCCTCCGCAAGGGCCAGCACGTCGTTTTCTTCCACAAAGCTCATCTCAAGGTCCAGCTGCGTAAACTCCGGCTGGCGGTCCGCCCGCAGGTCCTCATCTCTGAAACACCGGGCGATTTGGAAATAGCGCTCCACACCCGCCACCATGAGAAGCTGCTTCAACTGCTGGGGCGACTGGGGGAGAGCATAGAAGCTGCCCTTCTGCAGGCGGCTGGGGACCAGGTAGTCCCTGGCCCCCTCCGGTGTGCTCTTGATGAGAATTGGGGTCTCTATCTCCAGGAAGCCCCTCTCATCCAGGAAGTCCCTTATGAACTTTACCACCCGGTGCCGCAGTACAAGGTTCTCCTGAATCCTGGGCCTACGAAGGTCCAGATAGCGATACCTTAGACGAAGACTTTCATCCACCTCTGACTCCTCTGATATTGAGAAAGGTGGTGTTGGAGACGGGTTCAGGACCTCTGCCTCCTGGGCCATCACTTCAATTGCTCCGGTGGGAAGATTGGGATTTTCGGACTCGGTCGGTCTTCTGGAAACCTCGCCGGTCACCCGCAAGACCCACTCCGGCCTGACCTGATCGGCAACCTTGTACGTCTCCGACGCCAACTCAGGGTTGAAGACGACCTGTACGAGTCCTGACCTATCCCGCAAGTCCACAAAGATGACGCCGCCGTGATCCCTCCGGCGGTTGACCCATCCCGCCAGAGTTACCCGGTCGCCCACGTGCTTCTCTCTAATATCTCCGCAATTCGCGCTCTTCAGCACGAAAATCCTCCCGTATTTGATAGCCCGCAATAGACAGAGTACCGGTGACGGATGGCTATTCAGGCTCAGAGATAGTGGACTCGGAGGTTTTCCGATGTCCCGTATTTTTGCGACAAATCTCGGTGGGTGACAGTTCCTCCCTTAGCAATGGGCGTCCGGATAGTATCACACTAACTTATCAAGCTCTGCATTAATAAGGGAAGAAATTGGAGTGTACGTGCTTTTCTGAAATTCTAGGCACTTACAAATTGCCTATGGTCTGAATAATGCTCCCTGTCCCCTGAGCACGGGACTCCAGGAACTCCAACACAGTTTGATGAAGGGTCTCAGGGTCGTTGACGGGAGCCAAGCACAATGTTTCCAGACATACATACGCCTGGGCCTCTCTACCGGGCCAGTAGCCTGCCTCGGCCAGCCGCTCCTCATCACTTGAGTCCATGTATTTGATGGCTGTGTGTGCGTAAGGGATATTCGCCGCCGCCGTTATCATCGCCCTTGTGCCCGCATCGCCCGGCGCGCCCACTACTGTCACCTCTACCGGTGAGTAAATGAACCGGTGGACGGCTAGAGCATAGCCGGCGGCGGCTTCTCTATACTCCTGGTACACTGGTACAAAGGCGCTGAGTGCCGTCCGAGCAGTCTCACGATATTCCTCATCAAGGGTGGAATTGAATAGCCTGATTAGGGCCTCAACAGCCGGAATGTTGTCGCTGATGGGCTTGTCCCGGACCTTCAGAGTGCCCAAGGCTTGCGGGTCCCCGGGGACGTCGAAGAAGCCGCCACCGTGCTTGTCCCAGAAAATGTCGCGCATCTCCCCAGCCAGTCGTTTGGCCTCATCCAGGTAAAGGGGCGAAGATGCTCGGTCATAAGCATCCATTAGAGCTATCACCAGGTGAGCATAGTCGGTGAGGAGGGCAGGAATACCGGCCTCTCCGTCAGATGAGTAGCTGCGGCACAGTGAACTCTCCGCACACCGCTTCAGGAGGTAGTCAACGGTCTTTAGACCTACGTCGGCCAGATTGGGCCTGTTAAGCACCCACGCAGCCTCAAGATATGCGGACGCCACACTCGCGTTAATACTGGTATAGAAAACCGGGTCTACTTCCGGGGGCCTCAGCTTCTGGCGCTCTGCAATGGGGTGGGAATAGTATTCTTCGTCGGCATCCTGGCTACCGTAGAAGGCCCCGGACGTGCCATCGTACAGATGACCGCTCAGGTAGTCTACCGTTTGGGAGGCCACGCTGGCATACGCTTCATTCCCGGTGACTAGGTAACTGTGAAGATAGAGGCTGAGGAGGCCCACGTTGTCTTCCAGCATTTTCTCGTAATGCGGTATAGACCAGTCCCTGGTTGTAGAGTAACGGAAGAAACCGTCCTCCTCGTGGTCATACAGCCCACCGTTCATCATGTTGTCAAGAGTCATCTCCACCATGAGACGGTACGAGGCGTCGCCGGTGGACTGGTACATATTGAGGAGAAGCTCTACTGCGGGAGCCATAGGAAACTTGGGCTGGTTGCCGAAGCCCCCGTGCAGGGAGTCGTAGGCCTCCACGACTGCGCGGGAAACGATGTCCACCATTGAGGTGTCAACCTCCTGTCCGGCCATTGCCAGGGCAGCCTTGCTCTCGCGCTTACCGCGAACCTCCTCGGCCTGCCGTAATAAAGCGTCTCTCTGCTTGTGGTACGACCCGGATACCTGCTGCAACGCCCCCTTGAATTGTTTGGGAGCCATGTAGGTGGCGCCCGTGACCACGTCGCCATAAGGAGTCAGAAAGGCGGTGGAGGGCCAGCCGCCCATGTTATACCGGGAGTTTATATCCGGCCTCTGGTCGTTATCCACCCTCACTGGGACAAAGTTCTCATTTATAAGGCTAATCACGTCGGAGTCGGAGTAGGAGGTCTCATCCATGACATGGCACCAGTGGCACCACACGGCGGATATGGAGAGCAGGATGGGCTTATCCTCTGCCTGGGCCTTCTCAAAGGCCGCTTCGTCCCACTCGTGCCAGTTTATTTCATTGGCCCTGTTGGGCCTGGGAGAGAAACGGATTCCGCTCACCACATTCCCCCTGTAGGGGCAACTCATACGCCGTGTACTGCCCAATCTTTCCGAAGGGTAGCATATAGAGTAACCTTTTTCAAGGAGCCAAATAGGAAGGAATGAGAAGGGGCCGGTGTGGGAGTTTCATCCTGCAAGAGCACCCGGCCCAGGGTCTTTCGATTGTCACCACGAGCGATAGCGAGGGGTCTAAAGTCCTGGCTGACTGCGGTCCCGTTCAGGTCGGTGAGTCAGGGCGGGGTATCGTGATGTATAATGTTCGCGTGAGTATGAATGTTGTCCGCGAAAGTTGAAGGAATATGCCCGGCTTCGATCTGAACATAATAGTATGCGTAGATGAGAGACGATGTTTGAACTTGGAATCTAGCGGACGTGACAGCCTTTCTATCCTGGAAGGGTTGAGGACCGCTATCAAAGAACACGATCTTGAAGGCAGCGTCCAGGCCACTGCCTGTAGCTGCATCTTCGGATGCACCTACGGCCCCCGGATTGATGTCGCCAAGCGATGGTCCGGGGAGAAAGTGCTCTACGGGATCAGAGAGGGGAAATTCACTATATCTGTGCGGGGAACTGTACAGCTATCAAAAATTCCTGTAGAGCTAATAGACCTGGCTCTGGACAACCTGCCCAAGAAATAGCAGATTGTCCGCCATACGCTCACTTGCCATTGACCCATCGTCTGTTACCCACTACAATTTCGGGGTGAAACCATCCCGCAACGAAACACGTCGGACATAGCTTCATCAAGCTATGTCATAGGAGGAAATAGTAATGGACATGGGACTGCAAAACAAGGTAGCTATAGTAACCGGGGGCAGCCTGGGGATAGGGAGAGCCACGGCGATGGTCCTCGCTGAGGAAGGGGTGGACATGGCTATCTGCGCTCGTGGCATGGAAGCCCTGGAGGAGGCTGCCTCGGACATACGCTCCAAGACAGGACGCAAGGTAGTTCCCATAAGGGCGGACATGACCGTTCCGGAGGACATCAAGAGCATGGTCGCCACCGCAGTTGCCGAGTTCGGCGGTGTGGACATTCTGGTGAACAATGCCGTGAACTCCAGGGCAGCCCTGTTCATGGAGCTGGAAGATGCCGATTGGATGAACCATATCACCACCAAGGTGATGGGGTACATTCGCTGTGCTCGCGAGATTATCCCCCACATGCAACGCCGGGGTGGAGGCCGCATTATAAACATAGGCGGTAGCGCAGCCAGAGGCGTTTCCGATCGTGCCATGAGCAATGGGATTACCAACTCCGGTGTCTCCAACCTCGCCAAGAACCTCTCGGACCAGTTCGCCAAAGACGGAATTCTTGTGAATTGCATTCATCCCGGAGCCACCAGGACCCCCCGGTTGGTCGGGAATTGGGAGAGTTTGCAAAGGGATACGGGTGTGCCCGTCGAGCAGACGGAGCGCAATACGGCGGCGAACATACCCATCGGACGCCTGATAGGGCCGGAGGAAATCGCTTACATGATATTGTTCCTGTGCTCGAACAAGGCCGACGCCATCACAGGCCAGACCATAGCCATTGATGGCGGAGCAGCGCGGGGAATATTCTACTAAACTAACTTACACCCGGCCAATGTGCTAAATGCGCTATAGGTTGTCAGATTACGTCGCGCCAGGCTAGGGACAGGGACACCAAAACGATTCTCCCGTTGTGGCATCCGACCCGCGAGGCGAATCAGGCTATGGCAAGGGGAGAGTACAGGAGTTCTTTCCAGATGAACGTCAAACCGTCCTATGCCGGCGGCGTCTTCCTGTGGCTTGCCACCCTGATGGTCCTCTCCTGCTCGGGAGGGGGGGCCTCGGCTGAGCTAAGTATTGGTGTACTCTCCACAGACCTTGGCGTAGGCCATAACAGGCTGTTCTTTTTCCTGCTGGAAGGTGACTCCAGCCCCGTTTTGGTGGACGAGGCAAATGTGTCTATCTATAGTCCTGCTGACTCCTCCTCTGAGGGCGATCCCACGGAAGCGGCAGTGGCCCGCTTTCGCAAATGGCCTCTTGGAGACCGTGGAGTTTACACTACTCAGGTCAACTTCGATCAACCGGGTACATGGGGTCTAACGGTAGCGGTTACAGGAGTGGATGGCGAGTCGAGGTCTACGAAGGAGACATTTCAGGTGAAGGCGAAGAGTTCCACGCCCGCCATAGGTTCTCCGGCTCCCCCCAGCAAGAACAAGACCAGCCGCGATGTAGGGACACTGGAAGAGTTGACTACGGCCGCCGAGCCGGACCCCGACCTTTACGCCATGACAATAGCTGAGGCCCTGGGGAATGGCAAACCCTTTGTGGTGGCGTTTGCCACTCCCGCTTTCTGCGCGACGGCCACCTGCGGCCCACAGGTGGAAGTGATACGGAACATCAAGGATAGGTACAAGAACAGGGTTAGCTTCATTCACGTAGAGGTGTTTGACAATGTCGAAGAGATACGGCGCGATGGTGACCTGAGTGTAGCCAGGACCGTTGCCGCCGTAGAAGAGTGGGGGCTTCCCACCGAGCCCTGGACCTTCATCGTAGACCTTCAGGGACGCATCGCCGCCAAATTCGAGGCTTTCACCACTGCGGAAGAAATCGAGGAAGAGCTGACGAAGCTACTCCGGTAGCCGCAGGTAGACTGAAGTCAGTCGGTGATATTGTTAGCCAGCAGCCCTTCGGAAGTCTCCTCATAGAACACCGTAACCGGCCATGCAAAGGCCTGATGCTCCCTCAAGTGGGATGGGGAGAAGCTCAGGGAACTCTCAGCCTTGAAGGTCCACAGTTTGCCACTTTCATCCCGCACCGTTACGGAGTCCAGGTCGGTTATGGAGTTGGATTGCACGTCCACCACTAGCCCTCGAACTTTCTTAACCCCATCCCCACAAGAGCCCAACACCAGCAATAGGGCTACTGTCAACAGGGTGAGCCGTGCCTGTAGCATGTACACAGTATACAGTTATTGGCCCGATGGGATATAGCACCGTATCCCCTACCAGGAGGGCTGGGTGTCGTTGTTACTGTTGTTGGTGAGACGGGTCTGGTTATCGCCGTCGGAATCCATGACGATTATCTCGCCATTGCCATCGCCATATATATAAGACACAAAGGCGATCTTTTTACTATCCCGGGACCATACGGGATGCTCGTCTTTGGCACCGTTATAGGTAAGGCGTACCTGGCCCGACCCGTCAGCCCTCATTATGTATACCTCCGGGTTGCCATCGCGCTCGGATATGTAGGTCAGCATTTTACCGTCCGGGGACCAGGAAATCTGATAGTCCTTAGTATCGTTGTCGGTAAGGCGGTCCAGTTCGGAACCGTTGATATTCATGATATATATATCCGAGTTACCATCCTGGTCCGAGGTAAAGGCTATCTTCTGCCCATTGGGTGACCAGGCCACTTCATCATCGCTGGTCCGGGTCAGACGTACCCGGTTAACACCATCAGGGTTCCGCTTCCAGATCCCCGGCTCTTCAGAATCGCCATCAAGAATGAAGGCAATCCATTGCCCATCGGGGGACCAGGTACTAAGTCGGGGCTCGGAAGGGTCGGACGTAATCCTGGTGGGATCGGAGCCATCATTATTCATAAGGTAAATTTCTGGCCGGCCATCTCGACTGGACATGAAGGCTATCCTTTGACCATCGGGAGACCAGAGGTGCGATGTATCGGCCCCCTTGGCAAAGGTAAGCCGTGTGAGGGTCTCCCCATTTTTGTCAACCAGATTGAGCTCACGGTTCCCTGATTCCTCAGAGGCATAGGCAATCCACTTCCCATTTGGAGACCAGAGAGGCCGCTCGTCAACAGCACCATTGTTGGTTATCTGAGTTTGGTCTGAGCCGTCTACCCCCATAGTGAAAATCTCGGGGTCACCATCCCGGTCCGAGACGAACACGATCTGGTCTCCCCCCCCTCCTGAGCAGCCTATTGCGAAGAGGAAAACAAAGGATAGTAGAATAAATACGACGGCAAGTCCAAGGGCGGCCCACTTGGGCCAGAAGTGACGAGATGCTTTGGGATGGACACTTTCGTTGGCATCAGTATTAGACTGTCCCTCGTACAACTTTCAACTCCTCCTTATTATTATTGGTTTACCGGGGATTATATCAAAAGACATCTATGACTAGACATTTGAAAAAGTTTCAGAATTTTATCAAATTTTGGACAACGAGCTACTTTACGACTATGTCTCAAGAAGGAGGACGCTACCAGCCCATAGTCATACCAGATTTTGTTGACATTTTTGATGCGACCCATTCAGCCCCCTCCGTCATTCCGACCTTGAGTCGGATTCCAGGACATATCAGGACTTATGTGGATGAACCGGACAGAAAAGAGGTCAACCGGACTCCGGTGACAAATCGGAGGCGTGACCGTAATTGTTATGAGGCGTGACTGTGATTGTTATACTGTTATAAGAAAGAGGATGTAAGCGGCGGGATAGACGAGTAATATTGCGGGCCATCTTTGGTCCCACTCATCGGGCTAGGGCTGGCCGGTGGGAACGTGGAGACTCACCCTGCATATCTCACCGAGCCTTCTGTCATGATACAACAGGTAACCTTCGGTCAGTGCCTTTTTGTAGAGCATCCGAGTAATTCTCACGTCTTCCTGGCAATACTTCTCAAGGCTGTCGAGGTCTCCCTTACGCCACCACTCTATCGCCTGCGCCCCGGTGCCCAGCTTTGATAGCCCAAAGTTAGCTTCGGCGAGACCCTGGAGGCTGATTCTAAAGCGCAGTTTGTCGTATATCATGTCCAGAATATCTATTGTCCTGTCGGTAAGATGGTCCACGTCACCATATCCTGATAGCACGCCGTAATCGAACCTCTTGATGTTGAAGCCGACTATGCGGTCATATTGTTTGAGGTGGTCCATGAGATTGGGAACATCGCCCTCCCACCAGGTCTGATAGGCAGGCTCACCTGTACCCTCGGTGCAGGTTACGGTGCATGAAATCTTGAACGCGGCAAGGTTGCCCCACCCGCCGGGGACGTCATCGGGGCCATTCTGGGTTTCTATATCCAGGTATACGGTGCTATTCTCCATTCCCTTGTCACTCCGCACTGGAATTTCCTGCAAATTTTCTTGCGAATGGCTACCTTGGGCCATTCTCCAACCCCCCTCTCCTGACCGCCCTTATAGTCCTAGGCAGAGCTGGCAGCAAGTCTCCGGCCAGGGTTCCGGTGTCGCCCAACTCATCCCGCACCGTCTCACCCGTAGCGCCGTGAAGGTAGACGCCACAACATGAGGCGCCTTCCGGGGAGAGTCCCTGGGCCATCAGCCCGGCGATGATACCTGCCAGGACATCCCCGGTCCCCCCGGACGCCAGTGCCGGGTTGGCGAAGGGGCTGACACGGCACGCGCCTTCAGGTGAGGCCACCACCGTGTAGGCCCCCTTTAGGACCACCAGCGTGTTCCAACGCGACGCCCATTCAAGCGCTGCCTCGGTTCGCCTGCACTGTATGTCCGGTGTAGCCACGCCGGTAAGCGTTGACATCTCCCCGGGATGAGGCGTGAGCACAGCTGGGGACTTGAGGCCGTGCCACCAGTCCTCTATCACAGAGAGATTGTTCAAGCCGTCGGCGTCAATAACCACTGGCAGAGAGGGTTGAGGCCCCTCGATGAGCAGCCTTCGCAAGAACTCCGCCAACCCTTCAGACCTACCGAAGCCGCAACCTACCAGGAGTGCGCTGTACTGATATAGGTTCTCTCTTACTATTTCTGCACCGTCCGGGTGGAACCGCCCATACCCGTCATCGGGAAGGGGCAGGTGTATCACCTCAGTCAGCTTCGACGCCAGCATCGGATAGATACTTTGAGGAGAGGCCAGAGTCACCAGACCCGGCCCCACGCGGGCAGCCCCCTGAGAGGCCAGGTATGCAGCTCCGACGTAGTTGTGGGAGCCGGCTATCACAAGTACGTGACCAAAAGTGCCCTTGTGTCCGCCCAGTGGTCTTGGTGGCAACCTACTCTTCACCCATCCGCCGGTGAGTAGCTCCAAGTCTATGTCATGGTCCAGGTGTTTGGGGATACCAATGTCCAATACCTCCAACCTACCCCGTTTCTCGGCGCCGGGGAACTGGAAGTGGCCCACCTTGGGATAGCCGAATGTGACCGTAATATCAGCCTGTGGGCAAGCCGGGTCTATCCGGCCTGTGTCGGCGTCCATGCCGGTGGGTATGTCCAGGGCCATGACCGTCATCTCGGGTTGCCGAGCCTTGGCTGCGCTTAGTCGGAGCATCACCTCCATGAGCGCTCCCTCCAGGGGTCTGGCCCTTCCTGTACCCAGCACAGCATCTATCACCAAACGGGAGTTGGCAAGCCCGCTCTCAAGGACACCGAGGTCGGGGTCTTCCGGCGTAGAGAAAGACCTGACACCCGCCTCCAGGGCTGCATGAAGCTTGGGGTCTTCCTCCATGCGGCGCAGAAGTAGGTAAGCCGTCACCACAGCGCCCCAGCGCTGGAGATGACGGGCCGCCACCAGACCGTCGCCTCCGTTGTTGCCAGGTCCCACCAGCACCAAAATCCGACAGCCTGCCACTCCCCCAAGCGACCTCCGGACCTCCCTGGCTACAGCCAGTCCGGCGTTCTCCATAAGGGTATCGGTGCTCACGCCTGCCGAGGCACTGGCCTCCTCCAGTCGGCGCATCCGGTTAACTGTAACGATCTTCATGTGCTGCCCTCAGACCCTTCCCCCGCCCGAGTCCGGGACGGGATGGAGCCTACAACGAAGGCCACGGCGTAGTCTTTAGAATGGGTAATGCTCAGGGCCAATTCCGTCACACCCAGATTTTCGGCTCGACGGAGCGCCCGTCCGTGGAGAACAATAGAAGGCGCCCCGGATTGGGCCCGCACTACCTCTACATCTCTCCATCCGACACCCCTAAGGCCAGTGCCCAGGGCCTTCATAGCAGCTTCTTTAGCGGCAAAGCGGGCAGCCAGATTTGGTGGTCTGCCCCGGCAATATGCGATCTCCCCCTCTGTATATATCCTGTTGAGGAAGCGCTGTCCCCAGCGTTCAAACGCCTTTCGGATGCGGTCAATCTCGATTATGTCCACGCCTGTGGTAAGCATTTTCTTCTCGGTCGCTCTTAGTCAGTCGAGCCGGGGTCTACCAAGCCAACACAAGGGTTTTGCCGGTGGACCAAGCTCAAAGGGTATTATAGATGTATGGCACAAGATATGCCAACCGGGACCCATAAACTTGTTCATACCGCCGAGCTAATGCTATAATCATATACGTTGGGGATTCGTCTAGTGGTAGGACGGCAGACTCTGGATCTGCAAGCCGTGGTTCGAATCCACGATCCCCAGCCAGTGGTGCCCTTACATGCAAAGCGGGCAACTCTTATAGGGAAGCTCGCAGACAAATTGCCCGTGGGGGAAAAGCTCCGTGGCGCATTCGTCTAGTGGCCTAGGACACCGCCCTCTCAAGGCGGAGATCGCGGGTTCGAACCCCGCATGCGCCACCAAAGCTGGACAAAATTAAGAAACTTCATGGGTGAGACACAATAGCAACGGAAAATTGCGATACTCATGGGCGGTCGATTTGGACGCAGCCGGGTAGGTAAAGCGGGTCGACAATCGGGCGTGCCACCCTGTCCCCTACGACCGGTACGATCCTTCTCAGGTGGGCCTAGTAAGACTGGGCTGCGCACTTCTCACTGGGAGGTGCAGCCGACGCCAGCGGACACAGCCACCTACTCGTACTCCATCCACCACACTCGAGCCCCTGTCCATGGAGAGCGTTTGTCATGAGGTACAGGCCGCCGTCGTCACCGACACCGCATCGGATGCCGGACCCCAGCCGGCGGCATACGTCTCAGCGTCGCCGTAGGAGCGCACGCGGAACTCATAGGCCGTTCCGCAGACGGGACCGCCTGCGGGAGTGTACGTGGTGCTCGTACCCGTCACCGCGGGCAAACTCGCCCAATCATCGTCGGAACCCGTTATGCGGTGCTGCACCTCGTACTCCTCCGCACCCGTCACAGCGCTCCAGGTGACCGTGAACGTACCGGCCGCCAGGGTTGCGCTCAGACCACCGGGCGCAGGGGCAGGTCCCTCCTCCGTGCAGTCGGATAGGCCGAGGTTGCCTATGTCGTTTCTGGCCACGCACCGCAGCGCAGGCGGCACACAACCCTCCAGCCGGTTAACCGACAGTTGCATGGTACTCAAGGCCGACAGCTCTCCCAACTGCCAAGGTATCGCGCCGGTCAGGCGGTTGCTGTGGAGGATGAGCTGAACCACATTTGCAAGCCCGCCCAGCTCCGGCGGTATTTCGCCGGTCAGGCGATTGCGCTGGAGCCACAGGCCTTCAAGATTGACCAACCGTCCCAGCTCCGGCGGTATCTCCCCGCTCAACTCGTTCTCGCTGAGGTCCAACTCTTCCAGGTTGGAGAGGCTGCCCAGCTCCGGTATCTCCCCGCTCAAGGCGTTGCCGCTGAGGCTCAGCTCTGTCAGGTTGGAGAGGCTGCCCAGCTCCGCCGGTATCTCCCCGCTCAAGGCGTTGCCGCTGAGGTCCAACTTTTCCAGGTTGGAGAGGCTGCCCAGCTCCGCCGGTATCTCCCCGCTCAAGGCGTTGCCGCTGAGGTCCAACTTTTCCAGGTTGGAGAGGCTGCCCAGCTCCGGTATCTCCCCGCTCAAGGCGTTGCCGGAGAGGTCCAGCCTTGTCAGGATGGAGCGGCTGCCCAGGCTGCCCAGGTCCGCCGGTATCTCCCCGCTCAAGGCGTTGCCGCTGAGGCTCAGCTCTGTCAGGTTGGAGAGGCTGCCCAACTCTGGCGGAATCCCCCCACTTAAGCGTTGCCCGACGCTGCGGCGGCGCGTCGCTGTACGCAGTCGAACAACGGCCTCGCCCGGCTCCTAATGTTCCTCTTGCCGTTGTGGTCCAGGTAGTAGGCGTAGTCCTCGCCGGTGCTGCCGGAGAACTTCAGGCCCGAGCAGGTTAGCCCCTCGTTGTAGTCCACCTGCAGGCCCTCATAGGGGACCTCCACCACGTCCTTCGACACCGTGCCGGAGTTCAGCATGAGCACGCGCCGGTCGGTGGCCACCACGACTCCGTTGTGGACCCCGAATTCATGGCGCCGGGCCCCCATACCCATCCCTCCTACCCCGGTGGTGGCATTTAAAACGGCGCCGATGGCCATCCGGCCCGCCACGTCTCTCAGGGTGGTGAACTCTGTGGCGTCGCCCCATCGGCCGCCCATCCAGTACTCGATGTTCTCGCCTTCTTCCAGGACTTCTTTGAGGATGCGGAGTTCGCCCGGATAGGTGGTGAGATTCTCGCCGGTGAACGAACTCAACAGCCCCGCTATGAGACGCTCCGGCACGCTGGGGTCATTCCGCCCCCACATGGTCGAGCGCTCCCGCCACTGGGCGTTGATCCGCTCCGCCTTGTTCATTGCAGTGTAGTTCGCCGTGGGGACGGCAGCGGCAGCCGATGCCGAAGACGAGGTGGGCGTTGTCCGAGGGGGCGGCGCGGCCTTTACTTCCCGCACCCGGTCGGCGAAATTCTGGGCGTAGCTGTCTTGTACGTCCCGTATCTTGAAAGCCTCTGGGTCGCCGCTGCCAGCCCACTCGCTGTAGCTCCGCCCAGTGAGGGTCACCTCGCCTGTGGCATCAACATCCACCGATTCCATGTTGTGCAGCGGCATTTCCGTGATGAGCTTGTTCATGCCCTTCTTTTTGAGCAAAACGACCCGCCTGCCGGTCAGCACAGCTATGCCGTCGTATTGCCGCATCCGGTCCCAACGGTTAGCGTTAGCGTGAAACACGTTACCGGGACCCCAGACGCAACCCACTAACGACTCAATGCTCTCGTCATCCTCCAGCACATCGTAGAGCATCTCGTGCTCTCCGCCATGCTCCTTGGGACCCCAGACCGGCTGCAAGTCCCGCCAACGAGCGTCGATCATGCTCCGTTTGTTCTGCATGGCCATCGCGCTACCTCCTTAATTCTTCGCCATGGAGGGACAGTACTCCCAGGCCCTCCGACTCCGGCGGAATCTTCCCGTTCCATCCCTTACCCGCTCCACCTAGTTGCAAACGGCGTTCACGATGGCCTGCACCTCAGGGTCCAGGGCGTCTTCCGCCTCTTCCGCCGCGTCCATTACTGCCTGGAATTCAGGCCCATCCACAAGTGCAGCCCACTCATCCCAGTCGATCATCGCGTTGGGGTCCTTCTCCTTCACGAAGTCCGCCATCAACTTCGTCACCGCGATAATTGCCCTTTCATAGCCTTGAAGCTCTTTCGGCGGCTTATGTTCCTCCATAAGCTCTATCCTAGCCCGGAACATGGCCTCTGCATCGCCCCAAGTGAAGGGCACATCCAGAGATGAACGGCAGACGGCATCAAGGTATTCTCCCACATCCGACGCGAACTCAAGTTTAGACCCGTTCAACTCGTTATCTCCGAGATTCAGCTCTTCCAGGCTGGCAGCAAGGTCGAGCAACTCTGACGGCACCTCCCCGCTCAGCTGATTACCGCTGAGATCCAGGTGTGTCAGGCTGGCGAGGTCGGCCAACTGAGACGGTATCTCTCCGCTCAACTGGTTGTTGCTGAGGATCAGAACGCTCGGGTTGATATTTGCCAACTCCGGCGGTATCTCCCCTCTTAGGCCCTGCACCCGTAGCTGCAACGAATTTACGCGGCCATTGTCGTAAGTTCCGACGTCTGACCAATCCCCTAAGGGCGCGTCACTCAGCCAGTTTTCACTGTCCGTCCAGCTTAGACCGTCCAATGCATTGTAGATGGCAACCAGGATTTCCCTGTCGGTGGCGGGCGAGCCCAACTCAGGCGTACGCTCAGGCCCAGCTTCCTCTGTTGCGGACGCGGTTGTCCTCTGCTTTAGGCGTAGGGTCGGAGTCGCCGCAGGCCACGAGCGCGACCAGCAGAACTAAGGCGAGGGCGGGGGGGCAACAATGCTTTTATCTATCGCAATATCGTCACGTCCAAGTTTAGCCAATCTATCTACCAAGTATATCATAAGGACTGTATCGCACGTTGAGAACCCTCTGTCGATATAAGGCCACGCCGCCCCGCGCCTGATCTACGACCTCGGACACGGCACCCTGTGGTTGCCCTCAGCGGGTGTATCTTACCTGATCTGGACGCCGGACCATCAGTTGATATGGAAGCTACCGAAAGAGTAGTCATCCAGTTGTTTTCCCATGTCAACGTGCGAGGCCCCTCCAACTCGCCGCACATGGACCAGCACCGCAGTTGGGATTCCGGTCACAGTGCCACCCTGTCCCCTACGACCGGTACGGTCCTTCTCAGGTGGGGCCTGAGTTGACGGTAGACAGTACCATCTTCGAACTCGTGGTGGGGTTGTAGCCTTTACCCTCTCTCCTCCAATGTTGTGAAGACCCCACGGAGGGCATGGTCAAAGGTCTCGATCTCGCTCACACCGCGCCTGCGGCAACTCGCGAGATGACAAAGGTCCCGTGCCCCCAGAGTGGGATACTGTTCATGGAGTTGGCGGGCCAGCGTCACATCCTCTTCTTCCAGTGGCCACACTTCCACGCGGGATCTAACGATCAGCGTCATAGCCGCATCAAGCGTCCCCAGTCTCCCGACTGGGAGATATGCATGCACCATCTCCTGCAGGACTTCCGCCGATGTAAACAGAGGAGTCCGTTTCCGGTTGGACTCTACGAAGAACTCCCGAGCGGTAGTTTGATGTGGATGGGGCCTTCCTACTGCATACATGAAGACGTTGGTGTCGATGAAGATCAAGTTGTGGATGCTCCCCGTCTACGCGATTCGTAGACCACCCCCAGGTGCTCCTCCCATTCCGGCTCTGACTCAGGACCTTCCAAAGCATCGCACTTTTCGAAAAAGATTTCGAAGTCTGCTGGGCACTCGAAAGGTTCGAATCGCTGCTGTTCTTTGAGACGTTCACGGGCAGCAGTCCTCAGCCATGCGCTCAACGTCATTCCCTCTCTTCTTGCCTGGTACAAGAACCGGTCACGGTCCTCGTCGGGGATCACTAGCTGGACTCTGGCCAACGTATTCTTCTGCTCCTGTCTGGGTATGTGTATACATTTTACACATTTCCTGTCGACAGGGCAACTGGTTTTCTCTGGGTGTGTTGGTGTATGCGTAGAATAGAGAGAGGGAGAGAAAAGAGAGTGTTAGGAGGTGTGCAGAAGGCTCAACCACGGGTTTACCGGAAGGAGATACAATGTCCCCAGTGCGGCTCCAATCCGCCGTGGCGGACCCAAGTACGGTCGCTCGCGCGGCAAGGGAGACCCACGGTCACAAACGGGGACAGGCTCTACCGTTGCGGTCAGTCTCTACCACTTCATCCCGGACACTGAACATCCCCACCATCCGGAACAGGTCAAGAGCCCAAGTGGTGTCCATGTACAGCGAGGGTAGCAGCATCGAGGCCACCTGCCTAGCTACACCGGCAGACAGGTTAGCCGGGTGCTGGGGCTTGCGGCTGCGGCCCTTGGGTTTGACCGGCTCCTCGGACAGAAACCCCGCTCAGCAGAATAGCGTCTGCTGCGGCTCCGGGGTCTCGTCGCGATGGCCTTTGGCGGTGACGTGGCCGTTCCACAGGCGAACTCGACGCTCGGCCTGACCTCGACCAGCTTCCACCAGCCGTCCACCAGGTACTCTTCGCGTCCCTGGCTTGGTCGCGTTTTGGAAGCCGCCGATGGCGTATAGAGCAGTCAAACATCTGTAAGACCTTGCCGGCTGCTTATGGCGCATCCGATCTGTTGTCGAAAACCTTAATCCAGGGACCTCTGTTCCGTGCGGCAGGATCATTTGCATACAGCGGATCTTTATTGAAACCTTCGTCAAAAGCGGCAGGGTTGAACATAAAGCCAACTCCATACGATCCTCCGGGAGCGAAAGAACGCATATCGATTCCCCATAAGCGTTTGGTTTTACCTGCATCGACAAAAGGATATTGTAAAGGGAGCATGACTTCCATTTTTGGCTCTCCTTTCGTCAGTATCGTCCCGCCTTCAAGTACAGACAAACCATATACTTCGCCATACTCTCCCTGAGGATCTCCTGCGCCGGGCCTTACGGATATTATCCCAAATGCTTCTGGATCAAACCTTGTGAGTTCCTCAAAGACGTTCATCCTGTACTCTGCTCCGGTTACGTAAAGCACAACGTCCTTATTGTCAGGTCTTGGAAATATAACCTTATCAATATTGGGGAAATACAGGCCAAGGTGTCTGAAAGCTCCGTCGTCGGTTACATCCAAAAATCTTCTAAATTTGCTTTTGCTGAAACCTCCCGTTGAAGCGTCAATTTCAAGTGCCCCAATATCGTCCATAAAGGCTCTGGTTCTAACATCCAGATCTGGAGTTATATCTGATTTATTGGCAATCAAAAAGTCCAGTTTTTCAGTGGTAGTATCCACGTAAGCCGGTTCGAAAGAAAAGTAGAATCCAGTGTCATCCAAAGCGCCCGTTGCAAGTGCTTCCAAATCTTTCGCGGTTGCATTTGGTATTACTTCCAGCATTTTTAAATGTTGATATCTTATTTCGTTTAATGAATTAGCTAATTCAAGATCATTTGCGCTATCACTAGCCCTCACCGCTTCGTCATCAGTAAAAACCGGTGCAGCGCTAAACCTGATATCCGTGGAGGCATTGAGAGAGAATGGTAGTCCACCCACTATCTGTTGTACGATTCCTCTGCCCGGATAACTCTGTTCATACCAATCCGGAGTTGTTGTGAGATCTCGTTCCGGCAATGCCAGCCACGACCAGATATCTGCTCCTGCAATCAACGTTTCTATTCTTTCTTCACTGGATAAAATATGGTTTCTTCTGTCTTCTCCGGAGCCATCAGGTAATTTTATTTTCCCGGGGGTGTTCAAGTGATTCTGGAACAGGATTAAATCCGTTACGGAGGCAAAGCCCGTCGGGTCCTGCAAGCCGTATTTCTGCTGGTGCTTCAGGTAAGCGTCGATTGCCAGGTTGGCTTCCGAGGAATCCAGTCCCCAAAAACCCGTTGCGATGACAGCCCTCTTGGTTAGCTCAAGGTCCTGTCTTGCGTGCGCAGCGAGGGTTTCGAACGAAGAAAGGGCTGCCGGAGTGGGACTCTGATAGTCCGACAACTTCCTCAGATGGTCGTCAAACGGGGCGTTGTCTCGATAGTCAGCATGAGGTCGGATGTCAATAGTGGACACGAAAGCTTTCATGCAGCCAGTAGCCCAGCATAGAATCTCTTTTCATAGGCTGCAGGTGAGAGGAATCCTAGCCTAGCCTGCCGGCGCTGGCGATTGTAGAAGCTCTCGACGTATTCCGTGATGTCACGAACTGCCTCTCGTCTGCTCCCGTAGTGGCGGTGGTGAACCAGTTCTTGCTTGAGGGTGCCCCAGAAGCTCTCCATCGGCGCGTTGTCAAAACAATTGCCTGTCCTGCTCATGGAGGTTTGCAGTCCAAACCGTTCCAGAAGACTCCTATACTCCTGGGAGCAGTACTGGCTGCCCCGGTCTGAATGATGCAGGACTCCCGCTGAGGGACGCTTGCTGGAGAGCGCCCGGAGGAGTGACTGGCTCACCAGGTTCCTGCTCAACCGTTCTCCCATAGCATAGCCCACGATCTCTCCGGTAAACAGGTCCTTGTGGCCTGCCAGGTACAGCCAGCCCTCATCTGTGGGGACATATGTGATGTCTGTGACCCACACTGCGTTGGGCCGGTAGACCTTGAACTGCTGGCCCAAGACGTTCTCCGCGACCGACAGCCTGTGCCTGGACAGAGTGGTCGCCTTGAACCTCCTCTTTTGCTTGCATCGTATGCCCAACTTCTTCCGGATACGCTTGATGCGGCCAATGCCCACCCGAACGCCATGCTCCGCCAGGTCACGCTGTAACCGTTCCGGGCCATAGGTCTGTCTCGTCCGCTTGTGGGCCGCCTTGATCTCAAGCCCCAGCCGCACTTCCTCTCGCGCTCGTTTGCTCGGCGGCCTGTCCACCCAGGCATAGTAGCCACTGGCCGATACGACCAACATTCGGCTCAGGACAGATGTGGGGTAATCGAGCCGCAGTTGTTTCATCATCGCGTACCGGGCAGCGACTCCCTGGCAAAGTACGCGGCTGCTTTTTTTAGGATGTCCCGCTCCATCTTCACTTCCGCCAGTTCTTTCTTCGTCCGGGCCAGCTCCATCTCCACGTCGGTCAAGGGCCGGTAGCTCTTGCCCACGTCTCCCAATTTGCCGGCCTTATATAGCTTCACCCAATACCCCAACGTCGATGGCGGTAAGGACAACCGACGCCCTGCCTCTGGCAATGACAGATTCTCTTCCAATACCAGATTCACTGCTTCCTGCCGGAATTCCCTGCTATACCTTCCTTGCGGGGCCCTCTTCATCCTGACACCTCCGTCTCTCTAGCTTATCCGACTTTGGTGTCCACTTTTCCCATCCTACCTCAGCAAATAGGTTGTCAATCTGCGCCTGCAAAGTTGGCTCAGGCGAAGGTGAGGTTGTAGCAGCAGTGGGAGCCGGTTCTATGTCGGTAGGAGGTGGAGTTGGACCACGAGCAGATGTCGCAGTTGGCATTGGAGCAGGATTAGATGAAGTGGGCGTCGGCGCCCTCGAAGGTTCGACGGTTCCCGAAGCGCCCGTAGGTGTGTGTGCAGGGATTGCCGCACTTATGAGAGTCGGTGCAGGGCTTGGCGCGGAACCAGTCCCTGCGTCGTCGCAAGCGACAGCTAACGCTGCAACAGCCAGGGCTATTCCTAGCATCAGGCAACGGAAGAAACCACAACGTGTCATGGACATGCCATTCAACGAGAACTGGTCATAGGCTATGGGGTCGAGTGCTATATCTGGGCTTCCTCCAGTTTACAGCAACCGTGCCGCTCTTGGAACATTGAACCAATGGCAGGGGCCGCGCCGCCACCGTCGAGGACGGGCCTACGTTTCACTCGGGGCAACAAAAAGGCCCTGATATATTGACCGGCGGGGGAGGCCGCCACGGCGAGTGCGCACATCGCAGGCAGCTACCCACCAGCCAATGGTGTGTCAATCCTGTACAAGGGCCTCGGCCACCGCTTCTGCGATCCAGCCCTGCATCAGGAGCCACGGGGCGTACCACTATTCCCACTCCCAGGATGTCGGCATCCGGTACAACTGCCTCCTCACCTCTACGGCGTACATTCGCCTTTGGTCGAAGCACCGCTCACTCTCGCTCATGCCCAAGACCTACCCAGCTCTGCTTTACCCACAGACGACTCCAATTGCTCCCCGATTTCACACGATGCCCCGCGGGTTTCACCTCGGCTTCAGTTTAGTATTCGATAATGTTGCTTTCGTCGCGATCTTGATTAAAACCGGCTTCTCCCGAGGTTTCAACCGGCGACTTCTGCCTTGACAATCCGGTTTCCTCAGTTACAATTGCCTTGGACGCCGATACTGGGGTCAAGAAGGAGAAACTGCAATGCCGTTTTATTCCAAAGGCGATGTCCGCATCCACTATGAGGAAGCTGGGTCCGGGTTCCCGCTTCTGGTGACCCCCGGCGGGGGCTTGAACTCCATCGTCAACAATTGGCCGAGACAGGTGTTCAACGCGATGGAGGAGTTCAAGAACGACTTCCTCTGCATTACGATGGACCAGCGCAACGCGAATGGCGGAGAGTCCAGCGGGCCTGTCCAGGTCAACGACCCGTGGGGAGCTTTCGCCGAAGACCAACTGGGGTTGATGGACCACCTCGGAATACAGGAGTTCTTCTTCATGGGCTACTGCATCGGTGGCCCTTTTGCACTCAAGCTCATGGAACGGGCACCCGAGCGCGTCGTAGCCGCCGTGCTTTGCCAGCCGGTTGGGCACTCACAGGCAACACCGGACGCCATGTATGACTCTGGCCGCGATAGCTGGGGCCCCGAGCTATGCTCCCGGCGTGCTGACGTGACGATGGAGGTCGTCGAAGAGTACCTGCACAACTTATACCGCATCCAGCCGGACTTCATGTACAGTGTGTCGCGGGACTTCGCGCGCTCGTGCCAGACGCCGATGCTGGTCATGCCTGACGACACACCATCGCACTCGTACGATGCCGCCATGGACCTGGTGGCGTTGGCGACTAAAGCCCAGGTGACGGTATATCCCTGGAAGGAGTCAGAGGACGTGTTCGCCAAGACGATAAACCAGGTGCGCGACTTCCTTCTGGCGCATCAACCCGCGAAAACCGCCGGCTGAAAGGCAGTACCGCAGGCTGGCCGCCCAGTGCGCCGCCGAGGGCTCAAATCACACTGAATACCTGCTGAGGCGGGCCAAGTTGGAACTTATCGACCTCCACCATGCCTTGGTGGAGCGTAGGAGTTGGTCGGCCCGCTTCCCCGCTACCAAAAGCCCGGACACCTTCAACCTCCCGGCAATACCCTCGGTGAACAGGGCTCTGGTGATGCAGCTCGCCCGGTGTGAATGCATCGAACGCCTGGATATCGTAGCTCCTTTTCACTGATGCGTTGGCGACCACCTTCGTGCCACCCACCGCCAGGTCCACCAACTCCAGGGCCACTGCCGTGCGCACCGTCCGCTCGAACAGCTTCCTCATTGCCTGTTGATGCCCTTTGTAGAACCTCCACAGGGTGTTGTGGTCAGGATACTGCCACCCGCTCAGCCACAGGTACGGTATCTGGTCCAGGCAGGCAGCCTCCAGCTTCCGGCACGAGCGCACACCGCTCATGAAGCCGTACAGCCACACGCTCAACAGCGCACGTGGATGGTAGGCCGGCGCTCCCATCGAGTCACCTTCTATGTCCACGCCAAGCTCCGCCCAGCCATCACGATCCAGCGCGTCGACAAACTCGGCGACGAACCGCGCCGGATGATCCAACGGCAACAACTCGTTAAGCGTCGGCGGCAACATCCACATCTGCTCTCGGACCATCGGTCGAAGCGGCTTACTCTTCGCTCCTCTCTCAGTGTCGCCTTAAAGGTACACCCAACTCCGCTTCCGTTACCAGTTCCCAGACTTCTGAGACAGGCTCAATTGCGAACTTTTCGCTGGGAGGTCCTGATATAGGAACGGGGTCAGGCGACCCCAGATACCCCCACGAGCCTCCGGCCCACCGGGTTGGAGGCTCTTTCGTTCCCGTTACACTCGGCCACTCCACCCATTATCGTGGCTGCGTCGCTGCGAAGGCAAGGCTGGCGAGGACAGCTTCGCCGGGACTTCCCCGATCAGGAGATAGCCCGCAACAGCACGTCTCGATTGCGGCTACGGAAGCCCTGAGATTCACCCTCGAACACGGGCTTGCAAGCGGAGGCCCGGATTCGGCGTTGCCGGGCCATTTGTACCAGTTTCAACCTCAACTTACGCCAGACTCATGCGAAATAGCCGATTTTCTCACACCCATCTTACACGCGCCGTGTATAATAGCGCCAACCGACCCGTCGAGAGGGAGGCATTCGCTTGGCATTCGACCGGCGACAACCCGGACCGGAGACAGCGCGCCTACTGGCGGCGAATGTCGCCGTGACGACCGCTGTCGAGGCCGCCTTCCTCTGCGGGCCTAGAACAAATATACTACCCCCCCCCGATTTTCGTCGGGTAACCCCGGAGCCGCGTCGTGATTGCCTCGCTCAGGCTGGCTCCGTTTCCCCTGGCAGCCGCCGTCGTCTCGGCGCTGTTCCTCGCCGTTGCGCTGCTCATCCTCCTGGTCTTACCGGCCCATGCCCAGAGCGCCGATGAGCCGCTGACCGCCAGCTTCCTGGCGAGTACCGGCCCGTCGAACCATGAGGGCGACGGCCAGACCTTCACGATCCGCATCGAGTTCAGCGAGGACATCGACACCAGCTACGAGGTGCTGCGGGACGACGCCCTGGAGGTCGAGGGCGGGACGGCCCCCGCAAGTTCAAGCGGGTGGACGGCAGCGGCTCCCTCTGGGAGATGCACGCCGAACCCGACGCCGACGTGACGCTGACCCTGCCGGAGACCACGGACTGCGACGCCGACGATGCGGTGTGCACCGCGTCCGACAAGCCCCTGTCCCGGAGCGTCACCATCACCATTCCCGGCCCCGCGCCGGAACCCGACGCCGCAGACCTGGCCCCCAGCGGCCTGGCCGCCGAAGTGGTGGAGGGCGGCGTTTCCCTGACCTGGGACGCCCCGGCGGAGGACGCCGAGTCGGTGACCGGCTACGAGTTGTCCCGACAGTGGACACACCCCGACGAGGACAACATCGTCCGCGACGACCTGTTGACCCCTGACGGCGCGGCCACGGTCTGGGTCGATACCAGCTTCCCGGAGACCGGCGTCACCTACGCCTACCGGGTGCGGGCGGTGCGGGACGGCGAGACGAGCGGGTGGTCCAACGAGGCGCAGGTCGAAGTACCCGAGGACGCGGAATCCGAGGACGGGACCGTTGCGCCACCCGACGATCCGGTGGCGCTGCCGCAGCACCATGTGAAACCCAGCCGACTGGATTGGGCGTACGCGGTGGCCGGGGACCATGCGGTCCACCTGGAGTGGGCCGGACCGTCCCCTGGAACGGCCGAGGTCACCGGCTACAGGATTTTGGTCACCAGGGACGGCGGACAGACCACTAGCGTGCTGGTCGCCGATACGGGCAACACAGACACCACGTACACCGACGCCCCGCTCAACGCGGGCCTCACAAGACACTACGTGGTCAAGGCGGTCAATTCCGCCGGCATCAGCCGCGGGGTTGAATATGTCCTCAGCATAGCCACCACCCTTACCGATACCGAGGTCCCCGCGGACTGGGGCCTGATACCGGCGGGCCACGGCCCCGGCGACTCCTTCCGTCTGCTGTTCCTCTCCTCCGGGACGCGGGACGCCACCGACTTGGACATCGGCGTCTACAACACCTGGATTCAAGACCAGGCCGCGGCGGGCCACAAGGACATCCAGGACTACAGCTCGCTGTTCAGGGTGGTCGGCAGCGCCGTCGTCGTGCACGCCATCGACAACACCGGCACGAACTTCCTCCCCAGCGCCCGGGGCGTGCCCATCTACTGGCTGGGCGGCAACAGGGTGGCCCGCGAGTACGCGGACTTCTACGACGGGTCGTGGGAGGACGAAGCGAACCCGAAGAACGGGAGCGGGGCCGACCGCCCGGTCGCCTCCGACGCCGAGCAACCGTGGACGGGCAGCGACCATAACGGGAGGAAAGATGGGGGCCATCTCCTAGTATTACAACGACGGTTCAAGGAGGAATGTCCGGGGATGTACGAAGGGCGGCTCGGCGCTTGGCATGGGAGCGTCTGGCCCGTTCGTTGCATTCTTGCGTCTCCTCCAGCCACCGCAGCAGCTCATTCGGCCCGAACCGTTCCCGGGGCAGCATTTCCCGCACCACCCGGTAGACTTGGGGCCGGGTGATCCGGGGCATCTTTTCCCCCCCAATCCTGCTGCAGACTCAGGAGAAAGGCTCCAGCCAGCAGGCACAGGGCCACATGGTGATGCCACCCAGCCCAGGTGCGGGTCTCGTACTCGTCCAGTCCCACGTCGCTCTTCTCCGTCTCGAACTCCGTTTCAATGCGCCACCTGGAACCGCCCACGTAGGCCAGCGTCTCCAGGGGAGTGTCCTCGGGAGCGTTGGACAGATAGTAGCGGGGCTCGCTGCCGTCCAGGTTCCGGCGGTAGATGGCCCAGTGGATTTCGCCGGGCTTCCGCTTGCTGGTTGGCCGCACCCGCTGGGCGCTGAACCGGTAGCTGCGGGGACCCTGGCTTCCCTCTGCCACCGTTATCTCCCGCCAGGCATCCCCCGGCAATTCATCGCTGCGCTGCTCCATGGTCCGGCGCTGACCGTCTCGCAACCTGGGTTTGCGGGGACGCCCGAATCCCTGATACTCCGCACTGGTCCAAGCCGGCTCCAGCGGCCACACCGTGGTGCCGCCGGGGACGTCCAGCACGTAGTGCATCCCCAGCGCCGCCAACCCGTCCCGGAAGGACGGCGACATCCCGAAGGCGTCGTCCCCAGCAACCCACTTGGCCCTGAGGTGGCCGCGCTCCAAGGCCCGCTCCAGCATCTCCAAGGCCAACCCGGTCTTCGACCGGTAGCTCCGTCTCTCCTCCGGCACCCCCGCCGCTGCGCACCGGCCTTTGTCCGAGGTCCAGTTCTCCGGCAGATACAGCCGTTTGTCCACCAGGGCCCGCCCCAGCGGGCTGACGTAAGCCAGGAACATCCCGGCCTGGCAGTTGGCCACCTTGCCCAATCTCCCGCAGTACTGACGGGCCACTCCCGCCGACTTCCTGCCCTGCTTGGGGAAGTCGCTGCCGTCCAGCACCCACACCGCCTCAGGGTGTCCCAACCTGGGCGATAAGTACTCCTGCAACCGGCCAATCACCGCGTCATCATCCCAAGGCGATTCGGCGAGAAACCGCTGCATCACCCTGGCTGACGCCGGAATCGTCTCCGACAGATTCTCGGCGTTGCGCCGCTCCACGGACTGTACCAGCAGAGCCTGGAGATAATGACGGCTGTGGTCCCGCGCCTCCCTCCGGCCAAACAGCGGACCGAAGTAAGCGTGAAAATCCCCAAAGGCCCCGTACACCTGCTCGAAAGCTGACGTATCCACTTCCCTGCCTCACTTCCCCAAGCCTTCCCAACTACCAGGTCATCCTATCATGCCAACCGTCGTTGTAATACTAGGCAGTATCTTCACGACCACAGCCAGCCTGAATGGAGCTGGTGGCCCCCTCAGCAGCAGCGACGCGCCCAGCAGAACCCAAACGCGCCCACTGTACGGGCTCTCGCCGGTCTTCCGGGTGGCGCGGCCCCCCAAGACGGTGGAAACGTACGTCTGGGTCGCAAGCATGACGGCTGAAAGCGAAGGGACTAGCTACGGGTACTCCCGTGGCTTTATTGGATCTGTGTCCCCGGACGAGTTCACGGTGGGAGACAGTACGTTTTCTGTCGACGGCATCCGTCACGAGGAATAGGAAGCATCCGGCGACGACCCCGCAGTAGATGAACTGCGTCTCTCACTGAGACCTGGATACCCGAGCGACTTCACGCTTCGCCTGTGGGGGACCAGGTATTTCTCCAGCGCTGCGACCGTCACTGAAGGTCTACTCGCTACACTGTACAAATGGAGCGACCCGGATATCTACTTCTCTGAGCGGCCGACGTTCCGGGCCTCGATAGAGGCGGAGGTCGAGTTCCATGCCGACGCCGCCGTCCCCTCCGCGCCGCTCAATCTGACCGCCACCGCTGAGGGCACGTCGGCGGTCCGCCTGTCGTGGGACGAGCCGGACTACAACGGCAGGCTCCCCATCACGGGCTACGAGATCAAGATGGCCACCGGCCCCAGCGACGACCGGGTCCACACGCTGCTGGTGGACAACACCGGGACCACGGAGACGACCTACCTTCACGGGGCCCTCGAACCCGGGACCAACCGGCTCTGCCAGGTGCGCGCCCGCAACCTGCCGGGCCGCAGCGGTCCGTCCAACGCGGCCGAGGCGACCACGGACCCGGGCGACCAGACCTGCGACATCTGGTGCACGCAGGCGACGGTCCTGACGGTTAGCCCCAACGTGGGTTACAGCCCCATTTTTACCGACTCATCGCTCGACGATAACACGATCACACTGAGTGGCGCTGACTACACGGTGGGTGGCATCGTCAACACCGACGTGCTTGCCGAGTCGGGCGACGCGCTTGTCGTCCTTGCGCTGAACAAGCTTCCGCCGGCGAGCGCGGTCGAGGGCCTGTCGCTGTTCATAAATGGCAACAAACTGCCGTTCAGCGAGGCCACGCGCGGGGACACTGGCCAGAACAAATATTTCGAATGGAATGACCAGGACACGTTCGGCCGGGGCAACTCGATCTTCGTGGACGACGCCACGCTGGGCGGGGGCAGCACCACGCTGGACGTGGGCATCGGGAGCGAAGGGAATAAAGTGGTGAACATCGCGGCGAAGACGGCCAGCGTGGACTTGAACGGTAACGCCGAGTTCACGTTGACGGGCAACCTGGCCAACGGGCTGCTGGTGAAGCTGCGCTGGACCCAGAAGGATCTCACAAGCTGCGCCTGGTTCGACGCGGGAGAGAGCACGAGTACCTCCAAGCACTGGGTGACGGAGGACGCATCGGTCACCTTCCAGTTGGAGCCCTTCAGCGCGGGTGAGCCGTGCGGCAGCTTCTTCCGCTACAAACATCCCTATGAGCTGGGCACAACGACCAGCGCCACGGTCACGGTCAACTAGCGGACGGCCGCCATGCAAGCGGCCGACCCCACTCTCACAGAATTGGTGGAACGTCCGTGGAGCCTGCGGTCTGTGGAGGCGACAACCGTCGTTTATACGGACGATCTGGCCCCGATAGAACGACTGATTGACAACATCATCCTTAGAGAGGCTCTGGGCGGGAGCACTGGTCGCCAGCGTTGATTGCAAACTGCATCTCCGAGTCGGGGCACGAGCTTCGCCCCGGCTACTGCAATCTGCGGCAGATGAGGCAGCAGTTCCCGGTGATTGCCCTGACCGCCACCTTTGCAACTCCTGCTTCCCATTAGCCCACAACTATGGTATGTTACCATCCAAGACGGCCTTATAGCCCCTGGCTACTGCCTTGTAGCCCCCGGCTACTGAAGGAGAGTACCATGAGGATTTTGCTGATAGCAACTAACCGTCACCATCAACTCATGAGCCGCATGGAAGCGAGGCCATTGCCCATTGGCCTGGCATACGTGGCCGCTCACCTGGACCACGACCGGCACACGATAAAAGTCCTGGACTTAATGTTCTCCGCCGACTACCTGGCCGACACCGAGACCGTGGTCAGAGAGTATCAACCGGACCTTGTCGGCATCTCTATCCGCAACCTGGACAATCAGAGCTACCTCGACCCCCAATGGGCGCTGCCCATAAGTAGGGAGGTGGTACAGCGCATCCGGACCATCACCCCTGCCCCTATCGTGTGTGGGGGTCCCGCTTTCAGCATCCTCCCCAGAGAATGCTTCAGCTTTGTCGAGCCGGATCTGGGTATCTCCGGGGATGCTGGTGAGACCTTTGCCCAACTTGCAGACCGAATGGAAGAGGGTAAGCCCTACCATAATCTATCCGGCTTGGTCTACAGGAGCGGCGATGAGATAATAGTCCAAGAGCAACAGGCATCCTCTGCCTTTCCTCAACCTCCTCGCCTGGAAGAGCTGGACATGGCTAAGTACAAGCAAGCGGGATTCGGCATCGGAATCCTCACCAAGCTGGGCAGCTTCAATTACCCTACGGCTGCCACCTACGACGAGGAGTCCGGAGGCGACGCCTGGCGGGTCATCCGCCCCATCGAGGGCGTAATTGAGGAAGCCCGGGAAATGAAGCAGCGTTTTGGGCTTCGCAAGGTCTTCTTCATAGATAACGGTTTCAATATACCGATGCCCCATGCCAAGTCTCTGTGCCAGTCCCTCATTGAGGCTGACCTGAAGCTCCATTGGAACACCTGTCTGGCTCCAATTCCCCAGGCTTGTGATGCAGAAATGATTGGGCTAATGAAGCACGCAGGATGTAGCCTGGCCATTATGGCGGGGATTGGCGGCCATGACGACGAAACGATGGATATTGAGGGCCGCTTTGGACCCCTCCGGGAAGTGGGTCGCCTCTGCGAGGACGGCGGCCTTCACTACACAATCTCCCAATACTTTGGAGAGCCCGGGGAGACGCGGGAGACGGTGGAGAGTAAACTGGCCTTTCTGCGGGGCTTGCAACCGGCGATGGCTAACCTGCGCATAGGTGTACGGGTGATGCCTGGCACACCTGTGTCCCAGCTTGCGCTTCAGGAGGGCCTTATCACCGACGAAAGCCAGCTCATTCAGCCCATCTTCTATGTAGATGCGGCAGTCAAGGACTGGATTATTGACCATCTCAAGACGGAGGCCGCCCAGAACCCCCGTTGGAACCTGTTCTAGGGCAGCCACCCCCACAAACACAGGAGGCCAACTATGTCAGAGTCTCCCCACGGCGTCAAGTATGATTCCTACCGGCCTGTGGTTATGGGTCGCAATGGCATGGTCTGTTCAGGACATCCTCTGGCGTCTCAGGCAGGAATGAGCGTGTTGCAGAAGGGTGGCAACGCCGTGGACGCTGCAATCGCCGTTGGTGCGGCGCTCAACGTGGTGGAGCCTCTGATGTCCGGCATCGGCGGCGACGGGTTTATCATGGTCTACTGGAAGAAGAGCAACCGTATCAAAGTGGTCAATGCCACCGGCGCAGCGCCCTATGCCGCCACCGGAGAGCGTTACGCTTCCGAGGGAATTCCCATGAAGGGAATCCTCTCGGTGTCGGTGCCGGGCTTGCTGGATGGCTGGGCAGCCTGCCACGAAAAATACGGAGAGCTGAAATGGGGCGACGTCCTGGAATCAGCCATTGACCTTGCTGACAACGGCTTCCCCGTGAGCCACGTGGTGGCTAAGGCCATCTCCACTGACTCTATCCTCCAACAATTTCCCACGTCAAGGGCAGTGTTCACCAGAGATGGCCGCCCCCTGAGCGCGGGTGAGATTCTCTACCAAAAAGACCTCGCGCGTACATTTCAGAGCATCGCCGGCGAGGGCCGGGAAGCCTTCTATAAGGGCGAGACCGCACGCTCTATTGTACAGTTCAGCCAGGAGCAGGGTGGCATCCTTACCCTGAAAGACCTGGCTGACAGCCATTGCCGGTGGCAGGAGCCGGTATCCACCACGTACCGGGGTTATACCGTATACGAGGCGCCGCCCAACTCCAGCGGCCACGTGCTGCTCCAAGAGCTTGCGATGATGGATACCCTGGACCTGAACTCCCTGGGATGCAACACGACGGAGAGCATCCACTGCATGGTAGAAGCCAAGAAGCTGGCTTTCGCCGACCGAGAAGCCTACGTCGCCGACCCCGAGTTCGTGGACGTGCCCATTGAAGGTCTGCTCTCCGGGGACTACGCGCGGGAACGGATCGGGCTGATTGACCCCGACCGTGCCGCCGAGAACGTTCGCGAGGGAGACCCCTGGAGGTATCAGGATGGAGATGGGAAAAGGCGAAAGGCCAGGGTCTCCTCAGAGCGGGAGGACACAACTTGTTTCTGTGTCGTGGACCGATGGGGCAACGCCGTATGCCAGCTCCAGAGTATCCAGAGCGCCTGGGGTTCCAGCCTCATTGCGGGGGACACCGGAGTGCTGCTCAATAACCGCATGACCTACTGGCACCTGGACCCGGACCATGTCAACTACCTACAACCCGGCAAACGAGTGCGCCATACCATGAACCCGGTGATGGTCCTTGACCCGTCATCCGACGGTTTGGTACTGGTCTGTGGCACTCCCGGCGCTGATACCCAGGTACAGACGAACTTACAGGTAATCACCCACGTGCTCGACTTTGGCATGACGGTTGCCGAGGCTGTGGAGGCCCCACGATGGAGGCACACCCAGGATATGATGGAGTCCACCGCACCTCACACCGCCAATGATGAGCTACAGATGGAAAGCCGCTTTCCCGAGCATGTACGTGAGGGGTTGAGAAAGAAGGGACACACTCTGAACGTACTCGGCAAGTGGGCCGGACCGGGGAGCGAGGTTATGATTCAGATAGACCCCGGCACGGGCGCGCTCTCTGGTGGGGCCGACCCACGACGTGACGGGTACGCGATAGGGTGGTGAGCTTGCCCTCACCCCCGGTCCCTCTGCCATCGGGAGAGGGATGAAACTAAATACTAGCCAGGAGGAGAGCAATGACTTTCGGATGCAGAATTCCCAATAGAGGAGCTTTGGCCACGCCGGAGAATCTCCGTACGGTGGCTACGCGTGCTGAAGAGCTAGGTTTCGACCATGCGTGGGTCAGCGACCACATCGTTATCCCAACCGACGTCGCTTCCCCTTATCCCTACTCTCCTACGGGAGCCGCCCCATTCGATTCCGACCTGCCCTACTGTGAGCCTTTATCGGCTATGGGATACCTTGCAGGCTGCACACAACGTATCAAGCTGGGAACCCACGTACTTGTCGTACCCTACCGGGAGCCGGTATTGACGGCGAAGATAGTATCTACCCTGGACTACATGTCCGGTGGGCGGATTATCCTGGGAGTGGGTGTGGGCTGGATGGAAGAGGAGTTTAAGGCCCTGGGGCTGAACACCTTCGCAGAGAGGGGGAAAGTGACAGACGAGTACCTCCGGATATTCAAGGAGCTATGGACCAAGGACAACCCGGAGTACCAGGGCAGCTACTCCCGGTTCTCCGGGATCAAATTCAGCCCCAAGCCTGCCCAAAGCCCTCACCCGCCTATCTGGATAGGGGGCCATACACCCGCCGCCCTAAGGCGGGCCGCCCTCCTGGGGGACGGCTGGATACCCATCGGCTTGAGGCCGCCCGCCGAGTTGGAGCCGGAGGAGATGGCTGACATGGTTGACCGGCTTCGAGACCTGACTGAGAAAGCCGGTCGGCCTCGCGAAGCTGTGGACGTGATTTTCAGCGCCAACCTGTATTTCGACCCCCCTACCAATGGACCAAAAAACACGATGGCAGGC
This sequence comes from Dehalococcoidia bacterium, assembly GCA_965219825.1. GTDB lineage: Bacteria > Chloroflexota > Dehalococcoidia > Lucifugimonadales > JAGWBF01 > JAGWBG01. The sequence goes on along the minus strand of OZ244792.1, from coordinate 2,846,191 downwards.
AGCGCCGAGGAGATTGGGGCCGACATCATTCTATATCAGCAGGTGGGGGTGGAGCATTTTACCTTCGAGTTTGAAGGTGACAGCGTGGGGCAGATACTGGAAAATATGGAGCGGTTCGCCAAAGACGTGAGGCCACAGGTGGAATAATCACCCCATCGCAACTGAAGAAATCCGCAAGGGCTTGAAAAAATCCCTCCTATCTGTCAATATAAGACCATGAGGATAGGCGCTTTTGAATTGCACGAGCCTGTTCCCGAGCTCAAGGAGCCCCACGTCTTCACCATGATTCGTCCCTGGGTGGACGTGGGAAGCGTGGCTACCATCACTCTGGCCCGGCTGGAGCACCATTTTGGAGCCAAAGAGCTTGGAAGACTGGCAAGGCCGGGAAATTTCTTCGATTTTACACGGTACCGCCCTACCCTCCATCTGGTGGAAGGCAACCGGAACGTCAAAGTACCCAACAGCGTCATTAACTATGCCCAGCCCGATGGTGGGCCGGACCTGGTGTTCTTCCATCTGCTGGAGCCACACGCCTTCGGTGAGGACTATGCCGAATCGGTCCTTGAGGTCTTCAAGTGCCTCCGCATCAGTCGCTACTGTAGGATTGGCGCAATGTATGACGCCGTACCCCACACTAGGCCGATCCGGGTCACCGGCGACATAGGCGGAGTACCGACTAGGGGAAATCCTGGTAACTTGAAAAGACGAGGTAGCACCTACCAGGGGCCAACTTCCATTATGAACCTGGTCTCAGAAGGGGTATCCAAACTCGACCTTGAGCTTGATGAAATTAACTTCATGGTACATCTGCCCCAATACCTCCAGGTAGAAGAGGACTATGCGGGTGCAGCGCGACTTCTGGAGGTGCTCTCCTCCATCTATGACCTCCCTCCCGATTTGCCATCCAGTGGAAGAGGAGAGCAGCAGTATAACGAGCTGAACAAGGCAGTGGAACGTAACCCGGAGCTAAAGTCCCTCATACAGAGGATGGAGGCCCAGTACGACGCCGATGAGACATCCTCTGTGGAAGATTCCCCGTCCACACCCCTCTCCCCGGAGGTAGAGCGGTTCCTTCAGGAGATGGGCCAGCGTTTCAATGATCCCCGGAGTGGGGGCGACCCCAACCAACCCGGTTGACAGAGCTAAGAAGTCTCCCGGCGAGCAATGCGTGGTCTGAGGACAAGCCATGCTCTACCATGTGTTCAAACGTCGTACGGTACTGAATGGAGTCCCTTCCTTGTGGAGCAAGTATGGATGTAAGCTTTGATATTGGAGACCCTCAGAAGCCAAGGGGCCATGCTCTAGCCTACTTCCGCACCCGATCAGAGCCTGATAAGGTCTATGCCACCTATATCATAGTGCTCCCCATCACGATTGACTTCGCCAAATATGTCCCACCTTTCCTGGCATCTCACCTGGGCAGTATGCCTAACGACCTTTCCGCATTTTCTTTGCCGCCGGTCCCCGAAGAAGTCGGCAGCTACGAGGAGCTTCAGCGTCTGGCGGGCACAAGGGACGACGACCTTCTGTATGCAGGAACCATGCTGTCCTTCGAGTTGCCGGAGATGATGGAGGCTGTCGGAGAAGTGGTGCGGTATTACTCACAGGCGTGGTCCGACAACGTCAAACCCGCTATCAACGCCCCCACGGCCAACGAGGAAACGGAGGGTAGTTCTCCCGGGGTCAACGAGGTACTATACAGCCTTATGAGCGAGCAGGACAGGCTTGCCGACCTCTCCAAGCTGGTAGGCAAGCTGCGCTTTGCCGTGGAGGGCAACGACCACGAAACCGGCACAGACATGGAAGAGGAGATCAAGCTTCTGGGCCGGTTCCTACCTGAGCACTACAATATACCAAACCTTCTACAGGCAGTCATGGACTCCTCTGCCAGGGGGGCGCAGCTTGCCCAGCTATACCTGGACCGGTGCTATAAGCTATCCAACCATGATGATGCCGGCGCTCTCGATCTGGAAGAGAGGATTGAATCGCTGAAGACCTCAAGTTAGCCGGCCTCCGGCGTCCCATCCCGGCAAGGAACGCCTCTTCAAGGCGAAGCCTCATCCTCCTAGAGTGGAGAAGATGGTGTACCTGTCCCATCTGAGCTTGACCAACTTCCGGAATTTCCCCCAGCTGGAGTTGGACTTATCCCCGGGGGTAGTAGCGCTCTTTGGTAGAAACGCCCAGGGTAAGACCAGCCTTCTTGAGGCCATATACCTGCTGGCTATCTCCAGGTCATTCAGGGCCGACAACGAGTACGAGGCAGTTAACTGGCACACTTCTGCTGACGGCGGCATTGCCCTGGTGTCAGGGACCATCGAAAAAGAGAGCGAGCGGCTGCGGGTCCACGTCGGGTACCAGTGCATGCCGGCGCAGGAAACGGCGTCGTCCCAGGCCCACGGCACCCATCGCCCGTTCAATATACGAAAGCAGATACGGGTCAGCAGAGTGAAACGCTCCCCTGCCGAGCTTGTGGGCCTGGTCAACGCGGTCCTTTTCAGCGCCGATGACCTGGAGATTGTCCAAGGCCCGCCATCCATCCGGCGCCGTTACCTGGACATACTCATCTCCCAGGTAGACTCATCCTATCTGAAGACCCTGCAACGCTATCAGCGTGTCCTCCAAAACAGGAACAGGCTGCTGAAGTCGCTTCAGGAAAGGAGAGCGGATGAGGATGAGCTTATCTTCTGGGATGAAGAGCTGATTAAGGAGGGGACATCTATAGTGGACCGGCGATATGAGGCGATGGGATTGCTCTCTTCCCTTTGTACGGAAAGGCATTCCGAGCTTACGGGCGGTGAGGAAAATTTGACGGTGGACTACAGACCGAGCATTCCCCGGCATGAGCGAGCGGGCAGCGTTGATGGAATCAGGCAGGGGTTCATAGTAGCTCTCAAGACTTCCAAGCCAAGAGAGAGGAACATGGGCTTGACGGCAGTCGGCCCCCACCGAGACGATTTCAAGCTCTTGGTAAACGACGTGGATATGGGAATTTATGGCTCCAGAGGCCAGGTGAGGACTATAGCTCTTGCCATGAGGCTGGCTGAAGTTGCTTATCTGGCATCAATAAGGGGTGAAGGGCCAATAGTCCTCCTGGACGACATCCTTTCTGAGATGGACTCGTTCCGCAGAAACCGTGTTCTCGACAAGGCCCTACAATACCAGCAAGTGATAATCACAACAACAGACCTTGAACTGATTCAGAGTGGCGCTCTTCCAAATGCTACATACTATGAGGTACAGGACGGCAACGTTTCCAGGTTTACACCCCCAACCTACTCACCTGTACCCCCACACCGACCCTTACCGTAGAATATGGGTAACCTCTCCGATAGCAGCTTGAGCATGGGCGATGGAAATCTCCTGTAGCGAACTCTTTTCCGAGGAAACAACCATGACCGAGATCAACCCGGAATTGGAATCCGGCATCCAATGGGCTGCACAAGTCATACGTGGGGCGGACCACCTGGTCGCCCTGATTGGAGCAGGGATGTCCGTGGAGAGCGGCATCCCGCCCTTTCGAGGGCCGGGCGGCCTATGGACTCGCTACGGCGAACCGACTACTCTGAGCTACCCCCAGTTTATCCAAGACCCGGCGGCATGGTGGGACAAACGGTTGACCGACGAGCTGCAACCGGGCAATACTACCTACGAGCTCAAGATAGCGGTAGATAATGCAAGCCCCAATCCGGGCCACTTCGCTCTGGCAGAGATGGAGCGTGCGGGCCTGCTCAAACATGTCATCACCCAGAACGTGGACAACTTGCATCGCGTGGCGGGGAGCGTTAACGTTGCGGAGATTCACGGCAACCGCACCAAGCTCCGATGTATCGCTTGCCGTATACGCCTGCCCAGGGCTGAGTTTCCCATAGTCGAGACCCCGCCACTTTGCCCGGAGTGTGGCGGTATCATCAAGATTGACAGCGTAATGTTTGGTGAGCCTATACCGCCCGACATCATGGCAGTATGTATAGACCAGGTGGAGAAGTGCGACTGTATGCTCATGATAGGCACTTCAGGTACTGTCCGCCCCGCAGCCAGCCTGCCGTTGGCGGCCAGGGAGCGGGGTGCCAGGCTAATTGAGATTAACCCTCACAAGACCTCTCTCACTGCTGCCGCAGACCTGGTGCTAAGCGGCACCTCCGCTGAGGTCTTGCCCCTACTGGCAGCGAAGGTCAGGGGAGAGCGGAAGGCGTAGCTTGTTCAAGCTTCAGCCTGGGCCGGGGGCTTCCTCACCGGACTCGGGTTGGTTGCCAGCCGGGTCCCCCGGGTTTCGACCGGCAAACGCCTCCGGCCTCCACCCGCCGGGGAACCGGAGTTCTCGCACCGGGTAGTTAATCACAATCCCGTCTTCCTTGAAACGTTTATGCAGTCGCTGCATCAGGTCAGTTTGTACTTCAAAGCTGGCTAGACGGTCCCTAGCCTGAAGGAACAGCCAGAAATTAACGTTGGAGTCTGCGAAGCTCTCATACCCGAACCATCCACCGTACTCCTTGACAGCTTGGGGATTAGTATCCAACAGCTGGTCCATAACTTCATGGCAGACCCGCTCGACATGGTATAGGTCGCTGTCGTAGCTAACTCCGCAGGGAAGGTAAACGTTCACCTCAGGGGTAGGTTCCTGGTAATTGGTAAGTATCGTCTCGGCGAACCTGGCGTTGGGCACTACCACCAGGTTATTTCCCCAGGTGCGGAGACGGGTGCTCCTCCAGCTAACGTCAACGACGTACCCGGCAATGCCGTTTTCCAACTCGATGTAGTCTCCGGCTTCAATTACCCCCTCAGTCATTACGTAGGTCCCGGCAAACAGGTTTGACATTGTGGGCTGAATAGCCAGGGCCACAGCCAGGCCGCCCAACCCCAGACCTGCAATCAGTGGGCTGATGTTTATATTAAGTTGGTCTAGCACCAACAGAGAGCCCAGCGCGTATACCAGGGGTACTGACACTCGTCGAAGCAGGGGAAATATCTTATCGTCCAAGCCTGACGGGGTCCGCGAGGCCACTGTTTCCATGTACCAGGTGAGGAAGTTGGAGGTGAGTCCGGCCACCGCCATAACGCCCAAGCCGATACCCAGCACACGGGCCACGGCATTTACTGCACTTTGTAGTCCCCCGCTCAAGTTTAGAGGAACAGTGAGAGCCAGATACAAACCCAGTACCACTATCCCGAATGCGAGGGGTATCTGAAGAGCTTGTATTATCCGGGAGTCCAGGTCGGTGGGAGTCCGGTGGGTTAACCGCAGAACAATCGGGAATAACAGCTTGTAAGAAGCGAACGCTAGGAGCAGCGCGAAAAGGAAGACCGCCACTGCAATCGTGGGGTCAAACCATGCCGCATCCTCTAAAGCGAGACCGGCCTTACCATCGTAGGAGTACATGGGGCAACACTACTCCGGTCGGATGAGTTTATGAGGCGGAGGATTCCAGAGGGTTCCAAATGAATAGGAACCTACGTCGTGGGCCTCATTGCTTTATCTAACGTGAACTAACGTGAAAAAGTCGAGCCAAACTAGCAACCGGGAGCCTTTGACATACCCCTACGAAGGTGGGCGATCTCCTGAAGCTCCTCGGCCAGTTGGAGGGTTTTCATAGCAGCCTGTCTGGCAAGCTCCTGTTTCTCCGGGGTATCGGCGTACTTGGGAAGAAGGTGGCGCCCCAACTCGTGATGATAGTTCTCATCGGGTTGGATTGTGTCCTCATAGAGGCTCGCCGTCTCCATGTCCTCCCTTGTTTTACAGTATTCTATGAACACTTCGTTGCGTACCTTGGCGAGGCCCTCCCTGGTGAACTGACCGGCGGCAAGACGCTCAACGGTGGTCTCCAGGCCCTCAAGGAACTTGAACATCGGACTGTAGCCATCAGCCAGGGGATCAACGACGGAAAGGTCGTGCCCCATCCCGCGCAGCCGGTCCTCAATAAGGCGGTAATGCCTTGCCTCATCTCCGCACTGGCGGGCCAGGGCCAGCTTGACATCCAACTCCGGGGCCGTACTCATCCAGAGTGCGGCCTCCTCGGACGCCTCTATTTCATTCTTGAGTGCCCCTATCAGCATGGCAGCAATAGTAACGTCTGAAGCAGGCTCATTTGCTGCCGAAGCTCCGGCAATACGTTCCAGCGATTCATAAACCGTCTTTTCCAGCTCCTGGCAGAACTCTTCTCCAGTCATAACAGATTATTACCTCCTCGGAAACTTATAGGTAGCCGCACTCTCAAAAATGGACAGGTACAAGATAAGACCATAATATGGCGGGGTATCCGGGGTGTCAAGGAGAGCCTTAGCAACGCGCCGGTCCGCCGCTCAACGTCCGGGAATTCCCCCAGTCTCTCTAGCTATGGCCGCATTGAATCTCACCGGCACGTCAACATTATCCGGTCCGGCCTCTCTAATGACCACCTTTGGTTGATTGGACATCTCCCGCCAGCCCTCAAACCTTTGGATAGCACTTAGCCAAACATACGTGTTCCCGTACCATCGGGAACGCCGACAACTCACAGGTACTCTGCATCTATTGTTCGGTGAGATGCTTCACCGCTTCTAGGCCAAGATAATATCCGTAGACTCCGAAACCGTACACTGAACCCTTGCAAGCCGGCAGAATATTCGAGACGGTGCCGCGAGACGTGGGATTGGATGCGTGGACCTCGATAACCGGGTAGCGTATTTGGGTAATGGCCGTGCGCAGAGGCCCCGTGCCTGTAGTGAAGCCGGCGGGGTTAATCAGCACCCCATCTACATCCCGTTCATGGGCATCGTAGAGAGCGTTGACCACCTCACCTTCAATGTTGGAATGGAAGATTTCCACGTCAACCCCCAAGCCATCGGCATAGCCTCGAATCTGCTCGTTAATCTGCTCAAGAGTAGCCGGACCGAAAATCTCAACCTGGGCCTTACCCCGCATATTCATGCCTGCTCCGTGTATTACCAATGCCCTAGTCATGTATCCCCCCCATAAATAGCAGTTTGCATAGCTTCATTTGGGACCAAAGCTGGGACCAAAGCATCTCCCTGCTTTGTTTGGGTGTATCCCGGGTACCTGGTCCAACTCAGTATAGCACTTACTACTATAAGCTCCAAATTGGCAGTCTGCTCTTCGTCCTCGCTCATGGCTACCGCCCCGCAACCCTGTGTAGCTTCAGACCTATACTTGACGGCCCTCGGACTGACAGCTACACTCATCTGGGTCAACGAAGGTCATTTTTGGAATCCGGGGAGCTCGGTTTGGGAAGTCCTGGCTACAGTCTGTTCCTGGGTCGCAAAATCTTCTATGGTTGGTGGGTTCTACTGGTCACTGCATTGGCAGTGTTTTTTCAGGTTGGGGCCGGCAATTGGACGTTCACCGTGCTGGTCAAACCGATGACCGATGAGTTTAATGCCTCCCATGCTCAGATCGTGGGTGTCCTGACAGTGGCAGCAATTCTTGGAGCCTTGGCCTCTCCCATGATTGGCAGGATCGTAGACCGGTACGGCGCTCGAGTTGTGATACCGGCGTGCCTGCTTTTCTTTGGCCTGATGCTGATATTGACCTCACGCGTTAATGCTCTTTGGCAATTCTATCTCTTTTACAGTGTGGGCATGGGACTGGCACAGTCCGGGGTGCTGATGGTAGGCGGCCAGGTTGTGGCCGCCAACTGGTTCATTAAGAAGCGGGGCGTCGCATTTGCCACCCTCTTTGGGGCAACATCCATCACCGGTGTCGTCTTTACGCTGATTGCTCAGGAGATAGTAGACTGGCGAGACTGGCGCATGGTATGGCTCACAATGGGCCTGGCAACCATATTAGTCCCCACTCCTCTGGCATGGCTTGTGATTAAACGGAGACCAGAGGACATAGGTTCGCGTCCCGATGGAGATGCAGATACTGCCCCGGCAAGCCGGGAAGCGGCATCCAGGGAAACTCGCAACCCCTTGGCAAACACTACCGAAGTAATCTGGACACTCAGGGAAGCCACTGGGACCCGGACTTTCTGGCTTCTCAACTTTAGCTTGCTACTGATAACCTTCCCCGGAGCGGGGGTAATCACAGTCATGCACCCCTATTTCACTGACCATGGAATCTCATCGGGTACAGCAGCACGGCTTGTAAGCTTCTACGCCTTCTCATCGCTCATCGGCACTATCTTCTGGGGCATACTGGCCCAGCTTTTGTCCGTTCGTGTTCTTCTTGTCCCCTGGGCGCTATCCTACGGGACAGCCATCACTCTCCTCGTCCTTGTGGGAGGGTCTTCCGTGGCCCTCATATACCTCACCCTTGTCCCCTTGGGCATAAGTGTCATAGGAGGGGGTCAGCTTGCGAACCAGGTCTGGGCAGATTTCTATGGCAGAAGAAATGTAGGGGCTATCCTTGGTCTCTCAAGTCTTATTCGCACCCTCGCCATAGCATCGGGTCCTCTCCTCGCCGCCGGAATACGTGACTCTATGGGGGACTATGGCATTGCCTTCAGCTTATTTGCAGGTTTTTGTTTCGTCGCTGCCGTGGGCCTTTTCTTCTCCCGGCCTCCACAGAAGAGAAGCCCCATACGGAGCGCCGGCCTGTAGGCCCAACACTGTCGGGCGTCATTTGACATTTTCGTGTTGGAAATCTAAAGTTGTTATGACCCAATTGGACAGCGGAAATATGCTTAACTTAATGATATAGGGGTGAAGACCATGGAGCAGCAAAGACGGCCAAGGTTGGAAGGGAAAGTCGCCATCATTACCGGCGGTGGAGAAAGGGAGCCGGGTCCTCGCATGGGCGTGGGCAAAGCCATGTCCATACTCTTTTCCCGGGAGGGTGCTACGGTATTGGTTGTGGACCGAATCCTTCAAAACGCTGAGGCTACAGTTGCGGCGATCCGGGAGGAGGGTGGCGAGGCATCGGTATACGAAGCTGACGTCACCAGCGCCGCCAGCTGTGATGGTATGGTACAAGCCGCTATGGAGCGCTACGGCAGCCTCCACGTCCTGGTCAATAATGCGGCGATTTATATTCCTGAGGGACCCAACGGGGAACTCGCAGCCTCCGTGGTGGATGTGCCCGAAACGACGTGGGACCGGGTGATGGACGTAAACCTGAAAAGTCTGATGCTCACCAGCAAGTATGCCATACCCAGAATAACTGAGAGTGGCGGTGGCTCCATTATTAACCTCTCCTCAGTCGGTGGACTGCGCGGCGGTGCGGGCGCTCGCATCTCCTATCACACTTCCAAGGCAGGAGTCATTGGCCTGACCACCATGATGGCAGCCCAGCACGGAAGGGACAAGGTCCGTGTAAACTGCATCGTCCCCGGCAGCATCAATACCGTTATGTTGCCAAACGAGGAGGGTTCCCGCTCTGTAATGTCCACACCCCTGGGAACCGTTGGCACAGCGTGGGACATAGCATGGGCAGGGCTATTCCTCGCCAGCGACGAGGCCCGGTGGATTACCGGTGTATCACTTCCGGTAGATGCCGGAAGCCTGACAACCGGAGCCGGAGGCGCCGTGCCGCAATCCCAGTAATGGGCGCCCGGCTGCTGATGGAAACGGCGCAGGACTGAAAACTCTCTCCTTCCCGCCGGCGGAAAGGAGAGAGTTGAAGAGGGATTGACAGCCATCTCAGCCTTCCACGATTTAGGAGACCTTTGCGTAACCTCCGTCTTTCCGGCGAAAGCCGGAATTCAGGGCCTTCCCTGAAGCTGTCACGCCCTTACCCTAGCCCTCTCCCGCAGGTGGAGAGGGGATTATGCAAAGGTCTCACTAAGGGGAAAGGTATTGTTGTGCTCTACTCCTCTGAGCGCACTTCCTGCGCTGCCATTTCCTCTTGTATCAGGAGGTAGATGCTGTAGTCCTGCTCCGACCATCCCGGCCGGTTCATGGCCTGAATCATGATTTGCTCCACGGCGCTTGCTACCGGCATGGGTACACCGACGTCCCTCCCAACCTCAGTAGCCAGTCCAACGTCCTTTCGAGATAGCGCAAGGGTGAACGTGGGAGGCTCAAAATTGCCCTTGAACAACATCTGGGCCATGCCCGCAGCTCTGCCGCCCAAAGGCCCCCGGCTGCCGGCTTCCAAGAGCACGTCCAGCTCCACCCCTGCCTTCAGGCCCATGGTCAGCCCCTCAATGATAGCCTGCCCTACTCCGAACCCGGTGGTATTGTTAATTACCTTGCAAATCTGCCCCGTTCCAATCCCTCCGCAGTGCATGACGAAATCTGCGAAGGAGTCCAGTACCGGCTTGTGCCGCTCGTAGATTTCCTTGTCGCCGCCCACCAGCACCATTACGTTCCTGGTAAGGACATTGGTTGGGCTGCTCATTACTGGGGCATCCAGAAAGTGGGCGCCTTTCTCGCGATACATAGGCTCAAGCCGCCGGACCAAATTGGGGCCTACGGTTGAGAGGTCGAAATGTACGCTTCCCTCCTTGACCCCCTCCAGTACGCCTTCATCGCCAGTCACCACTTGCTCTATGTCCCTGGGCATTGGCACGGATGTAAACATCACGTCGCTGAGGCTGGCAACCTGGGCAGGAGAGTTGGCTAGACGTGCTCCCCCTTCCAGGAGGGGTTTCGCAGCCTCTTCACGGACATCGTAGACCACCATGGGATATCCGGCCTTCTGGATATTCCCGGCCATCCCTGACCCCATTTTGCCGAGTCCAATAAACCCTACAGTATCCATGTCACCTCCTATCTGATGGGGAACTGGCGCTATTCTATCAGCCTGCATAGTGAAGTTCAAGAAGAGATAGGTTTCAGGCCCCCTCGCCGACTTTGTGCCAACGTGGTGTTTCTTGGACCCTTTCTCTGCTAAACTATTACGTGGCCCACGAAAGGTAGACCATTTGAGGAGGACACCAGGATGGACATACAGCCTTTCCAAATACAGGTCTCGGAAGATGTCCTTGAAGACTTGCGAAAGCGCCTGGCCCGCACCCGTTGGCCCGATGAGATTCCCGGTTCAGGCTGGGACTACGGCTCGAACATGGCTTATGTAAAGGAGCTGGTGAAGTACTGGCGTGAGAGTTTCGATTGGCGTGCCCAGGAGAGGGCCATCAATGAATTCAAACAGTTTCGCACCACTGTAGACGGACTCGGTATCCACTTTATCCATGAGCGCGGGAAGGGGCCTAACCCGTTACCTATCATCATCACCCACGGATGGCCCGGCTCCTTCTTCGAGATGCTGAAAATTATACCGATGCTTACCGATCCGGCCAGCCACGGAGGCGACCCGGCGGACTCTTTCGATGTTGTAGTCCCTTCCATGCCCGGCTACGGGTTTTCAGACCCGCCGAAGGAGCGGGGTATGGCTAGCTGGCGAATATCAGACCTCTGGGCGAAGCTTATGACTGAGGGGCTGGGTTATCAGCGCTTCGCAGCCCAAGGTGGCGACTGGGGGGCCGGCGTGACGACGCGTCTCGGGTTTGCCTACCCGCAGAACGTGGTTGGCGTTCACGTGACTATGCTAGGCGGGGCCGCTCCAACCCCCGGGTCCGGAGAACCCGAGCTGACCGAGGCGGAGAAAGTGTTCCTTGAGGAGCGTGACCATTGGTGGCAGGCGGAACAGGGGTACATGCACATTCAGAGAACCAAGCCCCAGACTCTCGGCTACGGACTGAACGACTCCCCGGCGGGCCTGGCAGCATGGATAGTGGAGAAATGGCGCACCTGGAGCGACTGCAACGGCGACGTGGAAAGTGTCTATACCAAGGATGAGCTTCTCACCAACATCACCATCTACTGGGTGACCCAGACCATCAACTCCGCTGATCGCCTCTATTACGAGACTCACCACAATCCCTGGGTCCCGGCAAAGGGTGAGCGCAACCCGGTGCCCTGCGCTTTTGCCGCCTTTCCAAAGGAAATAAGCCGCCCGCCACGGGAATGGGCCGAGCGGAGCTATGATATAGCGCGTTGGACGGTAATGCCCAAGGGAGGTCACTTCGCCGCTATGGAGGTGCCGGACTTGTTGGCTGAAGACCTGCGTGCCTTCTTCCGGCCGTACCGGGGGTAGAAAGAGCCGTAACTCCAATTACCCCGTTGCTTCTATACTAAAAGGAGGCTCTCCCCTGAGAGCCTCCTTAGCAAAGGCGACGTGAGTCTGAGAGTCCCTCTTAGAGGTTGTACACTCTGGCGGCGTTTCCGCCGGCAATCTTGGCTTTCTCTTCCTCGGTGCAGTCCGCCAGAATTTCCTCAAGTATCTCCTGGCTTCTGGGGAAAGTAGACTCCTGATGGGGATAATCTGAGCCCCACTGGAGGTTCTCCACACCTATGATACCCCGAAGTTGTATGCCCAGAGCATCTTCCTGGAATCCGATGAACATATTGCTGTGAAAGAAGTCACTGGGAAGCATATCGTTCTTAAACCGCACTCCTTGCACGCCCGGCGCCCTCTGGTTGTAGTTATAGTCCATGCGGTCAATGAAATGGGCGGCCCAAGACACCTCGTGCTCTACCGCTCCGGCCTGGAGATTCGGATAGCGCTCGAACACACCATTGAAAATCATGTCGGTAAGTGACATTCGCACGTAGTGATCAAAGTTAATAGTTATGGCCATTCTGCCGTTCTCTGAGTTATCCCCTTCCCCGGAGCCGAACCGGTTTGTGGCAGCGTGGAGGCCAAGGGGCATCCCCAGGTCCTGGGCTGCTGCCCAAAGGGGTTCATATTCGGGAGAGTCGTACCTCCTGCCCAAAGGCGGGTACACAGTAATCATGGCCCCGATGAGTCCCCTCTTTTGCGAGCGCTCCAGTTCCTTGACGCCCTCCGCTACGTCGTCCAGGTTAATCATGGCAATTCCGGCCAGCCGTTTGGGGCTAGCATTACAGAAGTCGGCAAGCCAGTCATTGTACGCTTTGAAAATGCCAGACAGAAGCTCGCTATCCTCCTGTTTGAACAGCTGGAGTCCAACAGTGGGATAAAGTATGCTCACGTCCACGCCATCAGTATCCATGTCTTTAATCTGTTCCTCCGGGATATAACCTCCAGGACGGACGTTTTCAAATACGTCCCCTGAAGTCATCTCCTGTGGAGCGTCAAATCTCCGGCCTACCTGTGCGCCACCGAACCCAAAGGGAGTGCCTGCCACCTTTTTGTTATCAACGTACCAATAGTCGTTGCCATCTTCGTCGCGGCGAATTACCGGGGCCCTGTCCTTGAATTTGGAGTCTATTCTGCTAGTCCACAGGTCCGGCGGCTCAAAGACGTGGTTATCCGATGATATGATTCTATAGCCGGGCATGACGTACCTCCTGTGTCGGTCTATTAGTTTCCATCAAGCTAAATGTTATCTCACACGCACAGAGTCACAGAGAATTTATCCGGTCTCTGTGACTCTGTGTCAATTCCAGATTCTGAACACCCACGTTATATTGAGGGATGCTTAAACCTTGTACACCCTGGCAGCGTTCCCTCCGGCAATCTTCGCCTTCTCATCCTCGGTGCAGTCGGCTAGAATCTCCTCAAGAATTTCCTGGCTTCTGGGGAAGGTGGATTCCTGGTGGGGATAGTCTGAGCCCCACTGGAGGGTCTCCACACCTATGATGTCTCTAAGCTGTATGCCCAAGGCGTCTTCCTGGAAACCGACGAACACGTTACGGCGGAAAAAGTCGCTGGGAAGCATGTCATCATTGAACCTGTGCCCCTGTACTCCGACAGACCTCTGGTTGTAGTTGTAGTCCATACGGTCAAGGAAGTGGGGAATCCAGGACAACTCGTGCTCCACTGCTCCTACCTGCAACTTCGGATGGCGCTCGAATACGCCGCTGATAATCATATCGGCGAGAGACATCCGTACTCCATAGTCCATGTTGGCGAGGTGGGCAAACCTTCCCTGCTCCGAGAGCTGAAACCCTTCTCCCGAGCCGTAGCGGTTTGTGGCAGCGTGGAAGCTGAGAGGCATCCCGAGGTCCTCGGCTGCCGACCACAAAGGCTCGTATTCGTCCGAATCATACCTGTGCCCCTCGGGAGGATACACTGTAATCATAGCGCCAAGAAAACCCAGCTTCTTGGCGCGCTCAAGCTCCTTCACGCCCACTTGAACGTCGTCAACGTTCACCATCGCGATGCCACCGAGCCGCTTGGTGTTCTCGCTGCAAAACTCGCCGACATGGTCGTTGTACGCCTTGAAGATGGCCGTCAGAAGGTCGCTGTCCGGCACCGTGCCGAACAGCCGGAGGCCACATGAAGGGTAGACTATACTCACGTCAACGCCATCGGCATCCATGTCTTTCAGATGCTCAGCAGGGATGTAGCCGCCGGGCCGGACATCTTCAAAGTTATCCAACCTGTGTAGCTTCTCAGGCTCTTCGAACCTCAAGCCCACCTGTGACCCTTGGGAAGGGCTGTTCCCCCTTCTGTTGTCACAGACCCATACCTGGCCCTCACCTTCGACGGTCACAAGCTGAGGGCACCGGTCCTTGAATCTGGTCTCTATCCTGCTGGTCCACAGGTCCGGCGTTTCGTTGATGTGGTTATCGGAGGATATAATTCTGTAGTTTGCCATGCTCAACTCTCCTGTTCATGTAAGAGTAGCTTGTCCTATACCTTGTACACCCTGGCAGCGTTTCCTCCGGCGATTTTAGCTTTCTCTTCGTCGGTGCAGTCTGCCAGAATCTCCTCAAGAATCTCCCGGCTTCTGGGGAAGGTGGTCTCTACGTGGGGGTAATCTGCGCCCCACTGGAGGAGGTCTACTCCGATGATATGCCGGTCCCTGACGCCAAGGGCGTCTTCCTGGAATCCAGCGAAGACATTGCGATGGAAGTAGTCGCTGGGTATCATGTCTTCCTGGAACCGGTAATCGTCCGGCCCTATGCCTCTTTGGGTATAGTTGAAATCTATCCGGTCAAGGAAGTGGGGAATCCACGACAACTCGTGCTCCACTGCCCCTACCAGGAGCTTGGGGTAGCGTTCAAACACGCCGCTGTATATCAAGTCGGCCAACGACATCCGGACCCAGTGGTCCATGTTGGCCGTTATGGCTCGCCTTCCGGTTTCGGGGCCCTGGAACCCTTCCCCCGATCCCACCCGGTTAGTAGCGGCGTGAAGGCCAAGGGGCATCTCCAGACTCTCGGCTGCGGCCCAGATTGGCTCGTACTCAGGGGAGTTGTACCGCCTTCCCTCGGGAGGATACACGGTAATCATGGCCCCCACAAACCCCTGCTTTCGGGCGCGCTCCAACTCACTCACACCCTCTTGCACGTCGTCCACGTTCACCATAGCGATGCCCTTGAGGCGTTTGGGGTGAGCGCCGCAAAACTCGGCGGTGAAGTCATTGTACGTCTTGAAGATGGCCGTCAAGAGATCACTATCGGGCACTGTGCCGAACAGCAGGAGGCCAACGGTGGGATAGATTATGCTCACGTCCACACCATCAATATCCATATCCTTGACGTGTTCGTCGGGGTTGTAGCCACCTGGCCTGACGTTTTCAAACACATCCAGGCGTTTTATGGTTTCCGGGTCTTCAAATCGCCTGCCCGGATTCGTCCCTTGGGCTAGACCCTGCCCCCTTCTACCATCACAGACCCAGACTTGGCCGTCCTGAAAAGGCATTAGCTGTGGACACCGGTCCTTGTACTTGCTCTCGATTCTGCTTGTCCAGAGTTCCGCCGGCTCGTAGATGTGGTTATCGGAAGATATAACCCTATAATCGGCCATGCCTGTTCCTCCTCAGTTGGATTCTAATCGAGGCGGTATATCCTTGCGGCATTCCCGCCGGCGATCAAAGCCTTCTCCTCCTCGGTACAACCCGCCAAGATCTCCTCAAGGGTCTCCCTGGACCTTGGAAAGGTGGACTCTTCATGGGGGTAATCCGAGCCCCACTGGAGGGTCTCCACGCCTATGTATTCCCGAAGCTGCACACCCAGAGCGTCCTCCTGGAAGCCGATGAACACGTTCTGGCGGAAAAAGTCGCTGGGGAGCATGTCGTTCTTGAATCTCCTCCCCGTCATCCCGCCGGACCTCTGCTTGTAATTGTAGTCCATCCGGTCAACGAGA
The DNA here is from genome assembly GCA_965219825.1 of Dehalococcoidia bacterium. GTDB lineage: Bacteria > Chloroflexota > Dehalococcoidia > Lucifugimonadales > JAGWBF01 > JAGWBG01. Next base: position 2,830,239 of record OZ244792.1, on the reverse strand, counting down.
TGGGGCGCCCATGACACCTGCTGCTCCACGCACCCTATCTGTAGCTTCGGATAACGCTCGAATACCCCGTTGAATATCAAGTCGGTAACATTCACCCTCCCGAAGTGGTCAAAGTTGCATTGAGAGGCGGCCCGACCACCGTCGTGCTCCCCTGGGATCGGGGCCGCGATCCCACTCCCGCCCCTATTCGTAGCGGCATGGAGGCTAAGTGGCATCTCCAAGTCGCTGGCCGCGGCCCATAGAGGTTCGTACTCCGGCAGGTAGTACCTCTTCGACTCTAGGGGATAGCTGGTGATCATGGCTCCCACAAAGCCCTTCTTCGCGCATCGCTCAAGCTCTCTCACGCCTACCTGTACGTTATCTACGTTGAGCATGGCGATGCCCTTGACCCGCCTGGGGTTGGCGCTGCAAAAGTCGCCAACCCAGTCGTTGTATGTCCTGAAAAGGGCCGACAACAGCTCGCTGTCCGGTATTCTGTACAGCACCAGGCCAAGGCTGGGGTAGACTATACCCACGTCCACGCCGTCAATGTCCATATCCTTAACGTGTTCAACCGGGTCGTAGCCCCCGGGGCGGACGTTTTCAAATGGCTCGTCGAAGCTCATGTTAGTCGGGTCTTCAAATCTCTTGCCGGTCTGCGCCCCGGCAAATGCAATGCTGAGAAACCTGTCGTCGCCAATGAACCAGAAGTCTCCACCGGTCTCGGTGCGAACGACACGAGGGACTCGGTCCTTGAACTCAGGCTCTATTCTATTTATCCACAAGTCATCCGGCTCAACAACATGACTGTCCGCCGATATGATCCTGTAGTCAGACATGATTGACCCTCCTGCATTTGGTGTTAATTGAGGCGATATATGCTTGTGGCATTTCCACTGGCGATCTTGGCCTTTTCCTCATCGGCGCAATCCGCCAGTATCTCATCAAGGACCTCTCGGCTCCTGGGGAAGGTGGACTCTTGGTGGGGATAGTCTGAACCCCACTGAAGCAGGTCCACGCCTATGATATCCCGAAGCTGTATACCCAGGGCATCATCCTGGAAGCCAATGAATACGTTGCGATGGAAGAAGTCGCTGGGTTTCATGTCGCCCTGGAACCTGTATCCGGTCATTCCCAGGGCCCTCTGGTCGTAGTTGTAATCTATCCTGTCCAGGAAAAATGGCGCCCATGCCAGCTGCTGCTCAATTGCTCCTATCCGTAGCTTGGGAAAGCGCTCGAATACCCCGTTAAAGATCATGTCGGTGAGGGATATACGCACGTACATGTCGAAATTGCACTGGAAGGCAGCGGACCCGCCATCGTGGTCACCGGGGACCCTGCTCATCGGGCCGGGGTTGGTTCCCCGGTTGGTGGCCCCATGAAGGCTAAGAGGCATCTCCAGGTCTTGGGCAGCGGCCCAAAGGACATCGTACTCAGGCAGGAAGTACCTCCGGCTCTCGGTTGGTATGTCGGTGATCATGGCTCCGACAAATCCCATATTCGCGCACCGCTCAAGCTCTTTCACTCCCACCCGCACGTTGTCAATGTTGAGCATGGCGATGCCCTTGAGCCGCTTGGGTGAAGCGTTGCAGAAATCGGCCATCCAGTCGTTGTACGCCTTGAAAATGGCTGTCAGAAGCTCGCTATCCACTACCCTGTACAGCATCAGGCCAAGGCTGGGATAGATGATACTCATGTCTATGCCATCTATATCCATGTCCTTGACGTGTTCCTCTGGGATGTAACCCCCGGGGCGGACATTTTCAAATACATCCTGCTGGCTTAGATTCTCCGGGTCTTCAAATCTCCTGCCAACCTGCGCCCCGGCAAACGCAACACCCAGAAGGTTCTTGTTCTCGCAATGCCAAAAGTCGCCTCCGTCATCGGTGCGGACGATACGGGGGGCCTTGTCCTTGAACTCCGGGGCGATTCTGTTTGTCCACAGGTCTGTCGGCTCTACCACATGGCTATCCGCCGATATGATTCTGTAATCAGACATGGCAAACTCTCCTTTACGTTATGTAATTAGTTTCATTTAACCGTTGTTCAGATACGGTATAGCTTGGCTACATTGCCACCGGAGATTTTGGCCTTCTCTTCCTCGGTACAGCCCGTCAGGATTTCCTCGAGGACCTCGCGGCTCCTGGGGAAGGTGGATTCCTGGTGGGGATAGTCGGACCCCCACATAAGCTGGTCCACACCTATGATGTCCCGGTCCCTTATGCCGAGGGCGTCGTCCTGGAAGCTCAAGAAGACGTTGCGGTGGAAAATGTCGCTCGGCTTCATGTCGTTCTTGAACCTGTACCCGGTCATTCCCAGGGCCCTTTGCTCGTAGTTGAAGTCCATCCGGTCAAGGAAGAAGGGGACCCACGCCAACTGCTGCTCTATGGCTCCTACACGCAGTTTCGGAAAACGCTCGAATACTCCGTTGAAGATGATGTCGGTAAGGGACAGACGCACGTACATGTCGAAGTTGCACTGGAAGGCAGCAGAGCCGCCGTCGTGATCGCCGTTAAGCATGAGATTCTCACTGGGGTCAGGGCCTCCGCGGTTCGTAGCGCCGTGTAAGCTGAGAGGCATATCCAGGTCCTGAGCTGCGGCCCACAGTATATCGTAATCAGGCAAAAAATACCGCTTCTTCTCAACAGGGTAATCGGTGATCATCGCCCCAATGAAGCCCAGCTTCGCGCAACGCTCCAACTCCTTGACACCAACCTCTATGTTGTCCAGGTTGAGCATGGCGATGCCCTTGAGCCTCTTTGGGTCCACACTACAGAAATCGGCTGTCCAGTCGTTGTATGTCTTGCACAGCGCAGTCAGAAGCTCGCTGTCCTGCACCCTGTACAGCATCAGGCCCAGGCTGGGATAGACTATCTCCACGTCTACACCGTCAATATCCATGTCCCTGATGGCTTCCTCGGGGATGTAGCCTCCGAGCCGTACGTTTTCAAATGTATCGGTGAAGCTCAGGTTTTCCGGGTCCTCAAATCTCTTGCCGGTCTGTGCCCCGGCAAATGCGATGGGAAGCAAATTCTTGCCCTCGACGTGCCACCAGTGGCCGCCATCCTCAGCGACGACAATGCGTGGAGCTTTGTCCTTGAACTCCGGCTCTATTCTGTTGTTCCATAGGTCATCAGGCTCGACGACATGACTGTCCGATGATATGATTCGATACCCGGCCATATCTGACCCTCCTGTGCTCAGTTCCTACACTTAATTTCCCTATGAAACCGACTGCATACTTTGAGGCTACAGTGGTTAGTGATAATAATTATAGTGATGGTTCCGAACATCGTCAAGACTGGGAATCTTGCCAGTCAAGCCACAAAACCGTCTCTTTGTCCCGGTATTTCTCCGTCGCCAACGCCTCTCAACTCCACCCGGAATGGAGTTCCCCCAAACTCATGGATAGCTTCACAAGTGCATAGCCCCTTGAGGTTATTTCAGTCCGGGGGGCCGGCCACTATTTTGCCAAAGGACCTGGGTGCCGTTTTGTCTCGGAAGGGCAGGTTTTGAGCAACCGGCTCCCATCCCTGGCCCGGGTCTAGCTCTATGCCCAGACCGTCTGCTATCCTCACCATATAGTTGTAAAGGGCGGTTATATGGACAATGTCTATGATGTCCCCGTCCGCCCAGCCGGCTTCACGTAGCGCTTGTACGTTCTCCTCTCTAATGTTGGCCGGGTCTGTGTTGAGGAACTCCGCAAACTCCAGCATTGCAACCTGCTTTGGTGTCAACCCGGCGTCGCGATATTCCGTACCTGCTTGTAGCGCAAGCTGAGAATCGGGGTCCTCTGCACGCAGAAACTCTGCGTGGGCGGTGGTTCAATACTGGCACCGGTTGAGGGCCGAGACCACCGTGGCTATCATCTGCCTCTCGGCGGGAGTCAACCCGGACTCGCTCTGCATAACATTGCGATTATGGATAAAGAGTGTCTTCATAAGATGGGGGCGGAGACTGCTGACTGACATGACGTTGCTAATCGTACCCCTGGCTTGGAGCGCCTCGTCATACATGGCCTTAAGCTCTCCCTGGGCCTCATCATATGGAACGGTCCGCACGTAGGGCATCGTTCCACCTCCTGGAATGCACTCGCTGCATCATTTGATCATTTGAAATTCGGCATTACCTTTTCGGTGAACATCTTCATAGAGCCAAGGACACGATCATAAGGGATCTGCCCGCCTGTGTTAAATTCCAGTATCATGCCCGATATGCCCAACTCCTCCTTGAACTCCTGGATACGTTCCGTAACATACTCGGGCGTACCATACATGTACCTTCCAGCTTTCAATAACTCGCTGTAGGGCATGGTGGCATTCGTCCGGCTCCTTTCGGCTCGGTCCTCGGTGAGGGAGTAGCGGCTTGTCACCCGATAATCGTAGTCCTGTTGATGCTTGACGCTAGCTTCAGGCTCAGAGCGGGCCTTCTCGGTGGTCTCCGCCACATAAACGGCAAGACGCATATTTGCATTGGGCTCGCCCGGATGGCCGGCTTCCTTCCACGCCTTCCGGTACTCCCCTAACAACTCCTTTAGCTGGGGAATAGGAGCACCAGCAAAGAGGGAGATATTGTATCCCATGCTCCCTAGTAGTGGGAAGGTATCTGGACTTAGGGTGCCGATGCGTATAGGTGGGTGGGGCTTCTGATATGGCTTGGGCACTATAGTGACGTCATTAAAGTGCCAGTACTGGCCGTGGTGGGAGAAGGTCTCGTTGTTCCACGCCTTCAAGACAATCTCCAACCCCTCGAAGAAGCGGTCTCTGGTCTCGGCGTATTCCATGTTGAAACCCCGATAGAACATGGTCAACGCGCTGCGTCCTATCCCGAATTCGAACCTGCCTTGGCTGATATGGTCCAGTATTGCGGCTTGCTCGGCCATGTTCAGGGGATGAATCAGCGGGACTACGAATACCGCTCCTCCAATCCTTATTCTTTCGGTGCGGGATGCGATGGCAGTGCCAATCAGAAGTGGAGAGGACAGAAGGGAACGTTCCGGGGCAAAGTGGTACTCTGCCAACCAGACGGAGTCGAACCCCATTTTCTCTGCCATTACTGCCTCATCCAAGTGCTCCATATAGGCATCGTTCTGAGTCTTGCCTTCCCGCACGTGGAACTCGGTGAATATGCCGAACTCCATAAATTTCTCCTTTCGTTGTCGCCTTGTAAGTTTGTTGCCGGGATTTCCCTGTTTCAGATTGCGTCTACAAGTGCAAGGTGCTCACATCTGAAGTTGGGACTAGCTTGACAGTAAAGAGTGTAGTAGCACACTAGGGCGCTGTCAATCCCTCTACACCAAGCAGGCATGGGTAAATATGGTTAGGGCCTGTCGGTGTCATTTCAGGGTGGCCGGTCTCCGGTAGTCCCACCCCGGGCTTTCTCACGAATGAGAGCGCGTTAGGGTACGTCCACGGTCATCCTGTTGCCTGAGAAACCACTAGGGCGACCATCTTCCGGCGGTCGCCCTAGCGCTAATGCCTTCTTGAGAAGCCTGGGGATGCTCATGGTCTAGGAGAGCCGTTCTTCGCTCGGCACCCTACACCCCCTATGTGTGAGAAATTAGTTGCTTACATCATCTCACGTCCAGCTTGGTCCCTAGTTGCACGCCGGATCGCACCAGATATGCTCCCACTTGTATATCTGGCCGTAGGCTGATGGGTGAATGTTGAAGTTCTTAATTCTGTTGTCCAGGTACATCCATCTCTCAACCCAGTAGAGCGGTATTAACGGAAGATCATCCAACATGATCTCCGCTGCCTCAGTGGCCAACGCCTTTCGCGTCTCTCTATCGAGCTCCCTGGTCTGGAGCTCATGCAGCTCACCTATCCTGGGTGGGACATCCCCACGGTTGATCCTGTTGTGGCTCGAACCCGTAATGAAGCTCCGGGTGAACATGTCCTCAGGGTCATGGACTGCAAGGCCATCGCTGTGGCTGTACGTCAGGTAGTCCCCCGAGAGCCGGCGTTCTATTGCAACGTTGCTTTCCGTAATGTCTACTTCAATTTCTATATCCAAAAACCTTCTCATCTGGTCCGACCATATCAGAGCAACCTCTTTGGGGTCCAGTGTCGTCGGAGCCAGAACCTGGGTCTTAAAACCGCCGGCGAAGCCTGCCTCAGTCATCAGCCTCTTGGCCTCGGCCAGATCATCAGGATGTTTCTCACCATTCAGCTCCCTGAAGCCAGGCATCTGGGCCACTTCCTCATTCGTGGGGGCGAACCAGAACCCTGGTGGGAGGGGGTAACCCAGCGTAGCCCGCCCCTTGGTTAGGAGCTCGATCATGGGCTGGCGATAGGTAGCGAGATGCATTGCCTTCTTCACCAATTTATTGGTAAATGGCTCCTTTTGATTATGCAAATGTATCTGAAGTACACTGGCAGGACCATCCCAGTGCACGGTGCCTTTATTCTCCGTCTCACTCGCAAGCTGGAAAGCATCCGAATTGGGCATCACCGATACCATAGATACGGACATCATGGTCTGCCCTGCCTTGTAGGCGGCGAATGAGGCCGCTCCGTTCCTGATGATAAAATACTTCATGCCATCAAGATAGGGAAGGCCCTCCTTCCAGTAATCGGGATTCTTCACGTACTCCATGGAGATGTCCTTTTTGTATTCCTTCAGAAGGAAAGCTCCTGAACCCAGGACATTCTCCACCAGCTTGTAATCAACTCCTGTCTCGGAGTATTCCTTCTGCCGTATCGAAGTGTAGTTGTTAGCAAAGTACGACATGAAAGCCGCCGCCGGGAATTTAAGGTTCACCTCTACAGTCTGGTCATCTATTACCTGCGCACCCTGGACATATGCCCTTAACAGACATGGGCCAACGCTAGGGCAGACCAGCGCCGGGTCCAGCCAACTGTCAATGCTGAACTTCACGTCCGCGGCAGTAACAGGCTTGCCGTCGTGCCATCGAGCATTCTCATATAGCTTGAAAATGTAGGTCTGCCCATCCTCACTCACCGTCCAGCTTTCGGCCAGGTCACCCCTTATATCCAGAGGCTCTTCGGTCTCAGGGTTATACTCGACGACCTGATTATACATTGGCTCATTTACGGCGTTCATAGTGAAAAAGCCTTCCCATGCGCTCCAATGAGCCGGGGGTCCATGATACTGCATTGTGATGACACCACCGAGCTTGCCTGGTAATGGGGCTATAGCCTCTGTAGGCCCGGGCATGGCAGTGGGCATAGGGGTGTTGGTTGCCTGTGTCTGCGGCGCTTCTGTAGGCCCGGGCATGGCAGTGGGCACAGGGGTGTTGGTTGCCTGTGTCTGCGGCGCTGAGGTGGGCTGGGTCGTGGGGGTGGCATCGTCTCCGCAGGCCACCGCTAGTATCAAGACTACCAACATAGGAATGAATATCAGGAACTTGTGCTTGAATATCCGGCTATGAACCATGATCGCACCTCCACGATGCCTTCATTATTGGACAAGCTCCCAAGCTACTTTGAATGGCTCATAAGCTATCACATCGCTCCCAGTCCTGTCAATGGCCTTTGTATCGGGAATATGCTGACAACTGGCTCCCACAAAATGCAATAGCCATCTGAATTCTTTTGAGGTAAGAGCAATAGGCCCGGAGAGCGAAGTGTCAGAGGGGGCCGCTCCTCGTCACCGTTGAGACACCACCCTATACCTGAGCTTTAGCTTGTTCCCCGTAGGCGTGGGTCTAGAACGTCCCGGAGGGAATCTCCCAACAGGTTCCAGGCGAACACTACTGTGGCTATAGCCAAGCCAGGGAACACTCCAAGCCACGGTGCCACCCTCACGTAGTTCTGAGACGCCCCGGTCAGCATACCACCCCAGGATGGGGTATCCGGGGAAACGCCCACGCCAAGGAAGCTCAGGGATGCTTCGGCTATGACTGCAACTCCCAGGGAGATGCTAGCTAATACGAAGTAGGTGGCAATGCAGTTAGGGACCATATGTCGCACCATAATACGCCAGTTTCCAGCGCCCACGGCCCTCGCCGAAAGCATGTAGTCCATCTCTTTTATGCTGAGGGCCTGGGAGCGGATAGTCCTGGCGGAGCCTGGTACGAAGACGATGGTCAGCGCTATTATCACGTTAGTCGTCGATGCCCCGAGGGCAGCCATGATTGCCAACGCCAGAAGAAGGGCTGGAAAGGCCTGCATGGCATCCACAATCCTCTGTACAATCAAGTCCACCACTCCTCCAAAATAGGCACTGGCTATCCCTACAAAGAAGCCCGCTGTTGTACCAAACAGCACGCTGAGTAGGCCGACCAGCAGAGAAACCCTTGAGCCATAAACGAGCCGACTGAATACGTCACGCCCAAGGGAATCACCTCCCAGCAATCTCTGTGATGAACCTGGGTCGGCAAACTGCTTATTATGATTGATCTCACGGGGGTCTTGAGTTGCGATCAAAGGAGCGAAGATAGCAACTATTATGAGAAAAACGGCTACTACCGCTCCGAAGGCACCCAGAGGCTTTCTCCTGAAAAAAGCGCCCGCGTTGCCTAAATAGCTCCAAACAACAGGCTTTAGCCTGATGTAGCCAACGCGCTCACCGGGTGAGCTTGCCGCCTCAGATCTCTCCTGGCTCATTTCGCCTCCTGAATATTAACCTCGCACCCATTACCTAGTGGTAGCGGATTCTTGGGTCCAGCCAGCCGTAGAAAAGATCAGTAAGAAGATTCAGGCCCACCACCACAAACGTTATTACTATGACTGCTGCCTGAGTAATTGCGTAGTCCCGCTGAAAGATGCTATCGAGCAAAAGCTTGCCCATCCCAGGTACCAGAAATATGTTCTCTATGATTACTGAGCCGGATATGAGGAATCCAAATTGCCAGCCAGAAACGGTGATCACCGGCAGAAGGGCATTCCGGAGGCCGTGCCGGACAATTACCCACCGCTCAGCGAGACCTTTGGCCCGGGCGGTCCGGATATAGTCCTCCCGGAGCACCTCCAGCATCGCAGAGCGGGTCAGCCGGGCAAGGAAAGCCATATTGAAAAAGCCCAGAGCGATGGCGGGAAAGATCAGCTGCTGAAGGTTTTTCAACGGGTCTTCCCACAGGTTAACGTAACCCAATGGAGGTAGCCAGTCAAACACGAGGACGAGGAAAAATATGAGAAGGATCGCCGTCCAGAAGTTAGGAATTGCTACCCCGGCGATGGTTATCATCCTGGCAATATAGTCACCGGGTCTATCCTGGTTTACGGCGGAATAGACCCCTAGAGGTACAGCTATTACCATTGCCAGAATCAATGCTAGGATAGCCAGCTCCAGCGTGATGGGAAACTTGTCTTTCAGGTCATCGGAAATGGGAGTATTTTGAAGAAAGGACTTACCGAAATCCAGGTGGAGCATACTCCACAGCCAGTCCACGTATTGCACCGCGATATGTCTGTCTGTTCCCAGCTTCGCCCGTAGAGCATCAAGCTGTTCCTGAGTGAAGCTCGAACCCCCCAAGTCTCCAGAGAGAAGCTGAATGGCAGGGTCTCCAGGGATGAGTCTCATGATAACAAAGACCACTATCGAGATTAATATCATCGTAGGTATGAAAAGCGCCAGTCTTTTTCCTACGTAAACGTACATCTCCGCCTCAATTTCTGCGTTCTCGACAGTGGCAGCAAATTAGTCAGTATCTGGTACCGATAGCAGGAGTCTGTAGAAGAAACGGGATCATATCGAGTCCTGCTTGTCAACTGATTTCTGTTCGGATGATACGTATAGTTACAGGCCCGGTGCCAGCCAGTTAAGGGCACCGGGCCTGCTACTTCTATGACTAAACCCCTAGCTGCACTCAGGGTCGCACCAGATATGCTCCCACTTGTATATCTGAGCGTAGGCCGAGGGATTGATATGGAAATTCTGAACCCTGTCATCCGCGTACATGAATCTTATCACCCAGTAGATGGGCACCCAGGGGGTTTCCTCAAGGATGAGATCGGCTGCCTCTATGGACAACGCCTTTCTCTTTTCCCTGTCGAACTCCCGTGTTTGCAGTGCGTATAGCTCGTCTATCCTCGGTGGCGGACTCGAGCGGGAGATTCTCCGGTAGCTCGCATCTGTTCTATACTGCTGGGTGAACATATCCTCGGGGTCATGGATGACGAGACCGGAACTGCTGCTGTGGGCCTCATAGTCCCCGGAATCACGTCGCTGAATGTAAATGTTGACTTCAGTATTGTCAATGGTGAGGTCAACGTTCAGGAACCTTCTCCACTGGTCCGCTATAACCTCAGCAACTTCCTTAACACCCAGCAATGAGTGGGACATGATGGTGGACTTAAACCCATCGGGGAAGCCGGCTTCAGCCATCAGTCTCTTTGCCTCGGCCAGGTCATCGGGGTGCTTCTCTCCGTTTAGCTCTCGGAAGCCGGGCAATTGGGCCACCTCTTCCTCGGTCGGAGCGAACCAGAACCCCGGAGGCAGGGGATAGCCAAGTGTCGCTTGCCCATTGGTCGTGAGCTCGACTATGGGTTGGCGGTGGGTTGCCAGGTGGAGCGCCTTCCTCACCATTGGGTTGCTCCAAGGCTCCCTCTCGTGATTGGTATGTATCTGCACAACACTAGCAGGACCGTGCCAGTGTATCCTACCCGTTTCTCCAACCTCCGTGTCGAGCTGTAAGGCATCGGAGTTGGGCATCACTGATACCATGGAGGTGGACATGAGGGTCTGTCCCGACTTGTAGGCCGCAAAGGAGGCTGCACCATCTCCGACTATGAACCACTCCATGCCATCTAGGTACGGTCTCCCTTCCTTCCAGTAATCAAGGTTCTTGGTGTACACAATGGAGACATCCTTTTTGTATTCTTTCAGCTTGAAGGGGCCCGACCCTAAGATATTCTCCTCCAGCTTCAGGTCCACCCCGGTTTCCAAGTGATGCTTGGGGAGAATCTGCATTTGCCCAAGGGCAAGGTATGGGAGAAAGGCCACCGCAGGGTAGTTCATGTTCACTTTAATTGTGTTGGTGTCTATTGCCTCGGAGTCTTTGTAGTAGGGATCAAGGAGGAGGGGGCTGACGCCGCCCCTGGTCTCGTCGGGGTTCACCATCCAGTCCAGACTGAACTTTACGTCAGCGGCCGTAATGGGCATTCCATCATGCCACGTGGCGTTCTTGTTGAGAGTGAAAACGTAAGAGAGACTATCGTCGCTCAACTCCCAGCTATCGGCTAAATCACCCCTCAAGTCAACCGGATCATCGGTCTCGGGGTTGTACTCGATAAGGTTGTTATACATAGGCTCATTGACGACCTGGTGGCCGAATGTGCCTTCATAGCCGGACCAATGTCCCGGGGTTGCATAGTGTTGCATTGTGAGAACGCCGCCGATTTTGTCAGGGGGAGCAATCATCATCATTGGCTCAGCCATGGCGGTCGGGACTGGGGTTTCTTCCATCATCCCTGTATCTGTTGGCTCAGCCATGGCAGTAGATACAGGGGTGTCCGTTGCTTGTGGCACAAGGGTTGGCTGAGGTGTAGATGTGGAATCTTCGCTTCCACAGGCTGCGGCCAATATTAGGACCAACACCAGTGGTATGAAGAACAGGAACTTGTTCTTGAACATCCGGCTATGCACCATAAGCGCACCTCCAAGGACTCTCGTTGCTTGGCAGGCTTCCAACCCGCTTTGAATACCCCATAAACTATCACCTTGCTCACAGTCTTGTCAACAGATTTTACATGGGGGTAATGTATCAGCTTGAGCATCTGGCGTATTCCCAAACACCTCAAATCGATACACTATCCCTATGAGGAATAAACTGGCAAGTGGCCCCTTACCATGCAGCAAGATAGCGCCACTGCTAATGTAAGATGCGGCCAATGGGTCAGGCGAGTTGAGGGTCTCAATAGGCCCACTTCTTAGATGTTGCCATTTGGAATCTCGTTCAGGAATTCGAGTTTAGCTGGTCCCTCGTAGCCGGGGGTCCAGAACGTCCCGGAGCGAATCGCCCAGCAGGTTCCAAGCAAACACGACGATGGCTATGGCCAATCCGGGGAATACACCCAACCAAGGGGCCACCTTCACGTAGTTCTGAGACGCTCCGGTCAGCATCCCTCCCCAGGAAGGGGTATCCGGGGAAACGCCAACACCGAGGTAACTTAGGGACGCTTCCGCTATAATCGCGACTCCCAGGGATATGGTGGCCAGAACGATGAAGGTAGCAGCACAGTTGGGGACCATGTGTCGCATGATAATACGCCAGTCACTGGCTCCTACGGCCCTCGCCGACAATACATAGTCCATCTCTTTTATACTGAGGGCCTGGGAGCGGATAGTCCGGGCGGCTCCCGGTACGAACACGATAGTCAGAGCTATTATCACGTTGGTCGTGGATGCTCCAAGGGCGGCCATGATGGCCAACGCAAGAAGGAGGAAGGGAAAGGCCTGGATCGCGTCTACAACTCTCTGTACAACGAGGTCCACCAGCCCACCAAAGTAGGCCGTTGCAATTCCTATCAGGAAGCCCACCGTTGTCCCCAATAGTACGCTGAGCAGGCCCACCAGGATAGAGACTCGTGAGCCATAAACGAGTCTGCTAAAAACATCACGGCCGAGAGAGTCACCTCCCAGCAGCCTTTCTAATGAACCGGGACCGGCAAATTTGTGAGAAACGTTGGTTTCACGGGGGTCGCTGGTTGCAATGAGAGGAGCAAATATAGCAAGCACCACAAGGATGACAGCTACAATCGCCCCGAAAGCGCCCAGAGGCTTCCGCTTGAAAAAGGTGCCTGTATTAGTTATGTAGCGCCAAGCAGTGGCCTGCGCTCTGGCTCGTCTGATACCCTCACCGGGAAGCCTCGCTAGGTCAGCTCTTTCCTGGCTCATTTCGCCTCCTGGTTTAAGCCCTGCATCCATTGCTTACTGGTACCGAATTCTAGGGTCCAGCCAACCGTAGATGAGGTCGGTGACAAGATTCAGTCCCACGACTACGAAGGTAATCACCATAACTGCTGCCTGGGTCTGTGTGTAGTCCCTTTGAAAGATGCTATCGAGCATGAATTTGCCCATCCCAGGCACATTGAACATGTTCTCAATAATTACCGAGCCGGATATGAGGAATCCAAACTGCCAGCCGGAGACGGTGACCACCGGCAGAAGGGCATTCCTTAGGGCGTGACGGGCGATCACCCACCGCTCCGAGAGACCCTTGGCCCGGGCTGTCCGGATGTAATCCTCTCGGAATACCTCCAGCATCGCGGAGCGGGTCAGCCGGGCAAGGAACGCCATGTTGAAAAGACCCAGAGCTAAGGCTGGGAAGACGAGTTGCTGAAGATTTTTCAGGGGGTCCTCCCATATATCAACGTAACCCAGCGGAGGTAGCCAATCAAACGTAAGGACAAGGAAAAATATCAGGAGGATACCGGTCCAGAAGGTGGGCATTGCTACCCCGGCTATGGCTATAATTCTAGCGACATAGTCACCGATTTTATCCTGGTTGACGGCCGAGAAAACTCCCAATGGCACAGAAACTATGGTAGCCAGGATCAGCGCCATGATGGCCAACTCCATAGTGATGGGAAATCTGTCTTTCAGGTCGTCCGAAATGGGGGTATTTTGAATAAGCGACTTACCGAAATCCAGGTGGAGCATGCCCCACGTCCACTTACCGTACTGCACCACGATATGCCTGTCTGTTCCCAGCTTCGCCCGCAGTTTGTCAAGGTCCTCCTGGGTATAGTTTGCATCCCCCAGGGCTCCCGCGAGAAGCTGGATGGCAGGGTCGCCGGGTATAAGGCGCATGATGACAAAGACGACGATCGAGATTAATACCATCGTAGGTATGAAAAGCACCAGTCTTTTTATTACGTAAACGTACATCTATGCCTCTATTTCTGGGTTCTCGACAGTGGCAGCAAATTAGTCAGTATCTGGTACCGATAGCAGGAGTCTGTAGAAGAAACGGGATCATATCGAGTCCTGCTTGTCAACTGATTTCTGTTCGGATGATACGTATAGTTACAGGCCCGGTGCCCTTACTGGCTGGCACCGGGCCTGTAACTATGACTAAACCCCTAGCTGCACTCAGGGTCGCACCACATGTGCTCCCATTTGTATACCTGAGCGTAGGCAGAGGGGTTAATGTTGAAGTTCTGAACCCTGTCATCCGCGTACATGAACCTTATAACCCAGTAGAGAGGTATCCAGGAGAGATCTTCCTCAAGGATGATCTCCGCCGCCTCTATCGCCAGCGCCCTTCGCTCTTCCTGGTCAAACTCCCGTGTTTGCAGCTTATAGATTTCGTCTATCCTGGGTGTGGGGGTCGAGCGAGTGTGACGCCGGTAGCTCGCGCCAGTAATGTACATTTGGGTGAACATATCCTCTGGGTCATGTACTACAAGACCATCGCTACTGGCCAGTATCGGGAAGTCCCCCGAGAGCATGCGCTGGTTGTGTATGTTATTGTCCACATTATCGATGGTGGCATCAACGTTCAGGAACCTCCTCCACTGGTCTGCCACCACCTCAGCCGTTTCCACAACCCCCAGCAATGAGTAGGACATCATACTGGTATTGATACCGTTGGGGAAGCCGGCCTCAGCCAGCAACTCCTTGGCCTCGGCCAGATCACCTTCATGCTTCACACCTGGGGAACTCTCCCTGAAGCCGGGCAATTGGGCCACCTCTTCCTCGGTCGGGGCAAACCAGAACCCCGGCGGGAGGGGATAACCCAGCGTGGCCTGTCCCCCGGTCAGGAGCTCAATCATGGGTTGGCGGTGGGTCCCCAGGTGGAGGGCCTTCCTCACTCTGAAATCACTCCAGGGCTCCCTCTCGGTATTTAATTTTATCTGAACGACGCTGGCGGGGCCGTCCCAGTATACCTTGCCCTGGCCTACGGTCTCCACTCCCAGTTGTATAGCATCCGCATTGGGCATCACTGACACCATAGAGGTGGACATGCGGGTCTGTCCAGTCTTGTAGGCTGCAAAGGAGGCCGCCCCTTGTTTGACGATGAAGTACTTTATCGCGTCAAGGTAGGGAAGCCCCTCCTTCCAGTAATCGGGGTTCCTGACATACTCCATGGAAATATCTTTTTTGTATTCTTTCAGTGTAAAGGGGCCCGACCCCAGAAGATTCTCTAACAGGTCCTCATCTACCCCGGGCTCCAGGTGGTGCTTGGGGAATATATGCACGAAAGTCAGAGCAAGGTATGCAAGGAAGGGCACCGCCGGGTACTCCATGTTCACCTTTATGGTGAAGTCGTCTATCACCTCCGAGTCCTTATAGAAGGTGTCGAGTTGGCAAGTCCCGACACCGGGGCGACACCGGTCGGGGTCTATCATCGCGTTCAGGCTGAACTTTACGTCCTCGGCAGTGAGAGGCATGCCATCGTGCCACTTGGCGTTTTCAGCGAGCTTGAAGGTGTAAGACATGCTGTCAGAGGACAGTTCCCAGCTTGTGGCCAGGTCACCCCTTATATCCACCGGGTCGGCGGTTTCAGGGTTATACTCGATGAGCTTGGTGTGCACTGGGGCAGTTATGGAAGCAGCACTAAAGGCTTGTTTCCAGGAAGACCATCCTCGTGGGGTTCCATAGTGCTGCATGTTGAGAACGCCGCCCTGCTTTCCTGCCGATATAGAAACCTCTGGTGTCGCGGTAGGGGTAGGTAGGGCAACGATCCCCCGGGTAGGTTGAGGGACTTGCGTCGGGACACCCACCGCCAGCGGCGTAGCAGTGGCCGCCGGGGCGGATGTGGCTGTTGCTTGAGGGATCGCAGTGGGCTGCGCAGGGGTATCCGTGGGCTGGGATGTCGGCGTCGCGTCCCCTCCGCACGCTGCCACTATTATCAGGGCTACCAACAGCGGAATGAAAATGAGGAACTTGGACCTGAGAAGCTTATGATATGCCATGATTGCCCCTCCATACATTTATTCATGTGTCCCCTTGAACGCTGGACACCTGCAAATCGATATTTCCCCCTGTGCGGCTCTCTCAGCTTTGAATAGCTGAGAGAGCATTAAATATTACCCCCAAGTAACCCTGGCTCTATAACCAAGACCTTAAACTCACTGTAACTTTTCGGCCCGGCCTTCCGGCCAACCCTGGCATGGACTGGTAGAGGTCACTCGTGTTATGATGCAATATATAAAATTTGCTACGGACTTGTCAATAGTCAAACAGATGGTGGGCCTAAGGGGACTCTACGCTGCGCCGATATGCCTGCTTTGGGAAACTCCGTGAGTATGGCTCTCCCAAAAACAATTTCATGGTGGCACTTGGACTGTCTTTGGTTACGGGTGCAGGCTTCGGATTGTCTTTCACTGTGCTCGACAACGCCACCAGCACTTGGCTTGCCATTCTGGTCGCGGTGATCGCACTAGGCGTGTCCCCATTCCTTGCGGGCTGGCTATCACCGAATCCAATAAATTTTGTGCTTTCCCCCATCAGTGTATTGGGAAGCATTTCTATCGCTTGGGCTATCGTCGGGCCGTTTCTGGATACTACCTTCATCTGGTTCGTCATCATGGCCGGTGGAACCTATGGTGGAATGACGTCGGTGGCATTTTTTGTCGGATGGATAGTGGGCCACCTTCGTCAATTACGATACTACTAGGGGACTCGATTCCGTGTGACGCTGATTCTGCCGCATTTTCGGACCACACGGCCAGGATTTGTCAGGTCTGGAGAATGCGAGTAGGGTTAAATGCCCTGTCCTGCTATGGAGCATCTCTTCGTGTGGGCGTAACTGATTCCATGGCTTGACCTTCCAGTTCTTGATCCGATGAGGAAGTCGTTGTGCCTTCTTCGACAAGCTCCTCACATGTATTGGGATTGGAGGCCAGCGTCCTTGTAACTTTGGGTAGATCGTTGGGACCCATGAAACTTCTGTACGTGAATACACAAACGCCGTCTACACGAGTCCCCTGAACAATTCTACGAACACCATCGGTGAGGGGAGTGTCGTAAAGCCAGTCGTATCTGATGACATCTGGCCCATCGAGCGTGACTTCATCAGGGTCCTGGGTAAAGGTTATGAGGCCTGCCGCCAGGACGGAAATCAGGACAGCGCATAAAGCTATCGCGACAACTAGCGTGAGCTTCGTCTGCTTAGCCATCCTCATCCTCGCTGCATTAGGCCCCACGAAGTGGATTGACCAGTTGCGTCATAGTGCCGACGCTTGCGTTTTGCTCACCCGCACGTCCACTTCAAGCCGGGACTCCCCGCCTCCTACAAAGACACCCCTCACCGGGGCCACGTCCTGAAAATCGCGACCAATTGCTACCCGAACGTACCGCTCGTCGGCCAAGCACCGGTTGGTGGGATCAAAGCCAATCCAGCCCAGGTCGGGCAGGTGGCATTCCACCCAGGCATGTGTGGCCGTTTGCGGCACTGCCTCGCTGCCCTGGTCGTCCACGTACAGGTATCCCGAGACGTACCGGGACGGGACGTGCCAGGAACGGGCAATGTCAATCATCACGTGGGCGTAGTCCTGGCAGACCCCTTGTCTGGATTCCAGGATGTGCTCTATGGGAGAGTACACCGACGTGCTACCCGGAACGTACTTGAAGCTGCGATGGAGGGTGTCTGAAAGACGAAGCAGTGTCTCCAACGGGTCGCCTCCCGCCTTGATGCCCAACTCGTCCACGAAGGCAGTGAGAGCGGGGGAAGGTCTAGCCAAAGCGCTGTGGTCACTGTGGTGAGTGAAGTCCCAGTAGCTGAGCGATTCCTTCCACGAGAGAATCTGCTCCCAGGCATCCGCACCCAGGGAATCCGGCAGTGAGGCAGCCCGCCTCCGTTCCACCTTGGAGCGGGCGGTGATTTCCAGCGCTTCATGCTCCCGATGGATGTTCAGGACCTGTTTCGTGTTGCCGAAAGAGTCCGTCTCGCTGTTTAGTGGCGCCGGGGGATTCGTCGCCACGTCGAACCACAGGAGCCGTTGCTCAGCGTCATCGCAGGGCTTCAGACAGAGAGCCAGCACGCAGTGCCGTACCGGCGACGAGTACAGGTAGCGGGAGACGTGCTCAATCTCATAGACCGCCCAGTCTCTCATAAAGCTATCGTCCCGGGAAATCTTCTACCGGATAATCAAAGTAGGCCACGGTTACGAGACGGTGTAGTTCCCGGCAGTACTCCCGCACCCGCTGCAACAACTCATGGCGGTCTTCGCTATCGGGCCAGTCGTAATGAATCAGCGCAGTCATACGGCCTGCCAGCCGCCTGACTGCGCCGCTGGCCTTTGCGTTTGGACCGGGACCAATAGATGCCAGGTCCGACGCCGTCCTGTCCAGAGACCTGCAAAGCGAGTCCGGCAGCATGGGGTCTGTAGCCAGCAGGTTCAAAATCTGGTCCGGCTGCACTTCAACGCTGTAGCTGCGGTTGTAAGCCTCAAAGGCATGGTAAATACGCAACAGGCTCGTCCAGTCCGCCTCGGAGTACTCCTCAGTCTGCGAGTCCGCGGCCAGTTGCGACAGGAACAACGAGGTGGACATTTGAGCACGCTCAATGAAACGGCCAAGCTGCATGAAACGCCAGCCTTCGTCGCGGTACATGGTGGCGGCGGCGACACCCGAGAACGTGTTCATCTCCGCGGCCGTTTCCGCGTAGAAACCCTCCGGAGAGGTCAGCCAGATGTCCTGGATGCTTAGTTCCCGTATCCGCAGGTAGGCCAGGTTGAGGTTGGTCCACAGTTCACCACTAATACAGTGACGCATCTGCCGGGCGTTCTCCCGACCCCTGGCGAAACAACTCCATACCGAATCAGGATTGGAGCGCTCAAAGGTCAGATCGTCGGCTAGGGTGTAGGAATCGGCTAGGGTGAACTCATCGCTGTCCAGCAGTTCCGGCCTGCCCCCGGGAGGCTCCCGGTTTATGCCGTCGTAGATACGAATCCAGCCAAAATGAATCTCCCGGATGGGGCGGTCCACCAGGGCCTCAGCCTGCGACTGCAACAGACGACAGAGGAACTCTGCTCGTTCCAGATAGCGACCCATCCAATAAAGCCCCTGAGCGCTACGAGAGAGCATTCAGTTCATTCCTCCAGTACCCAGAGGTCCTTGCCTCCCCCACCTTGGCTGGAGTTCACCACCAGGCTTCCCCGTCGTAAAGCGACGCGACAGAACGCGCCGGGGACAATGCGAGTCTCCCGCCCGTGAAGTACAAAGGGCCGCAAGTCTACGTGTCGCGGCTCGAAGCTGCCCTCAATGAGGCAGGGCGCCCGGGAAAGGGCCAGCACCGGTTGCGATACAAATTGGGCCGGGTTGGAGCGCACCTGTAGGGCATACTCTTCCCGCTCTTTCGGCGTCGCGTGGGGCCCTATCAGCATTCCATACCCCCCGGACTCACCCACCCGTTTCACCACCAGGTTCTCTAGGTTGTCAAGGGTATACTCCAAGTCTTTGGGCCGGCGACAGAGGTATGTCTCCACGTTGGAAAGGATGGCCTCTTCTCCCAGGTAGTAGCGGATCATGTCGGGTACATAGGCGTATACGCTCTTGTCATCGGCAACCCCTGTGCCCGGCGCATTCACCAGGGCTACGTTCCCCAGCTTGTAGGCGTGGAGAAGCCCAGGCACTCCCAGGAGAGAGTCGGGACGGAAGACCAGCGGGTCGAGAAAATCGTCGTCCACACGACGGTAGATTACGTCCACCCGGCGTAGTCCGGTGGTGGTGCGCATGTAAACAAAGCCATCGTTCACCAGCAGGTCCCGCCCCTCGACCAACTCTGCGCCAATCTCGTGGGCCAGGAACATGTGCTCATAGAAGGCGGAATTGTAGACGCCGGGGGTCAGTAGCGCGATGCACGGTTCAGGCCGCCCGCCGGGTGCAAGCTCAAGAAGCGTCGTCTGTAGCAGGCGTCCGTAGTGCTCCACGTCCCGCACCCGGGAGCTCCTGTACAGCTGCCGCAAGCTGGCCTTCACCGCCTTCCGATTTGCGATCATGTAGGACACACCGGAAGGGACGCGCAAGTTGTCTTCAAGCACCCGGAAGCCGTCGTTGGTGCGTATCAGGTCCGTGCCGCAAATTGCAACCCACGTACCGTGGGGCGCGGTAAAGCCTCGCATCTCCACGCGGTACTGGGGACAGCCACGTACCACGTCCACCGGAATCACCCCATCAGCAACAATACGGGCCTCGCCGTAAACGTCTTCCAGAAAGAGGTTCAACGCTTTGAGGCGCTGGGTTAAGCCGGTCTCTAGATGCCGCCACTCGGCCCCCGAGATTATCCTGGGCACGCAGTCTACGGGTATAATCTGCTCCTCACCCTCTCCGTAAACCGTGAAGGTGATACCCTCATTGGAAAAGGACCGGGTCACCCGTTCCTGGATGCTGCTCAACTCTTCAGCCGACAGCCGGGACAGGCTTTCGTGAAGGCGTTGACAATGTTCTCTAGGCGCGCCATCCGCCTGGAACATCTCGTCGTACGTAGACGGCTCAAGTTTATAGCAGTTGAAGTTCACAGCATCAATAATATCACAGAAGCGCTCATCGTAGCTATAACGCGCCCTGGCCTTGTTGTCATATCGTGCCGGCGCTCCCCTGCGCCTCAACCTCTGCCGTTTCCTCCTCCTCGACCGGGGCGGGCGGCACCAAGGGCAGTTCAACAGTCATCACGGTGAACTGGCCCGGTTCTGTTTCAACACGAATGGCGCCACCGTGCCTACGCACGATGTCGCTGCACATGGCAAGGCCGAGACCCGTACCCTGATCGGTTGGCTTGGTGGTGAAGAACGGGTTGAAGATTTTCTCTACGGCGTCGTGAGGTATCCCGCTTCCGTTGTCCCTGATGGCTATTTCGGCGTGGTCTTCTCCGCGCCGAGTGGTCAGCAACAGGGTTGGCATATAGGCATCGCCGCTCCCTTCTGCGGTCTCCCGCCGCTTCTGGTCGGTGGCGTAGCAGGCGTTGCTGACCATGTTAAGGAAGACCCTCCCCATCTCCTGGGGAATTACTTCCAGTTCGCCCATGTCCGGGTCGAAGTCCTGCAACAGGTCCAACTGGAAGTTCGAGTCGGTGGCTCGAGCGCTGTGATAGGCCAGGCGCGCATGTTCGTCAAGCAGGTTGTTGATGTTGGTAGCCTGTACTCCTCCCTCGTTCCTACCCATCTGAAGCATGTCGTGGACGATTCGGTTGGCCCGTTCCCCATGAGACTTGATACGTCCCAGATTGTCTCGCAGGTCTCCAAAGATGTCTTCAACGAGACCTGCTTTCTCATCGGTCAGGGTAGCCCCTTCCTCCTTGAGGATCTCTTGGATCTCGGTAACCAGTTCTTGCGAAACCTCCGAGAAGTTGTTGACAAAGTTCAAAGGGTTTCTTATCTCGTGGGCCACCCCCGCCGTCAGTTCACCCAGGGCCGCCAGCTTCTCCCGCATGACAATCTGGTCCTGCGCCCGGCGCAGGTCCGTCAGCACGCTTTCCAGCTGGTCGTTTTTCTCACTCAGCTCCTCCGCAAGCTTCTCCACCAAGTTCAGACGCTGCACCTCCAGGGCATGACGACGGAACACCTCCAAAGCGGCGGCCATGTCGGCCACCTCGTCCCGACCTCCAATCTCCACACTAGCCTCCAGGTCTCCCCCGGCCATGCGCCGCATCCAATCCGATAGCATCTTCAGACGTCTCACCAGAATTCGGCCAACAAACAGCCAGGCAATGAGCAAAGCGCCGCCGAAGCTGACGGCGCTAATGGCCAGAAGGAGGGCGCGCCCTGTTAGTATCGCCTGACTGGAAGCTTGGGTCGCTGCCTTTGCGCTGGACCGGGCCGTGTTCACCAAGCCATCCACCTCTGCTACCAGGTCAATGGCAATGTCGCGGTTGCGCCCCAATAGGTCCTGCTGACGCTCCGCCAGGCTCAGCCGCCCGGCCCACAAGTCAAAGCCGCTTTCCTCCCCAACTCCCAGTTCCAACAACCGGGCAAAGAAAGGCGATACCTCAGCGTGCAACGGGGACCCCTCAAGGGCTGACAGGTTCCGCTCCATGCGACTTGCGGCAGCCTCAAACCGCTCCCTTAGCGGCTCAATCAACGACGCCTCCGAGACTGTGAAGGCGTTTGCCAGAAGCTCCGTTGCAATGTTGACGTCCACCTGCAACTGGGCCAAGTTCCTGTAGTAGCCGATCTCGCGCTCCGAGAGGTGTTCGGACCGCAGCGCCGGGGGTTCTCCCAGCTTGCGATAGCCCTCCACAAGGTAGAACAGTTGGTCGTCAATTGCTTTGACGAGGATGGCATCCAGCTTGATGCGCTCATTCATCAACTTGCTCGCAAGAATATCGGCGTCGTAGTCCAGCCGGAAGCTCTCCGAGGTGGCCCTCTTGATTTCCTCGATGTTCTCGTCCAGCTTGTCGGCGTGAGCGCGGATTTTTCTAAAGCTCCCCTCCTCGGCCCCAGCCTGCTCAAGGAGCATCAACCGCTCCTCGAAGTCCTCGTGCGAATCGTTGATGTCCGCAACCACCTCGTCGAACTCCTCAATTGTGGATGCGGTGGTGAGGCGTGGGGCCGCGGCCACCAGCTCTGCGCTGTACCGGGACACACCGAAGGAGGCGGCTATTTCCGGTATGCTGCCCTCGTTCACCCGGCTCTGGGCGTCACCCACACGGTTGAAAGAAAGCCAGCCCACCACGCTTGCACATAAAGTGAGGGCAATCGCTCCCCCGATGGCGATGTGGAGTTGTGTGGAGATACGTGTGTGACCATCCCACAGTTGCTTCAGGCGTTCTTTCACGGCATCAAGTCCCTCAGCGTTTCAATGGCCTGGTAGCGGCCATCGCGGTCAATCACCGTCAAGAATACTGCATCGGAACCTTGATTGTCATCGTCTCCGTAGAGGAGGTCGAACCCTTCAAGGTCGTCATCCGTAGCGCGAAGACCGCCAAGGAAGCAGGCACGGTCAAGGTCAGGACCGCACCTCGCGAGCCCGGCGATAGCCAGGCGTCCTGCCAGGTAACCCTCCAAAGATACGAAACCGGGCACGGCTTCGGGGTCATGGGCCTTCAGCGCTTCCACGTAGGAATTGACCACGGGGGGCGAGTCCTCCGTTGGGACCGGGAATGGCACCACCTGCGTAACGAAGACCCCCTTACCCTCAGGGCCCAACGCAGCAGCCAATGCGTTGCTGCCCACGAAGGAGATGGTCATGAACACGGTGTTCATTCCCAAATGCCTCGCCCACAGAATCAATTCCGCCACTGGCTGATAAGCGCCCACCACTATCACCGCTTGAGGTGAGCCTCGGTTCAGGTCCAAGAGGCCCGTCTTGACCGCCAACGTATTGCGGGCGTACACGCCGATAGAGGCCGGTTCCATTCCTCGACGCTCCAATGCGGCCAATGCGCCTTGGTAGCCTGCGCGGCCATAGGAGTCGTCCTGGTACATCACGCCGATGCGTTGCAATCCCAAGTCGTCCGTTAGTCGGGCGACCATCTCCTCGGTTTCTTGGTTATAGGAGGCCCGCAGGTTGATCACGGATTCCAACGTGGGGACCCGCAGCAAGGCTGCCCCGGTAAAGGGGGCGATGTAGGGGACTCCCCTGGCCTCGGCCACAGGGACCGCCGAGCGTGAAGTGGGGGTGCCCACGGCGCCGATTAGCGCAAAAATTCCTTCTTCTTCAATCAGGCCGGTGGTGTTGACGATGGCAGCTTCCGGTTCGTAAGCATCATCTCTCGACGTCAACTCCAACATTCTGCCATGGACACCGCCGGCGTCGTTCGCCTCTTTGAAGGCCGCCAGGATGCCACGCCTCATGTCTAGTCCGAGCTCCTGAGCAGGGCCGCTAAAGGCAGCCGACTGGCCGAAAAGGACCCGGTGGTTGGTGATGCCTGTCTCCACGGAGGGTGGGGCGCTTGCCACGGGAGTGGGGGTGACTCCGACTCCGCGGCTTATAGACTCAACACTGCCGGTAACGTCAACGCGGCCCAGAAAAAACCAGACGGTCAGGCTTAGGGCAAAAGTGAGGGCGACACCCCCTACGATGCCCACCACAAACAGTATGTCCGTTGGTACCCTGGGAACCCCTTTCACTCAACCCTACGCTTCACCATAGTAAGACGATTCTTCCCATTTTCCCGTTCATACCGCAACTCATCCATCATCTTGCGCACCAGGTAAATACCCAGTCCGCCGACGCCCCTTTCGTCCAAGGCCACCGTTACGTCGGGTAAGACCGCGTCGTTCAACGGGTCAAAGGGTTTGCCATCGTCGGTAATCTCAATGGTCAGGGCCTCGGCCTCCGAGGTCAGCCTAATCTTAACCTCGTGGGAGCCGCCATCGTGCCCATAGTGCAAGACATTGAGCCAAAGTTCCTCTATGGCCAAGTTCACCTGGAAAGTAAGGGCGGGAGGCCAGTCTTCTTCCATGCCCAAATCCTCGACGGCAGAGGCAAGACGTCCCATTGCTTCCAGCTTCGTCTCGACCGTTAGATCCAATATCGCGCTCAAGAGGATGCCTCGCAACAGCAAAAAGTTAAACATGTTATGTCATCGGACTGGGGCGTGTCGCCTGCAAAATTGTTCACCGCCTCGAACACCGCTGCCGTTGCGTTCTCCGGGTCCTTCGGAGGATTAGCCCTAAAGAGTTCGGCCAAGGGCTTCAACCCAAACTCCTCCTCATCAGCGTTCATGGCCTCGGTCACGCCATCCGTGTAAAAGATTACCGTGTCCCCCGGGGATAGGGTGACCGTGTTCTGCAAATAGTCAAGATCGGGGAAAACCCCCAGGGCTATGCCACCCGTCAGGGGAAGCAATTCAGAAGTGCCATCCTTGTGGACTACAAGAGGGCTGTTGTGGCCCCCATTAGCATAGGTGAACTCTCGGTTGGAAGGATCGTATACCGCATACAAGACGGTGACGAACATCCCGCCCTCGTTTCCGTCCAGGAGCAATTGGTTCACTTCCTTCAGCACCGCGCCGGGATCACCGAGCCCGACGGCGGCGCCCTTCAATAGAGTACGGCTGGACATCATGAAGAGGGCGGCCGGCACACCCTTGTCCGACACGTCGGCCACGGCTAGGCCAACCCGGTTGTCGTTCAGGTATATCACGTCGAAGAAATCGCCCCCCACGTTGCGCGCCGCCTGCATCTTGCCGTACAGCCTATAGCCCCGGCCACCGGGGAACTGGGTGGGCAGGATGGACTGCTGCATTCCCCTGGCCACGTCCAACTCGTTTTGCAGCGCCACCAGCTTGTCGCGGGACATGAGGGCCTCGCGCCACTCAGCCATGTTTCGCAGTGTCCGCTCGATGGTCACCTGGAGGTCCTCAAAATCAAGGGGCTTGGTAACGAAATCAAAGGCCCCTCGGTTCATGGCCGTGCGTATGTTCTTCATGTCGCCATACGCCGAGATTATGACCGACCGGACGTTGGGGTCTACTTTCGGTATTTGCTCAAGCAGCGTCAGGCCATCCATCTGAGGCATGTTAATGTCCGAGAGGACCATGTCAATGTCATCTTCCTCCTTGAGCATCTCCAACGCCTCAATGCCGTTGTGGGCGAAGACAAAGGAGTAACGGCCCGCCCGGATGTTGCGTCGCATACGCTGGAGCATTAGCGGCTCCAAGTCCGGCTCGTCGTCAACGACCAGAATCTTATACGTCTCCTGCAAATCTGTCATCCAATGACACTCCTACCGTGGCTTGGCCAGACCCCTCTCACGGGGGAGCCTGGCCGGGGCAGACCCAGACACGCTGAAAGAGACCGGCGCAATGTGCCTCCGTACTAGCTTGTTATCACCAGCTAGCTATCAAACGAGTCTAGAGCCTCAGCTTGGTTGGCGTGTATGGAAATGATTTTATCGAAACCGCTAATCTCGAAGACCTCACGTATTGAGGCCGAAAGCGAGCAGATAGCAAATTTAGCCTTCTGGTTTTGCAACGCCTTGGCCGTCAGCAGTATCACCCGAAGGCCCGCACTGCTGATGTAAGACAGCTGTTCCATATCCAGGATTACCGCTCGCTCACTGGCATCTATGGCAGCATCCAAAGCCACTTGAAACTCGCGGGCATTGGAGCCATCAATCCGCCCCTCCGTCTTTGCGATTAGGGTATCTTGCTGTCGCTCCGTATTAACCTTCATTGAGCATATCTCCTTGACGTTGTGACTGTAGCCTGCTTGCCGCAACGCTTTTGCTTCTATTCCCCTGCTCTCCTACATGGAGGGATTACTCCGAATCGTCTTCCCCTGATATTTCGGCCAGCACCTCGTAAATCCATACCCTACTGCGCCGCTCAGGGCGGGAGGCGCTGGCTTCACGAATGGCAGTCACTACTTGGTCAACCAACTCGTCTTCCACTACCGCCTCAATCTTCACCATGGGCATGAAGGCAACGCTGTACTCTGCCCCACGGTATATCTCCGCATGGCCTACCCCTTCCCTGAAACCCTTCACTTCGATGGCAGTTAGATTAGTGACCCCGATGTCCATTAAGGATTCGTGTATCCAATCAAGTCTGTGGGGTTGAATCCTCGCTATTATCAGTTTCATCGCAACTTATCCCCTACTTTCTACATGTCGTAGCCGCGCTCGCCGTGGGTAGCCAGGTCAAGACCTGCCTGCTCATCCTCCTCGTTAACCCTCAAACCGCCTGTCACCCAAGACGTTACCTTTACGATAATGAAGGTGACGACGGCCGCCCAGGCCACCGACGCAACCACACCCAGCGCCTGCACCCCTAGCTGGGAGCCAATCGCACCACCCTCAACCGAAAGGCCACTGCCACCAAGGGCAGTCACTGCCAGAAAGGCTACCAGCAACGTACCTATCATACCACCAACTCCGTGAACGGCAAAGACGTCAAGAGAGTCATCAATCTTCCACCGCTTCTTCACTACGTCCACAGCGAAGAAGCACAGCACGCCGGCCACTGCTCCCAGAATCAAGCCGCCCGCCGGACCAACGTAACCTGAGGCGGGAGTGACGGTGGCCAAGCCCGCAATCACCCCGGTGACGGTTCCCACCAAAGAAGGCTTGCCAAACTTTATCCATTCAATGGCCGCCCAGGCTATGGCTCCACTGGCTGCGGCAATGTGAGTAACTGCGATTGCCATGCCGGCGCCACCATCTGCCGCCAATTGGCTGCCCCCATTGAACCCGAACCAGCCAACCCATAGCATCGCCGCACCGGTCGCCGTCATGCCGGGGTTATGCGGAGGTTGCAGTTGGTTTGGGAACCCCTGCCGTTTTCCTACCACAGCGGCAATGACCAAGGCCGATGCCCCCGCGCTGGCGTGCACCACCAACCCACCCGCGAAGTCCATCACACCCATATCCTGTAGCCAACCTCCACCCCATACCCAATGACAGATGGGCGCGTACACCAGGAGTACCCACGCGCTGCTCATGATTAGCACTGTCGAAAACTTGGTGCGCTCCACAAATGCGCCCACAATGAGAGCCGGAGTAATAATGGCAAAGGTCATCTGAAAGATGGCGAATACAATCTCCGGAATTGAACCGTGCATCGTGTCCGTCTTTATGCCTGTGAAGAAGGCCTTCCCCAGCCCACCCACAACTCCACCGGCATCGCTGCCAAAAGCTATGCTGTAGCCCACAATCAACCACAGCAGGCTGGCCAAAGCAGCAATGGCCAAGCATTGCATCAACACCGATAGTACCGACTTGGACCGGACCAGTCCCCCATAAAACAGTGCGAGGCCCGGCAAAGTCATGAACAATACCAGGGCTGTGGCAACAAGGACCCATGACGTATCTCCAGAGTTCAATGTTGACTCCTATGCTGTCCCGTAGCACTCGGGACATTGTAATGTAGCGACTGAATCCTGGCACCCGTAATTTGGCACGGTGTTCGTCTCCGTGACCACTCAGACTCCTTGCCTTGCAATCTCCATGAATAGTAGTTGAAATCACTACTCACTTTTTGCTGAGTGAATTCTCAGTACTCGCCCAACCGTTCTACGTTCGAGAGCCAAGTGCTAACGTTTGGCATTATCCAACTTGCGACGTATATTTGCAACCCCCAAAGTGCTCTTGAAGGTTGCCCGGGATTTGGAGGAAGTCATGAGGCCAAACGCCGATAATCGAGATGCGTCTTCTCCGCTCCTTAACCTGCGTTGACCCTTCCCAGAAAAACCTCGGTCAGTATATTGGTCTCTCGGACCGACTGGGGAGTGCCATTGTGTACGACGCGGCCCTTGTCCAGTACATAGGCCCGATCTACAATATCCAGAACGCCCTTGATGTTGTGCTCTACTACGAAGATGGTGGTCCCAAGCCTATCGCTAATCTCGGAGACCTTCTGAAACACCTCTTTGACCACTATGGGAGCGAGGCCAAGTGTAGGTTCATCGAGCAGCAACACCTGCGGGTCCGCCATGAGTCCACGGCCCAGAGCCAACATCTGCTGCTGTCCCCCGGACATCTGGCTGGCCAAGTCCCGACGTTTCTGATGCAGGATAGGAAAGAGATCTATAACCGAGTCCATGCGACGCTCTTTCTCCGCCTTATCGTTCAGGTACAGACACCCCATCTCCAAGTTCTCTTCAATGGTAAGGTGGGTGAACACGCGCCTACCCTGAGGGACGAAGGAGATGCCTTCCTTCACTATCTCGTGGGTGGCCGCTGCCAGCGGCTTTTGGCGCCAGTAGACGGTCCCGGCGACCACGGGCGCCAGCCCCATGATAGCTTTGAGGACGGTGGATTTCCCGGCTCCGTTGGGACCCATCACCGCCACGACCTCGCCCTTGTGGACTCCCAGCGATATTTCATCCAAGGCTACCACAGCCCCGTAATGAACGGATATATCAACCAACTCCAGAAACATGGTCCCGTCGGTGGAAGGTCCATTCCCGTTAGAAGTGCCGGCTCTCTCCTTTGCTTGGTCCTTCCGTAGCATCCATCCCCCCCTCGTGTCATTTCCGCTTTCGCGGGAATCTGGGGCCTTCTTTACATCACCGTTGCGAAGGCTGAAAGTGTCCGGATTTGGCGTTGATCAAGTACCCAAATAAGCCTCTATCACCTCTGGGTTGCTCAGCACCTCGTCCACATCTCCCTCGGCCAGGAGGGTGCCGCTGTCAAGCACTATCAGGTAGTCCGGGATCTCTCGGACTATATCCATGTTATGGGAGATGAGTATGATAGTGCGGCCCTGGTCCCGAATCCCTCTCATAATGTCCTTGGTCCTCTCTAACATCTCGGGAAATATCCCCGCAAAGGGTTCGTCGAACAGGTATGTGTTGACTTCCAATGCCATAGCACGCCCGATCTCCAGCAGCTTCCGCTGGCCGTAGGAGAGATTCATCGCCAGGGCGCGCCGCTTCTCCCATAGGCCAACTTCCTCCAGGATGCTCTTGGCCTTCTCCCGATAGCTAGGTTTAGCCCGTTCCACCAGTGCAGGGAAGAGGCGGCGGTCGGTCAACACGACCATGATATTGTCCCACACGCTAATCTGATCGAAGAGCCTCACTTCCTGAAAGCTCCGGGTGAGGCCATAGCCGGGGACCTCATGAGATTTCACAACCTTGAGTCCTACGCCGTCGAGAATTACCATTCCCCCGTCGAGGGGTAGTGTCCCGCTCAGCAGGTTCACCAAGGTAGACTTCCCCGAGCCGTTGGGCCCAACTATACTGGTCATACCCTTCCGTTTGATAGCGATGGAGAGCCGGTCCACTGCCCTGACGGCGCCAAAGTGCTTGGAGATTTCCTGAGTCTCCAGGGCAATGGGCCCCCTTGAATCTGTGCCGGTCTCACTCACAGCTTGAACCTCCCGACCAGGCCCTGGGGCCTGAATAGCATTAGCATCACCAGCAGAATACCCAGGATAACCTGTCGCGCCTGGCCGATAAACTCGGTGGGCAGGAACGGCAGAAATCGCATCCCCTCTTCAAGCAGTACGAAAACCACTGCACCCAAAAGGGAACCCCAAATTGTAGCCAGTCCTCCCAGAATCACTATAGCTACCAGAAGGGCCGATTCCAACAGGATGAAGGAGTTGGGGTCTATGAAAGTGGTCCAACTGCTGAACAGGCCACCGGCCAGGCCCGCCATCATGGCCGAAATGACCCATACGGCGAGTTTGTAATGGGTTGTCTGGTAGCCGAAAACCTCGATGGCCTGCTCGTCTTCCCGGATGGCGGTGAGCACCCTTCCGAATGAGGAGGTTACTATGAACCAGGAAACAAGGATAACCAGGACAAGGAATGCCAGGGCCAGAAGCAGGAACTCCAAATCACCATTGAATACCCACCCCCCTATCTCCGGGCGGGCTATCTCGTGAATGCCGAAAGCTCCCCTTGTAAGCCCTCGCCAATTCAAGAAGACACTGAAAGAGATAGTGGCAAAGCCAAAGGAGACTAGGACGAAAATGTCATCCCTGAAACGATCGAATACCACGCCCACCACGATGGCTACCAGCCCCGCCAACGCTACGCAGACGGGCAGGGCAGCGAAAAAGGGCCAGGCAAATATGGGGATGGCTTCCGTACGCAACTGTTCGTATGCCGGCGATGAGGTGAGAATAGCCATCGTATAGGCGCCGATACCAAAGAAGGCAACATGCCCCACTGACAGCAGGCCGGCAAACCCCAGCACCAGGTTGAGACTGACCGCCAGTATCGCCCAGATAGCGAAGACCGTGCCCAGGGTAATGGCAAATCCGACGCCCTGCCATAGCATGAACGCCACCGCCCAGGTTATCACGAGCAGGTTCGCCCACAGCTCGATGTTGCTCCTGACGGGACGCACCAGCTCCCGGGGATTTCGCGCGAGTCTCAGGACGGCCCTGTAGACCTGTAAATTCATCATGGTCATAATTCTATTTCCTCGGCAGCAGGCCCTTGGGCCAGAACGATAGGAATAAGATTAGAAGGATGAAGGATATAGCGTCCTTCCATTCACCCGCCAGGTCCCAGATGCCGAATTGTTCCACTAGACCCAGAACAAATCCGCCGACGATGGCGCCGTAGAGGTTCCCTATGCCTCCGACCACGGAGGCTACCCACCCCTTCAGCAGGAGCAGTAAGCCCATCCTGGGCTGGATGGCGGTATCGTGCCCACTCAACACACCGGCTAGGGCGGCGAAGACCGCGCCTATGAAGAATACCATAGCGATGACGACGGTGGTGTTTATTCCCACCACTTTCGATACCTCTTCGTCGTCACCGATGGCCCGCACTGCCCTCCCGAAGGAGGTTCTCTTGAGGACCAGCACCAGCCCCATGAAGCAGACGACGGCAATGCCGATGGTGAAGACGGTGAATTTCTTGATGTTGGCCCCTCCGATGGTCCAGGGGTCGCTGCCGAAGGCTTCCGGGAGGGGACGTGGCACACTTTGAAAGACTATGGTGATGAAGGCGGTTATGGCCAGCAGGATACCGAGGGAGGCCACCAGCATGACGAGGGGAGACCTGGCTCGTTCACGCATGTACACGTACAGGCCCCGGTACAGGGCTACTCCAACGGCCCCCGCTAACAGGCACGACACCACCCAACTTAGATAGAGGTTGGCCCCGGGAGCGTCGGCCAACAGTAGGCCGCAATATGCCCCCAGGGCCGCCGCTATGACGGCAAAGGCGAATAACGGCGCTAGGCTGGCGCCGGCCAATATGTCCCGATATACTCGATAGAGCGCCCAGCACCCGGCCATCGCAACCAGTACACCAATCGCCGGACTGAGCATGACATTCAGCCAGTCCGGGTAGGTGAGGACTAGACCCGTGTAGACCCCGGCGCATACGGCCACGAGGCCTTCCACAACCAGCAGATGGGTTCGGCTGAGGCGGCCACGAAGCCGGGGGTAAAGCACCACGCGAAAGGCCCAGGCAATTACTCCGGCGACCACCACGGCAAAGACGATATTAAGGTAAAGGTTGCTGACGTCGTATTGCCCTTGCAGGCCCTTTTGAGACCTCATATAAAAGACGCCGTAGGCGCCCAGAGCCGCCGCAGCGCCGTAATAGAGGTCAAAGAACCAGACGGTACTGTAGACGATGGTGAATCCTATCGCCAGCAGCGCATATATGGCGCCGACGGATAGGCCGTTGAAGGTAAATTGTAGCGCTTGGTTGGGGGACTGGCCGACCTTCCATCCGATGTAGGCCACAACCGCCAGGGTCAGAACGATTGCCAGGAGATTGGTTCCTGAAATCCGGGAGATTGCGTGCAGCCGTTCTTGTGCATTACGGTATGTAAGCAAACAGACCCCCGCAACGGACTTGACTCGAACGAGACCCGTTGGCCTGTTGAGGCTCCGACTTGGCCCCCTCGGCGTCCGGTTGTACGCCCCAGAATCCAGAATCCTCGCTGCCTTTGGTTGATGCCGGCGTGGGGTTGGCTCACGGCGCAGAGGCCAATCCCACGCCCCTGACGGATGTGGTATCCGGCTTACGGCGCCGGCGGCGCAGAACCCAAGACCTTGTAACCCAGATTGTCGTCTGTCCTTTCGGCTGTGGGCAGTACCTGTGCGACCACGTTGAACAGACCTACAACCTCGCCGTCCTCGTCGAAGCTGTAGTTCTCGGCAATGGCCCCGCTCCAGCTGATGCCGTACAAACAGTCTCTGAAACCGTCGGCATCCTGGTCGTCATTGGTCATCTTGAGGCACTCGGCAGCAATGTAGACGGTGTCGTAAGCCGAACCCACGAACCAAGACAGGTTAATGTAGCCGTAGCGGGCCTTGAAGTCATCCAGAACTTTCTGCCCCCTTACATTAGACGGGTCAATGTCAGCCGGGATGATGGCCTTCACGTCAGTGGCGGCATCTCCGGCAACGTCCAACGCCGTCTGCCCAATACCCACGCTTTCAGTATAGATTGGACCCTCGTAGCCTAGCTCTCGAAGCTGCTTGATGATGGTGCCTCCGGCGAACTCGGTCTGGACGGCCACGTGAACGGCGTCGGGACCATTGCCCAGCAGTTTAGTCAACTGGCTCCTGAAGTCGGTAACTTCGGAGGAGTAACGTTCCACGGCCACCACTTCCCCGCCGACCTTCTCAAACTGGGCAACCGTGGTCCGCCTTACCCCCTCGGCATAGTCGGTGGCCTCGGTGATGGTAGCCAGCTTGCGGGCGCCATCGGCCCAGAGCAGGTTGCCGGTGTCGTTGCCCACCGTGATGTCGTTCAAAGCGGTCCGGAAGATGTAATCCCCGGCGTTGGCGATGTCCGGGTTGGTTGCCGACGAAGAGAAGAGGATTACCCCATCCTGCTCGGCCAGGGGCGCGGCCCCCAGCATGGCGCCACTACAACTGGTGCCAAGGATAATTTTCACTCCATCTACGTCGGTTAGCTTACGGTAGGCGGTTATCGAGTCCTGGGCGCCGCATTTGGAGTCTTCAATGATAATCTCAAGCATCCGGCCATTGATACCGCCGGCCGCGTTAATCTCGTCCACGGCCATCTGCTTGGCCTGAGCAATCGTAGTGCCATAGGTCTCACCGGGTCCTGTGAGTGACTCCATCACCCCTATGACGAAGGGGCCAACCGGTGTGGGCATGGGCGTCGGAGTCGGTTGGGCCGTTTGAGTGGGAGATTCCGGCGTCGGAGTCGGTTGGGCTTCCTCCCCATTAGCACAAGCCGCTGTCACCAAAGCCAGGAGCATCAGCGACGCGAACAGAACCATCCATGTCTTTGACAAGACTCGCATAACACCATCCTTGCAGAATATAGACATATCCGGCGGCGACCACCATCGTCGAGTCGCTTGTCGAACAAGCGTCCCCGGTGTGGGTGAAGGACCCACCTTCAGCAGCCGCTTTGCAGTTGACACTGCCATTGTCTCCAGCCAGTATACCTGATACACTTCCGAAAAATCTAGGTATGAGGAAAGGCGATGCACGCAATTGAACTGCAAGGCTCATCTCCAAAATGAGGAGATAGCTGAATGCCTTCTCGGATGATTGCCGGACTCGGAGTGGCGGCCGCGCTGGCGGCGATTGTCGCGGGCATCGCGGTAGTGAGGAATGGCTCCGATCAGTCGGAGCCGACTAGAGATGACCCGCCCGCATACACCAAGGCCCTCGTGCAAAAGGCCATCCAGAGGTACGAGCGCGACGGCAAGCAGGCGACAATTGACTACTACAACTCTACGGAGAGCGTTGACGGCGAGTGGTACGTGTTCATCATCGGCCCTGACGGCCTCACCATAGCTCACCATCGGCCGGAATCCATAGTCCGGGACCCCAGCCTCCGCGTGGACCCCACCGGCTATTTCTACGGCGACGAGATGCTGGCGGCTACCGAGGAAGGTCGCTGGGTGGACTACGTGCTATTGAACACGGAAACGGGAGAGAACGCGCAGAAGCATACGTGGATTATTCGCCACGACAACCTGCTGTTCGGCTCCGGCTGGTATGAGAAGTAAGGCTTATCAGCCCGATGAGGGGCGTCGCACACCTTCGTCTATACAGCCCTCGATCCCGTGTCCCACCGGGGTCATCCGCGAATTAACGCCTTCACACGGTAATATTCCACGTCGCGGCATCCCGGACGTTGGTTCGGACGCCTTGCAGGGTTGAACCACGAACGCCCGAGGACCTGAGCGACTATTTCCGGCAAGACGTGTTGGACGCGGCGGAAGTCCGGCTGCTCCAGGACAACGTATTATTCTAATGTATATGGTTAAGCCCCTCCTCATGGTTGCCCCCGGCTGGCGCCGGATCAAAATGCAATTACCCTTGACGCAATGGCTCCTCCGCTTGAGAAGCTTCATTTGCTTGGCTATAATAGAAGCACCGACCCGGCTGCTACAGGTACGAAGGAAAATACAACAGCGATAAATTGGGCCTCTAAGCAGACAAGCCGGAAGTCACCATGGGATATTGTGGGCCGTTAGCTCAGTTGGTCAGAGCACCGGACTTTTAATCCGGGTGTCCAGGGTTCGAATCCCTGACGGCCTACCAAGTAACAGGGCGGCGCTATCAGTCAGGCTCTCGCCGGCGGCGGACAGCTCTACTCATTCCATGTTGGTATCTTTGTGAAACATGCAAAACCCTTCAGCATTATCCTGATTGGCCGTTGAACCGGGAGATGGACACTGGTAGAAGGCCATGCTCAGGCTCACGCCGGGGAGTTGGGCGCATCAGGTGACGGCACGGGATCGCTTTCCGACTTGATTATTCCTACGCTAATCTCTCAACGAATTCTCAAAGCTGGTATAATAAGCTCACCGCTAAGAGGAGGACTCTGATATGGCTGTTCAACCGTTCAAGGTACACGTCCCGGACTCGACCCTGGAGGACCTTCGAGAGCGCCTGGCCGCCACCCGATGGCCGGATGAGATCAACGACTCCCAGTGGGACTATGGGTCTAATCTTGCATACGTAAAAGAGCTAACGGAATACTGGCGGACCCGGTTCGATTGGCGGGCCCAAGAAGAGATGCTCAACTCCTTCAACCAGTACCGCACGACTATTGATGGTCTGGGCATTCATTTTATCCACGAGCGTGGCAAGGGGCCAAATCCCCTGCCCCTTGTCATCACCCACGG
The DNA here is from genome assembly GCA_965219825.1 of Dehalococcoidia bacterium. Lineage (GTDB taxonomy): Bacteria > Chloroflexota > Dehalococcoidia > Lucifugimonadales > JAGWBF01 > JAGWBG01. The sequence goes on along the minus strand of OZ244792.1, from coordinate 2,794,929 downwards.
GTGGCCGAAGAATCCTTTCGAGATGATTAAAATCATACCTCTCCTCACCGACCCGGCCAGTCACGGGGGAGACCCGGCGGACTCCTTCGACGTAGTTGTCCCATCCGGGCCGGGATTCGGATTCTCGGACCACCCGCAGCAGCCGGGGATGAACTATTGGCGGATCGCCGACATTTGGGCAAAGATAATGACGGAGGAGTTGGGGTACCAACAGTTCGTCGCTCAAGGCGGAGATTGGGGAGCAAGTGTAACGGCCCGCCTCGGGTATACTTACCCCCAGTATGTGAAAGGCATCCACATAACCCTCGTCGGTGGCGCACAGCCATACATCGGTCCGGGTTCTCAAGAGTTGACCGAAGCGGAGAGAGTATTCCTTCAGGAGCGCGAGCGATGGCGTCAGGACGAAGGCGGGTACGCTCATATACAGGGGACCAAACCCCAGACTCTTGCCTACGGGCTGAACGACTCCCCGGCCGGCCTGGCGGCCTGGATCGTAGAAAAATGGCGCTCTTGGAGCGATTGTGACGGCGACGTGGAACGGCGCTTCACCAAGGACGAGCTTCTTACTAACGTCACGATCTACTGGGCAACCCAAACCATCAGCTCATCCACCCGGCTCTACTATGAGTCCCAGCGCAGTCCCTGGATTCTGGAGCAGGGCGACCGTGTTCAGGTTCCCTGTGCCGTAGCTACCTTTCCCAAAGAGCTGTTCAAACCACCGAGGGAGTGGGCGGAGCGCTCCCTTAACCTTCAACAATGGAGTACGATGCCTCGAGGCGGCCACTTCGCTTCGTTGGAGGAGCCTGAGTTGCTGGTGGAAGATATACGCACCTTTTTCAGAGGGCTGCGGTGAAATAGCGGGGCCTGAACATCCTACCTCGGAGATGGGTATCTCTCATTTGTTCTGTGCTCATCAGGACCATACCGGGAATGTTGGAAACTGCTACGGCTGCGTTGGCCGAGATACACGACGAACGTATCACGTCAACTCTTAGCTCAGCGCCGCCATATTCTTGGCCGCGTTCTCTCCGGCGATTTTGCCGAACACCGCCCCTGCCGTAAGCCCGGACCCGCCAGGGTAATTGTAATAGAATAGGCCGCCAATCAGCTCACCGGCAGCATAGAGACCAGGAATAGGAGCTTCCTCACAGTCCAGCACCTCACCCCGATTATTGATTTTGAGTCCGCCGAACGTGAACGTGATGCCACACGTCACCGCGTAGCCCATGAACGGAGCTGTATCTATTGGCAGCGCCCAATTGGTCTTGGGAGGCTCGATTCCCTCGGTGCCCTTCCCGTCCAGAATAGTGGGATTGTACTCTTTGTCCTGGACTGCAGCATTGTACTCTCTCACAGTTTGAACGAGGCCATCCTTGTCTATGTCAAGCCTGTCTGCCAACTCCTCTATACTGTTGGCAGTGGCCATGGTCACCTGGGGAATGCGATACTCCTCTCTCAGAAGGTGCTTCACCTTGTCATCGAAGATTTGGAACGCCACACTCTGAGGCTGGCGCAATATCTCGCGTCCGTAAGTAACGTAGGTGTAGTTGCGGAAGTCCGCGCCCTCATCTACGAACCTCTTGCCATGAATGTTCACTATGAGGCCGAAGGGATAGGAGTGTTTCTGATAAAGCTCCGTGACAACCCTATCGCCGTATGGAGGAGCGTTCAGGTCCCAGGCCACGGCATGGCACCCGCTCCAGTGGCCGTGGGGTTGGGCCCCAATATCCAGGGCCATGCGAATTCCATCTCCCGTGTTGTACGGTATCCCACGCACCTTAGCCAGCTCCCAACCCGGGCCAAGGTATCTGGCTCGCATCTCAGCGTTCGACTCGAATCCGCCGCTGGCCAGTACAACAGCCTTGGCAGAAATATCTTCAAACCCATCGGGGCCTTGAGCTGTCACTCCCGAAACACGGCCCTTGCTATCCTGAAGCAGCCTTACCCCCTTCGTCCAGTATCGTACCTGTGCCCCCATCTTTTCAGCGACGTCAAACTGCTGGTCGGAGAGGCCCTTACCCGCTCCCACCGACTCGATAACCAGACCCCCCCAAAACCGGTATCTGTCACCCACTTTGAACGCCTGTCTGCCAAATGACAGTACGAACCGTACACCTTTTTCTCGCAACCATAGCAAGGTAGGGTGTGACCGGCCTACCAGCAATTGAGCAAGTTCAGGGTCCGCAAGCCCTGCGGTTACCCGCATGAGGTCGCTATAGAAATCGTCCTGGCTATACCTGCCCACGTCTACGGACTGCTCCTCTTCAGGAGACATATCCGGAACAAGGGCCTTGATGTCCTCGATGCCGTCATAGGCACATCGGATGACCCCACCAGTGAAGTAAGTGTTGCCTCCACGGAAGTATTCCGGGGCTTTTTCCAAAACGAGGACTTTGGACCCGTTTTCCAGAGCGGCAATTGCGGCGCTAAGCGCTGCGTTCCCTGCGCCCACGACCACTACATCGTACTGGCTGTTCACGTCACACCTCTCAAGAGATAGCTTCTAAATACCATGTTCCAAATATCATGTTAGTATCATACTGACAAGGTCACCGGTAGGCATACCCACAACCGTGGGTATGTTACTGAAGAGATGATAACCGTTTTCCTTACAAGTCACAACACTCCCGAATTTCGGTGCTATCTGGGTGTATAAAGACTTGTCAGGAGTGAAAAAAGTCCTTATACTATGTGGCTAGTTTGTGGGTTTCTCCACAATGAATGATAGTTCCAGGCAAGTGTACTACAAAGCAGCTTGTAGATAGATGGTCTCAAAGTAAAGGAGGCGCTATGTCGTGGTCTAAAGCCTTTCCGGTTCTCCTGGTAGTAGGAATACTCTCTTTGCTCATCCCCCTTACGCTGGTCCTAGCACAAGGAGGTAAGGGCACAGTCACCATCATGGATAGCGATGAGACTGAAGGTACCACCAACATGAGCAACAAAGCGACCATAAAAATTATGGATATTCCGGCTCTCCCGGACGGTCAGGCCTACGAAGGCTGGCTCGTCACCAACCCGGACGTAGGGGACCGGAAGCAGAGCACCGGCATACTCAACGTGAACGACGATGGCATGATTGACCAGACCTTCGTGCTGATGTCGGAAGATAAGCCAAGCGGAGAGAACCTCTTTGCTGCGTTCGACAGGTTTGTCGTCACCATAGAACCGGTCCCGGACGTTGACCCCGGCCCTTCCAAGATGATTGCCCTCGTCCATGTAATCCCTGCGGGTAGCATAGCTTACATCAGAAATCTTGTATTCTCCGCAGAGGGCAACCCAGAGTACGCATCCGGTTTCCACAAGGGCACACCCAAGGGCATCACCGTTGGCCTCAAAGAGCAGGCCCGGACCGCCCTTGTTCATGCCAATCTCGCCAAAGAAGCCTCCACCATGGCTGAAGTCATGCAACATGCCGAGCATTTGGTCCACATCATTGAAGGCTCCGAAGGGGCTAACGCCGGCGATTTGGACGGCAATGGTGAAGTAGAGAACCCTGGCGACGGCTTTGGTGTCCTCCAGTACGCAGCAAACGCGGCTACCCACGCCGGCATGGCCGCCGCAGCTGACACCGAAGACGCGGTGATTGCCATGTACTCCAAGGAAGTCATGGCCTCAGCCGGTCAGGCCGCTACGTGGGCTGAGCAGGCCCGTGACCTCGCCCTACAGGCCATTAGTGCTGAAGACCGTGATGCAGCCACGCTCTTGGCAGAAAACGCGGTGGCAATACTTGAACGCTCCCTCAATGGGTTCGACGCCGATGGGGATGGTATGGTCCAGCGGATGGCCGGAGAGGGTGGGGCGGCCCAGGCGTACACGGCAGCCCAGGATATGGGCACCTTCACCCTGATGGAAGTACCCAAGCCTCCCAAGACAGGTGACGTTTTTGGTGGGACCAGCTATTCCAGCATGGCATTGGTCGCCCTGGTGATAGGAGCGTTCCTTGTGGTGGGTGGTCTATTCGCCTTTCGTCTCACCGGGCGTAGGGCCTAATTAAACAAAGTAGCCAATCAGGTAGGTCGCCTTCCCCTGGCAAAGAAGGAACCGGACCTAAAGAATAGCGCAGAGCCCCCTGGGTAGCCATCCGGGGGGCTCTCGTTTATACTATGGCTGATGGACTCAACAAGCCCACCACCCTCCGGCAAACGGGCATACCAAAGTTGATATTCTTGACACAGGGGGTCACCCATGAAAGTGCTGCTAGGCGCAACCCTTATAGATGGCACAGGAAGTCCGCCCATGCCGGATACTGCGGTGCTCGTCAACGACAACGGTTCCATAAATGCAGTTGGTCCGCAAGAGGCAGCCGCTTTCCCTCCGGACGCTGAAATTATCAATATCTCCGGCATGACGTTGCTGCCTGGACTTATTGACTGCCACGACCACCTGGTCTCCCACGGGTACGATCTCGTCGGGCGATGGGGGCTAAATGAGCCCAAGACCGTGCAGACCATACGGACTGCTAAAGTGTTGGAGCAGACCCTTCTGACCGGTTACACTACAATTCGGGACGCAGGCTGGCTGGATGCGGGATTCAAATTGGCCGTGGAAGAGGGCCTCATACCCGGGCCGCGCCTTATTGTGGCAACCGGCCCCATCTCACCCACAGGAGGTCTGGCAGACAGGACCAGCCCTTCAGGCCACTGTCAGCCTCTCACCGACCCCCATCTCCCTATAGGGATAGCGAACGGAGTGGATGAGGTGCGTACTAAGGTGCGGGAGATGGTAAGGGTTGGTGCGGACGTAATCAAGTTCGCTACGACCGGCGGGGCAAGCTCCAGGCCGGGACATGGCCCCAAAGACGTGGAGTTCGGGCGCAACGAGGTCGAGGCCCTGGTGAACGAGGCTCATGCCCTGGGAAGAAGGGCTATGTGCCATGCGCTAGGCGGCTCCGGATTGAGGACGGCCGTCGAAGCGGGTGCAAACTCCATAGAGCATGGGACATACCTGGACGAAGACCCTGAGCTTATCAAAATGATGGCCGACAAGGGCACCTTCTTCGTCCCGACTTTCACCGTCTACGAATTTCATGGCTCCAGGGGCACACCTCACGGGCAAGCAAGGTCCCGAGCGCTACGTGAGCACCACGTGGAGAGTATGCAACTCGCGCTGGCCGCAGGGGTGAAAGTAGTAGCCGGCACCGATGCGGGAGGATGGGTCCACGGAAACAACGCTGAGGAGCTTCAACATCTGGTAACTGCGGGCATGACACCCATGCAAGCCCTGGTTGCGGCTACCGGCTGGGCCGCGGAATGCCTCGGTCTGGAGAAGGAGATTGGCACAGTCCGGCAAGGCAAAGTAGCAGACTTGGTGGTGGTGGACGGTGACCCCCTTGACGACGTCACCATATTGCAGGATAAGAGCCGCATTAAGCTGGTAATGAAGGAAGGACATGTCTACGTCAACGGGCTAGCTTCTGAGGTAGTGGAAGCGCAGCGCGAGTGAGGGAGCGACTTGATGGCCCGGTTGTTTAGAGCCTGACCCGGTAAATATCCACAGCCGCTCCCGAAAGCACTGCCCCCTTGATGGGAGGGCGAGTCTTCTTCACTTTTACTCTGACCGCCTGAAGGGGGAATGAGCCTAGGGAGCAGCTGGCAATTTCCTCCGCAAGGGCCTCGAGAAGGTACCTTGGCTCCCCCTCCATCACCTCCTTGGCAACACGGTACAGGTGGGTATAGCTCACCGTATCATCCCGGTTATCTGACTTCCCGGCGATGCTGAGGTCAAGCTCAGCCTCCATTTCCACCTGAAAAGGCTGGCCCAAGGAGCGCTCTTCAGAGCTACCGCCGTGATAGCCATAGAACTGCATCCCTTCAAGAATTATTCTGTCAGAGGGCAACCCTCACCTCCTATTACTTCCTCCGGGCAATGGTATCTGCCAGCGCCAGTAGATTTCTGGCGCGCTTTACCACCGGCACGTCTATCATTCTGCCGTCGAGGGACGTTGAGCCTCTACCGGCGTTCTCCGCCTCGTCCCAGACCTCCACAACTCTACGGGCATACTCGACATCCTGGGGTCGCGGACTGAACATTGCATTGATTATGTCAAGTTGGGCGGGATGTATTGCAAACTTACCTCCGTAACCCAGCTTCAGAGCCGATTCTATATCCGTCTTTAGACCGTCCCGGTCGCGGAACCGCACGTATGGGCTGTCCAGGGCTGCTACTCCCGCTGCCCTTGCTGCTACGGCAACCGCGGCCCTCGGGAAGTATACCTCATCGCCGGCATCGGTGCGCTGCACACCCATGTCATCGGTATAGTCCTCGGCCCCGAATGCCAGCCCCACTATCCTGGGTGAGGCGACGGCTATGTCATAGACCCTCATCACGGCCTTGGAGTTCTCTATCCAAGGGATGAGCTTCAGGTGGCCCGGCTCCAGTCCTGCCTCTCTCTCCAGAGCGGAGGCTACCCTATTCCATTCCATTATATCCCAGGTAGACTCCACCTTCCCTAAACTTACGCCATAAAGATGGGGGCCAATCACAGATGATAGCTCGTCCTGAGTCAGCCCCGTATCCAAGGAGTTAAGCCGGACCATGACCTTCCGGCCCCGTTGGGATAGGGTAGGGGCCACTTCTTTCACAATCTGCCTGGCATTCAGCTTTTCAGCAGGGGGGACTGAGTCTTCCAGGTCTGCCATGATAACGTCGGCGTCGAACTCCTGGGCTTTTTCCAGCATGTCTTGGCGGTTGCCGGGCACAAAAATGAGGCTCCTCAGTAGCTCCACCTTAGCCTCCTTGGGGCAAATTATCAAATTAAGTAGCCGGGTCGTTGCTATGAAAGCACACCACCAAATTATCACACGTGCCGGTCCTGGGCAACACCCACCTCTGCCCGGTGCACAGGGACCCACCAGCCGGTATAATAGCACCCTCGGGGACCTTCAATGTTCTACCAATTTGGCAAACTTACTGTTAGGTTTCGCTGGCCCATTATATTATTCTGGGCCATCGTTCTGATTCTGACGATCCCCTTTGCCCTACGTGCTGCTTCATCACTCAAAGGGGGATTCGGCGAAGCGGACACCGAATCCCGACGCGCCCTGGACATCCTGCGGGATGACCTGGGAATCACCGAGTCCTCGATGGTCGTGGTATTTTCGAGCGAGTCCCTTAATGCACGTGACCCCCGCTACGCAGATGAAGTGCAACGCATCCTCTCCCCAATGGCAGAGATGCCAGAGGTAGTGGACATCACCACCTTTTATAACTCCACCGGCTCTCGCATGGTATCTGACGACGGGTATACCACCTTCTCCATTGTTAAGCTGGACCGCGAGGTGGATGAGGCCGTGGACCTCGTCCCTGAATTGAGGGAGAAGCTCAATGAAGCTATCGCGCCTGATGGAGCGCTCAAGGCATGGGCCACGGGAGGCATACCGATTTTCTCGGACCTCAACAGGGCCTCGGAGCGAGACCTGCGTCGGGGGGAAGCCATCAGCTTGCCCCTGGTCTTGGTGGCCCTGATTCTTATTTTTGGAGGACTGGTGGCCGCCGGGCTTCCGGTTACTATGGGAGCCATCAGTGTATCCACAGCGTTGGCAACTCTTTTTCTGATAGCGCAAATCACCGACGTGTCCATATTCGCTTTGAACATCGTTTCGTTCCTGGGACTAGGGGTAGCCGTAGACTACTCCCTCCTGATAGTTACCCGCTTCCGAGAGGAGCTGGAGGAGAACCATGCGGACGAGGCCGTGGCCCGTACTATTGCAACCTCCGGCAAGGCCCTGCTATTCTCCGGAATCACGTCGGTACTGGGACTCTCTGGGTTGCTGATGTTCAAATTCATGATGCTAAGGTCAATAGGGCTTGGCGGAATGCTGGTGATACTCATCTCCTTCAGTATAGCAACGACCTTACTCCCGGCCATTCTGAGCGTTCTCGGCCATAGGGTAAACCGCCTTTCTCTGATACAGTCGCGGCCCAGGAGAGAGGGACCACGATTCTGGCACCACCTGGCCTCTTGGGTAATGAGACATCCTTTCAGAGTTTCTATACCGATGATTGCATTTCTGGTGCTTTTGGGTGTCCCGTTCCTGGGAGTGAATATCGGTGCGCCCTGGGCGACCGTTCTACCACCCGAGGCCGACTCTCGACAGGGATGGGACGTGCTGGAAACTGAGATGGGGCCTGGGACCCTTTCGCCCATCGTAATAGTCGCACGGTCCCCCAATAATATTCTTGCGCCTGACAATATCGGCAACATCTATGATATTCTTCAGACCCTCCAGGATAACCCTCAAGTCGACCGGGTAGAGAGCCTCGTCACTCTTGACGCTTCTCTCGGGAGAGCGGAGTACCAGGCCCTGTATTCCAACTCCGGTCTGTGGAACGCCCAGGTAAACCGGCTCGTTGAAGAGCTCGCCCGCGAACACACTATGGTCATCAGGGTATTCAGCCACTCCCCTCCTATGTCCAACGAGACCAAGGAGATTGTGAGGGATATACGCTCCACTCAGGTGGGGGATAACTTGGAGCTGCTTGTCACGGGAGTGACTGCCGACCTGGAGGACTCGATAGACGTGATGTACCAGGATTTTCCATTTGTAGTGCTATATGTTATGGCCGCAACATATATCGCCCTGTTTTTCCTCTTCAGATCAGTGCTCCTGCCCTTGAAGGCGATACTACTGAATGGGCTGAGCATATTCGCCAGCTACGGAGCGCTGGTTTACATTTTCCAGCAAGGCCATTTCCAGAGCATCCTGGGCTTTCAGCCCGAGGGCACTATAGAGTCTACGATCCCCATACTGCTTTTTTCCATAATCTTTGGACTGAGTATGGACTACGAGGTTTTTCTCCTCAGTCGAGTAAAGGAGATATACGATACGACCGGCGACAATGCCTTGAGCGTGGCCCAGGGACTGGAGAGGACGGGCAAGGTAATAACCAGCGCCGCCCTTGTTCTGGTCCTGGTAGCGGCGTCATTCTCTACAGGTGATATTATAGTGATTAAGGCCCTTGGGCTGGGCACGGCCATCGCCATCTTCCTAGACGCTACTGTGGTCCGTAGCTTGCTTGTGCCGGCATTGATGCTTATCTTGGGTGACTGGAACTGGTGGTGCCCCGCCTTCCTGAGACGCCTCGTTCCTTGGTGGTAGCGCCATTAAATACCACTCTTAATCACAGCCAAGGTGGAAGTAGGGCTAGAGTAAACATCACGTTTCAGATATAATGTCTGCAAATGCAAGTGAAGGTGGTATCTTGGTTACTAAAGACGATTTCAGAAGATCCATGTCAGAGTTTGCAACAGGGGTCACGGTGGTGACCACCCTGGACGATGATGATAGCTTGCACGGGATGAGTGCCAACTCCTTTACTTCGGTCTGCCTGGACCCTCCACTGGTACTCATTTGCGTTGCCCACAATACCAACACCTACAAGTACATGGAGAGCCGACGCTGCTTTGGCGTCAATATTCTTAGCGGCAGGCAGGAAGACCTGGGCAAATATTTCGCCAGGCGACCCGAAGACAGGAAAGGGGACGTGGAGTACGATTTTTCCATCACTTCCGTTTGCGGAGTCCCCGCACTGGAAGGAGTCCTGGCCTTTTTCGGCTGTGACGTGGTGGCTTCCCACGAATACGGAGACCACACCATCTATATTGGCGAAGTAAAGGAAATATACCGCGGTGCCGAAGAGGCGCCTCTATTGTTTTTTGAAAGCAAGTGGTTCAAGAACGTGATGAGTGACCAGAAATAAGCCCCGGCCCTATCCAATGTTTCTGGGCAGCATAGAAATATTGAGCCAGTAGTCCAGTATCTTGCTCATTATGAGTTCAGACTGTCTTGCATCGGCCGGCTTTACGACATAGCTATTAGCGTGCTTCTCGTAGGAATCCAGAAGGTCCTGTTCCGCTTTTGAGGTCGTCAGTACGATAACCGGGATATTTTGCAGTTTGGGGTCTGCCTTGACCTCCGCCAGCACTTCGCGGCCGTCCTTCTTCGGCAGATTCAGGTCTAACAGGATGAAGTCTGGAAGAGGTGTGTCAGAGCGCTGCCCCCGCCCGCGCAGTGTAGCCATAGCCTCCTCGCCATCTACCGCCACAGTCAAGTTATGGTGATAGTCAGAGTTTCTGAGGGCTCGCTGAATCAGCTCTACATCTCCTGGATTGTCTTCTACTAAAAGTATCTCGATGGGCGTTTCAAGGGTTCCCATGATGCGTTACCTCCTTATCCTATACGCCTGGCACCGTAAAATAAAAGGTCGAGCCTTTATCTTCTCCCGAGTCCAGCCAGATACGTCCCCCATGACGCTGCACAATTTTTTGGCAAAGTGCCAATCCGATGCCCGTACCGGAGTATTCGGACCTGCTATGCAGGCGCTGAAACATCAGAAAGATACGCTCATGGTGTCTTGGTGCAATTCCAATCCCATTGTCGCGGACTGAGAAGACCCATTCATCTTCCCCCTTCTCAGCCGAAACATGAATGTAGGGTGTTTCTTCGCTGCGGAACTTGATCCCATTGCTAACCAGGTTCTGGAGGAGTTGGGTGAGCTGGACGGCATCCCCGTTCACTATGGGCAGAACATCGTGAGTCACCACTGCTCCGCTGTTATCAATCGTCGTCTCCAGGTTGGCGATGACCCGTTTCAGAACGTCATAACAGTCAGTTGGCTCGAATGCCCGTCCTTCATTGCCTATGCGCGAGAGAGCCAGCAGGTCATCTATGAGCGTTCTCATGCGGTTGGCTCCACTCACAACGTAGTCAATGTGCCTATCGGCATCGGCGCTTAGTTTGCCTTTGTAATCTTCCGAAAGAATCTGGACGTAGCTTGTGACCATCCGCAGCGGCTCCTGAAGGTCGTGGGACGCCACGTAAGCAAACTGCTCTAGTTCAGAATTTGACCTTTTAAGCTCCTCCTCCGTTCGCTTAATCTGAGCATAGAGTTGAGAGCTGGCGATGGCGCCGGCGATCTGGGTCCCAACTCGCTCAACAAGGTGCAAAACACTGTCCGGATAGGCATCTACATTGGTAGAAGCCAGGGTCAGGACACCTATAACCTCATCCTTGGAAATCAGAGGGAGCCAGAGGAATGTCCGAAGCCCGACGTTGAAAAGGGGCATCATCCTGGGCATCCGAGCCTCTACCTTATCCCTGTCCCGGGCTACGAAGACGAACCTTGAGCGGTTTCTGACCACCTCGGCAGTAACGGAGTAGGCGGCTGAAATAAGACTCCCGGGCAGAAATTCCTTCGATTCCAACCCCCATACATAAGCGAGGTTCCATGCTCTGTGCTCGGGGTCATATACGGTGATGGCGATGCGGTCAATCGGGACAAGATTACGGACCTCTTCGGCAAACTGCTCATACACGTCATCCACGTCGAGGGATGAGCTAATGACCTGACCAATCCTGGCAAGAAGCTCGTTCTCCTCAGCCAGTCGTCGCTCAATGGCCTCGCTCCTTTGCAGCGCTTCCTCCGCATTCCTGAGATGGATTTCAGACAACTCCAACTCAGCAATACGCTGCTTGAGCATTTTCACTTCATGCGCAAGCTGTTCCGACGTCGTCCCTTCATATCTCACTGTGTACCCCTGCGAATCCTTCATGTAATCATAACCGTCCCACTTCGCCTCAACCTAGCGCAGAGTTGAGAGGAACGTTTCTATAGTCTCGTTGACTAACGCGTGTTGCTCCAGCTGGACGTAGTGAGTCGCACCGTCAAATATGGCTTTCCGGGACCCCGGTATTCTGTCAGCCAGATAGTCGCTGTATTTCACGGGCGTCATCACGTCCTTTGAACCGCAGATTATCCGGGCAGGCAAGTGTATCTCCTGCACCCGGTCCATTACGTCGAACTTGTCACAGCAAAGCAGATCGTTGAGCTTGACGGCGCTTCCAACTTCGGCAGACCTTGCCACGAGAGCTTGACGTAGGTCGGGAACGATTTTGGAGTACTCTATGTCTCGATTCTCAAGCCACCGCCCGGGGTTTTTGATACCGTCCTCGCACTCCTTCAGATAGTCTGGATGGACTTTCAGCCTGGCACCGGTGCCTATCAGAATGATTCCCCGTAGCTCCTCAGGATATTGGAGGGCGTAAAGCTGGGTGATTGCGCCACCCATGGAGTGACCGCATAATACAACATCCTTGTACTGTCGAGCGGCAATGAAGCCTCGGACCCATTCAACATACCCTTCGATACTGGTACAAGGCTTGCCATCGGGATGGCCTGGTAGGTCTATTCCTTGGGAGTCCCTGAAATAGCCCAGTTGATAGTGAAAGGAGAGGCTCGATTCCCCGGCTCCGTGGACAAATACCAGCTTCATCCTTCGTTCCTTGACCCTAAATCCCGCCCCAAATCCCCCTCTTCAAGCTTTCCAGATAATAGAAAGCGAGGGGGTAGGGAATGGTTGGCGAGTGTGAATTATTCTCGGAATATTGGCTTTCCCTTCTTTGTCGCGATCAGCCCCATATAGCTTTAGAATTCCTCGAACGCTCCCTGCTGGCCACTTCCATTGAGGCTCCTGAGAGTCACCTCCTGGGCAGGAAGCGACCCGTTGGTAGGGGGGGCATCCTCACCATCTTGGCGCATGAGACAGGTCAAGGAGGCAACGTAGTCGTCGGCTTGCTTGTCGCGCCAGATGCGCACCCCCTGGGCATTGCGCCCCACTACTCGGAAGTCCTGTAGGCTGACCCTTATCACTTGGGCCTTGGCCGAGATCAGCATGATCTCCTGGTCCTCGGCCTCGGTCACCACCCGGGCGGCGACCACCGGGCCGGTGGTGTCGTTGACGCGGAAGGTGCGGATTCCCGACCCGCCCCGGCCCTGTCGCCGGTAGTTGGCCAATACGGTGCACTTGCCATACCCATGGTAGCTTGCTGTCAGCAGGAACCCGTTGTTGAGGGCCACGTCCATTGCCACCACCTGGTCTCCCGGGGCCAGCTTGATGCCGTGTACTCCCTGGGTTTGGCGTCCCGACTGACGCACGCCGGATACGGCGAAGCGAATAGATTGCCCACGCTTGGTCACCAGAATTGCGTCGCCGCCCTCCTTGACTACCCGAGCGGAGACCACTTCGTCGCCTTCCTTCAGGTTCATCACAATCAGGCCCTTGGGACGTATCCCCGCCAGGTCCCCCGGACGCAGCATCTTCACCTGGCCGCGGCGGGTGGCCAGAATGAACACATTGCCCCGCTCCTTGAGGTCGGGCACGGCGAGCAGCGCGTTGGCCCGCTCGCCGTCGGCGGCGATGGGCAGCAGATTGATGAGGGGCGTACCCTTGGCAGTGCGCGAGCTATCCTCGGAGATGTCGAAACACCTTAGCGGGTAGGCGCGCCCCCGGTTGGTGAAGAACAGGAGTGTGTCATGAGTATCGGCCACCAGCAGGTCCTGCAAGGCATCATCCTCCCGCGTCGTCATGCCTCGGACACCCTTGCCTCCGCGATGCTGGAGCTTGTAAGTAGCGCTGGGTATGCGTTTGATATAGCCCCTCTGGCTGAGAGTAATCACAACATCCTGGTGGAGTGTCAACTCCTCGATGGTGTGGTGAGCGGCTTCCTCATCCCGTATCTCCGTGCGCCTCGGGTCGCCATACTGCTTTTTCAGTTTTTTCGCAGCCTCTTTGATCGCCGTGAGCACCCTTGCCGGGTCGGCAAGTAGAGCTTCCAAGTCGCCGATAGTTTTGAGCAAGTCCTGGTACTCTTTCTCCAGCCTCTCCCTCTCCAGGGCAGCGAGACGTCTAAGCTGCATATCCAGGATGGCTTGAGCCTGGACCTCGGTCAGATTCAGGCTACTCATCAGGTTCCTACGTGCGGCGCCGGCGTCCTGGGAGGCCCTGATAGTGGCTATGACCTCATCCATACGGTCCAGGGCCAGCAGAAGACCCTCCACAATATGTGCCCGGTCTCTTGCTACCTTCAACAGATGCTCGGACCGGCGGGTAATAACCACGCGCCGGTGCTCAATATACAGTTGGAGGGCACGCTTTAGCCCCAACACCTGGGGTTGCCCATCCACCAAAGCCAGCATAATCACGTTGAAGGAGGACCGTAGGGCCGTGTGTCTGTAGAGGTTGTTCATCACAATCTCAGCCTGGGCATCCCGCTTTAGCTCCACCACCATACGAAGTCCTTGCCTGTCCGACTCGTCCCTCACGTCGGAAATACCCTCGATTTTCTTGTCCCTTACCAAATGGGCAATCTTCTCAACCAGGGAAGCTTTGTTCACCTGGAACGGTATCTCACTGACGATTATTTGCTGCCTGCCTCCGCGAAGCTCCTGAATCTCGGTCCTAGCCTGCATGACCACCCGGCCATGACCGGTTGTGTAAGCATCTACAATGCCGGATCGCCCCTGTATAATGGCCCCTGTGGGGAAATCCGGCCCGGGTACCAGGGCCACCAACTCCTCGACTACGGCGTCCGGGTGGTCTATGACATGACACACCGCGTCACAAATCTCAGACAGGTTGTGGGGCGGTATATTGGTAGCCATCCCCACGGCGATACCTGAAGCGCCATTGACCAGCATATTGGGAAGCAGCCCAGGCAAGACCGTTGGCTCTTCAAGAGAGCCATCAAAGTTTTCAACGAGGTCCACGGTATTCAGTTCGATGTCCGCCAGGAGTTCTTCGGCGATAGACATCAGGCGGGCCTCGGTGTAGCGCATGGCCGCCGGAGGGTCGTTATCAATACTTCCAAAGTTACCCTGCCCGTCTACCAGGGTATACCGCATGGAAAACCCCTGCGCCATGCGTACCAGGGAATCGTATACCGGAGCGTCACCGTGGGGATGATACTTGCCCAGGACTTCACCAACGATGCGGGCGCTTTTCTTGTAGGCGCTGGCAGGCCGTAGCCCCAACTCGTGCATGGCATAGAGGATGCGCCTCTGGACCGGCTTCAACCCATCGCGTACGTCTGGCAGCGCCCTTGCGACAATGACGCTCATGGCGTAGCTCAGATAGGAGTTGCGCATCTCTTCTTCTATTCGAATCGGCTGGATATTGCCTGAAGGAGATAGTGCTACCATTTGTGGCTCCTTTTGGTAAACATGTTTTGGCGTCCTGATGCCTTGGAACTAGGAAATCTCAGCCTGCCCGTATCCCTCCACCCGGTCGGTGAAGGCCAAGAACAGGTTGGCAAAAGCCTTCGGCACTTCATCCTGGCGTTCGGGGTGACACTGAACGCCGACTACCCAGCTATGCTCCGGGCTCTCCACTCCCTCGATGATGGCGTCATCCAGAGAGTAGGCTGATGCCAGTAGCCTGGGAGATTTCTGTGCCTCTCTCAACCCCTGATGGTGACGGCTGTTAACCCGGAAAAAGCCACCCATCCCAAGGATAGCTGCCAGCTTGCTCCCGGGTGAAATATAGATAGAGTGATGCACGGATTCCCAGTGCCCATCTTTGCGCTCCGCCTTGTGGCCGGGTATGTCCTGGAGCAATTTGCCTCCAAAGGCCACGTTGAGAAGTTGCATACCACGGCAAATCCCCAGTACAGGCATATCATGCTCCAACGCATATCGGAGCAGCCCAAACTCCAGGGCGTCCAACCCCTTCTCAAGTTCCAGGCTTTCCTCATGGGTCCGTGATTCGTTGTAGTTGAACGGGTCTATATCCGGCCCCCCGGTGAGCAAAAGGCCACCTGCATCTGAAAGTAGCGCATCCGGTGGAGCGGCTACGTCCTGTGGTGTAACCAGCCGAGTCTGGACCTGTCCGGCTACGGCCCGAATATAGCTCCGAGCATTCCGTTCATTATTGGATGCTATGGCTACGATAACCATACACTTTATTTTACTCGATACAAGTTCAAATTGACAGTCTCTAAGCGTCACTAGCTAACGATTTTCGGGCTATCCCCAAGTAGTGCCACAGGTTACGAAAACCCATACCTCCCTTCCCTTTGCCGTCCTCTACGAATAGCAAGGACTCTCGATGCAGACATGGCTCAAAGTTATAAGTCAGGGACAAATCCGATGCTATAGACGTAACTATTTATTCCTGAAGCTACTGAATTATGTTCTTCATGCCCCTTTACCACAACCGCAGAAACCTGTTATCCTTAGTTGTAATATTTTAGAATACCACCACCAACGAGAGGCCCTGACAATCCCAGCCTGACAACCCTAGGTAGGAGGTAACCTCAGATGCCAGAGAGCGTTCAGGAGCCATCCACCGGACATGGCTCAGGGCATATCTCTCCTCTCGACGGCCCCCCTATCAATCCTGCCTTCAACCGGGAACTAAATGAACTGGTGGCTCTGGCAAGTCAGGGCCAGCCACCGGACAGCAAGTTTTCCAATCCTTCAGATGAGTGGCTCACCGGCCACATGCCCATCATGCAAGACATGCCTCAAGTAAAGCGGGAGCAAATTCTCGCAGAGGCCCGGGAAATTGATGAAGAGGCCCGGAGGATGAACGCCGAAGGGAAAGCGGCCTCGCGGGCCGGGCCGGGCGCGGCGTTCCGTCTGGACAACGGGGGCTTGGCCTTCTTCAGCCAGTTGGGGGTAGCACGCCGGCCCGATCTCACCCAGTATTTCATTGACGGCTTCGCAAAGAACCGTGATGCCCTGGCCTTCAGCGAGGCCAATCAAGCCCTTTTTGCCGAGGTATTCGCCTATATCAACAGGTTTATGAAGCACCAATTCGGCAACGAGCAGGGAGCAGGCGCGCCAGGTGATTCTCCGCCAATAATCCAGTCCGATAGGCAAATCTGTGATGCGCCAGGACGCTCATTCCATGCCCGGCAACTGTTTTTCGGTGACGATTACCTTCAGGTCCCATATATGTGGCGACAACTGACATTCGACCTTCCGGAGGCCGAGCGCCACAAAGCCCCGGACATCCTGGAAGTCTCATTCCCAAGGTGGTTCGATAACCTGGGTATGCCCGAAGACCTCAAGTCCCGTATCAAAGAGGCCAAGCTCACTCAATTGGTCTTCAAAGCTCCTACCAAGGGTCTCTCTCTCCACCTGGGATTTGACTATGTCGGCGAGCATAAAATGGGACCATTGTCCATTGCAATGTTTCAGGTCAAACAGGCCAATGGACTTGCAGTCCAGGCCGCTTTAAGCATCGCACGGGTCAAGACCCTCAATGGCACCATGACCAACACGGCGCTAATCACCATTGGACCCTCATTGCACGGCAAGAGCACCCTCACTATAATGATTGAGCTGGCAAATAGTGCCCTCGCCAACCACCTCGGCCTCGTGGCGGACCCGCAAGAAGGTGTCTACCCAATGAACGATGACATCGTGCTTCTCCAACCGCTGCACGAGGTCAAGGAGACAACACGCGGAGGGAGGCGTGTAAGGATTTCCCATGGAATAGACGGGACGGAGAACAACTTATATGCCGTACCCTACGGCCTCACTCAGCAGGACGACCCAATAACCTACGACGTGCTCAGGGGCACAAAAGAGACTCCCAACCTCCAAGAGACCCTGGAGAACGTTCCCTTCAACGTTACTGACAGCACACCTAATTATCTCCAGAATCCTGTTCGCAACATGCGTATGATTCTTTCCCGGCCTCGCCTCCTCGGCAGGAAGGGCGCCGACCACCTGATGGAGGCAATCACCAACGGACGAATGGAAGATTCCGTCCACGTGCCTATGGAGAGCACCGACCGGCTGTTCTGGCAAGCAGTGATGCGACAAAACACGGTGATTCCGCCGCTGAGGCGTCTCGGCCTTGAGCAGTATATTCGAGTCCTGATGTACGGTGAGGCCGTTCAGATGGGGGCCGCTATAGGTGCAATAGGCAGGCCGTACGTGGAATACTTTTCTGACCCGTTCATTATCGGTTTAGAAGATGAGAACGCCAATTTGATGTATGACATACTCCATGAGATGGCAGACGGGGGGATACCACAAGAGTACTATGCGTTCAATACGGGTGGAGTCGGCGCCGATACCAATGATGAGGCCAGTGGGCCACAATACAAGAAGATTCAGAGAGAGTTGACGCTGATGCTACAGGAAGCTTTGCTTCGTGAGGCGGTGAAGTTTGAGTATGACAACATTCTGGGTTCGGATGTCGCGGTAGCCATAGTGGACCGGAACGGGGACGAGGTTGTGGACCTCCGGACGGAGTGGCTACCTCAGGAGATATACGGCGAGGCAGAATATAATCGCAGAGTCGAAGAATTGAACCGCAGAAGATATTATGGTAGAGATGCCCAGGACAAAGCCGGCATTCTGCGGTACACCAAGGTTAATGACAAGATACTGGACCTCACAGGCATTCCCAACCCAAGCAACGAACGGGAGCTAGCTTGGTTATCGTCCTTCTACTGGCATGTGGACCGGGCCTACGATTCGCTGCCGGAGTTGGTCCGACACCTGGGCGAGGGCAACCCCCCCGGCCCTGAAACTATGAACGAACTTCGGAGGAAGTACGAACACGGATTGCACTGGGGCCTTGAATCGCCCCCTGATAGCCGGAGCGCATTGGTTGAACTTAGATTCGTCGTTGGAAAGGAGACCTGAAAGTTGGTGACAGAGCAGGGCCCTTCTCTGGTGGAAGTCATCGGCCAGTACTTACCCAGGCTCAAAGGAGATGAGCAGCGTGAAGGACAGCAAGAGCTTCACCGTTTCGTCCAATGGTGTGGTAGAGATCGAGCCATATCTCAACTAACTCCTTCGGAGATAGCTGAATATGGGGAGTCGGCCAGCATTTGGGGTGCAGACTCGGCCAAAAAGCTGAAGCCGGTGAAATCGTTCCTTACCTATCTCAAAGAGAGGAGGCTGACCAGCGTCAGCCTTGCTCCTCACCTGAAGGTGTCCAAGGCCAAGAAAGGCTCCCGGCGCGTATATTTCAAGTCAATAGCGGAACGTGCGGAGCTCACCGCCGAAGGGTACGCTAACCTCAAGTCCCGTCTGGACATGCTCAAGGAAGAGCGGATTAACGTCATAGCCGACATCCAACGGGCCATGGCAGATAAGGACTTCAGAGAGAACGCGCCACTTGACGCAGCCAAAGAGCGCCAGGGCCTTATTGAGTCCAGCCTGAAGGAGTTGGAGGGAATCTTGGTCAATGCCGTCGTGGCAGATGGGCAGGACTCTGCCAACGGCCAACAGGTCAAGATGGGTAGAAAGGTGACCCTTCGAGAGGTGAGCAGTGGAAAAGAGGTCTGTTACACCCTGGTAGACTCAAGGGAGGCAGACCCCTCTACGGGCAAGATTTCCAGTATCTCCCCCGTAGGGAAGGCCCTGCTGGACAGGATGATAGGTGAAGAGGTCCACATTACCGTACCCAGGGGGACATTGCACTACCGAGTCGAAAAAGTCGAGAGCTGGTCCCGCTAAAACCAAACCGACCACCTTGAAACTATGCCCCGACCCCTTTCTCCCATTGGATGGGCCAGTGGGAGAGTACCCTTTCCCGGGGGTTTACCGGTCCCCTTGCTCTGCCCCGCGAGATAAAGCATCAAGCAGAATCCCCACTTCCGACCTGAATGGTCGCACACGATTTATTCTGTCCGTTACTCCCAGAGCGACAACGAACATGGAACCTTTGCCTTCCGAGTGTGGAGAGAAAAAATCTGTGACGTCATCGTCATAGAAAGTAAGGCCGCTGGCCCCCAGCCCCAGGGAATGGGCACAGAGATACATCTTGCCGCCAAGAATGCCCGCCTCCAGCTGGGCAGCACGATAACCCCTGTTTCCGAACCGACGAAATACTCGCTCCAGGTCAGCCATGAAAAAGACCACCGCGCTGGCATCAGCTCCCAGGGCCTGCTCGAAACACAGGTGTCCGGCCTCCATGCGGAGCGCCCTCTCCCGAAGCTGCTCCAAGCCCCTTCGCTTGTGCGAGAAAAAGTAGCTCCCGGCGGGAAGTCCATCCACAGAGTTGACGATGATATAGATGTCCAGCAAGCTTGTTCCATCAGGCCCCAGGAAATCCGCCGGGACTCCCTTCGTAGAGTGGTCAATTATGGCACTGAGTTGCGACCGAGAGATGGAGTCGGGAGCAAAACGCCGAGTGGAGCCACGACCCAGAATCACGTCTCCCAGTTTACCCACCTCCCCACTGCTGTCCTCAACGCTCTCCAAGGGATAAAATGTAGCCCTGCTCTGAGGCGGCGCCGAGGGCAGGATGCCCCGCCAGGCCACTACCTTCTCTTCCGTGTCCAGCTCTGAGGCGGTGTGCAAGTGGCGTATCTCAGGGTAATCAACCACACCATCGGGAGGGGCTTCCGGTCCGGCTGAGATCGGTGTCATTACCAGGGGGCTTGAGTCCGGCGGGGGACCATCTTCCCCACCCAACGGGACCATACATAGACTCGCCTCGAGCTCTCCATCCACCCCCAGCAACAGGTTCACTCTGGCGTCCACAAATCCGGCAATCACACGTGTTGACAACCCCCCCGCCGAAACCGTTGCTAACAAATTGGCGAGAATGGTGCCATTGTCCCAGAAACAGTACCTGTAAGAACGTACCCTGTACTTCCAAGCACTCCGCCAAAACACGGCTGTGAAGACAAGGGTGGCCGGTGACCCGGAAATAGGCTGATCACCACCCGTTGCTCTGTAAAGCTCGCCTCTGTAATCACCTTTACGCAACTGTCTGAGGGCGAAATCCCTCGGGGAAAAATGGTACACTCCCGCATCCAACCCTGGAATATCTTTACACACCACGTAGACTTCTATCGGGTACAGACCTCCGGCAGAAGCCGCAGCCCTGAAACGCACCTCCCCTGCCTTTGGAAAGACCCCCTTCCTAATCAGCCCGGCCGAGAAAAACAGACACCTAGCAAGAGCGCCAAGGTCAAGGGATGCCCCATCTCCCCGGTCTACACTAGCAACTGCATCAAGTGTCGAGGTTGTCGGCTTGGAGAAGTCTGTGGGAAGGGGAAAACTCGGGAGGCCGGCATAAGACTTGTAAATAGGAGGCTTGTTGCGCAGGTTGATGTAGGAAAGCTTTGTGGACTCGTGATAAACTCGAGCCGCCTCAATATCCCGATTGCTCACTGCCAACTCCTTTTGCACTTCCGGACGTTGCGTCTCTTTCCGGCACTACGGCCTTGACCCGGCAGCCCGACTCAGGACAATTCCTGAATGGAGATGGGTGGCGCCCACCATCTCACTCCCCCGGTCTGTATGCCGGTACTCTGCTCTCCGGTCCCCATACTTTGTAGCAACTCGTTCACCGTTAGTCCCAGGACAGGATGATTGTGGTCTCCCGCTATCTCAGCCAGGGGAACCAGCACAAAGGCCCGCTCAACCAGCCTGGGATGGGGAATCTCAAGCCCGGCCTCAATGACCCTCTGCTGCCCATAGAGCAGAATGTCCACGTCTATTGTGCGCGGACCGTTGTGGAAGCTTGGCTCCCTACCTATGGCCCTCTCCACACCCTTCACCATAACCAGCAGTTCACGGGGGCTGAGAGATGTCCCCCCCCCGCATACACAGTTCAAAAACCTGGGCTGGTCTTCATAGCCCCAGGGGTCGGTGTCGTAGATTGATGAGACCCTCTCCAGTGTTATATCCTCCGAAAGAAGCTCCAGGGCATGGCGAAGGTTTGCCTCCCTATCACCAAGGTTGGAGCCCAGACCCAGATAAACCATCACCGGCCCCATCCCTGGGGCCTCCAACCTCTGAGGATGGCGTCGCTCATCTGCGCCACTCGGACCATTGCCTTTACGTCGTGTACCCGGACCACGTCGGCGCCGCCGGCGATGCAAAGCGCTACGGCAGCCGACGTACCTTCCAGCCGGTCTTCAGGTGGCAGACCTCCAAGGACCAGACCAATATGGGACTTGCGTGAAGGGCCAACCAGCACCGGAAATCCCAGGGCCTTGAATTCTGCAATTCTACCCTCAATTTCAAGGCTCTGGTCTGCTATCTTGCCAAACCCGATACCCGGGTCAATGATGATGTTCTCAATTGAAATGCCTGCCTCAAGGGCTTCATCCACAGCGACCTTGAGGGACTCAATTATGTCAGGTACTAGGTCCCCGTACTCGTGTCCTACCCGGTTGTGCATCAGAACGTATGGAACGGCATATTCCGACATCACGCGCAGCATATCCTGTCCGGGGTTAACACCCCGGACGTTGTTCACCATAGCTGCCCCCACCTCAAGACATCGCTCGGCTACCCTTGCTTTGTAGGTATCTATACTCACGGGGATAGATAGCTTACCGGCGAGACGCTCAACTACAGGCACAACACGTCTCATCTCCTCCTCAGTGCTCACCTGCACTGCTCCAGGGCGGTTGTCGTACCGGCGAGTGGACTCACCACCTATATCAATTATATCGGCGCCTTCCGATTCCATCCGAAGTGCCTTGGTCACCGCGGCATCCACGTCATAGCCAAGACCATCTCCGGAGAAGGAGTCGGGGGTGACGTTGACCGCTCCCATCACGTAGGTACGTTCCCCCCAAAAGAAGGTTTCTCCTCCGCAAATGGTGACGTATTGTCGTTGTTGCCCAGTCGTCATGGCACGCAATCCCCACAAAAGGATGATGCGGAAACACATTCTCTACAACGTATTTTAACATCCGGCCCTTACCTTGCACCAGCTATCCGCTTCTGTTAGCATGTAGCCAGTCTAGCCCATGACCGCGCTATCTGTAAGGATACGTCTGGAGGTAAGCATGGCCGTTGAACGGAATACGGATGCGAAGCTGGAGCGGCTGAAAGACATGAAGGAACAGTCGCTGCTGGGTGGTGGTGAGAGACGTATCCAGCAACAGCACGACAAGGGAAAGCTCTCTGCCAGAGAGAGGGTAAGCTTGCTGCTAGATCAGGGGACTTTCGAGGAGATGGACTCTTTTGTCACACATCGAGCTACAGACTTTGGTATGGCGGACAGGAAGATATTATCCGATGCCGTTGTAACAGGTTATGGGAAGGTTGATGGACGGCAGATATTCGTGTTCGCCCAGGACTTCACCGTCCTGGGCGGCTCCGTATCCGAGGTTGTGGGCCAGAAGATTTCCAAGGTGATGGACCTAGCAATGAAGACAGGTTGTCCTATCGTCGGCCTCAACGATTCCGGGGGCGCACGAATTCAAGAGGGCGTGCTTAGTCTGGGCGCTTATGGCGAAATTTTTTTGAGAAACACCCTGGCGTCAGGGGTAATCCCCCAGCTATCGGTAATCCTGGGTCCCTCCGCAGGCGGGGCGGTTTACTCTCCCGCCATCACCGATTTCATTTTTATGGTGCAAGGCGTCAGCCAGATGTACATCACCGGCCCCGACGTCATACGGGCAGTTACGGGAGAGGACGTGACCCACGAGGGTCTGGGTGGGGCACTCGCTCACAGTACCCGAAGCGGCGTGGCCCACTTCGTATCACACTCCGAGGATGAGTGCATGGCCCAGGTACGCCGCCTCCTGGGTTTTCTCCCGTCCAACAACATGGATGACCCTCCACAGGCGCAGAGTTTCGATGAGACGGGCCGCAAAGATAATAGCCTGTTGTCCATTGTGCCCGACGAGCCCAACAAGTCTTACGATATCCGCGAGGTAGTAACGAGGGTCGTGGACGTCGGCGATTTGATGGAGGTCCACCAGGACTTCGCCCCCAACATCGTTGTCGGCTTTGCTCGGCTCGCCGGGAAAGTCGTGGGAATAGTGGGCAACCAACCGGCCTACCTTGCAGGTGTATTGGACATCAACGCATCGGTGAAAGCCGCGCGTTTCGTGCGATTCTGTGATTGCTTCAACATACCGATCATAACCTTTGTGGACGTGCCCGGTTTCATGCCAGGCACCGACCAGGAGCACGGCGGAATCATCAAGCATGGCGCCAAGCTGCTATACGCCTACGCTGAAGCCACCGTGCCCAAGATAAGCGTTATGACTCGCAAGGCCTACGGTGGGGCCTACATCGTCATGGGCAGCAAACACCTCCGGGGCGACGTCAACCTTGCCTGGCCGTCTGCCGAAATTGCCGTGATGGGGCCGGAGGGGGCCGTAAACATCGTCTTTCGAGATGAGCTTGCCAGTGCAGATAACGCCGATGAGCGGCGCAGCCACCTGATTGATGAGTTCCGGGACAAGTTCGCCAATCCCTATGTAGCAGCCAGCCAGGGATACCTGGACGACGTGATAGACCCCCGGGAGACGCGCCCACGACTCATCAAGGCGCTGGATATGCTTGAGAATAAGCGGGACTCCATGCCAAAAAAGAAGCACGGAAACATACCCCTTTAGTCAGGAGTCATGGAGATGAAATTCGGACTGTTTTACATGGTGCCATGCGCCGACTGGCAATCACCCGTACAAAGGTATCAGGATACCCTGGAGCAAATTGACCTGGGAGATGAACTCGGCTTTGACAATGCGTGGTTCGCAGAACTCCATTTTGACTCCAGGTTTTCCACAACACCCTCCCCCCTGATGGTGGCCGCAGCCGCCGCCCAACGCACCAAGAAGATACGCTTGGGTGTGGCAGTGAACCTGCTGCCCCTCCATAACCCCGTCCGCATCGCCGAGGACATAGCCACTCTTGACGTGCTTTCCAACGGTCGGGCTGAGTTCGGGGTGGGCCGGGGGGCCATGCCTGCTCACTTCCAGGGATTCAATATTCCCATCCAGGAGAACCGTGAGCGGTTCGTGGAATATCTTGATTTTGTCGTAAAGGCCTGGACCCAGGAGGAGTTTTCCTTCGTGGGCAAGTACCACAATGCTCAAGACCTTCGCGTGGTGCCAAAGCCCGTCCAGAAGCCCCACCCCCCCATACGCATTGCTTCAAATAGCGCCGACACATTCGAGCTGGTGGGCAACCTGGGACATAATATGTTCATCTCCCCGTTTGTGGTGCCGATACCCGCACTTCGAGAGGGAGTCGAGATATACAGGCAAACGCTGGCGGCAGGCGGACACCCTGTCAACACTGCGGAGCTGTCCATTAACGTACCGCTTTTCGTCGCCAGAGATGCTGAGGAGGCCAGGTCAGTCCCCGAGGCGAGTGTGAAGAATTTTTTCAATGCTCTCCTATCCGGCTACGACGCCCCCGCAATGCAGAGGGTCGCTGCGGCCAATCCGAGGGCCAGGGAGACTCAAGCGAGGTTCAGGGGGATGACCTACGATGACTGGCGCAACGACATAGCCATCTGTGGGGACCCGTCCCAGTGCGTTGAGAAAATCAAGGTCCTCCAGCAGGACCTCCAACCGGCGGAGATTATCTGCTTCTTCAACCAGGGTGGCCTCATAGAGCATTCCAGGGTAATGGATTCCATGAAGCTATTCGCCAGCGAGGTCATGCCCCATTTTCGATAGGTGTCCTAAGCTTTGCCACCGGACCGGCGGCTGTGCTCTCTGAGGGTTCAATTATTCATCACCACCAGCAGACCCGCATCAAGTGCCGTCCCCGCCGCCTTCTCGTCGGCAACACCGTCCTGCATCCAGATGTATTTGGCCCCAACCTCAATGGCCTCATCTACTATGGCGGAAACGTGCTCGGAACGCCTGAAGATGTCCACCATGTCAATTGGTCCGGGCACCGACTTCAGGTCAGGGTAACTTATCTCACCCAATACCCGGTCCGCCAGGGGATTGACCGGGATAATTCTATATCCCTGCTCCTGTAGGTATTTCGCCACCCGGTGGCTATCCCGCTGTGGGTTAGGGGATAATCCAACTACGGCGATGGTACGGCTCTTGGAAAGCTGCTCTTCAATACAGTGCATGGCGAATCCTTTCCGTTTAGTACAGACTACCTATGCGTATGCTCCAACTCATTTGCTCAACTCCTCTCGGACACGCTTTGCTGAGTCCCGGAGGGCATTCATAACGACGGTGGTAGGCGGGGGGCCAACGTGAGTATACCCGGCGCCCAGGTCCATGAGGTCTCGAGCCGTCAGAGGGAGCGCTGCGTGGTTTACAGGAATCGAGAGCTTGGCCTTTCCAACCTTACGCACTATGGAAGCAATTTCATCCACCTTCTGCCGCAAGCGAGGGTCCTGAGGATCGGTGACGCCCAGAAATTCAGAGAGGTCAGTGGGCCCGAGACCGACCACGTCCACACCGTCAAGCGAGGCAATCTCCTCGACTTCACTAATAGCCTTCTCATCCTCAGCCATGACCGAAAGCAATATCTCATCGTTGGAGCTCTGTACGTGCTCTCTCCACGGCACTGCCCCATACTGAGCGGCCCTGGTATTGCCTGCGCCACCTCTCGCCCCTAGAGGTGCATAGCGGACTGCGGCTACAGCCTTTCTCGCACCCTCGACACCATCAACGTGGGGCACAATAATCCCTTGCCCGCCCATGTCCAGGACTCGCAAGATGAGCTTGGCGTCGTTATCCGGCACCCGAATAATGGAGGTTATCCCCATCAGTTCCGTCGCTCGTATCATTCGCTCAATCATGTTGAGGTCGAAGCTGGTATGCTCCATGTCAATGAATGCTCCATCGAAGCCTGCGAGTCCGATAATCTCCACCAATGCCGGGTCAGCAAACGCCACGTAACCGGCAATGCCCAGCCCTCCTTCTCTCATAACCCTCTTGACTCTGTTCTCCCGCATCTTGCCGTCCTCCCAGTAGATTATGATAGCAAAGCAACTTATATTCTCTCCGCGTGTATTATCTTACATCCGGGCCATCATAGCCATTGGGACACACATTTCCTGTACACTACCGGCGCAGGCTTGTATAATTCACCGAGGCAGTCCGTATCTTTGGCTGTGGAGGGCGCACTATGATCAGAGTAGACTTGGACCTTGAGAACCCGGATGACTTGCAACAGGCGAATGCCCAGTGGAAGTTCGCCCCGGGGCTGGTCCCCGGCGAGCCCAATGAAGGGCTGGTGGCCCAAATCGAAGGTAGCCCTGCACGACTCGCCGACTATGATGATTCGGGATGGGACATCTGCGAGTCAATCCAGGAAGGCCGGTCCAGGGGCGTCACCTTCGGCTGGTACCGCATTACTATCACAGTGCCAGAGCAGGTACACGGCATGGACGTGAAGGGACTACCATTGCATTTTGAGACCTGCATAGACGACTATGGGGAAATCTGGATAAACGATGAGTGCAACAGGCAGACCGGAGCCGTTGCCGGCTTTAATATACCTCAGCGAGTGTTGATAACCAGGGATACGCAACCGGGTACAAAGTACGTCATTGCCTGTCTCGCCGTCAATGGCCCCCTTGCAGCCCCCGGAGGCGGAATCTTTATGCGCTATGCCCGGCTGGCCTTTGAGAACTATGCCACAGGCAGGGCCACGTAGGGTCGAAGACATCGGGCGCTTTGGGCTGCTCCAAAGCATATAACGGCGCTAGCTCTGCTCCTCGCCCAAGCGCCTGTCCATCTCTTCCAGGAACTGCTCCACCTCCGGCGAAAAGGATGGTGCGTCCTGCTCGCTGGACTTCCTGGCCACGGCATCGTAGCCCGTCTCAAGTTGCTGGACTAGGCTCTTGGCCTGGGGATTACGGGCCACGGCGACGTCTATTTGCTGGTATTGCTGCTGACCACGCCCGCTATCTATCAAGTCCAACGGTAAATTGTACATATCACACAGGATTTCCAGTAGTCTGGCAACCCCGGAGTAATCCTCATCAAGCTGGGCATAGTGGGGCAATCGGACTAGGAAGTTCATGGTCACTACCCCGAGCTTGGCCGCTTCCTGGGGAATGAGATAGGTAATGCTGGTAGGTCCCTGGTAGTTACTGCGCTGTATCCCGTACAGTTTACCCTCCTCTTCCGGCACGATTCCGGTCACTAGAAGGGGTCGTGTATGGGGCACCGCATCGGACACGCCTCCTATCTGCGTGTACCGTCTGACCTGGAAGTGATTGAGAAGCTCCAAGACAGAGTCGCAGTAGTCCTCGCCGAATGCGTGGGGTTCCAGAACGTGGAGGAACAATAAGTCCGGGGGTTGTTCACGCTTGGCATAGAGAATCGTGGTGTTGGGTATAGTCACGCGGCGCTCCACGCCAACGTTCATAATCCTTGGCCGGTAGCGGGTGAAGTCATAGAAGTTACCGGGGCGGGCCAGCTTGCCGATTTCCTGAGCATCAAGATGTCTTTCAAGGCGTATGAGGGTCTGACGACCGACCCGACCGACATCTACCCAGGGGCGCAAGGTTACCAGAGCATGAGGCTCCCTCAACTCCGGCAACGGCTCATCTATTTCAAATGCTCCAATTCTCATGCCCATATTTTGTCAGGAAAGAGGTTGAATTGCAATACTCATAGGACGGAATCGGAAGTGAACGCTGTAGCCCTTGTGTAGCTGCCCGCATTACCACTCTCCCGGTTGGAGAGAGGGGTAATGACGGGGGTAGATACTCCTCGACTTTCTAGGTGGCTCCCCTCAGACGTGGGTCAAGGACGTCCCGCATGGCGTCACCAAAAAGGTTCACTCCAAACACGGCCAGGGATATAGCGATACCTGGGAAGAACGGCAGCCACCAGGTCCCGAATATGTAGGCTTCCTTCGTATCGTTCAACATGCTGCCCCAGCTGGCAACGTTGGGAGGCAGACCCACACCAAGGAAGCTGAGGGAGGCCTCCACCAGAATCGCATAGCCCAGGTAGATGGTGAACACAATCATAAAGATGGCGAAACAGTTAGGTACCATGTGTCGGAAGATGATACGCCAGTCACTGGCACCCACGGCTCTGGCTGCCAGGACATAGTCCATTTCTCTCACCGCCAGCGCCTGGGAACGTACCGTCCTAATGGATGCGGGCGTCAAAACAAACACAAGGGCGATGATGACGTTGGTAGTAGAAGCGGAACCAAGTGCGGCCATAATCACCAGGGCAAGGATAATTCCGGGAATAGCCATGAAGATATCCACGAGGCGCTGGATGATCATATCCACAGCGCCCCCAAAATAGGCGCTTATGAGACCTAACAGCGACCCCGCCGTAACCCCGATTGATATGCTGACGAGACCCACAAACAGCGATATACGAGCGCCGTAGAAGATCCTGGACAGGACATCGCGGCCGACGTTATCTCCACCCAGGGGAAGGGCCTTACTTGGACCAGCATAATCGGCATCCAGCCCGAAGATTTCCTCGGGGTCGTGTGGTGATATGAGTGGGGCCAATATAGCTATCAGAACCAGCATGAGAAGTATTCCGAGCCCTAGGGCTCCCATCGGCTTCCGCCTCGAAAAACGTACGGTCTCTTTCAACGCGGCATAAGATTTATCCTGGACACCCTTAAGGACCTCTGTGGTGACTGAAGATGTTGTGCTTCCTGAAATCATGTCCCCTCTCAGAGTTAAATCTTCGTTACGCGTAGCGGACTCTTGGGTTGAGCCA
This sequence comes from Dehalococcoidia bacterium, assembly GCA_965219825.1. GTDB lineage: Bacteria > Chloroflexota > Dehalococcoidia > Lucifugimonadales > JAGWBF01 > JAGWBG01. The sequence continues at coordinate 2,765,746 of OZ244792.1, read as the reverse complement.
GCCATACAGCAGATCGACAAACAAGTTTACTACCACGACGAATACCGCTATTATGAGGAACGTTGCTTGAATAGCGTTGAAATCTCTGTGAAGTACGCTGATTACAAGGAAGTTCCCTATTCCAGGTACCAGGAATATGGTCTCAATAACTACTGTACCGCCAATGGTACGCGCAAACTGGTAGCCGGATACGGTAACTACAGGTAAGAAGGCATTCTTGACCGCGTGTCGAAAGATCACCAGGTACTCTGCGAGCCCCTTGGACCGGGCTGTCCTGATGTAGTCTTCCCTCATCACTTCCAACATGGAAGAGCGGGTCACCCGGGCAATGAAGGCCATGTGTCCATAGCCAAGGGCAAGTGCAGGGAATATCATCTGCTGCAAATTCACCAGCGGGTCATCCCATATATGGGCATAGATTATAGGAGGTGACCATTGGAATATCTCAGCCAAGCCCAGCACTATGAGTACGCCCACAAAGAAATTGGGCATGGCTATCCCGCCAATACTGAATATCTTGACTAGGTGGTCTATCCACGTGTCTTGTTTTACAGCAGACAAGACCCCCAGCGGCACAGCTACTACGACACCAATAAGGCTGGCCAAGAGAGCCAACTCCATTGTTGTGGGAAATCTGAGCTGGAGGTCACCGGAGACGGGAACCCTATAGTAGAAAGACTTACCGAAATCCCCCTGGAATATATCCGCAATCCACACCGCATATTGGATATAGAGGGGTTTGTCAGTGCCGATTTCCGCCCTTATCTGCGCGAGGTCTTCCTCGCTAAATCTGGCTCCTTCCTCGCCCATCATAATCTCGGCCGGGTCACCGGGGAGGATGCGCAACAGCGCAAAAATCAGAACGGACATCAAGAGCAGGGTGGGGATGAAGAGAAGAATTCGCTTTATTGCGTACACACCCATAACGTCTTATACTACTCCACTTGCTCTAAAATTGGATTCATCCAATCGCTATTCCAGATGATGGATGATGCGAAGAGTCTACTCCCCACTTAGCACTCTGTCAACCCAGGGTTTCAAATAAGTAGGAGAGAGCAATCGCATTTTAACCCGGCGCCAGCCAGGGGCAACCACACTGTCACCCTGGGTCCCACTTCCATCATTTCACTAGAACTAGAAAAGGTACGAGGTGAGCATCTTTATGATGGTCTTAAATTACAGCCGACCTGGACTCAATCTAGTTTGAGGGTCCAAGTCGGCTGCATTAATCCAATGAACGCTTGCCGCTTTGTATGCTGGCTTCAGCTTAGGAAGGGTCGAACCATATACCCTCGTGCTGCATACTTAGCTGCACTGTCTGGGCCGGGTAGAAGTTCTTTATCTTGGTGCTCACCGGCTGGATCCACCTCTCCTGCCAGGCTGTGGCCGCCCAGTGGGAGATACCACTCCGGATGAGGTCACCAGCTTCCCAAACTAACTCCTGGCGCTTCTTGATATCAGGCTCTTGGAACTGGGCTTGGAAAAGCCTTTGTATCTCTGGGTGGTCCCAGTCCTGGAAGTTCTTCGCGCCCTTCGGGAGGTAGACGGCGATGAACACGTCGTCAGCCGAAATCAGGTTCGCCCCGTGAGTGTTCTCCATCATGTCGTACTTTCCGGCTCGGATGTCAGCGAACCGGGCGCTGCTCTCCTGCGCCACGATCTCAACATCTATGTATATACTCTCCAGCATCTCCTTGTCCAGCGAGCAGGACTCCCTACCTGACGTTGAGGCGGAGCAGGACAACTCTATCTTAAGAGGGTTGTTCTCGTCGTAGCCGTGCTTCTTCATCAGGTCCTGGGCCATCTTTATGTCATCGGGGTGCTTGAAGATGTCCACTCCCACTTCCTGACCCTGGTAGTAGTCCAGCACCAACTCGCCGTTCCCGTCAACATATCGGAAGCCGGGCCACGTGGCTACCACGTCGTTAGATGGGGTCATCCAGGTCTCAGGATAGAAGGGCGTGCCCAACCTGCCCCTGCCTGCCGCTTCTTTCTGGAGCATCCACAGGCGGTCCTGGCCGAAGTAGACGGCCTTTCTCAGGTCATCGTTGTCGAAGGGGGGCCTCGTAAAGTTCAACAGCAGGTGGTCGAAGGCGGAGGGTGGCAGCCAGTGGATGTTCACCTTGTCCGCCCATCGGCTCTCCAACTCTATGGCCGCTTTCGCATCCAAGCCGCAAGCCCCGCTCTGATTGCACATGTAAATCTGCTCGGTGTCGAAGGCTGCTATCATCGTGGTCCTGTCGGCTATCTTGACGCTGTTGAACCCATCCAGGAAGGGCAAGGGGGCCTTGAAGTAGCCGGGGTTCCTGAGCAGACGGTAGCTCTCTCCACGAACGTACTGGTCCATCAGGAAGGGACCGGAGGCCACGATGTTCTCGGGTATGAGGTTGAACTCGCCCAACTCTTTCTTGCCCGCGTCGTTAGTAAGGTCAAAGCCCTCGGCTTCGGGTATATGCTTGGGCATTATCTTCATGTAGTCAAGTGCCAGGTACTGGAGGAGCCCAGGCGGGTTCGCAACCTTGGTGTGTATCACGAGCGTCCTGTCGTCTATCACCTCTGATCTCTCGTAGTAGGGGTTGATGCTCTGCGCCCTGGGCTTGGGTGGTACCGGGTCTACCATCCGGTCTAGGCTGAACGCCAAGTCATCGGCGTTGACGGACTCGCCATCGGACCAGTTGGCCTCAAAGATATTGATAGTGAGGGACATGCCATCGTCTGACCACTGCCAACCCTTGGCTAGGTCGCCGATTAGCGCAGAAGGGTCCTGGTGGTTCCACATCATGATCTGGCTGAATACCGGCGAGAACCCTGCCGATCCACAAGCAATGGTGGACTGGTGGGGGTCCCAGTAATCAACGTGGCAGGCTCCGTGGGTCATAGGTATGACGCCGCCGCCGTGCTTCCCCTCCTTGACCCAGCCCTGCTCAAGGGTCATGAGGTCAGAAACGATGGGCAATGGTGTCACCGTGGCAATGGGCGTGGGAGTGTCCCCAGCCCGCGTGGGTACCGGAGTGGGTGTGACCGTTGGAGCGCCTACGGCCGGTGTGGGCGTGTCCATTGGCATTGCAGTTCCTGGCATGGCTTCTGTCGTTGCCGTGGGTTCTGCCATGGCCGTGGGTTCTGTCGTCGGTGTTGCCTCGTCACCGCCACATGCCGCGAGCACGATCAGGACGAGCACCAGCGGTGCGAACACTAGGAACCTGTGTCTGAGTAACCAACCATACGACATGATTCTACCTCCACAGTCCTTTCTTGTGTATCCACTTTCCTGAGTGGACCACCTTAGGGGTATCACACCTCACCACAACCCCTGGGTAGACCTAAACCCCAAGTAGCTTCCCTCTATTGACCATCGCCTTCATCCAGCTGTAGCTCTTGGGTCTCGCCTTCCCTGCCGCATTCCACCTCGATTGGTCGAGGTATCTTGCACCGTTCAGGTTCGCCTCCTAAAGCTATGCTCTCATCAGGCTCCTCGCTAGCGCCGGGGCTGGCGAGGCCAGTGGCAACATTACCACCAGAGTGCCAATTGGCCCTAGTTACTTGGGTCGGCTGAGAGCATATCAGATTCCCGGTGGGCTTGTCAATAGGCTTTCCCAAAAGAATATTCCCAACCATTATCTGAAATTTAACGCTTGATTTATGGCTTCTTCCACAGATTCAACGGGCAGTCTTGACGGCATTTCTAGTCGCCACTACAATCACCTTTGTCAGGGATGGGGGCATATACTATATATAATGTAGAAGAATCTAAAAGCCATAGCTGAGACAGCATTCGGAAACCAGGGGAGTTTAGCCAATGCAGCTAAAAGACCGGGTGGCACTAATAACCGGAGCAGGCCGGGGAATTGGGCGGGCCATCGCGCTGGGCTACGCGAAAGAGGGGGCACAACTGGCGCTGTCAGCCCGTACCAAAAATGAGTTGGAGGAAACGGCCCGGCAGGCTGAATCGTTGGGCGCTATGACCTGCGTAATCACCACAGACATAACCGATCATGCACAGGTAGACGACATGGTAAGGCAAGCCCTGGACCGGTTTTCCACCATAGACATCCTGGTAGCCAACGCGGGAATCGCCGGGCCCGTAGCCGCGCTCAAGGATACCGACACATCCCACTGGACTCACACGATTCAGGTGAACATCCTCGGCGTTTACCTCTGCTGCCGGGCGGTACTTCCAACAATGCTATCTCAGGGTCGGGGCAAGATCGTCAATATGTCGGGGGTCGGTGGACGCAACATGTCAGCATACAGTGTGTCCAAAGCGGGATTGGTCAGTCTCACAGAGACGCTTTCAGAGGAGTTGGAAGGGACAAATATCCAGGTCAACGCCATGAGCCCGGGTTCGATTCATACCCGGATGTGGGAAGAGACCCGGGACCAAGCCGCAAATATAGGCGACACTGAGCTATACGAAACCGGGGTGCGTGTGACAAGTGGTCGGGGTGCATCCATGGAACGAGCAGTAGAGCTGGCAGTGTTTCTAGCAAGCGACGCCTCCGGGAAATTGAGCGGTCGCTTGTTGCAGGCCGTGAGTGATGATTTCCACAGTCTCCCGCCACGAATACCTGAGATTATGGCGTCTGACGCTTATACTCTGCGACGCGTGGACCTCGACCGGCGATAGACTCACGTTGCCCCAGCGTTGCCCTTAAAATGAAACGTGGCAGCACCCACCTATCACAAGGTACGGAACGGCCCTCGTCAAAAGGCGCGCCGTCGGTGTATAATCAGCCCGTATATTTGACGTTCTCAAGTTCTCGCAGCAAAATGAACTGCCAGCCAAGCGAATGGAGCGGACCCGCCGCAACAGTTCATTTGATTTGATTCATTGCTCAAACGCATATCATAATCACAATCTAAACCACGAATCGAGGAGGCTACATGAAAGCTCTAGTTGTCACAATCCAGATTAAGCCTGAGTTCAAGGATGCCTTCATGGAGGCGATGCTGGACGATGCCAGAGGCTCAGTACAGAACGAGCCGGGGTGCTTGAGGTTCGACGTGGTTGAAGACACCGAAGACCCTAACCGGATTCATTTATATGAGGTATACCGGGATGACGCGGCGATTGCAGCCCACCGTGAGGCACCACATTATCTGAAGTGGCGGGAGACCGTCAAGGACTGGCATGACGCAGAGCCTGTCAGGCGAGTGTGCAACACCGTGTTCCCGCAGGACTCGGACTGGCACAAGTAGTCGTGTAGCGTTGCCGGGTCCACAATAATTCAGGTGGCTGGAGAATATAGTGGAAGGTAAACCTGTCACATTCACAGCAACCGAAATAGAGGGGTTGGAGCAGATTATCTCAGCAGGCCACAAGTGGCTGGACGGCTCCAATCCGGCTTATCCCAACCTGATACTGAAGCTGGGCAGGGCTTTTCTGGAAGTCCAGAACGGCGCACAGTCCCAGGAGCTATACGTTAGCGAGATGGAGGCATGGTATCTGAGAGAAATCGTCCCCACTAACATGAGAGTCAGGGGAGAGACCGTAGGGCTGACAATAAAGGGGAAGCTATACCCCCTTTTGTTGGACTTTGAGGCCGAGATGTACAGCGCAGCAGCCGGAATCAGGTACGGATCATCAACTATGGATGAGCCTCTCTCCAGAGAAGACGCCCTTGCAGATAGCGTTGCACAAGAGACAGAGTCGGCCTCTGATATTACCGATGCCTCTGAAAGTGGAGATGCTTGTCATGGCGTAGAGCATGGTCTTGAGCCGGAAGCCATGACGGATTTACAGCCCGCAACAGACGTTGACCAAGACCACCAAAGCTCCGATGAGAGCGCCAACAGTGCCGAACTCAATCGGGACCAACGGAACGACTAGGGCTTACTGACTAATTGCCGCCAACTCTTCTTGGACATACTCATGGAACAGGGCTAGATTCGACGGGTACGGGCGGATCGTGTGATCGTTGACCAGCCTGGCTACCCGCACCAGTGCGCGGTTATAGGGAACGGGGACCTCCAGATTATCGGCTTGTACCACAGCGTACCCGTTCAACTGTTCCACCTCCATTGGCGTGCCTCTCAATGCATCGTGCAATGTGGATGGGCGAGTCACCACGACGGAGTTTTTGGCCTGCTCGTACACCTGTTCCTCAAGGTCAGGTCGCTCCCCACGCGCTGCCTGCTTTATGTCTTCTGGAGTCAGGATGACGCCTACGCTACCGGCGAAGTTACCGAACTTGATACCCAACTGCTCGCCGACAGTGATCGCCTCATCCTGAAGGCTGAACCTCACGCGGGCCGTGCGGTTCAGCCCCAGCTCTCGACTGTCCCAGGATGTGACGGCGGCGAGCAAGTTACCGCCGCAGTTTACCACGAACTTGGTCCAGACCTCATCCATGACGTTGTCTGACACCCCGCAAGTGCCCAGGCTATCAGCCATGATTTTAGCCAGCTGCTCGACCCTGGGAGTTATCCCGCCCGTGTATTCACCAATCATGTAGTCCATCGCCGCCGGGTTACCTCCCTGGGTACGGTGTATATGCCCTGGCTCCCAGGTCTGGCCTCCCATCAACGTTTCGCAGCCGATGGTCCGGGCAGGCCCAACTACTTCTGCGATGGTCGGCTCATTGATGCCATTCTGAACGGATACCACCATGGCGTTGTCGGCAAGATGTGGCTTGATGCGCTCCACACACCACCGGGTGTTATATCCTTTCACGGACACGAACACCACGTCGAACTTATCGTTGAGTTGGTCGAGCTCTTCTATATGTATCGCGGGCATCACGCCACGCCATTCCGCGGGTTGACCGCCATAGTGCCCGGTCATCTGAAAGCCGGTGGTACGGATGGCTTCTACGTGGGCTTTCCATGGGTCAATAATCACCACGTCGTTGCCACCTCGGTGAAGCCCGATGGCCACAATCCCGCCCATAGCGCCGGCTCCCAAGACTGCTATCTTCATGCCAAATCTTCTCCCTCTAGTCTCGTACTCTTGAAGCAACTTTCACGAGGAATTATAACATAGTACATAGGCAAGGGTGGCATTTTACCAAGACTTGGGCTATTATAGTGCCATACCAAATTATTATGTAATGGTATGAAATTCTAAAGATGGGAGGAGATGACCATGTCAAATGACTTCACTATTTGTCTTGGAACCATTGGCGGTGGAGTCTGGCACAGTCCAGATGGTGGGGAAAGCTGGCGGAAAGTCGGATGGCCCTTCCCGACTCCAGGTGAAAACCAGGTCAGGGCGCTGACCAGCGACCCCAGCAACCCTCACCGTATTCTGGCCGGCTCAGACGTCGGTATCTATCTCAGCGAAGACAACGGAGACACCTGGGAGAAGCTGGACTCGCCCATGGACGGGTTCAGAATGTGGTCTGTGGCATTTCATCCCGGCGACCCGAACACTCTTTTTGGTGGGATTAGCCCTCCGGGTGTTTTCCGCACTAGGGACAAGGGCAAGACTTGGGAAAAGCTACCCATTGACATTGCTCCTGAGTTGGGAGGGTTCGCACCAAAGGCAACCGCGATAGTAGTTGACCCCCGAGACCACAACACAGTATGGGCCGGTTTCGAGTGGGGCGGCGTTTACAAAAGCCTTGACGGAGGGGACAGCTGGCTCCAGCTTCCCGACCCCGGCTGGGAGCCAATTCACACCGACATTCACGACATCAAAATTGCGCTAGGCCAACAGACCCGGATTTACGCACCAGGGCCTACGGGAGTCTTCTCCAGCACCGACGAGGGCGAAAGCTGGGACTATCACGAGTTCCCCAAATTCCACGAAGGTGACCGGTTCTCCTACTGCCGCGCCGCCGCCATCAAGCCCGACGACCCGAACACAATCTTCGTCGGCAACGGAGACTCGATTCCCGGAAATACCGGGACTGTGCAGCGATCAAGGGACGGTGGCAAGACCTGGGAAGCGCTGACGCTGCCGGTAAAATCCAACTCCAACATATACTGGATTTCCACCCACCCGGCGAACCCCAGTAGAGTAGTAGCAAACAGCACAAATGGCTATGTTTATATTAGCGAAGATGCCGGCGACTCGTGGCAAAAGCTCGACAAGGAGTTTGGCGAGATACGGGCGCTGTTGTGGACTCCCAACTAGGACCAGGCGAATGCAATAAAGGTATAGAAAGGTAATAGCTATTCGCCGGTGCATTTCACCTGAACATTCACGCCCCCGGTTCCCGGATGGATGCCGGGGGCGTGGTCTATACCTGAGCCTCTTAGTGGCCGTACACAGGTGTACACCATTCAGCATAGCGGGAGTCGGAACCACAGACTACGTTATCGAATAGCCTTACTAGCTGTGAGACGACCATCCCCGTCTCTCCTGTGCCCACTTTATACTTGTCCACGCTCCCAATGGCCTGTAGCTCTACGGCAGTACCACAGATAAAGGCTTCGTCGGCGACGTATAGCTCTGTCCGGTCTACGTCCCGTTCCACCACAGGTACTTCCATATCCTGTACCAGCAGTTGCCTGACTACCTCGCGGGTAATGCTCTCGAGGATGCCGGCGCTTACCGGAGGGGTGATGGCCACGCCGTCCCGGACAATATAGATGCAGGCGTAGCTTGCCTCCGACACTTTGCCAACCTCATTTAATATAATGCCAAAGTCATACCCGTTGATATAGGACTCGGTAGAGACGTAACGGCTGTTCTGGTAGTTGGTGATGGCTTTCACTCGTGGAGGCATCACGTTATCGGAGATACGCGTCCAGCTGCTGACGTTGCAATGGGCTATTTTAGACGTACCCAAATTGGAGGGAGCCGGACGTGCGGTTATGACCACTTCACCAGGCTCCTCAAGCACCGCAAGATAACCCGGAATACCCCCTCCGAAGTAGGCGATGGGCTGGATGTATACATCGCAACGATATTCATTGGCCCTCATCAGGTCGGTTATGGCCTGGGTCAGGTCCTCCTTGGAGTAGGGGGAGGTCATACGCATGAGCTTCATGGACTGGAAAAGTCTCTTCAAATGAGCATCAAGCCGGAAAACATATAGCTCTTGATGATCAGGGTTCCAATAGGCGCGAATGCCCTCGAAGACGGAAGAAATGGCGGTCCAGCCTAGCATAGAGATATGGACTGTTGCCTTCTCCCACTCCACCAGCTTCCCGGAGTGCCAAAGAAACTTTGGGGACTCCCGGGTCCCTGCCCCTTGTTGCTGATCAATCTTCTGCTCGGTCATGGGAGATTTGCCTCCTTACCAATATCCAATACGACTAATATCCAATGCCCAGTTCCATGTGAGCCTATTATAGTCCATATTTCTCAATTGCAGGTGCTCTGAGTGTGTGTTATAATCTCGGCGAAAGTATTAGAAAAAGGCCTGGGGAGGCATGATAGATAAAGACACAAAATCTCAAATTATAAGTGACTTCCAGCAACACGATACGGACACCGGGTCCGCGGAGGTCCAGGTAGCCCTTCTAACAGAACGAATCAGGGAGCTAACCGAGCATCTCAGGTTCCACCACAAGGACGTCCACTCACGAATCGGTCTCCTTAAGCTGGTAGGGCAGCGAAGAAGCCTCCTGAACTATGTGACTCGCGAAGATGTAGCGAGATACCGTGCCTTGATAAGCAGGCTAGGCTTGCGAAGATAGCCCCGACGCGTCGGGGCTATCCGGTTTTTCTAAGACTTTACTCCGTATTTTAGATTAGAGAGGTCTTTGGCTTTCACTATGCAGTATTCTGTTGAACGAGAGATAGGTGCAAAAACAATTACCATGGAGACCGGAAAGTACGCCGCTCAGGCCAACGCCGCCGTCACAGTACGTTGCGGCGATACGATAGTCCTGGTTTCAGCATGTGTGTCTCCGCAGGCCCGGCCTGACATAGACTTTCTGCCGCTTACGGTAGACTATGAGGAGCGGCTCTATGCAGCCGGGAAGATACCTGGCAGCTTCTTCCGAAGGGAGGGGCGGCCAGGCCAAGAGGCCATCCTCTTCGGGAGGCTCACCGACCGACCATTGCGTCCCCTGTTCCCAAAGGGGTTCCACAATGAAACCCAGATTATTATCACCGTCCTTTCCGTGGACAAAGAGAATCCGCCGGAAACACTGGGCATAATAGGGGCATCGGCCGCCCTCTCCATATCCGAAATCCCCTTTCTAGGCCCCATAGGCGCCACCAGGGTTTCTCACAATAACAATATCTATACGGTAAACCCCACGTATGATGAGATTGAACAGGGAGACTTGGGTGTCGTGGTAGCCGGCACCAGGGACGCCGTGATGATGGTAGAGGCAGGCTCATCCGAAGTGCCGGAGAGTGTGATTCTTGCTGCGATACGCACAGCTCAGGATGCGAACAGTCAGATTATAGATATGATTGACGAGTTGGTCGCCGCTGTTGGCAAGCCCGAAATGAGCTTCCCGTCCGAAAATTCCCATCAGGACGTGGCCGGGCAGGTCAATACCGTTCTCAACGGTAGAGTGTCCCAGGTCCTGGAGGCCGGGGCGGACAAGGTCGAGCGAGAACGCGCTTTGAGGCAGCTCGAAGACGAGGTCAAGGAGCGGCTTGAGGACCAGTACCAGAAGGACGAAATAGCCGCCACTTTCGAGTCCATCCTCAAGGAGCAGATGCGCTCCCGTATCCTGGATAGGGGAATAAGGCCCGACGGGAGAGGGTTGACCGACATACGCCCCATAAGCTGTGAGGTGGGGGTCCTGCCTCGGACTCACGGCTCCGGCCTGTTCACTCGCGGTCAGACCCAGGTCCTGAGCATTGCTACCCTCGCTTCCACAGCGATGAAACAGACCTTGGACACCCTCGGCCCTGAGGACAAAAAGCGTTACATGCACCACTACAACTTCACGCCATATTCCACCGGTGAGGTCAAGCGTGTCGGTTCCCCGGGCCGCCGAGAGGTCGGACACGGTGCTCTGGCTGAGCGGGCCGTAGAGGTGGCAGTACCCGGCGAGGATGATTTCCCCTACACGATACGGGTTGTCTCAGAGGTACTTAGCTCCAACGGCAGCACTTCAATGGCCAGCGTATGTGGCAGTACGCTGGCTCTCATGGATGCCGGCGTGCCCTTGAAAAGGCCCGTGGCCGGAGTGGCTATGGGCCTGATTATCGGGGAAAATAACCGCCACGCCATTCTTACCGACATTGAAGGAATGGAAGACCACCTTGGCGATATGGATTTCAAGGTGGCCGGCACCGCAAACGGAATTAACGCGCTTCAGATGGACATAAAAGTCAAGGGACTAACCTATGAAGTGCTGGAACAAGCCCTAGAGCAGGCCAGACAAGGCCGCTTGTTTATATTAGAGAAAATGCAGCAAGCAATCGCCGAGCCACGATCTCACCTTAGCCCCTACGCCCCCAAGATGATCCGGATGATGATACCGGTGAGCAAGATAGGTGCAATCATAGGCCCCGGAGGGCGAAATATCCGGTCCATGCAAGAAGAGATGGGAGTGAACATTGAGATTGAAGATAGCGGCGCCGTGACCATCGGCTCCCACGATGACACTATGCTACAAAGGACCAGGGACCGCATAGATGGGCTTACCAGAGATATAGAGGTAGGGGATATTTTCACAGGCAAGGTCATGCGGCTCACAAACTTCGGGGCATTCGTGGAGCTACTACCCGGTAAGGAAGGTCTGGTACGGACAGAAGAAATGGGCGAGATGGATGAAGAGCCCGAGGTAGGCCAGGAAATCACGGTTGTGGTACAAGAAATAGACCACCTGGGCAGAATCAACCTTTCCCGGCGGGCGCTTTTCGGTGGCCCTGACAATCCGGGGGATGGTCCGGCCAGGCCCCCCAGACCGATGGACAGACCTCGCCAGGGTGGTGGGTCGTCGGCCCTCGGGTCCCGAGGGCCCGGACAACGCACCGATCGCCGTCCCCCTCCCGGTGGTGGACAAGGTGGCCCCAGGTCGGGCCCCGGTCAGAGCCGAAGGCCCCCACCTCGCTCTAACTTCCGCGGCTCTCCGGGCCGATAGCCCCCTCTGAACAGCCATCCCCATGCCCGGAAGTCCTCGCCCGAGTAGGCTGAATATCCGACTCCATAGCCGCTGAAGTCGGTACAAGATAGTGAGTGTCGGGCCGTCATACCTTTGAGAACGGTAGGGAGGGTGAAATGGCTTCAACAAGGGTGGTAGTCAACGGAGCGGCCGGCAGAATGGGGCAGGAGGTTATAGCGGCCCTCTGTCGAGAGCCTGATATGGAGCCTGTGGGTGGAGTGGACATCAAGCCCGGCAACAGCCTCCACCTCCCCGACGGTTCAGGAAGCATCCCACTATCCGGCAACCTGGACGAGGTGCTGAGCGCGACCAAACCCCAGGTACTGGTGGACTTCACCCAGGCGGAAGTCACAATGTCGTCTGCTCCCGTAGCCGCCCGTCATGGGGTCAACATGGTCATCGGCACCACGGGAATCAGCGATGACAACCTTCAGGAGTTGGACCGCATATCGAGAGAACATAGCATAGGCATATTCGTTGCACCCAACTTCGCCCTCGGCGCAGTCCTTCTAATGCACCTAGCCAAGCAGGCGGCTCCCTTCTTCGAATACGTAGACATCATCGAGATGCACCACGAGGCCAAGATAGACGCCCCATCGGGCACAGCCCTGGCGATGGCCAGAGCAATTGCCCAGGACCATCAGTTCAAGCGCAACTACCCGGACAGAGAACCTCTTTCAGGAACCAGGGGTGGTGAGCACAATGGCATCAGCATACATAGCATACGCATGGCCGGGCGCAGCGCCCACCACGAGGTCATACTCGGCACGTCGGGCCAGACCGTCACCCTCCGCCATGATACCTTGGGCCGTGACTGCTATATGCCCGGAATAATGCGTGCCATCCGAGAGGTTGTGAACCTCAAGGGTCTTGTGGTAGGCTTGGATAAAATCCTGGGCCTATAGAAAGATGCGCTCAACTTTCTACACCTTCCAGTCCCCGGAGTGGAGACAAATCGGGTAGACTGATAGCCCCCCTGGCATCCTCTTCGTAAGGCAAGGTTTTTCATACACAACTCAGCAGAGGTACATACGATGAAGGAAGTCAGTATAGCCGTGGTGGGAGCCACAGGAGCCGTGGGCAGGGAACTCCTCAAAGTCTTAGAGCAACGTCAATTCCCCGCCAGGCAGATTAAGCTGCTGGCATCGTCGCGGTCCGCAGGTATGCGCCTTCAGGTTATGGGCCAGGAGTTGATTGTAGAAGAGACAACTCCCGACTCCTTCAAAGGTGCAGACGTCGCCTTCATCTCCGTCAATACCCAACTGAGCGGTGAGCTTGCACCCATTGCCGTAAATGCGGGCGCTCTGGTAATTGATGATAGCTCTTATTTCCGTATGCGGCCCGAGGTGCCCCTGGTGGTCCCGGAAGTCAATGGTGAGGACGTGGAGTCGCACCAGGGAATCATCTCCATACCCAACTGCTCCACTACGCCTATCGTGATGCTGGCCCACCCTCTCCGGCGTATAAGTCCAATAGTTAGAATAATCGCCGACACTTACCAATCGGTATCAGGGGCAGGCGGTGGCGCCATGTTGGAGCTTAGAGAGCAGAGCCGTGGACTTCTGGATGAAGCCAACGTAGAGCCACCACAGGAATTGCCGCATCAGATTGCCTTCAATGTCATCCCACGCATTGATAGCTTTCTTCCGGATGGCTATACCAGGGAGGAGCAGAAGATGTTGCAGGAGACGCAGAAGATAATGCATTCCACCGGTATTTCAGTCTCGGCGACCTGCGTGCGCGTTCCGGTATACATATCCCACAGCGAGGCTCTACACGTCGAATTTGAGCAACCTGTATCCGTCGAGGATGCACGAGCAGCTCTCGCCAATATGCCGGGCGTGAAAGTCCTGGATTCACCTGAGGATAGTATCTATCCTATGCCTTGGGACGTGGCAGGCACCGACGACGTCTACGTGGGACGCATTCGGAAAGACGTTTCCCATTCCAACGGCCTGGCTATGTGGGTGGTGTCAGACAACCTCAGAAAGGGGGCTGCCCTCAACGCCATCCAGATTGTGGAGGAAGTGCTGAGAAGAGACTGCCTAACCCCGGTCAGAGCGGCGGGTGCATCCCAAGCTAATTGAGCCAAGTTTACGGGTTGGTTGGCTAGGACTTGTCGTCGGTGGTACAATACCCAAAAGTGAGGAGGGGCGATATGACAGAGATAGGCAGACTGCTGACAGCCATGGTAACTCCGTTCGATGAGCAGGGGCGGGTGGACTACGAGCAGGCCAAGCGCCTGGCCGGCGCCCTCCTGGATTCGGGCAGCGATGGCGTGATTGTGTCGGGCACCACCGGGGAATCGCCCACCCTCAGCACCGAAGAGAAGCTTCGTCTGTTCGCCGAGGTGAAGGACGCTATAGGCGATAGGGGCGCCGTCGTAGCCGGCACGGGCAACTACAGTACCGCCGAGAGCATAGAGATGAGCCAGGAGGCTGAGCGGGCCGGTGCAGACGGCCTACTGCTGGTGGTGCCCTACTATAACAAGCCACCCCAGGAAGGTCTGTACCAACACTTCAAGGCAATAGCCCAGAGCGTTCATCTGCCCTGTATCCTTTATAATGTCACCAGCCGTACCAGCCTCAACATGACCCACGACACCACTATCAAACTTAGCCATGTTGACAACATCGTGGGAGTGAAAGAGGCAGGGAGTGACATGGACCAGATTGCCCGCATCATAGACGGGGCCGGAGACGGCTTCCTGGTGTGGAGCGGCAACGATAACGAGACTTTCTACATTGTTTCTATGGGTGGGTACGGCGTAGTCAGCGTGGCATCCCACCTGGTTGGAAACCAGATCAAGCAGATGATGGGACTCTTGCTTGAGGGAGACGTGGAGAAAGCCGCTGCCGAACACCGCCGCCTTCACGACCTGTTCAAGGTACTGTTCGTAGTGTCCAACCCAATCCCGGTCAAATACGCTCTCAACCGGGTGGGATTCAACGTGGGGAACCCCAGACTGCCTCTAATACCTGCCGATGACAAGTCGGCCGCTCAGATAGATGAGGTACTGAAGCGCTACGACGTGGACATCCCTGTACCCGGCTAGGACTGAAGTGGAACCTATCTACAGCCGTTTGTGGCGTCGAGACCGGAATCAGAGGATGGGCTCAATCACGATTGTCTCCCATCTCCGTGGTCCGGTCGAGATGATGTGAATGGGTGAACCCAACAGCTCCTCGATACGCCTCACATAGGCCACCGCCTCCCGGGGCAGTTCAGACATTTGCGTGGCATTGGCTGTGGGAACCTCCCAACCGGGAAGCTCCTCGTACACGGGCCGGCAGCGCCCAAGCAGAGAGCCACTTGCGGGGAAGTGGTCAATGGCATCTCCATCAACCTCATAACCCACACATATCTTTATGTTTGGGAAGCCATCCAGCACGTCCAACCTCGTCAACACCACTGAAGTAAAGCCGTTGACGAGGGCGCTGTACCTTCCGGCAACGGCGTCGAACCAGCCAACACGCCTGGCCCTCCCAGTGGTTACGCCGTACTCCCATGCCTTCTCCCTCAGTGCATCACCCGTCCCGTCGTGCATCTCCGACACCATAGGCCCACTGCCCACTCGAGTGGAGTAGGCCTTGAAGACACCGGTTATGCTGGTAATATCTCGAGGGCTAAGGCCCATGCCGGTACTGGCCCCACCGATGGATGGCGACGAGGAGGTTACGTAGGGATATGTTCCGTGGTCCAAGTCCAGCAAGGTTCCCTGGGCACCCTCCAGAAGAACATTGTGGCCCTCCGACAGGGTCTTATGGACTATCAACTCAGTAGGACGAATGACATTCTTGAGGCATTGGCTCCAACGTAGACACTTCTCATACACTTCTTCCAAGGAGACCGGAGACTCGCCGTATATCTTGGTAATTATATCGTTCTTGAACTCGATTGTCCGCTTCAATCCGGGTAGGAAGTCTTCCGTGGGAAGGTCAAAAAGCTCCCCGGCCCTGATACCCATACGCCCCGTCTTATCCACGTAAGCAGGCCCCACACCTCGTCCGGTGGTTCCTAGAGCCTCAGAGCCTCTGGCTCGTTCCTCCAGCCGGTCCAGAAGGATGTGATAAGGCATTATGAGATGGGCTCGCTCACTGACATAAAGCCTACTTGTGTCAATGCCCCTGGATTCCAGGTTATTCATCTCCTCAATGAGAACGTCAGGGTCAATGACAACACCATTGCCAATAATGCAGGTGGCTTGGGGCCATAGAATGCCTGAAGGAACAAGATGAAGGCTGAATTCACCCTTTTGGTTGACGACAGTATGCCCGGCATTGTTACCCCCTTGGTAGCGCACCACACAGTGGGCCTTCTCCGCCAGGAAATCCACCACCTTTCCCTTACCTTCGTCCCCCCACTGACCACCTATCACGGCATAAGCCGGCATCTCTCCTCCGTTCGCCTGAGGTCTGGATTGCGAATTACTTAACCGAGAACCCTGCGCTCAAAATCGGCCCCATCACGAGAACTCCTAGGCACAGCCAAGGGTCACGGGGGGCCAACCCTGGGGAGTATACCAAAAATGACGCTTATTGGGAAGAAGCCGATAAGCTACTATTCCCACGAAACTGTATTCCTTCCGCTTACCTACATGGCTATGCTATAATCGGACTGGAGCTTCCGAAACCTTCAAGTAATAGGATAGGCGGCTACGATACCATCATACTTAGCTCTCAGGGCATAAGGAAGTCCTGTCTCGGGTGAGACAAGAAAAACTGCTCACAGGGGGGATAATGGGTCCTTTTGATGAACTACGAATATTCAGCGGCAATGCTCATCCCCGGCTTGCCCGTGCCGTATGCGACTACCTCAACATACCCACAGGGAAAGCCGAGGTGTTCAAGTTCAACAACGACAATACCTTTGTGCGTATTCAGGAGAACATCCGCCAGCGGGACGTCTTTATCATCCAGCCCACCTGTGCCCCCGTTAACGACCATCTGATGGAGCTGCTCATTATGATTGATGCAGCTAAACGCGCGTCGGCGGGCCGGGTAACGGCGGTAGTGCCCTATTATGGCTACGGCCGTACCGACAAGAAAGACCAACCACGGGTCCCCATCACCGCGCGTCTTGTGGCAGACCTTCTCACGGCAGCGGGAGCAGACCGCCTCCTTACCATTGACCTTCACGCCGGGCAGATTCAGGGGTTTTTCAACATCCCGGTTGATGAGCTAACTGCCTTGACTATCCTTAGCCGCTATTTCCAAGACAAAGTCCTGGAGAATCCGGTCGTGGTAGCTACGGATATTGGTATCAGCAAAAGGGCGCGTGACATGGCAGAGCGGCTGCAAGCGCCACTTGCCATCATCGAAAAACGTCGAATAGGAAACAACGACAATGCTGAGACTCTTAATATCATCGGTGACGTGGAAGGTATGACCGCCCTCACTTTCGATGATGAGGTGGACACCGGCGGCTCGATGCTGTCGGCGGTCCAGGCTCTCAATGAACGAGGGGTCAAGGAGGTCTACGCCTGCGCTACCCATCCCGTCCTATCAAAAAATGCGTCCCAGAGAATGGTGGACAGCCCTCTCAAGGGGCTGGTAGTCACGGATACGATTCCATTATCCGAAGATAAGCGTAATGGCACGATAACGGTTCTGCCGGTTGCTCCGCTGCTTGGCGAAGCTATCCGCCGCATCCATGAAGGGCTCTCCGTGGGTGAAATGTTTGAATAGATGACAATAAGGTGGCTGCATGGTTAACATCCTGAGCAAAATCATTGGCGACTCCAATGACAAGATAACCAAGAAGTTCAGGCCGACTATAGAAGCGATAAACGACCTTGAGCCGGACATGGAGCGACTGTCCGACTCCCAACTTGGTGCCAAGACGGAAGAGTTCAAAAGGCATCTGCATGACGGAAGGCGTCTGGATGACTTGCTTCCGGGGGCTTTCGCAGTTGTCAGAGAGGCCGCCAAGCGCACCCTCGGCCAGCGGCATTACGATGTTCAGCTAATGGGCGGTATCGTCTTGCACCAGGGAATGATCGCCGAGATGAAGACCGGTGAAGGCAAAACCTTGGTATCCACACTTCCGGTGTATCTCAATTCCCTCACTGGACAAGGCGTCCACGTTGTCACAGTCAACGACTATCTTGCCAAACGCGACGCTGTCTGGATGGGCCCGATATTCAACTTGCTGGGTCTCTCAGTGGCTTGTCTTCAGCACGACACAGCCTATAGATACGAGCCGTCCTTTGAGGACGCCGACCCTGGCCTAAATCACTTGCATCCCGTAAACAGGAGAGAAGCCTATCATACCGACGTCACCTATGGCACCAACAACGAGTTCGGGTTTGACTACCTCCGGGACAACATGGTAGTAGACCCGGATATGGTAGTCCAGCGAGGACTGAACTATGCCATCGTTGACGAGGTGGATAATATCCTCGTAGATGAGGCCAGGACTCCTCTCATAATCAGTGGACCTGCTGAAGAACCTGTGCAGATGTACTACTCCTTCGCACGAATGGTGACCCGTCTCTCGGAGGATGACTATTCCATAGATGACCGCACTCGCAGCGTCAGCCTCGCCCAGTCCGGAATCGAGAAAATGGAGCATTGGGCCAAGGTGGGCAATCTCTACGACCCTGAGAACTTTCATCTGGTGCATTACATAGAGAATGCTCTCACTGCTCACGTTCTCAGAAAGCGGGATAAAGAGTACGTGGTACGTGACGGCAAGGTGGTGATTGTAGATGAGTTTACGGGTCGTCTACAGTTTGGTCGCCGGTGGTCCGATGGTCTCCACCAAGCCGTAGAAGCCAAGGAGGGCCTGAAGGTACAGCGAGAGAGCATTACCTACGCCACCATCACCCTTCAGAACTACTTCCGAATGTATGAGAAGCTCGCCGGTATGACAGGGACCGCAGCTACCGAGGCCGAGGAATTCTACAAGATTTACCATCTCGACGTGGCGGTAATTCCGACCAACCAGCCTATGGTCCGCGAAGATTCACCAGACTTCATCTACAAGACCATAGAAGGAAAATGGCGGGCCGTGGCAGCGGACATCCAGGAGCACCACGAAAGTGGCCGCCCCGTCCTGGTCGGCACCACGTCAATCGAGGACTCGGAAAAGCTGAGCAGTCTACTCAACAAGCACGGTATATCCCATCAGGTACTCAATGCCAAGCAACACGAGATGGAAGCTAATATAATAGTCCAGGCAGGCAGACCGGGCTCTATCACTGTGGCTACCAACATGGCGGGCAGAGGAACGGACATAGTGCTTGGAGGTAATTCTGCGGGTCTGGACATCACGCCCGAAGAATGGAAGAGAGACCACGATCTGGTCCTCTCTCTGGGCGGTCTCCACGTGATAGGCACGGACCACCACGAGGCCCGACGCATAGATAATCAGCTCCGTGGCCGGTCAGGCCGCCAGGGCGACCCGGGAAGCTCCCGTTTCTACGCCTCACTGGAAGACGAGCTATTGCGCCGGTTCGGCGGTGACCGGATTAAGAGTATCATGAGCATGGTGGGCCTGGACGAGGATACCCCCATAGAGAACCGCATCGTCACAAAGTCCCTGGAAAGCGCCCAGGTGAAGGTCGAGGGAACTCATTTCGATGCAAGAAAACATCTGCTGGAATATGACGACGTACTCAACAATCAGCGTCAGACCGTCTATGCCCAACGTCGAAGGGCGTTGACCCACGGGGACCTGAAGGAAACCATCCTGGAAATGATCCACAAAGAAATCAAGTCCCTGATTTCCAAGTTTTTGCCGGGCAAGTACGCTGAAACGTGGGACATCCGTGGCTTTCTGGATGATATTGGCAGTGTTCTCTCACTACCAAATGAATGGGCATCGGAAGAGAAGCTGCCTTTGTTGAGCAAAGATGAGATAGAAGATAGGCTGACGCGTCACGCTGATGATATGTATGGGGTGCGCGAGGCGCAAATAGGCTCGGACGACATGCGTGTCTTGGAGCGCCTTTTGATGCTGCGTACAGTGGACATACACTGGTTGCATCACCTCACAGCTATGGACAACCTGCGTCAAGGCATAGGGCTCCAGGCCTACGGCCAGAGGGATCCGCTCGTCATGTACAAGACCGAGGGCAGCCGTATGTTCCAAGAGCTCCTCGATCGCATCCAGCGTGACATAGTACACGCCGTATATCAGGTATCCTTAAGTCCGGCACGCGAGACACGGAAATCAGGTGCACAGGAACGGTCCAGCCCGATGGCAGCAGTATCGGGTCAGCAAAAAAATGCCCTTCCTGTCGGAGGACGCAAAACTGGGCGGAACGAGCCTTGCCCCTGCGGCAGTGGCAAGAAATATAAGCGGTGTCACGGTGCAAACTCGTAAATTATGCCGGACATCTTGGATTTCCCGGCATGGAAAGGCTATATGGGATGGGAGGTTGTATCCGTCTGGCCCTGACACCGCCTCTGCCATCAACGCCCAATACAAGACAAGCGTTCTCCTTGCGTATGCCGCCTCCGGCCCAAAAACGAAGCGATCCTTCCGTGGCCTGAGTTGATAATGAGTGGATATAGGGGTCATGGTCTCCAATAAAGAAATAGCGGAACTTTTCGACAATATGGCTTCCCTTCTGGAGATGAAGGGAGACAGCATATTCAAGATTCGCGCCTACCGGAGAGCGGCCCGCATCATAGAGCAACTGCCAACGCCACTGGACCAGGCTATCGGAGATGGTGTGGACCTGATGAGTATCCCAGGCATCGGCAAGGCTATCAGCAGCAAAATTGAGGAGATGGTCTCCACTGGAAAAGTAGCGACCTATGAAAGGCTTAAAGGTGAGTTGTCGACGAAAACCCTTGAGGGTTTATATGCACACTCGCTCATCAGCCGGTACGGTGGTTTTATCCTGCGGAGCGAACAGTTGGGACCAACGACAATGAGCGAAAGCCAGTATGAAAGGCCCTCCATTCCCCACCAGGAATTTGGCGAAAGCCCTACGGCGGAGCTTGTGCGGAAAGAGCCGGAGGCCGTGTGGCATCTGAAACAAGCCATCCGGTCCGGCAGGGAGTGGCACCTGGCCCTTCTGGAAGCAATGGGGATGTGGACAATTCCTGAAGAGGAGGTCCACGGCCGGCATTACATTTACCTGGTCCTGGGGGAGGCTTTCGACTGGCTCATTCTTGCAGAGCGCCTTTGCGGCGAGTTGGACGGCTTGGTCCCAACGGAGGAGAAAGAGCGACTGCTGTTCCAGGGTAGGCTACCGGATAGTATCAGCACGGCGGAGTTCCAGGACCTGATAGGCCACAATAAGCACAGGGCCTTCCTCAACTATTGGTACGGCGTGGTGGTGGAAGAAGCCCTACAACTTGCGGTGGAGGAAGAGGTACGCAAGCAGCACTGTGCCCGGGGTTTCTCCGACAGCGAGGATCTTGTGGAAGAAGCCTTCATGCGGATTTACGACGATACACGCTCCAACCTGGTAAAAGAATTCCTGAATGGCAAAGGCGATCCCAGGCGAAAGACCCTTAGCCTCACCGAGACAAAGGAGCTTACCTACCAGCTTTTCAAGAGGAGGCTCAAATTCTGGGACCCTGCCAGGGTAGCCAGTGACACTCGCAAGGGACTGGAGAGGCTGAGCAAACTTCGGGCCTATGGTCCATCCGTTGCCGCCTAGAGAGCCAAGAGCTTCCCACGGTCAAGGTAGCTGAGCGAGGATTTCTTGTAGCCGCTCTCTGCGCTCCTGGAGGGAGTTGAGCCGCTCCTGCTCCCGCTCCACCACATCTTCAGGAGCCCTTGAACTGAAATCCGAGTTGGACAGGAGCACTCGTACCCGCTCCAATCCGGTGTCGCACTCCTCCAGTTCCTTTTTAAGACGTGTACTTTCAGCTGAAAGGTCCACAACGCCGCCAAGGGGCAGCGTCACGACCAGAGGGGCCTCGGACCCGTGGCGATCCACCACAAGAGTCATCGCCTCACTGGCCGGGGGGCGGTCTCCCGAGCCATCAACAATGTGGAGAGGTTCCACACGGGCCAAGGTACATATAGCCGGTGACTCCTCTTCCACCGCCTCTTTCAAACCATTGGTATCTACAGTAGCTTCAAGACGCTGGCCGGAAGGGATATGTAGCTGGGCACGGGCGTTCCTGATAGCCCGTATCATGAGAATGATGGTGAGCATCTCACTCTCCGACTCATGGTCAATGCGGGCCTCATCGGATTCAGGGTACTGGGCAATCATAATAGACTCCGACAAATCGCCCTCATTGGGCAGGCGGTGAATGAGGTTCTGCCATATCTCTTCAGTTATAAAGGGCATAAAGGGATGCAACAGTCGTAGGGTGCGTTCCAGCACGTGGGCAAGCACCCTTGAGGGCGTGGTATCGCCAGACCTCAAACGCACCTTGGCCATCTCAATATACCAGTCGCAGAAGTCCCCCCACAGAAACTCGTAGATTACTCGTTGGGCTTCACCAAGCTCGTACCCCTTGAGATAGCCGTCCACCGAGCCAATGACGAGGTTCAGACGGTGGAGAATCCATCTATCCTCGCGGTTTTGAAGTCCCGGCAAATCGTGCCATCCGGCCAAGGACGTGGGTTCCACGCCATCCAGGCCGGTCACCACGAACCGGGCAGCGTTCCAGAGCTTGTTGGCGAAGTTGCGGCTGGACTCCAGCTTTGACTCTCCCAGACGAAGGTCATTTCCCGGAGCCGTTCCCGTGGTCAGGGCAAACCGCAGGGCGTCGGTGCCGAACTGGTCAATAAGCCTGAGTGGGTCAAGGACGTTACCCTTGGTCTTGCTCATCTTCACACCCTGAGTGTCCCGGATCAAGCCGTGGAGAAAGACGGTGTGAAAAGGCTCGCGCCCCGTATTCGCCAGGCCCATCATTATCATCCGGGCCACCCAGAAGAAGATAATGTCGTAGCCCGTCTCCATAACGAAGGAGTCGTACCCCTGGGTCGCGTGGTCGTGATCAGCCTTGGGATAGAAATATCCCATATCACCGGTGTCGTCCGGCCACCCCAAGGTGGAGTGAGTCCAGAGACCGGAGCTAAACCATGTATCCAATACGTCCGGGTCTTGAGAGATTCGGGTGGAATCGCAATGTTCGCAGTGGTCCGGGTCTTCTACACTCACGGTCTGGCCCTGGCAGTCCTGGCAGTACCACACTGGAATGCGGTGGCCCCACCACAGCTGACGGCTGATGCACCAGTCCCGGATGTTCTCAAGCCAATTGAGGTATACCCGGCTGAACCGCTCGGGGACTATACGTATGCGGTCCTCGGTGACAGCCCTGTAAGCTCGGCCCGCGATTGAATCTGGGTCATCATGGGTACCTACATTCATGAACCACTGGATGCTCACCAGGGGTTCCACCACAGTCTTGCACCGCTGGCAGTGCCCTACCGAGTGCCGATAAGGTTCGATTCTCTCAAGCAATCCCTCCATCTCCAACTGACTAACCACCCCTTCACGGCATTCAAACCGCTCTCTCCCCTCGTAAGGCCCGGCCTCAGACGTCATCGCGCCATCGGGTCCAATAACTGTGACTATTGCCAGGTTATGGCGTTGGCCGATTTCGAAGTCGGTGGGATCATGGCCCGGGGTGACCTTGAGAGCGCCCGTACCAAATTCAGGGTCCAGGGCCGGGTCGGCTATGACAGGAATCTCCCGGCCTATAATCGGCAACACAGCTTTCCGCCCTACCAGGGAGCTATAGCGGGGGTCATCAGGATGGACAGCCACAGCCGTATCTCCCAGCATGGTCTCGGGCCTGGTAGTCGCCACCGTTATATGCCCAGAACCGTCCGCTATGGGATAGCGTATATGGTACAAATTGCCATCCAACTCCTCGTGTTCCACCTCAAGGTCGGAGAGAGCCGTGGAGCAGCGTGGGCACCAGTTGATAAGGCGTTCTCCCCTGTATATGAGGCCCTTCTTATGAAGGTTGACGAAGGTAGTACGCACTGCTACGCTTGGTCCGGGATCAAGAGTGAAACGTAGGCGAGACCAATCGCAGGATGTTCCAAGACGCTTGTGCTGCTCGTCTATAGTGTTCCCGTACTTCCTGACCCATTCCCACACTTGCTCCAGAAATTTCTCACGGCCAAGCTCCTGGCGGCTGGTACCCTGCCTGGCTAGGTGCTGCTCAACTACCCACTGGGTGGCGATTCCGGCGTGGTCCTTACCGGGCAGCCAAAGTGTGGAATCCCCCTGCATACGGTGCCACCGGCAAAGTACGTCCTCTACGGCAGCGGTGAGGGCATGACCCAAGTGCAACTCACCCGTCACGTTGGGCGGAGGCATAATGACCACGAAAGGTCGTTTTTCCGGTTCAATCTTTGGCGTGAAGTAGCCCTTCTCCATCCAAAAGCTGTAGATGCGCTCTTCTACGTCAGCGGCATTATATGCCTTGGGAATTTCCCCCATTACCTCCAGCGCCATATCTTCTATCCTTTCCATACCTTACAAAAGGCTAAGTGGACCTCACGGCAACTATCAGGTTAGGGGAATGCCAGCAGAGAGCCTCGGCTCGTTGCCTACCGCCCGGGTAGTGTGGCCCTGGCCCGTTAGGTCTTCCGCCAGCATCACATCCCCTGGGCCCAGCCGTCGAACTGTCCCATCCCCGATCCCTATCTCCACCTGGCCAGAGAGAGTGATAACATATTGGCGTCGTGGCGCGGTATGCCAGTCGACGAAATCACCCGGCTCTGAGCGAAGGAAGGTGATGCTGGCGGCGGCTTGCACCAGGGACTGTCCCACAGGCAAGTCAAGCTCTTCAAAGTGAGAATGACCATCCTCGCCGGAATAAAGCCTGACAAACATCGCTGTACCTCCTAACGCCTTTAACCTGGTAGGGGCACGGAGACGGTCACCCGATCGCCTACAGCCAAGGTCGTGTGGCCATGGCCAGTCAAGTCCTCGGCCATCAGTATATCACCGGGTCCAAGGGAACGCTTGGTTCCATCGCCGACGCCAATCTCCATCCCACCGGAGAGAACGAACAGGTACTGACGGCGGGGAGCGTTGTGCCAGTCGCTAAAATGCCCGTCAGCAGAACGGCGGAACGTCAGATCAGCGCCGGCCTTCAATTCTACGTGCTCAACCTCGCCGGACGGTGTGTCCAGGTCCTCAAAATGGGACTGTCCATCGTTGCCGGTATAGAGTCGAACTATCACTGGGATACCTCCTCAAACTTTCACCACTCCATTTTCAACTATCATCCCTCGCCCGAGGGGGAGTGGCAGGCGGTAAGGCCGCTCCTAGCACGCCGGTCGGTTGAGTACATCCTGGTCTATTTTGCGAGGGATGCGCTCGCCGCCCAGGGTCCCGGAGAACTGGCCGTTTTCCACCACTATCTTCCCACGCAATATGGTAGTCACCGGCCATCCCTCAATCTCCGTCCCCTCCCAAATGCTATAGTCGCCGATGTGGAAGTCGTCCATCGAGAGGGTCTTGCGTATGCCGGGGTCTATGAGGACTATATCGGCGTCGCTGCCCGGCGCGATGGCTCCCTTGCGGGGATAGTAGCCCATGATTTTGGCGGCGTTGGCCGAGGTCACGTCAACGAACCTCTGTAGGGACATTCCCTGTTTTGATACCCCTTCGCTGTATGTAATGCCCACACGGGCCTCGGCTCCGTTATGGCCGCCAACGACGTCGTGGATCGTCCTGCCCCCTATCTTCATGGCGAAGTCGGTGCAATACTCGTCGGTCGCCATGCTGTTGATGCCGCCCTTGATTAGGCCATCCCACAGGGCCAGGCGGTCTTCCTCCGACTTCAGTGACGGATAAGTGTGGTACTTCATGCCGTCGGGCTGCTTGTAGTCCTCGGAGGTAAAGCTGGCATAGTTATGCAGGGTCTCCGCGTAGATTGGCAGACCCCTGCCCCTGGCCTCTCGGACGGCGTTAACACCCTCTCTGGCGCTCACGTGGACAAAATACACCGCTGCTCCGGTCCACTCGGCCACCCGCAGGACTCGCCGGAAGGACACGTCCTCGGACATGTTGTTGTGGACCTCGTGCATGTTGTACCACTCGGTGCGTTCTTCTTCCGTCAGCTTCTTATACATGTACTGGACAATATCATCATCTTCGGAGTGGACGAACATGAGACCGCCGCTCGCCACCGTCTGCTCCATTATGGCCGTAAGGTGGCCCATGCCCACCAAGCGACGCTCATCCTCAGGAATCCGGTCTATGGGGCGTATGTTGGTTGTGAAAATCTTAAAAGTTGGGAATCCCTCCTGAACGGCCTCACTCATCTGACCAATTATATTCCCCGGGACCTCTCCAAGTAACATGATATGGTGTGAGTAGTCACAGTAGGAATGTCCCCGCCATCTGGACGTCCTCTCTTCTATGGCCTGGAAGATGTCTGTGCCCCTCTGCTGGATGGCGAAATCAGTCATAGTGGTGGTGCCACCAAATAGGGCCGACCGGCTCACCTGCTCCGGGGGGGCCGTCTCCTTCCCGGGTTGTCCAGCTATGGGGGCTGCTATATGGGCGTGGGGTTCGATTCCCCCGGGCACCACGATTTTGCCCGTGGCGTCAATGACTCTGCCAACGTCGCTTGGCAGAGTTCCCTGCTGCGCCAAAGCGACAATCTTTTCACCCTCCACCGCCACGTCCCATCCTCCGACTCCCCAGGGAGTCACCACCTGGCCGCCTCTGATAACGAGGTCTATCATCCCTCACCTCCTGATATTGATGATAAGAGAGTGTAGCACAAAGAAGATATAAGCGCATCCGGAATGCCGCCCAAAGCCGGATTCTGCCTTGCCCTTTTCCTGCGACCGGCGTACAATAACCTGAAACTCGTTCTCCCCAAGTGCGATGGAGAATGAGAGCAAAGGAGGCAAATCTATGGGAGCTATCAAGTCTCCGCTGGAAGGTATTCGTGTGCTGGACCTCGGCCGGCATCAGGCCGGGCCGCGTTGCGGGCAGGTCCTGGCCCGTCTGGGAGCCGAGGTAATCAAGATTGAGCGGCTAGGTGGTGAGGAGACCCGGACTCATGGCCCCTGGGCCGGCGGACAGAGCACTTATTTTATCCAGTACAACAGTGGTAAGAAGAGCCTCTCCGTAGACATGAGGAAGGACAAGGCTAAAGATATACTCCAAGACCTGGTGAAAATCTCCGACGTGCTTATACAGAACTTTCGTCCCGGGACCATAGAGAAGATGGGTTTCGGGTATGATGTTCTCCATGAGCTTAATCCAAGAATCATCATGGTGAACGTGTCCGCTTATGGTCAGTTCGGGCCTTACAAAGACATGATAGGCTATGATCCCATTGGACAGGCTATGTCCGGGATTATGATGATGACAGGTCAGGAAGGGATGCCTCCAATACGAGCGGGTGTTCCTATAATAGACCGGACTACCGCATTGCACGCCGCTATCGGGACCCTCGCTGCTATACGCGAGAGGGACATTTCAGGCGAGGGCCAATCACTGGATGTCTGCCTTGCAGATACCGGCTATAGCTACACGGAAATATTCGTTTCCGCTTACGCCGGAGGCGGAGAGGTGCCGAAACGCGGCGAAGGTAGCGGGGCGCCCCCAAACGGCGCTTATCCTTGCAAGGATGGCTGGGTCCTCATCTCCGCAGGGGACCAACACCAGTGGCCCAGGGTATGCCGGGCCTTGAATAAGCCGGAATGGCTGGAGGACGAGCGGTTCACCGAGCGGCACAAACGGACTCAGAACGGTCCGGCTATCAATGAGGCCGTGACGGAGCTAATGGCAGATATGACCATGAGAGAAGCCATTGATCATTTCACTTTCCACGACATTACGGCAAGTCCGGTGAATACCATAGCCCAGGCAGCCGAAGACCCTCATCCCTGGGAGCGGCGCGCCCTCGTGGAGGTGCCCGACCCCATCGCCGGAAAGATACACGTGTCCGGGGACTTCTGGCACTTCAGCCGTACCCCGGCGGTCATAGGCCCCACTCCCATGCCCGGGGAGCACTCCGACGAGATACTCAGTGAGCTGCTGCACTACCGGAAAGACCGGATAGAGCAGCTACGGGCAGAGCAGGTGGTGGGATAGATAGCCTAACGGAGCCTGCTCAACGCGTATTACGCAGGTCAAGTGGGAGGCAAAGATAGATTCTTGACCATCTTTGCCTCCCACACACTTGTAGGACCTTCTTCTCACGGATACCTGGTCCAGCCCCCTACAGACCCGTATAGCTCGGTTTACGCTTCTCCAGGAAGGCTGCCACCGCTTCCTTGTGGTCGTCGGTTATGTAAGTCAAGCTTTCCAAGGCCAGGGACATATCCAACGTCATTTCCATCTGGGCTCGAAGCTGCTTGTTAATCGAGTGTTTGGTCCAACGGATGGCCCACGTCGCACCATCCACCAGGCGCTTCGCCATTTCCATAGCAGCCGGTAGCACCTCTTCCTGGGGAAAGACCTTGTTGACCAGCCCGATACGTTCAGCTTCACTGGCCGAGACCAGGTCTCCTGTCATAAGAAGCTCTTTGGCCTTGGCAACACCTACCAGAGCGGGCCATATAATTGCTCCACCATCTCCGGCAACCAGGCCCACCCGCACGTGAGGGTCTCCGATGCGGGCCGTTTCGGACGCCATAATCACGTCGCAGAACAGGGCGACAGTGGCCCCTACGCCAACGGCATCTCCGTTGACGGCAGCAATAATGGGCTGCCTAACCTCTAGCAGATTCAGCACGAGACGCCGTCCATGATACATGGGGATGCGCTTCATTGGCGGTTGGTCGAGATCATCCTGCATACCCCTGAGATCGCCACCTGCTGAGAAGGCCCGGCCTGCCCCGGTAATTACAATGGCATGTACCTCCTCGTCCACATTCAAATCCAGTAGCACGTCCTCCAATTCACCATGAAGCTCCCAGTTGAAGGCATTAAGCCTTTCCGGACGGTTGAAGGTGAGCGTAGCTATTTTATCAACTTTATCCACAGTCAGGTTCTTATAGCGGCTGTAGTCTACCATCAGGGCCTCCTTAAGCTAATGCAAGTTACAGCAGTAGGAATACACTATCCGGCGAGGCAGGTCAATACCCTCATGCGGCAGGGCTTCTCATTCGCTTCTTGTGAGTGTAGAGTATGTTAAGGCAAGTGCCGGGGAGTCCCGCGCTTTCGCAGCCAATGATGTACGAGAGGTGATATATGTACGACCTGTTACTCAAGGGTGGGACTGTAATAGACCCATCACAGAATCTTCAAGGTGTCCTCGATATTGCTGTCCAGGACGGGAAGATTGCCGGCATCGCTCCCAACATTCCCGGCACGGAGGCCACGCGGGTCATTGACGTACCGGGCAAGACCGTAACGCCCGGTCTGATTGACCTCCACGCCCACGTGTTCGGCGGCATTATCAGCAGCGGCGTCAGCCCGGACCTGGCCGGCGTCCACTCCGGCGTCACGACGCTTGTGGATGCGGGAAGCTCCGGGTGTGCAACATTTGGAGGCTTTCCAAACCACGTCATTCCCAACTGCCATACCGAGATTATACCCTTCATGCACATCTGCCAGACCGGGCTTGCCACCATTCCCGATATCGTCGCTGAAAGCAGCATAGACCTGGAAGGCACGTTGCGCGTAGCCGACCAGTACAGGGGGCTAATCAGGGGCATCAAGGCCCGCATGGTCTCGCCCGCTCTCGAGATTTTTGGCATGGAGATGCCCAGGCTGGCGAAGAGGGCTGCAAAAGAGAGCGGTATCAAGCTGATGGTACACATTGGAGACACGGAGCAGCGCTACGACCCCAACGTAATCCGCGAGTTGCTCCCCATTATGGAGGAGGGGGATATCCTCACCCATTACTTCACCGCCAACCCCGGCGGAATCCTTGATGCCAATGGGAGACTGGTCCCTGAGGCCAGGGAAGCGGCGGATAGGGGCGTCTGGTTCGACACGGCCCACGGACGGATGAATTTCAGCTTCGACGTCGGACAGCGTGTCGTTGACCAGGGCTTGCTGCCCCACTGCATCAGCACAGACCTGACTGTGCCGGGGCGGATACGGACCGTTCACAGCATGACGGAGATGATGACTCGTTTTCTAGGCATGGAATTCACCCTAGAACAGATTGTTACGATGTGTACAGCCAATCCGGCAAAGGCAATCGGCGAGCAGGACCGCCTCGGTAGCCTGGCCGTTGGACGCCAGGCGGACGTATCGGTATTGCAGGTCAACGACGGCGACTGGATGGTATACGACGTGCTGGGGGCAAGCCTGCGGGTAGATAAAGCCGTAGTGCCGGCACTAACGGTCAAGCGTGGTCAGGTGTTCGAGCCGGACTGGGGCCCTCACCCCTGGGGTTGGGAGCCGCAGGGGTACTCTCCCTAAAACTCTACGACAAAACTCCACGGCTTGGCCCATCACTGCTTAGTATGACCAATCCGTAGCGTGCTAGTAGCCCACGGCGTAAGCTTCACAACGAGGGTCAGCCCCTCCCTGTAGCACTCCTGTACGTGGATTCCGAATGAGAACGCCGTAGAGAGCGGACCCTTCCCACCAGTCAGGATATTGTTCTGCAATGTGCCCTTTCCCACGCAGCGCATCAAACACGTCCCCGGAAATCCGTCCCTCAGCCCGTACCACGCCGGGATGGTAGGCAGGCGGAGACCCGGATGAAGGGAAATTGTAGCTGTAAAAACGGGGGGCCTCGACTGACTCCTGCGGGTCGAAGCCAAATTCCACCACATTGAGCAGTAGCTGCAACTGGCCCTGTGGGATATGGTCGCCCCCGTGAGCGCCCAGAGCCATCACCGGCTGACCATCTCGGAGCACCAGCGCCGGTGCAGGCGTAAGCCGTGGCCGCTTGCCTGGCGCTATAGAAGCCGGATGTCCCTCCTGGACTCTGGACTGGGCGCCTCTCAGTGACAAGCAAAACCCGGTGCCCGGAATGATGGGGCCACCATTTTTCATTCCCTCACTCGGAGTACAGGAAAAGATATTGCCACTCTTGTCAATGACACCAAAATACGATGTCCCCCCGCCTTCCTCCCCATCCGCTCCCATGCTGGCAACCGCCTCCCTTGCAGATTGGGGTGCCCCGTCCAATGTGGCTCTGCATTTGTAAGGGTCGCCGGCCGGGGGCATCGCCGGCCAGGCACGGTCCGGATCAATCAAGTTCCGGCGCTTGCGCAGGTAGTCTTCCGACAGCAACGCATCCATGGGCACGTCCACAAAGGCCGGGTCACCTATGTATTGTTCCCTGTCGGCGAAGGCCAGGTTGAGAGCCTGGGTAACGGTATGAACGTACTCGGCAGAGTTATGTCCCATTGCACGCAAGTCAAAGCCCTCCAGAATCTTGAGGGCTTGAGGGAAAACCGGCCCCTGGCACCACGGTCCGCAAGTGTAAACGTCGTAGCCACGATAATTGACCGTGACAGGCGGCTCTGTGCGGACCCGGTAGCCGGAGAGGTCGTCCGCATCCAGTAGCCCCCCTTGGGACTCATAGAACGAGACAATCTTCTCGGCCAGCTCACCCTTATAGACGTAATCTCTGGCCGCCATCAATGCGTCCTCCCGGCTCTGAGAGCGGCTGGCATCTTCCAAAGCGATAATCCTGCGGAGTGTCGCCGCTGCATCTCTCTGAAAGAACATCTCCCCAACTTCCGGCGGGCGACCTCCCGGAAGAAAAATCTCCGCGCTGCTCGGCCACCGATTGTACACGTCGAAAGTGTCCCGTAACCGGTCCGCCAGATAGCGATACATGGGAAAGCCCTGTTCCGCCAGCGCGATAGCCGGGGCAGCAACCTCCGAGAATGACATGGTCCCGTATTGGGCCAGCGCCGTGAACCATACGTCGGCGGATGCGGGAGTCAGGGCGCGCAGGATACCACCGGGGAGTTGGCCTTGGTGATTGCGCTGAAAATATTCAACCGAGGCCCTTTTAGGCCAGACTCCAAGGCCGTCAATTGTGGTCACTTCCTTTTGGTCCGCAAGGTAAATGACAGTAGGGGCAACCCCGAGAAACCCACAATCGTCTGCGTGGACAATGTTCAATGCCAGACCGACCGCCACACCGGCATCAATAGCATTGCCACCACGTCTTAATATATCCAGGCCGGCCATAGAGGCGCTGGGGTGGCTGGAAACAACGACGCCGTTGGTGCCCTGTATCAATGGCCGGAAGCTTCGCAGAGTTGTTCCCGGGACTGGCATGATGACCTCCTCCGTCAGAGTGGCGTTCACTCCCGTCAATTGCAATGCGCGTGAGATGCGAGGCTTGCGGCAAGAGATAGGGATTCCCTGCGTTAAACCTTTAAGCACGAAACCATTAAGCAAGCACGCCCAACCCACGGAAAGCCTGAGCCTTCACATAGTCGGCAGGCTGGGACCGGGTTAATCGGGGCAAGACTCAGACCAGCGCAATGTTCGTTGTCTGAGTCCCTCCGGCAGCAGGCTTATACCAACACGCCAAACCCGGACTTGGTGCATATCTCAATGCGGTTCCCATCCAAGTCGTTCAGATAGCAAGCTTTTTGCCCGTCGTGCCGGACGGAAATCTCTGTGACTTCGATGCCTTTCGCCTCCAATGCGTCACGAGCGGCCTCTATGTCATCCACCTCGAAGGCGGTGTGGTGAGACGGCGCGGAGGGGGCATCCGGGTTCTCAATAATGTGGACCATAGCGCCACTGGGTAGCTGGAGCCAATACAGATGGTCCGCGTCCACTTGCTTGGGTATCTGCTTTAACCCCAGTATGTCCTCATACCATCTTAACGCAGCATCTTTGTCTTTGACATTATAGGTGATATGGTTGATAGCCTTGAGTCTGATAGCGTCGTTTAACATACCTCTCCTCATTTCCGGCGCTTAATTGGAATCGGTCAACAGACGTAGTAGGCAAGGGCACAGAGCCAGGGGACTCCCTTTCTCATTCAGGCGAAGAACCCTCCTTTGATGTGCTCGCTAATCACACCGGCAACCAGCTCCGGCCGCTGCAAAGGAACGTCGTGGATGCTGTCTTCCAACCACACCACCTTGCTCGCCGGCAGAGATTCGGACGCAACCGCGATGGCCTCTTCCCTTCTGAATCTTCTGGACGTGGATGCGCTGTCATTTTGTTGACGGGCCGGCATGACCAATACTGGGCAGTCAACCCGGGAATAAAGGGCAGAAGGGCGGTGCTCCCATAACGCTTCAATAATTCTCAAGTGATTGTCCCGGCTCAATTTGGCGCGGATAGTGTTGTCTTCCACTACCTCGAAATTGGCAAGAATAATCTCAATTAGATTGGGAGACATCAATGACCTTTGGGACCATTGGCCCTGAGATTTGACGCGTTCTATGAACTCCTGGACGGTAACGCCGGTGAAATCCGGGGGAGCCATTTCCTCTTTAGCACGATCAAGGGTCATGTCAGTACGGGCTGATATTTCGATCATGCCGCCATCCACGAAGCACAATCCTTTTGCCATCCCAGGGCAAGCGACTGCATACTCCAGGGCCACGTCTCCTCCCCACGAATGTCCCGCAACTATCGGCCCCTCCATACCCATTGCCTGGATGAACCCATGTAGGTCTCCGGCTACCGTTGCGAAATCGTAACCACATTCAGGTTTGTCGCTCTCTCCGTGACCTCTCTGGTCCAACGCCACCACAGCGAATTCGTTGGCAAGAATAGGGGCTACCAGGTCCCAAATATGGCATGTCGAAGCCAGGCCGTGCAATAGTACGACCGGTTGACCGGAGCCTCCCCAGTCACGATAGTGGAAATACTGCCCACGAACCGATACCCATACGTCTTGCGGGGTCTGGGACATTCACTCCTCCTGACTACGTGAGCGTACGGGTTCCGGGTATTTCCGTTGACGCTTTGACTTCAAACATGAATGATTGATGCCACGTACGCCGGTAAGACAGTTCAGAGTGTAATCTTCAGTTCCTGCGCTGTCAAATTATCGCTCTGAACGCAACCGTTTCATAGGAGGCTTGGCAAGGTGGTCACCGCCCCTTGCGCCTCAATCTCCTCATCAACCGGGCAACCCTGGCGGAGAGGGGATGCCTGCCCTGTAGGTTAGCCCCCACGAAAGGCGCAATGTGGACGTTTGCCACGATTAGGGCGGCCACCCAATTGCGGACTTCCTTCATGGTGGGCGGGCCACTTTCCCAGGAGGGACCAAGATACGTCAACGGCTCCCACCGGCGGCGCTTTCGGGACCTGGCCATCACAGCACCCCCGGCTTCCATAACTATTATCGCACCTCCCGCCACGTCCCATATCCTCGGGCCGCCGAACACCACGTACTGGAAGGCGCCGAGGGCCGTTAGTGCAAGTTCATAAGCGATACTGCCGGTGATTCTGACCTCCCCAACTCTCCTACCCAGGTCTTTGCCGAGTCGGAATCTGGAACCAAAGGACGCCGGAAGCCCCGTGAGCCGGTTGGCCTTGACGGTTTCGGATTCGGGAATAGATATGGCCTTTTCGTCCATCCAGGCACCCCCGCCCTTCCGGGCAT
Source organism: Dehalococcoidia bacterium (assembly GCA_965219825.1). Lineage (GTDB taxonomy): Bacteria > Chloroflexota > Dehalococcoidia > Lucifugimonadales > JAGWBF01 > JAGWBG01. The sequence goes on along the minus strand of OZ244792.1, from coordinate 2,731,382 downwards.
GGAGCACCACGCCGCCGCTCTCCCCGGACCAGGGTATGAAGAGTGCTCCGGCTATGGGGTTGCCCCTGTGCAACACGCCAATGGATACTGCGTATATCGGAAGTCCATTGAGAAAATTGGTGGTTCCGTCCAGCGGGTCCAGAATCCACAGAAACTCAGGGACCGGCGCTTCGTCCTCCCGGGAGTCCTCCTCACCGACGATGCCGTGGTCCGGAAAGTGCCTGGCTATAGATTCGGACAGGTATGCCTGGCTCTCCTTGTCCGCCGAGGTGACGGGGTCTTGCTCCTTCTTGTCGTCCTTGTACTCCACTTCCAGGGGCCTTCCGAAACGGCCCTGAAGTATCCCACCGGCTCCACGAGCCATCTCCACGGCCCTGGCCTCTATCTCCATCACCAAGCCCTCATCCACAGGGACTACCATGTAGCCTCCTAATCCCATGAATCCTACACTGCAATTATAGCAGCATTAGCCCATGCAACTCAGTTGTATCACGCTTATACCTTGGTTTATAATGTTCCCCGTGTTGCGTGCGCTATCTGCCACACGTTTATCCAAAATCTAGTGGTTGGCCGCCCGTGGTGTGCGGCCTGCTATTTCCGGAGCGAGTGATATGCCAAAGATAAAGGAAGCCTACGAGGTCACCTTGGAAACCGACCAGATGAAATTTCTCAATTGGGCGAAGGAAAAATATGACATCGCTGACGAGAGCAAGGTGATGCGGATTGTCATGGACTACGTCATGACCAATCGCGACCAATATGACACAGTCTTTACCAACGTTCGCTGCCTTCGCTGTGACTGAACGGGGCTGTCCCCTGTATACGCCCGGCTTTTGGTGCCTCTATCGAGTGGATGTATAAACGTATAATTGAGCAAGCCCGGGACTCGAAGGGGTGCCCAAGCCGTGGCCGCAGGCACGTCTGCCGTTCCCTCCCTGCGCAGGAGGGATGCCTGACGCCCCAGTGGATGAATGGGCAAAGTGGTGTTCCGATTAGCGGCCACGTGCAAGGCATGCGATGAGCAGGAACAAGAGGCGCTAAGAGTTCAATAGGTAGAAGGTCATAGTCTGAAGGGAGAGGACGGGGTCAACATTTCTGATGGTGACTCCCTCCTGGGCCTGTGGGGAAATAGGAGCGTAGTTGAGGACGGCCTTTACGCCACACTCCACAAGCTGGTCTATCACTCCCTGGGCATGTTGTCCCGGTACTGCAACGATTCCTATGGTTATGCTCTGGGCCCTCACCGTCTCATCCAACGCATCTATTGACTGCACTTTTAGATTGCCAACGGTTTTCCCGACGATTTTCCGGTCCGCGTCAAAGGCCGCAACTATCTGGAATCCCTCAGGAGCAAGACCGGGATAGCTCAGGATGGCCCTTCCAAGCCTGCCTACGCCCACGAGCCCCATATTCCAGCGCCTGTTCAGGCCCATAATATCCTTCAGCTCTTCCAGCAAGTGCCTTACGTTATATCCCCGGCCTTGTTTTCCGAAGCGGCCAAAATAGCTCAGGTCCTTTCGTATCTGGGCAGGAGTCACCTGGAGCACGTCTCCCAGCTGCTGGGAGCTTACTATCTCCTTACCTTCCGATAGAAGGGAGTTAAGTATCCTGATATACTGAGGTAGTCTCACTATGACAACCTCAGGAACTTCAGCCTGGACACCCTCCTGATAGGCTGGGTTCTCGACCATTTCGGAATTTCCTCCCGTTGAAAGGGAACGTCGGTTTTAAGCGGCAGGTTTGCTCAGAGGGCCGGATGGCCTTGCATAAGGCCGGAATTTCTGTTGGAAACCGCTACGTCGCCTTATCACGTGGGCCACGAATGTAAGTGTAAACAGGTGTGTACATTTAGTCAAGAATTGCGCAAAAATCTTATCTTATCCTCACTATGCTCAAATGATTTCTTAGTCAGAGCAGGAATTTCCACCACCGTTAGAAGGATATGTTATAATGGCAGCGTTCCAGATGGTGCATCACATGCCTCAAAACACAACCCTTAGCCCTCGGAGAGGTAACCTGCTCCCCGCTATAGAAGATTCTTTGCCAGGTGGCACCTTCACGCTGCTCAAGACCATTGCGGAGACGGCTTCCGGGATAGATATGCCCCTATACCTGGTGGGAGGCTCGGTACGGGACATACTGCTCGGCGTACCCATAAAAGACCTGGACATGGTGGTCGAGGGCAACGCAGCGTCGCTGGCTTTCGAGGTGTCCAAAAAGCTAGGTGGAGATGTCCTGAGTTATTCCCGGTTTGGCACTGCTACGGTAAAGATAGAGGGTCAACCATTCGACCTGGCCACGGCGAGACAAGAGACCTACCCTCAACCCGGCGCTTTGCCGGAGGTGACCCCCAATACCATCCGGGAAGACCTGGGACGCCGGGACTTCTCCATCAACGCTATGGCCGTCAGTTTATCAGGCCCAAATCCCGGCAGTCTCATTGACCTGCACGGAGGAAGCCATGACCTGCGGCATGGGCTAGTCCGAATCCTTCATCCCGGCAGCTTCACGGACGACGCCACTCGCATTCTGCGGGCCATCCGCTACGCAGAGAGGCTGAATTTTAAGCTGGAAGAGGCGACTCACGTCAAGCTGCTGGAGGCCCTGGACGGTGGTATGCCGGATACCATCAGCGGTGCCCGCATCAGGCGTGAGCTAGAGCTTATGTTCGAGGAACCGCAGCCTCATCTTACTCTCACCCGGTGCGGGGAGCTTGGCGTACTCCGAGCCATATACCCACCCATCGGGGATGGGGCCGGTGTGCTGGCATTGGCAGGAACCAAAACCGCCCGTACTCCCCTGGCATACCTGGCGGCCCTCTCCTATCCTCTCGCAATCCATGAGGGAGATGCCTTCGCCCACCGTCTACACATGCCATCCGCATGGGCCAAGGTAGTACGAGATACCATCGCGATTAGGCTGAGGTGCTGTCCCGGCGCTGAAGCAAGCCGGGAGCAGGTTCCTCAAGAGCCTGCTAAAATGAGCTGTCCTCGCATAGGAGAGTCGCAGTTTTCAAAGGCCCAATTGCGCGGCTTTCTTGACCGGTTCTCGGCTGCAAGCATCCAAGTCAACGCTCTGCTGTCGCGCTCACCGCAGGTCAGGAAGGCCCTAGAGCTTTACTTAAACGACTTACGTTATGTTAACTCTTTTCTTAATGGACGAGACCTTATTTCGCTGGGAATAGCGGAAGGCCCGATGGTGGGAGAAATCCTTCAGAAGCTTAAAGATGCCCGAACCGATGGAAGAATCACCACCAGAGAAGAGGAAATGTGCCTTGTGGAAGAGTACATCACTATGAAAGGACGGTAAGAGCCGTTGACGGAACCCGAGGAACTGTGTGTAGTATGCGACGGCCCCTTGGACGAGTACCACCAGGCCTCCTGCCAGATGTGTGGCAGGAAGTTTCACCAACCTTGGAGTGTAGATGTCCAAATACCTCAGTGTGGCCGCATCGCCAGCCACGAGGAGGCCCTGGCGCTGGTATTTCTGTGCAAGAATTGCTATGAGGCCCTGCAAGAGAACTAAAATAGTCTGCTGTCAGCGCCCGACACCGGGCTGATGGCATATATTCCAGAGAGGAGGCAGCGATGAAGGCGGTGTATATTGAAGCCCACGGCGGGCCGGAAGTGCTGACCTACGGAGACCGCCCGGACCCCGTCATTGAGCCCCATGAAGTAATGATACGTGTCAGGTCCAGTGCCCTCAACAGACTGGATGTCTATACCCGTGCGGGAGCACGTGGAATGCGTCGAGAGTTCCCGCCACCGCTGGTCCTGGGTGGCGATTCATCGGGCGATATTGTAGAAGTGGGCAGCCGGGTCGAGGGCCTCAAGGCAGATGACAGGGTGGTGATAAATCCCAAGACCACCTGCGGCCAGTGTTCCCTTTGCCTCGCCGGGCATGATGACCTTTGCCCCAACTCACGGATGCTGGGGTCCGCCGTTGACGGAAGCTACGCCGAGCTTATCAAGGTCCCGGCAACCAACGCCCACCTCATAGGTAACAACGTGACATACGAAGAGGCGGCGGCTGTGCCCACCATATTCCTCCCCATGTGGAATATGCTCATACGCAGGGCCGGCCTCAAGCCCTGGGAAACCGTGCTAGTGCTGTCGGCATCTGCCGGCGTTGGCACTGCGGCCATACAAGTATCCAAGAACGTGATAGGGGCACGGGTCATCGCCACCACCAGCACTGAGGAGAAAGCGGCCAAGGCAAGAGAGTTGGGCGCAGACGCCGTTATCAACTACACCGAGGAGGACATTACCCAACGGGTCAAAGAGCTTACTGGTGGTGACGGGGTTGACGTTGTGGTTGACCACGTTGGAGCTGAGTATTTCCAGCCTGCTTATAACTCATTGAAACCCGGTGGGAGGTACGGTAACTGCGGAGTTACCACCGGCTACCGGGCCGAGTTGCACATGGGTCTGATGTTCACCCGGCAGCTAACGGTGTTTGGGGTATTTATGGGGTCCAAGGAGGATATGAGGCAGATTGTGGAAATGCTGAACCGGGGTAAAATCAAGGCGCCAATTCACCGGACGTTCCCATTGGACCGTGCCGCCGACGCCCACACTATGATGGATGAGCGCAACTTCTTCGGCAAGCTGGTGTTGAACACGTGAAGGTTCCGGCGACCTCCTGAAGATGTCCGTTCTAAAGCGAATTCGACGTGGATATGAGATGGATATGAGAGAGCCTTTTCTCCGCTAAACGCGGGAGCAGGACCGGCATACGGCATACAAGGAAGCGAGGGCTTGAACGCAAACGGTCCCAACGCCTGATGCGAAGACCCAAGCTGCAGCAAATATTGAAGCCGACACGGAGAATATTGGGAGGTGACATGGAGACAGTTGGGTTTATCGGGCTTGGTAATATGGGATCGGGTATATCCAGGAATATCCAGAGAGCCGGGTATCCGATGGTGGTCTACGATATCCGGGAGGAGATGACGAAGCCACTTCTTGAAAATGGTGCCCGGCTCGCCTCATCTCCGGCAGAGGTGGCCGAGCAAAGTGACGTAACCCTTACCTCCCTGCCAGGCCCCAAGGAAGTGGAGGCCGTGGCTACCGGACTGCACGGAATTCTGGAAGGCATCAAGCCGGGAGGGATTTACGTGGACATTTCCACGAGCAGGCCCACCCTCATCCGGCAAATCGAGCCAATGTTCCGGCAGAAGGGCGCCCACGTGCTTGACGCGCCGGTGAGCGGAGGAAAGACCGGGGCCGCGACCAGGAACCTGGCGGTGATGGTGGGAGGCGAGCAGGAGATTTACGAGCGCATCAAGCCAATACTTGACGCTTTCGGGGACAAGGTATTCTACGCCGGTAGCATCGGCGCCGGTAGTGTGTGCAAGCTGGTCCATAACATGATCGGACACGGGATACGCCAAGCCATCGCAGAGGGGCTAACCCTTGGCGTGAAAGCGGGGGTGGATGCGGAATCCCTGTGGGAATGTGTGCGACGAGGTTCCGTTGGACGTATGAATGGCCTCCACGAGGCACTACCACGCACAGTGTTCCAGGGCAGCTTCGAGCCACCCAGCTTTGCCCTGGGACTAGCGCGAAAGGACATTGGACTCGCCACGGAGTTGGCCAAGGAGTTCGACGTGCCTATGCCAATAGCGAACCTGGCGGAGCAAATCTCCATCCAGGGAATGAACCGGGGTTGGGGAGACATGGATAGCAACGTCACCTTCCTTCTGCAAGAGGAACAATCCGGGGTGGAGGTACGAGCCCCTCAAGTGGACCCGGATAAGGCTGCCCGGTTTATTACCACACATCCGGACGCTGAGTAACAGCGATTCATCCCCGGCTGTCAGGAGAGAAGAAATAGCCCCCTATCGCAGATAGGGCAACATAGAAAGGGGCGTGGTCGCCAAGAGGCCGGCGTCCACCGGCAACGTCACGCCGCTAATCCATCGGGACTCGTCGCTGGCTAGAAAGACCGCCGCCCAGGCGATGTCCCATGCAGTCCCCTCGGTCCCCAGTGGGGCGGAGCGTCTACGCAGGTCCCTCCTCTCCTCTGACATGTCGCCGGCCACCATGGGCGTATAGATTGAGCCGGGCGCGATGCAGTTGACCCGAATGTTGTCCCTGCCGTGAGTAACCGCCATTGAGGTTGTCAGCGCTATAACGCCCCCCTTCGAGGCGGAATAAGGTACACCCGTGCTGCCGCTGCTTGCCCGCAGGCCGGCGGTTGAAGAGACGTTTATGATGGAGCCGCCACCACCCTGTATCATAACCGGTACGGCGTGTTTACTGGTCAGCATCACACTCTTGAGGTTCACCTCCAGGACCCGGTCCCAGTCCTCTTCGTTCACGTCTACCACGGACCCGTGGCCAAGGATGCCTACGTTATTGAACAGGACGTGTAGACCGCCATAGCGCTCCTGGGCCGCCTCCACCATTCTGCGGCAATCGCCGGTCCTGGTAACGTCGGCCTCGAACACCGATGCTTCTCCCCCCGCCTCTCGGATTGAGGCGAGGGTCTCTTCGGCGTGCCGGGCTACACGGTCCACCAGCACCACCCTGGCACCCTGCTGTGCGAAGAGCAACGCCGCAGCCTTGCCTGTACCCACTCCCGGCCCACTGGACCCGGCGCCAGTAACGATAGCTACCTTCCCTTCCAGTCTGGTCACCGGTTTTTGCATGTTCTCCTCCTTGATTTGGGTCCTTTCAAAGATTGAGTAGATTATAGCAGCTTTGATGTTATACAATGAGCCAGTCGGATGACATTGGGATGCATACGGAGGTGATGTTATGTCCATCATGATTACGGGTGGCACCGGGTTTCTTGGGTCCTACCTTGCCCGGCACCTGGTCCAGGAAAAGGGTGAGAATGGTATAGTCCTCTACGACATGTACCCCAACCTCTCCAGAGTGGAGGAAATACGAGACCGGGTGGAAATCGTGCAGGGAGACGTGCTGGAAACCCATGAGCTGCTGTCAACCATGAAAAAATACAATGTGGACAAGGTAGTCCACCTTGCATTTATCATGGGTGGAGCCAGCAGGACCAGCCCGGTCCCCGACGAAAAGGTACTGCAATACCTTCGGGTACAGTGTATGGGCGCGGCGAATGTATTTGAGACGAGTCGGATTCATGGAGTGAGTCGTCTGGTTTACGCCAGCTCCGTAGCTATACACGGGTACCGGTCCGACCCCCACGACGTGCAGGAGATTGACGAAGACGTGCTTCCGCGCCCTGACAACTTTTATGGGGCTTGCAAGCTGTGGTACGAGCACATCGCTGCGGTGTACCACGAGCAACACGGCCTGGACACCATCGGCCTCCGCCCGACAATGACTTTCGGCCTCGGAGCGGGGCAACGGGGGTCTTACGCCAGCCGTTTGATGGCTATTCCTGAGAATCCCAGCTATGTGGTGATGCCCGAGTTGGCGGCACTTGGAGAGCCGATAGAGATGCCACCCAGCGACCTGGTGACCGACTGGATGTACGCCGCCGATGCTGCGGAAGCGTGGTACCTTGCCCTGACAGTGCAGAACCCGAAGTACCGTGTATTTAACATGCGGACGGAACAGGTCCGGCTTGGGGACGTGACCGAATGTCTGCGTAGGGTATTGCCCGACGTCCAGATAAGCGTCAGAGAAGAGCCCGTCAGCCTCTTCCCGCTTATGGCCAATGACCGGCTACGCGATGACCTGGGTTTCCGGCCAAGGTACACCCTCGAATCGGGGATTGTTGACTACGTCAACCGGGTGCGTGGCCAGGCGGGCCTGCCGCTCATAGAGCCTTCATAAGCCGGGATGCGGTCTCCATCTATTCCGCGTCCGCGGCTCCCAGTCCCTCCACGGCCAGTCCATACCCCAACAGGTCATGCATTTGGCGCTTCAGGAGTTGGGTCAGCACAACCCGGGTGTAACGTATCACCAGAGGGGGCTGCTGGGCAATTTGCTCGGCCAACTCCCATGCCCTGGGCAGGAGCTTCTCTCTTGGCATCACTTCAGCAACCAGGCCAAGCTCCTGGGCTTCACCGGCCGAGAGGGTCTGGCCTGTCAGGAGAAAGTATCTGCCCCGGTTCAAGCCCATAAGCAGCGGGAATATTATATGCACGCCATCACCGGGGACGAGGCCGTTAACAAAGTGGGCCGAGTCCTGAAAGGTGGCTTCCTCGGCAGCTAGCACTATGTCTGAGAGCAAGGGGATTTGGGCATGTCTCAGAGCAGGGCCGTTCACGGCGCTGATAATAGGAACCTCAATGTCCAGCAAGTTCATCCAGAGGTGCTTACCTTCCCAATAAGTCTTGTCCCACTCTCGAGCCGTCCTACTCTGCCTGTACGCCGCAGTTGCTCTGGGGCCGGAGAAACCCTCCCCGGTCCCGGTCATAATCACAACCTTGTTGTCATAGTCGCTTCCAATATCCTGGAACGCCTGGGGGAGTTCCTCATGCGGAATCCCACCCCATTGAAGTGTATCGCCGTCGGTATGCAGAGTGATTTGGAGTATTCCGTTCCGTCGTTCCATGCGGATGCTCCGGTACTTCTGTGAGTACTCATCGAAGTTTGACATGACTAAACCTCCTATGGCTGGTGAGATTTATCCTGGGAGACACGGTCCCGGGGAAGCCTCCTAATGGAAGTCTCCCACAGGCAGACATAGTCATACTGTACTATCTTCTCACCCAGCGGGTTATACGCTGTGACTTGGAAGGTGATAAACTTGTTGTCTCGCTTCCGGAACTTGTCAACCACTTTGGTGGTGCTTGTGACCACGTCGCCCGGACGCACAAGAATGCCCTGAAAGCTTGTATTCGTAGACACGAAAGGGGTGCTACGAGGGTTGATCCTGGACTGTTCGGGAGCTATGTAGCCCTTGGCGCTCATCACGTCGTGGCGTCGCTGGGGTGCATAGGTGTAGACCATGGTGGGAGGGGCGAATATTCCCGGAAATCCCACCTCCTTCGCGGCGGCATCGTTCACGTAGACCGGGTTCTCGTACCCCACTGCACGGGAGTAGTTTGCAATGTTCTCCTCAGTCACCTCGTAAACGTATGGGGGAGACTCATCGCCGATTTCCGCCACATCCCACTCGTAAACCTTCTCACCCTGCGGCATTGTTACGTCTGATGAATCTTCTATACCCACGTGTACACCACTACCTACTTTCTTGACAGTAACAGACGGGAAGCAAGACTCAATCCAAGAGGGCGCTTCGATAACCACTAGATGGCTGGGATACAGACTTGTTTATCCAATCCCATGCTTCTTTTGGAAGCCTCCCCTGGTACGGGGGCTGGATTGCAATCACAAGCTAGTGGTCCCGTTCCATCAGATGTTGAGCAATGGTACTAGCCATCTGGTCAGCAGTCATGCTGGTGTTGACAATCCATGTATCACCGAAATAATGCCACCAACTACCAAAGGCGGCGATCGTTTCCTCCAGCTTCTCACGCACTGAATCCGTAGAACGTCGAAAATCCGGCTTTATATCGTATGTGACTAGATAATGCATGGTTACTGATTCTCATTTTGTTCAGACTTTTCCCGTATTTCAGCAGCTTCTGGATCCTCTAGGGAACCTCTGAATAAGTCAGCAATTTGCGGTTAAGGCGTATCTGAAAAGAGCGAATTAACGGACTTGTTCAGACCATCCCTAGTAGTAATTGAGCTTGAATATCCTCAATTGTTCGCGGATTTTCCAGGGTTCCCATCATACTATACCGTAGCTGTTCGATATAATATGTCTCCGAAACTGATAAAGGCTCGTGCCTTGCCTTTGACCAGAATTGGAGCCAGACCATAGTGAACAAGACCCAGGGAAAACCTCCGACTACATACTTTGCTATATCCGGTATCGGAGCGAAAAGCAAGATTACTATTGAGAAAGCCACAAGCAGCAAGAGAACTAATGCAATTACCCCTAATGAGGTGCGAACGACACGAACTACGCTGGCTATGCTTCTTAAATTCAGGTCAACTCATGGAAGTATACCACCCAAGATAAGCAGTCTGCACACTTATCTCATGCCGTATATTGTACTCTCATGGTCCAGGTTGCCCGAACCTATTCCAAATCACCCTCGGTGACATCACCCCACGACGTGATTAGAGACGGCGTTATTTTTATGACGGGGTTGCCGTCTATACCCATGTCACGGTACTGTCGGTACTTTTCTTTCAGAAGGTCTATGGCTCGCCGGTGTTCGTCCCCATTATGAATCAACTGTGCAGTGCCGGTCACCAGCACATACCACAGACTACTCCACTCCTCCTCATAATGGTCAAGGACAATCGCCACGTTGGGATTGGATAGTATGTTCCGTACCCGTTTGAGTCTCGTGAGTGGAGTGCGTTTCGGCTTCCGGTCCAGGACGGAATAGAAATATTCTCCATCATAGGCAAAACAGATAGGTATTAGATGAGGAGCGCCATGCGTGTCAGCAGTAGCCATGTGGGCCACTCGCCTATACTTGATGATGTCGGATTCCTGGGAAGTCAACCCGGCCAAGACCCCCTCCTCAGCCAAATTATCTACTGTATTTTGCCATCGGGTGGTACAGAGGACGCCACATCGGGCGAGGGGAGGTGCAATCCCTAAAGTGGGTCAGCTAGTCTTCGTAGTTAAATCCCAGTGGGTCTTCCATAGTCTGGATGTCCTCAAGGGCCTCTCTGGCAGCATCCTCAAGGACCGGGTCTCCAACTTTCAGGCTTCTTCTCAGCGCCCTCTTGGCCAGGGAGCCACCAATCTTCCCAATAGCGCCTATCGCCGCCAGCTGGACCTGGAGGTCATCATCCTGAAGAAGGCGTATAAGGTGGGGTGTCGCGTCCTCCTCGCCCAACTCGCCACATGCATTGGCGGCCTCGAAGCGGATTGCTTGGCTGGGGTTCTGCAACTCCCTTACAAGCACCGCCAGCCATTCCGGTTCGCCCGTCTTGCCCATAGCGAAAAGAGCGCTGCACTTCAGATTCATGTCATCATTATCGTAGGCCCAGTGGATGTATTCCTTTATGTCCGGGGTATTGAAGGGTGAGGCTGACTCGAGGGCCCTGCGTCTCACCTCCAACCATTCCTGCTCATCTTTCAGGGTGTCCATGAGAGACCCTTTTACCAGTTCGCCGTCTTTGGAAAGAATTTTTCCGTCCTGAGCCAGGGACGCAAACTTCCCAAGGGCCATGGCTGCCGATGACCGCACCTTACCGGAATCATCGGATTTCAGTAGCTCCAACAGCGACGTGATTAGGGAGCGGTCTTCGAACTCCCAAAGGCCAGCTATCCCCTTCTCCCGTATAGACTCCACAGGGTCCTTGAGGCACATTTTGAAAATCGCGCTGAAGTCCAACTCAGCGTTATCCTCTGCTTCTTCTACCAGTAGCTCTATAATCCCTTCCCTACGCTCAGGAGACAGCTTGAACCAAACGCGTACCACCATCCCCAACTCTCCGGGTGAGAGGCCGGATAGCTCTATCAACTCCGCCTGATTCAAATGGGCGCTATCTTCGGATATGGACTGTAAGCAGCTTTCCAGGGACAAGTGCCCACCACTCCTCAATACCGGGTCCTCCAGACCCTGCACGACTTCTACTATACTTCATTCCCCAGACCAGCCCGGGGAACAAAAGAGCATCACGTCAGGCCGATTCTTTTGCCGATACCGACACGTTGCGGACACAGAAAGCGGGTGTCCTTAACGAGCCTCCCACCCAGTGGCTCTCCCTTTCGATGGCCTGAATGTTTTTTAACACACCATATACATTACCAGAGATGACCGTGTTTTTCACCCGGCCGGTGACGTTGCCATCTTCTATTCGATAGCCCAGAAGAACGTTGGCGTTGAAATCACCGCCCAGGATGTTGCTTTGGCCGGCGCCCAGAAGGTGCTCCACCACGAGGCCGTCTTTAATATCCCTTATCATGTCCAGATAAGATGCGTCACCCTCGCCCACCAAAAGGACACTGGAACCCGGCGAGGGGAGGCTGTTCAGGCCACGACGGGCGCTGCCTGTGCTCTCAGTGCCTGCCTGGGCCGCCGTCTGAAGGTCGTAAAGGAAGCCGGAGATTACGCCCCCGTCTACCAGAGGCAACCTCCTGGTAGGTATACCCTCGTCGTCACACATACGGCTACCGGGAGCGTAGGGTGTGGCTGGCTCATCCCAAATGCTGAACCTCTCATCCAGCATTTGTTCTCCCAACTTCCCCACCAGGGGAGATGCACCCTGGAGGACCGTTCTCCCGTTGAATCCCGACAACAGAGGTGAAAGCAATGCCCCGGCCATTCCCCTGGGTGTGAATACCACGGGGACCTGTCCGACCGGAGCGGGAACGACGTTCCTGGAAAACTCAAGCTGGTCCTGTATTGTCTTCACAATCTCCGACGAATCAAGGATAGGATGGCAAGAGCTTTTGCCGTCCCATACGAAAAGCATATCGGTATCTTTCACTATAGTCCCGTGGACAAACATGGAGAAGACACTTTTGGTATAGGTAGCGTAGCCCCCCCTGGAGTTGAGTATGGTCACCGTATTCACACCCTTGCTGACAGTCGCATCACACATGACGTCGGAGTTGTACCCGGTCACCCGGTCTATGGCCGTCTGCCCAAGGTTGATCATGTCCTCCGTGGGCAGGTCATCCGTCCGGGGGTCATAGACCTCCACAGTAGAGAAGTTTCTATGTGATGAGAACTCGAGTTTCGCCTCTGGCCCAAACGGTACCATTTCCAGAGTATTCTTCAGTAGGCCGTCGGTGTTTCTGGGGTCGGAGGTAGACGAGAAGCCTATTCTACCATCTTTGATGATTCTCAGAGCAACTCCGGAGCTTTCTCTCGTCTCCACCAGTTTAATCCTGTTAGCTTCGAACATCACCGGCTCATCTCTGTGCTGGAGGTGATAGACTTCCGCCTCATCGGAAACCCTGGCGGCCTTTTCCAACAGGTCCTCCAGATTTATTCCATCTCGTTGCGTTGGTCTCATGACTAAGTCCCACCTATAAGGCATTTCTGGATTCGTATGTGGGGGCTGCCGTTGGACACCGGAAGGGGGGACTGCCCCCCCTTGCCACAGCCGCCACCCTGATTCATGTCCAGGTCGTTAGCAATGGCATCCAGGTTTTCCATAGTGGTGAAGAGGTTCCCCGACAGGAGTACGGGTCTCATCAGCTCCTCTACCTTACCGTTTCGTATGGCATAGGCTTCACCTGCGGAGAAGGTAAACTGCTCCATGCTGGTCATCCCGCCATACCAGTTGCACACGTATAGCCCATCCTTAATGTCTGAGATGATGTCCTCGAAGGTTGCCGACCCCGGCTCGATGAAGGTGTTGGTCATCCGCACGATGGGCGGGAACTGGGAGCTTATGGCCCTGGCATTGCCCGTCGGGTTCTCTCCCATGGTTGCCGCCGTCTCGCGGGAGTGGAGCCTGCCAACCAGGACGCCTTCCTTCAGCAGGGATGTCCTGGTAGCGGGGACACCCTCGTCGTCGTATTTGTAGCTGCCCCTCAGGCTGGGCACGGCGGCGCCATCAACAACGTTGATGTGGGACCCGCCGAAGCGCCTGCCCATCTTCATCATATCCCTAAGCCGTTGGTCCTCGTACACGTGATCGGCCTCGGAAAGATGCCCGAAAGCTTCGTGAATAAACACTCCGGCCAGGATTGGGTCCAGCACCACAGTGTGCTCTCCCCCCTTGGCCTGGGGTGCCTTGATGAGGTCTACGGCGCGTTGGGCCAGTTCACCCGCGTCCTTGTGAAGGTGCTCGACGAAGGAAAAGTCGCCGTTGGAGCCCAGACTCAGGCCCGACTGCTGCACGTCACCCCCATCTCGGGCCATGGCGTTGAGGCGAAGGGATATATCTATCTTCTCCTGCTGGATGTAGGTGCCTTCAGAAGTGGCGAATACCCTCTTCCTCCGGCCATCTCCGTAGCCAACCGTAGACGTGGTGATTTGAGGAACGCTCCAGATGATGTCAACGTACTGGTCCAGGAGAGCCTTCTTGTCCTGGAGAGAGATAGCCAGTGGGTCCTTTCCCACCAGGGGTGGCACCAGGTCCACTACCGGGTCTACGGGAGCCAACTTTATCCCTCTGTCGCTCACAAGGTGAGCATTACGCACCGCCGTGGCTACCTTCTCCTTCAGCCCCTCCAGGCCATTAAAGGATGCAAAGCCCCATCCCCCTGCCAGCGCCCTTATGCAGCCTCCAATCCCCGTGGTATGGCCAATTTCGTCCAAGTCCTTCCCACGATAGCGTATGTGGGTTCCCTCGCCTTCCTCAACCCGGACCTCTATAAGACGGGCATCATGCCCTTTCAGAGCGTCCTCTATACGGTCCCTTAAGTTATCATCCATGCTCGATACATCCCCCTCACCGTTCAGGAGTCCCAATCTATAAGGATGGGTACACGTATATTTATAACATATCACACACAGTCAAGCCTATACGGAGTTCCACACCTTTGTGAGATATGCTGCTTAATCCGTCTTATGAGAATTGGAGGCAAGAATAGATGGATATGTGAAGAAGTGCTACAATAAGTCTGTCACAGACACGTGAACCACTATGAAAGGCCAGGAAATGGATAAGGTCCAAGACACCGACACCGTTTCAGCCGGACATGCCCGGCCCGATGGGTCGGAGCAAGGTGGGCTTACCGCCGACCTAGTCCTAGAGACGTTGAGGAAAGAGTACGAGCCTTTTCCGTCAGAGCCACGGTATGACCCTGTCTCTGAGCTGGTATTTACAATTCTTTCCCAACACACTTCGGACCGTAACTCCGAAAGAGCCTTCAAACAGCTCATGGACAACTTCGGCTCCTTTGAAGAGGTCGCCAAGGGCGATGCGCAGCAAATCGCCCAGTGCATCACAATCGGCGGCCTAGCCGGTATTAAGGCCCCTCGCATACAACAGGTGCTCAACCTAATCCTGGAGCGGCGGGGAGAGTTGGACCTCTATTTTCTCAAGGATATGCCCCTGGAAGAGGCCAAAGCCTGGCTACGAGCCCTCCCCGGCATCGGCCCCAAGTCGGCGGCTATAATCCTTAACTTCGCTCTTGGTATGCCTGCAATGGCGGTGGACACCCACATCTACAGAGTGGCAAAACGCCTGGGCCTCATTGGACAGAAAACCGGCTACGAGCAGGCCCATGAGATTCTGGAGAATGCCGTTGAGCCGGAGCAGGTTTTCCCATTCCATGTCGCCCTGATAACCCACGGCAGGAGGGTGTGCAAAGCGCCCAAGCCCCTCTGCCAACAGTGCGTCCTGGCCTACGGCTGCCCGTCACGAGACATGGGAAACAAGTGACAGAAGTATAATCTCAGGGGGTAGAAGTGAGAGTAGGAATCATAAACGTTACAGGGTACTCCGGGTCCGAGTTGGCAAGGCTCCTGTACCGTCACCCTGACGCCAAGATAACCTCGGTTACAGGTAGAAGCGCCGCCGGAGAGAAGCTGGGGAATGTTTTTCCCCATCTTTCCGGCCTTGACATGGTGATTCAGCCGGAGCTGGATGGCAGCCTGGATATGGTTTTTTCTGCACTGCCCCACAAGGCCAGCGCCGAGGCGGTGATACCTCTGCTGGAGGACGGGATAAAGGTGGTGGATATAAGCGCCGACTTCCGCCTCAGAATGGCTTCCGAGTACGAGGAGTGGTACGGGGTCCCCCACTTGGGTCCCCAGTATCTCGAGGAAGCAGTATATGGCCTCACAGAGCTTAACCGACCAGAGGTCAGCCAGGCCCGGTTGGTGGCCAATCCCGGCTGCTATCCAACCAGTGCAATACTGGCCCTTGCGCCTGTGATAAAGGAGGGGTTGGTGAAGCCTGACATCGTCGTTGATAGCAAGTCCGGGGTATCCGGTGGAGGCCGTACCTTGAACCTGACCAACCATTTCTCCGAAGTCAACGAGAACGTCATGGCCTACGCATTGGACGGCCACCGGCATCTGCCGGAGATAACCCAGGAGCTCAATAAACTGAATGCGCCTGCATCGTCCGGCATGGGAGATGGTACAGCCCTAGCGCTCACATTCCTGACCCACCTTATACCCATGACGCGCGGTATCCTGAGTTCCTGCTATGCCCGGCTGAAACCGGATGCTTTCTCCTCCTGGGAGGAGGCCAAGCCCCGGCTGCGACAACTTTACCAGGACTTCTATTCTGAAGAGCCATTCGTGGGTATTTCATCCTCCCCGCCACAGACCAAGCAGACCCTGGGAAACAACATGTGCCTGCTTTACCCCACGGTGGATGTAAGGACAGGCAGGCTGATAGTCATAAGCTGCCTGGACAACCTTGTGAAGGGGGCTGCGGGCCAGGCCATACAGAACATGAACCTCATGTTTGGATTGCCCGAAACTACGGCCCTTGAAGCGCTGGCAGTATACCCATAGCTGGGGTATAATGGTCTGAGTGCCCCCATCGTCTAGCCAGGTCAAGGACGCCACCCTTTCAAGGTGGAGACCAGGGGATCGAAGCCCCTTGGGGGCACCAACTTATTTTCCCCGGCTACAAAAGCGTAACAGCGCCATAAACACCGTTGGTTTCCGGTCCCCACCGTCGTCCGATCGTCACTCACCTCTCATCCCACCGCCGATATGGGTCCCCGGAAGATCACCGGTAATATTGCTGAGGGTGAATCCTTGAGGTATGACTTCATCATAGTTGGAGCAGGTTCTGCGGGATGCACCTTAGCGGGGCGCCTGTCTGAGGACCCTCGCCGGTCGGTGCTACTCCTGGAGGCCGGACCGGATTACCCGGATTTCATGCGCCTACCGGATGACCTGAAACATGGGGATAATATGAATTCCAGCGCGGAGCGCGTACTGGATGGCCCTCATGTTTGGGGGTACGTGTATACCCCGAACGAGTACCAGCCTGAACCCATGCCCAAGGCCCGGGGCAGGGTGGTCGGTGGCACCAGCGCCATCAACGGCCAGGTGGTCGCCCGTGGGGTCCCTCAGGACTATGACGAGTGGGCATCCCGGGGCAATGACGAGTGGTCTTTTACCAAGGTCTTACCCTATTTTCGGAAGCTCGAAACTGACATGGACTTCCGGGACGACTTTCATGGCTCTGATGGTCCCATCCCTGTGCGTCGTTACAAACGAGATGAATGGCTCCCCACATCTGAGGCGTTTTATCGTGCGTGTCTGGAAGAAGGGTTTCCCCACGACCCCGACCAGAACCACCCGGAGTCCACAGGCGTGGGGCCTCTCCCGAGAAATATCGAGAACGGCGTGCGTATCAGCACGGCGCTGGCCTATCTGGCTCCGGCGCGCCACCGGCTCAACCTGACGGTCAGGCCTGATATAATGGTGAGGCGCGTTATCCTTGATGGTGACCGGGCCACCGGGGTCGAAGTCGAAAGTGGTAGCCAGGTGTTCCGAATAGAGGGGTCTCAGACCATTCTCAGCGCAGGCTCTATTGGCTCCCCCCATATTCTATTGCTGTCCGGAATTGGCCCCGAGGGGCAACTGAGAAGCCTGGGTATTCCTGTAATCCGTAACCTGCCAGGTGTGGGCGAAAATCTGCGGGACCATCAAACGCTGTCAGTCCTGTTCCGAGCGACAGGTCCACCCACCGAGCCGTTGGCCCCCATAGTCCAGGTTGCTCTGCGTTACACTGCCCCGGATTCAAATGTGTTCAACGACATGATTCTTGAGCCTATGCGTATGGTCCGCGGGCCTCTCCCATACCACATCTACCGTACCCAGGCCCAGGATGACGGCCCGTATTTCAGCATCGGTATCGCTCTGAGGAAAGCCACTACTGCCGGTCAGGTCAGGCTCCAGTCCAAAGACCCCCATGTTCAACCATTCTTGGACTACCGGCTGCTGTCGGACTCATGGGACCGTGAACGACTCCGTCATGGAGTGCGGCTGGCCGTCCATCTGTGCCAGCGCTCACCTCTAAGGGACTTCGTCGTCTCAACGGTGTCACCAACGGAGGAAGAGTTGGCCGATGACGGTATGCTGGACTCGTGGATGCTCAGATACGTCCGCTCCCAGCACCACGACGCCGGAACGTGTAAGATGGGCCCCACGTCCGACCCTACGGCAGTATTGGACCAGTATTGCCGGGTGCGTGGAGTGGACGGCCTACGCGTGGTTGACTGTTCGGTGATGCCCGACGTGATCCGGGCCAACACAAATATCCCCGCGATAATGATAGCGGAGCGAGTGGCTGACTGGATAAGAGAGGGGCACTAGTCTGAAATAGCGCGCTATTCCGGCGATTTGAGAAATTCGAGGACAAGCCTGCTATACATCTCCGGCTGCTCGAAGGCTGAAAGGACCCCCGCCTTTGGTATAATCTCTACGCGAGACCCATGAATCGCTTCCGCCTTCTTTCTCAGACCGCCAACTACATATTCCGGGCCGATCTCGCCCGTGATTAGCAACGTGGGAGCCTGGATCAGATGCAGGCGGGTGTTAACGTCATACTTGAGTTGGCCCACTTTGAGTACATCCAACCACCATTGCCTGTGGTCCTCGAAACCCCGGATGTTGCGCTCAATAGCCATCTCCCTGACCCCGTCCTCGAGGAACATAAATTCCTGGTTGGGTTCGGTCCGTTGGAACCACTCCTCATAGGGTCTATCCAGCCTTCCCTCCACCGCCTGGAATCGCTCTGACCAGTACTTTTTCGCCTCAACTCTGTTCCAGTGGGTAAAAGCATCCAGCACTAGCTTGGCTACCCGCGAGGGCCAGGTAGTGGAGAAATGCACGTTCATTTGTGTGCTGCCGCTACAACCCACAAGGTGGGCCCTGTCTATACCCAGCTTATCCATGAACTCTTTTTCTGCATAGGCGAAATCAGGAATACTGTATGGAAGAGACGGTGTATCCGACCTGCCCCAGCCCGGCAAGTCTACAACATACACGCTGTACTGCTCAGCAAATTTGTCGAGAACGCGGGAGAACCACCAGGAACTCCGACCGAATGAGTGGGTCATAATGACAGGGAATCCCTTCCCCTTATGCACGTAGAATACTTTGCCATCCTCCAGATTGACGTACTGACCCATTCCCCCCCACTCTTCGTAATCGCATACGGGGAACGCCATAGCTCTCCTCCTGTTTCAATCCAAAACGTGTAGCCGACGTGTCAATCATATATTATATGCGTCGCATATCAAGAGAAACTGAAACATTGGATGCCTGTATTCGCCGGCTGGCGAGTGATGAGAATGTTGAGGGGAGTTTGTGGTAAAATATGATACGTGATGGAGTGGATTCAGGGGTCAGAAGTGCTAGTCCATCCAAGAAGAGTTCAGGCAGATTTCTTAGAAATAACACGGTGAAATGGAGGGGTCTTGAAAGGCGATGCTGAAGTTATAGAGGCCTTGAACAACGCTCTAGCTCTTGAGTTGACCGCAATCAACCAATATTTTGTACAGGCCAGAATGTGCAGAAAGTGGGGCTTTCACAAGCTGGCGGGCAAGCAGCACACCGAGTCCATCGAAGAGATGAGGCACGCCGAAAGCTTGATTGATCGTATCCTGTTCCTCGACGGGACTCCAATAGCCCACTATGAGACCATCCATGGCGGCACGGACATCAAGGACCAGCTCGATCATGACCTGGCGCTCGAATTACGCGGTGTAAAGACCTATAATGATGGCATAGAAATCTGCCTCAAAGCGAAGGATGCAGGAAGCAGAGAGGAGCTGGAGCATATTCTGACAATGTCCGAGGAACACGTAGAATGGCTGGAATCCCAGCTCAACCTAATCAAGGTGGTGGGACTGGATAACTACCTGGCCGACCAGATTGGGGAAGAGCCGGGGCCATCAGAAGGCCATGACTAGGTATCCCGGCGTCGCCTGTGCCACTCCAGCTGTCCTCTACAAGGAAGTCACTTTACAGAGAAGGAAATATGGCTGACATTCAACAAACATTGACCAAAACCGAGCGCAACCTTTGGAATGCCATCATCAGCGAGGCAATGGCCCAACTGAAGTACAACGCCTACGCGCACAAGGCCCTTCAGGAGGGGTACCCGGAGGTTGCCCAGATATTCCAGGAAGTATCAGGGGCCGAAAACATCCACGGCATGAACCACCTCCAGGTATCCGGGGAAATCAAGGCTAGTATCGAAAACCTCAGAAACGTGATTGCAGGAGAATCTAAAGAAATCCTCACCATGTACCCCCGTTTTATAAAGGATGCTCTGGAGGAAGGTCGCACCGATGCTGCCGAAACCTTCATTATGGCTATGGACCGGGAAAATCATCACTTGCAGGTCTTTAACGTCGCTCTACAGGAGCTCGAGGCAAAGCTAGACCAGAGTAGTGAAATTGCAGAGGATGGAGCAACCCTCTCAACCAATGGACCCAACTCCCAAGTCAGGCATGTAACTACTGAGACCGAGGTACACCCCACCTATACCGCTGCCCGGAAAGAAATCGAAGGTGAACGCTGGCGTGTGGCATCTCTGGGACGTATTAGGGAAGTGGTATTCGGAGGTCAGGACGGCCTCCTGAGCACCATGCTTCTCGTCACCGCAGTGGCGGCATCCGGCGCCAGCAACACGACCGTGCTCATTTCGGGACTCGCCGGTGCATTGGCCGGAATGGTCTCCATGGCCACGGGCGCGTTCCTGGGGTCCAGGTCGGAACAGGATGTCCAGAGGGCCGAGATAGCCAAGGAAGCCAGAGAGCTAGAGGAGCATCCCGCCGAGGAGTTGGCCGAGTTGGTCGTACTGTACCAACGCGAGGGCCTGAGCTTCAGTGACGCCCAAGGCGTAGCCGAACACATCGCCGCCGATAAGGACCTGTGGCTCCGCACCCTCGTGGAAAAAGAGTTGGGCCTAAGCCCTGACGTAACCTCAAACCCCGTCAAAGATGCTCTTGCAATGGGTGCCGCTTTCATAGTGGGGGCAGTGATTCCCATAATCCCCTATTTTTTCATACACGATAAGATAGGTATCGCCATATCCGTGTCGGCGACCCTGGTGGGGCTATTTGTCTTGGGCATGGGCAAGGGGCGCATAGTACAGAAATCGCCGGTCCTACAGGGATTGGAAATTCTGCTCATCGGTGCCGCCGCCGCCGGAGTGGGGTTCGGCTTGGGCGAGGGCATTCCACGACTAATCTGACAACATTATGACGCATGAGATACAGGACCTCAACAATGAGCCGATATGCTTGGTCGGATAACCGAATGGCTACCGTAGACCTACCAACGTTCCCCAACAAGGGTGGCCGGCGTATTCTTGATGTTAGCTGGCTTGCCCTTCTACACCAACATGGCCTCTCGAAATATCTGAAGGCAACGCCCACACCACCGGCGGGTCTGGCACTCGCCATAGAGGAGTTTAACCGGGGCGATTACTGGAAATGCCATGAGACCCTGGAGGCGCTCTGGCTGCCGGAACGATACCCGGTACGCCTTTTCTACCATGCGCTGATTAAGGCCGCGGTGGGACTGCTGCATCTGAAGGGACATAACAAGCACGGTGCGACGGTCAAGATGCAGGACGCCAAATATGGCCTAGTCCCCTTCCTGCCAGGGTTTATGAGTGTGAACACTGACCGGCTGCACGGCGACGTCTTGGAGAGGCTGGCTTATCTCCGTACCAACGGGTCGGTGGACTGGGGAACAATTGACCGGCTTACTCCTGTGAACATACGGCTCTGCTGAGTATCCCGCTATCAGATAATTAGACTTGCCGGAAACCCCTTCGCCCTATCCCCGGCGAGGTCTCGAAAATGAGCTAAGGAGGAAGTTACCGTGAACCGGCTATATTACGATGTATTCCTTACGGAGATGGGGTGGGTAGGAGCGTTGGTGTCTGATAGGGGCCTCTGTAGGATGACCCTCCGAGCCACACCTCAGGAAGCGTCGGATGACCTGGGACCCCAGGGAACGCAAGCCCAACACGAACCCATTGTCTTGAAAACCATACGCCATAATGTTGAGGCATACCTCAAAGGAGAAGCGGACGCCCTGGAAAACGTAACCCTCGACCTAGAGGACGCACCGCCCTTTTTCAGGGCAGCCTGGGAGGCGTGCCGCACAATACCTCGTGGCGAGACTCGTAGCTATGCCTGGCTCGCCGCAGAGGCAGGCAGGCCGGGCGCATTCAGGGCCGCGGGTCAGGCTATGGCAAAGAACCGCCTCTCAATTGTAGTCCCTTGTCACAGAGTCATCGGCAGCGATGGAGGCCTACACGGCTACGGCGGCGGGCTCGACAAAAAGGCGCGTCTGCTGGAGTTGGAGCGACAGGCTAATAGCAGGCAATCAAACTCTGATGGCTGAAGCGACCCGCTATAGTCACTACAAGCTTGGATTTCCGGCTACATAGTGGATGCTCAGGTTGTGAGCAAGCGTTAGCAGTCCGAGACTCTAATTAGAGCGGCCATTGTCTTCTTCCAACCTTATGGTATTTGCACCAAGCAACTCCTCAAGGCGCTCGTGAAGCTCCGAGCAGTAGCCTGTGGTTACTATGGGAAGGTCCATGCGCACCCGCTTCCCAACGGTGGTAATCTCCAAGTGGACACGCATACTCCCGGGGTACTCCAGCAGGAGGCGTATCGCCTCTCGCAGAAGGTGTGCATCCTCTCCAGCTTCCTCCGTCTCCGCCATGCTCATGACTACACTCCCGGACCGTTGCACGACCGTTGGCGCAGAATTGAAATCCTCACCTCCCGCTTCCGGCTGTGTTCCCCATGTACCGTCGCTTTGTTCGCTCTTTGGCGCTGCGTCTTCAGAATAAACCTCTACTTGGTCACAATGTACCGATAGATCGTCGCCCCTGACCTTGAGCCTTCCGGACACCCGCAGGAGGCCGCCCTCCTGCCAAATGTCACGGGTCTTTTCCAGAACGTCGGGCCAGGCAATCACCTCGGTAGTCCCATATACCAGCTCTAGCGTTGCAATCAGGTAGGGCCGCTGGTCGCGTGTTGTCCTCTCGGAGACGGTGGAGAGCTGGCCCAACACCGTTACTCGCTGCCCATCCATTTCCGCGTCGAGCTGGTCGCCGGACGTGATAGCGCCACCCAAGTTGATCGAAGCCAGGGACTTGAACGGACTCTCTGATAGGGTAACACCAAGCAATTCCCTTTCCCATGCCGCCTTTTCTATCTGCGATATACCCTCGCCGTTGGTCGGTATGCCGGCTATCGGGCCTACTTCGACGGCATCAGGAAGGCCGTCGAACATACTGGACTGGCCGCTTTCCTTCCTGTATGCCTCTCTCTGGGCAAGGGAAATAATCTGTTCGGCAGCATCCAAAAGAGACCTCCGATTGCCCAGAGAGTCGAAAGTACCCACTTTTATCAAACTTTCCAATGCGCGACGATTCAGACCGCGCAGGTCGGCACGGCTGCAAAACTCATCTATGGTGCTAAATGGGCCATCTTTTTCCCGCTCTTCCACGATTGGGCGGACAGTGCCCTCTCCCACATTCTTAATCGCCGTCAGGCCGAAGCGTAGAATAGAGGTTCCCTTTTCGTCCTTGTCAATTGTGAAATGCACCCCACTGAGGTTTATATCGGGTTGTAGGACCGGTATGCCCATGATGATACATTCACTGACGGCGCCGGCCATCTTGTCCGGGTGGTCAAGGCGGGAGTTGAGCACCGAGGCCATGTACTCCACAGGGAAATTGGCTTTGAAGTAGCCTGTCCAGTAAGAGATGAGGGCGTAGCTCACACTATGGGCTTTGTTAAAGGCGTAGCCCGCAAAAGGTTCTATAAGGTTGAATACCTCCTGGGCCAGTTCCTGAGTAAACCCTTTCCCCACGGCGCCATCAATAAAATTTTCCCGTTCCTGTCGCATCATCTCAGCTATCTTCTTGCCCATCGCCTTTCTGACTATGTCAGCCTGGCCCAGAGAATACCCGGCGAAAGCCTGGAGGATAAGAAGTACCTGGTCCTGATAGACTATTACGCCGTGGGTTTCCTCCAGCAGGTCTTGAAGGCTGGGGTGCGGGTATCTTATGGGCATGAGACCGTGCTTGGCTTTTATGAAAGTATCAATGTGCTCCATAGGGCCGGGGCGGTAGAGAGCTATCATTGCGGCTATGTCCCCAAGGGAGGAGGGCTTGAGTTCCCTGATATAGCGCTGCATCCCCGCGCTCTCAAGCTGGAACACGTCCGTAGTACCTCCGGAAGACAGTAGCTCGAAGGTTTTCCGGTCATCGAGGGGTAGCCGGTGAATATCTATCTTCATGCCTTTGGTCTGCTCAACCATCTTGACCACCCGGTCCAGGATGGTCAGGCTGGTAAGCCCCAAGAAGTCCATCTTCAGCAGTCCCAGCTTGGCTACCGGGTCCATAGCATACTGGGTCATTGCGATTTCGCTGCTCTCATCACCCCTGGTAGGTCTCTGAAGAGGTACATACTCCGTTAGTGGCTCGCTGGATATGACAACACCGGCAGCATGGGTGCTAACGTGGTGGACAGTGCCCTCAAGGGCCCTGGCAGTGTCAACCAAATTGTGGATGGACTCATCGGACTGGTAGATGTCCTTGAGCTCCTGACTGACTGAGAGGGCGTCCTCAAGAGTTCGAGATTTGAATGGCACCAAGCGCGCTACTCTGTCCACGTCGGAATATCCCATGCCGAGGCTACGGCCCACGTCCCTCAGAGAGGCCTTGGCTCCCAGAGTCCCAAAGGTGATTATCTGGGCCACCCTATCGCGGCCGTACCTACGTGTAACATAGCTAAGGACCTCATTACGCCGGTCATCCTGGAAGTCCATATCTATATCGGGCATCTCCTTACGCTCAACATTGAGAAAGCGCTCAAAGACCAGCCTGTATTCAAGGGGGTCCACCTCGGTGACACCAAGACAATAGAGGACCAAGCTGCCGGCGGCGCTGCCCCTCACTCCAAAAAGGATATTGCTCTGCCGGGCAAAGGAGATTATGTCCCACACCACCAGGAAATAGTTGGAGAACTGGGTCAGCCTGACAACTTCCAACTCGTATTTCAAACGCTCCTCAACCTCAGGGGACGGCTTGCGGTAAAGCTGTCTGTACCCCTCCCAGCACAGCTGGGCAAGGTAATCATCCGGGTCGGAGCCGTCGGGCACGGGATAGGTTGGCAGGTGGAGATCGTCCATCGCCAGCTTTACGTTACACATACCGGCGATTAGCTCAGTGTTGCTCACCGCCTCGGGGAAATCATGGAATAGCTCGGACATCTCATCGGGACTCTTGAGGTAGTAGGAATCGTCCTCCATCTTCAGACGCTTGTCGTCATTGATGGTGGTATTGGTATGAATACAGATGAGTACGTCCTGCAAAGAAGAGTCTTCTTTATGGACGTAGTGGCAGTCGTTGGTAACCACGCAAGGGATATCCAACTCCCGGCCCAACTCTACCAGCGCTTCATTTATAGCGGGAAGCTGGGCAACGTGGTCGTGGCGCTGCAACTCCAGGAAGAAGCTATCTTCACCGAGCAGCCTCTTATACCAGAGGGCTGCTTCCCTGGCATCTTCCAGCCGGTCCTCCGTGATGAGACGTGGGACCTCGGCGGTAGGACAGCCGGAGAGGACTATCAGGCCCTCGTGGTGCTGCTCCAACAGCTCTTTGTCAATGCGGGGTCTGTAATAGTGGCCCTCCATGTGTGCCTGGGTGACCAGTCTCATCAAGTTCTGGTAGCCGCGATAGTCCTTGGTCAGAACGGTCATGTGGAAGGGGCTTCTTTCCGATTGTCCCCGGTCGTGACGGCTTTTGTGGGCGACGTACACCTCACAGCCGATGATGGGTTTTATGCCCACTTCCAAGCATTCCGAGTAGAATTCCACAACGCCGTATAGAGAGCCGTGGTCGGTGATAGCAAGGGCGTCCATACCCTGGTCCCTAGCCTGTCTTACCAGCTTGGGTATTCGGCTGACGCCATCCAGGAGGCTGTACTCTGTATGTACGTGGAGGTGGGTAAACATGGTGGGTGAATAATACGATATTACAGAGTCGCCCGAAGTTCAAGGGTGATGGCATGAGTAATTGCTGCAAACTCACAGACTACTCCATGCTACAGCCGGCCCACAATCATCTCCCTGGACTGTTCAGGGTCATTTAATTATCAACGTTACGCGAATACAGGCCCCCACAGTCACCCCCATCCTAATCTTCCCCCATCAAGGTGGAAGGGATTATTCACCCTTCACTGTCATTGCTATGAAAATCCATTTTCATCCTCTTATGCGGCCCCCACCGCCCGTCATTCCGAGGAGCGGGGCAACGAGGAATCTAAAAAGCCTCGCGACCAAGACGACAACGCAGACAAGTAGGGGCAGTTCGCGAACTGCCCCTACTGTCGCTCGGGGTGACAATAAATGACCCTGCCGGACTGTTGGTGATATTATGTCAAGCAACCCTGCGGCGAGGAGCTACAAATGTATCTACCAAGAAAGGCAAGCCTATATCAAAGACCTGCTCTGCCCTCCGTCCACGTTGATGCAAGCACCTGTGATGAGGCTGGCCCGCTCGGAGGCTAGAAAGGCCACGATGTCGCCTATGGGCTCCGGCCAGCCGAACCTTCCCGCCGGTAGATTCCGGGCAATGAACTCCTCGACCACCTCCGGAGTCTGATTCTTGATAAACAGGTCCCAGGGGCCGTCGGGATGAAGGATGGACCCCGGCGCTACGCTGTTGACCAGCACGTTATCCGTGATCAACTCGACGGCGGCGTGCTTGGTGGCTGCGATGAGGGCCGCCTTGGCAGACATATAGTCCAACGAGCCGCCGTACTCCCTGCCATAAACGGAGGAGATATTTATAATCCGGCCCCAATGCCTCTCTCTCATACCGGGGATCGTCAGCCACATGAGCCTCATCGCTCCGTGCAGGTTGAACTCGAACCCCGCCTTGAATTGCTCTTCCGTAGTCTGGGTGATTGTGGTGCCGCGACGCCCTCCCACGTTGTTCACCAATATGTCCACAGGCCCCAATCCGGCCACCGTGCCATCATATACTTCTTGCGCTCCCGATGGCTCAGCTACGTCTGCCACGATTCCGACGGCCTGTACACCAAGGGACTTCAACTCTCCTACGGTCTCGTCCAAACTGCTCCTGGTCCTCCCACATATAGATACGTGCACCCCTTCCTGTGCCAGAGCCTTGGCCGCCGCCATGCCCAGTCCGCGACTCCCACCAGTTACTATTGCCACCTTGTCCTTGATTCCAAGGTCCATCTTCCAACTCCTTTTCTAGCTCCTCGACGTAAGCTTCTCACCGGATTTGGTCATCTGACGCCCCTATTCTACACTATCCGGTATTAGGTTACGCCTAATAGCCTGGGAGCGCCTCATCCTGCTTTGCTACGCGAAAGGCCGTGTTATGATATAGGACATACTGCCGAGTATAGACGAGTATAGAAGCCTGATTCCTAGTTGGCAGTAGAAAACTTTGGAGGCATCTATGCCTGAAAACACTATGACCCCCGAGGAGATGAACGCTTATCTGGATGAGACCCACGTCGCACATCTCGCTACGCTGAGACGTGACGGATCACCTCACGTAACCCCACTTTGGTACCAGTACGAGAACGGTAAACTGTACATGATTACGGAAGGCTCCCTCGTGAAGGCCCGCAACATAAAGAGGGACTCCAGGGTAGCGGTGTCCATATCCACCGACCAGGAGCCTTACAAGTACGTTCTTTTAGAGGGCAACGCGGAGGTGAGCAATAGGGACGTAGAGAAGATTACCTATTCGGTATGTACCCGCTATCGTGGACAGGAAAGAGGGTCGAGCCTGGCCGAAGCGGTACTGAGTGGAGGGGACGCCGTAGTCCTGATAGTGCATCCCACGAAGATAATCACCTGGTTGGATGAATAGGAACGGACCAATCTGCTTAGAGATTGATCCTCTGCGGTGATTTCAGTCTCGTTGCTATCTATGCACTCAAGGGAGGCAGGACACTTTTGATCCAGGGGACAAGGTCATCCAGCACATCCTGGCTAATCTCGTGTCTCATGGGGTACTCTTTGTATCGGGGCTGATACCTCTCCGCCTCCAAGAAATCCCGCGCCTGTTGGGCCAAGGCCACCGGCGCTATATCATCGTAGATACCGTGAGCGATGAAGATAGGCTGGGTTCGCTGCGGGGGCAGGCCGGTTTTGAGCGTCTCCCGGTCCGGCATGGAGGAGCTCAGTGCGGCCAGGCCGGCGAATACATCCGGTTTACCAAGGCCACAGCGGTAAGTCATTCCGCCACCCTGTGAGAATCCCATCAGTAGAACACGGCCCGGAGCCACGTGGCATTGCTCCATTACCTCATCGAAGAAGGTATCCAGAAGCCCCACGGCACGTTGAGCATCCTCCTCAGTTCCTTGTCCTCGTGGGGGTGTCCAGCCGTAGCCTGTCGTCCCGAGACCTATTTGGAAAGGCAGTGGGGCATTGGGGCAGGCGTAGACATAGCCTTCGTGGTCTATCGCGGGGCACAGTCCGGCCAGGTCATGCATGTTGGCTCCGAAACCGTGCAGCAGAATAATCAGGGGGTAGTCAGCTTCAGGTTTGTAGCCGTCAGGGTGTATTGTGAGGTACTGAAGACTCTTGCCCTGGTAGGTATTAGCTTCCATAGTCAGTCCATAGCTCCCTTCTCAACAAAATACCGTCAGCACCGTGGGCGACACCATTGGTCAGGGATCCCCGACGTGGAGACGCCTTCATGCTTACTTCACATTGAACGAATCTCCGTTCAATGCTCATTACTACAGGCGGTCGACTGTTGAGATCACTTTCTAGATGGTCAAAGGCAAGTTTGGCGACTCGGCACGGGCCAAGTCTGAGGCCAGCCCAACCAACGAGAATTTTTTGAAGTGTCTGTATCATAATATATGTGTGCTCATCCAGCAAATGCATGAACTGCGTGTCACTCCATTGTTTGATAGGAATTGACAGATTGCCATAAGGGAATAGTATTCCATTGCGGTTGAAATACTTTGACATTATCGGTTCCGCCTCAGCCATTACCAAAGAGGATGGCTCGTCCCTTTACTCCGGTACGATTGTGAATGTCATCATTCCGTGCTCATAGTACCGAATGGCGAAACCATGGAGGAGGAATCTCATGACGGAGGTAGAGGTCTTCAATTTGGCTGAGCTATCGCGCTCTTTCGCCACTAGGGCGAGGGGTAAAGAGCTTGCTGGGCTATTCGGTGACGTTATTGCAAAAACAAAGCCTGAAACCATAGTGGTGGGCTGGAATGGAGTGAGTGCGGCTAGCCCATCATTTATAGATGAATTTGTCAACGGGACACAGGAGGCCATATACACGGAGTCCTGTTGTAGTCGCATTTTCTTCACCGGTGATGATTCGGGCATCATCAACTAAGTTGATGACATTTTAAGACGGCGAGCATTTCCAGTAAGCTACGCAGCGCGACCTGATAATCTTGACGGGGGGCCAGTGCGCATGTTGGGAAATCCGTCAAGTCAAAAAGTAGTCGTAGTCTAAAGCTTCCCAAACCTAGAAACAGAAATATCTGAGCCACCGGCCTTGAACCAAAAGTGCAACCTGAATCACAAGTACGGTGGCTGAACTAAAAATGGTTGGTAAAACCGACTTTTAGTTCAACGCCAGTTCAGCCACTTCCTCATATTTCCTCGGTGCTGCGAGTGGGGCCTCTACCCAATTATTGGGGACCCTTGGAGAGGATTACTACACGGCGAGGCCACCGTCAATTCCAATGACCTGGCCGGTAACGTAGCCTGCCCCGTCGGTGCATAAGAAGGTCACGACTTCGGCCACGTCTTCCGGGGTACCGAAGCGGGACATTGGGATGCGGGCCAGAATGCCTTTTTGCACATCTTCCGGCAACTTCTGGACCATAGTTGTGGTGATGTATCCAGGGGCTACGGCGTTCACAGTGATGTTGCGGGAGGCTACCTCGCGGGCCATTGACTTGGTAAATCCGATGATGCCTGCCTTGGAGGCCGCGTAGTTAGCCTGCCCGGGATTGCCGGTTAGGCCCACCACCGACGACATGTTGACAATTCTTCCATGACGCTGGCGAATCATGTGGGGAAGAACGCTTTTCGTACTGAGGTAAACACCCCTCAAGTTCACACTAATCACCTCGTCCCACTCGTCGGCACTCATGCGAAGCAGGAGCTTGTCCCTGGTAATACCTGCATTGTTCACCAATATGTCCAGTCTGCCCCAACTCCGGACTACCCCCTTTACGATGGAGTCTACCTGGTCTTCCTGGGACACATCGCCGCCCACAGCGATGGCTTCTCCACCGGAGGCGGCAATGGCTTCCACCACCCTGGATGCAGGCTCCGCTCCGGTGTGGTAATTGACGGCGACTTTTGCCCCGGCCTTCGCCAGGCTGATAGCAATCACCTCTCCGATGCCCCGGGAAGCACCGGTTACCAGCGCTATACGGCTTTCCAGACTCAACAACTACCCCCTAGGCTACCCGCTCCGCAACGCAGCTAGCTCAGTCCTCATGCCTTCGACCAGATCAAACTCCACGCATTTTCTGGCAGTATCTATGGCCCCGGCCACTCCCTCAGCCTTGGAAGCCCCGTGGCCCACTATGACCACTCCGTTTACACCGAATAGGGGGCCGCCCATCTTCTTGGGTAGATTGTTCACCTCCCAGATTTTAGAGACAAGAGGCTCAAGGGCAGTCGCCGGAAGCGTTCCTTCCAGGACCTTCCTCAGATAGGCGGCCATGGTAGTACCCAATCCCTCGGTGAACTTCATAAGAATATTCCCTACAAAGCCGTCACAGACAATGACATCAGCCTTGCCCGTGAAGAAGTCCATGCCTTCCACATTGCCAACAAAGTTCAGGTCACTCTCGCTGAAAATCTGGTATCCCTCCCGTACCTGGCGGTTACCTTTAGCTTCTTCCGCCCCTACGCTCAGGAGCCCTACTCTTGGGTGCTCTATTTTCAGGAAGCGATGGGCAAAGACACATCCCATAGCGGCGAAGTCGAGCAGCAAGGAAGGGCGACAGTCAATACTGCTGCCCATGTCTACTACTACCGTATTGGGTGCCAGGCCCAGAAAAGGTCCTCCAATGCAGGGACGCTCAAGACCCTCCAACGTGCCCAGTATCAAGGATGCGCTCGCCATTGTAGCTCCGGTGGACCCCATTGACACCAGAGCATCAACCTGACCGTCTTTCAGCAGATGGGTCGCAACTACCACCGAAGCCCTTGGCTTGTGCCGAATGGCCTGGACAGGATGTTCATCCTCTATGATTTTCCCATCCGACGGCACTATCTTAATTGACAACTCCCCCGTGCCGTATTGCTCCAACTCTCTTTCCAGAACTCCCCGGTCTCCCACAAGAACTAGCTCTATGGGATTCAAGTGTGTCGCTTTCAGTGCCCCACTGACTATCTCGTGCGGGGCGTAGTCGCCACCCATCGTGTCAACTGCTATACGAACGGTGGCCTTGGGTGAGTCCGCAGCTCCTGTACTCATGTCCCCTCTTCCTCTTTCTATACAATTGGTTAGCCACGGAGACACGTAGAAACCTTCTAATTATCCCGGTGTCTACATGGGTGTGTGTGATAATCAAATGCCTTGGCAAATGCTTTGCGTAATAGTAGCCACCCCGGTGATTAGCTCCTCGCCACGGCCGTTGCTCAGACCTATGGAACATTCTATGAGACGTGATTCGGAGTCCGACTCATCCTTAACAACGTTTCCCCAGGTCCGTACCGTGTCTCCAGGATAGGCAGCGCCCTTGAACCTTACTTTCAACCTTCCACCCTCCAGCCAACTCCGGCCAAAGGCGAGGGTCATCATCTCGGAGATATAGGCGAGTGTGAGCATACCATGAGCGATGACTCCCCCAAACTGGGTTGAGGATGCGAATTCGGGGTCCAGGTGCAGGGGGTTATGGTCACCTGAGGCATGAGCGTAGTCGGTGATTCTCTTTTGGGTTATGACCCTTTCCAAAACGGGTAGGGGCTTCGAGCCGGTTGGATTAGTCACCTTGCAGCCATCCCTTGCCCTGGTATTAAAACGGTGCTCTTGCCGCTAAGCACAGGCTCATTGTTGGCCCCATAGAGTGTGAAATCGAATGTCACGAACTGCCAATCACCCCGGCGCATGGGCCGGGATGGCCTGGCAATGCAGGACACCTTCTCTCCTTTCTTTACCATCCGCCTGCAATCCAGTTCCTGGGCACCGTGAATGGTCCCCGGGGGCAGCGCTAACTCTTCGAGCAGGGCTCCCAGCGCACGGGCGGCCAGAGCCATCGGCGGAACTACATCCATCTCTCCATAAATTGGGGAACTGTTCCCCACAGCTCCGAGGTACTCTTTTACGAATTCATCCCCCACAACCCACCAACCCAAATTTAGCTCCTCGCCCGGAGCAGGCAACATATTCCGCTACTCCTTATCTCATAGGTGATGTTCCATATAATAGCACAGCAAGAAGAGTAAACGTGTTTCAATTGGATTCACGTTTATCCCCTTTTATGGAAGATTGACAGTCCATATATTCCTGGAAGAGGGCCAAGAAGGGGCTATAGGTGAGCCGAGGCGGCTACGTCACAACATTGAGATACTACGGATGGAATGTTCCGGGGCACTTAAAATCGGAGTTGGGGATCGCGCGGGTGGTCTTGGACTACCAAGCGCCGGGTGCTGCGAGAGCGACAGGCAAGCATCACATGAGGAACCCGAGAACAGATGCTGGCCCGGGCGGTAGAGCCGGAGATGGCCCGCGACCCGGAGCGTACGGGCATCGCGGTTGTCCTTCGTGTCGAACAAGTGGTGACACTGGCGGGAGAAGTGCTCCAGGGAACGGGTGCCGGATTTTCGGTGGTAGGCTAGAATGGCAAGCAATCCGGGATGTCAGGTTGCCATCAGGCTCACGTACTAGACCCTATAGGGCCTTCTTGGTCGAGGGCATTGAGTGCCTCATCAAGTCGGATGTCAATCTGAAGCGCCCTTCGTCGAGCAAGCTCGAACAAATCTTGAAGGATTTTGCCTCCTTGAAAATCTATAGAACTAGGAGACCTGAGTGATTCTATCGTGTTTCCTCGTTCATTGACAAGTGAAATCTGATACGTTCCCCTTATCATTTTTTCAATGGCAAGAGTTTGCTTGGGGAATGACACAATAAACTCATTTGAATCTACGGTCTCCCTCCAGTTGACCTCGCCATTCCTTGTCCGCTCTAGCAGCTTCTCGGCAATCTCTAGCAATTTTGTGTCTGCCATAGGAGGCTTCCCCTATGTGGAATGTTGCAGCCTGATTACGATTTCAGCTAGTGCTGACTGAACCTCTGAAAGAGTTGCATTGAAGCTTCTCATGTTGGGTGCGCTGTTATTCCTCAATGCGGTTTCAGCAGTCCGCTCCATAACTTGGATTTGTCTCCTAGCACCTTGAATGGTCTCGCGATGTCTATCAGTCAGATTCTGGTGCGTTTCGCCTATGTCTACCAGAAGTCTGCGAACATCCAGATATCGGTCTAATGCCCGTTGCCATTGTTGGGTGGGATGGTATTCCTTAAGGCCTTGTATCTGCTCGCCGGCTCTGGTCAGGTCAACAATTGTGAAGTTCCTCGCCAGGGCCTCTCTGACTTCTTGCGCAGCATCCCTAGCAGCAGTAGCCACAGCGCGGGTCCGCATAATCTGATATATTGCAAACCCAAGCCCACTTAGGGAGACTACAAGACCCACAGCACTTGCCAGACTCCCCCAGTTGTCGCTTATCCAACTCACAGACCCACCTTGGTAATTCTTAGGCCGCAGCATAATAGCACCCCTGCAACTTCAGAATATCATCAGAGGCACTTTGTGACAATCATCCTCTCACGCATCTGCGGACGGATGGGTGCTGTCGATACCTTTTACGTTCAGCCCCCTGGCCCGAAGGGCAGGGCTTGAGCTTCTACCTTCGCCCAGGCATCTTCTTCCTCAGCAAGGCTGATTTGGGTCCCCACTTCGGCGGCCTCCTTCCTCACGTAACCCAGACCAATTAGCTCGCCGGTTGTAGGCACTTTCACCACTGACGTAACCTGGCCGACTTCCCTGCCTCCTCTAGCTAGCTTCACTCCCGCTTCCACCCTGGCGTCGGGAGAGAAGCTAAAGGATACCAGGTGCTTCTGTACCTTCTGGTAGGTATCCAGCCGGGCAATGACCTCCTGCCCAATGTAGCACCCTTTTGTAAAGCTTATGGTGCCCCAAAGGCCCGTTTCTAGTGGGTTGTAGGACTCGCCTAGCTCTCTATCGTGCCCAGGCAACACCCTCTCGACACGCAGCACCTCAGATGCTTCGAGGCCAATTGGAATGGCCCCGGCGCCAATGATCTCCTGCCACACTATTTCGGAGTCATGCCCCTGGACCACTACCTCGAATCTGGGAAGGTCCACCAAGTCTCTTCTCACGACATAGCTCTCCACTCCGGCGATGACAATCTTGGACGACTGGTGGGGTGCAAAGGAATCCAACTCAATACCTGCAAGGCCACCAAGGATATCCTGGGCTTTTGGCCCTATCACAGAGAGCATTGCAGTGCTGGAAGTGACATCCTCAAATTCCACGTCGTCTACAATGGTATACTTGTCAATCCACTCAATCACCGTGTCTCTGGCCTGGGGGCCGGTGAGAAGGAGAATGTAGTCGCCGAGATTGAGGACCGTTACGAGGTCCAGGATTCGTCCCCGGTCGGTGGTGAGGACAGTGGGCGCACCTTGTCCAGCCTCCAGGGACACGACGGCGTTGGTGGAAAGCCGGTGAATCAGGTCCAGAACATCCTCTCCCGTGCCCTTGACCCTGCCCACGTAGGAGGAGTCGTGAACGGCAGCGCCATCCCGAGCGGCCTTGTACTCTGTGAGCAAATCGCCGTAAGTGGCGGGCAGTTCCCAGTCGCCCCAATCCTGGAAACTGGCGCCCTGCTTGGTTGTAACGTCATAGAGGGGTGTCCGATGTCCTGCCATGAGTCCCTCCGATTTAACCGGCTGAAATTAGCTACGCCGCCTATGCCGGAACAAGGCGGCGTATTGAGGTACGCTAAAGTTGATTTCGGTTAGACGCCGAAGGAGTTACCGCAGCCACAGGTCTTGGTGGCATTGGGGTTCTGGAACACAAAACCCTTGCCGTTGAGGCCGTCGGAGAAGTCAAGCTCTGTGCCCGCCAAGAAGATGTAGCTCTTCTTATCAATAAAGACTTTGATGCCGTTGTTATCAACGATTTTTTCGTTGGGGCCAGCCCCCTTCTCAATGCTGAGGGTATACAGCAGTCCCGAGCAACCGCCTCCTTTAACACCCACCTTCACGCCGAACTCATCATCCAACCCCTCCTTCTTGGCGAAAGTCCTCAGCATTTTGACTGCCTTGTCAGTAACACTGACGGATAGAGTGCCGTCCTCGGCATAGTAAGCTGTCATATCATCCTCCTGTCTGTCCTTGACACACATCGCTGCCAATCTATGTGATTATAAATCCATATTGACGTATCGTCAAGATTGGCAGCGCCAGTCTACGCCATCTTACCATCAGGCTTGCCATCAGCCGGGTGTGCCGTGAGCCTTGAAATCTATGCCATGAAGGTTTAACCTGTCATAAGATTGGGGCAATAGGGGGTATTCGAAATGGCAACTACGGTGAGTAGCGGCGCTTATGCCTTTGACGTGGAGGTAGACTGGGGCAAGTTGCCCGATGGATGGTCGTATAAAGAAGTGGCGGCCGTGGGCGTAGACGCCAAGGACCAGGTTTATGTGTTCACCAGGGGTCAGCACCCCATGATTGTCTTTGACCGCGAGGGCAATTTCCTGAGGTCCTGGGGAGAAGACGTCTTCGTGAACGCTCATGGCATCACTATGGGGCCAGACGATACCATCTATTGCACGGACGATGGTGACCACACCGTCAGGAAATGCACTCTTGACGGCAAGGTGCTCCTCACCCTGGGTATGGCAGGCAAGCCCTCCTCATTTCATAGCGGTCATCCCTTCAACCGGTGCACCCACGTTGCACTATCTCCCGTCACCGCCGACATATATGTTTCCGACGGCTATGGCAACGCACGGGTCCACAAGTACTCACCCGATGGCAAGCTGCTCTTCTCATGGGGTGAGCCGGGAACTGACCCGGGACAGTTCAATATCGTTCACAACATCTGTACCGACAAAGATGGATATGTCTACGTGGCCGACCGGGAGAACCATCGCGTCCAGGTTTTCGACGCCAACGGCAAGTTCGAAACTCAGTGGGTCAACATGTCCCGGCCATGCGGCCTGTACATTGACGACAACCCGAACCAGCTTTGCTACATTGGTGAGCTTGGCGCCGCCATTTCGTCCAATGAAGGCGCTCCGGGCCTGGGTCCCAGGGTTAGCATCTATACGCTAGATGGCAAGATGATTGCCAGGCTTGGGGACACGGGTCCCGGGGAGGCCCCCGGACAGTTCGTTGCCCCCCATGGATTGGCCGTGGACTCAAGGGGAGATATTTATGTCGGGGAAGTCTCGTGGACCCACACGGGCAGGCGACTAGACCCTCCCAGGACAATGAAATGCTTCCAGAAGATGGTCAAAAAGGGCTGAAACGCGTCATCTCATCTCATCCAATCGGCGACCCGTTCGGCAATCATTATCGTGGTTGCATTGGTGTTGGCCCTCACGACGTTGGGCATAACTGACGCATCAACCACGTGGAGTCCCTCCAACCCATGCACCCGGCAGCGCTGGTCAACTACTGCCAGAGGGTCGGAAGCAGGCCCCATCTTGCAGGTACTGGAGATATGGTGAGTGGTACTTACGTTTCTCATCAGCCAGTCGTCCAATGCCTCTTCCGAGTCCAGGTCCTGGTCAGTGGGTGTGAGCCGTTCGTCAACAACGTCCCTGTAGGCGTCTTGCTCCAATAGGCGAATACAGAGGCGCACTGCTTCTCGCAGCCGATGCCGGTCCCAAGGGTCCACAAGAAACCGATAGTCGAGGTGGGGCTGCACGTGGGGGTCGGAAGAGGTGAGGCGCAATTCACCGGCCCCATTAGCCAACTCAAGCATACAGGTGAGGCTGAAGCTGTCCCTCCCACTGGGGTCTACACCCACAGGGATTGAGTAGGATGTTGTCATTATCTGCACGTCGTTGCGGGTGCTCGAGCCCTCCGCAGTATAGCGAAGGGCAACCTGCATCATCGGTGAATCGGCACTCACCGGGATACTTTTTCTTATACGCATACGCAATGCCACCAACGGGTGGTCCCTTAAATTCTGGCCGACTCCTTGGAGATCATGTACCACCGGGATTCCCAGTCCACTTAATTGCTCGCTTGGGCCGACCCCGGACAGCATCAGCAATTGTGGTGACGCGATGGCCCCGGCGCTGAGTATGATTTCGTCGGCTTCCACGATGAACCTCTCCCCACCACTCTCAACTTCTACTCCCGTGGCTCTTTTGCCATCGAACAGGATGCGCCAGGCCAGGACATTGCCCCTGGTGGTCAAATTGAGCCTATGCCGGTTCGGATTGAGGTAAGCCAGAGCCGTGCTCATGCGGATGCCGTCTCTGTTGTTCATAGGGAGTGGGCCGACGCCGAGGGAGTCCGGGTTGTTCATATCGCGGTCTTCGGGGAATTGCGCCGCCATACAGGCCCGAAAGAAAGCCTCCTGGGTGGGATTCCACCCGTCTGGCTTGTGCCTTCTGACGGTAATTGGACCGTCTGAACCGTGAAAGTCATCCCTGATGTCCACGTCGGTTTCGAGTTTCCTGAAGTACGGCAGAACCCTAAGATAGGCCCACTCGTCGTTGCCCTGGGCCGCCCAAGCATCGTAGTCTTCCGGCACACCCCGCAGAAATATCTGGCCGTTGATAGCGCTGGAGCCACCGACTACCTTGCCTCGGGGCACCGGCATTGTGCCTTCCTGCCAGGGGTTAGCCGTACCGACCAATGACCAGTTGTGAGGAGTCCCCGGCGACTGGGCGGGGAGCAAGTCGTACCCGTTCTTGATGGCATCGGGGGTTTGCTCCAGGTCCGGATAGTCCGGGCCAGCTTCAAGAAGGAGCACCGAGCGCCCGGGGTCTTCCGAAAGGCGCACAGCGAGAACACAGCCGGCGGACCCTGCTCCTATCACGATAACGTCATATTTCATCGTCATCCCCCCGTTGTTAGCTACTCTACTTCCTGCGCCTTGAGGAATGCTAACAGCGCCGTCCGGTACTGTCAACCAACGCCTTTAATCGGGACTATCGTGGAGGTATAGACTGAGCCTCAGCCGGCCGTCCATGTCTTGACTACAATCCCGGCATGAGATAGATTTCACAGTAGAAATATTATGAGGGAAGGCCATGCCTATCTACGAGTACGTTTGCGTCACCTGTGAAAACAAGTTTGACAAGCTCCAGTCCATGGGTTCATCGGGGGCCGACTGCCCCCGGTGTGAACAGCCTGCCCACCGGGCTATATCCCTTTTCTCGGCTGTTACCACGGGCGATGGAGGCGAGTCGGGGTCTCTGTCCGGCATGGGAGGGTGCCATTCCTGCGCCGGTGGCGGCTGTGCCTGCTCTATGAACTAGACCTCCGCCGCTTTTGAGGGGGTCTGCAATAGGGGGCCACGTTCCCGGCGTATATGCCATTGCCGGAAAGCTATCAAGCCTCCGGCTATTCCACCCAGTACCACAGCCTGCCCCACTGTGACTAGGGCAACAAAGAGGGTTGCATCGAACCAGAACCCCTGGGGAAACATCATTACCAGATAGTCCTTGCTGGGGTCTAGTCTCCAGAAGTCGTTGGAGAAGCTCAACCGGTGAAAGAGAAGGAATAGAGAGTCAAAGCCCACTAGGGCAGCCAGTCCAACCACTACAACTAAAGCCACGGTGAGGGCGCCTCCCCATAGGAGATACCTCATGAGGTTAGCCATAAAAAGGCGGCGATAGATGAGGAAACCCACACCAACAAATCCTAGTATATACACGGCAGTTGCCAGGTCTACCCCGTAGACTCCCCATATCAGGTGTTTGACGTCCCGCATGTGCATAGCTTCCCGCTGGTTGAAAAGCGTTCGCTCTTCCCCGAAAATCTTAGCCTTAATATCAATTGGCTCAGAGGTAGAATTGAAATAAGCCCTAATCTCCCGTGCAGCGGCGTTAAGCCCCTTATCCTCTATTCCGGTCTCCCTTGATATATCGTATTTATCGAATCCGTAGCTATAAAGACGCTGCTCATTTACGGCCCAGGTCACACTGTTGGCAACCAAAAAGAGAGGGACGGATATTACGAACAAGATAACCAATATCCGCACGGCAGTCGTTCCGCTTTTGCGCCTAATCATATTTATAAGTTAACACATTTTCTCAGATTCCGGCAGCCTTGCCATTCGCCAGGCCCCATCTATATAATCCGGCTGTATGTTCCAGCATATCGCGATTACATCTCCGGGGTATTAGGGGTATTAAATGAATAATGAGCCAGGCCATTGCCATGATAACAATTCCGCCGATAACCCTGAAGACAGCTTGGGAACCTTCGAGGCCGTGGTCAACATCATTGAGCGTCTGAGGTCGCCGGGTGGCTGTCCCTGGGACAGGGAGCAGACCCACGCATCCCTGAAACGTAACCTCCTGGAGGAGTGCTACGAAGTGCTTGAGGCAATAGACGATAGTGACTCCGCCAAGCTATCCGAGGAGCTTGGGGACATCCTAGTACAGGTTGTCTTCCACACCCAGATAGCCCGGGAGGCACAGGAGTTCCGCGTGGAAGATGCGCTAACCGCCGTCAACCGGAAGCTCATTCGCCGGCATCCCCACGTTTTCGGTAACGCCGTAGTCTCGAACGCCCGTGAGGTGGAACGCAACTGGGAGAAGCTAAAGGAGCAGGAGGGAGGGAGGAAGTCACCGGTAGACGGTATTCCAAAGGACCTCCCTGCTCTAGCCTATGCCCAGCTAATGCAGGACCGTGTGGCAAAGAGGGGCTTCGAGTGGGATGATATATCGGGGGTGCTGGACAAAGTCGTGGAGGAGGTCAACGAGCTGAAGAATGCGCCAAGCGATGAAGAGAGGGCCAAAGAGATGGGAGACCTGCTCTTTACTATGGTCAATCTGGCAAGGTGGCTCGGCATCCACGCTGAAGATTCCCTCCGGCAGGGCAACGCCCGGTTCCGGCAACGATACACCACTATGGAGAGCCTCGCGGTGGAGCGTGGCCTGGACTTCCCACAGCTTTCACTAGGTGAGAAGGAGAAGATGTGGCAGGAGGCGAAGGGGCTGACCGGAGACTGACGGGAGGCAGTGGGTATGTGGGGGCCGGATTGCCGGCCTCCGGGTTGATTTTGTATCTGTGGCGGACCCGACCAGATTCGAACTGGCGATCTCTGCCTTGACAGGGCAGTGTGTTAGGCCGCTACACTACGGGTCCTTGAATACGCCAAGGGGGCTGGCCTTATGAGCCAGACCACACTGTATCTTGATTCTAAGCCTCTTTGAGATTGCTGTCAACGAAGCTGAGACCAATCAAGGGGAGCATACTGCTCCCCGCTATTCGAACGCTCAACCCACCCCGTGATAGCCTACCGTCACGGTATCTCCCTCAACTATTACGGGAGTAATCCGCTCACCCCCCGTAAGTTGCTCCAGGTCGGGGACAGCCTCGGGATGGAGAGTTACGTCTATCTCATGGAACTCCACACCCTGCTTTTCAAAGTCGTCCTTTGCTGCGGTGGAATATGAGCACTCCGGGTGGGTGTATATGACAATGGTAGCAGTCTTCTCCTGAGTCAATTGGTATCACCTCATAAGTATTTGTTAGCGTACCCCATTTTATGGCAATGAGGGTGCCATTTCAAGCAGAACGAGTACAGCCGTTAAAAGGCGTCCTCCGCTGCGGCGATAGCGTCAAGGTCCGCTCTCGTGTACGATCCCAGGCTCCTGAAGTCAAACTCAGTGTAGTTTTTGATCCATCGCATGGCGATTCTTACTGATTTTTGGTACCGCTCCTCGGCCTGGAAGTAGGCCGCCTGGCCTCTCTCATCCCCTTCTTTGACGGTCGACTTCAACTGGGCAAGGATGTCGTCAACTTCCTCATGAAGCAACTGCTTCACCAGTCCGAAATCGTGGGTCTGCCCCGTGTTCCCATCTTTTGCGTGATGCAGAATTCTCTGGGCCACTTGTGACACGGATATACGACCGGTTGCCAAGTCTTCCATCAGGGCCGGATGGATGCCCGGTTTGCCGGCAAGGCTATCAATGCTTTTGGCCCCTCTCCCGTTCAGCCAACCTTCTACATACTCAATCAGCATTCTGGCGTTCCGGCGTGTCCCCTCTATGGTGGTCGGGCCTTCGGGGACTTTAATCTCAACGGGATAATGATCGGGATTGTACATCTCAGGGGACGGCTCCCATCCGGACGCTATCAGCTCCTTGAATGGGTCCGCCGCCGTTTTCATGTGGAAGATATGAGCAACCCAGCCCCTTATGAATCCCTGTCTTGCCTCCCACTCTTTATCTGCCCGTATGGACTCGGCTGCCACCCTGTTGACCTCATCATCCCTGCTGGGGAGCGCCGTTGCCATACCTCCGATGGGGACCGCACCTCTCTTGAGGCAGATAGCCACCAAACGCCTGAAGATATTTGCCAGGAATTCAGTTGTTTTTATGTCAACCCCAAACCGGTCAGGCCATACTGAGTTAGGGTCTGTCATGATATATTCGAGAATGCTCGCCTTGAGGTCCCAACGGGCAGCGTTAAGTCCCGCTGCATACGGGCCCAGGGCATACAGCATTTCCTCCATCTCGTAGATTGCGGGGAGTGATTCGACCAGGGGAATAGCTCTTAGAACAGCGCTTTCCGGGAACCCCAGATGTTCCATGCTTGCGTCGAAAAGCTCTCTGTAAAAGCCCACTTCCTCGGCAGATTCTACCTTGGGAAGATAAAAATAGACCCCCTGGCCCCGGTCAATCTGGGCTCTACCCGCGTAGAAGAGAGTTAACGCAGTCCCAAGTATGGCAGCGGGTATGGAAGTCCCGTCCACAGTCACCTCGGGCTCGTCGAGGTGAAGTCCACGCTCTCTGTGCATGAAGAAGGGTATCTCACCTTCATCAATACGGTACTCCCTTTGCCTCTCCGGGTTGTGGAAGGAGAGGGTACGTTCTACGGCCCTCAGCCGGTTCTCTGCCGCCCGCACCGTGTCTATAAATTGGTGTCCACCCGAATCCTCGTCATCGTCCAGGTCCCCCTCCGCTCTTTCTCCTTCGGGACCGGGATTAAGGGCATTGATAAACATCCCTGTGATCGAGCATGGCCCCGATATTTCTATTCCGGGTCTTCTCAAATCTTCAGGGACCGGAGGGACCTGCCAGTCCCCGGTATTAATCTCAGATACCGGAGGGTGGGCGAAAGATACCCCCTGATGGATGACTTTTTCCAGCACTTCAGCCCTTTTGGCACGTAGAGCATGTACTTTGGAAGTGAACCCGTCGTGCAGAAGCATCAGGTACTCGATGAACTCGGGGGTAAAGAGTTCCTCAGCATTTTCTACTCGCGCAAACTTTACTCTCTCAGATACGGTTGCCATAGAGCATACCTCCTCAGGCACTGTCATTGTCGGGAGTATCCAGCCCGTCCTTGGGCTACCATTATAGGACATCCTTGGCGTGGAAACCACGGGCGCCGAAGCCTTGGGTGGCGCTGTAACGCTCCTGCACCATCTCCCCGGGCAGGTACTCTTCTTCCAGTTGCCGGAAGTGCTCGAACTTGCCCATCACGTGGTGGTTCTCCGTGGGATGACCGCTTTTGAGCGCCTGCAATCTCAGTTGGGCCTGCTCCTGATTTTCGCTAAGGTCCTTCAGGAAGTTCCATTCGGCGTACATCGCTGCGTGGACCGCGCCCATGCTGACAAATATAAATTTGTAACCCATCCGGCTTAGCTCTTTGAACGTGACTGGGTTCTCGGCCTCAGTCCATTTGAAAGAGGAAGAATAGTTGAAGCCCAGGGGCAGACCGGGGAAATCCTTGTCCATAGCCTCAGCAAATAGCTCTGCATCCTTGCGGTCGGGGGTAGGGAATTCCGGCCAGACCATATCGGCACCGGCGTCAGCGTAGCGCTTGCCTCGCTCAATGGCCTCTTCCATGCTACCCCCGACGGCGCTCACCGCGTCTGTGCGGGCTATTATGAAGAAATCAGGGTCGGACCTGGCATTGAGAGCGGCCTTGAGCTTTAGCACCGACTCCTCAATGGGCAGGCAATACTTCCCTGCCAGGTGACCACAACGTTTGGGAAGGCGTTGGTCTTCGAGGTGAATGGCCGCTACACCCGTCCTCTCATACTCCTCGATGGTCCGCGTGGTGATGAGTGCATTGCCGTAGCCGTCATCGGCGTCGGCTATGACCGGGATGTTGACGGCCCGGGCAATGTACTTGGCCCAAGTAGTCATCTCCGTCATAGTGGGGAATCCCAGGTCAGCCCGGCCCAAGTACCCCAGAGCGCAGGAGTAGCCACTCATGTAGACACATTTAAGCCCCACCTCCTCCGCGATTCTCGCCTCGATGGGTGAGTAGACGCCGCTGGTGTAAACGTAAGGCTCTTCCGCAAGCAGCTTTCTGAACTCGGCTCCTTTACTCATGTCACCCTGCCCTTCTCACCATAATATATCCCCAGCACCGGATTTGTGCTCCAAAGGCCTTTTGTGAAGTATATCACAATATGCGAGGTCTATATAGAAGATCGGTGTTACGATTTCGTTAATATTTTCACAATACAGGCATTGTTGAGAGACTTAGATGGATACATGATGGTATCGAAGAACAATTTCAGCCATGATGTATAACAGCATTTCGTAGAGACGGAGAGA
Organism: Dehalococcoidia bacterium; assembly: GCA_965219825.1. Taxonomy (GTDB): domain Bacteria; phylum Chloroflexota; class Dehalococcoidia; order Lucifugimonadales; family JAGWBF01; genus JAGWBG01. The sequence goes on along the minus strand of OZ244792.1, from coordinate 2,687,716 downwards.
CCAGGTCAAAAGAAGGCAGGCGGATGACCGGCAGGGGAACCGGACATGAGCTTTTGGGTTATCCTGTAATCAAACGCCTGACATATCCGATGAACTCCCGCCGTCTTTCACTATTTGCCAGGACCTCAGTAAGGTTGAAGTCCTGGTTGACCAGCCTGTCAATATCCATACGTCGCCGCACCTCCGGCGTAATAGCACTTGCCAGATAAACGTTTATGACTCGACTATTTTCCCGGACGGCTTCATCAAAGGACTTCTTTGCCGCACCATAACGCTCGAGGGCCCCAGCCGGGTCAAGTCCATATTTGACTTCTATCGTGGACTCCAGTATTCCCTGACCGGTTCTTATAGATACATCAGGTTCGCTGGCAAATGTAATTTCATAGCCGCCAGTAATAGTGATCCCTCGAATCCCCCTAACGAAAAGCACTTCCTGCGATGGAGTTACCAGGGAGCCATCCGTCTTGATAATATTCTCGACCAGTCCTTCCTCTAGCAAGCTTCCTACCAGCAATTCCTTTACCCGACGGCTCCCCTCGTCCCCGACTTCATTCCTCCAGGAACCATTTATCTGAGTGCCAAAGTTCAGGAGGGCCGCGACTCTGGCATCTTCCAATGTCCAGTTATGGTCGGATTCTATGAGCAAACTAATAAGATTGTTTAATACATGAGCTATACGCTGTGCTCTTGGCCTGCTTAAATTAGAGTTCCCACCCTCCTCCAAATTCTTGGTCGAAGACAGACCAAACGGTTTGAGGCCCTTCTGCGGAAGAAGTGCTAGACAGCGATAATACGTTATGAGAGTAGGAACCTGTTGAATCACTTCAGGATGACAAAATACGAGAGTGGGGTTTATAATCCGGTTCTGAACCCGATTCCAAGCTGTGTCAGAAATTCCTAGGTCTTGCAATTGACCCCACGCTAAGGTGGAGGAACCGGCCTGCTGCCCAACCAATGCCAGTAGCGTCGTCCACTGAAAATGTACCCTGTAGAAGAATGAGGAACGAAGCGTATACCTTGCTCGCTCTGCCTCTTGCTGGAGGTCAGGCTGGGTCATAGCTTCCTCCACACCACAACGCTCTCTCTAACCGGGACGCGTCCATAGCGGCCCATCTGTTGAGAGCTGTTACCCTTGTAACGAGCTACTATGACTTCTTCCGCAACAAAACCGTGCTGTTCTGCAATATCAGACAATATCAAGTCAACTGGCACCATCTCCCCTTCAAAACGAACATTATCTACTACCAGAGCCACCTTGGAGCCGGGCATTAGCACTCTGCTCCATTCGCTGATAGCCTTTTCCATGTCCACAAAATAGGCCGTAATCATAAATGGTATGCGAGGGTTATTGAGTTTCAGATAGCTAAGATTTGTAACTACTTCAGCCACCACAGGGTGGGCCGGGGTATCGTCGGCAGAAGTCTTAGATTCAATATGGGAGCGTAGGATGCCGAAGCGAATTGCCTTCAGCTCCTCGAAGCTATTCACAAAGTGGAAGCAAAGCTCCAAACAATAGCTTCTGGTATAGTCGTACCGGTTCGCATAGGGGGGAGATGTAATAAGGATAGTAGGGGATTGGGAGAATTCCATCGCTCGTAGGTCGCGAGTATCAGCTTCGTAAACCCGGGGCAAATTATCCGATGTACTGTCCAGAGTATCCCAAATCCGGCGCGCCGTGATGATGTCCGTTTCTGTCTGAAGAACCTTCTTCAGCAGGGCATCGTCAGGATACACAGGTCTCTTGTCTCTCTTCAGCCTGAGAAATTGACCGTCGTTTGACGTGTAGCTCGTGGACTCGAGAATAGAAAAGAACAGTAGAAGGAATGATTCCTGCAAAGGCGATTCCAAGCTGTCAATCGCCGTCTTCCACTTTCGCAAACGTAGAAGTATATCCTCATCAAATGCAAGAGAAAGAATGGGTATACCCTCAGCAATTACAGTCGGGGGCGAAGCGTCTACCCTACTCTTCAGCATTTGAAAGGTCTCAGCAATATCTCCTTCCTTAATCCGGAAAAACATCGGTAGAGTTTTAGCAGCAAAGGCTGCTATAGGCAGCTTCTCAACGCCAACGGATGGTATTCCACGGAGCATGGACGCAAATAGACTTGTGCCCAAGCCCGCAAAGGGGTCGAATACCATATCCTTCCCAGGTTTAGCGTCAAAGTAGTCGAGGAAGCGATTCACGAACTCTAGTGAGAAAGCTTCCTTGTACCGATATAACCCGAGGAAGGGCACGGACTTATTGCCAACATAAGAGACCAACCTGCGAAGTTCAAGGTCCTCACGAATAACCGGTCCGTACTTGGCTTCAATCTGCGCGCGTTCGGATTTCAGACCATCCGGTGTGAGCACCAGCCTATTTGATGGCCTAGCCCCAATTTCTCTAGTCAAGACCACTCCTTGTTGGAGAACTCAGTTACATCATAGCATGAATGTTCTGTGGCGAGCATTTATGTTACAGGACATCTAAACCTGATTATTCTCCTGCAAGCCCTCCGACAGGTATGGCATAGCCATGTAATATAGACCCCCCATCAGGACACGCTCAAGCTCGGAAGTGATTCCTTCCACTGCGCCCGGGCCTCCGACACGGCCCATAAAGCGCTCCATCATCGGCCGCCTGCGCCTTATCCACACCGGCCTCCGCCGAGTCCTGCCCAGGTCTGCCGCCAAGTCTAGGGCCCGGTCGAAATCGCCCAGCTCGTCCACAAGACCTCTTTCCCGGGCCCCTCTACCGGTGAAGATTTCCCCCGTGGCAAACTCTTTTACCTTCTCCTCATTCATCTGTCTCCCTGTAGCCACTGAGCGGACAAAGTTACCGTAAATCTCATCTATAAGCTCCTTGAACTTGCCTTCTTCATCGGAGGTAGGACTGCGCCAGAAGCCGGTCATGTCCTTGAACTCTCCGCTCTTGTATACCGAGAAGCTTACACCCAGCTTCTGGAGTAGTTGCTGTAGCATGGGGCGAAGGTATATTACGCCGATGGACCCAACAAGGGAGGATGGCAATGCCACTATTTTGTTGGCGGCACAGCTAATGTAGTACGCACCGGAAGCGCCCGTACCCCTGATGTACGCTACCACAGGTTTTTCTTGAGCCACCCTCATCAGGCTGTTGTACAGTAGCTCGGAACCCGAGGCGGTCCCTCCGGGTGAGTCTATCTCAACTATCACGGCCTTGAATCGCTTATCCTTGCGAAGGCTATCCAGGATACGGGATTGCTCCTGTACCCTCGCTCCTCCACCTATAGGCCCAAATATCTCCACCACACCTACACCGGAACGTCTTCTGAAAAGCATTGGCATCGCTCATCTCCTTCGGAACATTCTCGGAACATTCAGGGGCCTTGTTACGTTACGGTACACCTTAATTGTATGTCAGGAGCCATGCACCTATTATACTCCACCTCTTATTCAGTATATGGACCCCGGTACAAGAGATGCCGGTCTGACGGTTGGGCAATAGTCCCAGTGGGAGTACACCCCATAATATGGGAATATGGGTCTATCGAAACACCGCGCTGCGGGTTTATAATATGACTTATCGGGGTGTAGCGCAGCGGCTAGCGCGCCACGTTCGGGACGTGGAGGCCGGTGGTTCGAATCCACTCACCCCGACCACACTGAAATACGCAATACCCACGTGACCTGCTCCGGTTGAAATGCATCGCGCCTGTGGTTTCCCAGACTCACGGCCGCGGTCTACGATAGCTCAATGTCTGAGTGGGTAACTGGCGCGTCACTGCTCTTGGAAGTCGGCCAGTCGCCAGCGAAACTTTCAGGTCAGGGATGAAATGCGACCTATTTGGACACCCCTTCAGGTAACGTAGACCTCGCTCCGACGATATTAGCGATACTTGGAATCCCCGGAGGGGAGGATATGGATGGGCGGGTGCTGGAAGAGGCCCTCGTGAATGGCCCGAACCCTCGGGAAGTGGACCGGTCTACGGAAGTCCACAGGTCTGAGCGCCAGGTAAACGGAGGCACATACCGGCAGGGAATTACCTTATCCCACGTCGGCACAACCACGTACCTGGACGAAGGCCGTGGAAGTTTCGAGGCAGGTTAGCCGTTTCATCTTCGCCAGGGAGCATTGGCAGGAGCATAGAAAGGAGCGTTGACATGTCATCATCACTATCGGGACATGCCCAGACCGTGCTCGGACCCGTATCGCCGGATACTCTGGGGTCTACCACTACCCACGAGCATCTTCTCATCAACTTCTCCTGCATGTTCGTGGAACCCAAAGAGGCCAGTCAGAAGGCGCTGGCATACCAGCCCGTCGCCCTGGATAACCTGGGGTGGGTCAGGTATAACTGGACCAGCAGTCTGGACAATCTGAACCTGATAGATGAGGACGTGGCGATACGTGAGGCCATGCGCTATAAGATGGCCGGGGGAGGCACTATAGTTGATGCTACCACCATCGGCATCGGGCGGGACCCCTTGGGCCTGGCACGTATCGCACGGGCCACCGGTCTGAACGTCATCATGGGAGCCGGATTTTACGTGGATATGGTACACCCGTCAGACATGCCGGAGCGTACCGAGTCCCAGCTTGCCTCTCAAATCGTGGGAGACATCAGGGAGGGGGTGGACGATACAGGCGTTAAGGCCGGGATCATCGGCGAGTTGGGCTGCTCCTGGCCCCTGACCGACAACGAGAGGAAGGTGCTCCGGGCTGCCGCCATTGCCCAGAGAGAAACCGGCGCCGCTATTCTTATCCACCCGGGCCGGGACGAGCAGGCCCCCAGGGAGATTATCGAGGTACTGTCCGAGGCCAAAGCCGATATTAGCCGCACCATTATGGGGCACCTGGACCGCACTGTCTTCAGCTACAATGTCCTCAGCCAACTGGCACAGAGTGGCTGTTACCTGGAGTATGACCTGTTCGGGCTGGAATCATCCTACTACCCTCTGGCGGATATTGATTTACCCAGCGACGCCCAGCGTATAGGCTTCATCCGGCGGCTCATTGCAGACGGACATCGAGACCGGATTGTAATCGCCCATGACATCTGTTTCAAGGCGCGTCTGGTGAAGTACGGGGGCCACGGCTTCGCTCACATCCTGGAGAATATCGCCCCGAGGATGCGTCGCAAGGGTGTGAAGGATGATGACATACAGGCCATCTTGATAGAGAACCCCAAGCGGGTCCTGACTTTTGCATAGGATGTATAGGACATCATGTTTTCGTAGAGCCGGAGACCTCTGCCAGCAGCCCCAGTGTGCGCTCCACTGAAGCCTCCTGGTCGCTTCCGGCGGCAACCGGACACGCCATGATTTCCGTTACTCCGATGGAGAATAGCCTCTCTATTTGCTGCTTCACTTGGGACTCGTTGCCCGACAGAGTGACGGCATCTATCATAGCATCGCTCCACGTCCCATTGAAGGCCTCGGGAAAGCCCGCGGCGGCAAGCATACGCTGGTAAAAGACCAGCCGGGTGTGTCCAAGCTCCTCTCTTATGGCTGCTTTTACCTCGTCGGGGTTATCGTGGACACAGGCCGGCCCGCCATAGATTAGTGGCGGCATGGGCCGGTCGGCTTTCTCCGATGCCGCTTTCATGGCGGGCAGGGCCACGTCCCGCAGGTACGACGCCGGGCAAACCCAGGTGATAGCCCCGTCCGCCCCAGCCCCACATAGTTCGAAAGACTTGGGCTGAAGGGCCGAGGCCATCACCGGCACGTCCACAGGAGTCTCTATGCTGGTGTGGGAGCTATAGTAGCGCCCGTCGAAGTCCACCGATCCCTCTTGTAGCAACGCCTTGAGGATATACAGGTACTCACTCAGATGGCCCAGGGGTGCCCGGAAGTCGGCTCCAAAGGTCTCTTCCATGTCGCCTCTGTGCCCGGTACCGACACCGAGCCTGATACGGCCTGGGGCCAACTCGTTAAGCACCTGGACCTGTTGGGCCATAACCACAGGATGACGGGGGAAGGAGGTTACAATAGCGGTCCCAAACAATATCTGCCGGGTACGTCCGGCAGCGCCGGCGAAGAGGGTCAGGGCATCCAATCCGGCCCTGCTTGTAGTACACCATGCCGCGGAGATTCCCATATTCTCAGCCTTCTCTATGTAATCCAGAACAGCATGGCTATTGGGTCCCAGGAGCACCGGGTCCCCTACCATGATACCGACCCTTTTCTCGCTCATTCTTTCACCTCCGTCCGGCCCTTCACCTCGGTCATACAGGCCCGGACTGCTGGAGTATTGTAGTGTCATCTGAAAGTAGGGTCAAGCGCCACACCATCTACCTCAGGGTCATTTAATTATCAACGTTACGCGAATACAGGCCCCCACAGTCACCCCCATCCTAACCTTCCACCATCAAGGGGGAAGGGATTATTCACCCTTCACTGTCATTGCTATGAAAATCCATTTTCATCCTCTTATGCGGCCCCCACTACCCGTCATTCCGAGGAGCGGAGCGACAAGGAATCTAAAAAGCCTCGCGACCAAGACTACAACGCAGTAGGGGCAGTTCGCGAACTGCCCCTACTGTCGCTTGGGGTGACAATAAATGACCCTGCCACCTACCCGTCAATACGTCCATATTAGCCCCACCAATAGCCTTGACGACAGCAAGAGTGTGCTACTACAATTCCCCCATTGAGGCAATATCGCTCTGTTGGAACACCCGATTCCAATGACCAAACCCGGCTGAAATTTACATATTGGTGATTGCAATGAGATCGAAGCTAATAGCAGGTTTTATTAAGCTTGTGACGCTCCCGGCAGTCTACCTAATATTCGGCCCCTTCATAGGCGCATATCGAGGTCTCACCGGAGAGAATACACCCCTGAATTACGGAAGGCTTGTGAGCCAATACCCCAGAGAAGGTTATGTCGCAGAAGGCTGGCGCGATTGGCTCGACGGGCCTGACGAGGACAGACCCAGTATCTTTGGCGCCATGTTTTCCACGTGGCTCGGAACGCTAACGGCCTCTATACCCTGGCTATTCTTCAGGGGGGCGATAGAAGGCTTTATCGGACTGCTGAAAGCCTGGAAGCTTCCATACGAAGCCATACGAATGCTTCTGTTCGACTTTCCCATCGCAAGTTTCCGGGCTATATGGCGGATCGTCCAGAGTCCTAACCCTGGCTGAGCGCGGAAGTGTCTGAGTGTCTAGCCCAAAGGTATAGTCCAGCCTTGTGGCAGGACCTAGAATGAGCGTATGGAGGTGGTCAGGCATGGCAATCACGATAGGCATGGGCGCGTATATCTACGAATATCATGGCGACTGGGTCAAGCTCCCGCAAGGACGGACCCTTCAGTCGCCCAGCGCCGTGGCCGTGGACTCCCAGGACAGGGTTTACGTATTCCAGCGCAGCGGCCCGCCTATCCTGGTATTCGACCGCGACGGGAATTTCCTGAACGAATGGCCCCGTCGCCCCGGAGAGTTGGAAGATGCCCACCACGTCTACATCAGCCCGGATGACCGTGTGTATCTCGCTGACCGCGACGCACACCAGGTCCTGGTGTATACGACTGAAGGGCAACAGGTGATGAAACTTGGGACCAGGTACAGGGCTGCTTTACAGGCCCCCTTCAACCATCCCTCTGACATAGCGGTCTCGCCTACGGGAGAAATCTACGTCTCCGACGGGTACGGAAACTCCAGCGTACACCGGTTCTCGCCCGGCGGAAGCTATATCTCCTCGTTTGGCAGCCCGGGTAGTGGACCGGGGCAGTTCAAGGTTCCCCACAGTCTGCGGGTGTCCAGGGATGGCCGGGTGTTCGTATGCGACCGGGAGAACCACCGGGTGCAGGTGTTTGACGCGGAGGGCAAATTCGTCACCCAGTGGACTGATTTCAAAGCGCCGATGGGGATTCACATTGACTCGGACCAGATTGTCTACGTTACCGACCAGGTCCCACGCCTCAGTATCCTCACCCTCGACGGAGAGTTGCTGGCCAGGGGGCGTACCTTCGACAATGGGCACAACGTGTTCAGCGACTCCCGGGGAGACCTCTATGCCGTAGACGCCTCCAATCACAAAGTCCAGAAATTCGTAAAAGTATAGCTATAACCCAGGTAGGAAGAGCTATAATCCCTTCTGCACGGGTTGGCCCGGAATTTTTAGCTGAATTCGGTACAATCCGTCCCACGTAGTGATAAACAGGGTGCGTAGGTCATCGCCACCCCAACCACAGTTGGTGGTCTGTTGTGCTCCGGTTAGGATGGTCCCCAGGTGCTTACCTGAAGGGTCTACAACCCACACCCCACCGGGTCCCGTGCAGTAGATGTTGCCGTCCACGTCCACCTTCATGCCATCGGGGACGCCCGGGTGTGGCCCCGTCAGGTCACACAATACGCGGTCGCTGGCAAGGGCCAGCATACCATTGGGAGTCACGTCGAAGGCCCTTATGCACCCCCTCCTGTTGGATACAGGAGGGAAACGGAAGGAGTCGTCCACGTAGAGGGTGCTCTCATCGGAGGAGAAGGCCAGTCCGTTGGGTAAGAAAAAGTTCCGGACCAGCAGGGTAATGTCGCCCAGGTCCGGAGAGACCCGGTATACCCCCGAGAAGTCCAGGTCAAGCCCTGGCGCCGGCGCACCGGGGTCGGTGAAGTAGATGCTACCGTCGGATTTCACCACCACGTCGTTGGGGCTGTTGAACCGTCTGCCTTGATAGGTTCCTGCCACGACAGTGATGCTACCGTCAGGCTCCTGGCGAGTTACGCGGTGGTTGGTGGTCTCGCAGGCCAGCAGCCTCCCCTGAAGGTCTCTGGTAAGCCCGTTTGCGTTGCCGGTAGGCTCCCTGAACAGTGTGACGCCCTCTTGGGGCGTCCACCTGTGCCTCCGGTTTTTATTTATCTCGCTGAATAGGAGGTATCCACCGTCCCTGTACCATATAGGCCCCTCGGCAAGGTCGTAGTCCTTCCCCAACTCCTCGACATCCTGGTCCGGTGACACAATGCGTTCCAGTTCCGGGGATAGCTGCTCAACCGGCATGATAACCTCCTGCTAACTGTGCTTTCCAAATATATTTTTCCCTGCTCAAGTGACTAGCGTGTGAAGAAGTCCTCATCGGGGTAGACCTGCCGGTATACCCGGGCCGTTATGGATACATTTTGCACAATGCGGCGAGTCCATTCGGTAGGATTGGTCAGGAACTCCTGATACTCCGGGCTGCGGAGGGTCTCCTCGGTCTCCAGTTCGAATATCGTCAGATATTTAGGGTAATGCCCTGGGAGCGGCCTCCCGGAGAAAATCTCATGCTGAATGGCTGGGGAGGCGATATAACGGCGTGCGCTCACGACGCCCGGTACGCGGCGCAACTCATCGGCCAGGTGCTCCTCGTTGTACCACCGGTTAAGCTCGTCCTCCAACTCGGGTGGCGGGTCCGCAGACACAATAAGCAACGCTTTGCCAGTGGTCTTCCGCATACTCGTCCTCCGCAGACAGTTCCTAGTGGACGTGGGCCTCGGCGGGGATGCCCCGCGAGTAGATAGCTCTAAGGGGCGCAGTCAGGACGCTGCTCATCATAACCCATATAAAGATGAGACCCGCGCCGCTGAGCAACAGGGGCGCGGACATCCACGAGAAGTCCATCAGAATCCCGTTGACGGCGTTGAAGCCGCCCATTGCACCCTGCACGTGCCACGTGTTGGCGCTCATCACCCGGCCACGAACACTGTCATCCGTGATGGCCTGGACCATGCCGTGGCTGAGAGTCATAAAGCCGGCCGTAGTGGCACCGACAACCGCCGCCGCAATCATGGCAGTCGGGATATTGAAGGCGAAGCTCAGGGCCATGGGGGAAAGGCCGCTAAGGAGACCCAATATCAGGAAAAGCCGCCCCCTGAACACCTGACCTTCCACCCTGGCCAGCGCCAGGTTTCCCATGATGGAGCCTGCCCCCACACCTATCATCAGGTATGTAGGCCCTTCAAACAGGCCCTTCTCCGAATCCATACCCAACTGTGTCCGAGAGAAGAAGGGAAACACCGACTCAAAGGCCATCGTGAAGGCGCAGTGAAGCACGGCCAGCACCATGAGATGAAGCAGGAGGGGGTGGGTGTAAATGTAGCGCACACCCGCTACCAGATTGAACATCACACCCTTGGTGGACTCCACCATACCCCGGGAAGCGGTGCGTATGTTCAGGACTTGACTCAGGCCGACAGCGTACAGGCCGGCCGACATGAAGAAAGCCGGCTCAGGACCTATAAAACCGATGATTGGCAAGGTCAACAGGGGGCCTGCCATTCTGGAACCCTGGGTTACGAGTTGGCTCATGGCCACGGCATTCAGAAGGCGTCCCCGCGGCACCAGATTGGGAAGCAATGCCTGGTTGGTGGGCATCTGGATAGCTCGGATAGAGCCGTTCATGATGGCCAGCCCCAGAATCTGAATCTCGTTAGCCATACCACCCACGACCAAGAAGGCCAGAAGCAGGTTGTGGCCCAGATTGAGAGCGAATGCGAGGGCCAGTAATCTGCGACGGTCGAACCGGTCTGCCAGGAGGCCGGAGAGCGGAGTGATGACCAAGCCGGGCAGAAGCGCCGACATGGTGACGAATCCTACCCAGGCATTGGACCCGGTCAAATCGTATACCAGTGCCCCGCGAAGGACAATCAACGCCCATGCCGCCGACTGTCCGCAAGCCGTGGCTATCAACAGGCTCCGGTAATCGGGGTACACCAGCGACGAAAAGAACCCCGGCTTGCCGGAGGGTTCGTGATTTTCTATCTGTTCCACGTCTGCATTCTTTATTAAATGTGTCGAGATTTATTGGGCCGGAGCACCCCCGGCAGCCCCAACTGTACCAGACTCCGGGGGGACTATCTATCCTACGTTCCTACGTTCCCAGATTGGGGGCGCACAACTGTGCGCCCCTACGTCTTTTCCTTCTCCCACAGCGCTTTCAGGATGTTGCCCGGAGACATGGGAAGCACGTTCATCCTGACACCGATGGCGTCGTAGATGGCGTTGGCTATAGCGGCCATAGGAGGCACTATCGGCACCTCGCCGGCACCTCGGACCCCGTAGGGGTGGCCGGGGTTCGCCACCTCCACTATCACCGTATCTATCATGGGCATGTCCAGGGTTGTAGGCATCCGATAGTCCAGGTAGCTGGAGTTTGCCATCTCGCCCTTGTCGTTGAAGAAATACTCCTCGTTCAGCGCCCAGCCAATGCCCTGGGACACGCCTCCCTGCATTTGTCCTTCCACGTAACTTGGGTGGACCGCCTTCCCGGCGTCCTGTAGGGCAGTGTAGCGGAGGATGTCTACTTTCCCCGTCTCCGGGTCTACCTCCAGGTCCACTATATTCACTGCGAAGGCACCTCCCACGCCCCCCGGGGCCACGTTGGCGCGTCCGACTATGGGGCCGCCGGTGGCGTTCAGCCTGCTCGCCATCTCCTTGAACGTAAGGCGCAGCTCCGGGTCCGATTTGTGGGAGAGTGCTCCGTCGTAGTATTCTACGTCGTCGGGAGAGACATCCCAGATTTTGGCCGCGCGCTCAATCATCTGTCGCCTGACGTCGTGGGCAGCCTCGTAGCAAGCCCATCCGGTCTTGAAGGCAACGCCACTTCCGCCGGTGTTGGAGGTATAACCTATTGAGTCCGTGTCCCCCACAGCCGGCTTCACGTCCTCCACCGGAATACCCAGGACTTCGGCAAGCTGCATGGCCACGACCACCCGGGAGCCTCCGATATCGGCTGACCCCTCGACGAGGCTGATGGTCCCGTCGGAGTTGACGCTGGCAATGGCACTGGAGGGGCCAGTGTTGTTTCGCCAGAATCCGCTGGCCACACCCCGACCCCGGCAACGCTCAGATTGTCCGGTCTTTTCCACCGGAGGTGCAGAGTAGTGCTCATGCTCCTTGGCTGCCTGGACAGTCTCCAGGTAGCCGATGGGGGGGAATCTGAGGCCGGTGACCTGCCGTGTACCCTCCCTGGCACCGTTGAGGAGGCGGAATTCCAGGGGGTCCATGCCCAGCTTCTCGCAAATCTCATCTATGACCGTCTCTGCGGCGAAGGCGGCGGCAGGTGCGCCCGGCGCCCGGTAGGCTGCTGTCTTGGGCTTGTTCAACACCACGTCGTACCCTTCGACACGGGCGTTGGTGAGGTCGTAGGGGCCAAAGATGCACTGGACACCGGCACTCACCGGAGACCCGGGATATGCGCCTGCCTCGTAAGCCAGAAATGCCTCCGCAGCGGTGATGCGCCCTTCCTTGCTCGCGCCTATCTTAACTCTGAGGTAGCTGCCGGAGGTGGGGCCGGTTCCCTCGAAAACCTCAGTCCGGCTCATTGTCAGTTTTACGGGGTGTCCCGTCTTCTTGGAAAGGACTGCCGCAACAGGCTCCAGATATGCGCTTAGCTTTCCCCCGAATCCACCTCCAATCTCCATAGGGATAACTCTGACCTTCGAGACGGGGATGCCAAGTATTCTGGCCGTATTCTCCCTTATGCCAAAATGGCCCTGGGAGCTGCACCATATAGTAAGGTTACCGTCGGCGTTCCACAGGGCCGTAGCGCTATGGGGTTCAATATAGCCCTGATGGACGGATGCAGTGTGGTAGTCCCGCTCAACGACGACGTCGGCCTCCTGGAACCCCTTATCCGGGTCACCCACCTCCAGCACAAAATGGTTGGCTATGTTGGTGCCCTTTTCAGGGTCGTCATCATCGCGCAGGCCACCGGGTCGGATACCCGGTGAATCGAACAGCGCCAGCCGTTCGTGAAGCACGGGGGCATCATCCTTCATGGCATCCAGCACGTCCAAGACCGCAGGCAGGACCTCGTAGTCCACATCTATCAGGGACAGGGCCTCCTCAGCTATATGCGGGCTTGTTGCGGCCACCGCTGCCACGGCGTGCCCCTTATAGAGCGCTTTGTCCTCAGCCAGACAGTTGTTGCTCATGAACTTGGGATTAGACATTGCACCCTCGCCCAAATCGGCCGCTTTGCCAGAGAGTCTTGGAAGCTCGGATGAAGCCACCACGGCCTTCACCCCAGGGAAGGACGACGCCCTGCTCGTGTCAATGGACTTGATGCGCGCGTGGGGGTGCGGGCTTCTGAGGATTTTGCCATAGAGAAGCCCCGGCAGCATGACGTCGGCGCCGTACCTGGCCCGGCCCGTCACCTTGTCTGTTCCATCGTGGCGAATGGGCCTTGTACCCACCACGTTGTACTCCTGTGTGGATAGCACTATGTTGGAAGTCATCAGCTTGTCACCTCCCTGTTTTCGGCGGGTTCACAATTTCTCCTGCAATTCTATCATAACCTGTGCAAAAATCATGGTGAGATTTGCTTGGAGATGAGTACTGGACGCATTGTCCGGTCATGCGTATAATTCCATTCGTGGAGAGGTATACACACGTGAACAAGATGAACGCATTCTTCAGCAACATGTCCACTTCAATGCCGTTGGGGAAAAAAGTCAGACTGCTTCTGATGAATAACTGGTCCAAGCTGTACCAACGACAGGGGTGCTGTGGCCATCATGGTGAGCCGGGATGCTGACGGACGGTCACCTCCTCCGGGCCGGAGGAGACTAATAGAGAGCGCCCGGGGTGCTATAATAGAGATTAGTCCACAGATAAAGGAATATTTATGCAAATGGAGCACATAAGGCTAACGTCCCTGGCCAACTGCGCCGGTTGAGCTGCCAAGTTCAGCCCTGAGGACCTCGTGCAGGTCCTGAGTCAACTGCCCGTAATGAGCGACCCCAACCTTCTGGTGGGCACGGAGACCGGCGACGACGCCGGTGTTTACCGCATCAACGACAGTACCGGTCTGGTGATGACGGTTGACTTCTTTCCGCCCATCGTTGACGACGCCTTCAGCTTTGGGGCCATCGCCGTCGCCAACTCCCTAAGCGACATATACGCTATGGGAGGTAAACCTCTTTTGGGCCTGAACATCGTGGGCTTCCCTGTCGGTCTTCCCAAGGAGATTCTCGGAGAGGTACTCAAGGGGGGCTACGCCAAGGCCCAGGAGGCGGGATGCCTCATCATCGGTGGGCATACCGTAGACGACCAGGAGCCCAAGTACGGCCTGGCAGCCGTGGGACTGGTGGAGCCGGGCAAACAGATCACCAATGCCGGCTCCAGACCGGGTGATAGGCTGGTGCTGACCAAGCCTCTGGGTACTGGAGTAATCACCACTGCCGGAAAGCAGGGGGTCGTGAGACCGGAAATTCTCGGCGATGCCGTGTCTATTATGGGCACTCTCAACCGGGCCGCCTCGGAAGCGATGGTCAAGGTGGGTGTGAACGCCTGCACCGACGTCACGGGCTTCGGCCTCATAGGCCACCTGAACGGCATGATGCGGGGCAGCGGTACAAGCGCCAAAATTCAGCTATCGAGAATGCCGGTGATACCCGGCGTCTGGGAGCTTATCGAGGATGGAATAGCGCCCGGAGGCACTCATCGCAATCTGAGTAGTGCAGGCCCGCACGTAGAGTGGGGGAAGGACATACCTGAAGATGCCAAACTGCTCCTCTGCGACGCCCAGACTTCCGGTGGCCTGCTCATCTCGGTGCCGGAGCAAAGGGTCAACCTGCTATTGCAAGAGTTGAATGCAGCCGGCGTTGAGGGTGCGGTGGTAATCGGGGATGTGTTGACGGAAGGCAAATGTAAAATTGAGGTGTCTTCCTAGATTTTGGAACGCCAGCACTTTTGTCAAAGATGTTATGTAGGTTTTCCGGATGAAACGGAGCGGAGGCGGCGGATACATCCACCTGCCCAGTCCAGGAAAGGATGAGCAAACCCCTATGGGCACGTTTTCCGTACGGATCGCCGTTGGAGACCAGGAGAGGCAGCGCTGGATCACGCTGGACGCTCTGGTTGATACCGGCGCTTCAATTACCTCAGTGCCTTCATCAGTCCTTGAAGGACTTGACGTGGAGCCTATGACGCAGAGGCGGTTCCGCTTCGCTCAAGGCGAGACTCGCATGATGGACGTGGGGCAGGCCTGGGTCAGGTTCGAGGGAGAGGAAGTGGTTACCCTGGTCCTCTTCAACGAGGAGGGCACGCCGCCACTGTTGGGAGCATTGGCCTTGGAGACGGCGTTCATGGGCATCGACCCAGTGGCCCAGAAGCTGGTCCCGGTAGAGGGATCGATGATGTAGTCGATGCTTAGCACGTGGTCAATGATTGGACAGTGCCATCGAATTTTTAGATTCAAGCCTTAGCTCGCTCGGAGGGGGCGATTGTCACCTGACCCCAAGGGTAGGCTGGGGCTGAGCGGGATTAAAAGCCCCCGGAATATAAGGGGACTTTTGGCAGCATGTGGAGTTGTTGGTAGTGGGGGTTGGACTCGAACCAACGACCTTCGGGTTATGAGCCATCAGCGGTACACTTGGCCCCGGTGTCCAATTCCCACCACCAAAACCCGCAGGACTTCATCTTGATTGTCGCGGATGACCCGGTAATTCCCGACCCGGTAACGCCAATAACCACCCCAAGGACCAGTCAGTGCCTGTCCTCTTTGCCGGGGATTTCCCAATGGGGCAATGTGGCTATCCATGTAATTGACAATGCGGCGGGATATTTGCCTGTCGAGTCTGTTGAGTTGGTTATCAGCTACGTCGGTATATTCAACTGTCCAAGCCAGGTTTGGCCCTCACTTCCTCGGAGGAGTATATGTTTACCTTCCCTTGGCGGACGCGCTCCATAACTTCGACAGCGGAGTAGTAGTCCTCAACGTCCTCAAGCCCTCTCTCAACAAGCTCCCGGATATAAAACTCCTTGCTGCGGCCAGTTTTAGCCACCAAGACGTCCAGTCGTTGGTCATCTTCGGGGGGCAACTCAATTATCGTAGCCATAGCACATTCTCCACACAATTCTTGTACTCGTATTCATTATATCGCCATGTTTCGGCCTTCGCTAACGCCCTAGCCCAGACGGTCACGGCGGTCAAAAATGCCCCCGACTTACACCGGGGGCATTTGTCTTGCCGATTTACTTTTGGCAGCGGGGGTTGGACTCGAACCAACGACCTTCCAGTTATGAACCCGATCCGTCGCGGCGTAGTCACTTACCCAGAAAACCAGAATAACTAGCAGGCGTCCGATCCAATTGCCCCCTCAAGATACCATTGTCCATCTGCAAGCACCCAATTATCGTCGTCGCCCCCTTGGGCAGCGATGCGAACGTCATCTAGATAGAATTCTATCAGTACGGATCCTGTGTTTCCGGTAACCTCAACATCGGAGGCGCGAACTTCTATATCGGCATCTTCATCGATGCCGAATAGTGCACGCATCGCTGTTTTCGGTGTGGCGTCTTCATCCAGGCCCATGGAAGCAACCTCAGACATCAGTGCGGCGTTCGCCTCTGCCACAAACTCCTCCTCCGAGCATCTGGATTGGGATTCAGGAGGCGCGAGCTCATAAAATTCCGAGTAGTTGCCGTCCATAATAGCAGCGCCGAAAGCTTCAGCCCGGGCCTTCAGGTTTTCCGCAGTAGAGTCCGAGGAGCCGCCGCACGCCGTGAGGGCCACAACTATGATGAAAAGGAGCAGAGCAGCCCCCGTGTATTTGCTCATAGACAACCTCCGCACGAACATATAAAGACCCCCCCGATGTCCATGGGGGGGAGGACGTTTTGCATTTTTGGTAGCGGGGGTTGGACTCGAACCAACGACCTTCGGGTTATGAGCCCGACGAGCTGCCACTGCTCCACCCCGCGACAAGGTGAATGAGGTTGAGAATAGGAGAGTCGGAAGTTTGGAATTCTTAGTGTGGGTCAAGTCCTCGGCTGATTAGTACCGGTAAGCTCAACGAGTTGCCTCGCTTCCACCTCCGGCCTATCAAGCAGATAGTCTCTCTGCAGCCTTACTTCCGACTCGCGTCGGAATGGGAGGCCTCATCTTGGGGAGCGCTTCGCGCTTAGATGCCTTCAGCGCTTATCGACACCGGACATGGCTACCCAGCAGTGCTCCTGGCGGAACAACTGGTACACCATAGGTCCTTCCCTCCCGGTCCTCTCGTACTAGGGAGAGACACCCTCAAGCCTCCTGCGCCCGCGGCGGATAGAGACCGAACTGTCTCACGACGTTCTGAACCCAACTCACGTGCCCCTTTAACCGGCGAACAGCCGGACCCTTGGGACCTCCTTCAGCCCCAGGATGGGACGAGCCGACATCGAGGTGCCAAACCTCGCCGTCGATGTGAACTCTTGGGCGAGATAAGCCTGTTATCCCCGGGGTAGCTTTTATCCGTTAAGCCACGGCCTTTCCACGTAGAAACCGTAGGATCACTTTGCCCGACTTTCGTCCCTGCTCGACTTGTAGGTCTCGCAGTCAAGCCCCCTTATGCCAATACATTCTATGGGCGATTTCCATCCGCCCTGAGGGGACCTTTGGGCGCCTCCGTTACCTTTTGGGAGGCAACCGCCCCAGTTAAACTGCCCGCCAGGCACTGTCCCTCGGTTTTCCGAGGTTAGAACCAAAAACAGAGAAGGGTGGTATTTCAACGGCGGCTCCATCCTCACTGGCGTGAGGACTTCCAAGCCTCCCACCTATCCTACACATCACGGTTCCCAGACCAATACCAGGTTGCAGTAAAGCTCCACAGGGTCTTTTTGTCCTGCCGCGGGTCGCCCGCGTCTTCACGGGCACCGCAATTTCACCGGGCCCTCCGCCGAGACAATGGCCAGGTCGTTATGCCATTCATGCAGGTCGGAACTTACCCGACAAGGGACTTCGCTACCTTAGGACCGTTAGAGTTACGGCCGCCGTTCACCGGGGCTTCAGTTCGAAGCTTCTCCACCGAAGTGAATAACCTCTCCCCTTAACCTTCCGGCACTGGGCAGGCATCAGCCCCTATACTTAGGATTTCTCCTTAGCAGAGACCTGTGTTTTTGTTAAACAGTCGCCCGGCCTTCTTTTCTGCGGCCCCAGAGAGCTCGACCCGCGCGGGGTTTCACCCTCCAGGGCGCCCCATCTCCCGAAGTTACGGGGCCAATTTGTCTAGTTCCTTAGCGGAGGTTCGCCCGAACGCCTTGGGACTTTTATCCCAGCCCACCAGTGGCGGTTTGCAGTACGGACGCCAATATCCCATAGCTCGCGGGGCTTTTCTTGTCGGCATGGGCTCAACAGCTTCCCGGACCCTAAGGTCCAGTTCGCCTCAACCCTCAGCTCATACGCCGGAGCGGATTTGCCTACCCCGGCTTGGCCTACAGAAGAGGACGCCAATCCAATAAGGCGCTCTGCCTACCCTTCCGCACCCCCCCTCGGCTTTAAGCGAGATAACGGCGGTGCAGGAATATTAACCTGCTGTCCATCGCCTTCGGCCTTCGCCTACGGCTTAGGACCGACTAACCCTACGCCGATAAACGTTGCGTAGGAAACCTTGGGCTTTCGGCGTCAGGGATTCTCACCCTGATTAACGCTACTCATTCCGGGATTCTCACTTCCCCGCGCTCCAGCAGGCCTCGCGACCTACCTTCTTCGCCCGAGGAACGCTCCCCTACCATGCAAGAGTCTCAAGGAGCGGATTGCAGGTTACGGGGATTGCTCCCTGACCCCCACTTTCGACTCCCGATCCCCAAACATCCACGGCTTCGGTGACAGGCTTGAGCCCCGTTACATTTTCGGCGCGGAACCCCTCGACCAGTGAGCTGTTACGCACTCTTTAAAGGGTGGCTGCTTCTGAGCCAACCTCCTGGCTGTCTGAGGAACTCCACTTCCTTTCCCACTTAGCCTGCTCTTGGGGACCTTAGCCGGTGGTCTGGGCTGTTTCCCTCTCGACTACCAAACTTATCTCCGGCAGTCTCACTCCCAGGAAACGATAAAACGGCATTGGTGGTTTGGTTGAGTTTGGTAAGCTCACGCCCCCTAGCCCATCCAGAGCCCTACCTCCGTCCATCTTTACCTGAGGCTGCACCTAAATGCATTTCGGGGAGAACCAGCTATATCCGGGTTCGATTGGAATTTCACCTCTACCCACAGCTCATCCGAAGCTTTTGTACCAACAACCGGTTCGGGCCTCCAGTCCGTGTTATCGAACCTTCACCCTGGCCATGGGTAGCTCACCCGGTTTCGGGTCTACTCCATGGGACTAATCGCCCTATTAAGACTCGCTTTCGCTCCGGCTCCGGGACTCCAGTCCCTTAACCTTGCCCCACATAGTAAGTCCCCGGATCATTCTTCAATAGGCACGCCGTCACCCCGATTTCTCGAGGCTCCGACCTGCTGTAGGCCTACGGTTTCAGATCTATTTCACTCCCCTCCCGGGGTTCTTTTCACCTTTCCCTCACGGTACTGGTACACTATCGGTGGCCAAGGATATTTAGCCTTGGAGGGTGGTCCCCCCAACTTCCCACAAGATTTCTCGTGTCCCGTGGTACTCAGGGAAAACACCAGGAGCCTCATCCCTTTCGCTTACAGGGCTTTCACCCTCTATGGCGGTCCTTTCCAGGTTCCTTCAGCTAGAGATAAGGTTTGTAACTCCTTGCTCCGTGCTGGGGTTGGAGCGAGTGTCCCCTATAACCCCCCCATGACATAGGCCCCCAGGCCACTAAGTCATAGAGGTTTAGGCTCATCCCCTTTCGTTCGCCACTACTCAGGGAATCTCGGTTGATTTCTTTTCCTCGGGGTACTTAGATGTTTCAGTTCCCCCGCTTACCCTCCCCCGGTATCCCGGAGGATGTTCCGGCTCAACACCGAAACGGGTTTCCCCATTCGGGAATCCCCGACTACGCCCGCTAGACGGCTCATCGGGGCTTTTCGCAGCCTTGCCACGCCCTTCTTCGGCCCTTGGCCCCTAGGCATCCACCGTAGGCCCTTAGTAACTTGACCCACACTAGGAATTCCAAACTATGTCCTATTCTCTTTTTAACGTGCGTAGCGGCGGCTGGGTCATTCCCAAGCCGCCGCCCAGGTTTGCCAGCCCTTAATATTTGCTTCAGATGTGATTCATCTTCAAATATCTGCTACCTTGAGCATCCTATTATAGTCCCTCTTGATACCATCGTCAATAGCTTATTGCTGACTCGTTTTTGTCTTTTCATCCTGGAAGTCCGGAAAGTCCGGGCTTTACCTAGCTCCTCGCAGACGGGGGTCCAGAATATCTCGCAAGGCATCACCCAGCAGGTTAACCGCGAACACTGCCAGGGATATAGCGATGCCGGGGAATAGGATTAGCCAGGGTGCGTTCTCCACGTATGCCTGGCTTCCCCGAGCTAGCATACTCCCCCAGCTGGGAATGTTGGGCGGTATGCCCACGCCAAGGAAGCTAATAGAGGCTTCTACGATTATGGCGAAGCCCAGGTTGAGAGTCGCCAGAATGATAAACATGGCCAGGACGTTGGGAACCATGTGGCGGAAAATGATTCGCAAGTTGCTAGCACCCAGGGCCCGCGCCGCCAGTATGTAGTCCATCTCTTTAATGGCCAGAGCCTGGGAGCGTACAGTACGTATGGAGTTGGGAGTAAACACAAAGACCAAGGCGATAATTACGTTGGTGATAGAAGAACCTAAAACGGCCACGATCGCCAGGGCCAGGATAATTGCAGGGAAGGCCATGAAGCCATCCACGATACGCTGCATGAGGAGGTCGAATGCTCCTCCGAAGTAGGCGCTGAAGACACCGAACAGGGAGCCCACGACTACGCCTATCATTACGCTGATCACGCCTACTAACAGAGAGATTCTAGCGCCATAGAAAATTCTGCTCATAATGTCCCGGCCAATTTCGTCGCCACCAAATGGCATGAACTCGCTTGGGCTTGAGTATACATACCGACTCGGGAAGATTTCTTCAGGGTCATGAGGTGAAATGACGGGGGCCAGAATAGCAATCAAGACCAAGCAGATAAATATTACAGCGCCTATGGCACCCAGGGGCTTCCGTCTGGCGATGCCGGTCATGGTTTGTAAAGGGATGAGCTTTCGCAGCAACCCTTTGCGTATCTGTGTGAACTCTTTTGTTACAGCTATTCCCCGGGACATACTTCCCCCCGGCAGGGACAGATTAAAACCTGCCCTTACTTAGGCATAGCGAACTCTTGGGTTAATCCAACCGTAGAGAAGGTCTATTATCAGGTTCAACACCAGAATCAGCGCTGCCACCAGTATGATCGTTGCCTGAATTATATTGAAGTCCCTATGAAAGATGCTATCTACCAGCAGTGATCCAATCCCAGGTACCAGGAAAATCTGCTCTATAAGTACGGAGCCGCCAAGGAGGCGGGCAAACTGGAAGCCGGAAACGGTGATCACAGGCAAGAAGGCGTTTTTCAGGGCATGCCGGAAAATCACAAAAAATTCATTGAGTCCCTTGGCCCTGGCCGTCCTGATGTAGTCCTCCCGCATCACCTCCAGCATAGAGGAGCGGGTTACCCGAGCGGTAAAGGCGCAATTAGCGTAACCCAGAGCCAGGGCAGGGAACAGGAGCTGTTGTAAGTTCGTCAGTGGATCATCCCAGAGATTGGCGTAGCCTAAGTCGGGTAAGTCGAACCATCGGGCGAGAACGTATATCACGAGGATGCCCACCAGGAAATTGGGCATGGCTATCCCAGTGAGAGTGAAGGCTTTGGTCGCATGGTCGGCCCAAGAGTCCTGCTTCACCGCAGAGAGGACCCCCAAGGGCACAGCTACCAGGAAGGAGATGATAATCGCCATGATGGTCAACTCTAGGGTGATGGGGAAACGGGTTTTCATCTCCTGAGAGACGGGTACGGTGTAAAAAAAGGACTTGCCGAAGTCCCCCCGGACCACACCCCATAGCCACTTTCCATATTGGATGTGAAGTGGCCTGTCGGTGCCAAGTTGCTTTTGTACAGCCTTAAGCTCTTCCGCAGTGAAGCTCCCTTCTCCCGTCTCTCCCATGAGGACTATAACAGCCGGGTCGCCGGGAAGGATGCGCATCACAAAGAAGGCTACAAGGGAAACCAGTATTAAGGTGGGAACAAAGAGCACCAGACGTTGTATTATGTATGTCCCCACCATATCCTCCGAGATCTGGCCTCGAACGGTCTAAGGTATAGGATTCAGAAGTGGTGGTACACCCCTCACCTCCGAGCCCTCTCCCAGTAGTAGGGCTCGGAGGTGAGGGGTTAATTCTACACAGGGTTCCGGAGAACCGTTATTTAATCGAACTCGGACGAGTCTTCCAACCATAGATGCTCATGCATCATGCCTTGCTGGAGGGTCTGAGGCGGGAAGAAGTTCTTGATCCTGTTACTCACTATGAAGTGCCACGACGCGCCCCATATGACGCCCATCCAATGGCCTTCCCCCTGCCGCAGAAAGTCCCCCGCCTCCCAGATAACCTGCTGGCGCTTGTTTGGATCAAACTCTTGACTGGATCGTGCAAAGTAGTCATTTATCTTGGGGTCTTCCCAGTTAAGCTGGTTTCTCGCTCCTCCCGGGGTGTAGACCACGTTAAACAGATCATCAGAATCAATGATGTTTGCACCATGGGGGTTTCCGGTTATCGCATACTCGCCACTGGCCATAGCGGCGAAGGATTCAGAACTCGGCACCTGATTGATTTCCAGGTCCATGTAAATTTCTTTCAAATGCTGCTGAAGCAACTGCGACACACTCGTCCAAGTACCGGTCTGACTTACGACGAAGACGCTCACCCTGTTATCAGGACCAAAGCCCGCCTCTTTCATCAGGCTCTGAGCAGCTTCTATGTCCCTCGGGTCTTTCACCACGTCTACTCCCACTTCTTTGCCGTAGTAGTCCAACACCGGCTCACCAGTATTCTTGTCAACGTATCGGTAACCGGGCCACGTGGCCACCACTTCGTCAGCCGGGGTCATCCAGCTATCTGGGAAGAAGGGAGTACCCATCTTGCCGAACCCAGCGTTTACGGTGTTCAGGATCGCCAGACGATCGCTGGCCAGTTGGACCGCTTTCCTGAGCCTCACATCATCGAAGGGGGGCTTGGTGAAGTTCATAATCACATTGATGATGGTTGTTGGCACCATCACATGTAAGCTTACCTTGTTGTCCATCTGCGCTTCAGCGGTTGCGTAGTCTCGCGGCTGCAGCCCGGTCGCACCGATATTGGACATCAGCACTTGCTCCGTTTTGTAGGCTGCTATTGTCCTGCTCTTTTCGTTTATAAAGAAGCCGTGATGTGCATCGAAGAAAGGCAAGGGGGCCTTGAAATAGTCGGCGTTCCTTTCGTACACATATCTGTCCCCCCGGAGGTAGCTCTTGAACACCATATTGCCAGACCCAACGCCATTTTCAGGTACATTAAGGAATTCCCCTAACTCTGTCTTATCAGGATGTTGGTCTGCTATATGCTTGGGAAGTATCTTCATATAGTCCACGGCAAGATACTGGAGGAAGGCCGGTGCATTGGCGAACTTCAGGTTTACCTTAAGCGTCATGTCATCGGCCACCTCAGAGCCCGCGTAATAAGGGGCAATACTCCTCACCCTCGGCCTGGGCTGACCTTCTTCCACCATTCTGTCGAGACTGAACCCCACGTCTGCGGCGGTAACAGGCATTCCATCGGACCACTTGGCCTCGTGCAATACGAAGGTGTAGCTCATGCCATCGTCGCTCAGGTCCCAGCTTCTGGCTAGGTCGCCGATAACTTCGGTAGGGTTGGTGTGGTTGTACATCATAATCTGGTTATATAGAGGAGACCACAGCCCCGCCCCGCACGCAGTTGCAGCCTGGTGGGGGTCCCACCTGGCCTCTTCACAGACGAACTGCATAGGCACTTTGCCACCGTGCCTTCCCTCTTTGATAAAGGGCGCCTGAAATCCTACCGGGAGTGGGGTGGCTACCGGGACTGGGGTAGGAGTAGGCAGCGGAGTGGAGGTGACTTGTGGAGTGGCTGTAGCTTGTGGCTCAGAGGTTGCCGTGGACTGGGGCACCGGCGTCGCACCACCTCCGCAGGCCAGAGCGATTACCATGAATAGCAGCACTGGAATGAGGACCAAGGACCTGGGCTTGAGCAACCAACTATGCACCATGATTATACCTCCATGTCTTTTTCCAGGCACTATCGTAATGGCACCAGCCTTTAGTTCAAAGCTGCTTAGATCGTCCCAGAATGTATCACAATTCTTTCAGATTTGTCAACACGGCTCCTCTTGTGACCATATAAAAGCCTTACTAATTATTTACAGAGACTAGAGTTACATTACGAATTACATAAGTGTATGGAGGAAGCTTAAAAATGCCGTGTTCCACAAGATGGCCGGAGGGTCCTCCATAAACAGGTAAGCGATAGCTTCTCATATTCTCATAAATGAATATGCTTCCAAATCCGGTGCTGCAACGGACCGTAGTTTAATAGAATATCCCCCGGACCCCACCACCATCCGCCGCAATAGTCTGGCCAGTGATGGCGCTCGCCTTGTCGGAGACTAGGAACAGTACCAGGGAACCAATCTCCTCCGGCTCCAGTATGCGTCCAATAGGGATGGTACTCGACGTACGGGCCTCTATCTCCTCAATGCTGACATTTTCATCTCGCGCTCTCGCTTCCCAACTCTGAGTCAACCGCTTGCTCCTAGTAGCGCCTGGGTGAATACAATTCACTAGGATTCCATCTTTTGCGAACTCATTGGACAGATTCTTAGTAAGGTTGGAGATAGCTGAGTTGTTGACTCCACCGCTCATGTTCAGACTGCTAACGCTCCTGGCAGTTGTACCACCTATGTTTATTATCCGTCCTCCGCCTTGGTTCCGCATATAGGGAACAACCTCCCGCGCGCAGCGAACGTACCCCAATGTCTTCACGTTGAAATGGTGAAGCCATGCTTCGTCAGGAAACTCCATGAAGGGGGCCTCAATGGTGCTCACGGCATTGTTCACCAGTATGTCCACACCGCCCAGCTCAGCAACTGTGGAGGCGGCCAGAGTCTTGATGTCGTCGGGGTTGGTTATATCCGCTCTTACGGGGAGCACCTTACGTCCTGTTCCGGAGATAATCTCCGCAGCGGTCTTTTCTAGGACTTCCATGCCACGGGCACAGATGGCTATATCCACTCCCTCCAGAGCCAGGGACATGGCTACACCCCTACCTATCCCCATGCTGCCCCCGGTAACTATAGCTACCTTACCTTCCAGCCCCAAGTCCATGCCTTCCCCCTCCTCTACTCGCTTTTGGAGACCACTCCCAAATTGTAGCGTTCAGTAGTAGGAGAGTCAACGTTTGCCAAACTCAAGTCAAACCCACCGCTTCAGGTCCGCATACTCAGGCCGGTGATTGTGCTATGTTATAATTGGCGGTGTCAGGGAGACGGGGTACTTTGAAGCCCACTTGCCGGTGAAAGCTGAAGCTGTCCACCCTCCCCCCAAAACGCCAACACATAACCCGGGATGTGCTATGAATAATCGAGACACCGAGGCTGCCTGGACCTACCACGATGGGACCAAGCACTCACTATGGAGCATCCATAACGAGGCCCATTACCTGGATTTTGAGAACCAGCCCATTCCTTTCAAGATATATTCAGACCTGGAGCCAATCCCCTTGCCCGAGGATTTCCCACCAACAGAAACCCCGGCGCTCTACGCCATCTCTTCAATGGACCCCAACGTCGAAGGGAACTGCCTGCCAGACTTGCGAACTCTTGCGAGCATTTTCTATCACTCAGCCGGTATCACGAAGCGGATTGCATATCAGGGTGGGCAAATGCTCTTTCGGGCGGCAGCTTGTACAGGCGCTCTGTACCATATCGAGCTATACCTTGTCTGCGGTGACCTCCCAGATTTGGATGCAGGAGTATATCACTTCGACGCCCACGACTTCGCATTGCGAAAGCTGCGAGAGGGGGACTACCGCAGTAATCTGGTGGGTGCCAGCGGGAATGAGCCTGCCATAGCAAACGCGCCTGCGGTGGTGGTCTGCACGGGGACTTTCTGGCGCAATGCCTGGAAATACCGGGCGCGGACCTATCGCCATTGTTTCTGGGACAACGGGACCATTCTCGCTAATCTGTTGACCATCTCCGCCGCCCATCGGGTCCCGGCCAGGGTCGTGGGTGGGTTTAAGGACGGCCAGGTAAATGAGCTGCTTAGTCTCGACACCCAACGGGAGGTCGCCCTAAGCCTCGTACCACTTGGACACAGCTCCGACCAGCCTGCCCAAGCGGCACCGGAGGCTTCCCTTCTCATCCTGAACACCGTGCGCCTCTCCAAAACCGAGGTTGACTATCCGGAGGTCAGGGCAATGCACGAAGCTTCGTCCCTGGCTACGGGAGGAGAGTCGGCGGCATGGCATGATGGACCCACGCCTATAGTCGCCATGCCCGAGCCATCGGGCCGGATGTTCGCCCTCCATCCCCACGACGATGAGATGCCTGCCGATACGACCGAACGAGTGATTAAACGCCGCGGCTCAACCAGGCAGTTCGTTCGCACGGCTATCAGCTTTGCCCAGCTTTCCACAATACTCTACCGGGCGACTCGCGGGGTCCCGGCGGACTTCCTAAACCCTGACGGGGCGATGGTGAATGATCTATATCTGATTGTGCATAGCGTGGATGACCTGGCGCCCGGGTCGTATGTATATCATCGCGAAAAAAATGCTCTGGAGCAATTAGAGGAGGGTAACTTACGGCAGGCAGCCGGATACCTGGGGTTGCAACAAGCCCTGCCCGCCGATGCCAGCGTTGACGTGTTCTTGCTCACGGACCTGAAGCCCCTACTCGAGAGGTACGGAAACCGGGGTTATCGAGCAGCACAACTGGAGGCTGGCATCATAGGGGGAAAGCTATATCTGGCAGCCTACAGCCAGCGACTCGGAGCTTCCGGGCTTACCTTCTTCGACGACGACGTGACCACCTTTTTCTCGCCCCACGCCGACGGGAAGAGCGTCATGTTCCTTGTGGCGCTGGGTGTACCCCTACGACGTCGAATGGTGCGGCCATAGCCTGCTCCGGACCCTCCCGCAAGGCCAATCACATATTCGTTACTGTCAGAGTTCGCGTTTTGCTTTCAGGGCAGCATCTTCACTCGCCCAACTCGACCGGACACGCTCTGGTTCCTTGGGACAAACAGGGGCATCGGTCTGCCATTGGCTTCCGATCCCCATACGAAGACGAGTCCGGGTTGTGCAAAGGTCATCTGTGGTCACGCCCCCATTCATTGACTCACCTACAGGCCACTGATAGACTGGAACCGATTCAACATCCGAATGACTGTTAAATGACCGGGCCCTCTGCTGAAGGAGGTATACGTCTTGCTCTCGCCGGAAGACATCAAGAGACTAAAGGAAAAAGGGGCCGGATGGCGGGAGGAGAGTGCCTCCGCTTCCCAGCGTAAGCCCGACTACAAGACCCTCTCTCAAATTCCCGTTGAACAGGTCTATACCCCCGGCAACCTTGAGCAGACAGACTATATCCGGGATATTGGTCTGCCGGGCGAGTACCCTTTTCTACGCGGAGTCCACCCTACGGGCTACCGGAGCAGGCTGTGGACGATGCGAATGTTCGCCGGGTTCGGCACAGCCGAGGAGACCAACTCTCGCTTCAAATATCTCCTTGAGAACGGCCAGACGGGACTCAGCGTTGCGTTCGATATGCCCACGCTTTATGGCTACGACACGGATGCGCCTCAGGCAGCCGGCGAGTTTGGCAAGTGCGGTGTAGCCGTCTCTTCCCTGGCAGACATGGAGCTACTTTTTGATGAGATTCCCTTAGACCGGATAACAACGTCCATGACTATAAACAGCCCCGCCTCCATTATATGGGCGATGTACATAGCAGCCGCCGAGAAACGCGGTGCGCAGATTGATAAGCTCGGAGGGACAATCCAGAACGATATACTCAAGGAATACATCGCTCAGAACGAGTACATCTTCCCACCTGAGCCCTCCATGCGCCTGGTGACAGACACAATAGAGTTCGCTACCAGGTATATGCCTCAATGGAATCCAATCAGCATCAGCGGCTACCATATAAGGGAAGCAGGGGCCACCGCGGTCCAGGAGTTGGCTTTCACTATGGCAGACGGCTTCGAGTACGTGAGATGGTGCCTGGAGAGGGGCCTGGACATAGATGAGTTCGCTCCCAGGCTGAGCTTCTTCTTCAATGTAGACAACTACTTCTTTGAGGAAATTGCCAAGTTCAGGGCGGCACGCAAGATTTGGGCCAATGAGATGAAAGAGACCTTCCATGCAAATAATCCCCGGTCCATGTGGATGCGCACCCACGCACAGACTGCCGGCTGGACCCTCACGGCCCAGCAACCTCAGAACAATGTTGTTAGGGTAGCCTTGCAGGCCCTCGCCGCCGTCCTTGGGGGGACCCAGTCCCTTCACACCAACTCCCTGGATGAAGCCTGGGCGCTACCTTCCGTTGACGCAGCTCTGCTTGCACTGAGAACCCAGCAAATTATTGCCCACGAGACGGGGATCACCGACACCATAGACCCGCTGGGGGGGAGCTATTACCTGGAGACCCTGACCAGTCAGGTGGAGGAAGGGGCCTACGGCTACTTTCGCCGCATAGAGGACGTGGGTGGCGTGATGAACGCAATTGAGACCGGCTTCCTACAGAGGGAGATTGCAGACGCCTCCTATCGCTATCAGCTGGAAGCAGACCGCAAGGAACGCGTAACGGTTGGTGTTAACGAGTACGTGTCCGAGGAGACGCCCAATATTCCTTTGTTGAGGGTGGACAGAACGGGAGAGGAACACCACGTCCGTCGCCTCAATGAAGTACGACGCCGGCGGGATGGCCGGGACGTGCAGGAAAAGCTGACCGCCCTTGAGCAGGCCGCTAGGAGTTCCCAGAATACCATGCCCCATCTGGTGGAAGCGGCCAAGGCTTACGCCACGTTGGGAGAGATGATGGACGTCTTTCGTGAAGTCTTTGGCGAGTACCGGCCATCCTGGGGGTACTAGACAAGATTACCCAACCCGGCTCCGAAATGGCCGGACGTGACGTATTGATTGCCGGGGCATGGCTGCAATAACACCGCTCGATGAGACTTCATAAAGAGCTATGCCGCGTATCATAGCGTACGGGGTCCCGGCCATACCGGGTCCGGCCCGGTATTACCGAATCGGTAACTGTACGGTCTATATTAATATACATAAAAGCCGTTTTATTGCGTATTAGCATACGTTATTACTTTAGTATATCAAGTTATCGTTATTGTCGTTGACATTCGATTGCTTCATTTGCTACACTGGAACGGTAGATATATTTCTGCTCCCATTCCAAACAAGGAGGAACCATGAAAATCACACTTTCCATACTTAAAGCTGACGTAGGCTCGGTCGGCGGGCATACAAAGCCCACTGAGAAGATGATGGATTCAGTGCGGGCAGATTCTCAGGCCGCCATCGAGAAGGGCCTCATCATTGATGCCTTCATATCCCACACGGGGGACGATATAGCCATCCTCATGTCCCACACCCGTGGCCCCGACGACGTAGATGTACATCAGTTTGCGTGGAACGCCTTTATAAAAGCCACGGGCATAGCGCAGCAGTATGGCCTCTACGGTGCGGGACAGGACCTGCTGGTGGATGCGCCATCAGGAAACATTCGCGGTGCCGGTCCTGCGGTTGCGGAGATAGAATTCAATCACGATCCAGTCAAAACCAATAGGGTCCGCCCCGCAGAATCCTTTATGATGCTGGCAGCCGACAAGTGCGGCCCAGGCGCTTACAACCTACCAATGTTCCTGGGATTCGCCGACCCGATGTATTGCGCCGGACTCATGCTGCCTCAGATGATGAAGGGCTTTACCTTCCACCTCATAGACATGGACAATACGGCAGGCGACAGCATCATCGAGCTTAACGCCCCGGAGGACTACTACGGCCTGTCGGCGCTCCTGCGTGATAATGAGCGGTTCGCCATAGACGGAATTTATTCCCGGACCCACGAAGAGAGGGCCGTATCAGTCTCCGCTCAGCGGCTGCACAACATCGCCGGCTCATATACGGGCAAGGACGACCCGGTAGCCATAGTGCGAAACCAAGGCATTTTCCCCGCCCCTGAGGAGCTCAGTTCCCCATACGTCAAGGCACATTACGTGGGTGGTGACGCTCGCGGGTCCCACGTAATGCCCCTCATGCCCGTTCCCTTGAACACACCGGTAACAGGGGTGTACTGTCTGCCTCTCGTCTCCTGCTCGGGATTCTCCCTTGATGCTAGAGGCCATTTCTCCGACTCTTTCATAGACTTCTTCGACAACCCCGCATGGGATGTAGTACGGTACAGGGCACAGGAAAAAGCGATTGAGATGAGGAGCCAGGGATGGTCCGGTGCGGCTATGTTGCCCTATACTGAACTCGAATATAGTGGGTTCCGTACCACAGTAACCGGTCTTGTAGACAGGTTCGCTTTCAGGAATGGCAAAGAGGCCGACATTCCGGCAGAAAGAGCGACTGCCGACTAGAGCAGACGTAGGCCGAAACCAGGCCTGGAAATCCGTATAAAAGAATTATATACCTAATTACGCAATTAGGGCAGAGATGGGAGTACCTGACGAAAGAGACTGCGCCAGAGGATGAGGACCAGGCGCTAGACAAGGAGGCGGCATGACCGAACCAACAATAGACACTGTGTTCGACACGCTGGATGAGTGGAGGTGCTTGCCGAGCTATCAGTTGGAACGTCGCGCCGACATATATTTTGCGATGTTCCTGACCGACGTGCTGGAGAAGCGCTTCGGCACAAAGTTAGAGCGTCTGGTCATCCCCGAATTTCCGTTGCGTCATGGCACATTGGGGACCCAGACGGGAAGGACAGGTCCAAACCGGTCGGTGAAGGTGGATTATGTCGCTTTCGCCAAGGACTATAAGCGAGTGTTCTTTGTAGAGCTGAAGACTAGCATGAAGTCCCGCAATTCCAAGCAAGACAGCTACCTGAAAAGGGCAGCAGGCTTGGAATTCAAGGCATTGTTCGAAGGGGTTCGTCTCCTCAAAGAGCACTCTGACGAACGCAAGAAATACGATTGTCTGCTGGACATGCTTTCAGGCGGTCCAGAGAACGCGGCGGAAACTAGGCCGGAGATAGTCTACGTTCAACCTACACGCGACGTTAAGAATCATCAAGCCGATGCAACTTGCATCACCTTCGAAGACTTCGCTGCCGTGGTAGAAGGGCGAGGCAGCATCGGCAATAGGTTCGCTCAATCGCTCAGGTGCTGGACTGAAGTCAAGGTGTAATTACGTATATAATGCCCATATAAAGGGCCTGTGGAAACCGATTCTCGTGCTCCCACAGGCCCCTTGACTTTACTGGGCACCGATAGAAAGATAAAATATACTCCGATGGATATTATAAGACCGGATGACTCCGTCAGGGGCCTTAACGATGGCGACGTGGAAGCAGGGCCGTTTCCGAGGCTGCTAATAGCGACCAGAAATCCGGGCAAGGTAAGGGAGTACAGGCAGCTTCTCCGGGATATTCCCTTCGAGGTCACCTCTCTGGATGAGGTTGGGATTGTGGATGAGGTGGAAGAAACCGGCAGCACCTTCGAAGCCAACGCTTGCATCAAGGCACGAGTATATGCCGCCTCAAGCGGCCTCCTCGCGCTGGCCGATGATTCAGGTCTGGAGGTAGACGCGTTGGATGGCTCACCCGGTGTGAAGTCGGCAAGATATGGTGGCCCAGGGCTGACGGATGAGGATCGTGTGTCCCTTCTCCTGGCAAACATGAAGAACGTAAAGTGGGAAGACAGAAGGGGACGCTTCCGATGCGTGATCGCCATCGCCCGGCCCTCCGGGGAACCGGAGACGGTAACAGGCGCAGTGGAGGGGATCATACAATACGAACCCAAAGGCGCTAACGGCTTCGGGTACGACCCGGTATTTTATCTACCCCACCTTGGTCTGACCATGGCGGAAATATCCCTGGTGGAGAAGAACGGCCTCAGCCATAGAGCCCAGGCAGCAGGCAAAGCGGCAACCCTACTGAAGGCTTATTGATGAGGGACTCAGGATAAAAATGCAGAACACAATCAGAGATAGTTTTGGCAGAGCAATCAGGGATCTGAGGATTTCAGTAACTGATAGATGTAACTTTCGATGTCCCTACTGTATGCCAGCCGAGATATATGGTGAGAAGTACGTGTTTCTCCCCAGGGCTGAGCTGCTGACATTCGAGGAGATCGCCCGGCTGACCCGCCTGTTTGCTGAGTTGGGTGTGACGAAAATAAGGCTCACCGGAGGAGAGCCTCTGGTACGAAACGGGCTGGAGAATCTGGTTAGGCTTCTCTCTCAAATAGACGGCATAGACGACCTGACCCTTACTACCAACGGGTATTTGCTGGCCCAGAATGCCCAGGCCCTCAGGGACGCAGGGCTACGGAGGATTACCGTGAGCCTGGACTCCCTGGATGAGGAAGTGTTCAAGGAGATGAATGGCCGGAATTACGGCACCAGGCGAGTGTTGGAAGGAATCAGGGAAGCTGACAATGTCGGTCTGCATCCAATCAAGATCAATGCCGTAGTCCAGAAGGGTGTGAACGATCATACCATCGTTGACCTGGCCCGATACTTCAAGGGCACCGGCCACATCGTGCGGTTCATCGAGTACATGGACGTGGGGAACCTGAACGGATGGAAGCTGGACCACGTGGTTGCATCGGATGAAATCGTTGAGAGAATCAACGCTGAGATGCCCCTGGAACTCATCGAGGCCAACTACAAGGGGGAGGTAGCGTTGCGCTACCGGTACGTTGACGGTAGCGGCGAAATAGGAATTATCGCGTCAGTTACCCGGCCCTTCTGTGGGGACTGCACCAGGGCCAGGCTTTCAACGGATGGCAAGCTGTACACCTGCCTGTTCGCCGGCCACGGCAGCGATCTCAGGGCCCCCATGAGGGACGGGGCCAGCGACGCAGACCTCATAGACCTGATAACGGGTATCTGGGGTCGCAGGGAAGACCGGTACTCCGAGCTAAGGACCTACGCTACTGCCCAGGACAATGCAGATAAGAAGATAGAGATGTACCAGATTGGCGGGTAGGGGGAGGCAAGCATTTATGGAACGTCGGATCATAAACCCTTGGACATGGCAGGACCGGCTGGGATTTGTACAGGCGAATGAGCTACGTGGCGCGCAGCGCTTCCTCATATGCTCGGGGCAGGCTTCAATTGATGCCGATGGCGGGATAGTACATGTAGGAGATATGGCCGGCCAGATCAACCAGGCGCTGAACAACCTGGAAACGGTTCTAAAAGAGGCTGGGTTCAGCATGTCGGACATAGTCAGTATCAGGACATACACCACTGATGTGAAGCGTTATATGGAATCTGGTGGAGCCGTAGGTAAACGCCTGGCCGAAGCTGGTTCCCGGGTCAGTGCCACGCTGATTGGTGTAGCTAGCCTGGCTTTCCCCGAATTGCTGGTAGAGATTGAAGCTGTAGCTGCGGCCTAGATGGGTCAGTCCTGGTGAAAAAGATGAGATGTACCGGATTGGCTGGTAGGGGGGAGGCAAGTATTTATAGAACGGGCGGACTATGATGAAGGTTGACATCTACACCGACGGCGCTTGTATCGGGAATCCCGGCCCCGGCGGTTATGGTGCGGTGTTATTGTATGGCAATGAACGTAGGGAATTTTCCGGCGGCTACCGCAAGACGACCAACAACCGGATGGAAATTCTAGCCGCAATCGTGGGACTGGAAGCCCTCAAGGAAAAGTGTCGCATTACCCTCTATAGCGATTCCCAGTACGTGGTCAATGCCGTCGAGAAAGGCTGGGCCCGGAAGTGGAGGGCAAACGGCTGGAATCGTAATAAGAGTGAGAAGGCATTGAATCCGGACCTGTGGGACAGGCTCTTGAGGCTTTGCGAATACCACAACGTGGAGTTTAGATGGGTCAGGGGCCAC
This sequence comes from Dehalococcoidia bacterium, assembly GCA_965219825.1. Taxonomy (GTDB): domain Bacteria; phylum Chloroflexota; class Dehalococcoidia; order Lucifugimonadales; family JAGWBF01; genus JAGWBG01. Next base: position 2,653,984 of record OZ244792.1, on the reverse strand, counting down.
GCGGGTATTCCCGAAAACGAACGCTGCGACCAACTGGCTACCGGAGCAGCCCGTCAACGGAACTTGCCAGTAGACGAAGGATATGAAGCCACATTGGTCAGACGCTAAGCCGGACGTTGAGCCGGTGTTAAGCCAAGTGTCAAGGTAGAGGTTGCTATGGAAGACGGCGCCAGGAATGATTCCCCTCAGACCGGCCTCACCCACCTCGACGAGCATGGGCGGGCGAGCATGGTGGACGTGGGCTGGAAGCCGGATACGGAACGGGAGGCCATTGCCCGGGGCTTTGTCTCTATGCAGGAGGACACCCTGCGCCTGATAAAAGAGGGGCTGATGAAGAAGGGCGACGTTCTCACCACCGCCAAGCTGGCCGGGATTATGGGAGCGAAACAAACATCCCAACTCATCCCCCTGTGCCATCCCATCCCCCTCAACCACGTTTCGGTGGACCTTGAGGTGGACGAGGATGAACGTGGCATCCACGTTACCGCTACTGCAAAGACAGAGGCCAAGACCGGCGTGGAAATGGAGGCTCTTACCGCCGTCTCAGTAGCCGCCCTGACTCTTTACGATATGTGCAAGTCAGTGGATAGGGGAATGCGCATCCAGGATGTCCGGCTGGTAAGTAAGCGGGGCGGCAAGAGCGGCGATATAGTCCTGGAGATCTGATCTTGGAGGTCGTACCCGGCATACACAAGGTAGACGGGACATGGGGCGGCAATGTCTACCTTCTGGTGGGCGAGGACAGTTTGGACCTCGTGGATGCCGCCCTTCCCTTCAACGCAGGAAAGATTCTGCACTACATAGACCACCTGGGCAGAGACCCGTCTGAGCTGCGTTACCTGGTTCTCACCCACGCTCACCCCGACCACACTGGGACGATACCGGCCCTTCTGAATCGCGCGAGCCTGAAGGTACTTGTCCATCCTCAAGACACAAGAATACGGGCTGATGGCCGTCGCTGGTTGTACTTCCCAGGCCGCCAACTCGTGGCAGCCTACTGGAACTTACCCTTCTTCCGCAGGATTTACGCCCAGGAGCTAGTGGAGGAAGGCCACAGGCTCCCTATCATGGGAGGTCTGAGGGTGCTGCATACCCCGGGCCACACTCCCGGGAGCATCGTACTTCATCTGGAGGAATACGGGGTACTATTCACCGGTGATATGCTTTTGAGCGACGGCAAACGGTTCACCAGGCCCATCCCATTTCCAGGCACCGACTTCAAGGCGTATCGCCGCTCAGTTGAACGTCTGGCCCGGTTGCAGTTCGATATTGCTTGCGTGGGGCACGGCAGGCCCCTTATGGGCGATGCTACAAGCAAAGTACACGAGATGCTGGAGAGCTACTTCTGGGCATCGCCCTGGTGGAGCCTCATGCGTAAGCTACCGCCCTTCCGTTAGCCTGCGCCCTCGGGACATCACGCATCGTCTATTTTCTGGCGAGGATAGCCAACCTGCTGTCGAAGGTATATGGGTCTTCAGGCGTGTCCCCGTAGGTGGCCTCTATCTTGAGGCCCGCACTCTCAAGCATCTTGGCAAGCTCGGTAAGCGTGTAAACTCTCAAGCTGTGGTGTGCCTCGCTTTGGCGCCCATCGGAGTAGATTGCAATTTGGCGAACGTTATTCCGCCCGGCCAGAGGGTCGAAGGTTCGCTCCTCCAAGACCCTCACCCCTGCCGGAGTCTCGTACCAATCCTGACTGCGGAAGATACGCACCAGGTAATCACGGCACACAAGCTCCATCAGAAAGAGACCTCCCGGCTTGAGTGCCTTAGCGACTCCGTTGAGCACCTTCCGGTCCTCTTCATCGCTCTCCAGGTAACCGAAGGAGGTGAAGATATTTATTATTGCGTCAAACTCATCGGTATAAGGGATGTCCCGCATATCCCTGTGTTCCAAGCGCACTTGCAGGTCCCGCCCTTGTGCAGCATGGTGGGCCATTTCCAGAAACAAGGGGTCCAGGTCCAACCCCGTCATCTGATAGCCACGACTGGCAAGCTCGACCAGGTGGCGGCCATGCCCACAGCAGAGGTCCAGTATTTGGCTATCCGGGGGCAGTCCTAAAACCCTTTCGATAAAGTCCACCTGCCGAAGGGTCCGCTCAGGCGTGAGGATAGGGCTGTAGCTATCAAGATACCGTTGCCCAAAAAATTCCTGATACCACGGTCCTTTATTCATACAAAGCTTCTCTGGCGGCTTGGCAGCCCTAACCTTGTCCCCTCTACAGGCCGCGCCGGGCCTCGTAAGCAGAAATCTTGTCTTCGTGTTGCAAGGTCAAGCCAATGTCGTCCAGACCGTTCAGCAGACAATAGCGACGGAACTCGTGGGTGGCCGGGTCATTGTGCACCATGAAGGGGATACTGAGACCCTCCTCATCTGTCAACTGACAAGACTCCAGGTCAACGGTCATCTTATACCCAGGGTTTCCCTTTGCTTTAGCTATAACCTGGTCGACCTGTTCCTCGGGAAGATGGACGGGAACGATACCATTATCAAAGCAATTCTTGTGAAATATATCAGCGAAGCTAGGAGCAATAACGGCCCGGAAGCCATAGTCGAGCAAAGCCCAGGGCGCGTGCTCCCGAGATGAGCCACAACCGAAGTTGCGGCCGGCTACCAGGATACGAGCGTTCTGATAGCCGGGGACGTTGAGAATGAAGTCTGCATTCGGGCTTCCATCCTCGTTGAAACGCCAAGGGGAAAAGAGAAAGGAGCCAAATCCTGTGCGCTCAATGCTTTTCAGGTACACTGCGGGGATAATCTGGTCTGTGTCCACGTTAGCCCTCTCCAGGGGAGCAACGACAGCGGTTAGCTTGGAGAACGGTTCCATATTCAGCCTCTCAATCACCGGTTTCACCGGTTTCAGATAAAGCGAGCCTATGAATCAAAGCGATTGGCATTCCGGCCATCGCCGGTCCCTTGAAGGCCCTTCCCAAATCAATAGCCGGCTCCAACAGTACGCCCAGGTGGTCTGCGATTGCACGGTAGATGGAATTGTGGGGGCATACCCGGTTACTTCCACTCCCGTGTATCCACGAAATGGCCGGCGATAGCCGCAGCCGCAGCCATTTCAGGACTTACCAGGTGGGTCCGGCCACCCTTGCCCTGGCGATTCTCAAAGTTTCGGTTCGAGGTCGAAGCGCACCTCTGGCCCGGTTCAAGAATGTCCGGGTTCATCCCCAAGCACATGGAGCAGCCGGCCTCGCGCCAGTCAAGTCCGGCGTCCTTGAAGATTCCATCCAAGCCCTCGGACTCGGCCTGCCTCTTTATGGCATTTGACCCTGGCACGACCATAGCGTAGACGTCCGGGTGAACCTTGCGGCCTCTGATGATACGGGCTGCACTTCGCAGGTCTTCGATACGTGAGTTAGTACAAGAGCCCAGAAACACCCGGTCAATCTTGATTTCCTGGATTGGCATGTTGGGCTCCAGACCCATGTATGCTAATGCGCGTTCCGCACCCTCCTTCTCTCCGGGTACGGTGAAGGAGGATGGGTCCGGCACTCGCCCTGTTACCGGAGCCACCATTCCCGGGTTGGTGCCCCAGGTTACGTATGGCTCCAGGGAGTCGGCACTGATTTCTACCACGTTATCGTAGCTTGCTTCAGGGTCGGTGGGGAGGATCCGCCACTGTTCAACGGCCGCATCGAATTCTTTACCCTGGGGTACTTCAGGACGGCCACGCATATAATCAAAGGTAATGTCATCGGGAGCAATCATACCCGCTCTGGCGCCGCCTTCTATGGTCATATTGCATACCGTCATTCGACCTTCCATCGAGAGTGAACGTATCGCTTCTCCGGTATATTCAATTGCGTAGCCTCTTCCACCGTCAACACCTATCCGGCCTATAATACCAAGTATCAGGTCCTTGGCCGTGACGCCCTGGGGCAGCGGGCCATTGACACGTATCTCCATAGTGTTGAGCTTGGCCTGAGTAATGCATTGGGTGGCCATTACCTGCTCGACCTGGGTTGTGCCTATGCCCATTGCAAGCGCTCCGAATGCTCCGTGAGTGGAAGTATGGCTATCTCCGCAGACGATTGTCTTACCGGGCTGGGTATAGCCCTGCTCCGGGCCTATGACGTGGACTATACCCTGACGCGGGCTGTACATATCATATAAGACGACTCCAAACTCAGGAGCATTGCGGGAGAGGGCCTCCAATTGTATGCGGGACATTTCGTCCGTAATTGGGATGGAGCGGTCCCAGGTGGGGGTGTTGTGGTCAGCCGTTGCAACGGTAAGGTCCGGACGCCGTAACTTGCGACCTGCCAACCGTAGCCCCTCGAAGGCTTGGGCTGAGGTAACCTCATGCAGCAGGTGCAGGTCAATGTATAATAGGGTGGACTGTCCGGGCTCGTCATGCACCACGTGGGCATCCCAGATTTTCTCGAACATCGTCTTGGGCGGCATAAAATCACCTCTTTGATTTATGAGATATAAAGGGGATTGGCAAGTAAGCAGGGCGACCTGGCAAGGCAGTTCTCACTTCAGCAGACCACCGGTGAACAATAAGGGCAGGGACTTTTGAGTCCCTGCCCTTATTGTTGTTAGTCCGGCGTGGCAAGGGGGACGGGGACCACATTTGCCAAGCCCTCCTGGGCAATGAGCCTATTGACGGCGCTTAGATATGCCTTGGCGCTCGCTACGATTACGTCGGTAGAGGCGCCTCGACCCATGAATATCTTCCCGTCTTGCTCCACGCGGATGACCACTTCACCGATAGAGTCCTGACCTTCAGTGACGGAATGGACATTGAAGTCCACCAACTCGGCGGGGACTCCGGTTGCGCGTTGGACAGCCTTGCATATAGCGTCCACGGGTCCATTGCCCGTGGCGGCGTCGCTGTAGACCTGCTCGCCCAGCCCTATAACCCTAACCGTGGCGGTTGCTATATCGTGGTCTCCGCCTGAGAACTGTACGTGGTCAAGGATATAGGTGATAGGCTCAGAAGCAACTCGCTTCTCCTCTGCCATGAGAGCTTCCAGGTCTCGGTCCGTGACCTCTTGTTTCTTATCGGCCAGCACCTTGAATTCCTCAAATGCCTGGTCCAAGTCCTCTTTGGAGAGGGTGTACCCCAGGGCCTCAAGCCGTGACCGGAGCCCGGCTCGGCCGCTGAGCTTACCCAGCACCAGCGTATTCCCGGGCCAACCAATGGAAACGGGGTCTATCAGCTCATAGGTGGAACGCTCCTTGAGTACACCATCCTGGTGTATTCCCGACGCATGGCGGAAGGCGTTCTCTCCAACTATAGACTTGTTGGGTTGAATGGGCATCCCGGTTATGCGGCTTACCATACGACTGGTCGGGTATAGCTGGGTGGTATCTATGTTAGTCGTCACCTTGAGATGGTCCTTGCGGGTCTGGATTGCCATGATGATTTCTTCCAGAGAAGCGTTGCCCGCACGCTCCCCGATGCCATTGATGCAACCCTCTATCTGGCGTGCTCCCACCTCGATTGCAGCAATGCTATTGGAGACGGACAGGCCCAGGTCGTTATGGCAATGGACACTGAGGGTTGCCTTGTCAATATTGGGGACGTTCTCCTGAATGTCCTTCAGAAGCTGGGCGAACTGTGACGGTATTGCGTAACCCACGGTATCGGCTATGTTCACCGTAGTGGCTCCGGCGTCTATTACGGCTTTCAGCATCTGATAAAGGTACTCTGGGGTGGTCCTGGTGGCGTCCATAGGGGAGAATTCCACGTTATCACAGTATTTCTTCGCCCTTGCCACCATAGACACGGCCATATCCATCACTTCTTCGCGGTTCTTGCGAAGCTGGTGCATAATGTGGATGTCAGAGCTGGAGAGAAAGACGTGGATGCGAGGGTTCTCCCCGCCCTTCAGGGCCTCCCATGCCTGGTCCACGTCACCGGGATGGGCCCGGGCCAAGGAAGCTATGACGGGGCCCTTGACTTCTCTGGCAATGGTTTTCACGGCCTCAAAGTCGCCGGGAGAGCTGGCGGCGAATCCCGCTTCGATAACGTCTACCCGCAGGCGGGTCAACTGCCTGGCAATCTCCAGTTTTTCGTCTCCGGTCAGACCGATGCCCGCGGACTGCTCCCCGTCTCTCAGAGTTGTGTCAAATATAGTTATCCTTTCTTCAGCCATTGTACGTGCCTCCCCTCTGATCTAAATATTTGGTTGCAATTGTCTTACTCATGGTGCGTTGAACAGGTTCAGAAGGGGACCACAGGGTAACGTAGTCCGTCGTCCCAAGCCCTGCCAGGACCCGGGTGCGGCGGCGAACTACGCTCACCTTTACCTCCTCACTCACGTCTTTGCCTCCTTGCGGTAAGCTCTGCTATTCTACCGGGTTCATCCAGGGCATCATGCGCCGGAGCTCTTTGCCTACGTCCTCAATCTGGTGCTCGTTGGCCTCCTCTCGCATCTGGAGGAAACGTTTGCGGCCCTCGTCGTTCTCCGCCATCCACTCCCGCGCGAAGGTGCCATCCTGGATGTCCCGCAGAGTGCGCCGCATATTCTCCCTCACGTGATCATCTATAACCCTGGGGCCACGGCTGTAATCACCGTATTCGGCGGTGTCACTTACCGAGTAGCGCATGTACTTGAAGCCTCCCTGGAAGATGAGGTCAACTATCAGCTTCATCTCGTGCAGACACTCAAAATACGCCAACTCCGGTGGGTAGCCCGCCTCTACCAGTGTCTCAAAGGCCATTCTGATTAGGGAGGTAACCCCACCACATAGAACATTCTGCTCTCCGAAAAGGTCGGTCTCGGTCTCATCTTTGAACGTGGTCTCCAGCACCCCGGCGTTAGTGCATCCAATACCCTTGGCATAAGCCAGGGTTATTCCCCTGGCATCTCCCGTGGTGTCCTGCTGGATCGCCATCAGGGCCGGAACACCAATGCCATCCACAAACATCTCACGCATTCTGTGGCCGGGCGCTTTGGGGGCTATCATCGAGACGTTCACGTTGGAGGGAGGCACGACAGCCTTGTAATGAATGCTGAACCCGTGGGCGAACATCAGGGTTGTGTCTGACTTCAGGTTGGGTTGGATGGACTCTTTGTACACCGTTGGCTGGACATGGTCGGGGATTAGTACCATGACTATATCCGATCCCCTGGTCACTTCGTCCACGTCGGCCACTTCCAGGCCGGCTTGCCGGGCGTTCTCCCTGCTTCGGCTGGTGGCATGAAGGCCCACCATAACCTTTTGGCCGTTGTCTTTCAGGTTCAGGGCATGGCAATGGCCCTGGCTCCCATACCCGATGATGCCGATCGTCTTGCCCTGGAGTATGCTCAGGTCTGCGTCCTGGTCGTAGTAAACGTTAGGCATGATGTTGATAACTCCTTGTTCAGTTTGTTCAGTTTTAGGTTACACTACGCTCCCGGTTCCAGGCCTCCGGTGGACGTGGGGCCGGTCTATGAGAGAAGTGGCTATTCAGCTACGGTCACCGTCACCTGCGCCGTTGGTCTGGACCATAGCCCTTTCTCCCCTTCCCTCGGGCGCGCCACGGGACATGGCTATCCGTCCGGTACGCATCAGTTCCCTTATTCCAAAGGGGCGAAGGAGGTTGTAGAGGGCATTTATCTTATCCTCCTCCCCGGTAGCCTCAATAATGAGTGATTGGGCGCCTACATCCACTATGTTAGCCCGGAATATGTCCACCAGCTGCATTATCTCACTGCGAGTTGTGGCGGAGGCGTGGACTTTTATCAGCGCCAGCTCCCGGACCACAATGTCATCTTCGTCTAGCTCGGATACCCTTATAACTTCAATGAGCTTGTTGAGTTGTTTGGTAACTTGCTCGACTGTATCCTCGTCCCCCTCCACCACAAAGGTCATACGAGAGAGGTAGGGTTGCTCACTTTTGCCTACCGCCAAGCTGGAGATGTTAAACCCTCTCCGACGGAAGAGGCTCGACACCCGGTTGAGGACTCCCGGGCGGTCCTCCACCAGGGCGACGATGGTATGGCGCGGTGTCGCTGTTGCCACTATGCTCTCCCTTCGGCCTGAACAAGAGGCGAGTAGTCCATATATGGCTCCTCTATCATCTCGGCCAGGCTCTCTCCGGCGGGTATCATGGGATAGACGTTCTCCTCGGGTTCAACCATGAAATCTACCAACACGGGGCCGGGCTCTTGCTCCGCCCATTGGATGGCCGACTCGACCTGGGCCTTGTCGGTAACCCGTATAGCCGGGATGCCGTATGCTTCGGCCAGCTTCACAAAGTCCGGGTTACCGGTGTAACTGGTGGCCGTGTAAAGCTTGTCGTAGAAAAAGTCTTGCCACTGCCGGACCATACCAAGGAAATTGTTGTTCATGATAGCGAACTTCACGGCGATGTTATTCTCCACGGCGGTGGCCAGGTCGCACAAGGTCATCTGGAAGCCACCGTCCCCGCAGATGGACCAGACGGGCCTATCTGGCTTTGCTACCTTGGCTCCGAGGGCCGCGGGGACCTCGAACCCCATCGCTCCAAGGCCGCCCGACGTTATGAGGTGGTTGGACTCCTTGAACGCGTAGTGTTGGGCCGCCCACATCTGGTGCTGCCCAACTCCGGTCACAATGATTGCTCTGCCATCGGTGATCTCACAGAGGGATTTGAGGATGGATTGGGGAATCAACTTGTCCGTTTCCCTTATCCTGTGAGAGGGGTGCTCAAATCGCAAATGCTCGATACGCTGTACCCACTCAGGGTGAACGGACGGTTGCACCTGGGGCAGTAGGGCGCGCAGTACCCGCTTGATGTCTCCCACGATGGGCACAGTCGCCTTGACGTTCTTGCTAATCTCGGAAGGGTCCACGTCCACATGGATAATCTTGGCGTTCGGTGCGAAGGCGCTGATTCTGCCCGTGACCCGGTCGTCGAACCGCATTCCCAGGGAAATGAGCAAGTCAGCTTCATTTATGGCCATACTTGCGTATGCCATGCCGTGCATTCCCGGCATACCAACGTTCAGGAAATGGTCCGTTGGGAAGGAACTGATGCCCAGGAGAGTAGTAATCACCGGTATCTGGGCTTTCTCGGCCAGCTCCTTCGCCTCCTCGTAGGCCCGTGACAGTATGATGCCGTGCCCGGCCAGAATCACCGGTCTTTCGGCCTGGGCAATGAGCTTGGCGGCCTTCTGTATCTGGGCCGGATGCCCTTCCAGAGTAGGCTTGTAGCCCGGCAAGTCCACCCCTTCGGGATAAAAGAACTCTGCCGTCTCGTTTTGAAGCACGTCCTTTGGTATGTCCACCAGGACAGGCCCAGGCCTACCGGTGTTGGCAATATAGAATGCTTCTTTGATAGCGGTAGGAATCTCTGACGCTTCCATCACCAGGTAGTTGTGTTTTGTCACCGGCAGCGTTATCCCTGTGACATCCGTCTCCTGGAAAGCGTCCCGGCCGATAGCGGGCCGCGGCACCTGGCCCGTTATGGCTACGATAGGTACCGAGTCCATCTGGGCACAGGCAATGCCGGTCACCAGGTTAGTCGCTCCGGGACCGGAGGTGGCCATGCAAACTCCAACCCGGCCTGTAGTCCTGGCATACCCATCAGCTGCCATAACTGCTGCCTGCTCGTGCCTCACAAGGATATGGCGTAGCTGAGGGTACTGGTGCATCACGCCATATAGAGGCAATATTGCACCCCCGGGAAGCCCAAAAACAACGTCCACCCCCTCGCGGAGGAGACTTTCACATACTATCTGCGCGCCGGTTAGCTTCATGACACCACCTCTGTACACTGAATAAAAAAACCCGTCCCTAAGAGACGGGTCTGGCTTCCCGCGGTACCACCCTTATTTCCCGATTAGCCTTCGCATAATCGGAACACCTTGGGGACTGTAACGGCGTCCACCGCCTCACCCTACTCCGTTCTTTCCGCCCTTGCCTTGTTCTCCCCATCAGGGGGGCTGAGGCTCCGGGTTCGAGACTTTCAGGTGGGCCGCTCCGGGGCGAGTTCGGGGCCTTGCTGCCACCGGTTTTCCACCATCCACCGGCTCGCTAGGGCAGCGCACTCCTACTACTCCCTATCCAAGCGGGGCTTTAAGATTTAGGGCAAATTCTACCAGGCAGGTCCCGGATTGTCAATAGTCCCAATTTTCGCTCGCCCAGGCCCACATTAGATGGCGGTTGAATCCCCGTGGGATTTATGTTACCCTTCGGGCTAAATCGCGAGGCGAAATCCTGTCTCAAATCGAGAGGGTCAGCGAGTTGGTCCAGCAAACGCAAGAAAAAGACGACGCGATTTACGAAAGCGACAACCCCATCATCAGCCGGGCCAAATCTGTGGCCATACTCCTGTCGGAACGGGCACAGACCGTTGACAGGGCACGGGAGTTACCTATAGAAACGGTCCATGACCTCCATGAGGCAGGGCTTCTCACGCTCAATATCCCGCTCGTGCAGGGTGGCCTGGAAGCCGACCTCGCCACCCAAATGGCTGTCTTTGAAATCATCGGAGGGGCCTGCGCGTCCACTGCCTGGTGCCTCGGCAATCATATCGCAACAGGCTCGATTGTTCAGAACTTGCTGGGCGGCGACTCAAGACCATATATTGAAGCCGTCGTAGAAGAGGGAGCCATCCTGGCCCATGCCCAGATACCGGCAGGGACGACGCGTGCCGTTCCGGGTGGCTTCGTGTCCTCCGGTCGGTGGCCTTTCGTGAGTTTCTCGCACAGGGCACGCTGGGTTTTCCTGAGCACCCTTGTCGCAGGTCAGCCACCCGGTTGGACGCCTACAGTGGCTGCACCAAACCCGCCGGAATTCCATAACCGCTGGTTTGAGGTGGGGATTGGCGACCCCGGTGTGAGTATTGAAGATACCTGGCACGCAATGGCCGTGCGCGCCTCAATGAGTAACGACGTTCTTCTCAATGAGGTATTCGTACCCCGGAATAAGGCTCCCGTTTTTAACCGGCCACCCCCGGAAGAGCCCTGGGTCTCGGACGCACCACCGGCGCTACGCGCTCCGTCCAGGGCAACGGGCTGGATTGCGGCAATCATGCTTGGAATCGCCCAGGCGGCTCTCCGTGACGCGATTGAGTACGCCAGCGGTCGCAGTATGTCTTTGGGAGGACAACCCAGAGGTAGTATGCCAGGCAACCAGTTCGCTATTGCAGATGCGGCGATGGCGATAGAGTCGGGTCGTGCTTTCCTATACCAGGAGGTGAGGAATATAATGGCCAAGGCTCAAACAATGGAGCCCTTCGAGACTGATGAGGTAGTCCGGGTTCAGATGGCAGCGTTGGTCGCTCGTGAGAACGCTCAAAGGGCGGTGGACCGCCTGTTCTCCATTCGTGGGGCGCACGGCCTCTACGAGGCCCAGAACTTTGAGCGCTACTACCGGGACGTGCGAATTGGAACCCTACATGCTTCTTCGGCGCCCGACCTCGTACGTGAGATGATAGGCAAGCATCTTTTCGGTATTCCTGCCGACGTTCAGCCCCGTTGGGCATAGCAGGATAAATCCCATCCTACCCAATATCAATAATGTTTCTGTGAGGTAGACTATGACCCTGAGTCCGGATACCCTTACATCTAAACGGCTGGAAGTTGCGGGCAACATTGATGACGCAATTGAGGCTTGCTATCAGCACGGGTGGACCGATGGGCTTCCCGTGATACCTCCCACCGAAGAGAGGGTATTGCAATTTCTCGACCTCATTGGACGTCATCCTTCGGACGTAGTTGGCGTGGAGCCGGTGAGGGGCCGGGTGATAACGGCAGAGAAGCTCGCTATCAATGCGGTAATGGCCGGGTGCCGCCCCGAATATATGCCGGTCATTGTTGCCGCCATGGAGGGCATGGTACAACCGGAGTTCAGCCTGCACGGAAGCTCCGCCAGCACAATGGGGTCGGCACCCCTGCTGGTCATCAATGGACCCATCCGGCATACACTTGGACTCGCCAGTGGACACAACATATTCGGGCCTGGGCCGGACCGAAGAGCCAACGCAACCATAGGAAGGGCGATACGGTTGATTCTGATTAACGTGCTGGAGAACCATCCGGGGGTGCTGGACCTCTCTAGCCTGGGTCACCCTGGCAAGTATACCTACTGTATAGCCGAGGACGAAGAGAATAGTCCCTGGGAGCCTTTGCACGTAGAGCGAGGTTTCCCCCCGGAAGCCAGCACGGTTTCCGTGTTCACTTCCCTCGCCCCTACACAGGTTGATATGGTAGGAGCAGGGACTCCGGAAGAGGTTCTCACCGCCATTGCTGACAGTATGCTGGGCTTGGGCCGTGGTCACGGCGAGATATTGCTGATAATGTCCCAGGAACACACGGGGTTTATGAAAGAAGCAGGTTGGAGCAAACAGAAGGTGAGGGATTTCCTGTTTCAAAAGGCCCGAAGGACAGCCGGGGAGCTGGCTGCTATCCATAAGGCCGAGATACCCCCGCCGGGCACCGAGGATGAGATGATACCGGTGTGCCTCTCACCCGAGTCGGTGCTGTTGCTGGCGGGAGGAGGTCCCGGGGGAGCCTGGTCTGCGCTGATACCCCGCTGGGCAAGGGGAACAAATTCTCTCTCGGTAATCAGGGAGATTGATACAAACCGTATACAATAGCGCGTCCACAGGTGCTATAATGTTACAAGCGCAAATACAGGGGAGGCAGAACATGGTCGTCGAAGCTACGAAGTTCAAACTCTTAGACCCCACTGTAGAGGCCCTACCTGACAGCACCCTCCTCGCTCCAAGGCCCGATGACCTTAACGGGAAGGTGGTAGGTCTCCTCGCCAACGGCAAACGCAACGCTGATGAGCTACTGGATGCGGTGCTCTCCCTGATTCAAGATACCTATGAGATCAAAGAGGTAATCCGCCTTAATAAGCGGGACCAGTCGCGCCCGGCCCCCCAACCAATTATGGATGAGTTGTTGGAGAAGTGCGATCTGGTGATAACTGCGACAGGGGATTGAGGCTCTTGCAGTTCGTGCAGTGTGCACGATGCCATAACGGTAGAGAAGGCCGGTAAACCGGCCGCCGCTATATGCACCGAGCCTTTCACCAATACCGGCAGGTCTATAGCAAAGATAAGGGGCATCCCCGATTACCCCTTCGCAGTTGTGACCCACCCGGTGGGCAGCCTGGACACTGATGGCGTCATGGCCAGGGCAAGGCAGGCTCTTCCCAAGGTGATGGAAATCCTCCTGGCAAAATAGACCCTGTCTCGATTGCTCATCCCGCTCCGGTGACACAAAGACGCAGGAGCAAGTAGCGAGACTCTCCGGGAATACGGGAATAAGGACCGGGTAGCAGGGTAATCTTGCCCGGCGGGCATATACGCAACGCTGTTCAAGAGAGGTCCGCCCAACTGGCGGACCTCTTTTCAGTTACGTTTCAGTTACACGTCAGCTACGTGTTAATGTCGGGTAGCACACCATGAAACGATCATTGGAGATATTAAGTGGAAGAGGCCCCTAAACTCCGAGTTGACCGCAGACAAAGCAGGGGATTTATACTGGGGAGCCTATCACTTGGTCACGGCATATCCCACCTGGTCGATCAGGGATTTCCTCTCCTTATGACAGCAATCGCCGACTACATGGGGCTTGGCACTTTCCAAAAAGCCGCCCTATTCGCAATAAGGCAGTCCGGCTCCAGTGTCACAAGCCTGGGAGCCGGCCCTTTTGTGGATGTGCTGAAGCCCTACTGGGGCTCAATTCTCACCGGGTGCATGGTCTGGGCTGCGATCGCTTACGCCCTCGTTGGAGTCTCTCCCAACTTCACCGTGCTAATCATAGCCGTACTATTCGTCGCCATACCTGGCGCCCTATGGCACTTGCCATCGGCAGCCGCCATCTCCCAACGTTTCCCGGATAAACGCGGCTTTGCGATCTCGATGCACGGCTTCGGGTCAAACATCGGCAACGCTTTGGGGCCTGTACTGGCCGGTGCGCTCCTGGGAATATTGCTCTGGAAGAATATATTTTTTATCTATGCCATTCCTGCTCTCGTTCTATCTATATTTGTATGGTGGTCCCTGAGGGACCTGGGGAAAGAAGGTGGGCAGGAAGGACAAAAAGACCTCAGAACACAGCTGAATGGTGCCCTGACGCTACTTAAAAACCCCATTATTCTTGGGCTAATATTGGCAGCCTTACTCCGAGGTATGGGCCTTAACGCCCTTTTCAACTGGACACCCTTCTACTTGAAGGACGAGCTGGGGATGAGTTCCTTGGATGCGGGGTTCCACTACGCCTTTCTGACCGGCATGGGGATAGTCTCAGCTCCCGTCATCGGCTCCCTCTCAGACCGGTTTGGGAGGAAGGCAATCCTCGTACCCGGCATGACCGTGGCTGCTATCCTGTCCATGTTGGTGGTCAGCGTAGGTGACAGCTTGCTGCTATTCTTTGTCCTGGCGGGAATAGGACTCTTCACCTTCGTGTTGCACAACATCATCCAGGCAGCGGTGTTGGATGCGGTGGGCAGGGGCACGGAAGCCACGGCCACGGGACTGCTCTTTGGCATTACCGGGGTACTTGGCAGCGCATCCCCGTTCCTTGCGTCCCTCATAATTGACCATCTTGGAGGGTTGGGGGTCATGTTCTATTACTCTGGGATCCTGACCGCAGTCACCGCAGTTATCGTACTGATAATACCATTACGCAGCGTGCGGAGGACTCCGGCACCTACCGGGGCCTGATGGACTTCAGCCTCTCCTCGTACCTGTATACAAAATCCCGTTGAAGCTGGTTCTCCACCGAGCCTGGCCTCAGAGTACGCAGGTATTCGATAGCATTTCCGGCGCTATACGCATTGTATTTGATATACACCAGGTAACAAGCCAGCACTGCACCGGTCCGCCCAATCCCTGCCTTGCAAGAGACTGCAACCGGTACGTCGTTCGCAATCCGGTTTTGGATGAAGTCAATTATGCGGTCAACTTGAGAGAAGGTGGGAGGATGCATATCCGGCACGTACTCCGGCATATCAACCATGCCGACCCCCTCACCGGAGATGGTGCGCTGTTCCATCCTCACGATGGCCCCAACGCCCCGGTCTTTGAGATATACGAGGTCTTCCTCGCAGACCGGTCCCATAGAGCCGGCGAGCTTGCCCGGAATCACCCAGCTAAAATTCATCGGACTTCTCCGGAGTCTACGGTCTGGTTTTCTCTCAACCGGCGATGGAGGTCATCAAGGGAAAGGTCATCTACGGCTACCCACTTGTCGCGAGAGGTGTGCCCTTTAATAATCCTGACCGTGCTCTTGGGTACTTTCAGGGTCGCAGAAAGCAAGTCCACAAGCGCCTGATTGGCTTTGCCCCGTTCCGGTGCGGCCGTTACCCTGACCCGCAGCACATCATCCCGGAAGCCCACGACCCGGTCTCCCGACGACTTCGGCTGGACTTTAACCTTGATGGTAATACCCGGCAACGCCAACCTGCATCTTCTCAGAGGGCTTTACTCAGCGAGAGCCGGCGGGGGACTTAATGGCTGCCGCTTTCCGTCTGCCAGGCCAGCGCTGTGGCGCGAGCGACAGCGGGTGCAACATTCTTGTCCAGCGTCCAGGGTATAATTCGCTCGGCGGTAGGCTCCTCCACAAGCTCGGCCAGCGCTCTGGCCGCCGCAAGCTTCATTCCCGTGGTGATGCGAGGGGCCCTTGCGTCCAGAGCGCCTCTGAGGACACCGGGAAAGGCCAGGCTGTTATTGATCTGGTTGGGGAAGTCACTCCGCCCCGTACCCACCACAGCGGCCCCAGCTGCCGAGGCCTGATCGGGCCATATCTCAGGAATCGGATTAGCCATAGCAAGGACGATTGATCCCTTGTTCATAGAGCTAACCATCTCAGGAGTCACGGCGTCAGCTACCGAAAGGCCAATAAACACGTCGGCTCCCATCATCGCTTCGGCCAAGCCACCCTGAATATTTTCCGGATTGCTAATTTCCAGCATAGCTATTTTGATTGGGGTCAGGTCTGTTCGCCCCCGGTCTATTATTCCCCTGCTGTCAACCAGAATCACGTTTTTAGCTCCGTATTCAACCAGGAGCCTGGTAGTGCCTATGCCGCCCGCACCCGCACCCGAGAAGACTATCTTGGCGTCCTCTATCCTCTTACCAGTCACATTGAGAGCGTTAATCAGAGACGCCAGGACAACGATGGCAGTGCCATGCTGATCGTCGTGAAAGACGGGTATTCCCAGGTCTTGCAAACCGTCCTCAATGTCAAAACATCGAGGAGCTGCGATGTCCTCCAAGTTGACTCCTCCGAAGGAAGGAGCCAGAATCCTCACGGTTTCAATAATCGCTTTATCGTCCTGAGTAGCCAGGCAAATTGGAAAGGCGTCTATATCCGCAAGGCCCTTGAACAAGATGGACTTACCCTCCATGACAGGCATGGCAGCCTCTGGCCCCACGTTACCAAGGCCCAGGACCGCAGACCCATCGGAGACTATGGCTACACTATTCCCTTTGTTGGTCAAGGAGTAGACTTCGGACTTGTCCGCCGCTATACGGAGGCTTACCGAGGCAACCCCCGGAGTATATGCGATTGAAAGGTCGTCCATAGTCTCTACCGCCATCTTAGAGGCGATGCTGACCTTCCCTCGACTGGCCCTATGTCGCTTGATTGCTTCTTCTCCGTAATCCATTATTACTCCTATAAGTGTATCTGATTAGATATGGGGCCAAGCTCGGTCTCGTCCTTGCCATCAAGTTCACCACATAGGCCGGGCGAGGTAGCTTGCCGGAAAGGATACTTCAAGCGCACCGGCCTGCACCAACACCGACGGCCTGGCACTCTGAGCAGATACCCGTCACCGTGAAATTGTCCAGGTCAGGCTCAAAGCCAAACTCGTCAACAAGTCTGGAGCGGAACTCATCGAGGTAGCTGGGGCTGAGGTTAAAGGCTTTCCCACAGACCTGACAGACCATGTGATGATGGCGCGCATTGGGGTCGGTCAGCTCATAGTGCAGCCGATCGCCCATTCCTACCTCGGTGACGAGGCGGAGCTTCTTGAACAGGTGAAGGGTGCGGTAGACAGTAGCGATGTCCATGTATGGATACGCTTCCCTGGCCCGACGGTAGACTTCATCCACGTTCATGTGCCCCTCACCTTCTGCTATTGCAGAAAGGATAATCAACCGTTGGGGTGTGAGACGCAGCCCCTGAGACCTTACTGTGTCAAGGATATCGTTGTACGTGCTCATGCAGGCCTCGTCAATTGCAACTGCTATTATTCACTACAATCTAGACCACTTCCCCTTTGCTGTCAAGAATCCATTCGAGCGTTCTATATCCAGTGGCAAATTTTGCCCGCGTTGCACTGTCGGTTGGAGGGCCGGTGTAGTATGATTTGGGCTGCAATATGCTTGCCGGACCGGGTCGGTGGACACCTATCAACCGGAACTGCAGTAAAGAGGAGGCCCTGAATGGACTATGAGACTATAATTCTGGATATAGATGGCCCAATAGCCAATCTGACCATTAACCGCCCCGACGTGCTCAACGCAATCAACCCCAAGATGGCGGAGGAGCTTGCCTCCGCGGTCATCGAAGTAGAGAACCGGGAGACGGTGAAAGCCCTGGTTATCCGAGGCGCGGGGCGGGCCTTTTGTGCAGGCGCAGACCTGGGGCCATTGGGAGACTCTTTCGACAATTATCCTGCAATGAGAGCTTTCATGGAGGACGTCAACGCTCTCTACCTCAGGTTCGAGGACCTGCCAGTGCCCATAATTGCGGTGGTCCACGGCTACGTCCTGGCCGGAGGGCTGGAGATGATGCTAGCGTGCGATATGGTTATCGCTGCGGAAGACGCCCGGATAGGCGACCAGCATATAAATTTCGCACTCATGCCGGGTGCAGGCTCATCACAGCGCTTGCCCCGAAAGCTGGGCGTCCAGAAAGCTATGGAGCTTCTACTTACGGGCCGATGGCTGTCCGGGCAGGAGGCATCGGAGTGGGGTCTGGTCCTCCGAGCAGCGCCGGCGGACAAACTGGATGAGGAGCTAGAGAAGCTTCTTTCCGCCCTGCGTGACAAGAGCAGACCGGCGCTAGGTTGGATTAAGCGTACTGCCTTACAGGGCTTGAACATGGCTTTACGAGACGGGATAGCGCTGGAAATCCGCTCATTCGCCCAGTACGTCGCCACCTCATCCCACCCCAGAGAAGGGGTACAGGCTTTTAAGGAGAAGAGGCAGCCCAAGTTTTAAGGGTCGTTATCACCCGGCATACTCAGACTTAGAGCTAATCATCTCCGGAGGTGGGCTATGGAACTGGGACTCAAGGGTAAAAACGTTGTAGTTACGGGTGGAGGCTCCAATATTGGCAGGGCCATTGTCCACGCCTTCGCCGCCGAAGGCTGCAACATAGCTATCGCCGATATTGACCAGGCCCAGGGAGAAAAGGTGGCAGGGGAGGTGACGGGAACAGGCGCACGGGTAATCGTTGTCAGGACGGACGTGTCCGACCATGAGCAAGTTGAGACGATGGTGTCCCGTACCATCCAGGAGTACGGCGGTGTAGACGTACTGGTGAATAACGTGGGATGGACGGTGGACAGATTGTTCATGGAGAAACCTCGCGAGGAATGGGAGAGGGAAGTCAGACTGAACCTTTGGAGCCCAATAAACTGCATCCGTGCCGTGCTTCCCCACATGATTGAGAAGCAATCAGGCTCCATCGTAAGCATCAGCTCTGACGCAGGCCGCATGGGAGAGTTCCGAGAGGCGGTGTACTCAGCCTGCAAAGGCGGGGTCATTGCCTTAAGCAAAGCCGTGGCCAGGGAGATGGGCCGCTATGGCATCCGGCTGAACGTGGTATGCCCCGGACTAACCGTCCCCCAGTCAGATGAGGAGATGGGCCAGGATAGTATGTGGCTCCAGATGCGAGACATATTCACTGACGACGTGTTGGAGCGAGTGAAGCGGGGCTATGCGTTGCGACGATTGGGGACTGCCGACGAGCTGGCTAAGTCGGTTGTATTCCTTTCCTCAGATGCAGCGAGCTTCGTAACCGGCCAGACCCTCAGCGTCAGCGGGGGATATACTATGATGTAAGGGAGCTTGCTATAGCGTTCAGCCTCGGAACAGCTCATCGAAGAACTGTGCCACCGGCTTTACTTCCTGGTCCCCCTGCACCATGTCCCGAACGCTGACCTGCTCCCTCTCCAGTTCGTCTTCTCCCACAATAACCACGTAGTGGATGCCCAACGCATTAGCTTGCCTCATTTGCCCCCTGAGACTCCTTGAGCCGCTACTGAGGATGGCGCTAGCCCCTGCCTGCCTCATCTTGAAGGCAATATGAAATGCCGCATCCCTGGTCCCTTCTCCGATGCTGGCCACCAGATACTTGGGCTTGGGCTCGTCGGGGACATTCACCTCTTGCCGCTTGAGGTTGAGGACCAACCGCTCCATGCCTGTCGCAAATCCTATGCCGGGGGTGTGTCTACCACCTATCTGCTCAATAAGAGCGTCGTAGCGGCCACCGCCAAGAATGGTGCTCTGGCCGCCCTCCTGGAGAGGTTGGACCTCAAAAACGGTGCGTGTGTAGTAGTCCAGGCCGCGTACCAGCCGGTGGTCCACTTTGTAAGGTATTGTCATGAGAGCCAGGTAACACTGCAATTGGTCCCAATGGTCCTGGCAGTCGGAACATAGGTGGTCAGCCGATCTAGGCGCATCATCCCCTAACGCACGGCAGGCGGGTTGCTTGCAGTCAAGCAACCTGAGAGGATTACGCTCCAACCTCGCGCGGCAATCCGTGCATAGCTGCGAAAAATGGCCGGAGTAGTAGCTCTTCAGTTTCTCCACATAAGCCGGGCGACACTGGGCATCACCGATGCTGTTGACCAGCAGAGAAAGACCCTGCAATTCCAGGGAGGACATGAGTTGCCAGCCAACTTCTATGACGTTGGCGTCCACAGAGGGGTCGCCGTCTCCCAGGACCTCGACACCGAATTGGTGGTGCTCTCGAAAGCGTCCGGCTTGCGGCCGCTCATAGCGGAAGACCGGGCAGAAATAATAAAGTCGCACCGGCTGAGGAAGGTTGTGCATACCGCGTTCCAGATAAGCACGACATACCGGAGCGGTCCCCTCGGGTCGAAGTGTGACGGAATCCCCTCCCCTGTCCTCGAAGGTGTACATCTCTTTCTCAACGATGTCCGTACCTTCACCCACAGAGCGAAGGAAGAGCCGTGAATCCTCAAATACAGGGGTGTCCAGGCGCGAGAAGCCATATCTACGGCAGATGTCCACCGCCTTGGCCTCTATGTAGCGCCAGTACTTCTGCTCTTCCGGCAGAAGGTCAACCGTACCTCTGGGTGCTCTATACTGCATGAGACTTCTCTACCTGGTAGGATACAGGAGTAGCCAGGCGGTGTAAAGCGGGCCGCACAGCCAAAGTATGCCGGCTAATTCCCCCGAACAGGCCCAATGCCCTGCCTTGAGAGCCATCCCCGTGAGGTCTCCGGGAAAACCTCGACTGCTCTAGACTTGTAAGCCTTTCAGGGTATATTATAAGCCTTAATTATGAGCCTTAACTTAAGAGGTATAGATTAAGTGACCACAGGCGTTAAAGAGCTTGTAGAGAGCGTTCAAAGCTACCTTCCCGAGGATAAGGCAACGCTGATTGAGAAGGCGTACCATTTTGCCGAAGAGTGCCACAACGGACAGAAGCGTATGTCCGGCGGTCCTTACATAGAGCACCCGCTCCAGACGGCCCTGTTCCTTGCCGAGCTCCATCTGGACGCTACCACCATAGCCGCAGCCCTCCTCCACGATGTCATAGAAGACTGTAACATCACCTACGATGACCTGAAAGTACGGTTCGGGGAAGACGTAGCCAAGCTTGTGGATAGCGTGACCAAGCTGACTCGGATGGACCTCGCCCTCATGGACAAAGACGACCCCCAGCAAGCAAGCGCCTTCCAAGAAGACCGTCTCCATGCTGAAAGTTTGCGCAAGATGCTGGTGGCGATGGCTGAGGACGTGCGAGTGGTACTCATAAAGCTTGCCGACAGGCTGCATAATATGCGCACGTTGGGGGCACTTGCTCTCCACAGGCGTCAGGCCATCGCCCAGGAGACGCTCGACATCTATTCCCCTCTGGCTCACAGGTTGGGCATCTGGGACATCAAGTGGCGGCTTGAGGACATGGCATTCAGGCACCTGGAAGAGGACAAGTACAGAGAGATTTCCAAGATGCTGTCCATCAAACGAGAGGAAAGGGAGTCCTACATATCCAGGGTTGCTGAAATCCTGAAGAAGGAATTGGATTCTGTGTCCCTGGATGCTCAGGTAATCGGGAGACCCAAGCACATCTACAGCATCTACCAGAAGATTCAGAAGTACGCCATTCAGGGGAAAGAGCTTGGCGAGATTTACGACCTGTATGCTCTGAGGGTCCTGGTCAAGACAAAAGGTGACTGCTATAACGCTCTCGGTGTAGTACACGACTTATGGCATCCCATGCCGGGACAGTTTGACGACTACATCGCCAACCCCAAGGACACCTTGTACCAGTCTTTGCATACCACTGTCATGTGTGAGGGAGGAGCACCTCTGGAGGTGCAGATACGGACCTACGATATGCACCAGACATCGGAATACGGTGTGGCCGCCCATTGGCGCTACAAAGAGGGTGGCGCCGGGGACATTCGCTTTGAGGACAAGATGACCTGGCTCCGACAGCTTCTCGAATGGCAGCGAGAGGTCAACGGCACCGAGGAATTCCTGGAATCG
The DNA here is from genome assembly GCA_965219825.1 of Dehalococcoidia bacterium. Taxonomy (GTDB): domain Bacteria; phylum Chloroflexota; class Dehalococcoidia; order Lucifugimonadales; family JAGWBF01; genus JAGWBG01. The sequence goes on along the minus strand of OZ244792.1, from coordinate 2,632,350 downwards.
GTGAAGACTGACCTGTTCAGAGACCAAGTCTTCGTCTACACACCCAAAGGAGACATTATAGAGCTTCCCAGTGGCGCTACCCCCATAGACTTCGCCTACAAGATACATACCGAGCTAGGACATCGCTGCATCGGTGGAAAGGTCAATGGCCGGCTGGTATCCCTTGACTCTCCACTCAACAACGGCGATACCGTCGAAATCCTGACTACAAAGGTCGCCAGAGGCCCTAGCCTCGACTGGCTGAACCCGAATTTGGGATATGTACGTTCAGCCAGCGCACGGGAGAAGATACGCCAGTGGTTCCGAAAGCAGGAGCGCCAGGTCAATATTCAACGAGGGCGTGAGCTCCTCCGCAAGGAACTCAAGCGTCTCAACGTGTCCGTCGACGAGTCTGAAGTGGCCCGAATGTTCAGGTATGACACCCCCGAAGACTTCCTGGCTACCTTTGGCTCCGGAGGCATTACCGAGAACCAGGTGGTATCCAGGCTTACTGCCCAACAGGAGAAGCCCCAGGAGGGGCAAAAACCGACACTCCCACTTTCCAGACCCACCAGCGGGGTCCAGGTATTGGGTGTGGGCGATCTCCTTATACAAATGGCGCGATGCTGCAATCCGCTCCCAGGTGAGGAGATCATCGGCTACATTACCCGTAGCCGTGGTGTCACCGTGCATAAAGCCAGCTGTCCAAATGTCATCAATGAAGACGAACAGGATCGCTTGGTGACCGTCGAGTGGGGCCAAACCAAGCAGCTCTACCCCATACGGCTTACTGTCCAGGCTTGGGACAGAGTGGGGCTTTTGAGAGACATAACGACCCAAGTTTCTGAGGAAGGGGTCAACATAGCTTCTGCCGTTACAACCGAGAACCCGGACGGCACGTCTACGACCTCTCTCACCCTCCATACGACAGGTGTTGCCCAGCTGGGCCGGCTCTTTTCCAAGCTAGAGCGCGTCCGGGGAGTAATCAACGCATCCCGTAGCTCCAACGATGGCTGAGCCTATTCGCCATAGCCGTCAAGCCCTCCCCTTTTATGATGAAGAAGCTGATACCGGAAGCAAATTATAGGAGGTTATCCTTGCCCAGCGAAAAAACAGCCCGCTCTGCCGAGAGGAAGCGCCTGCGGAACCGCAGAGTTCGGACAACCGCTCGTACTATCGTGACCAGAGCGAACAACACATTACAGAGGGGCCAATTTCAAGATGCTGAGCCCGCAGTGGCCCACGCCGTCAAGTTGCTTGATGGGGCTGTCACCAAGGGTATCATCCATCGTAACAACGCCGCGCGCAAGAAGTCTCGTCTCATGGCCAAGCTGAATGCCCTCAAGGCATCCTGAGAACTCTACAATCTAAACAATCTCACACATGGCAACGTGACCGGAAAGGTAGCGGAAAGCCTGCACTTCCGTGCTCGGTGATAACATAGTCCGACCGTTTACTCTCTGCTAGTGTAGGATGGGCCGGCCAAGTTTGGGTTAAGGCAGATTCCCGAATACCCACGGCCAGTTCCAGCTACAATTCCCTGGCATCCTCCTATTGACAGTGTATGCCACCTCTGTTAATCTGCCAGATAGAACAGTAGTTTTTAAGGTTAAAGATATGCAGAAAAAGAAGAAACTTTCGGCCAAGCAGAAACAGATGATGGACTTCATTCGGGAGTTCAAGGAGGAAAACTCGCTACCTCCCACGGTACGAGACATTCAGAAAGCCTGTGGGATTAGCTCTACCTCGGTGGTAGATTACAACCTTCGTCTACTACAGAGGGATGGCTATGTGCGACGCAGACCGGACGTGGCACGAGGCATAGAGCTTCTGGACGAGCCATCCCGGGCGAACCGTGCGGCGTCCTCTTTCCGTAGCATCCCGGTAATGGGCTACATAGCTGCCGGTGAGCCTCTGCCAATCGCAGGCGCTGATGGCTGGGCACCCGGAGATGCCTCCGAAAGCATCGAGGTCACGTCCGACATGGTCAGAGGTAATCGGGGCCTCTACGCCCTGAAAGTCAAAGGTACGTCAATGATAGATGCTCTCGTAGATGACGGGGACATTGTACTAGTTGAGCCATTGCTCCAAGCCGAAAATGGAGAGATGGTCGTGGCAAGACTGAAGCTGGAGAACGAGACCACCCTCAAGCGTCTCTACCATGAGGGGGACACCGTACGACTTCAGCCTGCGAATACCCAAATGGAACCCATATATTCCCCTGCCGATAATGTGGAAGTGCAGGGTAGGATAGTTGGTGTGCTCAGGCTGCTGCGCTGAGCGGGTCCTGGTCCCTATCAGTCCGACGAAGGAAGCTTTCTAGGCTCCTGCAACTCCATTTCCGCATCGCAACACTGAGCGACACCTTCCCCCGTCTTGGTGCAGAGCACCAGTGTGCCGCACGTGGCACACGTATACCGCTTTCCTAGCTGATTGGGCATAATGCCTAACCCTCCCGTGGTTGCGAAAAATAGTGTTTCGAGGGTCACTTCTTAAGGGGCATCGGTTCGCTACAGCATGAGATAGTGCCGTTGCCGCCTTTTGTCACAATAAACTCAGAACCACACGTCGAACAAATATACCGTTTCCCGGTATCGTTAGCCACTTTACAACATACCCCCCGGACTTTCGTGAATTCAGGTTCATTATATCCATAGGAAATAAACAGGTCAACGTGTGCCATTACTAGGGCCGGGGTCTTCTGACCGGCTTCAGGGCAGGCCCCATTGTGGTTGCCCCTAGCTGACTCCGGATTAAAATGCCATTGCTCTGCATAAAAACGGCCAAATAGACGTTGATTTTAACTTTACCAAATGGGTTGCCGTTGGTTACAATCCACATCGAGGTTATGCGTGTGATAGGCGGTGTTGCTAAGGACAAGAGGTTGCGGGGGGCTACAATCCCTGAGGCGCGTCCCACCTCAGAGTTGGTGCGCGGGGCCATCTTCAATATCCTCGGCCCTTTAGAGATTCCCCAAGTCAGAGTTCTGGACCTTTACGCAGGCTCCGGCTCCCTGGGTATTGAGGCCCTGAGCCGGGGTGCCACGTGGGCAGATTTCGTCGAGCGTCATCCACAACAGTGTGCGGCCATCGAGGAAAATCTGGCGACCACAGGCTTCACCGGCAAAGCCCAGGTATATCGCATGGAGGTACTGACCGCGATTTCCACCCTGGGAGGTCGCTACCAGTTGGTGCTCATGGACCCCCCCTACAAGCTCTCTTCTCTGGGTGAAACGCTGGACAGTCTGGCCGGGTCAAGTCTTCTGGAGGAAGGGACCACCGTGGTAGTGGGGCACTCCAAGAGACTGTCTCTGAGCGACCACTACCGAAGCCTGTACCTGGTCAGGAACTACCGGTACGGCGACAGCATGGTGGACCTTTTTGAACAAGGAGGCCCTTGATGGCAACAGCTATATATCCGGGGTCCTTCGACCCCGTAACCCTGGGGCACGTGGACATAGCCATACGGGCAGCGGCCATATTTGACAGATTGATAGTAGCCATTTATGACACCCCGTCAAAGAACCTCCTGTTCAGTACCCAGGAGAGGGTGGCCTTCTTTAAGAAATCCGTGGAACACCTGCCCAACGTGGAGGTCAGGGACTTTAAGGGCCTCGCGGTAGAGTGCGCCCGCGATTTTGGGGCAAGTGTAATGGTGAGGGGCTTACGTGGTGGTTCGGACTTCGAGTACGAATTCGAGATGGCCTACATGAACAAAAAACTGGCTCCGGACGTCGAGCTAGTTTGCATGATGTCCAGCTTGCCATACCAGTACGTGAGTTCAAGTCTTCTCAAGGAGGTGGTTGGACTAGGTGGAGATGTGACAGGTTTGTTGCCGCCGCGCGTCATAGAGGCTGTAAGAATGAAACTGAACGTGCAGAACCGATGAAATAATCCGTTTATCAATTAATCAAAGGAGGATATCATGGATATTTCCAATGTCATAGATAGGCTGGATGCTCTAGTCAATACCAGTTCCAAGCTGCCCACAAGCCGCAACAGAATCGTGGATGCGGACAAAATTATGGAACTGGTCGAGCAGCTACGGCTGTCCATACCACAGGATATAAGAGCTGCTCAGGAAGTTATCGAGAGAAAGGATGCAATCCTCAATCAGGCCCAGATTGACGCAAGGCGTACCAGGAGCGAGGCGGAGGACGAATACAGGGCCAGGCTAGACCAGAATGAGCTAATAGCCTCGGCACGCCAGAAGTCCGAGTCGTTGTTGGAGGATGCCGAGCAGAGGGCCAACAGTCTGATTCAGCGGGCCGAGGTAGAATCCAAGAGCAGCCGCACAGAGGCCGATGCCTACGTCGTTCAGTCCCTGCGCACCTTGGAGAAAGAGATGAGCACGGTGCTCGGCTCCGTCAGAAGAGGGCTGGACAGCCTGGGAGCCACTGTACAAATCTAACAACGTGTGCCTGCTCGGTTGGCGACATAGACATATACCCTCATCCCCGGCCTATCTTGCAAGGCGGGGATGAGGGCTTCGCTCCATCACCTAGATAACCCAATTCCGCACTGCATTACCCCTGTGTCAATCGCAGAGGAAATGGTAAAATAGTTAGGTGCGGCTCTGCCGCCACGCTTAGGCCCTATCCGATAATCAGCCCCCACCCCATCAGGGTGGGACGTAGGTTGCGCCCCTTAGGGTACAATATGAAGGATTGCCGGATAGACTCTTGAAGAGGAGGTGCCAAAGATGAGTGGTTGCGGCCCTGCCACCCCTGTCACCCGTGCCACCAATGAGGAAACCATACCCATGCTGCTGCCCGGAGAAAGGCCGCTGCTGATGATTATAGACGGCCACGCCCTGGTGCATAGGTCATGGCACGCCATCAGCGTTCGCCAACACTTTTCGGTAAGCAAGACCGGTGAGGACATTACGGCAGTCTTTGGCTTCACCAATACCTTCCTTAAAGCGCTCCAGGAATGGACCCCCACCCACTGTGCCATAGCCTTCGACCTACCTGCGCCAACATTCCGTCACCTCCGATTTGAGGACTACAAGGCTCATAGGCCCCCGACACCTCCTGAATTACGGCCCCAGTTTGACCGTGCAAGGCAGATGATGAGAGCCTTCAACGTACCCATATTCGAGGTAGAGGGGTACGAAGCCGATGACGTGATAGGAACCCTCTGTCGCCAAGCGGAAGAGCAGAAGATGGAGACCGTAATCCTCACGGGGGATACGGACACCTTCCAGCTTGTCTCTCCCTGGGTCCGGGTGGCCCTCCACCACAGCATCCAGGACCGGAAAGTCTACGATGAGACCGAGGTACGGTCACGCTACGGGGGGCTGACTCCGGCCCAGCAGCCGGATCTGAAGGCCCTCAAGGGCGATACGTCGGACAACATACCGGGTGTACCCGGCGTCGGGGACAAGACGGCAGTCAAGCTCCTCGTGGAGTTCGGAGACCTGGAGGGGATATACGAGCATATAGACAAAGTGAAGCCGCCCAAAATCCAGGAGTCGCTCAGGTCTAACAAAGAGTTGGTCTTTCAGGGCAGAGAGCTTACTACTATCGTGAAGGATGCGCCCGTAGACCTGAACCTGGACACCAGCCGCTTCTGGACTTACGAGAAGAAAGTCGTGATAGATTTCTTTCGTGAGTTGGAGTTCTCCAGAATGATTTCGAGGGTACCCGACCCGATGGGAGCATCCGGACAACCTGACCCCCGTTCCGGCATCCCTGATGCTCCTCCTCAGTCATCCCCAGGCCCGAGAGAAATAGTAGAGGTAGACTACCAGTCGGTGGACAGTCGAGCGAAACTGGATGACATGCTGAAGGAGCTTTCTTCCACCGGAAGCTTCTCCTTTGATACTGAGACCACTAGCATTGACCCGATGCGGGCTGACCTCGTGGGCCTCAGCTTCTCCACCTCCCCGGGACGAGCCTGGTACGTGCCCGTAGGCCACAAGGACGGCGCTCAGCTTCCCTTTGAGGAGGTGTTGGCAGGTCTGAAACCTATTTTTGAATCGCCCCAAATCAGAAAGACCGCTCACAACGGCAACTACGACATCACCGTGATAAGCAACTACGGCATAGCGACAGTCAACATGGACTTCGACACCATGATTGCCGCCCATCTTATTGGAAGAAAGGCCCTGGGCTTGAAGAATCTTGCCCCTGACATCCTGGATATTGAGATGACCAACATCTCAGAGCTTATCGGCACGGGCAGGTCACAGATAACCATGGACCAGGTTCCCGTAGAGAAAGTCACGGACTATGCTTGTAGCGACGCAGACATGACGGGCCGCCTTCGCACAATCCTGGAGAAGGACTTGCGTAGAGAAGGGTTCTGGGACCTGTACTCCCGGATGGAGATTCCCCTGGTTCCCGTACTGGTCACTATGCAGCGGCATGGGGTAGCCCTGGAGGCCGAGGCTCTCCACGGGATGTCACGGGACCTGGACCGGCAACTCAAGCAGCTTGAAGTGCTCATATATGATGTGGTGGGCCACGTGCTCAATATCAACTCACCCCAGCAGCTGAGTGACCTGCTCTTCAACGAGCTTGGGCTTCCCAAGACCAAGCGCACCAAGACAGGCTACTCCACGGACGCCAACTCACTTGAGGTGCTGAAAGGGATGCACCCGGTGGTAGATAAAGTCCTTGAGTACCGTCAGCTAGTCAAGCTCAAGTCCACTTACGTGGACGCGCTGCCTCAGATGATAAATCCCCGCACCGGGAGGCTCCACACCAGCTACAATCAAACGGGCTCGGCCACCGGCAGGGTCTCCAGCAGCGACCCCAACCTCCAGAATATCCCCATTCGTACCGAGATGGGAAGACAGGTGAGGAAAGCCTTCGTGGCGGAGGGATCACCGGACTGGGTGCTTCTGTCTGCCGACTACTCCCAGATAGAGCTACGCGTACTTGCCCATCTCTCCCAGGACAACGCGCTGGTAGAAGCATTCCTCAAAGGAGAGGACATCCATTCTGCCACCGGCTCTCTCATGTACGACGTGCCCATTGACGAGGTCAATACCGATATGAGACGCATTGCCAAGGTGCTGAACTTCGGGGTTATCTACGGCCTATCCCCATACGGCATCTCTCAGCAGACCGAGTTTAGCCCCGACGAAGGGCAGAAATTCATAGACACCTACTTCTCCAAGTACCCCGGCATCCGGCATTATATAGACTCTATTAAGGAACAGGTGAGAAGGGATGCCTACGTGTCCACACCGCTGGGTCGCAGGCGATACATATCCGAGATAAACGCCAGCAACTACAACGTGCGGCAGGCAGCCGAGAGGGCTGCGGTGAATATGCCCATCCAGGGCGGCGCCGCAGACATTATGAAGCTGGCTATGATACGAGTCCACCGGAGCATGGAAGAAACAGGTCTCAAGGCAAGGATGTTACTTCAGGTCCACGACGAGCTTGTGTTCGAGGTGCCGGTGGAAGAGGTAGACGCCCTGAAGGAGCTGGTGTACCGGGAGATGTCCCAGGCCCTTGACGAATATGATAGGCTAATCGTGCCTCTCGTGGTTGACGTGAAGATGGGCTTTACCTGGGGGGACATGGAGTAATATCAGGTCCCACCGGTCGGGTAGCACATCATAGTATGGCAAGTATTGACTACCCGATAGCCTAGTGGTAGCCTGTCAGATATCCCACTACCGACTTCTCAGGTGGTAGCTTGTGGTGAAGCAGCCCACAGATATTTTGGCTAGTGAGGGAGGTGAAAGATGCCTGAATACAGAGAGAACAGGGTCAAAAAGAAGCTCCAAGAGGGGAAGTCTGCTACCGTCGTCGGGGGCCTCAACAACGCTGAGATAATAGATTTTATGGGCCAGTTTGGCTTCGACGGCATGTGGATAGAGGGCGAGCACGGGCCTATTACCTGGGAGCACGTGGCCCAAATGTCCAGGGCCTGCGACCTCTGGGGCATGACCTCCGTGTGTCGCGTAAATAGCAATGAGCCTTGGCTGATTACCCGCACCCTGGACGTTGGAGCTACCGGCATAGTTGTTCCCCACGTCAACACCGGTGAGGAAGCTGAGCGGGCGGCAAAATCGGCCAGGTATGGCCCCCTGGGCTACCGGGGAATGGGCGCCGGCCGTCAGTCCTACGGCGTTACCGACTATTACCGTAAGGCCAACGAGCAGACGCTCACGGTAATCCTCATCGAAGACATAGTAGCAGTCGAGAACCTGGCAGAAATGCTGACGCTGGACAATATTGACGTCTACTTTATGGCTCCTTCCGATTTGGCCCAGACTATGGGCCATACCGGCGGCATGAACCACCCCGACGTTCAGGCAGTCGTCACCAAGTGCATTGCTCAGATTGTGACTGCCGGCAAGGTGGCGGGGACAGTGGCGAACGATGATACCGTAGAGGACTATATCGAGAAGGGTGCAAGGTTCTTTCTGACCAGTTGGCAGCCTTGGATTGCCAGAGGAGCCAACCAATACCTGTCCAAGGTAGCTGCTAAAGAGGGATAGTTACCCTCACCCCAATAAAGGGTAACCCGCATGGAGACGGATAAGACGCCGCCTCGGTCCCTGCCCTATCAGGATTTGCCCCCGCCATACCACCGCTGGAAATGGCGGGTACTGCTTAGCTTTGCCGGATTCTACCTCTTCCTGTATTTGGGCCGTTTTAACTTCTGGCCTACTGCTCCCCTGGTTAAGGACGAATTGGGCCTCAGCCACCTAGAGGTCGCCCTCATCACTGCTATGCTACTCTGGGGATTTGGTCTGGGCGATCTGGTACACGGCAGGTTAAGTGAGGCTTATGGGCTGCGTCTATGGGTGATGCTGGGCGCTGTCCTGACCACCATTTTCAACTGGATTACCAGTTTCGGGACATCCGCCCTGACCATTGCCATTCCCTGGGGTATCAACGGCTTCGTAAATGCCGCCTGTTGGAGCCCGGGGATCAGCCTCATCTCCCAGTGGTGGCCCCGACGCGACCGGGGCAAAGCTTTGGGCATAACCATGATGGCCGCCGGGGGAGCCATGCTCATGATGTGGCTGGTCACCGGATGGGTAGCTGGAGAGTTTGGCTGGCGTGCGGCTTTTCGCTACCCCCCTTTAATCATTGCGGCTCTGGGTGTTATCTTCTATCTTGTAACCCGCGATCGTCCGTCGGAGGTGGGCCTACCGGAATATATCGAAGAGGATGAGGTATCCGCAAGCGCCGAGTCGGTGGATAAGGAGCGCCTCAGAGGACTGGGCCCATACAAGCGGCTGCTCTCGAACCCCCAGTTCCAGCTTGCCTGCCACGTCAAGGGGCTGGAGAACGTAGCCCGCTATGGCCTGACCACCTGGGTGCCATTATACTACTCCCAGGAAGCGGGGCTGGACATCACCTCTACTATGCTCGTTACAATGGCGCTTCCCATTGGGTACTTGCTAGCTCCGGTAGTTGCAGGTGTCATCTCCGATAATCTGATGAACAGCGCACGCCGACCCATGATAATGTTATCATGTGGGGTGAGCGCGCTGGCTCTGGCAGCGCTGGCTCTGGCCCCGGCGACCAACCTGTACCTGGGTGCCACCCTTCTGCTGGTGGGTGGCTTCGCCCTGAGCATGACTCCCATGGCCGCACTGGCCGTAGACATGGCGGGTCGGCATATAGCCGGGACATCATCGGGCTTGCTGGATGCCCACGGCTACTTCTATGCTGGCCTGCAAGCCATCATATTCGGAGTTGTGTTGGACGTGACCGGCAGCCCCTGGCCCGCAGTGTTCCTCGGAATGGCGGCCACCAGGGTACTATCAGCAGCCATGATTTCATTCGTAAAAGTGTAAATCGGCCCTCAGCCATCGGATGTTAGCCAACCCCCAAACCACTTCTTAGCAAGAAGGGAAATAGGGGCCGAGAGAAGGAGGACGTTATGGCAACTCTAGTCACAGGTGGTACCGGCTTTGTCGGTAGCAACATAGTCAAAACCCTGGCCCATCGGGGACATGAGGTGGTCTGCTTCGACCTTAGACCCCCCGATGCTCTGGTACGAAGATATTTCGAACCCCACGCGGACCGGGTAACCCTTATACAGGGCGACATCCTCAACATGACCGACCTGGAACGGGCCGTGTCCAATCGCAACATCACCAAAATCGTTCATGCCGCAGTGTTCACCGGCATCCGTCCGGACATAGAGACCGAGCGAAGCCGCTCCATTGTGGACATCAACGTGACTGGTACGGCTAACCTCCTGGACCTGGCCCGTGGGCTGCCCATTGAGAGGTTCCTTTATGTAAGCTCGGGGTCCGTATACGGTGAGGGTCGTAGCATTGACGAGGCGCTGCACGAAGACATCATACTCTACCCGCGAAGCCTTTATGCGTCCACGAAGTATACCAGTGAGCTATTAACTCGCAGGTACGGCGAGCTTCACGACTTTCCGACAGTTAGCGTGCGCCTGAGTTCCCCCTATGGCCCCATGGAACGGGTCACGGGGCACAGGGCCATCATGTCGGCACTATACGAATGGACCGGCAATGTGGTCAGAGGGGAGCCGGTCCGGGTCGGAGACCGCACGCTCGGGCGAGACTACACCTACGTTGCCGACACCGCCGCCGGAATCTGCACTGTGCTGGACGCCAAATCGCTATCCCACGGTGTCTATAACATCTCTGCCGGACAGTGGATAAAGCTGGGTGACGTGATAGACGCGCTGCAAGAGGTTCGTCCTTCCGTTCAGGTCATAGATGACCCCGGCAAAGAGTTCGAAATCCTGCGACCCAATTCCGCACGCGGACTACTAGACGTCACCAGGGCCCGGGAGGACTTGGGCTTTACCTACAACTTCAACCTCGCCGCCGGAATCAGGGAATATCTGGAATGGCGGGAGGCCTTTTCATTCAGAGACTGACAGCGACTGGCAGATGGACTTCGACTCAATCAAGATTGACAATCCCACCCTACTATGATAGCTTGCTAGCGGATAAGTAGTGAAAATTTGCACAAACTGATGTCACTGTTACGGGACGAGCAGGCTTGCGCCGTGAGATTATGATAGTTGACACACCGGCCCGAAAGCTCATGCAGTACCTCTGCGATCCGGCCCATCAGCGAGGTGACTAGCTTGCTATGGTATACCTTGAGAAGGCTATGTACTGCCATGAGACTACCGGTTTTGGCTGGACCGCGCCCCGCCCATGCCTCGGCGGCATGGCCACTGGATACATCCGTCAGTAGAAGCGCCGCTTCTGATGGAATTGACGGGACCGAAAACCACCGGCAAGTTGGGGCCGTGAGCGCGGGCTTCCGGGCACTTACGCTGGCTACGGTCATATCTACGCTCGCTCTTGTGACTATGGGCGGGGTGGTGCGCTTGACAGACTCAGGTCTAGGTTGCCCCGACTGGCCGCTGTGTCACGGTAAAATCATCCCTCCGGCGGATGCATCAACACTCATTGAATACTCTCACCGTTTAATGGCATCCGTGACCGGCTTGCTGGTACTGGCAATCGCCCTGATAGTATGGCGGTCTTACAGGAGACAGCCCTGGCTACTGGTCCCGGCGACTTTGGGGTTCCTCTTGTTGGTGGGCCAAGTGCTATTGGGGGGATTCACGGTGCTAAAGGAGCTACCGGCGGCTATCGTGCTGGCGCATTTGGCAACTGCTGAGGCCCTGATAGCATTGCTGGTAGTCGTCTGTATGGTGGCTCTGCGTGGCTCGCCCATTCCGGGCGCTCGTGGGCGCGGTGACAAAGGATCGGACCGGTTCCTGATTCTCGTGTCAATCACTCTTCTGACAGGCTACGCTCTCCTGCTGACCGGCTCATTCGTAACGGTCTCAGGAGCAACTGCGTCCTGCGGGCAGTGGTGGCCTCTGTGCCAGGGGCAACTCATACCGGAGGGGTACTATGCTACGATACACATGGCACATCGTGTGGTAGGTCTCCTGGTGGGTGTACTGATTGTCGCAGTATTGGTGATGGCCTGGCGACGCAGGGGGGATGCTCCGGCCCTGGGATGGACAACCATCATCGTGGGCGGGTTGTTCTTGGGCCAGGTAATGATAGGAGCTGCAATTTTGTGGATGGGTTTTCCATTGGCCGCCCGGCTTCTGCATCTTTTGACGGCCACCCTGGTGTGGGTGGGTCTGGCTGTGTTGGCGGTACTATCATACAAACCCACCGCTCCGGCATCTAGCCTCATGGGGGTTAGCAGTGCTTAAGCCAAGCTCTTTGTCCTGGCCAAGACCTACGCCTTTCCAGGCGAACGTAATATCCATCATGGCAGATTACGTGGCCCTGACCAAGCCTCCCATCGTACTCCTACTGCTGATAACGGCCCTCGGTGGAATGTTCCTGGGTTCGCAAGGTGCTCCGCCAATATCTGTGGCATTGCTGCTGCTGGTGGGCGGTGCGGCAGCAGCGGGAGGCGCCAGCGCCATCAACCACTACCTGGACAGAGACGTTGACAAGCTTATGGCCCGGACCTGCCGACGCCCGTTGCCGGGACAGCGTATCTCTCCCGGTGCAGCGCTGGCCTTTGGGGTCGTCCTCAACATCTTCGCCTTCGTCTTGCTGGTCACCGGAGTGAACCTGTTGAGCGCACTGCTTACACTGAGCGGCACCCTATTCTACGTGTTCGTTTACACCTGGTGGCTGAAGCGGTCCACTCCCCAGAATATCGTCATTGGTGGTGCGGCCGGGTCCATACCCCCGATGGCCGGGTGGGCCGCGGTCACGGGTGGGCTGGAGCTTCCTGCGATATACCTCTTTGCCATTATCTTCTTCTGGACACCACCTCACTTCTGGGCCTTAGCTCTACTGATACGAGATGACTACGCCCGTGCGGGCATCCCCATGCTGCCCGTGATAAGGGGCATAGGAGCTACCCAACGGCAAATTATGATTTACACTGTGGTGGTAGTGGCTTTCACCCTTCTTCTCTTCTTCACCACCGGGTCAGTGGGGTGGATATATCTTGCCTCCGCCACAGTGTTGGGGGCCATTTTCCTATACATGGCCTGGCGCTTGGCCTTTGCAGGCCACTCCGATAAGCAGACTGGTGGAGAACAAAATGCCAGGTCGCTTTACCTCTACTCGTTGCTGTATCTCGCCCTGTTATTCACTGCCGTCATGGTGGATAGTGTGGTAAATATATGATGATCGCTTTAGAATGCAAGGCAGACTGCCCATACCCCTTGAAACCTGTAAGCGGCTCTGGTAAACTGCTCCCGGCAAATCCACCGTGTGCGAACTATGATTGCTCTGCTCTCTTCAAGGCTTCATACAAAAGGAGACAAGAGTGAGTTTACGCCGCCCATCCCTTAGACTCCTGGCTTTGGGACTATCAGTGGCCGTCATCCTGGCTCTGATGGCCTGTACACCTTCGCACAACCAGTCTACCTTCGACCCTGTCGGCCCTGTTGCAGAGAAGCAGCTAGACCTGTTCATGATAATTTTCCTGGCAGCCGTGGTTGTCTTTATCGTTGTTGGAGGCGCGCTGATTTACACAGTCATTCGCTTTCGCAGAAAAGAAGGGCAAACCGCAATACCAACTCAGACCCACGGCAATACGCCCTTGGAAATCGGGTGGACCATTGCCCCTGCCATCGTGCTGCTCGTTGTTGCCGTGCCAACCATAATTTACATATTCGACATCGCCAAGGAACCCCCGCCGGGTGCTCTGGAGGTGAACGTCACCGGACACCAATGGTGGTGGGAATTTGAATATCCTGAACAGAACGTGGTCACCGCCAATGAGTTGCATATCCCGGTTGACGTGCCGGTAATGCTCAATCTGAGGTCCGACGATGTAATTCACAGCTTCTGGGTACCAAAACTGGCTGGCAAGCGGGATGTAATACCCACACACGTAAATCCTCTGACGTTTACCGCTAGTGGGTCCGATATTGATACCTTGCCGGCTATTCTCTTCGGGCAATGTGCGGAATTCTGTGGGGTGGCCCACGCTCACATGAGGTTCCGGGTGGTCGTTGAGTCACAGGAAGACTTTGATGGATGGGTGGCAAACTACCACGAGATAGCGTCCCGTCCTGCTCCAACCGGTGAAACGGAAGAGGCGAAGGGGTTTACCGCTTTCGCAAGCCGTGGCTGCCTCCTGTGCCACAAGACCGATGGACCGGCCTCGGCTGAAATACGTCAATCCCTTAAGGATGCCTTTGAGAGGGGCGAGTTACGCTTTCCTGCCCCGAATCTTACCAATTTTGGGACCCGCACAACTATGGCCGCAGGGATGATGGACCTCAACCGGGAGAATCTCATAAAATGGCTGCACGATCCCGATGACGTCAAACCTGGCAACCGTATGGCCGAACTGGCAAATGTATATATAGACCCGGATGCCAGGCTGAGCGATGAGGAAATCTCGGCGCTGGCTGCCTATCTGTTGAGCTTGAAGTGAGCCGGAGGGGCGCGGGCTAAGTTATAATCAGGAGGCGAACTTTTCAACGGTAACGTTGGGGGTATGCAATGGTAACTATAAGTGGGACCATAGCCGGCGCACTGAGACGCCCCACCAGCTACGAAGGGTGGTGGAGTTGGGTCACTACCGTTGACCACAAGAGGATTGGCATCCTCTATGGCGTCACCGCCTTTATATTCTTCCTGCTGGCCGGCGTAGAGGCGCTCATGATGCGGGTGCAGCTTGCGGGACCAAATCAGGACATCGTGAGTCCGGAGGTCTTCAACCAGCTATTCACCATGCACGCCCTGAGCATGATCTTCCTAGCTATAATGCCCCTGAGCGCGGCTTTCTTCAACTTCATGGTACCGCTGATGATTGGCGCCCGAGACGTGGCTTTCCCACGCCTTAACGCCCTCAGCTACTGGATATTTCTGACCGGCGGCATCCTGCTGAACAGCAGCTGGTTCCTGGGCGGGTCGCCCAATGCCGGATGGTTCGGCTACGCCAATCTGACGGACAGCACCTTCAATCCCGGCCACGGCCTGGACTTTTACGTGGTGGGCCTTCTGATACTGGGAACGGCTACGATGGCTGCGGGATTCAACTTCATTGTCACCATCATCAACATGAGGGCACCCGGTATGTCGCTCATGCGGATGCCCGTATTTATCTGGATGACCCTAATCACTTCCTTTCTGATTATCCTGGCCTTTCCGATTATCACTGTGGGCCTCATAGAGCTTCTGTTGGACCGCACCTTCGACACCAGCTTCTTCAGTCCGGCCAGTGGGGGCGACCCCTTACTATGGCAACACATCTTCTGGGTGTTCGGGCATCCCGAGGTGTACATTCTGATTCTGCCTGCCATGGGAATTATCTCAGAAGTATTGCCCACCTTCTCGCGCAAACCCCTCTTTGGCTACCCGGTGGTAGTCCTTTCCGGGGTCGTCATCGGCTTCATGGGTTGGGGCGTCTGGAGCCATCACATGTTTACCGTGGGTCTTGGCCCCTACGCCAACGCTGCGTTTGCCGGGAGCACAATGGTGATAGCCATACCAACCGGCGTAAAGATTTTCAACTGGATTGCCACCATGTGGGGAGGCTCGGTTAATATAAAAACGCCCCTGCTCTTTTCCGTGGGCTTCGTCTTTCTGTTCATCATCGGTGGGCTTAGCGGTGTGATGCACGCATCTCCCCCTTCGGATGCCCAACAGCAGGACACCTATTTCATCGTCGCCCACATACATTATGTCCTGTTCGGCGGCAGCATATTCGCCATCTTCGCGGGAATCTACTACTGGTGGCCCAAAATGACCGGTCGCATGTTAGGCGAGAAGCTTGGCAAGCTCCACTTCTGGATGATGTTCATCGGCATGAACGTGACCTTCTTCCCGATGCATTTCCTGGGAATGGACGGGATGCCGCGCCGAGTGTATACCTTCGACTCGGCTATGGGCTGGGACCTCTGGAATGGAGTAGCCACGGGCGGTGCGTTCCTCTTAGGCGCATCTATGCTCATTTTCTTGCATAACGCCGTCCGGAGCCTACGAAAGGGGGACCGGGCCGAAAACGACCCCTGGGATGGCAGGACTCTGGAGTGGTCCATTTCCTCGCCTCCGCCCGTATACAACTTTGCCACCATTCCGACGATCCACAGCCGAGACCCCTTCTGGGAGGAGAAGTACGGTAACGGCGGGCATGGCGCTCCTGTTCCCGTAGCAGGTGGCTCAGAGACTACCGGCGCCGGTGGTGAGCACGCGGTAGACCGGAGCCACGATGCCGGCACGTCTGAACACGACGTCGGCCACCAAGAGGGCCATCATAGTATTCACATGCCCGGGTTGTCCTATTACCCTGTGGTGATAGCCGTAGGGCTTACCGTAGCGGGGTATGGAGTGATTTATCACGAAACCTTCACCTGGGCATTAGCCGCAGTGGGAGCCGGTATATCAATGATTGCAACTTATGCATGGGCTTTCGAGCCGGCTTCCGAGGAATCGGATTCATCGGTTGAATGAACCTCAAGTAGGGAGGGACTGATACATTGCACGACCCATCCGCAGCGGGTCACCAGGCAGTGGTGGAGGAAACCACTACAGGATTAAACCATCGAAAAATGCTCATGTGGTTGTTCCTGGGTTCCGACTGCCTTTTCTTCGGGGCACTAATCTCCACCTATCTGATATACCGTGGACAGAGCCTTATAGGACCCTTCCCTAAGGATGTCTTTGACATTCCTACTACCTCCGTAAGCACATTCGCCCTGCTAATGAGCAGTATGGCGATGGTGTTGGCATACGCGGCTATAAACCGGGGAGACATGAAATCCTTTAGAGCCTGGCTCCTCTGTACATGCCTTCTGGGAACCACCTTCCTGTCATTCCAGACCTTCGAGTTCTACGAGTTCGCCAACCACGAGCTAGTAGTCGAGTGTACACCCGAATCTCTGGTCCAAGCGTGCCTCGACGGTCATGCGGAGTACGAAGAGGATTTTGGCCTGACCCCACGCACCAACCTGTTCGGCACCACCTTCTTCATACTGACAGGTTTCCACGGTGCCCACGTGACCTTGGGGATTATCTGGCTTCTCTCCATCGCGGGCTATTCCGTACTGGGCGGGAGAAGAGCGACAAGGGTTCTTACCGACAGAGAGGCCCTCAGTGTGGACCTGGCTGCCCTGTATTGGCACTTTGTGGACATCGTCTGGATAGTCATATTCGCGGTGATTTACCTTATCGGTGTAGGAGTTACGTGAAGACGTGGACACTATCATAGATGAAATACCAGGCTCACCTGACATGAGAGGGAGCATATATGGCTGATAGAACACAGCCGCACCAGGGGGCGCATCCAACCCCGCTGACCTACCTAAGAGTGGCCATGATTCTCGTCATCCTGACGGCCATAGAAGTGGGCGTATTCTACATAGATGCCATTAAACCCGCCTTCTTGGCTATTTTCCTGTTGCTGTCCGTAGCCAAGTTCTGCCTAGTCATACTATTCTACATGCACCTGAAGTTTGACAGCCGCTTGTTCTCCGGGGTTTTTATTGGAGGGTTGATGCTGGCGGTGGCAGTGGCGGTGGTGTTGATGTCCTTGTTCCAGGTCCTCTCGGCAGTGGCCAATCCCCGCGAAGACGGTGAATCTGCCATGGTGGCCGGTGAGCCTGAAACAGAAGCCCCTCGAGAGGCCGTCCCCACACTGGTGAGGACGGATCCTGAACAGCCGGATGCTCCCACTCCGGTGAGGACGAAGGATCCTTCACCGGCTGACCCTGTCGCTACAGGCCAGGAGATTTTCATGACCGCGCCATCTAACGTGGGACCACAAGCCCTCTGGTGCAATACCTGTCATCAGATTGAAGGCATAGCTGCCGGCCTGATTGGACCAGACCTCACCCACATAGCTACCAACGCCGGTGCCAGGAGGTCAGGTATGTCGGCAGAACAATACATCAGGGAGTCCATCAAGGCCCCCGAAGTATTCGTGCCCGCCGGAGTCGAACGCGCTACACCGGGCCTGATGACTGAGGCCATCACGAGCGGCTTGACAGATGAGCAAATAGATGCGCTGGTGGCTTTCCTGCTGACCTTTGAGTGATTGGCATCCCTTGGGCAACCGCTTCGTCAGGAGCATACCTTGCACGAATCCGTGGTTGAATTTCCCTGGACGGCCTGGCATGGACATCCCAGCGTGATCATTGGGCTGCTGGCTCTCACCGGTGCATACTTGCTGGGTGTTGGGCCATTGCGCCATCGGTATGGTTGGGCAGAGCGAGCAGGGGCGGGCCAGGTGACAATTTTCCTGACCGGTGTACTGGTCCTATTCGTCGCTCTGCTTTCGCCCATCCACGAGTTGGGAGACAATTACCTCTTCAGCGCCCACATGGTCCAACATCTGCTCCTCATATCGGTGGTGTGCCCACTGCTGCTGCTAGGGACACCCGCTTGGTTGCTGCGCCCCATACTGAGGCATCCGCGAGTCATGGGGGTTGCTCGTACACTGACCCTCCCCGTAGTGGCCTTCATTCTGTTCAACGTCGTCTTTGCATTCTGGCACCTACCACTGCTCTATGATTTGGCGCTACGGGAGCAGAGTATTCATATCCTTGAGCACCTGATGTTCATTGTCGCCGGGGTGATAATGTGGTGGCCGATCCTGAGCCCTCTGCCCGAGCTACCCCGCTCTCCCTATATTGTCCAGATGCTATACCTTTTCCTCCAACCAACGGTTCCGTCAATCCTGGGTGCGATAATTACCTTTTCCGATGGGACCCTGTACGAGTGGTATGCGGAGGCACCCCGGATATGGGGCATAACAGCTCACGCCGACCAGCAAATCGGTGGTCTCATCATGTGGATTCCCGGGGGCTTGGCCTTTCTGCTCACAATGATGGTGATATTCCTCATCTGGGCAAGCAAAGAGGAATCCCAGGCACAGCACAATATGAGGTCTGGCCCGGATGGTAATTTGAGCTACGCTGACAACATAACCACAAAGGAGAGAAGCCGATGAATCGTCCACCCCTTCCCTTTCTCTTGCCCCTGGCAGCTATCATGTTCGTTGTCGTTTGGGGAGGAGGGCTTGGCGCTATTTTCATTGTACTGGCCAGAAAGACAGCGCTGGAACAGTGGGGAGCCGTTATAATAGGTCTGGCTCTAGTAGTGGGGGTGCCTTTCATTGCGTCTCTTCTAACTCTACCCAAACGTTGAAATTGGCCTGAACATAGCTAAAAATGGTGGAATGGCCGCACTCGAATTGCCTAGCGCCCCAACGTTTCCAACCAGAAGAGCAGCATCGGACTGGTAGAACACATGAAGTTAAAGACCGGCCTTCTCCTCGTTCTCGTGCTGGTCTCAGTTGTATCGTGCTCCGGACCGGACTCCTTCCAGGGGACCGAACTGGACTACCCCGACATTGCTCCTCCCTTCCGGCTCGTCAACCAGTTTGGCGACTCCGTGGGACTCTCAGATATGGCCGGGAAGGTTGTAGTGCTGACTTTTCTCTACACCGGTTGCCCGGATATATGCCCTCTTACCACAGAGACCCTCCGGCGCGCCCACCTGCTCCTGGGTAACGACTCAAGCGGGATAGAGATGGTAGCAATCTCGGTGGACCCTGAGCATGACTCCGTTGAGAGGGCCTATCAGTATTCCGATGAGAGGGATATGCTGAACAGATGGCACTACCTGGTAGGGAGCGAGGAGCAGCTTAAGCCCATCTGGAAATCCTACTGGGTGGCTCCTATACGGGACGCTACGAACAGTGTAACCGACACCCCCGGTGACGGACACGACGATGGACACATCGTTTCAAAGCCGGGTACGGGAGACGATGCGCTTCTCCATTCAGTACCCAATGGCTACGGCGTGAGTCACAGCGCCCCGGTTTTCTTGATTGACCGGAAGGGCTACCGCCGCTCCCTGTTCAGCAATCTCTCCCTTGACCCCCAACCGCTTGTACATGACATCCGACTTCTCATAAGATAGGTTGCCCTACAATGAAAAGAGTGAATAGAACGAAAAGAGCGCCTCGTAGCTGACTACGGGCGCTCGTCATCTCGGTGGTCTTGGGGTTGGTTTCAGCTAGTCTGATGCTCCTTGGCAACACCTACCAGCTTCTCGAAGCCCTGCGGGTCCCTGACAGCCATTTCTGCCAGCATCTTCCTGTTAATCTCTACGCCGGCATTATGGAGTCCGTGGATAAACTGGCTATAAGTGAGGCCCATCCCGCGGGCGGCTGCCCCAATCCGCAGAATCCACAGCCTCCGGAAGTCACCCTTTCTTTCCCGTCTGTGGCGATACGCATGGCTCCATGCGTGAATCAGGGCCTCTTTAGCCCACTTGTAGTTTCGATGGGAAGCTCCGTGATACCCTCTGGCCAGAGATAGTATCTTCTTGTGCCGACGGCGCTTGGTGACGCCACGTTTGACCCTTGTCAAAATTGCGCTCCAGAAATTTGATTTGCCTATACGTCGTGGGGCAAAAGGCGTTTAATCCGCTTGAAGTCCTTTTTGTCCAACTCGATTTTGCTATCGAATTGGCGGCGTACTTTTTTGGGCTTCTTACGTCGCAAATGGCTGCTCATCCTCTTGCGGCGCAAGATTTTACCGGTACCGCTAATGTAGAAACGGGCTTTAGCCCCCTTGTGAGTCTTCAGTTTGGGCATCCTGTACCTCTGATACCTTCTTCTCTGCTCTTCTGGCTCCCGGCACCAACACGATGGACATTGCTCTGCCTTCCATGCCGGGCGGCCCTTCCAGGCGCGCCTCTTCCTGGACCTCGTCCGCCACTCGTTTAAGGAGAGAGACGCCTAGCTCACGATGCGTATGTTCACGACCGCGAAACATGACGGCAACTTTTACCTTGGAGCCGTCATCTATAAGCTCTTTGACTTTGCGAATCTTGGATGAGAAATCGTGGGAACCTATGTTTGGGCGAAGGCGAACTTCTCGGAGGGCCGTGTTTTTCTGGCCCTTTTTAGCTTCTCTTTCCTTTTTAGAATAGAGATAGCGAAGCTTCCCATAGTCCAAGATGCGGCAAACCGGGGGTGCCGCGGTAGGTGCCACCTCCACCAGGTCCAGCCCGCGCTCCCTCGCCATGGTCAGCGCTTGGGGGACGGTCATCGTGCCCAACTGTTCCCCTGAGTCGCTAATCACCAGCACTTCCGGTGCACGAATCCTCTCGTTTACCCTATATTCTCTAGCTATGCTCAATTCCTCCAGTGTGTTTCCCATACGCCTCATGGAAAAGAGGACAGTCAGAATATATCACAGGCAAGAGAGCAAG
The DNA here is from genome assembly GCA_965219825.1 of Dehalococcoidia bacterium. Lineage (GTDB taxonomy): Bacteria > Chloroflexota > Dehalococcoidia > Lucifugimonadales > JAGWBF01 > JAGWBG01. The sequence continues at coordinate 2,611,233 of OZ244792.1, read as the reverse complement.
TCAATTCTATCCATCGTTCGTAAATCTTCAGACTCAAGGGGATGGACTCGGCTCACGCCGGCTGTTTGGATGGGATTTCTGTTCAGGTGAGTCTCCATTTGGCAACGTTCCATACCGAAAGTACTATTAGCAACAGAGCCGGTGGCCCATACCAATGTATAGTTATTATGGCTACCGGCGGTGCGACAGATGCCGCAATATAGGCACCAGAAAACACGAACCCAACCAAGCTCCAACGGCTCTTATGGCAATCGCTCCAAATAATTGCGACCCCGGAGGCAATTCCCAAAAGTCCAATCGAGGCAAGTACAATAGCCGTAGAGAAATTAGCGTCCTCATTAAAAGTGACCAGCGCCGTAATGAAAAGCACGCTGACGGCTATCGTCAAACACATAGCCGCCAGCGATGCTATGACCAAGTACCTCACGCTTCGCAGTTGTCAAAAGGAAGGGACGTTGATGGAGGCCACGCTGGTGGAAGCCCGGGTGCGCCGACCGGCGGCCTCGGCGGGTCTGGGGGCCAAGAGTCCGACAGACCCGGATGGGGACTGGACCCGGAGCGGTCGTGAGAGGCGGTCCCACTTTGGCTATAAGGTGCATCTGGGGGTGGAGGCTGGGACGGGGCTGGTGCGCAGGGCGGTCCTGACGCTGGCCAAGGTCTATGAGAGCGAGGTGGCCGAGACCTGGTGAGCTGTGATGAGCGGGCGGTGTACGGAGACCGGGCCTAGGAGTCCAAGAGGAGGCGCCAGTGGCTGAAATCTCAGGGGATAGACGACTGTATCATGCACCGTTCCCACAAGGATCAACGGGAACTGCCGGACTGGCAGAAGCGTCGCAACGAACTGATGGCGCCTGTGGGGGCGTTGGTGGAGAAGGTGTCCGGGACGATTAGGCGCAGCTATGGGTACAGCCTGTCCGCTACCGTGGACTGGGTCGAAACGCCATAGAGATGTGGTCCAAGCTGATGGCCTACAACCTGAGGAAGGTGGCCAAGTTGTCTGGATGCTCGGCCTGAAGCCCGACAATGGGGGAACTGGGACGGGGACCGCCCCACCTGAAAAGCGAAAGGCATCACCAAGACCCCTTGCCAGGGGCCAAAAGTTCCCCTTCCGCACCGGAAACCTCACGCCGAGGGCCGATCTCGGTGTTGACAGTCCTGGAGGGTGTTGATACACTCGCCATATCCGTGAACCGGTATTTTCTGAGAAGCCTCATCGGCCATTGCTGGCAAGTAAAGGAGAGAAATGAAGCTGGGCCTTTTTGATATGCCCTTGCACTCCCCCGACAGGAATCTTACCGAGACCTACGACCTGAACCTTGAGTTGCTGAAACTGGCTGACAAGCTGGGCTACGATGAAGCATGGATAGGTGAACACTTCACCATCGTCTGGGAGAACATGCCGGCCCCCGACCTTTTTATTGCCAGAGCCTTGGGCGAGACAGAGCGCATTGTATTGGCTACCGGGGTCATACTCTTGGCCTTCCATGACCCCGTGATGGTGGCCCATCGCATAGCCATGTTGGACCACCTCGCCAAGGGTAGGTTCTACATGGGCATCGGCTCAGGGGGTGTAAACACCGACTTTCAGGTTTTCGGCCTGGACAGACAGACCGCGAATCCGCGACAGCGAATGAAAGAATCTATGGAGGTTATCCTCAAACTCTGGACGGAGGACGACCCCTTCGAGTACAAGGGTGAATTTTTCCATGTCAGCTCGCCTGAGCACATAGACTCCGTGAAGCTCTACTACCACATGAAGCCCTACCAAAAACCTCACCCACCCATAGCTGTTGCCGGAAGCAGCCCTGACTCAGACACTCTGCTGATGGGTGGCGAGATGGGCTGGTGGCCCATGAGTGGCCTCTTCCTTCATCACTCTGTCCTTAGCCGCAACTGGGACGTGGTAGAGAAGGGAGCCGCCTTGACGGGCAAGAAACCCTCTCGCAATGAATGGAGAATCGCCCGCCAGGTTCACGTGGCTAACACCACCGAACAGGCCAGGGAAGAAGCCCTCAACGGGCCGATGGCACACTCCTTCGTGAACTACTTCAGGCCCCTCATGGGCTTGAGTGGAAGCTATACCAACCTGAAGACTGAGCTTGACATGCCCGATGAGGCCCTCACTCCCGAGTATATGCTGGACAATTTCTGGATTGTGGGCGACCCGGATAGCTGCACCAGGCAGCTAAGGGACCTTTACGACGAGGTTGGCGGGTACGGGACTCTCCTCATAGTGTGCCACGATTGGGGGCGCGACCAGGAGAAGTGGTACCATTCTCTGGACTTGATGGCTAAGGAAGTGCTTCCCGCCCTCCAGGGGCCTCCTGAGCCTGAGAGCTAGAGGCCCCTGCCTCCGGCCCTCCCCAGATGGGAGTGGGGGGTAATCTCGGCATGGCACTCCGAAGGGTCCAAGTCTTCGCAGGAGGGCTAAAACGGTGCAGACCGAGCTTACCTTCGGTTCATTCGTAATCACCGAATCCGACTTTTCGGCTATCCCGGAGCTGGCTCGCGAGGCCGAGGAGTTGGGCTTTGCCCGCATCGGCACCGGCGAGCGTGTCATGGCAGGCAACCCACCCCGGCCAACGGTGCTGAACATCCCCGCTATGGCCGCTGCCGCCGGAGCCACCAGGCACATCCGCCTGCTCACAGGCATCGTACTTATACCTTTCTATCATCCGGTGATGCTAGCCAAGCTAGTCGCCTCTCTGGACCATGTTAGTGGGGGACGCCTGGATTTTGGCATCGGGGTCGGTGGCCCGAGGGACGCCACCAGAGTGGAATATGACATTCTCGGTGTGCCTTTCGAGGAGCGCGGAAGGCGGAGCAACGAAATTCTCCGGCTTCTTAAACGACTCTGGACCGAAGAGCACCTGACCTTCGAGGGGCGTTACTACCAGTGTCAGGACGTGACCCTGCTGCCGTTTCCTATCCAGAAGCCTCACCCGCCAATATGGGTCGCCGGACGGGAGGAGCCATCAATACGCAGGGCAGCCCGGTATGGCGACGGCTGGTATCCCTACCTGTATACCAACCAACGGCTCAAGGAAAGCGTCGAGCGCATCCGAGATGTCGCCACCAGAGCGGGACGAGACATCTCCGGCTTCCACTGGGGCCTGCTCCAGCCCATCTGTGTCGCTGATACCAGGGGGGAGGCGTTACGCACCGCTACCGCTATCGTGGGTGAGAGGTACGCCACACCTCAGCGCAGCGCCGAGGACATCGCCCAGGCCCTCTGCATCACCGGCACCCCGGAAGAGTGTATCAAAGAGGTGGAGTCGAAGGTGGAGGCTGGAGCAAGGGACATAGACTTCGAGTGGATTGCCCCAGACGTGAACGGTGTCCGGGAGCAGATGCGGGCTGCCGCAAGGGGTATCCTGCCCTATTTCGAGCGGTAGCAAAGAGACAATTTTGACATATCTCCGTATTTGACAAATATCAATGGCATTGCTATGATAAGACTTGGTTTGAATCCCTCTGGTTGCCAGGCAACCGGAGGCGTTGGACTCCTAAGCGTTGCCTCGCAACGCTTAGTTTTATTTTAGGGACCTCTCCAGCAGTCAGACAGAAATGCAGCATCCAGATTGATAACTCGGTCCGCTACGTCCCTGAGCGCTTGTGATGTCCACCCTTCACCGAATAGGGCTACTTCTGTGTGCTTACCGTAGTCCTTCAGTGCTTGCAGGGCATCTGCTAAATCTGTGTCACCGCTTACAAGCAAGGCGACATCAAAATTATCTCGAAAGCCATGTGTCAACATGTCTGTTGCAATCTTGACATCCACACCTTTCTCTTGAGGAGGTACTGTAGGCCAATTATTAAACACCAATCTCCCCAGCCTAAGTTCAAAATAAGGCAGGCGTCGAAGCATTTGATGGTATCTCTGTTGACTAATGGCTCTATTCTTGTCCCTCTCTTGGGGAAATGGAGCGTCATAGTAATATGTCCTCACCAAACGGCGTCCAGTGACCAGTTTATCTCTAAACTTCACAAAATCGAGATTAGCAGGGGAGCCGGTGCCTCGGAGGCTGTGATATAGATTGCTCCCATCAATATAAACAGATACTCTATCTGTCGCCTGTTGCATCGTTACCGCTCCACTATTGCCAAGCTTACACCGGTGGCGCTACTGGGCGGTTGTGCCTCCGTCTATGACCAGCTCGCTCCCCGTAACGAAGGAGGACTCGTCAGACGCCAAATACAGGACGCCGTAGGCCACCTCCTCAGGCTGGCCCGCTCGTCTCATTGGAGTGGACGCAAGCCTGCGCCGGAGAAGAGGTTCATCGGCGCGCATAGCAGCCGACATTTCAGTCTCGATAAGGCCAGGATGTACCGAGTTCGCCCGGATGCCCTCGCTGCCATACTGAATGGCCGTGGACTTGGTCAGGAGCCGCACCGCACCCTTGGAGGCATTGTAAGACGCCGAATGAGAGCTGCCGATTAGGCCCGCAACCGATGAGATATTGACTATGGAGCCACCACCGGCCTTCCGCATCTCCGGGATAGCGTGCTTGGTGCCCAGAAACACACCTTTAGCGTTGATGCCCATCACCTGGTCCCACGACTCTCCACTGGTATCCTCCACACGTGCCATTGGGAAAATCCCGGCGTTGTTCACCAGCACGTCAAGCTTGCCGAAGCGGGCCACCGTGGCAGCGACAGCTCGCTCCCAGTCGGACTCGCTGGTAACGTCCAGATGGACGAAGAGGCACTCACCGCCGCTCTCGTTAATCCGGGCCTCAACCTGCCTACCTTCGGCCTCCAGTATGTCCCCAATGACTACCCTGGCCCCTTCACGGGCAAAGAGACCTGCCTCTACAGCACCCATACCCCTGGCTCCGCCGCTAATCAGGGCGACCTTGTTCTCAAGTCTCATAGCAATTGCCTCCGCTCTCTACTATTCCCTGAAATAAGTTCCCCATACCCCATACAAGGGAAAGAAAAGAGGGGCCTTACTCGTTCTCAAGCAAGCATCCTATCAATGGCTCAGTAGCTTGCTAGCGGCCTCTGCGTTCTATGAACTCCTTGAAGGCGTCTTCAACTCCCGGAGACCTGACGTCGGTGCGCAGGTAGTCCTTCTCTCTCTGCCACATCTCTTGCCAGCTGCGGCCAATGTCCTCAACCAGGAGATGTTTCACGCCCCTCACAGAATCAGGGTGGTTATTTGAGATGGCGGTAGCTATCTCCATTGCCTTGTCCATGACCTGGTCCGGAGGCACAAGGTGATTGAGCAGGCCCATGCGGTAGGCCTCCTCAGCAGCGACCACCCTACCGGTGAACAGCAACTCCTTGGCCATAGGCCAACCTATCTGTTGAGGCAGGGTCCAGGTACAATTTAGCCTGCCATAGGAGGCCGCAAGGAAGCGAAAGGTGCTGCGCTCGCAGCCTACCCGCATGTCCAGGGAGGAGGACAGAACGGCGCCGCCGCCGTAGGACAGACCATTGAGTGCCCCTATAGTGGGCTTGCGGCAAATACCCATGTGCCAGCTATACTCCGACCGGATTGCGCGACGTTCCTCAATCTCCTCGGTAGAGATCTCCTGGACATCTCGCCTTTGCTCATGTATATCCGCACCGGCAGAGAAGGCCCTCTCACCAGCCCCGGTAATTATGACGGCCCCAACCTCATCATCCGCCTCCACGTCGGTGATGGCCTGGTCCAATTCCCCAATTAGCTGGAAGCTCATGGCGTTAAGAACCTCGGGCCGGTTGAGTGTGATGGTTGCTACCCCGCCGGCTTTGGTCAGCAGAATCGTCTCGTATTCCATAGATACCCCCTTTCAGTTCCCTCTCCCCGGGCAGGGAGGAACTAGGGAGGGGAAACCTTCACCCTCACCTCAGCCCTCTTCCCTGATGGAAGAAGGAGTACCCGCTACTCGTCCCGTACTTCCACCAGGTGTTCAAACACCATGTTGTTGCCGTAGCCAATGCCATCGTACTTGTTGGGGAAATCCATGGGCTGGATATCTCCCTTGTCGTTGGTGGCACGGGACATCAACACGTAGTCACCCGGGCCGGGGGGCTGCCAGTCGAACTCCCAGCGATACCAGGAGTAGTCGGTCCTGGGAATCAGGCGGGCCAGACCCCAGGTCTCACCACCGTCCATGCTTACGTCAACCTTGACCACCTCGTTCTCGCCGGACCATGCAGCGCCCGACACCATATACCTGCTGCCTGTTGGGACTACCTCCCCCGGAGCGGGGTCCGTGATGATGGTCTTCACCTTCATCCTGTTCAGATATGTATAGTAGCTATCGTCATCCGGCCCGTTCACCACCCTGTACCGCTCAATCTGGTAGAACCCATCGAAGGTATGGTCTATGACGTGGATGCCCACCAACCATTTGATGGAGTTCATTCCGTACCAACCGGGCACTAGGAGACGCATCGGATAGCCATGCATAGGAGGCAGGGGCTCGCCATTCATCTCGTATGCCAGGATGGTGTCGGGGTGGAGAGCCTTACCCACAGGAAGGCTCCTCTCGTAAGTGACCTCAGGCGGGTCGTCCGCCACCTCATCAGGCCCGTGGTCCGCGCCTGAGAACACCACGTCCACAGCGTTCGACTTCACGCCGGCCATCTCGAGGACCTGGGCCAGGGACACCCCTGCCCATTCAGCATTGCTCAAGAGTCCGTGTCCGGACACCCGCTCCATCACGTTGCGGGTCCTCTTGAGCCAGTATTCGGGGACAGGCCCGTTGCCGCAACACTCCAGAGTGACCTGGAAGCGTCTCTCGGGCAACTGCCGTATCTCGTCGAAGCTCAGGCTAAGGGGACGCTCAACCAAGCCATCCACCGTCAAGCGATAGGTGTCAATGTCAATCTGTGGCACGTCCTTCCAGTGGTTGCGGACGTAGAACAGGTCGTTGGGGACTATATTTTCCTGCAAAGCCCTGGGAGGGGCAGCAAAAGTCCGGCCTCCAACGTTGGTGGGTATGATTTGTAGCATCCCGCCGGTCCTGGCACGTGTCGTAGCCATGATAACCTCCTGCTGTTAATTCTAACTACCTATTTTACTCTAAAAAGTTGGTCTCAAGGTCATTTGTAGGGGAAATGACGAGCATTCGGGCAGGGACCCAATAGTCGTTCATCAGCTTGTGGGGCACTCCCGGAGGGGCCAGCAGGGTGAAGCCCGATCTGACGGTACGGATTTCGTCCCCAAGGACCATCTGTATAGCCCCCTCCATCACCATGATAGCCTGGTCTGTGGTATGAATGTGCAAGCGCCCCTCTGAGCTTGGATGCACGACTATCTCCCTTATGCTGAGGGATTCAGCACCATCATGTCCGCCGACCAGAGACCTTGCACTTCTTTTATCCACCGGCTCCGGCATGGGCCGGGTGTTGTGCTCGATAATCGGCATTCCATCCTCCTTGTCCACATTTCCGCCCCGTTGGGGAGGGGACTAAGGGAGGCACACCCCCATCCCCAGCCTTCCCCCATCAATTGGGGACGGTCTTTTCATCTCCCCATTATACGATAGTTACTTCGTTGGGGACGATAGCGCTAAAGTTCTTGCGCATGTAGTTGTACCTGGGCTCCCCGGACTGGACACGGCCAACCTCGTCGGTGGCCCTGGACCTGATAGTGTACTTGCCGGGCTTCTGCACGTCCCACAGGTATGACCAGCGCACCCACATGAACCTATCTCGGGGCTCCTCCAAGCGCGCGGGGTACCAGGTCTCCCCCCCGTCCACGCTGACATCCACCTGAGCGATGGCCCCGGCCCCGCTCCAGGCATACCCTCTGACCGCGTGCAACCCCCTGGGCAGCGTCGGGTTATCGTCATCGTTAGGGAAGGTCACCAGCGACTTCACCCCGATGGTAGTTATCAGCTCCTTGTCGGGGTCCTCGGGAGAGTCACCGTAGTAGTAGAAGTTGTAGTGGTACCAGCAATCGGGCACGTGGTCCATGACCTCAAGTTCTTGGAGCCACTTGACAGACCAGTTTCCCGACCATCCGGGGACTAGCAAACGCACAGGAGCTCCATGAAGGTGCTCAAGAAGCTGCCCGTTCTGCGCCCACGCCAGGATGGTATCGGGATGGAGGGCCTTTTCGATGGGCAGACCCTTATCGTAGAAGAAGGGTTCCGTGTCAGGTGAAGCGCTAGGAGGCACACCTTTGTCCACTCCTTCAGCACGGACGGCCACTGCTCTACCGGTGAGTCCGGCCTCATTCAAGACCGACGCCAGGGGGGTCCCCGTCCACTCACTGGCGCTGAGAATCATACATTCCTTACTCCGGGATGGCCTTTCCTGCTTGTCCCCTTTTAAGTACTCGAAGAAGTCGGCATCGCTTCCGGAGCACTCCATGACCGTGCGCACGGTGCGGCCCGGAAAACGGCGTAGCTCCTCGTAGTTGAGCTTCAGAGGACGCTTGACCTCACCGTGAATGTTAAGTGTCCAGTCCTTGACGGGGGTCGGCTCCGGGACATCGAAATGCTGGACTACATAGTGTAACTCGGTGGGTGTGATAAGGCCTTCCAGGTCCATCACAGGGGCACGGACCCTCATGGTGCGCCCCCGGGGGTCTGGCAGGGTCACTGCCTTCAGCCTTTTGGTGGGCCATCCCAGCCAGGTCTCATCTTCCCCTGTCTCGGCCTGAGATGCCGACCCTTCCATCTGTAGAAAGTTGGGTCTTGCCGTGTCCTCTTCACGCTGAGTCGCCATCGGTGTAATTCCTCCTTCTTTACTACAGCCGGGCAGCCCGCCCCCCAGGACCGAGACCTTCCGGTATCCCATCTCAACCGGGGTCGCACCAGCCAGGGTTGAGTTTAGCCCATCGGAGCAGGTGACTGCAATAGGTCGCTGCTCTGTTCGGCGCTACAGCCTTGCTGCCCGCGAGGCAGGGTGCTTGAGCCGGGTATGCTGTAGAGATAGACGGTGCATATCTACTCGTTATCGTACTTCTTGCTGACGAATGGGGTCACCTTACCCGTCTCAGGATTGAACCTGCACCTGTCCAGGCCCACCAGGTCCTTCCCATACACATGAACTTCCACCGTGGGCTTGTCGGTGTGGTTGTCCATTTGATGTATCTCGTCCACGTCCGGGATGAGCAACGAGACCTCTCCCGGAGAGAATGTTCCCAACCGGTCCTTCTCCAGCAAGGCATATTCAGCATTGGAGCGATCGTCCAGGCGGCGGAAACGAGTCTCAGAGAGAGTATTGCTCATCACGCCGATCATCCCCCACGTGTGATGGTCGTGGGGTGAGGCGTGGTCTCCCGGCCCCCAAACTACGGAGGTAACCAACAGGCCGCTCTCGCCACGATAAAGCAGGTAGGAGCCGTGGTTGGGCCTGTTGCCCTTGCCAGTGGGCACACGGCACTCCGGAGAGATGGCGTCGGGGTTGCTTATCAGCCTCTCCATGTAAGAGGCCCCCACGTTGAAGATTTTCTCCTGGTCGGGCTGCTCCTTCAACAGGGCCTCCATTTCGTGAACGAACTCTTCCAAGGTATACTTTACTGCCGCCATAATTCACCTTTCCTTTTTGAATGGCTACCGTTGGGATTTGATTGATACCCATTCTTGGTGACCAAGGGCAAGGCTGTCAAGGGACATTTTTGATATTGCATATTGTTGAACCGATAGAGATATATCCATATAATACAGGGTCTCATGGCATCATTCATCGCAGAGGCCTTGTTGCCCCTGTCTCGTTTCCAAGCTAGGCACGCTGAACAGAGTAATGAACGACCCACAAAGCTGAGTCTCCTTGAATACACGGCTTGAGAAGCTCAACCACCTCATTGCGAAAGGGTGAAATGGGAAAAAGGAAAGAGCCTTACCTTGATGGAAAGACGTGATGCGCGGGAAGGTCCGCGCTCTAGCGGCGCAAAATCGTAGCATACTCGGAAGCTCGTGGGCGGTAGCTAGTGGGCTAGTGCCGGGTGTACTTGATCCTGGGACCGACGACCACAATCAGGACGCCGGCATAGGCAACCGGCGCTATTCTGAAACCGTTATCCTGCGGCCGCCCAGAGGTTGCACGGGACGGTTGTTCGTACCGCCGCCGGTGAGAGCGGCAATCCGCATGGCCTGTTCCTGCGTAATCTCCTTGATTTCGGACATTACCAGCCACTCTACGCCTTCGGTGCATGGCGGTGTCGTCAGTGAGCCTGAGTAGCTGTAATGGCCGCGTTTCGCGGGAAGGTAGTCGTTGGGGTCCAACGGCGAGGCGGGTTCGGCGGTTTCACCCGGCTGCGGCGCGGCGTCAATAATCGCCTGGATTGCCGGGTCCGCTTCGCCCAGCCGGTACAGAACGCCTACTACCGCGATTTCGCCGGACTCTCGCTCATGTACCAGGTGCATTTCCAGTAGGAAGCTCTCGCCGTTGATGGTATGCTCGCTGGAATTGTGCAGGTGCGCCTCTATGAGAGTGTATTTGCGCTCCCCAAGGCGTATTCGGCTGTTCCCGTCGTGCTTGACCTTGACGAACTTGCCGGTGTTGGTCAGATGCTTCCCGTCGCGGCTGTACGCAAACGACAGCACCGGAGCGTCACCGGGGAGTGAAGATGCAATGTCAATTGGGGACTGGCGCCGGCCTTCAGAGCACGTCGAATACTCCTGGGAGAGGCCTCCCCAGTTCGCAGGGCCGCCCTCGCCTGAATATCCCCACTCCAGAGGACCGCCCGTGCTCCCGTCGTCGGACGATTGGTTGCACGACATGGTCAATGCGAGCGTTATCAGCATTGCTGCCAACACCATGACGGTATGCAATATCGAGCTTCCCTTGTGAGCATCTTTTTGCTTGTTGGCCTCTATGTAGCTGTCACCCAGTGTACTTGGTCCTGGGACCGGCGACCGCAAGGAGGATGTCGGATATGAGCCGTCGGCCAGTGAAGGCAGCCTGCCAGCGCTCCGGCTGACGGCTAACAGTGCGATGGACGACGCGCCGGAACCGGGGAGGAACTGAGGCCAAACTACCCTGTTCGCAACGCCGTGACAAAGCTAACACAGCTCATCATACCTGTCAAGAAACCGGTCGCACCGGACAGGGCCGTTCGATTCTTTGGTGTCCCCCGGAGCAGGTCCGGAGCTTCTAGCGGATGTCGCCTACCTTGGGCAGTTCGAGGACTTGGGATTTGCTCAAACGGCTCGTGTGACAACCGGACGAGTAATGGTTTCCCATCGGGCTTTCGATTTGTCGCCGCGCTTCGGGGCCTTACTCGTATTGCCCCAGGCACCCTCTCGGCGACGCGGTAAATTCAAGGTCACAGCAGATGTGTAATAATATCTGCCGCACTGCAAGCATTGCCAATCCTCATAGCTCATACCCAGGTCTCCACCGCAGCTAATACATCCTTTAAGACGAAACATCTCATATACCATCCTCATCAATAGGGGCCACCTCGCCGTTCAGGACCGGAGCGCATTTCCTTAGAGCTAACTTGCGCGGCTGTGACCACTAATTTAACATTAAGACAAGAATATTAAGTATTTGTTTAGGAATAATGATAGTTCCAATAGCTCTCCGGGGACTCGTGTCCCTCTGTCTTGATCAGTGTATCAGCACTTTAGTTCTATATCAAGGGCTTTTTGCCTCACCTGCGAGAGATAACGGGAGCTGTCTTGTTTGGGCCTGCGATATGGTGCGGAGTAGAGATTAGCCCGGTCCTGATGTCGGGAGGCAAGGCGCACTGAAGCCCACAGGCAATGGGACGGAGTCAATACACATGGCGTCTGGACCGTGCAGCGCAGGGGGCCTATATTTCCGAATAACGGTTAGGCAGGGTCGAATGACGTGGGAGTGACCAGAGGATGTTAGACTTTGCAGCACTCGGCGGGGCCGGGGTCCCTCACCACCAGATTTTGCCCGTAGCTTCCTCTTCCAACTCTCCATAGTCTTTGGTCCAGAGGCCGGTGCTCAGGTACTTCCAGCCACCATCGGCCAGAAGACACACGATGTTACCCTTCTCTATCCGTTGGGCCATCTTCAAAGCTCCCAAGACCACGGAGCCGGAGGAGATACCGGCGAAGATGCCCTCCCTCTGGAGCAGTTCCTTGGTCATGTGGAAGGCATCTGTGCTGCTGACCATCATTCTAGTCTCAAGCAGGGATAGGTCCAGGATGGGAGGTATAAAACCTTCCTCAAGGCTGCGCAGAGCCTGGATGTAGTCGCCGGGTTCGGGAGCTACAGCGATGATCTTCACGTCGGGGTTATGCTCTTTAAGTCTACGCCCGGTCCCCATAAGGGTGCCACCGGTTCCAAGCCCCGCCACGAACATGTCCACCTCGGGGAGGTCGTTGATTATCTCCTGGCCGGTGGTCTCATAATGGGCGCCGGGGTTAGCGCTGTTACCGTACTGGTAAGGCATGAAGTAGTTGCCCTCGTCGGAATTCATCATCTCATGGGCCACCTCTATTGAACCGTTGGTGCCCTTTGAGCCGTCGGAGTAAATGATTTCCGCACCATAAGCCCAGAGTAGCTGCGAGCGCTCTTGGCTTACGTTTTCCGGCATAATTACTTTCACGTGGTATCCCTTGAGTCCTCCCACAAAGGCGAGAGATATGCCGGTATTACCACTGGTGGGCTCAAGTATGACATTATCATGGGTAAGCCGGCCCTCACACTCCGCCTTTTCAATCATAAACTTGGCGATGCGATCCTTGAGGCTACCGGTGGGGTTCTGCCCCTCCAGCTTGACAAAGACATGGACTCCTTTTTTGAGGCCCATGTTTTGTAGCTCTACCAGTGGGGTGTTACCTATCGTATCGAGAATAGTCTTAGGCATTTTTGCTCTCTTACAGGAGCCGGGTGAGTATGGTAGCGACGACGGATGCCATTACACCGCCCATAAGGGCCAGCGTGGAGAAGAACATGCGGTTCAGCCGGGCGTTCACCTCAGGCCTCAAGGCGTTCATCTCGGACCTCAAGGCAGTTATCTCAGACCGCAATGAGATTATCTCCCCTTCCAGCCTCCCCAGTCGAAAGTTGATTTGCTCGTAAGACCCCTCAAGGCGGTCCATCCGCTCTTCTATAGAAGGGGTGGTCATTTCGCCTTCATCTCCTGCTCCTAGTGACCGTCCTGGGGCGCGACGCCGCAGAAGACCTCGTAGTCTATCAGCTCTGTCACGGTGGGATTTTCACCGCATAGAGGGCAATTGGGATTCCTGGGTATCCTTACCTGGCGAAAGTCCATGCTCAGGGCATCAATGAGCAGCAGTCGAGATGTCAGACTTTCTCCTATGCCCATCAGGAGCTTCAACGTTTCCACCGCCTGTATACTGCCTACCAGACCTGTGAGAGCGCCAAGCACCCCGGCCTCAGCACAGTTGGGCACCATCCCCGGAGGGGGCGGAGATGGGAAAAGACACCGGTAGCAACCCTGGCCCGGAACAAAGACGGTAGTTTGGCCGTCAAAGATGAGGATGCTCCCATCCACCAGTGGCTTGCCTGCCAGGTAGCAGGCGTCATTTATCAGATAGCGTGACGGGAAGTTGTCGGCTCCGTTTACCACTAAGTCGTACTGGGAGACGATTTCCATAGCGTTCTCTGAGGTAAGCCACGTTTCGTGAAGCACAACATTGGTATCCGGGTTGTACGCCTTTATGGAATCATAGGCGGACACAACCTTGGGGCGGCCCACGTCATCATTGTGATGGAGGATCTGCCGCTGAAGGTTGGAAACATCCACAACGTCGAAGTCCGCGATACCAATAGTACCTACTCCAGCCAGGGATAGGTACACCGCCGAAGGCGAACCCAGTCCACCGGCGCCAACGATAAGGACCTTGGACTGTAGTAGCTTCCGCTGTCCGTTACTGCCCACCTGTCCCATGATGATGTGTCTGCTATATCTTTTTACCTGGTCGGGGGTTAGTGTGAAAACCTGGGTCTGGGTCATCTGATTCTCTCCTTTAAGCCTTCGGCGTTCTGCCCGGAGGTGGGAACAATAGCTATATGCTGTCCGAAGAATCCCCTAAACAAATTAACCTGCTTCATCGCAAGAACATTCTTCAGCAGATGGGCGCAGGTCCGGCATCATCCAAGGCTTGCCTGCCCCCTGAGTAGAGGGGTACACGGGCACTGTAGCTCTCAGCGTGACGCTCATCTCGTGTAGTAATGTATCGCCACCGGAGAAGCATGTCAAGGCCCAATGGAAGGAGGAACATCCATCCGCTTTTTCATTCTTGACAGCGCAGTCAGCTTGCAGAAAATCTGACCGCCCCGGAAACCGGTCAGATAACTGGGGTGAAACGACCGGATGGCGGCTGAATTAGATTTGGTACATCCCTCGTCCGGCCAGATGGTTCTGGCGATATGCCAGATCGGCTACCGTAGTGGCAGTGAGGAGGTCGTGGACCGCCTCGTCCACGGACCGCCATACATCCCGTTGGGCACAGGTGTACGAGAGCATACATTCGTTGGGCTCTGTCAGACAATCCAATACGGGCGTATTGCCCTCCAGTGTCAACATTATCATGCCCAGATTTATCTCAGAGGGGTCCCTCGCCAGGGAGTGCCCCCCCAAAGGCCCGCGGCGACTTCTGATAAATCCGAACTTGTGCAACGTGGTAAGGAGCTGGTCGAGATAGGCTTCAGGTATGCTCTGTCTTACAGCGATCTCTGCGGTCTGTACTGGCCCTTCACCGTAGTGTGCCGCCAACTCCACCAAAGCCCTCACCCCGTAGTCTACTTTCATTGGCACTTTCATGACGCCAACCTCCAGCGGGCCTTAACTTCTTGATTATAGCACCGTACCTGGGCGATTTCAACTTTGCTCGCCGGCCCAACCAGGGTCTTTCTATTCTTTTCTCAGATGGTGTACAATGTGGGAACTGCTTCTCTGGAGGTAACATGGCTACAGAACATCCGCCTCTTCAGCCCCCAGGAGAATACGAGCCTGAAGAATATTATCAAGAAGGTTCTCAGGAGTCCGCCGTCAACTTCTTCGCCGACTCCTTGCACATTTACAGCAGCCTCTACAGTAGTGTTCTCTACTTCGGCGAGCTTCAAGAGGACAGAGAGCCTATATTGAGGGCAAAGATTAAGCTCAGCCCCCAGATGCTCAAGGCCATCTCCCTGCTCACCCGAAAGCATGTCAGGGAATACGAGAACTCCGTAGGGCCTATAGCCATACCCAGCCAGGTATTGGAGGCATGGGAAATCCAGGATGAGAAGCCGTGACCTCGGAGAAGGGAATGCAGCCTCTCACCAGCGCCGCTTCGCCTGAGGGGTGGGGGCTGCTTAACATTCTGGACGCAAGCCGCCCACGTAGGGCCATAGAGCACGTGGGCCATAGTGAGGTCTCCAAGGTGACGGTAGACGTGCTCCGCCCACGGGACAAGCCTCCTGATTTTAAGTGGGCCCTGACCAGGTATATCCCCATCATAATGATAGACACCCTCGATGCTTACTGGGTGCTGGAAAGGGTCATTAACAAGCTGCATGGCTTCTCCAGGACACCGGAAGAAGCCAAGATGGAGCTTATGAGCAAGCTGGGAGGCCACCTCCAGTTACTTAGCTCTCTGGAATCACCCCGAATGGCCCCTATCCTGAGACTTGAGTTGGAGTTTCTCAGGGTGGTGCTGCGCCCTCTCGATGCGGTTGGCCCGGATACAACCTCCTCTCCCCTGGCGGAATAGACTTCTCTGATAGCCCGGGGCAGGCCCTGAAATCGTCGTCCGGTGTGGTGTCTTCCCATGCCTTGAGGAAGATTCCATTGCACACTCAGAGAGTCGGCAAGGCCAATTCCACGTGACCGGTCTACTAACAATACGCTATCCCTGGGCTGCCATGTCTGATACAATTCCCTGGGATTGAGGCACACCTCGCCTCTACAATTTCAGACGATAGGAGCCCCGAATTGGATACTAGAGATAGCCTGAGTGAACTGGAGGAGCTTTCCTGTGGCAGGACCTATGGGTTTTCACTGGCCCAGGATAGAAAGACCTTTGACCTACCCGGAGATGAGCCCCGCTGGCCCCGGGACCGGGCCTACGACATTAAGCACGTCAAACTGGAGCTGGCCCTGGACGTGGAGAGCAAGAGCCTCCGGGGCGTGGCCACCCACACGCTCACCCCAATCAACGATAACCTGACCTACGTCGAGCTTGATGCGGCAGAGCTTCAGATTGAATCGGTAAAGCTTTGCCCTGATGCGCTCCAACCGGAAGGGTCCCACGATGGGTCTCCGCTTGCCTACTCCTACGAAGACAATAAGCTCAGGATAGACCTGGGCACACCTCACAACGCCGGTGAGGTGTTGACCCTTCAGATTGACTACAGATGCACGCCTCGTCGTGGTCTGTACTTCAACGCGCCTGACGCCGCCTACCCTGACAAGCCGGGACAGGTGTGGACCCAGGGCGAGGACGAAGACTCGCGCTACTGGTTCCCGTGCCACGACTTCCCCAACGAGCGTTTTACCAGCGAAATCATCGTGACCGTGCCGGACGGCTGGAATACCGTCTCCAATGGGAAGCTGGTCTCCGTCAAAGAGGACGGCCCCACGAAGACCTATCACTGGTCTCAGGATGTGCCCCACCCCGTCTACCTCATGTCCCTGGTTGCCGGGGAGTACACCGAGATTGGCGAGGAATGGGATGGAGTGCCCATCATTTATTACTCTCCCCCGGGTCGGGAGGAGGACACACGGCGCGCCTTTGACAAGACACCCAAGATGATGCAGTTCTTCACCGAGAAGATCGGTGTCCCCTACCCCTGGGCCAAGTATTCCCAGGTGTCTGTGGCGGACTTCATATTCGGCGGCATGGAGAATACCTCTGCGACCACCATGACCAGCGCCATCCTTCACGACGAGAGAGCGCACGTGGACTACTCCGCCGACAGTATCGTCGCCCATGAGTTGGCCCACCAGTGGTGGGGAGACCTCCTCACGTGCAGGGACTGGTCCCACGGCTGGCTGAATGAGGGTTTCGCCACCTACTTTGACCTCCTCTTCAAAGAGCACGACCTGGGCACCGATGAGTTCCGTTACGCCGTCTACCAGGACGCCAACTCCTACATCCGGGAGGACTCCGGCCACTACCGGCGGCCCATAGTCCATAATGTGTACAACCATCCCGTGGACCTCTTCGACCGCCATCTCTATGAGAAGGGCGCGCTGGTCCTCCACATGCTTCGCTTCGTTCTGGGGGATGACCTCTTCTGGAAGGCGTTGCACCATTACTGCGTTAAACATCGGGGCGGCAACGTCACCACCGAAGACTTACAGCGGGCCGTCGAGGAGTCCACCGGCAAGAACGTTGATTCGTTCTTCCATCAGTGGGTGTTCAGGGGCGGCCACCCCAGCTTCAAGGTGAGCTATAGCTGGGAGGAGGATACCTCAACGGCCCAGCTCACCGTTGCCCAGACTCAGACCGCGGATGACCTCACCTCTATATTTCGTATGCCTGTCCAGGTGGCCTTTGTTACCTCCGATGACAGGCAGACCTTTCCGGTGAACCTGTCTCAGAAAGAGCAGACCTTTTACTTCCCATTGAAAGACAAGCCCAAGATGGTGCAATTCGACCCCGGATACTGGTGCCTCAAGACTCTGGACTTCACCAGGCCCAAGGAGATGTTGCTATACCAGCTCAAGCACGACGAGGACGTTATCGGGCGTATTCAGGCGGCCCAGGGTCTGGCCGCGCTTGGCGCGCCGGACTGTATAGAGGCCGTCAAGGAGGCCGTCCTGAATGACTCTTTCTGGGGTGTCCAGGCCGAGGCGGCCAGTGCCCTTGGCACGGTCAAGTCGGAGGCCGCCATGAACGCCCTGATCGAATGCACGGGGGTCTCGAACTCCAGGGCCCGCCGCGCCGTGGTGATGGCCCTGGGGCAATTCAAGGAGGGTGCTGTCGTCAAGGCCCTCACCCCGTTCCTGGAGCATGACGAAAGCTACTTTGTAGAGGCTGAAGCCGCCAGGTCCATCGCTCGGACAAAGCAACCGGAGGCCTTTGACCTGGTCTCCAATGTCATCGGGCGGCCATCTTTCAACGACGTACTCACTGTTCAGGCATTGAGCGGGCTTGCGGAGCTGAAGGACGAACGGGCCATCGCCATAGCGAAGGACCTGGCTGTCTACGGCAAGCCAAACCGTATAAGGGAAGCGGCCCTTGGATGCCTGGGTAAGCTGGGCGAGGGCAAAAGCGACGTGGTGGAGTTCCTTACCGACTATGTGGATGACCCGTGGCTGAGGGCTCGAAATAGCGCTATCTACGCCCTCCAGGAGCTTAAGGACGATAAAGCCATCCCCGCCCTATCGCGGCGTATCCGGAAGGAGTTGGACGGCAGGATAATACGGAGCTGCCGGGAGGCCATCGCGGCCATCCGTGAAGGGAAGGACCGTAGCGACGACGTGAAGAAGCTGCGGGATGACATGGAGAAACTCCAGGAAGAGAACCGAAAGCTAACGGATAGACTGAACAAGCTGGAGGTGGGGTTGGAGAAATAGGTGGGGACAGGAAGAACCACCGCATCCCACATACAAAAATCATGGCGTTCCGTCCCCATAGCGATGGTCTAGGAGGCCACCGCTGCGCAGCTACCCTGGGACTTGACAGGAGAGACCTACCATGAGTCAGACCAAGAATGAGAAGGTTATAAGGTTTGCCTACCCAGCAGAGCTATGGCATTCGGGAAAGGATGAGGTGGTTGTTTCATTCCGTGACATCCAATGGTGTCATACCTCCGGTGTAAATGAAGCCGAGGCACTGGAAGAGGCACAAGATGCACTGGAGGAAGCCATAGCCACCCTGATAGCCGACAACGAGCCTATCCCCACGCCAAGTGAGCCTCTGCCAGGTGAACGCCTTGTTGCTATGCCTGCTGACATGGCGGCTAAGGCAGCCTTTGCAATTGCCTTCAGGGGCAGTGGCCTGACGCAGGTATCCCTGGCTGAACGTCTCGGCACGGACAAGAAATCCGTGCGCCGTATGCTCGACCCCCGTCATTCCACCACTCCTAGCCGTATTAACAAGGCGTTGCGGGCCCTTGGCAGCGAGCTTGTGGTTGAGGTGCATGAACTCGCTACGGTGATGGGAAAGAAAGAAGGAAAGACAAACAGAAAAAGGCCGGAAACCCTCGACTTCGTTAGGGGGCTGCTGAAAGCAGCAGACAAAATCGACAGGACACTAAAAACAGCAGAATTCCCGCCACGGGAGATACTGCATGGGAATTACTCTTTAGCCGGCCTCAACCACAAAGAGCTACAACAATTGGGTATGTATCAGGGCCGGGTTGTCTTAGTTGTGTTGGCGGCGGAATTGGCCCTCAAATTGGTTTGGGAGAGTGAGAAGAATCGAGCAGCCCCTGCGAGGCATGACCTGCTGAAATTGTTCAACGGCTTATCATGTGGCCGCAAGGAAGAAATCAGTAGCGAATACATGGAACGCGCGAAACCTCCCAAGGACGGATGGGAGACCGCTGAAAAAGTGTTTGAGAAGTGCAAATGCGCCTCTATAGATTGGCGGTACATCGTCGAGGAAACTGACCGTCGGGACTACATTATGCAGGCAACATACCTGAAACACGTGACCTTGAGCGTCGTTCAGACGGGACTCGCCGTTGAAGAATAGGCTAAAAGCGGCGATAGTGCTTGGCGTGGTGGCCTTGCTGCTGACCATGTCTTGCTCGCCCTCTGAGCAGGCTACGTCTACAGCTACTACCAATCGGAGAGTCGAAACCTCCATATCGCCCACGGACTATGCTCAACGATGCGCCGACATTGTAAGAACGAGTCCTCCTGCCACGGCAGGGTTTGATAGACTCGTTGACCATCTCATTCGAGAATGGAGGCAACTGGAACCTCCCCCAGAGGCAAAGGATTATCACAATGCCGTACTGCGCATGTATATCAAGTGGGAGGAAACGGGGGTACTGAATCCTGCATCTGTCGAAGAGCAAAAAGTTGTAGCGGAGGGTAAAAGGCTCGCCCCGGATTTCTACGAGCACCTTCTGCGGGCTGGTTGTGTCGGCCCCGGCACATGAGTTGCTTGGCTAGGATTCCGTATAATCCTCATATCTAATCTAAGCTCTCGGGCAGACGACGAGATCCAGCATTGGGTGTCAGGTGGGATCCCACCGCGCTGGACTTCGGGTCTCACTAATGCCGACGGTTGCCGACAACGCCCACAGGATGGTTAAATATCCCGCAGTGATATATGGGGAGCGCGGCGCCTATGCTATGGGTGCCACGGTAGACGAAGCTCTGGCCGACGCCGAGGATATGCTCCCTGAATTTCTGGATGTACTGCGAGAACATGGCGACCCCATTCCACCACCCAGCGCCGCGGAGGACGTGGAATTAAGGCCTGGGGAGATGCTGGCCTTTGTGAGACTTCGAGTGCCAACCACGGCGACATAATGAATAGCTATAGCCGGATCGCCCCCCTAGCTACCAAACCTACGGCTCACTCCTGTCCCAGTCGGGAAGTGCCCAGTAGCCCTCGAATGGGACCTCTATCAGGGTGGGCAGTCCCTGCGCGCGTTTGAGCCTCTGTATGTTGTACAGGTGAGTGACGTGCTCGAAATACCTGTGGCGAAAGGAGGCTTCCAGGGTCAGGTAGGACCTGGATGAGTCGTCGGATTCCCAACGGATGCCCGTGGGATGGGCCTCGGCGAACCACCGCCCCGGGGATGGACCAGCATCCCCGGTCTCTTTACCGCGTAGAGAACCCACCGTCTCCCTTGAGAGTATCAGCTGGGCCACTTCCAGACCCTGTCGTAGCTTCTCCAGAATGGAGTCCAGGTCCCAGTACTTGTCCTCATCCAGTCGCCGGTCATGGCGAGATGCGGCCAGGTCCTCCAGATCATCGCCCAGGTCCGGCAGGCCATCGGGAAAAAGCTGCCGGCCCCACCGCAGCAGGAACCACCGGAAGTCCCCCGAGGCCATGTGGCTCAAGTTGCGGCGGATGCTCCACTTGCTCCACTCCCATCTGTCGGACTCGAAATCAAGCTGCCGGTTGGTCAGTCCCTCGACCTCAGTGGTTATCATGCGGTAGATTGCCGACTCGAACTGGGGGAACAGGGCGGTTGCCGGGGCATCATCGGGTAGCCGGGTCTCAGGCATGATACGCTCCTACACGTCCAGCTCTCTCACGTTGCGGGCGTGGGTCTGAATGAAGCTCTTCCTGGGGGCAACCTCGTCGCCCATAAGGGTGGTGAACACGTCATCGGCGTCCACTGCATCCTCGATAGCGACCTGAAGCATTGTGCGACTCTCAGGGTTCATAGTAGTTTCCCAGAGCTGGTCGGGGTTCATCTCTCCCAGGCCCTTGTAGCGTTGCACCTGTACGTTGCGTCTGCCGTTCATATTTGACAGGAACTGGTCTTTGTCGGTGTCGCTGAAGGCATACCTAACGTCTTTACCTGACTGGACCCGGTACAGTGGTGGCTGGGCAATAAAGAGATGGCCTCCCTCTATGAGAGAACCCATTCGCCGGTAGAAGAAGGTGAGGAGTAGAGTGCGGATGTGGGAGCCGTCCACGTCGGCGTCGGTCATTATTATCACTTTGTGGTACCGCAGCTTGGCGGCGTTGAACTCGTCGCCCTCCCCCGTTCCAAGGGCGGCTATAACGGCCCTGATCTCCTCATGGCCTAGAATCTTGTCAGGCTGCCGCAGCACTCGCTCCACGTTGAGGATTTTTCCCTTCAGAGGCAGGATAGCCTGGAAGCTTCTGTCTCGCCCCATCTTCGCGGAGCCTCCTGCGGACTCGCCCTCCACGATATATATCTCCGAGCGGGCGGGGTTGCGCTCGGAGCAGTCGGCCAGCTTTCCCGGCAGGGATGACCCATCCAGGGCGTTCTTTCGTATGACCAGTTCTCTGGCCTTCCTGGCTGCATCCCGTGCTTTCTGGGCGGTGACGCAGTTATCAACTATGCGCCTGGCATCGTTGGGGTGCTCCTCCAGGTACTGGGCCAGGGCCTCCCCCACTGCGGACTCCACGATGCTCCTTACCTCAGTGTTGCCCAGCTTGGTCTTGGTCTGGCCCTCGAACTGGGGATCGGTGACCTTTACGCTTATTACTGCCGTAAGACCCTCGCGCACGTCCTCCCCCAGGAGGTTGTGCTGGTCATCTCGTACAAGGTTGTGCTTGCGAGCATAATCGTTGATAACCCGGGTGAGTGCAGAGCGGAACCCGGTAAGGTGAGTGCCACCTTCCTCGGTGTTGATGCAGTTGGCAAAGGCGAGGACTGACTCATTATAGCCATCATTGTATTGGATGGCCGCCTCGACGATGGTGCTGTCCACGGCCTTGAGCATGTAGAAAGGCTTTTCTTGCAGCACCTTTCTATGCCGGTTCACGCTCCTCACCAGATCTGTCAGACCACCCTCAAAATAGTAAGAGCGTTCTATGTCGCCGTCCCGCTCGTTTGTATGCCAGTGGCTTGTAAAGCTCACCTCAAGGCCCTTATTAAGGTAAGCAACCTCTTTCAAGTGGCCTACAATGTTATCGAAGTCATATTCCAGGTCGTGGAATATCTTCACATCCGGAGTATAGTGAATAGTGGTGCCGGTCCGGTACGCTTCCTCTTGAGGCGCGGCCTCCTCCACGACGTCGGCTGTCGGTATGCCCTCCTTGTGCCACTGAGAGTAGATGAAGCCGTCCCGTCTGACCTCTACCCGCATCCGAGAGGAGAGGCCGTTTACTACGGAAGCGCCAACACCGTGGAGCCCTCCGGAAACTTTGTAGGCCCCGCTTCCAAACTTGCCACCGGCGTGTAGAGTGGTCATCACAGTCTCCAACGCCGGTCTGCCGGTGGTAGGGTGTATGTCTACCGGTATACCCCGGCCATCGTCCGAGACCCTAACCGAGCCATCACTCTCAATAGTGATCTGCACCCGGGTGCAGTAGCCTGCCATAGCTTCGTCTACACTGTTGTCCACTACCTCATATATCAGGTGATGGAGGCCGCGCTGGTCGGTGCTGCCAATGTACATACTCGGACGCAACCGTACTGCTTCCAGCCCCTCCAGTACCTGAATATCTTTAGCTGTATATTCTACAGTCATATCTACTTCCTAACGTCGGTTTGATTACTGTATCTACTATAGTATACCATCAGGAAGCCCCCCGGCCCTATTAGGGGTATATCGAATTGTCAGGGCTTCCAGCCATTTCCGATAACGCCGGGGAGGATGGCTACCTCAGGTCCTCGGGCCGTGGGGAAGGAAATGATGGCACATCCGTAGGGGTAGGAGTCGACGCACAACCGGGTACCGGGTACCGGGTATCTTAGGTTAAGGCTTGTGCCAGCTCCTCAGACTCGCTCTTCCAAAAATTCGTCCAACGGGTCGGCGGCTTGGCTAATCCTACGTCTGGGCAAACACTGCTGCAAGGCATCTGCCAGTGTGGGCGAAAAAACAGGCTCGGTTCCTTCGGCTCCTGCGGCCTCCTCCCTGGTCGAACTTGGGAGCAAACACCGGCGGAATCCCAGCCGGGATGCTTCATTGAGGCGGCGTTGCAGTTGGGGCACCGTGCGCAACTCACCGCTCAAGCCCACCTCTCCGAGTCCTACCATCCCAGGGCTGAGGGGGGTGTTACGCAGGCTGGAGGCGATGGCCAGAGCTACCGCCACGTCGGTGGCCGGCTCCCGTATTCTCAGTCCGCCTACCACATTTACAATTATGTCCTGGTTGGACAGGTTCAGGCCCACACGCCTGCTCAGGACCGCCGCCAGCATAAGGAGCCGGTTGTAGTCAATCCCGTTGGCGATGCGCCTGGGCACCGCCAGAATAGAGGGGGATGTCAGGGCCTGAATTTCTACGAGCAGGGGACGGCTCCCCTCAAGTATGGGCACGATGGCGGAGCCTATGGCCTCCTTCCGGTGCTGGGACAGCAGCACGCTGGATGGGTCCGGCACCTCTTCCAGTCCTTTGCCACCCATCTGGAATATTCCCACCTCGTTAGTGGACCCGAAGCGGTTCTTATCACCCCTGAGGATGCGGTAGGTGCTCAGGTTCTCCCCTTCCAGGTAGAGCACCACGTCCACCATGTGCTCCAGGACCCGGGGGCCGGCCAGAGTGCCATCTTTGGTCACGTGCCCCGCGATAAACAAGGGCACGGCCCTTGCCTTGGCCCATCGCATTAGCCTGAGAGCGCATTCCCTAACCTGGGCTACGCTGCCCTGTCCGGATGGTATATCTTGAGTGTACAGGGTTTGAACGGAGTCCACTACAGCCAGGGCAGGCTTCGACTGCTCCAGATGCTGTACGACCTCATCCACGTCCGTCTCTGACAGCATATAAATCCCTTGACCTGAAATTCCCAGCCGGTCCGAGCGCAGCTTGATCTGATGGACCGACTCCTCACCGCTGACGTAGAGGACCTTGGCGCCTGTGGAAGCCACGTATCCGGCAATCTGGAGCAGAAGGGTTGATTTCCCCACCCCCGGTTCTCCTGCCATCAACACCAGTGAGCCGGGCACCATGCCGCCTCCCAGGACCCTGTTCAACTCCGCAAATGCTAAAGGAGTGCGTTCCTGTTCATTGGGGGATACCTGGGAAAGTTCCCGTGGGCCTTCCAATGTAGTGGCAAGCCAGCCCTGACGAGTAGAACGTGTGCTTGTGCTACGAGGGCCTTCCACGAGGGGCGACTGGTCCCCACAGGCGGGGCAAAAGCCCATCCACTTGGGGCTTTCGTGGCCACAGGTCTGGCAGAGGAAGATGGTCTTGGTTCTCTCTCGGGGCAACTCGACAGTACCTCATCAATCCGGGTTTGATGAGTTGCTTTCACCCCCCCCCTTTTTGCCACTATCATCAGAGAGATCAGAAGAGGGGTAAAGTCATCACTTGGGTTTCTATTATATCCCTATAGCACAAGAAGGCTCCGTTTGGCTGGAGCCTTCTTGAACACGTACCTATCGTTTTACGCGCTAGGCGGATGGTAAAGCTGCAACCTCTTTGATGCGGATGATAGTCTCTCCCTCTTCGACGTCAAGGACTGCGATGTCGCCGCTTTGCATCCTCCCACCCAGTAGCTCTTCGGAGAGCTTGTCCTCTACCACGTCTTGGATGAGCCTTCGCAGGGGCCTGGCACCGAAGTTGGGATCGTAGCCCTTTTCCGCCAGGTAATCTTTGGCCGCCTCCGTAGCCTCCAGGGTGATTTTCTTCTCTGATAGCTCTTTTCGTACCTGGTCCAGCATCAGGTCCACTATGGACATGATATTAACCTTGGACAAAGCGTGGAAGACCACTGTTGCGTCTATACGGTTCAGGAACTCCGGCCTGAAGAACCGCTTGACCTCGTTCAACACCTTGTCCTTCATGCGCTCGTAGGACTGCTTCTCAGTCTGGGCCTCTTCAGTCTTGATGGAGAAGCCCAGGGCCGTCTCCCGCTTGATGAGGTCGGATCCCAAGTTGCTGGTCATTACAATGATACAGTTTCGGAAGTCTACCCTGCGGCCCTTGGCGTCGCTGAGATGACCGTCGTCGAAAATCTGAAGAAGTATGTTGAACACCTCCGGATGGGCCTTCTCAATCTCATCCAGAAGGATGGCGCAGTAGGACTTGCGCCGCACTGTCTCCGTGAGCTGTCCCCCTTCCTCGTACCCTATGTAACCCGGGGGTGCTCCTATAAGTCTGGCTACCGTGTGTCTCTCCTGGAACTCGGACATATCGAGTCGTATCATGTTCTCTTCGCTACCGAACATGAACTCGGAGAGAGCCCTTACCAACTCTGTCTTGCCCACGCCTGTGGGTCCAAGGAACATGAATGCTCCGATTGGCCTCCTCTGGTCTTTCAGACCGGCCCTGGCCCTTCGTACAGCCTTGGATATGCTTACGATTGCCTCATCCTGTCCGATGATGCGCTTGTGTATGTCCTGTTCCATGTGAAGGAGGCGCTCCGTTTCTTCCAGAGCCAGACGCGTCACCGGTATACCGGTCCACATACTGACAACTTCAGCTATATCATCGCCGGTGACCATTGGGCGCTCTTTTCCTTCGTCGTCGTGGTGCCATTCCCTTTCCAGGCCTTCCATTCTCTCCATCAGCCCCAGCTCCCGCTCTCTTAGCTCGGCGGCATACTCATACTGCTGGGACGCGATGGCCTCGTCCTTCTCTTTGCGTACGTTTTCCAGAAGCTTGGACACCTCTTTGACCGAGAGGGGTGTTGTGCTGTTCCTTAGACGTACCCGCGAGCCTGCTTCATCTATGAGGTCAATGGCCTTATCGGGCAGGAACCGGTCGGCTATGAAACGTGCTGACAGGCTCGCCGCAGTCCTGACGGCTTCCTCGGTGATATCCAGACCGTGGTGGTCCTCATAGCGGCTTTTTATGCCGAGCAATATCTCTGCCGTCTCTTCTACGGTAGGCTCAGCCACTATGATAGGTTGGAACCGGCGT
This sequence comes from Dehalococcoidia bacterium, assembly GCA_965219825.1. Taxonomy (GTDB): domain Bacteria; phylum Chloroflexota; class Dehalococcoidia; order Lucifugimonadales; family JAGWBF01; genus JAGWBG01. The sequence goes on along the minus strand of OZ244792.1, from coordinate 2,584,943 downwards.
TCCAGGGCCGGGTCTCGCTCCACGTGTTTCCGGTAGTCATCCATGGTGGTAGCGCCAATACACTGAAGCTCGCCTCTTGCCAGGGACGGTTTGAGGATGTTGGCTGCGTCAACAGCCCCTTCTGCTGCACCGGCACCCACGATGGTATGCATCTCATCTATAAATAGGACACAGTTACCGGAACTCTTGATTTCCTCAATGACCTTCTTTAGACGCTCTTCAAACTCGCCTCGGTATTTCGTGCCGGCGACGAGAGCGCCCATATCCAGGGTGACTAGACGCTTCCCCTGTAGGGTCTCGGGTATATCTCCTCCGGCAATCTTCTGGGCCAGAGCCTCTACGATAGCCGTTTTGCCTACTCCGGGCTCGCCCATAAGTACGGGATTGTTTTTGGTCCGGCGGCTGAGAATCTGTATGACCCTCTGAATCTCCTTGCTACGTCCAATAACCGGGTCCAGCTTGCTTGATCTGGCCGCAGCCGTCAGGTCTATGCCAAGCTGGTCCAGAGTTGGGGTGCGTGTGGTCGAGCGCGAGCCGCCAGGTCCCCCTTGTGTGGCGGGCGTGCTCTGGCTCAGGATGCGATGGGTCTCCGTACGCACCTTGTCCAGGGTAACGTTCAAGCTCTCCAGCACCCCGGCCGCCACACCCTCACCTTCTCTGAGCAAGCCAATTAGCAGATGCTCAGTGCCAATATAGGTATGGTTCATGCGGCGGGCTTCATCTACTGCGAGTTCGACGACCTTCTTGGCTCTGGGAGTTAGCCCGATCTCTCCCTGGGCAGGTCTCTCGCCACGACCAATGATGAACTCCACTGCGGAGCGCACCTTGCTAAGGTCTACGCCAAGATTGGCAAGGACACGAGCTGCTACACCCTCCGTCTCACGCACCAATCCCAGCAATATATGCTCAGTGCCGATATAGTTATGGTTAAAGCGTTGCGCCTCTTCCTGCGCGAGGGAAAGCACTCTACGTGCCCTCTCAGAGAACTTCTCGAATCTGCTACCCATCTCAGGCACCACCTCATTCGGCGAGCGTTAATGGGGGCCCATCCGGCTTTCGGCCACCATGTAGCCACTTTGGTCTTTAGACCCCATTCCCAAACCACTAACCCATCGCCGGTATTGTATCCTGGGAGTTATATCTGGGGAAAGGCCCCTACACTCCCATTATAGTCTGGATATTTAGTGAATGTAAAGGTACACCTTTTGGCTTTCTGACTCTTTATGCTCAAGTCCGTCGTTATGTGAATATTTTAACAAACTGCCTTGACGGTAGCCACTTTACCATACCTGGGACAAAAAGAAAAGGGGATTCACTCACAAAATCACCAGGTGAGTCAACTCCCCTTTAGCCCAAGTATGAGATATGGCTAGTACATAGGTACATTCAATTCTCCGATTTAGGTGGGGTTTAAGAAAAATCCCCCGGCGGTGGCCTATTTTCCCACTCAGTTGCCCGGGCAGTATCGTCGGCGCTGGGGCGTTTCACTTCCGTGTTCGGGATGGGAACGGGTGGGTCCACCCCGCTCTAACCACCAGGGGATTCATCTACGCCTTCTAGTATGCAGCATTTTGGGCTGTCTGACAAGTGTTTCATGGGTTACAATTCAAGGTCCTTCGATTTTCACCTTTCGTTACCCTCAGCTAATGGCCCGGCGCCCGTTGGTGGCCGGTCCATTATCATCATGGATGCTTGTATCCTTTGGGACTCGGCTTTCGTGAGAATCGTGGGTGTATTATGGTGAATATATTATGGTGCGTTCTGGACCAGGGTATGCTCATGATCCTCGCAGGCCACCCAGCGGTAGCCATCTTCAAAGAACTCTTTCTTCCAGATGGGCACCTTCTCTTTTAGCAGGTCCACGGCTTGGTGGCAGGCGTAGAAGGCCTCTTTCCGGTGAGGGGAGGCAACCGCTACCACCAGGCTTATCTCTCCGATGTCCACCCGGCCTATGCGGTGGGCGATGGCTATGTCCTCAATGCTCCACTCTGAGCATATCTCTCCGCGTATCTTTTCCATCTCTCTGAGGGCCATCTCCTCATAGGCTTCATACTCAAGGTAGAGCACCTTCTTCCCCTCGGCGAACAGCCTCGTGGTCCCCAGAAAAGTGACCACAGCGCCGTTGGTGTCCTTTCGGACCTTGGCGGTAACGTTCTCAGGTTTAAGGGGCTGATGGCTAATCTCGATCATGTCTTCACCTCCGCTTACGGGTGGTATAAGGGCAACGTCGTCTCCATCATGTAACACCACGTCGGGGCCGGCGTATTCGGTGTTCACGGCCACTACGATATTGACTGTGGGAGGAGCCAAGTCAGGGAATAGATGCCTGACTTCATCTATCATCCGGGATACGTTCGTGCCGGGGCTGAGGTCCAGGGTTGTTTGCCTTCGGCCTGCCCTCTCACGATACAGGGCGAAGAAATTCACCTTTATCTCCAAAGACACCTCCCGGGTGTGGCGCCGGTGCTTGGGGTTGCTTGGCGTTGCTCGGACTGAGGTACGAGCTTGTATTCCTCTTCGCAGGCTGCCTTTCCCCCCTATGCCATTATATTCAACGCAACGGTGCCATGTCCACCTGAAAGGGTCTGACACCAGGGTCATTTAATTGTCACCCCGATCGACAGCGAGTAGGGGCAGTTCGCGAACTGCCCCTACTCGTTGCGTTGTCGTCTTGGTCGCGAGGCTTTTTAGATTCCTCGTCGCTCCGCTCCTCGGAATGACGGGCGGTGGGGGCCGCATAAGAGGATGAAAATGGCTTTTCATAGCAATGACAGTGAAGGGTGAATAATCCCTTCCCCCTTGATGGGGGTGACTGTGGGGGCCTGTATTCGCGTAACGTTGATAATTAAACGTGAATATACCTTCATTGCACGTGTTGATGAGACCACAAAATTGGATAATGTTCCTTTTCTATGTTACAATGTAGATGCCATGGGCGGTAGTGAAAAAAAGAACCCGTTACGTCCCTCCTATGAGGACGGACAGATACGAGACAAAAAAGTGGCTCGGAAGCAGCGTAGTGACTTCCAGCCCAAGGACTTGCTACGGCTCATACGCAAGGCCGTAGGTCAGCCCTCCTCAGAGGGCTGACCTTAATAACAGTACGGCTTGCCAAACCGAGGTGGTTCCGAGGTTGACTAGTCGCATGGCTTCTCACCTCCTTTCTGCAAGACCACCGTGCTAAACCCACGGTGGTCTCTTGATAGCGATTTCATTGTGGCCCCTCGACAGCACCCTCACCCTTATCATCCGGGTCGGAGGTGGTTTGCCCTTCTTCAACCTGCTTGGTTCGTGCCTTTGCCCGTGCTCTCATTACTGTACCTAGCGCATCCCACACAGTTTGGAATTCAGTATCGTTAAGTGCGGCGAGGTCACTGTCAGTAACACCAAAAGCTATCCCTGCTTGGTCGCCACCCCCAGAAGATGAGGTGGGTTGGTTAGATGCGACGTAGAGTTCTGGCGGCTGAACCCTGCGCCCTCTATTCTGACGTGATTGTGGTCGGCCCTCTTTAGTAGTCGTCTGCATTTTCCGGTCCCTTGGAACATCCAGCACTGGAATGCCCGCCTCACGGCAAAGACCGAGGAACAGAATCACCATCCGTTGTGTCTGGGAACGCGGCTGGTAGGGTGTAAAGGCATCTTGGATTTTGGATTGGGAGTCCCGTGTTGGGTCTACTCGCTCGAAATCGTCCGCATATGCCGTGCACAGAGTGGCCCTAAGAAGCTCTCTGTACTGTGATTCTGGGGCAGACGAAATTGCGCGTAGCGTTTCTGAAGGCTGGCCATCCTCGGTCACCATTCCCAAGAATTGGAGAGCCTGCGTCACTCTGCCGTATACGGTTTCAGGGACATCTGAGAGCCGAAGGAAGTCCTTCGTGATGTACTCTGGCAGGTTGCGGGAGCGCGCACGAGTAAGCAACCCAATTACGTTCGAAGGGGCCGCATAAGGTCTTGATTGGTCTGCTGCCATAGTCATCGTTCCTCTTCTTTCAGTAATACCATAATGACTGCGTATCATTAACAGTGGCATCAACGGAGCCATTATATCATGTGTCCTAAACCATGTCAAGCGTGGCTTAATTGTACCTTAAGGCGAGGTCTAGATAGGCCACTTTACTAGCTCATTTAGAAGGAGCTACCATCTTAGCGGACATGGTCCAAAAGGGGGTTCCTATGAAGGTGTTCGTGGATGCACAAATCAGAACCAGAAAAAGTGGATGGGCCGCGCATGATATTCGCACGGGACTCACAGGTCACGGTATCGACAAGGAAGGCTCGTTAGACTCGCTTCAGAAGGCTGTATCCGCTTGGTGCGTAGGCTTGAACAAGGCTGGCTACCTGGAAGTCGCTCTATCTAGGAAGGCCTTCCAAGTGGATAGAGATGGTGACGGCCTTGTAGTCGTTGTCAGAGAATCTGTTTAACCATATAGATGCAATATCACCAATAATAGCACATAACCCTTGACAGCACGTGTTGAATATGGTAGACTTGTGCTATCAGAGAGGTGGTGCAATGAGAAAGTTCACACTAGCCCAATTCAACGAGATGTTTCCTGACGAGGAAACCTGTCTGGATTTAGTCGTTAACGTCCTTTATCCAACAGGCATCTATTGTCGGCGGTGTGAGGAAATCACTAAGCACCATCGGCTAACTGACCGTAAGGCGTACAGTTGCCAAGAGTGCCGAACCCAGGTCTATCCTCTGGCTGGTACAATCTTTGCCAAGTCCAGTACACCTCTAAAGTCTTGGTTCTATGCCATGTATCTTATGGCCTCCACTCGCACAGGTATATCGGCAAAGCAGTTGGAGCGTGAGCTCGGTGTTACCTACAAGACGGCTCTGAGGCTGTTTCGCCAAATCCGAGACCTCATGAATGAGGGTAATAATCCGTTGTTCGGTGCGGTAGAGGTGGACGAGACTTATGTAGGAGGCAAACGCTCTGGAAAGCGTGGACGTGGGGCTGAGGGAAAGACTGTAGTAATGGGCATGGTGGAGCGGAAAGGCAATGCTAGAGTCGTGGTCACACCGGATGTGAAGGCAAGAACTCTACTATCTATCATTCAGGAGCACATTCCTACGGCTGATGGCACAGTGATTTACACTGATGAACTCCATAGCTATGATAGACTCACAAACCTTGGATATGTTCATGAAAGGGTACAGCACTCTGCTAAGGAATATGTGGCAGGCAACGCTCACGTGAACAATGTCGAGGGTCTGTGGAGCAACATCAAGCGTGGAATAGACGGCGTGAACCATGCCGTCAGTCCCAAGTATCTTCAAGGGTATTTAGATAGCTACGTCTTTAGGCGTAATCACAGGAACGACGAACAGCGACTCCCCGCCAACCAGCTTTCTTACCAGGGCGGGAAGGAAGCCTCCAAGCAGGCGCGTTCTGAGACGCGTCCCGGATGACATCCATGCCATCGCCCCGCCTTCAGCCAGGAAACGCTCGCCGGTGCGCAACCCCACTGTGAGGTGTCCGAACTCCGGATTGCCTTCGATACTGTACTCCATTGAACTAACTCCTATCTTGTGTCCGCGAACGGCGCGCTGACGCTTCAGTCAAAAATTGTTCTCTGCTCAGGGTCTGTGCGTTCAGTAGAACCGCCTGCCTAGAAATGAATCGCACCACCCTTTTGATCATATCTGACGTTTGAGTTTAAGACCACGCCCCCAAACGTTGAGTACTCGCTCTCGAACAATGCAGGCGTAACTCCATCGCCCGAGGGCCTCTTAACGCCAACATGCCATTCGGGTATGTCAATTGGCCTTATCGGCGACACTCCATAAATCTCTATGGTCGTGTATGTGGGCGACGAAGAGGTACAAATGTACCTGTCTCATGGGGTGCGCCCGAACCTTGGCGGGGGCGCTGCCGGGCCGGCGCTCACCAATGAGCGCCCTGAACGTCATCAGCTTCATCCGGGGCATCGCGGACGACGTGCTGCGCAAGGTGCTGCCCTACGCCCCGGACGCCTGTTACGCGCCCGACAGCGTCAAGATCGGCTACCAGATCAGCTTCACCCGCTACTTCTACCAACCTCAGCCCCTGAGGTCGCTCGAGGAGATACCGCGTGATATAATGGCGCTAGAATGGGAGACGGAGGGACCGATGGGGGAGATTATGGGGGCTATAATGACCGTGACGAGGATGCAAGGCGTTTAATCTCCTCATCCTCTGGGGATACGACTATGGATAGCGTAGAATTCTTACGGCCACGGCTACGTGGGTCTCGTTTTGACAACGGAGAAATCCCGATGGAAGTCCTGGGCGACTTGGTAGCTTTGGGGGAGATGGTACAGGAAGTCGCCAAGTGGCGGTTCCTAAAAGAAAACCCTCAGCGACAGCGCATTCCCCGCGGTTTTACGGACAGCGTTAACTTGAAACTCACCAGAGTAGAACGCGGGAGCGCCACGCCCGTAATAAGCATTGCCCCGAGAAAGCCAGGCTCGGATCGGACCTCATTCCCCTACCAGCGCTTCTTCGATCAGGCCCGAGAAGATATCGCCAACGCCATCGACGCAGTTGACCCAGACGGCCCTGGGGACAACAACAGCCACCTACCAACGAAGTATTTTGCGTACTTCGGCAAAATCGCCGTAGCCTGCGGGAAGACGAATCCTTGGAACTCCCCACACCCTGTCGCAAACTCCAGCGCGGTTAACTAGACAATCGCGCCTAAAGCTGGTCCAAATCTCCAGGATCAGGGAATTCACTCAGGAAGTTACTCTGCGTGGCTCTATCTCCGAAGTAGATCAGACAGAGATGACCTTCGAGTTGCAACCGATCTATGGGCACAAAGTCGTCGGCCCCATCCCGGAACAGCACCACGACACCGTAATGGAAGCGTTCAACGGCTATCGAGATGGTGCGCGAGTCGTCGTCTCCGGAATCGGTCGCTACGACCATCCAAACCGTCTGCTCATCTTGGAGTCCGCCGAGCAGATTGACCTGCTGGACCCATTGGACGTTCCGGCCCGGTTGGATGAACTGCGGAGCATGGAAGACGGCTGGCTCGACGGATATGGGAAGGCCCCGGATCACCGGGGCCTGGATTGGCTCACCCGCACCTTCGAGCGCAATTACCCCGACGACTTGCCACTCCCGTATACCTATCCGACACCGGAGGGTGGGGTACAGATGGAGTGGTCGTTGAACTCAAACGACATCAGCCTTGAGATAGACTTGTTCACCCACATAGGAGAATGGCATCACTTTGATATGAATACGGACGAATCACATGTCAGAGAATTGGATTCGGACTGTCCTGATACCTGGAGCTGGGTCGCCCAAGAAATCCAACGACTAGGCCCGAAACCTGAGTGAACCCCCAAAGTTTACTTCTGCGTCAGGTGCATCCGTCTTGGATTGTCAAAGACAGGGTCACTTCTCAAGCATTTACGCCAACTCCCGAAGACCAGGGCCTGATTTCGACTTACGACGGAGAACAGATAACAGCCGAAGCCTCGTGGAAGCACTATACAGGCCAATTGGGTAACGAATCTGTCGGTGTATTGGCAGTGACGCTAGCGGAGTGCCAGGTCAATTGCCTGCCTGTGATCCCTGACCCGACCTTGTTTCAGGAGCACATACTTATCGACCTGCGAGGATTCTCCAGGCAAAGTACCAAAGACCTGGCTAAGAAACTTACACAATACGCACGAGATGGGGGCTGGCAATACGTCCCCTAGCCCATAGTCAATAGATAAACCTGATAATGCCTACTATGCTTCACCCCAACGTCCGCCTACAAGCCCTCCGGCGCCCCCTGGCTCGGCGACGTGCCGGCGCATTGGAAGGTGCGCCGGATCAAGACACTGGCCCATGAATTGGATGAGCGTCGTTGCTCCAGGAGGGCAAGCGCATCGTCATCACCTCCGTCCAGAAGTTCCCGTTCATCCTGGACGCCATCGGCAACGGGCACCAGCCTCGGCGGTTCACAATCATCTCTGTATCCAGTCCTATATCAGCAAAAGGTGTCCGGCAATGAGCGGTGTCCGTGGGGGGCTGGGGGCCTCCGGCCGCGGGCTTGACGCGGACTACCTGCCCCGGCGGCCTGTGGGATTCTCTAACCCGAATAGACCGAAAAGCTGACCGGCGGAAAGGGACTTGGCCAGGTCAATGGATACGTCGTCCACAAGTTCGTCGAACAGTTCCTGCTTCTGCTCAAGTATTTGGTCTATGCGTTCCTCTATGGTTCCGATGCAGGAATACTTGAACACGTGCACCGGCGACGTTTGCCCGTACCTGTGGCTTCGGTCTTCGGCCTGCCGCTCCACCGCCGGGTTCCACCACCGGTCCAGGTGAACAACATAGGAGGCTTCCTGTAGGTTCAGGCCCACGCCGCCCGCCCTCAGCGAGACGACGAGAACCTGATGGCTATTGTCTGCCCTGAAGCGGCGGATGGTTTCTCGCCGCTCCTCAGATGTTAGTTCACCGGTAAACCAAAGGGGGTTGAAGTCGCGGAGCAGGGAAACGACGGCCTTGACCCCGAATTCGGCGCTGGTGTATTGGGAGAAAACGATGGCACGATTGCCCTGCCGGGACAACGTTTCGATTCTCTGGAGGATGTCCTCGAATTTCCCAGATTCTCCGGTCTCGGGGTCCGCGTTGCAGATTTGCTTCAGCCGGGAGATTAGCTCCAAGACGTGCTGCACCCGGACGTCGGCTCCCAATCGCCGCAGATGCACGATTCCTTCCCGCTCCGCCCGGTCGTAGCTCCGCCGCTGCTTGGGCAACAGCGGAATCCCCAGCTTCTGGGTAAGCTTGGGTGGAAGGTCCTGCAACACGTCGGCCTTCTTCCGCCTGAGTTGCAATTCCCGGTGCCGCTCTCGCAGTTTGAGGCCGGGAGAGTGACTGGCCTGCGGCAATGATTCACTATGATCCACAAAATCTACGATGGACGCCAGCTCTTCTTCGTTGTTCTCCAGCGGCGTGCCGGTGAGCGCCCACGAGCGACGCCGCTTTATTCCATTAACCGCCCTACTGGTGGGATTGCGGTTCTTGATACGCTGAGCCTCGTCCGCAACCAGAACGTCCCAGGTCTTTTTCTCCAGGGGGGAGTAAGGGCTTTCGCTGAAGTCCGACCTCAATGTCTCGTAGCCAACGATTGCCACGTGGACCTGCGCCGCCCATTGCCAGGCCCGGTCGGCCGGGCTGCCCCGGATCACCATGGCCCGCAGGTCGGGCGCCCACTTTTGGAGCTCCTGCCGCCATTGGTCCAGGATACTTGCCGGCGCGACCACCAGGGCTGAGCCAACCTCGCGGCGTCGGAACAGCACGCGCAGCGCGGCGATTGCCTGCAAGGTCTTACCCAACCCCATGTCGTCGGCCAGCAGCAATCTTTCAGTTCCGACCAGGGCACGCACCCCGTCCCGCTGGAAGGGCATTAACTCTCCGGGCCATTCCAGCACGGAGTTGGGACCGGGTAGGAAATAATCCAGCGGAGGGGCCAAAATACCGCCGAGCCGCATCGCCAGGGAATCTTTGCCCGGTGTGCGGGCGGCACGTGGGTTACCGTTACCATTCGCGGAGGATGACCTTTCGGTCCCCGCCAGCGAGGCAGGCGACGCCATTGACGGAACGGCGGCCTCTCCGTCAATGACAATAGACGTGACCAGGACGGGGCCAGGGTATGGCGATTGGGCCAAGAACTCGACACCCGCAGGCAAGCCAGGGCCGCAGATGGTATGCCTCGCTTTGGTTGGATGAAATTCCGGGACGGGAACGCGCAGTGCGCGATCTGGCTCGGCTTGGCGGCGCAGAAACCCGTAAATCGAAAGACGCCACCTGCCGGAAGCGACGGTCCGCCACCATGTTGTCGGGGTGGTCATGCCTCGTAAGCCTCTTGTAGACCGAGCGACGCGCGTTCAAACGGCTCCAACAGGAACTGGCGACTGTCAAGGAGATCAACGGTTTTCCCGGCCGCGGCGCCGGGTGCGGGCGGCTCGTTTACCCAGATGAGAGCGATGGAATCCGAAATACGTTGGACCTGTTCCGATTGGGCCACCGGGCCCAAATCCGAAGCGGCCACCCGGCACACGGGAACCTGAACCGCCATATCCTCGGAAAACACCCTCGCCGGCATCTCCTCGGCCAACGTGAACACCACGTCCGGGACCCGGTCCGCCGCCTCGAACAGCGCCTTGGTGAGGGAACAGACCGCCTGTCTTTTCGCATCGCCCAGCCGCCACAGGACGCCCGGCCGGAAATCTGTTCTCGTAAAGCTGAATCCCAGCGGTTCCCCGCGGGTGGACATGATGAACAGGGCGCCCCGAACACCCTTGCCATCCGGCTCCTCGGCAAACCGGAGATAACCGGCAACGCCGGAATGTTCGTCATCACCCAGGTCTATGAACGGTATGGGCACGGCCCCTAACCTCCGGCTAGTCCGGGTTCGTAGGGAGACTCGTCATCCTCACGGATGCTGGGAGGGTCAGGATCGTCGGAAGCCGGGTGCTCCAGCGTCGTGTCTTCGTCGTACCGGAATTGCAACTCGGTCTCCTCAATATTCGGTTCGGATTCCGGATATAACCTGCGCAAGTCCCACTCGTTGATCCACCGGCGTATGTAGGTCCGGATTGTCCGTGGAATACCCTGCCCTATGCCGTGGTCTATGTCGGGAGCGAGCCAATTGTAAGCTTGGGAGTGGATGTCCTTCAGGAGGAAATAGAGATCGGACAACATTTCATCGTCAGGTTCGGCCAGGAAACGTTGCCCTCTATCAATGAGCCGCATCCCGGCTTCGGCCCTCGCAGCGACTGCGTCTCGTTTACTCGCCCTCAGGCGTGGCACGATCTTATCTCGGTCTTCCTTCTCTTCAAGGACTACCGATGGGAAGCCGGATGTGATTGTTCCAATTACGATAAGCCCAGGGTACTTCTCGTCGACGGCTTGGCCCATCCATCGGGTCAACTCGGCATAGGACCTGGCTCGCTGCAACCAACTATAGTTGGCGACTAACTCTATCTCGTCCATAAGGATCACCCAACCCCGGTAACCGGCAGCCTTGATCAGCTCCAAGACGAACCGCAATTTTTGTGGCGGCATATCCCCGGCCACCGGTTTCCGAAACGAGTAGGATTGGACTTGGCCGACGTGCTTCAGCCCGTCGCGTACCTTCTTTACCTCGATTTTCTCTCCGGACCAAAACCATTTTATGTCGTTCAAAAGATCAAGGTCATTGTCTTTCTCTTGGACCATCAGGGTAGCGGGCAAGATTCTGTGCAGACCATTGTCTTCCCGGTTGGCCCACTGGAAAAAATCGGCATACTTTGGGGAGTCGTAATCCAACTTCTTTACAATCTCCTCCACCAAATGCCCGGTTATCCCTGGAGCCCTTCCGCTCAACACGGCCGACTTGAATACTTTCTCCAAGTCGAACAGGGGCGTTTCCTTGCTGATTACCACCCGGCTGCACACGAAGTTTTGAGCTAGTGCCTGTGTTTCCAAATAACCCAAAAGGTGAGATTTCCCCGAGCCGAAATTCCCTGCCACCAACATTCCCAGGCTGGAGTCGGGCATGTCCATCACACCAGACACAGAGGACAGGAGTTCATTGAAGCCCCGCTCAACCGCCGGTTGGTTGCACCCCAGTGCTGCCACCGCGTCTCCATTGGGCACCCCGTTTCTCAAGGCTTCCAGCGCTCTTCGATTTTGTAACCTTGACAAGTTTCTGCCATTAGCCATCCCGGTTACTCCTAAACCAAAGCCAAGGTGAAATGCGCAGAAGGATGGGGTAAAGTTGTAGGGGAGTTGGGTTAATCCGTCTTGGAGTGAGAAAGGGGTTGGTGATGGGTGTGAGGGAGATTGAGCGATTCCTCGAACAGTGGCAGATGGATGCCAGGGATTTGCGCTGGCGGATGATTCGGTCGCCGACGCCGCGGGAGCGGGAACGGTGGTACGCCCTGTTGCTGCTGGCCCAAGGCTGGACGGGTTCGGCGGTGGCCGAGGCCCTGGAACGGGACCCCCACACCATTGGCCGATGGGCCGCCGCCTTCGGCGAAGGCGGTCCCGCAACCTTGATTTTCGAGCAGTCCGGGGGGTCCCCCCCGCCCTCGGCGAGGCGCAGCAGGGGAAGTTGAGGGCAGCGGTGCAGGAGATGCCCGCCACATCGGGCATCGAACTGGCCAACTGGAACTGGAAAGTGGTACGGCAGTTTGTCCTGGAAGGTTTGGGCATCAGCCTGAGCCGCAGCAGTTGCCTGAACTACCTCCACCGTCTGGGATTCGTGCTCAAGCGCCCCAAGAAACGTCTGGTCAAGGCTGAGAAGCAGAAGCGGGAGTCCTTCGTGGCGGAGTACGCCGCCCTGTGGGACGAGGCAGGGCGGTCTGGGGCCAGGATCTTCTTCGCTGACGAGGCCCATTTCCGTGCGGACGCCGAACTCCGGGGCAAGTGGGTGCTGAAGGGAGAGCCAGCCTTGGTGGACTCGAGCAGCCCGCGCTATGGCGAAAAGGCCAGTTACTACTCTGCGGTGTGCCTGGAGACCGGGGAAGTGGAGTGGATGGATCTGGAAGGAAACAGCAACTCAGAAACATCGGCCGTGTTCCTGAGACAGTTGAGAGAGAGGTACCTTGGACCGCTGAACGTGATCTGGGACAACGCTCCGGCGCACCGTGGCGAGTCGGTTCGGGAGTACCTTCGGGCACCCGGCCTGGATCTGCGGCTGATGAACCTGCCGGGTTACAGCCCGGACTTCAACTCCGATGAGGCGATCTGGAAATGGGTGAGGGAGGAAGCGACCGGGAACCTGTGCCTGGGGACCAAGTCCCTGGTGCAGGAAAGGGTCGGAAACTTCCTCGCCTCGCTGGCCAGCCGGAAAGAGGAGGTGAAACGGCGCTGCCGCACCGTCCTGCAATCAAGGGCCGAAGGGCTACTGCGGGACTCCCAGTCCCCTTCCCAACCCACGGCAAATGCACATCCCACCTTGGCTTTGGTTTAGATAGTGGTATCCGCTAACCGAACCAAGGTTGACAAAGGATTACCTTGGCTGCGGTCCCGAACTTCATCTGAAATCCTGCCTTTTAGGGCATCGTAGATGCCAAATCCCTTATTGGAGCGAGAATTGTCATCGTCCAAAAAAGCGCTGCTGGGCAGCACAACCATTAGCAGCCCTTCCAAACGGTCTGTGCCATCAATGAATTCTCTCAATAACTCATAGTGGTCCAACACTGCGGGGCGAGAATAAAACAGTAGTCCGTCTCGGGGGTTTTGCCTCAGCGTCACTCTCGAATTATTTAGCAGGACCACAGTTCCCGTGTATCCGACAAACCTTATCCAGTACAGGAGCGACTCAAAGAGATATTTCGCGTTGGTTCGGGTGATACTGTTGTAGATTGAATAACTCTTGACATTGGAAACCCTGCGGTTGACGCCGGTCAACCACTCTAGCAGCGGAATTGCCTCTTGGTTCTGCCCTGCGCCGCCGATTTCGGTGAGGCAGAGATGAGTCATTGCCACTCTGAAATCTCTCGACATTTTGGCATTTTGGGCGATGTCCCGGGATACGGCCCTTGTCAGTGCCAAAGCAATTTCACTTTCATCAAGCGCATTAGCAGCGCCGATGGCTGCGATTATTGGCGCCTCGGTTTGAGGATCGATGGTATCGGTGGAATAATATGCGGGGCACAATTGGAGTAGCATCCGCCGGGCCAGCATTCGCCAATCAACCTGTTCGGCGATTCGGAAGAAAATCTCCTGGGGCATGTGGACCTTAGTCTCACCAGAGTTGACGCTTAGGACTTGGTAACCTAGATTGGAAGCCGTAGCGGTGAAGACTTCCTTCAGCAGCGGACCGAGATACTCCCTTACTGGCACGGCGAACTTGATGGATGTCCCTCCGTCCTTCACCAACCCGTCAAGATACTCGTCCTTGATTACGTTTAGCCATTCCTGGATCGGCAAAGTGTTGGTCATACACCAGCTCCGCTGAACTGAATCGCAGAATAGATTACTGTCGCTCCATCCCGGTCTATATAGGAGAAGGTCCCTCGGGGATTTTGGCCTGATGCTGCTTCCGAGATGAAGAGTCTTGGTCCGGAGCGGACTTGCGTTACGCCCCTGGATTTCAAATTGTACAATTCACTGGCAAAGTCCAACCTGCCGTATTCGCGTTTGGCGCCTGGTAGACCTGTGAACAGGTTGTAAATGCGTTCCAGCCGGACTCCTTGGCCGAGCTCGCCTAGCTTAAGCCTGCCTTCGGTGTCAGAGCTAGTCAGGTCAAGATAAGCTTCATACAGCGCCTCCAGGAACTGCTGCGGATTGAACTTGGGAGGCTTTTTCTGCAGGTCTTGCAGCACCCCAACAACCTTGCTGGGGCGGATTGCCGACGACTGCCGACGGTTGACTTGCACTGCTCGGTCTCCCGGCATTACCCGTACGACCGACGGGTGCGCGATCAACCGCCCGTCCCTGTCAAACACCTGGAGGCCCTTCCCTCTGGCTACCTCCTTGAGCTCCTCGGCGTACCGCTCTTGCAAGTATGTCCGCTCGTCCTCGGAAGTGAAAGGCCAGGCATTGCCAGCGTTGGCGACCTCCTGTCGAATCAGGTTGATGCTATCCTGCAACCGCTCACTGGTCCTCCTCACTGCGGCGATGTTGCCGTCTTGAGCGGCCTTCCGCATTTGCCTGGTCAACTTGGAAACATCACCCAAAGTCTTCAAAACTGCGTCTGCTGCGTTTTCGGCTGCGGCGAATCCCTGTTCGAAGGTGCTCATCACTCCCCTGCTATAGCGTTGCGGAATTTTATCCGGAATATCCCATATTGGGAATCTTCTGGCTAAGAGGATACCTCAAATGAGATGGTGGCATCATATCAGGCCCGGCAAGGCCAGTCAACCTCCGGCTTAGCTGGTACAGGGTCTTTCCATTGTTGTAAGGATATAAGAGAATGACCAGTATGCGGAGACGTCACCTTTGACGAGGATCGCTCTCAGGTGCGGACCGGCGCCGCCCCCCAAGTGATGGCCGCACTGCGAACCGACTCGTGGAACCTCACTGCCGCACTAGCCCTCCTGGGCTTATCTGCACCCTGATGATTGAAATACCCCTGGATTGATCATAGACTGCCTTGACAATCCACGTACGCTATGTATATTGGTAGCTAGGCACAAACGATCAGTGTTCCGCCGCCCTGGATGTGTAGATGGGGTCACTCTTATATGATTGGGATTCCCCGTTACGCTTCAGAACGGCAACAGTTTGATTGCTACGCCATGGGATGCTGAGGTTCAAGGAGGGATGGGAAATGGAGGCTTACTGCTTTAAGTGCCGCGCCAAAAGGGAGATTCAAGACCCCCAACAAGTGACCCTGAAGAACGGAAGACCGGCTACCCAGGGCGCCTGCCCACAATGTGGGACCAAGGTATTCCGCATTGGCAAGGCTGCCTAAGGGTGTTTGTGAGCACTTCCTCCCCTAGTTTAAGAGGGGGAAGCAAGCAACCAAGCACATCACCTAAACCATTCCTGGCCCCTATGAGAGAATGCCGGATGCTATCCGTGGACCGGCACCAAGGGGACCCCCAGCTTGTTCAGTAAGCTCTCGGGGTTGCTCTGAAGGAGAGTGTGGGTCTCTTCATGGGACAGACCTGCGCCCAAAGCGACCTTCCGGGTTAGCTCAGGAGTGAGAAGGTCGTCAGGCTCGTGAGCATCTGAGTCCAGCACAGTGAGAGCACCTGCCTGTTGCGCCATCTTCACCACGTGGCCGTTGGCGAGGCTGTGGCCCTTGCGCGCCGAAATCTCCAGGAACACCCCATTCATCGCTGCCAGCCGTGCGTCCTCCAGGTCTATAATACCCGGGTGAGCCAACACGTCCACTGCTGAGGAGCTTATAGCCGCATGGTTGGTGCCAGGCTCGACCGGCTCGACTACCGTTTCACCGTGGACAATCACTATCCTAGCGCCCAGGCCTTTCGCTGCTTTGGCTACCATGTCTATATCTTCCTTGGGAACGTGGGTAATCTCCACTCCGGGCACGACACGTATATCCCAGCGGGCCGAGGTCGCTTCACAGTCCTTCACCAGAATCTTCAAGACCATCTCCAGGTTTCCTATGCCAACGTGGTCGGTCACAGCCATCGCTCTATAGCCTCTGACGAAGGCGCGACGAATAAGCTCTACCGGCGATAGTACACCATCACTCAGAAAAGTATGGGTATGGAAGTCGTACATATCCCCTCCATATAGAACGCCGGGCAAGGATGAAATGGTCCTTTACCCGGCGCTTGATGTCTCATTTGGACAACATGACACTTACAGGTTGAACTGGGGATCTACGTAATTCTTCTCCTTGATGTAAACATGGAGGCGGGTGCGTTGCTGGTCTACGATGACAATCCTCCGCCGGTCGTCAATCTCTACGGCCACAGGGTAGTAGAACCGCCACTCGGGCTCCAGGCTCTTGACCCTCTTTCGTGCTTTCAGCATATCGGGGTTGGCCTCTATGGACATCTCTCCCCACAGAGGGAGCCGTTGGGCGTCCCCAATAAAAGTGGTGAGATATGAGCCATCAGGGCTGTAAGCGTGGACCTTGTTGGTGCCCCAGTCTACCGCATAGACATCGCCCTCATCGTCCACGGCCACACCCGTGGGACGGCGTAGCTCACCATCGCCACTGCCGAGAGCGCCAAAAGTCATCAGGTGATTGCCGTCCGGAGTGAACTTCTGTACACGACTGTTATACCAGTCTGCCACATACACGTCGCCTTTGCTGTCGAGGGTGATCCCCCAGGGCATGTTAAACTCGCCATCGCCACTGCCACCCCTGCCCCATTTGGACAGGAATTTTCCGTCCTTGGTGAAGGTCTGGACTCGGTTGTTGCCACTGTCTACGACCCACAGGTTCCCATCCTCATCAAAAGCGATCCCCCAGGGACGGTCTAGCTCTCCGTCACCTGAACCCTGTATGCCCCACTTGCCCAGGAAATTACCATTCTTATCGAAAATGGAAATCCTGTTGAGCCACTCGTCGGCCACATACACGTTCTCATCCTTGTCAAGCGCCAGGGAAGTGACTCGCATAAACTGGCCGTCTTCGGAACCATCGCTCCCGAACTCTTGGATGAACTCCTCTTGGCCTATGTCATCGCCCAGGGTACACTTGGTAACCCGCGCGGAGGGGACGTATTCAGCACCCCGGTTTAGCACATACGCTACGCCATTGGGGGCCAGGCCCACATCTATCGGGACCCTGAACCCGGTCCCACCGTTGGCCCCACGGCCTATACAGTGGCTATAGGTATAAGTGCGCCCGAACACAGTTCGCGTAAGCATTTTCGGCCTCCGTCTATGAGTCGAAACTTAACGTAGTGGTTAACCGCTCTTGCCAGCCTACTCACCTTTTCCCATCGGAGATATGAGTGGCGGCAAGCCGGGCAGGGTTGATTAGCCGAACTGGTACTCCCTCGAGGAGGCTATCAGTTGCAGCATCTCCGTTACCCTTCGAGTTGAGTCGTTGGACGTTTCCTCCGTATCCCAGAGCACCCCTCCGCTCCGCTCGGCATGGGCCACCAACTCCTGGTGGGTGCTATCGCTGACTTGCGTAGGCCCGATCAGGTCGAGGCAGCTCTCAACAAGCTGCTCTGGTGTCATAGTTCCCTGGGCTCGGACCCTGCTAACGATGTCCTGTACACCCGGCAAGCTGAGGTCTCCTACCCGGTCGGCCACGAAGTTGATTCGCCTCACCAGGGAGCCGCTGTCTATCCACTCGGCTCCGGTGTGCCATCCCTCCACGCTGGGCGGGTTCAGGAGGTCCTGACCCATATTTGCGGGCTCCCCACCTATAGTATAGAGGCCGGGCTTGGGTACACCCTTGAAGTCCCCGACCAGGTTCATGGTGCCCACCACTACTTCTGCGGGGCTCTTCACCTTGGCGAAGCGGGCATCTTTGAAAAAGTCGGATTTGAACAGCACTCGCAATGTTGGGCGCATCTCATAACCAGAGCTCATGAAGGCGTCCCCAATAATATTGATAGCGACGGGGTCGCGTGGCGGCTCAATCTGCCAGGCGGGGACCTGGTGCTCATCGGCCACGAAGAAGTTGTACAGGTGCCTGGCGATGAACCGGGCTGTGGCGGGCTGGCGCACTATGATGTCTATAATATCATCGCCGTTGAAGTTCCCCCGGTGGCCCAGGAAGACCTTCTCGGTGTCATCGTGATCCTCGGGCTTGAACTCGAACTCCCAGGGAAAGCGACCCAAGGGCAGGCGTGGTATCTTAGCTGCAATAGTCCAGCCGGTAAAGGCCCTGGAGCACTCGTAGACATCCTGCTCCGTGTAGTTGCCCACACCCATGGAGAAAAGCTCCAGTAGCTCCCTGCCCCAGTTCTCGTTAGGAGCATGTTTGTGGTTTTCGTTATTGTCTAGCCAGAAGATCATCGCCGGATTCTTGGCCAGCTCCACCAGCAGGTTGCGATAGTCGCCCATCCCGTGCTCGCGGAACATGTTTAGCTGGGTAAGCATCTGGTCGCAGTTGTCTATCTTGGCGTTGCCGGTGGCAAACACGTGATGCCAGAAGAGGGCCACTTTCTCCTGTAGAGGTCGCTGAGTATTTATCATCTGCCACATGTAGTTGGCCTGACCCGGAAGATGAACGCCCCCTGGAAGCAAGGTTGCCGGCGCATGGCGGAAGAGAATGTCTTCGTCATTATTGGGGCTGCCATGCTTATCAGGCTCCAGTAGCTCTTCCACAGTCGCATCGTATCCCTTGGCGACCCTGGCTTCCAACTCCGCTCGGGAAGCTCCGAAGCCGGCGCGTCGCATCAAATGGGCCATCAAGGCTATGTCTTCTTTGTTTGCCATCTCCCCTCCTCTCTTGGATATGGGTTCGCATTGCCGGATGAGATGTGCCTTTTATCTTCGCACTTTCTCCAACTCAGGTATGGCTCCAGGGCCTCTATCAGACCATATCAGATGCGTGGAGACATGCGAGCCTACGGTGTCAATGGGGTTATTCTAAACCGTGCAACTCACCCAGTCAACATGGCTGAGTCCGGTAATCACGGCACCAGTAACGCTATCCGCCGGCATCAAACAGGCCGTAGACGATAACAGCGTGTTCCACCTCAGAGGTAGAACACGCTGACCCAGGAAGCAGCTCACTACGCCACTCGTCCGACTTCGAGACCGTCTTTGTCCACGGGGACCTCACAACCCATCGCTTCTAATTTCCCTGGAGGCAATTGACCGTCCGATAGCCGAACCTCCAAGACTCTGCAGGAGGAAATAGAAGGAAGCTATATTGCCGATCGCAGCTTTCGTGGGCTCGTTGCTCGAAGAAGTCCTCTCCTGGGTAACGGTCGGCGTCGGCAACGTAGAATGAGTTAAGCACACGGTATTGCCAAGTTCCGGCACACGGTACTATCACGACCGTCTCAATGCTGATGCCTTCGGGCAGTGTGGAATTGATGCAGTCGCCTTCTCGAATCTCTGTCGTGGTGATCTTGGCACTGAGCGGCGTCCTCTCGGCCACGGGTGTGGCAAGGACCTCATTGATCTCTCGGATACGCTGGGCCTCCGAATCGCAGCCGAAGAGCGCGAGTTCCACAACCAGAGCTAAAGCACCCACGATCATGGGCACACTGTTTGTGACACACCTCAATTGTGCCTCTCCGATGCCATTGGTCGTCTTGTGAAACCTAGTGTACCACGCCCATTCTGGGTGCCAATTCTCCAGGTTGCCTCATAAATTGGGTTAATGAGGAGGGTATCGTTGCTTCTTACGAGTGTGAACATGGCCACAAGCTGGGTGGAGTCTCAGGCGGTCATTCGCCGAACTGCTGGAGTTGACCTTCTACGCCACGCTGGAAGCCAACTACGGCGCGGTGCAGGCGCTGGGCGAGGAGGCTCTCCGCACCATCGCCCGCCAATTCGTCAACTGGACGCTGCGGGAAAACGCCCGCGCCCACCTCCGACTCTTGGTGCGCCGTATCCTGCGCATGAACGAGCCGCGTAACAGCCTGCTTCCTGGGTCATGCCAATGAACCTGGCTGGCGACAGCTATTGTCATTGCCAATCTCGCCTTAGCGCCGTGTTCATGCGGACGACGGGAGAAGCCCTACAGTTTAGGTGGGGAATTTGACATACCGGCGTTATCTATCGGCTACCGCGCCTTGTACGAGAAGGCCCCTTCGTGCTTGGTAATAATCTCAAGGAGAGCGGCCTGGCCCGAAGCTACAACCTGTTGGCCTCGACGGATTGCCGGAATGACCTCCTCGGGCTTCTCTATCCTTTCGTTGTAGCCACCCATCGCCTGAGCAACTTCGGCATAGTTCCCGGATAGACGCCCGGTGCCGTAGCGTTCACGAGCTACCGGGAAAGCGTCGGGCCCATAAATTCCCATCCTGGAGTTATTGAGGACAATCGTGAGAGTGGGAATCTGCTCCCTTACAGCCGTCTCAAGGTCCAGCCCAACCATGCCAAAGGCAGCGTCACCCATTACGCTGACGGCCAGTTTCTCAGGGGCGGCCAGCTTCGCGCCCATAGCCAGACCGAGGCCGTATCCCAACTGGGTAGATTTGCCCCATCCAATGAATCCCCTCGGTGAGATGGTCTCGTAGAATGGGGACATCTGGTCTCGTGGACTGCCTGAGTCGTGGGTCACAATGGTCTGACGCCTGTCCACCGCTTGCATCAAGTCCCATATCACCCGATAAGGGTTGATGGGTACTTCGTCTGAGGTGAGTTTGGGCATCCATTCCTTCATCCACTCGTCTTTAACGGCTCTGACCTCTCGGGCCAACTCTTCATTGTTCCTGCGACCCTCCGGCCCTGCCTGAGTGCGTATCTCCTGGAGCAGTTGCCTCAGTGTCAGCTTGGCGTCCCCGATGATGGCATGGTCTGTATGATAGTCTTTGTTGATGTCGCTCTCATCATTGGTGGAATGTACCATGACCTTACCGGGTGGTATGTTGACGCCGTAGATGGTCATGTTGAAGCTGCATCCGATACCGAATACCAGGTCGGCCTCACGCAGGAAATGGACCACCGGCCCTGTGGTGGACATCCCGCCCGCTCCAATAGACAGAGGATGGTCTTCCGGGAAAGCGCTTTTCCCGGCCAGAGTAGTCATCACGGGAGCCTGAAGCAACTCCGCCAGCTCGCGCAACTCCTCCCATGCTTCAGCGTAGAGGATGCCCTGGCCGGCGTGAATGACAGGACGCCTTGCGGCAAGGATTGCTTTCGCTGCCTCCGCGATGTCCTGGGGGTCCCCTTCCGTCCTCCTGGGCTTGACGGGAACGTAGTGGTAAAGCAGCGACTCGTCTAGCTCCGACGCCATCACGTCGGAGGGGAGCTCAAGCATCACGGGGCTGGGCCTCCCGGTCCGGAGGTGGCTGAACGCACGCCTCATCATCTCCGGCACCCGCTCCACCAGGTTAATCTGGTCTACCCATTTGGTGACCTCACGGTAGCTTCGTGTGGGGCTGAAGGTAGGGCGTACTCCCATGCGACTTCGACGGTCCGACGCCGGTAAAAGAAGGATGGGCACCGAGTCTGCATAGGCCTGGGCTACCCCTGGGAACCCATTTTCGGCTCCGGCCTGTGCCTGCATGGTGAAGACCCCGGTACGCCGGCCATTGGCAACCCTGCTGAAGCCGTCGGCTGCGTTCACGCCCACCCGCTCCTGGCGGAATATGATGGGACGGACGCCGGCTACGGCAGCGGCCTCAACAAGGGTGTTAAAGGGTATGCAGCCTATGAAGTCTACACCCTCTTGCTTGAGGATATTGGCGACGGCATCCACACCCTTCAACGTCAACCCCTCCTATCCACCGCCGATAGTAACCCACTCCACTCCCGCTGCCCTTGAAGAGCCCGGGAACTGGGCCGGGTGGACACCTTCTTCACCGAGCATTTCCTCTTTAAGCTGCTCGTTCTCATCGTAATATTTCGCCTCGACTGTCTCGAGATAGTCAGCCCACTTGGACGTACTCTTTCGAATTTCCCAGGACCAGTAATAGTAAGCTACTCTCTTGAGGGCGGCGAAGAAGTCACCCTTCCGTAAGCGTCGCCATACCTGCTTGGGGCCGTAGAACTTCAGATAAGCCCGGTTGATTTCCCGTTGCAACGTGCTGGGCTTCATGTTCTTCGGGAGGAAGATAACAAAAGTGCCGTCCAGACGGTCCCACGTGGGGATAAAGAACCGGTTGAGTGGGATGGTGGGGGCATTCAGTTCGGGGTACCCGCTAAGGGGGAACAGGGCTACGTAGTCAACGTCTGCCTCGATAGCGGCGTCAATGGTGCCCCGGATAGTCTCTACCGTATCGTCGTCGGAGCCCAGCACGAAGGACCCCAGTACCCGGAGATTATAGGACTTGATGGTCTTCAATGACTTTCTGATGCCGTCGCTTGTCTGCTTCTTATTCAGGAGCTTGAGGACCTTATTGTCAAAGGACTCCAAGCCCATGTAGAGGGTATTGATCTGAGCCTTCTTCAGCAGTCTGAGGACTTCCTCATCGCGGGCCACCTCCAGTCGGGTGAAGCAGATGCCGTACCACTGTATCTTCTCTTCGATGATTCTGTTAAGGAGCTCTTTAGTCCGCTCACGGTTAACGGTGAAGTGGTTATCAACTATGAAGAAGTATTTTGCGCCGGTGAGCTTCTGCTGATATTTGATGTCAGCTATAACGCTGTCTATGCTGCGGAGACGGTAGCCCCGGCCCAACTCCCTGGGCGCGATGCAGAAAGAGCAGTCGTAGGGGCATCCCCGACTGGTCTGAAGTACCTGCCATCGCATCTTCTTGTTCCACAGGAGCTTCCATCTGGGCCAGTTGTTATAGCCGCCGATTAGCTCCAGGTCCGGGATTGTCTCGAACTCCTGTGTAAAGGGGCGGTTGGCGGTATTCTTGAGCTCTCCGTTCTCCAGGAAGGAGACCCCCAGGACATTGTGCAAGCTCTCGTCGTTCTTCCACTTTTCCAGGACTTCGGGGAGGGTATCGTCCCCCTCCTGACGGACCACCACGTCGCAGTATTGCAGGGTGTCCCGCACCATGACCGAGGCGTGGGTCCCTCCAATTATGATGGGCATGTCGGGGCGGGCTTCTTTGATTTTTTTGATGTATTCGACGGTCTTGGGCATGGTGGAACTGAAGGTATGGAAGCAGACCACGTCCGATTCCATGACCCGGTCCCAGTCGATTGGACCTATATGCTCGACAAATAGCTGGACGTCGTACCCTGCATCCCTCACGATAGTCGCCACCAGCGGCACCCCGTACTCGGGGAATACAGCGTGAGTGACCAGGTTCCAGTATGGCAACTCAGGGCTGATAAGAGTTACCTTTTCTATCTTCATCCGGTTCCCCTCCTGAACTGTGTTAGAGTGGCAGAGGCAACCCCGATGGTCGCCATTATCTCCTGGAGTCTCTTGCCTGAGTCTCCTCAAGGATAGATACGGGGTCCACCCCTATAGGCGGACGTTGCGCAAAGTATAACCTAAGCTGTCAAGCCTCTGCAAGACAGATGATGGTGTTTTCGTATCGGATTACTCACTGCGGAATTTTGACGTAGTCAAATGGGAAGAAGTTGGGCTATGATGACCACGGCCAGTGGCAGACAGGGCATGGTCGTCTACGGCCATACGTATTATAGAGGCAATGAAAATGGTCTGTGAGCTTTGTGAGCGAGACGTGGAGCGTCTGACCTCTCATCACCTTATACCAAAGCTGAAGGGAGGCAAGAACGGGTCACAAGCCCGTCTTTGCCCGACCTGCCATCGGCAGGTCCACGCCCTCTACAGCGAAGGCACTCTCGCCAAGCGGCTCAACAGCATACCGCTATTGAAGGCCGATCCCCAGGTGGCGAACTACGTCTCCTGGATGCAAAGGCAGACGGCCAGCGCCAACTTTCAGGTGAGGCGGTCGAGGGGGCGGTATTGACGGATATTAGTCCATAGGCCAGATGCGCCGGGCGGTTATGCGGTAGACGACATCATGGGCATCGGAGAGCCTGCCTCGAGCCTCCCAATTGTCCCTCAGTTTCCGTAGCTCATTCCCTGCCTTGCCGGGGTCTCTATGGTCGGTCTCATAAATTGCCAGGTATTTTACCCCGTCGGCTTGTGGGTCAAGGGCTTCGTACCGGTAAGCGGTGTGGTACAGGCCCGTGTCCAGGATGTCCGGGATATGGACGTCAGTATACCACCTATTAAATTCTTCCTCCCTAGCCAAGTCCTTCACGTTAGTCAGAACGGCCAGAATGCCACGTACCGGCCTGTTTGCGGCCTGGAACTCACCACCAAGCCTCTTGAAGGTAGTCACCAGGACACTCCGGATATGGGGAGAGTGACGGCCAAGCTCCCTAACCTTGGCGTCGGTCTGAATCATCTCCTTTCGAGCCGCAACTACGTCATCCCGGTAGGTCTCGTACAGGGCAAGATACTTGCCATCTTCGGGCGACGGGGCGGTATTGACGTAACGTGAGGCATGTCTCCACACGCCAGGCCCGGTCACGTCAGGCAGATGCTTATGGCTGTACCAGGAATTGAACTCCTCTTCATTGGCCGGGTCATTGCAATTGGTCAACGCGAAAAATAGCCCGCCGGGATAACGCCCCTCCATACTCGCTCCTCCTTAATTTCTGCCAGACTTGTCGCGGTAGCTGCGGCGACTGGGGAAATCCCCGGCTATTATAGTCAGGCCCCCGGCAAAAGACAACACGACGCGCAAGACCCGTTCTTTTTAAAATATCAGGCTCAACTTGCCAACGATTACGCATTGAAGATGGGTGACCGGCATGTCAATTTGAGGGCCGAAGTTCAAGTATGGGCTTGACCTCCGGCAGCATGAAGCGTACTTTAGGCAATACAGGTCTCATGGGGCTAAGGGGTTGCGTATCTCCGGCTTAATCAGGCTGTAGCGCTCCGTTTGCCCTACCGTCTCCAAGACCGGTATGGGGACGGTCCCCCTTACCTCAATCCTCTCCCTTTGTTGGGAGAGGAAGCTGCTCGCTAATAATTCAGGCAAGGAAGTAAATGGCCGTACGGTTAGCGCGGATCACGGCGGTAGGGCACAGAATCCAGGCAGTCCGAGCCCTGCGCCAACGAAATTTCCGGTGGCTGTGGTTCAACACCGCTGCAAGCTCGGCGGGACTAGGAATGCAGTTCCTGATTCTGGGCTGGCTGGCGCTATATCTAACCGACTCCTCCACACAGCTAGGTCTGGTGATTTTCCTATATGGCATACCCAACCTGTGCTTTGTGATGTTCGGCGGAATTATTGCAGACCGTGTGGACCGGCGTCGGCTGCTAATCAACACCCAGGTAGTCGTAACCACACTTGTCTTCATTATCGCCACCCTGACTATAGCTGACCTTGTGAAAGTGTGGCACATTTACATCACTGCCTTTATCCTGGGGACTCTTCAGGCCATAAATATGCCCGCTCGAATGGCGATTGTATCAGACATCGTGGACCGGGAAGATATAATGAACGCCGTGGCGTTGAACTCGGCTGTGATGAACATAGGACGCATGATGGGGCCGGGGGTGGCCGGAGTCATCGCCGAGCTGACGGACATAGGCCCCGCCCTGTACTTCAATGCCGGTTGCTACTTCGTGGGGACTATTTGTCTTTTTCTGATTCGAGGCGAGTTCCAACAAAGGGCTGGCAGAAAGACCACAGTGTTTGGCGACCTCAGAGTGGGAGTAAGCTATTTCTGGTCTACACCCGTGGTCCTGACCATCATAGGGGCGGGATTTGCCCTGGGCTTCTTCGGGACCACTTATCTTCAAGTGATACCCGCCTTTGCCAAAGAGGAGTTGGGCGCAGGGGTAGGTGAAGCAGGACTGCTGATAACGGCGGCGGGCGTGGGATCCCTGGTAGGTAGTATTGTTCTGGCGTCGTTGGGCGACTTTCGGCACAAAAACTTGCTGCTAATGGGGACGTTCCTCACCTTCTGTCTGGCCTTGTTCTTGTTTGCATGGTCGCCCTGGTACTGGGTATCATGGGTCATCCTCTTATTCGTGGGTCTGGGGAGCATGACCTACGTTTCTATGGGGACCACGGTCATACAGCTTACAGTCCCGTCTGAGGTGCAGGGCCGGGTGTTGAGCCTGTGGACCGTTGGCGCAGCGCTGGTGTACGTTGGCGCTTTGCCCATGGCAGCCGTCGCCGATAAGCTCGGCTGGACTACCGCCATAGCGGGTGGAGCGATTATATGCCTGGCGGTGTTCCTATGGCTCGGCATCTGGCGACCTACCTTGCGATACCTCAAAGTATGAGAAACCGCCGGTGCGCGCTCTCTTTTCAAGTGCTGTACTATAATATACGGAACGCCGAACCGGAGAGAGACCGTGAAAAAATCTCAGCAACGCATCATAAAAGAGCTTGAGGATATAGTTGGCAAACCCAACGTGATTTACCATCCTGAGGACCTGCTGGTCTACGAGTATGACGGCTCTATAGATAAGGCTATGCCGGAGGCCGTGGTATTCCCCGCTACAACCGGGGAGGTCAGCAGGCTGGTGGCTCTGGCACACAGAGAGGATATGCCCGTGGTAGGTCGTGGCTCCGGGACCGGTCTGAGCGGTGGTGCCATAGCCAGCCTAGGGGGTCTTCAGATTACCCTGACCAGGATGAGGGGCATTCTGGAGATGGACGTAGCCAACGGCCTTGCCGTAGTTGAACCCGGAGTGGTAAACCTGGACCTGGACTACGAGGCCCACAAATACGGTATGCGCTACGCCCCCGACCCTTCCAGCCAGAAGGCGTGTAGCCTGGGCGGGAACATAGCCGAGAACGCCGGTGGTCCCCATTGCCTGGCCTATGGCGTTACCACCAACCACGTGCTTGGCATGGAGGTGGTGCTTGAGGACGGCTCGGTGACGTGGCTGGGTGGTAAGACCGGGGACGTACCCGGATACGACCTCCGGGGAGTCTTCGTCGGCTCCGAAGGGACCTTTGGCATTGCTACCAAAATCGTGGTGCGTCTTCTCCCTTTACCGGAGTCGGTACGCACTCTCCTGGGGGTCTTTGCCGACGTGGACTCCGCTTGCACCGCCGTCTCCAGCATCATCGGCCAGGGCATCGTACCGGCCGCCATCGAGATGATAGATGCTGCTTGCATAAAGGCGATACTCAACGTGACCAAAGGTGTCTTTCCCAGCCACGCAGGAGCCGTGCTCCTGGTGGAGGTGGAAGGGATAGCGGAAGAAGTGGAGGAGCTGACTGGGGAGGTGGAAGCCACGATGTACGATGCAGGCGCCGAGGATGTAAAGATCGCCCTGGAAGCCCAGGAACGGGAGCGCCTTTGGGCAGCCCGCAAGGGGGCTTTTGGCGCCCTGGGCAGCCTTGCCCCCAACTACTACCTTGTGGACGGCGTTGTCCCCAGGACACGCCTGACCGAGACCCTGAGAAGGGTGGCCGAGATCAGTGAGAGGTACGGCCTTCTCGTAGCCAACGTGTTCCACGCCGGGGATGGAAATCTCCATCCCTGCATAGCGTTTGATGAGCGGGAACCCGGCGTTACTGACAAGGTGATACAGGCCGGAGAAGAGATGGTGAAGGTGTGCGTTGAGATGGGGGGAACTCTATCCGGAGAGCATGGAATCGGTCTGGAGAAGAAGGCATATATGCCCCTGATATTTACACAGGAGGACATGGACGTGATGATGAAAGTACGCGACGCCTTCTCACCCGGCACCCGCTTCAACCCGGGCAAAATCTTCCCGGGGGGGCCGGAATACGATCAGGCCATGCAACGCAACGCGGTCTCCGGCGCCGGCCCGGGCGTGTATATCTAGGCCAAGAAGGAATAACTCTAATATTACAACGACGGTTGGCATGATAGGATGACCTGGTAGTTGGGAAGGCTTGGGGAAGTGAGGCAGGGAAGTGGATACGTCAGCTTTCGAGCAGGTGTACGGGGCCTTTGGGGATTTTCACGCTTACTTCGGTCCGCTGTTTGGCCGGAGGGAGGCGCGGGACCACAGCCGTCATTATCTCCAGGCTCTGCTGGTACAGTCCGTGGAGCGGCGCAACGCCGAGAATCTGTCGGAGACGATTCCGGCGTCAGCCAGGGTGATGCAGCGGTTTCTCGCCGAATCGCCTTGGGATGATGACGCGGTGATTGGCCGGTTGCAGGAGTACTTATCGCCCAGGTTGGGACACCCTGAGGCGGTGTGGGTGCTGGACGGCAGCGACTTCCCCAAGCAGGGCAGGAAGTCGGCGGGAGTGGCCCGTCAGTACTGCGGGAGATTGGGCAAGGTGGCCAACTGCCAGGCCGGGATGTTCCTGGCTTACGTCAGCCCGCTGGGGCGGGCCCTGGTGGACAAACGGCTGTATCTGCCGGAGAACTGGACCTCGGACAAAGGCCGGTGCGCAGCGGCGGGGGTGCCGGAGGAGAGACGGAGCTACCGGTCTTAGACCGGGTTGGCCTTGGAGATGCTGGAGCGGGCCTTGGAGCGCGGCCACCTCAGGGCCAAGTGGGTTGCTGGGGACGACGCCTTCGGGATGTCGCCGTCCTTCCGGGACGGGTTGGCGGCGCTGGGGATGCACTACGTGCTGGACGTCCCCGGCGGCACCACGGTGTGGCCGCTGGAGCCGGCTTGGACCAGTGCGGAGTATCAGGGATTCGGGCGTCCCCGCAAACCCAGGTTGCGAGACGGTCAGCGCCGGACCATGGAGCAGCGCAGCGATGAATTGCCGGGGGATGCCTGGCGGGAGATAACGGTGGCAGAGGGAAGCCAGGGTCCCCGCAGCTACCGGTTCAGCGCCCAGCGGGTGCGGCCAACCAGCAAGCGGAAGCCCGGCGAAATCCACTGGGCCATCTACCGCCGGAACCTGGACGGCAGCGAGCCCCGCTACTATCTGTCCAACGCTCCCGAGGACACTCCCCTGGAGACGCTGGCCTACGTGGGCGGTTCCAGGTGGCGCATTGAAACGGAGTTCGAGACGGAGAAGAGCGACGTGGGACTGGACGAGTACGAGACCCGCACCTGGGCTGGGTGGCATCACCATGTGGCCCTGTGCCTGCTGGCTGGAGCCTTTCTCCTGAGTCTGCAGCAGGATTGGGGGGGAAAAGATGCCCCGGATCACCCGGCCCCAAGTCTACCGGGTGGTGCGGGAAATGCTGCCCCGGGAACGGTTCGGGCCGAATGAGCTGCTGCGGTGGCTGGAGGAGACGCAAGAATGCAACGAACGGGCCAGACGCTCCCATGCCAAGCGCCGAGCCGCCCTTCGTACATCCCCGGACATTCCTCCTTGAACCGTCGTTGTAATACTAAGAGCATGTTCACAAAGTGCCTTCCCTCTCGATAGGGGAAGGTGCTCCGCACCCTGGGGGCCAGGATGGGGATGAAAATGCCGGAACCACAGAGGTCGCGCAAAGGCCCCCTGGTGGGAGAAGATTAGTATGAGGGGAGAACTGTTCCGCCACTCATCACCCTCACCTCAATCCTTTCCCGTCAAATGCTTGATGCATATTAAACAAATAAGGGAAGGCCCGGGTTGGGGTGAAAAGGGAAGCGTGTGAAGAGCTCCGGGGAGTTACTCAAAGGCCCTTAAAACCCCCAACTAACGGTTGACATTCCTGAAACCCATGTTCTACAATAGAGACCAAATAAAATGAGCTATGGGAGAGGAGCAGAGTGTGAAGGGTGCATCAAAAGTCCCCACAACCGGAAACCGATTCGTTCCTCATTCGTTCCCCAAGAAACGAATCCAACCCTCCGCCCCCTGCCCAACCCGGCAACATCAAACGCCCTTTCACTGCCACCCCGACAGCCTCCGGCGCGTCGGTCCCCAGGCGGTCCCCCACCCTGTCATTCCGAGGAGCGGCCTGTCCGCCAAAGGCGGACTCGGAACGACACGGACCCGAAATGTCAACTGAGCCGAGCTAAGGACGATGGACAAAGGGCTAATTTGCATCAAGCGTGTCAAGGGAGAGGAAGCCCTGAGACAACACCATCGTAAACAGGCTCTAAGGAGAATTTTGAGGTACTGGAGTCACGTCCAGCTTCCGTTATGACATCGTTGCCTGACATACTGATAAGCTCGCTGGGTCACGAGGCGGTGGCACCGCCGGAGCGCCTAATGGAACACTCCA
This sequence comes from Dehalococcoidia bacterium, assembly GCA_965219825.1. Lineage (GTDB taxonomy): Bacteria > Chloroflexota > Dehalococcoidia > Lucifugimonadales > JAGWBF01 > JAGWBG01. The sequence continues at coordinate 2,554,905 of OZ244792.1, read as the reverse complement.
TAGACGGGATTTCTCCGGAAGCGGTCGTTTCCCCCACTGAGGTGGAGGGTATCTCGGAGGTGCTGTCCCTGGCGACCAGGGAGAGGAAAGCGGTGACTCCCCGAGGCGGAGGCACACAGATGGCCCTGGGCAATACTCCCCGACGCATCGGCATGGTCCTGGGTCTCAGTCGCCTCAACCGAGTCCTGCTCCATGAACCTGCCGACCTGGTAACAAGTGTGGAAGCCGGCATAACACTGAAGGCACTGCAAGATGAGCTTGCCAAAGATGGACAGTTCCTGCCTCTGGAGGCCCCCCTGCCTGCCAGGGCTACCATAGGCGGCATCCTGGCGGCCAATGCCAGCGGCCCCTCCAGACTCGCCTACGGCACTGCAAGGGACTGGATTATCGGCATCAAGGTGGTGCAGCCCAACGGGACTATCACCAAGAGTGGCGGCAGGGTGGTGAAGAACGTGGCCGGGTACGACCTACACAGGCTCTATACCGGCTCCCTGGGAACCCTGGGCGTGATTGTGGAGGCTAACTTCAAGATAGCCCCCCTGCCGCCTGATAGAAGGACCCTGATTGCCACCTATCACTCCCTTCCCGATGCAATGGACTCGGCCCACGTACTCCTCCGTCAGAGTTTCACGCCTCAGGCGTTGCTGGTAATCAACCGCGAGGTTATCGGCAGACTTCCAGGATTGGGCAACCTCGGCGACGGCAACGCATCTGTGCTGACCCTCTTCACAGGTCGGAAGGCCGCCGTAAGGAGAAAAACCGGTGACTCGGCCAGAGAGATGGAAAGAAGCGGCGCCATGACAGTGGAAAGCATCTCGTCCGAGGAGGGCGGCGATAGTTTGTGGCAGGCGGTGACAGACCTGGGCTGGGTGGAGGAAAGCACGCCTCAGCTTGTGGCGAAGGTCAGCGCCCTGCCATCGCAGGTAAAAGAGTTTGTGGCTATGGCCGACCGGTGGGCCGATCCCACGTTATATCAAGGAATAGTGGCAGACGTGGGCACGGGGCTGGTACGCCATCTGTGGTGGGCAGAGGATGGCTCGTCCGGCATAAGTGAGGGGCTGGAGAGCCTGATAAACAAGATGCGGCAAGAAGCTCGTCCCTATACCGGGCACGTGGTAATTGAGAGATGCCCCAACGAGGTGAAAGGCAAGATAGACGTGTGGGGTGATTCCCCTGAGGGTGTGGACATTATGCGCCGCGTCAAGCAGGAACTCGACCCCGCCGGGATACTGAACCCGGGACGTTTCGCAGGGAGGATTTAGCCGTGAGTGCCGAGACAAAACTGCCTCTTAATAACGAGCGGGGTTTTGAGGGGAACGACCTCCCCAGAGACGAAGACCTTTACCGATGCGTGCATTGCGGCCTTTGCTTGAGTGCCTGTCCTACCTATGTGGAGCTTAACCTTGAGACCGAATCGCCCAGAGGACGCATTGCACTTATGAAGGCGGTGAAGGAAGGCCGCCTGGGCATCAGCAACCGGGTAGCGTCCCATTGGGACCTGTGCCTGCAATGCCGGGCCTGCGAGGCCGTGTGCCCTTCAGGGGTGCCCTTTGGACGACTCATGGAGCACACCCGCTCTCAGGTCCTCCGGCATCGCAAGGAGTCATGGCGTCTCAGGCTGGTCAAGGCCCTGTTCTTGCGAGGTGCCCTCCCCCATCCGGCCCGGCTGAGACTGGGAGCCACCCTTCTCCGAATATACCAACGGACGGGACTCCGGACATTGGTGCAAAGGTCCCGCCTGCTGAAGCCGCTCCCCGGCAAAGTGGCCGAACTTGAGGCCGGACTTCCACACTTCTCCCGGACATTTTTCGGCCCGACTCCCCACGTGTTCCCCGCCAGGGGTGAGACAAAGATGGTAGTGGGTCTCCTCTCGGGTTGTGTAATGCCTCTGGTACAGGGGCCAACGATGGAAGCTACTGTCCGGGTGCTCACCAGAAACGGCTGCAACGTGGCCGTGCCGGTAGGCCAGGGCTGCTGTGGCGCTCTGAACCTCCACAGCGGTGACATGGAGATGGCCCGCAAAATGGCGCGCCGCAATATAGATGTCTTCCTGTACTCAGGTGTGGAAAAAATCGTGGTAGCATCGGCGGGTTGCGGCTCCACCATGAAGGAGTACGGGGAACTATTGAAGGATGACCCCAAGTATGGAGAGGCGGCGGAGCGCTTTGGCAGCATGACCGTTGACGTGACCGAGTTCCTGGTGAGCCTGCCCTTTGAACACCCAAAGGGAGAGGTCAGGAGACGCATAACCTACCAGGACTCATGCCACCTGGCCCACGCCCAGCGCATTACCCAGGCCCCCAGAGCTATCCTGAACTCCATACCTGGGCTAGACTTCGTGGAGATGGAGAACGCCAGCCGATGCTGCGGTGCCGCAGGCATCTACACCATAACCCAGAAGGAGTTCTCACGGAGGCTCCTGGCGAGCAAGATGGAGAGTGTTGCCTCCACGGGAGCTGACACTGTTGCAACAGCCAACCCGGGCTGCATGATACAGTTGGAGGCGGGCTTTGGTCTGTCCGGCATACCGGGGCGGGTGTGCCACGTAGTTGATATTCTGGACGAGTCCTATCAGAGAGAAGAGTAGGTTAACTACCCATGACGGGGAAATGGTTTGGGCCGGGGCTCGCCGTAGTGGTGGCCCTGATGCTGGGGGCAACGCTTTCCGGGTGTGGTGGGACACCGGGTCCTGAAGACACGGTGCAGAGATATTTCGACGCCGTTTCGGCCCGGGACTCGGCAAGGCTGGCAAAGGTGTTTATCCCTGAAGTGGGTGAGGGCATGAGACAGGCCACGTTACCGGGAATTTCAATCGAGAACTTGAAGATTGAGAAAATATCGGAGACTGAAGATACATCTGAAGTTATTGCTGAGTATGATGCAGAAATTGCCATCGGTGAAAGGCCCACCCAAACCCATGCTAAAGTCAGGTTTACCCTGACGAAAACGGATGGAGAATGGTTAATCTCCAACGCTGAAGCGGAAGGTGTCCAGAGAAACGATGATAGCGTGCTCGGTGTTCCCAGGCCTGATTCTAGTCTTCTTTGGAGTGCTGTTGCTCCTTGAGAATTTAGGTGTCTCCGACGGCCTGGTGGGTAGATACTGGCCGGTGTCCCTCATAATTCTTGGAGTCGCAAGCTTATACAACATATTCCGGCTAAGGCGGAATATACTCAACCGGCCCAGGGGGCGGTGACTGCCTAACGGCAACGAATGACCGAGTAGACCGAGTGACTGCAGGATGATGGTTAGCTGGCAAGTGACCGATGTGCGCCGGCCACTCCGGCCCCCGGGGCCACCTCATAGCCCTCCTCCAGCAAGATGCGCTCCAATGCGGAGAGAAAGGCCAGCACGTTGCTCTCCCTCGATGAGTCACCCATGAGGCCAATGCGCCACACCAGGCCCGCTATCTCTCCCAGGCCGCCCCCTATCTCGATATTGTAGTCCTCCAGCAGTCTGCGGCGCACCCGTGCGTCGTTCACCCCGCCGGGTACCCGCACGGTAGTCAAGGGATTTAGCCTGTAGCCGGCATCGGCAAACATCTCCAAGCCCATCGCCTCCAGACCGGCCCTGAGGGCCGCGCCGTTGCGGGCATGTCGCTTAATCCGCCCCTCTATACTCTCCTCCATGAGCATACGAAGGGCCTCTCGGAGGGCGTAAATCATGGAGATGGGAGCGGTATGATGATAGACCCGGTTCTGGTTTTCCGACCAGTAGGTCTCCAGGTTAGCAAGGTTGAAGTAGAAGCTCTGGACCTTGGTCTTTCGTTCGCTCAGGACCTGGACAGCCCTGGGTCCGAGGGTGATGGGTGAGAGGCCGGGTGGCGCTCCCAGGCATTTCTGGGTGGCGCTGTAGGATATATCCACATCCCACAAATCAATGTCTACGTCTTCACCCCCCAGAGACGTTACCACGTCGGCGATGAGGAGGGCGTCGTACCGGTGGGCAAGATCGGCTATCTCCGGCAGGGGGTTGAGGACTCCCGTCGAAGTCGCTCCGTGGACGACACCAAGAGCCTTTACCTTTCGATGCTTTTTCATCTCCTCTTCCAGGTCCGACAAATCGGGGCCGACGGGCTTTCCCCAGGGAATGCCCAACGTGTGGACATCCGCACCGCACCGAGAGGCTATGTCAACCATCCGGTTGCTAAAGTAGTCGTTAGTGGCTATCACCACGGTATCTCCGGGCTCGACCACGTTGCAAAAAGCGGCCTCCATACCCGCCGAGCCTGTGGCAGAGAGGGGCAGAGTCAGGCTGTTGGAAGTCTTGAATACCATGCGCAGCATCGCCATCACGTCATCCATGATACGAGCAAACTCAGGGTCCATGTGTCCCAAGATAGGCGTGGTCATAGCCTGTAGCACCCTGGGGTGTACGCTGCTGGGCCCGGCTCCCATAAGTATCCTCTGTGGCGGTTTGAACTCGTTCAGGTAATTGCTCATAGACCCTTCCCTTGACGTTTCGGTCCTCACCCGACCTTTATCCAGGTGCAGCTTCGCGGTCCGCATCAGCCTTGCCCCGGCTGTGGACCGACCGGTTAGACCACCGGTGAGGCTCCGCCGTCTATGTTGACGGCGATGCCGGTAAGATAGCTTGCTCGCTCCGAGGCCAGGAAGGCGATGACGTCACCCGCCTCCTCTGCCTCTCCGACCCTTCCAAGGGGGTTCCTGCCGTCCGCCATTTGCCTGTAGAACTCATCAATGGTCAGATTGGGGTCCCGGGACCTGGCCTGCTCGTAGCGGCCTTCATGCTGCCCGCTTTTTATGAACCCTATGCACACGGTATTCACCAGGATGTTGTCCTTGCCCAGGTCTTTGGACATAGCTTTGGTGACGGCTATACCTGCTGCTCTGGAAACCGAGGTAGGAACGGAGCTAGCGCCCGGGGTCCTGCCTCCCAAGTTAGTAACGTTAATGATTCTGCCACCGCCAACATTGCGCATGTGGGGTATGGTGGCACGGCAGAAGCGCATAGCGGCCCATAGCTTCACGTCAAAGTCCGCCTGCCACTGCTCCTCGGTCACGCTCTCAAATGGGGCGGCGGCTGACTGGCCCGCGTTATTGACCAGTATATCTATCCTGCCAAAATGCTCCAGCGTAGTATTGACCACCCTGTCTATGTCCTCGGCGATAGAGACGTCGGCCTGAATGGGTATGACTGCTCCCTCGGTCTTGACCCGAATCTCCCCAGCTGCCTGCTCAAGTACATCTTTACGCCTGGCGCATATAGCTACCCCGGCCCCTTCATAGGCCAGTCGCCAAGCGGCCGCCTTACCTATCCCATAGCTTCCACCGGTTACTATAGCCACCCTGTCTTTCAGTCCCAAGTCCATCTCGCTCCCTCCTCTCCCGGGGTCTCGTGGAAAGACACGTAAATTATATCACCCTCAGCAAGGGACTTCGTGCGCCTGCCCGGAGTGACCAGGGTCATTTAATTATCAACGTTACGCGAATACAGGCCCCCACAGTCACCCCCATCCTAACCTTCTACCATCAAGGGGGAAGGGATTATTCACCCTTCACTGTCATTGCTATGAAAATCCATTTTCATCCTCTTATGCGGCCCCCACCGCCCGTCATTCCCGAATACAGGCCCCCACTACCCGTTATTCCGAGGGGCGCAGCGACGAGGAATCTAAAAAGCCTCGCGACCAAGGCAATCGCATTTTAATGCGGCGTCAATCAGTGGCAACCACAACGAGGGCCTGTCCCGCAACCGGAGCGCCCAACGTTCCATTTCTAATGCGTTTACCCAACAGTGTAGCTCCAAAATGATATGTCACTAGGTAAATACGATATATGATATACTGTTACGAATGCTTTCTTGTAGTGCCGTGCGCACCGGCGAAGCTCAAACGAACGTACCCAAGGGTCATAAGGTTAAGGACGTGGTTCAGGACAGACTTGCTCAAAAATTCAGGCAGATTGACAGCGAAGGTAGAACCGGGATTATACTCTTCCTCACCGCCGGCTTTCCTGACATGAATACCACCCTGGAGCTTGTGCCGGCGCTGGCACAGGCAGGGGCCGATTGCATTGAGTTGGGGGTGCCCTTCAGCGACCCGTTGGCGGACGGCCTCACAATCCAGGCATCCAGCTTTCATGCTCTCAGGAACGGGGTGACGCTGGATAGCTGCATCAAACTGGTGGACCGGCTGCGAAATCAGGTCCCGGATACACCTCTCATCCTGATGGGTTACTATAATCCCATCCTGAGCTATGGGCCGGCGAGGTTCGGCGAGGAAGCCCATAGAGCGGGTGTAGATGGTGTAATTGTGCCCGACTTACCACCCGATGAATCCGGTCCTCTGCGGAAGGAATGTGAGCCTCGCGGTATTCATGTAATACCCATGCTGGCCCCTACCAGTACGGATGCGCGGGTCGAGAAGGCGTGCCGTGCAGCATCGGGCTTTATTTACTGCGTGAGTGTGGCGGGGGTTACGGGGGCACGAGATGAGTTGCCCCCCGGAGTGTTCCGGTTCCTGGAGCGGGTACGCCAGCGTACAGACTTGCCGTTGGCACTGGGATTCGGTATATCTCGCCGGGAGCACGTGGAAGCTGTGGGTAGCCATGCCCAGGCCGTCGCAGTGGGCAGTGCCCTCGTAAGGGTTATTACCGACTCACCCAGTGGTGAGCTAATCGAAAGAGCACAAAAGTTTGTTAGGGACTTGAACGGCGTCATTCCTTCCGCCAAAGGAGGACAAGAATAATGACGGTATGTCGTGGCGTCCGGGGTGCTACTACTGCCGAGGAAAATACTAAGGAAGCCATCTTTGCCGCTACCAGGGAGCTTTTCCAGAAAGTTGTAGAGGCCAACCATATCCGGGAGAACCAAGTAGCGGCGACTTTCTTCACAACCACTCAGGATCTTAACGCTGCATTTCCGGCCACAGCCGTCCGGGAGGCGGGATGGGAGCATACGGCGTTCCTCTGTGGACATGAAATGGCAGTGCCCAATAGCTTGCCCATGTGCATCCGTATACTTATACTGGTGAACACCGACAAAGAGCCCGAGGACCTCGTAAATATCTATCTCAAGGGCGCTGCAAACCTGAGGTCTGGGGGCACAGGTCCGTGACGTTCAGTGGAAGAAGGCTTGGGCATCTTCTGTGCGCCTATTCTCAGCCTCCAGGCTAATGTTCCTGGCCCGGGAGGCGAATGATATGTACACGTCTACCTAAACTCTGTATTAGGAAGGAAAGCGGGACATGATTGTAGTAATGCGAAAAGACAGCACCCAGGAGCAACTCGAAGGGGTCAAAGGGCGTATAGAGAGCCACGGCTTGATGGTGCATCTGTCCGAGGGAGTGGAGCGCACGGTAGTGGGCGTGCTGGGGCAGACTTTCATAGAGCTCAAAGACGAGTTGGAGTCGTTGCCGGGTGTCCTGGAGGTAGTGCCCATCTCCAAGCCCTACAAGCTCTCCAGCCGGGAGTTCAAGGAAGAAGATACCGTCGTCAAAGTGGGGAATGCGCATATCGGGGGCGACGAGCTGGTGGTCATGGCCGGTCCCTGCGCCGTGGAGGATGAGGAACAGGTACTATTAGCGGCCCACGCGGTAAAGGCAGCAGGCGCCAAAATCCTACGGGGTGGCGCTTTCAAGCCGCGGTCATCCCCCTACAGCTTCCGGGGTATGGGAGTACAGGGTCTACAACTCCTGGCCAAGGCCCGAGAAGAGACTGGCCTTCCCATCGTTACCGAGGTGATGTCGCCGGAGGACGTGGGAATGGTGGCCGACTACGCCGACATCCTTCAAATAGGCACACGCAACTCTCAGAACTTCAACCTCCTTGATGCAATCGGGGAAGTCAGAAAGCCGGTGCTGCTTAAACGGGGCTTCTCTGCCACCTACGAGGAGTGGCTTCTGGCAGCGGAATACGTACTTTCCGGCGGCAACAGCCAGGTAATTCTCTGTGAACGGGGCATAAGGACCTTTGAAACCGGGACTCGCTTCACAATAGACCTGTCCGCCATTCCTATGATCAAAAGCCTCAGCCACTTGCCGGTAATCGCCGATCCCAGCCACAGCACAGGCCGCGCCCAACTGGTAACACCGATGACTTTGGCGGCGGTGGCCGCAGGCGCTCACGGTATCATCGTGGACGTACACCCCAACCCGGCGGTAGCCAAGTGCGACGGGGCACAGGCCCTTACTTTCGATAAGTTTGAGGATATGATGGCCCAGGCAACGGCGGTAGCTCAGGCGGTGGGTAAGGTGCCCACAGGAACCGGCAGGTAGGTATTGCTACCGGGTGATGGAATGGGAGCGCCATTCCCTACGCTCGGAACTGGCGGAAAAAGGCTCGAAAGTCCTCGGCCAGCAGCTCCGGCTCCTCCCATGCGGGGAAGTGCCCGCCCCTTGGCAGTTCCGTCCAACGCTGCAAGTTGAAGCTGCGCTCTGCCCACTCTCTGGGGGCATGAGTCTGGTCTTGTGCCAGGATAGCTACGGCAGTCGGCACCCTGATTCGTTCCCCCTGCTTCAAGTCCCAGGGGCTTTGGGCGGTCTCGTAGTAGAGACGGCAGGAGGCGCCCATATTCTGGGCTGCCCAGAATATGGTAACGTTTGTAAGTATCTCGTCCCAAGTGTAGCGGCGACGCTTCTCCTCATCGCTCTCGCCCTTGCCCCAGGTGCGGATTCTGTCCACAACCCAGGCGGCCAGGCCCACCGGGGAGTCGTTCAGCCCATAGGAGAGGGTCTGAGGCTTGGTGCGCTGGAGATGGTTGTAACCGCCTTCGTCCCGCTGCCACTCGTCCCTCTCTTCAATAAACGCCCGCTCTTTGGCGGAAAGCTCCCGTGCCCCCGGGCCAAGATATGGTTGAGGTCCACTCGCCGAGGTCATGTGGATACCCATCACCTGCTCCGGGAAATTATAGCCGACGTGAGCTGTCACGCTGGCCCCCCAATCGCTGCCATAGGCGCAGAAACGCTGATAACCCAACCCTTCGGTCATAATCTGCGCCCAGAAGTGAGCGATCCGTGAGTGGTTCACTCCCCGACGTGTCGGCGGGTCCGAGAACCCATAGCCGGGCAAGGACGGGACTACCACGTCGAAAGAGTCTGACGGGTCCCCTCCGTGACTCGCCGGGTCGGTGAGCAGAGGTATGATATTTAGCTCCTCGAGGAACAGGCCGGGCCATCCGTGGGTGACGATTATGGGCAATGGGTCCGGCCCCTTGCCCCGCTCATGGATGAAGTGGATGCCCAGCCCGTCCACGTCGGCCCGGAAGTGGGCAAAGGTGTTCAGGGCCTCCTCCTGGGCCCGCCAATTGAAACCTGTCCTCCAGTATTCCGCAAGCTCTTTCATATAGGCCATGTTGGCGCCATATTCCCACCCCGTATCGGGAATCTCGTCAGGCCATCGGGTACGGGCCAGGCGATGCCGCAAGTCTTCAAGGACATCTTCAGGGACCTGTATTTTAAAGGGTCTCACATCCATCCTGGGTTCCTCCTTATGGGGTGTATCTTCAGAAAGTCGGGTGCAGATTCGCGTCTGACGGTTCGAGAGGTTGCCCTCAGCCACGCCTTTGCCCCACCAATAGTTTACCAGAGGAGGGCACTCAAGGGACACCTTATTGAACTTCCTTGTGTGCACCGATAGAATAGCTCCAGCCTACATGAAGGGGGACATAATATGGAGAACGTAGGATTTATCGGGATTGGTACAATGGGCACCGAGATGGCCGGGAATATCCAGAAGACCGGGTACCCAATGGTAGTCTACGATGTTCGTGAAGAGGCCACCAGGGACCTCCTGGAAGGCGGAGCGCGTCTTGCCGGCTCTCCGGCTGAAGCGGCCAGCCTCAGCGACGTGGTCTTTACCTCTGTGCCGGGACCCAAGGAGGTGGAGGAGGCGGCTACCGGCCCCGGAGGGATACTGGAAGGCATCAAAGAGGGCGGGATTTATCTTGACCTGTCCACGGTTGGCCCTTCTCTCACGCGCCGCCTCGAGCCGATGTTTCGACAGAAGAGGGCCTACCTCCTCGATGCCCCGGTGCTGAACGGCCCGACGGGGCCGGGCAGGAAGGAAGGCTTCACGGTCCTGGTGGGCGGCGACCGGGAGATTTACGAGCGCGTCCTTCCCATACTGGAGTCCTTCGCCGACCATCCCATGTATTGTGGCGGTCTCGGGATGGGCCTAGCCTGCAAGCTGGTGAACAACATGATGGCCTTTGGAATGGGTCAGATTATCGCCGAAGCATTGACCCTGGGTATCAAGGCAGGGGTGGACCTTGATACCCTCATGGAGTCAGGCAGCGGCGGAGTCTTCGGGTCGAGGCGCAGGGGGCTTGAGCGCACCGTGTTCAGCGGCGATTTCGACACTCCCAGCTTCACCCTGGCCCTGGCTCTAAAGGATGTTTCGCTGGCTAACGAAATGGCGCGGGATGTAAGGGTTCCCATGCCTATGACGAATCTGGCGGAGCAGCTGTTGATCCAGTGCATGAACCGGGGTTGGGCGGGCAAGGACTTTACCGTTGCGTTCCGCCTGCAAGAGGAAGCCGCAGGGGTGGAGGTGCGCGACCCCAAATTGAAGCAATAAGGGCATACTGGATTCCCGCCCTACCGGCTGGGCATCTTAAAAGGGAACCTTTGGAGGATTTTTCCGTCCCTGAGTGAGAAGCAGGCAGACCACAGGAGGGAAGATTAGCCATGACACTAAGGACCCGCAGCAGCCCAGCCCTAAGAATGTTCCGGCGGTCAATACCATTGGTCGCCTCCGTGGTACTGATTATGGCACTCTTCGGCTGCGGTTCGGGCGAGATACGGTCATCCGGTGATCCGGTTGAGCCGTCAGCAGCCGATGCAGAACCGATGGAACTGGTCAGCGGGAACAACACCTTCGCCTTTGACCTGTACCAGGCTCTGCGCGAACAGGATGGGAACCTGTTCTACTCCCCTTACAGCATATCCCTGGCCCTGGCAATGACATACGCCGGGGCCAGGGGCGAGACCGAGAGCCAGATGAGTGACACCCTCCACTTCACCCTACCCCAAGCGGACCTTCACCCCGCCTTTAACGCCCTGGACCTGGAGCTTGCATCCCGCAGTGGAGGGGAACAGGGTGGAGATGACGAGGGATTCCAGTTGAGTATCGCCAACTCGGTCTGGGGCCAGGAGGGCTATGAGTTCCTGGATGAGTTTCTGAACGTGCTCGCGGAGAGCTACGGAGCCGGCGTTAGGCCGACAGACTTCCAGGGAGCACCCGAAGAGTCGCGGCTCAAGATCAACGACTGGGTCGCCAATCGCACCGACGACAAGATCAAGGGCCTAATTCCCCAAGGTGCCATTGATTATCTCACCCGGCTGGTGCTCGCCAACGCCATCTACTTCAACGCAGATTGGCTCCACCCATTCTTCTACAACCCCGTAGCCCGCCCTTTCCACCTGCTGGACGGAAGGGAGGTTGACGTGCCAATGATGACGGAGGTCGAAGAATACGGGTATGCTAAGGGAGATGGATACCAGGCTGTGGACCTGCCTTACGCCGGTGAAGAGGTGTCCATGACCATCCTGCTTCCGGACCGGGGGACCTTCAGGGATTTTGAAGAGACGATGGACGCGGCTCTCGTCAGCCGGATCATTGAGGAAATCCAGCTGACCACCGCTGACCTGACCATGCCCAAGTTCGAGTTCGAGTCCCAGTTCAGATTGAACGACACACTAGAGACAATGGGGATGCCCAATGCTTTCAGTGACCAGAAGGCCGATCTCTCAGGTATGGACGGCCTATCGTGTGTGACAGGGAGCCGCTGTCTGGTAATCTCAGGTGTCTTCCACAAGGCATTCGTGGCTGTGGACCAAGAGGGAACCGAGGCTGCGGCAGCAACAGCAGTGATTGCTCGATTCACGTCAGGGACACTGTCATATGTCACTGTTGAGGTTGACCGGCCATTCATTTTCTTAATCCGGGACAGGGTGACGGGAACCATCCTGTTCGTGGGCCGCTTCGAGGAGCCATAACGAAAGGCTCGTTGGTCCAGACCCCCGCGGATTTCACCGTTGCCTTCCGATGAACAACCCTCTGTCATTCCGAGCGCAGCGAGGAATCTAAGAACCATGCCTTTCAGAACGGGCCTCCAGATTCCTCACTTCGCTACGCTCCGTTCGGAATGACATGGAACTAAGCCTTGAGTCGCCGTTATGCAAGGGTCTTCCACCACGGGAAACCTTAAAGCTGCATGTACTCGGAGGCCGTCCCACCCGCCGCCGTCGAGCCTCCGGCGTCCACCGGAAGGAGTACGCCCGTAATCCAGCGGGCCTCGTCGCTGGCCAGGAACAATGCCGCCCAGGCAATGTCCCAACCCGTGCCCACAGTTCCCAAGGGGCTGGAACGCACGGATGTCGACCCCTCTTCATTGGCCAGCATGGGTGTGTTGATGCCGCCTGGGGCGATGCAGTTCACCCGGACCCTGTCCCTGCCATGTTGTGCCGCCATCATGGTGGTCAGGCCGATGACGCTCGCCTTGGATGTATTGTATGAGATGCGGGAATGCAGGTTGCCTCGCATTCCACCTGTGGAGGAGATATTCACAATGGCCCCGCCGCCGCTCTCAATCATCTTGGGTATGGCGTATTTGCTGACCAGCATCATACCCTTCAGGTTTACATCCATCACCCGGTCCCATATTGTCTCCGTCACGTCCACCACGGATGCGTGAGGCGCCCCAGGGCCTTCCGGGATAAAAATTCCCGCATTATTGATAAGGACGTGCAGCCCTCCATAGCGCTCCCAGGCAGCCTCTGCCATTCCCTGGCAATCCTCAGCTTTCGTAACGTCGGCCTCGAACACCGACGCCTCACCACCTTCCTCCCGGATGGCGGCAACGGTAGCCTCGGCGTTCTGAAGGACCCGGTCCACCACCAGGACTCTTGCGCCTTCTCTGGCAAAGAGGATGGACATAGCCTTGCCCGTGCCAATGCGAGGCCCCGACTCTCTTTCCCCTCCGCCGGTCACAATGACGACCTTCCCCTCTAATCTAGGTGCTCTCTGCTGCATGATGTCCCCCTTCCAAGTTGGTTGCCAAACCGGACAAATCCGAGTGTAAACGCGGCTTTGAGCACTGTCAACGGCCAGCGCTTCAGAGGGGCTGGGACAGGCCCTCCTTGTGGTTGCCCCCGGCTGGCCCCGGATTAAGACGCGTTTGCCCTGGGAGGACAAGTTGCGGCGCTTGACGATGCTGGCAGGTGACTCTACAATACCCCTATGCCTTCAGAGATAGAAGCCCAGGACTTGCCTCTACAGGGCCTCAGAGTAGTGGATCTAGGGCATTTTGTCTCCGCACCCTACTGCGCCCGCCTACTGGCCGACGCCGGGGCCGACGTAATCAAAGTGGAAGGCCCTGAGGGAGATGAGGCACGGCGTCGCGGCCCCTTTCCCGACGACCTCCCGGACCCCAACCGCAGCGGACTCTTCCTCTACCTCAACGCCAACAAGCAGGGAATCACCCTGGACCTACGCTCGTCTCTGGGAAAGAAGCTGTTTGTTGACCTCCTGAAAAATGCCGACGTACTGGTCGAAAACAACCCGCCAAGGGAGATGGATGAGTTGGGGCTCGATTTCCATTCCCTGCACAAAGAGCATCCCCATCTGGTCGTGACTTCAGTAACCCCCTTCGGGCAAACGGGTCCCTACCGAGACTACCTGGGTGATGACCTAATCATAGCCAACATGGGGGGCCTGGCCTACGCCACCCCGGGAATTCCCGACCAGGTGGGCGACCCGGACCAAGAGCCACCTCTAAGGCCGGCCACCTATGTAGCGGACTTCACGGCGGGTATCGCAGCGTCGGTGGCTACGATGCTGGCCGTCTTGTCCCGCCAATGGGATGGCCTGGGTCGTCACGTGGACGTGTCTGAGCAGGAGGCAGTGGCCTCAACCTTGACCTGGGACCTGGCCACCACTTCTTACCTGGGTCTGATCAAGCGTAGGGGTGCCCGGCTGGGTTACGGCCTCATGCCCAACTGCTATCTTCCCTGCAAGGATGGGTATGTGGTGATTACGGCCATCACACAGGAGCACTGGCTGAGGCTGGTGGAGGTCATGGGCAGTCCTGACTGGGCAGACAGCGAGCTCTTCCGTGATGGTATGGGCCGCTCGGATAACTGGGATGCGCTGCGTCTTCTTATTCTGGAGTGGACTATGGCCCACACCGGACGGGAGATATACGAAGCGGCCCAGGCCAGGGGCATTCCATGCTACCCGGCCAACAAGGTGAGCCAGGCCATTACCTCCGAGCAGGTGACCGCAAGGAAGTTCTTACGAGAGATGGAAGTGGGGCCGGGCCGAGTCGCCAGTTTCCCCGGCCTCCCATTTCGATTTGGGGACACCCCCTTGCCCCTGCGTATGCCGGCGCCCCGCCTGGGAGAACACACCAATACATTGCTGTCAGAGCAGCTGGGATACACCGGCCCGGAACTGGCCAGGCTCAGAGGACTGGGGGTCATTTGAACAGCCGGGTAAATAGCCAAGAGGTCAGCACGGTGGACCGCAGACTCCCCCTGGAGGGTGTACGGGTCGTAGACTTCGGCCAGGCGGTGGCCGTGCCATTCGCCACCCAGATGCTGGCCCGAATGGGGGCTGAGGTCATATTGGTGGAGACCCATCAACGATTGGGCAACAGGGAGTGGCCCCCATTCGCCGAGAATGTCAGAGGACTCAACCGGTCGGGACTTTTTAACTCCTATCACGGAGGCAAGCTCAGCTTCACGGTGAACCTTCGCACTGAAGCAGGCAATGGGCTTGTCCGGGACCTGATACGAATTTCCGACGTGGCAACAGAGAATTACTCCACCGGCACTATGGAGCGGCTTGGTCTGGGATACCAAGACCTGCTTAGACTGCGCCCCGACATCATCATGCTCTCCATGAGCGCCCTTGGGAGAAGCGGGCCCATGAGTCATTTCGTCGGCTACCATAGCGCCGTCCTGATGTTCAGCGGCCTGGCCTCCATCACCGGATACCCCGAAGGGCACCCTCGTATTCTGGGCTCCGTCTTCCCCGACCCCATCAGTGGGATGTACGCCGTTTTTGCGGTCCTTGGAGCCCTCTATCACCGCTCCAAGACAGGACTGGGACAGTACATTGATGCGGCCATGACCGAGGGTATGATGACCTTAATGCCCGAGGCCATCACCGATTATACCCTCAATGGCCGCGAGCCTCAGCGAATGGGTAACAGGGACCCGCTAAAAGCCCCACACGGCGTATACCCCTGCCAAGGGGAAGAGGCATGGATAGCCATATCAGTCGGCTCAGACAGCCAGTGGGACGCGCTCTGTGACACCGTGGGCCATCCGGAGTGGAGACGTGACCCACGCTTCTCCGAACCGATGACCCGGATGCGCCATCAGGAGGAACTAGACACTCTGCTCGAAAGGTGGACCAGGGAACGGTCTCCCCAGGATGCGATGCGCCAGCTCCAGGACGCCGGTGTCCCCGCCGGGCCGTCCTTCACCACGGCAGACTTGCTGGAGGACCCCCACCTGCGACAGCGTGGCTTCATAGCGGATGTGGACCATCCGGAGGCGGGACGCAGGCTCAAGGCCAGCGTACCCTGGAAGATCAGCAACCTGCCCCACGTGAACCATCGCCACGCCCCCCTCATCGGCCAGCACAACCGGTACATAATGTGCGAGCTTCTGGGCCTTCCATCCGAGGAGGCGGAGCGGCTGATTAGGGAAGAAGTCGTACACTAGCCGGTTTCAAGGCTCTCCATAATTACTGCCGCCATTGCGGTCAATTCAGGGGGAGCCGGCTTCTCCTACAACCTTCTACTCCGTGTTCCCCGGGGACTGATTACTTAACCATAACGACGCCGACCTTCTACCTACCACTTTCGAGGACTGTGACCTCGGCAACGGGGCTGTCGCACGTGGGGGCTGTGAGTTGAAGCCGGAGGGGCCGGAGAAGTCAGCCTATTATATCAGCCAAGGGACGGTTGTGGAGGTGAGCAGGTGACATCGTACATCGTGCTAGCTGCTATGAAGGGACGGTTCTTCTCGGACAATGGGAACGTTTACGATAACTTCCAGATGATGGGCTATGTGGAGGCGGGCAATCCAACGGATGCCGTGACCGCTTTCTTCGAGCAACCATCCTTCCCTATCAGGTGGGAAGACGTGGCCTACCTCTGGGCCGAGCACCTGTCCGACGACCCCAATAACCGTCACTACGGCGATTACGACCGGGTCTACGTCGAGGAGTTGCGACGCCGGTGGGAAGGTATCTGATCCTTGCCCTTCCATACTCCCTTGCTTCTCTTACTGAAGGTAGGTAGGCGCAGCAATGCAGGGCCTTTTAATTTTCGGCGTAGGATACCGAACCCACGGGGCAACCCTCATGATTGCCCATACTGTACACCCCACCCACAAGCGTGGGAACAGCCCTTGTGGCTGCCTTGCGTGAACAATTGAAAGACCCTGGCGTTAAATTGGCGGGGGCAGGTGTGGCGCTTGACGGTGTTGGTAGGTAATACTACAATGCCCCTATGTCTTCAGAGGTAGATGGCCAAGACTTGCCTCTACAGGGCCTCAGAGTAGTGGAGCTAGGCCATCTTGTCTCCGCACCCTATTGCGCCCGCCTACTGGCCGGCGACCTGTCTTTCAAGGACCCCGGCAAGAACCCTGGCGCCAAGAACCAACTTCACAGCCTCCACACCTACGCCGCAAGATTCCCCGGCCAACTTCCCAGGTATTTCATCGAAGGTCTGTCGGAGGTTGGAGAAACGGTCCTAGACCCCATGTCCGGTTCCGGCGCGACCCTGGTCGAAGGGTGGCTCCTTGGACGCTGCGTGGTGGGCGTAGACCTTGACCCATTGGCCGTAAGCCAGTCCCTGGCTAAGACCACCGACGTTGACCCCAACGAATTGAGCAGGGTCGGGGTAAAAGTGATGGCCCACGCATTTGAGCTATGCGCAGGCCATCAGTCTCTTGACAGTGTGGCGGAGACCTGGGACCGGGAAACCCGGAAGTTCGTGGACTACTGGTTCCTTCCACAGACCCAACATGAACTGGCCTCCCTTGTTCTGGCTATTCGGGAAGTTGCTTCCCCTGACGTACGACGTCTTTTGGAAGTCCTGTTTTCGTCGGTCATCGTCACCAAGTCAGGGGGTGTTTCCATGGCCCGTGACTTGGCCCACACTCGGCCTCATAAAGTAAGCGCCAAAGAACCCAAGAACGCCATCAAGAGATTTCAAGCTGTTTTGGCAAACGCAATAAAAGCCTTCGACCGCGTTAAAGGCGTCCAGAAAGGCAACACGCTGGTAGTTCATGGGGACTCTAGATCAATTCCACTGTCAAACGATAGCGTAGACCTGATTGTCACCTCGCCTCCATACGCCAACGCACTAGACTACGTTCGAGCACACAAGTTTTCGCTTGTGTGGCTAGGATCGTCCATTCCGGCGCTGAGCCGTCTACGAAGTCAATACGTAGGGTCGGAGCGTCTTCCCGACGGAGGCACGCCCCTGCCGCCCTCGGTGGCTATGGCGTTGACCGCTATTCGCGACTCGGACCGGCATAAGAGTAGAGTGGTCGAGAAATACTTCTGGGACATGCACCTCGTATTGGGGGAGATGCTGAGAGTCCTGAAGCCCGGCAAGGTGGCTGTGGTTGTTGTCGGCCCGTCAACCATACGGGGAAACACCCTCGAGACCCATACGCATCTTGCAACGTTGGCTTCCCACCAGGGATTCAAGGTCGTCGGCGTGAAGAGGCGGCAGCTGGATAGGGACCGGCGCATGATGCCCGCCCGATTCAACCACGACAACTCCGGCATTGAACGAAGGATCCATGAAGAATACGTCATCGGCCTGCTGAAAGAGAAATAGATGAGCTCCTCCTCAGCCTCCTTATTGATGCAACTCCGGCAGGAGTACCATCACGCCCTTCAAGACAGGGTATGGGGTTGGGATGGCGCCTATCCGTCCAATGCCGATAAGGGAAGCAAGGTGAGCGTCAACATAGCCACGGCAATGCTCGCAAATGGGCCTAACGCCACCAATACACCCGTCAAAAACCAAACGGCAGGGGTCGCGTTCGCTGAACTCACCATGGAATTCGTGGGAAAAGCGTTCTTACGTCTCGGCCATCTGAGACCGGGGGAATGGCGGTACAGCACGGCGCAGACCAAAACAGGGATTATGGCATTTGAGCAATATGCGCATCTGGCCACCATCCGAGAAATGCTTGAAGAACACAGGGAGAACCGTGAGTTTCGCGCGGCATTCGCCATAGACTACCTGATTGTTCCCGACATCGTGATCGGGAGAGAGCCTGTATCTGACGCTGCCATCAATGCAAACGAACAATATGTAGCTGAGAAGGACCAAGCAGGCAATTTGTCTCCTCTCAGAGCGGGCAACGCCGAGAGCACGACGATACTCCACGCGAGCATTTCCTGTAAGTGGACTATCCGCAGCGACCGGGCGCAGAACACCCGCACCGAAGCCCTGAATTTGATTAGGAATAGAAAAGGCAACACCCCGCATATCGTTGTCGTGACTGCCGAACCGATGCCAACTAGGATCGCCTCTCTAGCTTTAGGCGCCGGGGACGTGGATTGTGTGTATCACATGGCGATATATGAATTGAGGAACGCTCTTGAGTCGTTGGGAGACGAGTCTCAATTGGATATGCTTGAAACTCTGGTTACAGGAAGACGGTTAAGGGACATCAGCGACCTGCCATTGGATCTGGCCATCTGAATACAAACCTCGGGTGGAAAAATAAACGATACCCTCTTCGGTAACATTTATTACGAAGCAATGCAGGGCATTGACACCGGACAGGGGTGCTCCTATAATCCCGGTGAGCGCTCGACGCCCCGCTCCAAGCTCCCCCTGAGTAGGACTCACCGACACTTCAAGCGCCTGGAGAATAGTATAATGGCCGAGTTGTCCGACCTGATTCCTGAGCCGGAGCCTCAACGGCTGGCAACGGGGTTCCAGTTTACCGAAGGGCCTGTGTGGCACCCGGACGGGTATCTGCTGTTCAGCGATATTTTTGCCAACACTATCTACCGCCTGACCCCGGACGGCGCATCAGAACCCTATATCACCCCCAGCCGGCACTCCAACGGCCTGACCTTTGATCGCCAGGGACGGCTGATTGCCTGCCAGCACGAGGCCAGGCAGGTCGCCCGCATGGACGCCGACAGGCAATTGATGACGGCGGTTGACCGCTACCAGGGCAAACGGCTCAACAGTCCCAACGACGTGGTGGTAAAGTCCGACGGGAGCATATATTTCACCGATCCCCCATTCGCAGTGGCCCCGGAGGACGTGGAGCTCGACTTCATCGCCGTCTTTCGTGCGGCCCCCGACGGGGACGTCACACCACTGGCGACCGACTTTCTTCGCCCCAATGGCCTCGCCTTCTCTCCCGACGAGTCCATTCTCTATGTAGACGATTCCTACCGCCGCCATGTGCGGGCCTTCGACGTCCGGCCTGACGGCTCCTTAGCCAATGGCCGGGTACTTATAGACATGGACGTGGAGGAGAATCCACGCAATCCCGATGGAATGAAAGTTGACGTGGAGGGCAATCTGTATATTACCGGCGCTGACGGGCTATGGGTGGTGGAGCCTGACGGACGTCATCTGGGCACCATCCCGTTCCCTGAGCAACCGGGCCCCGACGACCTCTTTCCCAATGCCGGAGGCAACGTAGCCTTTGGCGGGCCCGACAATCGTACCCTGTTCATAACCTTCCGCACCTCTATATATACCCTCCGGGGCAATATTCCCGGAGTGAAGGTGTTCCGCTAAGCAAGGAGAAGACATGCCGCCGACTCTAGTTCAATCGAATGTACAGATTCCAGGTCGTGGTGTGGTGATAAAGGGATTCTTGGCCTACCCTGAAGATGCCGGCAGACTGCCGGGGATTATGATTCATCCGGGGGCCTCAGGACTGACGGACGACGTTAGAGGAGTAGCAAGGAGGTTCGCCTGCGAGGGCTACGCAGCACTGGTGTATGACCTGTACTCCCGCCAGCCGGACGTTCCCGCCGGCGCTCCATACATGGAGATTGTTCCCTACTACAAGAAAATCACCGACAAGACAGCCCTCATGGACATGGACTCCGCTATGGAGTACTTCCGAAGCCTGAGCGTAGTCGAACCCGAGCGTACCGGAATTCTGGGCTTCTGCTCCGCATACCCAACCGTGTTCGCCTGCCATGACGTGCGGCTGAGAGCATGTGTATCCTTTTACAACCAAATACATTATGTGGAGGGAGCTAACGCCGATACGACGGTCTCGCCCATTGACCGGATACCCGGCCTCTGGTGTCCTTATCAGGGACACTATGGCGACAACGACACGGCCGTATCAATGGATGAGGTAAATCAGCTAGAGAGCGCCCTCAAGAAGTACGCGAAACAGTATGAGATGCACGTCTACCCCGGAGCGCCCCACGGATTTTTCAATGAGGGCAGCTACCATCAGCCTTCCGCTGAGCTGGCATGGCCGAGGGTGTTGGGCTTCCTGAGGACCCATCTGGGCGGGTAACCCTCACACCGGCCTGAGTACCTCCTGCGAAGCGAAGCTCCCCCACCCTCGCGGGTCTGCTCAACGAATATATTCCCAAACGTATCGTTATACCGTTGGCGCACGCCTGAATACGTGGCGCGGGGTTGGATGACGTCATCGGAAGGCGATGACAACGAAGAGGGCAGCGCTGACGTGGAGCCACAGAGCGTAGGCGATACTCTCGCTCAACGGGCGCGAAAATACAAATTTACCCGGGCATCCGGGTGCGGCTAAAACCGGGGTGTTGCCCGACTTTGCCCAAAATGCCGATTTCGACGTACTCAGGTGGCCCCTGGGCAAAGCCGGCCTTGTCATGATACCGGCGGACGTTTATCGGCCCAGGGACGGGCTTGCTCGAAAGCCATTGAGGCCCCAAGTACGTTGGTCTCTTCACCCTTGCGTCCGACGATATGAAGGCCGATGGGCATACCTTCGGAGGAGAAACCGCAGGGGATGCTGGCAGCGGTCTGCATAGTCATGTTGAACGGGAAAGTAAAGGGAGTGTAGCCCCAGAAGGGTATTACCTGGCGGCCTCCGATTATGGAAGGGTGTTGCCCGACCGGGAATGCGGGAACGGCCAGAGTGGGAGTCAGCAGCAGGTCATAGCTCTCGAAGAGGGTCTCCATACGGGCCTGAAGCTGTTGCATGGAGACCAGCGCTCTGGAATAATCGGCTCCCGTCATCTCCCGCCCATGCTCAATCGTATTTCTGCCGTAATCCGTCAGGTCTCCGCTGTGCTCATCCAAGAGATGCCCATAGCCGGTGTATGCCTGGATGGCGAATATGTCCCAGAATGCGGGAAAGGGGTCTTCCAAGCCGACCTCGGGCTCATCTACCGTGCATCCGAGCTCCTCGAATACTCTGGCAGCCCTGGAGGTGATTTCCGCCACTTCCGGGTCTACGGCGGCATATCCAAGGTCGGGGCTCCATGCTATACGCAGCCCTCCGGCTCCCTGGGCCAGCGCCGATACAAAGTTGGGAGGCTCCTGTCTCATGCAGCCATTGTCGCGGCTGTCCGGCCCTGCCAGTGCCTGCAATAGGATAGCCGTGTCCCGTACTGTACGGGTTATGGGGCCGGACTGGCCGAATGTACTGTAGGACGGCCTGCCGACACCACCATAGCGGGGGACTCTCCCCTGGCTCGGCTTGATTCCGTAGGTCCCTGTGAAGCCACATGGGATGCGGATGGAGCCGCCACCGTCGCTTCCCGTAGCAACAGTACATAGCCCCGCCGCTACCGCAGCCCCGGCCCCGCCACTGGAACCACCCGGGGTGCGGTCCGTGTTCCAGGGGTTGCGACAGGCATCCCCCAGCCGGTTCTCCGTGGTGCCCGAGGAGCCGAACTCCGGAGTATTGGTCTTGCCCAATATGATGGCGCCGGAACTGCGTACCCTTTCCACTACTACGGAGTCCTGTTCCGGGACGTGGTCTTTGAAAACCAGGCTCCCCATAGTGGACCTGACCCCCTTGGTAATCTCGAGGTCCTTTATCGAGATGGGTATGCCATGCAGGGGGCCACGGGACTCCCCTCGCAGAAGCTCATCCTCGGAAGCGCGGGCCGAAGCCAGGGCTTCATCTCCGGTAACCGTAAGGTAGGCATTCAACTTGGGATTAAGGTCTTCGATGCGACGGAGGAACATCTCCGTAATTTCGACTATTGACACCTGCTTGGAGTCAATCAGATGTCTCAGTTCTGAGGCGGGAGTAAAGGCAAGGTCATTGCTGGGCATGGTCCCCTCCTTGGCTTTCATAGGCTATTTGGGGCTATTATGGGCGTACCTGGGTGGTTCACATGGTAAGGCAACGTGAAGGGCCAAGTCAAGGAACCGGTCTCAGCAGGAGCAGGAAGGAACGCCGAAGGGTTAGGAGGCAGTGATAAGGGCTGTGAAAAGGGGGACGGAATGAGATTCGCGGACTATTTCAGAGTGCTCCAGAGGACGAGCCTACGATCGGTGGAGGTGGCGCTGTCCTCGTCCATATCTTTGGTGACCTCCACTGTCTGGAAGCTGGTGATGGGTTGGTCTGCCCAGAGCATGAGGACGCCCCATCCTCTTTGGTCAACTGAGAGACTGCCCATTACATCGGACTGCCCATCCTTGCTGAGCCATACCTGGTAGCCATCATCCCCTGATGATGGCTCAAGGCCCCTGGCCATAAGGATGGCTATATCACCCTGGGCAGCTATCATCAGCACCCCTTGGGCCTCGGGAACTCCCCTAACACCTTGGAGCGACAGCACTTGCTTGTCGGGCGAAGCCATAACGTAGCTCACGAAGCGTTGCTCCAGGAACATATTGACAAGATTTTCGTCCCCCTGAGCCAGCCGGGAGGCCAGCTCGGTGTTCTCATTCCGGAGGTCATCTATCTGACGAGACATGTGGATGCTAATACCTATACCCGCCGCCAGTAGAAGCACCACCAAGGATGCTGTGGCTCCCAGCAACCATCTGCCTGCGGCGACCGTCGGCCCCGCCTTTCTCTGTTCCTTCCGACGCTGGGACTCCACCGCTCTCAGGGTCCTACGCTTGAGTCCTTGGGGTAACTCGGAGTGCTCCGCCGCCTGAGCAAGGACGGCAGCCACTTGCAGGTGTTCCCTGAGGAGCGTTGAGCACCAATGACAGGTGGTCAGGTGCGCCTCCACCAGGACTGTCTCCTGCTCACTGAGGGTGTTTAGAGCGTAGGATGGCAGGAGTTCTTCTGCTTTTTTGCAGTCCAACCTTTATTCTCCATCTAAGTGCCCTTTTAATGCGACACGCAGTTTTTGCATTGCCAGGCGTACCCTGGTCTTTACCGTGCCTAGAGGCTGGTCCAGCTTGCTTGCTATCTCCGACTGAGAATATCCTTCAAAATAGGCCAGGATGACCACCTCTCGCTGCCCCTCAGGCAAATCGGACAAGGCAGCCAATATCTGCTCTCTGTCCAGGTTCTGTTGTACGATATCCTCCGTACTTGCCTCGGCGCTGGGATGTATGTCCAGCAACTCGTGGGGCACCTGATTAGTGGACTTGGTGCGACGGTTACGGGCCTTTATAACGTCTATGATTCTGTGATGGGCTACGCTCATGAACCAGGCACGGGGAGTGCCCCGCTGTGGGTTATAGCTGGAGGCCTTGAGCCATAGATTCAAGAATATATCCTGAGTGGCTTCCTCTGCTAGGGTCTGGTCCCTTAGCATATATCTTGCCAGAGAAAAAACGGAACGTGCATAACGATTATAGAAGACCTCCAACGCGTCCTTTTCCCCGTGGGCGATCAGAGTGATGAGTTGCTCATCTCGCAGGTCGTCATAGTTCAGCACCCGCACTTCTCTACCTCCGGAGACACGGGTCCCATCCAACGTAGAATACGAGCAGCTTCTCCATACGGATTCTTGATCACTCCGGGTATTCAATTCGGGAACCCCAAATGGCACGGAGGAGGCAGGGCCTCTCTATCCAGTATATCCGACATTCTTTTGATATGCATAGTGCCCCTTCATAATTCACCCAGGGTCATTTAATTGGGAATTATATACCAAATTACACAGGAGTCATGAATGAAGACTAAAATCAGCCAAAGGCCCCGGAAATGGGTTTCCCCTTCTCCTCCCCTAAACCCGGGGGCTTTCTTTTATGCGGCGCTGGGTATTGGGTATAATGAGAGTAAGAGGTGAACGATGGACGCAATAGTCAATGGCATAATCTCCGGTACTATCGCAGGTCTTACGGTCTTTATCCTCTTAGGGGTATATAGGCAGATTGCTAAACAGTTGCGGCGGCAAGGCCAGATTAGCCATACCCGAGAGATAATAGTGAGTGGTAGAGAACAGATATATGGTATTAGCGGGGAAAGTGACCCAACTGATCCCCACAAGCCAAGCCCCGACAATTTTCGCTACGTGTTCTTTCAAGCTATGCGTAGAGAATTAGAATTGGCTCTGGATAGTCGCTCATCAGAAATAGCCTTCGATGAGATTCGCGAGATTAGACGTACCTTTATCAGTGATGACTTGATCAGAGGCTCGGCTCCCGATAAACACCCAACAGGTTTGCAGCACTATCACAACATCTTTGGAGACTTGGAAAAGATAGAGTGGCTGAAGCTGTCCAAAAGAGGGAGCGCGGTATGAAATGGGAAGTAGTGGATGAGTAGCTTCTTGGTGCTGTCGCTTTGGGGTTGGTGATCTCATCCTTCAGCTAATCTAGGGGAAGGGCGTGTAAAAAGGTATATAATTCCCATTTAATTGTCACCCCGAGCGACAGTAGGGGCAGTTCGCGAACTGCCCCTACTGCGTTGTCGTCTTGGTCGCGAGGCTTTTTAGGTTCCTCGTCGCTCCGCTCCTTGGAATTACGGGCGGTGGGGCCGCATAAGAGGATGAAAATGGATTTTCATAGCAATGACAGTGAAGGGTGAATAATCCCTTCCCCCTTGATGGGGGTGACTGTGGGAGCCTGTATTCACGTAACGTTGATAATTGAATGACCCTGACAATTCACCGGCGATAAGAAGAAATGGGATTGCGGCTCTCATGTCATATTGCAGGGGGATTAAGAAACGTGCCGCAACAGGGGTAGAGGGGGACGTGGCTATCCGGCTGCTGTCCTCTTGGCAATTTTTTCCTCCAGCATTGCCTCGTAATCGTAGAGTATGGCTGAGGCCACGGTAGCCACCACGTCCGGTAGGTCCAGCTCCTGATAGACTCCCTGTTTGAGGGCGAGCCATCGGTATTCCATCTCCATCTGTGGCTCCACCACACCCTCGGCCTCAATTACCTCACCGGCCTTGAAGTTTAGCTCGCAAGCCTGGAGAACTCGGGGGTTTTTGGGGTTCCACAGAGGAATGCCGTACTTGCGGGCTATGATTGGGCGGTGACTGTAGATGGAACAGGCGTCGTTTTCCAGCGCCGGACAGGGAATGTACCGCTTGCCGATGGACTTGTCCAGCACCGCACCTA
This sequence comes from Dehalococcoidia bacterium, assembly GCA_965219825.1. Taxonomy (GTDB): domain Bacteria; phylum Chloroflexota; class Dehalococcoidia; order Lucifugimonadales; family JAGWBF01; genus JAGWBG01. Next base: position 2,529,448 of record OZ244792.1, on the reverse strand, counting down.
TGGCCTTGCCGTGCTCTTCGATGCTCTGAGCGCCATCAAATTCGGCCCCCACCAACTCCATCAAATAGGCACGGGCCTTCTGACGCATACCCTCTTGGACCTCGGGTGGAAGCTCCTTGACGGCCCTGGATATGTAGGCCGCCTCAATGGCGCTGATTGAGAATAGCTGGCTACAGCAGCTACTGCATCCTTTGCGGCACTGCATCCTGTCTATAAATATGTTGCGGACGCGGTTGAACTCCTGGTCTACCTCCGCCAACAGACCTTCGTAGAGCTGATAGATGCTTGAGAGCATACCACCCTTTTCCTGTATTCCCAAGTCCGATTCAGGCCCATGCTAGCATGGGGACGATAGAGTGTCAATTGAATAGTCCGGCCTCCAAACTGCATATCGTATTGGCAAATCTTCGCCATTGGGGTACTATGTGCGTATCTTCCCCGTATATGAGGTGAGTTTTGGAACTGGAGAGGCTTATTCGAGACCTGACGAGTCCCGACCGGATGCTCTGGGTGATCGGTGGTGGAGAGGTGGTGAGCGAGAATACGGGCGAGGACATGAAGGAGCCAGCAGTCGCTGATGGCTACATCACTGTGGCGTCCGATAGCTGGCACTTTCACATGAAGCTGGACTCCGTGACCGGCGTCCAATTCGTGGAGGCGGAGGACCACGGCATTCCCTTCCTCTATTACGTCCGGTTCTCAGACGCCAAAGAAGAGACTTTGCTAAGAGTCTACTTCCCCAACCCGTACCTGGACGACAACGAGGAGCCGACAGAGTTTCAGCCGGAGAGACTGAAACTTTTCGAGGACTATCGAGACAGGTACGTGGGCCATGATGGAATCATTTTCGTCAAACGGCCAAGGCAGACGACGTGAGTAGCTCCCCCCTGGTGGAGAGGGCTTCCACAGACCCGGAAAGTGCTATGCCAGTTGACGAGTGTATCATGTTGTCGTAGAATGCGGCATTGCATAGAACAATAAAAAGGAGGAATTGCAGGATGCCACAGTTCGATAAGCCTATGTTGGACAATTTCTTCGCTGAGTTGAAGAGCCAACTTGGAGGTGAGACCAACTGGGATGACCTGGTCAAGGACGCCCACCTTGGAATCGCCCGGTCCGATGCCGATACGGAGGTTGGTGAAATAGACTCCCGCGTAGCTGCGCTGATTAAGAAGCATCAAGGGGGCTAGAGACCTTTCAACCATCACCTTCGGTAACCCTACATTCCGGTATGCTGATAACCGTGATCCATCGTCTGATGGCTAATTCGTCACAAATCATGGTTATACTGGCGGAATACAACCAGGGTTTTCCTTGACAAACTGGGCAAAAAGGGGTATAAGTGTCAAATAATAGGCCGTCTGATGCCGGCCTCAGTATGAGGGAGGGTAGTATGCTAAAAATTGGTCATACCGTCAAAGTCCCAAAGACTCTGCGGGGTCCAAATCCTTCGAATGAAGAAGAGACCGTCCAAGTACCGGAGGAGTTGGAGAGGGTCGCAGGGATTCCATTGGAACAGGATACCGTGACCTTCTACAGTAGGCACTATCCCGTAGAGAGCCACAACGTGGAGAACTTCGTTTATCGCAAGTGGTCACGGCAGGTCAGCGATATTAAAGAGACTCGTGACGAGCACGAGAGGCTTAACAGGCCCATCGTCAGGGCCGCCGCCGAGTCGGGAGACATAGAGCCGACCGTGGAGCCAACGCCAGGCAAGGACGTTACCGCTGAGATTAAGGCCAAGGCCCTTGAGTTGGGCTTCGCCATGGTAGGGATAACCGCCTACGACCCCCGCTATACCTACAAGAGCAAGAGGAATTGGGTCAAGCCGTTCCCTCATACCATCTGTCTGGCTATGGAGCAGCCCTACGAGGAGACCCAGACAATCCCCAGCGAGCCGGCAGAGTCCGCGGTCTTCGCCACCTACAGGCGCGAGGGAAGAGTCGGGCTGGAGCTGGCCGATTACATTCGCTCTCTTGGGTATCATGCTCAGGTCCAGAGCCCCAACGATGCCAGCAGTGTGGTCCATCCCATGTTCGTACAGGCCGGAATGGGCCAGATGGGTGCTATGGGCTATCTGCTATCACCCCACTTTGGCTCTCGCCACAGGCTCATGATGATTACCACCGACGCCTTGGTAACCTATGACGAGCCGGTGGACTACGGTATCCACGCCTTCTGCACCATCTGTCAGGTGTGTGTGAACCGGTGTCCCGGTCGCGCCCTGATGAGGGAGCAGGTGTGGTGGCGCGGCGTAGAAAAATTCAAGATTATCGCCAAGCGGTGTCGGCCGGTGATGGCCCGCTACGCTGCCTGTGGCATCTGCATGAGGGTCTGCCCGATACAGAGGTATGGCCTACCGGCGGTAATGGACCACTACGCCACTACAGGGCAGGTGCTGGGCAAGGGCACCCACAACCTGGAAGGCTATGACATGCATGACATCGGCTACTTTGGGCCTGGGGAGCTACCCAGGTTTGACTCCGACTTCTTCCACATCCCCGAAGGCTATGCCGACCAGCACGCCCTGGAAGAGTTGAAGGCCAAGATAGTGGCCGGTGATGTCCCGGACGGCCCTGAAGGGGACAAGGTCTTCGCAGAGTTCAGGGCTCGGCTGCAAGAGGTGGTGCAGGGTCCCACGGACGCCATGCAGGCCGAATACCAGGATGACCAGGACGAGTTTTAGGTAGCTAGACCTACCTCCGGGCCTCTCGGCTTCGCTGTAGGAAAGAGGCACGCCGGATAGCTGAGAGCTTACAAGCAGGGGCGGCTTTTTCAAGCCGCCCCTGCTTTTTGTCTGACCAACTCCCTATGCAAACGTGCATGAAATGTTGGATATGTAGCCGGAGGCACAGGTCGCGGGATATTTATAATCGCAGAAGTGGGAGAGGGGTAGTCGAAGTCCGGGGTGGGGGCAAGTGACATCACCTCGTTGACACCTCCGACGGCATAAGAGTAGCCTATGAATTGTCAGGGACTGACCCGGCGTGGTCAGTCCCCTTTTTTCATCCCGGCATTATGAAGCCCGGTCATTTGCAACACGTCCTGAGTGCCCATCCCCTACCTGGCCGCGCAATTCCGCTCATGGATGTAAGAATGTAGGGATGTGGCAAATGAGGGGTCTTGTGCAATCAGCGTGAAAGGAGGAAGGCTAAGGTGATACAGGACAGTTTTCATTGCAGGCGCTGCAACTCCACCAGGTTGGAAAAGCTGAAGAAGCGGGCGGACGGGGATAACGACGTTTTCCGCTGCCTGGAGTGTGGCCATCTATTTAGCCCGGTCCCCGAGCAGGGCGATAAGAATGCTACTGAACGAAGGAGCAAAGATGCTCGCCAAAGGGAATGAGGTTATTTGCCCAGAATGTGCGTATCCCATGTCGGGGATGGGATTTGAGGGCAATGTCCGGGACGAGAAACACGTCCTGTGGGTCTGCCGGTACTGTGCCAACATAGGGGACGACGAGCTGCTGTACGGGGTATCTATCAAGACAGTAGTGATATGCAATGAGTACTCATTCGAGTAGGCGCAAACCGTCGTATGAGCCACAGGGCGAACACTGCTCGTCCCCGGCCCTGTTCGCCGAAGAAGTGCTGGGCATAACATCTCTGTGGAGCAAACAGAAGGAGGTCCTGGATACCCTGGGGACTCACGCGAGGGTAGCCGTGAAGTCTGGGAACGGCCTTGGGAAAGGGTTCTCTGCCGCCATCTCCATACTGTGGTTCCTGTACTGCGAGGATGAAGCGGTGGTGTTGAGCACTGCACCAACCTTCCGTCAGGTGCGCCACGTGCTGTGGAGGGAGGTACACAGGCTCTACCGCAACGCCCGGTACGACCTGGGCGGCAAGCTGCTGGATACAAGGCTGGAAATCTCTAAGGGTAGGTACGCCCTCGGCCTTTCCGCCGATGGCGCCGACGAGTTCCAGGGGTTTCACAGCCCCAACATGCTTATTGTGGTGGACGAGGCGGAAGGCGTGGAGGAGACAATCTACGAGGCCATTGACTCGGTGATGACCTCTGAGAACTGCAAGCTGCTGCTCATCGGCAATCCAACGACGATGGAGGGAAGCTTCAGGAGGGCATTCTACGAGGATAGCGAGCTATACCAAACAATCACTATCTCGGCCCTGGAAAGCCCCAATGTGTTGCAAGGACGCTCGGTTGTCCGTGGCCTTGTGACCAGGAAATGGGTGGAGGAACGGGGAAGGGTATGGGGGGCGGGGAACCCGGTCTACCAAGCCAGGGTTCTGGGAGAGTTCCCGGACCAGGGAGAGGACACGCTGATTCCGTTGTCGGTAGTGGAGGGAGCCGTGGCACGGGACTTCACCCCGTCTCCGGCTCTCCCCAATCAGGGAGAAGAGAACGTGGTAATCGCAGTTGATGTGGCGCGGTTCGGCTCGGACAAGAGCGTAATCCTTCGTAGGCGCGGCATGGTGGTGGTGGACATTCAGGCCTACCGGGGTCTGGATACCATGAAGCTGGCGGGACACGTGGCTAATGCCATCCAACTTCACAAGCCTGCCGTGGTGATGATTGATGAGGTAGGAATCGGAGCGGGAGTGGTGGACCGCCTGCGAGAGCAGGGCTACCATGTCCAGGGTGTGAACGTGGGCATGGCCGCCCAAGACAGCGAGCACTATGCGAATCTACGGGCCAAAGGCTTTTGGGACCTGCATAACCTCTTCCTGCGAGGCGATGTGACCATACCGCCCGATGGCGAACTGGTAGGTCAGCTGGCTGGTCTGCGTTACACGTTCAACAGCCTGGGACGGGTGGTGATGGAGAGCAAGGAGGAGGTACGACGTCGAGGTGGTGCATCGCCGGACAAGGCCGACGCCATGATGTTGGCCTTCCTACCCAACAAACATAAGGTGAGGTTGTGGGGGTAGCCCCCTGAGAGACCTTTCAATAATCCCCTCTCCCCCTGTGGGAGGGCCAGGGTGAGGGCGTCCCGAATTCAGGCTTTCGCCGGAAAGCCGGAGGTTACGCAAAAGTCTCCCTGGGAGGGAAGAGCTAGAAAAGGAGGCAGGTATGGCTAGAAACGGTACAATCATACAAGGTGTTGTGAGTAGAGTGCTGAAGTTCCTGGGAAATCAGCTTGGGATGCTAACCCCAGGGGTGGGGAAAAGCAATCGCGCTTCCACTGTGGACGTGGACAGGTATAAGGAGGTCGCGGGAACGGGACAGGACTGGGCCAGGTCGGTATATGGAGAGTATTACGCCACCTCGGTGCCCATATACTCCGCCATCAAGGTCCGTAGCGACGCCTTGGCACGTCCGCAAGTGCTGGTGCTCCGTGACGGGGAGCCAGTCGCTGACGAGCACCCGGTCCAGCGGCTCATGGACAGGGCGAACAGATGGTACAGCCGGGGCGACCTGTGGCGGGCCACGGAGATTTACCTGGGCCTGTGGGGTTCGGCCTTCTGGGCGCTTGAGCGCGATCAGGGAGGCCGGTGGGAGATATGGCCCCTACGGCCCGACCGCGTGCGTATTCTGCCGGACAGAGAGCAGTACATCAAGGGCTACGTGTACATGGGCATAAACGGGCCTGTGGCCTATACTTCCGATGAGATGGTCTGGATACGGTACTTTAACCCTCTCGATGAGTACGCCGGGCTGTCGCCGGTAGCCCCTCTGAGATTGTCGGCTGACATGGGCATGGATGCCCTCAGATTCAACCGCAACTTCTTCAGAAACTCGGCGCTTCCTGACGTGATCTTCACCACTGAGGAGTCTATGAGCGAAGATGAAGTGGAGGAATTCTACCAGCGTTGGGAGAAGCGGTATAAGGGGCCAGCCAACGCCCACCGCCCGGCCATCGCCAGCTTCATCAAGGATATCAAGACCCTGGGCTTTAACCACCGCGAGATGGAGTTCGTCCGAGGACTGCGGTGGAGCCTGGAGGACGTGAGCCGGGTGTATGGGGTGCCCCTGCCACTGCTGTCGGACTATCAGCAGGCCACCTTCGCCAACATCAACGCGGCGGAGAGGCTGTTTTGGCGCAATACCATGATCCCCGAAATGAAGCTTCTGGAGGCCCATCTGAATGAGAAGCTGCTGCCCATTCTGGGTTACTCCGAGCTGAGGTTGAAGTTCGACCTAAGCGAGCTTGAGGCGCTGCGAGAGAGCGAGAATAGCCGGGTGGAGAGGGAGGCCATCTTGCTTGACCGTGGGGTGTTGACCATCAACGAGGTCCGGCGACTCCGTAATCTGCCCGACGTCCCCTGGGGAGATGAGCCCTTTCTTGAGTCCGCACAGCGTAGCCAATTTTCCGATGGGCAGCTTCTCACGGAGATTCCCTCAATATTCAAGACGCAGAAACCGATGGTAGTATCTCAGTTTGAGTCGGATTCAACATGATACTGAAACTGTCTGTTTTCGGTAAAACATGATAAACTAAATCTGTAAAGGTCTTGACAAAGAGGAATAAATAATAAAAGAGATGGCAAAATGACGACAAAAGAAAACGGTAAGGAGCAAGCCGATAGCTGGGTTGTTAAGGTAGAAAAGGCCAAAGCTGCCCGTGCCGACGGGAAAGAACGACGAAAGAGAAAACGCCCACTTCTTGCTACGAACGTGAGAATAAAGATATGACCGGTGACGTTAGGAGGATGACTCTACCTGAGCAAACTCCTCTCTACCATGCAGCACAATCAGAAAGATACGAGAGACAACGGCTGATTCAAGAGTATCAAAACCTATACCAATGCCGTCTCATTATCATGAGTGATGCTATTTTTGATGATAGCGTCACTTTTTTCGAGGACCTAATCTACGACGCGAATCCCAAGGAAGATTTACACGTGCTGCTACGCTCACCCGGCGGAGATGGCGAAATCGCAGTTCGGTTGGTGCGGTCCGCTCAAGCAAGATGTCGAGAATTAACCGTGCTTATACCCGATATAGCTAAAAGCGCAGCCACTCTGTTTGCCATTGGGGCCCACCATATCATGATGACACCGACCAGCGACCTTGGCCCTGTCGACCCGCAATTTCTACTTGGAGATGGCACTATCGTCGCGGCAAAAGATATAATCGCCGCAGTTGACGAGGCATGGGAAAGAATACAAACTGCGCCAAACACTTATCCACTATATGCCTCTCTTCTCGATAATGTAGATGCTCTTACCGTCCAACGGGCACGTTCTGCCCTGGACCGGACCGAGGATTTACTATTGGAAGCATTACGCAGCAATCCAGACCGGAGTGGTGAGGATACCAGAGCCTTGAGCGAAAGCCTGAGCAAGTCCTTGATTACTGAGGCCCGCTATCATGGAGCGCGGGATGCACGATGCCAGAGATGCAGGGCTGCCAGTGGAAGAAGCAGAGCCGACAGGTGACCAATGGCGAAGAATTTGGTTGCTCTGGGCCAAATATTTCCAGCGTGGCACAAGTACCCTACGAACTCGTGTCTATGAGGGAGAACGCGCTTCTTGGGTCGGTGATCTATCAGAAGTCCAGCAACGCTAAGGTAATGCAGCCCTTGCTTACATCCTCTCCGGGGATTCCATGCCCATCAGGTACAGCACCCTGGAGAGGACTATCCGGGCCGCCTCCACCAGCTTCAGACGGGCCAGGGTGATGGGGTAATCGGCGGGGTCGCTGGAAAGGACTCGACAGCTCTCGTAGAACCCGTGAAAAGCCGTCGCCAGGTCCAGTGAGTAGTGGGGCAGATGGTGAGGCTCCAGGGTCCGGGCCATGCTCTCCACCAGCTCCGGCAGGAGGACCATCTTGCGTACCAGCGCCACCTCGCTTGGCTCCACCAGCAGCGACGTATCTCCCGCATTCCAGTCTATGCCCCTCTCTCGGGCGTTATTGAGAATGGCGGCGATGCGAGCGTGGCCGTACTGAACGTAGTACACCGGGTTGTCCGACGATTCTTTTTTAGCCAACTCCAGGTCAAATTCCATCTGGGTTGACGGCGTGCGGGCCAGGAAAAAGTAGCGACAAGCATCGGCGCCAACCTCGTCCACCAGCTCCCGCAGGGTGATGAACTCCCCGGTGCGCTTCGATGCCCTGACCACCTCCTGGCCGCGTTTAAGGGTCACCATCTGGGAAATCATGATGGTGAGCCGCTTGGGTTCTACTCCCAGGGCTGCAACGGCAGCATTCATTCGAGCCACGTGTCCCTGATGGTCCGCTCCCCAGATATTTATAGCCTGGTCGTAGCCCCGCCGGATGAACTTGTCGTAATGATAGGCGATGTCCGAGGCGAAGTAGGTCGGCGCACCCGTGGAGCGTATTATAACGTTATCCTTATCATCACCCAGAGCGGTGGAGGCGAACCATTGGGCGCCCTCGCGCTCAGAAACGTAGTCCCCCTGGCGCAGCATATCTATGACCTTATCGTACTCGCCACTCTGGTACAGACTACCCTCGCTAAACCAGCTGTCGAACTCTACCCCTATGTGTCGCAAGTCCTCTCTGATGAGCCGGACCATCATTTCCCGTGCTATCCTGCCCAGCTCTTTCACCGCTTCCTCTTCGCTCACGGCGAGGAAGCGGTCACCCTCCTGGGCCACGATTTCCTGGGCTATGTCCGTAATATAGGTTCCCACGTAGCCATTGGGCGGAAGCTGGGCCTCATGCCCCAGGGCCTGCTTGTACCGGGCGTGTACCGAGCCATAGAAAGCCTCCATCTGGCTGCCTGCGTCGTTAATGTAATATTCGCTGGTGACAGCGTAACCCGCTGCATCCAGGACTCTAGCCAACGTGCTTCCCAGCACCGCGCCCCTGGTGTGGCCCACATGAACAGGACCGGTGGGGTTCACGCTGACGTACTCCACCAAGACTCTATGGCCGGGACCGTCCTCGACTACCCCGTAGCTCTGTCCTGCCTCACGAATGGTATCTACCTGCCCCACCAACCAGCTATCCTTCAGACGGAAATTGATGAAGCCGGGAGCCGCCACAGAAACCTGCTCCACCTCGTCTCCGGCAGGGATGAACTTCACAAGCTCCTCGGCTATCTTCATAGGGCTTATGCGCACAGCCCTTGCCAGCCTCAGGGGAAGGCTGGTCGCGAAATCGCCATGCTCAGGGTTAGAGGGATGCTCAACGGCAATATCCGGCAGAGTTTCCAGGCGCAGGACACCACCTCTGTGGGCCTCCTCCACCGCCTGCCGGATTTTCTCCACAATCAAGTCACGAATAATAGATCCCACGATTAGCGCGCTACCTCTCCATCAAACTCTTGTGTTGGGAGACCGGTGTCGGGGCTCCTCCCCCACCTCTTCCGGGGCCTTTTAATTGCCAGCCTGTCACACTTTCGTCATTCCGGCCTTGCACCGGAACCCAGGATTCCTCAGACCGATCAAAGCAAACCTATGCTATCATAAACGAAGGGCTGAGTGTAGTAGCAAGCGAATGAGAGTTACGGCGGCGGATACGAGATGGCCGTGTCTACAGGGAGCAAATAAGCTGCAATTATTACCATTCATGCAGGCTTGGCCCTGGAGTGGGCGCTGAGGATTCCCTCAAGTTTCTCAGCCTGGGTATCTCGAAGGTAATGCTTCAAAACGTACTCTCTGCCACGTTCCCCCATGCGTGCAAGCGGTTGCGGATGTTCACGAAGCTCAATTATTGTATCTCGCAACGCACCCGGGTTATCCGGCTCCACGTATACTCCGGCGCCGGCCTCCTCCATAATGGCCCGCGCCTCCCCGTCCACAGCCAGAATGATGGGCTTTGCGCAGGCCATGTAGTCAAACATCTTGGAGGGTATGAAAGATGAGAATATCTCGTCCTTTGCCAGTGGCACCAGCATCACGTCGCAGGCATTGATGTACTCGGAGATTTCTTCCACCGGAACCTGCGGTAGCATCAACACGTTGTCCAGGTTCTTACGCTCCTTTATGTCAAGAAGCTGTTGCTTAACGGGACCCTCCCCCACAAAAAGCAAGCTTACGCCTTCCTGCCCCCGAAGCAGATGAGCGGCTTCCATAACGCTGGGCAACCCCTGGGCGACTCCGTGATTCCCGCAGAACCCAACGAGAAACTTGTTTTCCAGCCCAAGCTGCCGGCGAAGGGAGTGGTTCACCTGCCCTTTGTCCATAACCTCTGGGGGACGAAATACCTCGGGCATAGTGCCATTGGGAAGAAAGAATATCTTCCCACGATTGATTCCCTTTTCAGCGACATATTCAACAAAGCCCCTGGTCACGCACGTAATCGCCACCGCCCTCCGATAGAGAAAATCCTCCATTCGCTCTGCCACTCTCAGCAGGGCCTTCCCCCTCAGTTCCCCCACCACGACGCCGACGGCGGGCCACAGATCACGTACGTCCATGACATAAGGGCATCTCTTGAACCAGGAGACCACGTACGCCGACACAAGGACCGGCAGCGGAGGCGACGTGGCGAAGATAACATCGTACCTGCCCCTTGCCAGCAACAGACAGGCGATGATGGCATTGACCATGTAGGTAAGGTAGAACAGGATACGCCGGAGAGGACTCTTGCCGGGAGATGTATACACCCAGAGCCTGATAACGTCCAAGCCATCCTCTGTAGTTCGCCGGAAGAGGCGACCACCATACCCGGGAAAGATGATGCCCTTGGGATGGTTTGGCAATTCCGTGACTACCGTGACCCGGTGGCCCTTTTCCGCCAGGCGACGGGCGAAATGGTGCATACGCGACTGTGTAGCGCCCACCTCCGGGGGATAAAACTGAGTGAGAAACAGGACTCTCATCGGCTAATAGTGTAGAAGCTTGAACAGCCCTTTGTGCATTAGGGCACGCCTGCAATACCAACGATTCTGAAGGTAACCGTTCCACTGGTCGGCGTAGCTGCCCAGAACCGGATTGGCGGCCAGCCGCTCCGTCGCCCTTAGCTGGACAACGTGCAGGCGATGGTAGAAGCGACTGGCTACGTTCTTGGTGCGGGTTCCCGGCAGATCGTATAGCGACCAGTGGCCCCACTCGTACCGGTGCAGCCGGCGGGCCAAGGTATCCACCCCGCGCTTGAACAACGCGTACGCCTGTCGTTCTTCCGTAGCAAGCATATAGTCATAGACGCCCCACAACGCCCAGATGGACCCATTCAGTATATGCGTCGGGGGATGTACGATGTACTCCTCAAACCATATATCGCCATCGGGCCACTCCCAGGTAACACCCCCCTCGTCGAACGGACTCAGAAACGCCACAAATGCCTGATGCGCGGCGTCCAGATATTTTTTGTTGGAGGTTTCCCGGTACGCCCGTACCAGTAGGGAGAGGCCCTGTCCCTGGGCCAGCCCGGAGTACCAGGGCGCTATGAGCACGTCCCTGTACTCGAAGTCGAAATTATGGTTCCATACGGGGACACCCCAGGGATTTGGTTCCAGCCGGTCAGTCAACCAGTCGGCTGACAGAAGGAACTTCCGGTATGCCTCATCGGAGCCGGTCTGACAGTAAAGATTGCCATTGCCCAGGCCGTACTGGGCAATGGCAATAGGGTTGTACTGCCTCCCGATGCTGCCACGATAGTTCAGAAGCGGGACCCCCTGGGCGTCGAAGGGACCGGGATAGGCGGCCTTCCCCGCAAACGGCATATAATACTGCCCCAAACGGTCTACGGGCGCCTCCGGGTTCATCTCAGGCGTGCCATGCCAGAAGGTGAGGTGACTGTTGCCGCCCAGAACGTAGGCGGCAAACACCCGGCGGTAGTAGGCCCATCGGGAACGCAGGCCCCTGCGAGCGCTGCTCCCGGGCCTTCCGATATGTACCTCCTTGGCTTCACTCGAGGACACGGCCCACTCCAAGCACGTCAACGTGAAATCCGGCGGCCCGCCACCTGTTGGCATCCACACAATGGCGGGTATCCAGCATCCTCCGAGAACGCATGAGTGCTCCCAGGTGGTGGGGGTCCAGGTCCCGGAACTTCCGGTGGTCCGTTAGCAACACTGCAACGTCGGCGTTATGAAATGCCTGGTCCAGGCCGGCTTGAGGTCGCACAAATCGCCTCACGTGGGGGTCATGGACGGATACCGCCACACCGGACTTCTCCAGGCCGTGAATAACCTCAAGGGCCGGGCTTCCCCTTGTATCGTCCACGTCCGCCTTATACGCCACACCCAGCAAGGCCGCTTTCGGATGTGGAGTGTGCTCCAGAAGGTCTACCACCTGCTTCACCACCAGCCCAGGCTGAGCGTCGTTAATCTCCCGGCCTGTGCGGATGAGCCGGGTCGTCTCCGGCGCTACGTCTACCAGGAACCACGGGTCAACGGGAATGCAATGCCCGCCGACTCCCGGCCCTGGCCGGTGCAGGTTCACGCGTGGGTGCTTGTTGGCCATCTCAATCACCCACCAAACATCCACGCCAATCTGTGATGCGACGTGGGCCAGCTCATTGGCTAGGGCGATATTTACGTCACGGAAAGTGTTCTCCGCCAGCTTGACCATCTCGGCGGTGGTGGCATCCGTGCCGTATATGGAACCTGATACAAAGCTGGCGTACAGCTCTACTGCTCTGTCCGTAGAACGGGCATCAATGCCGCCAATGGTGCGATCATTTCCCACAATCTCGCGCAAGATAGTCCCAGGGAGCACCCGCTCCGGGCAGTAGGCCAACGAGAAATCTCCTCCGGCCCTTAGCCTTAGCCCACACCCTTCCAAAAGCGGCGCAACGGTCCTGAGGGTGGCGCCGGGGGGCACGGTGGACTCTATAACCACCAGGTTGCCGGGGCGGAGGTGCCGGCCTATGGCACGACAGGCAGCCCCCAGGTCGCCGAGGTCCGGCCTGTGGTCAGAAGTCAGCGGGGTTGGCACGGCGACGACGTACACGTCGGCCGGTTGCACCTCGGATTGGGCCGTCAGATTGCCGGACCCGACGGCCTCCTGAAGCAGCGTTTTCATCCCCGGCTCTTCGACGTGGGTATCGCCTCTGTTGATAGCAGCCACCACGGCAGGGTCGGTGTCCACTCCCACCACCTGAAATCCGTGGGTGGCAAACATCGCTGCGGTCGGAAGACCTATGTACCCCAACCCAACTACACACACTTCAGTCACGGCTGCCCAACCACTTATCCAATATATCGGCTATGCGCCCTGACGCCTGCCCATCACCATAGGGATTCCTGACTGTGGACATACCCCGGTATACATCCCCATTGTCCAGCAAACGTTGAGTGGCCGCCAGAATCGAGTCGGTCTCCACACCCACCAACGCAGCCGACCCGGCTTCAATCCCCTCCGGGCGTTCCGTCACTTTGCGCATCACCAGTGTCGGCTTCCCCAGCGATGGCGCCTCTTCCTGAATCCCGCCTGAATCGGTGAGGACCAGATATGATCGTTTCATCAGCCAGACGAAAGGCACGTATCCCAACGGTTCCAACAGGTGAACTCTCTGAGAACCTCCCAGAATCTTGTGGACAGGCTTGCGAACATTGGGATTCAGGTGTACAGGGTACACTACCTCGACGTCGGGATTGCGCCTGGCAATCTCTCCAAGGGCCATACAGATGTTTTCCAGGTCTTCTCCAAAGCTCTCGCGCCGGTGTCCCGTGACGAGAACCAAACGCTGTGTCGCCCCATTGTCCTTCAGACGGCCCAGCAATGGCTCCGGGAGACCTTCGAGCATTCCATCTGCTCTTTCCACGTCGGCGAGGCGTCCCGCCACGTCGAGCAGCGCGTCAATAGCCGTGTTGCCCGTTACGAAAATTCTGCCCGGGTCTACACCCTGCCGCAGGAGGTTCTGCTTCGCACCCTCTGTCGGCGCGAAAAGCAAGTCGGCCACCAGGTCGGCGAACACCCGGTTAATCTCCTCGGGAAAGGGATTATATTTGTCGCCGGTGCGAAGGCCCGCTTCCACGTGCCCAATTGGTATCCTCAGGTAGTACGCTGCAAGCGCACCGGTCATAACTGTGGTGGTATCCCCTTGCACCAACACAACGTCGGGGCGCTCACGCTCCATCACTTCCCTCAGCCGAGTGAGGGCCTGGGCGGTGACGTCGAACACACTTTGGTTGTCCCGCATGATATTCAGGTCATAGTCGGGACGTATCCGGAACAACGTGAGAACCTGGTCCAGCATCTGCCGGTGCTGGGCCGTAACGCAGATAACAGGGGTGAATTCGGGGCGTCCGGACAGCTCCCGGATAACGGGAGCGAGCTTGATTGCCTCCGGGCGGGTGCCAAAGACAAAGAGCACCTTCCGGCCCCTCCGAAGGGTCGCCTTGCTCATGGTTCTCCACACCCTGTAGCAAGGCCAATCGCAGCATCATGGAGTAGACTCGACGGGTCAACTTGCACAGAGGCAGCCTCACTCAGAGACCTGACAACACAGAGGGTAGCCATGCTGCTCAACAAGACTTCTTCCAGTGGTATCGGCGGCCCACCGCCCTGGAGGATGGAGTCAACCAGAGAGCGGAACTGGCCGTTGTGGCCCTTGTCGCCGCCGGACTTCCGGGTTGATTTTCGACTGCCTCGGTACAGGTCAAGGGTGCGGAAGTTGTCCAGCCTCACGCTCCTGCCATCTCCCATAACCTCCAGTATCTCCTTGGGCATACTATCTGCGCCCAAGGCAGAGTAGAGGACGCTCCCCCGCGACCCGTCGGCAAATTCCAGTGCCACCAGTACGTTATCGTCGGCCAGCACGTGCCAGCCGTTGGCGGGCAGTCGAGACGCGAACACCGACCTTGGCGGAGCGCCAACCAGGAATTGCAGCAGGTCCACAAAGTGGCACACCTCGCCCAGGATACGCCCACCCCCCTCCACCGGGTCGTGAACCCAGTGGTCCGCAGGCACGGCTCCGGCGTTGATGCGGCAATGGGCCATCAAGGGCGTGCCCCGGTTGACGAAGTGCCTCTTGGCTTCGATAACCAGGGGCGCGAACCGGCGATTAAATCCAACCGTCAGGAGTCCCGGAGAGCCGGATGCAACCCTCGCTACAGACTGAAGCTCGTCCAGGTTAAGGGCGAGGGGCTTTTCCACGTATACGTGCTTCCCGGCCCTGAGTGCCTCGACGGCAATGGAGGCATGGAGGTTATGCCGAGTTGCTATGATAACCAGGTCTATTTCCTTGTCCTCCAACAACTCTCTGTAGTCGGTCGTGGCATAGTCACAGCCATTCCTCTTGGCCAGGTCCTGTGCAGTCTTCCCGGTAGCAGTGGCTACCGCTCTGACTTGCACCTGGTCCAGCTTCTTCAGGGCGGGCAAGATTGTCCCTTTCGCAAACAGCCCGCCGCCTATGAGTCCCACCTTCACCACCCCGGAGCCTCTCCCTTGCAGGCCAACGGGAGAGCCTAGCTCCAGCCGTCGCTCCACAGGTCTGTCGGTCGTGGGGTACTCCAGCAACACTCCAAGGAAAGGCTCATGGTCCGGGTTCTCAAGGATAAGCTTGTACGCATCCCGGGCCTGGTCAATGGGGAATGTGTGAGTGGTCATCTCATCCACATTCAGGCGACCCAGAGCAACCAGGCGCAAGAACTCCTCCATATTCCGATGCTCGGTCCAACGGGCGTAGGCGATGGGGTAGTCAACGCCCCACTCCTCGTAGACAGGGTCATAGCGTCCCGGTCCGTATGACCTGGACATCCGAATGTCCAACTCTCGGTCATAATAGAGGCGGCGGGGAACGTCCATTCCTACGTCACCCACCACGGAGACACGCCCACGCTCTCTCAGGATACGACCGGCCAGCTCCACCGGCTCGCTGGTGTTCGTGGACGCCGTGACAACCACCGCATCTACACCCACACCGTTGGAGAAAGCAAGGGCCATCCCGTCCACATCGTCGCGACCGATGACACCGTACCGTTCCATGCTCCATCTGCGGGCACCCTCCACCCGGCCCGGGTCCACGTCCAACCCAAGAACAGGAAAGCCATAGGCGTGGAGAATCTGTACCGTGAGCTGCCCCACCAGGCCCAGGCCGATAACTGCCACCCTCTCTCCAGGGGTCAGGTCGGCACGGCGGACTCCCTGGAGGGCTATAGCGCCCAGGGTGGCAAAGGCGCCCTGGCGGGTAGACACATCCTCCGGCAGCTTCACCACCAGGTTTTTCGGTACAAAGACCATCTCCGAGTGAGAGGCGTAGCCCGCTCCTGCACACGCGACCAGGTCACCCCTGGTCACGTCCGGCACTTCCGCTCCCACTTCCAGCACTTCCCCCGCCGAGCTATATCCAGGGGGAACAAAGGTGTTGAGACGTTCCATAGCGCTGCGGTAAGTGGCTACAAGTCCGTCGGTGCGGACCTTGTTCACCACCTGACGCACCAGGTCCGGCCGGGAGCGCGCCTTGCCAATCAGGCCCTGGTGGGCGAAAGCCATCGCCGCCCGCTCGGTCCCCGCGCTCACCAGAGAGTAATGGTTCCGCACCACCACACCACCGGGCTGAAGGGCCGGAGCCGGGACCTCTTCTATTTTCAGCTCACCTGTCCTGAA
This sequence comes from Dehalococcoidia bacterium, assembly GCA_965219825.1. Lineage (GTDB taxonomy): Bacteria > Chloroflexota > Dehalococcoidia > Lucifugimonadales > JAGWBF01 > JAGWBG01. The sequence continues at coordinate 2,513,084 of OZ244792.1, read as the reverse complement.
ATTCTGTAGCATCTGTCTCATCGCACTGCCTCAGCCGGAATGAGGAGATACCTGGACGGGAACCCTGTCCACAAAGATGCGGCACCACAACTCCATGCACGTGAGAGCGAAAATGGTGTAGGCGGCATCTACTTTCCCCTCCCTGTCCTGTCGTACCAGGGTCCGTACCGCCTTCGGCTCGAAAAGACCACGACGGAGCAGCGAGTCCACAGAGAGCACGTCATCAACCATGTCCTTAAGCTCATGTCTCAGCCACCGGCGCACCGGCGCTCCGAACCCGCTCTTTGGCCGGTAGATAACGTCATGCGGCAGGTACGGTTCCATAGCCTTCTTGAAGATGTACTTACCCACTCGGCCTCGCTGCTTCAGCTCGGGCGGAATCCTGACGGCAAAGTCTATCAGCTCCAGGTCTAGCAGAGGTACGCGCACCTCCACACCTGCCGCCATGCCCATCTTGTCCGTATAGTTCAAATTGTGGTCGGCCAGGAAGTGCTTACATTCCAGATAGAGCATCCTGTTCAAGGGGTCGCCCTCATCAGGGATACGCCCCAGGCTTGCCCGCAACGGCTCTGCCGTATCCACGTCGCCAAGAAGGTTGCTGAAGTCTGCCGTGTATAGCCTTCGCCGGACCTCATCGCTCGTCCAGTAGAAATAGGAAATCAGGCGGTCCTCGGACGACATACCCGCATAGGCAAAGGCCCTGCGGACCCGTCGGGGCAACGGGCGTCCCAGCCAACCGTTATTGGACAGCCCCCCTATTCCTCGTCGTACAGTCTGCGGAATCCACCCCCACGTCCTCTCCATCTTGAGCGCCCAGTGGCGCCGGTACCCCGAGAACAGGTCATCACCCCCCGCTCCCGAGAGCAGCACTTTGTAGCCGTCCCTCCTGGCCTGCTCGGCAATGAGCAGCGCATTGATGGGCGCCGGGTCGGCCTGCGGCTCATCAAGGTGATACAACATCCGCTCCAGGTGGCGAATAATATCAGCCCCCACCACAATCGGACACAAGTCCACTCCCAGATGCTCAGCCACCCGCCGGGCATAGGGAAGGTCCATCGGACTGCCCTCCAGGTCAACACCCTCAGAAAAGCCGATGCTATAGCACCTGGTACGAGAGTCCGGGTAAGCCTGGCGCATCATGGCTACCACCGCACTGGAGTCCAGGCCACCGGACAAGAACGCACCAACAGGAACATCGCTGACCATCTGGCGCTCTACCGCTTCTCTGAGGTGCTGGCGAAGACCGGCAATTACCCTGTCCTCACTTTCGTCGAGACGCTCGCCACTATATGGGAGGTCGTAGTACCTGCGCTGCCAGACCAACCGCCCCTCTCTGACCTCCATAGCATACCCTGGCGGAAGCTTGCTGACCCCATTCAACACGGTGCGCGGGGCAGGAGTCCACAAGTAAGCCAGGAGATGGTGAATGGCAACCGGGTCCAGTTCCCTGGAAACCTCGGAACAGCGAAGCAACGCTTTTAGCTCCGACCCGAACAGAAAGCCCGACGCCGTCTGGGCGTAATAGAGCGGCTTGACGCCCAACCCGTCCCTGGCAAGAAGGAGCTTCCTCTCCCGGCCATCCCACAGAGCGAATGAGAAGATACCGTTCAGGCGGGAGAGCATCCCGGCCCCTTCTTCCTCGTAGAGATGGACTATGACCTCCGTATCGGTCCGGCTGCGAAATACATGGCCTTTATCCACCATCTCCCGCCGTAGCTCTTGATAGTTGTATATTTCGCCGTTGTAAACGAGCTGCAACGTGCCATCCTCGTTGGTCATGGGTTGGTGCCCTTCCGGGGACGGGTCAATGATGGAAAGCCTCCGGTGGGCTAGGCCGATGCCGGCTGCCCGATCCACCCACCGGCCTCTGTCATCGGGGCCACGATGAGCGACGGAGCAGGCCATCTCCGATAGCAGCCCAATGTCAAATGACCCATAGTACCCGGCGATTCCACACATCAGCTATTCGCCACTACCTTCCATGAGAAATTTTTGGTGCGGAGCCTCTGCAATCGAACATCACTCTGTACATGTCAAGCACGAATGAGTCCTGCTCGTACTGCACGGCATAGCCCCGGGCGCGCTGCGAGAGGGAGGCGTATGCCTCCGAGTCCATGTCTACGCACTCTTGCAATATTCCTCGAAATCGTGCCACGTCACCCAACGGCACGTCCCAGCCAACACCCTTTTCTTCCAACCCACGCCAGGGGGTCCTGTCACTGATGAGTACCGGGCACCCGACGGCAAGCGATTCAAAGATGACGTGGCCGAAGTTCTCACCAAGAGTGGGAAGGAGGAACAGCTTATGCTCAGCCATCACTCGTCCAACCTCTTCTGGGGGAACGGCGCCGCAATATGCCACAGTCACGTTCTCAGGCAGGGAGCGGATAATCTCTTGGCACTCCGCCCAGTAAGCCGTGTCTTCCAGGGGTCCATAGATGTTGAAGCTAATCTCCCCCTTCAAACCGTGCATCATCTTGAGAGCGCCGGCCAGATTCTTCATTCTGGAGACTCGTGACAGGAAAACTACGTCAAGAGTACCTGGCTCTTTACAGGGTGATTTTCGTGGTTTCCCGGTGGCAGTCCTGATGGTGACAGGGTCGCGAGCGATATAGGTGTTGGCATCTCGGTCAAACTCTCGACGGATGTCAACGACCTCATACTCGCTCGAGGCTTGCCAGAGAACACCACGATATAGGCCAAGCAGCTTGGCGATGCGCAGATAGAGCCGCTTTTTAAGGTTCTTGAGCTTGAGCGCACCCACGGAAAACTCTCCTCTGGGTGCGACTATCACAGGTCTATGGGGGATCAACCCCAGCCGGCGTAAGAGCAACGGCTTGACGGTAAAGTTAGGAGCAAAAAAGCTATTCAAGTACAACACGTCGTAGTCAGTATCGCACAAGGTCCGGCGCAACCCCGCAAGAGACTGGGAGGCCGGGGACAGGTACAGTATTTCAGCCTTACCTACACGGTCCCACGCGTCAATGGCAACTCCCACGTAGGCAGTCCTATCCTTAAAATCGCGGTCCTTCGTCACCACCTTGAAAGTGTACTCGCCCCCAAGCTGCTCCATCAAGTTTGCTAGCGTGCGAGTGGGGCCACCCGCCTTGTAGCCGGGAAGGTAATGGTTCGCCAACAGCAGCACCGTGGTACGGTTTTTCTTAGCTCGCTGCGTCAAGCTACTGCCTCACTCTCTCTAACTCTCTCTTACTCAATGAGCGCTGACTCCCCCAGTGGCTACAGACCGGGAAGCGGCCTTGTGCACCTCACTTCAGAACACCTCCCACCCTCTCCAGCCTTCCCGTAGCGACTCTAAACAGGCCCACAAGGTTGCCGCAAGCCCGCCTCAAACCGGCAGTATCGAGGTCTATAACACCCTTGCCCAGATTGATCGCCAACTGCCCCAGCATCGCCCAGTAAAATAGGGCCACCGATAGCTCTGGGTTTTTCTTCACAAAGTACATACGGTTAATTGCCTGCCACTTTCCCAGCAGATAGTTCCTGTCCTTGCGCACGGGGTAGCTAAGATGCTGCACTTTTGCATCGGCCACCACTACCAGCTTGTATTTCTTGCCAACCATATAGCTATAGTCCACATCCTCAAGGAATCCCGTGCCCTCGAACCACTCATCGTAGCTAAACTCTTCGATTACCTGCCTGCGCCAAAGGGTTACCCCCCCAGACGACCAGCGCACATATCTATTTTCGTCTACAGGCCCAATCATGGTCGGGTGACCGGAGCGAAGGACCGTGCCTCTGTTTCGGTTCTCAATAAAGAACAACGACTTTAGCCAGGAACCTTTGGGAAGCGGGTCAGTGATGATGTTAAACCTCGCTCCCCCAATATCGGGCGTGGCGTCTTGCAAGAAGGAGAGCATGGCTTCCATGGCCCCCGGTTCCAGTACCAGGTCGTCATCCAGATACCCGGCCACAGTCATGGAAGGGTCAATAACCTCCATGCCCGCATTCCTCTGCCTGGAGAGGGACGGCGGATAGACCCTGACGTAATGGATATTCAGAGTGGGAAACTCCCCGACAACATCTTCTACAGTCTCACCTCCGCCATCAACTATAATAATCTGGTCAGGCAAGTATGACTGGCTCGCAACGCTTCCCAGCATACGGCGCAGGTCCCTTGGACGGTCCTTGGTGGGGACCACAATACCCATCTTGTCAGTAAAGCCTGCCGGCATACCCGTTCCTATTCCTCCGCGCTGAGGACCCTCGACAATGATAGTCCCTTCCGGACCGCTCCCTCTAAAACCGAGCGATGTCCGGCTAATTCTAAATCCTTGAGCCTTTTCAACCCGTCTTCCGTGGCGGGCATTCTGGCCCCCAGATAGTCCTCCACCTTTTTGCTGCTCAGGGACATATCCTCGGGCCGTCGCGCCTTGAAAGGAAATTCCTTCACGGTTGTGGCGCGAATCTTATCCCGCGGCCGGTTGAATACCTCGGCCAGCTTGAGGGCGAAATCGTACTTCGAGAGCCGCTCCCTTCCTGCCACGTTAAAAATGCCCTTGGCATCCCCGTCAACCAACCGGAGTATCATCTGTGCCAGGTCGTTGATTAGGATGGGAGTGAAGAATACGTCGGAGAACATGGTCAACTCACGACCTTGCTCCAAGGACTTCAGAATCCAGTCGCTGAAAGATGTCCTGACGCTGGTGCCCCAACCATAGAAGTTGGTACGTAGCACCATGGCGTCCGGACACGCCTGAATCACCGCCTCCTCGGCCTGCAATTTGGTCCTGGCATACGTGTTCAGGGGGCAAGGGGTATCTTCCTCACTCTGCCAGGGACTGGCACCGTCGTAGAGGTGATCGGTGGAGATATGCACCAGCCTCGCCCCCAGGGCGTTGGCGACTTTGGCGACATAGTGTGCCGATTCCACGTTGAGCCGGTGAGCCGGGCCGGGGTCGGCCTCGCACCCTTCCACGCTGGTGAGGCCCACAGTGTGTATGACCACGTCGGGCTGAATCCGACGCATGACCCCATTCACTGCCTCGAAAGAAGTCAGGTCGAATTGCATGGCTCGGATGCCATCCAAAGCTATCGGATGGGCATAGTAGCAACCACTGGCCTGATAACGTTCTCTGAGATGTAAAGCGAGATTCAAGCCCAAGAGTCCACTTATTCCAGTAATAAACACTTTATTAGACATTGTTATAGTGCAGGTCCGATCCTAACAACTGAACCCTTCCAATGAGCATCTGACCTCCGCTTGTAATAAAGGGTCACAACCGTAAGCGTCTGAAGGTCCTCACTGTCCGCTTAATCTGCCTGAGCGTCCCCAGGTTCCTGTCTATCTGTTGAATCAGGGGGCCACCTATATTCGGGTTTATCAAGCTAAGCCTGTGGATTACTGCATCTCCAGGATGAAGGGGCCTTCCCTCGATGGTGAGCACTTTATCGAATGTCCTCAGTAGCTCTTTCACCACCCACCGTGTGTATATGCCATTGGCCAGAGCAAAATACCTGGGTTCTATTCCAAGATTCTCCTTCAGGGCCGACAGGGCAAGGTCTCGTTCTTTACAGAGATATTTTTCGTACTTCTTGGACAGTGGCTGGTGATAGTAGCCATGACAACCGTACTCGACCTGATCGTCACTTGCCAGCTCCCTTAGCTCCTCAAAGTTCATAGGCCGCTCAATGGCACTCGCACTTTCCACCTCCCGAGTCACCAAGAGCTCGCTGTAATTGGCATAGTAGTCGTAGTTGTGGACCTGCGCATAATCTATGCCGTTGTCTATAAACCAGGGGAACCTATCACCGTTCATGACGTAATAAGCCGGTAAAAAGATGATGTATGGAACGTTATACGACCGGGAAAGCTCTCTAAAGAGGTAATTGTTATAGTATCCATCATCGAAGGTCATGGTCACGGTGTTCGGTGCTGGGTCTTCCAGGGTACTGAATTTGTATCCCCTCTCCAGTAGCCCTTCAACCATGATGCCCATGTCTGACACCGATACATACAGCTCCCGCCCACGATCCGGCACCGAATCATACGACTCACAGAGGCAATGAAACAGCAGACAGAGTTTCATTCCCTGGGCCTACCACAACTGAGTGGCTTTACTTTAAGCCTCATCGTCCCTAACGTCCATCAATAGCTTGGTGAACGCCTCCAAGCTCTCGTCGGTGACTGGGCCGAAATACTGATTCTCAAATTCCCGGGCCTGCTGCCGGATGGCTTCAAAGTCGTCATCACCAATAGCCTCAATCGTCTGAAGAGTCGGGACCAACTCCCGAGGATCGCTTACAGACCACTTGAGGGGGCAGTTCTCAGGTGCCGGGTCATACTCCATAAACTCTTCCAAGTCTATGTTGATGGTGGGAATCCCCCTTGAGATGACTGTCAAGCCCACTGTTGTGGAAACATAGACTACTACGTCTGCCCAATCAAGGTCGTCCTCCAGAGAACCGCTCGTCAATTCAAACTTTAATCTGAGTTCACGGAGCCGTGGCACAGCCCTGCTCCAGGGGATTGCCACGTGGGGCCTGACTCCTACCTGATAGGTCTCAACGCCTTCAAATGCCTTCTCCAGGAAAAATATGGTCGCCACATATTCATCAATGTTGCTGGCTAACACCACCAACACATTGGCAATCTTTCTCCTTCTATGACTGACGCGAGGGCTTTTGCCGGACCGTCCCTGCCTCAGAGCACACCCGACCCTGAAAATCCCCTCAGGATAGTTTCCAGAACACTCAAGGGTCTGTTTATTGGTCTCTCCCATGACGATAATAGTGCCGGGCAACAGGGTGAACTCAGCTTCGCGGGACCCAAGAAAATACTGTGTATGTACCGGAGCTATTGACGTGTGATTATAACCCGCTACTCTGATAGCTCTCCCGTTGGAAGACAGTCCGGCCATGAGCATCTTTTCCCAGGGCCGGTTCTCATAGGGGTATACGCAAGCAGCCACGTTGACCTGTTTCGCCAACGCCTTCGCTGAGTAGTACATCCACACACTGTTAAAGAAATAGCCTACCAGGAGGTCCCACCGGAGCGCTTCTTTTACCAGATAACGGGCCTCAATGCCGTCAAATACCGTGTTGCCCTTCAATTTGACCGGTCTCAGGCAGCGCAGGCAATAGTGCCATGACGCCTTTAACAATCCGGGCATTGAGCCATAATACTGCCACGGAATGACCGGAAAAGGTGTCTTTTGCCTTCTCAGCACGTTCAAGAGCTTCCAGAGGTTATTCGGGACACCCCCATAGACCAGGACAGGCACACCGTTTTTCGACATGTAGTCGGGTAGCTCTCCAAAATATATGTCCTTATACTCCCCGTCTCCCCGAAAGCAGCCCTCATCCATCAATGTTGCAACCACGATATACCGGCTCTTGCTATCAATCGGAACATGGCAAAACATCTTTATCAAAACCTGGGAAAGAAGGGCCTTTGATAATGTATATGCCACCCTGAGGGGCAAGAATGATTTAGCGCTTTCCGATAGATTCCGCTTGGTCTTTAGGACTTTTATGCCCTCGAACCCCTGGTCAGTGGCCGATATGGCAACTTGCCCGGCTAATCCCGGGTCATTCGTTACCACAACGAGGTCATGGGAAGGACTTTGCTCCATCAAGTGCCCAATCAAGCCACAGTAAAAGACGTTCTTGGCAAGCTTTGTGTACAGGCTTTCCTTCCAGGTCAGGTGGGAAGCCAACCAGAAGAAGGAATGATTTGCACGGTTCAGCTCCGATGCCCACTCTACATACCTGGCCTTGAACCCCGGCCTGAATAGCCTTACTGCGTCGGCCCTGTCTATCTCCTCGCACCACTCAAGGGTACTCATATAATCTCTGATTTCCTGGGACTCACCGGTTGAATCCAAGACCAAAAGGCGGGTCCTACGCTTGCTCACTCCCAAAATCCGCTCTAATTTCTCTTTGCTATTGCAGAGAATGATTCGCCCTGTTTGATCTCTTGAAGATGCCCCCACGATAGCTTATCCGCCTCCTAGACCCCTATCACTTCTTTCACAAGCCCTTGGCTACCAGGTCATGGAGGTGTACCATGCCCACCACTACTCCGCTGTGCCGGTCCAGCACAGGCAATACCAAGAAGGGAGTTTCCCGGTCCTCCATCAGGCCAAGAGCGTCAACAGCCTTTTCATCGGAGCAAATGTAGACAGGATTTTTATTCATGATGTCCGCGATGCCAAGAGAGAAGATGTCTCTCCCCTGCTCCAGGCTCCTCCGAACATCGTAGTCCGTGACCAGGCCCAGAAGCTTCCCACCACCGTCAATGATGGAAACGGCGCCGCAGAGCTTGCCGGTGATTTCGTAAAGCATATTGTGAATGGTGACCTCAACGCCGACTGTGGGGTTGGCATCCCCGGACCGCATGATGTCCGCCACGGTCATTATGAGTCTTCTGCCCAATTGACCGCCGGGGTGGAGGATGGCAAAGTCCTCGGGTCTGAAGCCGCGCATTTTCATCAGAGCCATCGCCAGGGCATCTCCCACTACCAGAGCGGCGGTGGTGCTGGACGTGGGAGCTAGGTTCAGCGGGCAGGCTTCCCGGCTGACAGGCGTGAACAGCACCAACTCAGAGCTCTTCCCCAGGGTGGAATCGGGTTCGGCTGTGATAGCAATCAGGGGCACGCCAATGTTCTTAACGTAGAAAAGTACGTTCAGAAGCTCTTCCGTCTCGCCGGACTTGCTGATGGCAAGTACCATGTCCCCCTTCTCGATAATTCCCACGTCTCCATGCATACCGTCGCCCGTGTGAAGGAAGATTGCGGGCGTGCCGGTAGACACCAGTGTAGCGGCGATTTTCTGAGCGATAAGCCCCGACTTCCCCATTCCTGTGACTATCACTTTGCCGGAACACTCAAACAAAAGCTCTACGGCTCGGGCATAGGAGCCATCCAAACTATCACGGACCCTGACCAGGGCATCTATCTCAAGCTGAAATACTCGCTCTATTTCGTCTTGAATGCTCATGGCTTCCTGACACCTTCACGCATCGGGAATGCGACAGGTATTGGCACAGAATACCCGCTCGGCTCAGGCCCGGTTTCACTCCGGCTGACAACCTGCTAACTATTGCCCAATTTATCCGTTATGCAAAATTTAGGGTCTCTCTCGGTGGGGATTAAATCAGGGAATGGTTTGGATGAGCAGATTCGGTGCTCTTATCCGGATTATTCCCGCGCCTTTTAATAAGTCGAGCCGGGACGCCACCTACTATGGTAAACGCCTCGACATCATGGGTAACCACTGCTCCCGCCGCAACTACTGCGCCCTGACCGATACGCACTCCACCCAAGACAGTGACGTTGGCGCCAAGCCAGACTCCGCTCTCAATGATTATTTCACCACCGGTGTGTCCCTGCTCGCGAATGGGTTTATCCAAAGAAGTTGTCACGTGGTCGCTTGCGCGCATCACCACGTTCGGAGACACTAGCACGTCGTTGCCCAACACTATTCGACCACCATTACAGGCGTTGACGTGATCGTTGGTATTAAAGCTCACCCGGTCTCCAATCTCAATCACACCGGCGGATTCCGCTGCGAGGATGCAGTTCCGTCCACAAGCGAAATTGGCGCCGATGCTGATGTGCTGCGCTCCCACAACATCCAACCCCAAGCCAAAGCTGGCCCCCGGGCCCAAGCCTCTCAGCCTTCGCCCAAGATACAGTCTCCGCAGCCGGTTCCCAAGAGAGCCCGGGGCTCCACTCAGCACAAATTCTGCGTATGAAATCAGCTCTCTGCCCACTCGATTTGTCATCAAGAAGTCCTCTAGCGAAGATGGTCAATTACACTTGGATAGTCCCTTGCTAACAACGTTCACAATCCCAACCGCCGGGCGAGACGCCTTATCCACTGCATCCATTCCTGCGCCGGAAACTCAGAGTGCGTCTCTACTGCAACGACAGTATCATCACCCCTTCCGCCCGTCCGCTTTTGTATGAGCACAGCCGTCTCAGCCGTGCCTCTCTCGGGGTAGTAGAGCTCCTTGGGGACGTACCTGCCGTACAGCCCGCCAAGAATTATCGGGTTCATCCTGACGGTAATCTTCATCGGGGCCGGTCTAAATGACCGGATAAGGTCAACAAGCTCTGACGTGTTGTAGACGACGTAGGGGACCCAGCGCCCGTAGGTGTACTGGCAGGACTGGGAAGCATCGAAGACAGTGGAGCCTACTTCCCTGGTGCGGACACGTAGTATCAGGTATTTTCCGGCAACGTCATACAGGTCGGAGAGGAACTCACCGGGGTTGGTTTGGTGGTGTACAACGTCTCTGCTCCATACGATGTCTGAAGCAATCTCCGGAAGAGATTTTACGTTGCCGTCAAAAACGGTGAAGCTCCCTTTGGGAAACCGGCCTCCGGCCTCCTCGATAGCCACGTCAGAGATGTCGAAGCCCTTGTATTCAAGGAAGGGCCAGGTCTTGCGAAAGTACCTGTAGTATCGCCCGGTAGCACAGCCAACGTCGGAAATGGTGAGGCAATCGGTGTCTCCCACAATGGCCCGGAAAAGCTGGCACTCGTTAAACCGGTCGCAGAGCTTGACCAGTCTTGTCGTAGAATACCTGTCCCAGCTACCCATTAGGTCTGGGTGCCCTCTTTGCATCCACGCTTCGTACAAATCCGTGCCGCTCAAAGCTCTACCCCTTGTGAATAAATCAGCCGAAGTGCTCTGCCGGTAGTCCTCAAGTACAAAGCCTGACAAAACACTAGCCGGCATCAGCAGTGCATAGCAGATATGGCCCCATTGGGGAACTCCTTGAACACGACGGGACGCCCGAATTGAGAGGCCATACCTTTGACCCTCATTCTTAGCTCTTTGGGAGACAACCCGGCGGTGTTTTCTTCCGTCAACTCAAACCGGTGAACACCCTTGGACGGGATTTCTGCGCTCCAGGACAGCGAGTTGTCCTGGGTATCTGACAAAATAAGTGTCACGTCAGCGTTGCGCGACGTCCGGTTGACCATGATTACGTTGAACCTCTCATAGTCATCAATATCCACCGGGGTTTCCGGGGCCCACTGGCGGTCTTTGACCGGTTTGTACCAATCAATGGGGTCTGATTCACCCTCGCGGTAGATATGGGTCTTGTCAAGGCCATGCACGAAACACGTATAGCCCTGGGCGTTAGTGTAGCCTATGTATAATCTGTCCCAGAAGTAAACGGACTTTTGGTCCCGGACGTGGTCCAACACATCTCGAGGTATGGCAATGTTGATTTCCAGAGTACCGAAGTCGTCACCGGACGATACCCGGAGTTCCTCCAACAGTGTAAAGACCCGAAACCTGGCACAGCCGAAGTGGGCCAATGAGAAGGGGTGTACCCCCAGGAAGCTACCGGACTTGCCGTAGAGAGATATGGTTCCTTTCGTTTCAGTATTTAACGAGGGATATAGAAAGCTGAAATAGTTCTGGAGTAGTAGCAAGGTGTCCAGATTTCCATCCGCCACCCAGTAATACAGGTCCTGCACCGTCCCGAACTTCTTCAGCGCCGGATGAGCCCAGTGCCTGTCTCTATAATAGAGCTTCCTGGCCAGGGGCTTCAGATTATCCGGCAAAAGCTTGAATGCCCGGTTCAGCGCCATTTCCTTAACGGACATGGCTAGTCACTCCTGTTTGAAGACAGAATATTCCCCCATGCGTTCTGAGCATCCGTTTTGACCTTCCTCTGATAGCTAACGTCAGAGGGGAGGAGATATGTTTGAGGATTGTGGGTATGCTCCACGGCCACTGACCCAAGAGCAGGAGAGGCATTCACAGTCATTACCACCATCGCCGCATCTTTGCTGAACCCCACGAAGGTGAACGTAGCCAGGCCATCTTGCCGGTCTTGTGCGCTTCTCACCAGGCGCTCAGGAATTATCCGTGCCATATTTAGCGCTCTGACAGCGAAGGGGCCTATGGTCACACTGTCAGAGGCCACCAACTCGCCCGATGGGGAGTACACCCCAAAATTATAGCTGGCAATATTCGAGTACAGCGGGTCCACAGAGTAATGAATTATGATTACGTGGGTATTGAGCAGCTCGGAAAGGACTATGTGGCCGACGAACGTGAGAGTATTGGAAGACCCGCTTAGGCTCCCTCCGGCGTTTAACCGGGGTGGAGTTCCATAAATGGCGCTGCCATTGCCACCTTGAGGGTATGAGTATTCGATTAGGGAGCGAGACAGCGAGTAGTCCGGCACGGTTTCCATCTCGATTTCATCTTCCACACCGGAGGACTGGGACAGCAACCGGGATGGGACCCGGTGGGCCACGGCTAAATGGTCCAAGTCAGGAACCAACTCTCGTGTAATCGTAGAGACATCAAAGAACCTACGGCGGTTGGGAGGTATTTCGCCCAGGTGCTCCCGCTTCATCATCAGACCTTCCGGCGAGTAAATGCTCAGATACGCTTGATAGGACTCCGAAGGATTGCGGCTAACCGTTGGGTCTTCAGAGCTCAAGCCGACCCTCAGATTCAGCCCAAGAGTATTTAGCACGGGCGCAGGGGTGGATATGAGGTTCAGGGGAGATACGAGCAAGTTTCGGCCTCCTGCACTGGCAAGGTTAGCCCCTTGTGAGTAGAACGTAATTCATTCTCGCCGGTTCTGCCTCATTGTACGGGCAGTTTTGGAATCAACATCCATATCCACCAGCCCGGCGCCATACTTTTCATTGAAGTCCTTGTTGTCAAAGGCTTTGTCATCCACCAGGTTGTAAAGGTCGGTGTTGGACATCTTCACCGCCACCTCTTTGGGCAGGTTGTGGCGGTTGGTGTAGACCAGCGCCTCGGTATGGGGCAAAAGCTGGTCGCATTGGTCGCAGTAGGGGAAAAGCTGGAACTTCTTCTCACCGTGGGCCATGCGCAACAGCCTGTACTTCTCAGCATTGAGTATTTCCAGCACGGGCTGCTCGAAGGCGTTCCCCAAAATAATCCGGTTGTTATAGTCGTAGCAGCAAGGTATAACTTCGCCGTCCCACTGGATTTGTAGCGGCCCGTTCTCAGGCCGGCCGCAGGTGCTTTTCATCGCTACGTCTTCATAACGTTCGCGGTAGCTGCGGCCGTCACCGAAGTTGTGGGGCTTCCATATCTCGATGGCATCAGCCCTGGGTTCCCAATATTCCTTGAATAGGTCTGTGTCCCCTTCATTCTCAGGCAGCACCAGCCAGCTTATTTCCAGTCTGGGCCTCACGGCTCCCATTTTCTCACGGACGTCGAGGAAATCGTACAGGTTCTTCATGGTCACGTCGAAATTCAAACCGACCATCACCCGCTCGTAGGTCTCTTTTCTCATCCCGTAGTAGCTCAAACGCAACTCGTCGAGGCCGGCGTTGATTAGCTTTTCCGAACGTTTCCGGGTAATGAGAGATGCGTTGCTGATAATATAGGTCCTCAACCCCTTGCTCTTGGCATACTCAATCTTGGATTCCAACCTCTTGTCAATCATAGGCTCGCCGAATCCGGTGAGCACTACCTGTTTGCACCCTAGCTCCACGACCTCGTCAATGCTCTTCCTGTACTTCTCCAGGTCCATTATCCCATGAGGCCGACCGAACTTGTGATGGTCTCTGGGACACATCACACACTCGGCGTTACAGTGGTCCGTTACCTCGTACCGCACCTCCGGGTGCCTCAAGTACGTGATGGGCTGTTCCAGGTTCTCCTGCCTCAACCGGGCCAGTATCTCTTCCTTATCGAAACCCTTCCAACTGACACTTCCATCGTTGAGCAGGCTCTCCTGGTCATAGCTCTTCCGGACATTCGGCCTTGGATTAGCCATCGCTTATCTCCCTTGTTTCTTGTTGTACCCTGCCACAAAGCAACCTGGCGGTCCGCCACACTAGGGGCCTCCGCTACCTGGAAGAGGCTACCAGGCGTGAGTAATGGCCTTGCCGTTCCAGCAACTCCTCATGGCTTCCTTCTTCAATCACCTCACCCTGGTCCAGTACGATGATTTTATCCGCATACCTTATGGTTGAGAGGCGATGGGCAATGACTATCACTGTACGCTCCTTGGAAACGTTGTCTATGGCTTCCTGTACCAGCCTTTCTGAAACGCTATCCAGAGAGCTGGTCGCTTCGTCGAATATCATGACTTCCGGCTCGCCAAGTATGGCTCTGGCAATGGCGATACGCTGTTGCTGACCTCCCGAGAGCTTCATGCCTTGATCGCCTACTATCGTATCGTACACCTCTGGAAGCTCGGAGATAAATCCGTGGGCGTTGGCAATCCTTGACGCTTCGATAACCGACTCCGTGGAATGCCCATACCTACCGAAGGCAATATTTTCGGTGATAGTGGTGTGATAGATAAATGGCTCCTGGCTCACAAAACCGACTCTGCCAAGCCACGTCTCTAGCTTGTAGTCCTGGAGGGATATGCCATCAATAGCAACTCTGCCCCCTGTTGGCTCAAATAGTCCAAGAAGCAAGTTGATAATCGTGGTCTTTCCGGACCCCGAGGGACCCACAATCGCAGTCACCTTCCCCTTTTCAAAAGTCAGGTTAACGCCATCCATCAGGGTTTCCCGTCCCTTGTGAGCGAAGGTTACGTTATCGAAGGTGATTTCCTTTTCAAAGGATTCCAGGTCCCTGCTGGCATCCTTGCGCCTGGGTACGGGGCCTGTGAGGGTATCATACAGCCGCTCTCCGTCCGGCAGGGACTGCATCACGTTCATACGGAACCGGCCAAAGTTGGTGACGGAGGGAAGAAGCTGTACCAGTCCTATCGCAAAGACCCCAAGCTTGGGCAGGGTTTCGGTAAACGTACCCGGGCTGGCAACTCGCAGCGCCAGGAGTATTCCCAGCATTATGGCAACGGCCGTAAACTCCATCAGCGGTTTGGGGGCGGCAAGCCATATTTGGGACTTTGCGTATAGCTCGGAGTAGATGCGGTTTTCCCTCGCAAAGCGCCCAAGCCAGCCTCCAAGTGTGTTGAAGGCAATGATCTGTCGAATGCCTGCCAGAAACTCATTGGTGATAACAATCTGGGCAGCTTCGGCGGACAAACTCTGCTGACCGATATTGTATGAGACTCTTTTTGACAGGTAATGCACGACCCCGAAGTAAATCAACCCCAGTCCGGCTATGGCCAGGGTGATATAGGGAGACACCAGCATCAAAACGACGATGATAGCAGTTATCCTGAGTAGCTCGGATAACATTCTGGGGGTCGTGAGCAAAATATCCGACACTCTATGGGGTGCCGACATGGCGCTATAAATCAAATCCCCTTGCTTGCTATCAAGGAAGAACTGGTAGTGAGACCCTGCATACCTCTCCATCACCCGTCTCTTGGTATCGTAAAGCACTTTGGCGCTGCCGTAGGCCGTCAATGCTTCTCGAAGCAAAGTGAACACCGTCTTGACGAAGAATATGCACGTGAGCAGCACGGCTGCTGCAACAATGGGGTCGGTGAAGGGCATGAGGTCCACCAGACCGGTTATGACTCCCAGGACGCCGCCCACTTCTTCCCCGGAGTCACTGAGCACGGAAGAGAACACCGGAAAGAAGGCGGCCAGCCCAAGGCTCTCCAGGGCCGCGGCAGCCAGGATAACAACCAGTATCAAGCCATAAAGCAACCTGTACGGCTTGAGGAAGTAGTAGACCACCCGGTAGAGCATAGTCTATATTTCACCAATACGTTCTAATATGCGCCTACCGCCCGCCAACTCTGCCTCCGGCGAGCATTGGGCGGCGCTATGCAGCAATTCCCTGAATCTCGAAAGCCCCTTCCCGTCTAAGAATGGTTCCACCAGGCCACGGATTCTCTCCTCTAGGAATCGCTCATATTCCTCATCGCTCACGTCGTACAGGAGCTTTCGGACGAGGACGCTCAGCTCCCCATAGCCATGTGCGGTTAGCATGGGGTCGGGGCCATATAACGTGTTCCTCCATCTGTCTCCGGGTTCACTCCAAATAGCTCGCTTTCCCGCGCCCAAAGCCTCCGCCGTACACGAGGAGAAACAATAGGTTACCGTCAGGTCGCACAACGCGATGACCGACACGGGGTCACCCCTACTACCCGCAAAATACACCCTCGGATGTTGCTTCAGCTCATTCCATTTCTCCATCAGCACAGCGCCCAGAGGATGGAACCATTCCGCTTTTGGGTCAGTGAAATAGCTCTCAGCCTTCGATGGTTTAATCACGAATAGAAGATTCTCATCTTCCTCAAGCAACCTCTGAACGTAGGTATACCACAGGGTCGCCTCGTTGTAGGTGCAATCCGAGTTTTCAGCCTCCGCCACCGAGGTGTCAAACCAAGCAATCGCTTTCATCCCTTTTGGATACCCGCCAAGCCAGCGATGGAGCGCCTCATCACTGTACGCTGTTTCAGACTCGACCCTGACCAGCTCAGACCAGATGTTGCCCACCTCATGGTAGCTCCGTACCTTCTGATGATGTTTCTTATGGTAGTCAATCATCTGGGGGCTTTGAGCTACGTAATTGTCCGGGTTCTGATAGGTCCATAACCTGTGCAACCTCTCACGGCCCCCACCGTTTTCCAGTAAATATCCACCGCCGATTGAGTACGCGAAGTTCCAGCTTTGGCGTCCGGCCTTCCTTATCATTGCGTTTCGCCATCTTTGCCTGATACCATCCTGGGCCATATAGACGTAGTTAACGTACCTGAGCCGCTCCAGTATGTTCGCTTCGTTGACGTATGTGGACACCCCTAAAGCCGCCGTCTGGGAAAGCCAGGCCGGACACGTGGGTCGCAAGGCCCCTTGAACCACCGCTTTCGCCACGGGCCACAGGTCAATCCTATGGGGAGGAGTGCGTAGGTATCTTCCCGGGTGTCTATCGTCGCCAAATTGTGAGCGGTAGATGACGGTGTATCCGGCCCTCCCGGCTTCCTCTACCCACCGCCTTTCGATATTATGACTGACCAGGAAGGCCGTGTTCTCCCTGGTCAATCTTTCGTTGTCCAGGAGAAAATCGAACCTTCTTGGACCTTCAAATCGCACCTGGGACCACGCGTCAAGGGCGAATATATGCTTATATTCACGGACATCACCCGCCTTATTCGGCCTACCCAATCGCCTTCCCAACGACGTCGCAAGGAGGCTGATACTATTGGATATGTTATACCTGATGCTCTTGAGGGCCCTTTTCTCCAGGGCTATAAGCCCCGACCAAGCACGCACCCACCCGGGAGTCCTGACGCCTTCCAGAGGCCCAAGGCGCTCGCTGCACCAGTTGTTCAGTAGTTTGTCCCAATAGCCGAAGGAGTCGGGGACCAGAATAGCGGAGTAGTTTGGTCTTGCTCGTTCAATGTGTTTCTGCAAATACAACCTGAGACTGATATACTGGGATATGTCCAAGGCGAGGCCATGCTTGAAGACGGCTTCTGCCTCGTCTTCTCCGAATATATCGCAAAGATGACGCACCAGCTTGTCACCTGACAACTTGGAATAGAGCCACTCCGTGGCTTCCAGCGCCGGGTCCACGACGCCGGGCAAGTGGTTTGCTTCCAGCCTGGATATTCTCTCCTCGTTAATGAGCTTCCTGACCCAGGGCATTGATTTAAGAGCATAGGTGAAATTGAACACGGAGACACGATGCCCACGGGCCAGATACCACATTACCAGGGGCCGGTGCCCATTGCCGATGGTCTCGAAAAACACGTCTTCCTTCATAGTTCTTATCAAATGTCCTGTATCGCTAGAATTTCAGGGCCTTCATCTTAAATTCGTTCACCGGGAGAGTCCCGGCGGCGTCAGTACCAGCCCGTTGCGCAGAGATTCACCAGTGAGAAGGTGTTGGTAAAGTCAGTCCCGCTCTTCTCGACCCCGTTGCCGTAATCTTCGGCGAGGCGATCCAGGTAGTCTATGTCGAAGGCATCCGGAGAAAGCAAGTCCCGGTAGCAGCGCGACATGACCGATTCCTTTAGCAGGGGCACAAGGCTCGACCTGTACAGGGTCTCAGCCCCCAACGAGAATCCCTCAATTACATCGTAGAGATAGGAGTGAGGCCCTTCTTCAAGAATCTCATATGGGAACTTCAGCTTGTTACGGCATACCCACTTCAACGGGTACTTTGTATTGTTGATGTCCAATCCCCGGCCCCAGTGCTCCGGTGCTTGCGAAAGGAATCTCACCAAACGCAGGTCGTGAAATGGCATTCTCCACCGATGTTGATTATGGTTAAGGGATGCTTTGACCATAGCCACTGTTGACCCCTGAGAATGGAAGTGGTGATAGAGATGGCAGAGCCACGAGTAGATGTTCTCAGGAGACATCGACCCGATCATATCGGGCATATACTGGTCGAAGGGGAAACTGCGAAGCTGGTTTTGGGCTTCTGGCCGTAAAACAGGGTTCTTAAAAGTCGGGCTAAACGGTATTCGGGGAGCCCCATAAAGGAAAGGCGCAAGGTATGACCGAAGCCTCTCCTCAGTTGAACTAAATCCAGAGTCCAATGGGACTCCCTCGTACATTTTCTGGAAGATTTGGAAGACTTTATCGGACCGGTATGTATCATCCAATACTTGGGAGAAAAATGATGGGCCGTAAAGGTAACAGTTCATTTTATCCGCATATTCGGTGAAGGACTTCTTTCGATGGAACAAGGTGGCGAACTGGGAAAACCCGAAATTATGGAACGAGTCAGATGTCTCGCCGTTGAACACAATTTGCCCATCTCCGGCGATGTCTCGGACACCGTCGGACAGCCACATTTGAACTGCACCGCCGAATGTGTAGACATGCTGAGATCGAAAGATTGGGAGGACCCTCTCCAGATGACTGATAGCTCCCTGGGCAACGTAATCAAAGTCCATAATGTTGGGCTTGATTCCGTAAAAAGCACATATCTTGCGGATTTTGTCCATCTCGAACTTGTTGATAATCTCAGTTTCAGGCGAGTAGCGCATCCGGCCGGTAATTTGCTGGACCTTGTCTGTGCCAAATTCTTGGATGAGCAATGCCAAGAGTATGCTGGAGTCCCACCCGCTGGAGTGCTCAACCCAGTTGGTCCCGCTACGGTTGGCACGTGTGGTGGTGGCATCACGCAGCAATTGGTAATACTCTTCCAGATCATTCGGGCCATAATCGCGATAAGGCTCCGGGTGCCATTCGACAATGTGGCTCGACAGGCCGTCTGCGGAGAAGCTCACGATTTCTCCTACATTCAGGCGCTGCACGTTGGTATAGATGGTCCGGCCCTTCGGTGCATACCACCCATAGACGCACAAGAGGTGCGCCAGCATGAGCTGATCGTATTGAGGTGTGACATGGTCGAATACGAAATCAAGGGATGCCGAGGCCACAAGCCCCTGACGTGTCTGCGAGTAGAAACAATCTATTCTGGCGAACCTATCTGAGAAAAGGTCTATTCGTCCCGCTCCGGGGTCCAGCAGCACGCCGATAAAAGTTCCCTCTATATTTTGGAGGGCCCTGCCCAGGGCTTGAGTATCGAAAGTTCTCTGGAGATTTGATTTCATATCACCGGTAAGGAGAGCGCCCTCGTCGTTCAGCATATAGAACACATCTCCCCACAAATACACCTTCCGGTCGTTGCTAAGCTGAAGGGCAAGGTCAGCCGACTGCGGGTCAAAGAGTAAGCGCACTCCCGGCGCGATTTCGTTCCTCTCTAGTCCCGGCGCTTCAACCTCATTCCGTGAAATAATTAGCTGAAAGTCCATGTTTTATCCCCTCTCATCTAAAACCTTGTTTGAGCGATGAGAAAAAGCTGCCCCTTCCTGCCCATCCGCCACTCATACCTGCACATATTGCTGAGAGCGTCCACCAACAATGGTCAATGTCAAAAAGCCGATTACCCATCCGGCAAAGTTTGGCCTGCCAGACGCTCGGCCAGATTCAGGACTGCGTGGGCGTCCTCCAGACGTGCCGCCGCCGGGCCGGGATCCCCTCCACGGACCATGGCCGCAAGCGCCTGGGCCTGGGCCACGAAGCCGGGCTTGAACCGGTAGTCCATACCATCGAGGCCCACCCTTTCAACCGGCTTTGGTCTGTACGAGCGTATCGGGACCTCCTCCGTCGGCTCGGTAACCTCCATACCCTCGTATACTGTCGCTGCCTCAAAGGGCAACACTTCGAACCTACGCCCAGGCCGGTGAAGGCTCAAGGCGAAGTTGGCAGGTGTCTGCCAGTTAGCCATGACCTCCAGTATGTCTCCTCTTTTTGTTGTGAGCGTCGCTGCCAGGCCTAGAAGGTCGCCCCCCGGGTTCGTAAGCCTCTGAACGTGAACCGGCTGAAGGTCCCCAAACACATACCTTGCCATGTCGAGACCATGAACGCTGTTCCCGAAGAACGGTATGAGATAGCGGGGGTCTTTGGGTGTTTGGCCCGGGGTGCGAACGCCCTCCGGCAGCGCAAGGTGCCCAAGCAAGGGCGGGCCATTGACCACTTCTCTGCGAGCCTCCTGAACAGTCCGATAAAACCGGCGGTTGTACCCAACTATGACCGGAAGCCGGCGCCGTAGCAGGGGTAACAGGTCTTGAGAACGCCAGGCGACAGGTTTCTCGACCAGAATGGGAGCTTCTGTCTCCAACGCACGCTCCAGGGTTTCCAGAGTTGCGTCAATTGAGACCGCAATGAGAAGGGCGTCCCACTCCTCACGGGCGCTCAACAGATCCGAGACTTGATCGAACACCAACGGGATGCCGTAGCGTTCGGCAAAGGGACGCAGTCGAGTAGACCCCGTCCGCGAGCAGACGGCGGCAAGCTCGAAACCGGCAGCACGGCAAGCCGGAGCGTGAAACTCTGCTATGTTGCCGCAACCAATGAGCGCTATGCGTGGCCCGGTCACGTCGCTCCTTCTAGGAAATCGGCCATGGAGTCCGGCCTAGCTCGCTCACCGGGTCTATGGGAAGTTGGACAGCTTGACGGTCGCGCCCGGCTGCAAGAGCGCCGATACATGCTCCGACCGCTTCCAAGGCCAGCGCCGGGGGACAGACGCGAACCGACCCCGACACGATTTCATCATAGAGCATGGTTGTGGCTTCTTCACCTGAGCGGATGCCTGGAACAGGCCCCTTGAAGGCTATATCCGAGGGTATGCCGCTCCTGGTGACGGCCGAAAACTGCCGGACTTCTTCCGCAACACGCCGTCGCACTTCGACATCGAAGTTGGGTGATACATCCACTACGGCATCACGGTAATAAATGCTTACGGTCCCGAACACGCTGGAGCGGTTGATAAAAGAGAACACAGCTTCTCGTCCTGCTCCAAAAGACCAGACAGCAGTCCCACCATAGTACATCAACTCGCTGGAACGGGGATTGATTGGCTCTCCAACGGCGCTGCTGACCACCGATTCAGGCCCTCGTCTAAATAGCTCCGAGGCCAAGTCAATATAATGGATTCCGTTGGTAACAAGCCCCCTCGCACCTCCATGAATGAAGAGGGCGCAAGGCTCGCCAATCCCTAGCTCTTCCGTCAAGAGGCCCAGCCCTTTCACGAATCCCGTATACCGGAACCGGTGGTGAACACCCAGCGTGACCGCCAGTTTCTCCGCAGCCCTCACCATCTCCGCTCCCGCTGCAACCGAATGCGCAATGGGCTTCTCACAGAGGATATGTCGCACTCCATGACGGATCAGGTTGTGGAAGACGTCTGAGTGGCTGGGACCCCAGGTAGCAATAACCGCCATTGTGGACTCCCACTCCCAGCCCAGTAAGGCAAGCTCTTTCAAGCCTTGAGCGACTGTAAAATCCGGGTAGTCATCGTGGACCCTGGTGCGTACGTCATCGTTGATGTCTACAACGGCGACCTGATTATATGCCTGTTGCAGCAAGCGGGCATGATATCGCCCAATTGACCCGTACCCGATAAGTAGGGCAGACGTTACGGAGGACACTCCCAAAAGTCAGACCTCTCTGTGCAACTGATAAGGGGACTCTGTGCAGGCATCACAGGGCGCTTCTTATTGGGGAGGAGCGCATGGGAGCCAATGCTTTCAGGTCTTTCACCAACCCCTCAAATTGCCGATATGGTATCCTTGGGTTGAGAGGAATCAGATGGCCCCTTTCATATCTCGGGCAGAGTATATTGCGGTCCACGTCTATATGATAGAGTCCCGGGTCAAACCCGTATGTCCTGAACACATCCCGAGACCGTGAAGCGCTATCCCCAGGGAAGTAGGGAACCGCATACCCCGGATGCCGGGCATCCGGAATGAGCACTCTATCACCGATCCGACTCTCAATATTGGAGAGCCTTCTCCTGGCCTCGGAACCAAGAGGGCCAAACCTTTCCAGGGCACGGAGAACATTCCCTCGAAGCCACGTGTTGTCGCCCTTGCACTCCACATACATTTCATAGGCCGTGTCCGCCAGGGCCGAATAGCTACCTACCTTGCGCCTCCGCCTGAGAATGGCCATAGCTCCGAGCACGGCCCAAGACCACAAACTCGATTCCTGCCTTTTATGCTTGATGAAGACAAGCAGGGACCGGTCCTGAGAGATTGCCAACGCACCCTTCAGGACCGGCAATATCTTGCCCAGCCCGATGAACTTCGCCAGGGAGCCGGGTCCCAACTCCTCCCGGTACTCCAGTCCATAGGGGCTATCCTCTATGTATGGGATGCCCCTGGACGCGCACTCTTCCTCAATCAGGTCGAGGCGCTGCCTCAGACCATACTGGTGTACCACTATCACAGCCCGCGTTTCAGAGGTCAGGCCCTCCACGGGCATGGCATACCTGTTGAGAGAGTTGAGGATACACCTGCCCATGAACTTAGGCACCAGAACGTGGTCGCTGTGCCTGCTATAGCCCAGGTACTCCAGGGCCCAACACATGCCCACCCGTACCGAGGGCACACCCAGGCATTCCCTCCCCAGAAGCTCCGACGCCTTCCGGTCTATGTCGTCCCACGTCGTGCGGCCCAGTGGGCGATAGTCGCCTATCCCTACGCGTGGCTCCATCGGATAGTACGCCTCTTGGACCTTGCTCATGCTTTCTCCAGGGCCGGTTCGAGGTTTGCGACATATTCCCGCCATCGCCTCTCATAGGTGCATCTCAGAAGCTCTTTGGAGTAGAAGATCTCCGCCGTCACCATCGGGATGGTCATGCCACCGAAACCACGCTTGAACTGAGAGATGGAGATGTCCTTGGGGCTGGCCGGACCGTACCATTGGGAGTGGAACTGCTGGAGACCAATATCGTACCATTCAAACCCATGCTCTTTTAGCCAGCTAATCGTACCCCACTGGACCAGGTGGGACGCCGCTATGTCCGGGTGATTGGGGTCCTTGCAAGAGGAACCATAGTAGGCCCCGGTGCCAAATATGATCACCAGGGCAAAGCTGATAGCTTGACCGCGATGCTCCGCTTCCACGAGGATGGCGTGGCCCGCCTCGACCCAAGAGAGCATGAGGTCAAAAGTCCTCTGGGAGCGCGTAACCCTGCCGGCATCCCTGGCATGAAGTAGCCGGTATTCCCGGAACTTCAGCGCCGTTACGGTGTGCCGGTCCCAGATTTTTAGCTCACACACTTCTCCGGCACGCTTGACGTCGGACTTGTGACCCTTTCTTACGTCGGACCACAGTGTGCCCAACTCTTTTCGCAAGTCAATGACCTGGGTGAGGTAGGCCAGGTCCGTATAGCCGTATCTCACCAAGGGGTTGGCGAAGGGACCGGCGTGTTCAACGTAAGACCTGGCAATGGCAGGGACCCTGACGCTGGCATAGCCCACGCCCTCCCTTTGTGCGATAGACTCCAGCGTTTGGGTGTAAATACTCAATACTCGTTGTCTCTTGTCCGAGGAGAGGTCATTCCTCATGGCAGGAACGGGGATGGGGCCACCGGAGTAGGAATATTGTCTGACACCCTCTGCCAGGGCGCTGCTCTCAACGATGACCGGGCAGAGGGCCAGAGTCTCTTTGTTCTCCATGACGGAGAAGGACAGATTGTCAACTAGCTTTTCCCCGGAATATTCTTCCGTGTAGTCCATGTAATGAGTGGTATGCCAAAACCAAGCGTCATCAGACTGCCGGGCAAAGCTGTCCCAACCTTCTCTACAGTCGCCTATGGGGACGACTTCCAAAGATACCCCCTTGATCTATGTCTGACGGTCAATGGACCGCAACGGTATTCCCGACCGGATGCTTGTCATAGCTCATCCACTATTGACCAGGTGGGCAGCATCGGCAACAGAGCGGCGCCCGGCACTGCCGGGTTCCCCACGTCCTGACTGCATCGGACCGCCTGAGATGCCCCGGCGATGGCTAACAATAGCTGCCGTGCGCACTCGTGGTCAGACATATCATATTGCTCGAACAAGGTTTCTAATGACTCACAAGTCCCATTCCCCGTGTACTGCATCACCATCTTCTTGAAGGTGTCTTTGTCCAGTATACGGACCATGTGGCCGCCGTCCCAGGAATAGCGAATGCTCAACGCATGATTCATGCTTCTCAAAGCTTCAACACACCCGTGCCCGGAAGGAAGAGCCAGGACAAGTCTCTCATTGTGACTAGATGTGCAGTGTTGCTCGAGGCCCGCCAGGAGTGCGGCCCGATGCTGACGCAGGGATGCCGCTTCTATCACCTTGCCATCTCTTAGCATAAAATATCCGATTGGTCTTCCCCCCAGCATCACGTTGACAAAGTCCTTGGCGTCCACCCTTTGGGCCAGCCTCGCTTCCAGGTTCTGCCACCATTCACTGTCCCTACAGACACTAAGAATCATGTCCATGTAGGAGTCCGCATAGGCTTCAGCATAGGTGTTTACGTAGGAGTCAATAATGCCTGTCTGAATGCTGCCGTTGAAATCGGATGATCCCCAAATTCCCGGGGGCGCCTCGACCTGCATCTCGACGTGACACCCGATCCCCACGTAGCCCAGCCTCGGATACCAGCCGTCCACAGCCCGCCTTGCGAATAGGATGGAAAAGGCATCTCCCCTGTGTTGGGAACGCCGTATAGCACCCTCCATGACTTTGAGTCCCCAACCCCGGCCTCTCAGTGCAGGATGAACACACACACTGGTGATTCCCCCGGCTTGCACTACCCCTACAGGTGAGTAATACTGCCTGTCGAGTATGCGTACAAAGCCGACCACTTCCTCGCCGTTGACCGCCACCACGGCGTCTTCCAGGTTCCTCAGAGGCTCCAAAGCCCTGACGTGGGCTTTGGCTTCCTCAGCCCCGAAGTAGTTGGGCCCGAAAACCCTGGCAGCCAACTCGTAGGCTTCGTCAACTTCCCGCAGGTTCTTTGCCCCTCTCACTTCCATCAGCCTACCTCATTGTGATACCGGTAATACCGCGTACCGCGGCGTTACCTCACGGCCCTCTCTGACAATGGACAGGCTTGAGGGTCCCTCATTAAAGAGCAAGTCCAGCGCTGACATGTACGGCAGGAAGCCGCCGTTGACCTGGCGGTATTCCGGGTGATGATAGGCGTGGTATACCAGATCAATGTCGTTGAGGGCAAACAAGTCGTTCTCCTCGATGTAGCCCCTTGACCCCTCCGGGGATATGTAACAATCAGCGCCGGTTGCTTTGCAGATAGCGACCAGTAGGTCAACTCGTTTTCCATCGGCATTCAGGCAGGAGCTCCGCAACATCTCCGTTTGGATTCCTATACTCATACACAGCCAGCTAATAAGCTCGATGTTGAGGTCGGCCAGACATTGGCACGGACCGCGCAGGATGGCTGATAGCTCGTCCACGTACCGCTCAAAGTAGGGCGCTTTGCCGTACAGATGCGTGATGGACTTGAGATGCTTCTCCTGGAAGGCCGTGGTTGAATCTATCTCCACGTCCAGGATTAGCTGGTCTCGACGACCCTTGGACAGGACAGGCACAGTGAGCCATAGCGCTTCGTCGGGGCCTTTGATCCGGTTCCGCTGCTGCCAGGACCTCTTGTTGAACTGCACCGAATCGAGAAACACAAAGCAATCGGCCTGGTCTATGAGATCGAAGTAGCCAATCCACGGAAGGTAGGTGGGCTGCATGATGGCGATAGTACGTGTGGACATAGACCCTGCCACACCCTACTCGGCCACGGCGAGGCCAACCCCGCCATAGCCATAGTTGTTACCGTTGTACATCATGTATTTCACACCCTTGTGCTCGAACACATAGCTATACTCTATCATGTCCGAGTCGAATCCAGAGGGTGATACGTCTATGCCGGCTTCTTCATCACGCCTCTCCCAGGCTATGCCGTCCTTTGATTCGGCATAGCCGATGCGATAGCTCTCGCCCTTGTGGGAGAACCACATCCTGTAGCTATCTCCCTCCTTTCTGACACAGGGCCTGGCCAATGCGTTCTCATCGGGGGATGCGAAGTCTATGCAGACGGTGCCCCGGCGGTCCCATGAAATACCATCGCGAGATTCGGTGTATTTGATGTTGTACCGGGGCAGGTCAGGGTTGACCCACGTCACACCGGACACGTACCACATCCGCCAGAGTCCGTTGTCGAGCAGCACGCAGGGTGCCGTATTCAAGTATGGCTCGCTGTCGGTCCGTTCCAGGAGGGGCACCCGTGAGTTGCGGTGAAAACTTTCGCCGCCATCGTCGCTGAAGGCAAGGCCACCGAAGAGGTGCATCCGTACCGTCGCACCCTTGTTCCAGCCTATGTAGTACAGGTACTTCCGGCCTCCATGATTGACGACCCATGAGGGAGTAACACCGTTGTCGTCGAAGCAGCCCAGGCCACCCAGACCCAGGACCGCCTCATCAGAAAACCGCAGCACCGTAGAGGGCTCTTT
This sequence comes from Dehalococcoidia bacterium, assembly GCA_965219825.1. GTDB lineage: Bacteria > Chloroflexota > Dehalococcoidia > Lucifugimonadales > JAGWBF01 > JAGWBG01. The sequence continues at coordinate 2,486,429 of OZ244792.1, read as the reverse complement.
GAGGTCTATTTCAGCGTATCCTATGTGGGAGCGGTTATCCAGGTCGCGTCCGGAGAAGTAAACTCTGTACACGTCATCGTGCCGCCATTCCGCAACCGGAATCATGGCATGGGTGACCATCCAGCCATGTTCGCCTGTGGGTCGTATAATTAGGCCCTTTTTTGTCCATTTCATGTTGGCCGCGTTGCCCTGTACACGCAGGGATTTCCGGGATGCCGGCTTCATCTCTTGGAATATTGTGTGTTTACAAAGTAGCTGAGGTTCCGAGAGTCCTGGCTACGCAGCTCCGCAGCAACTCCCGTGTAGACCCCAAATTCCACCGTGTCCTTGACCACGGTTGCACCCGCGCCGACGACAGTCCCTTGAGCTAGCTTGATGCCGTCACGGAGGGTCGAGTTGACACCCAGGAAGCAGTAAGGCCCTACATCCACGTGCCCTGAAACAACCACGTGGGAGGTCAGGAAGCAATGGTCTCCTATAGTAGAGTGATGGCCGATATGGTTGCCACTCCACAATGTCACGTTATTGCCGATTTTGACGAAGGGCTGGATGGTCTGGTTCTCGAAGATGAAGCAGTTGTCTCCAATCTCCATACCGTCCCACATCACAGAACGGGAGCAAACGTAGCTGATGAGCTTGTAACCCTTCTCTTTGGCCTCCGCATATTTCCGTGCCCGCGTCTCGTTGAGCTTGCTGTAGCTGAGGGCAACAAACATATCAAAATCATCGGGTGGGTAGGTGTTCGGAATATCCTCGAAAGGCACCACCGGCAGGCCAATGAACTCATTGGCATCTATGTATGCAGCGTCGGCGCAGAATGCTGCGACCTCGTAGGGGCTGTCGTGGGTGAGATAGAAGTGGGCCAGTTGCCCAATATCCCCGGCGCCAAATATGACGACCTTTTTATTCACGGGAGCACCTCCCCGGGGCGCCTAAATCTTGTCCCACGAGATAGCCTCTCCTTTTGCGATGGAGACGCGTGCCCGCCTCCCCACCACGGCATCCATATATCTGGGCCTGATTCCTCCGAGGGAGGGCCTCTCTACCACGAGATGCTCCGGTTCAAGCTCCTTACCGGCTGCGATGTCTCGCGCGGCCCGGATACACTCCCGCCGAGCTACCTCAGATTCCTCTGGAAGCATAATTTTCAGAGGCGAGCCAAGGGCCTCCTCAGTGACGTGGATAGCCTCAACCATTTTCTTGAACTCGTGGGGTTCCAGGGCATACCCGTGGTCCGGACCCGGCAGGTCGCGACTCAGGGTGAGCGTCTTCTCAATCTGGCAAGCCCCTCTTGCGACGGCAGCTATGGGCACCACGATGTCCAGCGTGTGGTCGGAGAGGCCGGTTGGAAGGCCAAAGGCGGAGCGTAGGGTGTCCATGCCTCTAAGATGGGAATGGCGGGGTTCGGTGGGGTAGAGAGCCGTACACTGGAAGAGGGTAATGCCGGTGTTTCCCTCAGAGTGGACGACCTCCACAGCCTCGTAAACATCGGCAAGATCGCACATACCCGTCGAGATAAGCATGGGTTTACTCTTAGCCGCCATGTGTTTCAGCAGTGGCAGGTTAGTCGTTTCCGAGGATGCTACCTTGTATGCGGGCACATCCACGGCCTCCAGAAGGTCAATTGCATCGTGGTCAAAGGGGCTGGCGAAAAAGATAAGCCCACAATTTTTGGAGTACTCGGCAAGCTCCGAAAGCCATTCTCTGGGAAACTCGGCCTCTTTAACGGCTTCATGGACCTCTCCACCGCCGGGAACCAGGACATCCGCAGTAAATAGCTGGAACTTTACTGCGTCTGCACCGGTCTCCGCCGTTGCATCAATAAGCTCCTTGGCCTGGTCTAGCTTACGGTTGTGATTCGACCCAACTTCGGCAATGATGAAGGTCCTTTCACCCTCACCAATCCACCGGTCACCAACCTTTACTTTGTCCGTCATCGAAGAACCCCTTCCGGAATATGAGCTATGATTCTCTCGACTCCCCTTCCATCCACCAGAGCCCCCCCCTGCTGAGACATGGACAGCCGCAGGGAATGATCTCCGAGCACCTGCCGGATTTTCCCGGCCAGAACATCCACCGGCATAAGACTGCCGTCCCCGGGGTGGAGTGTAGTCCCTGCTCTCTCGAACTCCCGGTTCAAGGATTTCTCACTCCCGGGACGAGAGAGCATGATGCTGGGGGTGCCGGTAACCGCCGTCTCGTATTTGACCAAGCCATCCCCGGTAATTGCCAGGTCCGCCCACAGCATCGCCTCGGCCATATTTGCGTCATGCTCAAGGAGCCGGTATTCCCCACAGAATCCTGAGAGAACGTCAGAAACCTCGCGTCTAAGCCGGTCCGAGTAAGCGGCTCCCATGACGACCCGGAGGCTCAAGCCCAAATCTGAGAGGGCGCAGAGGGACTTGGCTATCTTCGCAGTCAGATGAGGCTCGTCGCTTCCCCCCACCATGACCAGTACCCGTGTCGCTTCCTTGCTGATTGTGCGGGTCATCCTCGCGGCAGCGATAAACTCGGGGCGGAAGATGAAATATGATGGACCGAGAAGGAGTGTTCGCCCTCCGTTGAGCGCCACACCGGCTCCCGCACCGGTGACATAAGGGCTAACAATAACGTCAGCAGGCATATCGGTCATCTCACCCGAAGCAATCCCCACCACAAATAGCTCCGGTCCAAGCCCACGATGATATGTATAGGTTCCCTCCGGGTCTGCCAGAGCGGACCGATGCCAGAGGTCGGTGACGATGCACTTGGCTCCAACTCTGGCCGCGGTCTCAGTGCTCAGCCGGGCGTCCTCATCGCCGGTGGTGCCACGCGGGACCTCTTCAACATCGAAGCCGTTGGACCGAATCACGTTGGCAACACGGGAATCCAGTGTCTTCGTAATAAAGATGGGTCTGACACCCACGTCGCTCAGACCGGCGGCAAAGGCCACGCTACGCATAATATGCCCCATGCCAAGATGGGATGAGCCATCCGCACGGAGAATCGCCTGCCCCACTAGCTATCCGACCCCTTCCTCGCCAGTAGCAACCGCCAGGCATCACGTCGCTGGGGGACGAAGAGATCAGCCTCAGCATAGCCTTCCTCAACCTCCTGGAAACCGGCCAGCAGACGCCGCCATCCCGACGATGTCCCGTCGTAAAATATCTCCATGCCAAAGCGGGTGTCGTGGGGCGACTCCCGGTCTATCCGGCGGGTCCCGTCGCCTATGTCGTCGGAAAGACGCCGCGTCATGAAGCTGTTTTGATGAATTACGGACATCAAGAGCACACCACCAAGACAAAGCACCCAGCGAAACTCTTCGATAGCCTCGGCGACCAACGAACGGCTGCCGTGGTAATAGACTGCGTTCCAGGAGATGACCATGTCAAAATAGGAGTCCGGGTAAGACAAGCCGGTCCCGGTAATCAGGCCCAAGTGAAGCTCCACACCCGCGCGGGATGCCAGATCTCGTGCCGCCACTATGCTTTCCTCACTCACTTCCGGCCGTGTGCCTCAAAGCCCAACTGCGCCAGCATTATCAGGTTTCCGCCAATGACGAAACCTACGTCCAACACACGACCCGAGCGCGGGACCTCTGCGTACCTTCCCTTCACCAGTCGGACGAGGTTCTTATCAGGATAAACGTTATCCATTCCGGTCCGGTAGAAGGCCGCCCACCGCTCTGAGCCATTGGCGTTGTTGTCTTGTCCGTGACTACTCATAGAGGTGTCCTCCTATACTTACCTCCTAGATGCTATTGCAAGAACAATGCTACTTTTACCTTGCTGATAGGCTAACTCATCCAGAAGTCGGTCCGCCTGTATATCAAACCTGACAAAGTTAGGGTCATCACACCATTGCAGGTAATTTTCTCTCAAATCCATGTTGACCTCCTGCTATATCCCTGAATGCCTCCTGCTATTTGTCTAACCCAATGACGAGTCCGCCAACCAGGCCACTATAGAGGACGGAATACCGGTTTCACCGGCTCCCCTTCCAGCAGTGACTCCACGTCGCCCGTCTCAACAGCCCTCTTCAGGACTTCCAGGGCTTCAAAGTAGGCGGCCAGGGTCATATCTATGTCGTCAGCGGTATGAGAGTAGGAAACACAGTGGGCCGCGCTGAAGAGAACACCCCGCTTCAGGACTTCCTGCTGGAACAGACTTTTCATAAGCAATGAGTCGTTGCCATATTCATCCAGGAACACCAGAGCCGTACGAGGGGCCAGGCCGATGGAGCGGGTGTGAAGCTCAAGCTTCAGGTCTGAGACCATCCGGTTGTAGCCATCCTGGAGTCGTTTACCCACCTCCCAGACGTGGGCAATCACCGGCTTCTCCTGCATCTCCCTGATAGTGGCGATGCTGGCCGCCAGCGACAGGCACTCACCCCCGAAGGTGAATGAGTAGAACACCTCGTCGAATACATCCATGACCTCCCTGCAACCCACGACTGCCGAGATGGGCATTCCATTGCCCATCGCCTTCCCGAAACAGGCCAGGTCGGGATTTACGCCGAAGTCGCCATCAATTCCCCCAAGGCGGAACCGGAAGCCGGTGGCCACCTCGTCGAACACGAGAAGCGCCCCGTTGGCGTGGACCATCTCTTTCAGCGCTTCAAAATAGCCCGGCTCAGGGAGCACCATTCCATAGGGTTCCATGATGACGGCAGCAACCTCTCCCTTGTGTTGGTCAAACAGCTTCTCCACCGCCTCCAGGTTGTTATAGGGGAAGCCGGACTGAAGCTCAATGCTTCCACGGGGAACGCCCCTGTTTCGGGAGGAGCCGCCGATGTACCAGTCATGCCACCCGTGATAGCCGCAATGGAATATCCTTTCGCGGCCCGTGTAGGCCCTCGCCGCACGGACGGCCCCCGTCGTGGCGTCGGAGCCATTTTTCCCGAAGCGCACCATATCAGCCCAGGGGATGACTGTAGTGAGCAACTCCGCAAGCTCCACCTCCAGCGGGTGCATGAGGGAGAAGCTCATCCCATCTTCCATCTGTTTCCGGATGGCCTCATTGACTCTGGGGTAGCTGTGTCCCAGGATGACAGCCCCCAGGCCCATCGGATAGTCAATATACTCGTTCCCATCCACGTCCCACACCCGGCATCCTTTGCCCTTCTGCAAATACTTGGGGGCTATGCCCTGAACGTACTGGGTCGGCCCCTTGCTCAAGGTCTGAGTGCCGGCCGGGATAAGTGGCTCGGCCCTGCTCCAGACCGCTTTGGTCTTCTCCAAGACGGGTTTCGGGTCGTAGCGAAGCATTTTACGTTCCTCTTGCAAAGCCTTTAGGAAGCCTTCGTTGCGCTGAACGTTCATGTTGGGTCTGAATATATCCGGCCGGCGTTCAAGCAAGCCGAGTATTTCGGAAAGGCCGAAGGAATGCCCATATTGGGGGTATAGCTCCTCATAGATGCCACGGACCACCTCGTAATCCACCGGCTCATCAACCGTCAACCGGAGGTGGGAGAGGTCTTGAGTGCAGGGTAGCTTATGCAGCCGGAACTTGCCGCTCAGGGTCACGTAAGGGGTGACGTGCTCCCGCTCATAGCCCTTCCCGGCCTCATGCCAGGCACGCTCAAGGGTCGCGAATGAAAGCACCTCGTTATCGTACCCTTCCGGCCACTCAGGGCTGAGGCAAACGTGGTCAACTTCTTCATCATGCTCAAGAAAATACTCCACCACTTGGTCAATGACTGCCGGGTCTATCATCGGGCAGTCGCCGGTCAGCCGCACCACCACCGAGGCTTCCAGCCCCTTTGCGGCATGATAGACCCGGTCCAGCACGTCATCAACGCTACCGGTCGCATAGGGCACACCGGCTTCCTGGGCCACAGCGATGACGGGTCTATCCCCGAGTAACTCGGTCGTAGCGAGGACTATCCTGTCCAGGGAGCGGGCCAGCTTTGCCCGGTGTATCTGGTGCCACAGCATTGGCCGCCCACAGATTTCCTTGAGAATCTTTCCAGGTAGACGTTTGGAGCCGGCCCTCGCCTGGAGAACGGCCACAATCATGCCACCACTCTCCTCTTTTCCCCACTGCGCATCGAGTCCTTGATTGCTAGGGTAATCTCCAGGACTCTTTTGGCATCCTGCACCCCAAGAACCGATTGCTCTTCTCCTCTCAGACAACGGAGGAAATGCTTCATTTCCTCCACGTACATCCGGTTGATGCCGTAATTCTCAGGCTCAGGGAAGCTGCACCAACCCTCGTCACGCGCCGAGTAGAGCCGCACGCCACCCTGGGCAATATCCCAAACTATAGTCCCTTCCTCGCCGATAACCTTACAGATGCGACAGTATGCCCTCTGGATATAGTCCAGATGAATGGACACGCTGAAGCCGGAGACCACCTTCATCAGGATATTGACACTATCTTCAGTATCTATGTCCAGGGAGCTGAACTTTCCACCCTGGGAATATACCTCAACCACCTCACCAAAGAGCCACCGGGCATAGTCTATCTCGTGTATCCCGTCCAGCAGCACGCCACCCCCCAGGGAGGCGTTGGCGCTGTACATCTGACGGTAGTCCTCCCAGGGATGCCAGTCGGGTAGATACTGCCCGACGTCAATCAGGATGGTAATAATCCTTCCGATTGCTTCCTCATCCAACAGCCGTTTTATTGTGGCAGGCCCGTGATGGAACCTCATATTACATCCCACCAGTGACGTGAGGTTATTCTCATTTACTATTGAAAGAAGCTCATCCACACCGTCCAAGCTGTCCCCCAGGGGCTTCTCGATGAACAGATGGCAGCCGCGGCGCGCCGCTTCCAGGGCAATGGGTACGTGCCGGCTGGTCGGTGTTGCTATCAGGGCCACGTCCGGGTCCCAGTCCCAGCCTTCTTCTATGGTTCCTACAGTGGGGACACTGAGCCGGGCTTCAGCCTCGGCCCTCCGGTCTTCCCTGGCGTCAAAGGCCACGATGTCCCTGACTCCCAGGGATAGAAGGTTCCCAACGTGTCGCTGCCCGATGGAGTTGCAGCCGATGACCAGGAAGCGTGGGGGTTCAGACACGTGAGTGTTGCTTCCCGTAATATCCCACCACCCTATAGATAGCCTCCACCACGTCCTTCGCGTCCTGATTACTCATGGAGTGGAACATAGGAAGGGTGATTAGAGACTCATAAGCGCTCTCGGCCACCGGGTATTCCCCACCATGATAGTCGAATCTTTCCCGGTAGTAGGGATGCAGGTGAACGGGGATATAATGTACGTTGACCCCTATGTTCTCCGCACAGAGTGCCCTGAATATCTCCTTCCTGCCGGCGGTAAATTCATCCAATTCAAGCCGGATGGGGTACAGATGCCACACGCTCCTTGCCTCGGGGCGCTCTATGGGTGTTATGACTCCGTGCAGTCCTGACATAGCGTCGGAGTAGTAGCCGGCAATCTCTCGCCGCCTCAATATGTTACCGGGCAACCTCTTTAGCTGGGACAGTCCCAGGGCGCAGCCCACGTCGGAGAGACGGTAGTTATAGCCCAGGTCAGTCATCTCGTAGTACCACCGGCCATAGACCTCCCCCTGTTCCCGGCGGGCTTCAGAGTCAATGCCGTGGCTGCGGAACATACGCAGCCGCTTGGCGAGGTCAGGGTCATCGGTGACCACCATTCCACCCTCACCGGTGGTGATGTGCTTAACCGGATGGAAGCTGAATATGGTCATGTGAGCGATACTGCCCACCTTCCGACCTTTATATTCGGCTCCCAGAGCATGAGCGGCATCTTCAATGACTACCAACCCATGCTTTTCGGCCAGCGCAAGAATTTCATCCAGGCCGGCCGGGTGGCCCGAGTAGTCCACCGGCAAGACTGCCTTTGTGTGGGGGGTTATCGTTTTGGCGACCTGTTCGGGGTCTAAGTTCAACGTGTCATCGCATATATCGGCGAAGACCGGCGTGGCCCCGGTATATAACACACAGTTCGCCGTGGCACAGAAGGTCAGTGGAGTGGTAATAGCCTCGTCGCCGGGGCCAAGCCCGGCTGCGAAGGCTGCCCCGTGAAGCGCCGCCGTCCCTGAGCTGTAAGCAACGGCATACCTGGCACCGATATGGGCCGCCACCGCCCCTTCAAACTCCTCAACCTTGGGTCCGGTGGTAATCCAGTCGGAACGGAGCACCCGGACCACGGCCTCAATGTCATCCTCCTCTACCCGGTGATGCCCGTAGGGTAGGGGAGTGGCACGCACGGGGGTCCCGCCATGAATAGCAAGGGACTTATGGCCTATGTCCGTCCTCCTCACAGGTTCGCCACCATCTCCTGAATCTTCTCTACGGTCAGCCAGTTGGGGTTGTTGTCGCTGCCATACCTGAAGCCGTCATTGAGGGATTCCCCCCCGTCCGGTTCCCCCATGTCCCACCAGGAATGGGAGGGCTGAATCACGAACATGTCAGAGAATTCCAAAGCCTGTCGAGACTCATCAGGAGATACAAGGAGCTCGTGGATTTTTTCGCCGGGTCGTATGCCGGTGAACTTTACCTCACAACCCGGCGCGATGGCAGCCGCCAGGTCCATAATACTCATGCTGGGAATCTTGGGAACGAAAATCTCCCCTCCTCGCATCCACTGGAGGCCACGTAGGACGAACTCCACCCCTTGGTCCAGGGTAATCCAGAACCTGGTCATTCGCTTGTCGGTGATGGTAACGGTCCCTGTAGTCCTCTGCTGGATGAATATCGGGATGACGCTTCCCCTGCTTGCCATCACGTTACCATAGCGCGCACAGCTGAACTTGGTGCCGCCGTAGGTTGAGTATGCGTTGCCCTGCACGAAAAGCTTCTCGGCACAGAGCTTGGTAGCGCCATAAAGGTTTACCGGGTTCACAGCCTTGTCCGTGCTTACGGCAATAACCCGGTCTACGCCACAGTCAATAGCAGCATCTATGACATTCACACCACCCAGAATGTTGGTCTTGACAGCCTCGAAGGGATTGTACTCGCAGGCCGACACTTGCTTTAGAGCGGCGGTGTGGATGACAGCATCTACGCCGTTCATGGCACGATAGAGCCGGTCTCTATCTCGCACGTCGCCGATGAAGAAACGTATCCGGGGGTCGGTGAACTTCTGTCGCATCTCATGCTGCTTGAGCTCGTCACGGCTGAAGACGACCAATCTCTGTGGGTCCCATTTCTCAAGAAGTATCTCAGTACATTTTTGCCCGAAGGACCCGGTACCGCCTGTGATTAAGATGTTCCTGCCCCTAAGGTCAAAATCCATAATACACGCACTCACACAAAATTGATTCGCCCCCAACGTTCTGACTAAACCGCGATAACTAAGCTCTAACCCGTTATGGACCGGTATACTTTCTCCCGGTCACCCCTGAGCTCCAGCAGCCACTCCACCGCCTCCCGCACCGCACCATGCCCTCCGCAAGCCCCGGTCACGTACACGCTGCATTCCTTCACCGCCTGGACGGCGTTTTGGACCGCTATGGGAATTCCCACTCGCCTCATAATGGGTATGTCTTGAATGTCATCCCCAATGTAAGCGGCCTGGGATGCGTCAACATTGTGCCTCCGAAGCAGTATATCGAGGGCCTCGCTTTTATTGCTCGCACCTTGGGAGACCTCTTCAATGCCCAGTTCCTTCGCCCTGCGCCGGACCACGTCCGAGACCCTGGAGGTGACGATGCCAACCACAAGGCCTGCTCTTCCGGCGAGATTTATCCCCATTCCATCCTGCACGTCGAACCGTTTGGCCTCGGTGTCCCGTCCAATGAGGATAATCCCACCATCGGTCAAAACCCCGTCCACGTCCAGAAGGAGCAGCCGGAGGCCGCCCGCAAGCTCCCGCACTCTTTCATGGCTCGCCCCCTCTGCCACTAGCTTTGGCTCCGGTGAACGGAGTGTACGTCCAGCGCCATTTCCAATAGCGCCCGCACGTGGGCTAGAGGGACCATGTTGGCGCCGTCGGACAATGCCTCATCAGGGCTGGGATGGGTCTCGATGAAGAGAGCATCAATCCCCACCGCCGCAGCCCCCCTGACCTGCGCCGGAATGAACTCGGTCTTCCCGCCGGAGTAACCGCCACGCCCTCCCATCTGCTGCACGCTGTGGGTAGCATCGTACACCACCGGATAGCCCAGCGACCTCATAATCACCAGATTGCGCATGTCCACCACCAGGTCCCGGTATCCGAACAGCGCTCCACGTTCGGTCAGCAGGATGTTCCTCGTTCCTCCACTGGCCACCTTCTCGGCAGCATAACCCATGTCCTCAGCAGGCAGGAACTGGCCCTTCTTTATGTTCACCACTTGCCCCCACTTGCCACACTCGACCAGCAGGTCCGTCTGCCGGCACAGGAAGGCAGGTATCTGAAGGACGTCCACGACGCCGGCCACGGGTTCGCACTGGTCCGTCTCATGGACATCCGTCAGCACAGGGACACCGACCTGCTCTTTCACCTTCTTCAAGATAGCCACTCCCCGGTCCAGCCCATTTCCTCGGAAGGACTTCAAAGCGGTGCGGTTGGCCTTGTCGAAGGAGGACTTGAAGATGTAAGGAATGCCCAACTCGGCGCAGATACCTGCCAGATGCTCGGCCACGGATAGGCAAATGGACTCCGACTCTATGGCGCATGGGCCGGCGATGAGGGCCAGGGAGCCGTCACCGATGCGCAACGGGCCAACCTCGACGGGATTCTCCAGTGGCCCAAAGGATTTCAAGGCTTCTTCCCAATGATTAAGCTTGTTATCTGTCATATCCCTTGCTCAACTTCCCACCAAAATGTCCACGAGCGTAGGGGCCAATTTACCGGCGCCCCTATCTGCGAATTCACCAGGACGTGAGGCCAGAGTCTATCATACCTCGCACCAGCTCCAGGTCGGCGGCTACGTCCACGGCAATGGGCCGGTAATCAACCTCTACAGTGAGAATACGCTTCCCCGCCTGCAACAGACGAAGCTGCTCCAGCTTCTCCGCCCCCTCCAGCTCTCCACCGGGCAGACGTGGGTACTCTTCCAACACTCGCCTCCGATAAGCGTACATCCCTACGTGACCCCAGAAAGGCGCCTGTGATAGCCAGCTATCAGGCTCAACGTCACGGACATACGGTATAGGGCTACGGGAGAAATAAAGGGCAATGCCATCAGAACCCCGGACCACTTTGACCACGTTGGGACTGGTCACGTCATCCAAACACTTAATCCGAAAAACCGGCGTGGCGACATCCGCATCGCTTTTCTCCAATGCAGCCACTACGCTATCAACCGCTATGCCGGGGATAAGGGGCTCGTCTGCCTGCACGTTGACAATTATATCGGCATCCAGGCCGCTTACTACCGAGGCTATCCGGGCCGTTCCGGACGGGCAGTCCTCGGAGGTCATCAGGGCCCTAGCGCCCCAGGATGACGCCACGTCAAGCACCTCCCGGCTGTCCGTAAGCACCCACACGCCGGCGATACTCCGGGCCGTTGAGGCCCCTCGATAGACATACCACAGCATGGGCCTGCCGTGAATGTCGGCCAGTACCTTCCGGGGCAGCCTGGTTGAATTCAACCTTGCCGGTATTGCTACAATTGCTGACATAATCAAACCACATTCTCAAGGATCGGAGACTATAGCTTCGTCCTCCCGGCCTGTTCCGGGCAAATCAGGACCTATGTAGGGCATCCTCGGAGCGAGGAGCTACGACGAAGAATGCCCGTTGTTCAAATTGTCCGGCAGGCCCGACGATGCCTTGACGGAGCGAGGGCCAAAGCCATTGATCCAGCGCCCTCTCCCTCGCGTCCGACGGGAAGGTGGAATGTCCTGCCGCATAGCAGACCCAACGGCGCCCACCTGCTGCACATCCCGTAATGGGACTCTGGCCTCCACCATGCGCCCCAGGAACTCCAGAAGGACACGTACCCGCGCCCCCGGAGACTTTGCTTCTTCAACCACCTCTGCCAGGCTCTCCAGAGGCCCCAAAGCAACACGGACCCTATCGCCGGGCCGGAAACGTGTCCAGAGTCCACCGGTCCCATTGATGGCGCACGTCCTCTGAGATAGCTCATTGATGACACAGTCCGGCAATGATGGCGCTACTCCTCCAAAGGACACCAACCTCACGGGCTGAGGAATCCGATGCAGGGGGCCGTTGCCCCGTTCCTCCAGGTCATACCGGATGAACAGATAGCCGGGGAACAGGGGCGAATCTTCGTGGCCCAGCCTGGGAGTGCGAGTCCGAGCACAGGGCAAAAATACCTCAAGGCCGGCGGTCTCCAGGTGGTCCCTGGCGGCGTACTCAGCCAGGGGTCTGGTACGAGCGACGTACCATTTGAGGGCCATCACTCCTCCCCCCTGGCGTCGCGATTCGTGAAGAACGTGACCAGCTTATCCTTAGCAACCCCCAGCTCCTGAAGCTCCATGCAACCTGCATCGGGGTTATCCAGGCGGGCAACGAATATCCTGTCATACTGCTCGGGCTGCAATGTCCCAACGTCGCGCACCGACATACCCAGAAACCTGCCGTTGCCCGTTTCCCTTGAGCTAAAGATGTCTATCTCCTCGACCTCCATCTCCCGGAGGCCGAGATAAACCAGTTCCGCAAACTCTCCTGTCCCGAAGATGGCTACCCGAGACTCCTCGTTCAGATGTACCGTCTGAAGCTCTTCGCGCAGTGTCTGCCGCACTTCCTGGTAGTGGTCGAGGACCCGATGCACATAAGCCACGGTAAGTTGAATCTTTCGCGAGAACCCGGATGGAGTCAGAGCATACATCCAGCGTTTCCAGCTTGCCTGGGTAATGCGGACGTACCCCTTCTCCACCAGGTTACGCAGCAGCACGTTGGTCAGGCCCAGGGCAATCCCTATTTGCCGCGACAGGTCTCTCTGTGTAGTCCCGGGAGTGCTGTGGACTTCAGAGAGCATTCGCAACTCCCTGTAGTCGGAGCCCTCCATCAAGCCTTTGTGTTCATTTTTAGAACGCATCGTTATTTATACTACGAGCGGCGTATTTCTATGTCAAGCCGAGGGGGGATGAAATTTGATGAGGTTTACTTTCACAACGCACAAAGGAGGACTCAACTTATACCTTGTTTCAAAACGGTGGAAGCACACTCATGTCCTGTAACATGCAGGTAGCTCCATTTGCACAGGTGGAAATCCTATCGCGATAATTGGGCCACTGGATACGATTGTGATAGAAGTAAAAAAGGTTATAGTTGCATACTGGGATTGGCACGACTTCGGACAGGTATCGCAGCCGCAATGAGACAAATCGGTGGCAGAGTGCCGGAAACATCGAACGATTCTCCGGAGTCGAGATGGATGTAAGGCATCCGCCGCCGACAACTGTTCAAGAGGCCAGTCTTCTGTGCAGGAGCCCCCGGTCTTCCAAGCTAGCTGGGTGGAGGCTTCAGCGTCACTGTCTAACCAACACTGCTCAGACCCACTGCCAAGAGTACCAGAACTTATGATGCCTCTTGGGCATTGAGCAAGTTAATTTGCCTCCTCGGCAAATATGATCCTCCACTCCCCCGCTACCTCCCGGAAGGCCATGCGGATGCGTCGCTTGCCCAGGGGCTCCTTCATGGTCAAATACATTTCCCTTTCGTCGGGGCCGACTATCTGCGGAGGGGTCTCCTCGCTCAACCCCAGCTTTACACGGAAGCGCTCGACCTTTCCTATCTCATCGCGGACTGTTTCTTCCCGCTGCTGGCGGTAGTCCTCCTCCAGATACCCCAACGCTCTGTCAGCATCGTAGGCGTTAAAGGCCTCCCAATAGGCGAAGGCGAGCTGCCTGAGAGCGTCTGCCTCCTGGGCCTGGGGATCACCCAAGGGGCCGGGAGGCAGCGTGGCGGTTGGTGAGCTTTCGCAGGCAACGCCGATGACGGCCAGCGTCACGAACACCCCAGGGGTTAGCCACCGTCTCAGCATCGTTCTCACACAACTCCAAGGAGACCCTCCCGTGGGCCCGGTCTCTTTTGGTCAGTCATGTCCGGCGGTTGGCCGAAGTATAGTCGTGAGCTTGACCCCTGTCAACACACCCTGTGGTAGCCCTGAATTGATGACCCACGAGTACCTCAGTTTTCCGTTGCTATTGCGTCGCACCTATGAGGGACGCCGTTTAGCTTACCTCGGTTCCCACCTGGTCCAGAAATCGGGTCACTTCCTGGGCCAGGGATGCGTGGTGCGGTTTCAGGAGACCGGGATCGTCTCGAAGAAGCCCTGCGGCTTCCTCTCTGGCAACCTTGAGCAGGTCCTGGTCCGAGAGACGGGCAACGCGTAGGGCCGGCAGACCACTCTGGCGAGTGCCAAAGTAGTCGCCAGGGCCCCGCAGGCTCAGGTCCACCTCGGCAAGCCGGAATCCATCGTGTATGCGCTCCACTGCCGACAGGCGTTCCTTGGCCTCCGGGGTAGAATAGTCGGAAAGCAGGAGGCAGTAGCTCTTGTGCTCACCACGGCCCACCCTTCCACGAAATTGATGTAGCTGGGACAGCCCAAAGCGATGGGCACCCTCCACCACCATGACGGTGGCATTGGGAACATCTATGCCTACCTCTATCACCGCCGTGGACACCAGTATATCCGTCTCGCCGTTCCTGAACCTCTGCATGACCTCATCCTTCTCGCCGGGTGACATCCTCCCGTGAAGCAGGCCCAGCCTCAGATCGGGAAAGACCTCCGTAGAAAGGCGCTCGTATTCCTCAGTGGCGGCTCTGGCCTCCACGGCATCCGATTCCTCGATGAGGGGGCAGATGACAAAGGCCTGTCGTCCACTACGGACTTCTTTGCGGACAAAGCCATAGGCCGCATCCCGCCGCTCCGGGGGTACGTTGCGTGTCAACACCTGCTGCCTCCCCGGAGGAAGCCGGTCTATGGTGGATATGTCCAGGTCACCGTAAATGGTGAGGGCCAGAGTCCTCGGTATGGGGGTGGCAGACATGACCAGTACGTGGGGGGTTATGCCGCTCTTTTGCCGCAGGGCTGCCCGCTGCATTACACCGAAGCGGTGCTGCTCGTCCACCACCGCCAGGGCAAGCCTGGGAATTTCCACTCCCTCCTGAATGAGGGCGTGGGTCCCTATCATTATGTCAAGAGTTCCCTCTGACGCTCGCTGCTGTAGCTCCCGTTTCAAAGCTGCCCTGGTACTGCCCGTGAGAAGCCCCACCGAGATGGGTCTGGGTAAGGGGTCCAGATAGACGGTGATAAGGTTTTCTTCACGTAGGGGCCTGGCAAGGCCACCCAGCAATCGTGATACGGTGGCGAAATGCTGCTCTGCAAGAACCCCCGTGGGGACCATTATGGAACCCTGATAGCCGGCGGCGACGGCCTCCAGCAGGCCGGCAAGGGCGACCACCGTCTTGCCGCTGCCTACCTCACCCTGGAGGAGACGGTTCATGGGCGGAGTTCCCCCCACCATATCGGCCAATATCTCCTCAAGACACCGCTCCTGGGCACCGGTAAGGCTGAAGGGCAGTGAGGCAATGAAGCCATCCCTGACTTTGGGGTTGGCCTGTACCGGTATTCCCTCCACCGCCTCCTGCCAGTTTCTGCGTCGCATGAGCACCGCCATCTGTATGAGAAAGAACTCATCGAAGGCCAGCCGCTTTCGCGCCGCCTCCAGAGAGGGCAAGTCGTCGGGGTAGTGGGCCTGCCGGATGGCTTCGGGCAAGGAGGCCAGTCCTACTCTTTTCCGCAAGTCCTCGGGGATGAAGTCCTCTACGCGCGGGACCCACTGCTCAAGGGCCTGCCAGACGATGCTTCGCATTCTGCGTGGGGTGAGACCCTCGGTAAGGGGGTATACCGGCACAAGCCTTCCCGTGTGTATCAGGCTCTCCTGGCGGTCAAGTATCTCGAACTCAGGCGCCTGGAGCTGCAACCGGCCTTTGTAATCCTCCACCTTGCCGCTGAGAGCTACCCTGGAATTGGGCTTAAGGGCCTTAGCCACGTGGGGTTGACCAATCCAGACTGCTCTTATATTACCGGTCTCGTCGCTCACGACCGCCTCGGTGGCCTTTAGCTTGCCTCTCTGCCCCAGTGTGGTTTCCCTGGCCTCCCACACGGTAGCGACTATGGTCTGCTCCTCTCCCGGCACCAGACCGGCAATGCTTGAGAAAACGGAAAAGTCATCGTGACGCCTGGGGAAGAGATAAAGAAGGTCTCTGATAGTTACTACACCCAGCCGGCTCAGCCTGCCCGATAGCTTCGTGTCCACTCCCCGCAGGCGGTCAACCGGAGAATCAGGATTGATACCGCCGGGGACTGGAACTGGTCTCAGGGGCGGGCCTTCCGGCGGACCTTCCGATGGAGGGGGATTGCCTTCCCTCTCCCGGTCGGAGGGGGTCGGATCTATAGGGGGTTCACCCTCACCCGTACCTTCCTCTACAGAGGCAGAAGGCGACTCAACGTCTGCAAGTCTGACAAGCCAGTTGTTGACCCACTTCTTCCGTCGGGATGGGGTAAGGTCGCGGTAGGGTACTCCCACAAGCCCGCTCGGGTCATCATCGCCTGCTATGGCTGTCAATGCCAAGGCGTGTAGTTCAAGAAAGCGGTCCAGGCCGCCCACCACGGCAGTGTCTTTGAATCCCTTGCTCTCTTCCAGATTGAGTATCTTCCGGAAGGAGTCTAGCCGGGGTTGGGCGGGGGTGTCTCTGGAAGTCATCTCAGGGCAAGTTTACCATGAAGGGAAGAAAGCTCGCTAGCGGGATGACATCACTCCTACACCCAATGCTCCGGGGCCAAGGTACGTGCCTACCACGGGGCCGAACCTGGACATGATAACCTCGTTTTCAGGGGCCAGGTCTTTGAGCCGGTCCTTGAGGGCTTCCGCATCATCGGGTGTGGTACTGTATATGATGGACAGGGACTTCACAGGAGCGAAACCCCTTACGATTTCCACCAGCCGGTGCAAGCCCCGCTCCCTCGTGCGGGCGCGCTCCACCGGATGGGCAGCCCCGTCCTTAATCGTAAGCAGGGGCTTTATGTTAAGAAGGGAGCCCACGAAGGCGCTGGCTTTACCTATGCGCCCCCCCTTCTGGAGGTATTCGAGGGTATCCACAAGGAAATAGGAGTGGACTTGTGGGAGGGAGCTTTGGACACTCGCCACCACCTGGTCGTAGGAGGCTCCGGATTTCACCATCCGAGCCGCCTCCATGACCACCAGCCCCAACCCGGTGGAAGCCATCCGGGAGTCTATGATTTCGATGCGCCCCGACCCCGATGATTGAACGGACTCCCTTGCCTGCGTGGCTGAGTTGAGTGTGCCGCTGAGCTTGGCAGAGACATGAATGGATACCACGTCATGGCCTTCATTGGATAGTGGCTCGTACACCTGTACAAAGTCGTTGACCGAAGGTTGCGCAGTAGTGGGCAGCCTGGGACTGGTCACCAGTCTTTGGTAGAACTCATCGGGGCCTATGTCTATTCCGTCTTTATATACCTCATCATCGAAGTGGACGTTGCAGGGAATCACCGTTAGGTCCCACTGCTTTGCCAGGTCCCGGGGCAAATCGCAAGTGCTATCCGTAACCAGCTTCACTGCCATGATTTAAGCCTCCTAACCCTTACTCCGGCCTCCGGGTATGGGGCAAGCATACCGGGGAGTCATCTTGACGGAATACCATGTCCCATTTACTCCAGGGAAGCAATGTAATGATAGAAAGGCTGTCCACCATACACCACTTCTACTTCTTCAATGCCGGGTATGCTTTCCCGTAGCTGCGCTGCTGCGTCACCGGCCTGGACGTCATCCATGTCCCCACCCCAATATAGTGTGACCAGTTGCCCACTTTCGGGGCCAATTTTAAGCAAGGTCTGCTGTAGGGCCAGGAAGGCCGAGTCCGCAGCAGTCACCAATTCTCCCTCAAGAATGCCGATGTACTGCCCTTCTTGAACAACAAGCTCTCCCAGCGTCACCGGACGCACCGCCGTTGTCACCTCCACGGTCTTCACCGTAGCGAGGGCGTCATCCATAGACGCGAGAATGCCTTCCATGTCACCTTCAGGGTTGAAGGCGAGGAGGGCAGCCACACCCTGGGGTATGGTGCGGGATGGGATGACGTGCAGCATTACGTTCCGGTCCGGGTCCCCCTCCGCTATGACGGCAGCCTGCCGGGCAGCGGGTATTATGTTGGTATTGTTGGGCAGCAGAATTACATCCCTTGCGCCCGTGTCCCCGGCGGCATCCAGCAACTCTTGAGAGCTGGGGTTCATAGTCTGCCCGCCGGTGACGACTGCTGCACAGCCCAGACCCTTGAGCAAATCAGCGTACCCGCCTGCCCAGGCTACCGCAACCACCGCTTTCGTCATCCCCTGTCCTTCCGGCTCACGGGGAGCCTCGGGTGTCCGTGTCCGGCCACGGTGAAAGGCCATGAACTCCTCGTGCTGCTGGTCCATGTTGGTCATGCTCACCTGGTCTATTGTGCCCAGAGAAACGGCATAGCTAATCACAGGGCCCGGGTCGTGAGCATGTACGTGGACCTTTACCAGGTCATTACCCCCCACCACAACCGTTGACCCGGCCATGGAGGATAGCGCCTCTCGAATCTTGCCTGCATCCAATCCCTGGCCCTGAATCATCAGTTGGGTACAGTAGCCGTAAAGCTCTGCCTCAGTGGAGGCCAGATACTCCTCATGCACCATAGGTTCGCCGTCCGGCCGGCTCGGGTCTCCTGCGGGTGGGACATTTACGAAGGATGCACTTGGGAAGATGGGGACGCTTAGCTCTAGCTCCAGATTTTCTGCCTCTGCCCCGGAGAGACAGTGAAAGGCCCCCTCGAGAAGTGTAACAACTCCCTGCCCACCTGCATCTACGACGCCGGCCTCTCGCAGCACCGGCAGTTGCATAGGAGTCATGGAGAGCGCCTCTTTCGCCGCTTCCAGGGCGGCCTCCCACACGGATAGCGGATCTCCGTAGCCCCCGGAGCTCTCGACACGTCGAGATGCCGCCAGAGATAGCTCACGTATTACCGTGAGCATTGTGCCATCCACCGGATTGCTCACAGAGCCGTAGGCCGCCCTGGAAGCCAATTCGAAGGCATGGGCCAGGTCCTCCCCGTTGGACTCAACCTTTCCCTTAAAACCCTGGGCCAGACCGTAAAAGAACTGGGAGAGGATTACCCCGCTATTGCCCCGGGCGCCCAGAAGCGCCCCGTGGGCCATGGCAGACATCACCGCTCCGGCGGATGAGTCCGTGGCCCGTGAGCACTCATCATTTACCGAGCGCATGGTGAGGAGCATATTGGTCCCTGTGTCACCATCGGGCACAGGAAATACGTTCAGGGCATTGATAGCGTCCCGGTGCCGCTCCAGGCAACGAGTAGCTGCCTCAAAGGCTTTCCGTAGCTCATCCCCGCTCAGCATTGGCGAGGGACATCCCACCTCTGCCGATTCGGTGCTATCCTGGCGCACAGGAGCGCCTTCATCCGGTACATTCATGCCGAACCCCTCTTTGGTAAACTGGGGAGGGTCCAATTATAAGGCGGTGCATAATCACCTTCAACCAAGGCCTTTGCACTACTTTTCACCACACTCTGCTCAGGCAGGGTCATTTAATTATCAACGTTACGCGAATACAGGCCCCCACGGTCACCCCCATCCTAACCTTCCACCATCAAGGGGGAAGGGATTATTCACCCTTCACTGTCATTGCTATGAAAATCCATTTGTATCCTCTTATGCGGCCCCCACCACCCGTCATTCCGAGGAGCAGAGCGACGAGGAATCCAAGAAGCCTCCCGACCAAGACGGCAACGCAGACAAGGACTTTAGACCCCTCGCTGTCGCTCGGGGGGACAATGAAAAGACCCTGTCTGCTCAGGGTGGGTTCTTGTCAGCGCTGCTCAAGCTATGATATGCTAACAGCCTAGATTTTACAAAAAGCGAATTAGACAGTCAAACAAGGAATATATCTATGAAGTGCGAAGTTTGTGGCAAAATTGGCATGTCGGGCAATAACGTAAGCCATTCCAAGAGACGCACCAAGACCCGGTTCATGCCCAATGTACACAAGATGACCCTCTCCATGAACGGAGAGTCAAAGAAAGTAAAAATCTGTACGCGATGCCTGAGGAGTCAGCACAAGATCGCTAGAACTTAAGGCGCCTTCCCCCGGCTTACTCAGGGGCCGCTAACATCCGCAATGCTATCCTTTAGCCTCTTCATCGCAGCTTCTACGGATTCTACCTTGTTGAAAATCGCCGAGCCTGCCACAAGTATCGTAGCGCCGGACCTCACCGCTGCGGGGGCCGTGTCCGCATTTATACCACCGTCGGCCTGAATCTCAGGCCCAAATCCCCTCTCCTTCAAGAGGCTCTTCAGCCTAGCTGCCTTGTCCAGGGCCTCCGGTATGAGCTTCTGGCCCCCAAAGCCGGGGTTTACCGTGCCCACCAGGGCTATGTCCACGTAGCACAGCACCTCTTCAATAGCGGCAAGGGATGTCCCGGGGTTGATAGCTATGCCAACCTGGACGCCCTCATCCTTAATCCGGTGTATTACACGGTGCAGGTGCAGACATGCCTCGCTGTGTATGATGATGTGGTCTGCACCTGCCTTGATGAAGTCGAGAACGAAACGGTCCGGCTCCTCTATCTGGAGATGAACGTTCAGGGGTAGATGGGTCGAGGCGCGTATTCCCTCTACCACAACAGGCCCCATAGTGATATTGGGGACGAAATGGCCGTCCATGACATCTACGTGTATGTAGTCTGCTCCGGCCCGCGTGACCTCTGCCACATGCTCCCCCAGACGGCTGAAATCCGCCGACAGGACCGACGGCGCTATCTTCACCCGGGGAGTGGAGTCAGTCTCAGTCGGAGTCCTTTGTTCGGTCATCCTTTCTCTCCTTGCACCTTAGCTTGCACTTTCCTTGCACCTTGGGGCACCTTGGGCGGAAAGCCCTGGGCTGAGTCTAAAAGGGTCCTGGCCTGGTCCAGCGCTGCCTCTACCCTCCGTGGCGCTGTGCCACCTTCAACGTCACGGGCCGCTACCGAGGTCTCAGCGGTTACAGCGTAGACATCTTCGCTGAATTGCGGGGAAAAGCGCCGGTACTCTTCAATGTCAAGCTGATGCAGTCCCTTCTCTTGGGACATCGCATAACCACAGAGCTTGCTTACAATTCCATGAGCCTCCCGGAAGGGCACACCCTTTACACTCACCAGGTAGTCGGCGAGGTCTGTAGCCAGCATATAGCTTTCCCCTGCCGCCCTGGCCATGTGTTCAGTATTCACCTTTAGGGTTGACACCATGCCTGTGAATACGTTGAGGGTTGCCAGAAGGGTATCTATGGTGTCGAAGGTGCCCTCTTTGTCCTCCTGCAAGTCCCGATTATAGGTCAGGGGCAGCCCCTTAAGCACCGTCAGGATACCCATGAGGTTGCCATACACGCGGCCCGTCTTGCCCCTAGCTATCTCGGCGAAGTCGGGGTTGCGCTTCTGGGGCATGATGCTGCTACCGGTGACATAGTCATCGGCCAAAGATATAAACCCAAACTCCCGGGATGACCATAGGACGAACTCTTCTGCCATGCGGGACAGGTGCATCATGCAGATGGCACCGGCAGAGTGGTATTCAGCAAGAAAATCCCGGTCCGATACGGCGTCCATACTGTTGGCGCTCACCCCGGCAAATCCCAGCTCCCTGGCCAGGAACTCCCTGTCCGCGGGATAGGGTACACCGGCCAGAGCACCGCTGCCCAGGGGCATGACGTCGGCCCGCCGGTAGCAGTCCTGGAAGCGATGGCAGTCACGCTCCAGCATCTGGAAGTAGGCGAGCATGTGATGGGGGAAGAGCACGGGCTGGGCGCGCTGCAAATGGGTGTAGCCGGGCATCACGATACCCTTGTGAGCTTCGGCTACGTCCAGAAGGGCAGCCTGGAGGCCCCTGACACCCTTGACGGTATCAAGTATAGCTTCCTTGACGTACATCCTCATATCCAGGGATACCTGGTCGTTTCGAGAGCGACCCGTATGGAGCTTCCCCGCTATCTCGCTGCCTATTTTCTCATGGAGCCGGGACTCCACGTTGATATGAATGTCTTCCAAGTCTTCTTTCCAGGGGAATGTACCTGCCCGTATCTCTTCCCGGATGGAGACCAGGCCCGTGACGATAAGCTCGGCTTCCTTATCGGAGATAATCGTCTGTTTCGCCAGCATTCTGGCATGGGCTATGGAGCCCGCGATGTCCTGCCGGTACAGGCGCCGGTCGTAGTGGATGGAGACGGTGTAATGGACAGACCCCATGTCTTCACCCCTCCTCCCCCTGGACCTGGGCCTGGGTCCGCACGGGAAGGCCGTAGATGGAGATAAACCCTTCAGATGAACGGTGGTCGAATTTGTCACCACGGTCATAGGTTGCCAAATCGTGTCTGTAGAGGGCGCGTGAGGAGCTTCTTCCAACGACGGAGCAGGTTCCTTTGTGCAGCTTCACCCGCACCGTACCGCTTACGTGGCGCTGGGTACTGGTAAAATAAGCATCCATATCACGGCGGTGGTTGGTGTACCAGAGGCCATTATAGACCACGTCGGCGTATTCCTGGGCAACCCCGGCTTTGAGACGCATCTGCTCCTTGCTCAAAGTCATCGCTTCCAGGGCCTTATGGGCAGTGTGGAGCACCACTGCGGCGGGTGCTTCATAGACCTCCCTGGACTTTATCCCGACCAGCCGGTTCTCTATATGGTCAATCCTGCCCACACCATACTCACCGGCCAGACGGTTGAGATGCCTAACAAGGTCTATGCCGCCCATCTCCTCTCCGTCAAGGGCCACTGGCAGACCGCTCTCGAAGCCTATCTCCAGGTATGCGGGGTCTGCGGGTGTGCCACCGATGGGTCTGGTCCAAGCGTAGGCGGCCTCCGACGGCTCCTGCCAGGGGTCTTCCAGGTCTCCCGCCTCGGCGCTTCTGCCCCACAGGTTCTCGTCCACGGAGTAGGGGCCCTTGCTCAAAGGCACGGGTATATCGTGTAATCGAGCGTACTCTATCTCCTCCTCGCGGCTCATGGCCCACTCCCGTATTGGGGCGATAATTCTCAGGTCAGGGGCGAGGGCGGCAACACCCACATCCAAGCGTACCTGGTCATTACCCTTGCCGGTGCAGCCGTGGGATATTGCGTAAGCCCCCTCACTGCGGGCGGCTTCCACGAGGTAACGAGCTATAAGGGGTCGCCCAAGGGCCGTCGCAAGGGGGTACTGCTCCTCGTAGATAGCGCCGGCCCGGAGGGCAGGAGTGATGAAATCTCTATAGAAGACATCCTTCCCGTCTACCGTCAGAGCAGTTACAGCCCCGGTCCGGAGGGCACGCTGGCGTATCTCCTCCAGGTTGACCATGCCCAGGTCTATAGTGAGCGTGACCACCTGGGCTTGGTATCTCTCCTGAAGCCAGCGTATAGCCACCGAGGTGTCCAGTCCACCGCTGTAGGCGAGAACGATCTTGTTTTCGTTTTCCGCCATTAGGCCTCCTTTGCTATCCTTTGACGGGCCCGGGATGGGGTTGCTTCGGTGGCTCCAACTGCTTCAATGGTTCTCTCGACGAAAGGCTCGGGGGCCTGACCCGGTCGAGGGACGCCCTCGCCCTACTCCTCTCCCACAGTCCCACAGACGGAGAGGGGATCATTCGGACGCCCGCTTTCGCGGGAATGACAAGTGTGGGCATGGGACACCTTTCATGTCTAATGTCCTGGAACGGTTGCCTCGGACATGGGCCTTGCCTCTCAGAGTCTATTCAATGCCGCTTCAAGTCGGCTGACGGCTTCGTCCACCTCTTCCGGGGAGACGGTAAGGGGCGGCATGAACCTTATGGCGTTGGGCCGTACCGGGTTAAGGAGCAACCCTTCTTCGTTGCACAGCGAGATGACCCTACCGGATATGTCGCTGCTGAACTCCGTAGCCAACAGCAAGCCTTTGCCTCTGACATCGGTGATAATGTCGAAGCGAGTCTGTAGCTCATCAAGGGCCTGCATCAAACGTTGCCCCATAGTCCTGGCCGCGGCCGACAGGTCGTTCTCGATGATATGCTTGCTGGAGGCGTATGCCGCAGCGGTGGTAAGGGCATTGCCGCCGAAGGTGGAGCCGTGGTCCCCAGGCTCCAGGGCCATGCAGTAGTCTTTGGACATGAAGGCGCCGATGGGCACTCCACCACCAAGACCCTTGGCCAGGACCATCACGTCCGGCTCTATACCGTAGTCCTGGTAGCCAAAGAGAGAACCTAGGCGTCCCATGCCGGTCTGCACCTCGTCCAGGACCAGAAGCAGTCCCTGGCTGTCGCACCACTCTCTGACCCTTGTCAGATAATCGTCGGCAGGCACGTTCACCCCACCCTCACCCTGCACAGGCTCCAGCATCACGGCGGCGGTGCGCTCGTTGGTGGCCTCCATGATGGCCTCCACGTTGTTGTAGTCCACGTGGACGAAGCCGGGGGTCAAGGGCTGAAAGGGTTCCTGGTAATGGGGCTGTCCGGTCGCCGACAGCGTGCTCATAGTGCGTCCATGGAAGGAGTTATAGGCAGTTATGACCTCATAGGCCCCGTTACGGTTTTTCTTGCCGTACTTCCTCGCCAGCTTCATCGCTCCCTCCACGCCCTCGGCGCCGCTATTGCCGAAGAACACCTTGTCCAGGGCGCTGTTCTCCACCAGAAGCTGGGCCAGAAGGAGCTGAGGGGTAGTGTAGAACTGGTTGGAGGTCTGCAAAAGGGTTGCCGCCTGCTCCGTTATGGCCCTGGTGATGGCCGGATGGCAATGTCCCAGGTTGTTGACAGCCCAGCCTGCGGTAAAGTCCAGGTACTCCTTCCCATTAACGTCCCAGACTCTTGTTCCCTCTCCTCGCATGATTACCACGGGCTGCCTTCTCACGGTAAAAGCATAGTACCTCTTTTCCATTTCCACCCAGTCGGTCTGCCCTGAGCCCTCAAAATGAGTACTCATTGTGAGCCTCCTTCCAACGCTAATGTCTCTTGTATTTTTTTCAATGCCTCTTGCAGAGTATCGAGATTGTCCATCAGTTGCCTGACCGCATCCTCAATGCCACCAATCTCCTTCTGTATCTCCTGGAGTTGGAGGCGCTCCTGGCTGGGAGTCCCGGACGCCTGCTCTCGTCCAGGCGTGCCTGTCGAGGGCAGGTCAACCACACTGGCGGGAGGCGCCTCTCCCAGCAGAAGGGTCAGGGCTTCGGAAAGGGTGTCCGCCATGACCACCTTGTTGGCGTCGGCCACAAAGACCTTTTTAAGCTCCGGCAGGGGCAGAGCCTGGGCACGTATATAAAGGGGTTCCACGTATAGTATAGACTCGCCCATAGGGATAGCCAGCAGGTTTCCACGAATGCACAGCTTACCTTCGGGGCACAGAAGGGTCAACTCTCTGCCTATATCCTCGTCGGCGGTTATACGGGCCTCAATCTGCTCGGGGCCAAACACCTGCCTATCCTTGGGGAACGTGATGGTCAGGAGCTTGCCATAGTTTTCCCCATCACTGCGGGCGGCCATCCACCCCACCATGTTCTTTTTCTCCACACCCCCGGGGGTGAACGGCAAGAGCAAGACGAACTCCTCTTTTTCTTCCCCTGGCAGCTTCATAATAACGTAGTAAGGCTCTATGTCTTGAGTATTGATGGCGGTCTCGAATACTTCCCGGGCCACTGCCCATAGGTCCTCCCGCAGGAAGAACTCTTTGGGGTCTCGCATGTGGTAGCGCAGGTTAATTTGTGTCTGGGCCGAAAACAGGTCAATAGGATACCGTATGTGATCCCTAAGAGATGGGTCCAGGTTATCAATCTCATCGAAGTCCATGAATAGCTCGGGGAAGGCCCCCCGGTAAATTTGCACCATCGGGTCGTCCTCATCTATGACAAAGAAATGCACCTCGCCGTCATAGGCATTTACCACGACTTTAACGCTGTTGCGGATATAGTTGAATTCACCCTCAAAACGGGCAGAGTAGGCGTACCGGTCGCTGACAGTATAGGCGTCCTGAATCCACCACAGCCTTCCGGCTTCACCCACCACCAGGTATGGGTCCTTATCCAGATGCAGGAATGGAGCTATTGTGCTCACTCGTTCAGGTATCTGACGCCTGTATTTTATCGTGCTTTCAGAACCAATCTGCCCGCTTATAAGAAGGTTGAAGTCCAGGAACTGCCAGGCGAAGGCAGCCCTCGTGAAGAATGATCCCAGCTTGACCCCTCCCTCACCTTCAAAGTTTTGGAAAACCGGGTCTCCCTGGGGACCGGGGAAGTTGAACTCTTCGGTATTGGTGTCTATAACAACAAAGTCCCGGGTGTTCTCTCCGTAGTAGATCTCCGGTCGCTGAACAACCAAAGCGCCGGTTGGAGGCACGTCCTGAAGAAAGAAATGGGGACGCCCTTCTACGGTAGCCCGGTTCACCGGACTCATGGCGACACCATAGCCATGAGTATATGAGAGCTTACGGTTCACCCAATTCTGAGCCTCCTCCTCCAGGTTCTCCGGGAAAAGCTCCCTGGCGGCCAGCATCACCTGCCGGTACTCTCCATTCTCAAACCGGTAGCGGTCCACGTCTACGCTCACGAAGCCATAGTACTGCCGGAAGCTCTGTATCTGGTTGTAGGTGTCCCGCAGGGGCCTGTGGTCCCAAAGGCGGATGTTTTTTATGGTCTCGGGATTGTCTGATACGGTTTCAATGTCCAGGGTGGGAGTGTAGGTGAATGGCTGCTCATCAATCAGGTCCAGTCCATAGGCGGCCCTAGTGGCCGTGATGGCGCGCTCAATGTATTTCTCCTCCCGTTCAAACTCATTGGGATTCACCCTGAATCGCTGGTAGGCTACCGGATATATGGCGCCGGCCAGGACGGCAAGGACCGCCCACAGGGTGAATGAGGCTATCATAAGCCTCAGACCTCCGTAGTATAGGCTCACGGCGAAACCCACGGCCGCCACCAGGGCGATTGCTACCAGGAGCCAAAGGACCGGAAGCCTGGCATTGACGTCGGTGTACCCGGCCCCCGGAGCTGCCCCCCGGCCCGAGAAGACCAACTCGAAAATATCCAGGTAGTGGGCGGCGGCAATGGTAATCATCAGGAAGGCACCCAGCAGGGCAAGATGCCCTCTGATTCTCGGTGTGAGTGCGATGTTTACGCCCCTGATGGAGAAGATAGCCACGTACAGGGCCACCACTGCCACCAAAGTGGCGATGACAACGCCCATGAACCACCCCTGGATGAAGTGGAGCATTGGCATGGTGGCTATGTGGAAGGATATGTCCTTATGGAACTGGGGGTCCTCGACCCCAAAGGGGACACGATTGAAGAAAATAAGAAAGGTTTCCCATCGACCCTGGGCCACTACCCCAAACACCACGCTCATTATGATGACCATCAGGACCGCACCGACGATGATGCCTATGCGGGCCAGCCTCAGCACTTCCGGCGGGACTGGAAGGATGCTTCCCCCCCTGGAAAAGCGGTAGGCGACGTACAGATTACCTATGAGGATGCCGGCTACCAGTAAAGCTCCCCCGAAGAAGAGCCAGATACGCATACCCAGGATTTTGGTGAATACGCTTTTGTAGCCCAGGCTATCAAACCACACCCAGTCGGTGTATACACCCTTGACCACCGAGAGGACCAGGACAATGAGGACGACGCCGACAACGGCCAGACCAACCCTGGTGATTAGTTTCGTGTTGCGGGGCCCGGCCTCACCGGCGTCTCCATTCGCCAGGGGGCCGGCCCCTTCTCCATTGTTTCCCACGTTGAAAATCATAACACCATCCGTTTAGTTACCGGCAGTCCGAAGGCTGTGGGCCAACCGACGATAACCAATATACTATCAACTGAGTATCTGAGTGCCGGTGGGCACGCCTCGGAAGCAGTTCATCAACACTCCCGGTTTCCTGCCATCTATTATCTCAGTGACGGTCACCCGGTTCAGGGCACGCAAACAAGCCTCCAACTTGGGTATCATTCCACCTCTCACTACACCCGACTGAAGGAGGGGCCTGGCGCTCCTCACGCTGAGACGCCGGATTACTCTGCCCGAGCCATCCATTACCCCATTCACGTCGGTAAGGAATATGAGCCTGTCCGCACCTATGGCATAGGCCAATTCCCCGGCCACAGTGTCCCCATTTATGTTGAGCATGGAGCCCGAATAGGGAGAGCCATCCACACAGTGGATGCCTACAGGAGCCACCATCGGTATGTATCCACTTGCCAGGGACTGTAGCAATATCTCAGGATTTACCCCTGTCACCTCGCCCACGTAACCCAACTCCCGGTCGGCCACCTTAGCCTCCAATAGAGCGCCATCTACACCACTCAGCCCCAGGGCTTTGCCTCCCAAGGCAATCAGGGAGGCCACAAGCTGCTTGTTCACCAGTCCCGTCAGGACTGCCGCGACAATCTCCAGGCTCTGGGAGTCAGTGACCCGCAAACCCCGGACAAACCGGGGGATGGTTCCCTGTTTCTCCATCCACTGAGAGATGATGCTACCCCCACCGTGGACAACTATGAACTTGACACCGTCACGCTGGAGGGTGACCAGGTCCTTGAGAGTAGTATCGTTGCTGCCCAGGGTGCTGCCCCCGATTTTCACCACAACTATGTCTTTGGGCGGCCTATCTGACACTCAACACTCCACAAAACAAGTAACATTATACGCTATATGTAGCGTGTAAAAAGTAAATCTTGTTTGTACTTGGAAAACTCGGGGCAATGTATAGCTATAGCGCCAAATAAGCGAGTGCAGGCTGAAATATAGGGAATTCGCCGAGACCGGCTACCGGGCATCCTTGTGGGTGCTAGGTAGTGTAGGCGCTATTAAAGGTCACGTATTCTTCACTGAGGGGGCAGCCCCACGCCGTGGCCTCACCCTGGCCCAGATTGAGCTTGATTCGGAAGGATACCTCCAACCCACGCATCAGGGCAACTACTCCATCCCTGTGAAAGGGGATGGGACGGCCATCCTCCATTATGCAAACGTCGTTGACGTAGAGGGCGACTTTGCCCTCCTCCACCTCGGCCCCACTTCTGCCCAGGGCAGCTATGATTCTGCCCCAATTGGGGTCAGCGCCATGAACGGCCGTCTTAACCAGGCTCGACGACGCCACCGTCCTGGCAGCAAGGCGAGCGGCTGTGAGGTCGGTCGCCCCCTCAACGGTGACCTCAATGAGACGATTGCTCGCTCCCTCCCCGTCCCTGGCTAGCTCCTTGGTCAGGTGGACACAAAGCCGGTCCAGGACCTCTTGGAAAATGTCTCCAGCCGGCGTGCCTTCCTCTATAATGCCTGCGTCCGCGGCGCCGTTGGCTAAGATAAGCACTGTGTCGTTGGTGCTGGAATCCCCGTCTACCGACAACATATTGAAGGATGAATCGGCCGCTCGACTCAACGCACGTTGCAGGAACCGGCCCTCCACCTCTGCGTCGGTGGTAAGGAAGCTCAGCATAGTAGCCATGTTGGGATGTATCATGCCGGCGCCTTTAGCGATGCCGCCGACGGTTATGGTCTTCCCATGAAGCTCGAAAGAGACCGCAACGGCCTTGGGGTGAGTATCCGTAGTGACAATGGCCCTGGCGAGGTCATGGCCTCCATCCTCGGAAAGATCAATCTTGCCGATACCTGCTCGGATAAGGGCCATCGGCAACTCAACGCCTATAATGCCGGTGCTGCCTATCACCACCTCTTCGGGCCTCAGACCAAGGCGCTCTGCCACGCGTGCAGTCGCTTCCTGGGCGTCATGGAATCCCTGCTCTCCCACGCAGGCGTTAGCTATGCCGCTATTCACTACAAGGCCCCTTAGCTTACCCTGGGAGACACGCTCCCGGGTGAGCACGACTGAAGGGGACTTAACTGTGCTGGTGGTGAACACACCCGCGGCAGCGCTGGGCCTGTCGGAGAGCAGCAGGCCGAGGTCCAGCTTATCCTCTGCGTAGGTCTTGAGTCCGGCGTACGTAGCGCCGGCCGAGAACCCCTTGGGAGTAGTCACGGAGCCGCCATCCACAAAATTTATTTTCCCGGCCATGTCTTTCACCCACCACTTTCCACGGATTTTTCAGCTATTTTACACGGTACCCCGGATAGGGGGCCACAGCTATTGAAGAGAGCGAACCGCATTGGAGTATATCATAAAGAGCTAACCATGAGTAGGGAGAGAGAACAGGGGGACTGTTTCATATATTGTAGGAAGCCAATGTCAGGGCACTATTGGCTTGGCCCACCGGGTTGCGGTTAGGCCAAGACGTTGCAGACCACCGCCATGAAGTTAACCGCTCCTGAATCGGTCTTGAGGCCCCTGGTCATCCCGTATCTCGGTTTTACCCGTCCGAACCTTCCCTCCAGCCAGTTGGTACTATTGGGGACCTCTGGTAGTCGTTGGTGTACAGTCATCTGCCTCCATCGCTCCAGTAGATGCACCACCAGCCATCTCAACTCCCGGGGCAGGCCCATATCCCCAGACCATCGCAGCAGTCTTTCTCCACCATCGGAAGGCAACTCCCTGACAATCGCAGTTATCTGCTCCAGCAGTCCACCATAGCGCTCACGTATGCTTCCTCTGAGTCTGCCCTTGGCACAACCCAATGTACGTTTCATATGCACCAGACACTGCTGACGGGTCAATCCGGCCTCATCAATGGCCAGGCTGTAATTGCTGGAGTCATCGGTCACCACCACCTCTACCCCCAACTCATCAGCCATCCCTTGGAACCAACCCTTATAGTCGAAGCCCTCCCCTGTCAACTCTATCCCCAGGGTCCTACCTCCCAGGTCCACCACCACTCCCACTGGCCTCGACCTGCCCTTCACATTCACCCAGGTCTCATCCACCCCCACAATCCTTGCACTGCCCCTTGGCAGTCGCATTCTGACCCCCTTGCCCATCCTCTGTATGTCTCTCCAACTGCTCACGTGGTCAATGCTGTAGCCGAACATCCCCGCCGCCACCTCTATACCACGATGGCTCAGGCCCAAGGCATACAGCACACCCACCAGGGCCATGAAGGGGTGGCTGCGTTGGGTTCTTCCCACTCCACGGGGTCTTGCCGTCAGGGTCTTGCCACAACTCTTGCACCTATAGCGCTGATTGGTTATCTCCGGGACTTTCACGTCCACAATCCTGCGGAGTTTGGGTCTCCCCCACCTGTGCCAGCCTTGGCAGCCACATCTCGGACACTGTCCAAGGGGCTTGGGGCTGGACTCGACCCTCTGCTGTGCAAACCTTATAATGAACATGGGAGAGACACCTCGAATTGGTCTTTGTCACTTCCAATCCTAAGGGTAGCTCTCCCTTTCTCAACCCTCCTCCAATTACTACACTCTCTGAAACAGTCCCGAGAACAGGGCATGGCTCCCAGCCCGCCGGGGCTGCTTCCGGCCTTGATCACTTTGATTACAGGGAGACGGATTCCGACGCTGACCATAGTCTATTCTTCGCTAGCACGGATGACGTCAGCGATTATTTCCCCCCGGGTTATCCTGCTGCTCCGGTCGTTGGTGGCTTGTCTTGCCGCTGTGTAATACTCCGCCACACTTTTATCCCCCTCGCCCGAAGAGGCGTGCTTGTTAATCCGGTCGTAGAATCTCCCAAGTCGCTCCCCAACGCTATGAGGGTCAAGGGGGAGCTTTTCTCTCTCTATGGCACGATGTGTCTCTACCAGCAGGGTGAATATATCAGCCTTGTTCCATGCTCTGGATGAGTCCTCGAATCCGCATCTCTCCACAAAGTTGAGCACGTTATTTATCTCCCTACCCACGTCATCCTTCTCATCGAACTCATCGTTGTATGTTATGAGATAGCTTTCAAGCTCATTGTCCCGGTTAAAATAGGTTGACATTATCGTTACTATGTACACAAGGGCAAATCTAACATCCTCCATGCGCCTTATCTCGGACGCGCTGAATGTCCTGTGTTTCTCAAAGAAATGATTAGCCGCTATGGACTCTCCGAACTGCTTGAACTCGCCGTTATACCGGGCATTCTGAATCTCCATGGCGTTCAGTGAGTAACTGGTGGCGTTAATCCTCTGGAAGACACGCTTAATCTCCTCAATGCTGATTTTACCCAGGTCTCTGACCACCACCTCATACTCCAGAAAATCGGTCTTCTTTTCCTCGGTGAGTCCAGAATAAGGCGGTATTTCTTTCCCCAATTGCAGATATTTTGACCCATTGAAGTATTCATAGAGGGTCGTCAGTCGCTGCTGCCCGTCAACAAGCATCTCAGTGCCCTCCCCCGTGTCCAGGTCAACTTCATCCGCTGCGATATAGACCTCGGGGAAGGGATATTGCTCTAATACGGTTTTCAGGAAGCTGCGCTTGTCCTTGTTTGTCCATACCAGACGCCTCTGGAAAGCGGGGTTGGGTATCAGCTTGGCGTCCCGTATCGCCGACAGCAATACCCTAATCTTCCGGTTAGTAGCCGTAGTCTTCATACCTGACCTCCCAGGTTATCTCTGCAACCCTTGATAGAAATTATCTGATAGCTTTCAAGGAAGTGCCAAGACCTCCAAATAGCCCCTCGAATCTTATACGGCCCGTATTTCCCTTGACGCTCCGATCGCCGGAAAAAGTCCCACCATTCTTTACGAAATCCAAACCTTCCCTCCGGCGGCAATTTGTCCGGCCTGATCCATCCCCTGAACAGATAGTTCTTGAACTCTTGCTCTCCGGGCCAGGACAGACGTTCATGCCGATAGCCAAATACTTCGGTCCATATCCTGTCGAAGAGTTGGGGAGATATTATGGCTATATCAATATCGGAATTATCGCCAAAGGGCTGATAGCGTTTACTCGCTACAATGCTGAAACCCAGCTTGCCTGACCCAACTACCAGCACCTCACTCGGATGCACCGCAAACTCAGCAGACACCTCTGCTTTAAGCTCAAAATAATCATCTTGGCCCAACAGGTAGCAATCGCCATAGGTGATGTATTTTTGCGCCATCATAGAATCCGGGAATTCCAGGAGGTCATCCTGAAATCGCCGTGCCCTATCAGGTATGTCGGCGAATACACTCATCTTGTTTAGCTTAGCGGCCCGGCAGATACCAGGCAAATTCCGGCACAACCTACGGATTATTCTCCGGAAGGTTGTCTATGGTCTCGATAAGGAATTGGCTTGCTTCCGACGTGCTCCCATCCCTACCCCAGCACCACGTTCACCAGGCGGCCCGGGACGTAGAGGGTCCTGGCTATCTGCTTGTCGCTGATATAGGTCTGCACCTTGGCGCTGGCAAGAGCAAGGCGCTTGGCCTCTTCTTCGGCGATGTCAACGGGCACCTGGAGCTTGTCTCTCAACCGCCCGTTCACCTGCACCACCAACGTGATGACTTCCTCGGCGGCCAGTCCCTCATCCCACTTGGGAAACATCCGGCTGTGGATGCTGAAGGGATGACCGGCCCGTTCCCAAAGCTCCTCGGATACATGGGGAGCAAGGGGGGCAAGCATCAGGAGGAACTTTTCTATGCACTCCCTCCAAGTATCGGCATCTACACTGCCATCGTTCCAGACCCGATTCAGATGGTTGGAGAGCTCCATCAAGGACGCGATAGCGGTGTTGAACTTGAATCTGTCCAGGTCGTTGTAGCACTTCTTTATGGTCTGGTGAAGGTTCCTCTGAGTATCTCGTACTGCCTGCTCATCGGTGGGCCCACCGTCCAACTCCAGGGGGTCATGCTGGCAGATTTCCCAGACCCTGTTGAGCCAACGGGCCACTCCGTTTATGCCGGAGGTGCTCCAGGGGCCTCCCTGGTCCCAGGGACCCAGAAACATCAGGTAGCACCGGACGGAATCAGCGCCCATACTCCCCACGTATTCATCGGGGTTAACCACGTTGCCGCGGCTCTTGCTCATCTTCTCGTGGTCCTCGCCCAAGATAATCCCCTGGTTATACAATCTCAAGAAAGGCTCGTCGAATTCTACCAAGCCCATGTCTCTCAGAGCCTTGGTCCAAAAACGGGCGTATAGGAGATGCATGACAGCATGTTCGGCGCCGCCGGTGTACTGGTCTACCGCCATCCAGTCCTTCAGGGCCTTGGGGTCAAAGGGGCCCTGGTCATACTTGGGGCTGGTGAAACGTTCCATATACCAGGAGGAGTCCACGAAAGTGTCCATAGTGTCCGTCTCCCGCCGGGCCGTACCACTACAACGCGGGCAGACGGTGTTGACGAAGCCCTGGTGCAGGACCAGAGGGGACTCTCCGCTGGGCTTGAACTCGGCGTCGGAGGGAAGGAGCACCGGCAGGTCGTCTTCCGGCACCGGCACAGTGCCACACTTTTCGCAGTATATCATGGGTATGGGCGTGCCCCAGTACCGTTGTCGAGAGATGAGCCAGTCCCGTATGCGGTAGGACTCGGTCCGTTGGCCCCAGTCCTGGCCTTCTACGAAGTCGGCGATGGCCTCCTTGCCCTGGTCGCCGGGTAGCCCGTTGAACCGGCCCGAGTTGACCATAGTGCCCTCTTCTATGTATGCCTCTTCAAGCTCGCCGCCATCCCAGCCGGACGGCGCTATCACCACCCTTATGGGCAGGCCATATTTCTTAGCGAACTCAAAGTCCCGCTGGTCGTGGGCGGGGACGCCCATCACTGCCCCCGTACCGTAGCCCATGAGCGCGTAGTCGGCTATGAAAACGGGAACCTGCTCTCCGTTGAGACGGTTTACGACGTGAGTGCCCAGGAAAACTCCCGTCTTCTCCTTCTCAGTAGCAAGGCGCTCTATCTCCGTCTGGCGGCGGGCCTGCTCCACGTATGCCTCCACCTCGGAACTCCGCTCGGGTGTCGTCAACCTCTTGACCAGGGGATGCTCCGGGGCCAGCACCATGAAGGTAACTCCGAATATGGTGTCTATACGGGTGGTGAAGGTGGTTATCTCTCTTTCGTCCAGCCCCAATTGGGAAATATCGAAGCCAATCTCTACGCCCTCGCTGCGACCAATCCAGTTGCGCTGCATCATGAGGATTTTCTCCGGCCAGTCCACGAGGCCGCTGAAATCCAGGAGCCGGTCTGCGTAGTCGGTTATGCGCAGGAACCACTGCTCCAGGTCGCGACGGGTTATGGGGGTATCACACCGCTCACATCTACCGTTCAACACCTGCTCGTTGGCAAGGACAGTCCGACAGGAGGGGCACCATACCACCGGAGCGTTAGCACGATAGGCCAGGCCCTTTTCGTAGAGCTTGAGGAAGAACCACTGGTTCCACCTGTAGTACTCTGAAACGCAGCATATTATCTCCCGGTCCCAATCGTACATCGTGCCCATGCTGCGAAGCTGGCCGCGCATATTCTCAATGTTACCCATAGTCCAAGTATATGGGTGGATTCCCCGCTGTATAGCAGCGTTCTCCGCCGGAAGCCCGAATGCGTCGAATCCCATCGGATGGAGGACGTTGTACCCCTGCATCCGACGAAACCGGGCATGGCAGTCGGCGGGTGACATAGCGTACCAGTGGCCGATGTGCAGGTCGCCGGAAGGATAGGGGTACATGGTAAGCTCGTACCATTTGGGCCTGGGGTCGTCATCCCGGACGCGGTATATGCCGTCTCTCTCCCAACGCTCTTGCCATTTGCGGTCAATCCCCTGGGGGTCATATCGTAGCTCAACCTGGCGCATCGTTGTCATATACAGGCACTCCTTCTCTGCTGAGCAGCTAATTCATCCGGTAAAGTGTCTAACACAGGTAAGAGGCGCCGGGCCTTCCTAGATGTCCGGGGGTACTCATCCTGCATCGAAATGTCCTTCATAAAAATCGTCCTGCTCTAGCCGATTGTAGGACAAGAGAGCTTCACACGACCTGGCTTCTCTTGCCAGTCCTCTCCGAGATTATCCCAGGATACTGCCATTTTTTGAAGGGGCCGGCTAATTCCAAAATGCTTTCGCGGCAGAGCTAAGGTGCAGCTAATGCAGACAATTCGGCAAGGGGCCATCGGGAATGTCTTCTTAGATGCCTTATTTTAAGGAGGCGCTTTCCCCACCCGTATCAGGTCACGTATGCCCTCGTAGGTAGCCGGGCCTATACCCCTCACCTCCGTTACCTCTTCAATAGATTGGAATTGCCCTGTCCCTTCCCTATAGTCAACTATGGCCTGGGCCTTCACCGGGCCAATGCCCGGCAGCGTTATCAGCTGCTCCAAGGTAGCAGTGTTCAGGTCTATGCCGGGGTCGGCGTCCGGCTCTGGGGTAGCCTCTATTCTTGCGTCCCCACCCTCTTCCGTGGCAGTCGTTGCCGGCAAAACGGGCTGCTGGCAAGGCTCTCCTGACCCCGGCACATTGTAGCTGGCCTCGTCCTTTACCCTTACCGCCAGGTTCATACAAGGAGGTAGAGGGCTATAGGTGGCTCCTCCGGCCGCTTTTATAGCGTCCTCCAGGCGGTCACCTTCCTCCATAGCGTAGACGCCCGGCATGGCTACCGCACCGCTTATGTGTACCTTCAGGTCAGGCAGGTCAGGCGGAGTAGGAGTATCAGGAATATCGGGCGCGGGGGTGGCCGTAGGTACTATAGTGGCTGTAGGTAGAAGAATCTCAACACCAGGACTGCCAGACCTGCTTTGGACCACCAGGATGGCTATACCCGATGATAGGGCGGCAACAAACAGAGCCATCAATATGTAGAACGATACAGACCTCATGGAGAACATCTATAAATTACCATATTGCCTTATAGCCTATGGCTGATTATAATTACCCATGTCCCAAAGTTAAAGAGGAGGTGAGCGGTGAGCCCGATGTCCTATGCCTTCTTCCGGGGAGAGTATGTCCCCCTGAGCGAGGCCAAGGTAAGCGTCACGACCCATGCGTTGCACTACGGGACAGGGGTCTTTGAAGGTATTAGGGGGAATTGGAACCAGGAGAATGGAGCCATACACATCTTCCGCCTGAGGGAGCACTACGAGAGGCTCCTTCGGGGGTGTCGCCTCCTCATGCTAGACATTCCATATTCGTTGGAAGACCTCTGCAATATCACCGTAGAGCTGGTAGAGCGGTGCGGCTTCAGCGAGGACCTCTATATTCGCCCTCTGGCCTACAAGAGCGCCGAGAAGGTGGCAAACCTGAAGCTCCAGGAACTGGAGAGCGACTTCTGCCTTATGGCGCTCCCCTTCGGCAGCTATCTTGGGACTGACATACTCCGCTGTTGCACCTCCTCCTGGCGGCGGGTAGATGACCCTATGATTCCGGCTCGGTTCAAGATTTCAGGAATCTACGTGAATAGCATCCTCGCCAAGACCGAGGCGACGCTGGCGGGCTTTGACGAGGCCATTATTCTGAACCATGACGGCCACGTCTGCGAGGGATCAGGAGAGAACCTCTTCCTGGTGTCGGACGGCAAGATTTACACCCCTCCCATTGAGGACAACGTCCTGCCCGGTATAACCCGCGACACTGTGATGCAGCTGGCACAGAGTGAACTGGGCCTGGAGGTTTTGGAGAAGCACATAAACAGAAGCCAGATATACATATCCGACGAATGTTTCCTCACCGGCACAGCCGCCCATCTTACACCCGTGGTGGAAGTGGACAACCGTAAGATAAATGATGGCACGGTAGGGCCTATATCAGCAAAGCTTCAGAAGCTGTATTTCGACATCGTAGTCGGAAGGAATCCCAAGTACATACACTGGTGTACAATCGCCATGCCGCGGCTGGTGAGCGTATAATTACTCCGTTAGGCTCCGGCCAGCAAGTCTTACGGACAGTGGCATCATATATTCAGGCATAATGAGACTTGGAAGGAGACTTGGACCGAGGTGGCCTGGTTTAGCTTCGACTGGATCAGTGCTCTGATAATGGCCTATCTCATAGGCGCTATACCCTCGGCCTATGTCGCCGGACGCCTCATAAAAGGGAAAGATATCCGTGAGGAGGGAGACCGAAATCCCGGCGCCGGCAACGCATATCGCACTATCGGCCCCAAGGCCGGCGTGGCGGTGGGGGCAGTAGACATAGGGAAAGGCGCCGGCGCCGTGCTTCTTGCCGCAGAACTCACGGGGAGTACGAGCGCAGGGATGGCGGCAGGAGTTGTGGCCATGGTCGGCCATAACTGGCCCATCTTCCTCAAGTTCAGGGGCGGAAGGGGGGCTGCCAGTGCGTTGGGAGTCTTTATCGCCCTGGTTCCCATGCCTGCGATACCCATCAGCCTGGTGTCGCTGGCGCTCCTGCCCATCGTCAAAAGCACCACTATTGTCATCGGGCTGATTATGATTTCCACGCCTTTCGTGGCATTGCTCATCGGTGCCCCCGATTCCATGGTTGCCTACTGTGTTGGTCTCCCCGTCATGGTTGGAGTGCGCCACTACATTACCTCCAGAAACCTACAGCGCCTGGAAGATGCCCGAGCCGGAGATCAAGCGTTGCCCCAGGGTTAGTACACATGGTAGGCTCCTTTACCCTGGACTACCTCCTGTTTGTGTTTATAGCGGCTTTTGGCGCACTTCAGATAGCCGCCGCCTATGGCAATCTTCAAGGGCTTCTTTTCATCAGGGCCAGGCCCCTGGCCTTCGGGTCGGGGCTTGTGATTACTGTTGCAGCTTTCCTCCTGTTCTTCCTGACGGAGCCCAGGAATATCCCCGATACTGAAGGCGGACTTGACGGTAACGAGACGGCGGGGCTTTTCACCCTGGGGGCAGTCTCCGCATTGGTACTGACTCTCATCCTCTCGTCCATAAGTAACCGTGCCCTGGGCAAGGGCGGACACCGGTGTGCTTCCGGCCTCGATGCCCTGAGAGAGACCAGCTACTTCAACGCATTGACCGGCACTCTGAAGGATATATGGAAACGTTACAGAGCATAGATAAAGAGATAGTGTTGTGGCTCAACCAGTGGGCGGGACGATTTGTACTGCTGGACAAAGTAGAGAAGCTGATAGTAAGCGACTACTTTATACCTGTGGTTGCAGCCCTTCTGCTCATGTCCGCGTGGTTTGTGGGCAGAGACCCCCGGCAACGAGACGCTCACCAGAGGGCGGTGTTAAGGGCGCTGATAGCCGTCGGGTTCGCCAACTTGACAGTGCTCATCCTGAACCAGCACTATTTCAGGGAAAGGCCCTTCGTCGAGCATGAGTTGACCATCCTCTTTTACCCGCCTACCGACTCTTCCTTTCCCGCCAATCCTGTCGCCGTCACCTTCGCTATGGCCTCGGGCATGTGGCAGGGGAGCCGGAAGCTGGGGGCCTTCCTCTACGGCCTGGCCGCCCTATGGGGACTGTCCAGGATATATGCGGGGGTGTTCTATCCCTTTGACGTGGTGGCCGGAGCGCTCATAGGTGTGGCAATAAGCTACTTGGTAGCTGTGGGGCTGAGGCTCATAGAACCCCTGCCCACCCTGGTCCTCCGTGGTGCCAGGACGTTGCACCTGGCATGACTTCTATCCACTCTCCTCGGTAACTGGAGCCTGGTACGCCTTCTTAATGAACTCTTCGCGGCTTTGCGCGGGTGGAATTGCGCAAGGCTTTCAACTCAACTGCGCTGGTACGCCCGGCCGGCCTCCTCCTGTAGGCACGTAAAAAACCTGTCCATCATCATCTTGTTAACGTTCCCTATCAGGCGCTGTCCCACTCTGGCTACAGTGCCTCCCACCTGGGCCTCTCCAACGACCTTCACCAGGGTCGTTTCCCCCTGGTCCTCGAGGGATATATGGGCCACTCCTCGAACAAAGCCGGGTGTGCCGGTGCCTTCCACTATCAGACTATAAGAGCGCGGCGGCACCTGGTCGGCCACAGTGATTTTGGCCGTATAGCTGCCTTTTATGGCCCCAACGCCCACGCTCATAGCGACCTCATACTTGTCGTTGCCCAGGGGCGTCAGCTTCTCACATCCGGGCAAGCACCGGGCCAGTGCATCCGGGTCCAACAGTACCTCCCACACCCTTGCGGCAGGCGCACCAAAAGAGTAACTACTGTTAACGTCCATACTCCCCTCCTCCAGACGTTTCGCTGGGACAGAGTATAGCAGCATTCATTTCCGAATACCCCGGTTGCCCCGGCGCTTCGGTGGCACCTTGAGATAATCTCATCCACCCTGCCATACATATAAACGTCTCCCGAGGTGATTGGTGGAGACCTTCCTTGATATGTCCGTGTCAAGTTAAATTAAGAGTCTTAATATGATCATTCCAGGGTACTACCCGAAAAATAAATGGCATACAATGAGAAATGAGGAAGGAATTCCTGAGAGAACCCTTTGTAGCCCGCGTAATCCGTCTGAGTTTGCCGGAGAAGGAGTGTTACTCGATGGCACTGAAATATGTAAAGGTCGCCCGAGTAGGGGATATACCTCCCGGGACCACCAAGAGAATGTCCCCGCAGCGTGGTGAGCACGTCTTGGTGTGTAACGTGGATGGCACCATTTATGCCATACGGGACGCTTGCACCCATGACGGTGGAATCCTGGGGTTCGGTGACCTGGAGGGTAGCCTTATAGATTGCCCCCGTCACGGCGCTCAATTCGACGTGATTACCGGGCAGGCGGTGGTGCCGCCTGCCGTGACCCCTGTACATGTGTATCCGGTCCGCATCCAGGGTGAGGAGATAGAGGTCGGTTTAGAGGGATGATAATGGCAGCAATGAAGGATTTCCTGATGTTTTGTAATTCCAACTACGCATGGATTGACAGAAAATAAAAGAAAGACTACAATCCCAAGCAAGAGCAGTGAGTATCTCTTGGGAGTACGACTTTAGGGTCGTAATGGGGGCCGGTCTGGTAAGGAATGGGACAAGGAATCTCTATCAAAATTGTAGACCCAACATTGAGGGAAATTCTTTGAGCATTCATGGCATTCAAGGAAAGGGGGATTAACAATGGCTGAAAATGATATAGCTTTAATGGCCCATCTCATGCGCCGCGCCGGCTTTGGAGCGACCCGTGAAGAACTGGAGGCCCGTGCCGCCAAGGGGTATGAGGCAACCGTAGAGGAGTTGTTGAACTCCGAGGCGCAGGATGCCGTAGATATACGCGATTTGCTGCGGTATCATCCCTGGAGTTGGAAACCGGGGACCATACAGGGCATGGGCGCTACCAAGTGGCTCTACCACATGATTAACACCAAGCGGCCCCTGGAGGAGAAGATGGTCCTCTTCTGGCACCAGGTATTTGCAACCGGGGTCTCAAAGGTAGACCACTACGATGAGATAGATGACATGATTGACCTGTTCCGCGAGAGGGGAATGGGCAGCTATCGGGACCTGTTGGCAGAGGTCGCCAAGAACCCCGCCATGATTCACTGGTTGGACAACAACGAGAACCATGCCGATGCCGTCAACGAGAACTGGGGCCGTGAGCTCCTCGAGCTCTTCAGCATGGGTGTGGGCAGCTACACCGAAGTAGACGTCCGGGAGTGCTCAAGGGCCTTCACCGGCTGGACCATGTCACCCAAGCTCCCCAGATTCCCCATGGGTCGGTTCGACTGGTACTTTGAGTACAAGGAAGAGGACCACGACGACACCGAAAAGACCTTCCTGGGACACACGGGTCGCTTCAACGGAGAGGACATCATAAGAATCATCTGCGAACAGCCGGCCACAGCCAGGTTTGTTGCTAGGCACCTGTACAACTTCTTCGTGGCCGATGAGGCCCAGGTCCCCGCATGGTCGGTGATCCCGCCCAGAGACCCCGAGGCCATCGAGACCCTGGCAAGGACATTCACCGAGTCCGGCTACGATTTACGCTCGGTGCTGCGTGTGCTGTTCACCTCCGACTTCTTCAAGGAAGCCAGGTTCGCCAGGTTAAAGAGTCCCGCCGAGGTGGTGATAGGCACTCTGAGGCTGGTGGGCGGCGCCGAGTTCCCCGCACCGGGTATCGGCGACATGTCCAAGCAGGCCGGTTACATGGGGCAGGACCTGCTGAACCCACCCAGCGTTGAGGGATGGCACACCGGGCAGGAGTGGATAAACAGCGGCTCCCTGATGCGGCGGATAAATTTCACCGCCGAATTGTTGGGCGACGTAAGCCGGCCGGGAGTCCAGGCTATTGTCAACAAGCTGAGGGCGCAAGGGGACATAACCTCAGAGGCATTTGTGGACACTTGCCTTGATTTGATGGGTCCCCTGGAAGTCAGCCAGGAAACCAGGCAGGAGCTTGCTTCCCACGCAAGCGCCGGTGGCGCCCTTCGCTGGGGCACGGAGCAGGAAGTCCGGACAGCCACCGAAAGAATTTCAGAGATGCTCCAGCTAATAGTCTCGCTGAGGGACTACCAGTACGCATAGATAATCCCACATCCGTTAGCTTCGGCCCTGGGTGTTCGACGCCCAGGGCCTACACTCAGAGATAGTTTAGAGATAGAAGGAAGGAGGGAAGCAACAATGGCCAGTGCAAAGAAAGACCCGGTCCTCGTAGTGCTCCAGCTCTCCGGGGGCAACGATTACTTCAACACCGTCATCCCCTACACCGACCCGCTCTACAGGGACAACAGGCCCGCCGTCGGGGTTGCCGATGACCGGATTATCCACATTGACGACAAGCTGGGGTTCCACCCAAGCCTTGCACCCATCAAGGGCCTCTACGACCAGGGCAACGTCGCCATCATCCACGGGGTAGGTTACGCCAATTCCCCGCGCTCCCACTTCCGCTCCATGGACATCTGGCACACCTGCGAACCCGACAAGCTGGGCACCGAGGGTTGGCTGGGCAGAGCTACCAGGGAGATTGATCCCAACAAGGATAACGTGGTCACCACCGTGAGCTTCGGCCCCAGTCTCTTCAGGGCACTGGCCCTACCCGGGGTCCCAGTGGCCTGTGTGGACGACCTGGAGAATTACGGCCTGCTCACCGGCATTCAGGAGGAGCAGCAGAGGTTGAAGAT
Source organism: Dehalococcoidia bacterium (assembly GCA_965219825.1). Classification (GTDB taxonomy): domain Bacteria; phylum Chloroflexota; class Dehalococcoidia; order Lucifugimonadales; family JAGWBF01; genus JAGWBG01. Next base: position 2,443,782 of record OZ244792.1, on the reverse strand, counting down.
TCTGGACAGGTTTGCCAGGCTGTACTCCCCCGCCATTGGCACGGGGGCCGTCATGGACTACCTGGGACAGACCGGGCTGGATTCCCTGAAGGGTGCGGATATCCTCAAGGCTGCTCCTGAGGTTTACAGTTCCTCGGTGGAGTACGCTGATACGACCATAGCAAGGAAGCTCAAGGGGATTGCTCAGATACATCTGGCCAACCTCGGCACCAGAATCTTCTACTGCGACCACGGCAGTTTCGATACTCACTCCAACCAGGTGGGGATGCACGACAATTTGTGGAGGGACGTGAGTGAGGGTATAGAGGACTTCTTTGAGGACCTCAAGGAGCATGGCGCCGGGGACAACGTGATTATGCTGCTGTTCAGTGAGTTTGGCAGGAGGGTCCATGACAACGGCTCCGGCACGGACCACGGGGCGGCGGGTGCGGCGTTTATGATTGGGGAGTCGGTGGCGGGAGGTCAGTACAGCGAGTACCCGTCAACCAAGCCCGGGGATTTGCAGCAGGGGGACCTGGTTCCCAACCAGGATTTCCGGGGGTTGTACTCGACTATCCTTGAGGACTGGCTGGGGTTGGATGCGGTGCCCATAGTGGAGGGTACTTTCGAGAAGCCCAAGTTCCTGCGCTAAGACGCCAGGGCCAGGGAATGAGGTTAGCGTAGATACCAGGGAGGGCCGGCGATTGTGTACTCGTTACTCGCCGGCCCTCTGCATCTGAGGGCCTGAATTAACGTACAGGGGGGGAGATGCTTACTGTAACAGTATCCGGCCGCACTTACGATTTCAGCCACGCCGTGGGGGGGTACTATATCACCCAACCGGTCGGCGTCGCCACAGGTGAGGGTGATTTGGTGTATGTCCTGAGCCGGCAATCCGAGCAAGTTTCTAACGTAGCCTGGAACCGGACTGCTACCGGCGCAAAAATAGGCCAATGTACCATAGGAACGGTACCGGGAGACGAGGAGTTCCTGGGTGACATCAGCAAATATGGTGATGGGGACGGGCAGCTCATCTGGCCCGCGGGCATCGCCACCGATACCCGGAAAAACATCTACGTCACCGACGAATGGATGAACCGGGTCTCCATCTTCGATAAAGTGGGCGCCTTCCTGAACTCATGGGGCTCGCCCGGAAGCGGCGACGGTGAGTTCAATCGCCCCTCGGGAATTGCCGTAGACCAACAGGGTGACATCTACATTGTAGACAGTCTTAACCACCGCGTCCAGAAATTCACCAAGGACGGAAATTACCTGAACGCCTGGGGCAGCCTGGGCGACGGCGACGGTCAGTTCGACTCCCCCTGGGGCATCGCCATAGACGAGCAGGGACACGTGTACGTGGCCGACCATAGAAACCACAGAGTGCAGAAATTCACCCCGGATGGTGGATACCTAACCCAGTTTGGCAGCCACGGCACAGGCCGGGGGCAGATGGACCGTCCCGCAGGTGTGGCGGTGGACTCTGACGGTGACGTGTACGTGTGCGACTGGGGCAACAGCCGGGTGCAGATATTCGGACCGGATGGCAGATTTATTACCAGTCTCATTGGAGATGCGCAAGTCCCGTCCAAGTGGCACACGGATGTCATAGAAGCCAACGCGGACGTAGCCAAGGCCCGTCGCAGGGTCTATACCCTGGAGCCTGAGTGGCGGTTTGCCTTCCCCACGGCAGCGGTCTTTGACGAGGAGAAGTCCCGGCTCCTGGTAGCTGATACTCAGAGGGGCCGACTCCAGATATACAACAAGGTAAGGGGATACCTGGAGCCTCAGTTCAACCTGTAGAGTCAGGTCGTAGTGCCGCCCTGGCAGCGCCGATGCTATTAGAGTGGTGCCAGGGCGGTGCTATTTCCATACCCCTTTGTGCCGAGCAACCGGCGTGACGGTTCCCTCGAAACGCCGGTATGCCTGCCTCAAGTACATCCCTCTCGACTCCCCGGAACCCATTAAGCTATATCCATGCACGCACATTTTGAAATCCTCGGCGGACTAAAGCCACGCAGAGTAGCATAGTGAGGTTATTGGACCAATGATGGAGGAGCAATATCTTCAGATAGCCAACGATAGTCCAAATATATTATGCTCTCAGGTCCCGGCGAAAGTGCTGGAGGCGGCTATTGCCGATGCAGCTGAACCGTCAGAGTCCTACGCAGATTTCTTACAGACTGGGCATACCCAATGGCTATCGCAAAAATATGGGCGAGTGCCTCGTGGCAAAGCTGAGATAAGAAACGCTGTTGTGGTACTGTGGATGAGGGCCTGCCGGTTGCATTCAAACAACGTGCTCGGTCGCCATACCGATCCGGACTGGGACAAGCCATTCTTCTCCGACGAAGGTCTCTATGAATAGTATCAAACGTACCGGCTACCCGGCGGCCCCCACCGGCGGGACCGTCATAACCGGGTTCCTGTTCTCCAGATAGTTCCCCGTCACGAAAGGAGAACCGAACCCGTACCTCTCGGCACATTCCTTTACAAGGTCAAAAACTTCCGGCCTGAACGTGAGAGGTGGAGGCCGGACACCGCTCTCCAGTGTCCTCCGCATGAATGTGCCACTAAGCTCCTGCTTCCGGTCGGCATGTCCACAGAGACCCTCGTAAGCGATACCTGCGCAGGTGGGGCAGTACCACCACTCGAGAGTTACCACAGGCTTTATGCCTATATCCGGTAGCTCGTCGAATATCCTGTGGGCAGCGTAGGGGTCGTAGTAGGAGCCCACGCCGGCGTGGTCCCTTCCGAACATGTGGTGGGTGCAACCAAGGTTCTTCCTGACAATGGCATGGAACACCGCCTCCCTGGGACCTGCGTACCTCATGTCCCACTGGAGAATGGATGCCATGTAGACATTCTCCTTGAAATAGCCCGCAGTCCGAAGCATGTCTTGGGCCAGAATAATGGCTTCGTCAATGTAATCTCCGGTCCGCTTCTCCCCTATGACGGCGTTGACCAAGATGGCGTCCGCGTTGGCGGCGAACCAAGCCCCCTTCATGAGCCACTCGTGTCCGGCATGGGGAACATTCCTGGTCTGGAAGGCTACTACCTTCGTCCAGTTCTTCTCTGCGAGCCTTTCCCTCAACTCTCTGGGAGTGTACCAGAATTTGTCATAGGGTGGGTTCACCTGTGGCGGGTTGACGAGGGTCACCTTGCCACCCAAGAACCTGTCCTTATAGGCGTATGTCCTCCTTACTCCGGGGTGGTCCTCATCCGTAGTACCGTAGACCCTCCGGGCCAAGCGCTCCTTGTCGTAGGCGTAAATCTCTTCAACGTCCAGTGTCGCCAAGGGCTGGCCCTGGTGGGTAAAGAGCAGCGTATCCCCTTCTCTCAAGGACAACCGGGTTATCTCCTCAAGAGACAAATCGAAGACTATGGGAATACTCCAGACATAGCCGTTAGCCAGTCTAATATCCTCGGCCACTGCATCGACGTCCGCCTTGAGCATGAATCCTTCAAGGGGCGAGAAGAAACCGTAGGATATGCCGACGCACTCGGTTGCTATCTGACCCCTCACTGGAATTGTCTTTAGCCCCCGGACTCTCTCGTCACTCGCCTGTAGTGGCATCACTCTCTCTATGAGCTTGCCACCGTGGGGCGATAGGGTGTTGTCAACCATCTCTATTACCTGCTACACATGACTATTGCAGTCCGAACTCCGGCTTTGGGCCGCCCCCTCTCCCCGGTGGGAAAGGAGCCGGAGGGTCTTAGACCACCGGTTGAGCCAGGACTCCCGGGGCGACCTTTCTGCTCAGCCACCGGCCGTCGGAGGAGCTACCCGCCAACTTGCCGTCCTCCACAATGACCTTTCCCCGCAAGATTGTCATTGTGGGGTAGCCCTCACACTGGAACCCGTCCCAGATGGAGTAGTCCGAGTCGGCGTGCAGGTCGTCCAGGGTAATCCTCTTCCTCATATTGGGGTCCCAGAGGACGATGTCGGCGTCACTGCCAACGGCGATGGCGCCTTTCTGAGGGTACATACCCAGGATTTTGGCGGCATTGGTCGAGGTTATGGCAGCGAACCGCTCAAGGGAGATGCGCCCTGTGGACACGAGCTTGGTATATGTCACAGGCATACGGGTCTCGATGCCGTTATGCCCGCCACAGACCGACTCTATGGTATTGCCCCACAGCTTCACGTCCTTGTGGGTGGTGTACTCGTCGGTGGCAGTGGTGCAAATCGGGCCGTCCACCAGGCCCTGTTGCAGGGCGTCCCGGTCGTCAGCGAACTTGATGGCGGGGTAGGTATGAATGGCAGTCCCATTGGGCTTCTTGTAATCATCACAGGTGAACTCAAGATAGTTGTGAAGGGCTTCACCGTACACAGGCATATTCTGGCTGCGGGCCTCCGATATGGCCGCTACTCCCTCCTTGGCTGTGGTATGGACAAAATAGATTCCCGTTTCGGTGTGCTTGGCAAGTCGGAGAATCTTGCGGAAGGCTAGGTCCTCGGAGATATTGTTGTGGGCCAGATGGAGATTATGGCCCTGATCGTTCCCCTCCCTTACGAGCTTGTCCGTCATATAGGTTACGACGTCGTCATCCTCAGCATGGACGGCCATGATACCACCGTGCTTGGCTACCTGCTCGAAGATAGCCCACAGGTGGCCGTAAGGGCATCGGGCGGCGTGAAAGGTAGTGAAGATTTTGAAGCTGGCTAACCCGCCCTGGATGGCCTCGCCGATTTCGCCAATCATGTTGGGGGGGACGTTACCAGCCATAATGAAGTGGAAAGCGAAATCCGTGTAGGAATGCCCGGTAAAGACGTTCCTCCGGTCCTCGAGCTGTTGCATAATGGGCTCTGTGGACGGGGTTGCTCCCGGGGTTATGGGAAGCTCCCCGGCGAAATCTATAAAAGTGGTGACGCCTCCGAAGGCGGCTGCGCGGCTGGCTGCTTCGGGCGGTTGGGTCATCGCATCAGGAATGCCGGACCACTCCCGTGGCACCGGAATACCGATGTGGGTATGGGGCTCGATGCCACCGGGTAGGACTATTCTTCCCGTGGCATCAATCGTCCTCCCGGCCTCCACTTCGAGGGTCCCTGGTAGGGCAACGGCGGCGATTCTCTCGCCCTGGATGCCAACATCCAACTCCCCGACTCCCTCGGGGGTTACCACACGGCCTCCGCGGATAATCAAGTCCAACATCTTCATCCTCCTCCTTAGATTTCTTGCCAAGCACAAAGAACAAGTATATGGGTAACGGCCTAAGATGGTTCATATTCTACTCCTGCTATTAAGCCACCACAAGATGGCATCGAGATATGGATTGTAATACTGGCCGAAGTACATTACACTCCAGGCTGAAAAGTGATGTCTTCCTGATAAGGAGGTGAGGAATGGCCGGACTGGAGGGTAAAGTCGCCCTTATTACGGGAGCCGGTGGAATGAGGGGTGTGGGCCGGGCCACTGCACTGAAGCTGGCCGGACAAGGCGCTGATATAGCACTGACCGACGTGCGTAGGGAGCCAGATGACTTGCCCCCCGCTGAGGTGAGGGCAGTATGGCGAGCTATTGACAGCGTTTCGGAGGAGATCACAGCTCTGGGCAGTAGATGCCTACCTATCTACTGTGATCTGGGCTATAGTGACCAGATACAGGACATGGTCAACCGGGTGATGGAACACTATGGACGGATAGATATTCTGGTCAACAATGCCAGGGCGATAGTTGGGAGAGATAAGGTTCCTGTGACGGACTTGCCGGAGGAAGTATGGGACCACTTCCTGGCCATAAACACCACCGCCGTCTTCCTGTGCACCAAGATGGTTGGCCGGAAGATGGTGCGCATGGGCAACGGTGGGCGAATAATCAACATCGCCTCTGACGCAGCCAAGCGGGCCAACGCCCTGGGAGCCGCCTACTCAGCCTCGAAATTTGCCGTGCTGGGTCTTACCCAGGCTTCCGCTCTGGACCTGGCCCCTTATGGGATAACTGTAAACGCAGTGTGTCCGGGGCCAATCAACACCGGCAGGCTCAGCTACTGGGAGAGAGCCAGGGCGGAGGAGAGTGGAGTCCCCCTGGAAGAGTTCAGGGCGACTATAGTGGAAGAGTCAGGCAGAGCGACTCCACTGGGCCGCATCGCCGAGCCGGAGGACATAGCGGATATGGTAGGCTTTCTGTCCTCCGATGAGGCCCACTTCATCACCGGTCAGGCGTACAACGTAAACGGGGGGCTACTATTCCATTGAGACACCCCTCACCCTCATCCCCTCCCAATACTCGGAGGGGGCCAGGGTGAGGGGGGGTTCGTCTCACACTGAAAGACCGGCTCTAGTCAGCCGTCACCGCCACCGTTCGTATCTCACCGAATTCCTTGTCAAGCTTCTGCCAAGACTCGCCGCCATCGTCACTCTTGTATACATACCCGTACAGGCTGGCAGCAACAATGACGTCGGGGACCGCAGTATGCGTGGCAAACCAGTAGATTACTGAGTTGGGCTGCACTGGAAGAGACGCTGCGTTCCAGGTCTGTCCGCCATCTCTGGAACACCGAATCGCACCGGTCCGCCCAGGTATCGAGTCCCCGTTGCCAACGAACATGACCTTGGGGTCATCTGCCTTAATGATCATGCCCCGGCAGTAAGAGCGCGTGTCCTCTTCTTGGAACTTGGGGAATAGATGGTACTCCCAGCTCTCGCCTTCGTCAGTGCTGGTAGCGATTCCAAATGGGCTGGTGGCGTACACCGACGTGGTCCGGCCGGGGTTGATTGCCATTCCATGAATATCACCCTGAAAGGGGTCAGGGCCAAGGTCAGGAAGGTGGACCCAGGTATCTCCGCCGTCCAGGCTCTTGTAGACGCCATCTACCTCAATACCGGCCCAAATGGTGCGATGGTCTCGAGGGTCAACAATCATGTTGGTTGTCCGTGGTGTACCCACCGGGCAGGGGTTGGTCACACCCAGAGACAGATGTTCCCACGTCCGGCCTCCGTCCTTAGACCGGAAAGCATCGGGCCTGGTGCCAACGAAAATGGTGTCCGGGGCCAGGGGGTCAACAGCCAAAGACCAGACTTGAGCGCCATCTATGGGCACGTCCATATCCGTCCAGGTAGCCCCTTTATCTTCACTGCGATAAACGCCAACGTCGGAGCCGGCCAGAACACGGCTTGGGTCATCAGGGTACACAGCGAGGGCCCTTACGTTGCACTCTGACGGGATAGGGTCTCGAATCCGGTTCCAGGTATCTCCCCCGTCCGGGCTGACCGAAAGTCCACCCCCAACGGTTCCTACGCAAATGGTATAGTTCTTTGACATGCCCGTCCTCTCCTTTCGATTACATTATGACAACATGATAGCTCAAGTCCCAATAAAATGCTACTCATTTGTGGCTACACCGGAGGGTCTTTCGATTCCCGTGGACTACCTGAGGGCCGTTCATGGCGTCCTGTGCAAGGATGACCCATTCTCCGTCACTGCTGCGAAAGCGGAAGTCCATAGGCGGAGTGACTTGGTTAAGATGTTGGCAAGGAGGAGCGACGGACTCTCGTTTTCACCGGAATGACGGTGAGAATGACCAAAAGACCCAACCGTGCGGCTCGACGCGGTATGATTGAGAAGGTTATTGTGATAGTATAATTCTATCGTTGACCTCCAACCCTAGCAGCCCATAGCTGTATGTCCTTTCGGTCCGGCCCCAATTTATGATGCTGGTATAAAGAGCGTTGTATTCAGAGAAACAGCCCAATTCAGACCAACACTCAGTGAGGGACCTTCACCTGCTGGAGGGAGAGTGGGTGGAGGAGCGGTTTATTCCATACCACGGGCTGGTGTCGGATACCCCACGCAAGGGCGAGTTGCTGGTGCTCACCAACCATAGAGTTATCTCCTTCATCCAGAGCAACGGGCATAAAGAGACCTTCTTCGCCCCCCTGGCTGAGATGAAGGGGATTTCGGTGAGGGCCAACACAAGGGGTCTGAAGAGCTTATCCCAGGGCCTTATTATGATGATATTAGGCGTTCTGGCCTACCTTATCATAGGCTACGTGCTGGATAGCGTGACCATCGGCTTGGCCTTGGGGGCCACCATCATACTGGTAGGGGGGTTATTTATAGTCAGGCATTTCTTCTGGGAGGAGGAGGGTGTAATCATCTTCCAGGGAGGTAGCCGGGAGCTATCCTTCCCATACAAGAGCAACATAGCCGGCGGCTGCGTCTACAATCTGGTAAACCGGTTCTTCCAGCTGAAGCAGCACACCAAGGACCGCGCTGACCACCAAGCATCCGCAGAGGATGGCCCCTGGGATAACCAACCCTATGAGGCACCCCCCACACCTGCCCCGGAGGACGATGCCTTAGTCAGCTATTCCTCAGAGTATAGCCCTTGGGGCTATCCACCCTACGAGCTACCCGACACACCTGCCCCGGAGGACGATGCCTCCGACAGCTACTCCTCAGAGGGTCCACCCAGGGGCTATCCACCCTACGAACTACTCGACCCACCTGCCCCGGAGGACGATGCCTCCGGCAGCTATTTCTCAGAGGATGGCCCCCGGGTTAACCTACCCTACGAACTACCCGACCCACCTGCCCCGGAGGACGGTCCTGACACTCCTCGCTCATCCTGAAACGACACATGGCCGCCCGCTCCGCTACAACATCGGAAGGCTTTCTCGCTGCCATGTTCAACTCTGTCATAGAGGCTGAGCATCGGGTTGAGCGGAGATGCCTTTTCCCTCTGTTCCGGTTCCTGCCGGAATCGTAAAGGTGAAGGTGCTGCCCTTACCGTTCTGACTGTTGACCATTATCCTGCCCCCGTGAGCCTCCACCAGCCGCCTGGCGATGGTGAGGCCGAGGCCCACTCCACCGGTAGCGCGAGACCGGGACCTGTCCACCCTGTAGAAACGCTCGAACACATAGGGCAACTCCTCATTTGGGATACCTCCACCCGTATCCTCCACACTCACCCATACATCGTCTCCCCTCCGGTTTGCCACCACCCAGATGCTGCCTCCTGAAGGGGTATAGTTGGACGCATTGACCAGCAGATTGCGTATCACCTGCCCTATTCGTCCCGGGTCTGCATGGATTTGCATCTCGCTGGTGGCATACATACCCAATTTGATACCTTTGGCCTCTGCTTGGGGCTGTATGGACACCACAGCCTTCCTCGCCAGGTCTGCCAAGTCGCAGGGCTGGATATGGAGAGCCAGCTGCCCCGACTCAGCCAGCGCCAACTCCTGAAGGTCCTCTATGAGACGGGTAAGGAGCAGCACTTCCTCGTGCATGGAATCCAGGGTGGCCTCATCCGGGTTCACCACCCCATCCTTTATGGCCTCCAGGTATCCCCTTACATTTGATAGCGGAGTACGTAGCTCATGGGCAACGTCGGCCACAAGACCGGAGCGTATCTCCTCGGTCCGGGCCAACTCATCCGCCATAGTATTGAATGACCTGGCAAGCTCGCTCACCTCGTCCTTGGAACGGACGTTGACCCTGCGTGAGAAGTCCCCACCGGCCAGAGCTCTGGCCGCCCTGGATAGGGATTCCACCGGGGCCAGGATGCGCCTCGACAGGAAAAAGGTAAGAATTACTGCCACGCCGCCGGCAAGGATTCCGCTCCAGATGAAAATACGGCTGATGGAAGGCATATTGGGTTCGACGGGCAGGGCCTCCGGTTCGCCGGGCAGAGGTTCCGGGTTGACGAGCATCGTTCCCAGGTTCCCTCCGGGGCCGACCACCACCAGCCTACGGTCACTCTTCACAGAGCTGACCATAAATCGCCCCACCAGAACGCGGTGGGAGTCGGCAACCACCTGTCCCCCAAGGTTGACCACGACTACCCGTTGGGAGTAGAGCTCACCTATTTGCTCCAACATACTCTGGGCTTCCTGCCAGCCCTGGGACTCGGCATACTGCCTGGCCAGCATCGCCTGAAGACGCTCGGACCGTTGGGTCTCGGTACGGTCCTGGAATTGCTCAATCTCGGTGTTGGCGGCGCGGCTGGCAAAAAATGCCGCCATCCCCAGGGCCACTCCAATGACCACAACGAAGCTAAACAGCAGACGCCAGCGAATGCTATAAAACAAGGTTAGCCCCCGAACTTATAACCCATGCCATATACGGTCATAACGTACCGAGGGCGGTTGGCGTCCACCTCAATCTTCCTTCGTAGGTTCAGCACGTGTACGTCCACAGTCCGGTCCATACCCTCAAAATCATACCCCAAAGCCTTGTCCACCAGTTGACTGCGGCTGAAAACTCTGCCCGGCTCCCTCACCAGAGCAGCGAGGATTCGGAACTCGGTGGGGGTGAGGTGTACGTCCCTTTCCCTCACTTTGACATTGTGCTGATGGAAATCTATCTTGAGCTCTCCACGCTCCACCCCGGAGGGGACGCTGTAAATGGAGTCCTCAATCGTGCGTCGGAGTACGGCATGCACTCTGGCAACCAACTCCTTGGGGCTGAATGGCTTGGTCACGTAGTCATCGGCGCCCAAATCAAGCCCACCGAGCTTGTCCTGCTCCGTACTCAACGCCGTGAGCATGATAATCGGCACCTCCGACTCATTCCTGAGAGTCCGGCAGACCTCCATACCGTTAAATCCGGGAAGGAGAAGGTCCAGGACCACCAGGTCCGGCTTCCATTCCCTGGCGACGTCCAACCCCTCAGAGCCATCATAGGCAGTCAGGACCCAATAGCCGTCTCTCTCCAGGTACAAGCGGACCAGGTCAGCGGTCTTGTGGTCGTCCTCAACTACAAGGATACGCCGTTTCGCAGCAGCCATTCATTATCCCTCGCCGGACCTACTCCCTTAGATGGATATTATTACCTTACACCCTTTAAGAAAATATTAAGACCCTGATTTCCCTTCACCCTATGCAGAATTTCCTTCCGTGAGCGACTCTCCTGCGCCGCCTCTTCTCGCTCCTCAATGTAAGCATACCCACTCTCGATAATCCATGCCATAAGCTCCTCGGGCACGCGACAGTGGCTCATCACCGGCTCCAAAATTCCATCATAGAATTTCACTTCGTGGATTAGCCGGCGCCAGGAAGGGATGAACTCATCAAGAGTGCCGTCATACAGACGAAGCAAAAAGACTACCCGCACCGGGTCAAATCCCTCTTCTATAAAAACCTGGACACGCAAGTCTTCCCCGTACCCACCTTCAAACTCCGCAATTCCGGCATCAGCGTCGTAGCTCACGTCTTTGAACAAGTCGAAGCGCCGGATGTACGATTCAGTTTCAGCAATCTGGACCCCTAGAAACTGCCTTCCTTGTTCAGTAACGGCAAAATGCCCGGTTTCACCGGATAGAGCAATGATATTCTCCCCCTCAAGGACTTTGGCTATGGGCAGCAGTTGCCGGTCAATATCCGTTGCAGGGGCGGCCAAGAGCTTGAACTCGTGCTTGTCCAGGAAATATAGCAGCGTCAAGGACTGTAGCCACTCCAATAGCCTACCCCTGTCCTCCCAGTACCCTTGCTCCAATACATAGTCCACGGCCGGGTATTCCTGCTCCATGACCAGGTCCAGTACAGGATAGACAGGCTCATCCTGCTCCCCCGGCCGGTGCGTCCTGAGATGCCCCACTACAGGGTCAGGCAGTCCCACTTCGGGACCATGATTCTCTGAGAACGTGAGAGCACAACGGCCCATCCTCCACTCATCAAAGGCATCCAGAAGAACGTCATAGATATCCGGAAGGTCCGGGTTCTCCCGGAAATCAATGGCATCCTCCACACGGAACTCACCCTCCTCGTCGTCAGGGAAGACCAACTCAAGAAGCTCACCAATACAAAGGTCTGCGTACTCTGACGGAAGCAAGACTTGGAATATGTTTTCCGGCCTCATGCCGCGCAGGTACACTCGAAGCTCGAATGGGCGATTACCCAGTTTGTTCACGTCCAGGCTCTCCCCGGTACATTTACACACTAAACAATACACTAAACGGTGACATAACCGCTTTCCAAGTGTCTCCTAAATTGCGTTGCACAACCTCTACCGCATACGCCTCCGCCTGGTGTTGCCTATGACCACTTGCAGGCCGCCGCCGCCTCTAGCGCCGCCGCCCGAGGAGCCTCCCGCCCGGACCGTTCCTTCCTTGGTCCGCTGGACCGCGCCCGACTGCTTGAAGGCGCCGCTTGTGCTTTGGGTCTGCTGATATGTACGGCGACCGGGGCTAAGGTCTTGGCCCGACTGTTGATAGCGGGAACCGGCGAATGTTTTCTGATTGTTAAAATATTTGCTGTTCTTCGAGACCTGAGTGGTGTACCTTGAAGACTGCCTGTAGTTGGTCCGCTGTGTCCTTATCGTATCATTATACGTGCGAGTGGAGGGTGTGTGATAGAAATAGGGGCCTCTTGAGAAGGACGAAAGAAGGAGGTATGTAAACAGGAAATCGCCTCCCCCAAAGGGCCTGTGATAGTACCCATTGGCGTGATGGCCTTGCATGGTATGCTGTTCCTGCTCCTTGACAATGGAAAAAAGCAGGTCATCCTGGGCATCATCTATCTCGTTGTTATTGTTGAGGTCTTCCCATCCTTCCAGGGTCAGCGCGTCGCCATCCTGTCTTGCCCGAATGTATATGACGCCGTCGCCCTCATAAATCTCGTTGACCCGCCGCTCAAAGTCGGTTGCGCTCTCGGAGATCTTGAAAGCCTCCTGGACCTCCTCCAGATTTATTCTACCCGCAGCGCCATCGGTGGCCGCCCATTCGTCGAAAGTTGGGCCACCTCCACCGCACGCAGCCAGTAGTGGCGAAGCAGTAACCATACTGCCGCTGAATACCACCATTCCCAACCTGCGCATTCTTCTGGCCATTTCAACTCCTCCGTACTTCGATGATGGGGATACGCTCAGGTTTAACGGCAGACCCTGGCCGCTCCAAGGGGCCGGCTCATATCAGGACCAAGGCGATGTCTTCTGCTAAATCGCGTTCCAGTAGCTCACCTATCGCCACCGGATGGATAACTGTGTCGCTCATGGGGAAGGCCATCAACGTGGACAAGAACAAACCGTTGACGCGCTCATGGAACGCCCTCCATTCCCTGAATGCCATAATGGTGTACTCGGACAAAGTGGCGTTATGGCTATGAGCGCCATGCTGGACGCTCAACATTAGCTCTTGGAGCGCACAGGTATGTTCCCTCCAAAGCTGATCGCAGGTCCGCAACATCAGCAGTTTCGCCAACTCTGCAAACTCTTTTTCACCAATTTGGGACTCCATCCGTTCAAGGCCGTCAGCCAATAAATTGCCGACTTTCTCGATCATCTCATCGGTCTCACAACCTCTGAGGCCGGAGCAGTCAACGTGATAGTCCTCTTGCAATTCTTCCGCCATGCCGTCAAACCTGCGGGAGTAATCATTCGCGATGGCCTCGGGGAAATGCCGTGCCACAATTGGTCGTGCCTGCTTTCCCGCAATAGTGACACACCTGTCCCGGATAGATGGGGATTCCATTACCTGCTGGCGTACACGGTAATATTGCAGGGTTTGGGAATCAAGGACGCTGGCATAGTCCTGCACCAAGCAACGTCGGGCCTCACTTTCCGACTCGACAATTTTCTGGGCTCTCTCAACCTGTCGGTCCACTTCCTTCCCCGCGAAGTAGCTCCGGCCGGCCTGGTCCACTTTCATGGCAGTAGATGGGTACGAGGCGGCGCTTTCTCCATCCAACAAGGGCTTGTCTTCGATGGAAAGAAGGGTCCGAGACAAGCCGAACTCACCTTGCCGTCCACTTCTCCCTTTAAGCTGAAGGTCAATTCTCTCGGAGTGGTTCAGCTCAGTGCCAATCACATACAGCCCCAGACCAAATTCCAGGCAGATACTCTTGCCGTCCGTGCTTTGACCATTCCCGGTGGCGACCAACAGTCGCTCAGGGTCTTTCTCCCTGCTGAGGGAGAAAGACCCTGAGCTAGAAAGGGCCGACCAAAGAATGTCAGCTTCTTCTTTCTTATGGCAGTTGAGCGCAACACAGGCAAAACCTTGCGAGAGAAGTTGGTGCACCATCTCCACGTACCGACCGGTGATTACGCTACTCAAATCCGGGGCAAGGATTATGTCCGTGCCCCTTCCGGCCATGTTAGTGGCAACGGTAACGGCGCCCGAGGCCCCGGCCTCCTTAACTATTTGCGCCTCCTCATGGGAATGTACCGCGTTAAGAAGGTTGTGAGGCACCCCGCGTCCGTTGAGCACGTGGCTTAACTCTTCCGATTGTTCAACTGTCAATGTACCGACCAGGACCGGCCGGCCCACCCGCCGGCAGAATATGACCTCATCCACAATTGCAGATAGCTTGTCTTGCTGAGTCGCGTAGATTTTGTGGCCCAAGTCCACCCGCACGGAGGGTTGGGCCGGTGGGACTACCGCAACGCCCAGTCCATATATTCGTAGAAACTCGTCCCTGGCGCCGAGGGCGGTACCGGTCATTCCGGCAATCGTGCGATACTGTGACACGAACCCGCGAACTGAGACTTGCGCCAGGACCTCACATTCTGGTTGCACAGTAACGCCTTCTTTCGCTTCCAGGGCGGCCTGAAGCCCCTGCTGGTAACGACTATCCGGGCGTGGCCTACCCGTATATCTATCAATGAGGACGATTGAGTCCTCGGTCACCATGTAGTCCACCTGATTCTTGAGAAGCAAATATGCGCGCAGCATCTGGTACACTTGATTGCCAAGGTTATAGTGCCGTGAGAGTTGCCTGGTTAGCCTCGAAATCGCTTTTCTGCGCTCTGTAAGAGACATACACTTGTTCTGAGCGACGTGGGAAAGCTCCATCTCGATAGACTGGGCATTGAAGAATTGGCCCAAGCGTGACTCCAAGAACTCCTGCCCATTTTCGGTGAGCGTAACAAAACGACTTTTGGGGTCTACGACGTAGAGCAAGTCTGTGGTCAACGCGGAGTCCGGATATTCAGCCTCATACCGGTCAATCAGCGTTTGCACTCGTTTATAGCACTGGGAACCGGAGCCAAGCCGATGCCGCAACGCGACGTTATCCGGTTGCGCCATGAGCAGCCTGGCAAGAAGAGAGTGCAGGCTCGCAGGACTCAGGCCTGAGTCTGACAACCGGTCTTCCAGGCCGCGGGCGACCTCACCTTGAGCAGCAATCAGATGTTCAACCGCCTTCTTGACCTTGGCAAATGCTCTCCTAGTGCCCGTTGGCTCCCCGGCGATAATCATAGGAGTAGTCGCTTCATCAATCAGAGCATGGTCTACCTCATCGAATATGGCAACATTAAGAGTCCGATGGACCTGCTCGTTCACTGAGTTCTTAATATTGTCTCTCAAAAAATCGAACCCAAACTCCCGTATAGTCCCATAGACGATTTGCTTTGTGTAAGCATTTCTTCGTTCTTCGTCACTCAGATGGCTGAGGACTACGTCTACAGTGAGACCTAAAGACTCGTAAACCGGAGCCAGCAATTCCCGGTCTCTTGCTGCCAGGTAGTCATTCGCCGTGATGACGTGTAACGAATTGCCCGATACGGCGTGCAGCACTGCCGGAAAAGCGGCCGCGATGGTCTTCCCTTCCCCGGAATTCAGCTCAACGACGTTCCCCCGGTACAGTAAGACCCCGGCCAACATCTGTTCATCGGTTACGTAAAGGCCCAGGGTGCCCTCGGTATCTTTTCTTGCCATCGCTTGATAGAACTTTGCCGGCAGGAGAATATTCGCCCGGTGCCTCACTTTGCTTTTTTCAGCCGCGTATACTATGGTCTTGATGATTGTCTCTTCGTCGTCGTCCAGGTCCGACTCGGACAGCAAAGACGTAAGGCTTCGATCAAAGCTCTCGCTCTCCAAGAAATTCTCGTCTACGTGATAACCCGTCAGGGCTTTGTAATCGCCTGCCCGTAAAATCTGTGCCGATGCTCTTTGGCACGCCTCCAGTCCACGCACGCCGTTACTGCCGGCCTCGAAAATTCGCCATGCCCCCAACCGCCTGTTGATAACTTCAGCCACCAGAGCGAATACAGTAGCCAGGATGTCGTCTGACACGTGGCGTTGGGCGACTTGCTTGATACTATCCAGAACATCCCGGAGGTCGCCATCTGAGTGTTGAGTGAAGGTCCGGTCCCGGATTTGTGCCAATATGCCCGGCTTCAACGCTTTCCCCGGAGCACAGGTCTCATCCCGGACGACACTCCGAGCCTTACGCAACAGAGTGCGAAAAGCTTGGACCTGCACACTGGAAGGTTGGTATAGGTCAGGACGGAAGGCAATCATGGGACTTTAGGTGGGCCTCCAATATTCAGCCCAGAAGCAGTCGGATAGATTCCCAAGTGTAGCGGTTTGTACTAATATACACTAGGGAGTCGTTCCGTGCCAGGGTCAGGTCTCTGAACTTGAAGTATACGGTCCCATCCCGTATCACACCTATCAGGTTGATGTCCTCGTCCAACAGCTTCTTGGCTATGTCGAGATAGACGTGAGAGTTGCCCAAAGTATCTTCTATTCTGGTGCTGGCAAGGGTCCCGTCTATTCGATTACTGGTCACCGCCTGCGTTAGCAGGTTTACCCCCGGGTCCTGGGCTTCCTGAACGAGAAGGTTATTGGCCAGTCGCAACGTGTGTACCAGAGAAACCCTTTTCGCGCCGGCGAACAGCACCGCGTGCTTCTCACTCAGACATTCGGCAATGGTCCTTACCGCAGGGTTCAAATGCTCGATGATAGAAGCCACGGATGCGACCACACTATCGCTGTTGGGGTCATCGTAGCCGGGGCTTAGAACGATTGCTTGCTTTGCGAGACCCACGTTGGCACGATGATAGGTATCCTCTTCCAGTGGTGAGCCTCGTACGAAGGATAAGCTTTGAAATGGCGGAGGAAGCGTTCCGATTTGGTCCGTTACAATAACTATCTCATCATCATGATGCTGTGTGTCCTGTCTGAATTCATCAACCACCTGACGAACTCTTGCTTCGTTAGGGAAATTGACGATTAGCAGATGCCCCTTTGCCCCAATGTTTCCCATCCCGGCTCTCTCCTTATGCTGAAAGTCCAATATCCAATCTACCATAATGCCTACTCCGGCAGTAAAGGTGGTAAGCCCTGCTATGACAATGAAGAACATGGTCCCAAGTCTTGCTCCCGGCGAGATAGCCGAGAGATCTCCATACCCGATAGTGGAGATGGATATCATGCTGTACCACAGACTATCAAAAATGCCAACGTCACGGCCTGTCAGGCGCTCAAAAAAGAAGAAGGTTAGAGTGTTTCCAGCTAGACATACCACCACTATGGAGAGCAGTACGCCTACCCCCACTGCTCTCTGATGACGCATCCGCCGAATTATGTGTCTCAGTCTGTATATCATGAAAACCCCGCCCCACGGCTGGACAACTTACCATTGCGTAGCTTCATAATGACAAGACCCCCCTCATGTCCAGGGCCATCCCATTCATTGTACCTCTCCAGCAGGTGGTCTTTTGACAGCATTACCCTCTCGCTGACTTGAGGTTCTCGCCGGAAGAATTGCCGGCCCAAAGGCGAGTCCAAGGTCCATTCGCTACTCACAGAGTACTGGATTCCGGCACGGTCACAGACCCTGGCATACTCTTGCTTCAGCACGTCGAATTCCCTGGCGTTCCTGAATAAGATGGGAGTGACGTAGAAGTCCGCCGACAGGTACAGCCCAAGCTCGTTTTCAAATACCTGAACAAGGTCTATGTACGGAATCCAGCCTTCCATAGCGAAGAAGAGGTTCTCAGGTATATCCTGGGACACTCTATGGTAGTAAAAGTCTTCGTAGCTATCAACCATCCTTACGGAGACCGGTTGTTTGTCTTGGTGCCTCAAAACATTTTCGGCAGCACCACCGGTAAGGAACAATAGAGGGATGTTTCCATTGGTAGCATCAACGAGGACCGTCGTGTTCTCTATGGTGTAGAGTAGTGCGGTATGCTGCCAGTAGCGCATAAAACGTTTCGAAAATCTGAAATCAAACGTGTCAAGCAACTCACGGAGCCTGGTTTCCGGCATAGGCCCCCGCGTATCAACCCCGGCAAAAAGGTACTCTGAAGGAAGTCCGTAATGATCAGTGATGAACTTCAGGGCCTGGACCTTCTCAGAGCATATTCCACCGGCCCCTTCCAGGATGTTCCTCACAGTCTCATCACCCGTTTTGTGGGCCAGTCTCCGGCCTGTAAACCGCGAGTAGCTTTCGAAGTCACTCTCCCAAATCCTCTTGGCGAGGGTACGGATAAGCCTCAACTTGCGCTCCTTCGAGCTTAGCAGGAGAATATCTTCCGCTTCGGCCCGGCTGCATTCCATTTCCAGGGATGACGATACGAAGTCGGAGTAAACCTTGTGGTGCCTCATCCACCTTCTCTTGTGAAACCCTGCCCAGTTGCGGTCATAGCCCGCATTCGTGCGGTCTATATTCAGGTCAATCACCAGAATCCGTGTACCCCTGACCAGTCCCGGTCCAAGTATAGGGACACTATCCAGGTCTATGTCCCGGCCAGCCTGCTGAAATACGATCCCTGTAAACATATCTCCCAGCTGACCGTTATCCCCGCTTACATAGACGAGGTCCTGTATGTCTTGGAGGGTCTCTGCCGAATCTCCGGCTATTCGCCGGTCCTCCATCAAGGCATCAATGGGAGCATTATTGAGGTACTTTTCAAGCAGGACTCGAAGGGGCAAGGAAGAATCAGCCTGCTCAATGCGGAGAATACATCTCTTACCCGTGCCCACGTCAGTAATCTGTAGAAATATATTATTCTTGTTTTCCATGCAAGCGCCGCAGTGAAAAGGTGGCTATCAATTCAGTCAGGGCCACGCGCCCGGTTTGTGAGCAGCCCCGCTCGCTAGGGACTATTGTATTTATACTTGCGCTGCACCGCAACCAATTATCAGAGTCACTTTCATAATACTCCGATAGGTTTGACAACAGAACGATTGTGTAATAAATATATGTATATGACGGCAGGAAACTGTGAGATGTAAGCTGCATGACGGTAGAGCCGGAAGAACCATAGCAGTGGGAAGGCAGGTGGACATGAAGGACACCCGTAGGTCAAGGAGAACGGCTACCGGCGATTCCCGACCACCTCAGATAGAAGACCTATCTGAGAGCGCGATTAAAAAACGGTTGCGGTTGGACGCTATGAAGCATCCCGTGACCATTATTTCTCTGGTCTTGTCTATCTTGTTCGTCATCATAGCCATTCTTGGAGCATGGTGGGCCATCATTCCGGCTATAATTGCGGGAATTGCGGCATTGGCTTCCTTCTTCTGGCGATATTCCGTTCGTCATAATGAGGAGTATGCAAAAAGATTGGGAGAATTGGTGGACCTGCATGAGCAAGAAACCGGCGAGAGGGAACAATCCGAGCTGACACGCTTGCAACAGGACATCCAGGCAGGTTTCTCCAGGGTCAACTCGTTTGAAGGACTCAAAGCCTTGCAAGACCTGGTTCACGAATACGAACAGATACAGCCACTTCTTGAGCAAGAGGACGATACAGACCCTATGGCGGTAGCCCACATACCTGCTCTGGCAGAGGAGACCTTCCGGCAGGGTTTGGGCGTCCTCGCAGGTTCTCTTCAGCTTATGCGTGAAATTCGCTCCCTCAACAATGAGAAGCTCAAGAACGAGGCAGTCCAGCTTGAGCAGGAAATCGAGTCTCTGAGGGATGATGAGTCCCAGACGGAACGTCTCAAAATACTTGAGGCAACCCTGGCCTCACACAAAGAACGGCTTGATATGATAGCACAGCAACAAGTGCGTGTGGATGGGCTTCTGCACCAGTCCGATAGCTGTGAAGCATCACTTCATCGAGTTCGGATTGAGCTTGCCACACTCAGGGCCGACAGTGTGGATGCAAGCGCGAGCGCGGTAATCAGCGCCCTTGAGAAAACAATCAGCCAGGCAAAGGAGGTCCAGGAGGAACTGAAAAAGCTTGGCTACTGAACCGCCCGTATCCCAAATTGAAAGCCAGCGTGTATTAAGCCTGTATTAAGAAGGAGGAAGGTATCATGGTTACAGAGGAGCGTCCAAACGAGCAAGAAGAAAACATGGCGCTGGACCCAACAAGCTCCCAAGAGCTAGCTCCGGTGGTAATCAAGGAGCCTCTAGCTCCCCAAGGGGTTAGTGAAGAGGAGATGAAGGCTCTAAGAAGCCGCGCCACAGAGCTAGTCAACGATCTGGGCACCGCTACCGGCAGCAAGGAACTGGAGATGACTGATACCATTGGCAACCTGGGTATCCAGGCGCAACGGGCCGCCGGGACCGAGCTGGACCTCCTGAGAATACGCGTTGGAGACATGCTCACTCAGGAGGGACCAAGCGCCCAAATATCCAAAGACCTCATTGATTTACGAGGGGCTCTCAACCAGATTAATCCCCATGAAATGCGTCAAGCAACCTTTATGAGCCGGCTGTTGAGCAAGCTGCCCTTTGTTGGGAATCCGGCCTTGAAGGCCCTGGAAAGAATCGCTATACGCTATGAGCCGGTTTCCAAGCAGGTCTCAATCATTGAGACTCAGCTACGTGAAGGGCGAACAATGCTGGCGAAGGATAATGTCGAGCTTAGGATGCTCTACGGGCAGGTCGAGGCTCAGCAATTGCCCATTCAGAAGAATGCCTACATGGGTGAGCTGGTCATGGAGCAATTGGACGAGCTACTCAAGCGCACTGAAGACTCACTCAAAGTAGAGAGGGTCCGGAACTCGTTGCATGACGTTTCCATGAGGGTCCAGGACTTGCGCACCATGGAGGCAGTCCATACCCAGTTCTTTGTCAGTATTGAGATGACCCGCCAGAACAATAACCGGCTGGGACAGTCTGTGGAGCGGACACTGGCCCTGGGATCCAACGTTGTGATGGTGGGCCTGGCGATTCAGTCCGCTCTAATCCGCCAGAAAAGGGTGCTGGAAGCTACACAAAGGACCCGGGAATTTCTAGGCAACCTGATAGTCGCCAACGCTGCCTCCATCAGGCAGCATACCCAGGAAATAGGCGACGTGTATAACAACCCGGTGATAGCTATTGACAAGATTACCCAGGCCCATAATGACCTCATGGAAGCAATGGACATGGCTGACCGGCTGAAGCAGGAAGGAATTGACGGGGCCCGCGAGAACATTGCCAAGCTATCCAAGTTGTCCGCCGACCTTCAGGAGAGGTCGCAAGGGCTAAGAGATCAAGGCGGTGCAACGCCTCAGTCCGTGGAAGCATAGGCACATTCGGAGAGTTCCATTTTTTGTTCGTGGCGTCCCAGGCAGACGCTACTTGTCAGTTTCATATAGTCCCCTACGTTGCCATAATGCCCCACTGACCGTAGTGATTAGATACGAAGTGGCGTGATTTGGTTCCCTTGACGTTCTGACCGTTCCCGTGTATTATCACTTCAAAGGTGATACATGAGATGATACATGGAACGGCCTAAAATCCTATCTGCTGCGTTCGTTAGGACGATTTCGAAACCCGGACGCTATGGTGACGGGCGCGGTTCGTGCGGGTTATATCTACGGGTCCGGCTGACTGCAAACGGCAGGGTTGGCCGGAGCTGGGGGCAGCGCCTGCGGATTGGTGGCCAACTTACCAACCTAGGGCTAGGGTCGCATCCGTCGGTATCGCTTGCGTTGGCGCGAGCAAAAGCGGTTGAAAACGCTCAGCTGGTTTCAGAGGGAGGCGATCCCCGGATACCGCTTGCCACGATACCGACGTTTGCTGATGCCGTTGAAAAAGTGATCGCCATACACTCCGAAAACTGGAAGGACGGCGGCAAGACGGCGAAACTGTGGCGGACATCCCTTGCCGCCTACGCGATGTCTCGCCTGGGGGACAAGTTGGTATCAGAGATCACAACCGCCAACGTTATGGCCGTATTGGTGCCTATCTGGGCTGAAAAGCGGGCAACGGCAATGAAGGTTCGCCGGCGCATCCGTGCGGTGATGCAGTGGGCGACCGCACAAGGTCACCGCGATGACAACCCGGCGGGTGACGCTATTGACGGCGCACTCCCCAAGACCGGTCAGCGGGCGCAACACCAGCGTGCCCTACCGTTTGCTGACGTGGGGGCGGCGATTGCCATCATCCGAGGCACCAACGCATGGCTGGGAACGAAGTTGGCATTCGAGTTTTTGACATTGACGGCTACCCGCTCCAATGAGGTGCGCTTGGCAACATGGGCTGAGATCAACGGAGATACGGCCACCTGGACCATTCCAGCATCACGGATGAAGGGTGGGCGCGATCATCGTATACCTCTGGCACGGCAGGCTATGGACGTGTTAAACCAGGCTAAGGAACTGGCGGATGGTACGGGGCTGGTGTTCCCGTCTGTGACGGGCAAGCCGCTAACGGACAATGCGATTTCCAAGCTCTTGAGGGAGCACCACATCGCTGGCACACCGCACGGGCAGCGATCCGCGTTCCGAGATTGGGCTGCTGAATGTACGGACGTGCCGCGCGAGATTGCCGAACACGCGCTAGCGCACGTCGAAGGGAGCGCCGCCGAACTTGCATATCGGCGCACTGACTACTTTGAAAAACGGCGCGGGCTGATGGACACATGGGCCGATTTTCTGACCGGCGTGAAGGTGGCTGGTGACTGAACTGACACTTGAAAGCAAGCGTGAACTGTCCGACTTTCTGAACGACGAAACCGGACGCTATCCAGAGCCCGCAGACTTGCCCTACTGGTGGAACCGTATTCCCGAGGATGCTATGGCCTGCGACTTGCCGAACTACACCGAACGGACGATGTTGCTTGTGGCCTGTAACAATTGTACATCCACCAAACCGTGGGCATGGAAGGGACTCCGGCGGCTATTGGAAAAGTTTCAGGAACGGCGCGAACCTATCCAGGGTTGCTGTAATGGTGGGCCTTTGCTGCTGCCTGTGGCCAGCCTAAGCCTCTAGGCCAAGGGCGCGGCCGAAAAGAGAACTCGGAGTGCAACCCACGGATCATGCACTCTCTCCGCGTGTTGACCGCCCACGGGTTCACGCAAGAAGGGGCGATGACCGAGATCGCGGACACCCTTTGTTCTGAAGTTGAGACGGTACGATAGACGATCCGTAAGGTGCGCGAAGACCGTCACTTCCGGTAACAATAGCCCGGAATTGTTCATCTAAAACTTCCCGGGAATACACGGTACCGTTTATATACTAACCGCTTGGGAGGTACCGCGATGACTACCACCTACCGCCTGCTTCGCCGCGAGGAAGTGGAGGCCCGCACGGGTTTCAGCCACAACTCACTGTACCGCAAGATGCGGGAAGTCAACTTCCAACTCCCGGTCAAAGTCGGCGAAAAGGCTGTCCGATGGCCGGAGTCCGAAATTCAGCAATGGCTTGCAGACCGCCCACGGGCTACTGGCGACAGGTCGTCGTGAATCACACAAGAAGACACCACCGCGGCGCAATCCCAACTGTGAATCTTACTCCCAAAGGAGTCTATCGGCACGAAACCGTCTATACTAAGCAGGGTCTTTTCAAAGTCGCTCAACTCCGTGAAAGGTGTCCAATGCCCACACCCATGATTCCCACAAAAGCGGGAGTCTGGATTCTGGCTCAAGGTCTGCCTCTACCTGGCGGTAGACAGATGCAGCAGGCAGGCCGGAATAACGATGTGCGGTTTTACAGAAAATGAAAAGGCCCTGCTATACTGTGCCGCTACACCCCGTCAACCGAATGTGAAGGGCCGGACTGCCAAGGTTTGCCCGGACTGGAAGGCACTAGCGGCTGCCGACGGTCTGGAGTTGGCCGCCGAAAGAGCGGCATTATAGCAGTCCGGGGTATCGCAGCCGTACCTTGCCCTGATTAACGCCTACGAGGAAGCCAAGGCCGCCGATGTGCCCAGGCTGCTACAGCTTATTGGTCAGCACCGCCTGTCCTGGGAGATGGTGCCCACTGAGAAGCTGGACAACAAGGAGGTCTGGAGGGCACTGGCCCTGGACATGCCCGTCAATGCGCTGATAAGGAACATGGCGACCCTGACCCGGGTGGGAGCTGTCAGCCACATGGACGCTGGCTGGCTGGTACAGCAGCTCCACGCCAAGATGAACACCAACCGGCGTGTCATCCATCCCCTCAACGTCCTGTCAGCCCTGCTTACCTATAGGGCTGGCAAGAGTGTACGTGGCAGCCACACCTGGAGCCCTATCCCTCGTATTGGCAGTGCCCTGGACGAGGTGTTCTACCGAGCATTTGACCAGGCCCCACAGACCAACCAGAGGCTCTATATGGGTGTGGACATCTCGGGGTCTATGGGAATCGGACAAGTTGCCGGCGTCTACGGCCTGACCCCACGCATGGCGGCATCCGCGATGGCCATGGCGATAGTCCACAGGGAACCCAATTACTACCTGGCAGGCTTCTCCACCACGGCGGAACGCTCCAGCAACCAGGGTAACTCCAACGTGATGACGCCCCTGGACATCACGGCCACGGACAACCTCCATGACGCTATGGCCAAGACCCAGGCTCTTCGCTTTGGCGGGACTGACTGTAGCCTGCCCATGCTGGACGCCATGGAGAAGAGGTGGCCGGTGGACTGTTTCGTTATTTTAACGGACTCAGAGACGTGGGCTGGCTCCATGCACCCCGTCGAGGCCCTGAAGAAATACAGGGACAAGATGGGGATTCCTGCCAAGCTCGTGGTGGTGGGCATGGTGAGCAACGGTTTCAGCATCGCAGACCCCCATGACCCCTGCACCCTGGACGTTGTGGGCTTCGATGCGGCAGTGCCCCAGCTCATACCTTTAGGCGACCGTCCCGTGACAGCACGTATCCGCGCAGCTATGTTACACCCTGGGCTGACTTATAGAACATCTCTATCAGAGTGTGCTATATGAGCTTTACAGGTACGACCTCGGAGGCATCAGGATTGACTATAGCACATCTTTTTCAGCGTGCGCTATAGTTAGCGGTAACTTACCAGGGCAATTGCATTTTAATGGGATATGATTTTGAGGAGGTAGTCATAGTCCCAGCCAGCCTTCTTACGTTTGGCCTTGATGCCGACTTTGGCGCTAGTCTCTTGCCTGAGCAGGTCCAGCACCAGGTGTCTGGCTACCGCCAAGTTGTGGTCGGGATGCCCGGGCCTGACCCAGCTCCGGTCCTCATCGAAGGCCATATCGAGGACCCAGTGGAGGCTGTTCTCGATACCCCAGTGGGCACGCACCGCCTTCAGGTGCGGCGACGCCTCGGCCGGGTAGCTGCAAATGTAGTAGCGGGTGTCTTCAGGTCGCCCAGAGTCCGCTTCTCGCTGGTAGCTGACCTTGTCCACACTGCGCAGATTTGCCCACTGCCCCCAGGGGTCCACGTATGAGAGTTCTTCCGGCTCCGTTATCACCCACCACTCTCTGACCTCCAGCCTGCCGTGTCCCTTGACGACCTGTTCATGGCAACTGTGTGCCACCCCAAAGAAACCCTCCCGCTCCGCACAGGCGAACACGTCCTTGATGTTCTCATGCAACTCCCCTTGGTTGGGCTTGAGGGCCAACAGGTAGTCCGAGCCGCCGTCCACTATCTGGCGGGCGATGTTCTTCTGGCAGCCCACGGCGTCGATAGTGATCAAACATCCCTTCAACTCCAGCAACGAGAGGAGTTCGGGAATCGCGGTGATTTCGTTGGAATGGGCCGATGTGCGGGTCTGGCCCAACACCAGGTGGTTCTCCGAAGCCCAGGCGCTTACCATGTGCAGGGGCGCCCTGCCTTGGGCACGGTCATGGCATCCCCGGAGAGTCTTGCCGTCAATGGCCACCACTTCACCCTGGGCCAGTTCGCTTACTTGGCCCACCCAAGCGGTGAAACACTCAGCGAACCGCTCCGGCTCCAAGAGGCCGAAAACACGCCCGAAGGTGTCATGGGAAGGAATGCCGTTGGGCAGCTTCAGGAACCCGGCGAACCAGTCACGCTTGGCTTTGCCGAACTCCTCTATCTCAACCCAGTTGTCCGCTCCGCAGACCACGGTGCAAAGGGTAATGGCTATGGTGTCCAGAAGATCATGACCCTTGGCCCGCTCAATTCTTGGGTCTTCCAGGTCTCCGAAGTGCTTCACAATAGGCCCAGGTCGAGTCGCTTCGGCCATCCCACACCTCCCATCCAGCCTGATGACCTTAAGTTTAACCCATTTCTTATACTCTCATTAAAATGCAATTGCCCTGCTGCGCCGCCCGATCCGTTCGACAACAGAACCGGAATTTGGTATACTTCCGAGGCTTCCTAGCAGCTATTTTGATACGTAAAACCTGAAGGCGTTCGGGTTGGTGAGGTTAGCGTATGTTGGCGAGAATGTTGGGTGCTGCCCGTCTGGACTCGCGTACATTTGAAGATGTGGAGCATGACAGTGGGGCCACCCTGCAGGCGTTGCTCGTTGTCGTCATTGTCTCCGTGGCCGGCGTCGGAGGCGGATTGCTGTCCGGCGAGGGAGACATTGTCAAAGGAGTGATTTTCGGCGTCATACGCGGGGTGGTTTCCTGGGCGGTGTGGGCCGGAGTGGCCATGCTGGTCGGCACCACGATTCTGAGGACACCAAACACTCACGCCAACTGGGGACAGGTCGCCCGAGGCACTGGATTCGCGCAGACGCCGGGAGTCTTCAGCGTCTTGGTCTTTGTTCCGTTTGCGGGTTCTATATTGTCGTTCGCAATCTTCCTGTGGCAGTTCGCAGCTATGCTCATAGCCATCCGGCAGACCCTGGATTACGATTCCCTTTTGCGGGCCTTTTTCGTGGTTATCATTTCTCTCATCCCGGTGCTGATCGTTAACGCCGTAATATTCTGGATCTTGAGAATCGGTGAGCAAAGCCCAGCCTCCTGACGGGGCGACCGGGCAAAGGCGATTCGCCTTTCCTGAAGGGCGTCAGTCCCGTCGTGGACAGAGCGAGTGAGGGCAGGCCTCTGCCTGGTAAGGAGCAGCCCGACACACCTGCCGTTGGGCCAAGGTGCCGGAGGTTTCAGGGCAAGGCGGTGGAGGAACCAGACCGGCGGAGTGGATGCCTCCTAAACGCGACCACAGCCGGCCTCGTCCATGTAGGCGACCGTCCCGTGACAGCACGTATCCGCGCAGCTATGGTACACCCTGGGCTGACTATAGAACATCTCTATCAGAGTGTGCTATATGAGCCTTACAGGTACGACCTCGGAGGCACGGGGGTTGACTATAGCACATCTTTTTCAGAGAGTGTGCTATATCAGCCTTGCAGGTACGACCTCGGAGGCATCAGGATTGACTATAGCACATCTTTTTCAGAGAGTGTGCTATATCAGCCTTGCAGGTACGACCTCGGAGGCATCAGGATTGACTATAGCACATCTTTACATGATAGTATGCTATAGCTAAGAAGTCTCAGCTGCTAGGGCTATAATCTGTCCTAGCCACCATCCAAATGTTCACCGGTGAACATTTGAAACTATAGCACAGCAAGGGATCAGAATAGGGAGATAAGAGATGGCAGAGCAACCTATGGGACAGCGTATGCCTGAGATGGAATGGCGTATGCAACAGACCAAGTGGCGTATGAAACACATTCAGGAAACCACCATATAGATGTCCAATAGCCGGAGCATCATGCAGGCTGGCCTGGCTGAGATAAAGCGGATGGTTGCTACCATGTTCCACCCATTCGAGCAACGCAATGGGAATGGCTGACCCGGGCTTCAGTTTCAGGTTGCCACGAGGAGGTGGGCATGGCTGAAGCGAGAAAAGGACCAGGTTTCCTGACCGGGGAGGCCTTTGAGAAGCTGCTAACGAAGGCGTCCCAGCCTATCCACCACGGCGGACAGGTACGGCAGGAGCAGCCTTCGCAAGCAGCTGAAGAAACATCGGAGTATCATCAAACCGGTGATTAAAGCGGAAGACGTAGGAGTCCAGGTAGGCTTGGAGGTACTCGGGGCTGACGGCATGGTGAATACCGTCAATACTCCGCTTCATGTTTCCCCAAAGACCCTCAAGACCGTTGATGTGGGCGTTGCCATCAACATACTGCTTGGCTCCATGTCGGACCGACTGATGGGGATAACCCAGTCTGGAGAGCCTGTTGTAGCTGCCCAACTCATCTGTGTAGACTGTAGTACCTGGTGGTACGTGCTCTTGAATCATGGGTAGCAGCGTCCTGGCGCTCACATTGGGGACCACCTTGACAACGACTCGGCCTCCACGTTCTAGCATGCCAAAAACTATAGTCTTGCCCTCGGCTCCCCGGCCTCGTTTCTTGCGGTGCTTGCCGCCGACGTAGGTCTCGTCAACTTCAACCTCGCCAAAGAGGGAGATGTCATCCTGGGCCATGAGCTTGCGTATCTGGTCCAGCATACGCAAAGCTGTCTTGTAGGTCACGCCAATCTCTCGTTCCAACTGCTTGGCCGATACGCCAGTGCGGGTCAAGGCCATCGAGAATATTGCATGAAACCAGAACCTCAGGGGGGTGGAGGACTTGTGAAAGATGGTATGGGCAGTGGGTGAGATGTGGGCTGCGCAGAACTCGCAGGAGTAGACCTTGCGCCCAGCTATGCGGAAATGATTGGTGACACGCTCACACCTGGCGCAGGTGATACCGTTGGGCCACCGGGCATTCTTGATGAACTCCAGGCAGGCGTTTTCATCGGGGAACTGCTTCCAGAACGATGCAAGCGTGTATTTTTCCATGTCCCCATGACATCCAAAATAACTAAGCGCTGTTAAGGGGTTCTCGCCCTTCTTCGAATCAGGATAGCTTTCCTATATAATGCCCTCTATATTTACCTGGATGGTGACCAAAACGGGGCCTCTTTTGGTTATCCCACTTTTGATTCAAGAGGCAATATTGGTGGAAAGTCCCATTGGCCATTTACAGTGACCGTCACCCGGCCTTCAAATTCACCGGCGATATCAGCCGTTACCTGGCAGGCCCGGCGCAGTTTGCCCGTGCCATGGAGGAACTGGGTATCCGGCAGATCTTCGCCAGGTCGCCCCAGGCCAAGGGCCGGGTGGAGCGTGCAGCAGCCACATTCCAGGACCGTCTGGTAACCGAGCTGCGCCTGGCGGGAGCCGCCACCATCGACGAGGCCAGCGAGGTCCTGAGCAGCTTTCTGCCACGCTTCAACGAGAGGTTTGGCGTCCCGGCTGAGCAGGATTGTCCTGCCTACCGCCCCGTGGAGCACTGGGTGTCCCTTGAGCAGACTCTTTGCTTCAGGTACCCCCGCAAAGTAGCCAGGGACAACACCCTCAAGTACCACAGGCGCACCCTGCAGTTGCTGCCTGACGGGACCCGTCCGAGCTATGCCGGATTGCAAGCGGAAGTCCAAGAGGACCTGGAAGGCCGGCTCTTGGTGCAATACCTGGGGCAGACCATCCCCAATCAGGAGGCCCCCCCACGCCCCAGTCTGCTGAAGACGACGAATTCCGCCCCTCCAGATGAGCACCACAGAGGGCCCATGGCTCGTCAGAGGACCCTATGGGAAGAGGGGTGCAACAGGCCAGGCTTCGTGGTCTTGCCCTTCGGGCAATCGCCCGGGAGTTGGGCATCCACAGGAACACCGCGCAGAAGTACGCCCAGGCTGAAAGCCTCCCTGTGAGGCTAATCAACATCACGCCCCAAGCGCCTAGCCCTGATGCTGAAGGGGCGGCCTAGTTGGACATTTCCCCTGACCATTTAGGAGGACATTTTCGTTGGACATCAACAGCAGGTCCCATCACAGGTGTGTCAGCGGATGATGTGGAGAGGATCATCTGCCACGTCCGGGGAATGCAGAGCGCCAGCGGTATCTTTGAAGATGACACTTTTCAACTACTTGCCAAGCCAAATCACGTTGAATCCCCAACGCACTCGCGTTTGAGGTGGCCAACCAGACGCTGACGCAATAGGAGGGACCCTTGCCAACAGTTCGCTGCATTCGCACCATCGGTGTGAGGACTGTCGGTCGCGCTACCGTTTCCGCCTTACTGATGGTCGTCTTGGTGACCGCCTGCTCGTCTTCTCCTGGCGAAGACATCCCAACACCCGGCAGCGTCTCAACTGCCCAGGCTCCTCCAACAGGTGGGGAGATATTTGCCTCAAATTGTGCTGCCTGTCACGGAGCTGCTGGCGAGGGTCAACCGGACTGGCATATCAGGAAGGCAGATGGCACACTGCCACCGCCGCCTCTGAATGGCGGCGGGCATACTTGGCACCACGGGAATGGCCTCTTGTACCGCATCGTCAGCCAGGGTGGAAAGATGCTGGAAGACCCTCTCTATCCTGGATTCAAGAGCGCCATGCCTGCATTTGGAGACCGCCTCAGCCACGAAGAGATAATCGGGGTACTCACATACGTAAAGAGCCTCTGGGAAGACAAAACAAAACTGGGATTGTCTATCCGGGAGTCGCAGGCGTTGGTTAGCGAGCAGGACCCGTTCCCGTCGGAGGAGGAGTAGATGCCATCTTCTGGACCAGTGTGCCAAGAACCGCGCTAGTGGATGTGAACAAGGAAGTCGTGACTACCTCAAACTGCAAGGGCCTCGTATGGTAGCCGACTCAACACAGAGAACGGTGGACATCACACAAGGCCGGGGAGTATGAGAGTCGGGTACTGTTTACCGTCAAGTCAGGCCAGAAATGGTGGGACGTTGAGGCTAGGACGGAGCAAGGAAGTACGTGGACGAGGCCGAGAGCGGCCGTCTGCCTCCCGCGGGCCGACAGGCCCCGGGTCCGAATGATGCTGGACGAGGCCAGTAAGCCCAAAGCCCCCTTTCAGGAGACCCTCATGGGTGCGACGCAATACCAACGAAAAACTGAGGTCCTCGTGGGCAGCCGATTTGGAAGCAGCCGTGTAGGTAAAGCAGACCCACAAATGGGTGTGCCACCTCGTTCCCGATGATCGGTTCAATCCTTCTCAGATGGAGACAGCCGAACAGGAAACAATTTGCGGAAAATGATCAACACCTTGGAGCAGCGGAAGTGGTTATGGCTGGAGGAATACCGGCGGCCGATGATGCCCGGTGTGTCGGGGTGTTGGAGCAGGCCTTCCGGTGCTGTCGCGGTCGGGACGGCTGTGTCCACCCCAGCGTGGCCCGGTTTCTGGCCCTACCTGTTACCGAGAACGACTGTCTGAAGAGATCGAATCCGCCGCAGACTCACTTTCATGGTCACTTCCGTAAGAATTTGGTCACGTAGTCGGCGCCGACTGCGGGCATTCCCAGGCCGATTTCCGACAATGCTTCGGAGAACCGGCTGATGTCGTAGACGCTGGTATCGGACAGGTACGGCTCGACTGACTCCAGGGACCGGGCCAGAACTTTCAACTCCATGTCATCATCGCGGTCGGCCATCGTTTCCAATCTTGATTTCCAGTCCCCCAATTGAGCGCGGTCCGCCACGTATCCGTGGTTCTCCATATATGCAAAAACTTGGTCGGCGGGTACAGGGGCCCGTTGAACCACGTTGTATACCCTGCCCAGGTTCCTGGGATCGTCGGAAATTTTCGTTATTGCCTTGACCAGAAAGTCAACAGGGGTCATCTCAAAGAACCATTCCGGCGCCAAGGGGGCACACCCCAGGCGTGCGCAGGCCTTGATTATCAACGACAGGAAGTCATTTGGGTTGACCGTACCGGTACCGCTGTGGTGGCCAATGTTGCCCGGACGGAAGATGCATACCGGCAGTCCTCGAGAAACAGCCGACCAGACTAGCCGCTCCGCAACCCATTTGGCCTGATTGTAGCCCCCTTCCATTCTGTTGACGAAGCCGTCTATGTCGCTGTTTTCAAGGTAGGGGTTGTCGTCTCCTCCGGGGAAAATGCCGTTGGATGAAATATATTGGATCGGCTTTGTTGCAGCGGTGCAGGCGAACTTGAGCACCTCCAATGTCCCTCCGACGGTGTGGGGCTTGGCTGCAGAATAGGGGTAGGCGTAGTTGACCGAGGCGGCGCAATGGAAAATCAAGTCAATCTCTTCCGCCAACCGCCGGTACTCGTCATTGTCCAGACCCATACTGGGCAAGGTGAGGTCTCCAGGCACCGGGACGATCCGTTGTCCAGCGGACTGACCCGCCAGCCCGTAAAACTTCAAGGTGTCCAGCACGCGGTTGGTGGACCCGCCCTGTCCTGAGTCCCGGTCCCTTACCAAGCAGAAGAACCGCGTATCCGGTCCTGTGGCGCGCAGGAGGTCGTCCAGCAGAAAGGCTCCCAGGAATCCAGTTGTTCCCGTCACAAGGACTGAGGACGCTTCGCTGAGACGTGTAATTCTCGGCGCGCCTCCTAGTGAAATATCCGGGTCCAAGATCGAGTCCTCGGCCAGCGAAATTCTCGATTCCATATTCGGCCCTCTATTTTCCAAGTACGCCCCCAGCTCATTTATGGTGGGGTACTCGTAGATCTCCGTGCCGTTCAGTTCAATCCCAAACAGCTGTTCGATGCCCAGGGTAAGGTACAGGCCCGTCAGGGAGTGGCCGCCAAGATCAAAGAAGTTCCAGTCATCTTCCAGTGAGTCCCCGTCGACTTCCAGCGCTTCGCTCCATAGCTCCCGCAAGGCCCTGAGACGCTCACTCGCGGTACCGTGCTTGGGAAGCCGGGGGTGCTGCTTGACCGCAGGTCTCTTCTCCCGCAGTGCGGGCAACGCTTTGCGCTCCAGTTTGCCCGTCTGCCTATTTATTGGGAGCGTCTCAAGTTCCACGAAGTGGCTGGGCACCATGTAGAGCGGCAGATGCCGTTCCAGCAGAGCACGCAGGTCTCTGCTTGTCCCGCTCTTCCCATCGACCTTCCACCTCGCCTGCGGGCCCCGGACGATGTAAGCCACGAGCCGCTTGTTGGCTTCGTCCTCGCTCTCGACCAACACCGCCGCATCCGCCGTGTCACAGTGCTCGCGGAGGGTCTCCTCTATGGCGCTCAGGTAAACGGTGTAGCCCCTGATCTTGACCATAGAATCATTGCGGCCGATGATCGTCGTCATACCCCGCGCATCAACCTCGGCCAGGTCGCCGGTGGCGTAATACCTCTCGCCGTTCCATCTGACGAACTTCTCAGCATCCAGGTCGGGCCTCTTCAGATAGCCCCGTGCCAGTCCGCGACCTCCGATGAAGAGCTCTCCCATACCGCTTGAAGCCAGATCGGGCTGCCCTTCCGGAAGCAACCGGAGCGTCACCCCATCCATTGCGTAACCCACCGGGCACACATCCCTGGTGTCGAGGCACAAGTCCGTCAGTTCAATGGTGCAAACGTCGTGGGTCTCACTGATGCTGTAGGTGTTGAACACGCGGGCAGAACGGGGCAACACGTCCAACGACAGCCTCAGCAGGCTGGCGGGCACCACTTCGCCGTTCAGCCAGACCACTCGGAGGGACGACAGGGCAGCCCGCAATTGTTTGCGGTCCGTCGAATTCAATATTCCCTGCAGCAACGACGGAGTGAACAGGATCTCGGTTATCCTGTGCTCTGCTATAAACTTGGTAAGGGCGCGCGGCGCGAACACCACATCATCGGGAATTACGTACACCGTTCCTCCCCTCAAAAGCGGCCGGAGGAACTCCCAGGGAAAGAAAATATTGCAGGCGACCCTGTCTCCGACGCTGTAGGAACTGAACCTGTATCTGGCCAAGTAGGATGAAATCAGGGCGCCGCTGGTCTGCATCACCCCCTTTGGTTGTCCTGTTGTGCCGGAGGTGTAGGGGAGGAACGCCAGGTTGCCGGTGTCAACGCATATCTCATCAGTCGCGGGCTCGGTCACTCTCCAGGACTGGTCGGAGTCAACGGCCAATAGACGAGGCCCAGCGAATTTACTCAGCCTGGGCAAGTGCCGCGACTTGGTGATCACCACCTTGGGTTGGGACTCGGACAGCAGCGTGCCAAGCAGGGAATCGGGGAGGTCCAGGGCCGCGGGCATGAAGGCCGCACCGGCCTTCAATGTTCCTATGGTCGCGACGATGTACTCCGGGCAGGTCTCCATGTATATACCCACCGGATCATCGGTTGATACGCCGCAACGTCGAAGGCAGGCCCCCAAGTCATCCGTCGCCTGGTCCAGTCGTGCATAGGATGTCTGCTCGGCGCCGAAGACTATTGCCGCAGTGTCTGGAGTCTCCGTCGCTTGAGCCTTGAAAAGCTGATGCAAACCACTCTCTGCGGAATTCATTTCGCCATCTCAAGCATCCCCAACCGCAATCAAGCAAAACGGGCGTTTGCTCTAGATTATTAAAGGATAACACCTGAGTTTACAAAATGTGGAGCCTAAAGTAAACTGCAGCTCTGTACTGGGAAAATTGCGAAACTCCACTGCCCCTTCCGTCGCTCCCGCGAAAGCGGGAGTCCAGAGCCAACGTAATGGATTCCCGCTTTCGCGGGAATGATGGGTTGGTATTTTCGTAGTGATGCGGGCATCATCCGTAAATGCGCAACGTTTTGCAATTTTCTCCTATATTGACAGTAACATTTCGTCGCAACGCAATCCGACCTCTTCAGGGGTGTCCACATGCAATTCGACTCACTGGACTTTTACAGGGAGCACGCCCGGAGATATTCCCAGCTTTCCCACGAGTTCACCCACTCGGTGTATACCGGTTCCTCTCATCCTGCCCTGAAGGGAGACCTGGACCTGCTGAATCGGGTTGCGGAGCTGGCCTGGGGGAAGCGAGGCTTGGACGCAGGGTGCGGGGCGGGGGCCCGGGATGTTCACTTGCTGCACACACGGGGGTATGACGTCTACGGAATTGACGCGG
This sequence comes from Dehalococcoidia bacterium, assembly GCA_965219825.1. Lineage (GTDB taxonomy): Bacteria > Chloroflexota > Dehalococcoidia > Lucifugimonadales > JAGWBF01 > JAGWBG01. The sequence goes on along the minus strand of OZ244792.1, from coordinate 2,409,229 downwards.
TGGAGGAGAACATCAGCCTGGGCAGAGAGTTGCACCCGGAAATAGCGGACAAGCTCAACGTCGCCGATCTGCGAGAGCCCCTGTCGTTTGAGTCGGGCTTCTTCGATTTCATATTATGCAACGCCGTCATACAGCATCTGACACGCGAGGCCACCGAAACTACGACCATCCCGGAGTTGGCGAGAGTCCTGGCCCCCAGAGGAGTCCTTCAGCTGATGTTCAAGACCGGCTCGGGAGTGGCTACCGTCAGTGACCAGGCCTATGGAGCGGACGGTGTGGACAGATCGTTTCAACTGTACGACGAGTACCGTTTGCTGAGCATCCTGGAGAACCGCGGGTGCTCTCTGGTGAAACCGGAGGGGAGCAAGGACTTGGGTGGAGTGCTCTATTTCAGCGACCCGAAGCCGATGCGCTACTGTGCATTCTGGGTGAGGAAGGACTAGGCCTACCCGTTCACAAGGACAACGGGCGAACATCCAGGGTAGCCGCCGTCTCTTGGATCTCGGCTGCGGACAAGCCCGCGATACCGGCCACCCGGCACTTGAGCCCGGCGTAGGCCGTGGCGAACCGGGCGCTGCTTTCCAGCGGCCATCCTGCCCGGAAACCGTAGATGATGCCGGCCGAAAAGGCGGCACCGGCCCCGTAGCAGTCAACCACCTTTACCCGCGGCGCCTTGATGCAATAAGCCTGCTGCCATTGGGCAACAAGGCAGCCCTCTGCGCCGAGGGTCACCAGCACAGTTTCCATTCCCAGGTTGATCAACGAGCGAGCAGTGTCGACCGGGCTTCCGGATGATCCCGGTTCGTCCATTGATACCTGGCAGATGGTGGCGTAACGCATCAGGTCTGAAAGCGAGGGGTTTCTGTACTGCGACTCCAGGTTTAGGAAAACCGGGACGCCTAGAGAGACGGCCGTCTCCATGGCCGGGAGCACGCTTGGCCCGTCGTACCAGTCAACATAGAGCAACCCGGCCCCCGACAACTGGGGGGAGCTTGGCGCCTGCAACGCGGCCAGGGCGGAATGGTCTCTCCGTTGGAAACAGGTGCGACCTCCGTCGGCATCCACGATTCCAATCTCCACCGGTGTAGTCAACCCCTGCCTGACCCGATGCTCCACGTCCACTCCCCACGAATTCAGATGTCCTGTTACCGCATCCCCGTAGTGGTCGTTTCCAAACGGGGAAGAGATGAGCCTGGTTGGGACCCTCCAATTGGTCAGAACGCTTGCCACAATCGCGGCATCATCTCCCACGGTATCAACCGAGTCCCGCACGAGGGCGCCACCATTCTTCGGCGGCAGTTCGTCGACCATCAGTAGCAGGCAGTAGGTCAGGAACCCGAAGCAGACAACGTCTCCGCTCCGGCTAATGGCTGGATTTCGCCCGCCGTCAGGCGCTAACTTGTCGTTGTGCATAACGTCTGGGGTCTTTCCCATGAAATACCAATGGCAGGATGCGGGGATTGGAAAAACGACAAGGGCAGTCAACCTGATTTATCAACAGTTGGTTCCGTAGTCGTACCTCACCACCCCGGACATTTCCCGCCGGGCTGGGTGATGGCCTCCAGCGTCCGGCTGCAAGACTGACCGTCCGGAGTGCTCCGGCAGGCGGGCAGCCAAGCCCGCCCGGGCCAAACCCGCTTCAACTATTGTGTGACGAGGTCTCTGCTTTATCCGACTCTGTGTTTCCGTTCACCACTCGGTTGGTTCTGAATGGGGACGCCAGCGGCCGGCAATGAAACTACATTCGGAGTTCCAATCGGGGCGTCAGCAGGCGGTCCGGCACGTTTGTCTCCCGCATAAACCGGACCAGGAGCTGATGAATCTCCCCGGCAATGTCTTTGTGATTCCCTATCACGTTTCGGAGCTGAGTCGGATCGGAGGGGAGGTGGTAAAGCTCCGACACGCCATCCTCGGGGCTGTACAGCAGGCTCCACTCTCCAGAGGTGACCGTGGTGACGGGATAATCCGAGAGGGGGCGGAGCAGGTTGTCCACGGAATGGACCGGATCGCCGGGGTTGGCGAAGGGAATGCTGCTGACAACGAACTCCCTTCCCTGCGTTGCACCGTCTCGCATCCCGGGTGCCAGAGATCTGCCCTGAACAAAGTCAGGGATCTGCATTCCCATGAGGTCCAGCACGGTCGGCATGATGTCCACCGCCGAACTCAGACCCTGGTAGATTCCTGGTGATACACCCGGAGCTTGAATCAGAAGCGGGATGTGGACCAGCTCCTCGAAGAGGGGGGAGTAGGTCCACGTTGATCCCGGTTCCCCGTAGGGCCGGAGGGTTCCGTCCGGGGACTTTCCCGAGCTCATCTTGCCGAACAGGCCGCCGTGTTCCCCGAAATAGAAGCCGTGGTCGGTGGTGAAAATAACCGTTGTCCTGTCCGACAGGCCCATGTTCTCGACCGACTTCAGCAGGAAGCCCAACCAGGTGTCGACCATGGTGATCTCGCCGCAATAGGTGGCGTGGCCCTTGCGAAGCATCGCTTCCTCATATCCCGGCACGTCGTGCCAGTTCCCGTACAGGGGAAGCACCAGTTCGCCGTCGTAACCCGGCCAATAGAGTTCCGTATAATAGGGAGGGGCGTCCCAGGGCTCGTGAGGGTCCCAGGTGTCTACGTAGAGAAAGAAGTCCTCTTTGTAATGTCGCTGCAACCACCGGATGGCTGTCATGAATGTGCTGGGCGCGTTCCGGTCCGATTCGTATCGCCATGCCTCCCGTACGTCCAGGGATTCGTGATGATAACCCGGCTGAGGAATCATGGACCAGAGCGTGTCCTGCCCCCGGTTCATGAAGAAGGACTGGAATCCCCGGTCATAGTTCATCCCGTCCCTCAGATAGTAGGGCGTGTCCACCGCCGCCGCCGTGTGAAGGCCATGGCCGGCCAGTATCTCCGCCAGCGTGGTTACGTCCGCGGGCAGAGGCTGCCATCCCATAAAGGACATTGTCCAGCGTCCCGTCTGGTGGTCCGCCCTGGTGGGCATGGTCGGGAATCCGGCGGAGTAGTGCCGGTCGAACCGGACCGCCCCGGCCGCCAGCGCATCCAGGGAGGGTGTTCTGATCTTCGGATTGCCATAAGCGCCTATGTGGTCCCTGCGAAAGGTGTCCGCAACAATCCAGATGACATTCATCATGCACACTCCTGCGAACAAGGGGGGATAGATGAATTTATCACAAGACTGGGCAACCTGGAAAGTTCTTCACAGGTCAGTCCGGCAAGGACGGCGGAAAGTCGGGTACCCAGGTCAGTGGTGCGCCACAAAGCAAAGACCCACGCCGGCCCGGCGTGGGGTTCTGCGGAGTTCCGTCCGCTGCTGGACTGACCGGCCGCTCGTCTCCCGGCAGGTTTCACTGCCAGGTCGGGCGAGAGGCTGACTACATCTCCAGAGTGAAGGTAATGGTGAAGGTTCTTGATTTTGTCCAGTTTGGTGGGCCTGACTTGACGGTAGGCAGTACCGTCTTTGAGATGTGGGTGCCCCTGTGAGCCTACCAAGGCTCTAGGCTCAAGCATTATAGTGCGATAAGGCATTCGAAGGCAACACCTCACCACACAATAGACAGGGTCATTCAATTTTCGGGTAGGGGTAAACCAAAGAGGGCCAAGGCTTCCAGGGGTTTCCAACCGTAGTGGCGTAACGCAGCGGCCACGTTAGTTGCGCCGGTGCGGCGAATCAGCCCCATCACCAAGTTGCGCAGCGCCGCCATCACCTGGGGCGCGGCGTCAGTGCGTATTTGGCAGCGGTCTTCGTCAAAGGTGACATCCCGCACCCAGTGCACCTGATTTTCGATGCGCCAATGGTTGCGCCAGATGTCAAGAAGCCTGGCTGGGCAGGCATTCTCCGGGGTCAGGCTGGTGATGGCATAAGACCTTTCCACCGACTTGGTTCCCTTGACGGTTCTGGTGCGTTCCAGGCAGCAGACTTGCCCCACCCTAGGCCACTCCAGATAATGATTCAAGGCCGTGGACGTCCTGAGCCAGCGTTCCTCCTGTCGGTTGCCATGACGGCCGGCTTGGCGCGCCTCCGTGAATTCTTCACCCCAGGGCGGCTCGGCAAAGAGCAGCGATATTGCCTCCTTAACCGTGGGCTGATTGTCTTTGACCACCCAGAAGTAATCCCCACCCCGCCCCACCACGTACCGGCTCAACTCTCGCTGGGCATACAGGGCATCCCCCGTAACCACCTTCCCGGCCAGCGCCAGCCGGGAAAGCGCCATTGGCCCCGCACTCTGCTCGCTCTCCTTATTCCGGGTCCCGACCCCCCTTTTGCCCCACCACGAGGCCGGCTTCTGTGGCATAGACGGCCACTAGATGGTGTCGTCAAAATAATTTGGTCCAAAGCGCCAAGGCCCGGATCTGGCAGGCAGCCAGGAAAGAAGCGGACCTTTTGGCATAACGGGTTGCCACTCCACGCCATTGTTTGAGATGGAGGAAGGCATTTTCCACCAGATGTCGTATTTTATACAGATCCTGGTCATACTCCCGGGCTTCCTTACGGTTGCTTCGGGGTGGAATCACCGGTTTTATGCCTCTGGCTAACGCGGCGGCCACGATTTCATTGCTATCGTAGCCTTTGTCCGCCAACAGGTGTTCCGCCTCGATGCCTTCAATCAATGGAATTGCTTGAGAGCAATCTGCCGTAGTCCCATTGGTCAGAATCAGACGTACCGGCATACCGTGGGAATCCACCGCCAGATGCAGCTTGGTATTCAGCCCCCTTTTGTGTGGGCCATTTCCTGATTTCCTCCCAGTGCGCCCGCCGCATGGGGGTGAACCTTGATATGACTGGCGTCTATCATCAACCATTCAAAATCTGGCTCATCAATTACATCATCCAGCAGCTTGGCCCAGACGCCCCGGTCCCGCCAACGGCAAAAACGTCGATGGGTGTTCTTCCAGTCCCCGTAATCCGGGGGCAGGTCTCGCCAGGGCGCACCAGTGCGCAAAATCCAAAATACCGCATTCAAGAACAGCCAGTTGTCGTAGGCAGGCCTGCCCACCTTACCCTCAGCCCCCGGCAAATGAGCTTTCAAACGATCCCAGACCCGGTCCGATAGGTCGTGCCGACGATGTGATGCTGACATATGCTGCTCCTACCACACTCTTACAGCATCAACTTACCATCATTCCCTTGATTTGACGACACCATCTAGGCGAACTCCAGGCAGTTCATCCCCGTGAATGCCTCGCAGGGCCTTCCCGTCAATGGCCAAGGTTTGATCTCCGGGCCCCAGCACTCTCTGGGCCCACTCGCCTAGGACGGTTTCGAACGCCTCCGCGTCCAGCCGACGGAACACGTAGTGCAGCGTTGCCTGGCAAGGGGTCTTTTCACGGTCGAACCCCAGGGACCCAGCCAACTCCGGATGCTCCCGCCCCCACTGGGCGATGGCGTACAAACTGCGCGCCCCGCCCAACATGGCGCACACTGCCATGGTCAATACGGCAGCCAATGAATGACGAATCCCACGGCGGCTGCGCGGGTCGGGCACGCGGGACAAGGCTTCCCTCAACCCCAATGCAGCCCCTACTTCCCCGTCCTCCACCACACTACACCTCCACATCCCAAGAATAGCCCCATTATTGACCAAAAGTTAAGAAATATCCAACAATTGAATGACCCTGACACAATAGACACGGAAAGCTCAGTGCTGGTGGGCGGTCGCATTGGAAGCGGCGCATAGCCAGAAGTGACCATCCTCAGCAAGGGCACCACCAGCACACAACAGAAGCGTCCTATAGAGGGGACTCCTGGGCCCCAGTTGATGATGGTGTTCAGCCGCTCGCCCAAGTGAGACAAGGCAGGGCCCTCTGATACCATCCAACTCCCCAGCAGACCTCATCTCCGCAGGTTTAGTAGCTACTGCTCCCTGTGGGTACGACAGATTGGAACGGCAAACTGCGGTACTCGTGGACGGTTCATTTGGATGTGAGGCCGCTTGGCTTCTCTGGTGCCTGGTCAAGCAGTCGTGTCCCTCACTAGCTTGGCCCCTCCGCTCCTCGTAATCATTGATCCCGCTCCCAGGAAGCTGGAAATAGTGGAATTCGTGGCTGTGTGGGTCTGCCATAGGAAACGGTGGGGGGCGCTGCGACTACACCGAGGGCATTAGGAGGGCGCCCGCAATAACGACAGGTGGGTAAGACAAAGATGTCATGTCAACCCGTGAACCACGGCGACATAGCTCGTTTTGCTACGGACAAAGTGAGTGAGTATCGTGCCCAAACGGGGCCACTCCGCGAGAAGCTCAACACCTACTTGGCGGAACACCCCGGTTTCACCCTCAAGAAGATGCTCTTGTCGGGGAGCATGGTTAAGGGGACCGCCCTGAGTTCTCTGAACGACACCCAAGCCCATTGGCGGAGACCCAGCCGCACAGCCTGGCATCCCATCTGAGCGCTGTCATTGCGGCGAGTTGAAAGGGTTACGGGGTGGGAGCGGGTCCCAGCACGCGGTAGCCCAGATTCTCCTCAGTCCGCTCGTCGGTGGGCAGAATCTCGATGACTACGTTGGACAGCCCGACCACGTCGCCGTTTTCGTCGAAGCTGTAGTCGTTACCGATGGCTCCGCTCCAGGTAAGGCCATACAGACAGTCCCGGAAGCCGTTGGTTCCTGGTCGTCGTTGGTCTGCTTCAGGCACTCGGCGGCGATGTAAACGTCGTCGTAAGCGGAACCCTGGAACCAGGGCAATGAGGCAACAACGCCGTAGCGGGCTTTGAAGTTCGCCAGGAACTCCTTGCCGGTGGCGCTGGTCAGGTCGGGGTTGGGGACGATGGCCTTCAGGCCGGTGGCGGCGTCCCCGGCGATGCTGAGGGCATCGGGGGCCGGGGGCACTCTTTCGGAGTAGATTGGGCCATCGTACCCCAGTTCGCGGGCCTGCTTGACGATGGTGCCTCCGGAGGTCGCGCCCTGGGCGGCCAGGAGCAGTGCGTCGGGGTTCTCGTTGAACAGCTTGGTCAGCTGGCCGCGGAAGTCTATAACGTCGGAAGAGTAGCTTTCCGACGCCACCACGGAGCCGCCCAGCTTCTAGAAATGCGCAACGGCGGTACGGCGAGTGCCCTCCGCATAGTCCGTGGCCTCGGTGATGGTGGCGATGTTGCGCACTCCATCAACCCAGAGGGTGTTGCCGGTGTCGATGCCCAGCCGGAGGTCGTTGATGGCGGTACGGAAGATGTAGTCGCCGGCGGAGGCGATGTCAGGGCTGGTGGCGGATGCGGAAAGGAGAACGACGCCTTCCTTTTCGGCCAGAGGGGCGGCGCCGAGCATTGCGCCGCTACAAGTGGTGCCCAGGATAATCTTGACGCCGTCCACATCGGTCAGCTTGTTGTAGGAGTTATGGCGTCCTGCGCGGCGCATTTGGAGTCCTCTACGATGAGCTCCAACATCCGGCCGTTGATACCGCCGGCAGCGTTGATTTCCTCCACAGCCAGGAGCTTGGCCTGGTACAGGGGGTTGCCGTAGGACTCGGCGACACCGGTGAGAGCGTCCATTACGCCAATCACGAAAGGCTCATCGGAGGGTGTCGGAGTGGGTTCAGCCGTGGCCGCTGCCGTGGTGGCCCCAGGTGCGGTAACAGGGATTGACGTTGGGTCTGAGCCGCAGGCAAGAACCAGAACCATCGGCAGACAAAGCAAGACGATCGTTTTCCAGGACATGGGTCGCACCTTACCACTCTCTGGCAGATGACGTTTGGCTCGTGACTTCCCACAGGAAGCGTTTTCAGGTTCAGTAGGGCAGCGCAAACGAGATGGTTACATCATATAGTATATAGTACGGTCTTCCGAGGTCGGTCAATCTCCCGAATTGACTCATAATAAATGTTACGGAAGAGGGAATCCTTGCCTCGCAAGTAATCCGCCTCCGGCGGACCGGGGGGTGGTGTGACACGAGGCAGTATGAGGAAATATTTGGAAGCGATAAGAGAGCGGTATCTTAAGGCGGGCCTGAAGAAGAAGGGAACCATCTTGGACGAGGCGGTCCGGGTCACCGGCCGACACCGCAAGTCCCTGATCCGTGCCCTGAGGGCTCGTCTCGACCCGTATCCGGATAAGAACCGGCCCGGGGGCCCGGGAAGTATGGTCCGGAGGCGGTGTTGGGATTGAAGGCCGTCTGGGAGGCCAGCGACCGGATATGCGGCAAGAGGCTGCAACTTTTCCTGGCGGAGTTGACGGAAGTGCCGGAACGGCAGGGTGAGATGTCCAATAGAACCTTCCCAGCCCTGATTCTCGGTAACACCAGCGCAGGCGCGGGAACAGACCGTCGTAGCACACTCAAATGTCCCCCCGGGGACACATTCCCCCGCAGGCGCGGGGACAGACCGTCGTAGCACACTCAAATGTCCCCCCGGGGACACATTCCCCCGCAGGCGCGGGGACAGACCGTCGTAGCACACTCAAATATCCCCCCGGGGACACGTTCCCCCGCAGGCACGGGGATAGACCGTCGTAGCACACTCAAATGTCCCCCCGGGGACACGTTCCCCCGCAGGCACGGGGATAGACCGTCGTAGCACACTCAAATGTCCCCCCGGGGACACGTTCCCCCGCAGGGGCGGGGACAGACCTTCGTAACACACTCAAATGTCTCCCCGGGGACACGTTCCCCCGCAGGGGCGGGGACAGACCGTCGTAGCACACTCAAATGTCCCCCCAGGGACACGTTCCCCCGCAGGGGCAGGGACAGACCCATACCGTTCCTCAGAATCTTTGGACAGACTCCCAGCTCCCCTCTCTCGGGTCTAGGATCAGGGCGAGGGCTTCGCTCTATCGCGTTCCGGGCGGGCCGACCCGGACCGTGATGATGTCGATATCGTGGAACTGCTGGTGCTGCACCGACGAGGCGTAAGCCCGTAGCAGCCGCAGTGAAAGTTCCTGTTCGACCGGGGTCTCCGAATCGTATTGTTGGAGCTGGCGTAGACGGTCTTCTACGTTCTCCGCGTCTCCGCCCCCGATAAACTCGAGGTCCGCCACCGGGCCGTCGCTGGAGGCGACAACGACCAACTGGCGGTCGGGCTTAGCGTCTTCCGTCTCTTCTTCATCCAGGACCAGCCCCTCTAGGTCCAGCGGGGCCAGGGTCAGGAGAGTTTCCTCCGCGACTGCGCTCAACCGTTCCTTCATCGCGGCGTCCCAGCCCCGGCGGTCTGCGAACCTGGCGATAAACTCGTTGAGCTCCGGTAAGGCGTCTATGTGCAGCTTCGACCGGAAGCGCATCCGCCGCGGACTGGTGAACTCCAGATACAAGATCATCACTATGGCGGCCGACCCCCCGGTAGTTATACCGCTCTGTATCAGCGTTCCCCACACCGGCCCGATGTCCGACAGCGAGAACAATCCGAACTGGAAAGCCGCCCCAATCCAGAAGCAGACCCCCGCGACCACGATTTTCTGCCGGTTCTGCTCGGTCTGGATAACCGTCTGCGCCCCGTCTACGAACAGGTATCCGCTCAGCACGATAAGGTACCCCGCCATTACCGGCCCTGGAATGGCGCTGAGCAGCCCTGACACCTTGGGTAGAAAGGCCACCGCAATGAACATAGCGCCGATGAAATATCCAACCCTGAGGGAGGCGACACCGGTGGTCCGGGTATACGAAACGGTACCCGGATTGATTATGTGAGGCACCGTTCCGGCAATGCCGGCCATAAGATTGGCCACGCCGGTCCCGGCCAACGCCCCCTGTACTTGCCTAAAGTCGACAGCCCGGTCGTCGCGCCGGGCGGCCCGTTGCTGGGCAATGGATTCTCCGTTGGCCTGGATGGAGATTATTACGCTAAGGAACAGAAACGCGGGGAGCAGGGTCCAGAACGGGATGCCGAAGTCAAGCCCTAACCTGGGCCATTGGCCGGGCAGCCCGACCCAGGGGGCGTCGATGATACTCCCGGTATCGTAGAGGCCGAAGACCGCAGCAACCGCGCAGCCCACGATGATACCGATTACCGGCCCCCAAAGTCGCAATACCGCCGAGCCCCGCAGAATGAGCGCGGCGATGACCCCCAGTGTGGCCAGCGCGGTCAAGTGGGCCCCTACCGTCCCGGTCTCCGATGCTTCCGGCAGCAGGCGAGGCACCACCGAAGCAAGGGTGATGGACAGTATCATCAGCACCGTTCCGCCCACGGTAGGCGTGATGATACGCCGCAGGACGAACAGCCACTTGGAGATGACAATCTGGCCAATCGCGCAAACGATGACCAGGGTGGTCAGCGTCGCCGGCCCCCCGTCCGCCACCGCCGAGATGCAAAAGGGAATTGAGAAGGCCGCCGTGAACATGGGGAGTACGGCGCCGGCCCCCACCGGCCCCACCCGCCGCACCTGCACCAACGTGGACACGCCAGCCACCAGCAGAGAGGCAAAGACCATCCAGACCAGGTAGGAGTCGTCCCGCCCCGACGCCTTCGCTACAACGACCGGCGTTACCAGCAGGGTGACGGATGCGATCACGCTGAACTGCGCGGCGAAACCCAGAGAAGCCGTCAGAGGCGGGTTCTCGTGCGCCTCGTAACGGGGGTTTTGAGAAGCTGCTGACAGGATTGTCTCCCAGCCCGGATAGAGTGGCAAGCCCAAGGGCAGTGACTTGCCCCCAGCGATTGTACCAGGTATTACACAATTTGAGCCATTGTAGGAAGGATGGTCTGAAGTGCTGGTGGACGATATCCCAGGGAGCTATGAGGTCTCACCTGGTTATATTCTTTTCTCCACCACTCGATTGGTATCCGGGCTCCGGTGAGGGTGCTGAACACCTCCCTGTTGAGGAGCTCATCCCTGAGCTTCCTATTGAATGACTCGACATATCCGTTCTCCCAAGGACTGCCCGGCTCTATGAACATGGCCTTCACCCCAATATCCAATAACCATCTTCTCACTGCCCTGGAGGTGAACTCCGGGCCATTGTCTGAGCGTATGTGCTCCGGGACTCCCCTAACCAGGAGCAGCATGTAGAGCCGCTCCAAGACATCCCGTGATGTGATGCTCCGCTTCACAACCATGCCCAAACTCTCTCTGGTATGCTCGTCTATGACGGTGAGGATACGGAAGGCTTTCCCATCTGAGGTCCTGGCTCCACACGTGGTCCATATACTCTGGCCTGAGCCTCATGCACGAGCCATCCTCCACCCTTCATTCTTCAAGATAGCCGTGACCCTCCGATACCCGTACCTACCGTATCTGGTAGCCAATGCCACGACCCTCTCGACCGGAGATTCTCCCTCCAAGTCCCTTTGCAGGATGTACCTCTGCGTTGCCCCAGTATTACAATGACGGTTAGTGTGATGAAATGATAGAATAGTTGGGGAATGCCAGGGCAGGTGGGGCAGGGAAATGGATGGGGCAGCTTTTGAGCAGGTGCACGAGGCCTTTCAGGACTTTCAGGCATACTTAGGTCCGGTGTTTGGCCGCAGGGAGTCGCAGGACCACAGCCGTCATTATCTCCAGGCCCTGCTGGTGCAATCCCAAGAGCGGCGCAACGCCGAGAACCTGTCGGAGACGGTCCCGGTGTCAGCCAGGGCGATGCAGCGCTACCTCACCGGGTCCCCCTGGAAGGATGACGTGGTGATAGGACGCCTCCAAGGTTATCTGGGACCCCGGCTGGGGCATCCTGAGGCGGTGTGGGTGCTGGACGGCAGCGAGCCCCGCTACCACCTATCCAACGCTCCGGAGGATTCCTTTCCGGAGGCCTTGGCCCGTGTGCGCGGCTCCCGTTGGCGTGTTGAGACGGAGTTCGAGACGGAGAAGAGCGACGTGGGGCTGGACAAGTACGAGACCCGCACCTGGGGCGGGGTGGCATCACCATGTCGCCCCATGCCTGCTGGGCGGAGCCACTCTCCTGAGTCTGCGGCTTGGGGGGGAGATGCCAAGGATCACCCGGCCCCACGTCTACCGGGTGGTGCGGGAGATGCTGCCCCGGGAACGGTTCGACCGGATGAGTTGCTGCTGTGGTTAGAGGGTGTCCAGCGGCGCAACGAACGGGCGAGACGGTCCCATACGAAGCGCCACACTGCCTGGCGTCAGGAGACAAACGCCCCTTCTTAAAGCTGTCGTTGTAGGTAGTGTCGTCAAAATAACTTAGTCCAAAGGACCAGTGCTCGAATCTGGCAAATAGCCAAGAATGAGGAGGCTCTTTTGGCATAACGAGTTGCCACCGCCCTCCATTGTTTGAAGTTTAAGAATGCATTCTCCACCAAATGACGCAGTCTATATAGGTCCTGGTCGTAATACCGGGGTTCCCTGCGGTGGCTCCGCGGTGGTATCACCGGCTCCATTCCCTGTGCGATGGCCTCGGCCACGATGGCGTTGGTGTCGTAGCCGCGGTCTGCCAGCAGATATTGGGCTGGAAGGTCTGCCGTCAGCGACTGGGCTTGGGTGCAGTCCGCCGTTGTGCCCTCCGTCAACTCCAACCGTACCGGCATTCCGTGGGCATCCACCGCCAGATGCAGTTTGCTGTTTAGCCCCCTTTTGTGCGGTCCATGGCCTGATTGCCCCCACGCGCTCCAGCCGCGTGAGGATGCACCTTGATATAGCTGGCCTCTATCATCAACCACTCAAAGTCCGGGTCATCGATGACCTCGTCCAGGAGATGGGCCCACACACCCCGGTCCCGCCAGCGGCAAAAGCGGCGATGGGTATTCTTCCAATCCCCGTAATCCGGCGGCAGGTCCCGCCAAGGGGCCCCGGTGCGCAGAATCCAAAACACCGCGTTCAGAAAGTGGCGGTTGTCCTGAGCCGGCCGTCCCACTTTGCCCGCTTCCCCAGGCAGGTGGGGCTGCAAGCGTTCCCAAACTTGGTTAGATAAGTCGTGACGACGATGTGTTCCTGTCATATGCCCCACCCTTCACACTTTCACTCACCACAGCAATATACCATCATCATCTCGATTTGACGACACTACCTAGCATTAGACTGCGCCAACAATAGCATCTGAGCATTCAGATTGACGATGAGCGAGCTGTATGCGGATCTAAAATTCGCAGCTTTCCCGTTCTCTTGCAGTATACCCCCTTGACATTATGGAGTGTTTATGTGATAAACTACCAAACGCTGAACACTAGGGCAAAATGCTCAGCGCCGATTACTTCTTTGGAAGCCGTCGGGTGTGTCTTGAACAACTGCCCACTGGCTCAAGTTCCGGCAACCGGAAGTCCCGTTAAAGTCTTGTCACGAATGAAAGGTAGGAGAGCTGCCCATGATCAACGAACCAGTCAACCAAAGGCACATGTCGGATAATCCCGGCGCTTCAGCGCGTATGACTACGCAATCCCTCCCCCCTGGGTTAGCGGCAAAAACAGCGGAACGGACATCGTTAGGGCACCGCTTCCAACGTGCCCTAACGGGTGGTCCCAACCGCAGGCTCCCTGGTCTTCACCCCTCTCCCGGTGGTGCAGCCTCCCTTTCCCCCTTCTTGAACAGACGCCTCGGCTTTCCTATTTTTGCCATTCTCGCGCTCCTGGCCGCCAGCCTGCTATTCCTGCTGCCCGGCGGGCTCGCCCACGGGCAGGACGACGGACCCATCGAGTACGCCGAGAACCGCATGGACGCCGTGGCGACCTTCACGGCCACTGACCCTGAGAACCGGATGGTGTACTGGTCGCTTCTGGCGATTAATGCCACCGGAACTCCTGAGGACATAGAGCCTTCAACCGACTCCGCTGAAGTGGCCCACTTCAGCATCAGCGCCAACGGGGTGCTGAGCTTCAACTTCCTACCTGATTATGAGGCTCCCCCTGAAACCAATGTTGATGCCCCTAACACCTACAGAGTGGTGGTGGTAGCTGCCGACGAGCCGCTAGGTGCGACTAACAGAGTGCTGGGCTACGAGAAGGTCACCGTCATGGTCACTGACGAAGACGAGCCGGGTATGGTCACCCTGTCGGCGCAGAAGCCCCAGGTTAGTGTACTGCTGACGGCTACCCTGACTGATGATGATGCGACTGATGAGCAAATCACCGCGGCTGAGTGGATGTGGGAGCATTCCTCGGCCGCGAATGGGCCGTGGACTCCGATCCCTACTGCCACGACTGCGGCATACATGCCGCTAGGTGTTGTGGACAAGTACCTGAGGGTAACGGCCACCTATGACGACAGGCATGGTTCTGACAAGTCCTCCGTGCCGGCAGTGTCGGCCAATATGGTTCGTGCGGTGCCCGATGCTGCTAACGCCAACCCTACGTTCCCGACGGGGTCTGACGCAAGAAGCGTAGACGAGAATTCAGCTCCGGATACGAACGTGGGCGCGCGGGTAGCAGCCAACGACGTCTCTGGCGACACATTGACCTACACTTTTAGTGGTGGCACCAACGACTCCAGCTACAGCATTAACGCGGCTACGGGGCAGATCACGGTCGGAGCACGGACCGAGCTGAATCACGAGGAAGACGAAACCCACACGGTTAATGTCACAGCCACCGACCCGGCAGGTGGCGCTACACAGCAAATTGTGACCATCACCATCAACGACGTGAACGAAGTCCCGATGATAAGTGAAGGGTTCACTAGGAATTCGCAGGAGGAGTACGACGCGGACGACGAGACAGGAGACACAGGAGTTGACACAGCCAAGACGGTTGACACCTATATGGCTGATGACGTTGACCAGACTGAAGCTGTGAGTTGGTCGGTAAGTGGCACTGACGCGGGCGACTTCGATATCAGCACCGGCGGGGTACTCACCTTCAAGGAAGCCCCCAACTACGAGATGCCCGCGGACTCCAATAGGGACAACGTGTACATGGTGACAGTGGTTGCCACTGACGCTGGCGTAGACAGCAAGAACAAGATGACCGCAGAGCGTGCCGTGGTCATCACCATTACGAACGTGGACGAAGATGGGACTGTCACCCTATCGTCGGAGCAGCCCAAGATAGGAATCGAGCTGACCGCCATGTTGGAGGACCCTGACGGCGTTGTCGCTGACAGCGTTAAGTGGACGTGGCACTCCTCCAACGATGGCTCCGGTGCCGCCATCGCGATGGCCACGTCAGACACCTACACACCGGAGGCAACAGGCACCCTGTCGGCGAAGGCGACCTACACCGACGGTCACGGGGCCAATAAGGAAGCGGTAGGACCGGCGGCTAATGATGTGGTGGTGAACCTTGCGAACGTCGCCCCGAAGTTCCCTGATACGGAGACCGGTATGAGGGGAGTGGAGGAGAATACGGCGGCGGGGACGGCGATCAACGATGCCGCCGATGACACCGAGGCCGACCCTGTTGAAGCCACGGACGCCAACACGGACGACACCCTGACGTACACGCTGAGTGGCACTGACATGGCGTCGTTCGACATCGTCAGGTCGTCCGGCCAGTTGCAGACCAAGGCCAAGCTGGACTACGAGACCAAGAAGAGCTACATGGTGAAGGTCACGGCGACCGACCCGGACGGCCTGAAAGCCTCCATCGACGTGACCATCACAGTCACCGACATGGACGAAGCTCCGATGATAGCCGGGGACGACATTGCTGAAGACTTCCGGGAGAACGGCAGTAATCTGCAGATTGAGCGCTTCAGGGCCACGGACCCTGAGAGACGGCCGGTGTACTGGTCGCTGGCGGCCGAAGCGGTCACCGATGTGGCGACTGCCGACGACATTGCAGACCATCCCCACTTCATGATCAACAGCGACGGCGTGTTGAGCTTCAAGTTCTCCCCCGACTACGAGATGCCGAGGGGATTGGCGTCAGAGGCTAACAACACCAACACCTACAAGGTGGTGGTGGTGGCCTCCGATGACCCGACCGGCGCGGGGACGGACGGCGCGCAAGCCGGGATCAAGATGGGCTACAAGAAGGTCACGGTCAATGTTACCAATGTGGATGAGACCGAGACCATTACCCTGTCGGCGGAGCGGGCCCAGGTTAATGTGGAACTGACGGCTACCTATAATGACGCGGACAACGAAATGCCCGCCGGCGCCACACTCATGTGGAAGTGGTATCTGGGCAATTCGGAGATCCCCGGTGCAATTACCGCTGCGTACACGCCAGCAAGCAGAGGCTCTCTGCGGGTAGAGGCCAGCTACACCAAGACGGATGGCACTATAAAAAGAGTGTCGAAGACGATCAGTGTTCGTGCGGTGCCCGATGCTGCTAACGCCAACCCTACGTTCCCGACGGGGTCTGACGCAAGAAGCGTAGACGAGAATTCAGCTCCGGATACGAACGTGGGCGCGCGGGTAGCAGCCAACGACGCCTCTGGCGACACATTGACCTACACTTTTAGTGGTGGCGCCAACGACTCCAGCTACAGCATTAACGCGGCTACGGGGCAGATCACGGT
The DNA here is from genome assembly GCA_965219825.1 of Dehalococcoidia bacterium. Lineage (GTDB taxonomy): Bacteria > Chloroflexota > Dehalococcoidia > Lucifugimonadales > JAGWBF01 > JAGWBG01. The sequence continues at coordinate 2,392,969 of OZ244792.1, read as the reverse complement.
CGGAGCACGGACCGAGCTGAATCACGAGGAAGACGAAACCCACACGGTTAATGTCACAGCCACCGACCCGGCAGGTGGCGCTACACAGCAAATTGTGACCATCACCATCAACGACGTGAACGAAGTCCCGATGATAAGTGAAGGGTTCACTAGGAATTCGCAGGAGGAGTACGACGCGGACGACGAGACAGGAGACACAGGAGTTGACACAGCCAAGACGGTTGACACCTATATGGCTGATGACGTTGACCAGACTGAAGCTGTGAGTTGGTCGGTAAGTGGCACTGACGCGGGCGACTTCGATATCAGCACCGGCGGGGTACTCACCTTCAAGGAAGCCCCCAACTACGAGATGCCCGCGGACTCCAATAGGGACAACGTGTACATGGTGACAGTGGTTGCCACTGACGCTGGCGTAGACAGCAAGAACAAGATGACCGCAGAGCGTGCCGTGGTCATCACCATTACGAACGTGGACGAAGATGGGACTGTCACCCTATCGTCGGAGCAGCCCAAGATAGGAATCGAGCTGACCGCCATGTTGGAGGACCCTGACGGCGTTGTCGCTGACAGCGTTAAGTGGACGTGGCACTCCTCCAACGATGGCTCCGGTGCCGCCATCGCGATGGCCACGTCAGACACCTACACACCGGAGGCAACAGGCACCCTGTCGGCGAAGGCGACCTACACCGACGGTCACGGGGCCAATAAGGAAGCGGTAGGACCGGCGGCTAATGATGTGGTGGTGAACCTTGCGAACGTCGCTCCGAAGTTCCCTGATACGGAGACTGGTGCAAGGAGTGTGGCCGAGGGAACGGCGGCGGGGCAGAACATCAACATCAGTGCCACGGAGGACAATACAGCTGATCCGGACCTCGACCTGGTTAGGGCCACAGACGCCAACGACGACACCCTGACCTACACGCTGGGTGGCACTGACATGGCTTCATTCGACATCGTCAGGGCGTCCGGCCAGTTGCAGACCAAGGCCAAGCTGGACTACGAGGACAAGAAGAGCTACATGGTGACGGTAACGGCCACGGACCCGGACGGCCTCAAAGCCTCCATCGACGTGACCATCATGGTCACCGACGTGGACGAGGCACCGGAGATCATGCTCGGCGGCCTGGCAATCTCAGGCCCATCCAGCCCCGACGACTACGCCGAGAACGGCACAGGCATGGTGGCCGACTACGACGCTGTAGGCCCGGATGCGGCCAGTGCCAGATGGTCCCTGGAGGGAGACGACGCCTCTGACTTCACGCTCATGAACGGGACGCTCAAGTTCAAGAGGTCCCCCAACTACGAGATGCCCATGGACAGCGGCACCGACAATGTATACATGGTAACGGTGAAGGCCATGGACGGGACATACACGGCAATGAAGCCGGTCACCGTCACAGTGACCAACGTCGACGAAATTGGAACGCTGTCCGGACCCGAGACCGTCAGCAACTACATGGAGGACAGCGAGGACGCCGTGGGAACCTACACGGTCTCGGGCGGCTCAATGTCGGAAATGGCCAATTTGACACTGATGGGTGATGACGACGGCGACTTCAGGATCATGGACGACGGGATGCTCAAGTTCAGGAGCTCGCCCGACTTCGAGAACCCGATGGACAGCGACACCGACAACGAATACATGGTCACCGTCAAGGCCGAGGCCGGTGGAGAAACGGAGATGAGGCCTGTCACCGTCACGGTCACCAACAAGGAAGAGCCGGGCAGGGTGACGTTCTGGAGAGACGGAGCGGACGCAACAACCGCTGTGATAGTGGTTGGGGACGAGCTAGGCGGTGCGGTGGAAGATTCGGATGGGAACCCGGGTGACACGTTCCCGATAGCGATGTACAGGAGTATAGCCAACGTCACTTCCTGGCAGTGGGCTAGGTCCATGGACATGACGGACTGGGAGGACATCGGGACAGGCGGCATGTACACTGTGATGGACGACGATGCCGGACATTACCTGCGGGCGACGGCGACGTACGACGACGGGGAAGGCATGGGCAAGATGGCCTCGAAGAAGACCATGATGGTGATCATGAACGCCTCCCCGATGTTCGACGCCGAGACCGGCACAAGAGAAGTCGCGGAGAACACGGCGGCGGACATGGACATCGGCGACCCCGTGACGGCCACGGACGCCGACGACGACACGCTGACCTACACACTGAGCGGGGCTGACATGGATTCCTTCGACATAGACGACACGACCGGACAGCTGATGACGAAGGCGGACCTGGACTACGAGACAAAGATGACCTACACGGTTATGGTCACGGCCACTGACCCAGATGGCGAGAGCGACTCCATCACCGTCACCATCACCGTCACCGACGTGGAGGAAAACCAAGCGCCCATGTTCCCGGGGGCAGAGGCCACCCGGAACATTGCCGAAAACACGCCAGCGGGTGTGAACATCGGCCAACCGGTGACGGCTACCGATGCGGACGACGACACCCTGACCTACACGTTGGGTGGTGCTGACGCAGCCTCCTTCGACATCGACCCGACCAGCGGACAGTTGATGACGAAGGCAGCCTTGGATCGCGAAACCAAGTCCACCTACACGGTGACGGTAACGGCATCGGATGGGAATGGCGGCGAAGCCGTCGCGACTGTCACCATCGAGGTGACCGACGTGGACGAAAACCGGCCACCGAAGTTCGAGTTCAACACCCTGACCCGGAGCATCGCCGAAAACACGGCAGCGGGTGTGAACATCGGCCAACCGGTGACGGCTACCGATGCGGACGACGACACCCTGACCTACGAGTTGGGTGGTGTCGATATGGCGGACTTCGACATCGAGGCGACCAGCGGACAGCTGATGACCAAGGCGATGTTGGACTATGAGACCAAGAACACTTACACGGTGACGGTAGCGGCGATGGACGGGAATGGCGGCCGCGACGACGTGACTGTCACCATCAGCGTCACCGACGTGGGACTGGACACCCCTTATGACGCGGACGACAGCGGCGATATCGACAAGGCCGAAGTGCTGAAGGCCATAAACGACTACCTCTTCGAGGATGCCATCGGCAAGGCCGATGTGCTAAGGCTCATAAACATTTATCTCTTCGGCAGCTAATCCAAGGGACGAATAGGACGACCGTAACAAGAAAAAGGTCCGTTTGCTTCGGCAGTGTCGATGCGGAGATACTCTTCGCAAGGCCTCTGAAGCAAACGGATATAAAGGGAGAAGATAGCCTTGTTCAGAAAAGCGTTGGCGATAACCATAGTTGCAGCGGTAGTGGGGTTACTGGGAGTCTTGGGCCTGAGCCTTGTGGCCGCGCAGCAGGCGGCCAGCGCTACCAGGTCCTTTTCCCCAGCGTCGGTGGATGCGGGGGGTGAGGTGGTGGTGAGGATCTCCGCTACCGGCTACGGGACTCTGGGGGGAGTTACAGAGACGCTGCCCGCCGGGTTCAGGTACGAATCCAGCAGTCTCGTCGATGCGGGTGAGGTCGTGGAGATTGATGCCCGAACTGTGAGGTTCACTCTCCAGGGGGCGGACAAGAGTTTTACCTATACCGTTACCGCCTCCACCACGGCGGGTTCCCACACCTTCTCCGGTATGCTGAGAGACTCGGACAGGGTTGACCACACGGTTGGCGGCGCTACCAGCGTAACGGTTGAAGCTGCTGCAGTGGGGCCCAGCGCGAGCGCTACCAGGTCCTTTTCCCCAGCGTCGGTGGATGCTGGGGGTGAGGTAGTGGTGAGGATCGCCGCTACCGGCTACGGGAGTTTGGGGGCAGTTACAGAGACACTTCCTGCTGGGTTCACCTACGAATCCAGCAGTCTCGTCGATGAAGGTGAGGTCACGGAGATTGATGCCCGAACTGTGAGGTTCACCCTCCAGGGGGCGGACAAGACTTTTACCTATACCGTTACCGCCTCCAGCACGGCGGGTTCCCACACCTTCTCCGGTATGTTGAGAGACTCGGACAGAGGTGACCACACGGTTGGCGGCGCTACCAGCGTAACGGTTCGTGCGCCTACGACTAGTGCTACCAGGTCCTTTTCCCCAGCGTCGGTGGATGCTGGGGGTGAGGTAGTGGTGAGGATCGCCGCTACCGGCTACGGGAGTCTGGGGGCAGTTACAGAGATACTTCCTGCTGGGTTCACCTACGAATTCAGCAGTCTCGTCGATGAAGGTGAGGTCACGGAGATTGATGCCCGAACTGTGAGGTTCACCCTCCAGGGGGCGGACAAGACTTTTAACTATACCGTTACCGCCTCCAGCGCGGCGGGTTCCCACACCTTCTCCGGTATGTTGAGGGACTCGGACAGGGTTGACCACAGGGTTGGCGGCGCTACCAGGGTAACGGTTCGTGGGCCTACCCCGCCACCACCCTCGAATGGGGGTGGCGGCACTACTCCTCCTACTCCTGCTAACCAAGCGCCTGTAATCACGGAAGGCGCCAGCCAGGAGCGCTCGATAGCCGAGGGCGCGGCCCCTGGAACCAGCGTAGGGGAACCCATAGCCGCAACTGATCCCGACAACGATTCCATTACCTACAGTCTGAGTGGTGCCGATGCGGGCTCGTTTGCCATCGACCCCAATACCGGACAGATCACGGTGGGTGCTGGGACGGTCTTGGACTACGAAACCCAGAATACCTACACCGTCGTTGTTAGTGCGTCGGACCCATCCGGCGCCACGGTCGACGCCACGGTGACGATCAGCGTTACGGTGGAGCCTGTCACCACGCCGGACGGTCTTAGCAGGTCGTTGCCTGCGGACCCGTTGGCTCCGGATGATGAGTTCACTGTGACCATCAACAATGTCGGTCTCGCCGACGGTTTTGGGTCGGTGGTGGAAACGCTGCCCGCCGGTTTCAGCTATGTAGAGGACTCTGCCGCCAGCACCGATGCCAATGCGGCTATCGACGCTGAGGTCGATGGACAGACTGTCACCTTCACCCTGGTGGCGGTGGACTCGTTCACGTACGGGGTTGCAGTCGGTTCGGACGTGGCGGATGGTGAGCATACCTTCTCCGGCGTTTTGAGTAAGCTGAGTGGCGATGAGACGATTGCCGATTCCACTGTAACGGTTGGGACCAGACCCGCTCCGACGCCGGGCGATGTTAGCAGGTTGTTGCCTGCAGGTCTGGTGGCCCGGGGTGGTGGGTTCACTGTGACCATCAACAATGTCGGTCTCGCCGACGGTTTTGGGTCAGTGATGGAAACACTGCCCGCCGGTTTCAGCTATGTAGAAGACTCTGCCGCCAGCGCCGATGCCAATGCGGTTATTGACGCTGAGGTTTCTGGTCAGATTGTCACCTTCACCCTGGTGGCGGTGGACTCGTTCGGGTACAGGGTTACAGTTGGCTCGAACGTTGCGGATGGTGAGCATACTTTCTCCGGCGTTTTGGAGAAGTTGAGTGGCGATGAGACGATTGCCGATTCCACCGTAACGGTTGGGGGACCTGCTCCGCCGCCGGGCGATCTTAGCAGGTCGTTGCCTGCAGGTCCGGTGGCCCGGGACAGTGAGTTCGCTGTGACCATGAACAATGTCGGTCTCGCCGACGGTTTTGGGGAGGTGGTGGAAACGCTGCCCGCCGGTTTCAGCTATGTGGACAGCTCTGCCGCCAGCACTACTCCCAATGCGGTTATCGACGATGAGGTCGATGGACAGACTGTCACCTTCACCGTAGTGGCGGTTGACTCGTTCACGTACAGGGTTACAGTCGGCTCGGACGTGCAGGATGGGCCGTATACCTTCTCCGGCGTTTTGAAGAAGTTGAGTGGCGATGAGACGATTGCCGATTCCACTGTAACGGTTGGGGCGGCAACACAACCAACGGGTCCCGGTGTTGGCGGAGGCTCCGGTGCAGGTCCCAACCGGCCGCCTGTGGGCGTCAATGTAGCCCGCTCGATAGCCGAGAATTCCCCCTCCGGAACGGACGTAGGTGAGCCCGTAACGGCGACGGACCCCGACGACGACAACCTTACCTACAGACTCCTTGGTGCCGGCGCGAGTTCGTTTGCCATCGACAGGAAAACGGGCCAGATCACGGTGGGTGGTACAGACCTGGATTATGAAGCCAAAGACAGCTACACCGTCGAAGTTACGGTCACGGACCCATCGAAGGCCGGTGCCGTCATCATGGTAACCATCGAGGTCACCAACGAGGACGAAGCGGGAACAGTAAGCCTGCCGTCGGAGCAACCCCAGGCTGGGTCTGCACTGACCGCTACGCTGACCGACCCCGACGGCAACGTTTCCGGCGTCACCTGGTCGTGGGCCAGGTCCTCGGACCAGAGCACTTGGACCGACATCAGCGAGGCCACGTCAGCGACATATACGCCTGTTTCCGCTGACGGGGACAACTATCTGCGGGCGACGGCGACCTATACCGACGGAGAGGGTTCCGGTAAGACCGCGGAGGCTGAATCGGCCAGTGCGGTGCATGTCCCGAACACGGCCCCGAGCTTCCCTACCACGGAGAGCGGCATAAGAAGCGTGGCCGAGAATACGCCGTCAGGTGAGGACGTGGGCGATGCAGCTACGGCCACTGATGCCGATGATGACCCATTGACCTACACGCTGAGTGGCGCTGATGCCGACTCTTTCGAGATAGACGCGTCGAATGGACAATTGAAGACGAAGGCGGCACTGGACTACGAGACAAGGACAACCTACGGGGTCACAGTGATGGTGTCCGACGGCCGTGGAGGCAGCGACTCGATTGCAGTGACCATCGCCGTGACAGACGTGGATGAGACGCCGCCGCCAACGCCCACACCGACGCCGCAACCGACGGTGGCTCCCACGCCGCCGCCGCCAACGGCCGCACCGACGCCGCGACCAACGGCGACACTGGCTCCCACACTGACGCCGCGGCCAACGGCCACAGCGATGCCGGAGCCAACGGCGACGCCGTCGCCAACGGCCATGCCGGTACCAACGGCAATGCCAGAGCCAACGGCAATGCCAGAGCCAACGGCAATGCCGGAACCAACGGCAATGCCAGAGCCAACGGCGACGCCAGAGCCAACGATTGCCCCGGTCACTCCTTCTGAGGAGGGCGGAGGGTTCCCGGTATGGGCGATAGCGCTTATAGTAGTGGTTGTAGTCGGCGGGTTGTTGGGCGGAGGCTTTGTCTTCATCCGTTCCCGGAGAGGATAATAGCTCGATAGGCGCTCCTGCGGATAGAAACAACCGCGAGTGGGCCAGGACGTTTCGAAACGTCCTGGCCCACATCTATTATTGAGGAATGCCGGGACATCCTTAAGCTTACTCCTGGATGTGAGGGGTGGGTAGAGGACGAATGAGGAACGGTGTAATGAGGAACGGTGTAGGGTGGTTCGGGGAATTGTTGGAATCTTGACTAGGGAATGCTTGCAAACGCAAGCAGGGGGGATCGTGTGTATTCTTGACGCTGGTTGGGAATGTAAAGTAGAATCAACCCAACAGCAATCCAGGGACGTAGAGCGATGCCCGTCCCAGCACCTATCATCATGACCTGCGCTGCCCCCACTGCCTGCCCCAATACGGCTCCTCCTAGGGCAAGCATACCTACTGCTGTGGTGATTGCCATCACCGTTTCACCCCGGAGGGCAACCGTCATGACTACTCGGAGAAGGTCAAAGAGCAAGCCCTGGACATGTACTGCGAGGGCAGCAGCGTCTCGGCCATCAGCCGGATACTGGGAATCCAGTTGGCCACCGTCTTTTTCTGGGTCAAAAAAAGCCCAATGGGCGGCGGACTTGCTGCCCGTACTGGTGCGGCAACGGTCAGTTCGGGGAACCAGGGAGCCGCTGGCCCAAGTCATTGCTTTGGATGAAATGTGGAGCTACGTGGGGGTGCGGCGCAATGGGTTACGCCGAGAGGTGTAGGTCTGGACGGCCTGTCTGATGCCAGGCAGGCGGTGGTAGGGGAAGGGGATGGCCGCCACTGGGGAGACTGGGAGGTAGGAGACTGTAGTGACCTGCCTGTAGCAGGCAGGGGAGACCTTCCTCAGGCTGTTGGGAAGACTGCCGGAGGCGGAGCAGTATCGCAGCGACCATTACCGGGTATATGAGTGGCTGCCCCGGGAACCGTCATGTAGCCGGGAAAGGCGGGGCGGTGAACTGGAATGAAGGGTTGCACTCGGTGCTGCGGGACTTCATCGCCTTTGTGTGCCTCCGGTTGGACTTGATCTAATTCCAACTCGTGTAGAGAATACCAGATCGTGTATCGAATGGGCACGGCGAGCCCCTTTTAATTATAGTAGAGGGTCAGGTCACACCAAATAGATGGGAGAATAGAAAGCTTCTACATGAAACTTAGAAGGATTTCCACTCCAGTAATAGCCATCGCGGCCATATTGCTATTGGGCGGGGCTGTCTCTGGATTGGTCGCCTTCGGAGCGATTCTGGCTTCCGAACCCGCAGTAACGCCCATGCCTGCACCCACAGCCGAACCCACAGTAACGCCCATGCCTGTACCCACAGCCGAACCCACAGTAACACCCATGCCTGCACCCACAGCCGAACCCACAGTAACGCCCATGCCTGCACCCACAGCCGAACCCACAGTAACGCCCACGCCCGTACCGCTCAAGCTCCCCGAAGTGCCGGACAAGTCGCCGCCGCCAACTGAGCGCTCCACGCAGGCGACTCGTTCCGAACGGGCAGCCACCTTGGACCAGGGAACGATCCACACATGGGAGGATGGCGACAGGACGATGCGCGTACTGCTTCAGAACGACCTGGTCGTCCAGAAGACCGCCGCCAACACGTCCGAGGACGTTGTGGTTGCGGAGGGAGCCGAGGACAGCGTCGTCCACAAGCAGGCCAGACACGGCCCCGACGCTCGCCCCGTGTTCCGCTCCGAATCGGGAGGCGGGCTGATGACTCTGCCAGGCGGCGTTCTGCTGGCCCTCGACCCCGGCTGGGACGATGCCCAGGTCGAGGATTTCTTCTCCCACAACGACATATCGACAGACAGGATTTCTGAGTTGGGCTTCCTGCAGAACGGCTTCCTGATCCAGACCGAACCGGGCTTTCCGTCGCTGGAGCTCGCCAACGCGCTGGCCGGCCAGGACGGCGTCCTGATTTCCAGCCCCAACTGGAGGACAGTGGTTGAAGCAAAGTGAAATCCTCACCCTTGTCTCCTATCTCCTCGAAAAGGGACGGCTCCCACTCCTCTTGATCGCCTTCTGTTTCATCCTGAGCGCGGATGTCGTAGCGGCTCAGACGGCTGACGACGACCACGGCGACGCCTTCGCCACAGCCACACCCCTGTCGTTGGGGTCCTCGATAGCCGGACGCATCGACCACGGCGACGATCACGACGTCTTCGAGATCGACCTGTCTCGCGCGTCCGGCCCCACCGACGTCTGGGCATACGCGACCGGCGAATACGATACCGTTGGCGGCTTGTATGACAGCAATAGGGCTCTGCTCGCATTCAGTGATGACAGCTTCCTCGCGGATAGCCTGCGCAGCTTCAGTGTGCGGAGCAATGTGCCCCCGGGCATCTACTACGTGGTTGTCGCCAGTTACGAGGGGGAACCGGGGGACTACACCATGCACGCTCGGGCGGTGACGGACCCGGGCAGATCTACAGGCACGGCGGCGCACCTGGTTCTCGGTTCGCCTGCCGGGGGTACGATCGACACCCCAGACGACGCGGACTACTTCAGGCTGTACTTCCCCGAATCCACGCACGCGATCATTGAGGCCAGGACCGCGAATCTTGCGCCCATCAGCGCCGACCTGCTTGACGCCCAAGGCAGGGAGATCTCCGCGAATGTCTATCCTTTGATAGTGAGATTCGGTTTCCGGTTCAGGCATGGCTTCCGGATTCTGGACGACTTTGGCCCGGGCACATACTACCTCAGGGTGAACACTCCTGATGATCTTGCGCGTCGTCCCGTGCCCTACACCATCCATGCCTACGAAGATACCGAGTACACCGATTACACAGAAGACTGCGAAGCCAGGACTCGCGCGTTGAACGATCCGCAGATCCGCGACCCTCTATATGCGTGCCAGTGGCACCTTGACAGCCCTGACTACGTGAACATTGATGTCGAATCCGCCTGGGCGGAGGACGTCAAGGGCGAGGGCGTCAACGTCGCCGTGGTGGACGACGGGATAGACTACAGGCATGAGGACATGAAGGACAACGTCGACACCAGCCTAAATCATGACTACACTGAATACGGGGACATATTCGACCCCTTCGAGCACCACGGCACGCACGTCTCCGGCATCATCGCGGCCCGGGACAACGCCATCGGCGTGCGCGGCGTGGCCCCGCGAGCCACCATCTACGGGTACAACTTCCTTGCCGATCCGTCGCTCATTAACGAGGCGGACGCCATGAGCCGTAATGCGGTTGTAACCGCCGTGTCCAACAATAGCTGGGGGTCTCCCGATGGCCCCGGACTGAGCCGCGCCAGTTCGTTCTGGGATCTGGCCGTGAACACTGGAATTACCACCGGCTACGACGGCAAGGGCACCTTCTACGTCTTCAGCGCCGGCAACGGCCACCTGCTGGGAGACGACTCCAACCTTGACGAATACGTCAATCACTATGGCGTGACCGCCGTTTGCTCCGTGAACAGCGTCGGTGGCAGGGCCGGTTACTCGGAAATGGGCGCCAACCTGTGGGTCTGCGCCCCCTCGAATAACCGTCCGGGCCCTCTCGGCGCAACATTGGGCATTCTCACTACTGAGAACTCCGACCGCTACGTGAAGGACTTTGGCGGCACCTCCGCCGCGGCCCCCATCGTCTCGGGCGTGGCCGCGCTTATGCGCAGCGCCAACCCGGACCTGACTTGGCGGGACCTGAAGCTAATTCTCGCCGCTTCCGCGCTCAAGAACGATGCCGACAGCTCTGGCTGGGAAGACGGCGCTCGTAGGTATCGCTCCGCCACCGACGCGGACCGCTATCACTTCAACCACGAGTACGGCTTCGGCGTGGTTGACGGCGGAGCCGCCGTCGCCCTGGCTAAGGGATGGACCAACGCTCCCCCACTGCAAGTACGTGGGGTCGGATCGGGCGAGCTGGGCGAGTTGGTCCCCGACGCCCTGCCCACCGGCGACCCGACGACCGTCGTCAGCGAGGTCACACTCGACACAGGCATCGGATTCACCGAGTTCGTCGAGGTCAACGTCTCCTTCCTGCATGCCTCTTTCCGGGACTTGGATATCGAGTTGGAGTCGCCGTCCGGAGCCGTCTCCAATCTGGCCGTTCACTTTGACACCTATACCGACTACTACGACCCATTTTTTGACTTCGTGCCGCTGCGCGGCGCGTTCCGCTTCGGCTCGGCAAGACACCTGGGCGAAGACCCCAACGGCGTCTGGAAGCTGCGAGTCACCGACCGCATTCACGTCGTGGACGGCGCGCTCGAAGCATGGAGCCTCACCGTCTATGGGCACGCGCCTACACCTGACACCCCCACCGTGGACTCCGTCACTCCCGGCCTCGGATCGTTGGCCGTCGCTTGGATCGCCCCCGTCCAGACCACCGGTTCGGAGGTAACCGCCTACGACCTGCGCCATATTCAGACCGACGCCGACGAGACAGCGGGCTCCAACTGGACCGTTGTGGAAGACGTCTGGACAGCCGACGCCGGCGGCGACCTGGAGTACGCGGTCAGCGGTTTGACCGGAGGCACACAGTACGACGTGCAGATCCGCGCGATCAATGCCTGGGGGACCGGCGACTGGTCGGCAACCGCGTCCGGGACTCCGGAGAACGCCCTGCCGTCGTTCAGTGAGGGCAGTGCCGCCATCCGTTCCGTCAGGGAGAATGCCAGGCCGGGGAGCAACGTAGGCAACCCGGTCACGGCGACGGACGACGACACGCTGACCTACACGCTGGGGGGCACTGATGCAGCTTCATTCGACATCGGCGGGGCAACGGGGCAGATTACGGTGGGAGACGGGACGGAGTTGGACTTCGAGTCAGGTACGAAGGAATACACTGTCGAGGTTACTGCCACAGACCTATCCCTCGCCAGTGACACGATCACGGTGACCATCACCGTCACCAACGTGAGCTTGGGTACATTGGGTGATAGATATGATGCCAACAATGACGAGGTGATCGACAAGGATGAAGTCCTCGCGGCCGTAAAAGATTACTTTGCCGACCGTATCACTGGGCCAGATGTGATAGCGGTTGTCAGACTCTACTTCTCCAGTTAGGTCAATCCGGCTGCGGATGATATTGCGGTACATCCAAATCTGTGCTCACGAGCCTAGCAATCTGTCCGAGAAAAGCCTTATGGGGCGGGAGTACGATGGTAGGAGAGACTAAAACAGGGAGTAGCAGATGAGCAAGACCTACCGGCCGTACGACCCGGAACAGCAGTCGCTCCTGCCTGCGGCGCTTCAAGAGTGACTGCCCACAGACCACATGGCCTATTTCATCTCCGATGTGGTAGACGAGTTGGACATGTCGGTCATCATGGCCCGCTATGAAGGCGAAGAGCGTGGCGGTCCTCCCTACGATCCCAGGATGCTGGTTAAGGTGTTGCTGTACGGCTACTGCATCGGGGTGGCATCCTCCCGGAGGATTGCCCGGCGTCTCCACGAGGACATTGCGTTCCGGGTGCTGGCGGCGAACAACACCCCGGACTTCGGCACCATCTCCGACTTTCGGCGGGAGCACCTGGAGGCGTTGTCGGGCCTGTTTGTGCAGGTGTTGGAGTTATGCCAGCGGGCGGGCTTGGTGAAGCTGGGGCACGTTGCCTTGGACGGGACCAAGGTGAAGGCCAACGCTTCCAAGCACCAGGCAATGAGTTACGGGAGGATGAAAGAGAAGGAGTCGGCATTGACCCACGAAGTGGCGGAGTTGCTGGAGCGGGCCCAAGAAGTGGATGAAGAGGAAGACGGGCGGTACGGCCGGGACCGCTGCTGGGATGAGCTTCCCGAAGCGTTGGAGTTCCAGGAGAGCCAGCTCAAGAAGATTCGAGAAGCCAAGTCGGTCCTGGAAGAGGAGGCCAGGGAGGCAGCGGAGCAGGTGGAAGCCGAAGGCAGGCGTCATCCGGGAGTACCCGAGGACAAGGCCCAGCGCAACTTCACCGACCCAGAATCCCGCATCATGCCTGCTCCCGGGGGCAGGGACTTCCTCCAAGCCTACAACTGCCAGGCGGTGGTGGACAGCCCTCACCAGGTGATTGTGGCGGCCCGTGTGCGACCAACCAGCCCTCGGACAAGAACCAGGCCTTGGGAATGATTCAGGAGACCGTGGGCAACACCGGCAAGGTGCCACGGGAGGTTTCCGCCGATGTGGGCTACTATTCGGCCCAGGTGGTTGACGGCCTCTATGCCCTGGGGGAGGACCCATTTGTGGCTCCGGACCAGACCCGCCACGGAAGGGTAGTCCCGCCAGCGCCCCGGGGGCGCATACCAGGCCGCCTGTCGCCCAGGGACCGGATGCGCGCCGGAAGCTGCGTACGAAAGGGGGACGGCAGCGCTATGCGTTGCGGATGGAGCCGGTGTTCGGGCAGATCAAGGAAAGTCGGGGGTTCCGGCAGTTCCTGCTGCGTGGCTTGGAGCGGGTGAACCGGGAGTGGCTGCTCATCTGCACCGGCCACAACCTGCTCAAGCTCTTCCGGTCCGCCCACAGGGCCACCGCCCGAGTGTATTGGACACCCAACCTCCGGTTGGCAACGGCCCTGAACTTGTGAGCCCTCGGCGACGAAGCAGCCCCAACCGGCCGCATTCGGCTCAACCGCAAACTCCATAAGTCAATACTCAGACAGGCTGCCAGTGTCCAGTATCCGTAGTTCATCACATTATTCGAAGGTTCCCGAAAAGATAGGAAACCGGATTCTTGCTCGAACCGGAGAAACGGATTAGCGTAGAGTACCCATTTATTTACTACTGAACTACGGATACACCACACTAGCTTCTTCAAGGGCTGTCCCCAAGGCCGTCCTTCGGTGGATTCGGGCTTACAAGGAGACCTGTACGTAGGTGCATACAAGGATTAGGTGGTCCGATCCTAATGCTGTCTAATGATTGGAACTGATAACTTCGATTTGGTGGAGCCGAAGGCGCCTGGTGGTTCGGCAACTCGAACCCACCACAGATGGGAGTCCTTCCCTTAAATATGTTATACTGTTCTCGGTGGCAGTATCTAGTGTCCCCTCCCCAGTTCCTCTGTGTGTCATTGAGATCTCGATAGATTCTGACGAGGCTTCTCGTGTACCCACTGGATTCTCTCCAGCAACTTGGGCGTCGGTGACCAGGCTATTGCTAACTAATGTTATATAGGAAGGTCATCGATGAGCTACCAAGACAGGACCCTTAGTTGCCAGGAATGTGGGCAAAGCTTCACCTTTAGCGCGGACGATCAAGCATTCCACGCTGAAAAGGGCTTCACCAACGACCCAAAGCGCTGCCAAACTTGCCGTCAGGCACGACGCAACGAGCGGTCCGGCGGAGGATTTGGCGGCGGCTATAGCCAAGGCCCTCGTCAGATGCATCCCGCGGTCTGCGCGCAATGCGGTAAGGACACCACGGTTCCGTTCCTGCCCCGCGGCGACCGCCCCGTCTACTGCAGCGATTGCTTCAGCAGGCAGGGTTCAAGCCGGTAGAGAGGCAACCAGCAACACCGGAAGGAGCAGCGTTCGCCCCCTCTGTTGAAACACTGGCGGCCGGCTGCCACCGATCTGCAAGAGAGGAAACAATTGAGGATATACGTAGGTAACTTTGCTTATGAAATGACCGAACAGGAGCTACGCGAGGTTTTCGAAGCTCATGGCCAGGTCGAAGAGGTCCATATGGTCTGTGATCGCGATACGGGCCGTCCCAAAGGCTTCGCCTTTATCGAGATGCCCCTGAGCATCCAAGCAAAAGCAGCTATTAAAGCCCTTAACGGACATATATTTCACCAACCAACACGTACCCTCACGGTCAACGAGGCCCGGCCTCGACAGGAGCGGAGCTCCGGTGGCGGCGGTACTGGTGGGCATGGGACCCGAGGCGGTAGCGGCGGAGGATTTGTGAGCCGCTATAGTCCATGGTCTGGGAGCCGGAGTGGTGCAGGCGGTCTCCAAAATGCACCTAGTAGTGAGTCAAACTTGATTTAGAAGGTAATGTGAAAGGAAGGCCGAAGGAGCTACCCTGACTCTGGAAAGTATTGATGGGAGGTGGTGGTATGGTCAGGGAGAAGTATGGAGTCGGGCTGACGCCGGAACATCGGAACCAACTCCAGCATCTGATTCGTGCAGGGAAAGGGTCAGCCCGGGTGATCATCCGGGCACGGATTCTGCTCAAGACCGATGAGGGATGGACCGCTCCCCAGGTGGCGGAAGCCTTGGATGTGGCCGAGGGCACGGTATTTCGGATCAAGCGGTGCTTCGCCGAAGGGGTGCTGAAAGACTGGCCCCAAGCCCATCGGTACCGGAAGCTGGACGACCGGGGCGAAGCCCACCTCATCGCCTTGGCCTGCTCCGAACCGCCGGAAGGGCATGAACACTGGACCCTGCGCCTTTTGGCGGGCAAGGTGGTGGAGTTGGGGTTGGCGCCATCCCTATCCCACGAGACGGTGCGGCTGCACCTGAAAAAAACTCCCTCAAACCGTGGCAGAAGCAGGAGTGGTGCATTCCCAAGGTGAGCGCCGAGTTCGTGGCCCACATGGAGGACGTGCTGGATTTGTACGCCGAACCCTAAGACCCGCAGCGGCCGCTGGTCTGCTTTGACGAGACCTCCACCCAGTTGCTGGCTGACACCCGGCCCCCGCTGGGAGACCAGCGCGGCAGGACTACGAATATCTCAGGGAGGGCACCCGCAACTTGTTTCTGGCCTGTGAGCCCCTGGCCGGCTGGCGGCATGTGGCGGTCACCCAGCGGCGCACCATGCAGGACTTCGCCCACCAGATGCGCTGGCTGTGGTGGATGAAGCCTACCCGGAAGCCCAGGTGGTGCGGCTGGTCTTGGACAATCTGAACACTCATCGGACAGCGTCCCTGTACGAGACCTTCCCAGCGGCGGAGGCCCGGCGCATCGCCCAGCGGTTGGAGTTTCACTACACCCCCAAGCACGGCAGTTGGCTGAATATGGCGGAAATCGAGTTCAGCGTCCTGTCTCGCTGCTGCCTCAAGCAGCGCGACCCCGACGAACCCGCCCTCCGGCGGGAAGTCCAGTCCCTGGTCACGGAGCGAAACGTCGCCCGAGCCACCATCAACTGGCGGTTCAACACCCAGGACGCCCCAACCAAACTCCATCGCCTCTATCCCTTTGATTCCTAACATGACTGAGTAGTAGCAGGGCTTCAAGAGGAGGCTGATAGTATTGGGGAGTTGGAGTGGGAAGTCCACTATGTCGATGGGACCATCATCCGAGCCAATCAACACGCCGCTGGCGCAAAAAGGGGGGGGGAGGAGACCAGGCATTAGGCCGCTCCCAAGGGGGCTTTGGAACCAAGGTTCACCTACGGGTAGAAGGTTCTGGTAAGCCGATGGCCTTCGTGCTGACCCCCGGACAGCAGCATGAGGCCAGCGTGTTCGAGGAATTGATGACCCTTGGAGCAGTGAAAAGACCTGGGAGTGGCCATCCCCGGGTAAGACCCCAGCGGGTCTGTGGTGACAAAGGGTACAGCAGCCGGAAGATTCGCGCATACCTTCGTCGGCGGAGGATCAGTTACACCATACCCAGAAAGAGGAATGAAAGGCGCACTGGGCCTTTCGACAAAGCCCGGTATCGACTTCGTAATCTGATAGAGCGGGCCATCAACCGGCTGAAGCAGTTCCGGAGGATCGCCACCAGATACGAAAAGAGGGCTGACAACTATCTGGCGATGCTCCAAATCGGGTCAATTTTACTCTGGTTATAGCTTGCAAACACGCCCTAGTGGAGCCAACTTTACTAGCGCTGATGCCGCTGTTATGTTCCGTCTTGCCGACGGAACACGCCAGATCGTATTGATCGAGTGAAAATATACGGAGTCCTACAATCGCACTTGGCTGGGGATTGCCAAGAGTGGAGCCAATAGGATGGACATGTACCGGCACTTGTACGACAGACCAGATTGTCCTTTAGACAAGACCAAGGTTTCAAACTTCTGTGACCCGTTCTATGAGCCGTTTTACCAGTTCCTGAGACAACATGCCCATGAAATGGAGCTGGCACATGAGTTGGAATCCGATCTTGTGACAGTGCTGCACGTGGCTCCAGCTCACAATCGGGACTTCCATCGGGTTACTTCGCCCGGGTTGCACCAACTGGGCGACTCCAGCATCAAGGTCTGGAAAGGGCTGATGAGACAACCGGATCGATTTGTCAGCGTGTTCACTGAAGCGCTATTTGGTGATTACCCCGTTGACACCCATCCAGAGCTTGCCACTTGGTGGCAATACATTAACCAACGCCACCCGTGGCTTTAGGGCAGAGATGCGGAAGCGAGGATGTAGCCAGTTCGCCCGCCCAAAACTGCTGAGCGCCACCCACAATCCCGGCAAGTGAGGGACGCGCATGGTCGTCGCGGGTGACTTGAGGCCGATGCGCACCGTCATAAGCACCCTCCGTCGCAAGCTGTGCGACAACGCCGACCACCCCACCTACATCTTCACCGAGCCTCGCATCGGCTAAAGGAGCCGTTCTTGCAAGCCTCGTGCTTGGGCGGGATTTGTGGTACATGAGGTCAAGCCGACGGGTTCGATAACAATGCTGCCAGGCTGAGCCGCCGGTACGTGTCGAAGCTTCGGCGTAACTACCGAGGGTGGTCGCCATCGCGACGAGGCGGCACTGTTGCCGCCCATGCCGCCCTGCTATGGTCGCGCAGTGACAGACTTTGGCGAGCTTGCCAGGACGAGCCACATCTCGAAGATGGTTCTGTCTATCGTCAAGTTTGGTGGGCTAGGAAGGGCTGGCAAGCCAGTCACACACCCAGGGCTGGGGCATCGTCCGGTCCCACACGGTCCGGCGGGCCTCCTGCTCTTTTCGCCACGGAAACCGGCTCCTCCCTGTCTTTGGTTTCCCGATGTGCCCGGTTCATACCTAACTACCACTCCATCTATCAGTTCCCGGCGCTCCGGGCCGTTATCTTGACCGCTTGACCCATCTTGGGTTACACTCAACGCCAGAATAGGCAGACTAAGCATAATCCAGTACAACACGCCGCCTCCGGATGTTGTGCCGCAAATTCCGGTCTGCCTGGTTGCTAGACATCAAGTTATCTCTGCAACTCGCTGATGGAGGAACACCGCCATGCCGCTCTACGAAAGAGGCCCCAACCATATCTACTACGAAGAGGTCGGTTCGGGATTCCCCCTGCTGATCATTCCGGGTGGCGGACTTAATTCCACCGTGGCATCCTTGCGGACGGCGGTGCCCTTCAACCCTATGGAGACCTACAAAGACGACTTCCGCTGTATCGCCGCTGATTTACGCAATGCCAATTTGGGCCAATCCAGTGGCCCGCTGGAGATCGACCGCCCTTGGGACGCCTACTCTTATGACCAACTCGGGCTGATGGATCATCTCGGCATCAAGGAGTTCCTGGTCATGGGCTTCTGCATCGGCGGACCGATGATCCACAACCTGCTCAGGCTGGCCCCGGAGCGTATTGTGGCGGCGGCGTTGATGCAACCCAGCGGGTTCAGCCCGGAGGTTCCGGATATTTTCTACCAGAACAATATAACGGGGTGGGGGCCGCCCCTTTGCGAGAAGCGGCCTGAAATCACAATGGATATGATCCATGACTTCCTGACCAGTATGTACACTGACCGCGCCGACTTCGTTTTCACCGTTTCCCGCGATTTCGTGCGTACCCTGCAGACACCACTGCTGATAGCGCCCGACGATGTGCCGGCGCACCCATACGAGTGCGCGATGGAGGTTGCCAGCCTCGCCCCGAACTCCGAAATGACTATTTATCCCTGGAAAGACTCGCAGGCGCATATCGAAGAGGTCGTAGCCCACGCCCGGAGCTTCCTGAAGACCCATGAACCGGTACCCGCGACAACCTAACAACTCCACACAGCCAAATCTGTTAAGGCCCCATTGGCTTCCTATCAACACCGGGTGATGAATAGAAGTAGCGGGTCTTCGGATTTCGGCAGTCAGATCAGCTTCTAGGTCAGTTCACGGGTCCTGAGATTGCCGGCCCCGTAGACTCTCATACCTGTGAGCCTGGGTCCCGGGCTTGTAAGGCCCGGACAGATTGTATTGTTGGCAACCAGCAAAATTGGGACACTTTGAGAGCCGAGAGATCAGGGATCGGATTGATGAGGTCTCGTAAGCTCCCTAAGGGCCATGTTGTGCTGTCTCCGCCGTTCAATTGTTTGGGCTTGCACCTCCTTCCTGCGTTGTAGTATCTCTTCTCGCCTGCCCCTTAGGACGTCCGAGGGCGTCACGTCGCCCAGGGCCTTGTGATAGCGCCGGTGTAGTAGCTGACGAAGGCGACGATGGCCGCCTCGAGGTCGGAGGGCATCTCATAGGGCAGCTGGTTCACGTCCCTCTTTAGTGTCTGGTGGTAACGCTCCAGCTTCCCGTTGGTCTGGGGGTGGAAGGGGGCTGCCAGGATGTGCCTGATGCCCACCATACCCAGGTAGTCCCTGAAGGCTCTGGATATATAGCCGGGGCCGTTGTCGCTCAGCAACCTGGTCCTGTCCGTTATCGGGATCGGGATCTGGTCCATGCCCGTCCTGTCCACCGCATCCTGGACCACCTCTATGAAGGAGTCGGATGTCATGTCCCGCTGAAGTCTGTGGGCCAAGATGAAGCGGGAATAGTCGTCCATCACGGTGACCAGGTAGTAGTAGCCCCAGCCCACCACCCTGAAGTAGGAGGCATCGGTGGCCCACATCTGGTGGGGGCCAGTGGTCTTGCGGTGGTACTCCTTGCCCGCGACCAGCCGCATCTCAGGCCTCTTCACCAGGCCCTCCCTGCGAAGGATACGGTAGACCGTAGACTCCGAGACTGAGAAGCCCATGTTGTCGGTGACCCATGCGGCGAGCTGCCGGCAACTCAGCTCCGGCATCTCCCTGGCTGCCGACAGAACGTTGTCGACCTCCCAAGAAGTAAGTCTGTTCCATGGAGGCTTGCCTCCTCCCGCATCATCCTCAAGTCCTTGTTGGTCCTTCCGCCTGAGCCACCGGTAGTATGTGCTCCTGGGGACTCCGAGTTCACTCAGGACCTCGCGCTTGGGGAGGCCGGACGAGGCTACCCTGGCAAGTACCTCCGTCTTCTCCAAAGCGCTCATCCTCTGGTACCGGTGTCGTCCTGGGGCATCGGGATAGCCGTTTTTTTGAGACGGTACCCCTCCAGGGACAACTCCCCCACCAACTGCTTGAGCTCTACGTTCTCTCTCTTGAGTTGGTGGACTTCCTGCTGGGTAGCGTCCCGCACCGCGTCGCGGGTCAACCGCTCCTTCCCAGCCTCCATGAACTCCTTGGTCCATGCATAGTAGGAGTGAGGCTTGATCCCCTCCCGCCTGCACAGGTTACTCACAGTCACCTCCCTGCGAAACCCCTCCAGCACGATGCGGATCTTCTCTTCCGATGTGTACTTGCGTCGGGCGGCTGTCCTGACTCTTCGCACGAAGGATCTTGTCTCCTCTGTCCGCTCCTCTGCGGCCTCTGCCTTAGCTGTTTCTGTCTGGGACATCTTTGCTCCTCTCTCTGAAGTACTCTACCTCATCCAGGGGAGCTCTCCGCACCTCACCCTATTGGCTTTTTCTACCCCTTCACCTGTCCCATTATCGCTGACAACCTACACCTTCAGAGTCTGTACAAGGGCCAAGGAGATTGGACGAAGTCTGGCCATAGGGCCTCACGACGCTGTCCTACGTGGCCATCGCGCCTGGATGTCCACCTCAGTAGCCAAAGAAGCTTACGGGCTGAGAAAGCAACTCGTCGAGCCGGTCTTCGGAATCATCAAGGAGCAGCAGGGGGCACGGAGGTTCCTGCTGCGCGGCCTCGCCAACGTGGCGGCCGAGTGGACCATGTTGGCAACAGCCTTCAACCTGCGCGCTCTCTGTCGGGTGTGGAGCTCCTCACCCCCCTTCAGCCATCCGTTTCACGGTCCGAAGTCTTGTCCTGTCTCGTGAACTGAGGCGATGACAGCGACCAGTCTCCACACCGCCGTCTTGCATCAGACCTCCGCGTCAGAGTGAACCTGTTCACAAATGTTCTTCTGAGACAGGCTCAATTGCGAACTTTTCGGTGGGCCGTCTCAATATGAAGGCCGGATCGTAGAACGCTACCTAGTTTCGAGGCGGGTTGCTACTACTCATACCAGCCCGACCCAAATAGCAGTCCGTCATGCCGCACAATCCAAGTGTGCTTCTGACGGTTCTCCCCCGATTCCGGGTTGAGCAACACATAGTCCACCCAATGACCCGCCTCAGTGGCGCTCTGTAAGTCGTCGCCATAGAAATACCCCGTGGCGTCCACACGGAGGCTGGGATCACGTCCTCGAAACTGCGGGTTATGGTGGGCTATCGTGTAGCCGTCTGGGTCGATGATGAAGACGTACCACTGGCCGTCAACGCTCTCCTTGGTGTTGTAGTAGGCGACGGTCTCCTCCAGGCCGAGGGCGACGTAGAGGTTCATGGCCTGCTGCACGAAGGCCTTGGTGTAGGCGGGGGCGTCGGACTTGCCGGGGCCGCGTTCGTACCAGCCGGAGCCGAAGGTGATGCCGTCGTGGATGATCACCCAGGAGTGCTTGGTCTGCACAACGCCAGAGGCGGGATTGGGGTAGGTGTAGTCGAACCAGGCGCCGTCCTGGTCGGCGGAGGCGGCGACGGCGGCCCCGGTGGGGTAGGAGTTGGGTCCCAGAGCCTGGGAAACGTGCTTGCCCACCAGGTCGGGGTCGGGGGCATGAGCGATGATGGTCTGGTTCTCATCGCTCATGAAGACGTACCACTGGCCGTCAACACTCTCCTTGGTGTTGTAGTAGGCGACGGTGGCATCTAGTCCTTCCGATTCGTATCTGCTGATGGCGTCTCTTACTAGGAGCTTGGTGTAGTCGGCGGGCGTCGACTTGGGAGGTACGGTCGCCGTGGCATAACCCGTGTCCAACTGCTCCTGTATCTGCTCAATGAGAGACGCGACGGTGGCGTCATCCACGAGGGCGGGTGCGCCCGCGGGGCCCTGAGGTCCGGCTGGTCCGGGTGCGCCTGAGGAGCCCTGCGGCCCGGGAGGCCCCTGCCCCCCAGCGGGCCCGGCGGCTCCCTGGCAGGCCGCAATTGACAGGATAAGAGCTATGATCGGGATTACTGTGATTAGCGCGCGCATTGTCAGATCTCCTGGTTGCGACGGGCGGCGCCGGACCTCACGGTGGCGAATACTGCCGCTGCGACGGAAGTGTCCGAGTCAAACTTCAGCCCGCGGAAGCCCATACGCCGCTGCCAAGTCGTTGTTGCTCTGTGTGGCCCAATCGACGTACTCAAAATCGGAATGGGCGGTGGCCGTGCCCTCATCGGTTTTCCACGCGATAATGAAGTCATATGCCGGTTGCCCGATCATATCGAGCGTGCTGAGCGTAGCATTCAACCGCCTCGCTATCACCCTGACGGAGTCGCCCGGCGTGGTGGTAGTAGTGGGGCCGGTCCATTCCGGTAGGAAACGGACTCGGCGAGGATGCAAGGTGACGAAAATCGTGGGGGAGGGGTAGAATGTTTGTGATAGGCACCTCGGCTATGGCGGCCTCAAACGCGGGCGCTGCTGCAGCCGGGGCCGGGTCGCCTGCTGTCTCTAGTTCAGGCAGTCGCTTATCGAACGCCAAGCGAACATCTCCAAAATTCATTGGTTGAAGACCGACTTCTATTATAGACGTTTACTATATCATAGGTGTGTTATTCCAGCCTTTTTGCGTACCAGTATTGTGTCAATTTGTCCCCAGGCGTTACAATTACGACTGACCGGGCCGGTGCGTAGAGGCACGGAAGACTGGGGCTTGCGCAGTTCACAGGGACTGCGGCTGCTGCCGTACCTGCTGGCAGAAGGGGCAGCAGCCGCCAGGAAGCAGCGGGACCGGATACCGAAGGAGGCGGGAGGGTGCCGCAGACTGGCTTGTGAAGCGCCACTCACGGTCAGCGGAGGCCGGATAGCGGCCATGTCAGCCTGGCAAGAGGGTGAATAATCAGCGCGGGCGGGCTGATGGGGGCAGGGAAAAGATGCTTGGCGGGGGCCGGACCGAGCAGGGCGCGGCTCCCGCCGGAGTACCAATTGCATCGCCAGGGTGAACCTCAACACGAAGATTCTAAAGTTGTTAAGTTTGCTAAAATTTGTACGGACACGGAATCTTCCGTAGTGGGCTCACTTTCAATGGGTATAGCCAGCATGATGTCCACCTTGTCGTTCCTGTGGACGATGACCTCATCCACGACCATCTGCAGAATCTCCTTTCGCTGCTCGGGGGTCGATGTAAAGGGCGGGGTAATATGGACCGGCGAGGCGGGTGTGAAGGATGTACAAGGTGGAACTGTACGTTCGGTTGCGCCGGGAAGGGTTGGTGAAGCGTCAACGGATTCTCCCTGCGTCCGGCTGGTGATGAGAAGCAGGCTGGTTAGATTAGAGTGGATCCTGAATAGCGGCAATCCCTCACGTCGTCCAGTTCCCGAAAGGAGGGGGAGGCAAAATGACCCTGAGCAGACCGCCGGCGGCGGAACACTACCCGGCAGCGGGACAGACAGGGAAACCCATGTGCGGCTCCCTGCCCAGGAACAGAGAGCAAACCTTCAGGGAACCCCCCGGGAACGATTCCGGCATCCGGGAGAGGGACTGCGGGAGATGCATCATCGTCCTGAAACAGACCTGAAGAGATCGCCCGGGTGATCCAGTGGTTCACGGAATCGGATCCCGCCTAGGATATTGCCCCGGCTGCTCCAGACATGATCGTGAGGTATCAATGAATCCCTGGCAGTTGATCGGCCGGGCCCAAACCCCTGGCGGAGGAGCGGAGTTCGCTTTGTACCAACGTGACTCTGAGTTCTCGCTCAAAGCGGATAACCTGGAACTCATGAACAGCCGGGTTTATGGGTCAGAAGAACCCATGGCCAGACTGGGCTGTCAGAACTTGGCAAAACGGCCGAGGGCCCGCGTTCTGATTGGCGGTCTGGGAATGGGCTACTCGGTGAGAACGGCGCTGGACATCCTTGGCGAGGATGCCCGGGTGGTGGTCGCGGAGCTGGTGCCAGCCGTGGTTGAATGGAACCGGGGAGTGCTTGCCGATTTGGCCGGCCGACCACTTGACGACCGCCGGACTGAACTCCATGAAGCCGACGTTGCCCAGTTGATAACGGCCGCCAGAGGTGACTACGATGCCATCATGCTTGATGTCGACAATGACGCGGAGGCGATGGTCCGAAAGGGCAACAACTGGCTTTACAGCCTGCCGGGGCTGACCGCCACCTACGCGGCGTTGCGGCGCGGCGGGGTATTGGCGATATGGTCTGCCGGTTCTCAACCGCCATTCGTCAGACGTTTGCGCCGTGCCGGTTTCGGGGTGGATGAAGTCAAGGTGCGGGCGCGTGGTGGAAGCAGCCGCAAGGGAGGCGCACATCATGTCGTCTGGATTGCCACGCGCGGTTGATGGAGGACAGCGTTGAATGGTGCTGGCACGGTGTCGCTGTTCAGGGAAAATGTCCGTTTAAGCGGCCGGCTGTAAAGGGCGGAGTACGATATCGTCCAGTTGACAGGGATCGAACCAGTCATGAGGGAGACGACTCATCTATCCCGGCTCGTCTAGCTCAGCTCCGGACGGCCTAGCCGGGTTCGGTACCTAGGCTGTGCGCCACGCCATTCCCTACGGCCCCACCCTCTCCGGCAGGCACGCTACTGGCTATCAATCTTGAATGGACCCAAATCGACCGCCCACGAGTACCTGAGTTTTCCGTGTCTATTGAGTCCGTCGAATGAACCTGTTCACAAATGTTCTTCTGAGACAGGCTCAGTTGGGTAGTTCCCATCCCCCTGCCCCGACTACAGAGAGCGGGAACATGTGCTCCTTGAACTGGCGCGTCCGATCACTCAGCAGATTCAGCCCCCTGCGAGTCCAGTCGTATATGAAGGCGTCATCGTATGCCTCATCCATGAAGCGATCGACCTTGATGAAGTAAAGGAATCGATTGCGGCGGTTGGGTCCGGGCTTGCTGGGTGCCATGAAAGCGTAATACATGGCCGTGAGACGCTGCTGACCGTCTAAGACGATATCGGTTCAGCCATCACCACCCTCAAAGCCGTAGATCGCCTCACAGGAGAGTGCCTCAAAGTTTTCTTCTTTGCCCTTCCAAAGAAGAAGGCTACCGATGTAGTAGTCACGGAAGATGGAACTCATTAGCTCTTTGATGTCCCACGGCTCCCATTCAAAGTCACGCTGGAAATCGGGGATCACATACCGCCCCTCGCGCAAACGTCCGACCATGTTGGCGAGACTCACGTGGTCGGGTTTCTGTGAGTCCTTCATGATGACTTACCTCCGGGATTCTCCATCAAGATTGCTCCCCGCATCCTGGCAAGTCTGCGGTCAAAGGTGTAAAGGGGCGTCGCTCCTGCCCGTTCGGCCGCTGTAAGGATCATCAAGTCCGAAAACCCGGCGCCTCCTTGCCGATAGCGATGTGCAGCTGCGGCGACGTCATCAGAATTCTCGACCATGAGACTGTCCGAAGCTGTTAGGTCCATCAATGCCCCCGCGACTCGGGTTCGTGTGAAGCGGTAGCTCCGTTCCAGTACCCAGGCGACCTCTACGACGACCTCGCGGCAGATGAATCCTGGATTACCGGGCGTCAGCCCGTCCAGCAAAGCGCGAGCCGCCTCGGCGTGTTCAGCGTTGTCGCCCACCAAGTAGCGTACGATCACATTTGTGTCGAGCGCGGTCATTCTTCGATTGCCCCCTCTGCGATGGCACGGTCCATGTTTTCCAAGCTCACCGGCGGGCCGTCATACTTGAGGCTACCGAACAGTCGGCTGGTGGACCGCACGGGCATTATCAGCACCCCCTCGTCCAGAATGACATAGCGGACCCTATCCCCTGCCTTCACTGCCAGCGAATCCCTGACGGCTTTGGGCAATGTGGTCTGGCCCTTCACGGTTATGCTGGATTCAAACATTGAAAATGCTCCTTTACCTCAAACAGTGGCCATTGGCCTTACATTATGCCATTTGGTAATGCATTTAGCAATAGTACTAGCTTATTTTGGTTTGAGTAGGTCGTTTTGAGTAGTGTCCTTCCATTAACCCAATACCACCCCCTAATGCATTCGTCATTGTCTACGGGCTTTCGACCGAGCCCACTGACACGAGTGGTTGAGTGACTTGTGTCGATTGGGAAGTGTAGTGATAAAGCGACGGCAGCGAGGGACCGCCACGTCCTGACCAGGATTGCATCGGCGGGGATTCACTCGGGGCCGCCTCTGTGGCTAGGGCATGGATGGACTACCCTGGGTCCATCGGACAATGTCGACCGGAGGTGGTTCATGACCACTAGCATCACTCCGATGGCCTGATCTCAACGAAGATTCATGTATGGTTCAATTACAGGTCTAAGGTGAAGTTTCTTGATCTTGGCAAGTCTGGTGGAGCGAGTCCGTCCAGCGAGCATGCGGAGGGTGGTGTGGACATCCGCCGAGTGGACCGCCTTTATTCGTATGTCCACCACTACTCCCGAGGTATCTAAAGAAGCCAGAGTTGCCTGCTTAAGATATTTCCCATTAAGAGTCCCTATTGAAGTACTTCGTAACGCCCTCTACCGCGTCTGTGACTCCGCGATAAAACGGCTAGGTATGAGGAGTTGATTGGTCCAATACGTTAGCCTCGATGTTGATTCGGGTTGCCGTGTCCACTAGGCCATTGAATTGTTCTCTAAGGAACTCCTTGTCATCCTGACCAAACGTGCCGATTGTAATGGCCAGCATAGCTTCCAATCCTTGGAACTTCCCGCGAATATAGTCTATGCCCTCTTGGATACTCATCTCGTCCATGCAAGTCTCCCCATTTCCTATCTTTTGCTCTTTGGCCGACGACGGCGAATGCTGGCTCCATCACCACCATTCGACAAGGCCATTTCAGAGAATAGCAGAAACCCGGGCGAGGCATCGACAGAAACTCCCGCCATCAGGAGTAGGGACATACCACGTACCCGCAGCTCTCTAGCGAGTCCTGCTCAGGCGAGCGCAGGCCAACCGCCTGACTACACTTCCAGCCTTAGCCTCAAGGTGAAAGTTCTTGATTTTGTCCAGTTTGGTGGGTAAATTTCGACTAAACTGCACGATAGATACCGCCGAGCCGTTCAGTGCTAACGTTGGAACCGGAGATCCCAAGGGAACACAGGCTCGCGCTACGGCCTGAGAAGCAGCCGTGGCGGGGCTCCGAGCGCAAGGGTCAGGCAAATTGGCCTGGAAGGCGCCGAATGATACGCAGTGGAGGGCTGGCTAATCGCAGGCTGTTGAACTGGGTGCGACGGGTCTGCACCTCTGGGGCTGCGGTGTAACTGGCCCAATGGCGGAAGTTGTTCTTGACACCACACCTACACAATAGTATTGTTGTGTTATGATACCCCAGTTTGACGCAGACGGGCTCCTACCACCAGGAGTGCACTGGGCCAACTGGGATGAGTTGACCGACAGACTCGGGAACAACCCTTGGAGACAGTACCTTATGACCGGACTCAGGGCCGCGCTGAAGAACTTGAAGGGCGCTGGCTGCCGAACCGTCTATATCAATGGGAGCTTCGTGACGAGTAAGGACCTGCCAAATGACTACGACGCCTGTTGGGAAGAATATGGTGTCGAACCGGCGGCTCTCGACCCCGTTCTCTTAACCTTTGACACCGGGAGGGCCACACAGAAGGCCAAATACATGGGAGAGATGTTCCCAGCGTCAATAATCGCGGACACAGGCGGGCTGTCGTTCCTTGAGTTCTTCCAGACTGACAAGGATACCGGGCGAACCAAAGGGATCATCGCCATAGACTTGGGAGGCCTCGCATGATCAAGAACGAACGGCAATATCGAATCACCAAGGCACAGGCAGATCGATTCTCGCAGACCCTCGACAGCCTCAGGCAGCGCTCCATCGAGACTGATGGAATACATCCTCTTATTGCCAAAGCTCAGGAGAACGCGCTGAGGAGCCAGCTAGCAGACCTTGAAGCGGAGTTGCGCGAGTATGAATCTCTGAAGGCTGGGAAGTTCTCAATAGATGAGCTTAGCGTGGTCACTGAATTAGCAACCGTTCTGATCAAGGCGCGGGTCGCGCAAGGCTTGAGTCAGAGGGACCTTGCAGAACGGCTCGGGCTGAAGGAGCAACAGATACAGCGATACGAGGCCACTGACTATGCATCTGCAAGCCTGGCTCGAATTAAAGAGGTTGTAAGCGCCTTAGGCGCGGAGACTGATAAGCCTGCTCTAACTACAGACTCACTATGATCAGTCCCCAAGAATGTGCAATTAAAAGCATTCTTGGCACTGCTATCTGGGACTATCACCTTCAGAAGATGAGGAGGATTGCTATTCAATGGCCTCTTATGAGCATGACCGAATCACGCGTGAGGTAGGATGGGAAAAGTGGACACCAAAGTCGGATAAGCTAGAGAGACGGAGGTGTCAGGATGAAGAGGGCCCCGCAAGGAAGATATAGCAGGGAATTCCGGCAGGAAGCAGTGAAGCTGGTATTGGAAGAGAATCTGTCATTGCCAGAGGCAGGGCGTCGGTTGTCCTTACCGCCATCGACGTTGGGGTATTGGGTGAAGCTATATAAGGCCGGCAAATTGGGAGACGTGGGCAAGAGCTACCGGCCCTTGACCGACGTGGAGATGGAGCTGGCCCGGACGAAGAAAGAACTGGCGGAAGTGAAGATGGAGCGGGACATCCTAAAAAAGCAGCCGCGTACTTTGCCAGGGAGTCGCTGCCCGGTACGCGATGATGAAACAACTGCGGCTCGATTACCCCACATCTGTCCTGAGCCGAATGTTGGTCGTATCGGCCAGTGGCTACTATGCCTGGGTGGACAGGCCGCCGAGCAAGCGAGCGCGAGAGGAAGTGCGGCTCTGGAGCTTGAGATCAAGGCGGCCCACAAGCGGACGAGACAGACCTATGGCCCGGAACGGTTACAGCGTGACCTGGCGGAGCATGGCGTTCGGGTGGGCATTGGCCGCATCAAGCGTATCCGGAAGAAGTTGGGCATACGATGCAAGCAAAAGAGGAGGTTCAAGGCGACCACTCAGTCCAGGCACAGGCTGTCGGTCGCGGAGAACGTCTTGGGCCAGCAGTTCAAGGTCTACCGGCCCAACGCAGTGTGGGTCACAGACATCACATATGTCCCCACAGATGAGGGCTGGCTGTACCTGGCAGGCCACAAGGACCTGTTTACCGGAGAGATCGTGGGCTATGCTATGGGAGAACGGTTGAGCAGGAACCTGGTGAGCCAGTCACTCCTCCGGGCGCTCTCCAGCAAGCGTCCCTCAGCGGGAGTCCTGCATCATTCAGACCGGGGCAGCCAGTACTGCTCCCAGGAGTATAGGAGTCTTCTGGAACGGTTTGGACTGCAAACCTCCATGAGCAGGACAGGCAATTGTTTTGACAACGCGCCGATGGAGAGCTTCTGGGGCACCCTCAAGCAAGAACTGGTTCACCACCGCCACTACGGGAGCAGACGAGAGGCAGTTCGTGACATCACGGAATACGTCGAGAGCTTCTACAATCGCCAGCGCCGGCAGGCTAGGCTAGGATTCCTCTCACCTGCAGCCTATGAAAAGAGATACTATGCTGGGCTACTGGCTGCATGAAAGCTTTCGTGTCCACTATTGACATCCGACCTCAAGTTGAGAAAATCTTTACCTACCGAAAAGCAAAACTCCTCGAACTCTACTCCTGAACTAACAATCCAATGCCAGCTGTCGCCGCTGACGATCAATGACGGATGTCCCTGGCCCAATTGACAGACTTCCTGGGTAGCAAGCTACAATACAGGATACTCATTACAGGATGCTCATTTGATGGTGAGGGTCCAGCTTGGCGTTCTGACCGTCGGTGGTCACAGCCAAGGCCCGCTGCAAACAGCTTCCACGGAAGGCAATCAGATATGTCATTGTGACCGCAACAGTCCAAGGACCTAAGGAGGGAATGATATGGGAGATTCTCTACAGCGAACACCCACAGCCAACACGCGGTTGAATGAGGATATTGAGCAGTTCGACGCCATTGTCATCGGTGCCGGGGTAACCGGGTTGTACCAGTTGTACTGTCTCCGACAACTCGGGCTCTCGGTGCGGGTCTTCGAGGATGCCAGTGGAGTGGGCGGCACCTGGTATTGGAATCGCTATCCCGGGGCCCGCTTCGACTCAGAGAGTTACACCTATGGATATTCCTTCTCGGAGGAACTCCTGCAGGAATGGGACTGGAAAGAGCTTTACTCCGGTCAGCCTGAGAACGAACGCTACTTGAATTATGTGGCGGACAAGTTTGACCTGCGTCGGGATATCCGGTTCAATGCCCGCGTCTCATCCGCGGTCTACGACGAGGTCGGGAATCGCTGGCAGGTCCGGACCGAAGACGGCCGGCGGGCGGCGGGGCAATTCCTGATCACGGCGGTTGGTCTTCTGTCCGCGCATTACATACCAGACTTTGAGGGGCTAGAGAGCTTCAAGGGCGACTGGTGTCACACCGGCAGATGGCCGAAGGACGGTATGAACCTGACAGGCAAGCGTGTTGGTGTCATCGGCACAGGGGCCACCGGAGTCCAGCTCATCACTGAGATTGCCAAGGAGGTCGGCCATCTGACCGTCTTCCAGCGCACGGCGAATTACTGTGCGCCCCTACGGAATCGCTTGATTGATCCCGATATGCAGCGTGAGATCAAGGCGAATTACCCGGAAATCTTCAAGAAATGCAATGAGACCCAAGGCTCGTTCATGCACGAGTTCGACCCGCGGTCGGCGATGGAAGTCTCATCGGAAGAACGGCTGGCACAGCACGAGAGTCTGTGGGCGGAGCCAGGTTTCAAGAAATGGCTGTCGAATTTCTATGACGTCATGATGCCCGGGGAGGCCAACGAGGACTACGCCGAATTCGTCCGCAACAAGATACGGGAGCGCGTCAGGGACCCCATGGTGGCGGAAAAGCTGGTGCCAAAGGACCATATGTTCGGCTCCAAGCGCCTCCCATGCGAGAGCGGGTATTATGAGGTCTACAACCAGGACAATGTCCTATTGGTTGACGTGCGCGAGGCTCCCATCCAGCTCATCACTCCTAAAGGAGTCAAGACCACTGATGCTGAATACGAACTGGACATCATCATCTTTGCCACGGGATATGACGCTGTGACCGGGGCTTTGAACAGGATAGACATCCGAAGCGAAGGCGGCCAGACGTTGAAGGATAAGTTCGCCGGGGGCCCGCGCACCTATATGGGTATCCAGAGTGCTGGCTTCCCCAATCTCTTCACCATCAATGCAGCCTCCGTCGGCAACTTTGTCAGGGACGCCGAGCCCCTGGTGGAATGGGTAACCGCCTGTATACGCTATGTGCAAGACAATGGGTTCACCCGAATTTCGCCAACGCTTCAAGCAGAAGACGATTGGGTGAACCACGTCAACGAGGCAGGCGCCAATATTCTCAGGACCAAGGCCGACTCTTGGTTTGTGGGTGCGAACATTCCCGGTAAAGCACGCGCCTTGCTCACCGCCCCGGACAGCGTCCCAGTCATGCGGGCCAAGCGCGCCGAAGTAGCCGCCAACTGCTACGAGGGCTTTCTATTGCAATAGAGTTACAGTACCTTCCGATTCATCATTGACCAGCAGCAAAAAGGAAGCCAAGAGAGCGCTGACCGCCCCTGGACGCAGAGACATAGTCGCAATGTTATGCAGGTCACCCAAAAGCGAATGTTGGCTTTATGGCATCCAGGTTGCGCCACACTGGTCCCAGTGGCCCCGCCTTCTCCAGCACCTCCCTATAGTAGGCCCAGAAGGAGATATTGACCCTTGTTCGCCCCATCTCTCTGTGGGCAACACCGAGAAAGTTGGCCTCCACCAGGGGGTCGTCGAAGACGATGAGGACGGTGGGCTGCGCCCCGTGATCGTC
The DNA here is from genome assembly GCA_965219825.1 of Dehalococcoidia bacterium. Taxonomy (GTDB): domain Bacteria; phylum Chloroflexota; class Dehalococcoidia; order Lucifugimonadales; family JAGWBF01; genus JAGWBG01. Next base: position 2,360,986 of record OZ244792.1, on the reverse strand, counting down.
CTGGGGGTCATAGGACGAATAGTAGTAACACAGTGAGTGGTGGCGGGAGACCAGGACGGCTGCGGCGGGCATCGAACCGGTGCATGTGTCGGGGATGGACCAACCGCTGTGTAGGTCAGCGGAGTGCCCTGCCGACGGCGAACGGAAGGTAGACCAAGAACAGTGGCCCCCCGATGAAGAAGACGAACAGAGGCATTAGGCTATCGTACACCAAGTTACTGAAGCCGCCGCCGCCGAACCACGGCGTCGAAAAGAAGATGAGCGTCCCGGCGACGTGTCCGACCAATGGGATGACGATCGCTACTAATGAGGGCGACAGGAGTCCTGTACAGAAAGGGATGATCGCGATCAACACACAAGTCAGTGGTATCGCTGCCCAGCCAGGATCCGGAAGGGCTGACAAGCCGACCCAAAGGGCCGATATATCGCGGTCGTGGCGACGATGCCTACCGGCCACGTTATCGATGCGACCATGCCCGACGGCGGCTCGCGGTAGGGGTGCCACGGCACGTGGCGGCGGAAGAATTGTATCATATCACGCACCGAACCGTCATATGCCCATACTGAATAAGCAGGACGATTACAAAGTCAAAATAGCTGGCCGGACAATCGAGCGATAGTCTGTTCCGGGCTAAAAGCACAACTCTTGGCGCATAAGGGCATGGACATCTTGGCAAGAAACCACCCTTCCAGGCGCAGGGCGTTCAAGCGGCATTCACCAGAGTGGCAAAGACCTCTCCCAACCCCGGACGGCGCAGCGTGTGCCGGTCTTCATCCCAGCTACGGTCTTTCACATGGTGCAGACTATTCTCAACGCTCCAGTGGTTGCGGAACAGCCGGAGCAGTTCGTCTGGGCTGCATATCCTGGAAGGTAGACTGGTTAGCAGATACCAGCGCTCCTTGGATACTTCACCAGTGGCTATCTCTACGCTCACTTTTTCCACCACTGCACCCTGCTGTGCCCCAGGAAACCCCAGTTCCTCCCCGATATAGCCGGCTAGTACAGTGCTGGCCCAAAGCCGCCGGGTTTCGACTTTGCCCCCCATTTGTCCACGGTCTGCGCTTGCGGTTCCCTCAGTTGATCCTCTGAAAACCCGTCCGCCAAGGCGGCCAGGACCGTTGGCCGGTTCCCTTTGACCCGCACCAAGTAGTCCCGTCCATAGTTTACGATGGTCTGGCAAAGGTCCCGCTCTGCATACAGGGCGTCCATAGTGAGCAGTTGCAAGCTGGGATAATGCTCAAACAACTTGGCCAGTTGGGTCCGCAACACTGCCGTTTCGTACCTTTTCTCCGTCATCGGCCACTGGGCCAGGCACAGCTTCAAGTCATGGGCCGGGACGTTTACCATCCCCAGAGGATTCCCGGCGGCATCTTCGGACTGTCCAGCCCGCTTCCCATCCACTGCGGCATTCACCGGCTGTTCTGGCACTACCCTCTCCACCCAGCCAATCAAGGCTCCTTGTAGTTGCCCAAAAGGGACCCCGGCCAAGGTGCGGGAAATCGTGGTAGCGTGGCGAGGCCGGTCCTGAACAAAGCCCAAGGGTTCCTTCAACCTCGGCCAGTATTTTTCTCCGAACAAAGCTATATGGGCCATCGTCGTTTGACCTCTCACCAGTCCCAACAAGGTCAAGCGCAAAATCGCCTGAAATGGATGTCTGATTCCCCGGGCCTTTCTAGGGTCTCGTATCTCTGCCAAGCATCCGAAAAGGGACTCCACCGCCGTTCCCATAGTCTCATATCACCCCCTCTTCCTTTCCTCTCTCCTCTTTTATCCTTTTTATGCCGACTTTGCAATCGTCCTGTGTTAGCCTCAAGGACGATGGAAACACCAATCGAGGTATGGTAGAATCTTTGTTGTTGGACACCCTGAGAGCATTTGGCTCCGATCACAACAAAGCCCCTGTCCTGATGGTGAGGTCCGCCTCACCTCGAACATGCTGAGGTCCTTGGGAAAGCGGGAAGAAAACCGATCGAGTATGAAATGCCGGGCGCTTACCGGAGTGATAGAGCCATGAATCATGTATACCGTGGCGTGCTTGTTAGCGATGTTGGTCTACGACGACAACGCTCAGGCGTCGTTGATTGAGGAGGCACTGCCCGAGGCGCGGCAGGTCACACAGAAGTCCGGACAACACGATTAATAAACATAGGAGAGGGACTGATGGGCTATTACAAGGCGGAATACATATGGATAGATGGCACGGAGCCGACCTCCAAGCTCCGATCCAAATGTAGGGTGGTTGGAAAGAACGAAGAGCTTCCCATCTGGGGTTTCGACGGCTCAAGCACCAACCAGGCTCCCGGCGAGAACTCGGACTGCGTATTGAGGCCGGTTTTTTCCTGCCAGGATCCCATTCGCGGGGGCGCGAACAAGTTGGTGATGTGCGAGGTGCTGTTGACCGACATGACCCCTCATCCATCAAATACCAGGTCGGCCTGCGCGGCGGCGGCTGAGAAGTACGCCGACTTCGACACCTGGTTCGGAATCGAGCAGGAGTACACTTTCTTCGACGGCGTCAAGCCTCTGGGATGGCCCGACAATGGCTTCCCGGCACCCCAAGGCGGATATTACTGCGGGGTGGGGTCGGATGAGGTGTTTGGCCGACCCGTCGTTGAAGCACACCTGGACGCCTGCCTCAGGGCGGGGTTGAAAATTGGGGGCATCAACGCCGAAGTGATGCCGGCCCAGTGGGAGTTTCAGATTGGACCCGTGGGAGCCCCTGAAATCGCGGACCAGCTCTGGCTCGCCCGATGGCTCCTGTACCGTGTTGGCGAGGATATATACACTTCGGGCGGAGACAAAAAGGGAATCAGTGCAAGGTTGGACCCCAAGCCCGTGCAGGGCGACTGGAACGGTGCCGGGGCGCACACCAATTTCTCCACTAAAGAGATGCGCGAGAGCTATGACGCCTGTGTAGCCGCCGCCAAGGCCCTGGGAACCAACCACGCGGAGCACATCGCCAACTATGGTCATCGTATAGAGGAGCGCCTAACCGGCCTCCACGAGACCTGCTCCTACCGGGATTTCAGGTACGGCGTAGCCGACCGGGGCGCGTCAGTCCGCATTCCCTGGCAGGTCCACCGCGAGGGCAAGGGTTATATCGAGGACCGGCGGCCTAACGCCAATTGCGACCCCTACAAGGTGGTACGCTTGATCTTGAATACCGTGTGCGGAGCAGGGTCTTAGCTGACTGAGACACTGCCGGCCACATCCAAGTAATCGTCAACCTCAGTAGTCGTAACAACGCAACCGCAAATCATAGACCGGATGGGTCCTGTAACTTTTCTATCGCCGCGTCCGTCATAGGGCCTTGACCGCGTTCTCAATGGCCGAGGTTGCGTCCTGGTAGTCCGTTCCCGGCGGGAAGGTCAGCGGCTCTCCCAAGCGGACCTCGACCCTCCCCCGCCGGAGGATGGGGAATCGTGTGGGAGAGCCAAGCCTGTGGATATGTAGGCGCAGCGGGACTACGGGGATCCGGCCCTCGACGGCCACCAGACCCGTACCGTTCATGAAGGGTTTGATCGGCCCTCCGACGGTGAGTTCGCCCTCGGGATATATCAGCACCGACCAGCCGTTGTCCATGATCTTGCCCATGTTCTCCAAGCTGGGCCTCACGGAGCCCTCCCGGGCCAGCGGGAAAGCATTGCCCAAGAGAGGGTTCACGATCCACCAGACCGGATTCTTCCAGAGATCGGCAGCCCCAGCCACTGCCATCCGGCGGCGCCACTTGAGGGGGACCGCCTTGATGATCAACGGGTTGTCCAGGCCGAGGTTGTGGTTCGATGCGAAGAGCACAGGGCCGGTGATGCCTTCCAGGTTCTCACGCCCCACAACCTTCAGGCCATAGGGAAGAGTGACAAGGGGAAAGATAACTGCTCGTTGGAGAAGTCCGCGAATGATACGACACCACAATTGCATCCCCCAACCTGGAAAGCTCATCATCGGTGGGTTCCTTGACCCCTCTTCGATAAGGGCCTCAAGGTGCCCGACCGTCATTTCCGGGGTCAACTGGCTCTCATCCATGTAGACGCCCAACTCCGCCTCAACTGCCGACAGCAGCTCCACACGACCAAGGGAGTCCAGGGCCAGGTCGTCGCCCAGGGTTGCGTCGTCCCGTACCTCCCCGACACCTCGTCTGCTCACCTCGCCAATGATCTGGTGCAGGGTTCTTGCCCCACCGGCCGGGCTGCCTCCGGCGGGTGATACAGCCGGATTCTCCGGCTGTATCTTCCCAAGAATCGTGTCTATCACAATCCCCTTCTTTACCTTTAGGGTGTGGGTTCGGGGAAAATCCTCCTCCGGCCAAACGGTGAAGCCCCGGATCCTTTGCTGCTCCGCCAACTGGCCGTTGGTCCATGAAACAACCTCCTGGGCAGTGTCGGCGTTGTCCAGAATCAGGGCCACGTGCACCTCCACCGATGACCCTCTGGTCAGCCCCACCACCGCCGCATCCGTGACGCTTGGATGCTTCGACAGCACCGCCTGGATGTCGTCGGGGAAGACATTCTGGCCGCTGGGGAGCACGATCATGTCCTTTTTCCTGCCCTGGATGTGCAAGAACCCCTCGTCGTCGAAGAACCCTAGGTCGCCGGTCTTGTACCAATCTCCCTCGAAGGCTGCCGCGGTCTCCTCGGGTGCACGCCAGTAACCCGGGGTGATGTTGTCCCCCCTGACCAAAATCTCGCCTTCGCTGCTGATCTTTACCTCTACGTTGGGCAGCGGGCGGCCGGTGGAGTCCAGGCGACGTTCTCGTAAGCTGTGGTTGCTGATGACGGGGGATGCCTCGGTGGTACCATAGCCCTGTACGATCTTGACTCCAAGCAGTTCCCACTTGCGCCCCAGGTCCTGGTCCAGCGCAGCGCCGCCCGACACGATGAAGTCGAGCTTGCCTCCAAACTGCTTGTGGACCCGGCGGAACAGATAGCGTCTCAGGGGAACGGGTAAGCCCGCAGACATCTTGAGGAGCCTGTTCCAGAGGGCTTCCCTGCCCTGTCGTTTTACCTCCCGCTCGATTCCGTTCATCAGCAACTCTAAGGCCTGAGGGACGAGAAGCATGATCGTTACTCTGCGCTCCCGCATCGTCCGGGCTAGAACAGTCGGCTGGCGGCTGGTCGGATATGTGACACTGGCACCGTGGTACAACACGATAAACAGGCCACCCATCTGCTCGTACATGTGACTGAGGGGAAGGATGGACAGGAGCCGACTGGAGGGCTTGCAGGAGATGTACTGGGATATTCCCTCTATGTTCGCCGTCAGGTTTCGGTGGGTAAGCATAACCCCTTTTGGGTCGCCCGTCGTGCCGGAGGTGAACATGATCTCGGCAAGATCGTTAGGCTGGATGTCCACATCCTCCGGCTGGGGCAAGCCCCGGACAGCGGCCTCCAGCTCCTCGAAGGTAATTTCGGGGACCCCCAGGTCCACGTCGTCCTTGGGAGTGAGTCTCGAGGTGAAGGCCAGTTTCGGTTCCGTTCTGGATACGACCCTTGAGATGTAGTCTGGCGCGCTGCGAAGGTCCAGGGGAATCAATACTACTCCCGCCCTGACACACCCCAAGAAGACGAGCACCCACTGGGGGCAGTTGGGACCCCACAGGATGACATGGTCCCCCTTGGTCAGCCCCCGGCGCTGGAGGAGGGTTGCAACCTGGCCGGACTCGTTCCACAGCCTGGAGTAGCTCCAGCGCTGGTACCGAAACGTCGGCTTGAACAGGAGAGCATCGCGGGACCCGTACCTTTCTACCGCTCCCCGGAGAAAATCCACAATGGTCTCACCTACCGGCGTACCGGACATAGGAGCATGTTTCATGGCTACCTCCTGGTCACTGCGGGCAGTCTAAAGGATTTTAGGTCCTTTGTGAAGGTGCGTCGGACGGCAGCGTTCGGGACCGGTAGACCCTGGCCATCACGTCCACTGCCATGCCAGTCATGCGGCATGTTGTTGAATAAGCCTTCGTAGAGCTTCGCGGGGTTCCTTACGCATGGGAGGGAAATGGCTGAAGCATATGGTATCGAAGTCTAGGGCTAGGAGCTTCTCGACCGATCTCATGGCTTGCTCGGGAAGCTGGGTAACTCCGGGGGCGGGAGGGCTGAGCCTGCGGGCGAACCTGTGCTGAAGCGCGTCTCCGACGATGATGGTCCGTTTCTGCGGGAGATGGAGGGCAATGCTGCCCTCGGTGTGCCCGGGGAGGTGGACCACCTGCACCTCGGTCCCGAAGGGAATTACGTCGCCGTCCTCAAGCCGGTCATCAACAGGAACGGAGCTTCCCATGAGCCTGCTGAGGACTGGGTACGCCAACTTCGCGCACAGTACGTTCTTCAGAGGGCTTGGGGGTGGCACGGCGCCTGAGATGATGTCAGCCTCCAGCCGATGCACGGCGACCGCGACTCCCCTTCCGGCAACCAGCGTACCCAGGCCGCCCGAATGGTCCGGGTGAGCGTGGGTAATGACCACTCTCCCTATCTGTTCGGGAAACAATCCCAGGGTCTCCAGTCCCTGTAGTATCGTGCCCGAGCTTCCGCAGAGCCCCGCGTCGACCAATAGCACCTCGCCATTCTCGACCAGGACGGTTACCCTAGCGCCGATGGCCCGGACCTGAAATACCCCCTCGGTGATCGGTATCGCCTTGCCGAACATCATGAATCTCGCTTGCGCCGGCTACTCGGTCCTCCAAGGCTCCCGCCGCCGCTCCATTAGCCTCTCACCGCCCTCTTTATTCTATCGGGGGCAGAAGTCGGTTGCAACCAACCGATCGCGTCGGGGACTGTTTCAGGGAATGTTGTAAATGGGGAGGGTTGAAAAAGGGAGAGCCACCTTTAGAATTGGAGATGCACACAACCAATTCGAGGCATCTCTCGCATGTTCATCATAAATCTTGCACAGCAGCATGTCGAGTCCGCCCCGAAGCCCCCTGGACAGTGTCCTAGATGTGGCTGCGAAGGCTAGCACAAGTGGGGCAGGCCCAAACTCCACAGGATTGTGGATGTGGCAGTCACCGAGATAGCCTCCCAACGTCACAGGTGCAAGAACTGCGGTAAGATGGTGACGGCAAGGCCCAAGGGGGGTGGGAAGGACCCAACGCAGCCACTCCTTCATGGCTGTGCTGGGCGTACTGTATGCCTTGGGACTAAGCCATCGAAGTATAGAGATGGTAGTGGGACTGTTGGGCCACATTGTGAACCGCATGAGCAGTGGAGAGACCTACAGAGGCTGGGCAAGGTGGTCAGAAGGCGACTGCCCAGGGGCACGGAGGCAAGGGTTGTGGGGGTGGATAAGACATGGGTGAAGGTGAGGGGCAAGTTGAGTCCTGTGGGAGTGGTGGCGGACCTGGGAGGCAGGACCCTGGGGATAGAGTTGACAGGGGAGGGCTTCGACTATGGGAGTTGGTTCCAGGGGATGGCGACCCGCCCGCCGACGAGGCAGGTGGGTTGGGGGTAGAGGTGGTGGTGACTGATGACTCCACCAATTACGGCGCAGGCATTGATGAGGCGTATCTGACCCGGCAGCAATGTATGGGTACATATGAAACGCACCTTGGGTCGTGTCAAGGGCAGGCTGAGGGGAAGCATTCGTGACCACTATGGTGGCCTGCTGGACCAAATCACCCAGATTGTCCGGGAGTTGCCTCCCGACGGCGGAGACAGGCTGCTCCAATGGTCTGGGGACAGAGAGCTGCCACGGGAGTTAAGGTGGCTGGTGGTGCACCTGCTGGAGCGATGAAGACAGATGACGGTGCACCAACGACTACCGGGGATCCCCAATAGCACCAACTGGTTGGAGGGAAGGTTCGGACGGATCAAACCAAGATATAGGACGACGAGAGGGCTGAAGACCGATTCGGGAGCGGTTAACTTCATGGCCGTGGTCTGCGATGTTCTGGCCTAATCACAACCCGGTGGGGCAGGCCAATATCGCCCCGTCATTGACCTCCTACAACTTATGAAACAGTCCCAGATAGGAGTCACAGGGCCGTTTAATTAGGAGATGATATCGCATTTTACACAAGCATGAGTAATAGGATACAATTACATAAGGCGAGTGTACCGTGAGGGCACGTAGCCATACTAAAGCACCTTGCATAATTCGACTAGGTGACAAAATGGAGCTGTTTGTGTCGCCACAATACCGCCAAATTTGAGGAGGGATGACGGAGAATTCAGAACCTAAGATTGATTCTCAAGATAATAAGAAGTTAACTTCGAGACAGAGGCACGAATGTCCTGATGAGACATGTGAAGAAATACATCCGGGGGTTCTGTTTCAGCTTATGCTTCATGATGTATGGGCATCAAGGTATACTCACCATTCTCATTATCTCGTTTGTTGTCTTCTGGACAGCACCAAGCATAGCTTCCAGCCCGTCTATCCGGGTATGTAGGCCTTAAATGTCTTGCTTGGTTGCATACTCTCGGAAGTTATCCGTAGCCATCTTCATCTCCGTCTAGCTTTTATTGACCTCGGCCTCTGCCGCCTTTGCTTCTTTCAGGTTCTCGATAGCCTGCAGCATTTTCGATGCCAGTTGACGCTTGGCCCCCTGTGTTGCAGAGTGTACCTTGGCGAAATATATCTGGGAATCATGCTCCCGCTTCTCGGCTCACTCCCGGTCCATTTTGGCCTTTTGGCGGTTAGTGGAGTTTGCCATGTACTTGATTGCCTTCCAGCCGAGTGACGCTCCCCGTAAGAACTGTATCCCAGTCATCAGATGCCCCCTCTTAGCTTCGGATTGTGGTGACGTACCAATCATCCATAACCCAGCATGAGCCGGAGGGGGCATGAAACACGATCCATCCCGCTTGGCTCATGCAGCCCTGGGGAGATGACTGGTACGTCAAGGGCGTTATAGCACACTCTCTAAAAAGTGTGCTATGGTAGATTTTCCTACTCAAAGGAGGCTCCTATGTCTACTGGTCCTGTTCGGCGTCAGCATTATCGGCGTCAACGTCTTGGGGATTTTCGAGTTCAGGTTCGTTAGGAACAGGAAGCCACTGGTCGTCGAGCCAGATTGTTATTGTTCCCGGCCCCAGGTAGCATTGAACCCCCTGACCGTCCGGTAGTGGACTTATCTCTGACCCATATTGGAGTTCGTCGTCTGGTATCTGCGTTACAGGCTTATCTTGAGAATCATCCTTCGTCATCGCAGACTCCTTCTAAGTTTGCCAAATCAGCATCAATGCTGATTTGAGAACGTAGCACAGTTGGTATTACGTGTTGTCAAGGTATATTCACCAACTTTTAAGCCGATTAATTTACGGGAATCATATACAATCTTACCTGGAGTACGTACAATTGGGACTGAGGTTAGGGAGACTCCCAATGTAAGCAGAAAGTCAAGTGTTTCAGATACAAAAAGGCCAGGTCAACGACCTGGCCTACGCTCTGGCGGACTAGGGCGAGGCGGTGGGGGTGGCGGGGGAGTTCGACGCGGTGGTGGCCCACCATCCCTCCGTTCTGGATTAGGTTGCTGCCTTAAACTCACCTTCAACAACCCCATCGGCGGATTCTTCGGCCTCCCTGCTTAATTTATTATCAAAGTCCAAGTCATACTGTGCGGCGATGCTCACCAACCGTTCGGTTAGTGTAGCAATAATGACCTCATCATCATTATTCGACCCAAGATGCCATTGACGCCGCCAATCCGCACTAAGCACCTTGTACTGGATTGCAATTAAGTTTGCTGCAACCGATTTAACTTTATATCCCTGACTATGTTGCCACACAACAATCCCTGCGACAACAGCTGTTAGTAGAGTAATCGCCAAAGCCTCGTTAATGCCTTGGAGAAAATGCCCGGCAAGAACGGCACAGATGCCGCCAGTACAAACCAAAAGAGCAATGTCAAACCAAACTTGCCGTTTACGAAATTTCTCGGCGAGGCTATGATAGTAACGGTAGTGGCGTTCCGATTCTAAAATGCCATTCCATATCTGACTGTCCATATCCCACCCCATGTTGGCTACTTGATGGACATTACCCCCAGCGAGCCTCAGCTGCCGTTTTTGCCAACTCCGAGCGTTCTTCCGGTGTCATGGACTCCGCTCTCGCTTTGCCCCCTTTGACCTTGCTGCTCCGGTGTTTGGGTATCTCCTCTTCCATCTCACCAGTAGCAATCCTCATCACAGTGATGGCACAGCCTACGGCGTCGCCTGGGCGCTTCTGCCCTTGTGGCCCTCTAGGCATATATCACCTCCGCATTTCTAAAGGCTATACTCATATTCTATAGACTAGGTTGTGCTACAGTCAACCCTTTACAAGAGATAGGGAATTCAAACTGATACACTACCGAGGGATGAAACCGTTTCAGTCCCTACCCCGGAGCCAACGGTGCCCTCTACTGCTACTCCTACAGCCATACCTCCAACTCCCACCCTTGCACCATCACCAACTGCTGCCGCTACAGTTATACCAACGGCTACTCCGACAGCAATTCCGCTCCCTACGGCTACTCCACAGCCCACCGCTAACCAACAGCCATCCCTCCGACATTAACGCCTATCCCCTCCACTGCAACACCGCTCCCCACAGCTACATCAGCGCCAGTGCAGACCGGATGGCGCGGTCTGACCATTGCTGACGAGGATAGATGCTCCCCTTATGATGCCGATGATTACCCGTACTCCGCATCTGTTGAGGACCACATAGTAGACCAGCTTGGAGGCATCTACGGGCCATACACGGGAACATGGTTCGAGAGTATTAGGCAAACCGATATAGAGCATATCATAGCCCGCTCGGAGGCCCATGATAGCGGCCTATGCGGAGCGGACGCCGCTACACGTGAGCGATTTGCGGAGGACCTGCTGAATCTCACCCTTGCCAGCCCATCAGTGAACCGTCATCAGAAGAGCGGTAATGATGTGGCGGAGTGGCTTCCAGGTTTGAACGAGTGCTGGTTTGTGAACCGCACTATCCAGGTACGCTTGAAGTACGACCTCACAATAGATCAGTCGGAAGCGGACGCCGTTGATACCATATTAGACGGGTGTAGATCAGTGGCGATGGTCTACACCGAGCGCCCCAATGAGAACCCGACACCGGAACCCACGCCGGAATCCGAAGAGGAACAGGATGCCCTAGACCTATATGACGACAACGGCAATGGCCGGATTTCCTGTGAGGAAGCCCGGAAGCATGGGATTGCGCCGGTTCATTCTGACCATCCCGCCTACCAGTACATGACGGACAGAGACGGGGACGGAGTAGTCTGTGAATAGACGGGCTGACAGTAGCACACTCTATGCGATACTACGCCGGTACAGACTTCGGATAGGGCAGGCATTTCCATGGGGAACCGCGGATATTTCCAACCTTTCCAGCATCCTGGTTAACCCCATGTTGGTGATTGGCTTGCCGCTGCGTTTGTTGGGGAATATGAGTCCCTCCCCATCTCTGAGTCCCTTCGCTTCCTTGAGTATCGCCAGGGCACGCTCAGACAGGGGTACCCGGTGTTCTCGCCGAGCTTTCATCCTGGCCGCCGGTACCGTCCAGGTAGCGGTCCCAAGGTCAACTTCGGACCATTCCGACCCCCTGACTTCCCCGGCCATGGCCGTGTCGGGGCTGATGGTGCCGAATGCGGCGTAAGACCTGCAAGGGTTTGGTGACGCGGTGATCCGACGGCTTTATCCGGTGCGCCTCGTGGGGACGGGAACCGGGACTATCACCAGCGGCCACCGACGGAGCAGGAACGCGAGATAGTTAGCCGCCGAAAGATGGTTGTAAAGGCCCTCCGCCAAACCACATGCATTCAGCTGGCTTTGTGATACCACAAGTGATACCTAACGCTGTTGCATAGTAGATTCCTATCTATTATGACAAATACTTGGCGTCCCAGGCAGGATTCGAACCCGCGACCCGCTGCTTAGAAGGCAGCCGCTCTATCCACTGAGCTACTGGGACAATCCTTGCGGTTGTTCCGAGGCAGACATTGCCGGCGTCTGCATTTATATTATTGGCGCAAAGGACAAGTGTCAACAATGGCCCACAGGGGGAGCAGGCTAGGGGGAGGGCGCCCCGGCTTCAGGGCAGGCCCTCCCCCATCAATAGGGCAAGAACTATACCCCTCACCTCAATCCTCTCCCAAAGGCGATGTGAAGCCGCCTGTGGGCCAGTGACATACTCGCGCACAGGACCCCTATCCCGAAAAGGCTCCAATCGTGCTCCTGAATGACTTGTTAGCATCATCTCCCACCATGAAGGGGGCGATGACAGGTTGCTTCAGTCCCAAGGAGCGTAGGTGCTCAATTCTCTGACGGCAATGCTCGGTGGAGCCGAAGATGCCCAATTCGCCTTGCATCTCGTCGCTGATTGCGGCCGCGGCTGCTGCGGTGTCGCCTCTGGCGAGAGCCTGTGAGACAATGGCGGTCTCTTCCTTATATCCCATCTGCTCGAAGTAGTCCCTGTAGTAGGGCATCCTGAAGTAACGGGCGATCTGGGCCTGTAGCTCAGGCTTTACCCGCTCCAGGTCATCCACTACAGCCGTCCTCAAGTAGCAGGCCACGTCAATATCTTCGGGGTTGCGACCGGCCCTCTCAGCGCCACGGCGGACGTGTTCGTTGGCCTGCCGGAGGTATGTGGGCGATGCCCAGTTCAGCAACACTCCGTCGGCGGCCTCTCCCGCCAACTCTATCATCTTCGGGCCCAGGGCAGCCAGGTATATGGGCACGTTGGGCCTCACCGGAGTGAAGCTCAAGCTGGAGTCCTGGAGCTTGAAGACCTGTCCCTTGTGGGTGACGCTCTCTCCTCGCAGCAACCTGCGGACTATCTCAACCGTCTCCCGAATGCGGGTCATGGGCCGGCGAAATGGGATGCCATGTCCGTTCTCCACCGAACCCTGATGTCCTACTCCCAGACCCAGGATGAAACGCTGCCCGGAGATAGCATCCAGGCCACCGGCTGACATTGCCAGAAGGGTCGGCGTCCTTGAAAATATGGGAAGAATCCCGGTTCCCAATTTGATACGGCTGGTAGCGGTAGCGATGGCGGTCAGCTGTACCAGGGCGTTGACTCCACCCTCAGGAACCCAGAAAGTCTCATACCCCCTCTCCTCCGCCAGGGTCGCCAACCCAAGCGTTTCGTGGGGCGTGAGCAGCGCTCCCGGGTCCAGGCGTACTCCTAATCGTGCCATGCCGCCTCCTTTCACATCCTATGGCCCCTCACCTCGGCCTTCAGCTGCCTCTCTCCAAGCGGGAAAGGGGTTGGCCGGGAGTGGGGGTGAGGGCGATTCCTGAAGCAATTGTGCTCAGGGAATTTTTGGACTGGAAGCAGTACGATGTCAACAGATGTCTAGGCCCGCTGCCCACCATCTATCTCGATGCACTGCCCTACGATAAACTCAGCCTCGGCGCTGCAAAGCCAGGTGATGAACCTGCCAATTTCCTCCGGTCTGCCGGCCCTTCCCAGGGGAATGGACTTCAAACGTTGTGTCCATACCTCGCTCCTCGGGTAACCATACAGGCTGTCGTTGCGAGCAGTGTCCGTAGTGCCGGGGGACACGCAGTTCACCCGTATACCGTGGGAGGCCACCTCTTTGGCCACCACGTGGGTGAAGGGATAGAGTGCTCCGCTGGCGGTGGCGTAGGCGCAATCGTTTACAGGGGTCAGCTTGGCCTCGACGGTAGATACGTTGACTATGCTGCCTCCATGTCCCTGGGGCAACATGACCTGAAGCACGGCGCGAGTGCATAAGAAGGTGCCCGTCAGCTTCACGTCTATGACGTGACGCCAGGTCTCCTCCGGCAGCTCCGCCAGGGGCATCAGCCCTACCGTGCGCGCGGAACCGGCATTGTTCACCAGGAAGTCAATCCGCCCCAGAGTCTCCACCGTGCGGTCTACCATGTCCCGTACCTGTGCTCCGTTGGAGACGTCAACCGTCAGTGGGAGGGCGCGGCGTCCCAGGTTCTGTATCTCCTCGGCCACGCTCTCCACGTCCCGCCATCCCGCAGCCTGCTCGTCGGGAGGGAAGGTATCGGGGTCACGACCTGTGCCAGTCACCACCACGTCGGCTCCCCGACTGGCAAAATCCACGGCAGTGGCGCGGCCTATGCCCCGCATCCGCCCCGCTCCGGTGACAATTGCTACCTTACCGTCGAAGTCACCCATATCTTACTCCTGTTCCCTTCGACCCGGCGCACCATCGTACATGAGTGCCCCGCTTGTCCAAGGGTTGACTACCCCTATCATAGCACGTCCGGGTGTCAGGACCCTTTCAAAATCGCTCGACTCCGTGATAGGAGGACCCTCTTGAGTCGTAGTGCAAGAGAGTTAGTAGGTGATGGCATAATTTCAGGGTGGGACTTGTAGCGCCGGACGCAGCCTGGCAGGAGCAGCCGGTATTGCTCCAACATCAACTTGGGAGAGGGGGAAGCCCCTCCGCATTTAGGAAGGGAGAAGGTTGGAAACTGTCTTGGGCCTATGGCCCATACGCGAAATAAGCCCCTGGCACCAGGATCCACGATTCATTAGATAGGCAACTCCGCCTCTGTCCTGTCCGCGGGCAACTCTACTCCGAAAGCGTTAATGTTGAAGGCCAGTAGGGCATAGTATCCCATGAGGTTGGTAAGCTCCGTAAGCCCCCGGATACCGAACTGGCTCCGTGCCGCATCGAATATGTCTCGGGTGACCTTGTGGGTCCGGAAGAACTCCCGGCCATAGTTGATCACTGCGGATTCCTCGGGGATCAGGCCGGTGAGGTCCTTCTTGTCGCGCAGATTGTCAACTAGCTCGTCACGCAAGCCTGCCTTGCGGCCGGCGGCGGCGTGGGCGTTCCAGATATACTGGCAGTCAAGCTCTCTCGCCGTGGTGAGCATGGCAAGCTCCTGTATCCTGGGTGACAGGACGGACCCGCGTCTCAGATATTCCGAAAGGTGCGCCCCACGCACTGCCACCTCCGGGACGTTTATCATTATAGAGACAGGGCCACCATCAGGAACGCTCCCGCGCTCCTGTACGACCTGGTCGAAGATAGTCCTCTGGTCCTCGGGGACGCTCTCCCTGGTTGCGGTAGGTATCCGAGCCATGCTGAGACTCCTTTCTCGGGGTATTCGAGAATCCAGTGGGGCCTAGCCCAAGATTTCGCCGATTTGTATTTGAATATTAAACCAAGCCCGGTTAGCCCATACGGCAAACGCGTATCTACCGTGCTGTCCAGCCACCGTCTGCTAGAATTGCCGCCCCTGTGACGAATGACGCCTCATCTGAGCAGAGGAAGGCGGCCACATTGGCCATTTCCTCCGGGTCGCCTATGCGGTTTAGAGGGATGTTGGCGAGGCGTTCACGGAGAGCGGCCTCCGGGTCTCCCGTATGCTCTCTACTGCGGCGGGCCAGAGGGGTGTCTATAGGCCCAGGGCAGATGCAGTTCACACGGATGCCGTCCGGTGCGTGGTCAAGGGCCAGGCATCGGGTCATCTGGACCACCGCCCCTTTGGTGGCTGGATACACCGCCGAGGCTTCGGCTCCCACCGTCCCCAGCTGGGATGCGGTGTTGAGGATGACGCCGCCACCTTGGGACTTCATAATGGGGATGGCTTCCTTGCATCCCAGAAATACTCCCTTCACGTTCACCGCGAATATCTTGTCGAAGCTCGCCTCGTCTATATCCAGTATAGTGCCGCGAATGCTTATGCCGGCGTTATTAAAGAGGATGTCCAAGCGTCCGTAGGTCTCAACTGCGGCCCTTATCATGCGATGCACGTCCTGGGAGCGGGTAACCTCTGCGTGGACGGCGGTGGCCGTGCCCCCTTTCTCAACGATGAGGCCGGCGGTCTCTTCATTGCCTTCCTGCTGTATATCCACAACCACCACCTTTGCCCCTTCCTGGGCAAACTTGATGGCCGAAGCCCGCCCGATGCCGGAGGCGGCTCCGGTTATGAGGGCTACTTTGTCCTTTAGTCTCATGTTCCCCCCTTACGAAAGCCACGTCAAATTCGATAAGCCCAAAACTACCCGCTGCTCCCACCGGCTCAAGGGGGAACATGGGGATAGGAAAGCCGGATTTATGTGGTCAGGTCTTGCTCCAATGCCTCTTTTACAGACTTTAGGGACTCCTCCATGCTGCGGGCGGGATAGCCCGGCATGTCTCTATCGTGGACTACCTTCAACGACACGAAGGTGGGGCCATCTCCCTCCAGCACCTCTTGGAGGCTGATAACCAGGTCCTCCAAATTGTCGAATTGGTAAGTCCTGAGATAGCCTCCGTCCTCCGCAAGGGCCTTGAAGTTAATCTTGTCCATGCCCGGTATGGGTAGTCCCCCTGTGGAAATATGAGCACTGTCTTCAAACAGGACATGCACCAGATTTCTGGGGGCTGCGGTCCCTACGGTTATCAGGCTGCCCAAATTCGTGCGAAGAGTGCTATCACAGTCCAGCACAAGCACCTTTCGGTCGGGCCGGCCCAGGGCTATACCCAGCCCCACGGAAGGGGCCTTGTCCATGCAGTCCGAGAGGTCCATGTCCAACTCTCTCCTGTGAGACACCGAACCCCATTCCTTCAATGCCGCCGTAGCGGATACCACGACGGCGTTACTGCGCCGGCTGTTTATAGCTTTGATTGCTTCCAAGGAGGGTATCAAGGTCTACCTACTCTTGTTTTCTGGCCGGGGGCTGCTCTGAATCATCCCGGCCTGACGTGACCCTACGGGTGATAGCCATGACCCACATTCCCAAGGGTATCATTATGCCACCCAGCACACCAAGGGGTATATTGGAGTCCACGAAGCCTTTGATGAGTAGCCAGAAGCCGCCTGCAAAGATTCCCAGACCCAGTACACGCCCCAGAAGTCCCTCGGCGATTATCTTTAGCATCCCATTCCATTCGCTTTGCTTTGCCAAGCCCTGATATTAGCTGCCCAGGGCCTCGCCCAACTCCTGAATGGCTACCTGCATGGTCCTTCTTGACCTTGTCCGGGAGTAAATCGGCGTGTTCTCTATCTCCGGGGTCACCTTCAGGCATACCAGTACCGGCCCCCTCTGTTGGAGGATGTCGTGTATTCTCGTTGACAACTCTTCGGTGTCATCAATCTCGTAGGTGGCGGCGTACCCGGCCTCTCTTGCCATACCCTCGAAGCTGGCGCTCTCCGCTCCTGGGACGGGCTGACCGCCGGTAACGGCATACACACCGTTATCGAATACGAAATGGTAAAAATTCTCGGGCGCCTTATTGCTTATGGTGACTATGGTTCCCAAATTCATGAGCAGGCTTCCATCCCCGTCCAGCACTATTATCTTCCGGTCGGGTTGGGCCAGGGCCAATCCCAGCCCCACTGATGAGGCTTTGCCCATACAGCCGCCCAGGGGAAGGTCCAATTGCTCATGCTTGGTCACACTGGGCAGGCCAAAATTCACGTTACCTGCGTTCATCGTGGCGACAATCACGCCGTCGCCCCGATGTTCGTCCATTATCCTCACGGCATCAACGTTTTTTATAGGCATGGCACTCCTTTCTAAACAGGTCTAAACAGCCTTCAGGTCTAAACGGCCTTCAGCCAAGAGGCAAGAGGCTAGACGCCGAACTCCGTGCCCAGCAACACCGCTACGGGTTTGGACGTGCGCTTGGCATCCTCAAAGGCCGAAGATATGCGGTTGGCGTCTTCATCCGTCTCTACCAGGTAATAGCTTATGCCCCAGGCATGGAGGATGTGTTCGATGAACCGGGCTGCCGAGTCCCTGGTAACACCGTGCCTGTCCCAGCCACGGTATCCTATTAGCATAACCAGGGGTTGGTTTACGTCCAGGCCGAGACCTCGGATGGAATCGCCTGATTCAAAGATGCCCGTATTTTGGATGAGCGCCACAGGCGTTTTACCCCCTATCCAGAGGCCAACTGCTATGGCCATGGTCTCCCCTTCCCGGCATACGGGGACCAGGTCCAAGTCCGGGTCCGCCATGAGCTGCTGATACATGAAATTGGTCTCGCTATCGGGAAGCCAGACTATATGGGTCACGTTGTTCTTCTTAAGCTCGGCGATGATTGAAGGTGGGTGAAGGATTACTTCCTGCTGCTGTTGCATACTGTCTCCTCTATTTCCCAACGAGTGTCTCCCAACGAGTCCGGGGATTAAAGCTCGACGGCGATTATTATATGCGAGGGCAAAGCTGAGGTCAATGTTTCTGCTTGCGGGAGAGGGCCAGGGCGAAGGGCGCGCCCCGTTTTCCGGGCAGGCCCCCCCTACGGTTGCCACCGGCCGGCGCCGGACTGTAATGCGATTGCCCTGCCATCGGATGCTCGGCGATGGCTATATCGAAAACCGGAGTATATAATATGTCTGGACTTTGCCGGCAATGGCTCAACCGGAATATCAGGCCGTGGTGCAGGCTGTGTAACGATTCAACTTATCCCAATTTATCCAAGGAGGAAATCCAATGGTTGGATGGCCCAAGGTTAATTATAAGGAAGAGGGGATGCGGGAGGGGATGCAGATTGAAGATGCAAACATTTCAGTAGATGATAAGGTGAGACTGCTGGATGCCCTCTCCCAGACGGGACTGAAACACATTGTTGTAGGCTCATTCGTAAGCCCCAAGTGGACTCCCCAGATGGCCCGGGTAGACGAGATAGTGTCCAGGTTCCAGCCCAAGCCGGGTGTCACTTATTCAGCCCTGGCCCTCAACGAGCGGGGAGTGGAGCGGGCCAAGCAGTATTCGCCTCCTCTCACCATAGAGCAGGATGAGTGGCCAAGGCTAAACTGCCACATGTGTGACGCTTTCACCCGCCGCAACACCAACCGCTCCCAGATGCAGGAGATGGAGCGGTGGCCTCAGATTGTTGCTGAAGCCCAGGAGCGAAACGTCAGGGAGGGAGGCATAGGCACCGCCGCAAGCTGGGGGTCCAACTTTATGGGTGAAATTCCCCTTGACGCTCTCATAACTATGCTCGGGAAGCAACACCGGCTCTGGGAGGAGGCGGGAATCAAGGTGGCTAGCGTCAGTCTGGGAGACCCCATGAGCTGGTGCAGGCCCGACAAGGTGGAGGACAGCATAGTCCGAATCAAGGACAAGTGGCCCCAGATAAAACACTTCAAGCTCCACCTGCACAACGCCCGCAACATGGCCCTACCCTCTGCCTACGCTGCTCTGCGAGTGCTGGAACCGGAGGATACCCTGGAAATGGATGGCTCCATCGGTGGGTTCGGGGGCTGCCCCTACTGTGGCAATGGCCGCGCCACCGGCCTGGCACCCTCGGAGGACCTCCTGCACATGATGGACGACATGGGCATAGAGACGGGCGTGGACATAGACAAGCTGATTGACTGTGTGTGGATGGCTGAGGAGATAGTGGGCAGGCCCCTCTACGGCCACGTGTCCAAGGCCGGGCCAAGGCCCAAGACCGTGGACAAGCTCTACGACGTCAATGCTCCATTCATCGAGACCCTGGAGCAGGCCAAACACTTCAAGGTCGGCCCCGAGGCTTATGAGGGTGGCATCTATCCTTATAGAGAGCCTGTAACCAGCCCCTACAGAGACAGGATTGAGCAGGGGCTACCGGCTTACGATTCCGATGACGGTGAGTGGCCCTGGAAGCAGGACTGGTTCCCTGTGAAGGACTAGGAACAATGATACCGGGAAAGCGTGGGTGAGCACCCCTTAGTAGTATAGTATTGGTACTCTAGGGGAAACTATGGGAGGTTTTGCCGTGAGCTTCGCCGACGACGTGGAAAAGATGGCGGGACCGATACGCCGGGCTATACTCAATCACCCCTTTGTGACCGGCATCGGGGACGGCACCCTGGACGTTGAGAAGTTCAAGTTCTATGTGCGGCAAGACTATATCTATCTGGTGGACTACAGCCGTGTCCTGGCTCTGGCATCGGCCCGCGCCCAGGATCTCGATACCATGAGCCGGTTCGCCCGCCTGCTTAATGAGACACTGAACACGGAAATGGACTTGCACCGTAGCTACTGCGCCCAGTTTGGCATCACAGCCGAGGAGTTGGAGGGGACCAGGGCGGCTCCCACCACACGCGCTTACACCGGCTTCCTGCTGAATGTCGCCCACCAGGGGTCTTACCCCGAGCTGGCGGCCTCATTCCTGCCCTGCCAGTGGGGCTACTGGGAGGTTGGCAACTACCTGGCCCGGAAGGGAGTGCCCAAGGAAGCGCCCCTGTACTCTCAGTGGATACAGATGTATATCTCACCTGAATACAAGTCCCTCGCCGATTGGACGCGCTCTCTGGTGAACAGGCTGGCCGAGCAGGCCGGCCCAGCCGAGGCGGCCCGAATGGAAGAGATCTACCTCACCGCCTGTAGGTACGAGTACCTTTTCTGGGACATGGCCTACAACCTGGAGACATGGCCGGTGTGACGTTAAGAGCGTAACAGGTCCAAGAGAGACCATGAGGAAGTCGTTCATCGCCCGTACTGTTGACGGCGTTCCAACCACCTCGCCCCTGATAGTTACGGGCAGGACGTAGTGAAAAGAAAGCCCCCGCAACCCGGAGGGGTAAAATTGCGGGGGCTTCTGAGGTGCTCAGGGTGCGGCTATTTATCTGGGAAGAACCGTCTGAACTTATCCCAGGGGAAGCCTCGATGGTAGGGCCACCTATCATGATCAGGTCGCTCGAAGTGGGGACGCTCCCACAGGTCGTTGTGTTGGGGCCACTCGCCCAGGGTCGCCGTTAATTCCAGGGTCTCGTCTCCACGGACAACTGCGAGGAGGGTTTCATCGCCGGGCTTGTTGGTGTTAAACTGAGCTATTATGTCAGCGACGGAGTCTACTTCGACACCATCCACTCTGGTAATGATGTCGCCTCCATGAGCGGCCCCTCCTCCTGAACCTGTACCGGACTCTCTCAAACCGGCCTTATCTGCTGGGCTGTCGGATACCACTTCGACAATGTAAACACCCCTGCCCACCGGCAGCTCAAGGCGCTCCACCAGATCGGCGTCTATATCCTGCGCGTGGATACCCAGCCAGGGGGGTACGATATTCCCCTCGCTCTTCAGCCTGGGTAAGATTGATGTTAGGTTATTGACGGGTACGGCAAACCCAATGCCCCTGATACCGCTACCGGTAGGCGACACTTGCATTGCTGTGTTAATACCTATTACGGCTCCGTTGGAGTCAAGCAACGGCCCGCCGGAGTTGCCAGGACTGATAAGGGCGTCGGTCTGGATTACGTCGCTTATGGTCCGTCCCAGTGCGCTGGGGAGGCTGCGCCCAATTTGGCTGACCACTCCTACCGTCACCGATCCCTCCAGGCCAAACGGGTTACCGATCGCTATGGCCATCTGGCCGGGTTTTATCTTGGAAGAATCGCCCAGGGGAACCGGTAGTATATCCGATACGGCGGATGCGTCTACCTTCAGGAGAGCCAGGTCGCTACTTTCGTGCGTGCCCACGATTTCGGCGTCAGCAGCGGTGCCGTTGCTGAACTTGACTTTTACACCGATGGCCCCTTCTATCACGTGGCTGTTGGTCGCTATGTGTCCCTCCTCGTCTATGAGAAAGCCGGAGCCTGTCCCGGTCAGCCTACGTCCCGAACCCAAGGTAGCGCTCACATCTACCACCGCCGGGCTTACACGCTCGTAGACCCCAACCACCAGTCCTTCGTCATAAAGGACGGAAGCTGATGCTGAGGGGAATATCGCCCCTGAGCCAGGCCCTACCCAAAAAAATGCAACCACCAGAGCCACGGCCATGCTGACCGTGACCATCCCCAGGCCCATTACCCTAGTCAAACTACTCATGCTTCACCTTCATTACTGCTTTATACCTTATACAGTTATTAGCTCGTCAATTGTAAAATGGAATTCTTAATTTCTTATTAAGGGCGCAAAATTGACTCGCCAAGACACTCATGGGGGTATGGTTCAGGGCTACTCTCGTAGCCGGGGAGGAAGCAGGTTGGGTATGGAGTCCGATATGGTGTAGGACTCATTGCATCCGACACAGAGGAGTGTCCCGGAAATAACGTCATCCCTCTCCTCATCTCTATCCTCCTTGTCTATTTTCAGTTCCAGACTGCTCTTGCACACTGGGCAAGCCAGGATATTCATCAGGTCCTTCCGCATAGGGTCCTCCTATAGTCCTATAGTCTCTAGCTCGTCTCGCCTTCAATTCCCTTCTCGATGAGGGCGCGCAGTATATCGGCCAGGAGGAACACAATCACCCCCAAGACCAGCACTGCGGTGGCACCCGTGAAGAGGGATGTGAAACGCTGTAGTCGTTTATTCGTTGGGACAGGCTCCACTGCATAGGTACGAGGTCTGAGGAACCGCACCAGGTAGAACATATAAAGCGCCATCGCTATCTTGATAACGAGCACAATAACGTAGGGCAGACCCACGTAATCGGAAGTCAGGCGGCTCAGTGTCAGAATGACCCCGGTGACCAGCAGGACAGCTATAGCCGTGTTGACCAGATGGCGGAACTGCTCACCCAGTCTTCGCAACTCATCTCTTCGGTCATCCTGGGATTTGCCCAGACTGGGCCTCAGCACCAGCAAATAGAAAAGCCCGCCACCCACCCATGCCACGGCGGCAATGGAATGGAGCCAACGTATGGCCAGAAGGAGAATGTCGGTGAAGCCCATCTATCGCAGTATATCAGGTAGCGGTTCCGGCAGTGGAAATCCTGGGTAGTGTCTCAGTTTGAATCCATAGCCCGCAAAGTCCAATCAAACTCGTTTGGACTATCAACTACTACTGCTTTCCGTGCTCCAATACAATGAGCAGGACTGTACCGACCTTCGGGTCCTGTAAATTCATAAAGAGCAATTGACTATGCTTTATGTCCATTCTCAGAATGAGAGTCACGGATGAGTTGCTCCTCGGATGGGGAAGGCTCATTGAAGGGTTCCCCCGCAGATTCGGCCGCTTCCCGTCTTTTATTCCAGGCTATCCATCGAGATCGTTCTGCCGCTTCCCCATCACGATACCTTCTTTTCAGATAACATTTCCGCTCTTCTATTACAACGACCGGTCTCATCATCTCAATGATACCACCCATATTATTCCGATGTTATCTTGGTTGGAGACGGCGTTAGAGTTTGGGTCTCATCATCATGCGTAATGCAAGCCCTATGTTGACCATGAGTCCTGTCGCTAGTACCATGAACGGAGAATAATGATGACGTCTGATGAAGTCTCTTGTGAAACTCAATTTGCTAGACGGCGTTAAAACTAGACGGCGCAAAAAAGGAGAGCACGGCCATGTCGAACGGATGGACGGAAGAAGTCGTTAGTGTAGCCGGCACACAGGTCCAGTTGCTGAAAGGAGGCACCGGAGAGCCGTTGCTGTTGCTGCACGGGGCAGGAGGGAACCCTGGCTGGCTTCAGTGGAACGAGGCACTTGCGGAGCGCTTCCAGGTATACGCACCTTCCCATCCGGGCTTCGGCAAATCTGACCGGCCCGACTGGCTGGAGACAATGGGCGACATGGCCTGTTTCTATTCCTGGCTCCTTGAGGAGTTGGGGTTGGAGAGAGTGCGGGTCATCGGCTCTTCAATGGGTGGGTGGCTGGCCTCTGAAATGGCTGTGATGTGCCCCCACGTTTTTGAGCGGATTGTGCTAGTGGACCCCGTGGGCATCAAACCGACAGTGGGAGAGATCGCCGACATCTTCATCATCTCTCCTGAGCAAGTCGCCGGGAAGCTATTTTTCGACCCTGAACAGGTCCCGGAGTATGACAAGGTATACGGTGGTGACCTGACACCGGAGGAGCAGGAGATACAGACCAGGAACAGGGAGATGGCGGTGCGCCTTTGCTGGAAGCCCTATATGTTCGACCCACGGCTACCGGGTCTACTGAAGCGTGTTAAGGTCCCAAGCCTAATCGTATGGGGCCGCCAGGATGCCCTCGTCCCACTGAACTGTGGCGAGCTATATCATCAGGCGTTGCCCGGCTCGACCCTGAGAGTCCTGGAGAACTGCGGCCACGTCCCTCAAATGGAGAAACCCAAGGAATTCTCCGACATTGTTATTGAATTCCTTGCCCCATGAGGAGGTACTTGTTATGGTAAAGGTAGTTACCCCATTAGGTAACAGTTCAGACTGGCCTAAGTCCGTGGGGAATTACGGGTGAAAGAACAGGTGGCACAGATACGAAACATCCGGCGTGAGCCGAGTCCGTCCCCTTGAGTCTGAACAGTTATTTTTCAATTCGGTCGGTTGACAGGCATATCAAAATCTGATATGCTCCCGGCGCTCCAAATGACCCAGGTTAAGGGCCAATTCGACGATAGGAATGTCGTCGGGCCTGATGAGCCTGAGATATCGGCCAGATAGCCGGAGCTACTTGGGGCATGGTTCATAATATCCCAGAGGCTTGCTGGACCCGAAAGGTGCAGAGGGAACCGCATGAATCCATCCAGCACTTCTGCAAGTAGATTTATACAAGTAATAGGGAGGTCGGACGTGTCGTACCAGAGGCTTCTCAACCCCAAGCTCATGCTTTTCATCCCGCTGCTGATGGTGCTCGCGGTATTTGCCTTGGCCTGCGGCGGCAGCGACGACGCGACCTCGACGCCAAGGCCCGAGGCCCAGGCTACTCCTACAACCAGAGCCGCCGAACCGGAAAAGGAGGCGGAAATCGCTACCGCCGCCCCCCAGCCTACTGCGACGCCGGGGGTTGCCGAACTTCCCGGTAAGCGAGGGGGCGTTCTAACCATGATGATCCCTTACGGGCCATTCGGGGCCGGTTTCGATGGTTATCTCAGTGGATGGAACCCCGCATACATGAACTCTCCGATGTATAACGAGCTTGTCCACTACAACCCGGAGACCGCCGACCCTCTGGATATAAGGGGGGACATTGCTAGTAGCTGGGAATTGAGCGAGGACGGCCTATCTTACACCTTCGTCCTCAAGGATGCCTGGTGGCACGACGATACCCCCATCACTGCCGGGGATATAAAGTTCAGCCTGGACAGCATGACTAGCCCAGACGAGCCCAGGCCCTGGGTGGGCCTTATAAGCCCCTACTACGATAGCTCCGAGGTGATAGACGACAAGACCGTAAAGGTGAACATGCAGTACCAGGCGGCGGCCTTCTTCCCATACCTCGGCTTGGACTTCATGCAGATGCGTCCCAAGCACTACGTGGATGGTGGGGCCGATCTGGCGACTATAGAGAACCAGCTTGGCTCAGGCCCCTTCAAATTGAAAAATTATGAGCCGGACGTTGATATAGAGTACGAGAGGAATAACAACTACTGGAAGCCGGGGCTTCCCTACCTTGATGGCATAAGGTACTTTATCCTGGGATCGGCGGCTACTGTGACAGCGTCACACAAGACAGGGCAGATTCTGATGTCCGCCACCATGGTCACCCACATGACCAATGAAGAGGCCATTCAGCTTGGAACCCAGGCCGAGGGCGACGGCATAGGCACGGTGCTCTGGGCGGGCCCCGCCAGCCATGTTAACTTGCACCCTAATCCCAACGTCGAGCCTTTTACTGATAGTAAGGTTAGGCGTGCAATGTCCCTGGCGATCCATCGCCAGCCTCTAATTGAGATACTGACCCGTGGTAAGGGCACGTTGGGCTATCCCTTCGCGCCCAACTACTGGTTCTCCTTAACTGAGGAGGAAGTGGCCCAGGTGCCCGGCTTCAGGGAGAGTTCTCCTGGCGTGAAACATCAGGATGATATAGACGAGGCCAAGAGGCTGCTGGCTGAGGCCGGGTACGCCAATGGCTTCAAGACCGAGATTATGGCCGGTGGTGGACTGGACTCCCTGGAAGCGGGCCAGGTAGTTGCCGACCAGCTCAGGAGGGCCTTGAACATCGAAATCACCATAGACGTGCAGGAGAGCGCTACCCTTGACACGCGCCGTCGTACAGGCGACTTCAAGATGCTATCCCAGAGCAGTGGCCTTTTGGTCATTGACCCGGAGGATATGTTCGGACGTGTGTACAGGCCCTCCGGCCCCGGTAACTACACCAAGTGGGAGGACTCCCGGATTGAAGACCTCTTCCAGAAGCAAACGAGGATTTCCGACCAGGATGAGCGAAGGGCAATAGCCCTGGAAGCGGCAGAAATCCTTCTGGATGAGGCCTATACCATAGGGATGTACTTCGTCATAAGGCCCATGTTCCTGTCGAACATAGTCCAGAACTTCAACATCTCTCCCACAGCCTACACTCAAAACTACAAGTGGGAGCACGTATGGTGTGAACCGAGTTGCAGTGACAGCTAGTCTATAGATAAAAGAGGCGACGCGGCCCGGTCGGAGCGCCCTGACCTGGGCTAAGAGTCCGGGCCGCGTCGCCTGAAATAGCGTCACTTACTTAGGGCGTAAGGCCACAGAGACGCCAATACGGTCAGAGTTCCAGGTGTCTGAGGCCGAGGCCATGCCCAAGGTAGTTTACCCCATCAGTATGCTGTTGACAATCAGCAAGAAATGTGATTCCATTGCTGCTGTTACCCCCATACTAAACGGTCGCTAACCTTTAGCCGACGCGTAAGTTGTTCGAACTGGGGCACGTATGTATGGCTATATATTAAAAAGAATTCTCCTGTTTATCCCCACGATTATAATCGTCTCGGTGATCGTCTTCCTAATCATGCGCCTCATCCCTGGCGATCCCGCAATCCAAATACTTTCAGGGGACCTGGGGGACGCGTCATACACTGAAAAGGACCTTGCCATTCTACGTGCAAAGCTGGGGACTGATAAACCCATCTTCGAGCAGTACTACACGTGGACATGGAATATGCTCCAACTCGATTTTGGGAAGTCTTTCCAGCGTAGCACCAGGATCTCCGATGACCTGAAAAAGAAGTTTCCCATTACCATAGAGTTGACCATCCTGGCCATGATCATGGCTATAATCATTGCCGTGCCTATGGGGGTGATTTCCGCCGTGAACCAGGATAAACCTATTGACTATGTTGCCCGGATCATAGCCAATGCCGGAGTAGCTTTCCCCACGTTCTGGACTGGCATTATTCTCATAACCGTCCTTGTCATTTGGTTCGACTATTTAGCTCCTCTTGGGTACAAGGACCTGTGGGAAGACCCGCTGAAGAACCTTCAGCAACTCATATTCCCCGCCGTAGCCTTGGGCTTCTTCAATATGGCTTTCATCGCCAGGGTTACAAGGTCCGCAATGCTAGAGGTGATCAGAGAGGACTACGTCCGGACTGCCCGGGCCAAGGGCCTGTCTGAAGGGTGGGTAATTATCCGCCACTGCCTCAAGAACTCCCTTTTGCCGGTGGTCACCGTCTCCGGCTGGCAGTTTGGGCTACTCCTATCCGGCACAGTAATTATCGAGACCATATTTGTAATACCCGGGGTTGGAAGATACCTGCTCGATAGCATCTTCCAACGGGATTACGCTGTCACCCAGGCATCCGTCATGGTGATAACGTTCTTGGTTGTGGCTTTGAACCTTCTTACTGATCTCTTGTACGGCTGGCTGGACCCGAGAATCCGTTACCAGTAACGACAAAAGTATGGTTAGCTCAGGAGGACCGATGGATCGGGGGAGAGTTGGAGCGGTAGGCATTTCCGGCGAGCGTATTAGCTTTGCCAAAACGACGCGGTTCATGTGGAGCAGCGTGACCAGTACAGGCACCTTCTTCAGAAGAAAGCCCCTGGGTGCCTTTGGGTCGATTATCGCTTTCATCCTCATAATAGTCGCCATCTTTGCTCCGCAGATTGCAACTGACAACCCCCGTGAGACCTCCGCTGACCGTACCTTCGCCAAGCCTGGGGCCGAGTCACTTCTGGGAGGCGACCAACTTGGTCGTGACGTATTTAGCAGGCTTGTCTACGGCGCACGGATCTCTCTACAGGTGGGCCTGCTCAGTGTGTTATTTGG
This sequence comes from Dehalococcoidia bacterium, assembly GCA_965219825.1. GTDB lineage: Bacteria > Chloroflexota > Dehalococcoidia > Lucifugimonadales > JAGWBF01 > JAGWBG01. The sequence goes on along the minus strand of OZ244792.1, from coordinate 2,333,234 downwards.
AATAACAACAGGGTGCTTTATAGGGATTGCCAGTGCCTATTTCGGAGGGAAGACAGACCTTATTGTGCAGAGACTTGTGGATTCCGTTCAGGCATTCCCACCCCTTATTCTGGCGTTGGCTATAATGGCTTCCCTTGGGGCATCAGTGACCAACGTGATAATTGCGCTGACGATCGTGTTCATACCGGGTGCAGCCCGGACTATTCGCTCCCAGGCCCTCAGCATAAAAGAGATAGACTACGTTCTGGCGGCAAGGGCCATAGGGGCAAGCGACTGGCGTATCATCCTGCACCATATGGTCCCTAATTGTTTTGCCACCTTCATCGTTCTAGCTACCCTCTCTCTGGGTGTCGCAATTATAGCGGAAGCCTCCTTGAGCTTCTTGGGCGTAGGCACCCCTCCAGACGTACCTTCCTGGGGAGGCATGTTGAACGGAGCGGCCCAGAACTATGTGGAGGTAGCACCCTGGCTTGGGATATTCCCCGGACTGGCCATAGCCATAGTTGTGTTCGCCTGGAACCTGCTGGGAGACTCCCTCCGAGACGTTCTGGACCCTCGCCTACGGGGAATGGGATAGCGCAGAGCTCGGCTATTGTTGCCCGGAGACATTCGCCCCGTGGTCATTTAATTATCAACGTTACGCGAATACAGGCCCCCACAGTCACCCCCATCCTAACCTTCCCCCATCAAGGGGAAAGGGATTATTCACCCTTCACTTTCATTGCTATGAAAATCCATTTTCATCCTCTTATGCGGCCCCCACCGCCCGTCATTCCGAGAAGCGGAGCGACGAGGAATCCAAGAAGTCTCCCGACCAAGATGGCAACGCAGACAAGAACTTTAGACCCCTCGCTGTCGCTCGGGGTGACAATTAAATGACCCTGCATTCGCCCCGGCGCTGTTGCGAAACCGGCCTTATCCCTTGTCTATTTGCCAGTGGGCTAATCGGTATCCCATTCCCCTTCCACCTGTGGGCTTTGCCAATATCACGTTCTCCTCTACTCGTTGCGCTAGGGAACCCCGGTATCTGATGTGACGTAATTCCCGGCATGAAGATCATTGACATATTAGGAAAATGTATGATAGCTTATTGGGAATTGCAAGGAACCCCCGGCTGAGCACCTTACTATGATGAGTTCCCAGACGCCACGGCGGCCTGAAAAGGTTTGCCGCAGTTGCCCTTGACCCTGTGGGCCTCTTGCAATACGGATAGATACAAACGTAAATACATGGAGGGTTATTATGTCGTTTCGCCAGTGCCTCAAGTCCCGGTCCTTGGTCTTCATCCCGCTGCTGATGGTGCTCGCGGTAATTGCCTTGGCCTGCGGCGGCAGCGAAGACGCGACCTCGACGCCAAGGGCCGAGGCCCAGGCTACTCCTACAACCAGAGCCGCCGAACCGGAAAAGGAAGCGGCTATCGCTACCGCCGCCCCCCAGCCTACTGCGACGCCAGGGACTGCTGAGCTTCCCGGTGTATCGGGGGGTGTCATGACGCTGATGGTTCCATACACTCCGAGTCACTTTAATCCCGACCATGGTGGCTGGCTGCCCGCGGCGTGGATTTCCCCAATGTATAGCGAGCTAGTCCACTATAATCCGGAGACCGCCGACCCTCTCGATATAAGGGGAGACTTGGCCGATACCTGGGAAGTGTCCAATGGCGGGAAAACTTTCACTTTCTACCTCAATGAAGATGCTGCCTGGCACGATGGCACGCCGGTCACCGCCGCAGATATAGTGTTCACATTCGAGGACATAGTGGACCCGGACAAGGCCAGGCCCTGGCGAGGCGTGATAAGGCCCTACTACGAGAGCGCCACGGCCATAAATGACCACACCGTGCAGGTGAACCTGAAATACGCAGCAGCAGCCTTCTTCCCCTATCTTGCTATAGATTACATGCAGATGCTCCCCAAGCACCAGTTTGATAAGGGCCTTGACATGGACATGCATGAGAACCGTATGGGTTCCGGCCCCTTCAGGCTGACGGAATATGAACCGGATATTTCTCTTGAGTACGAACGGAACACCGAATACTGGAAGCCGGGGCTCCCATATCTGGATGGCCTGAAGATGTTCATTCTGTCATCGCCAGCCAGTGTTATGGCCGCCCACAGGACCGGTCAAATCCTCATGTCCCACACCATGGTCACATGGATGACCAACGCTGAAGCGCTACAGCTCGATGAGCAGATGAGAGGCCAGGGCGAGGGCGCCGTATTCTGGGCAGGCCCGGCCAGCCACACTAATCTGTTCCCGAATCTACAAAGGGAGCCTTTCACCGATAAGAGGGTGAGGCAGGCAATGCACTTGGCCGTGCACCGCCAGCCCATAATGCAGATCGTGACCCGTGGACAGGCCACGCTGGGTTGGCCCTTCGCACCCAACTACTGGTTCTCTCCTACCAATGAAGAGGTGGCCCAGCTGCCCGGTTACAGGGAGACTGCCGACGGGGAGAAACACCCTGACGATATAGCCGAGGCCAAGAGACTGATGGAAGAGGCCGGCTTCCCCGACGGTTTCAAGACCGATATGATGGTCCCGGCGGGAGGACTGGACGTGAAGGAATTCGCCCAGGTCGCGTCGGACCAGCTCAGGAGGACACTGAATATAGACATCGACCTCGATCCGCAGGAACGGGCCGTTCTTGATCCTCGCCGCAACAGCCGGGACTTCGAGTTTTACGCTGGTAGTCAGGGCCTTCTGATCATTGATCCTGAGGATATGTACAGCCGCATGTACCTGGAGGACGCCTTCAGCAACTACGGCCAGTGGGTCCCCACCCCCAGGTTCCTGGAGATCTTCGATGAGCAATCGAGGGAGCAGGACCGGGAAAGGCGAAGGGAACTGACCTTTGAGGCTGCTGACATCTTCTTTGATCAGCTTCCCAATATACCCCTCTACTACGTCATAAGGCCCATGTTCATATCCACCACGGTCCAGAACTTCAACATCTCTCCCACGGCCTACAGCCAAAACTACAAGATGGAACACATCTGGTGCGACCCGGAATGTTCGCCACAGTAGTCTTTAGCTGAAGTGCGCAGGACAAGCAGGCCCGGAGCCACTTACGACTCCGGGCCTGCTTTTGTACTCTATGGCTAGCGTATAGTTAGGTCTAATCGACAATTACCCACCCCAGATGATGGCGGCGGCCAGATGCAGGGCTGACAAAAAGAACAGGCTCCTCCGGTCATACCGCGTTGCAATTCTACGCCAATGCTTGAGTTTGTTAAAAGCGCGTTCGATCAGGTTCCGCTGTTTGTACAATTCCCGGTCGTGCTCCCATGGGCTCTTTCGGTTTGACTTGGGCGGTATGACGGCAACGGCTCCCTGGGACCGGATGAAAGCCAGAACCTTATCGCTTTCATACCCTTTGTCGGCAATCACGTGGCCAGCCTTGATGCCAGTCAACAATGGTATGGCCTGGGGTGCATCGTGATATTGACCTCCAGTAAGGGCAAATCGGATGGGTTGGCCCTTGGCGTCAGCCACCAGATGAATTTTGGTGCTCAGTCCTCCTCGGGAACGCCCCAAAGCCTGGTCTTGGCCCCCCCTTTTCCACAGGCTGCCTGCTGGTGGGCCCGAACAACAGTGGAATCAATCATCACGTAGCTGTTGTTGGAGTCTGCCAGCAACACCTGGAAGATTCTCTCCCATACTCCAGACCTAGCCCAGCGAGTGAAACGTTTGTGGGCACTCTTCCAGTTGCCATACTCCGCAGGCAGGTGTTTCCAGTGGGCGCCACTGCGCAGCACCCACAGAACGCCGTTCACGAAATTGCGATTGTCCTTGGCAGTCACACCTACCGCTCCGGGACGCCCGGGCAAAAAACCTTCTATTTTGCGCCATTGAGCGGCGCTCAGTTCGTACCGTTTCATGTAAGTCTCCCTTCACCTCCCCTCCGTTCAAGACTCACACACTACAGCTTATACTCGTATACTTCCTCTCATACCCAATACTGCTTTCTAGCAGAATTGTCGATTAGACCTAGTATAAACCTTGTGGCTAATTAAGATGTGGAGAGATGGGCAGTGCTTGCCATAAATCCAAATGGTGCTCCCGCAAGTACTTATATTACAAATGACACGGAGATGTAATTATGTTTTATCGTCGGTATATTAAGTCCAAGTTCGTGCTCTTCATCCCGCTGGTGCTGGTGATTGCGATTGTAGCAATAGCCTGCGGCGGCGACGACCCGACGGCAACGCCCTCCGCCACATCCACGCCTCAGCCTACGGCTGCGCCAACCACACCGCCAACACCCATGCCCACCTTGATGCCCGGTGAGACTCCACAACCGACAAACACTCCCGTCGTCGGGTCCACCGCCACCCCTGAGCCTGTGGCTACGGCGACTGTGCCGCCGCCGCTAGCGACTCTGGTGCCGACCGTCACTCCTCCGAGCACCCCGACGCCTAGTGGGCCGCAGCCAAAGCAGGGCGGCATTCTCAATATGATGATCCCCTATGGGCCCTTTGGCACCGGCTTTGATCCATATTCCAACGGCTGGAATCCGGCGTACCTGAACTCACCCGTGTACAACGAGTTGATCCACTACAACCCGGAGACGCCCGACCCACTCGACATAGTAGGGGACATAGCCAAAGGTTGGGGCCTGGCCGATGATGGGCTGTCCTACATATTCTTCCTCAATGAGAACGCCCGGTGGCACGATGGCACTCCGGTTACCGCTGCGGACATACAGTTCAGTCTTGACGACATGGTAAACCCGGACAAGGTCCGGCCTTGGCAGGGCCTGATAAGGTCCTACTACAAGGACTCCGAGATAATAAATGACACCACTATAAAAGTGAACCTGAAGTACTCAGCAGCGGCATTCTTCCCATACCTAGCCTTGGATTACATGCAGATGCTTCCCAAGCACCACGTGGAGACAGGGATTGATTTGACGTTGGCGGAGAATCAACTGGGCTCCGGTCCCTTCAAGCTGAAGGAATATATACCGGACGTATCCATAGAGTATACCCGCAACACTGATTACTGGAAGCCGGGGCTTCCCCGTCTTGATGGCTTGAGGTACTTCATCATATCGTCATCGGGCACGGTAACGGCTGCGGCCAAGACAAAGCAAATCCTGATGACCAACTCCATGGTTACCCACATGACCAACGCCGAGGCCCTGCAACTCGGAGAGCAGCAGGAAGGCAATGGAGAGGGAAGGGTACTATGGGCAGGCCCCGCCAGCCACGTTAACCTGCGCTTCAATACTGATAGAGAGCCCTTCACCGATGTGAGGGTGAGGCGTGCGATGCACCTGGCATTGCACCGCCAGCCCATGATTGAAATCCTGACCCGTGGGCAGGGCACCTTGGGTTATCCCTTCGCTCCTAATTACTGGTTCTCCATACCTGAGGAAGATGTAGCCAAGCTGCCCGGTTACAGACAGACCGCTGACGGCGAGAAACATCCTGACGATCTGGCCGAGGCCAAGAGGCTGATGGCAGCCGCCGGCTTCGCAGATGGCTTCCAGACCGAGATTATGGCAAACCCAGGTCTGGATACCAGCGAGGCAGCCCAGATAATTTCTGACCAGCTCAGGAGGACCTTGAACATTGATATGGTTATAGATCAGGTAGATACTGCCACTGTCGTCGTCCGTCGTAACAACAGGGACTACCTGCTGAATTCCTCCAGCAGTGGTCTCCTGGTGATTGACCCTGAGGATATGATTGGCCGCGTGTACCTGCCGGGCGGGCCCAGCAAGTACAATGATTGGGTCAGTCCCAGGGTCAACGAGCTCTTCAAGGTGCAGTCAAGCTCCCTTGACCGGGCAGTGCGAAAGCAAGCGGCCGATGAGGTAGCACAGATCATCTTGGAGGAGGTCCCCACTGTAGGTCTCTACTTCGTGATAAGGCCCATGTATGTATCGAGTATAGTCCAGAACTTCAACATATCCCCAACGGCCTATACTCAAAACTACAAGTATGAGCATCTGTGGTGCGATCCGTCCTGTTAGAAAATAGGTTGCTGTGGTAAGACGCGACAGGCCCGGAGCCATCAACGACTCCGGGCCTGTTCTATTCTTATAAGCTTCAGGTTAGTCCAGGATATCATCATGTAATGCCTTGGAAATCACAACTCTTGTGAAATCGCCAATAGGCATCCGCGTAATCCATCTAAGACGGAATATATTGACAAGGCTATGTCAATCTTGTATATTGCGGTGAACCCCTACTGAAAGATTTGGAGGCCTGCTATGTCTTACAATCGGTATTTCAAGTTCATACCGTTTATCCCGCTGCTGCTTGTGATTGCGATTATAGCAGTAGCCTGCGGCGGCGATGACGCCCCGACGACAGTACCGACGGCTACATCCGCGACCCAGCCTACTGAAATCCCAACCCCCACGGCCACGTTAAGACCAGGTGAGACACCACTTCCAACCGCTGCTCCAACGCCGCCGCCAGCTACATTGCGCCCTGGAGCGACCCCGAGGCCTTCAGCGACGCCGTTCCCGTCGCCTACTCCTACGCTACCCGCGCGTGCCACACCTACCCCTGGCCCGACGGCCGTGGTGGCTCCTGAGGCGAAGCGTGGAGGCATCCTCACCATGATGATACCCTACGGCCCAAGGTCCGAGGGCTTCGACGGGTACGCGGGCGGCTGGAACCCCGCCTACCTGAATGCCCCAATCTATAACAACCTCGTCGAGTATAACACCGAAACCGCAGACACCCTTGATATAAGGGGGGATATAGCTAAAACCTGGGAGTTGAGTGAGGATGGCCTGACCTGGACATTCTTCCTCCACGAGAATGCCATGTGGCACGATGGCATGCCGCTTACCGCCAACGATATAAAGTTCAGCCTGGACGACATGACGGACACCGAGAAGTCCAGGCCCTGGGTGGGCGTGATAAAGCCCTACTACGATAACTCCGTGGTGGTAGACGACTACACCATAGACGTAACCATGAAGTACCAGGCGGCGACCTTCTTCCCCTACCTTGCCCTGGACTTCATGGCAATACGCTCCAAGCACCACGTGGAGACCGGCGTTGACATGAAGCTGGTGGAAAGTATTTTGGGTTCGGGTGCCTACAGGCTGAAAGATTACGAGCCGGACGTCAGCATCGAGTACACCAGGAATAACGAATACTGGAAACCAGGACTTCCCTACCTGGATGGCCTGAGGTACTTCATCATATCGTCAGCCGGGACAGTGATGGCTGCTCACAAGACGGGACAGACCCTCATGTCCAACTCGATGGTTACCTTCATGACCAATGCGGAAGCGCTGCAGCTCAAAGAACAATCGGAGGGCACTGGCAAGGGCACGGTACTCTTTGCAGGCCCCGCCAGCCACGTTGACCTGTACCCCAGGCTCGATAGAGAACCCTTTGACGACGTGAGGGTGAGGCAGGCAATGCACCTGGCGCTCCATCGCCAGCCATTCATTGACATACTGACTCGCGGGCAGGGCACCTTGGGTTGGCCCTTCGCGCCGGGGTACTGGTTCTCCCCCAGCGAGGAAGAGGTAGCCCAGCTGCCCGGCTTCAGAGAGTTGAATGGCGAGAAACATCCCGATGATATAGCCGAAGCCAAGAAGCTGCTGGCCGCGGCCGGTTTCCCCAACGGTTTCAAGACCTCGGTTATCGCCGGAGGAGGGCTGGATGGCGTGGAAGGGTCTCAGCTTATTACGGACCAGTTGAAGCGGTTCCTGAACATTGACGTCTCAATTGATATACAAGAGCATGCGACTCTCAACGACAACCGTAGCAGGCGACACTTCGAAATGCTGCTCCAGAGCCTTGGCCTCCTGATTATTGACCCTGAGGATATGTTCAGCCGTGTGTACAGAGAAGGCGTGGTGAGCAACTACATGGGCTGGGACAACGCCAGAATCGAAGAGATCTTCCAGGCGCAATCGAGGGAGGTAGACCGGGCAAAGCGAACGATCCTTGCACAAGAAGCAACCCAGATCATCCTGGAAGAGGTCCCCAAGATAGGTCTCTACTTCGTTGTAAGGCCCATGTACGTGTCGAGCGTAATCAAGAACTTCAACATTTCCCCGACAGCGTACAGCCAGAACTACAAGTACGAGACAATCTGGTGCGACCCGGAGTGTAAGCAGTAGACTGTTATCAGTCGGAAAGACGAGACAGGCCCGAAGCCGATGATGGCTTCGGGCCTGTCTCGTCTTTATGGCAAGTAGAGGTAATTTCATCCGGACGTGGCGTCACGAAGCAAAGGCCGTCACTGCCGCAGGTGACCCGGAGCCATCACGCAGGAGAAGTATGCCAATAACAAGGGTTACGCCGGTTGGCGGCAATTGGTCCAGGTTCGTCAGGTTCTCCAGGACGATACGAGGTTGTTCAAGGACCTGAACGCTGGTAGAGTAGGTCGTGTCCCATGCTGGGTCCACTCCGTGAGTATCAATCCCTATACCGACGACCCCGCGCTCGTCCAGCAAGATTCGGGTTGCATCGTTACCGAAGCCGGGGAAATGCAGTTGACCTGAAGCATCTCTATTAAGGTAAGCCTCGGGGTCATGCCATTTCTCCTGCCACCCGGTGTAGAGGAGCACCACGCCGCCCGCCGGAATCCGGCCGTGTAGTGTCTCCCAAGCCAGCACGTCATCCTTTGTTAAGCTATAGTCCGGGTTTGAGGCTGCTTTGTCCCGAGCATCTATAACCACTGCCGAGATCACCAAGGACTCGGCACAGTATGCGTCAATCCCTGCGCCACCCTCTAAAAAACTTTTGGGAGCAGTCACGTGGGTGGCGCTGTGCTCACCCATAGAGAAGCGCCGCAGATAGTAGCCGTCTTCCTTAAAGTTGGTCACTGTCTCATACTCTACAGGTGGGTCGCCGGGCCACATTGGGATGTTCGGGTGAATTACGTGACTCAGGCCCACCACACGGGAGTAAGCGATAGACCCGGTGGTGCCAGCACTAGCCATATCAATATCAACCTCGACTTTACTATGTTCCCGGAGTATTATTTCACATGAGGCTCAGGAAAGACAATTGAGGGTTTCGTAAGGGTGCTAAATCAGGCGTAGGAGAGGCAACCGCCATGAGCTTGAGAGACAGGATCGGATTCGATGCAGGTGGAGTGCGGCTGGAGGACACTCTGGAGACCGCGATTTCACACGACTTCCACTACCTGGACTTCAATATCGAGACAGCTCCAAACCGTCCGGGTACATGGAGTGATGACAGGGTGCGTTCAATACGCGACACATGTGAACGTAATGACATACATCTCGCGCTCCATACGGCATCGGCCGTCAACATTGCGGAATTTGCCACATTTGTCGGCGAAGCGGTGGACCAATACCTCCGAAGCTATATTGAACTCTCAAAGCGGCTTGGTTGCGATGGAGTGGTGGTACATGGAGGATACCACTTCAGTTCGGCGCTGGACGCACGCAAGTCGGCCTCACTGGAGAGGCTGAAGCGGGCTGTTGGATACGCTGAGGAAGTGGGTACTGTGCTGTTGCTGGAGAACCTTAACTTCGAGCCTGATGAAGCTGAAGTCCACTACCTGGCCCACACTGTGGAGGAATGCCGGTCCTATTTCGAGGCCATCTCTTCAGAACATTTTGGCTGGGCCTTTACTGCTAACCACGCCAATCTGGTCCCAGAGGGCATATCCGGGTTCCTTGACGCCTTCGGAATAGACAGAATTGGCGAGGTACGACTTGCTGACAACCTGGGCAAGAATGAGATCCATCTGAAGCCCGGTGATGGCAACATAGATTTCGCGGCCTTGTTCAAGCGTCTGGAGTCCTCAGGCTACGATAAATACTACACGATGGCCTTCGGCTCTATGGAGGATAAGCTGGAGGCGCGGGAGATGCTCTCCGGGTATGGGTAAAATGAGGGGTTCGCCTGATGCCGGTCGTTGCCTACGCCTTCAGGAAATCTTCCACCAGCGTGGAGACCTTCCCTAGCTGCTCCAGATGGGGAACATGGGCCGCCTCGCCAACCACTTCGGTCCGCGCCCCGGAAATGCGGCTCGCAAACTCTTGCGCGTAGACAGGTGACACTATGCCATCCTCCTGGCCCCATACAATTAGTGTGGGTGCTTGAATGCGGTGCAGGCGCTTTTTGAGACCCTTATCCGGTATGGGCCATACAAACTTGCCTGTGCAACCCAATGACCACGTCAGGCCGATCTGGGCATTCACGCTCTCTTCCGGGTCTTTTGGCAATTCCAACATCTGTTTGGCTATAGGTCCTTCGGGGTCGTAGAATGCGGCCTTTGCTATCACGCTTGGTGGCACGGACATCCAGTTCAACACTGGTGCATCATCCCGCCATAACCCAATTGGTCCAATCAGCACCAACCGACTGACTCGCTGGGGATTGGTCGCTGCTACCTCGGCGGCAACCATGCCGCCAAAGGAGTGCCCTACAGCAACCGGCGCTTCCAGTCCAAGCTCGTCGAACAGCTCGTAATAGTACAGTACCAAGTCCCACAGGTCGTCCAGGGACTTGATCGCGTCCGGGTCTCCTGGCGTGGTGCCAGGGTGCTCCGGTGCATAGACGGTGTGGCTCTGGGCTAGATGGTCTAAGAAAGGGTCCCATGCCAGACCGTAAGCGCCGTGGAAGAAGACTAAAGGCGGCCCCTCACCGGCAATCTTGACCCTGGGCTTAATTTGGTCTCCCCACACACTGACCGTGCGTTCCTGCACTGTGACCATGATGTTTCTCCTCCAGTGGACTCTTGGGAGCAGACCTTAAACCGCCGCCCCAGCAAGCCGGCGCTTTCCTCTCAGCTTTTCAGGCCACCAGTGATTGTCCCACTCATCGTCCCAGATGTCGTGAAGGTAGGGTAGTACCTCCCGGCTGAAAAGGTCAATGTTCTTCAGGGTAAGCTCGTGGGGCATGGAGCCTATGTGCAGCAGCACCATCAGATTGCCTACTCTCAGCTTCTTGATAGCCTCTTCTAGCTGGTCCCGCACAGACGCTGGGCTACCGGCGATTACAAGCTGATTGTCCACGAAATCTTTGTACTTCCATTCTGGGAGACTCTTCATCACATCCCCTTGCATTTGGGCCAGGCCCTTCCTGTAGGAATTCTCCAGGCTACGGTAGTCCACATAACCAGGGGCGAGGAAAAACTCCGGTGGTATGTGGAGACTCTTGTCGTAGAAATAGCGGATATGCTGGTAGTACTCCTCCTCGGCCTTTGCATCCGTCTCGGAGACCACCACCAGCTGTAGGAAGCCTGCCCGGTAGGGGTTGGGCTCAAGAGCCTTGCCATCTACGAATTCCCAGAACCCATCCATGATCCTCTTGCCCAGGGTATTCCCGAAGTAGCTCAGGAAGCAGTAGCAGTAGTTGTGCCGGGTCGAAAAGTCCCAGGTGCTCAGGCTGCCGGAGCCTGGCACCCAGACGGGGGGGTGTGGCTGCTGTATGGGACGGGGCCAGATATTGACCATGGGGAGCTGGTAATACTTGCCGTTCCAGGCGAACATCTCCTTAGCTTGCCAGGCTTTCAGGATAAGGTCGTGGGCCTCATAGTAGCGGTCTCGGTGCTCCATGGGTGGGATGCCGTAGCAGAGGTTGGCGTCCATAGAGGAGCCGAGGGGCATTCCGGCCACCAGGCGACCGCCGCTGATACAGTCCAGCATTCCATACTCTTCGGCGACTCGTATCGGGGGGTTGGTCGTCGGGAGGGTTGCGCCCATCTGGACAATTGCCACATCCAAGTCGTTGGTGGCGCGCGCCAGGGCGGAGCCCATCAAATTCGGGCTGGGCATAAAGCCATAGGCGTTCTGGTGGTGCTCATTGACACAGATGCCGTCCAGGCCGGACTTGGCGGCGTAAGTGAGTTCGTCCAAGGTCCAGTTGTAATATTGCCCGACCCTCTCCGGATCCGCAAGCTCCCACCAGGGCGGGTCTACCCATACGGAATGGTAGCGCTGCTCGAAATCGTCAGGAAGCTCACGGTGTGGCATCAGGTGGAACATCGAAATCTTCATTGTCGCTCTCCTCCCGCCCTCTGGCATTCACCCTAGAGTGGCGTATATATGCGCATTATCCGGCTGGCACTGTAGCTGGATTATACCAGTGGATATTTCCCATTACAACAAGAGCTCGGGAAGGGGCAATGCTGGCGGAAATCGAGAACCAGGAGGCCCCGACGTGTGATATGGCGGCCCGCTCCCAGGAGATGATGATTTCAGGGGTCGTGGGTAGGATTGACAGCATCGGAGAGTATCGTTACACTTGTTCTCGTCAAGGTTATCCCGACTATGGGGGGAGAGATAATCCGGCGGAATTAATAAGGAGGTATCTATGACCCAGCAGAAAACCAAACACCAGGAAAAAGTAGAGATATACTGGTTCTCAGAGCAGCCCAATGGCTACGTTACTGAGGACGACATCGCGCCGTACCCTTCCGGGAAGCTCGACTTCCCCAACACCTATTTCAATCCTGAAAAGGCCCACGTGCTCTATAACCAGTACCATGAGCAGTATGCTTTCGCCGATGAGGTGGGTTTCGATGGCATTATGACCAACGAGCACCACGCTAACTTTGGGTGTATGAAACCCTCGGCTAACCTGGATGCCGCCGTCATCAGCAAGGTCACCAAGAGGGCCAAAATAGCTATCCTGGGCAATATTATCGCCGTTAGCGACCCGGTCAAGATGGCCGAAGAGATAGCTATGTTGGACTGCTACTCCGGCGGGAGGATAATCTCCGGGTTTGTGCGAGGTACAGCGGTGGAGACCCTTCTTGCCGGCATCGAGCCCACCGAAAACCGGGAACGGTTCGAGGAGGCCCACGACCTCATCATCAAGTGCTGGACGGAACCGGGACCCTTCCGATTTGAAGGGAAATATTACCAATACAGAGTAGTCAACCCCTGGGTGGTGCCCATTCAGAAGCCCCGCCCGGACATCTGGTTCCCCGGCTCCGGTAGCCCTGAGAGCGTGGTGTGGGCGGCCACACATGGACACGCCTACATGAACCTGGGAGCGCTGCTGGATACCACCTACTGGTTGAGGCAGATTTACATAGACACAGCCCGCGAGACCGGGTTCGACCCGGGGCCGGAGCACTTCGGCTACCTTTTGAAGGCGCTGGTGGCCGATACCGACGAGAAGGCCGAGGAGCTCGGACGCAACTATATGTGGAATACCCAACACCGCTTCAGGGGGCCCAGGGAGCACAATGATCCTCCCGGATACCAGTCCCGCGAGGCAATCAAGGTGAAGGCGGAGAGACCCAACCAGGTCTCCGGGGTTACCGGAGGAAAAGAGTTGACCTATGATCGTCTCAGGTCGCTCAATAACATCATAGTGGGAAACCCTGAAACCGTCACCAGGAAGCTGACGGAAATAGTAGAGGGCCTCAACCCGGGTTACGTGCATATCTATGGCAATGAAGGGCCAATGTCCCACGAGGACTCGATGCGCTCCATCGAGTTGCTGGGCAAAGAGGTAATACCGGCCTTGCACGAGATCAAGCTGCAACCCTACGAGTAGGCCAGGTTTCTTCAGAGACCGCAGCAGAGAACAGACTTCCAGCCCAGTAGGATTCTAGCCAGACGATGGGCCCACTCTGAAGGGCATATCTCCTCAGAGTGGGCCACGTACTTTCTGAAAGGATGAGAGAAATGGAAGGAAGGTTTTCCAAAAGCTTGCTTTACGTGCTCACCAACTGCAAAGACCCGTCCCAGGATGCCCAGTTCAATGAGTGGTACAATCACACCCACCTGCCGGACGTGCTCAACTCCGGCTTGGTGCGGGACCCCATACGCTTCGTCAAAGCCACCGGTTCCCCTGATGACCGGCAGCCCCGCTACCTCGCGACCTACGAGAGCGATAGCGATGATCCGGCCAGGCTAATGGACGAAGTTACGAAGATGGCCGTCCGGCTGGATGAGTTGGGCCGGGTGCACCCGGCCATTGACGTTGCTTTCGTCGGAATGTTGCGGCGCATTAAGGGCGGCTACTGGTCACGGTCCTACAACCGGAAGGTCAACGGTGTGATGGCGGTATTCACCAACTGCTCAGACCCTTCCCGGGAAGAAGAGTTCAACCTTTGGTATAACGACATTCACTTATCCGACATCCTCAGCACCGGCGGTTTCCACACCGACTACCGCTATGAGGATATCAGCCCTCAGACCGACCGGGGCAAGTACCTGGCTTTATACGAGTCGGAAATAGACCCCCTTAAGGCAGAGGAAATGATGGATGCCCAAAGGGAGTGGTTCGTACAGAACAACCGGCGCACAGACCTCTCCCATCCGGTGAGCCGGACTGTATACCGTCGTATCTATCCTCCGGTCTAGCAATCCCCCGTAGTGAAGACAGCAAGTTGGCGTTGCTAAGAGGGTGTCTCCAAAGTGTCTTCTCCCCTGGTGAGACCTTTGCAAAACCCCTTCCCCAGTCGAGGGGAAAGGAGCTCTGCACCCTGGAGGTTAGGATGAGGGGAAGTTGTTTCATCACCCTCACCCCGTATCGAGTACGGGGCAGGCTCTCAATCCTCTCCCTTGACACGCTTGATGCACATTAAACAAATAAGGGAAGGCCAGGGTGGGGGTGAAAAGGGAAGCGTGTGAAGAGCTCCGGGGAGTTACTCAAAGGCCCTTAAAACCCCCAACTAACGGTTGACATTCCTGAAACCCATGTTCTACAATAGAGACCAAATAAAATGAGCGATGGGAGAGGAGCAGAGTGTGAAGGGTGCATCAAAAGTCCCCACAACCGGAAACCGATTCGTTCCTCATTCGTTCCCCAAGAAACGAATCCAACCCTCCGCCCCCTGCCCAACCCGGCAACATCAAACGCCCTTTCACTGTCACCCCGACAGCCTCTGGCGCGTCGGTCCCCAGGCGGTCCCCCACCCTGTCATTCCGAGGAGCGGCCTGTCCGCCTTTGGCGGACTCGGAACGACACGGACCCGAAATGTCAACTGAGCCGAGCTAAGGACGATGGACAAAGGGCTAATTTGCATCAAGCGTGTCAAGGGAGAGGAAGCCCTGAGACAACACCATCGTAAACAGGCTCTAAGAAAATACCCCGCACCCCCGGCCCCTCTCCCATTGGGAAAGGGGTGGCTGGGGGGCAAGGGCTGCAAGGTCTAAACTGTACGCGAAAGGGAGGGCAGGGCCGATGCCGATTAACTCCAGCTATGTGTTCATAGCCAGCATGGATGTGGAACCGGACAAGGAGGAGGAGTTCAACGACGTTTATGATAGCGAGCATATACCTCTTATCAAAACCGTCCCCGGGGTGCTATCCGTAGCCCGGTTCCAGTTGGACGAGCTAACGCTAATATTGGGTGGGGAGAGGCGGACCATACGGATAGAGAATGAGCCAAAGTACACCGCTATGTATGAAGTGGAAAGCCCCCACGTCCTGACAAGTGATGCCTGGGCTGAGGCTGTGGACAGCGGTAGATGGCCTGAGAACGTGCGTCCGTACACCAAAAACAGGCGACACGTTCTGCTTAAGCGTATGGGTCCCAAGTAGCTCTAGCCGGACCGTATAGTTGCTGGATATTACCAGAGGAGGCAGACCATGAGATATTGCTCTCAGTGCGGCAGTGAAGTCCAAGGGGCGCCCAATTCTGTGCCAACTGTGGCTATAATCTGACACAATCGACATCTCGACCGGCATCCGGACCGGCAACCCGGCTTGTAGACCAACCGGGTATTCAGGCTCTCCTCTCCCGTATAGGCCCCCTTTCTCAGGCCCTCCTCTCCCGTATAGGCCCCCTTGCCGGCCCCCAGCAGTGGGCTTTGCTGGTACTTTTTATAGGAGGACTACTGGGATTCATTGGCCTATTCGTGGACTGGGTCGATGGTGGTAGCAGCGTTGGGGGGTACTTGAAGGATGGGTTTGGGGACAGCCCAGTTCCTTGGTGGACGAGCGTCATAGCCCTCGGTGCCATCGCCGGGGTTATTGTCACCGTCCTCAATATCGTTTCCACCGTTAGGAAAAGTGCGTTCCCACCGAATGGGCAATTGCGCCTCGGTGGAATCTTGATGGCTGTTTGCCCGTTAGCTGCGCATGTAGGGTTGATGATATGGATCGTGGTCGAAACTCCCCAGTATGGGGGGGCTGGAGACGCCTGGGGCTTGATTTGGGACTTCGACGGTCCTGGTCTCTGGATTTCCCTCACCGGAGGCATTCTAGTTATCTGGGCGGCTTGGATAGGCGACAAGGTGTCTTCATTAAACCTTTGATGGGGCTGGGGCGGCCCCCCTCACCCTATCCATCTCCTCTTGCAGGCTTATTGCCGGACACTTTTTACTGTCAGGGATGGAGGGCCGGATAACAGGGTTAGTCGGCGAACTCGTCCGCCACCTGAGCACATCCACCGGCCCAAGAAGCGGAATCCCAAAAGGAACACACTGAGACGGTTGCCCTTCAAGCGGCTCAACCGGGTCGGACAATGGGGTGTGGAAAGGGCGCAGGTGTCCACGCTGATTACCCACACATAAGCCAGCGCCATAACCCCTTCATTCAAATGTAACGCCGGCAAATGTTAGTGCCGGGGAATTTACTTCCACTCACCGTCCGGGGGCCAGATGTTGTAGCTACCTCTGGCTGCTCCCTGTATCCCCTCGTCCCGCCAGTCCTTCACGGCATCTCGCCACTTGATGAAATGAGGCGCTTGCGTATGGGCCTGGAAAGCATCCTCGTCCGTGTAGACCTCGTAGAGCCATATCCTGTTGGGGTCGCCGCTATCCTGAATAACGTCGAACCTCAGACATCCGGGCTCATCGTTTACCGAGCCACGAGCATCGTCGAGCAGAGCGGCAATAAACTCATCCTTGTGTCCGGGCTTAATCTGTAGGGGCGCTACGATGACGTACATATTCCCTCCTGTTGCGTTATGTATGCTCCATCTCCCACAACCTCACTGAGGGGGAGGGGCCGGGGCTGGTAGCTAGTCTCTCAAAGGAATTGCTCGGTCGTTCACGCAGCGGGCTGCGGTGTAGCTGAGAAGCGGGAGTCCAGGGCCAGGAACTCCGACATTCCCACAGTATCAAAGAGCTCTGCGGGACTGACCATGTTGTCCAGCAGATGTTCGGTAGTCCCGCGCTCCTTGAGGTCCCTCATCACGTCGGTAATTACCTTGCACACGGTGAACATGGCACTGCCAGGGAATATCACAATCTTGAACCCCAACCGCTCAAGCTCAGCCGCAGGAATGAGGGGTGATTTCCCCTTCTCCACGTAGTTATAGAGCAGGGGCACGTCGAACTCCCGAGTCACCAACTCCACCTCCTCAGGCGTACGTAGCGCCTCAATAAACAACACGTCGGCACCGGCTTTCACGTACTTCTCGCAGCGGGACAAGGTATCGTCAATTCCGGTGACGGCCAGAGCATCAGTACGAACGATAATCACGAAGTCATCGTCGGTGCGGGCTTCCACCGCCGCACGGATTTTCAGCACCATCTCATCCCCACTGATGACCTCTTTGTTGTCCAGGTGCCCGCAGCGTTTGGGAATATCCTGGTCCTCGATGTGAAGGGCGGCTACCCCGGCCCTTTCGTACTGGCGCACGGTGCGGTGTATGTTGAGAGTCCCGCCAAAGCCCGTATCAGCGTCGGCAATGATTGGCACGTCTATCGTGGCGGCGATGTTGGCCGCATTGGTTGCCATCTCCGTCATGGTGGCCATGCCAAGGTCGGGCAGCCCAATCTGGGTCACCGACGTGCCACTGCCGGTCATGTAGACCGCCGGGAATCCAACTCCCTCAATGATTTTGGCTGTCAGACAATCGTAAGCCCCGGGTGCGACGATGATCCCCGGCTCTTGGAGAAGCCGCCGTAGCTTTGTGGTCGGTCTCATTACGCCTCCTTTGGTTAGGGGTGATCCGCAAGTCAACCCTGAGGTTATACAACAACGAGTGTAGTAGCAACCCCCAGAGTCGTCAAGCACCGCGTCGAGATGAGTCTTCACGGGAGATAGTGTGGGGCAGGGCCTTTCGATTATTAGGAGAAAGAGGCGGAGCGTTCTTGAGAGAAATGGGGAGGTGGGTTTAGGATTAGTAGGAGCGGTGGGACTTGGGGGTGAGTGACGAAGAAGGAGAGGAATGGCAGGATCGGACAATCCTTGATCGAGGTGTTCGAGTCGTTGCCGGACCCCGACAGCGCCCATGGGAAGCGCCCCCTTTGGGGGCTATCCCGGGGTCAGTGGCTAGAAGGTTAGCAGTCCTTCGATGTGGAACCACTGACTTGTGTGTACTTCGCCCTCTTTTTCCCAACTATACGCCATCCTCTCATTTTCAAAATTTTGTGGGCATCGGGATGGCAAAGGTTACAGTAACTGTTCAGACTTCCTGGGATCTTCTCGTCCAGCAGTGTCACCCATAGGGCAACTCAGATTTGAGCAAGGCCGTATCCCCGTGCTCCGCCGATATTCGTCCCCTCAATTCTGAACAGTTACGTTCTGATGAGTGCTTGGTGACGAGCGCCGGTAGGATTCAGGGTTTCCAGCCCCACCGATTTTAGAATGCGTTTGCCCTGCTGTGCCTGCCCCTTGGACAGTTCCCAGGGCGTGTCAGGCAGGGCAATCGCATATAAAGCTAATTCGTAATTAGTGACCTTCAGAATTGCCATATAGTGAGCGTATTATGCTCGTGTTACAGTTGCGTTACGGACAATACTGGCTTATTCTCGTCTATAATGCAATTGCCCCATGGGTGCGGCTCCTCGGTTGACGCCATTAGCGCTCATTGATATACTCCCACCGATTGAGGCAGGCATGGAGGCTTCCGCTAGTTGAATACCCGCGAGACCCTGACGCAGGGGGCGCTATGAAGGTAATAGAATCAACCACGAACCCCTTTGGTGGAGTAATTCCGAATCCCGACGCACTGGTTGGTGACCCCAAGGATTTCAGTGTGCAGCTCCAACACTCTCTGGCTGCCTGGGGAGAGGAAGGCTTCAAGGTGGTGTGGCTGGAGATACCAATCTCCAGGTCCGGTCTTGTGCCCGTGGCAGTGGAAGAGGGTTTCACCTATCACCATGCCACCGAGGCTTACGTGATGCTTACCCGGCAGCTGGTGGAGGGGGCCTACGTCCCGCCCTACGCCACTCACTACATAGGAGTAGGTGGTGTCGTGCTGAATCCTGAGCGGGAGCTTCTGGTGGTGTCCGAGAAATATCGCATGAGTGGTAGAGGCCCATCCTACAAGCTACCGGGAGGGGCCTTGCATCCCGGTGAGCACCTTGTGGATGGTCTTATTCGGGAAATTCTGGAGGAGACAGGTGTGAGGACCAGGTTCGAGTCCCTGGTATGCTTCCGCCACTGGCACGGGTACAGATATGGTAAGTCGGATATTTATTTCGTCTGTCGCCTCTCGCCGTTGACCGGCGACATTTCCATGCAGGAGGAGGAGATAGAAGAGTGCTTGTGGATGCCCGTCGAGGAATTCCTGGCCGGGCAATCCGTTCACTCCTTTAACAAGAGCATCGTCCGCGCCGCTCTGGAGAGCCCGGGGGTAGTGCGGGCCACCATAGAAGGGTATGGCGACGAGAGAAAGTACGAGTTCTTCATGCCCCATGAAGTTATCTAGGATTCGCCTTATGGGTTGGAGGTAGCTATGAAGTTAGGATTCATCGGACTGGGGACTATGGGTGGGAGCATGGCCTATAATGCGCTCCAGGGAGGCCATGAGATGGTGGTACACGACCTCCGGCGAGAAATGGCCACTCCCCATCTGGAGGCCGGGGCAACTTGGGCGGACACGCCACGACAGGTAGCGGAGGCCAGCGACATCGTATTTACCTCGTTGCCCGGTCCCACCGAGGTTGAGGCAGTGGCCCTGGGTGAGGATGGCCTCGGCCAGGGGCTGAGTGAGGGAAAGGTATATTTCGACCTGAGCACCAACTCTCCGGCTTCGATTCGCCGCATCCACCAGACCCTCTCCGCTCGTGGCATCCACGTGCTGGATGCTCCGGTCAGTGGGGGGCCTCGAGGCGCCCGCACGAGGAACCTGGCCGTATGGGTCGGTGGGGACAGGGAAGCCTACGAGCGATGCAAACCGGTGCTGGACGCGATTGGGGACAAGGTCTATTACGTCGGACCCATCGGTTGTGGCGCTATCGCCAAGCTGGTACACAACTGCACCGGGTACATTGTTCAGTGTGCCCTGGCCGAGGTTTTCACTATGGGTGTGAAAGCCGGAGTGGAGCCGCTTGCGCTATGGCAGGCGGTACGCCGGGGAGCGCAGGGTCGGCGGGGGACCTTTGAAGGTCTGTCGGAGCATCTGCTGCCGGGAAAGTTCGACCCGCCTGACTTTGCCCTGCGTCTGGCCCGCAAGGACGTGGACCTGGCGGTGTCTGTGGGCCGGGAGTATGACGTGCCCATGCGGCTGGCAAACCTAGCCCTGCAAGAGCTTACCGAGGCCCTTAACCGGGGCTGGGGTGACCGGGACTCACGGGTGGCTATGTTGCTACAGGAGGAGCGGGCTAACGTCGAAGTGAGGGTTCCGGAAGACATCCTTCAACGGGCACTGGAGGATGAACAATCCGGCGGGTGATGCCAGAGACATTTGTGAAGGCCGTTTCAGCTCCCACTTATCCTATCCTTGCCAAGTGGGGGATCTTACATCTGATGAATCACCCCGCCAATCATCACTCTAATCATTTCTTGCAAGGCGCCTACTTTCGTTAACAGAGTGAGGAGTTTGCGATAAGAGGCATTCCATGTATAATCGGTGACATACAAGCGCTTTGCCGGGTGGTTATGTCGTGGCAATAAGAAGGAGGTAGGTTCATGGCTCAAATCAAGGGAGGTCAGGCTGTTGTTGAGTCCTTGCTTGCCCAGGGTGTGGATACCGTATTTGGCATAATCTCATTCCACATGATGGAGATATATGATGCCCTGTACGATCACAGGGACGCCATCCGGTTTATAAGTACCCGCCACGAGCACGCCGCAGCCCTCATGGCTGATGGCTATGCCAGGGTCACGGGCAGGCCCGGTGTCTGCCTAACCAGCACCGGCCCCGGGGCCGCCAACTCCATGAGTGGCATGGGCGAGGCCTATTTCAGCTCTTCGGCAGTGCTGAACATTACCAGCACCGCCGAAGAGGCGATATATGGCCGGGGCCTGGGTGCAGCCCACGAGACCAAGGACCAGCTTGGCATGTTCGCAGCGGTGACCCAGTCCAATCACCACGTCAGTCAGCCGGAGGCAATCCCGGACCGTCTTTACGAAGCATTTGAACGGTTCCAGACCCGTCGGCCCCGGCCCATCGAGATTGAAATTCCTGTGGACGTCCAGAGCCAGGTTGCCGACATGGAGATACCTCAGCTGACCCGGTTTACCCCTCCGAAAGCAGACTCAGCGTCCGTAGAGCGGGCGGCGGAGCTTCTCCTGTCCGGCAAGAGGGTCGCTGTGTTGGCTGGGAACGGGGTCCAACGCTCCGGCGCATCCCGGGAGTTGGCGCGGCTGGTGGAGACCCTGGGCATCCCCGTGTTCTCTACCCCATCGGGCAAGGGCGCTATATCCGACGACAACCCCCTGTACCTGGGTGTCTATGGGAACAGGCCGGGCTGGACGCCAAGCCCCAAGCAGAACCCCCTACAGGCCTTCCTGGACAGCCTCGACACAGTGTTGGTCATAGGATCAAGCCTCTCTCAGTCCAGGGCCAAGGGTGCGGGTCTTAGACTGCCACCCAACCTTATTCATGTAGACATTGATAGTGAGTCCATAGGCAAGAGCTATGAGACCTCCGTGGGCGTGGTAGGCGATGCCAGTACGGTCCTGGCACAGATTAGCGATGCAATGGAGGGCAAGTCGTCTCAAATCGTGACCGGGTTCGGCCAGGAGGTACGAGAGTTAAAGGGGAATATTTCCGACTTCTGGTGGGAGATGATGCCCAGCGAGATGAAGACTATGGAGGCTATCCGCAGCGTTGTGGCGCGGGACGCCATCTTCATCGGCGACTCCGCATCGGCTGTTTACCGGGGTGCCTCCTACTGCCTTGACATGTATGAGCCCAGGACGTACATGACGCCGCTATGGTCCGGCCTGGGGTTCGGCTTCCCCGCTGCCGTAGGTGCCAAGGCGGGACTCCCCGACCGGCAGGTTATATGCCTGACTGGAGATGGGGGTTTTCAGTTCAACATCCAGGAGCTAGGAACCTGTGTCCAGTATGGGCTGAGTCCGGTGGTGATTATATTCAACGACAATGCCTGGGGTGTGCTGAAGGACATGCAAAAAGCCTTCTACAAAAGCCGGTACATGGCCGTTGACCTGCAAAATCCTGACTTTGTCAAGCTGGCCGAGTCCTATGGAGCCAACGGCGTGCGGGTTGGTTCGATAAAGGAGTTGGCCCCTGCCCTAGAGGCGGCTCTCAAGTCTGACACCGCCACCCTCATAGACGTGCAGACCCCCAACGGCATCGAGAACTTTGCGTAAACCTGGTGATAGTGGTCGGATACTTTGGGGCCAGGGCAATCGCATTTTACGGACAAGGTGTCGTATATGGTTAAGCCCGCCTCCCCGCTCTGTCATTCCGAACGAAACGAAGCGTAGCGAAGTGAGGAATCCAAAGCTTACGCCCGCGAGACTGGACCCTTGAGCAATTCCCTCTCCCGTTAGTGGGAGGGGGCTAGTAGGAGGAGTCGCCCCAACTGCTGGGCAATCCCCCCTCTCCCCTTTGCGGGAGAGGGCTGGGGTGAGGGGCAACAGCGGGGTCCATATCAGATAGCTTACTTATTCTCCTTTTCCCAGAGGGCCTCCAGTACCTTGCCGGGGCTTATGGGTAGCTTCTGCATCCGCACTCCGATAGCGTTGTGTACGGCGTTGGCGATGGCGGGAAGCGGTGGTACGATGGGAACCTCGCCGACACCCCTGACACCGTAGGGGTGGCCCGGGTTCGCCACTTCGACGATTACCGTATCTATCATCGGCACGTCAAGGCTGGTGGGCATTCGATAGTCCAGGAAGCTGGAGTTCGCCATCTCTCCCTTGTCGTTGTAGAAATACTCCTCGTTCAGCGCCCACCCGATGCCCTGGACGGCGCCACCCTGCATCTGTCCCTCGACATAGCTGGGGTGGACGGCCTTACCCGCATCTTGCACAGTGGTATATCTCAGCACGTCAACCTTTCCGGTGTCGGGGTCCACCTCCACGTCCACTATAGCGGTGGCGAAGGCCCCTCCAACGCCGGAAGGAGCCACGTTGGAACTTGCGGAGATTGGGCCGCCGGTCTGAAGCAGCTGGCCTGCCAACTCCTTGAAGGTCATTCTCAACTCCGGGTCTGATTTGTGGGTCAGCACGCTGCCGTTATAATCTACGTCGTCTATGGAAGCGTCCCATATCACGGCCGCTCTCTCCATCAGCTTTCTCTTCACTTCCTGGGCAGCCTCGTAGGCGGCCCAACCCGTGGCAAAAGCTGTCCGGCTTCCACCCGTAACGTTGGTATAGCCCACTGAGTCGGTATCCAGCACAGAGGGATGGACGTCTTCTGCGGGAATGCCCAGAACTTCCGCTGCCTGCATGGCAACGGCTACCCGTGTCCCGCCGATGTCCGTAGACCCCTCCACCAGGGTCACCGTTCCGTCGGTGTTGACGCTCATATTGCAGCTGGACTGAAGCCCCACGTTGAACCAGAAACCTGTGGCCATGCCCCGTCCCCGGTTGGGGCCTTCGAGGGGTGCCGAGTAATGGGGATGGTTCTTGGTTGCCTCAAGGACTTCTATGAAGCCAATACGGGGAAAGGTCGGCCCATCCACGCGGCGCGTGCCTTCTTTGGCGGCGTTGCGCAGCCGGAACTCAATGGGGTCCATCCCTATCTTTTCGCAGATTTCGTCTATCACCGTCTCGGCAGAAAAGGCCGCGTTAGGAGCGCCCGGGGCCCTGTACGCGGCAGTCTTGGGCTTGTTGACCACAACATCGTACCCGTCAATCAGCCCGTTCTCAATCCGGTATGGAGCGAATACACACATAGTACCGGCCCCTATGAGTGACCCCGGATATGCGCCTGCCTCATAGGCCATGTGAGCTTGGGCAGCGGTTATACGGCCATCCTTGGTGGCCCCCATCTTGAGCTTGACGTAGGAGCCGCTAGTCGGCCCGGTGCTCTCGAAGACCTCTGCACGGCTCATTACCAGCTTGACCGGGCGACCTGTTTTACGAGAGAGCAGGGCAGCCAGAGGCTCCAGATAGACAGGAATCTTTCCTCCGAATCCGCCGCCTATCTCCATAGGCACGACTTTAATATCCGACTCGGGGATTCTGAGAACTTCCGCCACTGAGGACCTCACGACAAATGACCCCTGGGTGCTGCACCAGATGGTCAGCTTTCCATTGGCGTTCCATAGGGCGGTGGCGTTGTGGGGCTCTATGTAGCCCTGGTGCACGGTTGCCATTTGGTACTCGCGTTCCACAACCACGTCGGCCTCTTGGAACCCCTTCTCCACGTCCCCCGCCTGGAACCGGAGATGATTCGCGACGTTGCTGGACTTGTCCGCCTGCTCGCCCAAGAACGAAGTGAATAGGTCGTCGTGGAGCAGGGTTGCATCATCTTTCATGGCATCCTGCACGTCAAGCACCGGCGGCAAGACTTCGTACTCCACGTCTATCAGGGCGAGGGCTTCTTCGGCTTCGTGAGGACTGGTGGCCGCTACGGCAGCGACCGCATGGCCCTTGTAGAGGGCCTTATCCAATGCCAGGATGTTGTTGCTGATGTACTTCAGGTTTGCCGAGCTTTCCCCGAAATCGGCCATTTTGTCGGGAGCATACGGGAGGTCCTTTGATGTTATGACGGCCTTGACTCCCGGATGGGCCAGGGCTTTGCTAACGTCTATGGACTTAATGCGGGCATGGGCATGAGGACTCCTGAGTACCTTGCCGTGCAGAAGCCCCACCATTTCAAAGTCCGCTCCGTAGGGTGCCCGCCCTGTGACCTTGTCGGTCCCGTCGTGTCTAATGGGTCTCGTGCCGACTACATTGTATTCCTGGGTTGATAGCACCACGTTAGAGTCCATCAGGTTTCACCTCCATCGTGTTAGCAGCGCTTATCGCCGTTGGCGCGATGCCGGAACATCTTACCATGATAGGCAGGTATCAGTTACCCTTAATGGGAGCGAGTATAGCATCGGCTTCTGAGGTCGTCAACTATGCCTGGAGACAGCACAGGGTCATTTAATTATCAACGTTACGCGAATACAGGCCCACACAGTCACCCCCATCCTGACCTGACCTTCCTCCATCAAGGAGACCTTTGCATAACCAGTGGTGTTGGGGCGAAAATGGGGGAGAGAGCCACAAGATGATAGGAGGGCGGTATGCACCGGGAAATGGGCGAACCGTCACTAGCGGAATCGTTGTTGCCGGAGACACTGGGCCAGAACGTGGGGCTGGAGCGCATAGACAACGCGGTGGACTGGGCCCGGTTTAGTGAGTTGGTGGCCGGAGTCTACTCAGCCGGTGAAGGCAGGCCCAGCTATCCACCGCTGACCATGGTCAAGGTCCTGTTGTTGGAGCAGTGGTACAACCTGTCTGAGCCCCAGATGGAGGAGACCCTCGGGGACCGCATATCCTTCCGGCGCTTCGTGGGGCTGGGGCTTCAGGACGACACGCCCGACTACTCCACCGTCAGACGCTTTGGGGCCGAGTTGGAAAAGCGAGGGTTGAGCGAGAGTTTGTTCAAGGAGTTGGAGACCCAGTTGGACGAGATGGGACTGATATAGAAGGAAGGGACGTTGATGGAGGCCACGCTGGTGGAAGCCCAGGTGCGCCGACCGGCAGCCTCGGCGGGTCTGGGGGCCAAGAGTCGGACAGACCCGGATGCGGACTGGACCCGGAACGGTCGTGAGAGGCGGTCCCACTTTGGCTATAAGGTGCATCTGGGGGTGGAGGCTGGGACGGGGGTGGTGCGCAGGGCGGTCCTGACGCTGGCCAAGGTCTATGAGAGCGAGGTGGCCGAGACCTGGTGAGCTGTGATGAGCGGGCGGTGTACGGAGACCGGGCCTACGAGTCCAAGAGGAGGCGCCAGTGGCTGAAGTCTCAGGGGATAGACGACTGTATCATGCACCGTTCCCACAAGCATCAACGGGAGCTGGCGGACTGGCAGAAGTGTCGCAACGAACTGATGGCGCCTGTGGGGGCGTTGGTAGAGAAGGTGTCCGGGACGCTTAGGCGCAGCTATGGGTACAGCCGTGTCCGCCACCGTGGACTGGGTCGAATCGCCACAGAGATGTGGTTCAAGCTGATGGCCTACAACCTGAGGAAGGTGGCCAAGTTGTCTGGATGCTCGGCCTGAAGCCCGACGATGGGGGAACTGGGACGGGGACCGCCCCACCTGAAAAGCGAAAGGCATCACCAAGACCCCCTGCCAGAGGCCAAAAGCTCCCCTTCCGCACCGGAAACCTCACGCCGAGGGCCGCTCCCGAGTTGTTCAAAGGTCCCCTTGATGGGGGAAGGTCAGGATGGGGGTGACTGTGGGGGCCTGTATTCGCGTAACGTTGACAATTAAATGACCCTGCATCCTCCTCCAGGTTTTTTCGTTTTCCGCAAGACCGCGCATGGTCATTCCGGCCTTGAGCCGGAATCCGGGGCCTTCCCTGAAGCCGGGACGCCCTCACCCTAACCATCTCCCGCAGTGGGAAAAGGGATTATTCGAATCAGGGGGATGGTGGACTCAGCGCTCAGCCTGACGACCCGGGAGGTCTGAGCGCTCGGAGCTTGTCGGCAGAGAGGATGCAAGTACGGGCTTCTTGGCCAGAAGGAAAAGCACACCCCCCAGGAAGCAAATTCCGGCCAGGACGTTAAATGGAAGCACGTAGCTGTCTCTGGCGTCATGGTAGACCGCCGTGAGGAGTGGCGCTGCCAGCAGACAGAAATTCATGGGAACCATAGAGAGGCCGGTGATACTGGCAAATGCCTTTCTCCCGAAATAGTCGCCACGGATGGCTGTGGTCAGGGGGGTGCGGCCACCGAACCCTACGCCAAAGGCCACCGCAAAAATGAAGGCAGCGAGGAGGCTATCGTTTGTGGTAACAATCAGAACGGAGCCGGCTTGAATGGCTGAGAAAACGAAGATAGCTACGTTCTTGGGCAACCTGTCCCCTATGTATCCACCCACAACCTGAAAGACCATTGAGATACCTGTATAAACTGTCACCACCCATGCCGCCATCTGGAGGGAAATGTCCTCGTCGGTTAGCATCAGGGCCAGGTGGGTCGTTATGGTCACTATGAGCATTGAGTTGAAGGCATGACCGAAGGAGATGCAATAAAAGGCAGGGGTGCGTAGGGCCTGTCGTGCCGTGAACTCGACATCCTGAGAGACGGCGGGGGCTGTCTGGTCTTGCCCAAGGCTTCCCGGGGTTGGAGTCGGGTCCTCGTCGCCGTCGGGGTTCAGGCCGTATTCTTCCGGCCGGTTGCGGATGAACCGGGGAACGAGCAAAGCGGCCAGAAGAATAACCACCCCGATGATAGCGGCGGTGGTTTTCCAGCCAACGCGGTCTGCATCGGGGTCTACTGACCAGGCTATAGCCGGCACAATCACCAGCGCTCCCAGACGGCTCAACACGCTGGCCCAACCCATAGCTATGGACCGCCGCCTGATAAACCAGTTGTTCACTATGGTCATCAGGGGGAGCCAGCCACCCAGGCCCACACCCAAAGCCATGATCATGAAGGACATATAGAACAGCCAGAGGTTTTCCACACGGCTGAAGAGCAGGAACCCGGCACCAAGAATCAGCAGCCCTATGAGTACCATGCGGCGGGCGCCCAGGCGGTCGGTGAGATACCCCTCCAGAGGACCCATGATGCCGCCTTCTATCCGGCTAAGGACGAAGGCGAAGAATAGCTGAGTACGAGTCCAAGCGAAGTAGCTCTCCAGGGCCACGCTCCATACCCCGAGGGCATGAAAGAATGGCACGGTGGCTATGGCCATCACGAAGCCTGAGATGCCTACCAGCCACCACCCGTAGAACACACCTCGCATTCTCCGGAGTGAGTAGAGGCGTTGGACCGCCTGTATCATAGATTGCCCTGTCGTCGGGGTAGCGCCGCCACTCTACATAACCGGGTAGCGCCATCCCCAAGACGACTTTGTACCGTGATTTCCATATCAGGTATTGCCCCACCTGTCGTAAAAGGTCACCTCGTCCACAGGGTCCCGTCTGTTAGGGCCGTATCGGACGCCGTCAGCAAGATACCCGATGGGCAAAAGGGCCGCGGTTTCCACGTCCTCAGGTATTCCCAATATCTGCTTGAACTCGTCCTCGAACATTTTATGGCGGCTGGTCAGCACGCTACCCAGACCCAGACCTCTCGCAGCCAGGAGGATGTTCTGGACAGCGGGATATATGGAAGCTCCCCTGCTCATGGTACTGGGGGAGCCGTCGTGCCGGATGCACGGGACAATGAATACCGGCACTTCCTCCAGGTGCTGGGCCATGTAGTCCACTCCACGGTAAATCCGTTGTTCCCTGGGCGACATGTCGGGACTCGTTCGTGTGCCCCGAGCGCCCCGGAACCGCTCGGCGATTTTCCGTTTGGTCTCCTGGTCACGAATGACAAGAAAGGCCCATCGCTGTGTATTCCCCCCACTGGGCGCTCTGATGGCCGCGTCCAATAGCTTGTGTATAAGCTCATCGGGGACGGGATCGGGCTTGAGATAACGTATAGCCCTCTGGGTATACATAGCCTCGAAAAGGCCAATCTCTTCGGTCATAGCTTCCCCTCCTTGCATATTATCGGCAAATCTCCCCGGTCATCCTCCCCAGTTGTTTCCCCACCTGTCGGTGAAGGCCACTTCCCCCAGAGGTCGTCGCCTTGTCGGGCCATAGCCATGACCGTCGGCGATGTACCCGATGGGCAGGAGCGCCGCAGTATCCACATTATCCGGTATGCCAAGTATATCTTTGACCTCCTTATCGAACCGGGTATGCCGGCCGGTCAAGATACTACCCAGACCCAAACCCCTGGCAGCGAGCAGTATGTTCTGGACGGCGGGAAAGATGAAGGAGCCTCTCCCGAAAGCGGGGTTGGATGGAGGGGAGCCGTCGTGGATGATACAGGGAATAATGAACACCGGGACCTCATCCAGGCGCTGGGCGAACTCGTTGGCTTCACGGTAAATTCTTCGCTGCGGCTGGGGAAGCTCATCCGGGTTTGGTCCGGGAGCCATGCGGTAGTAGTCGGCGACTCTCCGGCGGGTCTCCGCATCTTTGATGACCATGAAGGCCCAGTTCTGGGTGTTAACGGCATTGGGTGCCCTTATGGCCGCCTCAAGTATCTTTGTGATAAGCTCGTCGGGAACGGGGTCCGGTTTGAAATGGCGTATCGCCCGTTGTGTGTGCATGGCCTCGAAAAGGCCGATTTCTTCAGGCATGTCCACTCCTCCCTATGAGTTGTTGCTTTCGTAAGACATTGCTCGGCAATGGTAGGGCCTGTCCAAGTATGATACCATATATCCCGCCCCGGCAACCCCTGGCCGACGGAGGGCCGCCCCCACGTGTCGAGGCAACATCCTGAACATAGCTTGCCCAACGTGATGACATTATAAGGGCACGAAAAGGGCTTCAAATGATATTTGATTCTCGCCGGTCCACGGTACACGCACGCCGAGGCATGGTATCTACCAGCCAGCCCTTGGCCTCAATGGCCGGACTGCGTATGCTCATAGAAGGCGGCAATGCCGTGGATGCAGCAGTAGCTGCGGCGGCAACCCTGAACGTGGTAGAACCTGTCTACACCGGCGCCGGAGGAGACCTTTTCGCCATGGTATGGCTGGACAGCGAGAAACAAGTGCGAGCCCTGAACAGCAGCGGCCGCGCCTCCCAAGCCGCCTCCATAGACGAGTTGAGGAGCAAAGGGTACACTGAGATGCCCTACTTGAGTCCCTACGCGGTGACCGTACCCGGCGCTTTGGCCGGATGGGATACTCTCCTCAAGGCCTATGGCTCTATGCCCCTGTCCCACGTCCTTGAGCCTGCCATTGGATATGCCGAGGACGGCTACGCCGTCTCCGACGTTATATCCTGGCTCTGGAATCACGGGATGCCCCAGCTATCCAGACACCCATCGGGCACAGAGCTTATGCTTAACGGGCGGGCCCCGAGACATGGCGAGATAGTGCGTCTGCCGGAGCTGGCTAACACCTTCCGCACCATCGCCGAGGGCGGCGCTGAAGTCTATTACAAGGGAGAGCTGGCGCAGAGAATCGGCAGCTTCGTCCAGCAACATGGAGGCTGGCTGTCCGCCGAGGACATGGCCGCCCATACCGCCACCTGGGACGAGCCAATTTCTACCGATTACCGGGGAGTGACGTGCTGGGAATGTCCCCCCAATGGCCAGGGGCTTTCTGCCCTGATGGCCCTGAATATCGTCGAGGGTTTCGACCTCAACGCGATGGGGTTTCAGACTCCTGACACCTACCATCACCTCATAGAAGCTATGAGATTGTCCTTCGGCGATGCCCTCCGCTATATCGCCGACCCCCGGATGGCCCAGGTTCCGACCAGCGAGCTATTGTCGAAAAGCTATGCTGAAAAGCGACGCTCCCTTGTAAACGGGGAAAAGGCCCTCAGCGAAGTCCTACCCGGAGACGTGAAGGTTGGGAGTGACACTGTGTACGTGACCTGCATAGACGGTCAGGGCAACGCCTGCTCGCTAATCAATAGCCTGTATGAAATATTCGGTGCGGGCATGGTTGTGCCGGGGACCGGCATTGCGCTTCATAACCGGGGCGCCGGCTTCTCCCTGGACCCCACCCACCCAAACGCATTGGCGCCGAACAAGAGACCTTACCACACCATCATTCCGGCTATGGCTACCCGTAACGGTGAGCTGTGGCTGAGCTTCGGCATGATGGGCGTGTTCCAGCAGCCCCAGGGACATCTACAGCTTTTGGTGAACATGATTGACTTCGGGATGGACCCTCAGGCGGCGCTGAACGCCCTGCGTTTCAGTGTACGCCTGGAAGGTGGTGTCCTGCTGGAGGACGGCCTTCCCCACGGTACCTTCGAGGACCTCCGTAGAAGGGGTCACGACCTGACGTTGCTTGAGGGATATAGCCGGTACGTTATGGGTGGAGGACAGATTATCGAGCGGGATATGGATACCGGGTTCTTGCATGGTGGCTCGGAGCCTCGCAAAGATGGCTGCGCCATCGGGTGGTAAGTCATCCTTTCTGCCCCCATTCCATAAAAAGGGGAGAGAAAAGTCCCCTTCCCCAAGAGTGAGGCGCATACCGCAGCGATAGTCTCCCGCTCGGCCCCGACGCTCGGAGGGGAATGGGTCTCATAACCGGCGTTAACACACTGGCTTGGTGAGCACGTTAGAAGCTATCTTGCGTTTCACGAACCGGCCTTGCTGCGGACTGCCCAGCAGCTTACCGTCCTCCACAATAACCGAACCCCGGAGTATGGTGGTGACGGGCCATCCCTGCACCTCAGTTCCCTCCCAGATGCTGTAGTCCGAATCGGCGTGCAGGTCCGACAGGGCGATGGTCTTATGAACGTTGGGGTCAATCAATACAATATCCGCATCGCTACCCACGGCGATAACTCCCTTCTGCGGGTACATGCCCATTACCCTGGCCGCGTTGGAGGAGGTGAGCTCCACAAATCGTTGAAGTGAGATACGGCCCTTGGCAACCCCCTCGGAATAGGTGATTATCAGCCGGGTCTCGATACCGTTGTGGCCTCCCTGAATGGTCTCAATAGTCGTTCCGGCGAGCTTGGGCGCTTTGGGGGTAGTATACTCATCCGTGGCGACAGTGGATATGGCGCCGCCGGTGAAGCCATCCCACAGGGCATCCCTATCCTCGGCGAATTTCAGGCCCGGATTGGTATGGTAAAGGTTGCCTTCAGGCTTCTTGTAGTCCTCGGAAGTGAAGCAGAGGAAGTGGTGCAGCACCTCCCCGTAGATGGGCAGGCCATCAGCGCGGCCTCTCACAATGGCCTCAATCCCCTCCTTGGCCGTGACGTGGACAAAGTAGACCCCCGCGCCCGTGTGCCGGGCCATGCGGACTGTCTTGCGAAAGGTAATATCCTCTGAGAGGTTGTTATGG
Organism: Dehalococcoidia bacterium; assembly: GCA_965219825.1. Taxonomy (GTDB): domain Bacteria; phylum Chloroflexota; class Dehalococcoidia; order Lucifugimonadales; family JAGWBF01; genus JAGWBG01. The sequence continues at coordinate 2,301,239 of OZ244792.1, read as the reverse complement.
GCCAGGTGAATATTGTATGCCTGGTCCCGACCCTCCCGCTTCAGCTTCTCGGTCATAAACTCAACGATGGCCTCGTCCTCCCCGTGTACGGCGACAATACCGTTGTGCTGGGCTACCTGGTCCATGACGGCCCAGAGATGTCCGTCGTCGGTGGCCGGATTTGGGGGATCGCCCGGCCTAGTGATGGTCCATACCTTCATGGAAGCCACCCCGGAGGAGATAAGCTCCCTAATTTGGGCTATGTGCTCCGGTGGACTAACCCCGTTGAAGACGCAGTGGAAGGCGAAATCTATGTACGAGTGTCCGCTGAAGCGCCGGACCCTCTGCTCTACCGCCTCCAGGGGAGTCGCCCCGTAGAGGGGCCGGGCAAAATCTATGAGCATAGTAGTCCCACCGAAGGCAGCGGCTCGGCTGGCGGCCTCCGGTGACTGGGTCTCCACCCCAGGAAGCCCAGTCCATAGCTGCGGGACCGGGGTGGCGACGTGAGCGTGTGGCTCAATCCCTCCGGGAACGACAACCCTGCCGGAGGCGTCTATGGTCCGGGCTGTCTCTATGTCCAGGACTCCCGGCTCGGCTACGGCCACTATTTTCTCCCCCTGGATGGCAACGTCCATCTCCGTCACTCTTTGGGGCGTTACTACCTGTCCTCCCCGCAAGACCAAGTCCAGCATTGCTCCTCCTGTACTCCGCCTGAAAACGCATGGATGGGCACGTCCTGCCTCCTCCATACCATCTCCGGAGCCTCATCGCCGTAAGCATTTTATCATGGATGAGTTGGGGATAGTTTGATACCCCGGAAACACAGTGCTATTCTATTCGATAGAGCCGCAGTATTTTAGTCGAATAAATCAGGAGGGGAAGGATGCCCAGCGACATCGAGAGAACAATTGTAGAAACCGTCGGCGTTGCCCGGCCCCTGGGGGCCTATAACCACGCCGTGAGCGTCCGGGCCGGACGGCTGGTGTTCATCGCCGGGCAGTTGTCCATCAGCGAAGGTGGCGACGTTGTGGGCAAGGGGGACTTGCCCGCACAGACCCGGCAGGCCTTCCACAACCTGGAGCAGATATTGTCCAGCGCAGGGGCCACTTTTGAGAACGTGGTACAGTTCACCACCTACATGGTCAGGTCACAGGATATAGAGGACTTCATCGCCGCCAGGACGGAGATATTCTCCCGGATTTTCCCCACGGGCAACTACCCGACCAATACCCTCCTCATCATTGACCGTCTGGTACGGGAGGAGTTCCTCATCGAGATTGAGGCTATCGCCGCCCTGCCGTGAACCCTGGGAGAGTCTATGATAGCCTGACCAGGCAGATGGAGGTGACATGATGGAATACTCTCATATCGCTCCCATGATGGGACGGCTGTGGTCTCCCATTGCTGCGGTCACCAGCCGTTGGCGGGGAAAGGCCAATGCACAGATTTGTGTGGCTATTGGCGCAGCTTCCATCGTGCCCGGTATGCCCCGCGTGGTAGTCCAGATATATAAGCGTAACTACAGCCATGAGATGATCTACCGTAGCGGCGCCTTCGCCCTCAACTACCTTCGCATAGACCAGCTCCAATACATTAGAGACTTCGGCCTTGTCTCGGGCCGGGACGTGGATAAGCTGACCAACGTGCCCCACGACCTGAAGGCATCGGGCAGCCCTATCCTCCAAGACTGCTGGGGATACCTGGACTGCCGGGTGGTCAACGCTATGGACGGGGGCGATATGACCTGTTTTCTGGGTGAGGTCCTGGACGGAAACACCCTGAGCGACAGCGAGCCCCTATGGTGGCGACACGCACGCACGGTAATACCCACCCCGTGGATGGAGGAGTGGGACCGTAGGATAGCCGCGGAGATTGAGCATTCCATGACGCGCATGAAGGCCATTGACTACTCACCCTGGGAGCCGCAAAGATGAGGGGGGAGGGCCACATGCATGGCTGACGACATTGAACATCTGGTGGCGCAAATACACAGCTCGCCGGAGATGGCGGTCATTGCCGTATCCGGGGCCGGCGCTGAGGCGCTGGCATGGCTGCTGGGCGTGCCCGGCGCATCCAGGACGGTACTTGAGGCCATCGTCCCCTACGGCCAACGGTCTATGGCCGAGTTTCTGGGACATGAGCCGACGGGCCAGTACGTCTCGCCTGCGACGGCGCAAGAGATGGCTGAGTCTGCCTACGGAAAGGCCCTGCGACTGCGCGAGAGGGGCGATGAGCCGGTGGTCGGCCTGGCCTGCACCGCTACCATCGCCACCGACAGGCCAAAGCGGGGAGACCACAGGTGCTGCATCGCTACGTGGGACAACGGAGGCGTCACTACCTACAACCTGAAGCTCGCCAAGGGCCTGAGGGACCGTCCCGGAGAAGAAGACGTGGTAAGCCGGATTGTCTTGCGTGCCCTTGCTGAAGCCTGCGGTATTGAAACGGCGCTACCCTTGGGGTTGCTGGACACGGAGCGACTGGACGTGCAGCACGTGGAGGGCGCCAACCCCCTGCAACGCCTGCTTGCCTCTGTAGACAAAGGTTACGGCGAAGGAGTCCGCACCGTAACCGTATACCCCGACGGGCGGATGGTTGAGGACGAGCACATTCAGGCGGCCGTGATGCCCGGCTCCTTCAACCCACTGCATGAAGGGCACGAGCGGCTTGCTCAGGTGGCATCGGAGACGCTGGGTGGCCGAGAGGTCGTCTTTGAGCTTGCGGTGGTCAACGTGGACAAGCCAATTCTGGAGGAGTCGGAGGTGCGACGTCGCCTGCGCCAGTTTGAAGGCAGGTGGCGAGTCGTCCTCACCGGCGCATCCAGGTTCTACGAGAAGGCTTCTCTCCTCCCGGATTGCACTTTTGTCATAGGCTGGGATACGGCCATCAGGCTGGTGGACCCCAGGTACTACGGTGACAATGAGGGAGCCGTGCTATCGGCCTTATCCAACATCAGGGCAGCGGGATGCCGCTTCCTGGTGGCCGGTAGAACACAGCAGGACGTCTTTCACACGCTTGCGGACATCGCCATACCTCCCGGATACGACGACCTTTTCGAGACTATCCCGGAGTCCCGCTTCCGGGCAGACATCTCCTCTACTGAGCTACGCTCGGCAAAGTAAGGGCGAGCGGTCTTTTAGACCTTGTATATTCGAGCGGCATTAGCTCCGGCAATCTTGGCCTTCTCATCCTCGGTACAATCGGCCAGTATCTCTTCAAGAATCTCCTGGCTCCTGGGGAAGGTAGTCTCCGTGTGGGGATAATCGGAGCCCCACTGGAGATTGTCCACACCTATAAGGTCTCGAAGCCTTATGCCCAAAGAATCTTCTTGGAAGCCAACGAATACGTTCCGACGGAAAAAGTCACTGGGCAGCATGTCATCCTTATACTTGTACCCGATTACGTCGGGGCCTCTCTGATTGTAATTGAAGTCCAGCCGGTCCAGGAAGCTGGGAATCCACGCCAACTCGTGCTCCACCGATCCCACCTGTAGCTTTGGGTATCGCTCGAACACGCCACCGTATATCATGTCGGCAAGGGACATCCTCACTCCATACTCCATGTTGGGCAACTGGGCGGGCCTGTTGTTCTCACGGCCCTGGAATTGCTCCCCTGACCCCAGACGATTTGAGGCGGCGTGCAGACCAAGGGGCATCTCCATGTCCTGGGCCGCTGCCCAGAATGGTTCGTACTCAGGAGCATTGTACCGCCTGCCCTCAGGGGGATACACGGTAATCATGGCCCCTTTGAACCCCATCTTTGCACAGCGTTCCATCTCCTCTATACCCTCCTGAACATTGTCCAGGTTGATCGCGGAGATGGCCGACAGACGCCTGGGGTCCACACTACAGAACTCGGCGAGCCAGTCGTTGTACACCCTGAAACAGGCCGTTAGAAGGTCACTGTCTCGAACATGGTTGTACAGGATAAAGCTGACGGTGGGATAGATTATGCCCACGTCCACACCGTCAATGTCCATATCTTTGATATATTCCTCGGGGATGTAGCCTCCCGGCAAGACGTTCTCAAACACATCTATGTTCTTTATAGTTTCCGGGTCATCAAACCTCTTACCCGCGTTTGTCCCCTGGGAGAGGCTTTGTCCCAGGGTATCATCACAGACCCAAATCTGGCCATCCTGATAGGGCATGATCCTTGGGCACCGGTCCCTGTACTTGCTCTCGATCCTGCTGGTCCAGAGGTCGGCTGGCTCATAAATGTGGTTATCAGACGATATGATCCTGTAGCCCGCCATAACTGCACCTCCCACACTTTGATGCCTAAATTATACATCGTTTATTTATCAGGGCAATACCCTAATCCAGCTGGCAAGCCGCTTCACCCTGGCCGGGTTTATCGGATTCCGGATGGCGCAGTCTACCGTTCTTCAGGCATTCCTGGGGATGACAGTCACCTTGCGGCCCTCCCCCATGCCACTACTCCGAGTGTTGACCCTGGGGTGGTCCGCGAGAGCCAGGTGGATAACTCTTCGCTCGGCGGCCGTCATGGGTTCCAGCGAGATGGACCTGCCGGTGCTTGCCACCTTATCGGCCACTCTCAAGGCCATCTCGCTAAGGGAGTTGTGTCTTCGCTCTCGGTACCGTTCTATATCCAGCACCACTCTCAAATTTTCTTCGGGGAGGCTATTTTTCACTACCAGGTTGACAATGTATTGGAGGGCACGCAGGGTCTCGCCTCTGCGTCCAATAAGGAGACCTGAGTCATCGCCTGTTATATCTATCACGGGGCCACCGGTCTGGGAGTCGTGAGCGTTTCTGAGGGTGGTGAGGGTCTTGACTCCCGCTCCGGCGAGGATTTTGTTGACCACGTCCATAGCCAGGGACGCAGCGCCCTGGGAACTCAGAATTTTCTTCACCCGTACCCGGGCGGGTTCAGAGCCTATGCCAAGGAACCCGGGCTTACCTCGGCTTAGTATTTCTACTTCTACCCCTTCGCGGTTTGCGTCTAGCTCTTTCAGGGCTACTTCTATTGCTTCTTCGACGGTTTTCCCGGACATCACTCTCTCTTCCATCGCTCTCTACCTCCTCGGAATCCAGCTCCCGGGGCTCCTGCTGCTGGGGTACGGGCTGAACAGGATCGGGGACGGGAGCAGATTTTACAAAGCTGGGGATCAGGGGGCTCCAGTCTTTGGTCACGAAACCCTGTATGACCACTCCTATCGTATTGGAAACCACCCAGTAAAGGGGAAGGCCACTGGGGAATGTGAAGCTGAATAATGCCAGCATGAAGGGCATCATCAGCAACATCATCTTGTTGGTGGAAGCTTGCCGCTCATCTGCTGCCGGCATCGTAGTCATCTTCTGCTGGGCCCAGGTGGTGATCCCCACCAGCACCGGCAATATGGGTGTGGGGTCCGGGTTGGCAAGGTCCAGCCAGAGAAAGTTGCTGTTCAATGGCACAATGGCATCCGCCATGGGGTTCCATGAGTACACCCTCTGAGACAGGCCAATCAGGTGGTCGGGGGTTGTGCCCAAGCTGTTGAGAAGGGCCTGGTAAAGCCCAATCCATATCGGTAGCTGGATGAACATAGGCCCCAGGCATCCCAGGGGGTTCACACCCGCCTCACGGTAGAGGCGCATCACCTCTTGGGACCTTCTCTGGGGGTCTTTGGAATATCGGGTCTGGATTTCACGCATCCGGGGTTGCAGGCCTTGCATGGCCTTCATCTGACGCGTCATCTTCAGCTGAAGGGGCAGGGTGAGCAACCGCACTATAATGGTGAAAAAGATTATGGCCAGGCCAAAGTTGCTGAACAGCACAATGTACAACCCGGCCAGGATGTTCAGCATCGGGTCTATCAGTACGTTATTAAAGAAGAATTCCAAGAAACCCACTGTGAGCCTACTCCCTTGTGGATATCTGCCACACCTCTGACCACCGCTCCACGTTCATCCCCCGGACCGTACTATTCTCAGCCCCTATAAACACCACGTTGTCCTCTCTGCTCAGGGGCGCCTTCACTCGGCCACCCAGCAGGTCCTTGAAGACTTCGCGCTCGCCCCCGTCACTGGTCCCGAGAAGGTGCAGCTTGCCTCCGTCAGTGGCCACCACCAGCATGTCATCTATTAACACCGGGGTAGAGACGACAGGCGATTCGGCCTTGAAGGGGGCTGACCAGACGGGACTGCCCTCTTTATCCAGGGCATATACCGTGCCATCCATTGATGGGGCAAAAATGTACTTGCCATCGGAAACAGGGCCTGCCCAGAACCAGTCGGTACCCCCGTAGGACCATAGGAATGTACCGGCTGTCGAGTCCAGGGCATATAGCTTTTTGTCGAATGAGCCTACTATGAGCATCCCGTCGAGTTGCAGGGGTCTGGAGACCACGGCCCCGCCTGTCTCATATCTCCAGACCTCTTCGCCCGCTCTGTCGCCGGTCGTAAGAACGGCGTAGACGTGGCGGTCCATAGAGCCAAAATATGCAACCCCGTCGTCTACTACGGGAGTAGACCAGATTTGCCCGTCAGTAGCGAATCGCCATGCCAGCCTGCCGGGCGTATCGCCGGCCGTATAATAGGCGGAGAGGTTGCCGTCGTCGGACCCAATCAGGACCAGCCCATCGGCCAGCGCCGGCCCACCAACTACGGCTCCTCCAACGTCCTTCCTCCACTCTCCCATGTCAGACCGGATAGCGCCATCGGACCCACGATCCTTCCTCAAAGCGTAGAGGCGTGCTCCATCCCCGTCTCCGTTTCCCCTATCCGCCACGTATACAAACTCTTCCCCCACGGCGGGCGCACCGAAGACGCCGCCCACACGCTCATCACCCTCAGGCGCGAATCGCCATTTCACCTGCTCCTCACCTCTCAGATTGCCGTTCCTGTTTGCGTCCAGCGCCAGGACCCTTCCATCCCGGGTTCCCACGTAGACCACGCCGTCGCTTACCGCTGTCGGAGTCCATCCTGAACCCCAGGAGATAAGGTCGCGCCCGGTACAGCCGGCCAGTATCAGGATTGAGACCAACACGGGAATGAATAGCCAAATCCCTCTCCTGCCGGAAATAACACGTAGCCTTTCCCACAGCAGCAGCTTTGGGTGAGCGCCGGAAGGCCGGGGCATAATATTAGGGTACAGGGTCGTAACCTCTCCCGCCCAGAGGACGGCACCGCGACAGACGCTTTAGGGTGAGCCAGCTTCCCTTTATTACGCCATACTCCTGTATGGCCTGGTGGGAGTAGTGGGAACACGTGGGTGTAAATCGGCAAGCAGAGGGAAGATACGGAGAGACCGCTTTCTGGTAGGAGGTGATACAGACGAGGGCTAACGCTCTCACTCCTTGGCCCCCCCACCGGAACCCGGCGCTACCTGGTCACTTGCCTGCTGCTGCGGGACCTGGGACCTCTCCCCACACGGTGCAGCATTGTGGAGGGTTGAAGGGGGAGAGCCGGAGAGGAGCTTGGCCCTCTTTAACAGACCCTCAGCGGCCCGCTTTAGATGGTGATAATCGCTGCTGGCCGTACCTCTCCTGGCTATGAAAATTATGTCCCAGCCGGCTTCCACCGGTTCAAGGCGAATGACATCTCTCAGACGCCGCTTCACCTTATTTCTTACCACCGCATTCCCTATCCTTTTACCCACCAGAAACCCGAACCGGCTCCTGTCCAGATCATTAGGTATAATCTTCACCACCAGCAGCCGGTTGGCCCATACTCGACCATCCTGGTGTATCAAGGGAAATCGCTTGCTATCGGTAAGACGTCGTTCTCTCTGCATCGAGATTCGGCAGCATGGCCCACGGGGCCGTGGGCCCACGCCTACACCGCCAACTGGTGGCGGCCCTTAAACCTGCGACGCTTCAGTACGGCCCTACCTCCTGGAGTGCTCGCACGAGCACGGAATCCGTGGACTCGCTGCCGTCGTCGTTTCTTAGGTTGATATGTGCGCTTTGTCATGATAATCTCCCTTTGCTGGATTATAATTCATATTTAAGAGAAGTGTCAATTTGGACACGAAGCGCTAATGGCCGGAAAGAGCCATAAAAAGCGTGCGGACCTCCTGCTGGTGGAGAGGGGTCTGGTAGAGAGCCGTGAGAGGGCGCAGGCCCTCATCATGGAAGGACTGGTGTATAGCCCCTCCGGGAAAGTCCTGAAACCCGGCACTCCCACAGCCACCGATACCCTCCTGGAAGTCAGGGGCAAGCTACCATACGTGGGCCGCGGAGGAGTAAAGCTCGCCCATGCACTGGACAGGTTCGGCCTGGATGTATCGGACCTTGTAGCTCTGGACGTTGGAGCTTCCACAGGCGGCTTTACGGACTGTCTGCTCCAGCAGGGTGCCCGGAAGGTGTTCGCCCTGGACGTGGGCCACGGCCAGCTAGACTACCGGCTACGGCAGGACCATAGGGTCACGGTCATGGAAGGTGTGAACGCCCATTATCCCTTCACTCTACCCCCTCCCTCCGGCCCCAACCCACCGGGAAAGGCAGCGCTGAAGGTAGACCTTGCCACGATTGACGTTTCGTTTATATCCGTCACCAAGGTCATCCCATCGGTGTCTGAGCACATAAGGGATGGCGGCTGGGCCATCGTACTGCTCAAGCCCCAGTTCGAGGCCATGAGGGCGGAGGTGGGCCGTGGTGGGGTCATAAAAGGCCCTGAGATACACGCCAGGGTGCTCGCCAGGGCCATCCTGTGGGTAGCAGACTCAGGATTCAGGCTGCGAGACCTCGTCCCCTCCCCCATACTGGGGGACGCAGGCAACCGGGAGTTCTTCCTGTTGCTGAAGAAGTAGTACCGGACAACGTGCAGCGCCCTCTCCTGTCCCAAACAGGCATCATCTTCTTATATCCCCCAACCCTCGTGTGAAGAAGTAATACTTGTTTAAGAGATACTCGAATTTGCTCCACAGGCATGGGGGATGTACTCACGGCTCATATCTGATAAGCTATTGAAAAAGCAATTCTGAGGTGTGGGAAAGATGTTCAAACCGGTATCCAGCAAGGTAAACTTCCCGGAGATGGAGAAGGGCGTTCTCCAGTTCTGGAAGGACAGGGATATATTCCACCGCACAGAGACGGAGCGTGAAGGGAAGCCCCTCTTTATGCTCTACGAGGGTCCTCCCACAGCCAACGGCAACCCCGGCATTCACCATGTGCTGGCCCGGGTGTTCAAGGACATAATCCCCCGCTACAAGACGATGAAGGGCTACCGATGTCTGCGGAAGGGCGGCTGGGATACCCACGGGCTGCCTGTGGAATTGGAAGTGGAAAAGGAGCTGGGCCTCATGTCCAAGCGGGACATCGAGGAGTACGGTATCGAGAAGTTCAACCGGAAGTGCAGAGAGAGCGTCTTTCGCTACGTGAAGGAATGGGAAAACCTGACCGACCGGGTCGCCTTTTGGGTGGACATGGAGCACCCCTACGTCACCCTGGAGAACGACTATATTGAGACGGGTTGGTGGATACTCCGCCAGCTCTGGGATAAGGGCCTGCTGTACCAGGACAGAAAGGGCACACCCCACTGCCCCAGATGCGTCACCAGCCTCAGTTCCCATGAGGTGGCCCTAGGCTACCAGGAGAACACCCCCGACCCCTCGGTTTATGTGAAGTTCGAGGTGACACCTCCCTTGGACGAAAGCGCCATACCCACCCACTTCCTAGCCTGGACAACCACTCCCTGGACCCTTCCCGGCAACACCGCCCTTGCCGTGTCCAAAGACGCCGACTACTCTCTCATCCAGGTCGAGGGGGAACAGGGGGCGGAACGACTGATTCTGGCCTCGGCCATGGTGGAAAGTACCATCCGAGAGCCCCACAGCTTGCTGAACACCCTCAAAGGCTCAGACCTGATAGGCCGCACATACAAGAGCCTATACGACCCCAGGGAGTACGGGGTAGATATAAGTCGCTTCGAGCAGAGAGATGTCCCAGGTGTGGGAAGGGTTACAAGCCTGGAGGACACCGATGACTACAATCCCAGGGTAATCGGCACCGATTTCGTCTCCCTAGAGGATGGCACAGGCATAGTCCACATCGCCCCGGCCTTCGGGGATGAGGACCTGAGCGCCGGACGGGAGAACGGCCTGAACTTCGTCCAGCCTGTTGACCTCCAGGGTATGGTCACAGGCACGTATCCCTTCGCCGGTAAATTCGTCAAGGAGGCCGATGACGACATCATCGCCGACCTTCGAGGAAGGGGCCTCCTCTATCACCGAGATGTGTACCATCACACTTATCCCTTCTGCTGGCGCTGCGATACGCCGCTCCTATACTACGCCAAGACCTCCTGGTACATTAGAACTACGGCATCCAAAGAAAGGCTTATCAGCGGCAACCGGGAGATAAACTGGTACCCCGAATACATCAAGGAGGGGCGCTTCGGCGAGTGGCTGGCCAATAACGTGGACTGGGCCATCTCCAGAGAGCGCTACTGGGGCACACCCATTCCATTATGGCAGTGCGGCTCCTGTGGAGAATATCACTGCATCGGCAGCGTGGCAGAGCTGAAGGAGATGGCAATCCCGGAGCACAAAGCTCTGGTGGACGATCTCGACCTCCATCGTCCCTATGTGGACAGGATAGCCATCCGGTGCCCAAAGTGCGCCGAGCGTATGAACCGCATCCCGGAGGTTATGGACGCCTGGTTCGATTCAGGGGCCATGCCCTTCGCTCAGTCCCACGTCACCTCAAGCGACGCCATCGGGAGTCTACAGGACAATGGTCGCTTCCCCGCCGACTATATATGCGAGGCGGTAGACCAGACCCGGGGCTGGTTTTACAGCCTCCACGCCCTCTCAACCCTCCTCACGGAGCAGCCCAGCTACCGTAACGTCATCTGCCTTGGGCTCATCCTGGACGGGCAGGGCCAGAAGATGAGCAAGCACCAGGGCAACGTGGTAAACCCCTGGACAGTGCTGGACGCCCAGGGTGCCGACGCTACCAGGTGGTATCTTTTCACCGCATCCCAACCGGGGGAGTCCCGGCGGTTCTCCCAGGACCTTGTGAACGAGGTAGTGCGCCGTTTCCTCCTGACCCTGTGGAACGTGTATTCATTTTTCACCACCTACGCTTCCGTGGACAATTTCCATCCGGACCAGATACCCCAGGGCTGGAAACCCACTTCGGAGTTGGACCGGTGGCTTATGTCGGAGCTCAACAGCCTGGTAGCACAGGTGGACGAGCAGCTTGAAGCCTACAACCCCACCGACGCGGGCAGACGTATCCAGGACTTTGTGGACCTACTGTCCAACTGGTATGTGCGCCGCAGCCGCCGCCGCTTCTGGAAGAGTGAGAACGACGATGACAAAGCCTCGGCCTACGCCACCCTGTACACCTGTCTAAGCACATTGTGCAAGCTCATGGCGCCCTTTACTCCCTTTGTGGCCGAGGAAATGTACCAGAACCTGGTGCGCTCCGTGGACGGAGATGCACCGGAGAGTGTCCACCTGGCCTCCTTTCCCCTGGATTCTCCCGAACTGGTGGACCATCAGCTAATGACGGCCACACGGCTGGCGATGGAGATTTCAAGAATGGGACGGGCGGTCCGGTCCAAGGCGGGCCTGAAGGTGCGCCAGCCTCTGGCGGAGGTGGTGGTGTGGGCCAAGGCCGACCTGGTGGAACAGGTGGGCGACCAGATACTAGAGGAACTCAACGTCAAAAAGCTGACGCCCCTGGGCCGGTACGTGGGAGAAGTCGAGCGGTTGTACGAACGGGCTCGGATCGTCTCCCACGAGCAGGGAGAGGATAGCTTTCCCAACAACGGCATCTACAAGGTAGACCAGTATTGGGTTGCGCCCGGAGGACGGGGAATTATGGTCGCCATCGACTCCACCATCACCCCTGAACTGGCCGCTGAAGGCCTTGCCCGCGAGCTGGTCCACCGCATCCAGAATCTCAGACGGGCCGCCGGTTTCGAGATCACCGACAGAATCCTCACCTACTATCAAGGTCCGGACTCAGTGGGGGCGGTGATGGGGGAGTTCTCCAATTACATCCGGCAGGAGACCCTATCCGAGAAGCTAGTGGAAGGTGAGCCGGTGGAAGGTGCCCACACCGAGAAGCAGAAGCTGGAGGGAACGGAGGTAGTGCTGGGGGTGAGCCGGGCGTAGGATTGTGAGAATTACCTGCCCCCCACACACAGCTTACATGTTTCTAGCTCTAGGATATGCCGAGAATACAGGAGGGCATCATGGTAAACTCAGCCCTGGAACAGTACCACGTTGCCGACTTGCTTGAGTGGTATCAATCCAAACGCCTGACGCTAAATCCAGACTTCCAAAGGCGTAATGTATGGACGCAAAGCGCTAAAGTCTATCTGATTGATACTATTCTACGGCGGCTCCCAATACCCAAAGTATACCTGCGTCAGAGAGTTAATTTGGAGACCCGCCAGTCTTTCAGAGAGGTTGTGGATGGGCAACAGCGTCTTAGGGCCATATTTGATTTCGCTGAGGACAAGTTAATACTGAGCAAGCGAGCAGGTGAATTCGCCGGACTCCGCTACACCACACTAGACGCCGACCAACAGGAAAACTTTCTCTCATACCCCATGTCAGTTGAGCAGCTAATTAACGCTTCTGACAGTGATGTCTTGGAGGTTTTTTCGCGCCTGAACTCTTACACAATTCCTCTTAATGGGCAAGAGCTACGGCATGGAAAGTATCAGGGTGATTTCAAGTGGGCAGTACACAATACAGCCCAGCGATGGGCGGTACTGTGGGACACTTACGGAGTAGTTTCCGTCCGAGATCGGCTGCGTATGGCCGATGACCAATTGATGGCAGAGATGTTTGGGATATTCATTAACGGTGTTACCAGTGGTGGGAGGGTTATAATAGACAACCTGTACGGCAACCTAGACAAAGAGTTCCCTCAGCAGGAGGCTGTTACCGGTAGGGTTGGCAAGACGCTAAGCCATATCGCCGAGAATTTCAGCTCTCTCCTAACCCAAACATCTATAGGGAGGGCGCCGCATTTCCTGATGTTCTTTGCGGGAGTATCTCATGCGCTGCTCGGATTACCAGTTGGAGGGATTGGTACTGATGACATGCCGGCAAGGGATGATAATGTCTTATCGGACATCGGGCAGGCATACTCCAACCTCTCAAAACTAGTGTGGTGTAACCAAAGTTAGTTGCATATATACCGGCTATGGTATATCCTCCTGACTACTTGGCAAAAGGGAGGATGAATATGGGCAGGGGCAGACCAATCGCGCTTTTGGTCCTAGACGGCGCCGAACGGGAAACCTTGGAACAATGGACCCGCCGGCCCAAAACGGCCCAGGCGTTGGCCCTGCGGGCCAGAATCGTTCTGGCCTGTGCCGATGGCCGGAGCAACACTGGGGTGGCCGCCGAGTTGCGGGTATGCGTTGACACGGTGGGGAAATGGCGTTCCCGATTCCTGGAACAACGGCTGGACGGCCTGTTGGACCAACCGCGCAGCGGTCGTCCCAGGATGATTGACGATGCCGACGTTGAGCGGGTGATTGCGTTGACCTTGGAGGCCACCCCCAAGGACGCCACCCACTGGAGCACCCGGTCCATGGCCCGGCGTTCCGGTCTGAGCCACAACACCGTGAGCCGCATCTGGCGTGCCTTCGCGCTGCAACCCCACCGCACCGAGACCTTCAAGCTGTCGGCGGACCCCCTCTTCATCGAGAAGGTGCGGGATATTGTGGGGCTCTACCTCAACCCGCCGGACCGGGCGCTGGTCTTGTGCGTGGACGAGAAGTCCCAGATCCAAGCCCTAGACCGCACCAGGCCGCTTTTGCCCCTGCGTCCGGGCCAGGCCGAGCGGCGCACCCATGATTACGTGCGCCACGGCACCACGTCCCTCTTCGCCGCTTTGGACGCCAGGACCGGTCAGGTGATTGGCCAGTGCCACCGCCGCCACCGGGCCCTGGAGTTCCGCAAGTTTCTCGATGCTATCGAGTCCGAGGTGCCCGCCGAGTTGGACGTGCACCTGATTGCCGACAACTACGCCACCCACAAGACGGCGCTGATCCGGAACTGGTTCGCCAAGCGGCCCCGCTTCCATATTCATTTCACGCCCACCAGCGCCTCCTGGCTGAACCTGGTGGAGCGCTGGTTCGGTCTGCTCACCGAAAAGCAGTTGCGCCGGGGCGTGCATCAGAGCAGCGCCGAACTGGAGGCTGCCATCTACCGCTACCTGGACGTCACCAACGAAGACCCCAAGCCCTTCGTATGGACCAAGACCGCTGACCAAATCCTGGCCAGCGTGGCTCGCTTTTGCCATCGTACTTTGGATACAGGACACTAGTATTACAACGACGGTTCAAGGAGGAATGTCCGGGGATGTACGAAGGGCGGCTCGGCGCTTGGCATGGGAGCGTCTGGCCCGTTCGTTGCATTCTTGCGTCTCCTCCAGCCACCGCAGCAGCTCATTCGGCCCGAACCGTTCCCGGGGCAGCATTTCCCGCACCACCCGGTAGACTTGGGGCCGGGTGATCCGGGGCATCTTTTCCCCCCCAATCCTGCTGCAGACTCAGGAGAAAGGCTCCAGCCAGCAGGCACAGGGCCACATGGTGATGCCACCCAGCCCAGGTGCGGGTCTCGTACTCGTCCAGTCCCACGTCGCTCTTCTCCGTCTCGAACTCCGTTTCAATGCGCCACCTGGAACCGCCCACGTAGGCCAGCGTCTCCAGGGGAGTGTCCTCGGGAGCGTTGGACAGATAGTAGCGGGGCTCGCTGCCGTCCAGGTTCCGGCGGTAGATGGCCCAGTGGATTTCGCCGGGCTTCCGCTTGCTGGTTGGCCGCACCCGCTGGGCGCTGAACCGGTAGCTGCGGGGACCCTGGCTTCCCTCTGCCACCGTTATCTCCCGCCAGGCATCCCCCGGCAATTCATCGCTGCGCTGCTCCATGGTCCGGCGCTGACCGTCTCGCAACCTGGGTTTGCGGGGACGCCCGAATCCCTGATACTCCGCACTGGTCCAAGCCGGCTCCAGCGGCCACACCGTGGTGCCGCCGGGGACGTCCAGCACGTAGTGCATCCCCAGCGCCGCCAACCCGTCCCGGAAGGACGGCGACATCCCGAAGGCGTCGTCCCCAGCAACCCACTTGGCCCTGAGGTGGCCGCGCTCCAAGGCCCGCTCCAGCATCTCCAAGGCCAACCCGGTCTAAGACCGGTAGCTCCGTCTCTCCTCCGGCACCCCCGCCGCTGCGCACCGGCCTTTGTCCGAGGTCCAGTTCTCCGGCAGATACAGCCGTTTGTCCACCAGGGCCCGCCCCAGCGGGCTGACGTAAGCCAGGAACATCCCGGCCTGGCAGTTGGCCACCTTGCCCAATCTCCCGCAGTACTGACGGGCCACTCCCGCCGACTTCCTGCCCTGCTTGGGGAAGTCGCTGCCGTCCAGCACCCACACCGCCTCAGGGTGTCCCAACCTGGGCGATAAGTACTCCTGCAACCGGCCAATCACCGCGTCATCATCCCAAGGCGATTCGGCGAGAAACCGCTGCATCACCCTGGCTGACGCCGGAATCGTCTCCGACAGATTCTCGGCGTTGCGCCGCTCCACGGACTGTACCAGCAGAGCCTGGAGATAATGACGGCTGTGGTCCCGCGCCTCCCTCCGGCCAAACAGCGGACCGAAGTAAGCGTGAAAATCCCCAAAGGCCCCGTACACCTGCTCGAAAGCTGACGTATCCACTTCCCTGCCTCACTTCCCCAAGCCTTCCCAACTACCAGGTCATCCTATCATGCCAACCGTCGTTGTAATACTAGCATCGGTACTGGATATGAATGAGCAGGATGCGCGTGAATTACCGCCCCACCTTTTCCGTTTTTGGACCGCTTCACAGTCTACTACGCAGATGATAAGGAGCAGGAAGCCTCGTTTTATCACCTACTATAACGCACTCTTACCTAGAGAGAATTAACCGGAATATGGTGGTGTCAGCGTATGCCGAACAGCCTTGTGAAACTCTACAGGAAATTTCTCAAGGAGACCGCATCCCTTGAGCATATCCTTGAGTCAACCACTTCTCCATCAGCCAATACCCAACATAGACCTGAGCATGAACAACTCATTCGTGAAATGTGCGTCATACGGCTGCATGATGCCTGGGCGAGATTTTGCCGGGAGTTGGTGTTCCTGTCAGCCTATGCTCAGCCGCTTACAGCCCAGGGCCAGCGAGTCCCAAGGGTGTCTGGAATCCGAGACCGGCAGCAAGTGATCCCCGCTCTGTTTGCAACTTACCGGCGAAGAACTACTGAACCATCCTGGCATATTCCGAGGGACTGTATAGACACCGCAGGTAGGCTCAAAATTTCAAACAATTCGACCGTTGCCAGTGGCCTTGGCCAATCTTTTACCGTATCCCCCACAGACCAGCTAAAGCAAATGCGCAACTTCTTTGCCCACAGAAATGTTGCCACTGCCCAAGCCGTGACGCAGGTTGCCGTGAGTCTGGGGATGCCAAACGTAAGGCATCCTCACATACTGGTGGCGTCAATAGTGCCGCCCGGCGTGTCAGTATTCACACAGTGGGCCCAACGACTAAATTTGATGGCATGGCTGGCTATCCAATGAGCCTTCTCTTCTAGGACTACACCGAAGTCCATTTCCTTATCTTCACGGTAAACCCTGATCTCCACCTTCTCGCGCCCGACCTGTGCTTGTGACGCAAAGGCCCTGCGGACTCCAACTGGCATCAGTCGTCCTCACCTGTCCCCAGGGCCTTTGATGGGGCTTCGACCTTGACAGCCCCAACTCGAAGTTTGACACGAGCCGGCTGTAGAGCTTTGGCCACCGCAAGTATCTGCCGACCCTTCTCTTCAATTCTGCTTGATAGATATGCCGAGTATCTGGACGTAACCAGTGCTCCCACAAGGAGGATGTTGGCGGAGATATACATCCAGGTGAGCAGCGCCACCAAGGCCCCAACAGGCCCATAGATAGTATCGTATATGGGGAAAGTGCGGGTGTACCAGAGAAACACCGCCTTCCATCCCTCGAAGGCTACAGTGGCCGCGAGAGCGCCGGGCCATATCTCTCTGAAGGTAACTTTAACATTCGGAAGGTAGCGGTAAATAAACAGGAAAACCGTAAGGCTGATAAAGGGTGAGAGGACGTTCAAGAGCAGACTTGTCAGCCAGTCGTTATCAGGGTTGCCGGTGCGCAAAGTCGAGGTAAACTCTCCCAGGACTCCTACACCTGCGGTCAGGGCGATGGGAACGACCATTAACAGGCCCGCCCCGGCCGTAAAAGAGAAGTCTATCAGCCGCTCATGGAAGAAGCGCCGGGGCTGACGTATGCCCCAGAGGGTGTTTACGCTCTTACGGATAGCTCCGAACACAGTGGTTGCAACCCAGAGAAGGCCAATGACACTCAGCGCTCCGGTCACTGCCCTGCTCCTGCCCAGCACTTGGAGGGTGTTGTCCAGTGTATCCTCGGACACTGGCACCAAGGTGTTCACCGCCAGGGATAGGCGAGCTTGCAGGTCCTCAGAGCCTCGAAAAAATGTCCCCAAGATGAACATGATGGCAAGGCTTAGGGGGATGAGGGAGAACAGGGCCCAGTAGGTTATTGCCGCAGCGAGGTATGAGCCGTTTTTCTCCAGGTAAGTGTTTGTGACGTCCGCACATATAAGGATGAATCTCCAGAAAGACCTGAGCATACTCTCTAGGGGAATGGGGAGTAAGTATCGCCTAACCCCTACGCCCTCCCTTAATAGACTGGATGGCTTCCCTAATAGACTGGATGGCTTCCCTTTGGGCCTGAAAGAGCGGCTCCATCCCCACACTGGCCAGGGAAATCAGCTCCGGCACGGTCTCCTGGGAGAAGGGCGCCCCTTCAGCAGCACCCTGTATTTCCACCAGCTTCCCCTTGTCTGTCATGGCAACATTGAAGTCCACCTGGGCGCGGACATCCTCTTCGTAGGAGAGGTCCAGCAAGGGCTTGCCGCCCACGACACCCACACTCATCGCCGCCACAGCGCTATCCAAGGGCACCTCGTTCAACAAGCGATTACGCACAAGCTCCAGAAGGGCCTGATAAAGGGCAACGTAGGCCCCGGTTATGGCAGCCGTTCTGGTGCCTCCATCGGCCTGAACGACGTCGCAGTCCAGCAGCACCGTCCTCTCTCCCAGCGCTGCCCGGTCCGTCACTGCGCGCAGGCATCTGCCGATAAGACGCTGTATCTCCAGGGAGCGCCCCCTCACCTGGCCCGTGCCGCCCTCTCGAGGTGTCCGTACATTCGTGGAACGTGGAAGCATGGAGTACTCGGCAGTGACCCAGCCCACACCCTCACCCCTCAGAAAGGGGGGGACTCGCTCTTCAATGGTGGCGGCGCAGAGTACCTTGGTCATACCCATCTCAATCAGAGCGGACCCCTCGGCAAAAGCCTGGTAGCCGGGTACTATATGTACCTTTCTGGGTTCATCCCAGGAACGCCCGTCCATCCTCCCTCTGCGCTGCTCAGTACCCACGTATCCACTCCAACACGATACCAAACCAGAATAAGCTCATTATATCACCCAAAGTCACCGGGACATTCATCCGATTGCTGCGGATATAGAGGCTAATTTACCTTGGGGCCCTGACCGGTCCACTCCATAGCCTCCTCCCGTTTTGCGGGGCCTATGCTTTCCCGGTCAGGACCGCCACAATCATGTCCTGGATGGTTGTGGCCCTCTCTCTCACCTGCCCAAGCCCCAGGCCACCGAGGGGATGGGGGATGTTCACCGGCTGGAATCCGGGTCTGCCGAAGGTGCGGGCATGAAGGAGGGCCGAGTTGGTGAAGGGTTCGGTGCAGATTACCACTGTGGGGATTCCCAGGTTTTCGAGGGTCATTGCGTCGTGCACACTGCACGCCGTGCAGGACCCTCAATCGGCGATGGCCGTCACAACGAAGTCGCATTGGTCGGCCAGGGTATGGATGATGTCCTCCTTGGCGGGTCTCGAATAGATATACTTGTCAATCACCGGTGCGTCTTGAAGCTCGAACCGCTTGTCCAGTAGCTCCTTGACGTTCAAGAGTAGGTGGTTGGCGTTGTCCTTCCTGTTGCCAAGGAAGCCACCCACCTTTCCATGTAGGCTGTGGAGTCTGGAGGCGGCACGCCACCTTGAGGTCGCCTCCGGGTCTACGGGAGCAAGTATGTCCCACCGGCGCAGCATCTCCTGCGTTTGTGGACCGGGCATGGTGACCATATCACTCTCCTTGGGGGACTTCAATTTTTCTTATTGCCATCCTGGAACCCCAACCGGGGAGATAGACCGAGTGGGGACCCCCGGCTCCACCGGCGACCAGGATGTGGATGTCCTCCGAGCGTCGTACAACTGGAACCATCTGAGCGTCATCGGAGGGGTCTACGAATCTGGGCCAGAGGAGTCCACGGTTGGAGTCACCCTGGGGCGGGCCGCCGTGCCGCAAACGGCCAACGGGCTTCCTGGCATTCTCAAAGATGAACAGCTTTATGTCTCGCTTTCTCCACCCGGCCTGGGCCAGCATACGGGCGTGTTCGGGGCCAAGGACGACGAAGGTGTCACCCATGACGTACATCTGGACGTTGCCCAGGGTACACATGGAGTCGGCTAGGACGGTTAGGAAGTCGCGGGGGTTGGCGGCGTGGTACATGACGTTGTGGGGAGCTTCGGCGGGGAAGACTGTGACCGTGCTGTCCGTGGGCGCGTACCCCGACTCGACGTGGAAAGGCTCCCAGGGGTTTACGTCCTCATCCTCGGCGATGCAGTAGGTGTAGCTGCCAGGATGACCGAAGGTTGATTTATTGGTCTCTCCGGGAATAGCCCCGCCCAGGTTCACCAGGACGAGCTTGACGGCACGGCCAATGGTGGCGTTGGCCCTCCATCCCTGGCCGAAACAGTTGTAACCGGAGTTTATATTCAGCTTCTTGGCGATGGGGCCGTTAACGATGAGCAAGGGGGTGTGGATGCCTGTGGAAGCCTGGACACCCCGAAGGTTGAACCTGTCATCCATCATGGCATGGATAGCAGCAATTACGACGGGCATATACTCAGGGAGGCACCCGGCCATGACGGCGTTGACCGCGACCCGTTCTATTGTAGCGCGGCCACCCAGGGGCGGGATTTCTGCGATAAACTCATCCGGGGGATGCCCCAGGTGCTTGACGAACCGGTCCACCCGTTCTCTCGTCGGCGGGACTACCGGAAGACCATCGGTCCATCCGGTCTCGTACATCAGCTCGATGGCATCGGGCGCTTCGGGAGAAAGCATCTTTGAGTCGTACCTTCTGATATGCAGACAATATGTAGGCAATGTGCCAGGCCGGTTTCTGGCAATTTACAGGTATGCGGGCAGGGCTGTCAAGCCCTGCATCGTATTGCTTGCTGATGGGCCTTTCAATTGTCAGCCTGTTACGCTTTCGTCATTCCAGCCTTGAACCGAAGTCCTGGATTCCCGCTTTCGGAGACCTTTGCATAACCCCTGGTATTAGGGGAGAATAGGGAGGAAGAGTCCCAAGGAGTCAGGAGGGAGCGATGCACCGAGAGACGGGTCATCGAGGTTTAGCGGAATCGTTGTTGCCGGAAGAGTTGGGCCAGAATCATCGTCTGGAGCGTATCTCTCAGATAGTAGATTGGGAGCGTTTCGAAGGGTTGGTGGCTGACATTTACTCGGCCAGAGAGGGGAGGCCGAGCTATCCGCCGCTAACGATGGTGAAGGCGCTACTTTTGGAGCAGTGGTACAATCTGTCGGACCCGGAGATGGAGGAGGCTCTTGGGGACCGGATCTCCTTCCGTCGCTTCGTGGGGTTGGGTCTCCAGGATGATACCCCTGACCACTCTACCATCAGTCGTTTTCGCGGTGCGTTGGAAGAGCGTGGGTTGAGCGAGAAGCTGTTCCAGGAGTTGGGGGCGCAGTTGGAAAGGCTAGGTCTGGTGTTGAAGCAGGGGACGTTGATGGACGCCACGCTGGTGGAGGCGCAGGTGAAGAAGGCGCCCATGTCGGCGGGTCGTGGAGCAAAGAGTCCGAAGGACCCTGATGCGGAGTGGAGCGGGGGTCGGCCTGGCAGGCGGTCGCACTTTGGCTACAAGGTGCACGTGGGGGTGGATGCTGGGAGTGGGCTGGTGCGGAGGGCTAAGCTGACCTCGGCCAGGGTGTATGAGAGTGCGGTGGCCGATGAGTTGGTGAGTTGTGACGAGGGGGAGGTGTACGGAGACAGGGCCTAATATTACAGCCGCACTTAAAGGGAAGGCCTGGAAATGTGTCTCTTGTAATGAGATTTCAAGGCCCTGGCCTGATGCCTCCGTCGCCACCGTGACCACCATACAGCCAGACCAGCGCTCTCATGGGGCAGCCAGAGCAGCCTGTATAACAACCGCCTCACCTCGGGCACTGTCAGGGGTATGAGTTCCTCCCTGACGACCATCCCCCCTTTTCATGAGTCCCAGCGGCACAGGACCTGGTCACCGCCAGAAAGGCATGGACCAGCAGCGCCAGGGTGATGTGACGGTACCACCCGGTCCACCGACGTACCTCATACTGGTCCAGCCCCACCTCACTCTTGGCTTCCTTAAAGGCATCTTCGATCACCCACCGGGTACCCGCCACACGCACCAGTTCTTCCAGCGGCACATCCCAGGAACCAAAACACCCATAGTATGCCAGGTCCCCAGGGTCTGTGACGCTGCGGCGCACCAGCAGCCAGTACCCCTTGGCCTGCCCAGACAAGGGCCGTATCGGCACCCGGCCCCAGTCGTAGATCCGAGGTCCTTTGGACCCATCACCGGCACTGATACGATGCCATTCCTCATCCGGTATCTCCTCTGCCAGCTCCCTGGCAGCCACCTGAACAGGACCACGGTCTGTGTTTACCCACAGAGGCTCATTGCTTTTCACCCCCAGAACATAGGGTATCTCTCCCTCCTCCAGCCACAGACGCAGCCGGCGGTCATTGCCATACACCTCGTCTCCCGTTACCCAGGCAAAGGGAACCCCAACCTCAAGGGCTCTTGAAATCATCTCCCTGGCCAACTGCCCCTTGGTCCTGAAGGCCACATCCTCCGGCACCCCCGCTTCCTCCCTCCTCTCCCTGTCCTCATCCCATTCCCTGGGCAGGTATAGCTCTCTATCCAGAAAGGCATGGCCATGACGGCTGCCATAAACCAGGAACACCCCTATCTGGCAGTTGTCCACTTTCCCTGCCGTGCCGCTGTACTGCCGCTTCACTCCCACCGACTTTGTGCCTTTCTTGAGGAAACCCGTCTCATCCACCACCATCACTGCTCGGGGTTCACCCAGATGTTCCACCACATACCCTTGCAGGTCATCCCTTACTTGATTGGCATCCCATCTGTAAGCAGCCAGCAACCGTTGCACACCGTCAGGAGTGGCGTCTCTACTGTGTTCGGCCAGTTGCCACCCGTTCTTGCGCTCCACCGACCCCAGCAGTCCCTTCAGGTATGCCAGCACCCTCCACCGGGGCTCACTGCGGCCAAAGCGATGAGCGATGCGAGCGTGCAGTGCATGGAGGCCTGCTTCCCAGTCAATCACCTCCTTCAGCACGTCCTCTCCTTCCATTTCCATGACTGTCTGACTCATAACCAACCCCTCCTCTCCCACTATTTCCCATGGCTCTATTCTACCTGTTTAAGTGCGGCTGTAGTACTATGAGTCCAAGAGGAGGCGGGAGTGGCTGAGGTCTCAGGGTATCGGGGACATGATCATGCACCGTTCTCACAAGCATCAGAGAGAGTTGCCCGAGTGGCAAAAGCTGCACAACGAACTGATACGGCCTCGGCGGGCCTTGGTGGAGAAGGTGTTCGGGACCCTGAAACGCAGCTATGGGTACAGCAGGGTGCGCTATCGGGGTCTGGGGCGTAACACACTGGAGATGTGTTTCAAGCTCATGGCCTACAACCTGAGGAAGATGGTGCGTCTTGAGACTCCAACCCACGCCTGAACCTTCTGTGACGGAGCATCGGTATGGGCCACAGCGCCCCAAAAGGGTGTGGCGAGGCCCGCTTATCCAAGGGAGGGGAGTCCAGGCATACTCGTTTTCCCTCGGATTCCCGCTAACAGTGCCTCACCCCGAGTTATTCAAAGGTCTCCTTTCGCGGGAAAGATGGGGGCCGATGCAATCCAAATGACATAGCCCTGTGGAAGAGCTGGCAGCAAATTGACACAGGAGTGGTAAGCGTATATTATTCCATAGAGAGAACCCTACCGGTCCTGGAAGGGAGTGGGAGATAGGTGACAGTCCTACCCTCATCCTCTATAACCTATCTTTTAAGGAGGTGAGTCTTTGAAGGAGATTGATTACGCAGTACCTAAATCCGTGAGCGAGACAGTCTCATTGCTTGCGGAGAAGGGCAACCAGGCACGCTGTCTGGCCGGAGGGACCGACATCCTTGTTCAGCTCAGAGGAGGCCGGCGGAGCGTGGAGCTTGTAGTAGACGTTAAGGAAGTCCCCGAAACTAACCTGCTCTCCTACGACCCCCAAAAGGGTCTGGAGCTAGGCTCCGCAGTACCCTGTTATCGCATATACCAGAACGAAGCGATTTCAAATGCGTATCCGGGCCTCATAGACGCCGCATCAATGATTGGCGGGATTCAAATTCAGGGAAGGGCCACTTTAGGGGGCAACCTGTGCAACGCCGCCCCAAGCGCCGATGGCATACCCCCACTGATCGTTCTGGAGGCCACGTGCGTGATAGCCGGCCCCAACGGCAACAGGGAAATGCCCGTAGAGGACTTCTGCACGGCCCCCGGCCAAAATGCCCTGCAAGATGACGAGTTCCTGGTATCCCTTCGCATCCCCGCACCAAAACAACGCTCCAACGCCCACTATCTCCGGTTCATCCCTCGCAACGAGATGGACATTGCCGTCGCCGGGGTGGGCTCCTCGGTGGTATTGAGCGAGGACGGAAACTCTATAGCATCCGCCCGCATCTCCCTCGCCTCCGTCGCACCGACACCCCTATTCGTAAAGGAGGCAGGCGACGCATTGGCAGGCAAAGCAATATCTGAAGAAGCCATCGAGGCCGCGGCACAGGCAGCCATGGCCGCAGCCAGACCCATCAACGATATGCGAGGAACCATACAGCAAAGACGCCATCTGGTGGGCGTACTGACTCGCAGGACACTGCGAGGAGCTATAGAAAGAGCTAAGGAGGCTTAGGAAAATGCCAGGTAAGGTCCACGTACAATCGAATATCAACGGAGAAGACACGGATTTTCTCTGCGAGCCACGCCAGAGCCTCCTCGAGGTCTTGAGGGACGTGCTCTCACTGACCGGCACAAAGGAAGGCTGCAACGATGGCAACTGCGGCGCTTGCACCGTCATGATGGACGGACGGATAGTAGACTCCTGCTGCGTCCTGGGGGTTGAGGCCCAGAGCAAACAGATAACCACCATAGAAGGGGTCGCCGGCGTTGACGGCCTCCACCCCATCCAGCAAGCCTTCTTGGAGAACGCGTCTCTTCAGTGCGGTATATGCACTCCCGGCTTCATCGTGGCTGCAAAAGCTCTGCTGGACCGGGAGCCAAATCCCACGGAGCAGCGCATACGCCACTGGCTGGCTGGCAACCTCTGCCGGTGTACAGGATACGACAAGATTGTCAGGGCAGTCCTGGATGCATCAGAGAAAATGCAGGCCCCTTCACACTAGGAGGGTATTCATCTGCCTGGGTTTCCCCATTGGCAGGGGCTGGCAGGGATTGGGTAAACTAATCGGAGGCTCTCAATGCCCCTTCCCCCTCGATGGTGGAAGGCCGGTATGGGGTGGCACCCCCACAGGGGCCACAACCCGAGTCTGATATGGAGAGTAAAAAATGGCTTCCAACCTAGTATTGTCTACCCAGGAGTACAAAGTGGTGGGCACAAGGCCCATCCGCCATGACGGCACGGACAAGGTAACCGGCCGGGCACAGTACGGGGCCGACATCCAGTTGCCGGGGCTTCTCCACGGCAAGATATTGAGAAGCCCTCACCCCCACGCCCGCATCAAATCCATTGATGCCAGCCGGGCGCTGGCCCTGCCGGGTGTAAAGGCTGTGGTAACCTCAGCAGACTTCTCCCAACCCTCCGGCAAAGTGGCCGACCTGGGCGAGGGGGCTATGGTAAACCTGAAGTTCCTGAGCAACAACTGCCTCGCCGCCGAAAAGGTCCTCTACAGAGGCCACTCCGTAGCAGCGGTGGCCGCAACGAGCGCCCACGTTGCGGAGGAAGCACTGTCTCTGATAGACGTAGACTACGAGGTCCTGCCTCCGGTCATCAACGTGCTGGATGCCATGAAAGAGGATGCCCCCGTACTACACGAGAGACTGGCAACCCTGTCTAACCCGGCGATGAGGCCCGGCGGCCTGCGCGAAGAAGATGACGCAGGCAAAGGCACCAACATATCCAACCACTTCGTGTTCGAGATAGGTGACATGGAGGAGGGATTTAAGGAAGCCGACGTCATCGTTGAGCGAGAGTACAACACGGCATCGGTCCACCAGGGCTACATTGAGCCTCATAGCGCCACGGCATTGTGGAGCGCCGACGGCAACCTTACCATTTGGTGTAGCTCCCAGGGACACTTCAACATAAGGGACCAATCCGCCGATATACTCGGCATCCCCATATCCAAGATAAAGGTAATCCCCCTGGAGATTGGTGGTGGGTTCGGTGGGAAGACCCTGGTATACCTGGAGCCTGTTGCGGCAGTCCTTTCCAAGAAGACGGGACACCCTGTAAAACTGACAATGAGCCGGTCCGAGGTGTTCGAGGGCACCGGCCCCACCTCCGGCAGCTATATGCGCGTGAAGATGGGTGCCAAAAAGGACGGGCGCATAACCGCGGCAGAGGCCGTCCTGGCCTATGAAGCGGGGGCCTATCCCGGCTCGCCCGTGAATCCGGGCGCTCAGTGCATCTTCGGCCCCTATGACCTCGCCAACGCCCACGTGGAGGGCTACGACGTAGTATCCAACAAGCCCAAGACTGCCGCCTACCGAGCACCCGGAGCACCCGGGGCCGCCTTCGCTGCAGAGACCGTCATAGACGAAATTTGCGAGAAGATTGGCATGGACCCCTTGGAGTTTCGCCTGCTGAACGGGGCCAAAGAAGGTACTCGACGAGTTTCCGGCCCTAGATTCCCCCGGATAGGCTACATGGAGATGATCCAGGCAGGCAAGGAGCACGACCATTACTCCGCTCCTCTGGAAAAGAACGGCCCTTCCGAGCTGCGCAGGGGCCGAGGTGTCGCCAGCGGGTTCTGGTTCAATGGCGGAGGACCATCCAGCGCCACGGCCAGCGTCAACGCCGATGGAACCATCAGCTTGGTCGAAGGGTCACCCGACATCGGGGGCACAAGGGCGGCCGTGGCCATGCAGCTTGCCGAGGTGTTGGGCATCGCCGCCGAGGACGTGAAGCCGATGGTGGGCGACACAGACTCGGTGGGCTTCACCTCCATGACCGGAGGAAGTGGCGTCGCCTTCAAGACCGGTTGGGCCTGCTACGAGGCAGCCCACGATGTCAGGCGACAGATGATTGAGCGGGCGGCCACAATTTGGGATGTCTCTCCCGATGACGTGGACTACTCTGATGCAGTCCTCTCACACAAGTCCGACCCCGAGCTGCGCCTTACCTTCAAGGAGATGGCGAGCAGGTTGAACGCCACCGGAGGCCCTATTGTGGGCCGAGCCAACGTGTCGCCGGGGGGCGTAGGAGGGGCCTTTGCGCTCCACATAGTAGACGTGGAAGTAGACCC
The DNA here is from genome assembly GCA_965219825.1 of Dehalococcoidia bacterium. GTDB lineage: Bacteria > Chloroflexota > Dehalococcoidia > Lucifugimonadales > JAGWBF01 > JAGWBG01. Next base: position 2,274,612 of record OZ244792.1, on the reverse strand, counting down.
TGAGACAGGCAAGGTGGACATCCTACGCTATACCGCCCTACAAGACGCAGGAAAGGCCATCCATCCCAGCTATGTGGAAGGACAAATGCAAGGAGGCGCCTCCCAGGGCATCGGCTGGGCACTGAACGAGGAGTATTTCTTCAACGATAAGGGCGAGATGGCAAACTCCAGTTTCCTGGACTATAGAATGCCCACAAGCCTTGACCTACCGATGATAGATACGGTGATTGTAGAAGTGGCAAACCCCGGCCATCCCTACGGAGTACGGGGCGCCGGGGAGATACCAATAGTGCCTCCTATGGCCGCCATAGCCAACGCCATCCACGACGCCATAGGTCTCAGGATGAACGTCCTGCCCATGTCACCCGGCAATATCCTGAAGGCGCTGTGGGAGAAAGAGGAGAAGTAGGGCGAAGAGCAGTGCGCCCCACTGGAATGACTACCAGTCGCGCTGACAGTCACGATCTCGATAAACTGGAGCGGTGGTACGGGGGCCTGTGCGCCGATGAAGCCGTCCGGTTCCCGGCACATGCCATCTTCCTGGTGTCTGCCGACGACAAGGCGGCCCATAATATCTTCCGCGACTACCGCTCCGGCTTCGAAGCTCATGATGCCATGTTCCGGCATCTGGTAATCTTCGGGCAACACGGCGTCTCCGGCACTGTGAGAAGGCTACTGGCTGAGTTCGGACTGCACCCCGAGTCTACACCAACGCTGGTGCTGTACCCGGAGCCGTCCGCCGGCACGGCCTACGTGCTCCCGCTACCCGGTGGCAATGGCGATGAAAGCAATCACTTATGGGTCGAAGTGCTGGCTAAAATTGAGAGTGCGGCGGAGGCTGGCGAGGGGAAATTGGACTTAGGGGACCTGGAGGACCCGGAAGCAATGACCGGCTTGACAAAGCGTCGGCTTGCCTGTGGGTCGCTGGCTGAGCTTGTGAGCGGAGCGTTAGAGAGCCTCAAAAATCCTCACTCCTAGCCCCTCTCGGCTTCGTTATTGGAGAGGGCCCGGGGGTGAGTAGCGCCGTTCTAATCCCTCCCACTCGGTGTTATAATTTCCCCGTGGGAGTTAATACATTGCAGCGAATACCCATTGCTGCCCCGATGATTAAGAACCAAATGGACGGAGGTAACGCTAGTGGACTCTTCTTCTAACGTGGTACTATCCACCCAAGAGTACAACGTGGTGGGCACAAGACCCATTCGCCACGACGGCACCGATAAGGTCACCGGACGGGCCATTTACGGAGGGGATTTCCAGATGGCAGGGCTTCTGCATGGCAAGGTGTTGCGGAGTCCCCACGCCCACGCCCGCATCAAGTCCATTGACGTCAGCAAGGCCCTGGCCCACCCTGGGGTCAAAGCCGTGGTGACTGCAAAGGACCTCCCTTATGCCCCGGACAAGCTGGCGGACCTTGGAGAGGGCGCCGCAAACCTGAAATACCTCAGCAACAACGTGCTGGCATACGACAAGGTCCTCTACAAGGGCCATGCGGTGGCCGGCGTAGCCGCCGTGAGCCTCCACGTGGCCGAGGAAGCCCTCTCGTTGATAGACGTGGAGTACGAGGTCTTGCCTGCGGTAACCAACGCTCCCGACGGCATGAAGGCCGACGCTCCTTTACTCCATGACGACCTGCTCACTACGTTCCTGGGGGAGAAGGCGGACAAGTCCAGCAACGTTGCGAATCACATCCAGTACAAAGTCGGCGACGTGGAGAAAGGGTTCCAGGAAGCCGACGTCATCGTGGAGCGGGAATACCGCATGGCTACCGTGCACCAGGGCTACATAGAGCCGACAAATGCCACGGCCCTGTGGAACGCCGACGGTAAGCTGACCATCTGGTGCAGCACCCAGGGGGCCTTCGTCGTGAGGTCCGTAGCATCCGAGATACTTCGTATCCCCGTCTCGGACGTAAAGGTTGTGCCGATGGAGATTGGTGGCGGGTTTGGAGGAAAGATCACCATTTACGTGGAGCCTGTGGCCGCTCTGCTATCCCGCAAGACGGGCCGCCCGGTCAAGCTGATAATGAGCCGGGCCGAGGTCTTCGAGGGCACAGGCCCGACCTGCGGCTCCTATATCAAGCTCAAGATGGGAGCTACCAAGGACGGGCGCATAACGGCTGCCCAGGCGTACATGGCCTATGAAGCCGGCGCATACCCCGGGTCGCCCATACCGCAGGGGACCATGTGCGTGTTTGCTCCTTACAATCTTGAAAATGGACAGATAGACGGGTACGACGTTGTGGTAAACAAGCCCAAGACCTCTGCTTACAGGGCGCCCGGCTCACCCAACGCCGCCTTCGCCACAGAGACTGTGATAGACGAAATTTGCGAGAAAATTGGCATGGACCCCGTCGAGTTCCGGTTGCGCAACGTCTCCAAGGAGGGCACCCGCCGGATGGACGGGCCAACCTATTCCCGCATTGGCCTTGTTGAGGTCCTTGAGGCAACCAAGAACCACCCTCATTACTCGGCTCCGCTTGAGGGACCAAACCGGGGCAGGGGGATTGGAACCGGCTTCTGGGGAGGCATTGGCCTTCAGTCCAGCTGCAATATCAGCGTCAACCCCGACGGGACTGTGACCCTGGTGGAAGGGTCTACGGACATCGGCGGGACGCGGGCTGCCGTGGCTATGCAGGCAGCGGAGGTCCTGGGTATCGCCGCCGAAGATGTCCATCCCTCGGTGGCGGACACCGATTCCATCGGATACACCGCCGTCACCGGAGGCAGCCGGACCGCCTTCGCCACCGGCTATGCTGCCTACGAGGCGGCCCAGGAAATTACAACGAAGATGAGGGAGCGAGCTGCCACAATATGGGACGCCTCTTTGGATGACGTGGAATATGCCGACGGGGTAATATCCCACAAGTCGGACCCGGAGCTGCGCTTTACTTTCAAGGAACTGGCGGCCCGGCTGCCCGGGACCGGTGGCCTTATCACTGCCAGCGCTACGGTGAATCCCAGGGGAGTGGGCGGGGCCTTCGCCACAGGCATAGTGGACGTAGAAGTGGACCCCGACACCGGGAAGGTTGCCATTCTGAGATATACCGTCGTGCAAGACGCCGGTAAAGCTGTCCATCCCAGCTACGTTGAGGGCCAGATGCAGGGAGGCGCCGTCCAGGGCATCGGATGGGCGCTGAACGAGGAGTACTTTTTCAACGATAGCGGAGAGATGGTCAACTCCAGCTTCCTGGACTATCGGATGCCTACCAGCCTCGACCTTCCCATGATGGATACGGTGATTGTCGAGGTGGCGAACCCCGGCCACCCCTACGGGGTCCGGGGCACCGGAGAGGTCCCCATAGTGCCTCCCGTGCCCGCCATCTCCAACGCCATCTACCGGGCCATCGGCGTCCGGCTGCGGAGTACCCCCATGTCCCCCGGCAAAGTCCTGGAAGCCCTCTGGGAGAAGGACAAGGGAGAAAAGAGCTAATACCATGTCAACCGTGTTCATACCTACCATGCTCCAATCCCTGACCGGCGGCGTCAAGCAAATCGCCATTGAAGCGAGAAACGTGCGCCAGGTCATTGATGGGCTGGAGGACCTGTACCCGGGAATCAAGGAGAGGCTGGTGGAGGATGGGCAAATCCGCCCCAACGTTTCCGTGGCCATAGATGGCGAAATAGCTCGCATGGGGCTGCTGGAAAAGGTGGGTGAGGGTAGCGAGGTACATTTTGTGCCAGCCATCGGCGGAGGGAGCCTGGACAGACTATAGGCGTTTACCCAAATGTTATTGTTACGGAAATCGCCCTCACCTCGCCCCTCTCCCACCGGGAGGCCTTTTGAGTAATTCCCCCTGCGGGAGAGGGGCGAGGCTGAGGGCGTCCCAGCGCTATTTTCACTCCTGGTGGCGCCGGCGACAACCAACACGACAGGCCCTTCGCCGGGGTGTCCCATGACTGTTTCGATTTTATGAGCCTTAAAGGTCTCTTAGAGCTACTTGGCGACCATCCTGCCTACCGACGCCTGCGGGAAGATATTGGCTCGGGCCGGATGGTCCATCAGATGGCGGCCCCGGAAGCGGCAAGACCATACCTGGTAGCTGCCCTGTGGTGCCACCTTGGTGTCCCTTTGCTCGCCGTCGTACCACGACCCGAAGACGCACGTCGCCTCCACGACCAACTCCTCTCCTATCTGGGCGAGGAAGGCCCCGTATACCTCTTTCCAGAGCCGGATATGTTGCCCTTCGAGCGCCTCGTTGCCGACGCCGCCACCAACAACCAGAGAATGCTGGCCCTTGCCGCTCTTCACCAATCACGGAGTGCTGCTACACAGGGAAACTATGAGAGCAACCTGGCTCCTCTGGTGGTAACGTCTACTCTCGGCGCCCTGACTAAGACCCTTCTGCCGGAGACTATAGAGGACACCTGGCATATCCTGAGAGTAGGGGCGAAGGTGCGCCTGTCCGAATTGCTCTCTCGATGGGTGTCCCTGGGCTACCAGAGGGAGACCGGTGTAGAGATTCCCGGTTCCTTCAGCCAGCGAGGCGGAATAATAGACATATACCCCCCTTCTTCACCTCTTCCGGCGAGGATAGAGCTTTGGGGAGATGAGATAGATAGCATACGTCTCTTCAACCCTGTGTCACAGAGGTCCGTGCGCACCGTGGAGAGTATAACCGTGTTCCCCGCCAGCGAAAATCTCCCATCTCTGGTGGACCTGGACCGGGTCTCGGAGCTAATCCGTGGCATGGACTCATCCCGTTGCACACCCGCAGCCAGGGAGCGGTTCGAGGAAGAGATTGCGTCCATCTACTCCGGCCAGGGTGTTGAGGAGCTACCTCTTTACAACGGCCTTCTCAATCGTGGACGGCTTATGGACCATCTTCCCGCCAATGGGCTTCTGGTCTTTGATAGAGAAGCAGAGATAGAGTCGGAGGCCATGGAAATAGCAGACCGGACTGAACAGCTTCGCACCACAAGAGAGGCGAGGGGCGATTTACCCACCAATTTCCCCTCGCCCCAGATATCGTGGAGTGAGTTTCGCTCCTCGTTGGAGGACAGGCCACGGCTGCTGATAGAAGGTTGGACTTCTGAGAGTGACGGCTTCGACTTTCAGCCTGCAACCTCATATTATGGCAGGCAAAGCCAACTCGCCGGCGACGTCCGGCAAATGCTTGGCGAAGGCCGTAGAGTCGTGGTTGTGAGCCGCCATGCCCAACGTCTGTCGGAAGTCCTTGCTGAAGAGGCCGGCATGGGTGCGGCGATACTCCCCGACCTGGACTTCCCACCCGGGCCGGGTCGCCTCATCATGTTGACCGGCTCACTACGGGAGGGCTGGACGTTGCCCCTGGCGAGCGGTGGACTGGTCCTTTTCTCCGACTCGGAAATTTTCGGTACGGCCAAGGAGCGGAGGCCCCGGCTGAGGACTCCGGTCAAGCGGGAAGCATTTCTGTCCGAGCTGGCCCCCGGGGGGTACGTAGTCCACGTTGACCACGGCGTCGCCCGCTTTACCGGGACTGAACGCATGGAGTCCGATGGAGAACAGAAAGAGTACCTGGTCCTCGAGTACGCCGAGAGAGACAAGCTATACGTGCCCACAGAGCACTTGGACAGAGTCTCCCCGTACCTTGCACCCAACGACCAGCCACCCAACCTCACGCGACTGGGTACGGCAGAGTGGACCAGGGTCAAGGACCGGGCGAAACATTCCGCCCAAGAGCTTGCCCAGGAGCTACTGGATATGTATGCCTCGCGACAGGTGGTCCAGGGCCACGCATTCTCCCTGGACTCTCCCTGGCAGCGGGAGTTGGAGGACTCCTTTCCTTACGAGGAGACCCCCGACCAGGAACGGACCATCAGGGAAGTGAAACAAGAGATGGAAAAGGTCAGACCCATGGACCGTCTGGTTTGCGGCGACGTTGGCTACGGCAAGACCGAGGTAGCGTTGAGGGCCGCTTTCAAGACTGTCAGCGACGGGATGCAGGTGGGGTTGCTGGTCCCGACTACGGTGCTGGCCCAGCAGCATTACGCCACCTTCAGCGAGAGGCTGAGTCCCTTTCCAATGCGAGTGGAGGTGCTCAGCCGCTTCCGGACTCGCAAGGAGCAGCAGGAGGTCATCGAGGGTCTGAATCTGGGCACGGTTGATATAGTCATAGGAACCCACCGGCTCCTTCAGAAAGACGTGAGGTTCAAGAACCTTGGCCTTGTGGTGGTGGACGAGGAGCAACGGTTCGGAGTCGCCCACAAGGAGCGGCTCAAGAGTATGCGACAAGAGGTGGATATACTGACACTCAGTGCCACACCCATACCACGCACCCTCTACATGGGCCTATCGGGAGTCAGAGACATGAGCACCATGGAAACGCCTCCCGAAGAGCGTATGCCGGTAAAGACCTACGTGTCCGAGCACAGCGACTACGTAATAAAGGAAGCCATCCTGAGGGAGCTTGAGCGCGGAGGGCAAGTCTTCTTCCTTCACAACCGTGTCCAGACCATCCAGCGCGTAGCCTACGACCTGGGCCAACTTGTTCCCCAAGCCAGGATAGCCATTGGACACGGAAGGATGTCTGAGGGGGAGCTTGAAGAGGTCATGGTAGCTTTTACCCAGGGCGAGATAGACGTGCTTGTATGCACCACCATCATAGAGTCCGGGCTGGACATTCCCAACGCTAACACCCTCATCATAGACCGGGCGGACCGCTTCGGCCTCTCCCAGCTCTACCAGCTCAGGGGCAGGGTGGGACGTGGCAGCCACCGGGCTTACACCTACCTGCTGGTGCCACGAGGCCGGCGTATAAGTGAGGCTGCTGGAAAGCGCCTGAAAGCTATCCTCGAGGCGGCTGAGCTAGGCTCCGGCTTCCGTATTGCCATGCGAGACCTGGAGATACGGGGCGCAGGGAATATACTGGGGTCTGAGCAAAGCGGCCACGTCCACGCTGTTGGCTTCGAGCTTTACTCTCAGATACTCAACGAGGCGGTAGCGGAGATAAAGGCCGACCAGGGGGACCCCACGCCGGTCGAAGACCTGCCTCAAAGCCCGGCAAGGGTGAGCCTGTCCCTATCCGCCCACATACCCGAGAGCTACATCGCCCACTTGCCCACACGCCTGGCCATCTACCAACGGCTGACCAAGGTTCAGGGCCGCCCGGAGATAGAGGACATCGGGGAAGAGCTTCGCGACCGGTTCGGCGCTCTGCCTCAGGGGGTAGATAACCTGCTCTACCTGGTGAGCCTGAAGCTTCTGGCCGGAGAGGCGGGCATTGAGTCCATAACTCAGTCAGGCCATACCGTTACCCTCACTCTACTGGAAGCTGTGGGTGGAGCCAGGATTGCCCTGGAGAAGGCTCTGGGGCCTCTGACGAGGGTGGGTAATCAGCAAGTGCATATAAACATGCGCCGCGCAGGAGACCTCTGGAAGGAGAGCCTGGTGAGGGTGCTGGAACGGTTGCTGGCCTTCAGGAAGCAGCTACAGACGGTGAGTGCGCCGCCTGTCCCATTCTAAGCCCGGTATCGCCCAAATGGGATGCACCTCTCAACACGCAGGACTATAATCCCTCTGTAATCAGCCGGTCCAAGTCGGGCACGCTCGCTATCCTGGGGCAGTCCGTAATATCTTGGTGCCACCCCTCTCTATCCATCAGCACCGGTGTTATGCCAACCTCCCTGGCCCCCCGGACGTCCGAATGGTATTGGTCGCCCACGTGGACAGCTTCCCCAGGCTCCACCTGGGCCCGTTTGAGCGCAGTGAGGAATATGGGTGCATGGGGCTTTTCAGTACCCGAGTCAGTGGAGGTAACACAGAAGTCCAGATATGCGGTCAGGCCCAGCCGCTCACATATCTCTCCCATGTCGCCACGCAGGTTGGTTATTACACCCAGGATGATACCGCGTTTCTTCAGAAGCTCCAGTCCCGACAATACATCCTCGAAGAGGTCGAAGTCCTTGGGAATCTGAGTGGCCATTTCCCAGACCTGCTCTGCCAGACGCAAGGTAACGTCCACACCGGCGCCTTTGATAACAAGCCTTTCGTATTCGGCGAAAAAGAGGCCTCGTTCCTCCACAGTCCGCTCTGCGAGAGGGACCTTCGAGTTCTCAGCGCTCATGTATGCGTCAGCGAGCACGTAGCCTTTCCTGATTCCTTCTTTGGCGACATTCAGACCTAGCTCTCTGCATGATGCTTGCTGTATCTCATCCAGAGGAGGCCAAAATCGCACCAGAGTGTTGTAGAAGTCGAAAAAAACCGCCTTGACCATCTTCCTCTTCTCTCCATGCACCGCATGATGTGCTGGATAAAAAGGCCCTCTGCTGTACTATCGAGACATTTCGAGAAGCCAATTGTACCATAACGTGGGGATATTGTGAATCTTTTTACAACCGGGGCATCCCGCTCCGGGGCCTCAGATACGCTGGCATCAGCTCTGCGAAAGGTGTAAACTCTGAGCAAATATGTACTCAGGCTTTTAATGGCAGAGGCGGAGTATAGGAGGCTCAGAATGGGTGAGGAAATACTGCTGGATGAAAGCGATGGCATTGCCACGGTCACACTCAACCGCCCCGACCAACGCAATGCCATAAGCTATGAGATGTGGCTGGAACTGCAAAGGCTGGCTGTGGACCTGGAGGCATCTCCCTCGGTGAGGGTAGTGGTCTTCAGGGGGGCGGGAGATGAAGCCTTCTCTGCGGGCGCAGACATAAAAGGCTTCGAGCTATACAGGAACAACTCAGCCAAGGCCCGGATCTACGCTTCAGCGGTGGACGGTGCGATGGACGCGGTGGAAGCCCTCTCCAAGCCCACTATTTGCCTCATCATTGGCTACTGCGTTGGCGGCGGATGTGAGCTAACGCACGCATGTGACCTCAGGATAGCCGCAGACAACGCCCGGTTGGGGATTACCGCCGCACGTCTGGGCATAGCCATCGGCTACGGAGAAATCAGGCGATTGGTGCAGCTTGCGGGCCGCTCAGGGGCGCTGTACATACTGCTGACCGCCGGCATTGTAGATGCCGGAGAAGCCCTGCGTCTGGGCTTGGTACATAAGGTGGTGCCCGTGGCCGAAGTCGAAGAGCACACGTATGGCCTTGCCCGGCAGATGGCACGTCTGGCTCCTCTCTCCCACAAAGCCCACAAAGAGATGTCTCGGACCGTGCTGGAGTACCCGGACCTCAGCAGCCTTTCACCCGAGCAAGAGGCCCTTCCATTCCTTCACTTCGATACCCGGGACTACCGGGAGGGGCAGCAGGCGTTCCTGGAGAAGCGCCGACCGGAGTTCAAGGGGCGGTAACGTCTGCATCGTCAAGTCAAGGATTCGCAAACTCGTCCAGGAGGTAATGTCGTGACTGATTTAGCTCCCCAATCCGGCTCTAGGGCCGACGCCATCCATAGTTTCGTACATCATGTTTCCGCCAGTCGCTACGAAGACCTCTCGGACGGTGCCATCAAGGCAACAAAGACCTTTATCCTCGATACACTAGGGGTGGCGATTGCCGGAACGCTGGCGCCGGGTGTCCCGCAGATGCGCCGGGTCATCCGGGGCTGGGGTGGCAAAGAGGAGAGCACAGTCCTGGTTTTTGGAGATAGGCTCCCGTCCCCCTCCGCTGCGATGGCGAACAGCTTCTTTATGCACAACCAGGAGTTCGACTGCGCCCACGACGTGGCCGTTATTCATCCATTCACCACGGCCCTTCCCGTTGCATTGGCAATTGCCGAGACCAGCGGCAATGTCACCGGACGAGAGCTTCTGACCGCCGTTGCTTTGGGAGTGGATATATCCTGTTCCATCGGTATCTCCTCCAGAGCGCCCCTGTCCCACTTTCGTCCGGGCACAGCCGGCGCTTTTGGCTCCGTCGCTGCGGGGGGAAAGCTTCTTGGGTTCGACGAAAGGACCCTGGCCAACGCGATGGGTATCGTCTACAGCCAAATTTGCGGTACCCTGCAACCCCATCATGAGGGTGCGATGGTCAACTCCATGCAGACCGGGTTCAACGCCAGGGCAGCCGTTACGGCGACGGCGCTGGCAGCCGAGGGGGTGATAGGTGCGTCCGATGTCATGGAGGGCCGCTATGGTTACTTCCGGCTGTTCGAGGGGGAGTACCAGGTGGATGACGTCATAGCAAATCTGGGCCGAATTTGGCAGGTGGAGCAGGTGAGCCACAAGCCTTTCCCGTCTGGACGGTTGACCCACGGTGTGGTCGAGGCGGCCCTGACCTTGCGCAACCAACACGGCATAGCCCCCGGAGACGTGGAGGAAATCGAGGCGACAGTCCCGCCTCTGGTGTATCGTTTAGTCGGCAGGCCCCTGAATGTCAGCGCTCCAACGACCCAATACGCCAAGCTCTCGATACCGTTCGTTTTGGCGACCACCCTCATCAAGAGCGACGTGTTCGTCAACCATTTTATGGGCGATGCGTTGGTTGACCCGGAAGTACATGAGCTGGCACAGCGTATCCGGGTTATACGGGATACCGATAACCATGACGAAAACGCCATGACACCGGTACGGCTCCGCATACGGTTGAAGAGCGGTCAAGTGTACGAGCAATCGGTGGAGCGGGCGCTGGGCCATCCGGACAATCCGCTGTCCAGTGAGCAGCATCTGGCAAAGTTCCGGCGGTGCTGGGAGGCTGGAGCGAGTCACCTGCCGCCGGCCAGCTGCCAGGCACTTATAGACCTCGTGGATAGGCTTGAGGATGTTCCCACAGTGGAGGAAATCGTAGGGCTGCTCACACCATAGGGGCAGACCCGTATAGCTGCCCTGTGGGCTTTCCTCGGCGGGGATTTCGGGTGATTTACATGGGTAGTCCAATATTTGGGAGGGCATCATGGACCTGAAGACCCTTATATACGAAAAACGGGGAGGCATTGCCTATATCACCATGAATCGCCCCGAGTCGCTGAATGCCTATAACAGCGTGATGTGCCAGGAGCTACCTCAAGTATGGGAAGACTTTTGGCGGGATGATGATGCACAGGTAGCCATTTTGACGGGAGCCGGAGAGAGGTCATTCTCTTCCGGGATTGACGTGAAGGAGATGGCAACCACAGGTGAGGCCTTTTCAGTGCAACAGGGTGAGGTGCGTCTGACTGCCAGGCAATGCAAGGTATGGAAACCGGTGATCACGGCGGTCAACGGCTACTGTATCGGCGGGGGTTTGCATTTTGTGGGCGATGCGGACATAGCCATCTGCTCGGAGAACTCCTTGTTCTTCGATACCCACCTCCGGATAGGCTCGGTCATGGCGGTGGAGGCTATTGGCCTGAGCAGAAAAATCCCCATGAGTGAGGTGCTTCGTATGGTGCTCACATCCGGGGGATACCGGATAAACGCCCAGCGAGCGTACGAAATCGGACTGGTCAGCGAGGTGGTGCCCCAGGACAGGCTCATGTCCACGGCCACCGGTATCGCCGAGCAGGTGGTGGAATGCGCGCCCCTGGCAGTACGTGGCTCGGTTGAGGCTATCTGGCGCAGTCTCAACATGGGAACAGAGGATGCTATGGTGTTGGGACGTCACATAATCCAGGAGAACTGGCATACCGAGGACTTCACAGAGGGACCAAGGGCCTTCGCGGAGAGGCGCAAGCCTGACTGGAAGGGCCGCTAGCTCAGGAGATGCCATTGACGGCCTTGGAGGTTGAAGCTACAATCGCTCTGATTAGCGGGACATAGTATAATCCCTTTCGGAATTGGTTCCCGTGAATGGAGGGCAGCATGACTGACGGAATCCTTCGCGCCTATGCGAATACTCCTTATGGGCAAATTCACTACCGCCATGCCGGTGTGGGACAGCCCCTTCTCCTCCTCCACCAGACCGCCAGCTGTTCCGGGCAGTTCGAGGGCATGATTCCCACCCTGGCGTCTTCCCACCGTGTCCTTGCCCTTGACACCCCCGGCTACGGGATGTCAGACCCTCCTCCTCACCAATACACAGTCGCCGAGTACGCCGGAAGCATCGTTGCTTTCCTGGACGTCATGGGTATTGACCGGGCGAATATTTTCGGCCATCACACAGGAGCCGCCCTTGCCTGCGAGGTGGCGGCCGGCTATCCTGATAGAGTGGACAAACTGGTGGTGTATGGTGTCCCCTACTGGGATGAGCCATCTGAAATGTTGGAATCCAGGATTAGGTACTTTCCTCTGAAAGATGACGGCAGCCATCTAATGGAGATGTGGGACGATATTACCGGAAGAATGCGAGAAGGACTATTTCCGAAACCATACTCGGAGGAAGCCCTGGAAGCAATCCAGAGAGAAGTTGTATGGAAGCTAATGGCAGGGGAGCGGCGCAACGAGGCCTACATAGCCATCTACCGTCATAGCAACGGTATCCTGGAACGTCTACCACTTATTCAGGCCCCTACTCTGGTGATGAGCGGAGACCAGGACGGCCAACGCCCTGCCATGGAACCCGTCGCTGCACGCATTCGGCGGAATCGCACCCGTTTGCTCAAAGGCGGGTCCTACTTCACCGCCTACGACGATCCGGAGGCTTTGTCACGGGAAATCCTTGACTTCCTTGCAAACCCTGGTGTCTGACCAACGTCAGAGAGTCGTGCCCCATCCCCTTCCGGCGATTTTCCGGGCCACGGGCGGCTTGGCCGGGGCCATCAGCCCCATCAAAGCTTGGTCTGACAATGGTGGAGAAAGTGTCCTTTCTTCAGCCGGGACCAGGTCACGGGGCCACACGATAAGCGATGCACTCGACAATCTCTATGGCCAGAGACTTCTGGGCCAGGCCCGTGGTGCCTATAACCGCCCGGCAGGGTGGGTTGGGAATGAACTCACGATAGACTTCGTTCAATAGCGGCCAGTTGTCCATGTTGGTCAAGAAGATGACCAGGGTGACTACCCGGCTGAAACCGGAGCCGGAGGCCTCCAGGGTGGTATTCACGTGACGGAAGGCAGCGCGGTACTGCTCCTCCTCGGTTTTGCCCACGACTACGCCGTCGAACCCGGAGGAGGTGGTGCCCCGGCACGTGACCCTGACGGCCCGCACCTTGAGCAAGCGTACCAGGTCCTCCTCGAAATAGTCGCAGTAGAGGCCGGTGCGGTACGACACCATGTCGGTGGACTGTCCTCGGCCATCAGCGATGATTAGGTCCAGAAGGCGGTCCCGCTCGGCGTATGGCAGGGCTTGGGCTTCATCCATGCTCATGGCGTCCAGGTCGGCGAGGGAGGCCATTCGGCACCTCCTATCTATTCTATATGGCGTTGAAACCAAGGGTACTATCCCGGGGCCGTGTATAAACGCGGCACCAACTTATATCTACCTGACATCCGGGGTAAGTCCTGGCATCAAGGCGAGGGCTTAAAGTCCCGAATCAATGGGTCCAACTATCTTCTGAGAATTAAAAAACCTTGGATTCTCCAGATTGTAGCATAGCATCAAAAAAGTTAGGGAGATATAGGGGTATATTAGGAATGTTAACCTCAAGCATCTCTTGACTTTACCTGATATATTCTATGCATGTCTCACGTATTGAAGGAACTAATAGAGGCCGTCATTCTCGCGCTTCTGGTATTATTCATTATCCAGATTAGCGTCCGGAACTTCCGAGTTGAAGGCCACAGTATGAGACCCCTACTGGATGGGGGGGAGTTCCTCATAGTGAACAAGCTGTCCTACTTCAGGCTGGACATGGAACGGCTCGCCAAACTTGTGCCGTTCTGGGACGTAGATGCTGATGGTGACAATCAGAAGTATCTGCCCTTCTCCCACCCTCCCAAGCGAGGGGAGGTTATGGTCTTCCAGGCTCCTTTGAGGCCCGACCGGGCCTTCGTAAAAAGGGTTATAGGTCTGCCCGGCGAGAAAGTAAGGATAAGTGATGGCGAAGTCTTCGTCAACGGAGAGGCATTGAGCGAGCCATACCTGGCCCAGTCTAACATCAGCGGGACTATGGAATGTATCCCGACCCTGCGACAATTCGACTGTACACTCCAGGAGGAGCAATACTTTGTGTTGGGGGATAACAGGGGCAGCAGCAACGATTCCCGGGACTGGGGTCCTGTTACCCTGGACGGGATTGTGGGTAAGGTGTGGTTTGTCTACTGGCCCCTGCCCAATCTGCCTCTCCTGGGGACTTTTGTAGATGAGAATAGCTAGCTGCCGTACTGCAAAGCCGCGTCACAAGCCATGAGAAGGCCGGGACCGCAAATGGGTCCCGGCACTGTCATCAGTATACAGGACGGGCACGTGTCCCGCTTACGCCGGGGCATCCTCCAGCACAAGTTCCTTGTTCTGACGGTCGGGCGAGCGCATTAACGCCAAGCCCTCTTCGGCCGTGGACGTGCTATTGCAGAAGATTTCCATTCTGATACCGTCAGGGTCATGGAAGTACACACTCTGAGTCATACCGTGGTCTACCGTATTATCAACCGACACTCCGTTTTCCTTGAGGCGTTGGTAGGCCCCTTTCAGAGCGTCGAGGTCATCCATCTGTATGGCGAAGTGGTTCAAACCTACCTGCCCCTCGCTAACGGGTGGAGAATCTTCCGCCGCCTTGAACAGCGCCAGGTCGTGGTGGATTTTCCCACAGGTCAGGAAGGTCATGTTGGCGCGCTCGACGGCGACCTCAAAGCCCAATACCTCGGTGTAGAACCTTGTAGACACCTCTATATCTCGGACGTTCAGCACAAGATGGCCCACTCTCTTAGGTTTTGACATAGCCGGTCCTCCTTAACAACCACCCAGGGTGGCTCACAATACCGGTTATGGGCATCTGCCCCATCCCGAATTATGCCTAATATATTCCCTCGCCGGAGAATTTGCAAGAGCGCCGGAATGTCGAAATGAAAGAGCAGAGGGAAGAATTTCTCAGCTCTTATTGACATCGGGCCTGATCAATGATAGGCTCCCATAGTAAATAGATACATGGTATCAAAACATGAAGCAAAAGGGCGGGTACTCCAAAGCCGATCAGCTTATGCAATTGATGGAGGGCCGGGGCCATCGCTCCACTGCCCCCCGCCGAGCGCTGGTGCACACGGTGGCGGCCATGGACGGCCACTTCACCGCTGAGGAGCTTAATAAAGACCTTCCACACGTAGGACGGGCTACCGTGTACCGGAGCCTCAATCTACTTGAGGAGGTCGGCGTACTGTGCAGGGTGTTGCTGGAAGACGGCAGCCTGCGCTACCAGTTGAGCCACAGAGGGCACCACCATCACCTGATTTGCACTGGATGCGGCCAGTCCCAGGACCTCCTCGGATGTGACATCGAGGATATGTTGAAGGAGAGGACTCAGCAGAACCATTTCCGGATGGACGGACACCGCCTGGAAGTATACGGCCGGTGCCGCAAGTGCCTTTCTGCCACGGAATCCGGGGACTAGCCCCTTTTTTGGACTATAGTGATACTATATCTCAATGACTACGGTAATTGATACAAAGTATTAAACATTAGGAACAGCATAAGTATGTTTATCAAACACGCCGCGCTGGCGCTGGAGTTGGCAGCGGCGATCATCATCATGGCGTCAGCTTGTGGCGGGAAATCCGCTCCCGGGCCAACGCCTACGTCCACTGACAGGGTGCAGGTGGTCACCACAACCGTTATCCTGGCAGACTTTGTCAGAAACGTGGGAGGCGACTTGGTGAATGCGAGCTCGATAGTTCCCCCGGGGGCAGACGTACATTCATTCCAGCCAACCCCTAGGACCAGCATTACAATAGGTGAGGCCTCGCTTATAGTATCCAACGGATTTGGCCTGGACAGCTTCCTGGCCCTAACCATTGAAAGCGCCAGGAGCTCCGGTTCCATCACGGTGGTTGCTGCGGAGGGTCTCGAAGCCATGCCCATCGCTGAGACGGCACTTCCGGACGGGGACCATGAAGAGGACGACGGTGAACATGCTCAGGCCCACCTGGAGGGAGACCCCCACTTTTGGCAGAATATTCAATACGCCGTCCACTATGTGGAACGAATCAGGGACGGCCTGATACTGGCGGACCCGGAGAACGAGCAGACTTATCGAGAGGGCGCCGCCGGCTACATCCGGCAACTCAATGACCTGGACGAGGAAATATCCCGGACCCTGGCGCAAGTGCCGCAAGAACGCCGGCGTCTGGTGACCTTTCACGATGCTTTTGGCTACTTCGTTGAGCGCTACGGTTGGCGGGTATCCGCCTTCGTGCCTGACGATGCCAGCGACGTGACTCCGGGGGATATTGTCGCAGTAATGGAGCAAGTAAGGGAAGAAGGTATCCCGGCGGTGTTTGCCGAGCCACAGTTCAAGCCCGACGTTATGCAGCAAGCAGCCAGGGATGCCGGAGTCAGCGTCGGGACTATTTACTCTGATGCCCTGGATGACGACGTAGCCAGCTACTTAGATATGATGCGGTTCAACGCCAGGAGTCTGGTGGATAATCTGCGCTAGTCGGGAGGATGAACACAACTCATGACCAATGGAAACGGGGGCCAACCTGTTCTGGACATCAAGGGATTGTGGGCAGGCTACAGCCGGACCACTGCCTTGGAAGACATCACGTTCCAGGTACACCAGGGTGAGATTCTGGGTGTAATCGGGCCCAACGGATCGGGTAAGTCCACCCTGTTCAAGACAGTCCTGGGTCTATTACAGCCTTGGCGTGGTGACATATGGCTCTATGGACAGCCCAGTCGTTCTCAGAGGTCCCAGGTGGGCTATGTGCCCCAGATGGAGACGGTAGACTGGGACTTCCCGGTTACCGTCAGCGACGTGGCCCTGATGGGGCGCTACGGACGCCTGGGCCTGTTGAGGCATCCGACCAAGGCGGACCGGAGCGCCTCAGCCGAGGCCCTGGAAAGAGTTGGCATGGACCCTCTCAGCAAGCGCCTCATTGGTGAGCTGTCCGGTGGGCAGCGGCGGCGGGTCCTGATAGCTAGGGCCATAGCCCACAACCCCAGCTTGCTGCTGCTGGACGAGCCCCTGGCAGGTCTTGACGCCACAGCCCAGCACCAGATACTTGACATCATCCGAGACCTCCAATCGGAGGGGACCACCGTAGTCCTGAGCACCCACGACCTTTCCTGCGTATCCAGCGCTTGCCACAACGCAGTATGCTTGAACCGCTATCTGGTGGCCTATGGGGCGCCGGAGGACGTGCTGACGGAAAGTGTCCTTGGCGAGACCTTCGGCACTCACCTACTGTTGGTACACCTGGACGGCCAGGCTTATGCCTACCGGCATCACCTCCATAATACCCCCACTTCAACCCTTCGGGAAGCTCAAGATTCCCCCTCTCCCGCGAGAGAAGAGGCCGGAGACGAGTGCGATGATTGATGCCCTTACCGACCCCTTCCAGTATACCTTCATGCAGCGTGCCCTGGTAGCCGCAGCCCTTGCTGCCGTAGCCTGCGCCGTAGTTGGGACCTTCGTCGTGCTCAGGGGTCTGGCGTTTATGGGTGATGCCGTGGCCCACTCCTCTCTGACAGGCATAGCCACCGCCTACATTCTGGGCGGAAGCGTCTTCTGGGGGGCTTTTGGCTGGGCAGTCCCGGCCTCCATGGCCATAACCTACGTCAGCCGCCGTGCCCAT
Organism: Dehalococcoidia bacterium; assembly: GCA_965219825.1. Taxonomy (GTDB): domain Bacteria; phylum Chloroflexota; class Dehalococcoidia; order Lucifugimonadales; family JAGWBF01; genus JAGWBG01. The sequence goes on along the minus strand of OZ244792.1, from coordinate 2,257,160 downwards.
ATCCGACTGGATACCTCTGTTGGCATCATATACGCCGGTGGGTTCGCCCTGGGCATCATTATCGCCAGTAGGGCGAGCAACTACACCGCCGACCTCTTCAGCTTCCTCTTCGGTAATGTTCTGGGAGTCTCCTGGAGCGAAGTTCTGCTGATAGGTGTGGTGGCCGGAATAGTCCTGCTGGTGATTGCCCTGTTCTACAAGGAGCTTCTTTTCACATCCTACGACGAAACAATGGCAGCCGCTTCCGGGGTCCCCGTCCGCCTGATGCAATATCTTCTGCCGGTACTGGTGGGCATAACCACAGTGGCGGCGCTGAAAACGGTGGGCATAGTGCTGGTGCTGGCCCTCCTTGTGACTCCTCCGGCGACGGCGGGCCTACTGGCCAGGCGGCTCCCCGGTATCATAGCCATTTCGGTTGTGGTTGCCCTGGTAAGCCTTGTGGTGGGCCTCTACCTGTCCTTTCACCTTGACCTACCTTCGGGGCCCAGTATCGTCATAGTCACCACGGGACTATTCCTCTTGGTGCTGCTCCTTTCGCCATCGAAGGGCTTGGTCGCCCACTGGAGGCGGCCCGTTACGGACCCATAATGCCTTTCCTCATCCTCATCGAATCATGGCGAGGCTCCCAAGTGCCCTATCCCGGAGGTGAGGGATATCGCCTCCATCCCAATCTTCCCCCATTGAGGGCGAAGGGGTCCCCCTCCCGTTTGGAGCAGATACGTCAAAATCATCTTGACTGAGCTTCCGGCCGCAATGGAGATGATAATAGCCTTTTGTCCTGAATCTCGAGTCCCACAAAGAAACATAGTCTATGCGCCACAACCTTGACCCGGACGTCAGAGGGCTGTCGTTGTCTATCCTGGGGGTGCCACGCGCTACGGCGATTGTACTCATCTCAGTAGTGTTGCTGGGTGCGCTTGCGTACGTTCAGGGGATAGCCTTTGCGAATGGGAACACCCGTCCAGTGGTAAAAAATGAACGGGTCGGCCCCTATGATTTGCAGGTGGGTATTCTGCCCGGAACCCCCAGGGTGGGGAACTTGCATTTCAGTATACTGGTGAATAACGCCGAGAATGGAGAGCCGATTACCGATGCCTTGGTGATGGTGGCGGCAAATGGCCCTCTGAATGCTACCAGTGTTGGCCCGGTGCAGGCCCTGAATACCCCCCGGAACCCCCGGTTCTATGACGTGGATGTACCACTGGACATGGAGGGTAGCTGGACTTTCACCCTGGAGGTCGTGACCGAGCTAGGCGAGGCTAGTCTGGAGTTGCCCCTGGAAGTCAGCAGACCCGGCGGCTTCAGCGTGGCTTTTGTTGCAGCCGTGGCTATAGCCTTGCTGGCCGTTTCAATATGGACGTGGGACCGGGTACGCAGACGGAGGCGGCGCCGAAGGCAATGAGCATAAAGGAGTGAAAGATGAACACAAGAGTGTTGAAGTCGTGTGTGTTAATCGCAGCTATAGCTCTGGTCATCATTCTGGCTGCTGCCTGTGGCGGCGGTGAGCCGGAGGCCCTGGAGATTCCGGTAAAGCTGGAGCACGAGAAGCTGGACCCTGAGACGATTAAGGTGAATCAGGGCGATATGGTTACGCTGAAGATAGAGGCCGATAAGCGGGGCGAGTTCCATATCCACGGCTACGATATACAACAGGACGTTGGAGCCGGTGAAGTGACAGACTTCTTCTTTGAGGCCGACACCACCGGTAGGTTCAAAATCGCCTTCCATAGTTTAGATGAGGGGAATCATGGCAAAATCTTCCAGTCTGCCATTCTGGAACCCGGTGATAATTTCACCTTCCGGGCGCCCCACCACCTGGAAGGTGAAACTATTTCCTACCACAGCCACTTGCATCCTGAAACATCCGGCTCCATACATATTTCTGACGATGCGCCGGCATACGACCAGGTGAGTGTTGAAATTCGAGATATGGCAATCCACCCTGGTGAGACTATTGTAAGGCCAGGCACGACAATAATTTGGACCAACAATGACTCGGTTTCCCAGACGGTACATAGCGGCCACCATGAGAACATGTCACCAGGGGAGAACGGTCATGGGGAAGAGGAAAGGGAGGAGACGGAAATCGGAATCTTAGAGGTGCGGCCCAGATAAGTGTAACCGTACTGTTCGCAGACATTTGGACGGTGTCGACGTGCGAAATCTGAAACTAATTCTGCCCCTCCTTGCATTGGGGTTTGCCCTGCTGGCCCAGCCGGCTTATGCCCACGGCTTCGGGGATAGGTACGACCTGCCGGTTCCTCTGGGTTACTTTCTGGTGGGGGCAGGAGTGGCCGTAGCCCTCTCCTTTGTCATTATCGGCCTGTTTGTGAGGAGCAGCCCGGAGCATAGCGGCTACTGGCAGTACAATCTGTTTAATCACAGGTGGTTGCGGGCTACCTTGGCAAGTCCCGTTACGCTGCTGCCGGTAAAGCTTCTGTCGGTCTTCCTCATGGTCCTTGTTATAGCCACCGGGCTTGCGGGTATTCAGACACCCTCCTCGAACTTCGCCCCCATCTTCATCTGGATAATCTGGTGGGTTGGCATGGGGTTCGTAGTCGCACTGGTGGGAAACCTGTGGGCCCTCGTAAACCCCTGGAAAATACTTTTCGAGTGGGCGGAGTGGCTATATGCCAGGCTCAGGCCCGGGGGTAGCCTTTCCCTGAACCTGGAGTACCCCGTAGCCCTGGGCATCTGGCCCGCCCTGACTTTGTTCCTAGCCTTCGCTTGGGCAGAGAACGCCTATTCCGAGTCATCCATCCCCGGCAGAGTAGCCATCATGGTCGTCGTATACTCGGCCATCACTCTGGGCGGCGTGATGGTCTTTGGCAAGCACCGGTGGCTGAGACATGGGGAGGCCTTCTCCGTAGTTTTTGGTTTCCTGGCGAGGTTCGCCCCCACTGAGGTGAGGGCTAGAAACCCCGACGTGTGCCGGGCGTGTAGCGGGCGCTGCCTGGACCCGGACGGAGAATGTGTTAACTGCTACGAGTGCTTTGAGGGGACTGAGAGTAGAGAGCTAAATATAAGACCCTTCACCATAGGTCTGGCCCGGAACGAGAGCATAACCGATGACATATTGGTCATGGTCGTCCTCTTGCTGTCCACGGTGACATTCGACGGTTTCAGTGCCACACCTGCGTGGGTGGATTTCCAGTCCTTCTCTCTGGACATCTTCGCAGGGACGATCAATAACGTCGTCTTCAACGGCCTAACCATCGCCGACACCGTGGGCCTGTTGCTATTCCCTGTGGCCTTTCTGCTGGTGTATCTGGGCTTCTCTTATCTCATGTCCCGCTCAGTAGGGAACAGTGTGGGAGTGGGAGACTTGGCCAGAGCCTTCGTCTACTCCCTTATACCCATCGCCCTGGCCTATAACATCGCCCACTTCCTTACCCTACTGATAATTCAGGGCCAGCTCATCATACCCCTGGTCTCCGACCCCTTCGGCTTTGAGTGGGACCTCTTTGGCACCGTAGACTACAAGATAGATATCGGTATCATCAACGCCAAAGCCTTATGGTTCCTCTCTGTGGGGTTGATAGTGCTGGGCCATATCATGGCAGTATACCTGGCCCATTATATTTCGATTCGGCTGTTCAGGGACCGCATGATAGCCTTGAAGAGCCAGTACCCCATGCTCATATTGATGGTAGTATACACTGTGGTAAGTCTCTGGATTATCGCTCAGCCCATCGTGGACTGATTACCTGCGAGACTCTATCAGTTTGGCCTGTGCGACCAAGCCAACGAACTCAGCTACCTCGGAGTCTTCTGCCAGCAGTCCTTGCACACGCTCGGCCATCGTCAGGACATCCTCAAGGCTGCCGTCTTGCGCCCAATAGCTCTCGCGGAGGATTTCGGCGTATTCGGCCACGGTGGCGGCAAGCCGGAAGCGGGGAGAGGAGTCCTCAAACTCCCGGCTGAACTGGGACCGGTCGAATTTCCGGCTAGTTTCTGCGACCTCGTGGGTATCGGGGTCCTGGTAGCGGATGAACACAGTCGCCAGAGGGCCGGCCACGTCTTCATGAAGCTTCAGCTCATATAGCGCGGTAACGCTGTGGCCGGCGCCGACCTCACCGGCATCCACAAGATCGTTGCGGAAGTCCTCGTCATCCACTCGCCGGTTCTCGTACCCAAGGAGCCTGTAGCGACTCACGACCTCGGGGTTGAAGTCAACCTGAATCTTCGCGTCTCTGGCGATTACCTGGAGGGTGCTCGTCAGGTTCTCAACGAAAATACGCCGGGCCTCGCTCAGAGTGTCCACGTAGGCGTAGGTCCCGTTGCCGTCGTTGGCTAGCTGTTCCATCAGAATATCGTTGTAGTTGCCCATGCCGAAGCCGACTGTCGAAAGAGTTACTCCTTCTTCCACGTGGCCCTTTATGAGACCGAGGATGGAGTCTGAGCCAGTGTTTCCCACGTTGGCTACGCCATCGGACAGAAGAATCACCCTGGTTATACGCTCCGGCTGCACCTTCTTGACGGCCATCTTATAGCCCAGGACCAGACCTTGAGCAGCGTTGGTCGAGCCCTCGGATCTCAGTGTATCAATGGCCTCCATGACCGCCTCTTTGTTAGCGCCGCCGGTGGGCTCCAGGAGGACGCGTCCGGCTGAGCCATAGACCACGATCCCGACCTCGTCTGTTGGGCGAAGCTCCTCAACCAGAAGCCCCAGCGACCTCTTGACCAGCCCCAGGCGGTCCTCTCTGGACATGGAGCCGGAGACATCTATCACGAATATCAGAGTTGCGTCCTTACGGTCCTCTTCCGCCACTATGCGCCCCTGGAGGCCGACCCGCATTAACCAGTGGTTATCACCCCCATAGGGAGATGGTGAACCCTCAATGTGGATGGCGAAGGCGTCATCACCGGGCGGCTCATAGCCATGCTTGAAGAAATTCACGAACTCTTCTACTCGTACCGCTTCCGGGTCTGGCAAGTAACCGTCTTGAATGAAGCGTCGCATAACGGTGTAAGAGGCGGTGTCCACGTCCATTGCGAAGGTTGACAGGTGGTCGTCTTCGGTATCTATAAAAGGATTGACGCCGTAGTGTTTGAAGAAGGTGGCGTCGTAGGGAGCATCATTTACCGTATCCGTCCCCCCGGTAGAGGGCCAGTAGCTATCCGTGGCGACGAGTGCTAGATAAGCAGCCCCCGCATCTTGCGCCGCCATCGCCTCGGGCATAGCGGTTGGGTGGGAGTTCGCTCTTGACTGGGAGTCTGCTGCCGGCAATGTAGTGGGCACCGGATACGCCGCTGGAGCGGGCGTAGCGGCTGGGATAGGGAACACGGTCTGCCGAGAGGTATCCGGTGGTCTGGTAGGCGTTGGATGTACTATCAGAACAGGCATAGTGGTTGGGTCGGGGCTTGCGGTCAGTTGGGTGGGTTCCGGTGGTATGGTACGCGTTGTAACAGGCGTAGCGTTTGGGTAGGGGCTTGTGACGGGTGATGGCGAGCCGCCGCATGACGTTAACAGTATGCTTAGCAAGGCCGCACCAAGTATAGCCACCGCCGGTCTTCGGTATCGTTTCATTGCGAACACCTCCTTGAAGTCTGCTGTTAAAACTGCTGGGAACATCAGCCATTCCCGTATCATTTTGTTCCCCTCCTCCCTTCGTTTGATGAAAGCCCGGAACGACGAACCGGTTCGATAATTAAAGACGAGAGAGGGTGTCGTTTTGTTCCCGGCCCGCCCTTCGTTAGCTCGCCTTGACACTCCGAATGACGGAAGATATAGTTACGCCGTCAGTGTGGGCCTGAGACGAGGGGGTTCGGGCTGTGGTGGAGGTGGTGGCCGGGTAAAAGAACGTAGTGGAGGTGTAGGAGTTGGCTAACGAGTACGACGTGGTAATTGTGGGTGGCGGAGCAGCAGGCCTTACCGCAGGTATGTATGCTGCCCGTTACGGCCTGCGGACGACGATAATTGAGCGGATGATGGGCGGGAACCAGATTATCAACGTGGAAAAGATTGAGAACTTTCCCGGTTTTCCCCAGGGAATCTCCGGTGCGGAGCTGGGCCCACTTATGCAGGAGCAGGCCATGGACGCCGGGGCTGAGTTTCTGATGACGGAAGCCACGGGGGTTGTTCTGGATGGCCCCTACAAGGTCATCACGACCGATGATGGCGACTATAGAGCCAGGGCGCTGATTGTGGCCGCCGGGTCAAGCCTGAAAAAGCTTGGTATCCCCGGAGAGGAGGAGCTTTATGGCAGAGGGGTGTCCCATTGCGCCACGTGTGATGGACCCCTCTTCAGGGGAGAGGTCGTGGGTGTGGTAGGCGGCGGCGACTCAGCAGGAGATGAGGCCCTGACCCTGGCCGAGTATGCGGGTAGAGTCATCCTCTTCCACCGAGGTGACAAGCTTCAAGCCCAGAAGGTAATACGTGACCGGGTTATAGGACATTCCGAGGTGGACGTGCTCTACAATACCACAGTGGAGGCCATCCTGGGCGATAGCCTGGTAACTGGAGTCCAGATACGTAACTTGATTACCAACTTTACTGACCGTATGAACCTTATGGGACTCTTTGTGTATGTCGGTCTGGACCCTAACACGAAGTTTATACGTGGTATTGTTAAGACGGACAACGCCGGGCACATCCCTGTGAACATTTGGATGGAGACCGACGTGCCCGGAATCTATGCAGCCGGCGATATAAGGCAGCACTCTGCGGCCCAGCTTGCCAGCGCGGCGGGCGACGGTTCCACCGCGGCCACGGCAGCCTTCCGATTTATAAGCGGTCGGTAGCGCAGCGTGGGCCAAGAGGCGCTGAACTGACACAAGTGCTTTTGCCCTCGGATATTACATTGATTTATAGGAGACACGAATGAAAGCCACAACTCGACTCAGGCAGCTACTCGGCTCAGGCAAAATGGTGGTGGCACCTTTTATCCTGAACGCGCTCCACGCCAGGATCGCCGAGGATACGGGTTTCGAGGCAGTGTACATGACCGGCTCCGGCACTTCCGCCGAGAGAGGCTTCCCGGACGTGGGCCTCCTCACCCAGACCGAGATGGTACAGAACGCCCGGTACATCGCCAATGCCGTTTCGGTGCCGGTAATATCCGACGCCGACACCGGCTATGGCAACGCCATCAACGTCTGGCGCACGGTGCGGGAGTACGAGGATGCCGGTGTGGCGGCCATTCACATAGAGGACCAGCTCTTTCCCAAGAAGTGCGGATTCTTCGAGGGCAAGCAGGTCATTCCCCAGGAAGAGATGGTCCAGAAGATTCGTGCGGCCCTGGATGCCCGAACAGACCCCGATTTCACCATCATAGCCCGGTGTGATGCCTACGCTGTCACGGGTTGGGAGGACGCAGTAAAGAGGTGTCACGCCTACATGGAGGCCGGAGCGGACATGGTGTTCGTTGACGGCATCAAGACGGTAGACGACCTTCATGCCTATGCCAGCGACCTCAAGGACTTCCCCAGAATGTACAATGGCGACTTGTTGCCCACGCAGGAGGTGGACCGGATGGGCTACAAGCTGATGATTTGCGGCAGCACTATATGGCTGGTATACAAAGCCGTCAGAGACTCCTTCGAGGAACTGCAAGCCACGGGCAAAGTGAACCCCGAACGCTACGCGTCCCGCTGGGACGTTGCCAACCTGCTGGGGCTGGAAAACATCTACGAGATGGAACGCAAGTACGAGGTATCGGAAACACGGGCTTCAGTCTAAGCCCAGTTGGGCCAAGTACATTGTTCCGTCCTTCAACCTGGCCTGTTTACTTTGAAGTATAAGTCCCATGATTATTGACCATGTTGACAATCTTGAACTTCCAGATAAAGACGCGGAGCGCTATGGGAATGAACTCAGTGCCCTGCAGTGTCTTTCAACGGGCCTGAGCTTCCTCAATGCTCAAGTCCAGAGAATAGAAGCCGATATAAGTGGCGGGCTAGACAAAAACAAGGAATACGTCTGGTATATTAATGTTCCCGGACTTGATGGAATAACACGGGATCTTGTCACATGTGCCTTCCATTGGTATTCGGTAAAGCCTGCAACTACGTTAGACTGGTCGGCTGGCTTGGCAACGGAGGCGATGCTTGCGAAGCGAGTGAATATCTAGCGAGTAAATATCTACAGCGCGTTCTACCAGAGGTCTACGTTTGGCGGAACAAAGTAGGAGCGCATTTCGCCCAGTCCAGTCCCAAAGGAGAGGACACGCCAGCTGACCGGAGCATAAGCGTCATGCCCCAGATTTCTTTTGAATACGACGCTTTTTATGTGGGCTCGCTTAGGCTGAACATGGCTTCGGAAGGTCAAACAAGCTCCAGCCGTCAAGACATGAAGTGGAGTTTGACCCATACGCATCGGCAATTATCATCACGTTATCGGCTCAGCACAGAAGGCGGAGGATAAGCCATTTGGAGCATGAAATGACCCAACCCAACTTCGCCAACCGGACACTCTACCACGGCGACAACCTGGACTTCCTCCGGGGCATGAACTCCGGCACAGTCCACCTTATCGCCACCGACCCACCTTTCAACAAGAACAAGGACTTCCACGCCACGCCGGACAGCCTGGCCGCCGGTGCGCAGTTTCAAGACCGATGGTCCTGGCGGGACGACCTTCACGACGAATGGCTTATCAAGATACAGCGGGACGAGCCGGAGGTCTGGAGCGTAATCACCACGGCCAAGAACGTCTACGGCGACGACATGGCCGCGTTCCTGTGCTGGCTCGGCGTCCGGCTGCTGGAAATGCACCGCATCCTGCGGGACGACGGGAGCATCTACCTGCACATCGACCACACCGCCCAAGCATACGGAAAGGCCCTGCTGGACGCTATCTTTGGGGCACAGAACTTCCGTAACGAAATCGTCTGGCAACGGACCACAGCGCACAGCGACGCCAAGAGGTTCGGAGCGAACACCGACCGCATCCTGTTCTATACGAAAGGCCAACAGTGGACTTGGAATCCCCAATATATGCCCTACGAAGATTCATACAAGGCGCGGTTTCGGAGTGCCGACCCGGATGGGCGGGGGTTTGGGCTGACTATGACATTACAGCGAAGGGTTTGACCGGTGGAGGGTACGAATATGAGTACAAGGGAGCACGTTCCTTGTGGCGTGTCCCGATAGAAACTATGGAGCGGTTGGACTCTGAAGGCAGATTACATTTCACAAGCACCGGAGGCATCCGGCGCAAGCGGTATCTGGACGAAATGGAAGGCCGCCCCCTGCAAGCCTTATGGACGGACATAGACCCGATCAATTCCCAAGCGCGGGAGCGTCAAGGATTTCCGACCCAGAAACCTTTAGCACTGTACGAGCGCATCATCCAGGCATCGTCCAACGAAGGCGACATAGTGCTTGACCCCTTCTGCGGCTGCGCCACAACGCCGGTGGCTGCCGAGCGGCTGAGGCGGCAGTGGGTTGGGATGGACATCTGGGACGGAGCACACCAGATGGTACTTGACCGCTTGGAGGCGGAAGGGTTGGCCGTGCCGGAAGCCGCCGACATTCAGCCAGGCCAACAAGCCTTGACCTTCGCTCACGTCACTTACACTACCACGCCCCCTAAGCGCACCGACAGCGGAGAGGAAGCGGTCCTATACCTTCGCAGCCCGACGGGGAAAGCGCCGAGATACCCTGCACCGAGAACTCAACACGGCAAGCTCCTGTTAGACATCGGGCCGTTTTGCCAGGGCTGCGGGCGGGACTACGGCTTTGATCCCCGCGTCCTGGAAGTTGACCACGTTAGCCCGAAGCCGGACGGAGGCACAGACGCCTATGACAACCTCACCCTGCTATGCCCGCCCTGCAACAAGGAAAAGCGGGACAGGATGACCCTGACCGGGTTGCAGGATTGGAATCGGGCACACGGATATTTGTTGTCAGAAAACGCCGTCAACATCCGCCGGGGCCGTGCGCAGGCCACCGCCCGCCGCCGGAGGCGTTGACTTGATTGAAATAGTCGTCCCAATCATTATCGGTGCCATTGCCATTGGAAGCGTTTGGTTAATCTACTATCTCAATCATCGTACTAAGGTGCAAGGTAGAGAGCAGAACGAGCTTCCAAAGATACAGTTATACCGATACGCAGACGCAATACATGTAGACTGTTACTTTCGTCTGGAGACTGATCACCACAGCATCGGGTGGAAAGTCATTAGGGTCGAAGTCGTCGATTCCAACTACAGAGAATGCCTCAAACAGAACGTGCACTCGAAGACAGATGACGGCCGTCCGACTTGGTCTCCAGGCGAGTGGCAAGATTTCTGCGACTATCCTGAAGGAGCATCTTGCGCTGAGCCAATTTCATTCCACCATGCCTGCTGGCAGGCATCTCTCTTGTTCATCTGCGAGACACCAGAGCAGATACGGATATGGTGGAAACCGTGGCGAAAGGAGAAGAAAAAGATACGGTTGCCTTACAAATATGTGAAAGGTGCGCAGCCTCCAGTGAGCAACGATTGGCTTTTACGGCAATTCATAGGAGATGGCCCATGAAAGGCTCCATCCAACAACGCAAACCCCGCAGGGGCGACACACACGCCGCCCCTGCGGAGAACCCCCGACCCTGCTGGCTAGTGAGCGCCTGCCCTGTCCTGGTACTCCCGCTCCGTGGTCGCGGCCTCCACCTGGTAATATTCGGGTAGGCTGATAAGCTCTTCTACCCTCCTTCTCCGAACGGCCACCTCCTCGGCGCTGATGCCCGTCAGGCCCGTGTCCTTCAGCTTCCGGTACACGTCCAGAAGGGCGGTAACCGCTGCGACCATCGGAGTGGTGGCGTAGATGATAATCTGGTAGCCCAAGGACGCATACTCCTGCACCGATATATCGTCGGCTCCGGCAATGACCAGCAGGGGTACGTCGGGTACGTTCTTTCGGAAATGGTCCAGGTCCGCTTTCTCCCGGACTCCGCGAGGCATCACCGCATCCACGCCCAGGTCCCTCAGGGCGAGGCCCCGGCGTATTGCCTCATCCATCGAGCCTTCCACAGCGGAGAAGGCATCCGTGCGCCCGATGACCAGAAAGTCCGCATCCCGGCGGGCCTGAAGAGCGTAGCGCATCTTCTCCAGAAACTCATCCAGAGGTGTGATATGCTCCAGGCCCATGTGGTAGGAGGCCCGTTTGGGGTATACCTGGTCCTCTATGTGCATTCCCGCCAGCCCGGCTTCCTCATATGTCTTGACTGCGTGCATAGTATGCACCGGGTCTCCGTACCCTGCTCCGGCATCACAAATAACCGGCAGGTCAACGGCTCCGGCAACCTTCCTGGCAACCTCAACCTGCTCCGTCATAGTCATAAGGGGCTCTGTGACGGCCAGGTGGGCGCCGGACATGTAGCCTCCTGTGTAGACCGCTGAAAATCCCAGGGACTGCACCACACGTGCGCTGATGGGGTCGTAGGCTCCGGGGGCGACTATGGTGTCACCCTTGCTCAGGCTTGCTCGTAACTCGCTTCTTACCGATGGCATATCGTGACTCCTTACCTTTTGTGCTCTATAATATTTTGGCTTCATAGCTATGTCAACCTGGGGAACGAGACTCATGCACATCCTGAAGGAACAAGGTGGCGAATTCTCAAGGGTCCGGGGTCGCCATTTCGGCGCTGAAGGGGGCAATCCGTGCTTTGTAGTAAGTAGGCAAATGGTTTACACTCTGGGATGAGGTTGACCATATTGGGCACCGTTACAATCCGAAAAGGAGTTGCCTGGTGAGGATTTATCTAGCCGCTCGGAACTATCGCCTGGATGAACTGAGGCAATATGCCGACGACCTGCAAATGATGGGGCATCAGGTCACCTCTCGATGGCTCCAGGGGCAGCACCAGGCTCCAGGCCCCCTGGATCACCCGGAGTGGTCTAGCATTGCCCAGGAGGATGTAGACGACCTCGCAGCCGCTGACGCTGTAATCTCCATTACGGAGCCGGTTAGGGGAGGTGGAGGAGGCCGCCACGTGGAGTTTGGCCTGGGGCTGGCTTGGGGCAAGCGTATGCTTCTTGTAGGTGTTGTGGAGAACCTGTTTCACACCCTCCCATCCGTTGAGACCTATCCCACGTGGTCGGATGCTCTTGCAGGGCTGGAGAATGGGCGGCCCCCATCGAACCGATGATTAAAGCTTGGATCGCCTCCTTAGGAGTTCCGGAGTTCGAGACTGAGCCTGAGAGCTACGGCCGTTTCGAGCTTCATAAGCTGGACATGGAACTTCCTTTCCTGAAGCTAAATCTGGCGGTAAGTTTTGTAGATGATACGACTGCGATGTTCTCGCTAAGACTTTCTTCCGAGAGCTCCAGTGTAGACGTACTTAAAGCTGCGCTGGACGTCCTAAATGGCTCACGGCCAAGCCTCCTCTCCGACCCGTTAGTCAATCAGCTGGTCCGGAATACTCCGCAGGGGATTGCTACGACGGTCGCGAAGGATTGTACCCCTCTTGTAGGCATAGCTTCTCAGAATGTAATAGAGGGGTATCTTGGCCTGACTGCCAGCTCGGTGCCGGTGGATGGGGATGACGTGGCCATTATCTGGGCAGTCGGGTTCTCAAGCCGCGCGGCGGCCCTGGCAGCCCTGCCTGGCATAGAAGAGCAGGTGGCTAAGCTGGGAGGAGACTCACTATCAGGGGGGATTGAGGGTTCCGTAGACGGCCAAACGGTGCGGGTAAGGGCACTGGTGGAAGCAAGTGATGCACTCGCAGGAGTGGTAGGTCTGATAGGTCCCTAACCTGAACTCCCGCTCCTGGATGAGAGCGGCGCTGAGGCGCTCATATCATATCCCTCTAAACGAGTATCACGCCTTGACATATTGCCCTGACAGTAAGTGAGGGCTAATTCCCTCCACCGGAGGTCGGGTTGCCTGCCGGGCTGCCAAGGAACTGGAAGAGCTCTGCCTCTGAGGACAGAATCACAGTCGTGTTAGTGGACAGAAACTTCTTATAGGCCTCCAGGCTTCGCTGGAAGGCGAAAAACTCCGGGTCTTGCTTCAAGGCTTCGGCAAAAATTTCGATGGCTTGGGCCTCGCCATCACCCCTTGTGAGGTTGGCCTGTTTCTGGGCATCGGCCAGAATGATAGCTCTGTCCCGATTGGCCGAGGCCTCGATTTTATCCCTCTCTTCCTGTCCCTCGGCACGGAACTCTCTGGAAATACGGTCCCGCTCCGCTCTCATTCTGCTGAAGATATTCTGCTGTGCGGCCTCGGGGAAGTCGGCCCGCTTTATCCTAACGTCCACTACCTCAACGCCGAAGTCGTTCTCGGTAGACTTCACAGCCCTGTCGGAGGCAGCCCGAACCAAATCCAGTATCTCTTGCCGGGTATCGGTGCCAATGACCACTTCCTGGCCCTCCGGCCCCTCTTTTGTAGCGCCGATAATCTCTTCCTTAATCCTATTGCCTATCTCCTCTCTGAGGCCCGATATGACTATCCTGCCGATTCTGTCCTCGGCCCTTTCCGGGGTCTCCAGTTTCTCGAAGAACTTCCGCACGTCTATAATACGGTATCGGGCATAGGCGTCAATTACCAGGAATTCCTTTTCCCTATCGGGCAACGTGGAGGGCGGTACATCCACGCGAAGGAGGCGTCTGTTGAACCTGTTAACCGAGTCAATAAAGGGGACTTTGACCTTCAGCCCCGGGCTGGTGTGGACGTCTCGGACGTCACCGAAGCGAGTAACGACAACCAGCTGAGTCTCGTCCACGGTGTAAAGGGTCTGAGGCCCGAAGATGGCCAGCAGAATTAGTACCACTATGACAATGATTGCAGTTTTCATAATAACCTTTTCAGGTAGCCGACCTCCTATTGTCCGGTGGGGGGTACGGGGGTGCTGGGCTGTACTTGGGGCACTGTGGGCAAGACGCCCGGTATGGGCACTACCTGACCACTCCCACCCGTATTGAGGATGATGGCGCCTTCCGCTTCAGGGGAGACCACGAACTTGGAGATACCCGGGAGTATTTCTTCCATGGCTTCCAGGTAAAGCCTCTGCCGGGTAACGTCCTTGGCTTTTTCAAATTCGCGGAGTATGGCAAGGAATCTCCCTGCCTCACCTTCAGCTTGTTTGATGCGCTCTTGCTTGAATGCCTCAGCAGCCTGAATGACCCTCTCCGCTTCACCACGGGCCCTGGGTATAATGTCACGCTCGAAAGCCTGGGCCTGGTTTATGGAGGTCTCCAAGTCCTGCCTCGCACGGTTAACGTCCTGGAAGGCGTCAACTACCTCCTGAGGAGGACTTACTTCCTGAAGCCTCACTTCAAGTATCTGTATACCGGCATTGTAGCTATCAAGAATCTGCTGAAGTAGCTCCTGGGTAGCTGCCTGCACCTCTTCTCTTTTGTCCGTCAGGACATCGTCCACGGGCCTTTGCCCGACTACCAGGCGCAGGGCCGCCTCGGTGGCGTCCTTCAGCGTACGCCCCTCGGGTCTGCCCGGAGAAACGATCCGGGTCCCCGGTGGCTTCTGCTCCCCGGGATCGGCCACCTTGAAGAGGAAGCTCTCCGGGTCTCTTATTCGATACTGAATCACCAGGGGGACGTCCACGATGTTCAGGTCTCCGGCAATCATCTGGGCCTCCTGCTGGAGGGCTTGCGATGACACGTCACCTGCAGAACTGAACCCCAGTTCCATGCTTTCGACTTTCCGTATGGACTCCACATTCCGGGTCCCGATGGGGGCGGGCCAATACCATTGAAGACCGGCGTTCTCTTCGGTAATCTTGCAACACTTGCCAAAGGTACGCAGTGCCGCCTTTTCTCCGGGGCCGACGGTGTATATTCCCGTCGCCATCCAGATTATGAAGGACACGCCGAGTGCTCCGAAGGTCAGGTACGTGAGAATACTGCCACCGCCAAACCTGCCGCCAAATCCTGACATGGAGGTGCGTATTCTGTTGAGGATCTGCGTCAGATCAATCTCCGGCTCTCTTCGAGGTGGCTGGTACATAACGTCTTCCTTGTGGCTGTCGGTAGTCTTCCCGGATTGGGGCCGTTATTAGAAATTTAGCAGCTTGTAGAACTCTTTTATATTCGCCCTTGCTATTATACCATTGCATGTAAAGCCACATTCAGGTCAAAATCGGCAGGGTAATTGCATTTTAATCCGGCGCCAGCCGGGGGCAACCACAAAGGGGGCTTAACCACATACGTTGTCCGTAAAATGCGATTGCCCTGTATAATGATAACGTGCGGTACAACCCGCTCACGACATTTGATATGATATGGCGGAGGGTCCGGCTATCCAGCTAAGGGAGGTCTTCCAATGGCCGAATATGGTCTGACGGTTAAACATGGCGAAGGGGCGACCCGTGTACGGATTAGCTGTATGCACCAGAGCGGACTGCTTTACATGGTGCCGGCGGAGAGGAGCTGGGTCTGCTCACAGGAATATATGCCGGCCCACGCCCTTGCAGGGTTTCTAGGGGAGCTTACGGACCTCAAAGACCCTCATGTTAAAGAGCTGATGCAGAGATGGGGCATCTACTTCCGCCAGCTTCCATTGGATGAGGTGGATGAGGAATCCGACGAGTAATAGGTCTAGCCGTCACCATCGCTGCCATCAGCAGGGTTGGACTCGTGATGACTGGGCATGGTAGGATTGGGTTGAGGTATGGGCATGGTGGCCGCGGGGGGCCTTGCCGGTGATGGTTGCGGCTCGGGAGCCTGGGCTACCTGGGGTGTAGGGCCATTGAATAGCCTCTTCAACTCATCGCCTTCCACCGACTCATGCTGCATCAGGTAGTTGGCGACCTCCGCCAGCTTCTCCTTATCGGTAGTCAGAATTTCATGGGCCTTGGTATATGCTATCTGGATTAAGGACTGGACCTCATGGTCAATCTCCTCAGCAACCTTGTCGCTGTAGTCCCGTTCTTCGTGGATTTCCCGACCCAAGAAGACAAGCTCCTCGCGCCGTCCGAAGGTCCGGGGGCCAAGATTCTTGCTCATGCCGTACTGCTTTACCATTCGGAGAGCGATTCTGGTCGCGTTCTCAAGGTCGTTGCTGGCCCCTGTGGTAATCTCAGTAAAGATTAGCTCTTCAGCAATTCGACCGCCGAGAGCAGTTGACAGCATATCTTCAAACTGGTTCTTGGTCCAGAGATAGCGGTCCTCATCCGGGAGAAGTCTGGTGTACCCGCCCATACCGCCTCGGGCGACGATGGAAATCTTGTGGACCGGGTCGGCGTGAGGAAGCCTCCACGCCACCAAGGCATGGCCGGCCTCGTGATAGGCTGTCATCTGCCTTTCCTTGGCGCTGATGATACGGCCTTTACGCTCCGGGCCGGCAATAACTCGGTCTATTGATTCCTCAAATTCGGGCATCCCAATAAGCTTCTTGTTCCGGCGGGCAGTCAGGAGGGCCGACTCGTTCACCAGGTTGGCAAGGTCGGCACCGCTGAAGCCGGGGGTCTGTTTGGCTATTGTCTCCAGGCTGACGTTCTGGGCGAGGGGCTTGCCGTTGGCATGGACGTTGAGTATAGCCGCCCTGCCATTCAAGTCGGGAAGGTCGAGGACAACCCGCCGGTCGAACCGGCCTGGGCGTAGCAGCGCAGGGTCGAGGATGTCCGGGCGGTTGGTGGCGGCGATGATGATAATGTTGGTGTTGGTATCGAAGCCGTCCATTTCCACCAGAATCTGGTTCAGGGTCTGCTCGCGCTCGTCGTGGCCTCCACCCAGACCTGCTCCCCTGTGCCTTCCCACCGCGTCTATCTCATCCACGAAGACAATGCAGGGAGCATTGCGCTTGGCCTGGTCGAACAGGTCGCGCACTCTGGCGGCTCCAACTCCGACGAACATTTCCACAAATTCGCTGCCGCTGATGGAGAAGAAAGGCACACCGGCCTCTCCCGACACGGCCCGCGCTAGGAGGGTCTTTCCGGTGCCCGGCTGCCCTACCAGGAGAACTCCTTTGGGAATGCGGGCACCCAGGGACAGGAACCGCTCCGGATACCGCAGGAACTCCACCACCTCCTGGAGCTCCGTCTTTGCCTCTTCAACGCCTGCCACGTCGTTGAAAGTAACCGTGGGTCTGTTGACCATAAAGAGTCGTGCACGGCTTCTGCCAAAGTTTAGGGTCTGGCTGTTGCTGCCCTGGGCCTGACGCATCATAAAGAAAATCAGGCCGCCGAAGAAGATGATGGGCAGCAACTGGAGGAAAATGCCAAGGACGCTACCAAAGCCCCCGCTACCCTTGAACTCCACCCTGACCCCACCGGGACCGGTGTCCACTTCTTCCTGGCGAAGAATGTCCAGGATGTCGGTGTTCTTGCCGATTCGGCTTTTGAAGTCCTCTCCGCCCCTGGTCACCTCAATGTTCTCGCCCTTCACCCTAATATTCTGGACCTGGCCGTCATGTGCCCAGGTAATTATTTCGCTGATGGGCACCTCTTTGGCACCGCCAAAGCCACGAAACATGGTGAAGAAGATTGCAATTACCGCAACGATTATCAGTAGATATATGAAGCTATTTTTCATCTACCTATTATTCCCAACATTTACCTGATACTTGATTCACAGTCCCTCTCAATCAAGAGAGAATACTGTCCTCTTATATATTAAGGTACACTCGCCCAAAAAGCAAAGGTTTAATCCATAATTCGTAAGCCATTGTTCTCAAACCGGGCTTGTCTTGAGCATTGGCAGAGGCCCGCCGGAGTAGTTTGTTGCTGAAATACCAAGGACAATTAACAAATATTTTACCAAATGGAAACACACCTGTTACAAATCAGTGACACCATTACAGATGTGCCATACTTTTGGACCAAAAGGAGAATCCCCGCACGCCATTACATTTATCATGTAGGTATGCGAGTGTTCAGCAGGAAATCATAATCCGGGATTTATGTAAGGGAGGATAGACCAGTGACCCCAGAGGAAGCGGTACGATTTTGTCATGACCAGGGTATAGAAATTATAGACCTCAAGTTCACGGACATCCCCGGTACTCTGCAACACCTATCTCTACCCACCGCAGAGTTTACTGAGAAGAACATGCAGGACGGCTATGGCTTTGACGGCTCCAGTATACGCGGGTTCAAGCCCATCGAAGAGAGCGATATGCTCTTGATACCCGACCCAAATACCGCATACGTGGACCCCTTCTATCGGATACCGACTCTTACCGTGTTCTGCAACGTGCTGGACCCCATTACCAGAGATTACTATTCCAGAGACCCCAGGTGGATAGCGCAGAAGTCCGAAGTGCATCTCAAGGAGAGCGGGTTGGCCGACACCAGCTACTGGGGTCCGGAACTCGAGCACTTCGTCTTTGACTCGGCCCGTTTCGACCAGGACCAGCGGAGCGGCTATTACTTTATAGACTCCGAGGAGGGTATCTGGAACTCAGGCCAACCTACCAATCTTGATGGAGGCCGCAACCTGGCCTATCGTCCCCGCTACAAGGAGGGTTACTTCCCGGCTGCTCCCGTGGACACCCTCCAGGATTTCCGCTCCGAGGTCGTCTTGAAGATGGCCCAAATGGGGATTTACGTGGAGAAGCATCACCACGAGGTAGCCACCGCAGGCCAGGCAGAGATAGGAATGCGCTTCGATACGATGACCCGTATGGCCGACTACGTGATGCTCCAGAAATACATCGTCAAGAACGTCGCTAGGGCGCATGGCAAGGTGGCTACCTTCATGCCCAAGCCCATCTTTCAAGACAACGGCTCCGGAATGCACACCCACCAGAGCTTGTGGAAGGATGGGGTCAACCTTTTCTATGACCCCGAAGGGTATGCCCTTCTCAGCGAGACGTGCCTCCACTACATTGGAGGTCTGCTCAAACACACACCTGCGCTCCTGGCTTTCATTGCCCCGACCACCAACTCGTACCGGCGTCTGGTGCCGGGTTACGAGGCTCCGGTTAACCTGGTGTACTCCGCGCGAAACCGTAGCGCCTGTATACGTATTCCCACCTTTCTGTCAAGTCCCGAATCCAGGCGTCTCGAATATCGAGTGCCGGACCCCTCCTGCAACCCCTATCTTGCCTTCGCCGCCATGCTTATGGCGGGCCTTGACGGTGTCGTCAACAAGATAGACCCGGGTGAACCTACGGATACCAATCTGTACGCCCTTACACCCGAGGAGGCGGCAAAGGTGAAACAGGTGCCGGGGAGCCTGGAGGAGGTCCTGGATGCGCTGGAGATGGACCATGAGTTCCTGCTAAAGGGGGACGTGTTCACCAAAGACCTCATTGAGACTTGGCTGGACTACAAGCGTGTCAATGAAGTAGACCAGATGAGGCTAAGACCTCATCCCTATGAGTTCTACCTCTACTTCGACGCCTAAAGTCCCATAAAGACCTGCCTGAATGAGAAATGAGAGATGAAACAGGCTTCACCCCCCTTTAGTCCTCCCTCATTAAAAGGGGAAAAGGGGGGAGAGAAGTCCCCTCCCCCTTGTGGAGACCCTGAATCTGGAACGCCCTCACCCTAGCCCTCTCCCACAGGGGAAGAGGGATTAGTCAAGGGTCTCCTCGTGGGGGAAGGTTAGGATAGAAGAGGGTATATTGCGGAGGGGACCCACTATGCCGGAAGCACAGGGCGAGGCCAAAGAATTCATACTAAGGACGGCAAGAGAGAACGACGTAAGGTTTATACGTCTCTGGTTCTCTGACATCCTTGGGAATCTGAAGGGCTTCGCCATAACTGTTGATGACCTGGAGGATGCGCTGGAGCGAGGCGTGGCCTTCGACGGCTCCGCCATAGAGGGTTTCGCCCGCATACATGAGAGCGATATGATCGCCAGGCCCGACCCTACCACCTTCCGCATCCTGCCCTGGCGTCCCCGCCAGAACTCCGTCGCCAGGATGTTCTGCGACATATATAACCCGGCCGGTGAACCCTTTGAGGGAGACCCTCGCTACGTCTTGAAGCGGAACGTGAAACGAGCGTCGGAAATGGGTTTTACCTATTACGTAGGGCCTGAGCTGGAGTATTTCTACCTGGCCGGCTCGGACGACCCCCGGCCCATTGACCAAGGTGGCTACTTCGACCAGCTTTCCACGGAGTATGCCAGCGACTTGAGGCGAGAGACAGTCCTTACCCTGGACGAGATGGGCATCCCCGTAAAATACTCGCACCACGAGGCTGCTCCAAGCCAGCAGGAGATAGACCTGCAATATACGGATGCCATTACTATGGCGGACAACGTGATGACCAGCAAGCTGGTCATCAAAGAGGTAGCCTCCAAGCGTAATGTCCACGCTACCTTTATGCCCAAGCCGGTATACGGCATCAACGGGTCCGGAATGCACGTCCATCAGTCTCTTTTCAGGGGGGGCCACAACTCCTTCTATGACCCAAATGACTCCTATAATCTGTCCCAACTGGGGAAGCTCTACACTGCCGGGCTCATGCGCCATGCCAGGGAGATAACCCTGGTAACTAATCAGTGGGTGAACTCCTACGCGCGACTGGTACCGAGCTACGAGGCCCCTATGTACGTGTCCTGGGCCAGAATCAACCGGTCCGACCTGATTCGCGTGCCTGCCTATAAGCTGGGCAGGGAAGACTCGGTGCGTGTGGAATACAGGGCCCCTGACCCGGCGTGCAATCCCTACCTGGCTTTCAGCGTTATGTTGGCTGCTGGCCTTATGGGAATTGAAAAAGAGTATCAGGTACCGCCTCCGGTGGAGGAGAACGTCTTTGAAATGCAAGATGAAGAGCGCCGGCGCAGGGGCATTGTGGCCATGCCCACAAGCCTGCTTGAGGCCATTATGGTTGCGGAGAACAGCGAGCTATTGCGAAGCTCGCTGGGAGAGCACGTCTTCAGGGTATTCATCCAGAACAAGAAAATCGAGTGGGACAGGTATAGGTCACAGGTAACGGACTACGAGATAAAGCGATACCTTCCTATTCTCTAAGCCTATTCTCTAGGCCGATTGTGTAGGACCATTTGCGAGGAATTCCACGGCCCTGAATCCCTGGTTTCCAAGTCTACCCAGATATTGACCTAAAGAGTATAATATCCCTTTATCAATTGTGATAATATTAACAATTCAAGCCGGTGGTAGTCAGCTTTAGCTGTATCTGTGGGCCTGTTTCACTCCCGCTACGCCTTCTCCTACCGATTGAGAAATGGCCGTTCTCTCCGCATTGATGGGGCAGAGTCACAAGGGGGGTGAAGCTCCCATTTGGCGCACATCGGGTTTTAGGGTTCTTAATGAAGAAGGGAAGGTTCCAAGGCCGCCTTGAGTAATAAACCATTACCAAAACTGGTCAAGCAAGGTCTATATGACCCACGGTTCGAGCACGATGCCTGTGGGGTGGGTGTTGTCGCCAACATAAAGGGTGTGCAGTCCCACGACATCATCCAGAAGGGCCTTCAAGTACTCATCAACCTGGGCCACAGAGGAGCTTGCGGTTCCGACCCCAGGACCGGAGACGGGGCCGGAATTCTTATCCAACTGCCCCATAAGTTCTTCAGAAAAGAGTGTGCCAGGCTTGGCTTTACTCTGCCTCCACCGGGCGACTATGGGGTCGGGATGGTGTTCCTTCCCCAGGACCCGGTCCAACGAGAGGTATGCCGCCGGATTTTTGAGGACATCATACGGGAAGAGGGACAGGTCCTCCTGGGCTGGCGGGACGTTCCTGTGGATGACAGCCAAATAGGCGAGACAGCCAGGGACGTGCAGCCCTACATACGGCAGATTTTCATAGGGCGTGGGCCGCAGACCACTGACGAGGCCCACCTTGGGCGCAAGCTGTACGTCATACGGAGGCGGGTGGAGAACGCCGTTAATGAGTCGGGCATCGAGGACTTGGATACCTTCTACATTCCCAGCCTCTTCACCAACCGGATTGTTTTTAAGGGCCTTTTGATGGCGGACCAGATTTCAAGCTTCTACCGGGACTTGATGGACCCGGACGTGGTCGCCTACTTTGCAATGGTCCACTCCCGGTTCAGCACCAATACCCTTGGCTCATGGAAATTGGCCCATCCCTACCGCTTCCTGCTGCATAACGGTGAGATTAACACCCTGCGCGGCAACCTGAACTGGATGGTGGCCCGCCAGGCTATGTTCTCCTCACCCCTCTTCGGGGACGATATACGGAAGCTCTTCCCCATCATAGCCCCGGAGCAGAGCGATACCGCCTGCATAGATAACGCTCTGGAGCTTCTTCTGGCTACCGGCAGGTCCCTGCCCCACTGCATGATGATGCTCGTACCGGAGGCATGGGGCGACCACGTGGACATAGACCCGGAGAAGCTAGACTTTTACGAGTACCACTCCGCACTGATGGAACCCTGGGATGGCCCTGCGTTGCTGTCGTTTACCGACGGAGTGAGGGTCGGCGCCATCCTGGACCGCAATGGCCTCCGTCCGTTCCGGTACTTTGTCACCAAAAATGACGTGCTGGTGATGGCTTCCGAGGCCGGGGTCCTGGACGTGCCGCCCGAGGACATCCTGTTCAAGGCCCGGTTGCAGCCTGGCCGTATGTTCTACCTGGACCCTGCCCAGGGCCGTATCATAGACGATGAGGAAATCAAGGGGGAGCTATCAAGGCAGCAACCCTACGGAAAGTGGCTGGCAGAGAACAAGGTCACTCTGGAGCAGCTACCTGAGCCGGCCAACGTCCACCACACGGACTATGATACTCTCCTGGAGCGTCAGCAGGTCTTCGGCTACACACTGGAGGACCTGAGGATGATCATGGAACCGATGGCAGCCGCAGGTACGGAACCCATAGGCTCAATGGGCAATGACGCGGCCCTGGCAGTGCTGTCGGACAAACCACAGCTTGTCTTCAGCTACTTCAAACAACTCTTCGCCCAGGTGACAAACCCACCACTGGATGCCATCCGGGAGGAGTTGGTTACCTCCACGGAAAGCTTCATTGGGTCTGAGCAAAATCTGTTCGATGAGACGCCCCTGCACTGTCACCAGGTCAAGCTGAAGGAACCCATAATCACTAACTACGAGCTTGAGAAGATTAGCAACCTGCAAGTGGACGGCATCAGGTCAATTACCTTGTCCACACTGCTCCGGGTTGATGAGGGGGCGGGTGCGCTGGACAGGGCCCTTGACGAGCTTTGCCGCCGGGCCTCCCAGGCTATAGAAGACGGGTACAGCATCATCATACTGTCGGACCGGGGAGTGGACGCCCACCGTGCGCCGGTCCCCAGTCTACTGGCTACCTCCACGGTACACCACCATCTGATACGAGAGGGCCTCCGGACAAAGGCCGGGTTGGTGGTGGAGTCGGGTGAGCCCAGGGAGGTGGCCCACTTCGCTCTCCTGATTGGCTACGGTGCCGGCGCCGTCAATCCATACCTGGCCTTCGAGACTCTGGACGACCTGATACAGAAGAATATCCTCCCCGCCGACATAGATCACAAGACGGCGGAGAAGAACTACGTCAAGGCTGTCCACAAGGGTATAGTAAAAGTGATGTCCAAGATGGGCATTTCAACTATACAGAGTTACAGGGGCGCTCAGATATTCGAGGCCCTTGGTTTGAGCCAAGAGCTTGTGGACCGGTACTTCTCATGGACGCCAACGCGCGTTGGAGGAATCGGGCTGGACGTCATAGAGGAGGAGGTCAGGCGGCGGCACGCACGTACCTATTCCGATAGGGACGTGGCTGCAAACCTTGACCTAGACGTAGGTGGCAACTACCTGTGGCGTCGTGAAGGGGAGTACCACATGTACAACCCCGACTCCATCGCCAAGCTCCAGCACGCGGTACGTGCCGAGAGCTATCAGACCTACAGGGAGTTCGCCGGGCTGATTGACGGCCAGAGCAGGGAGCTTGCAACCCTGCGAGGGCTGTTGGAGTTCAAGTGCCTGGACAAGCCCATCCCACTTGACGAAGTTGAACCGGCCAAGGAGATTGTAAAGCGGTTCGCCACCGGAGCCATCTCCCTTGGCTCCATCAGTCGCGAGGCCCATGAGACCCTGGCCATCGCCATGAATCGTATAGGAGCGCGGAGCAACACGGGTGAAGGCGGCGAGGACTACCACCGGTTCATCCCCGATGAGAACGGCGACTCACGCAACAGCGCCATGAAGCAAGTGGCATCCGGGCGCTTTGGCGTCACCAACAACTATCTGATAAACGCAAGAGACCTCCAGATAAAGATGGCCCAGGGTTCCAAGCCCGGCGAGGGCGGGCAGCTTCCGGGTTATAAGGTGGACGAGTACATCGGGTGGATTCGCCACACTACTCCGGGAGTTGAGCTAATCTCTCCTCCGCCCCACCACGACATCTACTCCATCGAGGACCTGGCACAGCTTATTTATGACCTGAAGTATACCAATCCCAAGGCCCGTATCCACGTGAAGCTGGTGGCCGAGATTGGTGTGGGAACGATTGCCGCGGGTGTATCCAAGGGCCACGGCGACGTGGTGCTCATCAGCGGCGACAGCGGGGGTACGGGGGCGTCTCCTGAGTCGTCCATCAAGCACGCAGGTCTCCCCTGGGAGCTAGGGGTCGCCGAGACCCAGCAGGTACTGGTTATGAACGATCTGAGGGGCCGCATCGTCGTCCAGACTGATGGGCAGCTAAAGACGGGCCGGGACGTGGCCATAGCATGTCTGCTGGGCGCTGAAGAGTTTGGGTTTGCCACCGCGCCCCTCATCGCTATGGGCTGTATCATGCTGCGCAAGTGTCATCTCAACACTTGCTCCGTTGGCATTGCCACTCAGGACCCGGAGCTTCGCGCCAAGTTCGCAGGCCAGCCGGACCACGTGATAAATTACTTCTTCTTCGTCGCCGAACATCTACGGGAGATTATGGCTCAGATGGGCTTCCACACAATAAATGAGATGGTGGGGCGAGTAGACAGACTGGACACCCGCCAGGCCATCGAGCACTGGAAGGCCAAGGATATAGACCTATCGAACCTGCTTCACAAGCCCGAGGTGCCGGACTGGGTGGCTACCTACCACTGCCAGGACCAGGACCACGGCTTGGACGTTGCCTTGGACCACAATCTCATTGAGATGTCCATAGACGCCCTGGAGAATGGGAACCCCGTTAAAATGGAGCTTCCTATTAATAACTCCCATCGGGCGGTGGGTGCCATGCTAAGCGGGGAGGTGTCGAAACGCTACGGCGAGGACGGCCTGCTTGAGGATACCATTCAGATCAAGTTCAAAGGCTCCGCCGGACAGAGCTTTGGAGCCTTCCTGGCCCCGGGAGTGTCTGTTACGTTGGAGGGAGACTCCAATGACTATTTTGCCAAGGGACTTTCCGGCGGGCATATAGTTGTCTACCCGCCCAAAGGCTCCACCTTCATTCCCGAGGAAAATATCATCGTGGGCAACGTGGTCCTCTATGGGGCCACCGGCGGTAAGGTCTTTATCAGAGGGGTTGCCGGCGAGCGGTTCGCTGTCCGAAACAGCGGCGCCCATACTGTGGTGGAAAGCGTGGGAGACCACGGGTGCGAGTACATGACCGGGGGTGTAGTGGTAGTGTTGGGACAGACGGGCCGCAACTTCGCTGCCGGTATGAGTGGAGGGTTCGCCTACATCTTTGATGAGGACGGGACATTCCCCAACCGGTGCAACCAGGAGATGGTTGACCTGGAGAAGGTGGTCGAGGAGGAGGACCTGGAGACGCTGCATGGGTTGATACAGGAGCACCTGGAGCGCACCGGCAGCGCGAAGGCGCAGAAAATACTCCATACCTGGGACGAGTCAGTGCCCAGGTTCGTAAAGATTTTCCCACAGGACTACCGGAGAGTCCTTGAAGAGCGAAAGATAAAAGAGGGTCTGGAATAACGTCTCATGGGTAAACCCACCGGATTCAAAGAGTTTGAGCGTGAAGGTCCCAGAAGACGCCCCACCTCGGAGCGTGTAAAGGACTACCGCGAGTTTTATCAGGAGTGGCCTGAGCAGGAGATCAGGGACCAGGGCGCTCGCTGTATGAACTGCGCCGTTCCATTCTGTCACACCGGCTGCCCACTGGGGAACATCATCCCCGACTGGAACGATCTCGTGTACCGTGGGCGCTGGAGGGAAGCCCTTGCCGAGCTTCATTCGACCAACAATTTTCCCGAGTTCACGGGCAGGATTTGCCCCGCCCCGTGTGAGGCGGCCTGCACCCTGGCCATCAACGACGACCCGGTCACCATTGAGTACATAGAGAAATCCATCGCCGACCGGGGCTTTGGGGAAGGTTGGATTGTTCCCGAGCCGCCCAAAGAGCGAACAGGCAAGAGGGTGGCCGTAGTGGGTTCCGGCCCTGCCGGACTGGCCGCAGCCCAGCAGATTAACCGCGCCGGGCACTGGGTCACCGTATTCGAGAGGGACGATTATATTGGCGGCCTGCTCACTTTGGGCATCCCCGACTTCAAGCTCGAAAAGTCCGTGGTGAGACGTCGCGTTGACATCATGGCTAAAGAAGGAGTCGAGTTCAAGACCGGGGCACACATAGGCGTGAACTACCCCACCGACAAGCTACGTGAGGATTTCGACGCCATCTGCGTTGCCATTGGCTCCACCAAAGCCCGTGACCTGGAAATCCCCGGACGAGAGCTTAAAGGGATTCATCTGGCTATGGAGTACCTGCCCCAGCAGAATAAGCTCATTGCCGGCGAGCACATAGACCCCGCCGAGAGGATTACCGCCGAGGGGAAGCGTGTAGTTATCCTGGGTGGCGGTGATACCGGCGCCGACTGCCTGGGGACGGCTCACCGGCATGGCGCTGAGGTGGTCTACCAATACGAGTTGCTGCCTGAGCCTCCACAAGACAGACAGCCCAACAACCCCTGGCCTCAATGGCCTCTTATCCTCAGGTCGTCGGCGGCCCATGAAGAGGGGGGAGTTCGTGACTATAGCATCCAGACCAAGTCCTTCTCGGGAAGCAACGGCCACGTAGAAAAGCTCCACGCAGTGCGTCTGGAGTGGGGGCCGCCCGACTCCAACGGACGTCCCACTATGAATGAGGTGCCCGGCAGCGAGTTCAATATAGAAGTGGACTTGGTGTTGCTGGCCATGGGGTTCCTCCACCCGGAGCATCCCGGCATGGTGACCGACCTTGGCGTTGAGTTGGACGGGCGTGGCAATGTAAAAACGGACCATAGTAAAATGAGCAGTGTTCCGGGAATATTCGCCGCCGGGGACGCGGCCCGGGGGCAATCCCTGGTGGTCTGGGCCATCGCTGAAGGTCGTGAGGCCGCCCATCACATAGACAAGTACCTGATGGGCACGACCGGCCTGCCCCGGTCTCTCCGGTAGCCGTCATCCGAAAACATTGACGACAATCCCTCCCAAACGCACAGAATTTGCTATGGAGAGACTTCGATACTATTGACACATGCCGAACCGTCGTCCTATAATCAGGTTGATATACCAATGTAGGCGGCATGGAACCTTTGTGACCGCCTCCGCTTTTACCCCCCCATCAATCGCCCTCCCAGGTATGAAAGGTCGCTCCCCATGATAAAAGTGCGTTTGCTGACGTATGAGTGCTAAGTATATCTTCGTCACTGGAGGAGTGGTCAGTTCCGTTGGCAAGGGGATCAGCGTCGCCTCAATCGGACGTATCCTCAAGAGCCGGGGTATCAGTGTCTCAGTTATGAAACTGGACCCCTACCTTAACGTGGACCCCGGCACAATGTCTCCCTACCAGCATGGCGAGGTCTTTGTTACCAAAGATGGCGGAGAGACGGACATGGACCTGGGGCACTATGAGCGTTTTATAGACCTTGAGCTTACCAAGGCATCCAATGTCACCGCTGGGCAACTGTACATATCCCTCCTTGGCAAGGAGCGTCGAGGAGATTTCCTCGGAGGCACCATACAGGCTGTCCCCCACGTCACTAACGAGATAAAAGGAAGGATAACGGACTTGGCTGAAGAGTCCGGTGCAGATGTAATTGTGGTAGAGGTTGGGGGGACGGTAGGAGACATAGAAGGTCTGCCGTTCCTTGAGGCTATACGTCAGATGCGTAATGACGTTGGCAGGGATAACGTCTTCTACATCCACGTGACCCTGCTGCCCCACATGTCTACCACCGGAGAGTTGAAAACCAAGCCCACTCAGCACAGCGTCAAGGAGCTCAGAAGCATAGGTGTACATCCCGATGCCATTATCTGTCGCAGTGACTGTCCGATTCTGCCATCGGTAAAAGAGAAAATCTCCCTCTTCTGTGATGTGTCCAGCAATTCCGTCATCCCCTTGGTTACTGTGTCAAAAGTGTACGAAGTGCCACTGATACTGGAACAGTATGGCATGGGCGACCTGCTGGTAAACGCCCTGGGCCTTACCGGACAAGGCATGGATATTGACGAATGGGCCTCTATGGTGGAGCGCATGAATGAGTCTAAAGAGAAGGTGCCCATCGCAGTGGTCGGCAAGTACGTGGAGTTGCCCGACTCTTACATATCGGTCACCGAGGCCCTCAAGCACGCCGGGCTATACAATGACAGAGACATAGAGATACAGTGGATACACTCCGAAGACATTGAAAAGGAAGGCCCCGACTCCCTCCTCAAGACGGCATGTGGCATTGTGGTGCCCGGAGGATTCGGTCCTCGCGGAGTGGATGGGATGATTGAGACAGCCCGCTACGCCCGGAATAACGGAATCCCCTATTTGGGCCTATGCCTTGGACTCCAGGTCATGGTGGTAGAGTATGCGAGGCATGTCCTGGGCCTGGAATCCGCCAACTCATCGGAATTTGACCCGGACACACCCGATCCGGTAATAGATATAATGCCTGAGCAGCGTTCCGTTACTGATAAGGGTGGGACCATGCGCTTGGGGGCCTACCCCTGCCAGCTGCTAGATGGCAGTTTGGCTCAGCGGGCTTACGCACAGACCCGCGTACTGGAACGGCACAGACACCGGTTTGAGATAAATAACGCATACCGGGAGGCCCTGGAGAACATGGGCCTCCGGGCCAGCGGAGTATCGCCCGACGGCAAGCTGGTGGAAATCACGGAGATAGAAGGGCACCCTTTCATGGTGGGAGTGCAGTTCCACCCGGAGCTCCTTTCAAGGCCTAACCGGTCCCACCCGCTCTTCCAAAAGTTCATAGCTGCTGCAAAGGTAACGCTTAGAGAAGGAGCACAGCCGGCCCTTCCTCTGTAGGTGATGGATGATGGCATATTACCATGTCCTCATGCCACTTCTATCTTAACCAATCGTAATCAATGTAACTCAAGAAAAGCGAGGAGCCATAATAATGGAGCTTTTCCTGGACACTGCTAACATGGATGAGATTCGCCAGGGCGCACGCCTTGGCGTGGTACGAGGCATCACCACCAACCCATCTCTGGCAGCCAAGGAAGGGATTGGGAAACTCGAAGCCTATAAATCAGCGGTACAGGAAATAGCCGAGATAATAGATGGCCCAATATCCGTAGAGGTAATCAGCTCTGACGTGGAAGGGATGATCACCGAGGGTAGGGACATAGTCAACTGGATACCCAATCCCTGGGTCAAGCTTCCCAGTACCATCGCGGGCATTGAGGCAATGGCGGTACTCACAAAGGATAATATAAAGGTAAACCAGACCCTATGCTTCTCGGTGAATCAGGCCCTTTTGGGGGCACAGGCGGGGGCTACGGTGGTAAGCCCCTTCGTCGGACGACTGGATGACGTAGGCCACGATGGTATGCAACTGGTGGAGGACATTGTATCTATCTTTCGGAGCTATAGTATCAAGACGAAAGTAATGGCCGCCAGCATACGTCATTCATTACATTGTGTCGTTGCCGCTAAAGCCGGCGCCGACATTTCGACCGTACCGTTTCCGGTGCTTATGCAGATGATAAAGCATCCCCTCACCGACGTGGGCCAGACGCGCTTTCTGCAAGACTGGCAGCGGGCTTCATCATGAATTCTCGGAAATAGGAATTTGTTCGATTTTCCTTTAGTTAGTCTATCCGAATACCTAAAATCTATCTATCTGAGGTGATACCTGTGACTACTGAACGCGCAATAAATATCGCGGAGCTTGAGCGAAAGTCCAAGGATGAGCTACTCGTTGTTGCCCATGACATGGGCCTTGACGATGGCGCTCCCATGGCAAACCTGCGCAGAGAAGACGTTCTACACCGCATTTTCCAGACTTACTCTGACCAGCAGGGCCTGATAGCGAGCGGCGTCCTGGAAACCATGTCCGAAGGGTATGGGTTCCTGAGGCAGAACGGCCTGCGCCCTGCGGCGGGGGATGTATATGTATCCCAGTCCCAAATAAGGCGTTTCGCCCTCAGGACCGGTGATACCATTTCCGGACAGGTGAGGCCGCCAAAGGACGGCGAGAGATACTTCGGCTTGGTTAGAGTCGAGAAAGTTAATGGACTCGACCCCGAAGGAGCACGTTCCAGGCCCCCCTTTGAGTATCTCACTCCGGTGTTCCCCAACGAACAGATAAAGCTGGAGACCGACCCCAGCAACCTGACCACTCGAATGATAGACCTTTTCTCCCCCATTGGCCTGGGCCAGCGGGGCCTCATCGTATCGCCCCCCAAAGCCGGAAAGACCACCGTACTGAAACACGTAGCCAATGGCGTTACGACCAACTGCCCTCAGGTTGACCTCATGGTGGTCCTCATTGGTGAGCGTCCGGAAGAGGTCACCGATATGCAGCGCTCAATTCGGGGAGAGGTCTTTGCCTCGACTTTCGATGAGTCTGTAGAGGACCAGTGCCGGGTTGGAGAGCTTGCTATGGAGCGGGCCAAGCGTCTGGTAGAAAGCCAGAAGGACGTGGTCATTCTCCTTGATAGCATCACCCGTTTCACAAGGGCCTACAACCTCGCCGCGCCCACCAGTGGCCGTACCCTATCCGGAGGCATAGACCCCGTCGCTCTATACCCTCCCAAGCGGTTCTTTGGTGCCGCTCGAAATGTGGAGCATGGAGGAAGCCTCACGATCATCGCCAACTGCCTGGTAGATACGGGCAGCCGCATGGATGAAGTCATCTATGAGGAGTTCAAGGGCACCGGCAACATGGAGCTCCATTTGGACCGCAGGCTTGCGGAGCGACGCCTATTCCCGGCTATAGACATTCTGCGCAGCGGCACCCGCCGGGAGGATCTTTTCTTCGATGAGACCACCATGAAACAGGTCCTCCTCCTCCGGCGTATGGTCTCCCTCCTCTCCAACGATTCCGTAAATAGCAGCGACGCCACCGAGCGCGTTCTGGAGAGGCTCGCCAAGACACGCAATAACCGGGAATTCCTGGCAAATCTCTCCAAAGAAGCATAGAAAAAGCATTGAAAGAAAGCTAGGTTGAGTAATCTGTTAGATACCCTCGGGTGGGTGTGCTAGTGGGGGATTATCACGCATAGCAGGAGGGGATATGGCACGTCAAGAGGGATATGCATTTCCCGAATTCCTGGCAGATACGGAGTGGTTGGCAGAGCACCTTGACGATGGAAACATACGGATAGTAGACACCGACGTGGTGGCGGCATATCAACGTGGACACATCCCCGGCGCGGTCCTGGTCCCCGACAATTACGAGAAGGACCCGGACACAAGCGCGGTCCATATCCTGCCACCTCAGAAGTTCGCGGAGATGATGGAGTCCCTGGGCATCGGTGACGAGACCACAGTGGTGGTTTATGATAACTCCAGGTCGTTGTACGCCGGACGCCTATGGTGGGCGCTCAGCTACTACGGGCATCAGAATGTGAGGGTGCTTAACGGTGGCTGGAGGAAATGGGTAAGCGAGGGGAGACGGATTAGCCTTGACCAGTCTCCGGCACGTACGGGAGTCCGGTTCACGCCCAGGCCCGATGCCTCGTTGATAGCCACTACCGAGCATCTGAAGGAGTCCTACAGTAAGCCGGACGTGGCAGTCTGGGACGTGCGCACTACAGGGGAATATACGGGGGAAAACACGCGCCGCAACCGTCGCACGGGCCACATTCCGGGTGCCATACACCTGGAATGGCTAGAGATGATGGATGAGAAAACTCATACCTTCAAGTCGCCGGACGAGATGCGGCGTATCCTTGAGTCCAATGGAATCACGCCGGACAAGGAAGTGGTGGCCCATTGACAGGCCGGCATCCGTGCGGGGCACGGAACCCTGGTCCTGAAGCTATTGGGCTATGACAAGGCACGAAACTACGATGCCTCTTGGGCTGAATGGGGCAACCGTGACGATACGCCCATAGAGTAGGGTGACTGAGACATCTGCTGGTTAGCCCCGGCCTTTCTCCAACTTCCTGATGTGGTTCATGGCCGAGCCTGCCTTGAACCACTCGAGTTGCGATGCTCCATAGGAGTGATCCAGACTCAAGGTCTCGGAGGTTCCGTCGGCGTGTTTAACCACGCAGCGCACCGGTTTGTCCGGGGCCATATCCTGCAACCCCACCAGGCTGATGCGGCTATCCTCGCGAATCTTGTCATAGTCCGCCGGATCGCTGAAGGTCAACGCCAGTAGGCCCTGCTTCTTCAGGTTGGACTCGTGGATGCGGGCAAAGCTGCGGGTGATTACCGCTGCACCACCCAACAGGCGCGGCGAAAGAGCCGCATGTTCACGGCTGCTGCCTTCGCCGTAGTTGCTGTCGCCAATAATGATCCACTTGATTCCCTGAGCCTTATAGTGCCTGGCGTTCTTGGATATGACTTGGTCTCCCTCTCCCGTGAGCACATTCAAGGCTTTGCCTGCTTCGCCGGTGTAGGAGTTGGTGGCCCCCATGAGCAGGTTGTCGCTGAACTTGTCCAGGTGGCCGCGATAGCGTAGCCAAGGCCCGGCAGGAGAAATATGGTCGGTTGTACACTTGCCCTGGGCTTTGAGCAGTACTGGCATGTCCACAAAGTCATTCCCATCCCACGCCGGCCAGGGTTGCAGGACCTGAATCCGTTCACTATTGGGGGCGATTCGCAACTCGATGTCGCTGCCGTCCTCCGGAGGCGGCATATAGTAGGGATTGCCCCGGTCAAAGCTATTGGGGGGCACTTCGGGCGCAGGTTCGGGAGGCCGTAGCTTGAAGGGGCTGCCGTCGGCTCCGGTGAGAGTATCCGTCAGAGGATTGAAGGACAGCCTGCCCGCCAGCGCGAAAGTCGTCACAATCTCCGGGCTGCCTATGAAGTTCATCGTGGTGGGCTCGCCGTCGTTGCGCCTCGGGAAGTTGCGGTTGTAAGAAGTGATTATGGTGTTGGGGACTCCCGCCGTCTCTTTGGTTCGCTGCCACTGCCCGATGCAGGGTCCACAGGCGTTGGCAAGTACCGTTCCGTCAATCTTTTTGAGGGATGCCATCTGTCCGTCCCGTTCGATGGTAGCTCGAATCATCTCGGAACCGGGTGTTACCATGAAAGGCACGATGGCCTTGATGCCATGGGCAGCCGCCTGCTCTGCCACGTCGGCGGCGCGGCTCATATCTTCGTAAGACGAGTTGGTGCAACTCCCAATGAGGGCCGTGGAGATGTCATCAACAAATTCGTTGCTCCCGTCATTGACCTCAGCGGCAAGTTGGGATAGGGGTCGAGCCCTGTCCGGTGAGTGGGGCCCGACGATATGGGGCTCAAGCGTGGACAGGTCTATCTCAACAACGCGGTCGAAGTACTGCTCCGGGTGAGCCTCGACTTCCTCATCTGCCGTCAGCAGGTTCCTGTGCCGGTCGGCGAGTTCGGCAAGCTCGCCCTTGCCGGTGGCGGCCAGGTATTTGGCCATCCGATCATCGTAAGGGAAGATAGAGGTAGTCGCCCCAAGCTCGGCGCCCATATTGGTTATCGTCGCCTTGCCGGTGGCGCTGATGGTGCGGGTTCCCGGCCCGAAATATTCGATGATGGCATTAGTGCCTCCCTCAACGGTCAGCTCACCTGCCAGCTTGAGAATCACGTCCTTTGGAGCCGTCCAGCCGCTCATCTCGCCGGTGAGGTGTACGCCGATGAATCTTGGGTAGAGCACCTCCCAGGGCAGCCCTGCCATGACCTCCACTGCATCGGCCCCGCCTACACCCACGGCGCAGGCTCCCAGGCCCCCGGCGTTGGGGGTGTGGGAGTCAGTCCCGATTATAATCTCGCCCGGAAAGGCATACTCCTCCAGAACGACCTGGTGGATAATACCTGCTCCCGGCCCCCAGAAGCCCACACCGTACTTGGCGGCGGCGGAGCGTAGAAAATCATACACTTCCGTGTTCTCGGCCAGGGAATCTCTCAGGTCGGATTGGCCTTCCACCCTGGCCTGAATCAGGTGGTCGCAGTGTTGGGTGGTGGGCACGGCGGCCCTGGTACGCCCCGACTGCATGAACTGGAGGACGGCAGTCTGGCCCAGGACATCCTGAAGAACGACCCGGTCGGGGCGAAGCTGGACGTAGTTCCTTCCACGTTCTAGTTGAGGAGTCTCAGGGTCATCCAGATGGGAGAGAAGGATTTTTTCCGCAAGGGTCATGGGGCGTCCCAGCCTCCGGCGGATGGTTGCGAGGTTGCTTTCCATCTTCCTATAGGCTTCGACGACAAACTCCGGCGTCGAGTCAATTGTGTTCATGGGGTGGTCCCTCCTGATGATTGTGAAGAATAGCAGTAGCAGTCGTGGCTCATGGGGCGGCGACTAAAGTACTAGGCCGTACGTGCGCTTGGTTATAGATAGATTGACGAAGGTCTCGGTTCGTCTGACACCCGGAATAGTCCCTATCTGGCTCCTGAGGAAAGCTCCCAATCTTTCGGGCGACTCGAGCCCGACCCAGGCGAATATGTCATAGGCCCCGGTGGTGATGGAGACGTAGTGGGTTTCCTCCAAGGCTGAGATTGCGTTGGTTACCTCGTCTATTTTGCCCGGGTCTGTCTGAATTCCTATAAGTGCGGCGGTCCCATAGCCCATTTCCTCCAGGTTGGGCACGGCTATAACCTTTATCACGTCTCCTTGAATCAGATGGCGGAGCCTGCGCCTCACCGTGCCCTCACTGACGCCGACCTCTCTCGCTATTCTTGCGTTGGAGGCGCGCCCGTCCACCTGAAGGAGCTTGATAATTCTTCTATCCAGTTCATCCATATTGGTAATCCCTCCTGAGACTTTCTAAAGAAAATAATAGGCGATAGTACGAATCAAGTCAACCGGTGCCCCACTTCAGCAGATGGCGTTATCTGAAATCTATACCCCCTTTTGAGAAGCTACCCCGACATCAAGCCTGATTTCATGCGGGTACTGGGCACTCCGGTATTTACCAGTGGAAGGACACACTACCTGACTGTGCTACACCTTGCCGAGATATGACCGGTTCTGATATATTTAAGGGGAGCCGGAGGGATCGCATAGTGGTCTAGTGCGGGCGCCTGCTAAGCGCTTAGCCCGAGTAATTGGGCTCATGGGTTCGAATCCCATTCCCTCCGCCAAACTAATATCCCTTGCAGTTCCATGAAGTCTCAAAAACACAGAAGTTGTATCTGGGTTAATGGGACTGAGGGCTTGAACATTCCCACAAACTCCCGTAAAATACCACTACATCTCGCTCATTGTGTGGGAAATAATGTGGTAAGAGAGGGGAAATGGCCAACCTCACCGCACTCAAGGCAAATGCCCTGGGCAAACCCGGCAGGTACGGTGACGGTAACGGTCTCTACCTCAACGTCGCCCCTTCAGGCGGCAAATCGTGGGTCCAGCGAATCGTAATCGGTGGACGACGCCGCGACATTGGTCTGGGGCCGTATCCCGCCGTCAGCCTTGCCAGAGCCCGGGCCATCGCCCACGACAATCGTACTGCCGTTGCCGAAGGCCGGGACCCGGTTGCCGAGAAACGGGTGTCGCGTGAGACAGCCCGCAGGCCTGCTCCGTCCATCCCCACCTTCGCCGAAGCCGCCGCCCGTGTGATTGAGCTTCGCCGCCCGACCTGGAGCAACGCGAAGCACGCTGCCCAGTGGGAGAGCACCCTGGCCACCTACGTCCATCCCGTGATCGGGCGCAAGGCGGTCGATTCCGTCACCCCGGCCGACGCCATGGACGTGCTGAGCCCCATCTGGACCAGCAAGCCGGAGACCGCCAGGCGGGTCCGCCAGCGGATGGAGACGGTCATGGACTGGGCGGTTACCCACGGTTACAGGCTGGACAATCCGGCGGGGCGCTCCCTACTCAAAGTGTTGCCGTCGGTAAAGTGGCTGAAGGAACACCGCCAGGCTTTGCCCTATGTCCAGGTGCCGGGCGCGGTGGCGCGGGTCAGGGAGTCCACCGCCGACACTCCGACCAAGCTGGCCTTTGAATTTCTAGTACTGACTGCCAGCCGCTCCGGGGAGGTGCGGACGGCTGAGTGGAGCGAGATCGTTTGGGAGGCGGCCACCTGGGAGATCCCCGCCGCCCGAATGAAGGCCAGGCGTCCCCACCGGGTGCCGCTGTCCGGCAGGGCTATCGAGATACTACGAGAGGCGTCGAGCTTCGCCGACGGGCAGGGCCTGGTCTTTCCCTCCGCCCGCAGTGGCAAGGGGACGTCCCCCATGACGTTTACCGCCCTGCTCCGGCGGCTCGGAATCCCCGCCGTCCCTCACGGATTCCGCTCCAGCTTCCGCGACTGGGTGATCGAGCGGACGTCGACGCCGTGGGCGGTGGCCGAGGCCGCCCTCGCCCACAACGTGGGCAATTCGACGGAGGCGGCTTACATGCGGTCCGACCTGTTCGACCAGCGCCGTGCACTGATGGACCGGTGGGCTGAATATGTTGTCGGCGGAGTCCAAGTGGATACTCAGGAAGTTTCCGCCTAGGTCCTCAACAACGAAGAACGGGGCTACCCAGGACGTGGCTGATCCGCCGTCCTGGTGGTACAAGACTCCTTTGCATGCGTCTCCTCGAGAAACCCGAACTATCCGGCCCGGCTCTTACTCCTAAGGATCTGCATCCAACTGGTCCCATACCAAGCCGTGGGCCAGGGGGCCGACTGCGTGGTCCGCTCCGCGAATTCCCAGATAATACTGGACCCGTCTCTGGGCTCTTGAGTTGGCGGGTCCACAACCGGTATGCCCTCGGCGAGCCTATCCCCGTCCGCACTCGGCCCGAAGACTCAGACCGGATCTTCCGCGTCTGGGCCGTGTTCAGATGGCCTCGGAACCACAGATGGTCTTGTCAAGCCCCTTCAACCGGGTCGCAGACGAGGCTGGCTGCGACGCCGAAGCCGTACGGCGGTCATCGGCAAGTCCGGGACGGTCTGCCCGGAATTGTAACCAAAACTGGCCCGAAAATGGGGGTTGTTTTAATGGGCCGGAGCTGTAACCCTTGAGTTATGACTAGCTCCGAGGAGTGAAGTTCTATGGCTACAACCACGACCGACCGCTTCCTGCGCCTCACAGAAGTCCTGGCCCGATGCGGCCTTTCACGGAGCTCACTGTACCGCATGATGCGGGACGGTTCCTTCCCCGAGCCTCTGAAGGTCGGGATCCGCGCCGTCCGGTGGCGTGAGTCCGAGATCGAAGCCTGGCTGTCGACCCGCCCCAGGGCTAGCGGTTACACGCAGCACTGAAGCGGCTTTCAGCACGATGACATAAGCCCGGCCGGGGCCGCGTCTCCGCCACCGGTTGGGAGCCTGGGTTTTACCTCCTATGCCACCAGTATGCCAACATAGCAAACATGAGACTCGCGCCAGAAGTACCGCCTAAATCAAAAGTCCCGATCTTGAACCAGAGATGGGGTTAGCGAAGCAGGTCAAGCGTTGAAGTTTTGAGTCCCCTGAGCATCAAAGGGGCTTCACCATTTTACTCTCGACACTACGCTGTCCGAGCATCTGGTACATAGGCCGTCTCGGGAGAGGGCCACACGCTACGCCTCCTGGTACGCAGAGAGCCAGGTTAAACAAGCTGCTAGCGTTGAACCACTCAGACGGCGTAGGCAAGGAGTTGTGATAGCCTTGCACGGGGAACACAGGCAAAAGCGGGACAGGGAGATAGTTTCTGACAGTGTGTCAGGTGGGAGGCAACCTGTGTCTCGGATACGGGCTACCGCGGATACAGGGGAGAGGGCCGAGATTCGCAATAGTTTCGTCACAGATTTGCCTTCAACAATCCGTAGTGCTTGGTGTGCTACAGTCCCAGAATGTTCCCCCAGGGAACATTCTGGGACTGTAGTCATACTCATTTCCATCCTGGCCATCGGGTGCCAGTCTGAGGATTAAGAAGTGCCTGGCTGACCCCGAGTGCATCAGCACTCGCTCCGACTGGATGTCCGGCGCGGAGAGATACTGTGTCCCTATTATAGAAGCTCAGGCTCTATATGGGGTGCGGTGGACAGCAGGCGATGGGAATAAATCCTCCAGGGTGTTCAATGACGACCTGGGTGGGAATGAGCATCTTACCTATTGGGGGAACCGCGTGGAGTTTCAGAGCAGGGCTGGCTCCTGGCACCGTTATAGTTACAACTGCATCTACAACCCGGTGAGCGAGGGCGTCCTGAATGTGGGTGTATGAGAGTGGTGACGGATGCAATGGTATGTTTCGGTATTAGGGTACAAATTCCTCAGGACCAAGGGGATACACATGCTGGACGTGGAGAAGTCCACCAGAGAACAGGTGGCGCTGTACTGCCCTACCAGAAGTACGGCCCACCACAATCCACACCGAGGACAGAACAAAGGTCACGTGCTTTCGGTGCCAGTGGGCCATTAGAAAGCGTGCTATTGGCCCTCAAGTCTAATTCATCAGTATAAATATGATATGGAGTATTTGTCTTATGGGGTCAAATGTTTCTTCAAGAAACATTTACCCCCGGTAATCGGATACTCAGCATTCGTTTTGTGGGGCTAATTGTTTCGCCGTGAAACATTTCAGACCATAGCACGGTAAGAGGTGGGCAGAGTGAGGAAGGATATGCCGGAGAGCGTTCAGCACATGGGTCACTCTCTACACTGTGGGGGGTATCATGGCCAGGACCATCGCCGAATTACGCGTGGTGGTCAGGCAGCCCTGCCCTCATTGTAAGCGGAAGGGCTGGTAGCGATGAAATCATTCGCCGGACAGGGGTATGGCAACAGTACGGGTACTCCTGTCTCTATGACGGGGTAAACAAGCGCGTCCTTGAGGCGGACGCGTGGGAGTGGTGAAAGGAGAAGCAATGCCACGACGTAAGAAGAAACGGCGGCCCACACGTGTTCCCATGCTGGGTATGGATGTTGTACGCCAGGTGGTGAGGCGGGTCGAAGATGGGGAGTCCAGCCGGAGCATCGGGGCCGCCCTGGGTATCAGCCACACAACAGTCCGGAAGATAGCCAACATGGGGGGCGGATACTGCTTGCCAGTGCTAACCCTTAAGCTACAGGATATTGTAAGCGATCTTAGGCATGAAATTGACCCATAGCACACCAGTTTCATGCCTATAATCGCTTACAGGGAGGCCAGCAATGCCGGAGAACGTTCAACACATGGGTCACTGTCTACACTGTGGGGGGTTATAACGGCCAGGACCATCGCCGAATGGCGCGTGGCGGTCCAGCAACCCTGCCCTCACTGCAAGAGGAAGGGCTGAGCTAGTCCTCCACCATCAGGCCGCTTATTATGAGGGCCTGCTCCACGTCCAAACCACCCTGCACCAACCTCTGGAAGCTCTGAGCCCTGCCAGCGAGGTCATGGGCATACATTCCAGCCAGATCAAACTTGAGGTTGGGTGTGTCCACCTTTTTCCCGAACTCTGTCGCCACACCGTTCAGCACCAGCATGACGGTGGTGGTCGCAAACCTTCTGAAGCTCTCCCTCTGGGCCGTTCCGTCCGCCTGTTGCCCCGTTAGCTCCGCGGGAACACCGCAAGCGTCAAGAACGCTGGTAATCAGGTCACCCCGGAGGGCAATCAGCTCGGTGGGGGGGTCTGCACCGATCCTCTTGCTGGCCCAATCCTGTAATGGCTTGCTCTGGGCGTTGTCAGCCCAGGTTGAAACGCTGTCCACGAGGGCCAGATTCTTCAGCGTAGGCCCGCCCAGGCTGAAGCCGAAGTTCCCTGGCCTTTGTTGTCTTTGTGCTTGATAAATTCATGGCGTCCACTATCATGTACCCTTTTGCATCAAAAGTCCCCTAGTCGAGTGACTTTTGATGCAAAGCCTCCGATCCCTGACTTCCCCCAACTACGGGCGGATATGGGACATACAGGTGGTGGAGGCAGTGGAGCGGGTGAACCACGATGGGATGTGGAAGGTGCCGGCTGCGAGCTACTCGGCCAGCAACCCGAAGCGGGCCACGACCTTGTATGCCAGCGACAGGGACGTGTTCATCTTCCTGGTAGACCCCGACCATCCTATCGAGGTTGGCAACGACATCCTCTTCAGAGGATTCTACACATGGAATAGTGAGGTGGGGTCCCAGGTGTTTGGCCTCTCGACCTTCCTCTACAGGTACGTTTGCGATAACCGGATGATATGGGGAGCAAGCAACGTCCAGGAGGTACGGATACGGCACTCTCGGGGAGCGCCGGAGCGATTCGCCAACGAAGGGGCCAGTTTCCTGAAACGCTACGCTGAGGAAAGCCCCAGGGCGATAGAGGCGGGGGTTGCTAAGGCAAAGGAGTACGAAGTCAAGCAGGGAGAAAAGGAAGGCGGTGGATGGGAGTCCTGGTTGAAGGACCGGGGATTCACCGGCACGATGGCCAAGACAGCCGTGACCACCGCGCAGGCTGAGCAGGGTGAGGCCCGTAGCCTCTGGGACATCATTCAGGGTATCACCGCTCATGCCCGCTCCATCCCCAACACCGACGACCGCGTGAAGCTGGAGGCCCAGGCCGGACAGCTCATGCGCTACGTGGACGGGAACTAAAGCTTCTTGCATAATTCGACTAACGTATTGGTGAGAGCAAGAGACCAAAACACAACACTCTGGTCTTAAGTGATGTGTTGAGCCTTATCTTCGTATTCTTTGACGCGTTGAGGCAAAGTGAAAGCATACATGAGAAATATCTCGGTGAATGTAGCCATTTGTTTGGCTTGTTCTTCGGGAAACTCTTCGTCCTCAGTGTGGGTTCCAACGTTCCCATCCACACGAACAATGTCTGCCCATTCACGCATTGCTGGGGTGATACAATGTTGGTCAGCCAGTTTAGCGATATGGGGCTCAAGTCTCACCCCTTGGAAGCCGAGACCGTTATCAGAGGCCAGCGTCGTTGTGGCCGGTTGCAGAACTTTTCGCAACATCATACCAGCACTGACCCAGTTTTGGCGACGTATATTGTCCATGGCTTCGCTAAAGTCTTTAGCTATGCCTCTGGCACATACTCAGGCATGGCAGGCTCTTGTGGCGTTGGATGTATGCCAATCAATTCATACCCCTCATCAGTAGGGTCTCCCCGAAGCAATCTCCGGGCATAATATCGGCACCTCTACGTATCAATTTTACGACTACGCCTTCTCGACATTTCCGGCATATCCAGAGCGTACGCCAGGCTATATCTGAATTAGGGACTTTATATTGGCCGCCAAATTCAAAGGGGAATTATATGCTTGTGTACCCACGCGGTAGCTAGCCAGGCTTGCGCCGTGCGCTCCGGCCTGATTCTTCCTCGAACTGCCGGGTCTCTTTGGGCTTAGCCTGCAAGACCACGCGGGCAACCTCTTCAGGCGTGGCGTCTATCGGTTCGGGCAACGGATGCTTGACTGGCCTGCCACTGGACCTCTCGCTGCGTCACATGATGGCTTCTTTCACCAAGCATTACAGGGGTTCAAGAACAAGAGAATGCCCCCAGATACTAAAACAACGAGACCTGCCCCCAAACACCCCCAATGGTTAAGGTATTCAGGATTCGGGTCGCCACAAGCCGGACACTGTTTAGCAGATGTCGCATACTCCTTAGCACACACTCGACATGGTTTTAAGTCAGGCATTCGCCCACCTATAAGTCAGAAGCCCAAATCACTCTTGATGAGGAAATTGGTAAGACCTTGGAGCCAAGGTACGGGACGGAGACACCAAGTATGGCCGTCAAGCGGCTACTTCAATACTACCATCAATTGCAAGATTGGGAACAAGATGCATTTGTTGCTATCTTGGTGGGGGAGTTGGTCGCGCAGAAAGCCAAAAGTAAGGTCACAATCCTGGAACCGACGCCTGCATCACAATGAGGGCCATGTAGATGTGCACCATAACCTTACACCTACCCCTTACCGTAATATGGTTGAGGGACCGTTGCCCCTTGAGTCTACTGAACACGCGCTCCACCGCCTGGCGTTGCTTGTAGAGGGCCTTGTACTCAGGCGTGGACTCGAATCCTGCGTCCTTGGCGATGAGGCTCCTATGAGTTCGGTTGAACTTTACCAAGGGGGTAGAGTGGTACTGACGTTCAACGAGTTGGATGAAGTCCTTGCCAGAGTACGCCGAATCGGCCATGATGTAGCGGGGCCTGAATCTTTGATAGCTTCTACGGGCGTCTCTGAGAGCGTGGGACGCCCGTTGGCTGTCGTGAATATTTCCAGCACTGATATTGATACCGATGGGCAGCTCATGCTCGCAATCAGCCACCAGGTGCAGCTTATAGCCATAGGTAGACTCCCGGGTGCCCCGCGTGCCCCCTTTGATAGACCACCCTGCTTCTCGGTCAGACTTGGGCTTCCTGGCCCCATTGCTCCACGCCTCCACCGTGGTGGAGTCTATTGCCACCCTATCACCGAAGCCCGGAAGTTCGGCGTAGTGTCGCCAGACAAGTGAGCGCGAGACTCCCCTGAGCAAAGTCAGGTTGTGGTGGCGGGTGAGTTTGCCGAAGAACCTGCTGAAAGTGGCCTCGTGGGGTATGTCCTCCGGCGACTCAATACCACAGGCCCGGGCAACGAAGGGGTTGTTGCGCAGGGTCCGTATCAGATCGGCTGTAGAGGGCAGGTTGAGGTAATGCTTGGTCAGGAAGCAGTGCCAGAGAGTACGGACGGAGTGCCCCTTGGGGCCACGCCGGGCTGGGCCTTGCAGGGCAGCCAGGAGTTCGGAGTCGTCGAGACGGGCAAAGAGATTCTGAAGTTCCTCGACAATCGGAGGAGCTTGTATTCCAGGGTCAGTGAGTGTAGCATTAACATGCGCGATGGGAAGCCACAACTTTCCTGTCGTTCATGGGACCCAAGTGTTACCGGCACTTGGGTCCCCGTCTTTATCTGAACAACTTTACTATACGCTTCCC
Source organism: Dehalococcoidia bacterium (assembly GCA_965219825.1). GTDB lineage: Bacteria > Chloroflexota > Dehalococcoidia > Lucifugimonadales > JAGWBF01 > JAGWBG01. The sequence continues at coordinate 2,214,261 of OZ244792.1, read as the reverse complement.
GTCATGTCAATGGCACACTCCGCATTAACACTACCAAATTGGGGCCAATTTTGGTCATTATCTGTCTCAACTATAGCACACTAGAATTGTGTGTATCTTACGAAGATACCGAGAGACGTAATTCGTCATGGATTTTAAGCATTCTTAGGAAGGAGGGTAATGTTGGTAACTGGCTGACCGGGCCGATACCACCGGAGTTGGGCGATCTTTTACACCTGAGACGGCTGGAGCTCAGTGGCAACCGGCTCACCGGGCCGATACCGCCGGAGTTGGGCTACCTTCCACAGTTGATAGGGCTGTATCTCGGTGGTAACCAACTGACCTGCTGCATTGCAACCGGGCTACGGTCCGTTGACTACATCGACCTCCATGAACTTGGGTGGCCGTACTGGGGCTAAACGGATCCAATCACAGTGAAGGTAACCTCCAACTAATTTGCAACCGCCTCCGCCGTCTCTCGGCCTGGACCCGTATTACGGCAAGTACCTGGACGGAGTGTCTATCGTTTCCTCCCTGAGAGTGCCTGACCAACTCTCCCTACGCGCTCGCAACATTGCGAATGAAATGCTCTCTAATCGGCCCGACCTCCTGGCCACCATGGCCGAGTGGGGTATGCGCGTTGCCATACGGGACGAGCATTCGGTGCGCAAGGATCTTCCCGAGCACTACCATGACATGCAACTGGACGCCGAAGCCCTCGGACTTTTCGACGGCTTGGTAGCTTCTACCGGGGTAGAGAGCGTCCTGTGCTGCGACACCATGCCCGAACCTGGGTTCGACTGGCTCGTCCATGAGCTAGGGCGAATCGACAATTGGGTGAAACTCGGCTGAGGAAATAGGGCAGGAGCTTACTAGAGGAGGATAGAGTGTAACTAAGCAAGTGTAGTGCGTGGGAGGGGATTTGCATGGAGCGTTACGAGTTGAGCGCCGCTCAATGGGGCCGGGTGGAGAGTTTCCTGCCGGGGCGTCCCGGCTGGGTCGGTGTTACGGCCAAGGACAACCGGAACTTCGTGAACGGCGTTCTGTGGGTGCTGCGCAGCGGCGCCCAATGGAAAGACCTGCCCCCTGGGTACGGTAACTGGAAAAGCGTCTACAAGCGTTTCACCCGTTGGGCCAGGACCGGAATCTGGGAGAAAATCTTCCAGGTGTTGCTGGATGACCCGGACAACAGGTACGTAATGATTGATTCCACTATAGTGCGGGCTCATCAGCAGGCAGCCTGTGGCAAAGGGGGGGCCAAAGTGAGGCTCTGGGCCGCTCCCGCGGCGGACTGAGCACCAAGATTCATCTGGTGGCTGATGCCCAGGGCGGGCCGGTGCGTTTCTCCCTCACTGGCGGTCAGAGGGCGGATGTCTCCCAGACCATACTCTTGCTGACAGGTATCGAGACCGGGGCCGTCATCGCCGACAAGGGGTATGAAAGCAACCGGGTGCTGGCCTTTATCAGGGTCACAAGAGCCGAAGCGATCATACCACCCAAGTCAAACCGGAGGGACCCTTGGGAATACGACCGGGAACTGTACCGGCAGCGGAATCTGATTGAACGAGCCTTCAACAAATTGAAACAGTAGCGCAGAATCGCAACCAGGTACGACAGGAAGAGCTTGTATTTCCTGTCGGCCCTGCACTTGATAGCCTCTGTCATCTGGGGTTAGCAATTGTCGATTAGCTCTAGCAGCCCGTCCGAGAAACACTGTTGGTGGGTGATGGAGGGTATGATGGTGCAAGCATGAAGTGCCCGGAGGCGTTGATGAGCAAGACCTTCCGTCCCTACGACCCTGACCAGCAGTTGCTGCTGCCGGCGGCCCTGCAGGAATGGCTGCCGCCGGACCACCTGGCCTACTTTATCTCCGACATCGTGGACCAGCTGGACCTCTCGGAGATCACCGGACGCTATGAGGAGCAACGGGGCGGTCCACCCTATCATCCCCAGATGATGGTCAAGGTGCTGCTCTACGGCTACTGCACCGGGGTGGCGTCCTCCCGGCGCATCGCCCGGAGGTTGCACGAGGACATCGCCTTCCGGGTGCTGGCGGCCAACAACACGCCCGACTTCCGCACCGTCTCCGACTTCCGCAAGGACCATCTGCAAGCCCTTTCCGGCCTGTTCCTGCAGGTGTTGGCCCTCTGCCAGCGGGCGGGACTGGTGAAGCTGGGCCACGTGGCCTTGGACGGCACCAAGGTGAGGGCTAACGCATCGAAGCACAAGGCGATGAGCTACCGTCGGATGAAGGAGAAGGAGGCGCAGTTGGCCTCCGAGGTGGCGGAGTTGCTGCGGCGGTCCCAGGAGGTGGATGACGAGGAGGACCGCAGGTACGGGAAGGACAAGCGTGGAGATGAGTTGCCGGAGGAACTGGCCTTCCGGGAGAGCCGGCTGCGCAAGATAAGGGAGGCCAAGGCAGAGCTGGAGGCCGAAGCCCAGGCTACAGCTGAGCAGGCTGAATCTCAGGAACGGAAACATCCCGGTGTGCCCGACGACAAGGAGCAGCGGAACTTCACCGATGCCGAGTCCCGCATCATGCCCGGTCCGGGAGGGAGGGATTTCCAGCAGGCCTACAACTGCCAGGCGGCGGTGGACAGCGCCCACCAGGTGATAGTGGGGGCAGAGGCGACCAACCAGGCATCGGACAAGCAGCAGGCGGTATCCATGATTGAGCAGACTATCGGCAACACAGGCACGGCGACCAAGGAGGTGTCCGCCGACGCGGGTTACTACTCGGCTAAGGCGGTTGACGGACTGAGCGCATTGGGCGTCGACCCATTCATCGCACCGGACAAGACCCGCCACGGCCAAGCAATACCGCCGGCGCCCCGGGGACGGATACCCGCCAATCTCTCCGCCCGGGACCGGATGCGGAGGAAGCTACGCACCAAGAGGGGCCGGGGCCGATACGGGCTGCGCAAGGAGACGGTGGAGCCGGTGTTCGGTCAAATCAAGCAGGGCCGTGGATTCCGGCAGTTCCTGCTGCGGGGACTGGAGAAGGTGAACTGGGAGTGGCTGCTGATCTGCACCGGGCACAACCTGCTGAAGCTGTTCCGGTTCGGGGCTGGGCCGCCCGGCAAAGGGACGCCCCGCCCGTTGGGCCACGAGACGTTACTCGCAGGAACCCTGTCCATGGTCAAACGATGGGGATACCGGCGCCCGCAACTGACAAACTCCGCTGCCTCCGGTTAGTCCACCCTCAATCTAAACCAATCAAGCATTCCTCGGACGGGCTGCTAGTACTACAGCCGCACTTAAAGAGGTAGAATAGAGCCATGGGGAATAGTGGGAGAGGAGGGGTTGGTTATGAGTCAGACAGTCATGGAAGGAGAGGACGTGCTGAAGGAGGTGATTGACTGGGAAGCAGGCCTCCATGCACTGCACGCTCGCATCGCTCATCGCTTTGGCCGCAGTGAGCCCCGGTGGAGGGTGCTGGCATACCTGAAGGGACTGCTGGGGCCGGTGGAGCGGAAGAATGGGTGGCAACTGGCCGAACATAGTAGAGATGCCACTCCTGACGGTGTGCAACGTTTGCTGGCTGCTTACAGATGGGATGCCAATCAAGTAAGGGATGACCTGCAAGGGTATGTGGTGGAACATCTGGGTGAACCCCGAGCAGTGATGGTGGTGGATGAGACGGGTTTCCTCAAGAAAGGCACAAAGTCGGTGGGAGTGAAGCGGCAGTACAGCGGCACGGCAGGGAAAGTGGACAACTGTCAGGTAGGGGTGTTCCTGGCCTATGGCAGCCGGCGTGGCCATGCCTTTCTGGATAGAGAGCTATACCTGCCCAGGGAATGGGATGAGGACAGGGAGAGGAGGGAGGAAGCGGGAGTGCCGGAGGATGTGGCCTTCAGGACCAAGGGGCAGTTGGCCAGGGAGATGATTTCAAGAGCCCTTGAGGCTGGGGTTCCCTTTGCCTGGGTAACGGGAGACGAGGTGTATGGCAATGACCGCCGGCTGCGTCTGTGGCTGGAGGAGGGAGAGATACCCTATGTTCTGGGGGTGAAAAGCAATGAGCCTCTGTGGGTAAACACACACCGTGGTCCTGTTCAGGTGGCTGCCAGGGAGCTGGCAGAGGAGATACCGGATGAGGAATGGCATCGTATCAGTGCCGGTGATGGGTCCAAAGGACCTCGGATCTACGACTGGGGCCGGGTGCCGATACGGCCCTTGTCTGGGCAGGCCAAGGGGTACTGGCTGCTGGTGCGCCGCAGCGTCACAGACCCTGGGGACCTGGCATACTATGGGTGTTTTGGTTCCTGGGATGTGCCGATGGAAGAACTGGTGCGTGTGGCGCGTACCCGGTGGGTGATCGAAGATGCCTTTAAGGAAGCCAAGAGTGAGGTGGGGCTGGACCAGTATGAGGTACGTCGGTGGACCGGGTGGTACCGTCACATCACCCTGGCGCTGCTGGTCCATGCCTTTCTGGCGGTGACCAGGTCCTGTGCCGCTGGGACTCATGAAAAGGGGGGATGGTCGTCAGGGAGGAACTCATACCCCTGACAGTGCCCGAGGTGAGGCGGTTGTTATACAGGCTGCTCTGGCTGCCCCATGAGAGCGCTGGTCTGGCTGTATGGTGGTCACGGTGGCGACGGAGGCATCAGGCCAGGGCCTTGAAATCTCATTACAAGAGACACATTTCCAGGCTTTCCCTTTAAGTGCGGCTGTAATACTAGAGAAAATTGCGAAACTCTAGCCGGCGCAAACGGCCCTACGAATAACACCATTTAGGGGCCGGAACCCGCAACGGCCAACTGCCCGTTCCCTTATAGCCAACAGTGCTACACAACTTGGCCTTGACCATCCAGATTGTAGGCCCCGTACTCCTACACTAAAGAGCGCACCCGTAATTGCCCCGATCTGATGCGTGGTCTATAATGTAATTAACCTAATGAACCAAAAAGATGTAATATCGTCTCCGCCTAATTCACTCGGACTTCAAGCGAAGCACTCGCAGCTGCCAGTCACTAACGTTGACATTTTCAGCCCCGGACAGTTAATATGCCGTAGCATATATAGAATACCCCCGCTGAGTGATATTGTGGCGGGGATAAATGTATATCGACAAGAAGGGTATATTATGTCTTCCATTGGTAGCGAGCTATGAAAGCATGGGAGCACCCCGATCTCGAAGGAATAAGCGTAGCAACGTCCTTCGAGGCATCTGAAGAAGTATATCAAGCTCTCTCACTGGCGCTTTCAGATGTCCGCGACAGACGAAAGGACGTTCATGTTCATACCGTAGGTGCAGCGGAACATGATGGCTACATGGTGTTCGCCAACCTTTCGTTATCTACTCATCCCACCGGAGAAGGGTCTTATCATTGCCTGCTTGATTTGGGATACACGCTAAGGCCGTTCAGGTCGATACCTGCACGTAGGCGAAGTGCGTTGAAGCGTCGCTTTGAAGCAATAGCCGCAGCCCTTGGATCCATGGGCAGTCTTCCTGGTGAGTGCGACCTCCGATGCTCTATCACCTGGGGATACGAGATCGAAGCGGTTTCACCCGTAATACAATTGCCAATGTTCAGACTTAACGCGTCAAGTACGCGATTCAGACAGATAAGCGGGGTCCGGTTTACGACCGATGACGACAATTCAAACGATTTTGTAACCCTCGACCGCTTGACCGAATCCCATTGGCATCTCGCTACCAACTTTGAAGTCTCGCGTGAATGGTCATCTGAGATCGTAGAGAGGGTAATAATCGAGGCAAATAACCTCAGGGCGGCCTTTACAATTGAGCCGAAAATATCCGGCGAGGAGGCACAAAATGACTGAAACTTCCATTACTCGGAGTACAACCACTACCGATAGAACCCAACTAGAAGACTCGCCTTGCTGGACAGCTCCGCATTGCTCACTTTTGTCAGATGTTGCAGTAGGCTCAGCCTTTAGTATAAATGATGAAGGAGTCGTAGTAGGAATATCTGTTGCGTCCCGCCAGCATGGCAGGCGAGTTCCTCATGAAGGATTCCCTGGCCACCCATTGCCCATCAAGGAAATATTGGAGAATTTGCACTGTGGGAAACATGGCGATATTCACATTTCAGGCATTGACCTTTGGGGGTCGATGGACATCCGACACTGGTCAGAAGAGGAGATTAGGTTGGGTCGGATGTGGACAAGAGAATGTCACATTTCCGAAGCTACAAATACGGATATTGCTCTTCGCAATAGATTTGTGGCCCTAGCAAAAGCGTGGCGCGAAGAGACGGGAATGCTCTCCTCGCCACTCAAAAAGTCCCAACATCCTGCCTACCAAGAAGTTATCGCTATCGGAGAAGCGGCAGTACCATTAATACTTGAAGAACTGTCGAACCACCTCGCACATTGGTTTCCGGCCCTTGTCCAGATTACCAAGGAGAACCCTGTACCCGAAGAAAAGGAAGGCCACGTCAAGGAAATGGCTGATATTTGGATCAAGTGGGGACGGGAGAGAGGATACGACCTTTAAGGTATGCCTTTGCCAGTGATCAGAGAGTTGCGCTTCCCGCAACTGAACTCGCATGTGTACGAAGTTACAAGCCCGGAAACTGCAACTTACAATTGCGTAGCGTGGGCAATGAATGACTGCACACGTTGGTGGTGGCCAGCCCCCGGTAGCCATTGGCCTAATGGGATCCCCAGAGAGGAGACTTTGGAGAGTTTCCGTATGGCGTTTGAGTTGGTGGGTTTCGAGCAGTGCGAATCCCCAGATCACGAGCCTGGATTCGAGAAGGTCGCGATATATGCTGACGATGACGGTGCGCCAACGCATGCAGCACGCCAACTGGAAGATGGCCGCTGGGCGAGCAAGTTAGGGGATTGGGAGGATATTGAGCACGAGTCTCCCGAAAACTTGGAAAGCGGGACTCATATGAGGTCCAAATACGGAGAAGTTGCTTTAGTGATGCGGAGAAACAGAGGGTAACCTAGCTGAGCACCACAAAACTCTGGAAGTTTCAGACCTCTGCCAGAACTGGCAAAGTAGAACTGTAGTCAAGTATGGGCTAAGTGCGAACAGAAGGCCCCGGTGGAAGGCGCCAGCCTTCATCGGGGTTTCTCATACTGTAGTTTTGGGCTACCCCGACATTTGGGTCATGTCAAAGAGACTGTGCCGGCTTCCAACCCTGCTGTCTAATGCCCCGAGTTAGAGTAGGAATCAGGCACGTCTATTTCGTGGAAAAAGGAATAGTGGGAAAGCAGGGTCTTCTCGCTCCCATCAATGTTCCCCCACACCAGAATCAAGTACACCCCTGGCCCGTGTTCGGCCAGCAAGTCACTCAGGTCTGCCTGGACGTAGAACACGTTTTCGTCCGTGGCGAACGTACCTTGGAATCTTCGCTCCTGACGCCTAAAATCCTGAATGTCCACAGGCCCTAGTATTACAGCCGCACTTAAAGGGAAGGCCTGGAAATGTATCTCTTGTAATGAGATTTCAAGGCCCTGGCCTGATGCCTCCGTCGCCACCGTGACCACCATACAGCCAGACCAGCGCTCTCATGGGGCAGCCAGAGCAGCCTGTATAACAACTGCCTCACCTCGGGCACTGTCAGGGGTATGAGTTCCTCCCTGACGACCATCCCCCCTTTTCATGAGTCCCAGCGGCACAGGACCTGGTCACCGCCAGAAAGGCATGGACCAGCAGCGCCAGGGTGATGTGACGGTACCACCCGGTCCACCGACGTACCTCATACTGGTCCAGCCCCACCTCACTCTTGGCTTCCTTAAAGGCATCTTCGATCACCCACCGGGTACCCGCTGAGGTAGGATGGGAAAAGTGGACACCAAAGTCGGATAAGCTAGAGAGACGGAGGTGTCAGGATGAAGAGGGCCCCGGAAGGAAGGTATAGCAGGGAATTCCGGCAGGAAGCAGTGAAGCTGGTATTGGAAGAGAATCTGTCATTGCCAGAGGCAGGGCGTCGGTTGTCCTTACCGCCATCGACGTTGGGGTATTGGGTGAAGCTATATAAGGCCGGCAAATTGGGAGACGTGGGCAAGAGCTACCGGCCCTTGACCGACGTGGAGATGGAGCTGGCCCGGACGAAGAAAGAACTGGCGGAAGTGAAGATGGAGCGGGACATCCTAAAAAAAGCAGCCGCGTACTTTGCCAGGGAGTCGCTGCCCGGTACGCGATGATGAAACAACTGCGGCTCGATTACCCCACATCTGTCCTGAGCCGAATGTTGGTCGTATCGGCCAGTGGCTACTATGCCTGGGTGGACAGGCCGCCGAGCAAGCGAGCGCGAGAGGAAGTGCGGCTGGAGCTTGAGATCAAGGCGGCCCACAAGCGGACGAGACAGACCTATGGCCCGGAACGGTTACAGCGTGACCTGGCGGAGCATGGTGTTCGGGTGGGCATTGGCCGCATCAAGGGTATCCGGAAGAAGTTGGGCATACGATGCAAGCAAAAGAGGAGGTTCAAGGCGACCACTCAGTCCAGGCACAGGCTGTCGGTCGCGGAGAACGTCTTGGGCCAGCAGTTCAAGGTCTACCGGCCCAACGCAGTGTGGGTCACAGACATCACATATGTCCCCACAGATGAGGGCTGGCTGTACCTGGCAGGCCACAAGGACCTGTTTACCGGAGAGATCGTGGGCTATGCTATGGGAGAACGGTTGAGCAGGAACCTGGTGAGCCAGTCACTCCTCCGGGCGCTCTCCAGCAAGCGTCCCTCAGCGGGAGTCCTGCATCATTCAGACCGGGGCAGCCAGTACTGCTCCCAGGAGTATAGGAGTCTTCTGGAACGGTTTGGACTGCAAACCTCCATGAGCAGGACAGGCAATTGTTTTGACAACGCGCCGATGGAGAGCTTCTGGGGCACCCTCAAGCAAGAACTGGTTCACCACCGCCACTACGGGAGCAGACGAGAGGCAGTTCGTGACATCACGGAATACGTCGAGAGCTTCTACAATCGCCAGCGCCGGCAGGCTAGGCTAGGATTCCTCTCACCTGCAGCCTATGAAAAGAGATTCTATGCTGGGCTACTGGCTGCATGAAAGCTTTCGTGTCCACTATTGACATCCGACCTCACGTGCTCGCGCGTTAGGGTAAGCCAAACGAGTTAACTGCTCATGGAGCGTCCCCCGAGGAATAGCGGGAGGTCAAGCGACAGATCCACTGGAAGGGGGAGTGGGGGGTTGGAGGAAACGGGAGCGGAGGCCCTTCAACTCCTGAACGCGGCTGGTTAGGCCATCGCCGAGAGCCGCTTGAGCAGAGATGCGGGTCACGGCTGTTCGCAGTCCCGCGGTGAACGTGGCTAGGATCTGCTCAGAAGTCCAGTACGAACCTCAACGTGAAAGCTCGTCAGTTATCCGCAGTTATTTTGCGACCAACGTAGACGATGTAAAGGTCATCGCCTGGGGGCACTGGCCATCGAAAATGCAAGCGGATAAGTAGGGGCTTCACCTTACCGTGCCAAGTGCAATCCAAGAATTCTCCGGGGATTTCTGGATGCGGGAATGAGAGTTCATTTCTGAACTTCCTTTTCTCGTCCGTTGAAGAGTCGGAAAACTGGGCGCTGCCTCGGGTAAGGTGGGCGTCAAGAACAGGTTTGGCCTCCATCGTGAAATTGCCGGACTCGTCACGACATCCCATCACATGGTCTAACGTGTGCAACCGACTCTTTATGTAAATAGCCGCTGTATGAGAGAATGAGAGGCCTCTCAAAGGTTGGAAGGCATCCCTTGAGAACCTCAACCGTCGAAATTGGGAAATAGAGACACTCTCAAGTTGATGCCATGAGGTGATGGGCGGTTCCGCTTTGCTCAGAGCCACTTCTAGTTCGGGTGCTGTCCAATAATTGTCGACTTCGATAACTGTCGGAGCATCATCCAACATGGTTACGGCGATTGGAGTGCGTTCCCATGTTGAAGGGGTCAGACTCACCAGGCGACGGTCAATTCCAACGGTAGAACAGTAAGCCGCCTCGCCGAGGGCGGAATCTGTCACGATTTCGTTTTCGCACTCTAACCAGTTGTCGGGGCCATGCAAGGGTACGTCTTCCCAGAATGGCCCGTATCGCGTTAACCACGACAACAGCGATCTTTTCTCGTCTTGTGTGAATGTTTGGATTGCCTCGAAAACCGAAGTCGAAGGGTTGATTCGGCGGTTTGCGGTATTCCTGTGGCAGTGGAGATCTCGGCCGAACTGCCGGGCGACTCTCTGCATACCGAATATCCGCTTCACAGCATCCCGAAAATCGGCGCTATCGTAATACTGTTCCTGAATCGACAGGTCGTTGAGGAGCAGTTCCACCTATTCGTTCCAACCGGCAAAGTAATTCATGTCCTTGTCGAACTGGTCGAAAAAGCCCTCCGGCCAAACATCTATGTTGCCTGAACTGTCTATGGTAGGACTCAATACCTGCGAAGCATCAGGGGAACGCTGTCTTAAGAAGTGAATCGCCACCTCTTCTGCGAGGATGCGCTCGGACTTCACTGATCGACGAATCCCGTTGAGAACGTGGTCGCTATGGGTTTCTACGATAATTTGAATACCGGCGTGGGCAGCTTCCGCCAGTAATTGGCCCATGAGGGCTTGTCCGGCCGGGTGCAAATGCACTTCAGGGTTTTCTATTAGCATTATGCTGCCTTTAGTAAGGGAGAGTGTGGCGACGATGATGGGCAAGACTTGCGTAATGCCAAACCCGCAGTGGGCGGGGCGGAGGAATCCCGTATCGTTGGAGGTACGGATTCCCAGGGTCACCGCATTGGCGTTAGGTACCTGCTGTACGTCAATGGCGCAGCCAAAGAAAAACGAAGCCAGTCTTGCCCCGAGTTGATGTAACAAAGTTGGAGCAGTATCTTCTAGCATGAGTTCTGTTGTGATGTGTTCATCCCTACCCCGATACAGCACACTGATCGCATTTTCTCCCTGCGGTCCAACAACCCTGACGGCGTTTTGGTCCTCTAATGGATAGGTTTCGCGCGGCCCCTCTCTTTCGGCTGTGATGTAGGTAAGGTCTCGCACTCGACTGGCCAGCGAGACAGATGCGGGTGCGGCATCAACTGGCAACAGAAATCGGAGTTCAGGAGGGTCGTCGTGTACGATGTCTCCCGTTTGTACGCGGTTAACTTTTAGGGACATATCCTGCCGGTCCCCAGAGAACTTCCATCGGCAGGTTATATCTTGGTCGGTCAATCCAATGTCGAAACTTCCGCGGCCAGTTAATTGGTCAACAACATCGGTTACGGTTCCGAGTTTCGTTAGTGACCCATTGAGCATAAGTCGTGTCGACCATTCATGGTCGCGCATGGTCTGGTGCAACAGGGCTATGGACTGGAGCACCGAAGACTTGCCGGAAGCGTTGGTCCCGCATAGGAGCGTTAACGGACCTAGCGGAAGTCTCAACAATTCAAAGCATTTGAACGTACTAAGATCAAGCTGGTTGAGCACCGAACACCTCCCGAAACATGACCCTAGTCACATCAAACCGATGATTGACCCTTTTTGTGTCGTTTGTTCCGTAAGTAATGGAGGCTATGAAGTCATCATTGTCCATGAGTACGTGCAATGCATCTCTGAGATCATCTGCTCCGGATTTGACGATGTTTGTTGGGAACCGTGAGAGACCAGTGGACATGATGTCCCACAAGGAAGCATTGATGACGCTTCTGCGAGTTTGGCCCTCGGAATGCTTTCGAAAAGCATGTTGTCCAAACACTATGAGGTTGTTGTTTAGTCCGTTCTGGAATTCGGTGGATAGCCTTGAAAGCTCGGCGTCCCCCATTTGATTCATACACGTAAGCGTGTCCGCCAGAAAGTCATCCATTTCTCCGCGATAACTCTCAAGCGGCAAGAGTTGAAAACCACAGAATCGGTTGACGAACTCGCGGTCGCGCATTGAAGATGTACGCAGGCTCCAGCCGGTAGCCTCCAAAAACAGAGGAGTTCCAGCTTCTTGTTTCAAAAAGCGTGTGCCTGACCCTGAGTACAGTGAATTCCGCATTTGCTGCCGGGTCAATGGCACTCCACTGTTTACGCGTTCGAATATGTCCAATCGCGCCCGTTCAGGAACTTTGGAGTCTATAATGTAGAGTGTAAGATTGCAGTCCTCGATTCTATTTTGAAGCTTAGGGGAAAGGTCGGCAAATCGCTTTCCGCCCAATTCGATTTGGTCTTTGAGTCTCAGCTGTAGCTCACCGTCCACGAATCTATTAAATGTGGACAGACGCTGCAAGCCATCTACTACGATCATTTTGCCTTCTGAATCTTCCGCAAGGTAAAAGACCGGCAAAGGTATACGCATCAGTACCGACTCTATCAGTTTACTTTGCTTGAGATCTGTCCAAATAAAGTCGCGTTGAAATTCAGGGTCTAGGACATAACGACCCTGCTTAATCCTCCGTAGCACATCGTCGACGGTACGGCTTTCGGTCCTGATGAGTACTGTATCGAGCGGATAATCGCCCCAAGAGGAATCCTCATCTGGACCGATGCCTTCTGGTTCCTCGATTTCGGTGTCGACTTGTTCTGTGGTCATCTACGCCACCTCGCTAATCGTGCCTGTCTTCATATTCTAACATCAAGGCGGCCGTATACCAACGCATGTGTTTACTCCCACATCCGGAATCTCTTCATTCGCGGACGGTATAAGCAATGTCCAGTAGGGCGAGAGCTTCGGAGACATGAACCGTGTAACGGCGCAGAGCAGACGCTGCCTAGATTTCGCCAGGCCGCCAAAGAAAGCTCGAACCCTAGGGGTGGGCTGTTAGATTTGTTTGCCTACCCCAGGGTCTAAGCCTACCGCCCATGAGTACCGCAGGTTTCCGTTGCTATTGAGTCTAGAGAGTGAAGGTGTGAAGTTATCCCCTATAAGGGGGGGCATGTGTGTCCGCCTTGTGTGTGCCCTCCCCCTTGTAGGGGGGGGGGCATGAGTGCCCTGCCTCACGGGGGCTAGTGGTCCACCAACGGATCAGCCTGTGCTGCTCAGCTTCAACCCGTTCGGGTATTCGACGGGAGGGAGATCGTCGGTATGGAGATAGGATCGAGATTCCTATGTCCCCGAGGCGGTCTCTGTCTTTGTTGAGGAGGAACGATTGATCAACAACGTCAAAATAGACGGCTTCAATCTCTACTACCGCGGCCTCAAGGACACGCCGCCAAGACCAGGGAGTACCACCCGCGCTGACTGGCTTAGCCTCCCGCTCACGTCTCCAGGGCGGGACTCTACGAACGCGGATTCCTGTCCCCGTAGACCCACCTGAGAGAGTTCCGAACCGATCATTAGGGCCGAGGTGGCCCCCCAGCTGTCGGTACGCCTGACCTTTACCCGGTCGCATCCAAATCGACCGCCCATGAGTACTTGAGCTTTTCGTGTCGATTGTGAAATGGGGATGGTGTATCGCATGAGGGCGTCGCCGGGCATGACGATGATCTCCTTGACGAACGACTCGATGGAGGCCCTGCGCTCGGTTAATTCGCTCTCGTTCAGGAAGTCCCTCATGTCCTTGGCGTAGGCGGAGATAGTCTTCACGTCGTCCAGGTACGCCCTGCGCTGGGAGAGGATCGCTCTCGCATCCGCCGCCGCATCCTCAAGGCGCTCCTTCCGCTCCCGGTGCTCTTTTATCCTGTCTGAGGCGTCGGCCATATCAATGTCGCTCGTCTCGATGGCGTTCCAGATGCGACCCAGCCGCCGCTTCACGTCCTCAAGCTCATCCTCAATGATCTGAAGCCTCTTGCGCTGATCTTGGGCTATGCCGTCCATCTCCTCGTCCACCACCTTCACCAATTCGGTGATGCTCCCCTCGGTGAGGATGTTGGAGCGAATCTTGTCGACGACAAGCTCCTTGAAGCGGCGGGCGTTGAGCCTGGGAGTGTCGCAGGCATCCTTGCCGCGCTTCATGATCGACTGGCAGACGTAGTAGGAGAACTGGCCGCTCTTGGCGTCCTGGCCGCTGAGCGCCCTGTTGCACGTCTTGCACTTGACCAGTCCGCTCAAGAGATAGGTGCTCCCGACCCTACGGGGATGGGACTTCTTGGGTGCGCGAGAGCGCATCAGCTTGTTGACGCGGCTGAACTGGGCCTTGGTGACGATGGCTGGGAACGCCTTCTCCACCCGCACTGGCTCGGCGTTGTCCTTTGAATGCGTGCCCCAGACCAGAGTCCCCGTGTAGGACTCCTTAATGAGGATGGCATGGACACTGGTCTTTCCCCAGAGCTTTCCCTTGGGGCTGGAGATGCCCTCGTCGTTGAGGGTCCTGGTGATGTCCGTCATTCCGTTGCCGGCCTCGGCAAGGTCGAAGATGCGCTTGACGATGCGCGAGGCATCAGGGTCGGGCTCCAAGGTGGGGCGCTTCTTAGGCCCGTCCTGCACCATCACCCGGTTGTAGCCGAAGGGGGCGTAGCTGGAAACCCAGAAGCCGCGAGAGGCAGACCCCCGCATCCCCCTCGTGACCTCCTGGGCCAGATTCTCGCTGTAGAACTCGTCCACGCTCTCGATGATGGCCTCCATGAGCTTGCCGGTGGGGGTGTCGTCAGCGTGCTCGGTGATGGAGACGACTCGAACTCCCTTGCGCCGGAGCATGGACTTGAAGGCGACGGCGTGCTCGCGCTTGCGGGTGAAGCGGGAGAACTTCCAGACCAGGATTTGTTAGACGCAACTGCGACGTAATCAGGCTCAGGGGAATCGGGTTCAGGCGAATCAGGGTCTGAGGAATCATCGTCGATGGGTATAGCCAGCGTGATGTCCACGTTGTTGTCCCTGTCGATGACGATCTGCTCCAAAACCATCTGGAGAATCTCCTTGCGCTGCTCATCGGTCAGCTCGTCCAGGCCTTGGCCGACGTTCCTCGCCCACGTCAGGACAGTCTCCATCAGCCGCCGCTTCTCAGTTCCGCTCGCCTCCCGTGCCCGGTAATCGTCCAGCTTCGCCCTGGCGCTCTCAAGCCGCTCGGTGATGAACTTGCGCTGATGGTCGAGTTGGGCTTCGGTGATCTTCCCTGATACGAACAGCCTGATGGCCCGGTCCTCTTCCATCTGGATGCTCCGCAGGTCTCGCTCGGCCTGGGCGATCTCCTCCTCCAATCCGCCGCCCTCCTGGGAATCGAGAGTGTCGATACCGGCGACGATCAGGTCGGGGTTCTGAAGCACCCGCTTCACCTCGCTCCATATCGGCTCTTCCAACCGCTCCGCCCTGATGTGGGGACGCTCCCGGCAGCGCAGGCGGAGACTCAGCGTTCCGTTGCACATGTAGTATCGGCGAGGAGTGGGCAGGTCGTAGCGGTACTTCTTGCCGTTGCGAACGTTGGTGGTCCTCCAGGTGGACTTCGCATGGAAGTTGTGGCCGCACTCTCCGCATTTCAGCAGGTGCTGCAACAGGTGGAGCACCTTCGTGTTCCTCCTGGCCGTCCTGCTCCGCTGCTTCTTCAGCGCCTGCGCCCGTTCCCAGGTCTCCTCGTCCACCAGCGGCGGGACCGGGACCTCTATCCAGGTGTCCCTCGGCTGGTCGTAGGACTTCGTCCCGTCCTCGGTGGAGATGTGACGCTCCTTTCCGTAAACCCACGTGCCCGTGTAGGTGGCATTCGCCAGAACGTAATGGATGTAGGACTGACGCCACAGCAGCTTGCCGGTCTGGGTGGGGATTCCCTCGTCGGTCAGCCGCACGGCAATCGAGGGGGACCCCATCCCCTCATTGACGTACATGTCGAAGATGCGGCGGACGACCTCCGCCTGCTCCTCAACCACCTCGGGCCTGCCGTCGTCTCCGATGCGGTATCCGTAGGGGAGGCCGCCGGTGGGCACCCGTCCCTGCTTGGCTGTCCCCCGCTTGCCCATAGTGGACCGCTCCCGGAAGTTGTCCAGCTCTATCTTGCCGATGGCCGCCATCAGTCCGAAGGTCTTCATGTCGATGGCGTCCATGACGGCTTCCAGCCGTATCTGGTGGGCCTCGACGACCTCCATGAGGGCGGCCGCGGGGTACATGCCCCGGCTGAGCCGGTCGGACTTCCAGCAGACGATGGTGTCGAAGCGCCCGCGCTTGGCGTCGGCCAGCATCCTCTGGAACTCGGGGCGCTTCTTGGACCAGCCCCTGCCCACCTCCTGGTAGCGGGCGGTGATGGTCAGCCCTTTGCTCTCGCAGTAGGCTTCCATCTCGCCTGTCTGCTCGGAGATGGATGTCTTGTCCTCCCCGTCCTGGCTCTTGTCCGACACGCGGGCATAGATGGCCGCCCGGTTCCCCTCCGTCTTTCTATAGGTGGTCTTAGCCATCACTCCTCCTTACGTACGAACCCGCCCCCCACATGCCCGGAGCCGCTGAGCAGGTAGCCCCGTTTGGTCTCAGGCTACCTCGACATCAGTGAGGTCGAAGTCTCCACCCTTGAACAGGAGAGGCTCCCGGGTGGCTTCGGCAAGGGCATAGGCGAAGCAGTCGCCGAAGTTCAGTCCCGCCGGGTGGTTGCCCTTGCCGAACCTTCGCCAGGCCCTGCGCGCCGCCTGTGCCTGGTCAGGGGTGACCGGCTCCAGCTCGATCTCGGCCTCTTGCAGGAAGGAATCAAGCACGTATCCGGCAGCGGCGCCGCTGCGACTTTCGAGGACGATGGTCGTTTCCAGGAGAGTGGCGGCGGACATGCGGCGGGAAGATGCCGTCGTGATGGCCGATGCAAAGCGTTCCGCGTCCGGCTCGTGGAAAAGGATGGCAAGGACCGCCGACGTGTCTACAATCACTTTGGCAACCCCCGTTCGTCGTACAGGAAATCGCCGTGCTCGACGGCGGAAGGGCCGTCGCGCAACATGCTTGCGCAGCGTTTTCCGATGGCGAGAAGTCGCTGAACGCGGGCCTCGGCGCTGCGCTCGCTCCTCTCGCGCTCCAGGCGCTCCCTGAGAGCCACCGTGATCGCGCCGGTCATGGTATCACCGGTGAGTTGCGCCAGCTCGCTGGCGAGCCGGCACGTCTCCTCGTTCTTTATGTTGATGCTCACCGCAGCCTCCTCATACGGGTAGACTCTTCATATATAAGTCTACCATACACCCTATCATCGCTTTGTGCAATGTCTTCTTGGCGTGGCTTTGAGAGGGGAGACTTGGCGGTCAGGGAATGGGCGGCCTGCATCAGTCATCTGCTTCCGGGACGTCCTGAGAAGATGAGCTTTTCTTCTCAGTTGGACCGGTCTCGCCCTCCCCCGGGTTGAGGTCAAGGTCGGCGCTTGTCGAAGCAACCCCGTTGCCGGTGGCGTACTTGATCATCAGAGTCATGAGGCGGCGCAGCCGTTCCTCGGCGTCGGGTCCGGGGTTGGAGAAGACCCTGACCACGCCGATCTCCTGGGGGTCCGCCTCCGGCTTCCCCCGTCTCTTCTGTTTCTTGTCGTCTTTCATATCGCTACAGGTCTGGTGAATGGGCCGCCGGCGTCGGACGGACCGGGCGAATGCCGGCGGCCCCTACGGGCTGGGTCTAGCTCTCCTCTTCCTCCTGGTCCTCGTCGTCCTCCGTCTCATCCTGGTCGTCCGTCTCCCAGAGGTTCATCTGGAAGCCGTCGCCCATGAGGATGTCCAGGCCGCCGGGGAACCGGCCCGCGAAGCGGTAGAGGGACTCCATCGCTCCCCCGGAGGGCTCGACGCCCTTCCTGCGCCAGCGGCGCACCTGCTTGCGGTCCACGCCGATGGTCTGGGAGAAGGCGCTCCAGGTGAGGCCGCTGGCCTCCTTGAGGCTCTCCAGGCGGTCCTTGAAGTCTGGGGACAGCACGCCGCTCTGGTAGGGCAGCATCCGTCCGTGGGCGGTGGTCCGGTCGGTCCCGTCGAAACGGGGTTCAGCGTTGTGGTTCGTCATCAGTTGCCTCCAATCTGAATATCTGGTGAAAGTCGTTCACGCCGAGGGCCTTCTGCATCCGTTCGCGGATGCGTCCCGAGGGCGCTCGCCCTTCGTCGACCAGCTTGGAGACGTAACCGGGGCTGACCCCGATATCCCTGGCGAACCAGTTCTGGGAGCGGTTGAGCAGGACCCGCTGTCCCGAAAGAGTGTGGACAACCGGGACGCCCGGCATAACTACTTGAAGGGGCGCTCATAAGAGGGCCCCTATAGGCCCTTGGTTTGGAGGCCCCTCTCTTGATGTCATTGGGGTGTACAGAGAAAGGACTTTGGCGACAATTTGTCTGGGGTAGTGGTTTCGTAGCTAAAACAGGGGGAAATCGCCCCCTACAGGACGTAAAAAGTGAACACTTTGTCGTAAGGGCACGTTCCGCCCGCAGGGTGCAAAACGGGCCATAGTGGTGAACAAATCGCAGCCCGGAAAAACGGCGAAATCGAGCAAAACCACCCCCACTGGTCGACAAGACGCAGCCCGTGGAAATTGGGGCCGGCGTCGAGGACCGGGCCGGGGTCGAAAGTCTGGAATGGAGGCGTGTCGATGGAAGCGAGGAAGCCGGTCTTCGGCAAGAGCAACAGCGTGGAGGACATGCAGCACGTGCGGCTCATGGCGCTGCTCCAAGAGCTGGAGCGGGAGCACGGGCGCAAGGGAGCGGCGGCGGTCCTGGGCCTCGACCACCGGACGCTGAGCGCCAGCCTGGACGAGGGTGTGCTGTCCCGGCGGGTCCGGGGCGCGTTGGAGCGGGCGTTGCAGGAGGGCATCGGCTCCGCCGCCGACCGGCAGCGGGAGCGCAACGACGGGCTGGAGAAGCGGCTGGAGGATCTGGAGGGCGTCGTCGAGGCGCAGGGGAAGGAGATGCGGGTGGGACGCAGGGCGTTGGAGGAGGCGGTCCGGGCGGTGCGGGATGAGACCGCCAGGGCGCTCAGAGAGTTGGAGGCAAGGCTGGCGCAGCCGCAGGCCAACGGGTCAGCCCAGGGCGATGCCACGCCGCCCAGGCCCGGCCAGCCCAGGCGGAGGGCCACGCTCAGGCGGGAGTTCCCCGACCTGGTGACCCGCGAGCCCGCCGAGGATGACGAGGAGGTGTTCGGTGACGCCTGGCCGCTGATCGTCGAGTGGCGGGAGCTTCTGCGGCGCGTTCTCACCCTGTGGCTCTGGCGGAAGTAGCAGGCTCCGAGGGCGGGGAGTCGCCGTCAACTTTTGTGAACACTTTGGCGGCAATGTGCGGAAGGGGGCCTGCAGGCCCTCTCATCGAGGCGCCGGGCCGGGCGATAATGATTGCGCTGTTTGGCTTTCTCCAAGGTTTCCGACCATAGAAACCTGGGTGCGTGATCCCTGTTGCACGGGCATGACCGGAGGATGATTCGCTCTCCCCCGGTCGCCCACGAGGGAATGCTGCCGAAGCGGAGTTGACGCTGGTCCTTCGCAGGCAGCGCGGACCGAAACGACGGAGTTGACCTAGCCCTTCGTCCTCGGTCCAGTCCGGCGGTTGGAGTGATAAGCCCTTCGCCCGTTGGACACCCGTCCGGTGGTTGGAAGTTGATCGCTTCCGTCACTGGACACCGGTCTGGCGTTGGGAGTCGATCGCTCTCGCCGTTGGACACCAGGGACGGAGTGCGCCCCTTGTGCCTCGTCCTCACTTGGTCGGTCGGAGTGCGCCTGCCTGTTGCAGACAGGTCTGTCGCCCCGGCTGGCTCCTCATGCTCTGCGGCATGGCTGACACGCAGCCTGGCCGCAGCTTCGACATGCGCCGGTCTGCCGTTGCAAGCAGGCTGGCCGCTTCACATCTCGCAGCTTTCCCACTGACGTTGTTCACCCTGGGCCGAGCTGCGTCTTTCTCCCATGCGCTGGTCTGCGATGAAGTCGTAGGACGGCCGCTCCCCTCGTAGCAGCCCCCTCGGAGTCGATTCCCCGTCGAATCACCCCCGTATCAAGTACGGGGCAGGCTCTGGGCCGAGCTGCGTCTTCTTCACCCCCCCACTCCGTCTTCCGCGTCCGGCATCCGACCGTGGGCGGAGTGCGTCTAGCGTCAACCCCCGTCACGAACGACTCCCGCCGTGGATGTCCTGCGCGGGTCAACAACTGAAAGGAGGAGTCCATGCACGTCAACGAGGTCCATCGCCGCTGACGGCGGGGCCTCCGGCTCTCACCACACATCCCCATCCACAAGGGTCGTCTCGTTCGTTCGAGGCGGCCCTTCTTCTTTGCCCGCAAGCGGGCGCAGGCCAACGGCAACACAACACAAAAGGAGGATGGACCGATGACGACGGCAACGATGGCAACCGGAACCAGGACGGCGGAGAGCGAGCTGCGGGCGGCTGCGAGGCGGCGGGGGGTCACCATGAAGGAGCTCGCGGCCATGATGGGCGTGAGTGCGGGCTACCTGTCGCAGTTTGCGAACGGGCGCAGGCCGTGGACTCCCAAGATGCGCGAGAAGGTCGCAGCTGTCTTGGGAGAGGTCCCCGGCCAGGGGATCGTCTACCGCCAGGGCGGCGTGGTGACCGGGGAGAGCAGCTTCATCAGGGAGCGCGCCCGCGAGATGGGCATGACCATGCGGGACCTGGCCGACCGCGCCGGGGTGTCCTACGGATACATGTCAGAGGTGGCCCGTGGCCGCAAGCACATGGGCGTCAAGGTCCAGACCCGGATCGAGTCGGCGCTCAAGGCCCCGGCCAAGATCGCGCCCGCACAGTGCGCCAACCGCCCGGCGAGCGTGGTGAACGGGCAGAGCAGCTACGTCCGGGAGCGCGCCCGCGCCCTGGGCATGACCATGCGGGAGCTGGCCGAGCGGGTCGGCGTGTCCGCCAGCTACATGTCGGAGGTGTCCCGCGGCCGCAGGAGCATGGGCGTGAGGGTCCAGGCGCTGGTCGAGGCGGCGCTGGAGGCCGAGGCGACGGTCGCGTCCGCGCAGCTTGCCTGCGTCGACACGAAGGCCGTGTGGGACCGCATGGACGCTCACGGGATCAGCCAGAACGAGGTCGCACGGCGCGCCGGGATCAGCTCCTCGTACCTCTCCCAGATCATGAACGGCAGGTCCTCTCCGTCGGCGGGCGTGCTGAAGAGTCTGCACGCCGTGCTGTTCCGGCGCGCGAAGTCGGAGGAGCGGGTCATGCCCGCCGAGGTGAAGGTGCTGGGCTGGCGGAAGGGTGAGCGGAGCGGCATGGTGGTGCACGGCGCGGGCGGGCCGGGGCGCCCCGGCAGGCTCGGCGGCCGGGTGCCCTGGGGCGCGAAGGCGGAATACGCCTACCGCGCCGGATACGACGGCGCGGGCCGGTTGTCGATGACGCCCGTCCTGATGCCGGGCTACTCCGCCATGCTCAGGCAGCCGGAGATGGCAGCGGCATAGAGACTCGGGGGAAGGACACCGCGATTCGGTGTCCTTCCCCCGGCACGCCAATGTATGCCGCCTTTTTTGCGTTTCAGCCCCTGCGGTCGCGGCCGCCTCGCCGATGCGCCGCCTTTCGCTTTGGGTTCTTGCATCGCGGCGGGGCGGCCGGTCTGAGGCCCCTCGCGGAGCTGCGCTCGCCCCCGGCGGAGCCGGGCGTCCCATTCCCCGTTTCGCGCCGGATGCTCCAGTCGGTGAACAGATGGCCCAGGCCCAGGTCGTCGGCCAGGTCCAGCAGCGCCATCTGGTGCCGGAAATGGGGCCGCACCCCCTCCTTCCACCACCGCTTCACGGTGTGGGGATAGGTCCCGAGGCGACGGGCGATCTCCGCCCACGGCAGCCCGGACTCCTCCTTGAAGCGCACCAGGCGCTGCGGGAAGTCGTCGGGGAAGACGTAGGTTCTTCTGCTGTGGTGTGTACGCTGTCGAGGCATCGAGCCGGTCCTTCCGCAGGACTCTCGGACCCCCCACCTACGGGATCGTCCGGTACGTGCGGCAGGGGCGCAACACGATGGCGGGAGGCGCGAGATGCCGCCGCCTCAGCCGCTCCCGTGTAGGGAGAGTGCCCGTCCGGACGGGTTCACCGCCCCGCCCGGACATCCATGTATGCGGCCTGTAATGCTGTCCGCAGCCCGCCGCTCCTAGCCCCCCGGCCCTGATACGGTGAAGCTCAGCGAGTTGGACAGCATCCTGCCGTCCCCGGTGCAGATGGCGCCGTCGGCGTTACAGTCCGTGGTGACGGGCAGGACGATGGTCACGGCGGCGGCCGAGTCGGGCGTCACGGTGATGGTCCACCCGATGTTGCTTCCCTGGGTCATTCGCTTGGCCCTGTTCACCGTGCCTCCCGTGACCGTGAAGGCGTGGTCCCGCAGGGTCACGTAGCTCAGCTTGAACTCCTCGCTGAAGCGCAACTCGAAGGTGAAGGCATCCGTCCCGTTGTGGCTCTCCGTGGTGGCTTCCAGGCTAACGGTCAGCGGAGTTTCCCCCTCGGTGGTTCCCTCCGGCTCGCCGTTCTCTTCTGATTCTCCTGGCTCATCGGTGTCGTTGAAGACCTCGGTGGAATTGAACCCTGCCGCCGCGGTGCCCGCCAAGTCCCTGGTCCGGGCGGTGGCAGCGTCCGAAGGCGGCGTGTAGCTGACGACCACGACGTCCTCGGACGTAGCCGCCGAAACCAGCGTCAACACCACCGTGTCGCCGTCCACCGAAACGCTCTCCACCGCCCGCTTGGATTCTTTATCTAGCCAGGTCATGTCATCGCATGTGCAGGCCACCCTCACATCGAAGGAATCCGTCGGCGGCGCAGACCCCTCGTCCAGGGCCTCATCGTACAACACTTTCAGGGTCGCTCCGTCCACCCTGGGTCTTACCATTTCCGGCGCCTTGGTCTCCCGGGGAGTGCCGGTCTGCTCAACCGAGGGCGGGCTGTCGCCCACGCCGTTGGTGGCCAGGACCCGCACGCTGTACTCCACCCCGTCGGTCAGTCCCGTGATGGTGTGGATGGTTCCGGACGCCGTTTCCTCCGATACGTCCGCCGGCGTGTCCCAGCTGTCTGCGCTCTCTTTCCATTGCACCTTGTAGCCGGTAATGTCGGAGCCGCCGTCGCTAGCCGGGGCTTCCCAGTAAAGTGTTGTGGATTGGCAAGTGTCGTTTACGTCGATGCCCGCTTCGACATGTTTCTTCACCTCGTCAACGTCTGAGTAGTTCACAGCTGAGCACAACGCCCCGCTCTGCTTGGATTATCGTGGGGGCCTGGGATTCAAATTGCCATGGTCGATGTCGAGTGTCCCCAGGTTGAGGACGGGATATTCGGTCGCCGAGCCGAACTTCCAGGGGTCGTCACTTGATCCGTCTCCGTCCAGGTCCACGTTCCAGTCGGCGTAAGGGCCCGCGTACCCGGTGGGCGACTGCAACTCGGCGGTGGTCTTGGCGTCGCCCCCGGCGCTTTCTGTTTGACCGGAGGTCTCTGTATCCCAGTAGCAGTTGGTTACGGCGCCATCATCGCCGTTCCTTTCAATCAGCCCACCACCATCTTGAGGCACTTCGCCTGTGGAGAAGCAAACCGTTACGACGCCCTGGTTCAATCCAATTAGACCGCCGTGACGGTCTGCTCTGCCGGATACCGAACCCACAGCGTAGGCGGCAGTGATAACACCGGTGTATTGATTGTCCCCAACAAGGCCGCCAACGTCGGCGAAGCCTTCGCCGGAAACGTTGCCCGCAGCGTAACTGGCGGCAATGACGCCGGAGTTCACGCCAGCCAGCCCACCGAAGTTATCACCTTGCCCCGACACGACGCCGGTAGCGTAGCTAGTTATGATCTTGCCTTCGGTCTCGTTTACACCCACCAGCCCGCCAACGTTTGCAAGGCCCTTGCCGGACACACTGCCCGTGGCGTAACTGGCAGCGACGACGCCGGAGTTCACGCCGGCCAGACCACCGAAGTTGTCGCCTACCCCCGACACGACACCGGTAGCGTAGCTATTGGTGATCTCGCCTCCAATTTCGTTGCCGCCCACCAGCCCGCCAACGTCGGCAGTGCACTCGCCAGGACAGTCCTTGCCGGTCACGCTGCCCGCAGCGTAACTGTCGGAGATGCTGCCGGAGTTTACACCGGCCAGACCACCGAATTGGTCCGTGAATCCGGACACTACACTCGTGGAATAGCTGCCGGCTATCGTTCCGCTGTTTTCCCCGACCAGACCACCACCACCGGCATAGCAGGCACGACGGTCAGAGTCGCTGACTCTACGGGCGCTTTCTACGTTGCCGGCGGAGCGACTGTTTTGAATGCTGCCATCATTGAGACCCACCAGTCCGCCGATTTGGTCAACACAACCAGCAACTAGGCCATCAGTAAAGCTGTCCTCAATGGCACCGCGGCCGATTCCAGCCAGCGCGCCTGCGGCTCCGAATCCGGAAGCCGCTACGCTTGCGTCCACCAATCCAATGCCTGAGACCGCGCTTCCGGAACCGAGAACTCCGAACAGACCGACATTTGGCGACCTGCGTATGAAGAGATTGGCAATTGTGTGGCCGCCACCGTCGAAGGTGGTATCAAAGGAGTCGTTGCTTTCCCCGATCGGTATCCACCCGCCGCCGCCGTTCCAATAGGCGTCGCCCTCGTCCGCTTCCCCGTTCCCATTGGTGTCAAAGTCCAGATTGGCAGTCAGCTCATACCCCGCACAACTTGCGGTAGAGCACAACGTGCCGGTGTCGGCATCCGAGAAAGCCGCCGCATAATCGGCATTGTCAGAAATGCCGTCGCCGTCCAGATCCCACCGCATAGCATCAAGCTGCATCAGGTTGTCTACTTCGATGAGACCGTCACCATCTCGGTCACGCGCCGACGCTGAAGTTCCGGTCGCGAGTGGCGTGGCCGTTGGAGTTGCAGTTTGAGTCGCCTCAGGTTGCGGTGTGGGTGTGGGTGTGGGTGTGGGTGTGCCATCGGGCCCGGTCGGCCCGGTTGACTCGGCCACAACCTGACTGGCTGGATTATCGGAGTCGATCTCCGAGCATCCACCGCTGTTGCAGGCGACTACCCAGTAGTAGTTGTTGAAGCTGTCAGGAGAGGCGTGGACATAGGACGTTTCGCCTACGCTCGCCGCCAACTCCTCGCAGAAGCGGGGATTGCCGTTTCTATCCAGGCTACAGGCATCGTTGAAGAAGTAGTCGTGGTAGACGTTGTAGTAGTCGGCTCCGCCCACCGGGTCCCAGGTGATTCGTATCACCGAACCCTCCATGGCGTACCGTACGTTGGCGGGTGCGGCAGGTGCGGCCTCGATGGGCGTTTCCGTTGGCGTCGGGGTCTGAGTGGGCACAGACTTCGGTGTGGCCCTCGCCGTTGGCGTCGGGGTCTGAGTGGACGCAGACTCCGGTGTGGCCGTCGCCGTTGACGTCGGGGTCTGAGTGGGCGCAGACTCCGGTGCGGCCGTCGCCGTTGGCGTCGGGGTCTGAGTGGACGCAGACTCCGGTGTGGCCCTCGCCGTTGACGTCGGGGTCTGAGTGGGCGCAGACTCCGGTGCAGCCGTCGCCGTTGACGTGTCACCTTGAGGATCGTCGCCGGAAGACTCCTCCTCGCCAATCAACTCTGAGCCAATACATCCTGATGCCACCAAGGCGGCGCGCACGTCGTCATCCCAACCCCCTGCCATCTCCTGGATTTGAGCGAAGTAGACGAGCCCATGGACCAGCAACGCCGTGTAATCGTAGGGCGCGTCGGCGTCGAATTCGGAGGCGGAGACAGATACGTTCCGAAAGAACAACAACACCGCGTCATGCAGATCGGTGAGCGCCATGGGCGGGATGAGGGCTTCGGCTTCCTCCAGGCTCGGCCTTACGGTCTCTTGGAACTCTCCCCAGGTTGGCGGCTCGATGTCGTCCGGCAATGCTGCGCACCATTGGGCGTATTCGGCAACCGTCATCTCGGCAGAGTCTGATGCACCGGGGGCTACTTCCGTACTGTCGCTACAGGCGGCAAAGGTCAACAGGATGACCGATAGCGCCACCAAGGTTAAGAGATTAGGCAAGTCGGCCTTGCTTATCAATGAATTCTCCTATTCCTGAATTTAAACTCGCCAGCAGAGTTCAGTTCTCCTCGCACTTCCAGACGCATTGCTGGACGTTGGTCGTCTCATTCAACGCACAATCGCGCTGACACAGCTGCACCGGACCCTCAGCCGCCTTGGGCTGGGAGAAGTACCTGTCGCCCCTCGTCGGTATCCTGTAGGTCTCCGAGTCCTGCTGCATACAGACAACCTGAAGCTGTGTGATTGTGGGTTCAGAAGCCGGGACATAACTTGCAGTAACCACGAGTGGGCTGTAGAACACGCTTGTAGTCAACGGAGCGAAACGCACCAGCTGGAACGTTGGCATACCATAAAAGACTGCCGGCTCGGCAACTTCCAGTAACGGGAAAGCGGGAGCGTAACGCGATGTCCAAGCCTGCAGCGGTTGCCGAGAGGCAGTAGAGGCAGCTGATGTACCTTGGCTCACTCCCACAATCATCATCCTCTGGTTGCTGCCGTCCTTAGGCTCCAGCCAGTCCCCGGGCTGGTAGGCCGCTGGTTGCAGCCCGTCGTCACTGATCAGGAAAGTCTGAAGGTCGTTGCCGCCGATTTCGGGAGCCGAGATCGCCGCCGCGACTTCGACACCAGACTGGTCCTGCCCGGCGGTTTGTGGGGGAGCAAGCGGTAGGCGTATCTCCTCGGGAAACTCGTCGAGATTGATGCTATCGCCGTTGAAATCGACGAACCCCTGATTGACCTCCGGCAGATGGCCGTCCCTTGTTACGGTAAGGGTAAACTGGGCGGCCCCATCAGAGGTGAAGGTGAGATCAAACGACCACGTAGTAGAGGCTAGTTCCTTCTGCGACTCATCGTGGTCTTCACACAACTCGGGGTGTTGTTCACACCAAGACCGAAAGTCTATAGTCACCACTGCACGATTGCGCCCAACTTTTTCGTAGCCAAATCCGTAACTGAGGCCTGTTTCACCGAAAGCTGCCTCTCCACGTTGCCCGAGCAGCGTACGTTCCAGCAAATGGTCGCGGGGAGATTCCGGAAGAGCCGGATTTCTGGGTGTGGGAATACGGCTTTCCAAACTATTCCAATCTTCAGGCGCATAGTCAGACTTCTTGGCGATTTCTTCCCACCATGACGGCGGGACAGGAAGCTGTAGATCAAGCGCCGGGTCCGAGTGAAAAATGCCAGGCCAGGTAGCCGGCTCACCCTCTTCGTCTGCGACCGTCACGCGCATGTTGCCTGACGGCTCGAAGTCGAGGGTGAATACGTAGCTGTCCTCCTCCCCTACCCGGAAGATGAGCCTACCCTGGGAAGGTCCCGTATTCTCGTATGTATAATCGCCATCAGTATAGAGAGGGAGACCTGTACTCGGATCGCGTGTGACGCGCCATGCGCTACCCGGCTTGAAATTCAACCCGCAGTCCAATTCGGCCCGCAGACATCCGAAGTTCAGTCCAGGGATGAAATCGTCCCGGCCCCAAGCAAGAACGTCGAACTCTTCTTGGCTTCTCGGTGCTCGTGGAATGTCGACATCACTTTCGGTTTGTTGCCCCGAGCGCGGCATTTTGAAGCTCGTGTCGAAGGGCGTCTCAGTGTTGACCCCGGCGTCGAAGCAGCCTTCGACGAATGATCCCGCGGTCAGGGACGAAAACGCCAGCGCGATATCACAAGAGCCGCGCGACGGGTCGTCGAACTCTAAGGTGATCCTGCTTGTGTCTGAACCGGTGTATGTATAGGTGCAGTTAGCGTCCAGGGTTATTCCGTCAGCGCTGTATCGGCAACGTTCTTGAGTTACGAATCTCCAGTAGCGGTCAGGAGCGCCCACGGGCTCAGTGCCGAACCGGTCGGTGGGATAAATGGGCCCCGGATAGGTGGTTGGGATTCCCAGGAAAGGAGGCGACCACCCGCAATCACTCTCTGTGTTGACCGGGCGTATTCGGAACAAATACTTCTGAAGGTTCTGGAGACCTCCATATGTCGTTGCACCGATGCCTCGGCCGAGTAGTGTGCGCCGGCCAGTCCATGGCCCATCGTCGCCGCGTCGCATCTCCACCTGGTAGCCGAGTACTGAGGCCTTGCCCTCCCCCTGCACGGCCGGAGTCCACTTGGCGGTCACATATTCGTCACCATGATTGGTGCGAAGATTTCGCACTGGCTGGCAGGCGGCAACCAGGTCCTCAATGTGAATTGTTACGTCAATCGTGTCACTTTCGCCGCTCTCGTCGTCTGCGCCGACGGTCACTGTGTAGAGGCTCTTGGTTTCATAGTCGTAGACTACCCCGTCCCTGGTGCGAACCTGTCCGGTTGTAGGTACGATGGTGAAGCTTGCGGCATCCGACCCGCTCAAGGTGTAGGTGAGTGTGCCGTCGCCTTCCGCCGAAACGGGAGCGCCAACATTGATCCCTGTCGGTGTGTTTTCCGGGATCGACCGAGTAGCTGACTCACCTTCCGTGAATTCCAGCTCCTGGCTGGCCGTCGGCGTACTCGTCGCTTCTGTCGAGCTGGTTCCCGACGCCTTGACCGGGTTCCCAGCGTCTATTTCTGAGCACCCTCCCCTGTTGCAGGCCACAACCCAGTAGTAGTTGTTGCCGCTGCTGGGGTCGGTATGGACGTAGGTACTCCCAACTACGTTCCTGGCCAACTCCTCGCAGAAACCGGCGCTGCCGTCGCTGTATAACCTGCACCTGGAGTCGAAGAAGTCGTCGTGGTAGATGTTGTAGTGGTCAGCGCCGGCCACAGGGTCCCAACTGACGCGTATCGTTGAACCTTCCACGACATACCGCGCGTTTGCCGCTGCGGTGGGGATGGCCTCAACGGGCGCTGCCGGGTTCTTCGAGTCTATTTCCGAGCATCCCTCGCTGTTGCAGGCCACAACCCAGTAGTAGTTGTCGCGGCTGTTCTGGGCGGTGTGGACGTAGATAGTCCCAACTACGTTCCTGGCGAGCTCCTCGCAGAAACCCGTACTGCCGTCCGTATTCAATCTGCACCTGGAGCCGAGGTAGTCGTCGTGGTAGATGTTGTAGTGGTCAGCGCCGGCTACGGGGTCCCATGTGACGTGTATCGTTGAGTCCTCAAGGGCGAAGCGAACGTTGGCAGGGGCGGAGGGAATGGTCCCGGCGGGTGGAGTCGATGGTGTGGGCGTATAGGTCGGTGTAGGTCCCGGTGTGGGCGTGGTCGACGGCTCTGGGGTCTGAGTGGGTGTGTCCGCCGGCCGTGCCTGAGTGGGTGTAGGCAACGGAGTAGGAGTGTCAGATGGCGCCGGAGTCTGAGTGAGTGTAGGCACCGGAGTCTGAGTCGGCGTACGGGTGGCCCTTGGTGTAGGCGTAGAGTAGACAGGCCAAGACTGAGTACTCGGCTCAGTGCCCGAGGGAGCCGGGCCGATTAGCTGGGCCGGATACTCTTCGTCGATCTCCGAGCATCCCCCGCTGTTGCAGCCAACTACCCAGTAATAGTCCATGAATAGGCCCGGGTTGGTGTGAACGTATGTCGTCCCAGTGACGTCCGTAGCCAGCTCTTCGCAGAAGATCGCTTGTCCTTTACTATCCAACACACACCTAGAGTCGGAATAAGCGTCGTAGTAGACCTTGTAATAGTCCGCCCCATCCACCGCGTCCCAACTGACGCGTATCATTGAACCTTCCACGGAATACCGTGCGTTGGCCGGTGTGGTGGGAATGGCCTCAACGGGCGCGGCCGGGATCCGGGAGTCGATCTCCGAGCATCCCCCGCTGTTGCAGCCAACTACCCAGTAATAGTTGTTGGATAGTATCGGGTTGGTGTGAACGAATGTTGTCGCGGTGACGTCCGTAGCCAGCTCTTCGCAGAAGCTCAGGCGTCCGTCACTATCCAAATTACAGGAAGAGTCGAAATCAGCGTCGTAGTAGACCTTGTAATAGTCCGCCCCGTCCACTGCGTCCCAACTGACGCGTATAGTCGAACCCTCCCAGGCATACTGGGGATTTGCCCCGCCTGGCCGGAGTACCCTCCCGGTTAGCCGATTACCATCAAGGACGAGGGTGGGTATATTGCCGAGTTCAGCCGGTATCTCGCCGCTCAGCTGGTTATCAGGGAGGTCCAGCCGTTCCAGGCTGGGAAGACCGCCCAGTTCAGCCGGTATCTCGCCACTCAGCCGGTTATTGGCGAGGTACAGCCGTTCCAGGCTGGGAAGACCGCCCAGTTCAGCCGGTATCTCGCCACTCAGCCGGTTATCAGAGAGGTCCAGCCATCGCAGGTGGGGAAGACGGCCCAGTTCAGCCGGTATCTCGCCGCTCAGCTGGTTATCAGAGAGGTCCAGCCATCGCAGGTGGGGAAGACGGCCCAGTTCAGCCGGTATCTCGCCGCTCAGCTGGTTATCAGAGAGGTCCAACTGAGTAAGGCACCCTTCGACTATGCGTCCGTTTATAGTATGCCAACTTGCGCCGACCCCGGCCCAATCGCCGAGTGGAGCGTCGGTCAGCCAGTTCGTATTGTCCTTCCAGTTCGGACCGTCAGTGGCCTTGTAGAACTCGACCAGCACAGGCTCATAGGTGCTTCG
Source organism: Dehalococcoidia bacterium (assembly GCA_965219825.1). Taxonomy (GTDB): domain Bacteria; phylum Chloroflexota; class Dehalococcoidia; order Lucifugimonadales; family JAGWBF01; genus JAGWBG01. The sequence continues at coordinate 2,184,061 of OZ244792.1, read as the reverse complement.
TAAAATCGGGCTGAGGTTTGGGGGTTCGCACTCAGGCATGGATGCTGAATCCGTCGAAGTCCGCCCGGAATCGGTTGGCGCAGTAGAATCGGGCTGAGGCGTGGCGGACAATCCTTCGCCGGTCGGCTCGGAAGCATCGTCGCCCAGGCAGCCGGCCGCAGCTAGCCGCTCGCGGGCGTCTTCAGGCATGTCATTCAATGCCTGCTCAACTTCCTCGAATAGGGACACAACCTCGCTGTCGAAGAAGATTTCAATAGGGTCGAAGATTTCGTCCTGGGGTTTGGCACTGATCAGCGCGTACATGGCTTCAAATACGTCCACGGTTTTGTTATGAAAATCAGCGATTTCAGCAGGGGGGGAAGCCGATTTCGCGCTCTCGATCACTCCGGCAAGGGACGTCGAGGCTTCGCCGTAGGTTTCTTCGTCGCCCGGAAGTTCTTCTAGGGACGCCTGGGAACACGACGATATGTATTCGTCCCACGCTCTGTCCTCGTCGCGGCAGGCAGTCAGAGAGGCAAGAAGCAGGAGCCCTAGCAGTAGGCTGGCCCAGCGCGAGTTAATATTGACCCTCCACCGATGCTGTAGTACCGCGGGAGCCGTCGTGCCGTCCGCCGTCTCAGGTGCATGGACCGGTCGGTGCAGCGGCATGTGCTTGCCTCCTCTCGCACGTTCAGGGTGAGCGAAACCTTTTGGCCTCATCCGCTGTCCGCAGGTGGAGTTGCAGCCTGTGATTCCGCCTATCCTGTGGTTCTTCTCACGTACTTACCCATGAAAACACTAGAGCCTCTCCATCGGTTTGGTAAGTGCCTAATCACACTTTCTCGGCAGCAATTTTGTTAGCTTTTAGAGAGTGTGTTTCTGCGACTTTTCACTCTTGCTGGCACAAACGAAAGTGGCTAGATTGGTAGTCATAATCACACCGCCGTGACCGCCGCAGGCTCTGCGTGCTCACGCGCATACCGGAGAGGAGATGTCTCAGGTGCCTCGCCAGAGCCGGGGCCTTGATCCAATCAGGAAAGCCGCCAGCGTCTTTGGCATGAGCGGCTCGACGCTCATGCGCCTCGACCCGGACGGGCTGAGATTCGTCGCGACCATACTGGTCTGGGCACACTGGTTCGTGGTCGCCTTCAGTTTTGCGCAGCTGGCGTACCGGCCTGCGGGTTGGCCGGAGCGCTATGTTGTGTATGCGCCGCTACTCCTGCTGCTGGTAGCGTTCAATGGGTACACGCACTACCGGCTGAGGACGAACAGAGCCATAACCTGGCGCTGGATTCTCGGGCTGGCGGCTATGGATCTGACCATGGTCTCGGCTGCCACGGTGATGGGGGGAGGTTTCAGCCACTACTTCTTGCACCTGCTGTACTACCCCCCGCTGGCCGGGTACGCGTTGGTTTTCACGTCTTTCAGGCTGACCATGGTCTGTGTGACCGTGGTGTCCGTCCTCTATCTGGCGATAAGCCTCACAGTGGGGGAAGGAATCGACATGGGGGCAAGGGAAGAGAAGCCCCTGCTCGCCAGAATCTTCGTCATGTATGCGGTGGCCGCAACGGTCAACCTGATCTCCAACTTCGAGCGGAGCAGGTGGAGAGCCGCAGTGGAGCGGGAGCGGGCGCTGCAACGGGAGCGGATCGAGCTCTCCCAGGCGATTCACGATACGACGGCGCAGACCGCCTTCATGATCGGCCTGGGGATAGACGCGGCCAAACAGGTTGCCGGAGACTCCAACGAGGAACTCACCGCCAGGCTCGATGCGACCTCACGGCTATCCAAGACCGCCGTCTGGCAGCTGAGACACCCGATAGACATGGGCCGCATATTCGAAGGCAATGAGTTGGGCTGGACCCTGGACTCGCACGTTGCGACGTTCAGCACCATAACGTCGGTGTCGGCGGAGCTGACCCAGAACGGGGTGGAGCCGCCACTTACAGTAGAGGCCAGGAGTCTCTTGTTCACCATAGCGCATAACGCCCTCACCAACGCCTTCCGCCATGCCGGGGCGAGCCGGGTGCTGGTCGACCTCGACTTCGGACGGGACGAGCTCAGGCTGTCGGTGTCGGACGACGGGGTGGGGCTTCCCGACGACTACGAGGAGCGGGGCCACGGCTTCGGAAACATGCGGGCGCACGCCGGGCGTCTGGGCGGACGCCTTATCGTCGAGCCCACTGGATCGGCCGGGGGCGCGAGCGTGACCTGCGTGATGCCACTGACTCGTGGCGGGAAGGAGGACTAGGATGTCAACGGAGTCTCGTCGCATAAGGGTGCTGCTCGCCGACGACCATGCGGTCACGCGGGAAGGTCTTCAGTCGATTCTGGAGCGGTCTGAGGAGTTCGAGGTGGTGGGCCAGGCCAGGGACGGAGTGGAGGCGGTGAAGGCGGCCTCCGAGCTGTCGCCCGACCTGATCGTCATGGATGTCATGATGCCCAAGAAGGACGGCGTGGAGGCGTGCCGGGAGATCATGGAGTCTCTGCCCGAGACACGGGTGCTCATGCTGACCGCCTCCACGGAGGCGAACGCCGTGATAGAGGCGGTGGCCGCCGGTGCTGCCGGCTACCTTCAGAAGGTGGCAGGGATGGACCAGGTCCTGGGCATGATGAAGAGCGCGGCAGCGGGCGAGGGGCGTCTGCCGACCGAGGTGGTGAGGCGGGTCTTCCACAGGATGCGGAGCGAGGCGAAGTCGAAGGACGTCAACCTGACCCAGAGGGAGAAGGAGATACTCGTGTCGTTCTGCCGGGGCATGTCATACGTTGCGATTGCGGAGGCAAGGGAAGTCAAGGTGGTCACGGTCCGAAACGCCATCTACACCATCCAGGTCAAGCTGGGCGTTTCCTCGAAGCAGGAGATCGTGGTGTGGGCCGCACAGAACGGGCTGCTGGATGACTGACGGGCGGACGGCTGAGCGACAGGCCCATTGGCGAGTGGCACGGCGTCACCACGGATAGCAACGGCTGAGTTATTCGTCTGGATCTCGTCTCCAAACAGTAAACGGGCGAGATTCCGCCAGAGCTGGGCAGCCTCTCCAACCTTAAATGGCTGCTCCTCAGCGCCAACGAGTTGAGCGGGGAGATACCGCCGGAGCGGGGCCACATTTCCAATCTGACGTTGCTGTGGCTCCACGACAACCAGTTCGCGATTCGTCACCCCTGGACACATAGCGAGCGTACCCGCTAGCGGGTGTCGATCAATACGACCTCCCGGCCTACTGCACCTGCTATTCACTATCTTTCAGGAACTCCGACAGGCTGTCCATGATGATCGTACCCCGACCACCGGTTGCCTCGTAGAAGTTGTACCGATGGGACTCGTCCTCATCCGGGTGGCTGAACCAAGAAACGTCTTCACTCAGCGTTCGTAGGGCTTCTTGGGTCGCGGGGTGGTTCTCATCAACCAAGAGTATGACGGCCCCACGAAACTCCTTCTGTGATTGCGAAACGTCGGGAACGCGCGCTCCATGCTCGGCGATGATCTCCTCAATGGTGTAGGTTCTGATTTGACTTGCGGTGAACATCCAAGAACCATCAGGGGCGCTGACGTGCTCGCCTTCCTCATCGAGCAGCCACTCTCCATCTTCGGCAACCCAAAGGTCGGGGACTTGGTCCGGAGGTACGAAACCCGCCAAGTAAAGCTCGATAGGACTGTAGGGAACGATGTTGTCAGCTGCGCCTGCCACCGTGAACCCCCCAGCGGAGTACCGGCCGCCACCATGGTTCACGAGGTCGGCAATGTCAAACCCTCCTAGGTTGCCGTCGGCGCTACTGAAGCCCCAATGGCTACCCCAGGCTGACGGAACGACAAAGTTTGCCCATTGATGCATAAGCTCGTGTAAGGTCGGCCCTTCGGCAAAGATGCTCAGATCGTGGTCGTGATAGATCGAATAGCTCCCAAAGAAAATTGCTCCCTGGAGTCTACCTGCCGATCCCCAGTCTTCGTTGTTGGCAAGAGTCTCCATGCCTATGCCTTTCACATCGTTCTGCACACCGACGTGGAACGCTCCCACGTAAGCGCCGGGTTCATGCTGATCCTGGCCCACATTCGAAACGAACACAAGGAAGTCGAACTCATCGTCAAAGCGCTCGTAGAAGTGCACTGCATAGTCCTTTAGCGGTAGCTCGCGGCCGCCACCTGCGAGATTCTCCGTAACCGGCATGACGTACAAGTTATCGTTGTATATTTGTGGCTTCGTAAAGTCCGAGACGGGTGTGGGTGTCGGCGTGGCGGTAGGCGTCGGAGTCTGAGCAGGTGTCGCTGAAGGAACGGGTGAGGGCGTGGGAGTTGCCGTTTGGGTCGGCGTCGGCGTGGCGATAGGCGTCGGAGTCTGAGTGGGTGTCGCTGTAGGAACAGGTGAGGGCGTGGCAGTGGGCACTGGAGTCTGAGTGGGTGTCATAGTGGGAGTGGGGGTCGCCGTCGGCACTGGGGATCCGGACCCAATCAGCGTAGGCGGTTCACCACTGCATGCCGCCAGGACCATGACTATGGCGGTGAATAAGCCTGTTAGCGTAGCCCAGAAAGAGCTCTTTATCATCACTGTGGCCCCCACCAGCCCACCCTAGAGGTTCTCTCTACCTCGGCTAGCACAGGTGACGTCTTGTGAGGCAGTCCTCACTTACTTCTACACCGAGAGCCTGAGCTTCAAGTCAAAGGTTCTTGATTTCATCAAATCTGGTGGACTTGAGCAGCATGAGGGACAGGTGCTTGGCGGAAGTCTTGGCCAGTCTATTTCGCTAGCGCCAAGACCTTGCAGTCCGAACTGAAGCTGTCACATACTGATCCATGCCTCCGGCTACGCAAGGCCCACCACTGCGATCTAGTGTACTAACCCGACCGGCTCATCGGGAAAGAAGTCAGCCCAAGAGGATAGCGTCAACTGCGGGTCCGGGCTTTAGGCCCGACCGGACCTACTTTGCTAAGATGTCTCGGCAAGCGGTCCACCAAACTGGACAGAGCACACAAACCCAAATGCATGTGTGCATCTGGATCTGCGAGTAGTCCTTCCCGCTGAACCTCTCGTCACACTGAATGCCCATCCAGTCCACTGCGGTGACCTGAGAAACCCTACTCTACGACAGACCGTTGGCATGCCCCGGTGCGCAATGTCTTGAGAGCTATCCGCTATTTCCTATCCTTCAGGAAGTCTGAGAGGCCGTCCATAGTGATCCTGGCCCGGCCCCCAGTTGCATGATAGAAATTGCCGGCTCTCTGGGGCAACATGTGGTCACGATCACCTGGGTGGCTTAGCCAGGATACGTCGTAGCTCAAGCGATCCAGTATCGCGGGGGTCGCCGGATAGTCCGTACCGACCAACAAAACTACTGCAGCGCGAAAGTCCTTCTGAGCCTTGGAAGTGTCGGGAACTCGTGGTCCATGCTCAGCGATGATGTCATCAACCGTATACGTCTCGAACCCACTCGCGGTGAACACACGATACCCATTGTCATCCTCAATAATGATATTGCCTTCCTCGTCCCGCAGCCACTCGCCGTCCACCGCAATCCGGAAATCCGGGACGTCCTCTGGAGGTATGAGGCCCGCCAGGTACAACTCTATGGGGCAGTACACGAAACTTGTGCTGAATTCGTGTGAATACCTCCCGTCACCGAGATCTATCATCGCGGAAATGTCATACCCGTCCAGAATACAGTCTTCGCTGATGAATCCCCAATGTGGATAAGGTGGCACGATAAAGTTCGCCCACCGATGCATCAACTCGTGGAGAAGCGTACCATTAACAATGTCTCCCCCCCAGCTGTAGTCGTAAGTATTAATGTAAATCACGCCCTGAAGCTGTTCCGCTGACCCCCAACTCTGGCCGTCGGTGGAAATCGGCTGCCCAACTCCCTTTACATCATTCTTTACCCCAGCGTAGTAGGCGCCGTGAGGAGTACCCTGCTCAAGCCCGTCATAGGTCAAGTTGGCCACAAATACTAGGAAATCGAACTCATCGTTGAAGTATTCATAGAAGCGTGCTGTGTATTCTGTCAACGGCGCATTATACCAAGCATTAGCGAGGTTTTCTGCAACGGGTAGGACAAACACGTTATCGTTGTATATCTGTGGCTTCGTAAAGTCAGAGACGGGCGTGGGAGTTGGCTCCGGTGTCGCCGTGGCAGTCGGCGTGGGAGTGGCGGTCGCCGTAGCAGTGGGCGTCAGCGTCGGTTCAGGCCTCGGAACGGGCGTCGGCGTAGCCGTGGGCACGGGCGTTGGAGTGGCAGTCGCCGTAGCAGTGGACGTCAGCGTTGGTTCTGGCGTCGATACGGGCGTGGGCGTAGCCGTGGGCACGGGCGTTGGAGTGGCAGTCGCCGTAGCAGTGGGCGTCAGCGTTGGTTCTGGCGTCGGCACGGGCGTGGGCCCCGGCGTTTGAGTGGCAGCCAGAGCAACCGGTAGTTCCGGCGTGGGAGCGGGACTGTCACTACAGGCGCTCAGGACGACCGAGACGGTCAGAACTGTCAGAACTGCGAGCCAGCGTATCCTATCTTCGTATCCGCTCATTTCGGTTGTTTACCCCTGTTTCGTGTCGGGCTTGCCGGAGGTGGAACCGGCTAAGGTGTGTTTGTGCATCTCTCAGGTTTTGCTACCCCCTCTAGCGTTCAATTGGCGTGTCGCTGACGGCCTAGTGTCTACAAACGTGGCGGGATTTTCGCTGTCAATGTCCGTGCATCCGTTTCTGTTGCAGGCTACGACCCAGTAGTGGTTGTAGTAATCGTTAGGGCTAGTGTGGGTGTAGGTGGTCCCTACGACGTCGGTGGCTAGCTCCTCACAGCCAAACAGGTTGCCTCTAATGGACTTGCAAATGGGGCCAATGAATTTGGTGTAGTAGATCTTGTAGTAATCAGCATCGGGCGCCCCGCTCCAACTGACGACTATGGTTGTCCCGTCGCGGCGGTACTTGACATTGGCGGGCGGCGCTGACGGGCTGGTGTCGACAAACGTGGCGAGGTCTTCACCTTCAGTGTCCGTGCATCCGTTACTGTTGCAGGCTGCGACCCAGTAGTAGTTGTCGCCATCAACAGGGCTGGTGTGGGTGTAGGTAGCGTCTACAACGTTCGTGGCCAGCTCATCACAGCCAACCGGTATGCCGCGGTGGAGACGGCAAGAGGTGCCAAAGGTATCATCGTAAAAGATGTTGTAGTAGTCCGCGCCGGGCGCCGCGTCCCAACTGACTACTACGGCGGTCCCGTCGCGGCGGTACTCGACATTGTTAGGAGCTGACGGCCTGGTGTCGACAAACGTGGCAGGGTTGTCGCTGTCGATGTTCGTGCATCCGCCACTGTTACAGGCTTCGACCCAGTAGGTGTTGTCATAGTCATCAGGACTGGCGTGGGTGTAGGTAGTCTCTATGAGGTCGGTGGCTAGCTCCTCGCAGGAAGGGCGGTTGCTCAAGACGCTCATGGCGCTGAAGTCGCTGAAGTTGCCCAAGGCGTCCAAGGTGCTCGAGGGGAGACCGCATGAAGAGCGATCATCGTGGTAAACCTTATAGTAGTCCGCGTCCGGTACTGCGTTCCAACTGACGACTATGGCGGACCCGTCGCGGCGGTACTCGACATTGTCGGGCAATGCTGAGGGCCCGGCGTAGGCAGGCGCGACGGGGTTTTTGCTGTCAATGTCCGAGCATCCGATTCTGCTGCAGGCCAAGACCCAATAGTTGTTGTCGTACTCATCAGGGCCAGTGTGGGTGTAAGTAGTCTCTAGAACTTTGCTGGCCAGCCTTTCGCAGTCAAACACTCTGCTGACATGCAACTCGCATGAGGGACTACGGTAATCACTGTAGTAGATGCGGTAATAGTCCGCGCCGGGCGCCGCGTTCCAACTGACGACTATGCCGGTCCCGTCGCGGTGGGACTCGACGCCGTCAGGAGATAGAGGCAGTACAGATGGTGGCGGTGTATGCGGGGTAGCAGACTTTATTCCCTTGGGGAGTACCCTATAGTCAAAGTAAATGGACTTGTGGAAGTATTGAGCGTAGGTATTATCGAATACCAGAGCGTAATTGCCGGAAGACCCGGCTGTGATAGAGTCACCGGATGTGTGCGCCCTAATTGACCTCACCACATCCCCCGACGGACCGGTGACAAGAAAACCAATGTCCAGAGTACTCGAAGGGTTTAGAGGATTCTCAAAACCGGAATTGGTGACCTCGAATTGATACTCAAGGGTCTCTTCCTTGTCCACGCTGATGTCTATTCGGTGGTAACCGCCGGTCTCAACCGTTAAATCCGATCTGGTCCAAGGGACGTGGAGGACAGGCGTGTCCGTTAGTGTGGCGTCGGGTCCCGGAGTTTGCCCGGGCGAATCCTCCCCTGTGCGCACCGTACTGCCGGTGCAAGAGGTCATGGCAACGACGGCAACGAGCAGTGCCCCCGCGAGGACACTGAGGGAACCTGGCCGCTTCACCCCTCCAAGAGGCGAACTCGCGAGTAAGTGTGCCAGACGGGCTCCAAACGGACTGTGCAAGCGTAGCTTCATCATGGACTTGGTGATTGCCCATGGGCCCATCAGACCCATTGCGCCCCTTGGCGCTTCCGCCTTTCCAGTTTGAGTCTAAGCGTGTTGGCCTCCAGGTTTCTCTTCACTGTCAGCGTGATCTCGTCCCTTTCCGGGAAGTGAAGCCCACTGCCACTTCTCGGCCGTTACACCGTCTCCGCTGAGGTCACGGTGCGCCGGGCGGCGAGGCTTGGCCCTTTAAGTCAGATCCCCAGCAAACGGCGGAGCCATCGGTCCTCACTCCGCAGGTGTGGTACTGCCCAGCGCTAACGGCGACGAATTTGTCGTCGGGCGGCGTCGATTGTCCCAAGTGATCGCTGCCCCAGCATGCGACCGAACTGTCAACCTTCACACCGCATGTGTGGCCTCCACCAACGCTGACGTAGGTGAACTCACCATCAGGGGGCTCCGATTCACTTATGGTGCCTCCCCAACAGGCGACGGTTCCGTCGGTCCTCACTCCGCAGCTGAGCCCCCTCCATACGCTAACGGAGGTGAATGGGCCCTCGGGGGGTGTGGGCAGTTCGCCGAAAGCGGCGCTTCCCCAGCAGGCCACGGTCCCACCGGTTGTCACGCCGCAGGTATGTCTTGTCCCCGCGCTAACGGAAACGAACTCCCCGTCGGTCGGCGTGGATTGTCCATCGTCGTCATCGCCCCAGCAGGCGACCGTGCTGTCGACCCTCACAGCGCAAGTGTGACCATGCCCAGCGCTGACGGAGGTGAACTCGCCATCGGGGGGCTCCGGGTCATCATCATCGCCTCCCCAACACACGACGGCGCCATCTGTGCCCACTCCGCAGGTATGTAGCCGTCCGGTGTCGACGGAGACGAACACGCCGTCAGGCGGCGTGGCCTTGTCGAAGAAGTTATTACCCCAGCAGCCGACGGCGCCGTCGGTCCCCACACCGCAGGTGTGATTATCCCCTGCGCTGATGGACGCGAATTCTGTTATCACCTTTCCGCCGGCCGTGCTACCGGGTGATACCCCCAGCGCCTTCATTTCCTCTGGCGTCAAGTTCAAACTGAGCGTATCCTCATCAATGCAGCCGGCCTCGAGCATACGAGCGATAAGGTCCGGGTCCATGCCTTTGATGGCTTCGGCGATGCCCGGCTGGTGCTCAAGAGCTACAGGAAATACTACGCTGATGATGTACTCATCCTGAGACTCGCCCTCTCCGGGTCCAGGAGCATCGTCCAACGCCTCCTTGACGGCTCTCTGGTAAACCAGCGCAGCGGCGTGCCAGTCGGCGACTTCTTCCGGCGGATTCACTGCTTCCAGTTGCTCCGTGAACTCTTCCAGAACTGCCGAGAACTCCTCCAGGGTGAAGTCGGCTTCGGTTGGCCCGGACGTAGCTCCAACACAGGTCGCCAGGTAGTCGTCGAGAGACGTTGGGGAAGTGTCTTGCACCCGGTTAGCCGGAGTCGACGTTGGGGTACTCTCTGAGGACGTATCCTCGGTCGTCCCAACCTCCGAGGGCGTCGAGCTATCCCCACAGGCCACCAAGGCCATCAGGAAAACCGATAGCGCCACCAGGGTTAAGAGACTGTGTATTCCGGACTTGCTCATGACGGAGTGTCCTCCTGCCTTGGATTTTCAGCGATCGATTGCCTCTCTCAGCCCGTGCCGCGTGTCCATCAATTCAACTCCTTTGCGTTGCAGGCCCGCCTCAGTCGGTGAACAGATGACCGAGGCGTCGTTCCGTCCGCCGCCTCAGCTGCATGGACCGGTCTGTCCAGCGACATGTGCGTGCCTCCTCTCGCACGTTCAGGATGAGCGGAACCTACGGCCTCCTGCGCTGTCTCCACGTAGAGTGGCAGCCTGTGATTCCGCCTAGCGTGTGGTTCTTCTTACGTACTTGCCCATGAAAACACTAGAGGCTCTTTATCGGTTTGGTAAGTGCCTAATGACACTTTCTCGGCAGCAATTTTGTTAGCTTTTAGGGAGGGTGTTTTTGCGATTTTTCACTCTTGCCGACACAAACGAAAGTGGCTAGATTGGTGGTCATAACCACACCGCCGTCACACTCGATGTTCGCACGCGCATACCGGAGAGGAGATGTCTCAGGCGCCTCGCCGAAGCCGGGGCCTTCGTCCAACCAGGGCAGCCGCCAGCGTCTTCCGGATGAGCGGCTCGACGCTCATCCGCCTCGACCCGGACGTGGTTCGGTACGCCGCGGGAGTCGGTCTGGGGTCGCTGGTTCATCTGGCTCGTCACAGTGGCCCAGTTCGTCTACAGGCCGGGCTTCTGGTATCACGAGGGGCGCCCCGAATACATCTTCCTGCTTGTGCCGTGGCCGGCGCTCAATGGCCTGGTCCACTACCGGCTCCTGACGAACAGGCCGGTTTCATGGCGCTGGCTGCTCCTCTCGAGCGCCACGGACATGGTCCTGATCACGGTCGTCATCATCCTCCAGCGCGGCCTGGACGACGATGACGATGACACGAACGCAATCGTGATGATGGGCCAGACCGGCGAGACGATCCAGGGGGTGATGCGTTGATTCGGACCGTCCTGCTCATTGCGGTCGTGGCTCTCGCCGCGCTGGTCCTGACCGGGTGCGAGCGTCTGTTTCCCGACGTCGAGGACTGGATTGCCGACTCGGAGAAGCTCGCACGGCGCTTCGATGCGCGGCTGGGCGACCTGAAGGAGTGCGTCGACGAAGACAACTGCGAAGAGGCGCTTGATACGGAAAGAGGCGTCTTCGGCATGTGCTCGTGGGTCATGTCGCGCGGGGAGCTTGCTCCGGAGGGCTTCGAGGCGGCGGAGTGGCAGCGGTTTGACACGCTCTGTGAGCGGCTGGAGGGGGTGCTGGAGTTGCCGAAGGCGGACGCGCTTCTGGGTATTGAGGACCTCCAGGCTGAGACAGACCGCATCAGTGAGGGAATCCGTGCTGACATCGAACCCCGAGAGCGGGAAAAGTTGGAATGATACGAAGGTCGGGAACGGGCAGAGCCTGACTGGCGGCCATTGGAAGCCGAGGGACTCGGTAGTTTCACGGGCTGCTCAGCCACATCTCTAAGACCCTTCCGCCTACCATCCACGTCGGCCCAGTTGACAGGGATCTAACCAGTCAGGGGGAGCCGAGCCGTCCATCCCGGTTGCTAGTTTGAGCTCCGTAAAGCCTAGCCGGCCTCCATGTGCTCTCTTGGTCGAGCGCCACCCCCGTTCCCGGTGGCCCCACCATCTCCGGCAGGCTGTTTAAGGGTAAGCTAGCCTGTAGCAATGCGGCCTGGTTTGATTGGGCCCAGTTCGACTGCCACGAGTACCTGAGTTTTCCGTTGCTATTGTGTCTGCCGGATGAGAATCTCCTGGAACGGTGCGTTGGCCTTGGCGGCTGCGTCGATCAGGAACTCCGGGCGGTCGGCGATGCGCCCGCTCTCGGCCTCATCCACGTACTCGCGGAAGACGATGTAGCCGTTCTTCTGTGCGTAGTCCCTGAGCGCCCGCAGCTGGGCGGCGATGGACAGGTCCACGTCTGGCGGTCACTGGAGACTCTGGCGTAGAGGGCCACGGGCGTGTAGTCGGTGTTCTGGTCCATAGGTGCGTCCTCCTTGCTCATTCCTGGTCGTTCCGGCGGGCCTCGGCCCGTTGCCGGCGTTCCCGCCGCAGCCACTCCTGTTCATCTATGTAGAAGCGGATTGCCTCACGCAGGAACTCGCTCATGGTACGGTCTTCCTCTTGTATGAACTGCCTGACCTGCTCGTCCATCTCAGGGGGCAGCAAGAAGGTGATGGCCTTTCTGTTTCTGGGCATAATGTCCTGCATGATGGTCATAATGGGTCATACCCCCAATCATGGACGACTTAGGTTGCCGTTGTCAAGAAATGCCCTGTCGATGATGGCAGTCTTAGGCGTGTTTGCAAACCCCAGAAGCGCAGTCAATCAGCCGCTTAAGGCAACGCCTTCGTATGGCCACCAAGTACGAGAATAAGGCTCAGGACTAGCTGGCGATGCTACAAATCGGGTCAATTCTACTCTGGTTATAGTTTGCAAACACGCCCTAGTATTACAACGACGGTTCAAGGAGGAATGTCCGGGGATGTAGGAAGGGCGGCTCGGCGCTTGGCATGGGAGCGTCTGGCCCGTTCGTTGCATTCTTGCGTCTCCTCCAGCCACCGCAGCAGCTCATTCGGCCCGAACCGTTCCCGGGGCAGCATTTCCCGCACCACCCGGTAGACTTGGGGCCGGGTGATCCGGGGCATCTTTCCCCCCCCAATCCTGCTGCAGACTCAGGAGAAAGGCTCCAGCCAGCAGGCACAGGGCCACATGGTGGTGCCACCCAGCCCAGGTGCGGGTCTCGTACTCGTCCAGTCCCACGTCGCTCTTCTCCGTCTCGAACTCCGTTTCAATGCGCCACCTGGAACCGCCCACGTAGGCCAGCGTCTCCAGGGGAGTGTCCTCGGGAGCGTTGGACAGATAGTAGCGGGGCTCGCTGCCGTCCAGGTTCCGGCGGTAGATGGCCCAGTGGATTTCGCCGGGCTTCCGCTTGCTGGTTGGCCGCACCCGCTGGGCGCTGAACCGGTAGCTGCGGGGACCCTGGCTTCCCTCTGCCACCGTTATCTCCCGCCAGGCATCCCCCGGCAATTCATCGCTGCGCTGCTCCATGGTCCGGCGCTGACCGTCTCGCAACCTGGGTTTGCGGGGACGCCCGAATCCCTGATACTCCGCACTGGTCCAAGCCGGCTCCAGCGGCCACACCGTGGTGCCGCCGGGGACGTCCAGCACGTAGTGCATCCCCAGCGCCGCCAACCCGTCCCGGAAGGACGGCGACATCCCGAAGGCGTCGTCCCCAGCAACCCACTTGGCCCTGAGGTGGCCGCGCTCCAAGGCCCGCTCCAGCATCTCCAAGGCCAACCCGGTCTAAGACCGGTAGCTCCGTCTCTCCTCCGGCACCCCCGCCGCTGCGCACCGGCCTTTGTCCGAGGTCCAGTTCTCCGGCAGATACAGCCGTTTGTCCACCAGGGCCCGCCCCAGCGGGCTGACGTAAGCCAGGAACATCCCGGCCTGGCAGTTGGCCACCTTGCCCAATCTCCCGCAGTACTGCCGGGCCACTCCCGCCGACTTCCTGCCCTGCTTGGGGAAGTCGCTGCCGTCCAGCACCCACACCGCCTCCGGGTGTCCCAACCTGGGCGATAAGTACTCCTGCAACCGGCCAATCACCGCGTCATCATCCCAAGGCGATTCGGCGAGATACCGATGCATCACCCTGGCTGACGCCGGAACCGTCTCCGACAGATTCTCGGCGTTGCGCCGCTCCACGGACTGTACCAGCAGAGCCTGGAGATAATGACGGCTGTGGTCCCGCGCCTCCCTCCGGCCAAACAGCGGACCGAAGTAAGCGTGAAAATCCCCAAAGGCCCCGTACACCTGCTCGAAAGCTGACGTATCCACTTCCCTGCCTCACCTGCCCAAGCGTTGTCTAACCAGGCCATCATCCTATCATGCCAACCGTCGTTGTAATACTAGGGAGCTGGGCATGACCCTGCGGGAGCTGGCCGAGCGGGTCGGGGTGTCCCACAGCTACATGTCGATGGTGGCGCGGGGCCACAGCAACATGGGCGTGAAGGTCCAGGCGCGGGTCGCGTCGGCGCTGGAGGCCCCGGCGAAGGTCGCTCCCGCGCAGCCAGCTTGCATCGACCGGGAGGCCGTGTGGGACCGGATGAACGCCCAGGGCTTCAGCCAGAACGAGGTCGCCCGGCGCGCCGGCATCAGCTCCTCCAATCTCTCCCAGATCATGAACGGCAGGAACAACCCGTCGCCGGTCGTGCTGAAGAGGCTGCACGCCGTGCTGTTCCGGCGCGCGAAGTCGGAGGAGCGTGTCATGCCCGCCGAGGTGAAGGTGCTGGGCTGGCGGAAGGGCGAGCGGAGCGGGATGGTGGTGCACGGCGCGGGTGGGCCGGGGCGCCGGGGCAGGTCCGGAGGCCCCGCCGTCCGGGTCGGCGGCCAGGTGCCCTGGGGCGCGAAGGCGGAGTACGCCTACCGCGCCGGGTACGACGGCGCGGGCCGGTTGTCGATGACGCCTGTCCTGATGCCCGGCTACTCCGCCATGCTCAAGCAGCCGGAGATGGCCGCCGCCTAGAGACACGGGGGAAGGACACCGCGATTCGGTGTCCTTCCCCCGGCACGCCAATGTATGCCGCCTTTTTTGCGTTTCAACCCCTGCGGTCGCGGCCGCCCCGCCGATGCCCCGCCTTTCGCTTTGGGCTCTTGCATCGCGGCGGCGCCGCCGGTTTGAGGATCCTCGCGGAGCTGCGCTCGCCCCCGGCGGAGCCGGGCGTCCCATTCCCCGTTTCGCGCCGGATGCTCCAGTCGGTGAACAGATGGCCCAGGCCCAGGTCGTCGGCTAGGTCCAGCAGCGCCATCAGGTGCCGGAAATGGGGCCGCACCCCTTCCTTCCACCACCGCTTCACGGTGTGGGGATAGGTCCCCAGGCGGCGGGCGATCTCCGCCCACGGCAGGTCCGATTCCTCCTTGAAGCGCACCAGGCGCTGCGGGAAATCGTCGGGGAAGACGTAGGTTCTTCTGCTGTGGTGTGTGCGCTGTCTCGGCATGGACGCCGGTCCTTCCGCAGGAGCTCACATGGACCCTCTCCGGCGGGAGCGTCCAGGCCGCCCGGTATCCGGTTCGCAGGGCGGCAGCCGAAGCGCACGCTTCCGCTGCCGCCTGTCCTGCTCCCCCACACCTGGGACAATCCGCTACGGGCGGAACGCTGCCCGCCCGTACTTCCATCTGTGGCAGGGTTGCGTTGCACGGAGCCGTCGCTGCCCCGGCCCTAAGGCGTTGGGTTGACGTAGTTGGACCAGCCGCTCAGGCCAGCCGCGTTGATGGCCTTCACCCTGTACACGTGCGTGACCCCCGCGGTGACGCCGGTGTCGGTGAAGGTCGTCGCCGTGCTCTCGGTGTCCGCCACGTACACCAGCAGGGCGCTCTCGCCCTCGCTGGGGCGACGCCGCAGGATCTGGTAGCCCGTGATCGAGTCGTCATTGGGGGCCGTCCAGCTCAGCACGATGTGCCCGTCCGCGTTGACCGTCGCCGTCAGGTTGGTGGGCTTGGCCGGAGGGCTTTGGGGCGTCTGCTGGTCGTCTCCGGCCTCTTCCTCCGGCCCTGGGAGGGTGACCTGCACCCCTTCGGACAGCATCTCTCCGTCTTCGGTGCAGATTCCGCCCGAATCGCACGGGCGGCCCGTCACCAGGCTGAGCACGATGTCGCCGTCGCCGTCGGGGTCCAGGAAGAATATCCAGGCGTTGTCCAGCCCGTCCTCTTGATGCCGTCTCACGCTGCTCACCGCGGCGCCGGTCAACGACACCGAGGGCGTCGTCTTCTCGAACGACGCCACCGGCAGGCTGAAGGCGACTATCATCTGGGGCCGGTCGTCTGCGCCATTGTGGCGAGCCGATTGGAACCGGCTGTCCGGCCGTGATGCCGTGAGCGGCGCCGGAGCCGCCGTCACCTCGGCAGTCGCCTCGCTGGTCAGGGTCTCCTCGTTATCGGCGTCGTCGGTGAAGGTCACCCGCACCTGGACGGTCTGCCCCTCCTCGCTGGCAGTCAGGGTGTAGGTCGAGCCGGTGGCCCCCGCGATGTCCGACCCTCCGGCAATCCACTGGTAGCTGTAGGAAACGTTGGTCAGGCCGTCCTCGTCTGTGATCGAGGACGTGTCCGCGGTGAGGGTCTGCTCAACCTGTGGAGTGCCGCTGATCGTGGGCGCGCCTGCGGCTGACGTGTTGGTGGGCGGCGCCTCGGCGGGCCCCGTTACGGTCGCAGTGGGACTGTTGGTCAACTGCCGCGGGCTGTCTTCCCTGGTGCAGATTGCTCCTGTAGTGGTGCAGGACTGGTTGGCGGGGAGGGTGATGCCAACGTCGCTATTGTCGTCGGGTTCGACGGTGATCTCCCAAAGGTCGTTGCGTCCGTCGACTCTCCGTGCCCCGGTGACGTCGCCTTCAGAGAGGCTGAAAGCATCGTCGCGCATGTTCACGTAGCTGATGCCGACATCTTCACTGAAGAGGACACGGAAGGTGAAGGCTGTGGAGCCGTCGTGGCTGTCGGGCAGGTCCTGGAATGCGGCCGTGAGCGACGCCGGAGCCGCCACCGCCTCAGTCGCCTCGCTGGTCAGGGTCTCTTCATTGTTGGCGTCGTCGGTGAAGGTCACCCGCACCTGGATGGTCTTGCCCTGCTCGCTGGCGGTCAGGGTGTAGGTGGAGCCGGTGGCCCCGTCGATGTCCGTTCCCCCCGCGATCCACTGGTAGCCGTAGGAAACGTTCTCCAGCCCGTCCTCGTCGTCTATGGGCGAGGTGTCCGCCGTCAACGTCTGGTCCACCTGGGGAGTCCCGCTGATGCCGGGCAGGCCGGTGGGCGCGGTGTTCTCAGTGTTCTCAGGCTCAACGACCTGCTCCGAGACGCCTCCTGCGGGAGTGCCCTTCGCCTCGGTGGAAGCCGGGCCGTCGCCCACGTCGTTGGTGGCTATGACCCGCACGGCGTACTCCACGCCTCCGGTCAGGTCGGTGATGGTGTACGTGGTCCCGGTTTCCGTGGCCTCGGAGACGTCGGCCGCGGTGTCCCAGATGTCCGCCTCCTCCTTCCACTGCACCTTGTAGCCGGTAACTGCGGAACCGCCGTTGGATGATGGGGCCTGCCAGGACGCCTCAAGCTCCTGGACCTGGCTCCCCGCGGTTACGGTCAAGCTCAGAGGCTCAGTGGGCACCGTGGCGGTCACCGCCTCCGTCGCCTCGCTGGTCAGGGATTCCTGGTTGTCCGCATCGTCGGTGAAGCTCACCTGCACCTGGAAAGTGTGGCCCTCGTCTGTCGGGGCGAGTGTGTAGGTCGAGCTCGTCTCTCCCAGTAATACAAGGATGAGGCCCGACTTGCTGGCTAACCACTGGTATCTGAAGACGGCGTTCTCCAGCCCGTCCTCGTCGTCAATGGCCGACGTGTCCGCCGTCAGCACCTGGCCCACCTGCGGCGTCCCCGTGATGGCGGGCAGGCCCGTCGGCTCGGAATTCGGCCTGGCCGCAACGATCACCGTATTCCCGCTGGTCAGGGACTCGCTGTGCCCGCGGTCGTCGGAGAAGGAGACCCTGACCGCGAAGGTCCGGCCCTTATCGGCTGGGGCCAGTTCGTAGGTCGAGCCCGTCTCTCCCGGCATTTCGACGTTGATGTAGTAGCTGGTTCCGGTGTTGGCGTCGACGACCGACTGGTTGTGGAGCCACTGGTACTCGAAGGTTGCGTTGGTCAGCCCGTCGGCGTCATCGATGGCCGAGGTGTCCGCCGTCAGCGTCTCGCCGACCTGGGGCGTCCCCGTGACGGCGGGAAGGCCCGTCGGCTCAGTGTTCGGCGGGGGCGCCACGGCCACCGTCGCCGCGCTGGTCAATGTCTGCTCGTAGTCGGCGTCGTCGGTGAAGGTCACCCTGACCTGGAAGGTGAAGCCCTCGTCATCTGGGATAAGCGTGTAGGTCTGGCCCGTCTCTCCCGGTATTTCAATGCTGACGATGTTGCTGGTTCCGGTTACGTCGTCGATGACCGTCCTCGTGCGGACCCATTGGTATTCGTAGATCACGTTGTCCAGCCCGTCGGGGTCGTCAATCGCCGACGTGTCCGCCGCCAGCGTCTCGCCGACCCGGGGCGTGCCGTTGACGGCGGGAAGGCCCGTGGGCTCGGAATTCGGGGCGGCCGCCGCCACCGCCTCCGTGGCCGCGCTGGTCAGCGTCTCGCTGTACCCGCGGTCGTCGGTGAAGGAGACCTCCACGTGGAAGGTGTGGCCCTCGTCCGCCGGGATAAGCTTGTAGGTCGAGCCCGTCCCTCCCGCAATTTCCCGCGTGGTGGACGACTTCGTGGCGAACCACTGGTGTCTGAAGACGGCGTTCTCCAGCCCGTCGGCGTCCTCGATGGCCGAGGTGTCCACCGTCAGCGTCCGGCGCACTTGGGGCGTCCCGCCGATGGTGGGCTCCCCGGTTGCCAGACTGTTTGGCGGTGGCGCCACCGCCACCGTCGGCGCGCTGGTGCGGCTCTCCTGGTTGTGCGCATCGTCGGTGAAGGAGACCTTGACCTTTATGGTCTTGCCTTCGTCCGCGAGACCCAGGGTGTACGTGGAGTCCGTCGCACCCCGGATTTCCGAGCGGCCCCGCAGCCATTGGTAAAGCCATGTGTAGGACGCGTGGGTCAACCCGTCGGCGTCGGCAATGTTTGATAGGTCCACCGTGAGGGTGTGGTCCACCTGGGGCGTCCCGCCGATGGCGGGACTGCCGGTGGCCCTGTTGTTGGCCGGGGTGGTCCCCACGTTGTAGGTGTCGCGCAGGATGAGCCATGCCACGGCGGAAGCGCCGTAGCTGTCGCCGGTGGCGACGTGCCGGAGGAGCACCCAGCGGTCGACGTAGTTGGCGTCCTCCGTGCTGGTGATCGTCACGGTCTGGGGCGTGTTCCAGTTGTCTGCGGTGAAGGTCAGGCTGGCGGGACTCACCGTCGCCCGGCCCGTCGGACGTTGGCCGATGGCCACGGTGACGTCGTCCGCCGGCTGGGACGCCAGCGCCACGGTGTATGTGCCGCTCTCGCCTTCATCGATCTTAAGGTCGGTCCGGCTCAGGGCCAGCCCCCCGTCGGGGCGGTCCACGTCGGCAAGGGTGGACCCGTTGGTCGCCGGCTGCCCGGTGAACGTGAGCAGATTATTGCCATATAGGTCCTCTAAGATGGACTCACCCGTCTCGACGAAGAGGTTGTCGTAGGACACGGCCACCGTCTGGCCCTGGGTGACCGGCTCCGCCATCGTCAAGGTGACCGTGTCTCCGGACACCGCGGCGTCGCTGCGAGCGGCCAGCTCCCCGTCCACCCGGACGTCCAGCGCCAGGCTCTGGAGGAGGCTGGTCTGCACGCCGAAGGCTCTCAGGATGGCCGGGGACTTGATGCTCTCGTTGAAGGTGACCGCCACCTGCGCGCCGTCGGTCGAGACCTGGGCGCTGGCGAACTCGGGGCTGACCGCGTCCACCCGGTGGGCGGTGCTGCCAAGCCCATTGTGGTCCAGCACCGCGTCCCGACCCTCGGAGTCCCGTATCCAGCTGTCCCGTACCCAGCTCTTGGTCCCGGTCTGGGTCTCGGTGACCTTTACATCCAACCTCAGGCTGCTGGGCGGAAGCAGCAGCGCGAAGGTTTCTTCGTCGCCCGGCACCACCGTGTATTCGAGGATGACCTTGTTGCCGTCGGTCCTGGCGTAGTGGGCCGTCCTGGTATGGCCGCCCATCTCCAGGTCCACCTCGGCGGCGTGCTTCTTTGAACTGTTGTAACTGACCGTCACGTCGTCGCTGAAGGCGACGGTCACCTGGATGGTGTCGCCAAGGCTGTAGACCCGGTCGGTGCCCGGGTTGGAGGTGAAATCGACGGACGTAACGGTGGTCGGAACGTATTGCCTCTGGCGAGTATCTCCGTCACCGCCTTCCCCGCCGGCCCTCGCCGTGGCGGGCTGTGGCGGGGCCAGCATGTGCGCGCTCATGTCGGAGTGGTTTGCCAGGTCCAGGTGTCTTCGTTGGAATTCCTTGTACGTGCGCTCCCATGTGAAGGTGACGTCGCGGCCTGATTGGGAGAGCCCGATGCGGCTGGCCGCTCTGAGCGGGAGCGTGTAGGTGGCTTCGCCCTTTCCTATGCCGCCCTCGTTGTAGATCCACCTGAGGAACAGCGTGTGGAAATCGTCGAACTGCCCTTCCCAATAGCCCTCCCAGGCCCGGCCGGCGGCCCCGGAGCCGTGGGTTCTGAATGTGGCCGTGATCCAGACCGGGTCCGTGTCTCCGGTCTTATCGGTCGTTACATTCAGACGCCGCAGCTCCCACCCGTCTGCTGGGCCGAACTTGCCGCCGTTGGGTTCGTGGTCGTAGCTAAAGTGGGTCTTCCCGTAGACGATGTTGTTGCCACCAAATGCTCCGGTGCTTCTTCTTGATTTGAAGTTCACCCGTCCTATCCGGTTCTGCACCTCGTCGTTGCGGATGGAGACCACCACCTGGTCCCCAGCGGTCCAGCCGGGAGCGTGGGTAAATTGCCATACCCACGGAGTAGTAGCGTGCGCAAGCTGCGCGTCCGCGAAGGGCAGCTCCACACCACCGCCAAGCGTCAGCGTCCATCCGGCAACCTCGTAAGCGCTGGGGTAGGCATTTCGATCAAATGATATTTGCGTTTGGGTGGTAATGTCAGAGATCTGCTCAATCTCATACCCGATCCAGGGGTACCGGGGCTGGCCTGGAGTCCCGATTGTTACAGTTTCATCCCGCCCGGTCACGATCAGGTTGTTGGTTAAATCGCCGGCATGGCTCGCAGTAGCACGGTTGTATCCGACAAAAGCAGTGCTTCCTATTGTGTCCGCCGTCATCAGCGCCGTCCAGATGGTCCTGTAGCCGTAAGCGTTCGGCTCTGGGGCCTCGGTGAGCTTTACCTCGACGGTGTCGTTCTGCGCCCAGGAGAGGCCAGTGTTGAACCAGGTTATCGTGCGTTGGTTGGCCGCGAGTCTTCCTGGCCACAAGTTGAACGAGTCGCTGCCGACGTGAAGTATGAGTTTGTCGCGGGTTGCCTGTGTCGCGATGTCTCCGACGTTCGCCAGGTCGAATGCGAGAGTTAGTTTCCCCGACAAAACGTAGATTTCGTCTATCTCGTACGTATCGCCGCCGAATGTAAAATCCTGGTCCGTCAGGCTTGCGCCGGTGAAACCTCCGCTGTCGTCCCATCCAAAAACATCCCTGCCCATGCGCTTCCCTTTCCCCACCGTCAGCGTGGCTGACCAGATCTCGGCACCCTCCGCCGCGACGTCGTCGTACGTGGGGCAGCGTTCAGCCAGCGAGACGGAGCACCTGAGGATGGCGTCGCCGCCGAAATGGCCTGGGCCGCCGCCGGTCAGGCCCGATTCGAAGGGGATCTCGTGCTCCTCCGGCTCCTCCGGCTCCTCCGGGGCCTCCGTGGACTCCGTGTTGACCTCGGTGTACACCGCGATCTCCACCGCGTTGCCGCCCGAGTCCTCGGACAGGCTGCCCAGGTCGGCGCCCCGGTAGTACGCGTTCGCGATGTTGGAGCCCGTTGCCTTGCCCGAGTCCTCGCTGTTGCTCGAGGTCCTCTGCAACCGGTGGGTCGTGCCTGTCAGGTGTCTCCAGACCAGCACGTAGGAGGTGCTCGACGCCAGGTTCGTTCCGGCCGGCGCCTCGAAGAAGCTGTGGCCCGCCCCGAACTCGTCGGGGCTGACGAGGTCGAACAGCTTGTCGCCCGGCTTCCCGCTCGAGTCCTCGTGCACGGCCACCGACACGGAGGTCGGGCCGTCAGGATATTTGCTGTCGGAGCCTTCGATGTTGACGCCGATCCCCTGCACCCGGTAGCCGTATTCGTTGGAACCGGTCGTGAATCCCTGCGACACAACCGTGTAGAGGCTGCCGGGCCCGGCGGCGACGTAGAGGCTGTCGACCTGCCCCAGGTTCTGCACCATCGCGTCCAGCGGCTCGCCGAGGACGGCCATGTACGGGGGGTCTATGCCGGCAACATCCCCCTCTGTGCCGGTGATGCTCACGCCCTCCGCCGCCGGATCGTCAACGCCATCGATAGCGGGGCCTAGCAGACGGCTTAGGGTGGCATCTCGTCTCCGTGTGTTTTCGGGGCCATCATCTTTGCCAACAGGCTGGTCGAAGACGTATGTGTTGCCTCCTGTCACGGTCGCCCCTTGCGGAGCCGTCCATACCGGCAGGCCGGGTGCTTTACGTGAATTGGTCAGGCTGAACTGCTTGGCCCCCGTCCGGGAACCCGAGCGCAGGTCGAGCGGGTTGGTAAATCCGCTGCCGTTTGGCGTTGTGTTGTCCATGCTGAAAGACACACCGCGGATGAGGTAGCGGTCGGCCGCTCCCAGTTCGATTCCACCGAGACCAATTTTGTCGCCGACCGATATGATCTCTTGAGAAGGACCCGTGTCGTCAGAAGGGTCCGTAGTGCCCTTATCATCGATGTGAGGTTGCGCGTAGCTTGCAACCAGGATGCCGCGAACTCGCCTCGAACCCTCGACGGCCATGCGCAGCACCTTGGAGCGATCGTCGGAAATCGCCCATGGTGCAGTATCACTGAACGTCCGGAGGGCTGCGTCGTCGTAGATGACAGCCCCCGTCTCGCCGCCCGCGTCCTCGTTGTTCGACGCCGTCTGATTGATCGACAGCGTGGAGCCGAAACCCGACAGCACGATGAAGTAGTTGACGCCCTGGTACGCGAACGCGCCCGCCGGGGCCGTGAACTCGTTCAGGCCGACGGCGAAGGAGGACGGGTTGGCGAAGTCGAAAAGCTTGCTCGCGGTATCGGGTTGAAGGCCCCCTTGAACGCCGCCGCTCCACAGGGAGACGGTCAGATTGGATGGGGCCGCGGTCAGGTCGATGGAGACGCTGGAGATTTCGTAGCCCTGGCCGTGATCCCCCAGCCGGAAGCCCAAGGCGTACTGCTGGGCGATGTCCGACGAGGACGCCGACTGGCCCGTGTTGCTGACCAGCGTCGATGGGGACAGCGACGAGGCCGGTTCCGTGATGGGGCCGAACGGCAGGCTGGTCCTAGCCTCCGAGTAGTTGTCCCCGTCCGTGAACGAGACTCTCACCTTGATCTGGTTGCCGACATCGGCTTCGACAGGCTGGTAACTGGCCGAGTTGGCGCCCACGTTGGTCTGGGAGTTGCCGTCGACCCGGATCCACTGGTAGGTCCAGTTGAAGAAGACCCAAGTATTGCTTGTGTCAATAGGGAGCCCGTTGCCGTCGGCGATGTTCTCAGTGTCGGCGAACAGGATGCCGGCGCCTTGCGCGGAGGCCAGGACTACCGGGCGGCCGGTGGCGGATTGGTTCGCCGGAGTCTGGGCCTGGACGGACGAGGAGGTGGGCAGCAGGGCGAGGAGGACCGCCAGCCCGATTAGGAGCAGCAGCAGTTTCGGCGCGAGACGCCGCGAGGTGGTGAGGACTAGGGGAGAGGAAGGGAGGGACTTACCGGACGGGGAGAACCGGCTGGACGTGAGCCGCCGGGGCGTGCGCAGAAGAGACGCCAGCAGTGGGAGCGGCGCAAGACGCCGGGATGTGGTCATGACCTACCCCCGGCCAGCCGGGGCCAAAAATCGGGGGGGGGGGGGGGGGGGGGGGGGGGGGGGGGGGGGGGGGGGGGGGGGGGTGAACATTTGAGCTAGGCCGCTATAAGCGGCGAAGCCCGGCGCGATCGGCGCAGCGACGGCAGGGGCCGTCGTTGCGTCCGCCGTCCCATGTGCATGGACCGGTCTGTCGAGCGCCATGTGAATGCCTCCCTCGCAACGTTTCGGATAAGAGGGACCTACGACCCTCCTCGGCTGTCCGGGCGTAGCGTGGAAGCCTGTGATTCCGCTTACCTTGTCATTCTTTTTACGCAAATGCCCATGAAAACGGTAGCGGCTCTCTATCGGTTTGGTAAGTGCCTAATCACACTTCTTGGTGAGGTAATTTGGACGGCATGTTGTTAGCTTTTAGAGAGGGTGTTTCTGCAACTTTTCGCTCTTGCCGACACAAACGAAAGTGGCTAGATTGGTAGTCATAACCACACCGCCGTGGCACTCCATGTTTTCACACGCATACAGGAGAGGAGATGTCTCAGGTGCCTCGCCGAAGCCGGGGCCTTCGTCCAATCAGGGCAGCCGCCAGGGTCTTTGGCATGAGCGTCGACCCGCTCATGCCAAAGACCCGGACGTGGTCCGGTACGCCACGGGAGTCTCGGTCTGGGGTCGCTGGTTCATACTGGTTGTCACCCTGTTCCAGTTCGCCTACCGGCCTCTCTTCTGGTACCCCGACGGCATTGAACCCGACAACGTCGAATACACTTTCCCGCTTGTAGCGTTGGCCATGTTGAATGGCCTGGTCCACTACCGGCTCCTGACGAACAGGTCGGTCACATGGCGCTGGCTGCTCCTCCTCAGCGCCATGGACATGGTCATGGCCACGGTGGGCATCGTCATCCAGCAAGGATTCGAGGGGTTCCTGTTCCTGGCCTACTACCCCGCCCTTGCGCTGTTCGTCGTGGTCTTCCCGTCGTTGTGGCTCGGGTTGGCATGGGCAACGATGACCGCCGCCGTCTATACCATCGTATGTTTGACGGTCGGCCCCGGTCTCGACCTCGTTGCCGGCGATGAGAAAGAGCTGCTGGTCAGGTTGGCGGCGATGTATGCCCTCGTGTTGTGCGTCAGTCTCGTCGTCCGATTCGAACGCACCAGGAGGCAGGCGGCGGTGGAGCGGGAACGTGCGCTTCAACGAGAACGGATCGAGCTCTCCCAGACGATTCACGATACGACGGCGCAGTCCGCCTTCATGATCGGCCTGGGGATAGATGCGGCCAAACAGGTTGCCGGAGACGCGAACGAGGAACTCACCGCCAGGCTCGATGCGATCTCACGGCTTTCCAAGACCGCCGTCTGGCAGCTGAGACACCCGATAGACATGGGCCGCATATTCGAAGGCAATGAGTTGGGCTGGACCCTGGACTCGCACGTTGCGACGTTCAGCACCATAACGTCGGTGTCGGCGGAGCTGACCCAGAACGGGGTGGAGCCGCCACTTACAGTAGAGGCCAGGAGTCTCTTGTTCACCATAGCGCATAACGCCCTCACCAACGCCTTCCGCCATGCCGGGGCGAGCCGGGTGCTGGTCGACCTCGACTTCGGACGGGACGAGCTCAGGCTGTCGGTGTCGGACGACGGGGTGGGGCTTCCCGACGACTACGAGGAGCGGGGCCACGGCTTCGGAAACATGCGGGCGCACGCCGGGCGTCTGGGCGGACGCCTTATCGTCGAGCCCACTGGATCGGCCGGGGGCGCGAGCGTGACCTGCGTGATGCCACTGACTCGTGGCGGGAAGGAGGACTAGGATGTCAACGGAGTCTCGTCGCATAAGGGTGCTGCTCGCCGACGACCATGCGGTCACGCGGGAAGGTCTTCAGTCGATTCTGGAGCGGTCTGAGGAGTTCGAGGTGGTGGGCCAGGCCAGGGACGGAGTGGAGGCGGTGAAGGCGGCCTCCGAGCTGTCGCCCGACCTGATCGTCATGGATGTCATGATGCCCAAGAAGGACGGCGTGGAGGCGTGCCGGGAGATCATGGAGTCTCTGCCCGAGACACGGGTGCTCATGCTGACCGCCTCCACGGAGGCGAACGCCGTGATAGAGGCGGTGGCCGCCGGTGCTGCCGGCTACCTTCAGAAGGTGGCAGGGATGGACCAGGTCCTGGGCATGATGAAGAGCGCGGCAGCGGGCGAGGGGCGTCTGCCGACCGAGGTGGTGAGGCGGGTCTTCCACAGGATGCGGAGCGAGGCGAAGTCGAAGGACGTCAACCTGACCCAGAGGGAGAAGGAGATACTCGTGTCGTTCTGCCGGGGCATGTCATACGTTGCGATTGCGGAGGCAAGGGAAGTCAAGGTGGTTACCGTCCGAAACGCCATCTACACCATCCAGGTCAAGCTGGACGTTTCCTCGAAGCAGGAGATCGTGGTGTGGGCCGCGCAGAACGGGCTGCTGGATGATTGACGACATGGGCGGCTTCGGGGTAACGCCGCCCCTAAGTGCCTGCGACCCAAGCCGGGTGACGAAGCCGATAGCCCCAGGTAAGTCTTCACCGAGTTGGGCGTCGGCTACCGGATGCCGAAGGGGATGCAGAGGGGCGACGTTCTCAGCGAGGGACGCTAGGCGCAGGATTCGGGCATCTCCGGTTCCCCATTTCATATTGGGGTATTGATTATCTTTCCGTGTTTATCATATTCTTACCTTGTAGCATCAACTTGTCGAGGCATAGGCGATGGAAGCTAAGAAGAAGAGACTCACATTGGACTTGGACCCCACCTTCCAGAGGCGGCTAAAAGCCATTGCCGCACTCAAAGGCGTCAGTATGCGTGGGTACTGCCAGGCTGCCATTGATCGGGAGTTGACAAGGGACGAAGCCAACGGGATGGCCGGACTGTTGTCCGACAAGCCGGACGATGAGCTCTTTGCAGAGCTTCGGCAGGAGATATTCGGGGGTAAACCTATTCCTGGGAGTTCCGCCGACTTGATCCGTGAAGCCCGTGAGATCAGGGATGCCGAGACCGCGGGGTGGGCGTGAACGGGTCCGTAGTCGTCGATGCGAGTCTGGCGGTCAAGTGGCTGGTTGAAGAGGATGACTCTGATAAGGCCCACGCGGTCCTCCAGTCCTGGGTTGCCCGGGACGTAACCCGCATCGCCCCGCACCTCATGCCCTTTGAGGTCGCCAACGCTCTCCACCGGCGCGTCTTGCGGGGGGAGTTGAACGTCGGCGATAGTACCCGCATGATTGCACGGCTGCTTGAGTCGCGGCTGGAACTCCACCAGCCGCCAGGCCTCCACGTCAGAGCGCTGCAACTTGCAAGCCAGCTCAGTCAGAATGCGGCCTACGACGCCCACTACCTGGCGCTGGCGGAGAGTTTCGGCTGCGAGCTGTGGACCGCCGACGAGAGGTTCTACCGGGCGGCAAGCCCAAGCATTGCCAACGTGCGCTGGTTAGGAGAATTCCCTGAGCCGGAGTAGCGTTTAAGGTGGGGCCGTGTGGGTGATGCCCCGCAGTGCGGTCTCATCGGGCTTGCCTTATTGGAAATCCAAATACTCTGAGGGCCTAAAGTGTCCGTTCAGATAGACTACAACGACCCCCGGTACGCCCAGGCTGCCGCCGAGATTCTGCGGCGGCACGACAGTGGCGAGCCCGAGGCGAACATCACCAGCGCGGTGCGCGATTTCCTTATCCTCACGGGCCTCGTGAGGGGCGATGAGATAGTTGAAGAAAACCCGCCCGCACAGGGTTCGCGCCGCGCCGTCGACCTCGCCGCCCTCGACACCTTTATCGAGTTCAAACGCCGGATCGGGACCGCGGGAGGCTTCAACCCGAATCCCGAGTACGTCCAGCAACTCGACGACTACCTGGAGCAGTCAGAGAAGCAGGGACGGATGCGCATGGGCATCCTCACGGACGGCAAGCGATGGCTGCTGCGCTGGCCCAACGCAGGGCCGGTCAGGACGGCCCTGCCCTATGCCTTCACCCTGGAGGACGCAGACCGCTGGATCGCCCTCTATGGGTGGCTGCGGGATTCGGCCCTGGTATCCCTGGAGGGCGTCAGTCCCGATAGAGAGGGAATCGCTGGGCATTTCGGCCCGGGCAGCCCGTCCTACCAGCGCGACATTGCCGCCCTCAAGGCCCTCTACCAAGAGAACGCGGACCTGGAGACCATTCGGGTCAAGCGACGGTTGTGGTATGACCTGTTGCGCACCGCCCTGGGCGAAATCGCCTACAGTCCAGAGGGGATGAGCGACGAGTCTCGCGCGGCGCTGGAGAAGGTTGGCGTCGGTCCTGAGGAGATGGACGACCTGTTCGTCCGTCACACCTATCTGGGCGCCGTTATCGGCATGGTGGTACAGGCTTCCTTCGGCATCGACATCCGTCGCTTGGCCGCCACCGATCCCGCCGACCTGCTCCAAGGCAGGGAATTGTACCGCGCCACGGGATTGCAGGGGGTGCTGGAATCAGACTTCTTCACCTGGCCTAACGAGGTCGGCGGCAACCCCCTGCTGCAAACCCTGGCCCGCCGGGTGGCGCGGTTCGACTGGGCCGATGCTCCGCCGGACACTGCGGCAACCCTGTACGAGACGATCATACCGCCGGAGGAACGGCGGCAGCTGGGGGAGTACTACACTCCGACGTGGCTAGGGCCTGTTCACACAAAGCACCCTGAATTTGATACAATACAGGTATGGAAATTACAGAAGCTCAGTACGAACGCATAGCTCCAGTCTTCCCTGTTCAGCGTGGCAACGTGAGGCTGTCCAACCTGCAAGTGCTGAACGCCATGCTGTATGTCGCCGAGCAGGGGTGCAAGTGGCGGGGGTTACCCAGCCGGTTTGGCAACTGGCACACTGTATACACTCGAATGAACCGGTGGTCGAAGAACGGGGTGCTCGACAGGGTGTTCGAATACCTGCAACGAGAACAGATAGTGCGCATCAAACTGGAGGCGGTCTCAATGGACAGCACCATAGTCAAGGTGCATCCTGATGGCACTGGTGCGTTAAAAAAAACGGACCGCAGTCCATCGGCAAGTCCCGGGGCGGCTGGACCACCAAGATTCATATGGTTGCCTCGGATGCTCGAACAGCCATAACTTTTTCCCTCTCTCCGGGCCAAGCCCACGATGCGCCGGAGGGGCGCAAGTTGCTCAACAGGCTGGGATCGCAGGTTCAGAACCCGTACCTGTTAATGGACCGAGCATACGAGGGCAATGAGACCCGCCAGCTTGCATTGGCCTTGGGGTTCACTCCCGTTGTTCCGCCCCTCAGCACCAGGGCTCATCCGTGGGAGTACGACCGGGAGATGTACAAGAGACGCAACGAAATAGAGAGGCTGTTCCGGCGGTTGAAGGGGTTTCGTCGCATCTTCTCACGTTTTGAGAAGCTCGATGTGATCTTCCTTGGGTTCATCTCATTTGCACTCATCTTCGATGTACTCCGCTTTGTGTGAACACGCCCTAGGGCCTGTTCACACAAAGCACCCTGAATTTGATACAATACAGGTATGGAAATTACAGAAGCTCAGTACGAACGCATAGCTCCAGTCTTCCCTGTTCAGCGTGGCAACGTGAGGCTGTCCAACCTGCAAGTGCTGAACGCCATGCTGTATGTCGCCGAGCAGGGGTGCAAGTGGCGGGGGTTACCCAGCCGGTTTGGCAACTGGCACACTGTATACACTCGAATGAACCGGTGGTCGAAGAACGGGGTGCTCGACAGGGTGTTCGAATACCTGCAACGAGAACAGATAGTGCGCATCAAACTGGAGGCGGTCTCAATGGACAGCACCATAGTCAAGGTGCATCCTGATGGCACTGGTGCGTTAAAAAAAACGGACCGCAGTCCATCGGCAAGTCCCGGGGCGGCTGGACCACCAAGATTCATATGGTTGCCTCGGATGCTCGAACAGCCATAACTTTTTCCCTCTCTCCGGGCCAAGCCCACGATGCGCCGGAGGGGCGCAAGTTGCTCAACAGGCTGGGATCGCAGGTTCAGAACCCGTACCTGTTAATGGACCGAGCATACGAGGGCAATGAGACCCGCCAGCTTGCATTGGCCTTGGGGTTCACTCCCGTTGTTCCGCCCCTCAGCACCAGGGCTCATCCGTGGGAGTACGACCGGGAGATGTACAAGAGACGCAACGAAATAGAGAGGCTGTTCCGGCGGTTGAAGGGGTTTCGTCGCATCTTCTCACGTTTTGAGAAGCTCGATGTGATCTTCCTTGGGTTCATCTCATTTGCACTCATCTTCGATGTACTCCGCTTTGTGTGAACACGCCCTAGCCAAGGTCCTTGTCATGGTCGAGACACCAGCACCTGCTGGGCCTTGTTGCTGTCTCCCGGTACTAGCCGTAATTTTGGCACTAAGCCAGACTTTAGGGCTCGCTGAATAGCTCCAGGGTCGGCGAGACGAGCGGACTCGACATGAGTTCGGATCCGACCTATGGGAATTGTTCCACCCTGCAACTCGAGCCAACTGTCTTGCTCACAGATGAATTGCTGAGGACGACCATTCAACAGATCCTCCAACTCCGGCCCCCACCGGTTCAAATTCAGGTTGAATGATTTCCATGTAAGCTCGATACTTTCTCCCCTTAGCAGGGTAGCGGCCGTCACGATCTCCTGTCCTTCCTCACCAATAAGGGATGGACTCATTTCCCAGTATCTGCCGCTAGCCTCCTGCAAATGGGCGAGGGACTCAACGACTTTGCCGATGCCCTCGTCTATTGGAGACGGTGTACGAACCTTGCTGCGCATCTCTAAGCCACTAGGCCAGCGAATCTTAAGGTCATGCGGTGGCTGCAATGCTTTTAGCCATCGGAAGAGTGGTACTAGAGTAGATGGCAGAGCTGGCCTAGGATCCAGCCGAAACTGGACTTCAAATTGGCCAGCCACTGCGTTCGCCGTTAGTCGAATTTGCAGCCAGCCGCTACTGTCGGTCCCGCTAAATATTGATCCTTTGGCGCCTCTGGTGCCTTCAGTGAGATGGACTGGACAGCTTGCTAGGGGCCTGTCGACATCCATAACTTCGAGCGCGAGGGTTACCGCCTCTTCTAGCACTCTGCTGGTGGACAGAATGTCGATCTCTCCTCCAGTGAAACTCCCGCCGAGGCCAGACGGCGCATCAATGACAACGCTGCTAATCATGCGAGATGGTATTGTCGCCTCCAGGCCATAGTCCAGCGCGTTTTGGACCACGCTGTCGTCCGGCCCAACGATGACATCGACCTTGATGGTGATAGGTCTATCTTTGACAGCCCCTGAGTACTTCGGGTAGACGTCAACTCTCATGTCATTGAAGCTGACAGAGAGGACAACGTCCGCGGGCCTGGCATCCGCCGCGTTGGGTCCCGTAGATAGCTCGTAGCGATAATGGGGATCAATCTCATTCAACCGCTCCCGCAGCGTTCGTAATCGGGCTACTGCGTCGTGAACAACGGTGACTCTGGCTTGTTCTTGATGAAGTTCCCGAAGTAAGCCGACCACCTCATCGTTCGCCCCTTCCAAGAAATATCTCCGAATGTCCGGGAATGCCGACATCTTTTCGTCCAGCCATGTTCTTCCCAACCATGCGATTGGGAAACCGTAGATCCTTCCTAGCTGACGAAACCAACGGTCTTCCGCAGGAGTAGGGTCAATAGGCACGATAAGCGACCATCGCGCCGGGTCAAGGATCGCCGCCCGCTTTAGAGATTGCTCCACCTGCCTTCGCCGACCAGATGTCATTCGGCCGATGAACGACTTCAGCTCGAAAGCGTCCGTGAGTCGGTTGTCTTGTCCGCGGACAATTTGCACATCCCGACCACCATCACCGCCCTTGCCATCGATCCGCTGGGCGTCTGGGTGCAGTCGACTGACCAAGACCGAGACGATGTCCTCGTACCTTTGTGGCCCAAGCTCTTCCCACCGAATCAACGTGTAACCACCTTTTCTCATTTGCATGATGGACTCTTGCACGTCCTTGGATACTTCATCAAGTTCCCGAGACACCTGTGGGTCTTGGCCGAGTTCTCTTCGCAACGCCACCATGATCGGTTGCAGGGGGTCGCTCGCACCGGCGCGTTGGATCAGGGCCAATGCCTCGGCCGGTTCAATCGTCGAAATGTACTGGAGCAGGACCTGCACACTCTGGGTGGGCAGCATGGTGAGACGTTGCTCTCTGATTTCTGAGAGCAACGTCTCGGCATCTGTCTTCTCGATAGTACGCCCCACTGTCGCCGCCAGTAGTCCCTTCATGATGATGGCTATTCCCCGCACTTTGCGATCACTATCGTCAGTGGCGTCCTCGAGACGCCGCAAGGCGGACTCGGTCTCAATGATGGCCGCCTCGACCTTTCCGAACGTGAGCAATGTGAAGGCCCGGAAAACTATTCCAATAGGATGCGCAGCAACGTGATCAACGTCCAAGTGCATCCTGACTATTTCGTCCGCCATGTCAACATCCACCTGTTGGTCGTCGGCGAGATAGCTGACAGCAACGGTTCTGACCGCTTCGACGTTCCGGTCCAGCTTTTTCAGCAACCCGATCTTGCTCAACACCGCTGCGCCCTTGGCAACCGTCAAGTCTCCGCCTCCGACATCGTCCGCCATACGGATAGCCTCTTCCCAGTAGCCGAGTGCCTCCTCCAAACGCTCCTCGGCTTCCATGGTTCTCGCTTTGGCAATCAGTGCGTATACCATGGGCTCAACAAGGTCGGGTGTTTGAAGGGAACCAAATGCACCGATGACCGCATCCTGCGTCAACAGATTGACGAGCAGGCCGCCCAACTCCGGAAGCGCAAGCAATTGACGAAGCGCTGCGGACTGGACTTCCTGAAGTCGCGGATCATCTCGATCAAGGTCCTCGGCCATCCCCTTGCCTATTTGCATCAGTTCGTCAGGAGAGTAATAGATCGCCATGAATCGCACCAACGCGTCCACCACATGACTCTCGGCACCAGGACGCCTCAGCAAGTAGTAGATGTTGTACATCCTTTCGGCAACGTAGTACGTACGTCGTCGTGTGGCTCCGTCTTCAATCAGCGCCGCGCCGCGATCCACCAACCGGCCAAGCTGGGCGCTGCACTTGTTGACGTTCACACGAGCCTGGGAAGCAACCTCCTTGGCCGTCGCCGGTTTCCACAATCTCGCTAGGGCAAGGTAGACGCGTCTCTCTTGCGGAGGGAGCGCTTCGATATGGCTCCTAAAGTACTCGGTGTGGTCATCAACTAGTTCAAAGAGATTGGCCATGAGGTCCTTGAACGAGTACGTCTTGTCGAATCCGGCCAACACTGCGATGAGGCGCGGGTTCCCTCCGGTAAGGATTTGAAGCGGCCTTATTTGCTGACTTCCCTTAGGTTGTCCTGAAAGCGCCGACCAGAGGGTGTCACATTCCTCGGTTTCCAAGGCCTGCAACGTCAGCACCCTGAAGAGGTCATAGAGCGCATGGTCGGGATGGTCAATCTCGTCAAACCGGCTGGTGGCGCTCCCAAGCAGGAATATCCGGGGCTCCGTCTGCAGCGTGTGGCGCAAGCGCCATCCGGCGTCGGGGTCCGCAATGTCGGCGAAGAGCATGTTCAGGTTCTCTACCAGCAGCAGCAGCCGCTTTCCATGTCGATCTGCAAAGTCCAGAATGGTCCCGAGGCAACGCCCCGCTAGATCGCGGTCGTCGGCCGTGGTCCGCAGGTCGTTGTAGGACAGTCTTAGATCGGCACGCTCAACTTCCGGGGCCTGCTCGGCCAGATGATTCAGGCATTCAAGCCAGAACTCCCCCACCGTCGCCACCTCATAGCTCTCCTCGGCGAATACGATGGGGTAGAATCCCGACAGCCGGGCATCGCGACGCACCTCTGCGGCCACCCGCAACAGCAGGTGGGTCTTCCCACTGCCCCGTGGACCGACTACGAGGGAGTGCGCATTGGCATTGCCATCGCTGGCGTGCAGGGATTCCAGGAGAGACGCGAACTCGGCGTTCCTGACGCAGAACGACGCCACGATCTCATCGTCGCTGAGGAAACCGGGATTGTACTTCTTTGTGCCGACGGCCACGCTGAGCCTCCCACTCCGACCTATCGATTGGTTATTGAGGTGAAGCTCTGGCCGTGCCTGGCACGCCACCAGTCCTCAAGCAGACCGGACACGAAAGCGTAGCCGCCTTCGCTCTCTTCGAGATACCCGTCGTGCTGCAGGACGTACAACACAGTAGCCAGGCTATCCTCATCACCCGTCTGGTCAGCCTCGTCACGATAAAGTTCGATCACCCGATAGGTCAGCAGTCCGCCGTTCACCACGGCCTCGGACAGAAGACTCAAGGCCTCGGTATACGCTTCGTCCCCCAGCACCATCCGCAGCCGCTCCTCGTAGTGGACCAGGCCGGCCTGACCCCTCACGCTGAGAAGGTCCCGTCGGTACACGCGTTCCACGTCGTCCAGGGTGGCCTCGTTCCGCCGGTCTCTGATGAGGTGCTCGTAGAGGAGGTGGAAAAACAGCTGCACATGATGCGGCACACAGCAGCGTAGTCGGCGACACATTTCCCGGCGTATCTCATCGGGAAGACTTGTCCCGTGCCCCCGAGCTAACGCCGCCAGGCATTCCAGTGCAACGTCGTGGGGCCAGGGCCTCAGGTCAAGGGTTGTATAGACATTCGCATGGGCGCTGAGTCTGGCTTGACTGAGAACTGGTTCCAGCCCAACGCTGCCCGATATGATCAAACAGATCCTGCCCTGGTGGGTCTGACAGCACTTCCTCAACCATCCCATGAATGCGTCCGTAGCCGCCAGGCGTTCAGGGGTGACGCTGTACTCGTGTCCCTTAAGCAGGCGGTTGACCAATATGGGCAACTCGTCGATGGCCAGCACGACCGGTCGATCATTGGCTGCCAAGACCTCGAATATCTGATCGCCGATCCGTTGCCAACTGCCGGCGTCCAAACCTGCTCGCAACCTCACGCGAAGCTCGGAGACGCCCAGTTCCTCAACATTGTCGCGGACGTCCCGAACACTGTTTCTCAGCCACGACGCTATCCGCCTGCGGACGCCCTGAAGCGACCGCGCCTGGGTAGCCAATTCGGCGACCGCGTCCGCAGGGTCCATCGCCCCCTCCCAGTCCACGAAGACCGTGGCGAACTTCCCATCTTCATCCAATTGGCGGAGCAGCTCCCGCACCAAGCTCGTCTTACCCATCCGGCGCTGCGCGGTCAACAGCGTGTGCGTACCGTTCTCCACCCGCTCCCGCAGCAACTGCAGTTCCGCCTCGCGGTCGAAGAACCGGTCTCCATCGACCCAGTTGCTGCTCATCCGTAGTGTTGTCATCTCTCTTCCTGTTCCAGTGGCTCTTGGTATTGACCAAAGTATAACATACCAACAAAAGCGTTGGCAACAACAACGTTGGCAACGAATGTGTTGACTGGTGTAGAGGGCAGTGAGGAACTATAAGTGGAATGCTTCGTCCACCGGACCGGGTAGGACCCTATAGGGGCGCTCACGAATGAGGGCCCCTATAGCCCCCCCCGAAGAGGCTCGAACTACCTGTAAGGGTCGCGGTGCTAGATCTCACAGGCCACCCAGCCACATCTCGAACAAGGTGCTAGCTTGAGTGCATGTCGGCCTACTCGCCCATCCGGGCTGGGCTCCGCCAGCTCAGATCCGGGATAGCAGGGTTCAGTGCCTAGGTTGCGCACCACGCCTGGTCACAGCGGCCCCACCCTCTCCGACAGGCTGTTGTGTGGCACACTACTGTCTAACAATCTGACCTGGCTTGAACGGACCCAATCCGACCACCCACGAGTACTTAAGCTTTCCGTGTCGATTGAGTCCGTCAAGTGAAGGTTCTTGATTTTGTCCAGTTTGGTGGGCTTACCTGAACGGCGTGGAGTTGGACTTCAGCCTGGCGTTGAATGCCTCGATGCAGGCATTCAACGCCAGGCTGAGAGAGGAGTGCCTCAACGAAAGGACGAAAGGGGACTGTTTCATATATTGTAGGAAGCCAAAGTCAGGGCACTATTGGCTTGGCCCACCGGGTTGCGGTTAGGCCAAGACGTTGCAGACCACCGCCATGAAGTTAACCGCTCCTGAATCGGTCTTGAGGCCCCTGGTCATCCCGTATCTCGGTTTTACCCGTCCGAACCTTCCCTCCAGCCAGTTGGTACTATTGGGGACCTCTGGTAGTCGTTGGTGTACAGTCATCTGCCTCCATCGCTCCAATAGATGCACCACCAGCCATCTCAACTCCCGGGGCAGGCCCATATCCCCAGACCATCGCAGCAGTCTTTCTCCACCATCGGAAGGCAACTCCCTGACAATCGCAGTTATCTGGTCAAGCAGTCCACCATAGCGCTCACGTATGCTTCCTCTGAGTCTGCCCGTGGCACGACCCAATGTACGTTTCATATGCACCAGACACTGCTGACGGGTCAATCCGGCCTCATCAATAGCCAGGCTGTAATTGGTGGAGTCATCGGTCACCACCACCTCTACCCCCAACTCATCAGCCATCCCTTGGAACCAACCCTTATAGTCGAAGCCCTCCCCTGTCAACTCTATCCCTAGGGTCCTACCTCCCAGGTCCACCACCACTCCCACTGGCCTCGACCTGCCCTTCACCTTCACCCAGGTCTCATCCACCCCCACAATCCTTGCACTGCCCCTTGGCAGTCGCATTCTGACCCCCTTGCCCATCCTCTGTATGTCTCTCCAACTGCTCACGTGGTCAATGCTGTAGCCGAACATCCCCGCCGCCACCTCTATACCACGATGGCTCAGGCCCAAGGCATACAGCACACCCACCAGGGCCATGAAGGGGTGGCTGCGTTGGGTTCTTCCCACTCCACGGGGTCTTGCCGTCAGGGTCTTGCCACAACTCTTGCACCTATAGCGCTGAATGGTTATCTCCGGGACTTTCACGTCCACAATCCTGCGGAGTTTGGGTCTCCCCCACCTGTGCCAGCCTTGGCAGCCACATCTCGGACACTGTCCAAGGGGCTTGGGGCTGGACTCGACCCTCTGCTCTGCAAACCTTATAATGAACATGGGAGAGACACCTCCAATTGGTCTTTGTCACTTCCAATTCTAAGGGTAGCTCTCCCTTTCTCAACCCTCCTCCAATTACTACACTCTCTGAAACAGTCCCGGACGAAAGCTGGTTCTTGTCTTTGGAGGATGCACGTGAGAGAATAAAGGGGGAGTCCCGGTGCTACGATGGGGAACGTCCCCACGGCTCCCTAGGGAACCTCACCCCTCAAGCTTTTGCCCTGGGGGTCGCAGCTAGGGTTCAATGACCCACGAAACTAACATTACGACTGGTACAGAAAATGTGGCAGGACCAACAGAAACACGGTGGGGTTTACTACGAGTAGTCCAGTAAGTTCAAGCAAGCCCCGTTGATTATGTGGGAATAATTGTGGGAAAGATGAGGATTACTAGCTATACTATACACAATATAGCTTTATTAGTTGATTGGTTAGAATCCCATTCCCTCCGCCATCTTTGTCATCGGGCCGTCGGGAGACCATGAATAGCTATCATATCTGGACTGTTGGATGCCAGATGAACAAGGCTGATTCGGAACGGCTGGCCTCCGCTCTGGAGCAGTTGGGGCTGCGGGCGGTTGCCACGCCCGCAGACGCCGACGTTGTCGTCCTCAACTCCTGTGTCGTCCGCCAGAGCGCAGAAGACAAAGTGGTAGGCACGTTGGGATTGATGAAGTCCATCAAGTCTCGCAAGCCCGGCCAGGTACTGGCCCTGATGGGCTGCATGGTAGCACCCAAGGCTGATGAGCTCAAAGCCCGCTTCCCCTACGTGGATACGTTCATGCGTCCCCAGCAATATGAGCCTCTGTTTGACCTGCTGGGAGAGCGCATGGGGCTGGACTGGGAGGGGTGTGTGGGCAGCCTGACGCCTTCCAGGCCCTCGGTCAACTGCTATATTCCCATAATTCATGGCTGCGATTTGATGTGTACCTTCTGTATCATCCCATACCGTAGGGGCCGTCAGGTGAGCCGTCACATCTCCGAAATCGTGAGAGAAGTGGAGCTTCTGATAGAGCGAGGAGTGAAGGAGGTGACTCTCCTGGGACAGACGGTGGATGCCTATGGGTATGACCTGCCGGAGAAGCCGGACTTGGCAGACTTGCTCTACGCTCTGAACCCGATGGACGGCCTCAGTCGTATCCGGTTTCTAACGTCCCACCCCATGTACATGAGCCAGTCCATCATTGATGCGATATTGGAGTTGGACAAGGTGTGCGAGCATATCAATTTGCCCATTCAGGCAGGCGACGACGAGGTCCTGACCAATATGCGACGCCACTATACCGAAAGGGAATACCGGGACCTGATAAACAGAATACGCTCCACGATACCCCGGGTCTCCCTTAGCACCGACGTGATAGTGGGCTTCCCCGGCGAGACAAAGGAGCAGTACCGGCGTACCGTGGAGCTTATCCGGGAAGTACAGTTTGATAAGGTCCACGTCGCCGCCTACTCCCCCAGGCCGGGAACAATCGCTTTTCGCGCCATGCCCGACGACGTGTCCCGCGAGGAGAAAGCGTACCGGCTCCACAACCTGGACGAAATCCAGGAGGGTATTCTCTCTCAGAAGAATTCCCGGCTCCTGGGGGAGACAGTGGAAGTCTTGGTGGAAGGCCACAAGAACGGCAAGTGGCAGGGTCGGACCAGGTCCGATAAACTGGTCTTCTTCGAGGATGAAGGTGATGACTTGGGAGAGCTGATGAACATACAGGTAACCGGAACAAGTCCTTGGTCGCTCCAGGGCACGCCGGTTGATAGATAGGAACCAGACGAAAGAAGGGGGTGATACCCGTGGCTACCAGAACGAAGGAACCCGTCATTCCCATAACTGAGATAGAACACTCGGCGTTTTGTCGCACCGAAGATGAGCTTCCGGCCAAGTCTTTGGCGGAGGAGAGCAAGGTAAATATACGCTGGCAGCGAATACCCACCGAGTATCTTCATTTCAGCGCTGATGAGCTTGATGCGCGTATCCATGAGGCTAGGGAGAAGCTGGGAGACCGGGTTACGGTCCTCGGCCACCACTATCAGAGGGAGGAGATAATCAAGTACGCCGACTTTCAGGGAGACTCCTATCTCCTCTCCAAAAATGCGGCTTCCCGACCCGAAGCCGACTACATCGTCTTCTGCGGCGTCCATTTCATGGCTGAGACCGCCTGCATTCTCTGCGCCCCCCATCAGAAAGTTATCCTGCCCAACATCACCGCCGGGTGCTCCATGGCCGACATGGCCCCCATGGACGACGTGATGGACGCATGGGACGACATGCAGGACGTTCTGGGGAATCACGGTGGCATCCTGCCGGTCGCCTATATGAACACCATCGCCGGCCTGAAATCCCTCTGCGGGCGTCATGGCGGGATAATTTGCACGTCCTCCAATGCCTCTGCGGCCCTCAAGTGGGCCTACGAGCGGTCGGACAGGGTCCTCTTCCTGCCGGACCAGCACCTGGGCCGCAACACCGGGCTGAAGCTGGGCCTCAGCCTTGACGACATGGTGGTATGGAATCCTTTCAAGCCCCTGGGCGGCAATACGCCCGAGAAGCTCCGAAAGGCCAAGCTGGTGCTGTGGCAGGGCCATTGCTCCGTACACACTCGCTTTACGGTCAAGCAGATTGAATCTGCCAGGGAGCGCTACCCCGACATCAAGGTTATCGCCCACCCGGAATGTGTCATGGAGGTGGTCCAGGCC
Organism: Dehalococcoidia bacterium; assembly: GCA_965219825.1. Lineage (GTDB taxonomy): Bacteria > Chloroflexota > Dehalococcoidia > Lucifugimonadales > JAGWBF01 > JAGWBG01. Next base: position 2,144,852 of record OZ244792.1, on the reverse strand, counting down.
GCGGACATGGACGGCTCCACCGAGTTCATACGCAAGACCATCAACGAGGCCCCTACGGACAGCAAGTGGGCAGTGGGCACCGAGATAAGCCTGGTAAACCGACTGGCGAAGCAGAACCCTGACAAAACTATCTTCTGTCTCGACCCCGTAGTGTGTCCCTGCTCCACCATGTACCGCATCCACCCCGCCTATCTGTCGTGGGTCCTAGACGGGCTGCTGGAAGGGGAAGTGGTCAACCGGATTACTGTGGATGACGAGACCCAGCGCTACTCTCGCATCGCCCTGGAGCGAATGCTGGAAGTGGTATAGCCGAGGCCTCCCCGCACAGCGGAGCACACACACTGAATATACGGGGGTTGCCTGTGCACCTAGCGGCAATCAAGTCCATGCAACGCCGACGCCCGGCAATCGCGAGGATAGGAGGTAGGTGACGTAGCAGCCCCCAACTTCGCTGACAAGACCATGCGTGGGGAGATACGGTGGTCGGTGCATACATTCAACTGTGACGGCGAGTAGAGGCAAACTACAAATGAGGAGGCATAATTTGCGACTTATCATCGCCCTTATGGCGGGGCTACTCGTCCTGGTAGCGGTGGCCTGCGCATCCGACGACACCCCGGAGTCTACTGCTACGACGGCTCCAACGGCGACTAATACGCCTACTGCCACACCAACCCCTCAGCCTACATCCACCCCCGCACTTACGGATACTCCCACGCCTCAACCTACTGTCATGCCTCCTTCAACGGATAGCCCCGTGCCAACAGTGACGGATGCTCCGATGGCTACACTTCCGCCGCTTCCCACTGCCACGCCTGCTCCGACTGCTATCCCCCTACCTACAGCAACACCTATGCCAACGGACACGCCCATGCCACCTCCCCCCACATATACCCCCGTGCCCACCTTTACACAAATTCCAACCCCAACCCCCACTCCAGCACCAACAGCGACGCCTACCCCTACGCCAACACCTATGGCAACGGCCGCACCAACGCGAACACCTCGCCCCACGCCTACGCCGCCCACAGGATTTGGGGATGGGACATGGGTTGTGAACGTTGAAATTAAACCTGGTATCTATGTGGCATCGGGTGGCGACTCATGCTACTGGGAAAGAGTGAGCGGTTTCAGTGGTACTCTGGATGACATCCTTGCCAACGACTTCGGCAATGCGCGCCCCGTTGTAGAAATCCTGTCTACCGACGCGGGCTTTGAGTCTAGCAATTGTGTGCGGTGGACTGCTATTGAGGATGCTATTTCACCCCAGACCACCATCCCTGATGGCACGTGGCTGGTGGGAGAAGAGGTCTCCCCGGGGACCTACGCCGCACCGGGAGGCGAGAGTTGCTACTGGGAACGGCTAAGTGGGTTCAGTGGAGACTTTGACGACATCATTGCCAATGGCCTTAGCGAGTCACGCTCTATAGTGGAAATTGCCTCCAGCGACGTGGGCTTCTCCACCAACGGCTGTGGTGAATGGACCCCCATCAGCTAGAGACGCTAGACATCTTTCCCGATGGGCTGGTGACGTACCACCCACCAGCCCATCCCCTGTCAAAAAGTGGATATGCGATAATGGTCAGGGTACACACGTAGTAGGAGACACCCTAAATGCCCAAGACAGGGATACGCTCCTACACCACAAAGGGCAGAGGCACACGCTGGCTCGCCTACTTCTACGGGAACGGCAAGCACGTCCTCTTTGGGCAGCAGGAGGGGTTGTGCACCGGGTGCAAGGGCGATTTCCCCTTCAAGCTCTTCGAGGTAGACCACCGGATACCCCGCTCCAGTGGCGGGACCGACCATCTGGACAACCTGCAACTGATGTGCGGCCACTGCAACAAGGTCAAGGGAGACCAGCCAATGGAGTACCTGATAGCCCGCCTGAAGGAGATAGCGGTAGCAGCGTGAAAGGAGAATACGAGCCATGCCTTCTGTGTTTGTGCTAATGCCATTTAGAGAGGAATTCACGCCCGTTTATTCGAGCCTCATAAAGCCTGTGCTAGAAAGCCAAGGGTTTGATGTTGCTCGTGCCGATGAGATTGATAACACCCAGCCTGTGATGAGGGACGTTGTCGAAGGAATCTGGGAAGCCGACCTGATTATTGCCGACCTGACCGGGTTCAATCCAAATGTGTTTCTTGAACTCGGCATAGCACATACATTACGAAAGTTGATCATCCACATCACGCAGGATCCCCTAGAAAATCTCCCCTTCGACCTGCGTCCACTCCGCGTTATTCGGTACTACGATAGAGATTTTGCCCAAATGAAGGAATTCGAAGCCACGTTAAATTCATATGCGACAAGGTTCCATCAAGGAACACTTAGGGGCCGCGGTCTAGTGGAGGATGCCTATCCAGAGTTGAGATGGACATTCGGGTCCAGTCCTGAAATCGATTCGTCCGACGACCCAGAGCCAGAGGATTCTGGGGATGTGGATGAGCCAGGGTTCTTTGACCACATGGCCGAGGCCACTGAGGGCTATACGCGTATTGGTGAAATAGCAGAATGGCAGACTACGTGCGTGGGTCGGGTTGGTGAATACCTGCAAGATGCAACAAAGGCATTGGAAAGCATCGACCCTAACAATCAATCGTCTCCGTCAGCCTACCGGACTATATTACGTAGACTCGCTCAACAACTTGCTCCCCTTAATGGGGAGATAGAGTCGGGCAATGCAGAATTCTCAGCAATCACGGAGAAGACTGAGGACAGTTTGGAATTTGTGCTTTCTTTCACCGTGGAACATGGTGATTTGACAGACCCAGATTTGACAGGTCTGATAGGGATACTTAAATCATTTCGTGAAACTGCACAGCAAGCTCGTGAAGAGGTCAGATCATTGAGGTCCATAATTGAGGCGGCCCCTCAATTGGAACGCAGGCTCAACAGGGAAACCTATAGACTAAGTCAGGCGATGGCTGTGATTGATGACAACTTCAGCAGGGTTATTGCGTCTATATCAAGAGCACTCGACAAGCTGCCACCTGAAACCATAGAAGGCTCCCCATAAATGCCCAAGACAGGATTCCGCCCCTACACCACCAAGACCAGGGGACAACGCCGGCTCGCCTGCTTCCACCGCGACGCCAAGCAGGCCCTCTACCTTCTGACGATTGACATTCCTGAAACCCATGTTCTACAATAGAGTTCAAATGAAATGAGAGATGGGAGAGAACCAGAGTGTGAGGGGTGGACCAAAAGTCCCCACAACCGGAAACCGATTCGTTCCTCATTCGTTCCAAAAAGCGAATCCAATTTATTCTCATACCTGGCTTAGGAACCCCGGTCTATGCGGAGCGCCTTCCCCCGTCGAGGGTGAAAGAGTTGTGCAAAGCTCCTGCGGAAGGGAGAGGGGACTCCGGAAAGGCCCGGCATCAGTCATGGGACGGGATTCGGCCGCTGGCCATCAACCACATGCGGGCGATTTCAGGGCCTATGAACTTGAAGGTCTTCCGTAGCGCTTTCTGGAGGTCGGCAAGGTCGTCGCTCTCCAGCACGTTGTAGTACCAGTGGCAGAAGGAGCCGTGCTCCTGCCGGATCGCCTGGATGATGCGGGCGTTGGCGATGCAGGCCTCGACCTTCTTGCGGTTACGGATGATGGAGGCGTCCTGGAGAAGCCGGTCCACGGTATCGGGTCCCATGCTCGCTACCTCGTCTATCCGCCAGCCCTGGAATGCCGCTCGGAAGGCGTCGCGGCGGCTCAGAATCATGCGCCAGCTGAGGCCCGCCTGAAATATCTGGAGGCTCATAATCTCGAACAGGGCATCGTCGTCTTCCACCTTCTTGCCCCATATTTCTGTGGCGTACCACTCCATAAGCGGGTCTCCCGCAGCCCACCAGGGCATCTCAGGGTCCGGTCCGGTTAGATGGGTCATGCGTGCTCTCCTTGTGAAAGTGCCTATTCGCCGCTACCGCCTGTATTCATCGCCACAGTCGCCGATGGCCCTGTACAGGTCACGGGACTTGCTCAGGACTGTACCTATCCGGTCGTGGTCCTCCTGGTCGAGGGTGAAGTCGAACACACGGGCGTTGTCCGCAATATGGTCGCTCATCCCCAGCCGGACGCCGATAATTACCCCCGCTACCGCAGGGCGGTCCAGGATGTATCGAACGGCAACGTTGGGGGTGCTAACTTCGTGCTTGTCGGCTATTCCCTTGAGCGCCGTCAGTAGCTCTTGAAACAGGCCCCAGCCGCCCCAGGCATCCACCATCTGCTTGTATTTCATCAGGCTGGCGGTGGGAAGGTCTCTGCGTCCGGGTTCAGGCTGCTCCAGGTATTTCTCCGACAGCAAGCCGCCGCAGACGGTCCCATAGGTGAGAAGGTGAATGCCGTTCTCCTGACAGTATTCGGCCATCCGGACCTCGGGTCTCAGGTCTATCAGTGAGTACTGGACCTGGTTGGACACTATCTTGATTCCATGTTCCACGATGCGTTTCGTGTGCTCCGTGTCGAAGTTGGTCAGGGCTAGGTTCCTTATTTTGCCCTCGTCCCGTAGCTGGGCCAGGTACATGAGAGCGTCAAGGTAGCCGGTGTCCTCGTACTCCCACCAGTGGAACTGCAACAGATCGAGTGTGTCAACGTCCATTCGCCGTAGCGATATGTCTATGTTCTCCTCCACCAGTGGCTTGGTCATGCGCCCCGGCCTTGGGACCCACTTGGTAAAAGCCTGGGAATTTGGCGGGACTCCCCCTCCACGGGAGGCTGCCAATCGCCGCCTGAACTCGCCGATAAAGTCCTCCGCCGGGCCATAGTGGTCCGCCAGGTCCCAGGTAGTGAAGTCGGCGTCATGGTGGGTGAGCATACTCTCGACGGCTGCGTTGGGCTCTATGCGTCCGTGGCCCCCTGACATCTGCCACATCCCGTTCAGGATGCGGCAAATTTGCGTGTCAGAGGTGAACTGAAACCTGCTCTCTTCCGGTAGGGACATCTGCTGCTCCTCACTCCTTAAGCTCATCCCGGAGCTTAGGAGCGATTTATTAAACGTTGCCTGACGCCATCGTCCGTGGCGATGTCAATGGAGGTCCATGCCATTGCCAGGGCGCCATCTATGAGTGACTTGTCGGCGGCCTCAGTTATGCAATGCGCGGTGAACTCCGGCTGGTGGTTCACGGCGGGCAGCGAGTCTATTCCAATCATGGGATGGATGGACGGCAATGCCAGAGATACGTTGCCCATGTCTGTCGAGCCTACCGCTCGCTCGTCCACAGCGCCCTGATCGGGGAATGCCCTTCCCAGCAACTCGGCGTTGCGCCGGTATATCGCGGCGATTTCGGCATCATGGAGCATCTCAGCGTAAGGCTTGTCCCCCCCGGCGATTTCCAGGGACGCCCCCGTTGCAAGAGCGCCGGCCTCAAAGCAGCGATGCACCTTGGCGCGAAGCTCCTCCATCTCATCCAACACCTGTGTCCGGATTATGTACCTGGCGCTGGTATGGGCCGGGATGATGTTGGGTGCGTCGCCGCCCCTGGTGACTATACCGTGAATACGGTCCGTTGACCGTATGTGCTGCCGGAGTAGGCCGATGGCGGTCTGAGAGATGGTCAGCGCATCCGCCGCATTGATACCAAGCTCGGGGTACGCGGATGCGTGGGATTCCTTTCCTGTGTAAAGCACCTCGAACATGGAGGCGGCAATGGTCTTTGGGGCTACGTTGTCATGGGGAGACGGATGTACCATCATCGCCGCATGTGCGCCTTCAAAGGCGCCCCCTTCCAGGAGTATGATTTTGCCCCCGTTGTTGCCAACCTCCTCGGCCGGCGTGCCAATGATGCTCACCGTGAGTCCTACGTCGTCGGCCACCCTGGATAGCGCAATTCCGGCCCCGACGGACATGGCAGCGATGATATTGTGGCCGCAGGCGTGCCCAATGCCGGGCAGGGCATCGTACTCGGCGCAGATGGCGACGTGTAGCGGGCCACTACCGGCCCTCGCTACGAACGCCGTCGGCAGACCGCAAGTCCCACTCTCGACCTTGAATCCGGCATCTGAAAGCGTCTCAGCCAGCCAGGCTGAAGAGCGTTCCTCCTCGAATCCGATCTCCGGATTGGCGTGTATCCGGTGGCTCAGCTCAATCAAGCTGTTGCCCAACGCGCCTATGTGTTCTTGTGCCCCGGCTTTTGGGTCCATATCACCTCCTTCCGATTTTGGCCGATATTGGAGTCTGTAACGGGTGTTGTTTGTATGCCATAATAGCACATGAATTGGTGCGCTGTAGCTTAAAATACCACGGAGGCATTCTGTGAAATTCGGAATTTCTTTGACAGGTTTCGCCCAGCAACCTATGGGGACCGACATGAGACAAAGCTTCACGGAGATATTGAAGTATGTCAGGGCAGCCAGGGAGCTGGGCTTCGACTCCGTTTACCAGGGACAGCACTACCTGACGGCGCCCTATCAGCAGCTCCAAACAATGCCTCTCCTGGCGAGAGTGGCCGCCGAGGCCGAGGGCATGGGCGTAGCCGCCACATTGCTTGTCCCCCTGTATAATCCTGTGGACCTGGCCGAGCGGGCCGCCACGATGGATATAATTACCAACGGCGGGTTCACACTGAGCGCCGCGCTAGGTTACCGGGATGAGGAGTACGACGCCTTCGGGGTGGACAGGAAGAAACGGGTATCCAGGTACATGGAGTGTCTTGAGGCTGTAAGACGCCTCTGGACGGAGGAGGAGGTCACCTTCCACGGCGAGCATTTCCATCTTGAGAGAGCACGCATGACCCTGAAACCCGTTCAGAAGCCTCATCCCCCTATATGGGTTGCTGCCAACGGGGACGTGGCAATCAAGAGGGCAGCGCGGTCGGGGTATACCTGGTACGTCAACCCCCATGCCACCTACGGCACAATTGCGAGGCAGGTAGGGCTTTATCGCGAGACCTCCAGGGAAGCCGGTGTACAGGTGCCCGGCGAACTGCCAATAGGACGGGAGATATACGTCAGTGAGGACAGGGAGAGGGCCTTCGAGGAAGCCGGGCCTTTCTTAGGTGGCAAGTATGAAGCCTACTCCCAGTGGGGCCAGGAGAAGGCCCTGCCCGGAGAGGAGTCCTTTCGGGTAGCCTTCGAGGACCTGGCAAGGGACAGGTTCATCATCGGCACACCGGAGGACTGTATCCAGGAGCTAGAAAAATACCGTGCCCTGGGGATGGCCTCCGGTATTTTCCGCATGATGTGGCCGGGGATGGATCTTAAGAGGGGCATCCGTGTCATGGAGCTTTTCGCCGAGAAGGTGATGCCTCATTTCAGGTGAGGCTGCGCCCTGCGTAGGAATTGGCGGAGAGCCATAGATGGGGACGCCCATATTGCTAGCCGTCATTTCAAAAATTTTGCACTATTAGTGCTCATGGAACATCTGCTGGATTTCCTTGCGGTCCCGGGTAAGGGTAAGGGCTAATTTCAAGAGAATGCGCGACTTCTGAGGCAGGAGGTTGTCGCAGACTATGAAGCCCAACTCCTCTATACCAGGGGTCATTATCACCCGACCGGCTGTCGCCCTGGAAGCCAGCACTACCGGGATGCCGTCTCTCACTGCCTGCCCACCAGCCTCCCATACGGCGGGCGGCGCTAGGCCCGCACCCAAACCGGCCAGGACCAGCCCATCCGACCGGTTCCGGCGTACGGCATCTATCAGCATTCCATCGGCCTCCGCGTAGGAATATACGATGTCCACCCTGGGAAGGGAAACCACTCCGGCGACATCAAAAGGGGTAGAGGTGGTGTGCTTCCGGGTTGGAGTGCGATAGAACACCACCTCGCCGTCGGAGTCGGCATATCCCAGAAATCCAAGCTCGTTGGGCCTGAAGGTCTCCACCCGGAAGGTGTTGGACTTGGTGACGTCCCTGGCGCTGTGAATCTGGTTGTTGAGCACCGTAAGGACCCCCTTGCCGACGGCATCCGGGCTGGCAGCTATACGTATAGCGTCCATGAGGTTAATGTCTGCATCGGTGCTCATGGCCGAAGCCGGGCGCATGGCCCCGGTAATCACCACAGGTTTGGGAGACTTTACGGTGAGGTGTAGAAAGAAGGCGGTTTCCTCCAGGGTGGCCGTCCCATGAGTCACCACCACCCCGGCCACGTCGGGATCTTCCTCAAATATCCGGTTGATGCGCTGGGCCATCTGAAGCCATTCCGCAGACCCTATGGACATGCTGCGTACACTGGTGATGTTTTCCCATTGGACTTCCGCTATATCATTCGCCTCGGGGATGCGGGCCAGGGATTCCTCAATGGGCATGAATCTTCCTACCTCTACATAGAGGGAGTAGTCTAGGCGGTGGGGGCCAATCCCCGCAATGGTGCCGCCTGTGCCGAGAACCCTAACCCGCGACTTCGACGTAGCCACGTTCACACCTCCACTACATAAAAGCTCGCACCCCTGCACCTCAGACCACACACAGATAGAATGAATACCATCTGCGCCCCTAGCTCAGCCCGTAGTAACTGGCGCAGTTGTCCCACAGCAACTTACGCTTGCTCTCCTCGGAGATGGGCAGGCTCAGGAACTTGTCAACCGAGTTGGGAAACTTGGAGTCGGGATGGGGAAAATCGGTGGAGAACACTATATGGTCGTCTCCCATCCAGTCAATGGTGTACTTGGCCGGCTCCTCGTCACACTCGATGGACACAAAGCATTGGCGCTTGAAGTACTCGCTGGGTGCCATCTTCAGCTCGGGGGCATAGACTCCTCCCAGCCGCTCCCAGTGCTCGTCGAGTCGCCACAGCACAAAGGGTACCCAGCTACAGTTCCCCTCGAGGAAACCGACTCGGAGGTTGGGGTGGCGCTCCAGTATGCCACCGCCACAGAAAGCCATGAGCGCCAGAGCCTGCTCAAAGGGATGGGTAACGGTATGCCGCAGCATCGCGTTGGAGCCGAACCTGCTTCCCACCTGGGGAAGAAGGGGTCCCTGGCTCTCGTGGAACCCAAGGGAAACGCCCTGCTCCTCGATTGTGGTCCACAAGGGTTCGTAGTAAGGGTCGTACCAGTTCCGCCCGCCCACTAGGTTGGGCCTCAGAAACACGGCTTTGAACCCCAGCTCCTTGGCGCACCTCCGTGCCTCTAACTCGGCCTCCTCAATATCGAAGGGTGAGACCATGCCGGCTGCCAGCAGCCGCCGGGGGTCCTCCTGGCAAAAATCGTAGAGCCAATTGTTGTAGGCTCTAGCGATGGCGTTGGCCAGGTTGGGGTCCATTCCCTCGATGGCTACCCCACAGAGTCCCCTGGACGGGTAGATTACCGCCACGTCAACCCCCTCCTGGTCCATGGCTTCAATCTGGAGCTTGGAAGTCCAGCCTCCCTCTCGATACCTTTTGTAAACGTCTTCGGTCAGCGTCATTTCCTTCGTGGCAAGCCTCTCATCGGTCCCCAGGACTGTAGGCACAACCTGGCCGTCTATCTCGATGCGCATGTCCAGCGTGAAATCGTACAGGCCCTTGACGCGGCCTTTGTATGGCTCGTCCAAGTACCTATCCCAGAGGTCCGCCGGCTCCATGATATGAATATCGCTGTCCAGAATCTTAAAGCCATTCTTCGCCATATCACTCTCCTGGCATGTAATTCGCTTACAGAGTTTATACAGGGGATTTTCGTGAACTGTCAAGTGACAACGGCTTTACGCCTTGTATGAACCCATCCGGGGAAAGTATACTGAAGTACACTTCATGTGGAGGGGTGAGCAATATCCCACCCTTCTTTGAACGCTGAACGCTACACTACTTTTTGTTGGCCTACAGGAGACCTGAATACTTGCTGTCTACCCGACGCTTCTGGTTGGGGATCATAATAACCGTTGGTTTGCTCTTCCTATTCCTGTGGAAAGTGGATTTCGAAGAAACGGGGAGAGAGTTGCGAGGGGCCAACTATGCCTACTTCGTCCCCGCCGTTCTGGTCTACTTCGCAGCCCTGGGGTTTCGCTCTCTGCGTTGGCACTTCCTGCTGCTGCATCTCAAGTCCGTGCCCCCCTGGAGACTGTACCCTGTGGTGGCCATAGGATATCTGGCAAACAACATACTGCCTATTCGACTTGGTGAGCTGGTAAGGGCACACTCCCTTGGTGAAAAAGAAGGAATAAACAAGGCATCGGCCCTGTCCACTATCGCCGTAGAAAGGATGTTGGACGGCCTCACCCTCCTCCTCTTCGCTGTGGTCGTCTGGCCCTTTCTCCCCTGGACCGATGTCCTCAAGACCGATAGCGGAGACGTCAACACCCTTTGGGTAGCCTTGAGCATTCTCGTTGCTCTGGTGTTTGTTGCCGGTTTTCTAGCCATGTTCCTGTTTGCCACGATGCCCGCTTTGGGGCACAGACTGGCCCAATTGCTGACCTCAGTTTCGCCCAAAGGGTTTCGTCCAAAGATGGAAAGCCTGGTCTATCTCCTGATAGAGGGTTTGGGGGCTTTGAGAAGCCCACGTAAGCTGCTGCTTATCGCTGTCATCTCGGCGCCGGTGTGGCTCCTTGAGGCTGCCGTATACTACATAGTCGCCATCTCTTTTGGTCTTGACCAGCCATTCCAGGTAATCCTGCTGGTTACGGCCACGTCCAACCTGGCAACCGCTATCCCGTCGAGCATAGGGGGTATAGGGCCATTTGAGGTGGTGGCGAAGAGCACTCTCGTAGCGTTTGGGATGTCGGGGGAGGCATCGGCTGCTTACTCTTTCTTTGTCCACATTGTAGTCCTCTGGCTTCCCGTCAACATCCTTGGGCTGTTCTTCCTGGGGAAAGAAAACCTTACCCTCTCCCAAATCGCCGGGGCCAGGCGGATAGATATGTCATCCGGCGAAGCCAAAGACATGCCCTCGTAAGTGTATATTAGATGCTGAATCCCCCACCCCGGGGCCATCTCCCCCTGGGAAAGGGGGCCTGGGGTGAGGCCATGTTCCACCGGGAAGTATAGGCTGCCCATAGAGCGAAGCGTAGGAAAGGGGCCTAATACATAAGATGAAAGTAGGCATCATTGGTGGCGGCGCAGCCGGCCTGTCGGCGGCCTTCGAACTTATGAAAAAGGGACACCAGGCCCATGTCTACGAGCGCGCTCCTTTTCTAGGAGGGCAGGCGTCCACTTTCGACGTGGGCGGGGGACGCCTGGAGCGGGGTTATCACCATCTGTTTATGAGCGATACCCACATGGTGGACCTGATTCACGAGTTGGGTCTTGGGCATAAACTCGCCTGGATAGAGTCCAAGGTGGGGTTCTACTACGGGGGGAAGATATGGAAGTTCGCCTCGCCGGTGGACCTGCTCAAGTTCACCCCATTGAGCCTCTTCGACAGGCTCCGGCTGGGGCTGGTAACCCTCTACCTTCAGAAGGTCAGGAACGGGCTGAAGTTCGAGGGTGTGACTGCCGCCGAATGGCTGCAAAAACGAGTGGGTAAGCGTGCTTATGAGGTAATCTGGGAACCCATGCTCCGCGGAAAGTTCGGAGAGCACTACGCCGATATCAGCATGACGTGGATATGGGGAAAGATTTACCTGCGAGTGGCATCTCGCGGTAAACCCTGGGAGAAGGAGAAGCTGGGATACCCAATGGGCAGCTTCGGGGAGGTCTTCGATACCCTGGGGGAGCGCATCACGCAAATGGGCGGAGAGGTCCATATCTCGGCAGGAGTGCGCCGGGTAGTGTTGGAGGACGGTAGGGCGACGGGGCTAGAGGTAGAAGTGCCCAACGGGGAAGCGGAGGTGCGGCCCTACGACGCCGTCATTGCCACTACGCCATCCCACATATTCACCAGGCTGGTGCCACCCCTTCCTGATGAGTACGCGAGCAAGCTGACCAACGTGACCTACCTGTCGGCGGTGGTGATGGTCCTTGTCCTGGACCGGCCACTGTCCCACATGTACTGGCTCAACGTAGCCGACCGTTCTATGCCCTTTGTTGGTATAATTGAGCAGACCAACTTTGTGGACCCTTCCCTTTACGGGGGCAAGCACATCGTCTATTTCTCCAACTATCCAAGCTTGCAAAATCCCCTCTATCAGATGAGCGGAGAGAAGCTGCTTGAGGACTTTCTCCCACATCTGCGCAGGATTAACCCCGGCTTCAACCCATCCTGGATTAAGGAGTATTATCACCATAAGGTGGATGCCGCCCAGCCAATCATCGGAGTTAACTACAGTCAGCGCATACCCGACCTTCGCACCCCCATCAAGGGCCTCTACCTTGCCAACACAACCCAGATATACCCCGAAGACCGAGGGACCAACTACAGTGTCAGGCTCGGCAAAGAAGTAGTGGACGTAGCCCTCAAAGGCCACAACCTTTGACACCCGGGGCAATCGCATTTTACGGACATGGCTAAGAGCCTGATGGCTAAGTGAATGAAGGGGACACTATGATATGAATGGAGACCTGATAAGACAGACCTTCCTGGAATTCTTCCGGAGCAAGGGGCACACGGTTATGCCCAGCTCATCCCTGGTTCCTGCGGGTGACCCCACGCTGCTCTTCACCAGCGCCGGGATGGTTCCTTTCAAGCCCTTCTTCATGGGAGAATCCACGCCGCCAAGCCAACGCCTCACCTCCTCCCAGAAGAGCTTCCGCACCACCGACGTGGATGAGGTGGGCGACCACAAGCATCTGACCTTTTTCGAGATGCTTGGTAACTTCAGCATAGGCGACTACTTCAAGAAGGAGGCCATCGCCTGGTCATGGGAGTTCGTGACCCAGTATTTCAAGCTATCCCCGGAGCGCCTTTACGTGACCATATACCTGGACGATGAAGAGGCCTTCCGGCATTGGAACCGGGACATAGGGGTGCCCCCGGAACGCATCTACCGCTACGGCGACAAGGACAATTGGTGGGGCCCGGCGGGCAATGAGGGGCCATGTGGTCCTTGTAGCGAGATTCACTACGACGGCGGTGTGGAGTACGGCTGCGGTAGCCCCGACTGCCACCCCAACCACGACTGCGAGCGGTTCGTGGAGCTATGGAACCTGGTGTTTATGCAGTTCTACCAGGACACGGAAGGAAACCGGACTCCTCTGCCCGCCCCAAGCATAGACACGGGCATGGGCTTGGAGCGGGCTGCCGCCATACTTCAGGGCAAGCGCAACGTCTACGAGACTGACCTCTTCCGGCCCATCGTAGAGAAAGTGTGCCTAATCACCGGCAAGACCTACGGGACGGACCGGGACACCGACTACGCCCTGCGGGTGGTGGCCGAGCACAGCCGGGCAGTGGCCTTTCTCATCGCCGACGGCGTTGTGCCTGGGAACGAGGGCCGGGGCTACGTGCTGCGCCGTATCATCCGGCGGGCCATTCGCTACGGACGCAGGCTGGGCCTGGAGGAGCCTTTCTTTACAGAGATAGCCGAGTCGGCAATCCGGCGCTTCCGGCACGCCTACCCGGAGCTTTCCACCAACCGGGACTTTATTATGCGGGTGGTGGGGCTTGAGGAGGATAGGTTCAGCCAGACCTTTGAGCGCGGTATAAGTATCTTGGAGGACTTGCTGGCCTCGATGAAAGTGGAAACGCCACAAGGGCAAACGGTGGCATGGGTACCGGGGAGCGATACGTTCACCCTCTACGACACCTACGGCTTCCCGCCGGAGCTTACCGCTGAGATAGCACGCGAGCACGGCATGTCCGTAGACATGGAAGGTTTCGAGCAGGAGATGGAGGCCCAGAGGGAGCGGGCCAGGGCCGCCCACGCCTTCACCGGCGCTATGGAGATACTGCCCACCTACGAGAACCTGGGCGTGGGCGGCGTCGAGTTCGTGGGTTACCGGCATCTTGCCCAAGAATCCGTGGTGACCGCGCTTCTGGTGGAAGATACGCCAATCGGCCACGCCACCAAGGGGCAGAAGGTGGAGGTGGTGCTCAGCGGTACTCCGTTCTATCCCGAGGGTGGGGGTCAGGTGGGGGACGCCGGGGTAATTACCGGCCCCAACGGCAGGGTCCGGGTTGAGGACAGCCAAAGCCCCATCGCCGGCCTCATAGTACACAGGGGAGTAGTTGAGGAGGGCGACATATCTCTGGGGGAGCCGGTGGACGCTCGTGTTGACCCCCTGAGACGTATGGACACTGCGCGCAACCACAGCGGCACCCACCTGCTCCACGCGGCCCTGCGCCAGGTGCTTGGCCCCCACGTGCGCCAGGCGGGGTCTCTCGTGGCCCCGGACAGGCTGCGCTTCGACTTTAGCCATATCAGCCCTCTCTCCAGGGATGAGATGATGGACGTACAGGGGCTGGTGAGCCGGAAGGTGCGGGACAACCTGACAGTTCATACCCACGAGTCCGGCTTCACCCAGGCCGTCCAGGAAGGCGCTCTGGCCTTCTTCGGAGACCGGTACGGGGACATGGTTCGGGTGGTAGAGATGTCCGATGGAGACAGGTTCAGCCTGGAGGTGTGTGGCGGCACCCACGTCATGGCAACGGGCCAGATAGGCCCCCTCTTCGTGGTAGGCGAGTCGAGCATCGGTGGAGGGATGAGGCGCATCGAAGCGGTCACCGGACGGGCTGCCGAGGAGCTTTTTGTGGAGCGAACATCTCTGCTGGAGTCCATATCCCAAAAACTCCAGGTCCCTCTGGGCGACCTGGAGGGGCGGCTGGATAGCTATATCCAGGAGTCGGACCGGCTCAGGAAGCAGGTGGCTGCCCTGGAGCGCGAGAACCTGAGAAGGGAGGCCCAGGAGCTTCTGACCAGGGTGCAGCAGGTGGATGGAATGAAGGTATTGGCGGCCAAGACCTCGGCCAGCAGTGCAGATGCCATGAGGGAGATGGGTGACTGGCTCAAGGCGAAGCTCTCAAGTGGGATAATAGTGCTGGCCGCAGTGCATAACGGCCGCCCTACCATTATCGCTATGGTCACCCCTGACCTGGTGCTCAAGGGGCTTCATGCGGGCAATATCGCCAGAGAGACGGCCAGTGTGGTGGAGGGAGGAGGCGGAGGGCGGCCTGAAATAGCCCAGGCCGGTGGAAGGCGGGCCGACAAGCTGGATGAGGCCCTCCGGCAAGTGCCGGAAGTGGTGCGGAAAGGTCTGTCTTGAGTTTGCCGGCTTGTTGGAAAGGAGCCGGGTCCTGAGATTCCTGTGTCTGGACGTAGGTGAGCGACGTATAGGCCTGGCCGTCAGTGATCCCAGTGGGCTGATAGCCACTCCATTGGGGTTCATCCGGCGTACGGAGCTACGGAGAGACATCGCCGGGGTCCTCGAACGCGCTCGGGAGCGTCAGGCTGAGGGCATCGTTGTGGGCTTGCCACTGTCCCTGAACGGTAGAGTCGGTCCCCAGGCGAAGAAGGTGCAAGCCTTCCTCAAGGCCCTTCGTGGAAAGACTGACCTGACGGTGGACACGGCGGATGAGCGTTTCTCAACGGCAGAGGCGGAGCGACTGCTCAGCGAGGCCGGTCGTCAGCCCTCCCGCCATAGAGGGGAGGTGGACGCCGCCGCTGCCGCCGTAATACTTCAGGAATATTTGAATCAATTGAGGGGTAAAAGCGGCTCTTGAAAGGGGTCGTTGCCATGCTATAATGAATAAGTTTGCAACCGACCCATCCGTAGCCTTGGGATCGCTGGGATCGGATGAGGTCCGAACCAAAATACTAGCTTAGGAGGAACGTTAGCTCATGACTTACATAATTGCCGAGCCTTGTGTGGACCTTAAGGATGCCGCCTGTGTGGATGTCTGCCCCGTGGACTGCATCTACACCAGAGATGCAGACAACATGTACTACATCAGCCCCGATGAGTGCATAGACTGCGCCGCCTGCGAGCCTGTGTGCCCGGTGACGGCCATCTTTGCCGAGGATTCCGTGCCGGAGCAGTGGTCCAAATACATCGCGATGAACTACGATTACTTCAAGGACACGGACCCCTCGACTATGAAGAACACCAGGTAAGCATGAGTATTCGGCTATCAGTCTGCTGAAAGCTTATGGCTGAACGCTCATAGCTTGTGCGAGGTTACATAATGCCCAAGGCGCCTGTTAACGGAATTGAGCTATACTACGAGAGCACCGGAGAAGGCCCTGCGGTATTGTTCGCCCACGGTAGAGGCGGCAACCACATGAGTTGGTGGCAGCAGGTTCCTGTTTTCTCCCAAGATTACAGATGCATCACCTTCGACCATCGCGGGTTCGGACAGTCTTTGAACCCGCCCGCCGAGCCTGGGCGCGACGCCTTCGTGGATGACCTACGGGCCTTATTGGACCACCTGGAGATAGATTCGGCCTTCCTGGTGGCCCAGTCTATGGGAGGCTTGACCTGCCTGGGTTTCGCCCTGGAGTACCCACAAAGGACCAAAGGGCTGGTACTTGCGGATACCACAGGTGGCATCGGCGAAGATGATGTCGTGGACATCATAGTGAATCGGAATGCTCCCGACGACGTAATGCTGCGGGCCGTGGCCCCTAGCTTTCGTGACAGAGACCCGGCAAAGGCATTCCTCTACAGAGAAATCAGCCTAATGAACCCGCCCAAAGCGTTGGAGCCCAACGGCTTCACCAGCGGCGAAGGCCCCAAAGCGCAAGAGCTGGCCCGGATGAGGGTGCCCACACTGCTTATAGTGGGGAGTGAGGATGTGGTAATGCCACCTTCTGCAATGGAGCTATCCCACAAGCTCATCCCAGGCTCCCGGTTGGAGACTGTAGCCGATGCCGGCCATTCGGTCTACTTCGAGCAGCCCGATATATTCAACCGGTTGGTGCTGGAATTCTTCGCCCACGTCCGGGTCGGCGGGGAGACATCCGCCCCCGAGTCCCGCCGGGGGGTCGCAGCCGACGGCTAGCGTCTCACCCTGGCGTTCCCCCTTTCTTTCCCCGGGGGTAGGGGGAGCTTATCCTCCATCTTGGGGAATAGTAGATGACCCGGAGACCTTGGCTCTACCCATTGCCACTGTGTCAGCAACCACGAAAAGCGTAAAAAGAGCAATTTTCTGCGACTTAACTCCGGTGTATCTGTCACAGCCTGGTAAATTAGCCATTTCCTGTGAAACTGTTTTGACATGGGAAAGACTCCCCTCTACTATGACTCAAGCGAAATACGTGGCGCGCTGCCATAGGTTTTCTTTTCGATGAACAGTGGAGTGAGAGATGGCAGGAGGCAACTCCTGGTGTGTTGTGCGAAGAAAGCCTTCGCCGGTAGGGGGTTCTACGGAACCAGCATATCTCAGATTGTCAAGGAGGCAGGCATCGCCAGGGGCACCTTCTACCAGTATTTCGACAACAAGATACACATCTTTCAGAGTATCCTTGACTCCTTCCTACAGGACCTGCAAGATTGCATAAAGCCCGTTTCCCTGGCTCGTGGTGCTCCTCCCCCTCTTGTACAGATAGAGGACAACCTGACCAGGGTATTGGACTTGGTCATGCGAGAAAAGGAGCTTACCCAGATGCTGCTGCACCAGTCCAGCCCCTTGGACAGAACCATAGAGAACCACCTGACCGACTTTTATAGTCAGGTTGCCCGGATGATAGAGCGGTCCCTGAATCTGGGAATATCTATGAGGCTGGTGCGGCCGTGCAACGCCCGCCTTACCGCCTACTCCATCATTGGAGCAGTAAAGGAAGTAATCTTTCAGCTCACCTCCACCGAGGAACCCCGACCCATAGGAGTCGGAGATCCGCCGGTGGCCGAATTGGCACAGGAGCTTCTTGAGTTTGGAATGGGAGGCATCCTCGTCAGGTCCAGGGAGTCCCTCATGGAGACCGGCAGTAGTGCGAGGTAAGGAATAGTCCATCATCATTCATCAGTATGCGGACCGCTATATGGAGGTATTCTATGGTAGAAGTTCTAAAACATAACAACGAGGTAGCGACCCAAGGGGCCATTTCAGACGTAGGACCGGCCTATCAGGAGTTGATGGTCGGTCTGGACGTAGGCTCCACCACCGTGAAGGCCGTAGTCATGGACCCCGAGAATGACGAGATTCTCTGGAAAGACTACGAGCGCCATCAGACCAAGCAGCCTGAGAAGGTATTCGAGTTTCTCAAGCGCATAGAAGAGGCCTTCCCGACACTACCCAAGGACAAGTTCCGTGTATTCATAACCGGCAGCGGCGGAACCGCGGTCCGGCAGTATATAGGGGCCAAGTTTGTCCAGGAGGTCAACGCCGTCTCTCTGGCGGTGGAGCACCTCTACCCAGATGCGGGCTCGGTCATAGAGCTCGGTGGGCAGGACGCCAAGATAATCATCTGGTTCAGCGACCCCAAGACGGGCACAAAGCGAAAAGTTCCCAGCATGAACGACAAGTGCGCCGGTGGTACGGGGGCCGTCATTGACAAGATCAATGCCAAGCTCATGCTAAGCGGCGAGCAGCTACAGGGCTTGCCCTACTACGATGTCAAGCTCCACCCGGTAGCGGGCAAATGCGGCGTCTTCGCCGAGACAGATATAAATGGTCTTCAAAAGAACGGGGTTCCCCCCAACGAGCTTATGGCATCCCTCTTCGAGGCCATTATCCAGCAGAACCTCAGTGTTCTCACCAGGGGCAACACCCTCCGTCCCACGGTGCTCCTCTTGGGTGGCCCCAATACCTTCATCCCAGCCATGCGGGATTGCTGGAAGCACAACATCCCCAAGATTTGGGAAGAGCGCAACACTCCCCTACCTGAAGGAGTCCCCCCCGAGGACCTGATCGTAGTCCCTGACAACGCCCAGTATTACGCCGCCATCGGCTCGGTCCTGTATGGTAAGAGTGAGGACCCTGACATAGGGGTGTACACGGGGACCGAGACCCTGGAGGCGTTCATTGAGGTGGGCCGGACGCAGATGCGGGAGGCATCGGGCGATATAGGGCTGGCCAGGACTCCCGAAGAGCTGGAGGAGTTCAAGAAGCTCTTTGCCAAGGTGCCCTGGGAGCCGGCAAAGTTCTCCCCGGGCCAGGAAGTGGAAGCCTTCATGGGCATCGATGGCGGCTCCACCTCTACCAAGGCCGTCCTCATGGACAAGGAAGGCAACCTGCTGGCCACGGCGTACCAGCTATCCAAAGGCAACCCCCTGGCCGATACCCAGGATATCCTCGTCGACCTCAGAGAATATGTTGAGAACCAGGGTGCCACCCTTAAAGTTATGGGAGTGGGCACGACTGGCTACGCCAAGGACATGCTCAAGGAGTCCCTGTCAGCCGACGTAGCCATCGTGGAGACGGTTGCCCACACCAAGTCCGCCCTGCACTATTACGACGATGTAGACGTGATCGTTGATGTGGGCGGCCAGGATATCAAGGTCATCGTGCTCAAGGACGGCAAGGTCAAGGACTTCAAGCTCAACACCCAGTGCTCCGCCGGCAACGGCTACTTCCTCCAGAGCACCGCCGCCAAGTTCGGTTACTCGGTGGCCGAGTTTGCCGACGTGGCCTTCGACGCCGAAAGGCTCCCCGTCTTCGGCTACGGATGCGCCGTATTCATGGAGACGGACATCGTCAACTTCCAGCAGCTAGGATGGGAAAAGAAGGAGATCATGGCGGGCCTCGCCAAGGTGCTCCCCAAAAACATCTGGCTGTACGTGGTGGCAGAGCCCAACCTGAACAAGTTCGGCACCACCTTCGTTCTTCAGGGAGGCACGCAGCACAACCTCGCTGCGGTCAAGTCCCAGTATGACTTCATCAAGTCCAAGGTGCCCAATGTCACCGTACGCGTCCACCAGTTCACAGGAGAGAGCGGCGCCATCGGGGCTGCCCTGGAAGCCATAAGGGTGGCGGCGGAGCGGGACTCTTCTTTCATCGGCCTGAAAGCCGCCGAGACCCTTGAGTTCACCGCCACCAGGGATGAGTCCACACGGTGCAGCTTCTGTAAGAACAAGTGCCTGCGCACCTACATAGATACGGTGACACCAGAGGGAGATAGCAACCGTTTCATCATCGCCACCTGCGAGAAGGGCACGGTGGAGAAGATGGAGGACATGAAGGTCATCAAGGCCCGGCTCGACGAGATCAGGAAGGCCAACCCCAACTTCGTGGAGAAGGCTTCTACAGAGGCCTTCCGCAGCTTCAGCCCTCCTAAAGTGGCTTCCATGCGAGACGAGGAAGAAGAGGAGCCGGTCGCCCAGCGCAAGGGCATCCTGTCCCGCTTCCGTAAAGCAGGGGCGGATGACCGTGAGCCCGTACAGCCCAAGGCCTCCCCGGAGGTCAGGGAGCTTCGGGAGAACATAAAGATTGCTATGCCCAGGGTCCTTAACATGTACACCCTGTCGCCCTTCTTCGGGGCCTACTTCGAGGCCCTGGGGGTCAGCTTCCGGCACGTCATCTACTCCGACTACACCGATCCGATGATGTGGTACAAGGGTTCCCGGCGGGGCTCTATTGACCAGTGCTTCCCCAGCAAGGTAGCCATCGCCCACATCCATAATCTCATCTTCGATAAGAAGGAGAAGCCGGACATCATCTTCTTCCCTATCATCCAGAAGCTGCTGACCGAGTTGGTGAACTCCGTAGATAGCGCCGCCTGCCCCACCGTATCCATCACCCCCGAGGTGACGAAGGCGGCCTTTACAAAAGAGGGAGACGCCTTCGCTGAGAACGACATCACATACCTGAATCCGTCCTTCGATATGTCAATCTGGCCCCTCTTCAAGATTCAGATGTACGAATGCTTCCGCGACGTCCTGGGTGTTACTGAGGAGGAGAACGAGGAGGCCATAGACACAGCCTTCAAGGTGTGGCGCAAGTACTTCGAGGTCTCACTCCGGGCTGATGCACGGAAGGTTCTCAATGAGCTGGAAGAGGAAGGAAAAGTCGGAGTGGTTATGCTAGGTCGGCCCTACCACAACGACCCCGGCCTCAACCATGAGATCATGGCGGAGATTCAGAAGAGAGGATACCCAATCTTCAGTGTAGACTCGCTGCCTCAGGACGAGGACATCCTGGAAAGGCTCTTCGGCGATGAGGTGAGGGCAGGTATTATCACCCACGCAATGGACATCACCGATGTGTGGAAGAACAACTACAGCGAGAACTCCAGCAAGAAGGTGTGGGGGGCCAAGTACGTGGCACGACACCCCAACCTGGTCGCCATTGACCTGTCCAGCTTCAAGTGCGGCCACGATGCCCCCATCTACAACACAGTGGAGAACATCATAGAAGCGTCAGGGACCCCCTACTTCACCTTCCACGACATTGATGAGAGCAAGCCCACTGGCTCCATCAAAATCAGGGTGGAGACCATTGACTACTTCCTGCAACGCTACCAGGAGCACCTGAAGCGCCAGAAGCACTCAGAAGACGAGCTAGAACAGATGGTGGATGCCTACAGGTCGCACCTCCAGCGAGCCAGCACCAAGGCGGCTATGAAGCTGGGTTTGGAAGTAGGCCACATCGAGATCGGCGGTAATGACTCCAGACACTCTAGCGGGAACGATGAACACGAGATAGACGAGCTTGGAATGCCTCATCACGGCCAGGATAACTGGGTGCCCGTTACCCTCAACATCGGCAAAAACGGTGGCAACGGTAATGGAAACGTCGAAGCCAAGGACTCCGACACCTACGACCAAATTCGGGCGCAGAATACCGCCAACGACGACCCGGAGGACGAGATGGCGGCCAGCGAGTCTGCCAGTTGCAATCTCCCCGGCCAGGACTACCCCAAGAAGGCCTACGCCCAGCTACTTCAGTTCCAGGGGAACTCGAATGAAGAGGGTGAGGATGGCCACGACGACAACATGATCAAGCTCATAGATATCGAGCTGCCCCAGAAAAAGCAAGTCGAGGAGCCAGTTGAGGCAGATTAAATACTCCCTCACCTCTGGCCCCCTCCCGGTGTGAGGGATGCAATATAAAGCTTAGGAGGAGTTATCATGGCAAAGGTTATGGATGAAAAGGATATAGATGTAAGAACCAGGGAGTACGAAGAGCAGCTTCGTAAAGAGATGGGCCTGAGCAAGAAGGATTTCAGCCATTTCGAGAAGCCGGTGGAGCGGCCCTGGACAAAGGACCAGAAGGACTCCACTACCATCCTCTTCGGTGGCCTGACATTGGCCCACGAGGAGCTTGCCCTGTCGGCGATGGAAGGGCTTGGGTACAAGCTACGCCGTTTGCCTACTCCGGATAATGAAGCCCTGACGGTAGGTAAGGAGTATGGCAACCGCGGCCAGTGCAACCCCACCTACTACACCGTGGGCAGCCTGGTGAGCTACCTGCAGAAGCTCAAGGAAGCCGGCGAGGAGAACATCGAGAACCGCTACGTGTACGTCACCGCCGGAGCCTGTGGCCCCTGCCGCTTCGGTATGTATGAGGCAGAGTACCGCAAGGCGCTGCGAGACTCCGGCTTCGAAGACTTCCGGGTGCTTCTGTTCCAGCAATCGGGAGGATTCAAGCAGAGTGAGGGAGAAGCGGCACTAGAGCTTAACGCCAATTTCGCCGTCACCCTCCTCAAGGCCATCATGGTCGGGGACATGATTAACGAGCTTGGCTACAAGATTCGCCCCTACGAAGTCAACAAGGGGGAGACTAACCAGGTCATAGAGGAAGCCAAGGCGGTCATGGGGGACGCCCTCAAGGAGCACCGGTCCATATTCCGGGCTCTGCGCAAGGTCAGAAAGATGTTCCATACCATCGAGGTGGACTACTCCAGGGTCAAGCCCAAGGTAAAGATCACCGGCGAGTTCTGGGCGCAGACCACCGAGGGCGACGGTAACTACCACATGTTCGAGTGGCTAGAGTCCGAGGGGGCCGAGGTATTGGTGGAGCCCATCGGCACCTGGATAGACTACCTTATCTGGTCGGCCAAACATACCGCCGAAGAGAAGATGCAGATCGACCCCACCAAGAAGAAGACGATACGGAAGCTTAATGTGGCCCAGGTATTCTTCCGCAACTGGTATAACATGTACCGGTGGGCACTTGGCTTCAAGACCGACTCCCTGCCCAACCAGAGGAAGCTGGCCGAGTACGCCAAAGTTTACTACAACACCCACCTCAAGGGTGGAGAGGGCCATCTGGAGATCGGTAAGAACATCATGACGGTCGAGGATAAGCACGCTCAGATGGTAATCTCTCTCAAGCCCTTCGGCTGTATGCCCAGCACCATGAGCGACGGTGTCCAGAGCCGGGTGGTAGCTGACTACAAGGATGCTATCTATATCCCTATCGAGACCTCCGGTGATGGTGAGGTAAACGTGAAGAGCCGCGTCCAGATGAAGCTCTACGAGGCCAAGATGAAGGCGCGGGAGGAGTTCAAGACGGTGCTCGAGGAGAATCGTGTAACCCTTGAGCAGGTGAGGGACTATGTGTCCAAACACCCCAAGTACAAGAATGCTATGCTGAAAGTGGACAACCACCACGGGAGCATCAGCACGGCGGCCAACCTGGTCGAAATGGTTGCCAAGCACGCCAGAAACTAGGACCGGGTATAGTGTACGACCAAGGTAAAAAGTGGGGCCGCACTCATGGGTGCGGCCCCACTTTTTAATTCTCCGATACGTTCAGGGCGACAATTAAAAGACCCTTACGGAATTGCGAGGCCGGTAGATAGGGCCTGCGGAACATCCGTCCGCTTGACAACCCATAGGGCCTCTGGTAACATCCCCATAGGCTCCCTTCCTAGAGGGACCCGCCCCCATCTTTGGCATACGGCTGAAGTATTCCTCTTCTGCGAGTGAAAGAGTGGCTTTTCTAACAGGTCTCCAATGTCGTGAGTGTGGCAGGGGATATCCCGTAGAACCCCTTAACGTGTGCGACTTCTGCTTTGGCCCCCTCGAGACGGTCTACGACTACGATGGGATTGCCCGTGTTATCAGTCGAGAGCGTATAGCCAACGGGCCTCTCAGCATGTGGAGATACCAGGACCTCTTGCCCGTAGATGGCAAAGACGCCGTGGACATAAACGCAGGGTTCACTCCTCTGATAAAGTCGAAGAACCTGGGTAAGCTCCTGGGACTGGACAATCTTTACATTAAGAACGATAGCGTCAACCCATCCTACTCCTTCAAAGATAGGGTGGTGTCGGTGGCCGCAACCAAGGCCTTGGAGTTCGGCTTCGATACCCTTGCCTGCGCTTCCACAGGAAACTTGGCCTGCGCCGTCGCCGCCCATGCGGCCAGGGCAGGCATGAGAGCGGTGGTCTTCATACCTTCGGACCTTGAGCATGGCAAAGTCATAGGGGCCGCTATCTACGCGCCCATCGTAGTAGCCGTTAAGGGTAGCTACGATGAGGTGAACCGCCTATGCAGCGAGGTGGCTGATAACTATCCCTGGGCGTTCGTGAACATAAACATGCGCCCTTATTACGCCGAGGGTAGCAAAACTCTTGGCTACGAAGTGGCGGAGCAGCTGGGATGGAGGTTTCCCCAGCATACCGTAGTGCCCTCCGCTTCAGGCGCCCTCTTCACCAAGATATGGAAGGGCTTCAACGAGCTTGCTTCCCTGGGGCTGGTGGACGAGCCGGTACACACCAGAATGCACTTGACCCAGGCCGAGGGCTGCTCCCCCATAGTGGATGGCTTCAAGAGCGAAGATGATGTTATAAGGCCGATAAAGCCTGACACGGTAGCCAAGTCGCTGGCTATCGGCAATCCTGCTGACGGCATCTACGCCTTGAGGACCTTGCGTGAGTCGGGTGGCAACGCTTATGCCGTGCCGGAGGAAGACGTGGTGGAGGGAATGAAGCTGCTGGCCGAGACCGAAGGCATTTTTACCGAGACGGCAGGTGGCGTTGTGATATCCGGCCTGAAATACTTGGCCGAGATCGGAGCCATAAAGCGGGACGAACTCACTGTCGCATACATAACAGGGAACGGTCTTAAGACGCAGGAGGCAGTGGAGGATGTGGTCCATCCCCTACCCATCGTCCCTACTATGAGCTCATTCGAGCAGGCGTTGAGCGGTGTCAATCTGGAGGGGAGGTAGTGCAGTCATGGGGAAGCAACGGGTCAAGTTCACCTTTCCCACGGACTTGGTGACTCAACCCATAATCTACCAGCTAGGTCGCCAATTTGAGCTGGTCACCAACATCCGGCGCGCCGATGTGCGAGAGAATATGGGCTGGGTGGTGCTGGAGTTGGAGGGCACCGAAGGAGAAATAGAGAGGGGTGTCCAGTGGGTCGGCTCTCTGGGAGTGCGAGTGGACCCGGTGAGCGGCGACGTTATTGAAGGCTAACACTAATTCCCTTTTATCATTAAGGAGAGTATTTAGATATGAGTGGCATCCTGGTTCGTATTCCCACACCATTACGCCGCGTCACCAACGGTCAGGCCAAAGTGGAAATTGACGCTTCTAATCTTGGTGAGATTATAGAGAATCTGGAGTCGGAGTTCCCCGGCTTTAAGGAACGGCTGGTGGATGAGGAAGGCGAGCTACGTTATTTCGTGAACATCTACCTCAATGGGGAGGACGTGCGATTCCTTGAGGGAATGGGCACGTCTACCAAGATGGGCGATGAGATAAGCATTGTCCCCGCCGTGGCCGGAGGGGCTTAATTCTTACTTCTTCCTTTAATCATTCTGGCCTCCATCCAGGCCTCCTTCTGTGACATCCTGGCGGACTCATCAGTCGGCCTGTAGGTGCTCAAGAAGCTGTCTCTGAAACCCTGGAATCTGCCTTCCATAATGGCCGTTCTCATGTCTTCCATCATCTGTAGGACGAACCTCAGATTGTGGATAGTAGCCAGCCTCAACCCCAGCAGTTCCTTTGACTTGAACATGTGGTGCAGGAAGGCCACAGAGAAGTTGCGGCAGGTATAGCAACCGCAGTCCTCTTCCAACGGCCCGGCGATTTCCTTAAACCGGCGGTGGGTTATATCTACCCGGCCCGCGCTTGTAAAGAGGGCCCCGTTTCTGGCTACCCTTGTGGGCAAAGCACAATCGAACATATCTATGCCACGCGCCACACACTCTACCAGGTCCTCGGGAGAGCCGACACCCATCATGTACCTGGGCTTGTTCCTGGGCAGGAGGCCCCCAACCTGTCCGGTTATTTCATACATCCGGGCTTTCGACTCCCCCACTGCCAGCCCACCTACAGCGTAGCCATCGAAACCCAGGGACGTGATGTACTCGGCTGACTCCGCCCGCAGGTCCGGAAACACGCCACCCTGGACAATGCCGAAAATCGCCTGGTAGTCCGCCCGGTAGTCCAAGGAGGCCCTATTATCATGGGCCTCTTTGCATCGCGCTGCCCAGACGTGGGTCCTGTCCATAGCTCGAATTACCGACTCCCGGCTCTCACCGTAAGCAACGCACTGGTCGAGGCACATAATTATATCAGCCCCCAGCCTTTCCTGGTAAAAAATGGCGGACTCCGGGGTAAAGTGGTGCTCGCTTCCATCTATGTGAGAGCGAAAGAGGATACCGTCGTCCCTAACCTTTCTCAGGGAGCCCATACTGAAGCTCTGAAATCCGCCGCTATCGGTGAGGATGGGGCCTTTCCACCCGGTGAAGGCATGAAGGCCGCCAAGGTCCCTCACGACCTCTACGCCGGGCCGCAGGTACAGATGGTAGGCGTTGGCCAGGATGATGTGAGCCTTCAGGGACTTCACCTCCTCCGGTGTGAGTCCCTTGACGCTGCCCTGGGTCGCCACAGGCATGAAGGCGGGTGTGGGGACATCCCCGTGGGCCGTGGTGAGTATGCCTGCTCGGGCAGAGCCGGAGGTGGATACCAACTCAAGGTTCAGGGGAGACTGCATCTGCCCTCCTAAGTTTCTGCCATGATTAGAGCTTGGGTATCACGTCTCTGGTCAGGCGTTCCGCCTGCTCCAATTCATCATATACCGGGTTCAGCATGAGGAGGTCAACTCCCTCCGATATCACATCTCCCAGCCCTTCCGCACACTCCTCCTCGCTTCCAAACACCGATACGTCCAGCGCCATACCGGAGCGCCCGTAGCGCTGGCCGAACCACTCCCGGAGCCTCTCAGACGCAGCCTTTTTGTCGCTGACCACCGACACGTATACCCGCTTTGCCAGGGCAAAAGTAGCCGGATCACGGCCCTCCTCTTCCAGGAACTGACGGACCAGCTTTATCTCCTCTTTGAAGGCCATCGTGGTAGCTGACCCTGCCCCCATCCAGCCGTCCCCTATGCGGACGGCCCTCCTCAGAGCCGCCGGGGAATGTGCCCCAAACCATACGGGTAGGTGGGGGGTCTGTAGCGGTCTTGGGCTTATGGATGCACCGTCCATCTGCCAGAATCGGCCGTTGAAGGTGACCCTTTCCTCGGACCACAGCTTCTTCATCAGCAGGATACCCTCTTCAAATCTCCTTGCCCTGCCTCTGGGAGAGATACCGAAAGGGGAATAGACGTCGGCGCTGCCACCAATGCCCACGCCAACTATGAGCCTGCCTCCGGATAGCTGGTCCAGCGTGGCGAGACTCTTGGCGAAATTGATGGGGTTTCGGAGGTCTGACAGCATCACCGAAGTGCCCAGTTTGAGACGGCTGCTGAGAGCGGCAGCATATGACAGCAGCGGTATAGGGTCCAGGTTGGGTATGTCGCCCCCTATTGCCCGTTCCTGTACCCAAGCACTATGGTAGCCCAGGGACTCTGCTTTGGATATGAAACCTGAAATCAAAGCGAGGTTAGTTTCTCTTGTGGGGAAAGTCTGGGGTATGGCTATTCCGAATTGTAGATTATCCTTTTTCACTTGATAACCCCTCCTCCTGATGACCTCAGCAAGCGTCAGCGCCGAGGTGACGATGAGTTTCCGACCTGCGACTATGTCGTCCAAGATGTGCTGGCAAATGTCCGCCCGGTGTGTTCATCAATATTCACGGCGACCTGCTCTGTAATATCTACGCTGCGCTGACCCTGCCTGACTTGAATCGCCTTGATTCCGTTGGTGGATAGACGGGCTAGTTTTTTCACGGCATCAAGGGCATCATCAGAAAAGTTGGGTGGAAGTGTCTTGCCTTCACGAAGTTGCTCCAAGCCATCTAAATATGATTTGGTAACCTCTGGGCCATAATCCCCCTCTTCGGACGTGGGAATAGCATGAAGTGTAACTGTTGCCGGGCTTCCATAGCTGAGCGCACCTTGCACCCAGCGCAAGGTGCCCCTGTGTTTCATAGATAAAGCGTCATCCAAATCGCGTAGAATCTCAACGTTGTTGCCCAGGGCGTCAATGAAGTCTTGTGCCGCTATGTATTCAACCCTTCCATCAACTATGATGGAAATCTCGGTCGCTGCCATTACTCACCTCTCCCACAACCCCATCCCAACTTCACTATCTGCATGGTTCCCCCATTGTACAATAGGATGAATAGCCCGTGCCACCGTCACTTTTTATGACCCTCTCAACGCTACCATTTGACATTCCCGCAACCCTCTGCTAAAAAGATGATGTGCCTTCAGGAATGTCCCACTCGTAAGGCTCAACTGTAGCTTTTGAAGACCCGCAAGTGCGCCGATGCTAAAGAGCCTACCTTGAGCGAAGCGAAAGGAGGGCCTACATGGTCAAGGAAGTATTCTTCTTCACGGAGATGGGGTACACGTCTTATTCCCAGGACGTGGCTGCGAGCTACGGCTACACCAGCCTGATGTTCCCCAATGACAATTTCGACCCCAAGAGGGCCCACGAGCTGTATGACACATACTTCGAGGAGTTCCAGTACTGCACCGAGACGGGTTTCGACGGCGTTATGATTAACGAGCACCACAACAACCCCCTCAACATGATGCCGTCAGTCAACGTAATCGGCGCTATCCTGGCAAAGACGACAAAGAAGGGCAAAATCGTCTTTCTGGGCAACGTCCTCCCCATACACGAGAACCCATTGCGGGTGGCCGAAGAAGTGGCCATGATAGACATAATATCCGGGGGCCGCGTGATTTGCGGGTTCGTTCGCGGCATTGGACAAGAGACCTTCGCCACCAACGTCAACCCGGTCCATAACCGCGAGAGGTTCGAGGAAGCCCACGACTTGATTATCAAGACCTGGACCACTCCGGGCCCCTTCCGGTGGGAGAGCAAGCATTACCAGTTTCGTGTCGTGAACCCCTGGATGATGCCCCTTCAAAAGCCTCACCCCCCCATCTGGATTCCCGGCGTCGCCAGTCCGGAGTCGGTCATGTACGCGGCCCAGCACGGCTATCCCTACATCGCCCTGGCACCGCCTCTGGACCTCGCCGGTGAGATATATGACCTCTATGCCAGCACCGCAGAAGAAGCCGGGTATACCCCCACCTCTGAGAACCGGGGATACGCCGTGCGAGTAAATGTATCGGACAGCGATGAGAGGGCCTACGAAGAGGGGAAGAAATTCTACTGGCAGTTGGGCACGTCCTTTGGCGTAACGCCGCGCCATTGGCAGTCGCCGCCGGGATACCAGAGCCGAGCGGCCACCCGGAGTCGTCGTGAGACTGCCAGGGAGGGGATCAGGGTAGCGGGCGGCTCAGGTATCAGCTATGAGGAGTCCCAGGCTACTTACCAGGTCATCACCGGGAACCCGGACACCGTCACCCGAAGACTCAAGGATATTATAGACTTGGTTGACCCCGCTTACCTGGTCATCTGGGGACGCGAGGGCCCCATGTCCCACGAGACAGCCATGCGCTGCATTGATCTTATGAGCAAAGAGGTGATCCCGGCTCTCAAGGAGTATAAGCCGAACTCCGAGAAACGATAGGGCGCCCTTGTGATTTGGCGCATATAGCAAAACTGACCACAGAGGGCGCGGAGTTTGCAGAGAGATCGGGGCAATCGCATTTTGCGGAAAACGTATATGGAGGTGCGTGATGAAATTCGGACTCGCATACGAGATGCAGCGCCCGGTCCTGGATGACCACGCTGTAATCGAGGAGACCATCGAACAGATTGTTCTGGCCGACGAAATGGGATGGGACTACGTGTGGTTCGTTGAGCACCATTTCCTCACGGGCTTCTCCATGTCCCCCTGCCCGGAGGTCATTTACGGTGCGCTCAGCAGGCTCACCAAGAGGATAAGGTTGGGCTTCGGCGTCGTGATACTCCCCTACCACCATCCGGTCCGGGTTGCCGAGCGGGTGGCTATGGTAGACCACCTATCCAATGGCCGGGTTGATTTCGGCACGGGCCGATCTGCCGCATACGAGCAGACGGGTATGGGTATAGACCCAAGAGACACTCGCGAAATGTGGGAGGAGTCCCTTACAATGGTCCCCAAGATATGGGAGTCGGATACCTTCGAGTGGGAAGGCCGTTTCTGGAACGTACCCCCACGCCAGGTCCTGCCCAAGCCCTACCAGAAACCCCATCCACCCATCTGGGTGGCCGCTCTCCAGCCCTCGACCTATGAGCTGGCGGCGCAAAAGGGCATCGGAGTGATGGCTCTGGGAATAAGCGCTCCTTCTATACTGGAGCCGCACATCAAGGCATACAGGGAAAACATAAAGAAGGCAACCCCGGTCGGCCAGTATGTCAACAACCAGTGGCTAAGCGCGACTATGGGGTACTGCGACTCTGACAACCAAGCGGCACGAGAGCTATGCTCCCAGTCTCTCAAGACGTTCTTTGGCCCCGATAAGCCCTACCTTCAGGACCAGAAGGACCTATATCAGAAGCTTGTAGACCAGTGGGGTGGTGTGCCCAATCACCTGAAGCAGAACTTCTCCCGTTACATTGAACAGGATGATAGCGAGGGGGCTGTTGACCTGTCCGGTGGTGCATCCATCGCTCAGCAAGCTTGGAGGGAGCTGGACGCCGATACCCTGGTGGAGCGGGGGGTCATTGTGGCCGGAGACCCGGAGAGCTGCATCAAGGCTGTCAAGCTACACGAGGAAACCGGTGTTGACCAGCTACAGTTCCTGATGGCTACAGAGACTATTCCTCACGAAAAGGTGATGAAGTCCATAGAGATGTTCGGGAAGCACGTGATACCCGAGTTCAAGAAGACCAAGGAAGTATCCAAGACCTAGAGGTGTGTGACATGAAATATGACGTGGTTATAGTCGGGGCCGGGTCTGCGGGTTGTGCCCTGGCCACACGACTGTCGGAGGACCCCGAGCGCTCGGTGCTGCTTCTCGAGGCAGGGCCGGACTACCCGGACCTGGAACAGACCCCCGATGAGTTGAAAAACGGCAGCAGCAGTGTCTCATCCATGGCGGAATCTCCCCACAGGTGGGAATTCCGGAGCATAGCAACCCCCCAGCAGGCAGAGCCTATGAGGATTGTGAGGGGCAAAGCGGTCGGAGGCTCCAGCGCCGTCAACGGCCAGGTATTCCTCCGTGGAGACCCCGAGGACTACGACGGCTGGGCCTCCCTGGGCAACGATGAGTGGTCCTATTTGAAGGTCTTGCCTTATTTCAGAAAGCTGGAAACGGACACCGACTTTCGAGATGACTTTCACGGTACTGACGGCCCCATCCCTGTTCGACGGCACAAGCGAGAGAACTGGATGCCCTTTCAGGAAGCCTTCTACCGGGCTTGCATGGAAGCGGGCTTCCCCGATGACCGAGACATGAACCATCCGGAGTCCACCGGAGCGGGGCCCGTCCCTATGAACAATCCCAACGGCATCCGCATGAGCACGGCCCTG
This sequence comes from Dehalococcoidia bacterium, assembly GCA_965219825.1. Classification (GTDB taxonomy): domain Bacteria; phylum Chloroflexota; class Dehalococcoidia; order Lucifugimonadales; family JAGWBF01; genus JAGWBG01. Next base: position 2,113,481 of record OZ244792.1, on the reverse strand, counting down.
ACCTACGTCAACCCCAACCGCCATAGGCTCAACCTGACTGTCAGGGGCAACGTGCTGGCCAGGCGTATTCTGTTCGACGGCAAGCGAGCAACCGGTGTGGAGGTGGAGAGTGGAGGGGAGACATTCGTGGTGGAGGGAGAGGAGGTCGTACTGAGCGCCGGCGGCATTGAGTCGCCTCACCTGCTGTTGCTGTCAGGAGTGGGGCCGGCAGACCATCTGAGCAGCCTGGGAATTCCCATAGTGCATAACCTGCCGGGAGTGGGACAGAACATGAGAGACCATCCGATGGTCGCAGTACAGTTGAAACTCCGTGAGGATTTCAAGCTGGACGCCGACTCGGCAAGGCTTCAAACCATGCTTCGCTACACCGCCACAGGCTCAGGTACTCGCAACGACATACAAATCATGCCATCCTACTCAGCGTTTCTGACTCCTGATGACCGTATCCAAATAGACGAGGCACACTTGAGCTGTATGCTAGAGTTGGCCCTAAGCTCCGGCGAGCTGAGTCTCACTTCCCCGGACCCATACACACAGCCCCACCTGGACTACCGATACATGGTGGACCCTGTGGACCGGCGGCGGCTGCGGGAGGCTGTGCGACTGTGCATCCAACTGCTGGAGCACGAGGCATTCGGGGGTATGATTGCTGAGCGGACAGACCCCACAGACCAGGACCTGGAATCCGACGAAGCGTTAGATGCCTGGATACTGAGGACCGTGGGAACCAATTATCATAGCGCCGGCACCTGCAAGATGGGGCCTGAGTCGGACCCAATGGCGGTGGTTGACCAGTGTTGCCGGGTACATGGGCTGGAAGGGCTTCGCGTGGTGGACTTATCCGTCTGCCCTAACGTAGTCCGGGCCAACACCAACGCCACGGCAATAATGATTGGTGAACGCGCCGCCGACTTGATTAAGTGACTCTCAAGCGCCCCGGCTTTTTCTACGTCTCCCTGTAGATGCGGCCCAACTTTCGGACATCGTCAAGAAGCCGGGGGTCGAAGGGCCTCACTTGGCCGGTCTTGGGCTGAGGGTCGTGGGACTCGGGCCCGACCATGCGATAGATGGCAGGGTTGGTGTAGTAGCCGTTGTAGGTCTGCTGGACCAGGGCGCTGAAGAAGTTGGGTCGCTCCTGCTCCACCTGCCGGAGCACCTGGTCTCTCTCCTCGGCGGACAGTCTTTCAAAGCCTTTGCCACAAGTCCTGTTCGCCGTTATCTCTATGTGGGCCAGACCCGGGAGAAAGAAGGCCGTCAGCGCAGGTGATTCCGCCACGACCCTGTCGAGGTACTCGACCACTCCCAGGTCTCCCGCTCCGGGGAAATCGCCCTCGGCGGGCACTATGCGGTTTATCACGTCCTTCAACAGAATTTCCTGAGACTCGGTAAACACCCGGCCTCCACCTCCATCTACCATACCGGAACCCCTTTCGGATGGCTACTGCACTACCATGCCGCCATCCACCGACATAGTATGCCCGGTCACGAAGGAGGCCGCATCGGAGCATAGCCACACCACCGCCTCTGCGATTTCTTCCGGCGTCCCCATCCTACCGACCGGCTCCCACCTTACGATTTGCTCTTCGTTGATTTCCGGGTTATTGGCCACAAAGCGCTGGAGCATCGGCGTGTTCACAATTCCAGGGCACACCGCGTTGACCCGGATTCCCCTTCTGGCGTATTCCAGCGCAGCGACCTTGGTCAGCCCGGCCACCCCATGCTTGCTGGCAACGTAGGACGGCTGCCCACGGATTCCGATTAGCCCGGCTGCCGATGACGTGTTGACGATGGAACCACTTCCTTGCTGGAGCATCTGAGGAATCTCATATTTCATGCACAACCACACACCGGTAAGGTTGAGGCCAATGACGCGGTCCCACTCATCCTCAGGGTATTCGTGAGTCCTGGCTATAGTCCCCTCGGTCCCGGCATTGTTGTGAGCGCAGTCCAACCGTCCATAGGTCTCAACGGCCTTGTTTATCATCGCCTCGACATCATCCGTTTTAGATACGTCAGATCTGATGAAGATGGCCTCCCCACCGGAGTCCTGAATGGTGTGTACTGTGCCCTCACCACCTTCGACGACCACGTCAGCAACGACTACCTTGGCCCCTTCCCGGGCGAAGGCCAGCGCGGTCGCCCTACCTATACCCGAACCCCCTCCGGTTACCAGAGCAATCTTGCCTTCCAGCAGACCTGCCACTACAATGCCTCCTTTCGTCTACTTGAAAAGGACCTCTATGTCATCACCATCCTGGAGAACGTGGCTTCTGAAGTCCTCCGTCGCATCCTTTCCGTTGACTATGACCCGGACCTTGCCCGGCAGACCGCCCGGACAGGTGTCGCCATTCTTGAACAGCTTGCCTCGGAGGTCCCTGATGTGGTCCGTACCTATGTCGTAGGGGAAGCTATCAAAGAAACGGCCCAGGTTGGCGCGGATGCCAGTTGCGCTCACCTCTTGCGGGTGTATGTGTATAAAGCCGTCTCCATGAGAATGAATACCACCCGGCGATGGTGGAAGAGCTATGCCCCCTCCACAGACTTCCACGTGAAGAGATGCGTGCCAGTGGTCCCCAATCTGTGCGCCCGCCTTTTCAGATGATGGCGGGCGAGTTGGTGAAGGCCCTGGCGTGAATGAGGGTATCTCCGTAGGTTCAGACTGACGGTCTTGTGTAGCGGGTGGTGACGCCGCAGGGTTTGTGGGCGTGGGGTCAATCTCTCCACAGGCAGCTAGAAGGACGTTGAAGGCAGCAAGAGCAAGTAGAGGAGCTAATATTTTCATTCAACTCACTAAATATCAAAATAAGGGTCACGTCTGACAGTGCATAATACTCGTGGCTGTATGCAGTGTCAACCTTGGCGCTCAAGGTGACGCTTGGTCGTCAGCCCAGCAGCACGTTGTCTATAAGGCGGGTCCTCCCCACGTGGACGGCCACTGAGACCATGACCGGCTGCCGGATGCTGTCCATCTCCTCGAGGCTGGATGCGTCGGCTACGCTGACATAGTCTATCTTTTCGATGAGAGGTTCCTGCTCAAGGGTACGTCGCACCCGGCTACGCAGGCTCTCCCCGCTCCTCTCGCCCTCTTCCCAGAGTTTCCGGGCCTGGCATAGGGCCTTGTAGATTACAGGGGCCACCCTGCGCTGCTCCGTGGTCAGGTACACGTTGCGGCTGCTGAGGGCGAGTCCGTCCGTGTCTCGCACCGTGGGGACCACCACTATGTCTATGCCCATGTCCAGGTCGGCGACCATCCGCTTTGTCACTGCCACCTGCTGGCCGTCCTTCTGGCCGAAGTAAGCCCTGTCGGGCCGTACGATGTTAAGGAGCTTGGCAACCACTGTAGCTACGCCCCGGAAGTGGCCGGGGCGGTGCTCTCCCTCAAGGCGCTCTGACAGGCTGCCTACCACAATCCAGGTATCGAAGCCTGGGGGGTAGATATCCTCTGCCAAAGGTGCAAATACCAGGTCCACCCCCTCACCACCGAGGATGGCAAGGTCCTTCTCCATGTCCCTGGGGTAGGCTCTGAAGTCCTCGCTAGGGCCGAACTGAGATGGGTTGACGAAGATACTTGTCGCCAGGACATCGTTCTCCAACCTACCACGGCGCACCAATGCCAGGTGTCCCTCGTGCAGATAACCCATAGTAGGCACAAAACCAAGAGTACCCCTCAGGTCACTGCGGGCCTTTCGGAAGTCTGCGATTGATGAGATGACTTGCATGTGAATGGCACCGTTATTCGACTCTTCGGATTTTCGTGCGGGAAAGCCATCATAATCCCCTATCCTGGGACAGCGGCCTTGTATCCCAGTTCCTCCAGGATGCTCTCGTCCATCCTGAAGCTCTCCTCCTCGCCGGGGAAGGAGCCATTCTTGACATCTGCTATGTAGCGGTTGAAGGCATCGGCCATAGCTTCGGACAGACGGGAGTACTGCCTGGAATGTTTGGGCACGAAATCAGTGTACAGGCCCAGCATATCATGGAGCACCTGTACCTGGCCGTCACAGTGGAGACCGGCCCCGATGCCAATAGTGGGTATCGAGAGCCGTTGGGTGATGATCCCGGAAAGGGCCGAGGGAACCAACTCCAGGACTATGGCAAAAGCTCCGGCCTCTTGCAGCGCTATTGCGTCCCTGATTAAACGGGCTGAATCATCCTTGCTCTTACCTTGAACCCTATACCCACCGAAGCTATTGACCGATTGGGGGGTGAGGCCGACGTGGCCCATGACCGGTATGCCGCACTCTGCGATCCGGCCCACAGTCTCAGCCACGTTCTCCCCTCCCTCCAGCTTCACCGCGTGGGCGCCGCCCTCCTGAAGTAGGCGTCCAGCGTTGTGAAGGGCCTGAGATGTGTCCACTTGATAAGACATGAAGGGAAGGTCGCCGACTATCAAGGAGCGCTTGGCGCCTCTGGCCACAGCTTTGACATGGTGGACCATATCCTCCATAGTCACCGGAATGGTAGAGTCATAGCCCAGCACGACCATACCCAGGCTGTCTCCCACAAGTATCATGGGGACTCCCGCCTCATCGGCCAGCCTTGCAGTGGGATAGTCGTAGGCGGTGAGCATGGGTATCCTCTCACCTCTGGCCTTCATCTCGGCGATGTCTCTTATAGTAACCTTCCGCACCATCTACCTGTCCTCCAGCGAAATTGGCTAGCCAAGGGTCTCGGAAACGTGCCTAACCATGTAATCATTAAACATGCGGTCCATCTCCTCCAGCTTTTCCTTGCTCACCCTGTCCCTGACCAGAGGGAGGGACTCCCCGGAGAGAGTGCAGTAAAGGGGAATGAGCCGGGGGAGCCTGCTTTCAAGGGCCTCCAAGTGTAAGCGTAAGGTTGTCGTGTCCTCTCGTACTATCGGCCCTGTCAAGCTGGCATCCACTCCGGCCTTGGAGACGTTTGCCAGGGTGCTTTTTGCCAGGGGAAGGACTATGGGCAGCGCCTCTTCTCGAGGTATTCCCATAGACTGCCACACGTCTGTAGCGGCATTAATGAGCGCGACCAGATGACCACAGCTCATGGCGGCGGATGCATGATAGATGGCCCGGTCCTCGGGCCTCAACAGTATAGCCCTGCCGTCCAGCCGGGAGGCCATCTCCTTCAGAGTATCCAGGACCCAGCCGTGGCCCTCCACGGAAAAAGTAGTCCCTTCCATACGCTCCACAGCCTCCTCAGGGGTTTCCAAGCAGGCGAAGGTCTGGAAGGGGTGGAAGGAGCCGGTGATTGCACCCGCCCCGGCGGCGGACTCCAGTATTTCCAGAGACTTGGCACCGCTACAGTGTACAACTCCCTGCCCTCGATACCACGACACCTGAGAGGTCACCCGGTCTATGGCCTCGTCCGGAGTGGTGATGAAGACCAGGTTGCATCTATCGGCGACCTTCTGGGAATCCGGGAGCGCTTCGCAGTCCGGTATACGGGCAGCCAGGGCTTGTGCCGATGACAGGCTGCGGCTGGACACCACTGATATTTTGTATCCTCTGGAAGCAAGGCCAAGAGCAAGACCCTTTCCCATCGCTCCGGCGCCGATGAATCCGATCACTGGGTCATCCATCTTTGTCCTAACCATGACGCAAATATCCGGTACGTTATTCGGAATAAGAAAGCTCTCTCAACGAAGGCACCCCACCTAACCCATCCGCCATTCGCACTGCCCTGAGCACCGCCTGGGCCACCACTTCCACGGCAGCCGCCCCCAACACGGTCAGGTCGGGAACACCGGGTATCTCTCCCGTGGCCAGGGCGAAAATTGTATCGCCGTCCTGTATCGTGTGGCACGGCCTGATGGTGAGAGCCAGGCCATCATGGCTTACCCGTGACAAGTAGGTAGCCTGCTCCTTTGTGAGAGTAGCGTTGGTAGCGACCACGCCGATTGTGGTATTGGCCGCCGGATGGTCTCGACCTTTGACACCACCTCTTATGAGCAACTCTACAGGGTCGTGGAACCCCAGGCCATCCTCCCTCCTTGGCCCCGCTATGACCTTCCCGGTACGATGGTCCACCACACCCCCATAGGCGTTCACTGCCGCAATGGCTCCTAACGCAACACCTCCCTGCAACGTCAGGCCGGCCATGCCGATACCGCCCTTCACGGCCCGCGCCATTCCCAGGGCCTTCCCCACCGTAGCGCCGGTGCCGGCCCCCACACTACCCTCTTCCGGCGGACCAACGGAGCACGCAAGACAGGCTTTGTAGCCCTCTTCCGGGCCTGGCCTAACTTTGTCTGTAATCAGGTTGAGGTCGAAGAGAATAGCCGCAGGCACTATTGGAACTATTGCAGGGCCTACTTTGAGCCCGATACCAAGCTCGTCCAGGTACTGCATCACCCCTACCGAGGCGTTCAGCCCAAAGGCGCTTCCCCCGCTCAGGAGGACGGAGTGGACCTTCTCCACCAGGTTTTCAGGACGCAACAGGTCCGTTTCCCTGGTGCCCGGAGCGCCACCCCTTACGTCTCCCCCTGCCACGGCTCCCTCACGACACATCACCACGGTACAGCCGGTGGCGGCGTCACGGTCGGTATAGTGCCCAACTTCAATGCCCCAAATGTCCGTTATGGTATTAGTCACCGGCTACCCCCACCCACCGATGAACAAAAAGCGCCTTCTCAGACCCACCAAGAAGGCGCCGCACCTTTTCCTCTTCCGGCCGTCTTGGCCCCTCGGGGTCCCAGCGGCCCGCTAGCTGAACAATCATCCGGCTCACCCCCTGATGATGGGTGGATGGCAGCTAAATCATACCACTTCCCCACAGGGTGTCAAGCTATTTTCTCAGCCTGAGCGATTGAGCCAACCCTGCACCCAGAGCCTTTTCATTCTCGACGTTACGCTAATACAGACCCCCACAACCCGTCATTCCGAGTAGGGGTTGTTCGCGAACAGCCCCTACTCGACCCCTCGCTGTCGCTCGGGGTGACAATGAAAAGGCCCTGACCCTGCACCCGGCTTCCTTGAAGGTGTCAAGGCCCTGTGCTATGATTGCCATACAAGGTTAGATTTCATGCCCACCAGAACGAAGCGACGAGTAGACATCAGCATCTTAGAGCCTTTCCAAGGCTTTGCCCTCGATGGCTCCGGTCAAAGGGGCCCACTATCCGGAGCATGGCTGCGAAAGGTGGCTTCCCATGCCCTGGACCACGCCTTGCCGGGGCATGACTGTCAGTTAAGCCTGGTGATAGCCGACGACGATACCCTCAAGCGCCTTAACAGAGAATATCGTGGCCTGGACGAGGTGACCGACGTGCTCTCCTTTTCCCCATTCCACCAAGGCCACTGGGAGGGGGAAGGAGAACCACCTCCACCGGCCGATGACGTGCCTTTCGTCCTGCCACTCGAGGAGCCACAACCCTTGGGCGAGGTCATCATCTCCTACCCTCAGGCAGTGCGGCAGGCCGGCCCCGCCCCATCGGGACAGGAGCGAGAGTTGGCCCTGCTTGTCGTCCACGGAGTGTTGCATCTTTTGGGCTTCGATCATGCGGAGCCTTCTGAGGAAACTGCCATGCAAGCGAAGGAACGAGAAATACTATCTTCCATTTTCTCTGAGGCGAGTGATCAATGACTTTCCAGGTCTATTACCGCAAATGGCGGCCCCAACGTTTCCGTGAACTGGTCGGCCAGGAACACGTGTCGGCCACTTTGCAGCAGGCGGTACAGCTGGGGCGTGTGGCCCACTCCCTTCTTTTCTGTGGGCCTCGCGGCACTGGCAAGACCAGCACGGCGCGAGTCCTCGCAAAGGCTGTCAACTGCCTTGGTCCACAGGATGGGGACCCCTGCAACGACTGTGCCCGATGCCAGGCTGTCAACGAAGGCCGATTCATGGACCTCATAGAGCTGGACGCCGCCAGTAACAGGGGAATAGATGAGGTCCGCAATATACGAGACAGAGTCAACCTTGCGGCGGCAGAGGGCGGCTATAAGGTCTATATCATAGACGAGGCCCACATGCTCACCGAGCACGCATCCAACGCCTTCCTCAAGACGCTGGAAGAGCCTCCCGCCCATGCCATTTTTATCCTCTGCACAACCGACCCTCAGAAGATACTGCCCACTATTATCTCCCGATGCCAACGATTCGACTTCCGCCGTCTCACTTCGGACGCAATAATAGAGCGCCTCAGAACGATTCAGTTGGAAGAGGGTGTGGACGTGGATACAGGGGCCTTGCAGTCCCTCGCCCGTTCAGCAGGTGGCAGTCTGAGGGATGCCGAGAACCTGCTGGAGCAACTTGTAGTGTCTTATGGCAGCAAGATAGGAGTGAACGAGGTCCATGAGCTTCTGGGTCTGGGTCAGGGAGAAAGAGCCTTGGAGCTCATCCGGTACCTTCTCCTGGGGAATACTGCATCGGCCCTGTCGGCCATCAACCGGGCGGCCTGGGATGGTGTGGATCTGCGGCAACTGCACCGGCAGGCGGTAGACCTGCTGCGGGGAGTGCTGTTGCTCCAGTATGGCTCCAGGGACTCCCTGGACCTCCCTCAGGAGACAATCAGGGAGTTGGAAGACCTGGCCCCAAAGGCGTCCACGTCCAGAGTTATAAAGTCGCTGAAGCTCCTGGGAGAGGTGAACATGAGGCACGACACCTCCTCACCCCTACACCTGGAGCTGGCAGTAGTAGAAGCGTGTATGGACGAAACGTCGGAAGAAGCATCATCTGCAAGGGTCGGGGCGGCCCGGCCCAACTCACCACCACGTCCGTCACCTACCGCCCAACCCGCAACGCGAACCGCCTCTAATCAGACTCCCAACGTCCCTCCCGCCGGCGAAAGAGTGGCAGGGGATGCCGGTAGTAGAGCGGCTCCACGTCCCACGACTTCCACCTCCCAGCCATCGGGCACACGGGAGGGGGGCAACCAGCCCCTGCCATCCTCCGGACAGGTCTTGCCAAAGGAAGCCAACGGCCACGCTCCATCGTCCGACCCTGGACCGGGAGGCCCATTGCAGGAGAAGTGGGGAGCGCTGGTCAAGACTCTGAGCCGGTATAAGGGTAAGCGCTTCAATATAGGCGCCCTCCTCCGTGACTGCAAGGGCCAGAACATAGAGGGAGGGACCCTGGTCCTAACTTTCGCCCACCGCTCCCACCTGGAAAGGATGCAGGAGGAGTTGGATGACCCACAGGGAATGAAGACATTTAATGAAGCGCTCTTGAAGTCGTTGGGGACCTCTTACGAGCTACGGTTATCCCTCGCAGGAGGCAACGGGGGCAGCAATCTCCCGGCTACCGCTCAGAGCCCGCTGGTAAGGGCAGCCCTCAGTATGGGTGCAAGAATCATGGAGGAACGGGAACAATGATGAACAGGCAAATGAGGCGACAGGCGAAGCGGCAGCAGGGGAAGCAGCAGTCGCAGCCCCAGTCGCAACAACCCATGGCCATGCTTCAAAAGGTCCAGGAGGAGCTTGAGACCCTTACCGTCGAGGGAAGCGCAGGTGGAGGAGTGGTGAAGGTGGTGATAACGGGGAAGCAGACCGTGGAGTCGGTGGAGATAGCCCCGGAGGCGATTGAGGACCTGGAGATGCTTCAAGACCTGGTTACGGCAGCTGTGAACGATGGCCTGAGCAAGTCCCAGGAATTGGCTAGCGAGAAAATCGGTGCCCTCACCGGCGGCCTGAACATTCCCGGGCTGACGTAATCCAGGGGCAAAACCGGAGATGACGCACCTTTATGCAAGGCCGATAGGGCCAGGCCGGATGAACATTTACTTTATCACTCTTTTCCCATGATTGGACGGTCTCACTCAGTCACCGGAGACAAAGACGCCAATGTTTCCGAAAACGCCGTGGCCTCTTGGATAAAGATATTCCCGGAGCGATAGATACAATATGAGCACAGAGCGCATACCCTCGGCATCCCCTTCAGTGGCCCGACTCATAGACGAGCTGAACAAGCTGCCGGGCGTCGGTCCCAAGAGCGCCCAACGCCTGGCCTACTACGTCATCCGGCTGCCTGCTGAGGAAGCCCAATCCCTGGCCGAGGCTATCATCGCAGTCAAGGAGAGGATTATTTTCTGCTCCGTGTGCCAGAACATGACTGATACGGACCCTTGCCCCATCTGCGCCGACTCCCGCCGGGAACAGAGCCAGATATGTGTAGTCGAGGAACCCTTGGACGTGCTGGCCCTGGAGCGGACTCACTGTTACCGAGGTCTTTATCACGTCCTTCACGGCGTCATATCCCCCATGAACGGCATCGGGCCGGAAGACCTGAAAATGAAAGAACTGCGCCCACGCCTGGAGGATGGATTGGTGCAGGAGGTCATCATAGCTACCAATCCTACTTTGGAGGGGGAGGCCACCGCGATGTATATCAATCGTCAGATTTCCAACCTGAAAGTGAAGGTAACTCACCTTGCTCGTGGCCTGCCTGTGGGGGGAGACCTGGAATATGCCGATGAGCTGACCCTGAGCAGGGCGTTCCAGAGTAGGAGCGAGCTTTAGGTATTATGGCAAGGCCAAGGTCATACCGGAGCCAGGCCCTGGTGCTCAAGTCCGCTCCTATGGGAGAGGCCGGACTTCTAGTCACCCTTTATACCAAGGATGCGGGTAAGCTGAAAGCCGTCGTTCAAGGCGCAAGAAAGCCTACCAGCAAAATGGTCGGGCATCTTGAGCCACTCAACATGGTAGAGATGTCCCTGGTGAGGTCCAGGCCAGGTGGGATAGACACCATAACCCAGGCCCAGATACTCGAAAGTTTCCCATCTTTGAAGTCAAACCTGGACGCAGTTTCCAGGGGCATATACCTGGCCGAACTGGTAGACGGATTTGGCGCTGAAGGCAGTACCAACCAGGAGCTATATTCGCTACTGGCAGATGCCCTCCAGTTTCTCAACGACTCACCGGACACGGAGTTAACCCTGCGCTACTTCGAGCTTCATCTGCTCAAGTGTTCTGGCTTCATGCCTCAGCTATACCGGTGCGTGGAGTGCCGAGAAGAGCTTTTCCCGGAAAAGCACCTCTTCAGCCCCGACCTCGGAGGCACCCTCTGCCTCAAGTGTACCCCCTCAGGTGCCCGCATCATGCGTTTGTCGGTACAAACCCTTAAGGTCCTGCGCTTTATTGATAGAGCATCCCTGCCGGAATTCTCCAGGCTCCGCATTGATGCCGGACTAGCAGCAGACCTCAAAAATTTGCTGTCAGTCACCCTGAAGTACTGGCTGGACAAGGAAATCCACTCAAAGACGTTTATAGAGCACCTGGAACACTCTCAAAGAGCTAGGGCATAAGCGGGTCAGTGGTTAGTGGTCGGCGCGGAAAGCTATCTCTCGTGTCATCTCCGGCGCTCGCTGTTCTCACTCGGACGCCATCCCCACCCGGGCTGTGGCTTCCCGCTCCCTTGGGGGCAGGGCTTGGCGCTAAGGACCGGCGTTGACTACCATCACGGGCACGCCTATAATCTCCCCAGAGCAAGCCCAACCCTCACCGATGCTTGTAGTCTCGGTGTAAGGTTAGTGATGCCTGATTCATCAGATAGGGTCCATAAAGTAAGCCAAGTACCTATTCCGGGTGGACTTGACGGACAGTTTCCCTCTCCACTTGTGGGTGGGGACTGAGGTGAAGGGAAGCGAGGTAAGCCCGACATGAGCAAGACTGTGGTGGTTGTCTGTATTGACGGTTTCGACCCGGAGTACCTGGAAGCCTGTGAGATGCCCAACCTGCGGGGGATGTCCGGGAAGGGGTTCCTCAAGATAGGCCGGTGCATGATGCCGTCGGTGACCAACGTGAACAACGTCTCCCTGGTTACCGCCAGCTATCCCGAAGCCCACGGCATTTGCTCCAATTACTGGCTGGCCCGCGATAAGGGGGAGGAGACCTACTTGGAATCCGGCGAATACATCATGTCGGAGACCATATTCCAACGGGCACAGCGACAGGGCAAGACCTCTACCCTGGTCACCTCTAAGGACAAGCTCAGAACGCTGTTGTCTGACGGCGTCACCACCACCGTCTCATCGGAGCAACCCCCTGCGTGGGTTGTAGAAGGTATTGGCCCATCACCTGAGATATACTCCCTGGAGGTCAACGGCTGGGTCATCAAGGCTGCCAGCTATATAATGTCCCAACGCTCCGCCGACGTGGTCTATGTCACCACCACCGACTACGCCATGCACACCTACGGGCCGGACCATGCCCAGTCCCGGAAACACATGTCAATCCTTGATGATGCCATCGGTGAGCTGGTGGAAGCCCACCCCAACGTCACGCTGCTGGTCACTGCTGACCACGGGATGTCTCGAAAGGCCCGGATGGTAGACCTCAAGCATTCCCTGGAGAGCCAGGGCATAAGGGCGAAGGTAGTCCCCATAATTAAGGACAGGTATGTGGTCCACCACTCTAACCTGGGTGGTTGCACTTACGTCTACCTCCGGCCGTCGGAACGCGACGAGGCCTTGAAGGTACTTAGAGAGATTTCGGGTGTCGAAGATGCCCTTCCCTGTGAAGAGGCGGCAGCCAGGTTCAGGCTTCACCCGGAACGTATCGGCGATATAGTAGTAACTGGGGAGAAGGACGTGGTCTTTGGGGACCCTTCGGAGGTGGAGATGCCGCCCAACCTCCGCACCCACGGCTCCCCCCATGAGCGTAACGTTCCCCTGATAGGGTACAATGGCGACTTCGCCGGATTCTCTTTCGATGAGAACCGCGACGTGGGTCGCTACATCTTTGAGCGTGTGCTTTCCTAAGCAATTTTTTATATCACCATTTTGGAGTATACATATTAGAGAGTTTGTATTATAATAGTCGGGTTCTCAGAAGGAACCGTATCATCCTACGCTATAGTGGACTGACTTTGGGCTCCCAAGACGCTGCCCAGATGAGCCAAGCCAGTCCATCATCTTTTTGCAGATGGTCGTACTTATATAGATGCAAATACTATTAAGAATTACCAACATGGCCCTGCGCTATCGGGGGCGCCTCGGCCTGGCATATCTGACCTTCTTCGCTTCCATCTCCTTTTCAATGCTCGTAGTTTGGCTACTGGGCGAGGCCATCAACAAGATAGTCGTCACCGGGGAAGGTGGACAGTTGATTTCCCTGGGGGACGTGGAGCGCTCCACCCTTCTCTGGATGGCCATGGGCCTGATGGGTGCCAGCCTCCTGCGTGGCATCTTCGACTTTGCCCGCACCTACACCACCGATTCCCTCTCCCAGAAGGTGGCCTACGACGTACGCAACGACATGTACGACAAGCTCCAGCACCTCAGTTTCGCTTTCCACGATAAAGAGCACACCGGTAATCTCATGTCCAAGGTCACTGCCGACATAGAGGCGGTGAGACGTTTCATTATGATGGGCTTGGTCCGCTCCTTTGAAGTGGGGATCAGGGTCATAGCCATCACGTGTATACTGGTCTTTCTCAATTGGGAATTGACCTTGATGAGCCTGGCATTTGTGCCCTTCCTGGTGTACCGGTCCACCAGGGTGCAGGCCACTATGCGCGTGCTGTGGACGCGTGTGCAGGAAATCACGGGGCAATCCGTAACCATCCTTCAGGAGAACCTCTCCGGCATCCACGTGGTGAAGGCCTTTGCCGCCGAAAACCACGAGAGCGAAAAATATGCTGCGAAAGCCCGGGAGTTGAGCGAGGAGCGTTTCAGGTCCGAACGGTTGCAGGGGACCGAAAGCGCCCAGATGACCCTCTATTTCACCGTGGCCCTGGGCTTGGTTCTGTGGTACGGGGGATGGGAAGTAATCAGAGGCGATCTCAGCGCAGGAGGCTTTACCATGTTCATCCTCCTGCTGAACCAACTCACCTTCCCAATTCGCATGATGCCCTTCATCATCAACAGCTTCTCCCGGGCCATCTCATCTGGCCAGAGGCTCTTTGAAGTGCTGGACGCCCGGTCTCCCGTGGAAGAATCACCCAACGCCAGGGAAATGGGCAGGTCTCAAGGGCACGTCCGCTTCAATGACGTATCCTTCTCCTACGACCAGCAGGCACCTGCTCTGGACCACATAAACCTGTCCGTACCTCCCGGCTCGGTGGTAGCGTTGCTGGGGGCTCCGGGAAGCGGTAAGAGCACCATAGTCAACCTGCTACCCCGTTTCTATGACGCAACCCAGGGGCAGATTACCATAGACGAGAACGATATTCAGGACTTCACACTGGCCTCCCTCCGGCGAAACGTGGGAATCGTCCAGCAGGACGTCTTTCTCTTTACTGCCAGCATAAAGAAGAACATAGCCTACGGTATAGCCGACGCCTCCCTTGAGGACGTGGTCCGGGCTGCCAAGGTAGCCCAGTTGCACGACCACATCAGCAGCCTACCCGATGGGTATGACACCTGGGTGGGCGAGCGTGGAGTGACCCTTTCGGGAGGCCAGAGACAGCGATTGTCTATGGCCCGCACCATTCTGATAGACCCGCCGGTCCTCATCCTTGATGATTCGACCTCCAGCGTGGACGTGGAGACGGAACGACTGATTCACAGGGCCATGACCCAGGTGATGAAGGGCCGAACCACCTTTATCATTGCCCATCGCTTAAGCTCGGTGCGAGAGGCTGACCTCATCCTGGTGCTGAAGGACGGAAAAATCGTGGAGCAGGGCACCCACCAGGAGCTTATATCCCGCGGGGGGATTTATCAGGACATATACGAGCTACAGCTACGACCTCAGGAGGAAGTCCTGCTGGATGCAGCCCTTCCGGCCGAGGCCCACTCGGCCCTGAGCACTCAAGCGCGTAGACCCCAGAGCGAATCCATTGCCGGCGATGGCGGAGGTGACGGTTAGATGAGAGGAGGGTTCGGAGGCGGCTTTGGCGGTATGATGGGCAATATGCGCGGCCTTACTTCCGGCGGCATAAACTCGCCTACCATGGACAATCTGACCGATGAAGGTGTGGTGGGCAGCGCCTATGACAACAGGGTAGTCACTCGACTCCTCACCTACATGGGGTCTCAGAAAAAGGATGTTTTCATCGCCGTCGCCGGCGTGCTTATCTACGCCGCGTGCAGCGTATCAATCCCGTTGATACTGTTGCTAGGCATCAATAATTTTGTCAACGACGGGAATGTCAACGGCCTCCACCTACTCGCCGGCATCTTCCTTGCCGTGATTCTTTTGCAATTCACCGCCAACTATCTCCAGTTTGTTTACATGCCAAGGGTGGGCCAGAATATCCTGTTTACATTGCGTACCCAGATGTTCGATAAGCTCCAGTCCCTTTCCCCTGCCTTCTTCCACCGTACCCCCGTGGGACGAATCATGTCCCGGAACACCAGCGATGTCATACAGCTTCAGGAGGCCTTTGAGCTTCTCGTTCAGAGCATGGCGGACATCTTGAGCCTTGTGGGCATAGTGATACTCATGCTTGGCGTATTGCCAATCATTGGGCAGAGCGACTGGCGACTGGCCCTGATATGCCTGAGCGTGGTCCCGGTGCTCTTTTTCATCCTGGGCTTTTGGCAGAAGTTTGCCAGGCGTTCCTTTATGCGAATCAGAAGGGCAATTGCCATGGTCAATGGCGAGTACAATCAGAACATCACCGGAGTCCGGGTTGTAGAGAGCCTCAATCGCCAGGACGAGAACCTGAAGCACTTCGGCGAGCTAAACTATGAGCACCTGGACGCCAACGTGGAGGCCAGCCGCTTCTCCGGTGGCCTTCAGCCTCTGGTAGAAATTTTGACCGGCTTCGCTATGGGAACGGTGATTGTTGTGGGCGGCTCTATGGTGCTGGACGGCAACCTGGAGTGGGGAGTGTTGGTGGCCTTCGCCATGTGGATTCAGCGTTTCTTTGAGCCTATCCGTAACCTGACTATGCAGTACAGCCAGCTTCAGAGGGCAATGGCCGCCGGAATACGAATATTCGAAATCATTGACCTTAAGCCCGACGTGACGGACGCCCCCAACGCTCCTGATATGCCGCCCATACGGGGCGAAGTCAGGTATGAAGGAGTCGGCTTCCACTACGTCCCGGGCATTGACGTACTTAGTGACGTTAACCTGCACGTCAACCCTGGGGAGACGGTGGCCCTTGTAGGGGCAACCGGGGCCGGCAAAAGCACCTTCGTGACCCTGCTGACCCGCTTTGCCGATGTTACCAAGGGCAGGATAACGGTGGACGGATACGACGTCAAAGAGGTGAGCCGCAAGTCCCTGGTGGGCCAGATGAGCATGGTACTCCAGGACCCCTACCTATTCTCAGGTACAGTGAAGGAGAACATACGCTACAGTCATAAAGGGGTCAGTGATGACGACGTCGTAGCCGCCGCCAAATCGGTTGGGGCACACGACTTTATAATGGCCTTGGAGAACGGCTACGATACCATACTGGCCGAGCGGGGCACCAATCTCAGCGTGGGACAGCGCCAGCTTCTCAGCTTCGCTCGGGCCATCGTTGGAGACCCCCAAATCCTCATCCTGGACGAGGCCACCGCCAACATAGACACCCACACCGAGATACTGATACAGGAAGCCCTCAAGCGTGTCCTCGAGGGCCGCACCTCCATCGTCATCGCACATCGCCTGTCCACCATCCGCGATGCCGACAAGATAGTGGTCCTGGACCACGGAAACATTATGGAGGTTGGCAAACATGAGGAGCTTCTTGAGACCAACGGCCCCTATGCGCGGCTGTACGCCATCAACTACGGACTGGAAGTCACGGCTGCTCCCGTCGGCGAGGGCGCCGGTTCCCCTACCGGCGACGATGGGTAGAGGCTACCCGGCCCAGTCTATAAAACATGGCCCCCCTTTGTATCGTGGACAAGACCCGTCTCGAAGTTAATATTGTAGCTGTGGGGTAGGTTCCTTTGGCACAGGCGCTCAGCCGTACGTCCCTATATGAGACTCACACATCCCTGAACGCGCGTATGGTCCCCTTCGCCGGATGGGATATGCCTGTCCAGTACACCGGAATTCTCGCCGAGACCAGGGCTGTACGGTCCAACGCCGGGCTATTTGACGTGTCCCACATGGGTAGGCTGAACATATCGGGGCCCCAGTCGGGTCCCTTCCTGGACTGGATAGTTACCGCCAACGCCTCCGACTTGCGCCGGAACAGGGCACGCTATGCCATGATATGTAACGAAGACGGGGGTATAATTGACGATACCGTGTTCTACCGTCGGGGCGAGGACCGTTACCTGCTGGTGTGTAACGCATCCAACCGGCAATATGTGGTCCCCTGGCTGCTGCGCTGGTCTCAAGAGAGGTTCCCCTGTGCCACCATCGAAGACAACACTGAAGCCACTGCTATGATTGCCCTCCAGGGGCCGTCCAGCCCGGAAATACTGGGCAGGCTTTGTGACGTAAACCCATCCGGTATACCCACATTCTCCGCCACAGAAGGAATCGTAGCCTCTGTGCCTGCCTTTATCGGTAGGACAGGGTATACGGGGGAAGATGGCTTCGAGCTGATAGTGGCGGCTCCGGACGCACCCCACGTATGGCAGGCCCTTATGGGAGAGGGCGCAGTACCCTGTGGCCTGGGTGCCAGGGACGTGTTGCGCCTTGAGGCGGCTCTGGCACTTCACGGGAACGACATAGACACCACCACCACGCCACTGGAAGCGGGGCTGGACCGCTTCGTCCGGCTGGACAAAGAGTTTGTTGGGGTAGATGCGCTTCGTCGCGAGAAAGAAGCGGGGCCGAAGCGTAGGCTGGTGGGTCTTGAGGTCCCGGGCCGTAGCATCGCCAGAGAAGGCTACCCCATTCTTGCCCAAGGGACCCGGGTGGGGAGAGTGACCAGTGGGACATACTCCCCTACCCTTGACAGAAATATCGCTATGGGCTATGTTACGATGGAATTTGCCTGGCCGGGTCAGAAGCTACAGGTCGACATACGTGGCAGACTCGCAGAGGCGGAGATAGTGCCTTTACCCTTTTACTCCAGAGGTGTGGCCGGATGAATCCTGCGGACAGGAAATACTCAAAAGAGCATGAGTGGATAAAGCTGGAAGACGGCTCCAAGGGCCTGATGGGCATAACCCGCTATGCCCAGGACCAGCTGGGAGACGTGGTCTATCTCGACCTCCCGCCTGTGGGGACTCGGCTTGCACAGCTAGCCAAGCTGGGAGAGGTGGAGTCTGTCAAGGCCGTGTCCGACATTTTCTCCCCGGTTAGCGGCGAGATCGTTGAGGTCAATCAGGAGCTGACCGACCATCCGGAGTTGGTGAACGAGGACCCATATCACAAGGGCTGGATACTGGGTATTGAAATAGAGGATGTCTCTGAGCTTGATAATCTTCTTACCTCTGATGAGTACGAGGCTTACCTGGGGGAGATCGCCCACTAGGGCCATACCTAAGCGCGGGTTCGAGCACGTCGTACCAGGAGATTGAAATAGCTGTGCCACCCTTCCCGCCTTTGTTGTCGCTCACTCCGAAACGAGAATCAGGGGGCGTTGATGGTACAGGACGTAGACTGGGCGTCGGGCAACAATTTTCACTACATACCCAACACTGAAGATGACCGCAGGCAGATGCTGCGCACCCTGGGCATAGACACGGTGGAAGACCTCTTTACCGACATTCCCCAAGAGCACCGTAACCCTCCCCTGGACCTTCCCCCACCTTTGTCAGAGTTGGAGTTGCGGCGGGAGATTGAGGGCCTGGCAGCCCAGAACCGGCATCTCAAAGAATATACCTGTTTCCTGGGTGCGGGGTCATATAACCACTTCAGCCCCAGCATGATCCGCTCTATTATCACCAGAGGCGAGTTCCTCACAGCCTACACGCCCTATCAAGCTGAGGCCAGCCAGGGAACCCTCCAGGCTACTTACGACTTCCAGACTATGATATGCAATCTGCTGGGGATGGAAGTAACCGATGCCGGAATGTATGACGGGGCATCCAGCCTGGCCGAAGCTGCCCTCATGGCCTGCCGAATCACCGGAAGGGGAAGCGTATCCGTCATGGACACCGTCTCCACAATCTACCGTCAGGTTGTGGAGACCTACACCCACCCTCAAGACATAAAGATAAACGGACTCGATTCCAGGAACCCGCAGATACCTGGTGATACTGCGTGCGTCATCGTCCAGTACCCCAACTTCTTCGGGTATATGGAGGACATTGCTTCCCTGGGGCGCATGGCCCACGAAAATGGCGCTCTCCTTGTAGTCTCCACCAATCCCATCGCTATGGGGCTGTTCCGTCCACCCGGAGATTACGATGCCGACATTGCTACCGGTGAAGGACAGCCCCTGGGAATCCCCCTGAGCTTCGGGGGGCCCTACGTGGGCCTGTTCGCCACCCGCCGGAAGTATGTCCGGCAAATGCCCGGGAGGCTGGCGGGCCAGACGGTGGACAGCCAGGGCCGGACAGGGTACGTGCTCACCCTGAGCACAAGGGAGCAGCACATACGCAGGGAGCGGGCCACCAGTAACATCTGCACCAACCAGGCCCTGATGACCCTGGCCGCGACTGTGTACATGGCCGCCCTGGGAAAGCGGGGACTCCGTCAGGTGGCCGAGCTTTGCTATCACAAGGCCCATTACGCAGCCTCCCTCATCGGCCAGATACCCGGGTTCCGGTTACCCTTCCAGGGTACATTTTTCCATGAGTTCCCGGTCCGGTGCCCCATCCCTCCGGCAGAGATTAACCGCTATCTTCTTGAGAGGAACATTATCGGCGGCTTGGACATAAGCGACCGGGTGCCCAATGGTATGCTCCTGTGCGTCACCGAGATGAATACTCGACAGGAGATAGAGACACTGGCATCGGCGCTTTCGGAGATTGTTTCTAAGTGAAGGAGCTATGATTAACGGACAGAATGTTGACAGACGTACCTTGATGGAACGGAGCAGACCGGGCAGGATTGGGTCCGTTCTGCCGGCGCTGGACGTGCCGGCCCAGCCACTTCCCCAGGAGGCGATGCTGCGAGATGGCCTGGAGCTACCTGAGCTTACCGAGCCTGAGATAGTGCGCTACTTTACCCTACTAAGCCACCTCAACTTCTCCATAGATACCAACTTCTATCCCTTGGGAAGCTGCACTATGAAATATAATCCCAAGGTAAACGACGAGATGGCCTTTCTTCCAGGGTTCGCATCCATTCACCCCCTCCAAACCCAGGAGACGACTCAGGGCGCATTGAGGCTGTTGTACGACCTCCAGGGCTATCTGGCCGAGCTTACGGGCATGAAAGGCGTTAGCCTGGCCTCCCTGGCCGGGGCACAGGGCGAGTTCTGCGGAATGCTCATGATCCGGGCCTATCACCATGAAAGAGGTGATAAACAACGCTCCAAAGTCGCCATACCGGATAGCGCTCACGGAACCAATCCCGCCTCCGCTGCGATGGCAGGGTTTGACGTGGTGACCGTTGCCTCCGATTCAAAGGGTAATATGGACCTGGAAGCCCTGAAGGACGTGGCAGATTCCCATTTGGCCGGAGTGATGATTACCCAGCCCAACACGCTGGGACTCTTCGACACCAACATCCTGGAGTTGTGCGATACCGTACACCGGGCCGGTGGGCTGGTGTACGGCGATGGCGCTAATATGAATGCCTTGCTGGGGAGGGCGAAGCTGGCCAGCCTGGGATTCGACGTGGTACACCTGAACCTCCATAAGACTTTTACCACGCCTCACGGCGGTGGTGGCCCCGGCGCAGGTCCCGTCGGCGTCAACGATATTCTGCTGCCCTACCTGCCCTCGCCAGTGGTGGGCCGTCAGCAGGTGGACAACGGGGAGACGTTCTCTCTGACCACTCCCGAAAAGAGCATTGGCAAGGTATGTGGGTTCCACGGCAATTTCGGGGTGCTGGTCCGGGCCTACACCTACATACGCAGCATGGGGAACACGGGGCTTGCAGAGGTCAGCACCAACGCCGTGTTGAACGCCAACTACCTGTTGCAGAGCCTCAAAGACATCTATCACCTGCCCTACGACCGCACCTGTATGCATGAAGTGGTCTTCTCAGCGAGGGACCAGAAGGCCAGGGATGTCCGTGGCCTTGAGATAGCCAAGCGTCTTCTGGACTACGGCTTCCATGCTCCCACCATGTACTTCCCGATGATTGTGGATGAAGCCCTTATGATAGAACCCACGGAGACTGAGAACAAGGAGACCCTGGATGCCTTCATCGAAGCCCTGAGAGCGATAGACCGGGAGGTCTCTGAGGACCCGTCTCTGGTGAATAACGCACCCCATACCACCCCCGTGTCTCGTCTGGACGAAGCCAGAGCAGCGAGGCAACCTAACCTGCGCGGATAGCCGACCCGGTCCGGAGCGAATGGGATACCTGGCACCGTACAAAGAAAACGCATCTCTTTATACCATCAACTCCAATTACGGCAACTCTAAGGAGGGACCTGATGTACAACGGTGTGAGATTGAACAAGGTCATAGACCTGCTGGAGCAGGGCAAGGTCGTGTTCAGCAGCGGCACGATAATGGTTGACAGTATGGAGGACATAGTGTACGTGGCCGACGCCGACTATGACTTCATAATTTTGGAGACGGAACACCAGGGCTTTGGTTTCGACAATCTGCGCACCTCCTTGCAGTACCTCCTCAACAGGAAACGCATCCTGGAGAAGGGAAACCTACAGCCGGACGTGGTCCCATTCGTGCGGATTCCCCCCAATGCTCGTGAGTCTGGGGTGAACCAGTGGGTTATCAAACAGACCTTGGATACCGGGGTCTTCGGTCTGGTGTGCCCCCATCTCAATACGGTAGAGGAAGCGCAAGCGTTGGTGGTGGCTGCTCGCTATCCCCAGGTGCCGGGAGTGCCCGATTTCGAGCCACAGGGACAGCGGGGTTGGTGGACACGGCTGGCAGCACGCTATTGGGGGCTGACGGCCCAGGAGTATTATGATATTGCCGACCTGTGGCCCCTTGACCCCGATGGTGAGATACTCCTTATGGCTATTGTGGAAGAGGCAGAGGGTGTGAAGAACATCCGGGACATCCTGCGGGAGGTCAAGGGAATCGGAGCGATATGGGCTGGCCCCGGCGATATGTCCGTCTCTATGGGAAAGCGGGGAAACTCGTCCGACCCTGAGGTACAAGAGGGGCTGCTGCGTGTCCTCGATGCCTGCAAGGAGTTCAACGTCCCCTGTGCTACGGGTGCCACCACAGCCGACGTAGAAATGCGGATTGAGCAGGGGTTCCGAATCATCATGGCAAGTCCCGCCCGCACCAGTCCCATCTTGGAAGCGGGGAGGAAAGCAGCCGGACGGTAGGGGTCAGTCCCGTCCGAGAGCTTCATTCAGGCTATGGTGGCGGCTAAGAGGGGGTGCCATTATGACAATGACTATTGCGGTTAGCAGTATTTTCAAGGATGCTCGGGCGGTACATGCTCAAGCCCTCGAACAATTAGAGCAAGGCGATATTCGTGACGCAGCAGAGAAAGCTTGGTGTGCTACCAAACGAGCCACCGATGCGCTTATTCTTTCCAGAACCGGACAGGAACCTCAGAAATCCCCCCATACTTCTAAAGAGCTAGATAGCCTAGCGGAGATAGATTCTCGCATAAAAGTGTTGGTTGGTCGTTATTATTCCCGTCAGAGTTCCCTGCATGGTGATTGTTTTTATCTTGGGTTGTGTGAGCCTAGAAAGACAATAGAGCGGCGGATAAGGGAGACAGACCAATACATTCGTGATGCTGAGGGATTAGCGGACTCGGAATGAACCTTTATATGGGCGAGACAAGCCCCTAACTACTCATTCCGACTTATTTTATTTGACGGTTAGCATCTGCCCCACCCGGTCCAGGATGCGGTGGGCCACCTCGTGCTTGGACATCAGGGGCAAATCTTCCACGCTGCCCGACCTGTCCACTAGTAGAACCTTGTTGGTGTCGGTGCCGAAGCCGCTACCCTCGGCGGTTATATCGTTGGCCACTATCAGGTCCAGGGACTTCCTCAACACCTTATTCCGGGCATTCTCCAGTAGGCCCTCGCTCTCTGCGGCAAAGCCCACCTTTATGAACCGGCCACTGGATTCCTCCAGAATGTCGGGGGTCTTGCCCAGCCCGATACACCAGGTGTCGGAGCCTTTCTTCACCTTTTGGGACGCTACGGAGACAGGCATATAGTCGGCCACTGCTGCTGCCATGATAAGAGCATCAGCCCCGGCGACAGAACCCTGAACGGCGTCTCGCATCTCCAGGGCAGTCCCTACTTTGACAACCTTTATGGCCGCCGGGTCCGCCAGGCCAGTGGGCGCGGTGACCAGGACCACCCTCGCACCTCTATCCCTGGCCGCCTCGGCTATGGCGTAGCCCATCTTGCCGGATGAGCGGTTGGTGATGACCCGCACCGGGTCTATAGGCTCCTGGGTCCCTCCGGCGCTCACCACTACCATGTATCCCGCAAGGTCGCCCTTCCGGCCAAGAGCAGCGCTGATGTTCCCGACTAGTTCCGGCGTCTCCACCAGCCTTCCCATTCCTACCAGGCCGGATGCCAGCCTCCCGATGGCCGGGCCCACGATGGTAACGCCTCTGTCCCTCAGCTTGGACAGGTTCTCCTGAGTGGCCGGGTTGTCGTACATGTGGGCATCCATAGCCGGAGCAACCATCACGGGGGCTATCGTAGCAAGGATAGTGGTGGTCAGCGGGTCATCGGCCAGCCCTACGGCCATCTTGGCAATGAAATGGGCGGTGGCGGGGGCCACCACCACTATGTCCGCTTTCTCTGCCAGGGCCACGTGCTCCACGCTAAGCTCCGAATCTGGGTTGAAGGTGTCCGTTACAACTGGCACGTGAGTGATACTACGAAAGGCCAGGGGAGTGACGAACCTGGTGGCCCCATAGCTCATAATGGTGCCCACCAGGGCACCCGCCTGGGTGAGCTTGCTTGCCAGGTCCAGGGCTTTGTAACAAGCGATGCTGCCCGTTACTCCCAGGACTATATTCTTTCCGTGCAGCACACTGGGCATATACTCAGTTCTCCTCGTCCTGCGGGATTACCTGTGGAATTGCCTGTGGAATTGATAATGGCCCCCCATTCATCTCATGGACGATGCGCAACCCGATTAGGGTCAGGTCCGGATTGATGGCATCGAAAACCTCCGTCTCCTTTGCTATGACCGCCGCCAGCCCGCCGGTGGCTACTACATGGGCATCCTGTCCCATCTCATCCTTGAACCTCCGGACCATCCCTTCCACCAGCCCGACTTGTCCCAGCAACAGGCCCGACTGCAAGGCGGCTACCGTGTTCCGCCCAATTGCGGATTTCGGAGGCGTTAGCTCGACCCGTCTCAGCATGGACGTGCTCAAGAAAAGGGCCTCGGCGGCTACGTTGATGCCTGGAGCTATGGCGCCACCAAGGTATTCCCCGTCGCGGGAGACCGCATCAAACACTGTGGCTGTACCGAAGTCAACAATTATGACCGGCCCTCCGTACAGCTGAAAGGCGGCCACGGCGTCCACGATCCGGTCAGCCCCTACGTCCCTGGGGCTGTCATATAGAATATGAACCCCTGTCCTTACTCCGGCAGACACGGTCAGAGGGCTGACCTTGAAGTAGCTTTTGCACACCTCCTCAAAGGTGGAGGTAAGGGTGGGCACTCCACTGCACAGGCAAGCGCCGGTTATGTCTTCCGGGCTAATTCCTTTGAGGGGGAGGATGCTGGAGACCAGCAGGCCGTACTCATCGGGCAGCCGGCGTGAATCGGTGGCCAAACGCCAGGTTGACCTGAGGCTCTGGCCCTCAAAGACGCCCAGGGTTATATTGGTGTTGCCTATATCTATAGCTAGGAGCATGGTCGTCGTGTGATGTTCCTTTATCGGGCTGGAGTCAGGCCCTCCGGCACAATTATACGTCTTCACCTCAATGCGCTCAAGTCGGGAAGGCCGGGCTTCATTTTAATACCAGTTGAAAGCCTGGGTGTTCGTTAGTACAATTAGGTCGTCTCACTGAGCCATCCACCCAAAGACGTGGATGGCTCAACGTAAAATTGCCGGCATAACGTATGAAGGAGTAACCTATGGCTACCAGGACACCGGAAGAAGCCCGCACTCAAATTGTGAACATGGTCCGGGAGTTCACGCGTCGAGAGCTAGACCCCATCGTCGCCGAATACGAACGCGATGACATTGTTCCCCTTGACGTCATCGAGAAAATGAAGGACATGGGACTCTTCGGCATAACTATCCCTGAAGAGTACGGAGGAATGGGCCTGGACTATACCACCTTCGCCATGATTTTCGAGGAGCTTTCCAAGACCTGGATGAGCATCAGTGGCGTTATAGGCACTCACCACATCATGGCCCACGTGGTCGCTAACTTCGGTACCGAGGAGCAGAAGCAGCATTTCCTACCCGCATTTGCAACCGGTGAAAAGCGCGGAGGACTGGCCCTCACCGAGCCCAACGCCGGTAGCGACGTCCAGTCCATAGAGCTTTCTGCTGTGAAGGACGATGAGGAGTACGTCATCAATGGCACCAAGATGTTCATCACCAACGGCAGGCACGGCAACACCTTCGCCCTAATGACCAAGACCGACCGGGACGCGACGCCACCCCACAGGGGTATGAGCTGCTTCATCGCAGAGAAGGGAGGTCCCGGCTTTGAGGTGGGCCGCGACCTGGACAAGCTGGGGTACAGGGGACTGGACACCTGCGAGCTAATCTTCGAGGACTTCCGTGTGCCGGTGGAGAACTTGGTGGGCGGTCAGGAGGGAAGAGGGTTCCAGCAGGTTATGAGTGGGCTGGAAGGAGGCCGCATCAATATCGCCGCCAGGTCAGTAGGGGTGGCTACAGCCGCTTTTGAGGCTGCCATCAAGTACGCTCAGCAGAGGCAGACCTTCGGCGTCCCCATTTCCCAACACCAGGCCATCCAACTCAAGCTGGCGGATATGGCGACGAAAATCGAGGCCGCACGCCTCCTTACCTACACTGCGGCGGAGAAGAAGGACAGGGGTGAACGGGTTGACCTGGAGGCTGGAATGGCCAAGCTTTTTGCCAGCGAGATTTGCGCCGAAGTGACCCTGGAAGCCATGCGTATCCACGGGGGCTATGGGTACATCAAGGAGTACCCTCTGGAGCGCTACTACCGGGACGCGCCCCTTATGATAATCGGGGAAGGCACCAACGAGATACAGCGTCTTGTCATAGCTCGCCAGCTCTTGCAGAGATATAAAATATAGAGAACCGGCTATGCTGTCCACCCGAATCATGCCATAACCGGGGCCTTTTCATTTGATGTAAAACCGCACGTCGTCATACCGGACTTGAGCAGGAATCCGGTGGGGCGGCCAAGCTATGGATTCCCCCAAAGGGAGGCCTATTAGGCGCTGTTAGTGATACAATTACCAGGATACGTTTTAGGAGCGAGGCGTGCCCGGCTCCTACCCAAATCTCTGAGGGTGAGAGGCTATGGTGGATTTCCGAAACCTGCCCAGTGTGGAGAGTGTGCTATCGAGCCGGCGCATCAGGACGGTGGTAGAAGAGTATACGCGAGAATGGGTAACAAACCTGGTGAGGGAGCAAATAGACGAGGCTAGAGGGGCTATGCGCAATGGGAGCGCTGCCCCCACCGCAGATGAGATTGCTACTTCCGTTGCTCATCAGATTGAACTGTTGGGTCGGGTCTATCCCCGACCATTGATAAACGCAACGGGCGTTATCATTCATACCAACCTGGGCCGTTCACCTCTGAGTCTGGAGGCTATGGAAGCCACACTCCAGGCGTCCGAGGGCTACAGCAATCTTGAGCTAGACCTGTCGAAGGGCAGCCGAGGCTCCCGCCAGACGCACATCCAGCCAATATTCCGACATCTCACGGGCGCTGAGGCCGCTCTAGTGGTGAATAACAATGCTTCCGCCGTTCTCCTGGGCCTTTCTGCCCTCGCCAGGGGGAAAGAGGTCATAGTTTCCAGGGGCGAGGAGGTCGAAATCGGGGGCGGGTTCCGCATACCGGACGTGCTCCTCCAGAGTGGCGCTACACTGGTGGAGGTAGGAACCACCAACCGGACTTACGCCTCTGACTACCAGGCGGCCATTACCGACAACACCGCAGCCTTTCTCAAAGTCCACACCAGTAATTTCCGCATTGACGGCTTTACTCACTTCGCCGAGGCCGGAGAGTTGGTGGAGATAGGGGAACGCAATGGAATCCCTGTGCTCCACGACGTAGGAAGTGGCTGCCTGCTGAATACGGAGGACTATGGCCTGTCTCACGAGCCAACTCCCGGGGAGAGTGTCGCAGCGGGCGTGGGATTGGTATTTTTTTCCGGTGATAAGCTCCTGGGCGGCCCCCAGTCCGGTATAGTGGTGGGAAAGAGCGATTTGATCCGCAAACTGGAGACGCACCCGCTCGCCAGGGCCGTTCGTATAGATAAGATGAATCTTGCGGCCCTCTTTGCAACACTCCTTCACTACCTGAAGGGTGAAGCGGAGACGAAAGTACCTATCTGGCGCATGATAAGCACGTCTGCCGGGGAGTTGGAGGACCGCGCTTACCACTGGCAAACGGCAATCGGCAATAGGGCTCTGGTATTGAGGGGCCTCTCCACAATAGGAGGAGGCAGCCTTCCGGGTGAGACAATTGATACGTGGCTGCTGGCCCTGGAGTGTGGTAACCTCTCCGGAGGAGCTCAAGGGGTAATCAGCAGGCTAAGGGAATACAGCACGCCGGTCATAGCGCGCATCCAGGAAGACAGGGTCATTCTCGACCCTCGCACCGTGTTCCTGGAGGAGGAAGATACCCTGCTACGTGCCGCAAGAGAGGCCCTGGAGCCTGTTACCTAGTATTAGAAGCATTGGAATTAGAAAGCGGATGCTATGAATTGGCCCGATGCCCCGACCAAGCCGCAACGGCATTTCCACCGCCCGGCTTGGTCGGGGCATCGGGCCATCTATGTCAAGCAACGGCAGTACCCCGGTTTGAACTGAGACACTGCCGACTGCCGCTATGAATTGCCACTAACGGCATAGTCCCTCCTCCGACTTGAGTACTGTGAGCGTCGGAATGCGGAACACTCGCTTTTACACGTCATTGACTTGGCATACCTACTGATGTTACCCCAATCCGCTCTGCTATCTCCCAGAGCAACAGCCCCTCATCCCTTAGAGCCACTACCTGCAAGGTACGTTCACGCGATTGCCTTTGAGCTTTGCTACGTGTTGCCAACTCTTCTCTGTGGCCGACCAAGTCTTATACACTCCCATAGTAAAAGCAAATGCAACATCCGGCCGGCTCCAGTTACTCTTTGAAATACCCTTGATTCTGTTCTCAAAGCAACGCCGTTTACATGCCAAAACTTGCCCACCCCGGGCTAAACGGCTTCCTCCACGTGAGCCGCCGATGCAATCCGTTCTGCCGCACTCGCAGTGATCTCTGACGCTGTTTTAACATCCATGATTCCCATGTTCAGTACCATGTGATACAGGTTAGGGTCATCGGGATGTACCTTGAAGAACCGCCTGAAGAAAACTGCCCGCGCCTTCTCCACGTCTGCGACATATTTTTCCGCATCCCTCGCCCCAAGGTGCTCCCTCTCCATAATAGTCCTTATTCGTAGCTCAAGAGGCGCTATCAACCCCACGTGGAGCACTCCGGGCATGTCCTTCAGAATCATATTGGAGCCTCGCCCGATGATGACTACGCTTTCGCCTTTAGCAAGGTCCTTGATGACGGCGCCGGTGACCTCTATGAAATGCTGGTCATTAAGTCGCTGGGCCGCGGTGAGTGGCTCATCGGCCAGATCTGTGTACTCCTCGGATGGGAGGTACTCCATACCTGGGCTGAAGTAAGGCTCTCCCCCTGCGCCGGACATTGCGGAACGCTCCAACATGGTCTGGAGAAAGTAAGCCAAGCGGTCTCTAAGCGCAAGCATTCGCTGCTCTTTTATCTCAAGTATCTCAACAGTGGACCCAATGCGTTTGGCCGCTTGGGCCAGGATAAGCCTGTCCACATAGTCCGCATTTAGCAAGTGTGCCGTGAGGAGTCCAATTTCGTTGCCTCCAGCACCTACAGGGCCATTGAAAGTTACTACCGCCATGCCCTTCCTCCCCTTAGTAATTTCAAAGTGGTTTCACGAAAGCCCCGTCAGCCCGGCGCTTCTGCAATCTGATAGGGGCATCATTACTGTGCCCAGTGTAGAGTAGCGGTGATGTCTCTGTCAACATTGTGCATTTGGGCACAAACACCGGCAGGGCAACTGAAAGACCCCGGTAGGCGTGCAGGGTCATTTAATTATCAACATTACACGAATACAGGCCCCCACAGTCACCCCCATCCTAATCTTCCCCTATCAAGGGGGAAGGGATTATTCACCCTTCACTGTCATTGCCATGAAAATCCATTTTCGTCCTCTTATGCGGCCCCCACCGCCCATCATTCCAAGGAGCGGAGCGACGAGGAATCTAAAAAGCCTCGCGACCAAGCAGGGGCAGTTCGCGAACTGCCCCTGCTCGCTGTCGCTCGGGGTGACAATTAAATGACCCTGCCTGGTAGGTGTGTGGAGTCGGTTGAGCGGGAATTGGACATGCCTTACTATAGGGGAAACCCGTGTGAAGGAGGAGGTGCTCAATTATGAAGATGTACTTAGGTGGCCGGTGGGTGGACAAGTCCAAGAAGGTCCCCGTGATTAACCCCTACGATGGCTCGGAGATAGATACGGTTCCCAGGGGAGACGCCAGCGACGTGAACGACGCCGTTACCAGCGCCAAGGCCAGGGCAACAGCTATGGCCGGGCTGACTGCGCATGAGCGGTATACCATCCTCCGGAAGGCAGCCGACATGCTTACGGAGAGACAGGATGACTTCGCAAGAACCATCACCTTGGAAGAGGGCAAGACCATAACAGAGGCCCGGACCGAAGTCCAGAGGGCAATACAGACCATGACACTCTCGTCGGAGGAGTCCAAGCGTCTCCACGGAGAGACCGTGCCCTTGGATGCGTCTCCGGGACTGAGGCAGCAGTTCGGCTTCACCATGCGGGTGCCCTGTGCGGGTGCCCTGTGGTGTGGTGGCGGCCATTAGCCCCTTCAACTTCCCTCTTAATCTGGTGTGTCACAAGGTGGGGCCGGCCCTGGCAGCGGGCAACTCGGTCATAATCAAGCCGGCCAGCGACCCCCCCTTTCCGCCCTCAAGCTGACTGAGCTACTCTTGGAGGCCGGCCTTCCGCCGGAATCCATCCAGTGCGTCACCGGGCCTGGGGGTGAGATCGGGGATGCCCTGTGTGCCGACAGACAGGTGCGCAAGGTCACCTTCACCGGCAGCCGCGACGTGGGAGAGCATATCTGTCACGTCGCCGGGCTAAAGAAGGTAACGATGGAGCTTGGCTCCAACTCTCCCATGATTATTATGCCCGATGCGGACCTGGAGAAGGTGGCCCAGACTACCGTGACCAGCGGCTTCTCCAACGCCGGGCAGGTCTGTATACCGGCCCAACGGGTGCTGGTGGATGGAAAGGTCTACGGCGAGTTTCTCGATGTCTTGAAACCCCAGGTTGAGGGTATCAAGGCGGGCAACTGGCTTGGACAGGGAGTGCAGATGGGGCCTATGATCCGGGAAAGCGACGCCATCCGGGTCAGTGACTGGATAAAGGAGGCGGTGGATGGCGGAGCGCGGCTCCTCACCGGCGGCGACCGCTCAGGCACGATGCACATCCCCACTGTGGTGGCTGACGTCAAGCCTGATATGAGAGTATCCTACGACGAGCTGTTTGGCCCCGCCGTGGCCGTGACCAGTTTCAACACCATCGAGGATGCCATCGCTCTCGCCAACGACTCCACATATGGCCTCAGCGCAGCGCTGTTCACCCAGAACCTGGATTGGGCTATGAAGTTCGTGCGAGAGGTCCACTCCGGCAACCTGATGATAAACTCCGGCCCCGGCTTTCGCGCCGACCTGATGCCCTACAGCGGCCTGAAGGACAGCGGGATGGGCAAGGAGGGGCCACGCTACGCTGTCGAGGAGATGACGGAGCTAAAGATGGTGGCCTTCCATTAGGGTTCCATTAGGTAGGGTTCCATTAGGGTTGTGGTTGACCGGACAACTCTCTTCCAATGGGAACCCCCTGGGGTATTTCCGGCGTGTATTGGTGTAGGTGTTGAATAGAGGGAGGGAGAGAGAAGAAGGTGTCAGGAGGCGTGCGGATGGCTCAACCATGGGTCTGCCGTAAAGGGTTGCCCGGTGGCTTTGTCATGGTGGCTATCGGCCTCCGGTAGTGGGGTCCGGCCTGGAGAACCGGCCTATCCGCAGCTTGTAGGTGAAGAAGGCACCCAGGAAGAACAGGAGCCATCTGACATTCTGCACCGGTCCCAGCTTGCTTTTGCCCTCCGTCCTTGCAGTGAATGTGATGGGCGCTTCCACAATACGGAGGCCATGTCGCATGGCTATAAGGATACATTCCGGTTGGAACTCAAAGTCCCGTGCCCGGCTTTCCTTCACCACTAGCTGGGCGCTCAGTCTGTTATAGACCCTGAAGTTGGTGGTAGACTCATGGGGTGATCCCAGAAACCACCGGCAAAGCAGGTTCGCCACACGACTCCGAAGGCGCGGCCGCCACCCCCAATTCACAGTCCCCCCGCCTGCCACGTAGCGGCTGGCCTGCACCAGGTCTGCCCCATCCGACTCTGCCATTTCCAGAAGTCTCGGTACGTCCTGGGGGTCGTGGGACAGGTCGGCATCCATGGTGAGAACGTAGGCACACCCCTCCGCCAAGGCTGCGCTCATGCCGTCACGGAGGGCCGAGCCCAGGCCCAGCTTACCCGGCCTGGTGATGAGGGATATGTTGCCATATTGGGATGCCAGACGCCGGGCCACGTCGGATGTGCCGTCGGGACTGTTATCATCCACCACGAATACCTGGAAGTCCGCCGGTGGAAGAAGCTCCCCCAGGCTTTCGATGAGCACAGGCAGATTGCCCGCTTCGTTGTAAGTTGCCAGCACTATGCCCAGCTTTGTCACACCTGCTACTCTACCACAGGTAATCAGTAGATGTTGGACCACAGATACCTATTCCATAGGGGTCTGGGGGAATATCTTCTTGTAGATACCGGGGGAACCGTTGGCATGAACCATCAGCTCCCTCATCCGGACGTTATCAGGGTGGGCATCCCTGGTGGCCAGCCACTCAGGACTCTGGGAGACCTTCTCATGCTCGAACTCATAGACCACCGAATACAGAGGCCAGCCACTCACTGCCCTGTAACGCCTGGCCCTGATGCAGCCCGGCACCTTCTCGTAGTTGGGCACGTAGACGGTGTTGTACCACAGGTTAAACTCGTCCTCCACGAACTCGGTAACGTTCATCCGCCCAATCTGAAGGACCGGAGCCATTTCACTCCGGGCCAGGTCTTCGGAGACCTCACCGGGGTGTATCTGCCGGTACACGTTGCTGACATATTCAGTCCCGATGACCCTGGGATTCATCCTTTTGGTCCAATCGGTGGAGTTCTTGCGCTCGTTCTCATACTCCGGGGTCCACATCGCATCGGGAGTCTCAAGCTCGTAGCACGTCAGATATTTGGGGCCGCCGCTCACCGCCACGTAGCGGGCCGCATTGAGAACCCCAGGAAGGGCCAGAATATCCCCTATATGCTCCTCATTGTACCACCGGTTGAATTCATCTTCCTTATCGACAGGTATCTCTGCGAATACCATGTGAAGCCCTGTTCCCCTCTTGTTGGTCATTCAGGTCCTCCTCTCTCAAATCCAAGGTTTGCGCTCACTGCGCTCTGTAGTATAGCCCAAGCCGCTGCCAAGCCACTACTCCGGCTCCCTGGCCAGAGAGAGGGCAGGTGTCATCGGTGACGATGGCCCATACCACGTCGGTGAGCCGGATAGAGGCTAAACGGGATGCCGCCACACCGAGCCCTGGGGAGGCTCGTTGGAGAGTTTGAACTGGGGCAGGGTGAGTCCGCTTTCCAGGTCCATAAACATCACCTCCACTCGCCTGCCAATGGCTACGTTCTCTTCTTTTTCGGGGGCCATGTTCTCATCCAGCAGGTTGGCGGTGATACGGAGCCCGTCGCCAGGCGTCGGCTGTCCACTCTGCTCGTCCAACTCCACCAGCACGATGGGATAGGGAGACCAGTCCCTGAACCCCGGAAGGACTGAGTGGGCCACGATTTGGTAGCTGTAGATGGTCCCTTTACCGCTCACTTCGTGCCATTCCCACTCCAGGGACGCGCACCAGGGGCACCCACGCCCGGGTTCTCCACGTAGGAGGCTGCAACCCAGGCACTTTCTCACCACAAGGCGGTGCTCGCCGGCCGCCTCGAAATACTCTTTATACTCACTGTCGTTATCCGGGATGTTGATTCCCAGTCCGCGATATTCGTAAACCGGCATAAGTCTACCTCCTGAGGATGACGGCACTACCGATGGCCGGGGTGCCCCATCCCATACTCATGGTGATCTCCGCGTCCTTTACCTGGCGGCAGCCACCCTCGGAGTAATCGTAGGTGTGTACCCCCTCTTGCCACTGGGGACAATAGTCGTCCACCTGCCCACGTAGCTGCCGCACGTTCTCGATAACCATGTTCATGCCGTGGGTGTAGGCCTCGCACAGGTGGCCTCCACTGGTGTTGTTGGGACGCTTGCCTCCCAGGTCAATGATACCGCCGGAGACGTAGTCCTTCCCCTCACCCTTCTTGCAGAAGCCATAGTCCTCGAACTGGAGGAGGGCAGTGTAGGTGAAGGCATCGTAACAGCTAGTCACGTCAATATCGTCATGGGTTATGCCTGCCATATCAAAAATCCTGGGGCCAATATGATAGCCGGCCACCCTGGTAATCGGCCCGTGCTGGTAGTGGAAGTCGCCCCCCGGCTTTGTGCCCCGACCCTGCACGCCCATAACATAGACCGGGCGTTGCTTCAGGTCCTTTGCCCGCTCCGCCGAGGTTACGATGATACAGGTGGCGTTGTCGGTCTCCAGGCAGCAGTCCAGAAGATGGGCGCACGGCTTGACGATCCATCGGGAGCTTGTCACGTCCTCCACCAGTACCCTCTGCTTCATAAGAGCTTTCGGGTTGTTGCTGGCGTGGTTGCTGTGGGTCACTTTGATATGGGCCAGATGCTCGTTGGTGACTCCATACTCCATCATGTGCCGGGTGAAGGTGAAGGCGAAACTCTGTACGGCGCTTACAAGCCCATAGGGACGCCTCATCAGGTCCAATCCTGCGACCGGAGCCGACGCCCTCACCCCCGTGCCCCCTATGCGGACCTGGGAATAGCCGTTCATGGAGCGATATATTGCCAGGGTGTCGCACATACCGGCCTCGATAGCGCCCATCGCCAGGCCAATCAGGGCCTCAGTACTCGACCCACCCCCCGAACAGTCCATGTGGAAGTTGGGGCGGATGCCGAGGTCGTGCATCACCGTAGTGGAGGGGATGGAGTCCCCACCGTGGTAGCTCATCAGCCCATCCACGTCCCCGGAAGACAGTCCGGCGTCACCCATAGCCTTGCCTATCGCCTCTACCGCCATAGCCCGGGTGCTCCTCCCCGAGCCGCGACTGTACTCTGTCTCGCCCACTCCCACGATGCAATATTTGTCGCTGAGATGAGTGCCCACGATAGCGGTCCCTCCTTGCGTTTGCGGTTCGGAAATCGCCTGTGGTCATTATACTGGAAAACCTGGAAAGGGCAACTACAATCCAAGTAGCCGCCCAGGGTCGCGAGATTTTTTAGATTCCTCGTCGCTCCACTCCTCGGAATGACGGGTGGTGGGGGCCGCATAAGGGATGAAAATGGATTTTCATAGCAATGACAGTGAAGGGTGAATAACGCCTTCCCCCCTTGTTGGGGAAGGTTGGGATGGGGGTGACTGTGGGGGCCTGTATTCGCGTAACGTTGATAATTAAATGACCCTAGTAGCCGCCCTCGACGACGGGGCGGCACGCTGATTGCTGAGGAACGATTGCCAGACTCAGGCCAGACTCTGCCACACCAGGGCAGCGGCTCCCAGCAGGCCGACGTCGTCACCAAAAGAGCTAACTTCCAGCCTGAAGCCTAGCTTTTGTATATGGGTCATGGTGTGGTTCTTGATACAGGTCTGGACTGAGGGCTGTAGATAGTCCCAGTTGCGGGAAACGCCGCCGCCAATCACGATGACGTCCGGGTTGAAGATGTGGAGAATGTTTACCAGGCCCACCCCCAGGGAGTGGGCCACGTCTTCCAGGATTTCCCTGGATAATGGGTCTCCTTGGGCTGCCGCCTCGAACACCGTCTCTGCCAGGATACTGTCCAGACCGGCGGATGCCATGTCCCTCAGCATGGAGCCGCCACCCTCAGACAACCGCCTCCTGGCCGTGTCGGCTATGGCCGCGCCCGAGGCCAGGGACTCCAGGCAACCCGTTGACCCACATTTACAGAGAGGGCCTTGCCTATCTATACTTATGTGGCCCAGCTCTCCGGCCATGCCATGAGCACCCATCAGAGGGCGTCCATTGACCACGACCCCCCCACCTATTCCGGTGCTCAAGGTCAGGTAAACCAGCGTATGAGCGCCCACACCGCCACCGTAGCGATACTCGCCAAGGGCCGCCAGAGTGGCGTCGTTGCCCACCAGAATCGGCCACTCCACCCTATTTCCCCATAGGGACTTGAAGGAGACTCCATCCAGGCCGGGGATATTGGGCGGGCTGTACATAACCCCTGTTTCCGGGTCTACGGGAGACGCAAGACCCAACCCGATTCCGGCTATCTCCCTACCTCCCACGTGGGAGATACCCGCGTCAAGCATGGTCTCTATTCGCTCAATGACCGCCTGCCCGTCCTCATGGGCCTTGGTGGGAACCCTGTCTCTCCACACGATGTCGCCGCCGGGTGTGACAAGGGCCACTCTTATCCAAGTACCCCCCACGTCCATCACCAAAGCAACAGGCTCTCTATTATGAAGAGATGGTCCACCTATGTCATCACTCATCTAAAGCCTCTGTAGCCCCCCGCGAGTGCGCGCTAAGGCGTCAGGAGTTGGTCCAGGGTCGCCCGCAGGTCATCGGGCCTCATGGGGCCTACGAACTTCCGTATCAGGGTCCCTCCGGCATCTATAAAGAACTTCTCAGGAATACCTGCGACCCCGTAATTGATGGCGATTTGGCCCTTCTCATCAAGGACGTTGGGATAAGGCAGGTCGAACTCCTTAGCATAACGGGCCACGTCCCCTGGGTCATCCCAGATAGCCACACCTACGAACTCGACGTTTCTGACCTCGTACTCACGATACACCCGGGCCAGGGCAGGGGCCTCCTGCCGACAGGGGGGACACCAGGAGGACCAGAAGTCCAGCATCACCACCTTGCCCCGCAACTCGGACAGGCTCACCATGCTACCGTTCAGGTCACTCTTGATGAACTTGGGGGCGGGCTGCATCTCAACGGCTACCTCACCGAAACTCCTGTTTACGCCAAATCCACCAGGGTTGCCTCCGGACTGGACCAAAGCCCATCCCAGCAACGCAAAGAACGCCACAACCGGGACTATGGAGGCGGCAATTATCAGGTTGCGCTTTCTGGTACTTGACCTGCCCTCGGTAGAGGCCGCAGGACTTATCTCGTTCAAGCTGTTACTTCCCCTCCGCAGCAAGCGCCAGCCGGAGAAGCCGGGCTTTCAGCTCCTGCCTACGCTGGTCATAGTCCGATTGGGCCAGGCCTCCTTGTTCATAAAGGTCATCCAATCGGGCTATCCCTTCTACCAGTATACGACGGTCAACATCCAATGGGGACTCCGGCCAGTCAGCCACCTGAGCTCCAGCCCGGAGATCAGGGCCTGTACCCGAGGCGGTGGCCTTTGCAAGCCGCCTGAACACCACTCCATAAATGAGAAGGGCAGCCAGCACAAACCCCACAGCGCTGGGAATGCCTATCTTGAGATAAGGCCCATCCGTGAGGCTGTTCTCCAGTCGTTGCAGTGTACCTGGCTGCGGGAGGTCTCCTATCTCCAGGTTCACCCTTTCCCCAGGTTCCAAGCCGCTCGCTCCCCAGACTCTATAAAGCTTCCCGGCCTCATCAGTCGGTGGCAACGAAACCAGGATGTCGGAGTCCCGAAATCTGCCGAACGTGTCCGCTATGAGGAACCTGAAGGTCTTCGCTCCCATGGGGAAGGAGTGTGACAGACGCACGTCGGTCCCCGAATACGATACGCGGTAGGTGTAGGCAACCTGGTGAGGGCCCGGCGTTACCGGAGCGGTAAGAGCAAACCCGGAGCCTACGGTGACGATTTGCCCACCGGGGAGGTCGGAGGACACTTCCAGGCCCCTCGTACCGGTGGGGATGGAGAAACGCAGGAAGTTCATGTTCGCCGGCTGGGCCAGGTCAGGCACAAAGGTGCGGTCCCCGCCATTCACCAGACTGAGGACCTCGAAGGCAACCAAGCTACTCTTATCCTCATCGGCCCCCCTGATTAGAAGTACATTGGCATCTACTTGAATCACTCCAACATCGTCAGTGGTCTCATATACCGTCAGGACCACAGGTCCCGCCAGTGCGGGCGAGACCAGATTTCTGCTGTAGG
Source organism: Dehalococcoidia bacterium (assembly GCA_965219825.1). Lineage (GTDB taxonomy): Bacteria > Chloroflexota > Dehalococcoidia > Lucifugimonadales > JAGWBF01 > JAGWBG01. The sequence goes on along the minus strand of OZ244792.1, from coordinate 2,076,140 downwards.
ATACATCCTGATAGCTGGTGGTTAAAGCGTAGGTAGCGTCGCCCCCGGTACCCGTGTACTGGAATCTGAACCGGCCATCGCCATCGGTCGTGGTGGTGAATATATCCACTTCTCCACTGGTGCCAATCACGTGTAGAGTTACCTCAAGGTCGGCGGGGTCCGTCCCTCCGGCGGTGCCGTTGACCACCTGCCCTGTGATGGTTCCCTCCTGGTCCTGTGCATGGAGCAATGCGGGCGCCAGCATAATGAGGGCCAGCGCCAACACGGTCAGGGTTAGCGCCAGGCATCTATATCGGGCGGTCATCACCTTTTCCTTCCGGTGAGCCATACTCGCTCCTGTTTGCCTCCCGTGCTGCCATGATTTCCTTCTCCATCGAGAGGTCTATCTCCTGCTGTGTCCTCTCCTGGTCGCGCAGGGCGGCGGCTGCCTGCAAACGATAGGCCCGCAACTGCTCCTCGTATTCGCTCTCGTCTATGCTACCTAGCTCGTACTCTAGCTGAAGGGTCCTGATTTCCTCGTAGACAGTCTCACGCCCTTCCGGGTCCACCCGGTCGGGAGAGGCGGCGACAGGCGTAGACCGGGGGTGGAAACGGGCCTTCACGAAGGGGTAGATGACCACAGCCATGACGAGGATAGCCAGCAGCACACCTATCAGGACAGCCATAGAAACCTATTCCTCTCCAAGCAAAGACTCCGGGCGGACCAATTCCTCAGTCATTGTCCGCCTGGTCGGTCGCTTCAGGAACATGATATACATTCGCAGACCGGGGAGCGGGTCCCCGGAGGCGGGCCAGCACCGGACTCCGCTGAGGCCACAGGGCTATCGCAGTCCCCAGGAGGAGGACAGGCCCGGCAATCCACATCCACCAGACAAGGGGGTTGACGAATACCCGGAACCCGACGCTTCCATCATCCAGTATCTCGCTGGGAATCACATAGAAGTCCTCTACCGGCGTGGAGTTAATGGCGGCCCTGGTGGATGCCATCCGGAAGTCGGGATAGAAGGCCCGTTCGGGAGTCATAGTCTTCAAGAAATCCCCGTCCTTATAGACGCTCACCGTGGTGACGAACTCCGTCCGATCAGATTTTTGAGTGACACGGGTGTCCAGGTACTCCAACTCATATTCGCCTATCTCCGCCCTCTCGCCGGGGGCCAGGATAATATCCTTCTGAAAGCCGTAGAAGGATGAACCCACTACCCCCAGGGCCAAAAGTACCACGGCAAGGTGGACGACATACCCCCCGTAGCGGGGCCTGTTTGCGGCGATGAGCTTGACGAAGCCCACGGCGTAGTTATCGCCCTGGCGATGCTTGGACACGGTGCCCCGTGCCCACTCCGTCAAAATCCCGGTGGTCACGAAGGCGCACAGCCCAAAGGCAGCCACGGCATAGGGCTTTCTGACCCCAAGGATGAGCAACAGCGCCACAACTGCTATAGAAACAAGGCCCGGACCCAGGATGGCCCTTCCTAGGGTCCTCAAGGAAGCGCTCCGCCAGGGGAGAAGAGGCCCGACTCCCATGAGAAATACAAGGGCCAGCAGCAGGGGGCCGTTGACCTGATTGTAGAAAGGCTCACCAACCGTGACCACATTCCCCCTTGTTGCTTCCGAAATCAGAGGATAGACCACACCCCACAGGGTGACGAAGGCGATGCCCAACAGAAGGAGGTTGTTGACCAGGAAGGCGGCCTCTCTGGATAGACTGGATTCCAGGGTTCGGGCGCTCTTCAGACTGCCGTAGCGAAGGAAGAATATGGCGAAGGGCACGACTACGCCTATGCCGGTGAACATGAGGAACACCCAGCCCAAAGAGGAGGCGCCGAAGGAGTGGACGGAGGGCACCGGACCGCCCCGGTTCATGAACATTCCGTAGAGGGCCAGTCCAAAGGCGATGTTAATGAGAACGATGTTCCACATTCGGAACATTCCCCGCCGCTTCTGCACCATGATGGAGTGTATGAAGGCGGTGAGCCCCACGAAGGGCATAAAACCGGCGTTCTCCACAGGGTCCCAGGCCCAGTAGCCTCCCCATCCCAGGATGGTATAGGCCCACCACCCACCCAGCAGCAGCCCGGACCCCAGGAGGACCCACGAGATTATCCCCCAAGTGCGGCCCGGGTCAACCCACTCATCGCCCGTCTTGCCCGCAAGGAGTGCGCCCAGGGCAAAGGCAAAGGGCAGGGCAACTCCTATCAGTCCGGCCATCATCACGGGCGGGTGGATAAACATTCCAGGGTGGGTGAGCAGAGGGTTGATGCCCTCGCCATCGGGCGGTGTGATGGATAGCTCTGCGAAGGGGTTAGCCATGAAGGCCATTACTGCCAGGAAAAAGGTAAGCACCAGCATGAGGACGGCGTTGGTATATGGCAAGCTGTCCCTCACGCGCGCCGGGGCCAGAAATACTGCCACTGCCGACAGGACTGAAAAGGCGAAGGCAATGTACAGGAGAGAGCCCTCGTTCCCGGCGTAGAAAGCCACCCAGGTGTAAACGCGAGGCATGGACAGACTGCTGTGGGCGGCCACGTACTGTAGCTGGAAATCGTTGGACAGGAAGGCTCCTACCAGGCTGGCCACCGATATGGCAAGGACCAATACCAGTATGTAGATGGCATAGCGGGCGCTTTCCACCAAGTTGGGAATATTCCCCGCCCGACCCAGGACAGACCCGACCGTGGAGTAGGCTGCGAGCGCCAGGGCGATGTACAGTGTAATGGAACCCAGGTCACCCATTCTCTAGTCACCCTTCTCCGGCTCGTGAGCGCTACCTTGGGAAAGCCCCAACTCTTGGTCCACCAGGGATAGGTAGGGCTCTAGCTCTTGCTCCGACACAGAACCATCATCTTGCCGCATCTGCCCTGCCCCCCTCATGGCCCGGACGACAAAGGCAAGTAGGAGGACGCCACCTACACCGGCGACGATAGGAACCACCCAGACCATCAGGTTGAACCCTTTCTTGGGAGGCGCTGCCAGTACCCTTTCGCCGTACCGGTCCACGAAGAACCGGAGTACCTGCTCCCTACTCCACCCCTCGGCCAGCTTCTCCCTGACTATCTCCCGCATCTGCGTAGCCAACTCGACCTGGGCTTGGTCAATGGTCTCTCCGGGGCACACGGGGCAAATAAGACTTCGGTCTATGGAATAGGCTTGCTCCTCCAGGGAAGGCTCCTGAGCGCCACAGGCGATGACGACAAATGGCAAGACCGTGGTGCCCAATAATATCAGAGGCCATATAATTGCCCGGCGAGATTCCCGAATGACTATGGACATCCTTATCCTGCAAGTCGCTGAACGTACCACTCTTGCAATAGTCTACCACAGAGGTCTTGATGACGTGTTATTCTGAGGCTGAGAGTTTGGACATCAACCCGTTAGTTGGCTCGTAGGGATGAGCAATGACTCGCTCTTACTCCGGCAAAGTACGGATGTAGTTGACCAGCAGCCACCGCTCCTCCATGGTGAGAAGCTTGTTGAAAGATGGCATGACCGTAACGCCGTTTGTTATCCAGGCGAACACTGCCACATCGGCCTGATTCTTAACGAAGTCGTCGGTGAGGTCGGGGGTAATGGTGTAAGGACGCTCATCGGTGCCATAGTTATACTTCTCTTTCATAGTACGCAGCACCGGGCCGTCACCTTTGCCTTGCATACCGTGGCAAAAGGTACAGTTAGCCGAGAATAGCCTGGCCCCTTCCTCTATCCCCTGTCCGGGAATGGGATTTTCCGTCAGGAGAACCGCTCTGCCGGTAATGGGCACAGCCCCTTCAGGAACCGATAGCCGGGGAGGTTCGTGGGACCGGTAGGTCTGCTGATAGTGCATCTCGTAGAAAATGTCCAGGGGATATGTACCCTTGGCGCACCCCGCCGCCAGAACGCCCACCAGCACAAGAAGGGCCAGGACATAAGCTCTACCTACCCTGCGCCGCAGCAGGCTATTAAGGAACTTCAGGTGCTCCCTGTGATTCGGCAGGCTCACCATGATCAAATGGTCCTCCCGCTCACCCTTGGACTTCGGTCTGAGGCCCCGAGCGCCCCGGACTTGTTGGTGAGTGAAGTGTGTAGCAAAGTGTCAACGGTCACGACGCCTCTCCACGCTTCACGTCCACTGCGCCCGCCTGGGTGAGGGCATGCTCCACTCTACCCACCTGGTCATCCTCGCAGGTCACGATAACTCCAATGTAACCGTCAGTGATGCGGTCGTCATACAGGCCAAGACTTGGCCGGGGGAGCCTGGACTCGAAGAGTATGCCCAGGACCGTGAACAATATAGCGCCCAGCATTGTGCCTTCATAGGTCACGATAGCCATTGGCGGCAAGGATAGGATTGGTTTTCCTCCGGTGACCAGTGGATAAGCCATCTGGGTCATGGAGGTGAGGAGAATCCCTGCCGTAAGACCGCAGAGGGCACCTATGAAGGGAAATACGTACAGGCGGTGGGAGACGTGTCTCTCGCCAAACGCTCCCTCCGGATAGGGTGCTCCAGTGAGGAAGTCGTAGTCCTCGTTGGTGAAGCCCACCGCTTGAAGGGCGTCACCGGCCTCCGCAGCATACTCGGCTTTCTGGTACAGACCCAAGACCGATTGTTTTGCCATGTTCCAGCCTCCACTCCCTTACCCAGGACCTCAATCACCCCTTTGATGCTCCCCTAGCGGGGGGATGGCCCGGGCTGAGGGCTATACTATTGGTTTAGTCTTCCCTTATTACTGCCGGGACTGTCCTCCGGCCTACCTTGATTTCCTGCTTCAGGATTTCGCCCTCCTTGATGTCGTAAATAGGAATCAGAGGGAATACCTTGGCGAACAGCAACATCATCATGCACACCAGTGCGAATGTGCCGATTATTATGACCACCTCTACGGGACTAGGTGCATACGTGTACCAGGCGAAGTTGAAGACCTGCTTCTGGGCAAGACCCGGCACTATAATAAGGAACCTCTCCAGCCACATCCCGATATTCACAGAGACGCACGCAACTATCATCAGCCAGGGGTTGCGACGCACGCTCCTGAACAGCCACATACCCACGGGAATGAAATAAGTTGTCCCGATGAAGGTAATGAACCACCAGTTCCAGGGAGCCTGGTCAGTCAGGAAGTCCTTCACGCTTATCTCGTCTGCCTCAAGGCTGTAGAGGCCGAAGATGAACTCCATAGCGAAGAAGAAGAACCAGCCAGTGGCTACCACTATGAGAAGGCGTCCGAGGGCATCAAAGTGCTCAGGTCGGATGTAGTCGTGCCAGTGGAAGAGCGACCTCATCAGCGCCATGACGATAACCACGGCGGCAACACCGGAGTGGACGGCTCCTATGACGAAGTATGGTGGGAATATGGTGGAGTGCCAACTCTTCACCGCTATTACCATGCTAAAGTCGAATGAGACTATGCTATGCACCGATACGAACACCGGTAGTATGAGGGCCGAGAGCAATATGCCCGCGATAATCTGGAGCTTCCACTGTCTTGGGCTTCCCTTCCAGCCCAAACACATAACGGAGTATATCGTACGCCTTACGCCCGTGGAGCGGTCTCGAATCACCGCCAGGTCGGGCAGAAGGGCTATGTACACGAAGAGGATACTGGAAGTCAGGTAGGTGAATACGGCGCTGGGGTCCCATATCAGGGCAGAACGCACGTTGGGGTACACACCCCGCGCCCAGTCGTAGGGGAAGACCCAGTAGAACAACCTCCAAGGCCGGCCTGCGTGTATGAGTGGCATGAGCATCGCAGTCATCAGGGAGAACACCGTAAGGACCTCGGCTGCCCTGGTCGCAGGGCGCCGCCACTCGGCCTTGGAGAGACGCAGTATGGCTGACAGCATCACCCCGGCGTGGCTGATGCCTATCCAGAAGACGAAGTTGGTGATGAAGAAGCCCCACATCACAGGACGGTTGAGGCCGGTCACTCCCAGACCCTGGTTAAACATATATCCGGCAGCGCACATGGCCCCCAGCACGATTAAAGCGAACACGACCACCAGCCCCCAGTACCACAGTGGGTTCTGGTAGAGGACATTCAACAACCCCCGGTTGATTTCTCTGTCTGTAAGGCTTTTGCCTTCCTGCATCGTTTTTCCTTCTAACTAAGCCGTTGAAGCTCTAGGTATAGGCGGGAGAGTTCATCTTGTCTCCGTGCCTAATCGGGCTTGCCAAGGACCATGTACCGGCCCTTCAGCAGTGGTCTGAAAAGTATGTAGAGAAGGCCCTCCTTGGTCTCCCAAATAGACATCACAGGCAACAGCCTCGTGCCCAGGAGAAAGATCAATGCAATGCCGCTCAATCCGCCAAGAATTATGAACACGTCCCACACGTCGGGCATGACAGGGAGCAACTGGGAGGAGACCGTTTTCCCGACTTCAGCCTCAAAATCCGCGATGGTGTGTGCCCCAACATCTCGGATGTTAAAGGCAGGCACGTACAGCCGCACCATCATGAAGAAAGTCCCGATTAGCACTGAAGCGCCGGCAATGGTGGGGCCAAGAACGCTCTTGCGTACCCCATTCCACAAAAGCAGGACGAAGGGTATAACGAAGCTGAAGAAGAAGTTCAGTAAGAAGGCTGTGCGGTACGACTCGAACATCACCAGCTTTATCACGCTCTGTTCCGTGGGGTCGCGGCCATACCAGAAGGTCATGAACTCGGAGAACCAGAAGTATGCCCAGAGGAGGGTAAGGCCCAGCAGCACCTTGCTGAAGGCCCAGAATGGGTTCACGCCCAGGTACTGTTTGTACCCGCCCCAAGTACGCATCACGAACATCGTTACCAGTAGGGTCCCCGCAGCAGCCTGGATGCCTGTAAGGGCGTGATGCGGCGCGAATATCGAGTCCTTCCAGCCGGGGACCAGGCTCAGGGCGAAATCGAGACTTACCAGGGTGTGGACTAATATCAGCAGCATGAAATAGAATGCTCCCAGCATTGCCAGGAACACTTGCTGGCGCTTCCAGTCTCGCTCAGTCCCCTGCCAGCCCATAGCCATTTTGCGCAGAAACCCAACCCGCCAGCCGGAACCCCGAGATGCCACCACCGCCATGTCCGGGCGAGCCGAGACCCACAGTATAGCCAGACCGCAGACCACCAAGCCTATCACCGCAAACATATCCCACCAAAGGGGTGCGCCTATAGGGCCTTCGAACCAGACGGTCCTGCGGTCCACGCCCACCTCCAAGAGACCGTCACCATTACGGTCTATGGCCGGAAGCAGGGCCATCAACGGTATGAACCACAGCAGATTGAGTATCCCCACCAGGGCGAACATCTCTGAAGCCCTTGAGAGTGGGCGTCTCCAATGGTTTCTTGTCCATCGAAAGGCTACTGCTACCAGTGGCGCCGTCCCCGCGGTGCATAGGAGGAAGGCGAACATGGCGGCATAATAGCCCCACTCGTGCCTGCTTGCGTCAGAGAACCCGTCTCCAACGGCTCTGATGACGAACCCGACGATGCCCAGTATGAACAGCACCCCCAGGCCGGCCATCGCATATCCAAGCCGCCTATCGAAGGAGAATACCTTTCCGCTCAGGTGCTCGGTGACACCTTGAGGGGTAAGGTCCACTTCTACCGGGGTGATATGGCCATTGCCATTAGCCATGCGTCTCATCCTCTTCGCGTTGAGGGTCTATTTTCTTCAGATAGATAACGTTGGGGTCGGTACCCATGTTCTCCAGAAGCTTGTAGTGGCGGGGGTCATCCTTGAGCCTGGAGACCTGGCTATCCGGGTCCTCCAGGTCTCCGAAGACCAGGGTATTGGTGGGACATGCCTGAACACAGGCCGGCATGAAGTTGCCCTCCGCCAGCGACTTGTCCGTTAGCTGGCCCTCCTCCTGACCCTCAATCTTAGTCTCGGCACGCCGGACTCGCTGCACGCAGAAGGTGCATTTCTCCATAATGCCCCTGCTGCGAACTGTAACGTCAGGGTTCAGCTGGTTCCTGAGCCGTTCCGGCCACACCGGCTCCCAGAAGTTGAAGAACCGGACCTGGTAAGGGCAGTTGTTGGCACAGTACCGCGTGCCAACACAGCGATTGTAGACCTGGACGTTCATGCCCTCCTCGTTGTGGTAGGTGGCAAACACGGGGCAAACCGGCTCACAGGGAGCATTCTCGCAGTGCTGGCACAGGACGGGCATGAAGCGGGCCTTCACGTCCTGGAAGGGAGCTTCCTCCGGCCTGTCCCGGTACTCTTCCGGTACCTCCCAGTAGCGTTCGATGCGTATCCACTCCATTGCCCGGCGTTGGTGGAACCTATCCTCGGTATTCAGAGGAACATTATTCTCCGACTGGCAAGCCACAACACAAGCCTGGCAACCGATACACTTATCTATGTCCACCACCATTCCCCACTTATGTTTCTTGCGTTGCGCCATTGCTAGACCTACCTTTTCTTCAGATTATCTATCCGTGAGGGGACTACCATTACCCTAGTTTGATATTTGAAAGGGCGCTACCCACGGGTCACCTGGACAACGTCTTCCGCCCTTGTGCCTATGGGGAATGCGGGAACCAGGCCCTCGAACTTTGAAACCCTGGCATTCCGTCCGGTGGATTGTATCCGGACCCGCGTGGCCGCCCAGGCCAGGCCACCCGTCTCGCTATCAACCTCGGAGGCAAGTATGGAGATGGGGTTGGAGCCTCTCTGATTCTCCCCTCTGGTCGCGTACCGAACCCCGATTGCGTGGCCCTGGCCCACGGGTATACTCAGCACGTCCGGGGGTACGGCCGGGTGCGGGTAAACTATGGCCTCAATGTGGTCTTCAGTGGATATAATCCTGATTACGTCACCCTCCTTCAGATCCATCTCATCTGCCTGCCGGGCGTTGATCTCAACCCAGGTCTGCCACGTGACAGTGGTAAGAGGATCGGGTACGGCCTGGAGCCAGGGCAGGTGGGCACCCCTTCCATCCAGGAGGGAATTGGACAGGAAGGGGACCAGGTAAAAGAATTTACTGGCTACGTCCTGGGTCCGGAAGGACGGCAACCTCTGTTCTGAAGGCTGCCGTGCCAGGTCCGCCAGGCTCGGTGGGCTTGGTGGAGAAGCCGTTGATACCCTGTCGCTGTCCCACCAGCCGCCCTGCTGGAGCATCGTATTCCAGAACCCCTCGAATGTAGAGGCCCGTATTGAGCCACGGTCAAGGTCAAACAACTGCTGTGCTCCCTGGCGTAGCACGTCCCTAAACGTGTTGGGCAGGCCATCGTCCAACCCCAAGTCCTGGGAGAGGGTGAGGAGCAGGTCGGGGAAGCTTCGGGGGTCCAGGTCCGGCAGTGGGTTCACCACCGGCTGCTGAATTCCCACCACTTCAAAACCGGGGCCAGGTTCGGGTACATCGTCACCCCAGTCCTCAAGATAGATGCGCTCCGGCAGAACCAGGTCAGCCATCTGTGAAGTGTCATCCATGAAGCTGGAGAAGCTCACAATGAAGGGGTCTCCGGCATCCAAGGCCCCACGGAACCCACTCCCGGGAGGAAGCCCGTGCAACGGATTAGCGCCTCGGACCAGCATGAGCTTGATCCGGCCGTTTCTAAGGTCGTCTGAGGTCCTAAGCCAGTCCGTGATGGAACCGGCAGGAGAGGTGGCGGGGATGCCATCTATAGGGGGAGGCGGGTTGAACACTATCCCTCCCTCGCCTGACCGCTTCCCGACGCTGTCCACCAGATAGTTCAACGCAAATATGGCCGAGAGGTTGAAGTAGCCATTGGTATGGGCACCAGCCTCCCCTCCGCCTATGGCAAGGCTTGGCCCGGTGGTGGCAAACTCACTGGCTATCCTTCTGATAACCTCAGCTGCGCCCTCGCCACGTATCCTCTCCGGTATCCCTGCAAAGAGTGGACTATCAGCGCTCACGATGTTTTCCGGTTTGAAATCTTCCAGGGCCGATGCCCCGGCGCCATCGGTCATAGCGTCTACCACACCGGGGTCCGCAAGCCCCTCATTTATGATGACGTAGGCCATGCTGAGCGCCAGAACACCTTCCATGCCGGGCCTTATCGGTATCCACTGATCGGCGTTGGCGGCGGTCACAGAGTAGCGGGGGTCTGTGTGGACAAGCGCGCCTCTCTCTTTCCCGATATTGCGACGGAATTCACCATAGCCCCGAGCATAGCGTACCGGAGATACCCAGGTGGATAAGAAATCAGCGCCAAAGGATAACAGGTATCGGGTGTGCTCAATATCAAAGTCAGGAAGCGTATCCTGATTGAAGACCCGCTTCACAGCCCCACGGAGCACCGTCTGCTCCAGAGGCTCGAAGGCTAAGTGCCTACCGCCGTAGGCCGAGACGAACCTGCTTGCCACCATCCCCAGGTGCCCACGGAGAGGCTCAGTTATCATCAGCATGGCATCGGGCCGGTTACTGCGTAGCTGTCCAAGAAGGGTATTCATTGCCATGTCCCACCCAATCTGCCGGAATTGGCCGGACCCACGTACACCTACGCGCGCCATGGGACCGGCGAGCCTGTCCGGGTGGTAAAGGGCCTGCAACCCCGCCTCACAGCGTGCGCTCTGTTTGCCCTGGTTGGTGGGATACAGGGGGTTCCCACGGACCTTCTTGGCCCTTCCCTCCATAACCCGGACGAGTATACTCTCCCTCTCGGGACACTGGCCGCATAGGGTTGCGTACCAGTTATCCTTGCCGGTGACCAGGTCTTCGGGCAGCTTGGCCGGACTTTGTATTATCATCTCCCCTTCTCGGAAGATGTCACAAGCCACAGCCCCCACAGCCGAGAGGCTGGCCCATTTAAGAAAGTCTCGCCGGGTTAGTTTCATGTTACCTCTATATCTAATAGTGGCAGGTGACGCAGTCAGTAGGAGCGTTATTATCCCTATGACAGTCCACGCAGTCACCCATCTTCAACCTGCGTTCCTGTTTCACCTTGTCCATAGCCCTCACCTTGCTGTGGCAGATGGTACAGGTAGCCTCTACCATCTCCGTGTGCAGTGGAGGGTCTGATAGGCTTATGCCGTTATCATTAGCCCGTTGAATCGCCTGAGCCATCCCCTCCGCGCTCTGCGTAAAGTACCGGATGTGTGGCTCGTGGACAAACTGCACGTGGTCTGGAACTCTATGGACTCTCTCCCAATCTATAGGCTGAGGTGTGCTGGACGGGTCCACGTTCCCCGACGCGTCCAACCCGCCATACTTCAGCAGCTTGGCTATCTCCGGGTTAGTCTCGCCGGTTACGGTCTTATGGCAGAACAGACACTGTTCCACCGCAGGAACGGTGGCGGCGCCACCTTTGGTCACGTTGCGGTGGCAGAACTCGCATTGGATTCCCTGGTCCTCAACGTGTACCGTGTGGGGGAAAGCGATGGGTTGGTCCGGCCCACCGGCCCCGAATCCAAAAATCGGGGTAGACCACCAAGCATGGAGTATGTACACAACCACCAATACTATCACTACTGTCGTCACGAGGCCGCCAAAGGCCAGCGGCAACAATAGCTTCAGACTCAATTTTATCGGCATTAAGTCTCGCCTATGCTCATTTGAGTTTCAGCCCCGGCTTTTCCACCGGAGCACGGTATTCTACGACTTCTGGCAACCCGATTCGCATGAGGACACGTCGTCGCACGGTTCGGGTCAGATAAATTCATATCCAGAACCTGTTATACAAATCCTCAAGCAGATAGGAATTGTTCACTGTCCAGGTCAAAAAAAGCATGGCCAGAGCGATGAAGACTGCCACACCGGTATACAGGGGCCGCCGGAGCTGCATGAACCTTGCCGGCAAATGACCCGATGCCACCAGGGAAGGGATGATGGCGTGGGTGGTAAGAAAGGTGAAGGCAAGAATCACGATGATGAAGAAATACGCCCAAAGCCAATGGAGCCAGTCTCCTAGCTCCGACCAGAGTATGGCGTCAATCGCTGCCGGGTCTGCCTCAGGCATCTGTGCCTTACCTCCGGTGTCCTGGTATCCAAACCCGAGGGTACTGATAGGGGTGAGAAAGCCAAGTGAAAGCTATCACAGACGGAAACCAGTGTCAAGTAGTGCGCGTTGCCTACAGGGACTCTTAATTGCCGGTGTTAGGATAGCCGAACCCACGGGGGCAACCATGATGGTTGCCCCTACCGTACACCCCACCCCCAAGTGTGAGGACAGCCCTTGTGGATGCCTTACGTGGCTAATCGCAAGACGCCGGGGTTGAGCTTCAAGTATTGCAGACCTGGGAGAAGTCCTGTATTCTGAACCTGCCGTTCTCCTAGCTATCGGGAGGTCAGCGGTGGAGTCGGGGGTCTCCCCGTAAACGAATATGGAGGTAACAAGAACAGTGGCGACTCTGAAAATTGACAATGCTAAATTTGTACTCACGATGGACCCTGAGAGGAGAATAATAAAAGATGGCTCAATTCTGGTTGACGGCCAGAGAATAGCCCAAGTGGGCAAGACCACCGAGATGGCAGGAGTCACGGCGGACCGGACCATTGACGCGAGTGAGATGGTCGTGACGCCGGGGTTCTGCAACGCTCACCTGCACATCAGCTATGCCCACGACATCCGAGGAATATTCCCGGACACCATCGGCGGCGGAGAGTACATACAAACCGCCTACAAGCTGAAGTCAGTGATGTCTGAAGAAGAGGAGTACCACACCACACTCCTGGCAATTACGGAGCTTCTGAAATATGGGACTACTTGTTTTCTCGACCCGGGCAGCACGATTCACATAGACGCCTGCATGAAGGCCTACGGAGACTCGGGAATCCGGGCCAATTTGGGGAGGCAGATTGCCGTGAAGCCCAACCCGGTGAGCCTTCCGGTCACTCCGGTGGATGAAGCTATTACCCGGATGGAGGATACAATCCGCACTTACGACCACCACTTCGACGGTCGAATCCGCGCCTGGGCCATACCCTACTCCGTGGACCTGGCGACCCCCGAGCTACTGAAAGCCGGAAAGGAGATGGCCGACAAATATCAGACCGGGCTGAGCTACCACGTGAACAATACCCCTGCTTCCATAGAGTCCCACAAGCAGGAGTTCGGCAAGTGGCCCCTGGAGTACCTGGAAGACCTGGGTGTGCTGGGACACAACGTACTCCTACCTCACCTGATAGGGGTCGAGGACCCGGATATAGACGCTATGGCCCGTACCCAGACCAAAGGTGTGATGATTCCTACCGCCTCTATCAAAGGCGGCTCAGGAACCACGGTCAAGGGGAAGCTGCCGGAAATGCTTGCCAAGGGCGTCTGCCTGGGCCTCGGCACCGACGCCGGCAACAACTCCAACTTGGTCGAGACCCTCCGGTCCATGTACCTGATAACGGTCCTCTACAAGGACGCCAGAATGGACACGAGCGCCATGTCTGCGGAGAAGGCCCTGGAGATGGCGACCATTGATGGCGCCAGGGCTTTGGGTCTGGCCGACGACATAGGCTCCCTGGAGGCTGGCAAGAAGGCTGACATTGTGCTGTTCGACACCAAGCGGCCCGAGTGGCGCTCCCTTTTCAATCCGGTTATCAACCTGGTATTTAGCGCAGACGGCAGAAGCGTCCATACCGTTATCGTAGACGGGCAAGTTCGCGTAGATGCGGGCAAGCCGGTCTTCGTGGACGAGTGGGACCTGATTCAGAAGGTGCAAGGCATGGGAGAGAACATCCTGGCTAGGACTGGCATCTCTTACCCCCAGAAGTGGCCGATAGTATAAGCGCCAGGCAGGGATCGCGGCACGGCGCAGACGGCCAGGTCTGGAACTACGCTATCCAGAGCCGAGGAAAGTCGGCGCGCGGCGACCAAACCGCCGGGACATAACCCTCAACGCGCTGACGGACTCCCACGCCAATGAACCGGACGAGAAGCGCTGCTGCCTGGCTGCTCCGGGCATTTCAGCATATTATGATATGGTGCGGAGGGTGCCGGAGCTTGGGGCCTCTGCCAGGTAAGAGGGAATGACTATGAAATATGGGTTCATTTTACCGAATCGCGGCATCCTTGGAACACCGGAAAACCTCGTCACCATAGCCAGACGTGCTGAGGAGATGGGGTACGACTCACTTTTCAAGGGCGACCATATAATTGTGCCCAGAAGCATTGACTCCCGCTATCCATACACCGCAACCGGTGAGTTCCCGGGCTCCGATTCCGGCGAGGCTCAGGAGATGTTAACCGTCTTGGCCTTCCTCGCCGGCCAGACCAGGACGATACGGTTGGTTACCAGCGTCATCATTGTCCCCCATCGAAACCCCCTGGTGGCGGCCAAGGCCCTTGCTACCCTTGACGTCCTATCCAACGGCCGGCTCGTAGTGGGAATTGGAGCGGGGTGGATGCGCGAAGAGTTCGAGGCCCTCGACCTGCCACCCTTCGAGGAGCGGGGCTCGGTGACTGATGAGTACGTCAGAGCGTTCAAGGAGCTTTGGACCAGTGAGAACCCTACTTTCGAGGGGAAGTACTGCCGGTTCTCCGATATAACCTTCCTGCCCAAGCCGGTACAAAAGCCCCACCCACCCTTATGGGTCGGAGGAGAGAGTCCCAGGGCCCTTCGGCGCACCGCCGAGCTGGCTGACGGCTGGTATCCCCTGGGGTCGAACCCCAATTTCCCGATGGAGGAGCCTGAGCAATTGGCTGCGGCGATAAGCCGCCTGGCGTCCTACGCTCAAAGGGCGGGAAGGGACCCGTCGGAGATAGAGATCATCCACTGGATACCCCGGTACAATCTGAAGAAAAATGGGGAGGCACACTCCAATGGCAGGCGGCCCCTCTTTACAGGTAGCGCCGACGAAATCGCATCGGACATCCGCAGGTACGAGGAGATGGGCGTGGGCCGTCTGGTGGTGGACTTCTTCCGGGGCAGGGGTGGCATAGGTCTGGAAGAGGGCCTACAGACTATGGAAGACATGGCCGCGCAAGTGTGGCCTTGTGTCTGATGGGAGGGTACTCCCAGGTGTAGTCAATCTCCCACCTGTCTGGTATTATGATGAGCAGAAGAGTCTTTCGATCTTCGAGGATTCACCCGTCATTCCCATGAAAACGGGAATCCACCACTCGGCACACTGGACTCCCGCTTCCGCGGGAGTGACGATGCGGAAACAGCCTGAGTTTAGTGCATTGTCCACGCATCAGTAGACAAACCAAAGTCGTAGCTAGACAAGGAGAGCCGATGGTTACCGAAAACTTTTGGGAAGCCAACGATCTCGAGAGAAAGGTCATTGAAGTGTTGGCTGACGTCACCTACTACAAGCCGGACCATCACTTCGGTAGGCCCTTCTTAACGGCGTATCAGCTGGCGATTCTTTTCAAAAAGAGATTCCCAGAGGAATTCAGACGTTTCGGCCACCCCATAGGGGGCAGGGGTTCCGGCGTACAGTTTACTTTGGCAAGTTACTTGGCCGGACAGCTATCGGGGAAAATCAAGAGCGGAGAGATACCAAATGTCGAAGGTGGCTTTTTGTCCAACCGGAAACTCCGGCAAATTGAATTCAACGATAGTGGAGAGACGGTCACTTCTTCATTGACCGAAAGCCAATATGACCTGTCTATGTTCCGCTACGTCGGCTGAGCTTTGTGAGCATATTGAATGTTAGGCTATCCAAGGAGAGCGCTATGGGTGAAGAAGCGGAACATCAAAATGAGATTTCCCTGGACCATTCGGGGTGACAACCAGAAGACCCTATGGTGGGCAGCCGGAGAGTTGACAAAGCGGAGGCGGAGGCGATGGCACAGCAAGAGAGAGTGGTCTACCTCAACGGCCGGATAGTGCCCGAAAGCCAGGCGGGAATCCCCATCAGGGATGCGGGCTTCATCTACGGAGATGCGGTCTTTGACGCGGCCCGTACCTTTAACGGCCAGGTATTCAGGATGAGGGAGCACATAGACCGGCTATACGACTCTTGTAAGTACCTCCGCCTGGACCCGGGCATGAACAGGGAACGAATGGTGGAACTGACTACGGAAGTGGTGGAGCGCAACGTACCACTTCTGGGGCCAAACGAGGACTACTGGGTGACCCAGCGAGTCACCCGCGGCGTCGAGTCCACCCTCCCCGACGAGGAGTCACATAACACGGTGCTCATCGAGTGCCGTCCCCTGCCCCTGGCGAAGCGTGCCCACTACTACAGAGTGGGCATACCACTGCTAACCCCTTCCGTGCCCCGGATACCGCCCCAGTTCATGAGTCCCAGGGCCAAGACCCACAACTACCTGAACATGGTGCTGGGAGACCTGGAGGTACACGACAGGGACCCCGACGCCTGGGCACTTCTCCTGGACGAGAAGGGGAACCTGGCAGAGGGTCGTGGCTCCAACGTATTTATCGTGAAGGATGGCGTGGTCTCAACCCCCAGGGTACAGATGGTGCTGGCGGGGATAACCCGGCAGACGGTATTGGACCTGGCAGCCAGCCTGAAGATACCGGCGGAGGAGCGGGACATAGACCTTTTCGACGCCTATACTGCTGACGAGATGTTTCTTACGTCCACCAGCCTTTGTATCTGCCCTGTACCCTCCGTAAACGGCATGGCCCCCGGTGATGGCAAGGTGCCAGGCCCGGTCACCGAGAGGCTGATGGGGGCCTTCAGCGACCTGGTGGGCATGGACTACGTGGCCCAGTACCTGGCACATCTCCGATGAGGCGTATTATATCCTCACCACACATAAAACAGTGAGAGACGGATAAAAGTCCCAGGCTACAAATCCGGGAGGTGCAGTTATGGAGGAAGTCCGTGCCTTCGCTCCTACGGGCGTGATAGGCTCAAGCTATCTGGAGTCTTCTTTGGCTAGGGCTATGGAGTGGGAGCCTCATTTCATCGGCTCGGACGGCGGCTCCACGGACCACGGTCCCGACGCCTTGGGGCGTGGCAAGTGTATGTTCCCCCGCCAAGCCGTGAAGCGAGACATGAAGCTGATGCTTCAGGCGGCCCGTTCCAGCAACATTCCCCTCCTGGTCGGCTCCGCCGGTACGGCAGGAGCCGACATCAATCTGGAGTGGGCTTCCGACGTGCTCATGGAGATTGCCCGTGAGGAGGGGCTTCACTTTCGTCTGGCCCTAATCCACGCGGAGCAGGACAAAGAATATCTGAAGAATAAGCTACGCCAGGGAAAGATACGTCCACTGCATCCGGCCCCTGAGATAAGCGAGGGGGTCATTGACCAGGCCAGCCACATTGTGGGGATGATGGGGACGGAACCGTACCTTAGAGCTATGGATGAAGGCGCTCAGGTAGTGCTGGCAGGGCGTTCCAGCGACACGTCTATCTTCGCCGCCGTCCCAATCAAGAATGGACTCCCCCCGGGAGTGGCCTGGCACGCTGCCAAGATTCTTGAATGTGGGGCCGCCTCCGTGGCGGTGCGACGTTACCCTGACGGAATGATGGCCTGGCTTCGTAACGACCACTTCGTAGTTGAGGCGCCCAACCCTGACTATATTTGCACTCCTCAGAGCATCGCCTCCCATACTCTATACGAGAACGCCCACCCCTTCCACCTCCTGGAGCCCAGCGGTATGTTGGATGTCACCAAAGCCGAGTACGAGGCTATCAGCGACCGGGCAGTACGGGTGTGGGGCAGCGACTTCGTTCCCGCCGACAAATATACCGTCAAGCTGGAGGCGGCAGAGCTGGTGGGATACCAGAGCGTGATTATCGGCAGCATCCGCGACCCCGTTATGATTCGTCAGCTTGATAGCTGGCTGGCCGGGATGCAGGAGCGTCTGGATCAGCGTATCAGGGGTTCCTTCGACGGAATGGAGATGGGAAAGGACTACAAGCTGTTCATTCGCGTGTACGGCCTCAACGGTACTATGGGTCCACTTGAGCCTATAAACACCCCGGCCCACGAGGTATGTCTGGTCATGGAGGTGACCGCCGATAGCCAGGAGCTTGCCACAGACTTGGCTGACGCCGTTGAGCACTTTGCGCTCCACTACCCGGTGCCGGAGTGGCATGGTCTCATCTCCGGGCTTGCCTACCCCTACAGCCCGGCAGTCCTGAACCGGGGTGCCGTGTACCAGTTCAGCCTGAACCACGTAGTGGAGCCCGGAGACCCGCTGGAGATGTTCCCAATGGAGCTTGTGGAGGTGTAGGAGTGTCTAAACTTTGGGAAATTACCAAGCTGGTGCGGAGCAAAAATGCCGGCCCCTTTGTCCTCACCTTCGACATCATGTTCGATGACCCGGATGCCTACTACCGGACCCGGGACTCGGGCGTCATCAGCAAGGGGCTGGTCTCCCAACTGTACAATGTCTCAGAAGAAGACGTAATGTTTTTCAACTGTGACAACGCCCTTGCAATCAAGTTCAGTATTCCCCGGCCCAATTTCTCCGGCGACCTCAACGACAGCGACGTATTTGGCGGGCAGCAGTTCGGGCCTCTGGTGGACATCGAGGTCCCTGATAGGCTCTAATACGCTCTGAAGGAATGTCACAATGCGGGAACGACACCCCAGATTAGAGGGAAAAGTTGCCATGGTTACCGGGGCCGGCTCCAGTGGACCCGGTGTCGGGAACGGTAAGGCCACGGCGGTGCTCTTTGCCCGTGAGGGCGCAAAAGTGCTGCTGGCGGATGCATTTATCGAACGTGCTGAGGAGACTCTGGCCATGATCCGGGAGGAAGGTGGCGAGGCCTCCGCATTCCAGGCGAACGTGACCAGCGCCGACGACTGCCGTCGCATGGTGGAAGCCGCCATCGAGCGGTACGGACGTCTGGACATTCTGGACAACAACGTAGGCATATCCAGGCGTGGCACTGTGTTGGAGGTCAGCGAGGAGGACTGGGACTACGTAATGGCGGTCAACGTCAAGAGCATTGTCCTGACCAGCCGCTACGCCATCCCCAGGATGATCGAGACCGCAGGCGGTGGCTCCATCATCAACATATCCTCCATCGCTGGGCTGAGGGCCCATAGCAGCACCCCCTATACCACATCGAAGGCTGCGGTCATCGGCCTGACCATGTCTATGGCGGCTGACCACGGCCATGACAATATCCGGGTCAACTGTATCGCGCCCGGACTCGTCTATACGCCCATGGTGGCCCCCCGAATGGACGACATCCTGCGCGAGCACCGCAAGAACGCCACTCCTCTTGGCACCGAGGGAACCGCCTGGGACATCGCCGCTGCCGCCCTCTATCTGGCCAGTGATGACGCCCGATGGGTCACAGGAGTAGTGCTACCAGTGGACGCGGGCTTGACATTGGTCACACCGGCCACCTACGTTACTATTGCCCAGCAGCAATATGATCGTCCCTCGGTCGGATGACACAATTAACAGTGGGTCATCGCCGAATTGGATGAAATTGTGTGCCTTAATCCTAGAAATTTAGAATTGCATGAATTTACAATGTAGCTAGCACAATATTTAGGAGGTGCTAGATGGAAGCCTACTGCGTGAAGTGCCGAACAAAGAGAGAGATGCAAAGTACCGAGTCCATAACCATGAAGAATGGGCGCCCGGCAACTCAGGGCACGTGTCCCACCTGCGGGACGAAGATGTTCAGAATAGGTAAAGCATAGCTGTCCTGCTCCGAACGAATAAAGGAAATGCGGTTCACGCTCGTTGCCTATAGTCCTCCGTTTCAGGAGAGAGGGGTATAATGTGCCGAGACGCGGCGGTGTGCAGGGCATCAGTAGTCCGGCCCCGAGTGTGAACCGTACCTCCCTGATTGACCTGATTGAAAGAAACATCCTTCTCCCAACGCAAGAAGGCAAGGGACAAGGAGACCATTAATCGGTTAACGGCAACGTGGGCCATCCTACTCCTGATAGCATGGCAGTCCTGTTCGAAGCAAGGCCCTCGCCCGCCCGTATCGTACCTACGACACTTCCCCTGTCAAGGTCCCTTGCGCGCTTCCCCTCCTGCCGATGTTAAAATGAGGTGGAATACCAATGACCACACTGGACACGTCCAAGCCCTCCACTTGCCCTACTTGCGGGGAACCTATGCGAAGGGAGGTTGACGGTGTGCGAGTTCCACCGATGCCCCAGGTTTTCTGGTTCTGTACCAACTCCAACTGCGCAGAGGGGCAACGAAACCGGCTTTACCGTGGAGGATAGACACCTCCTGAAGGCGTTGAATGGCTGAGTTAGCAAGAGTCATTGTGGATATTCATACCGACAGCGACTTCCGAGCGACCGAGATTGTGGCTGACCTTCGCAACACCGCCGAGATATTGTTCTTCCCGATGAAATGTGTGGGTTTCTGGGATGTCCCTACCGGAGGGCATATCTGCCCCCGAATTCAGCGCGGCCATGAGTGTCCCCACCAGAACCGGCCTGCGCCTGAGACCCTGGATGGATACCGGGATACGGTGGAAAATGAGCTACGAGGGGTGCTGGAGGTGGCTTTTCCCCACGCTGACGTGTACGTATATTTGGGCTAGACCGTATAAGGGGGATTTAGGATGCGCTACGACGTTATCATAGTCGGGGCGGGAGCGGCGGGCTGCGTCCTGGCCGGGCGACTGTCGGAAAACCCCGAACGCTCGGTGTTGCTTCTTGAGGCAGGCCCGGATTATGAGAGACTTGACGACCTCCCGGATGCCCTGAAATATGGCTACAACCCTGTAGCCTCCGACGTCGCTGCTCCCTATAACCGTTCATTTGCGGGTACGATTACTCATCGCCAGCCCCAAATTTCCATAGCACAGGGCAAGGTAATCGGCGGCTCCGGGGCCATTAACGGAGGGACATTTCTGCGAGGTGTCCCCGAAGATTTCGACGACTGGGCTTCCCTCGGCAACAACGAGTGGGATTTTCTCAAGGTCTTGCCCTACTTCCGAAAGATGGAGACCGACCTGGACATCCGCGATGACTACCACGGCTCCAATGGCCCCATTCCGGTCCGCCGCCACAAACGAGAAGAGTGGATACCCATTCAGGAAGCCTTCTATCAGGCCTGTTTGGAGATGGGTTTCCCGGAACATCCTGACATGAACAGTCCCGATTCAACCGGGTTAAGCCCTGTGCCTACTAACCTCCCAGACGGTATCCGCATGAGCACGGCCATGACCCACCTCAGTCCCAACCGCCACAGGCTCAACCTGACCGTGAGGGCCAACGTACTTACGAGGCGCATCCTGTTCGACGGCAAGAGGGCAATGGGAGTGGAGGTGGAGAGTGGAGGAGAGAGATTCAAGGTAGAGGGAGACCGGATCATACTAAGCGCCGGAGCGATTTTGTCACCGCAGTTGCTGATGCTATCGGGTGTGGGACCGGCAGACCATCTGAGTGAACTGGGAATCCGGGTACTGCACAACTTGCCGGGGGTGGGCCGGAATTTGAAGAATCACCCTACTGTGGGGGCCTCATTCCGTGTGAAAGACGGTTTCCCATTGGATCCCAACGCGCCCAGGTTTCAGACCGCACTTCGCTACACCGCGGATGGCTCCGGCGCTCGCAACGACATCCAACTCATACCTGCCTCCTTCTCCACCCCAATTGGTAGCGACCTCCTGGAAGGTGAGGACATTCGCCTCTTGGCCCTACTGGAGCATCCTTACAGCGTCGGAGAGTTGCACCTGACCTCTGCCGACCCGGACGTGCAGCCGCATCTGGACTACGGATACCTCACGGACCCCAGAGACCGCCGGCGACTGCGGGAGGCGGTGCGTCTGTGCATCAGAATATCTGAGCACGAAGCATATAGGGACATTATAGCGGAGCGCATCAGCCCTACGGACCAGGACCTGGCCTCGGACGAGGCTCTGGACGACTGGCTCCTGAGGATGGTAGGCTCGTCTCGGCATCTGTGCCGCACCTGCAAGATGGGTCTCGAATCCGACCCACAGGCTGTGGTTGACCAGCGCTGCCGGGTCCACGGGATTGAGGGGCTCAGTGTGGTAGATGCTTCGGTGATGCCCGACATCCCCAGGGCCAATACCTACGCAACGGTAGTAATGATAGCCGAGCGGGTCGCTGACTGGATGGGATAGCCCTGATAGCGCCGGAAACACCGTTGGGGCAACGGCTACTTATGGCCGGGTTTTTCGCCGGGCGCTTCTTCATCGTCTCCGTCAGCAGGACCATTCATCGCAAGATGGTCCATGACATTGAATATATGCTGAGCCTCATCCAGAGATTCGTCCAGAACGAAGCTCAACTCGGGAATGTACTTGAGGGTAAGACGCCCGCCAAGCTCCCTCCGCATAAATCCCGTGGCTGAATTGATGCCACTCAGCACCGTGTTCTTCACCTGCTGGTCGCCCAGGACACTGACGTACACACGAGCGCGGCGCAGGTCGCTGGATGTTTCTACCTGGGTAATGCTTACTACACCCGACAGCCTGGGGTCGTTCAACTCGTGGGAGAGAAGCTTGCTGATTTCCTGACGTAGAAGGCCGTTAATGCGGTCAGTGCGTCTTGTCATAGGAAGCAGACCTTTCCGGAAAGGGAATAAATAATTGAGGGTCACCGAGGCAGGCCCGGTACAAAGGGTGGCTTTAAGCCGACACCCTTTCTCTGCGGTAAGTCTCCAGCACGTCCCCTTCCTCGAAGTCGGTATAACCCGCTAGGCCAATACCACACTCGAAGCCTGTGGTTATTTCGTTCACCTCTTCCTTGAAGTGCCGGATGCTGGAAATGCTTCCATTGTGGATGACTTCGCCGCCACGAATGACTCGTACATTCGATCCCCTGGTCAGGCGCCCGTCGGAGACCATACAGCCCGCTATCCTGTTCCGTCTGCCGACGGAGAAGATGACCCTTACGGCGGCATGGCCCTGTACGACCTCTGTGTAAGTGGACTCCAAGATGCCTTTCAAGGCTTTCTCTACATCTTCAATCAGGCGATAGATAATGTTATAGTGCCTGATTTCCACGCCTTCCCTCTCGGCCAACCTCTCAACACCTTGCTGGGTTGTGGTTGAGAACCCAATGATAATGGCCTTGGAGGCACTGGCCAGCAGCACGTCGGTCTCGGTAATAGTACCGCTTCCGGCATGGAGTATGCTGACTTTGACGCGGTCGCTTTCCAGGCGTTCCAGGGCGGAGCACACCGCTTCTATGCTGCCCTGTA
This sequence comes from Dehalococcoidia bacterium, assembly GCA_965219825.1. Lineage (GTDB taxonomy): Bacteria > Chloroflexota > Dehalococcoidia > Lucifugimonadales > JAGWBF01 > JAGWBG01. The sequence continues at coordinate 2,053,218 of OZ244792.1, read as the reverse complement.
CGTCACCCTTAATGACCAGGTTAAGCTCCTTCACCTCTCCTGTCTTGACCCTGGTGTAGATTTCCTCCAGGGTTAAGGCTCGTGCGCCGGAGCTTTCCGATTCCTTCTCCCGTAGCCTTTGCACAACTATGTCACGGACGGTCCTTTCGTCCGGGAGTACCTGAAACACGTCGCCTGCCTCGGGGAGAGAGTCGAATCCCATTACCTCCACGGGAACGGAGGGAGCGGCCTCTTTCACGCGCCTTCCAGAGTCGTTGGTTATCGCCTTTATTCGGCCCCAGCTAGTACCCGCTATCGTGGGGTCACCTACTCTGAGGGTGCCGTTCTGGACCAAGACCGTTGCCAGGGCGCCCCGGCTCTTATCCAGCTTGGCCTCGATGACAACACCGGAGGCCCGCCGGTCCGGGTCTGCTTTAAGCTCAGAGATTTCGGATACCACCAGTATGTTCTCCAGCAGGTCATCTATGCCGTCGCCCTGGATAGCTGAAATGGGCGTGGCTATGACATCTCCTCCCCACTCCTCCAGCACCAAGCCCTGTTCGGCAAGCTGGCGCTTCACCTTATCGGAGTCGGCATCGGGCCTGTCCATCTTGTTGATAGCCACGACAACAGGCACGTTCGCAGCCTTGGCGTGGTCCAATGCCTCTATCGTCTGAGGCATCATGCCGTCATCGGCGGCCACTACCAGGACGGCGATGTCGGTCACACGGGCACCCCGCGCCCTTATGGCTGTGAAAGCTTCATGGCCTGGGGTATCCAGAAAAGTAATCTCCTTGTCATTGTAGACTACCTGGTAGGCTCCAATATGTTGGGTTATGCCGCCGACCTCGCTATCGGTGACTCGGCTCCTGCGAATAGTGTCCAACAGGGTCGTCTTGCCGTGGTCCACGTGGCCCAGTATGGTTACCACAGGGGAACGAACAACGAGCTTGGATGAGTCTATCTCACCGTCAAATGATTCAAGAAGCACGCTGGCGGAGGGTGCTGCCGCTCCTCCTTCCTCCGGCTTGACTCTGACGCCGAAAGCGGATGTCACCAGGGTAGCCACCTCGAAGTCTATCACCTGGTTCATAGACGCCATGATACCGTTGCGCATAAGCTGTTTAATAGCGTCTATGGGGCTAATACGTGTGAGTTCAGCCAGACGCTTCACCGTGAGAGTCTGGGGAAGCACGACCACCTTGGGGGCAGCCTTACGAGTCTGGCCCTTCCTCTCCGACGTGGCGGGTCGTCTCCTCTCACTTGTTACGGCAGTCTGCTGTCCCTCAAGACTCATAGATACATCTCCAATTCCACCTGCTCCGTTTAGGGCCGGCCGGTCGGCTTTAGCTGTTCCTGGTAATGGGCAAGAAGGGCTGCTTTATCCTGCTCCAACAGGGGAGACCGGAGGGCCTGCTCCAAGCGACTCTTTCTCAGCCCCTGCTTCCAGCAGTCTTCACCGGGACAGAGGTACGTTCCCCTTCCGGCCTTTTTGCCTGTGGGGTCCACCTCCACCTTGCCCTCTAACGTGCGAACGATTCTGACTAGCTCCCTTTTCGGCAACCGTTGCCCGCAGGCAGCACAGCTTCGTAAGGGTACATGTTTGACTTTAGCCACCACTACCTCAACTACCGTTGGGGTTGCTCCGCCCTAGCCGGGGTTGCTGCTCCGCTTTTTGCGCGTGGAGCGCGGCGCCCATGGGCGCCACCGCCGCCCTTTTTCGCTTTTCCAGCATCATTCTGGGAGCCACGCCGGCCTTTCCCTTCCCTTCGACCTCTACCCCGGAACTCGCCCATTATGTCCTCGGCGAAACGTATCTGGCCCGCACCGGAGGGGGCCACGGGCACATTCCAGATGTCATCGCTCAACTCTTCCGTCCCTTCCTCTTCTTCATCTTCCTCGTCTTCTTCCTCAAGGGCCAAGAGCGCCAGCTCCTCTTCGGGGCTCAACCCACTGGCAGCAAGGACCTCTTCAGCTACCTGCGCTTCTTCCGCTTCTATCGGCTGAGGCTCCCCGACGGCTTGTTCTTCAAGCTCTATCTCAAAGGAATCTGAAAGGACGGGCTCCAAGATTTCCCCTATGACCTCTTCGACGGATAGAGACTCTACACTTGCCTCAATTGGTACAGCTTCAGTTTCCAATTCCGCAAGAGTATCCTTGGGTTGGGCCACGACTACGGCGGCCTCCAACTTGGCCCTAGCTGCGGCCCGGGCCGCCTCTTCCTCATCAGCCTGGCGTTGGGCCTTTATGGCCTCCCATTCGCTCATACTCTTGATGTCCAGGCGGAAACCCGTTAGTCTGGCAGCCAGGCGCGCGTTCTGACCCTCCTTGCCTATGGCCAGAGATAGCTGGCGCTCGGGCACCACCACTAGGGCGGTCTCCTCATCCTTGTCCATCTCAACGTGTATCACTTCTGAGGGACTGAGAGCGTTGGATATAAGCACCTTGATATCCTTATCCCAACGCACCACGTCAATTTTCTCTCCCTGAAGCTCATTGACGATGCTTTGAATACGATTTCCTCTCATACCTATGCAGGAGCCGACCGGGTCTATACCATCCTGACGGGCCACCACAGCGACCTTGCTCCTGGAGCCCGACTCTCTGGCGATGGACTTGATCTCTACCATGCCGTTGAAAACTTCAGGGACCTCGATCTCAAACAAGCGCTTGAGAAGGTCCTTATGGCTGCGGGAGACCAGAATCTCCGGGCCTTTGGAAGTTCGCCTTACGTCCAAGACCAAAATCTTCAGCCGTTGTCCCTTCTTATAGCGCTCTGTCGGTACTTGCTCCTCAGGTGGCAGGACAGCCTGAGCACGACCCATTTCCAGGACGATGACCCTTCCCGCCTCCATTTGCTCTACCACTCCGGACATGACGTCGTTGGTGCGTTCCATGAATTCCTGGAAAATCAACTCTCGTTCCACCTCGCGGAGACGCTGCAACACCACTTGCTTGGCTGTCTGTGCGGCGATCCGGCTGAACTCAAGTTGCAAGGACTCAACGGGTACTTCTTCACCCAAGGCGGCGTCCTTCTTTATCTTCCTGGCCTCCTGGAGTGGTATCTCCCTTTCAGTGTCCTCCACGTCCTCCACGACCGTCTTTGTAGCGAAGACACTTATAGGGTCACCTGTGCTATTCGGGTTTAGCTTGACAGAGATATTTTGCCCGACTACAAGGCTGTCCTTTTTTAAGGCCGAGGCCAGTGCCGCCTCAATGGCTTGCAACACTTGCTCCCTCGGCAGATGTCTTTCTGCCGCCAACTGTGTCAACGCTATCACAAAATCACTCTTCATAGCGTCTCCTACTCCAATTGAGGGTTTTGGCCTCTACATTCCTAACCGGTCTGCCGGTATTCATTACTCCCGGCTTGCCCATCCTCTTTTAACAAGAAGCCCCGAAGTATCGGGGCCATCAGACCGAAGGAATATCCAACCCTAGTATACCACCCAGCAGGTTGAGTTGCAACTTGCGGCAAAGATGTCAACTTTCTGTATCTCTCCACTTGTGGACATTCCAGACCGAAAGCACCAGCAACAAGAACCCGACGGGCAGGTACAGATAGTTGTACAAAAAATAAGGACCCCGGGAGCATGGGAACGGCAAACACGGATCCCAGTCCCCTGCCACGCCCGTTGTGAAGGTCACTCCAGATGGTGGACACCCCGGAGGCAACTCCCAACGAGGTCATAATCGTAAGGGATATGCCCACCCCAAGGGCAACGGGCAACTCCTGGTCGTAACGAGCAAATGTGTGCCAAAAGCACCAAACGCCGAGAGCTATGTGCAAGAGCGTAGCTCCCAGCGTGGCTATGACCAGTAGGGTCATGATGTTTTACCTTGTGGAAAATCTACTTCCACTACAGAACCGGAGGCGACCGCTCAATAATCGGTATCATAACTTTCACACCCTTGAAGGACGATACTAATTATTCATCATTTGATATTAACCGTCAAGGGGTGCTGCCCAGGACTCCAGGGTCATTTAATTATCAACGTTACGCGAATACAGGCCCCCACAGTCACCCCCATCCTAACCTTCCCCCAAAGGGGGAAGGGATTATTCACCCTTCACTGTCATTGCTGTGAAAATCCATTTTCGTCCTCTTATGCGGCCCCCGCCGCCCGTCATTCCGAGGAGTGGAGCGACTAGGAATCTAAGCCTCGCGACCAAGACGACAACGCAGTAGGGGTAGTTCGTGAACTACCCCTACTGCGTTGTCGCTCGGGGTGACAATTAAATGACCCTACCCAGGACTCAGGGTCTTTCTGTTTTGACCAAGCCTTCAGGGTTGACAACGGTTCCTGCCGGGCTACAATGGTTCCATACCGGCTCTGGGAATCCCACTACCATTAGATATTAGTTAGATAGAGGAGTTTCAGGATGATAACGAAATTCGGCTCCCTATATGCAGGGCACGTGGACATGGATAACATAGGGCTTGAGGGCACCCCGCTAAATGACCGGTGGCTCTCCGACGAGCATCTGGCCACCGTCTTCGATAAGTGCGAAGCCATGGCCACGCTAATGGACCGGCTGGGCTATGAGACCTTCTGGACCGCTGAGCACCACTTCCAGAGGGAAGGGTATGAGTGCATACCCAATCTCCTTATGCTTTACGTCCACCTGGCACACCTCACCAAAAATCTCAAGTTTGGGTCCGGCTTCAACATAGCCCCCATGTGGAATCCCCTGCGTCTGGCTGAGGACTTCGCCACCGCCGACATCCTTACCAGCGGAAGGGTCATATTCGGTGTCGGGCGAGGGTACCACTCGCGAGAGGTTGAGACCTTTGGAGCTCCCATTTTAGACCAGGACGCCAACCGGGAACTGTTCGAGGAGCAGGTAGAGGTCATTTTCAAAGCTTTCAACGAGCGCTCTTTCTCCCATCACGGCAAGCACTACGACATTCCCCCCAGAGTGCCCTATAGGGGCTATGAGCTGGAAGAGATTACCCTGGTGCCTCGTCCACGCAACCGCCCGGTAGAGTGCTGGCAACCAATAGTCAGCGCCAGTCAACGTGCCTTGGACTTCATGGTCAAGCATGGCATCAAGGGTATGATTGGGGGTGGGGCAGCCGCCGGTGGGGCAGCCGATAGGGTGGTCTCAGCCTGGCGGGACACGCTGACCAAAGCAGGCCGGGAGACCGAGTTGGGTACCGACCTCATCATCGGGTACTCATTCCAGATAGCCGACACCGAAGAGAAGGCCATAGCGGATGCAAAGAAGATTTTCGAAGAGCACATGAAAATGTTCGGCCCGCTGGGATTTGTGAGCGGCCTCACCGACGAGCAGATTGATGCCCTCGGCGACCCTAGAAGAGCGCCCTATGCCGGCCTGCCCACACTTGAGGATAGTGTTGAAGCGGGTTCCTGGCTGTGCGGGCCTCCGGAACTGATAATCGAGAAGCTGATGGCCATACAGGACAGGTATCCCGGCCTTCAAGAAATAAACGTGCAGTGTGCAAATATGGGCACCCCGCTTAGTGTCACCCTGGAGCAACTGGAGTGGTTCGGCAAAGAGGTTATGCCGGTGTTCAAGAACCAGGTGAAGTCCCCGGTAGCAGCTGACTGATACCCCGCCGATATTCCGCCAAGGCAGTCTTATCGAGTTGCAATTGCTTGAAGAATGGCCCCAACGCCAGCCGGTGGGCCACACCAAGCTCACTCCACTTGGCGGGTGAGGACAGAGTGGGCGATTAGGCCACACTGAGCTATGCAGGCGGGTCAGGCCACAGGTCCCGAAGCTTGGGTGCCACGTGCTTTGCGAACAGGTCCAAGGATTTCAGGCCCTTCTCCGGCGGGTCCCAGTCCTGGCTAAGCTGGAGCAGCGTGCCAAAGCCTCCCACAGTGTCGTACACCTCCCGAATCTTCCGTAGGCAGTAGTCGGGGTCTCCCACCACCCACTGGTTGTCCATAAGGTACTCCACAGTAATGGCGCTATCAGGCGTGCTTTCCTCCGGCTTCATCAAGTCCAAGATACCGGCTAGCTTGTACACGAGAAAGAAGTATTCATTGTACGTCCGGCCCATGCCGTGGTTTAGCACGTCATTGCGTGCCTCTTCGGTGGTCTCGGCCACGTGGATGTCCAGACAGACGCGCCATTCCCGGCGGTCGGGCGTCCTTCCTGTCTTGGCAGCTCCGCGACTATAGGCCTCCCAGTGGGTGGGGACCTGATTGGGACGTAGAATGTCGGTCGTCAGGGGTATCCAACCATGCTCCCCGGCCCACTCGATGGTGGACGAGTTGGGGCTTACCCCGGCTACAGCGATGGGAGGATGTGGGCTGGTATAGGGTTTGAGCCAGAGGCCAAGGCCGACCTCAGGCAGGACAGGGGCCGGAGAGGACACCTGATGAAATTTTCCCTGGAAATCCAGCGGGCCATCCGTCTCCCATATTTTCAGTACGGCGTCTATAACCTCTGCCGCCCGGGCGTGACGGTCCTCCTGCTCCACACCGAAGAAGTCGAACTCGGTGGGGACTCCACCGGTGCCGATGCCGAAGTAGAACCGGCCCTCGCCCAAGTGGTCCAGCATGGCGATGCGGTGGGCCAGCATCTTGGGGTCGTGCAGTTGGAGGAGCACAACCCCCGTGCCCAGCTTGATGTTTTTAGTCATGGCAAAGGCATTGGCGATGAACAAGTCCGGGGCGGGCAGGTTCTCCCAGGGAATCGTGAAATGCTCGCCGATCCAGGCCTCGTCGAAGCCCAGCTTGTCTGCCTGGATAACGGTGTTCATGTCCTCTTTGATAGTCCTGGGCAGCCCCTTACCGGGGTAATGTACCGGCATCATAAAAAGGCCGAAGTTCATCTTACTCCTCCTTGTCTATGTGTCATTCCTCTGAAAGTAGCCTGCAACCCCCGGCGCGTCTCCCGGTGGGAGAGGGATGGCCGAAGGCCGAGGTGAAGGCTATTGCTCACCACTCTTAACCGTACCCACTCGGAATGACGGCTTGGCGCCTTCTGGGCACTTTAATTGATGGAAACGGCGCCTACTGATTTTGTCGCATGAAATCCGCGATGCGCTCGCCTATCATCATGGTGGTGACGTTGGTGTTGGCGCGGACGCAGTTGGGCATAATGGAAGCGTCCACCACCCGCAGCCCATCCAGGCCATGTACTTTTCCGTACTGGTCAACCACAGCCAACGGGTCGGAAGATGGCCCCATCTTGCAGGTGCAGGAGATATGCTGGCCGGTAGTAGCTTCACGCAACATCCAATCATCCAGGGCATCGTCGGACTCCAGGACGTCGTCGGTAGGCTCTACGCGCTCATCCAGGATGCCCTTGAAGTCCTCGTGCTCGGCCAGCTTCAGGCAGGTGCGGACTAGACCGCGCATCCGTTGTCGGTCGAAGGGGTCATCAAAGTAGCGATAGTCCAGAAAGGGTTGAACGTTGGGGTCCGCTGACGTAAGACGTAGCTCACCGGAGCTAAGCGCCAGGTCGAGAATGGCTATCATGCGAACGCCCAGGGGTTCCATGCGGTCTCCACCACGATTGACCCGTTCACTGGCAAACGAATTCATAAAGACCATCATGTCGTTTCGCAGGTCTGAACCTTCAGCCGTATAACGCAGGGCTATCTGGACCCTGGGAGCCATGCCGTCCAGAGGATATTCTTTCTTGGTGCGCCAGGTCATATAGACCATTGGATGGTCCCTCAGATTCTGCCCAACACCCGGCAGGTCTCTCACCACCTGAATCCCCAGACCCCTCAAATGGTCAACGGGGCCAACGCCCGACAGCATCAGTATATGGGGTGAGCCAATAGCCCCGGCACTGAGGATTATCTCTTCGCCCTCGACAATAAACCTCTCGCCACCGCTCTCGACCTCAACGCCGGTAGCACGCGCACCGTCGAACAGGATGCGGTACACCATGCAGTTGGGCCTGATAGTAAGGTTGAGGCGATGCCTGGCCGGGTTCAAATAGCCCAGGGCGGTGCTAAAACGGATGCCGTTGGGGTTGTTGAAGGGAATTGGTCCAACACCCGTAGCGTCGGGATGGTTATGGTCCGGACTGTCGGAGAAACCTGCGGCCCTACAGGCATTGTAGAAAGCTCGCTGGTCCGGGAGCCATTCCTCTTGCTTGAATCGGCGGGCGATTATGGGGCCTTCAGCGTTGTGGAAGTCGTCGTGAAAGTCTGTGTCCGACTCCAGCTTCCTGAAGTAATGGAGAAGGTTCTGGAAGCTCCATTGGTCATTCCCCAGCGAGGCCCACGAGTCGTAGTCTTCGGGTACACCCCTGAGAAAGACCTGGCCGTTTATGGCGCTGGAACCGCCGGTGACCTTGCCCCTGGGGACCATCATCGGCTCAGCCCTGTCGGTGGCCTTGCCGATGAACTGCCAGTTGTGGTCGCTGGTCATGATGTCCGTAGCAGTGGCGTATCCGAACTTCACTTCCTCGGGAAGGTGCTCGAACTCAGGGTAATCAGGCCCTGCCTCCAGCAGAAGCACCGAGCGCTCAGGATCCTCGGTCAGCCGAGTTGCAACAACTGAGCCCGCAGAGCCGGCACCAATGACAACAGCATCATATTTCATTTTACCCCTCCAGGTCTTTTGAGCAAGTCCGGTTGGCAAGGATGATATACGTGCCGGAATTCAATGTCAACATATCACCTTAATTCCGTATGTCCTTTAAGTCTATTTTGGCCTTAGGTCTCGCCCGTATGATTTTTACGATATCAGCAATAATTTTTATAAATTACGTGATACTTAGATTGTGAAATTATTTTCAATGCAGGACTCATTGACAAGATTATGATAATATGATAGCTTACGGGGAATCTCAGGTAATCCAGGTTAAAAGTCAACTGGAGAGTGCCGGTCTGAAGAGGCCTAAGGAGGTGCAATCATGGCGCACAGATGGATAGCCAAGCACAAGCTCCTGGTATTCGTTCCCCTGGTATTAGTCCTGATAATAGCAGTAGCATGTGGAGAGGATGCGACGCCACAGCCGCCTACGGACACTCCTGTACCACCTACGATAACCCCCGTCCCACAGCCTACGCCTACCGCTACCTCTGTGCCTGTTGCTCCAGAAGCCACGGCCACCTCTGTGTCCGCCGTTCCGCGTGCCACAGCTACCCCAGCGCCCACTGCCATTCCCCAGCCTACCCCAACTCCCGAGGTTCCCCTAGTTGTGGGAAAGCGTGGTGGTATTCCACCATTACAGATGGGTGCGGGAGCTTCTTTCGATAATATTTATGAGAACTGTCCGAGCAATAGCTGCCTGACGGTACTTGCCCCACTGTATAATGGACTCATTGAGTCCAACCCCGAAACTGACGACCAGAGCGACATAAGGGGCGACCTAGCCAAACGCTGGGAATTGAGCTCCGATGGGCTATCCTACACCTTCTTCCTCCATGAAAACGCCCGATGGCACGATGGCGTGCCCGTTACCGCCGCGGATGTGGTGTTCAGCCTTGACGATATGGTGAACCCGGACGAGCCCAGGCCACTGGTCGGGGTTATCAAGCCTTTCTATGATGGCTCCCAGGCGATAGATGACCACACCGTACGGGTGAATACCAAATTCCCGGCGGCGCCTTTCTTCCCTATTCTTGCCAACGAGAACATGAAGATATTGCCCAAGCATCACATAGAGACCGGGGTCGATCTGAAGCAGGAAAAGAACCATGTGGGTTCAGGTCCCTACAAGCTGAAGAAACATGAAGTAGACATTTCCGTTGAGTTTACCAGGAACCCCGACTACTTTAAGGATGGCCGCCCCTACTGGGACGGCATGAAGTACTTCTCCATCATACCACATGCCACCGTATTCTCTGCCTTCAGGTCGGGGCAGGTGCTGGGGCACATCCATCCGACTAACAACCTGAGCGGTACGGATAACGAGAAACTTGGAGAGGTTACGGAGGGTAAAGGCACGATGCACTTTGCGGGCCCTGTCGCGATCCTTTGGACGCAAATCAATCACAATAAAGAGCCTTACACAGACGTGAGGGTGAGGCGCGCACTCCACCTGGCCATACACCGCCAGCCCTTTATTCAAATCTTCAGCCGTGGGAGGGACACGCTGGGAGGTCCTTTCCCACCCGGGTTCTGGTTCGGGTTAAGCACGGAAGAACTGTCCAAATTACCCGGCTATAGGGAGACTCCTGATGGTAAGAAACATCCTGACGATATAGCCGAGGCCAAAAGGCTGCTGGCTGAGGCTGGCTTCCCCGACGGTTTTAAGACCACTATTAATGCCTTACAATTAGCGGAGTTTGTCGAAATGTCCGAGGTGTTATCGGACCAGCTCAAGAGGTTTTTGAACATCGATGCCACTGTCAGACCACTGGAGTACGGCGTTGGCATCGAGGCGATTGTTGGCTGCACGTATGATATGAACACCGCGGGATATTCTCAAAAGATCATGGAGCCTCATGATATACTTGGTGCCGCGTATGTGAAGGGTGGGTCGGGTAACCGTTGCAATTGGAGCCACCCCAGGATTGAAGAGATCTTCGAGCTGCAAGCAAGGGAGTTGGATCAGGAAAAGCGCAAGGCGCTCATCATGGAGGCAACTAATATCCTCCTGAATGAGGACATTGCCATTATAAACCTCTACTGGACTTTCCGAGGCATGTTTATGAACAACAAAATCAAGAACTTCCACGTTCCTGTCGGCCTCACAGACCAGCTCAAGGCGGAGCACCTATGGTGCGACCCATCGTGTTAGGTAGCCTTTAGATGCAAGGGATGTCTGTGTAATCACCATTACCTGATATGTACCATAGCCCGAGGTCAATCGAGAGCCGACCTGAGCGATACGGGAGGGTGGCAGGGTGGGGCAATCTCCGGGTAGGTGTAGGGGTGCGACTAAAGGTGGTAGGCTGTGCAACGCTCACCCATACTCCCCCCTAGCGTGAGAGTTCAGAGGTGGGCGCTTTACCGGGAGTGTCCTCGGTCATAAACGTTTGCCGCATGGGATACGTGTCTTTACACTAAAGGTTCAGGTCGGCGTCCTGGAAGTCCCTCTCTTTTGCATAAACCTGGAGGCGGTGACGAGCGGACTCAAGGACGAATATCCTATCTTCAGCGTCCACGTTCACTGCTATGGGCCGCCGGAACCGCCATTCCGGCTCCAGGTTGACCCTCCTACGGGCCTTGAGGATGTCTGGGTTAGCGTTAATGTATTCTTCCGTCCACGGGGAAGGCTGCTGTGCATCCCCTATCAGGGAGGTGATAAATGTCCCATCCGGAGCGTATACCTGGAGCCGGTGGTTGCTCCAGTCGGTCACGTAGACATCTCCTTCGGAGTCCACTGCAACTCCCGTGGGACGGCTAATCTCTCCAATGCCATTATCGGATGCGCCAAAGCTGGCAAGAAACTCCCCATTGGGGGAGAATTTCTGCACCCGGCTATTCTTCCAGTCGGCTACGTACACATCTCCTGAGCTGTCGAGGCATATCCCCCAGGGCATATCGAACTCCCCATCACCACTGCCGTGCTGCCCCCATTTCGCCAGGAGCTTCCCATCTTTGGTGAACTTCTGTATGCGGTTGTTATTACTGTCCACGATGTAGAGGTTATCCTCTCGATCCACTACTATGCCCGACGGGCTGTTCAGATCACCGTCGTCGCTGCCCTGGTTGCCCCACTTGCCCAGGAACTTCCCCTCTTTGTCAAATATGCAAATCTGATGAAGGTTCTCGTCTGAGACATACACGTTCTCGCTCTGGTCCAGATCAACCGAAGCAGGCCAGATGAACTGCCCATCACCGAAGCCGAAGCCTCCAAACTGTCCGAGGAACTCGTGGTCCACGGTACACTTGCTGATTCTTTGCCCCAAGCCTTCGGCGTCGCCCCGGTTTGTTACATACATGACTCCATTGGGGCCAAGGGCAAAATCCATAGGGGACCAGAAGCCCAGTCCGGACATCCCATACATCCCTATGCAGTAGCTATAGTTAAACACCCGCCCAACTGCTACAGTAGTCAGCATCGCTACCTCCTGGCTTGAGAAGCCTTACAGATCCCAGGGAGTTAACCCACCCAAATTCCCGTAGCACCCACCAAGCCCTGGCTCAGCTATATGAAATCAAGCTGCTCGTAGTTTCCGCCTACAATGGGGACGGGGTCCAGGCTCAGCCACTTCTCCACCACAGTGGAGTAGAACCCACGAAAGTCATAGTTGGGAGCTAGGTCGCCTTCTTGCAGGTCTTCTGGCTTCAGGGACGGATACTCACTGTACATGCCACCCTTGACCCGGTCACCTATGACAAAAGCCACTCCACCAGCACCGTGATCGGTGCCAGTGCCGTTATCGCGTACCCGGCGGCCAAACTCAGTGAACAGTATCATAATCAGGTTGTCGCCGACCTCGTGCTCCTTCAGGTCAGCGAAAAAGTCGCTGACGGCCCTACCCACATCAGTCCATAGCTTGGCGTGCATGGGTAGCTGGTTGAAGTGGGTATCGAAGCTGCCGTGGGCGGTGTAGAAGACCTGAGTGCCCAGGTCGGCCATATATACCTGGGCTATACCCTTCAGGTATTTAGCTATAGGGGTGTCTGCATACTCCACCGTGGAGGAGTATCTCTGGGGGACTGCCCGGAGGATGTCGGCACCCTTCAGCACGTTCTGCCCTGTTTGGCCCAGGTAATCCATCACCGGGCCTGTCCCTATGGCGGGTGAATACATGCGGGCGAATCGCTCCAGCAACTCAGCCCCTTCCTGACCGTCAGCGATGGCGGGCACATCGGTGAGCACACCGTAGGACTCAAGGTTGGACACCGATGTCACGGGCACACCTCGCAGGACCATGGCTCTGGGCAGGCCCTGGCCGAAGTTCATCCCCTTCAGGACGTTCTCTCCCTGGGGGTCCAGGTCCCGGATGACCTTGCCAACCCATCCCTCGGTTCCTACAATATCTGGCTCACAGGTATGCCAAACATCCATAGCCCGGAAGTGGGAGCGAACGGAGTTAGCGTAGCCGATGCCGTGAACAATAGCGAGCTTACCCTCATCCCAGATCCCTTTCACTGGTCCCATGTTGGGGTGGAAGCCCAGCTCATCGTCAATTGGTATTACCTGGTCCTCGGGGATGCCGATTTTAGGTCTGTTATCTCTATAGATGGAGTTGGTGTAGGGGACTATACAGTTGAGATAGTCGTTGGCCCCCGTTAGCTGCAGGACGACCAACACCGGGTCTTTGCTCGTAGATGTCATAGCTAACCCCCTTTAATTATGGTCTACCAGCGATAAGCCATCAGCCATTGGCCGAAAGCTGAGTGCTGATAGCTTTTATGCTTTATGCAAACTGATATTCCCTTGAAGCGGCTATCAGAGCCAGCATGACCGCTACACGTTGCTCAGAGGTCTTGATTTCCTGCTCTGTGCCCCAGCGAAGGTCTCCTCCCTTCTCAGCCTGGGCGAGTAGCTCACTGCGTGTCTGCTCCCCTATCTCCAGAGGGCCAATCAAATCGGTGCACCCGTTCACGAACTCCACAGGAGAGAGGGTGCCTCGGTCACTGAGCCTATTGATGATGGACCTGACGCCGGGCATGGTGCTGTTGCCCAAGAGCTTGGCGGCGAAATTCACCCGTCTGACCAGGGCACCCCCATCTATCCACTCCTGTCCTGTATGCCAGCTCTCCACGCTGGGGGGGTTCAGTAGCTCTTGTCCCTGGTAGGCACACTCGAAGGCCAAGTCCTGGAAGCCGAGTCTGGGGGAAGTGAAGCTACCCGCCAGTCGAACAGTACCTATGACCAGGTCCGCGGGGCTTTTCACTCTGGCGAACCTAGCGTTCTTGAAGAAATCGGAAAGGAACAGTACCCGCAGCATCGAGCGAACATCGTAGTTGGACTCGTTATAAGCCTGTATCAGGGTCTGAATGGCCTCCGGGTCCGTTGGAGGAGTTATGTTCCAGCTAGGCACCTGAGGTTCGTCGGCGACGAAGAAATTGTACATGTGGCGTGCCAGGAACCTAGCCGTGGCGGGCTGCTGGACTACGATTCCTACTATATCTTCACCGTTGAAGCGTCCCTGGTGGCCCAGAAAGGTCTTCTCAGCATCGTCGTGATCCTCGGATTTATACTGGAAGCTCCAGTAGAAGCGGCCCAGGGGGTTCCGGGGTATCTTGGGTCCAATGGTCCAGCCGGTGAAGGCCCTGGATGCTTCCTTTATATCATTCTCAGAGTAGTTGCCTACGCCCATTGAGAACAGCTCCAGCAGCTCCCGCCCCCAGTTCTCGTTGATCGCCCCCTTGTGGTTGCCATTGTTGTCCAACCAGTAAATCATGGCCGGGTTTTTGGCCAGCTCAACCAGCAGGTTGGGAAAGCTACCCAGCCCGTGGTGGCGGAACATCGCTATCTGCTGTAGAAGCTCAGGCGGATTGTCCACTTTGGAGTTACCCGTAGCGAAGAGTTGGTGCCAGAAAAGGGCAACCTTCTCCTCGAGAGGACGTTTGGTGTTGATCATCCGGTATACCCAGTTGGTCTGGGCTTGAGGTGGTCCAAGGGGCCCCTCAAGGTTTGGGAAATACCGGAATAGTATGTCCTCGTCCACATCAGGTTGAGTCTCCGGATGCAAAAGCTCTTCCACGGTCGATTCATACCCCTTTGCCACCCGGACTTCTAACTCCTCACGGGACGCGCCAAATCCGGCACGCCGCATCAGGTGGGCCATTAGCGCCATATCTTCTTGACCTGGCATTGTTTCCCTCCTTCCCTGCAACCACAGATTCAGTGCATATTGACCTTGCTAGATGTCAATCATTATATCAGGGAGGATTCATTGTTACAATCTGAATTTCCCAAATCAAACTTTTTGCACCCAACTAGCACTTTAGTGTTGACGAGAAGTGGTGCGACATGGCACTCCACAACGAGTAAATTATAATAGTCCCGTATTCTGCGCCGACTCTCGCATACTTCGGAGGTACGACTGGCTGGATATCTGGATAGTCGAGATATTTATTGACTTCAGCCATAGTGCCGATGACGAGGAACGCGGCTGGGTCATTTCCGAATTGAGGCCAAGTTGACGCCTATCCCTAGCTGTGTTACCATCCCTAGTGGATTGCGCTGGGCCTATTCAGGCAAACTGATGGCCTTGAATATGGTGCGGTCCAGGCCATCCCCAGTCTTGTTGGGTGAAAGTAGCCAGGATGACATTTGATCAAGAGTTTGCCACAGCATCCCCTCCCGGAGATACTGTCTTAACTATTGGGACCTTTGACGGAGTTCATCTCGGTCATCAACAACTGTTGCAACACCTCAAAGCGACGGCTTCAAGTAATGGCTTACTGTCCGGCGTCCTAACCTTCCGAAATCATCCCAGGCTGGTACTGAACCCTGGCGTAAACCTACGGTACATAACGACCCTGGATGAGCGCGTAGCCCTCCTGAAGGGCCAGGGGATAGACCTGGTGTTCGCCATAGATTTCACCGAGGAGCTTTCCCTCCTGAAGGCATCGGAGTTTGCATACATGCTTTCCAAACGCTTGAAGATGAGGGGCCTGGTTGTGGGGCCCGACTTCGCCCTGGGGCACAACCGTGAAGGGGACATCCCCGCCCTCAAGCAGCTTGGGACGGAGTTGGGCTTCTGGGTAAAACCGGTAGAGCCGGTCCTGATGGACAGAATCGTCATCAGAAGCAGTGTAATACGCAGCCTGATGGCCCAGGGAGACGTGGAGAACGCCAGCCGGATGCTGGGACGCTGGTACTCCCTCACAGGCCTGGTAGTAGAGGGAGACCGTCGTGGCCGGAAGCTAGGGTTCCCCACCGCCAACCTCTCGGTGGAATCCGGTCTTGTCATACCCTCCGATGGCATATACGCCACCTGGGCTGTGGTGGAGGGCCGGCGCTACGAGGCGGCTACTTCCATAGGGGTACGGCCCACTTTTGGAATGAATGATCGGACCGTAGAAGCCTTCCTTCTGGACTACGAGGGAGACCTTTACGGGAAGACGATGACCCTTGAGTTCGCCAGCTTACTGCGTGAGGAGCAAGCTTTCACCACGGTGGAAGCCCTTATCGAGCAGATGAAGGTAGACGTTGAGCGGACGCGGGCCGTCCTCTCCAAGTCTCCGCTAGTCCTTGCGAGCGAAGCATAATCTCATACTGTCTATCCGGGAACGGTAAAGCTGTGCTTGATGCAGTTACCCTTGACAAAATAACAGTCCGAGGCGTGAGCGAGATAATCGTCAAGGGGGAATTCGAGAGACTCCTCCAGGAGGGCAAACCCCTGCGCCTGAAGATGGGCTTCGACCCCAGCAGGCCCGATATTCACCTGGGCCACGTGGTGGGGCTGCGGAAGCTACGCCAGCTACAGGAGTTGGGCCACCAGGTAATACTCATTGTCGGAGACTGGACAGCCCAGATAGGCGACCCCAGCGGCCAGTCAATCACCCGCCCCATGCTAACCCATGAGGAGGTCGTGTCTAACGCCGAGTCCTATATGCGCCAGTTCTTCAAGGTGGTGGACAAGGACCGCACCCAGGCCGTATGGCAGAGTGAGTGGTTCGGCAAGTTCACTCTGGCCGACGTGATACGCCTCACCAGGCGGTTTACCATCGCCCAGTTCCTCGAGCGGGATGACTTTGCCCAGCGATTTGAGGCCCACAGGCCCATCGCTATCACTGAGCTCCTTTACCCCCTGCTCCAGGCTTACGATTCCGTGACCATAAACTCCGATGTGGAGTTTGGAGGCACCGACCAGAAGTTTAACCTCCTCGTCGGGAGACAGCTTCAAGAGATGATGGGCCAGCGTCCACAGCAGTGTTTCCTTATGCCCATCCTGGTCGGCACCGACGGCGTGAGGAAGATGAGCAAAAGCCTGGAGAACTACATAGCTGTCGAGGACCCGCCCAATGATATGTACGGCAAAATCATGTCCCTGCCTGATGGCCTCATCATGCAATACTTCGAGTACCTCACCGACATAGCAAGTGCGGACTTGGAGGAGATGAGCCGGGCTATGGAGGCGGACTCGGTGAACCCGATGGAGCTAAAGAAGCGTCTGGCGGGCGAGATAACCGGCCAGTTCCATGATGCTGAGGATGCAAGGGCGGCGGCGGCGCACTTCGAGCGAGTGGTCCAGCGCAGAGAGGCACCGGAGGACGGCCAGCAATACTTGCAGGTTATGCTGGAAGGAAGCGCATCCACGTCAGAGGTGTTCATAATGGCCTTCCCAACCAGAAGCCGTAGCGAGTTAAAGCGGCTGATAAATCAAGGGGCCGTGGAGTACAACGGCCGGAAGATTGATAAAGAAATGATTCATCAGCCGGGAGAGATAATAAAGTTTGGCAGACGACAGTTCGTTAAGACGATTGATACGGAAAAATAAGGAGGCAACGTGAAAATTCCCAGACAAAATCTCAGGACCCCAGGCCCAACTCCATGCCCCCCGGAGGTATTGGAGGCCATGAGCACTTCCATGATTAACCACAGAGGGCCTGAGTTCAGAGAGCTTATCATTGGCATTACGGAGAAGCTGAAACAGGTCTACATGACCCGGAACCGGATGTATGTCCTAACCGCCTCCGGCACCGGCGCCTTGGAGGCTGCGGTGGTTAACGCTCTCTCCCCGGGAGACAAGGTGTTGGCCGTGAGCGTGGGTTACTTTGGAGACCGCTTCACCGATATGACTAGGACCTACGGGGCCGACGTGAAAAAGCTGGACTTCGAGTGGGGCACAGCCGCCGACCCCGATTCCATACGCCAGGCCCTCAGATCAGACCCGGACATAAAGGCCGTTCAGATAACCCATAATGAGACGTCAACCGGCATCACCAACGACTTGGAGAGTATATCGAAAGTGGTGAAAGAGGAGTCCAACGCGTTACTGTTGGTGGACGCGGTAAGCAGCATGGGCTGTGTACCCCTTCCCACCGACGAGTTGCGCTGCGACATGGTGTGTACGGCTTCCCAGAAGGGGTTGATGGTCCCACCCGGCCTCTCTTTCATAAGCGTCAGCGAGGACGCATGGAAGGCCCGCGAGAGCGCCAAGATGCCGCGTTTCTACTTCGACCTCCCGGCGGCACAGCGCTATCTGGAACGGGGACAGACCCCCTGGACCCCCAACCTATCCCTTTTCTATGGCCTGGACGTGGCCCTGGAAATGATGTTAGAGGAAGGGATGGAGAATGTCTTCAAACGCCATAAACATATCGCCAACATGACCCGCCAGGGTGCTAAAGCCCTTGGCCTTGAGCTTCTTGCAGACGAGGCCCACGCCTCCGATACTGTGACCTCGGTCAAGGTCCCTGAAGGCGTGGACGCCGGAAAGCTGTCGGAGATTATGCAAGCGGAGCATTCGGTAGTGCTGGCAGGGGGGCAGGGGGTGCTTCAGGGCAAGGTATTCCGTATCGGCCACATGGGCCTCGTACCGGAAGAGGATATACGCGAGGTGCTCCAGGCCCTGGAAACGACGCTGCCCAAGGTAGGCTTCAAACCGGCTCATGCCGCAGCAAGGTAATGAAAATATGACAAGAATTTTAATTGCGGACCCAATAGCTACCGAAGGTGTGGAGCTTCTGAGAACCCAGGCCGACGTGGACGTTAAGACGGGCCTCAAGCCCCAGGAGCTTATGGAGATTTTGGGCGACTACGAAGCCCTCATCGTACGCAGCGAGACCAAGGTCACCGCCGAAGTGATTCAGGCAGGGAAACGGCTCCAGGTCATCGCAAGGGCCGGGATTGGAGTGGACAACATAGACCTGGACGCCGCCACCGCCGGCGGTATTGCCGTAGTAAACGCACCCACCGGCAACACCATAGCGGCGGCTGAGCACACCCTGGCCCTGACTCTGTCCCTAGTCCGCAACATACCCCAGGCCTACCAGTCCTTGAAACAAGGTGAGTGGAACCGTAGGGCCTTCATGGGTATCGAAGTGCGCAACAAGACCCTGGGCATCATCGGCCTTGGCAGAGTGGGGTCGGAAGTGGCAAGACGAGCCCAGAGCTTTGCCATGCACGTCATGGTCTATGACCCCTTTGTTACGCCGGACTACGCCCGTTTCCTCGGGGTAACGCTGGCATCTCTGGAGGAGTTGCTGGCCCAGGCAGACATCGTTACGCTCCACACGCCTCTCACCGAAAATACCCACCATCTCATCGGAGAGCACCGCTTGGCCCTGATGAAGCCGGGATCTTGCTTAATCAACGTGGCCCGGGGCGAGCTCATTGACGAGGATGCCCTGCTGAAGGCCCTTGATGATGGGAACCTGGCAGGGGCCGCACTCGACGTGTTCTCCAAGGAACCCCCCGGTGAAAGCCCTCTTGTAAAGCACCCCAAGGTAATCGCTACTCCCCACCTGGGCGCTTCCACCCAGGAGGCCCAGAGAGAGGTGGCGATTGAGGCATCGGAGCAGGTCATGGCAGTGCTGCGCGGTGAGCCTACCCGCAACGCCGTCAACGCTCCATTCCTGCCTCCCGAAGTCCATGCTATGGTTGCCCCGTATTTGCCTGTGGCCTCTACTGTCGGCAAGCTCCTTACCCACATGGCAGGGGGACAATTCGTAGGAATAAACATCAACTATCAGGGCGAGATAGCCCAGCATGATAGCGCTATCCTGAAATCAGCGGTGCTCACCGGCTTGCTGGCCCCGGTGAGTGGCGAGCGGGTGAATCTGATAAATGCTCCCCTGCTTGCACAGCAGCGCGGATTGAAGGTAACTGAAGGAAAGAGTGCAGCCGCCCAGGAATACGGGAACCTTGTGACCGTCACCCTGGAGACCACCGACGGCGATGTTACCCTGGCCGGCACCTCCATGCGCAACGAAGTCCACATAGTCAGGGTTAACGATTTCTGGATGGACATGGTCCCATCAGTGCCCTACCTGCTTTTTGTCGAGCAGAGGGACCAGCCGGGCGTCATCGGCGCCGTGGGAACGATTACCGGCAAGAATGACATCAATGTAAGCTTCATGGTGGTGGGGCGAATGACTCCCCGGGGCCAGGCCATGATGGTTGTTGGACTTGACGACCCGGTCCCGCCACAGGTGCTTGAAGAAATCAGGGCCTTGAAACAAATCGAGTCCGCCAGAGTG
Source organism: Dehalococcoidia bacterium (assembly GCA_965219825.1). Taxonomy (GTDB): domain Bacteria; phylum Chloroflexota; class Dehalococcoidia; order Lucifugimonadales; family JAGWBF01; genus JAGWBG01. The sequence continues at coordinate 2,033,241 of OZ244792.1, read as the reverse complement.
GTGAGGCTCTAGGACTCTCCAAAAGGGCAAATAGAGGCTTCAATCCTTACTCCACCTCCTCTCTGTAGGGGCGAGTCACACCCGGCCCCGCCTCTATCGAGAGAGCATACAGCCCCCTTCCCCCTGCCGGGAAGGGCTGGGATGGGGGCAAAAAGGGCGGAAAGATGGTCCAGCTACGGCAGGCTACAGCCCAATTGAGGCTGTTCCTGGCAGAGATACATTCCAGGGAAGAGCAGTTGGATAGCATGATTCGGCAGTTCCGCACCCAGCTTAACCGGCTCCCCAGGCAAGCCATGTATGGCCGGACCACACTGGATATGGTTCTGTCTTCAATGGCAGAGATTCAGGAGCGCCTGAACTACACCCAGGTGACCAAGCAACATCTCCTGGCCATCAAGCAAAGGGCCACCGATGAGCTTAGCGCCCTTGAACTGACCCGGAAGGTTGAAGAGGCCAAAGAGGCGCTCAAAGACCTCAAATCCGGCTCAGATGGCGCAGCCAACGTGGATGAAGGTGTGGTTGCTGAGATGCGGCGCTTGGAGGAGTTTATAGCCGAGTACAGCAAACAGGCCGAGCGGGCTATAACATCCAGCTTCCAGGAAGGCCATCTCTGAAGTTACCCCTCCAGCAGGTTAATCACCAACCCTGTGGGTAGCTTGGGGTAGAAGAAGGTGGCCTTGGGCGGAAGTCGCTGCCCCATGTCCATGACAGCCTCGAACAAGCCCAGCGGAAAGGGCTTGAGGAAAAATCCCATCTGGAACTCACCTCCATTAACCCTTTTCTCTGCCTCATCGCCGTCGTGGATGTAATCAATACATTTGCCGAGAGAGTTCCCCAGGATGGGCTTCAGCACCTGCTCCTCCAGTATCCAGGCCTCAGAATCGCCGATTGGCCCCCACTCATCTCTGACAATTCCCCGTTTCAGGGTAAGGATCTGATAGCCACCTGATATGCTCGGGTCCAGAAGGCCCATGACAAGCCGGTCCCTTCCTCGAAACTCTATCTCATCCAGGAACTCCCCCAGCCCTGCCCGGACTCCCCCTGATAAAGCTTCTGAATCAAAGAATGTGCTGAGCACATCCCTCACCCGGGCCAGGTCCACGTCCGGTAGGCTTCCCAACACACGGTGATAGGGAAGCACCATCAGGCCAGGGTCATCAAACTCTACAAGACCTATCATCATGAAGTTAAACGCCTCATCCCCATCCTGCACCCCGACCTTGCCGGACCGTGTTAGGTCTCGATACGTCAGCGCCGTCTCATATCTGTGATGGCCGTCGGCTATGTAGAGCGGCCTCGATGCCAAGGCCTCCCTTATTCCATTTATTTGCTCTTGGCCGTCTATCCTCCACACCTGGTAACCCTGGTCTCCCGCATCTGAAAAGTCCATTATTGATGGCCCGGCCATGGTGAGTTGAAAGATGGATGACAGCCTATGCTCCCTATCACGGTAGAGACACATAATTGGGCTGAAGTTGGCATTACAGGCCTCCATCAGCGCAAGACGGTCACGTTTGTCCTCGTCCCTGGTGTACTCATGGGGCAGCACCACCCGGCGCTCGTATTCCTCCAGTTTGACACAGGCCATAAGCTCCAGACGGGACATTTCTCTATCCTGGGACCTGAAGGTATGCTGCACCAGGTAAAACGTGGGGGTATCCTCCCGCACCATGACTGCTTTATCCATCCAATCGGCGAACAGGGCGGCGGAGCGAGTATAGCGGCTGTCTTGGTCAGTGTCGGATGGCAGCCTCTCCCCGGCCTCAAGCCTGACGACATTATAGGGACTTCGCCCGTGCAAGGACCTCTGAAGATCGGGCGGTATAGTGTCGAATGGGGGGGAGACAATGTTAGTCAGCTCTCCGACTATCTCGGTATTGTACCTCAGTCCCTTGAAGGGACGTACATCTGCCATTTATCACTCCGTTATGAGACTTTCTACTCCAAAGACAGGCTGGGGTCCACGTCAAGGTCGAAGGTCGAGCTGTGGCCCCTGATAAGATGGTAGTAGCCACAGGCAGCCATCATTGCCCCGTTGTCGGTGCAAAGGATGGGCGGCGGTATGAGGACCGGAAGGCTGGACTGCCGCAACATTCTTTCACGAAGGAGGGCATTGGCGGTCACACCTCCCCCAAGGATAATGCCTTTGGCGTTCCACTTATCCGCCGCCTCCAGCGTCTTGGAGACCATGACATCCACCACAGAGTCCTGGAAAGCTGCGGCCATCTCCCGCACCTCCCTCTCCATATCCTCCCCTTCTAACTCTCCGGGTGGTGGATAGATACCCCTGTCCTGGGCTTTGTGTAGCAAGGCCGTCTTGACGCCGCTAAAGCTGAAGTCCTGGGTGTCTCTTAGCCAGGCTCGTGGCAACGACTCTTTGCCAAGGGCGCCGCCGGAGACTCGCTGAATCTCCGGCCCGCCGGGGAACCCAAGGCCCAGAATACGGGCCGCTTTATCAAAGGCTTCCCCGGCGGCATCGTCGCGGGTGCGTCCCAGCAGCCTGTACCTTCCATGCGCCTCCATTTGGACCAGATCGGTATGGCCACCGGAGGCGATTAGGCATAAGTATGGGAACCCGGGCTCCGTCCCCGGGTCAGGCGCGTCATCACGCCGGAGCCAGGCAGAGTATATGTGCCCCTCAAGGTGGTTCATGCACAGCAGTGGAATCCCCAGGGAGAAAGCCAGGGCTTTGGCGAAGTTCAGCCCCACCAGTAGAGAGCCGGCCAGGCCGGGACCGTAGGTCACTGCCACGGCGTCCAGCTCGTCCATAACAACTCCCGCACTCTCCAGGGCTTCGGCGACGGTGGGTGCCACGTGGATGACGTGCTGGCGGGAGGCCACCTCGGGGACCACACCACCGTAGCGGGCATGGATGTCCACCTGAGAGGCAATAATATTCGACAGGACCCTACGCCCGTCCTCCACGACGGCGGCGGCGGTTTCATCGCAGGATGTCTCAATGCCAAGGATCTTCATAGCCATACCCTGAGTAAGATTGTGTGTGAAAAGTGCCTCCTATTACGAATGGGAGGTTGGGTGGGATTGTATGACCCCCTCCGGGTCCACTCTGACAAGAGGTGGAATATGTATCTCATGCCATTGAGCCGTCAAATAGCAAAAAACAGGATGAGCGATGAGCCAATCACCACTGCACTTTCCACAAAGGCAACTCCCACGTTGCGCCCCACAGTCAGCTCGTTCGATATTTTCGTCATGGGAAGCAGTAAGAAATCAACCATCAGCCGCAGCGCTACGAGAAGCACAAAGCCAATCACGGCAAATGTCAGAAATGTGGCTATTGCCTCACTCCAGCCATAGAAATTCCCAAACACCGCCTTGAAGACCACCAGGCCCATTGCAATCAGATTGCCTCCCATTGCGATGCCCACGGCAGCGTTGTTGTTCTCAATCTCACTATGAATGTCGAATGAAGTTGTGAGCTGGTAAAAAAGCGCAAATAATATTAGCACCACCAGCCCCATCCCAAAGAATGCCAGGGCGGTATCCGGACCACCACCCTCACCCGAAGCCGTTCCACCAATCAAGAGCCCGGTGGCGATGTAAACACCGAACTCAACGGCGCCTATCCCCACGTTCCGGCCCTCTACGATTTCCTTCTCGATGTCGAATTTGTACAGCACCAACCGGTTCACCAGAAGCCTGACAACGTTCAACGCCACAATTCCGGCCAGCGAGTATAGGAACACTTCCAATACATCTTCACCGAACTCCCTGTTGAAGCCCAGTCCCTCGTTGGCCGTCACCAAAAGGGGCTGGTACAAGGCGCCCAGAAACACCAGAATAATTGCCATAAAATACCCTGAAAGCCGGAGGGATACCGCCGTGTTGTTCTGCTTGGTGACCTGCTCATCTATGCGGTAGGGAGTCAGGATGTCCCTCAGAAATTTGGCTAATATCAAGATTCCCAGGCCCAGTCCAACGTATACCAGTCCCCGGGGAAATGTCTCTAGGGTGTCAATGAATGCGTCAATCATGCCTTTACCTAAGTTCTATACCTGGGGCCTTCCATGTCTGCGGACCGTGATATTTCCGGGCGGGACTATCTCGCTGATGAAAACCTGAAATGGCACCCCTTCCCACTTTACTACTGACAGCGCCCGGCTCACTTCCACACTCACAAAGTCCCAGAGATAAAACCCTTCTCCTTTATCTAGGTTATCCTGGAAATAAATCACCTCATGGCTGTTCTTGTAAAAGTACCGTGTACCCTCGTAGGTGATGAAATTATCAATAGAGTTCTCTTCATCCATGCGGATGAGGCTGTCCTCAGCCAGTCCCGCCACAGATAGGCCCATCGCACTCTTATCGGTTGTGGCTGTCACGAATAGCTCATCCTCATCTGCCCACTCAATCCATAATCGTCTATCCTCATCCACACCTATTAGCTCGAACCATTCTCCGGCGTCGCTTTCGTACCGGTTGACTTGCTCTATCACAAAATTGTCCCGCCTCTCGATGGTACGGTAGACGTCGTCAAATCCCTGTGACAGCCCCACTATCGAGACCTCATCCCCAACTTGCGCGTCCTTTATGGTAGCATCCAACGGGACCTGCCTCAGACCCGGCGCTGCTTGCTGCTTCTTGCCTGTTCCGAATAACCGCCTGAGCATAATACTCGCCTCCTGAGAACACCCGGACACAACCCGTTGACAAGCACCTACATTGTAGTTTCAGATGCTGCGAGTAGTCAATTGCTTCTTCATCCCGCGGTGGGCCTCGGTGGAATCAAAAGCGGTGCTCAATAGCCCTCAATGCCATATCCTGACAGGAACGGATGTTGACCTCTTTTCCACAGTGGCCGGTAGGATTGGCCGGCGGACGGCGTTGGGATCAATCCCTGCCTTGAGCGCTGCCATCACGCCCACCGCCTCCCAGTAATTCTCGACCTTGTGCAGCTGCCCCGGCGACCAGGGCAGCATGGCGAGATCGTTTCTCATCAGGGTCTTGTTTTCGCGGACCGCTATCACCGGTATCCCTTGCTCCAACGCAGCCAGGGTTGGCAGGCCAATACATCCGTCAGGTATAACCAGACAAGCCAAGTCACTGGCCGTGAGCACACCCTGGCTCCCCATTGACTCACGCTGAGTCACAATCTTCGGGCTTCTCTGAAGTCCTTTCAGGATGCTTTGTAAGAAGGTCAGAGATACGGCTTCAGCGGCCATCCTGGGGTCCACGACCCCCGTATCCATGTTGGCTACGTCCTCTGACTCCAACATGGGTGAGTGGGCGGATGGTACATCATACAAGGTGGAAATCGTGTGAGTGAGCATCGCCTCTACGCCACCCCACGGGTTGACCATGTTGCCTTCGCTTTCAAAATAGTCCCTATGATAGCTCTCAGGAACTGAAATCACCGATGAAATCGCTATAGCATCATAATCTTGGCGGTGTTCATCCAAGGCATTGAACAAGTTGTCTATAGCCTCTACGGAACCCACCGCAGAGCCTGACGTTGAGTAGCGGGACCTCATGTCCAGAGGAGGGTCGAGCTGCACAATACGGGGGCACGTCAATCCGTAAGAAGACCGGGCGGCGTTTACGGCGTTAATGGCGCCATCTACAAACATCTGCTCGCTATGGGTGTCAATTACAACTATCACCCGGTTGGCTCGTACAGGTTGCAAGCCGACCGTACCCATGAGCATCCTGCACAGAGCGCTTCCCTCCACGTACAAGCAATTTGAAGGAATTTCGTTTATGTCCGAAGCGTTTACAACATTAGGATGGGTTATAAGCGTGTCGCAAACGGAGGCCAATAATTGCGCCACGGGGGTCGCGTCCCCGGCATGTCCGCCTATATCTGCTCCTATTCCGGTTGGAATCACCAGAGCAGCGTTGAAGTTTTGGGTATTCTCCACGTCTCTTTTGACGAACTTTAGGAGCGAGTCCTGTGAGGGTGTAATAGTGCGTTCGCCACCATGTAATGTTGCTATCTCGCACCGGTACCCGGCACTGTCTGAACCGGTAACCACGAACCGGACCGGTGTTGCGTCATTGGGCAAGCGAGCGACGATTTCCTTTGCCAGATAGCCCAATATGCTTTCACGGGCGGAAGGGGCTGGCAATTCAAGCTCTATTTCAGACAGATACATGAGGTTGCATCCCCCATCTGAGTGCGTACTCTTCAAAGGTGAAGCGCTTCTTCAATATCAGATCACCCTGAGCAGTCAGCGCATAGACGGAAGGGAGATTAAGACCGTTAAAGGTATGGGCCTTCACCAGGGTGTATGCACCAACATCCGTGAACACTACCCGGGACCCTACCTCCAACCGTTCCATGAAGGAATACTCCCCAAATATATCCCCCGCTAGGCAGGTGGAGCCGGCTAGAATGTAGCCAAACTCTCCGGTTTCCACGTCCCCAAAGACATCGGGAAGAAACTGGTACTCGAAGGTCTCAGGCATGTGGTTGATAGAGGTGTCGAGGATAGCTACGGATTTGCCATCGCTATGTAGAATATCGAGAACGGTAGATACAAGGTAGCCGGCTTCTCTGACCACAGCCGCGCCCGGCTCAATAAAAACGTTCAAGCCATACTTCGAGCGCAGCATTGCCACCGATTCGATGAATTGTTCCGTGTTGCTGCTCTCTTCATCGAACATATACCCTCCACCCAGGTTGACCCATTCGAATCTCGGGAGGATGCCCGGAAGCCGCGCGTCAAGGTGCTGGACTGTCACGAGTAGCTCACTGAAATCCAGAGAGTCACAGTTGGTGTGAATGTGAATACCGTCCAGTCCATCTATATCCAACGAGCCGGAATCATACAGCTGTAATATACTTTCGATTGGCTCACCGAGCTTTGAGTGCTTGCGGCATGGATCGTATCGCGGGTCTCCCACGAACGACACTTGAGGGTTGATTCTCAAACCACACCTTACTTTGCCGCACAGGTCCTTTTTATAGCGGCCCCACTGGGAGAGGGAGTTAAAGGAAATGTAATCGCAGAGATCAACAAGCATACCTGCTTCCTGGGGTCGCAGGCCGGGAGTGGTAAGATGAATCGTTCCTTCCTCTCCTATAGCCGCGCGTGCCAGGTTTGCTTCAAACAGGGAACTGGTGGCGAACCCGTCAACACAGGGGGATATTAGCCTCAACACTTCGAGTAAAGTGAGGGGTTTAAGTGAGAATAGCAGACCGCAATTAGCCTCTTTTGTTTTCAGGCGCAGATATTCGCAACGCTGGAGAATATCTTCCTCGTCATAGACAAAAGCGGGAGTCTCCAACCCGTCACAATTCACTAGAACGTCGCCTACACAATCTTCCTGTGCGCCTGGAGTGTTCCCGGTGATCATCACTCACTATCCTACGCATTATCGTACTATGGGGTTCAACAAAGCCCCGGTTTTACAAGGGTGCTTCCCGGATATGTTGGACTATCGCATGAGACCGGCTAGTTCCGCACACAAGCCTATACATGAGCCAAGATTGGGGGCCACTACACCGGGTCCGGAAGTGTTGATAGTGGCAACGGTCGGGTTCGAACCGACGACCTAGCGCTTATGAAGCGCCCGCTCTGCCGCTGAGCTACGTTGCCATCTTGATTTACCGTAAGCGGAAACCCAGGTATATGTCACCAGCGAGATGCTTCATATAAATGCCGGGTGCCCCTTGATGTATGATTAAATATATCCAGATGTGATTTACCTGTCAATGGAGGATGCCTTCCAATGGCTCAAGGACACGCCATCAGTCCTCCGGGCGCCCATCCGTGTAACGCTGGACATCTCCTCCCGGTGGCGGTATATTCTCATAGCAGGAAACTAGCGGGCGAAAGCACTTCAGGAGTGATAGAGGATGGCTGTATCGCAAAAGGTAGCACGTTTCGTGGAGGAGGGAGGATGGATTCGCCGGATGTTCGAGGCGGGCATCGCCCTCAAGCAGCAGTACGGCGAGGACAAGGTTTTCGACCTGTCTCTGGGCAACCCGGTGGTAGAGCCTCCACCCCAGTTTCACCAGGAGCTACGCAGACTCGCGGAGGCTCCCCCCGCAGGGATGCACCGCTATATGCCCAACGCCGGCTATGCCGAGACCAGGGACGCCGTAGCGGCAGGTCTCAGGGCGGAGACGGGCATATCCTTCACCATGAGAGAGATTGTGATGACCTGCGGCGCCGCAGGTGGCCTCAACGTGGTGCTAAAGACAATCCTCAATCCCGGGGATGAAGTGGTGTTCTTTGCCCCCTACTTCGTAGAGTACGGGTACTACGCTGACAATCACGGAGGGGTCCCCATAATCGCCCCAACCGATAGCAACTTTCAGCCGGACTTAGCCGCTCTGGAGGGGTTGATAACTCCCCGCACCAGGGCCGTTTTCATCAACTCTCCCAACAATCCCTCGGGGGCCGTCTACGGTGCGGACGTGCTCAGGGACATGGGAGAGCTGCTACGCCGGAAAGGGGCACAATACGGCACAGAAATATTCCTGATAAGCGATGAACCCTACCGCCGGATTATCTATGACGGCCTCACTTACCCCCAGGTTTTCCCCCACTATGGTGCATCCATCGTCGTCCACTCCCACGCCAAGGACCTCGCCCTTCCCGGAGAACGTATCGGTTATATTGCCGTAAACCCCGATTACGAGGGAAAGGCAGAGATGGTGGACGGATTCACCTTCTGCAACCGCATACTGGGTTTCGTGAACGCCCCGGCGTTGATGCAGCACGCCATCAAGGCCCTCCAGGGAATCAGCGTGGATGTGGGGGACTATCAGCGCAAGAGGGACTACCTCTACGGCCGGCTTACTGAAATGGGCTACTCAATCTTCAAGCCCCAGGGAGCCTTCTATCTGTTCCCCAAGTCACCCCTTGAGGACGATGCTGCCTTCGTGGAGGAGTTGCAGCGCTGGAACGTGCTCACGGTTCCGGGCCGGGGGTTCGGCTCGCCGGGCTACTTCCGAATCTCCTACTGCCTGGAGGACAGTGTCCTGGAAGGGGCTATGGAAGGCTTCGCTAGAGCGGCGAAGAAATTCGGACTTTAGCCGGAGCGCTACGCTACACCCCCCTAAGCTCCAACGTGCCGACTTCCCCGGTGTCCAGGTCCGCCACACGGATGGCGTGGTTGTTGGTATCCGCTACATATAGCTTACCCGCAGCCACGCTCACGCCCCCGGGCTCGTGAAAGAGGGCCTGGTTGGCTTCGTCGTCCAGGTATCCCGGCTCGCCTGTACCCAGCATGGTGAGAACGCTTCTGGTCTGCGGGAAGACTCGCTTGATTTTGTTGTTGTAGGTGTCGGCTACGTAAAGGACCCCGTCATGGAAATGTATTCCAATGGGATGTTGCAAACGGACGGCGTCGCCGGTGCCATCAACGTCGCCGAAGACGAAGAGGTCCTGCCCTACGATGGTGCCGACACGCCCGCTATCATTCAAGTCGGCGGTGCGGATGGCGCTGGCCTCGCTGTCGGCAAAGTAGAGCACCTTTCCGTCGGTGGTTATGCCACTGGGTTGGTCAAGGGAAGCGGTGAGAAGTGGCCCGTCAACGGGGGCCTCACGTCCGTTGCCGGCATAAGGGCGCACTTGCTTGGCCTCCAGGTCCAGGGACCATAGCTGGTGAATCCCGGCCATCGCTATGTATAGGGTTCCATCGTGCAACGCCAGGTCCCAGGGAGAGCTTAAGTCTGTGGACAAAGCGTCGCCGCCCTTGCCGAAGCCCCTCGCCTGCCTTCCCGTCCCCGCCACCGTCTCTACCTTCCCACCGGCCAGGTCAACTCTGCGAATGGCGTGGTTCTCGGTGTCCGCCACGTAAAGACCATCCCCATCAAGGGCCATACCCTGGGGATGGTCGAAGCTGGCTATTCGGAAGTCGCCGTCGGCGAAACCCACTTCGCCGCTGCCGATGACCTGTCTTACCTCCCCCTCCAGGGTGGATAAAATAATCCGGTTGTGGTTGGAGTCGGATATAAAGAGCCTGTCCGTGGCCTCGTCGGCGAGCACTTTCCCTGGGAAAGCCAGGGCCGACTTTGCCCCCTCTTCCATCCTGTGGTTTAGAGGTGTACGGTCAAGGATGCCCTTCCCCTCGAACTCCTGCACCATCTGAGCTATGACAGTGTCGAAGTCCTCGAAGGTAATCTCTCCTTCATGCTTTCCTATGATTTTGCCTTGGGGGTCTATGAATATCAACGTGGGCCAGGCCCTGCCGGAATATTGCTTCCAAACGACAAACTGGCCGTCGTTAATCACCGGGTGCTCCAGCTCATAGCGAAGGACTGCCTTACGGAGGTTATCAGTGTCTTGTTCGGAGGTGAATTTGGCCGAATGCACCCCTATGACCGCCAGCTCATTCTTATACTTGTGCTCCAGTTTCCGCAACTGCGGAAATACGTGCATACAGTTGATTCAACAGTATGTCCAGAAATCCAGAATCACTATCTTCCCCCGCAGGTCTTGAAGGCTCAGTGATCTGTCGGTGTTCAACCAGTCCAGACCCTGTGGAAAGTCTGGTGCGTCTACATTGCCGATGAATGACCTCTCCGCCATGGTGGACCCCCTTTTTTAGAATTGGCAATCCCAAACGTCAAGCTGGGCCATGGAAATATCGGTGGTCAATAGACTTGGACCCGACTTTAGTATAAGAAAGTCTGTCCTCTATTTTGCATCTCCGGCCTTATTTGGACAAGCCCCCCCGCAAGGCTCGAAACTCCCCAACCGTGAGGCACAAGGTCTTTCGGTCCTCCGGGTGAAGGAATAAAATGCGGGGATGGAGAATGGCAACCGTGGCGACATCTTTGGCGACGTGGAGAGTAGTCTTTCACCGGTTGCCGGGTAGTTGCGCCGGTTAGGCCATTACCGCATAATTCTACGTGCCCGTTGTGGTTCCGTCCCAGGGAGGCTGGAAATAGGGCTTATGGCGATAATGCCGCACTGGTAACGTGATTATTTCCGAGAGGGAGGAGAGTCATGGTCGAGTCGAATGAGCAAAGGCAGAGAACTTACGGCCAGTGGTGGGACTCTACGGAGGAACAGGTCACCGTGGCCCTGGACGCAGTGCGGCGGGTAGGGATTGCAGGCCTGCAATCCGTGGGCGCAACTGCTGAAGACGCGGCCTTTCTGCTGGACATCGCCCTGGACAAAGCCATTCAGGGTGACCCTGTGCGTGGGATGGTGAGGGTTCCCAGGTGGGTACACGCCGCCCGGCAGGGAGACCTGGACTTGCGACCTCAAATCCAGGTCCTTCGGGAGACCGGCGCCACGGCGATTGTAGACGGCGGCCCCAAGGCCGAGCCTGCCCTGGTATGCCGTCACGCCATAGACCTGGCAATCGAGAAGGCCCGGCTTCACGGTGTGGGGTGGGCGAGCGCCCGGGCCCACGGAGAGATACTGACCCCATTTATGAAGCGGGCTGCCACCCAGGACATGGTGGCCATGGTGATGACCCAGAGCTTCCCGTCCGTTGCCCCGATAGGAGGGATGGGGCCATTCCTGGGCAACGCTCCGATTGGCTTTGGCATACCGGCCGGACGGCACGACCCAGTGATTCTGGATATGTCCGTTACCCAGACATCTGCCACACCCGTAGCTAACGCGGCCCGCCAGGAACAGGAGATACCTCCGGATTCCATCCTGGACGAGCACGGAGAGCCGACGACGGACTCCAGGGATTTTATCAGGCCCGGTTGGACAGGCACCGCATCGTATGTCCCACGAGGTAGCCTTCTGCCCCTTGGCGGTGCACGTAGCGGCCACAAAGGCTACGCCCTGGTCTTTGTCGTGGGCCTATTGAGCTATCTCCTGAGCGACACCCGCCCTCCCTGGGACCTGGGCCGTGACCTGGAGCAACCTGGGCGCTACGGGACCTTATTCCTGGTTATTGACCCTTCCACCGCTCTTCCGGTAGAAGAGTTCAAGAGTCGGGTGGATGAGTTTATAGACAGGGTAAAGGCGTCTCCCAAGAAGCCGGATGTCACAGACATTCTTTACCCTGGGGAGCGATCTCAGCAGCTGCAACGGGAAGGGAAGGAGCGCAACCGGGTGTCCATACCTGCCAGTCATTACCATGCCCTGGCGGAGTTGGCAAGAGAGATTGGCATGGAAGACGTACTATGAAATGCGCTATGAGATGAGGCGTTATCGCCCAACCGTTTCTCTTCCCGGTCAAGTCAGGACGTTTTCCCCACGCAGACGCTCAATCTCCTGGTCGGAGAGACCCAAAAGCCCCTGCAACACATCTTCAGTGTGTTGCCCTATACAGGGAGCATGGCGGTACTTGAGCCGTGGCACGTCCCCAACATCCCACACCATTCCCACCATACGGTGCCGTCCCGCCTCCGGGTGGTCCGTCCATACCACACGTCTCCGAGCTCTCAGGTGCGGGTCGTTGAGCAGGTCCTTGGGGTCCAGGGCGGCTCCGGCGGGGACCCCTGCCTCCTGTAGCAAGTGCATAGCCTCGTAGTGGGAGCGCTGCCGGGTCCACCGGGTGATAATGTCGTCCAACTCGTCGTGGCGCTGCCACCGGGCCGCCGGTTCAGCAAAGAGCGGGTCTCGTACTAGCTCCGGTTGGCCGATGGTCGAGCATAGCGACTGCCACTCCTGCTCGGTAGATACGGATATAGCAACCCACCTGTCGGGGCCTTTACAACGATACACTCCATGAGGGACCTTGTAGGGGTCCCGGTTACCCATAGGGGGTGGAGGGTGCCCCACACGGCTGTACTCGGCCACCGACTCGGGGATGAAGTTTGCAAAAGTCTCAGACATGGAAAGGTCAATGTGCTGACCATGTCCTGTCTTCTCGCGATAGTACAGAGCTTCAAGAATGGCCATGCAGGCGGCGGTGCCACTTACTGGGTCGGGCAATATGGTGCCCAGGATACGGGGCCGGTCCTCCGGGCTGTACCCGGTGACTTCGCAGACCCCGCTGAATAGGTTCACCGCACTGTGCATTCCCACATATTCCTTCATAGGCCCGGTACGCCCAAAGGCGCTTACGGACAACATGATAATACGGGGGTTCAGTTCCTGGAGTGTCTCGTAGCTCAGGCCAAACTTGAGCATGGTCCGGGTCGCGAAGTTCTCTATCACAACATCGCTGACCCGCACCAGCCTCTTGAACAGCTCGACCCCTTGAGACGTGGTCAGGTTCAGGGTGCAGCTACGCTTATTCGTGCCCAGGGCGTTGTACAGGGCGCTGGTGTTCGGACCCTGACGGCCCTGGGCGAATGGAGGGCTGCTCCGGCTGGTTAGACGATTGCTTGACTCAATCTGGATGACATCGGCTCCCATCCAGGCCAGTATCCTGCCGCAATGGGGGACGGAAACCACCTGTCCCAAGTCCAGTACACGGATTCCATCCAGGGGCATCCCACTCGGCCTCTCTACGTCCGATGGAGCGGGCCTCTGAGATACGCTACTGATGTCGTGATTGTGCTGGCCCAACTCTGGCGCGAGCGTGCGCAGTGTATGGGGTGTTTTGGTGAGCTTGAAGGGCGGGCCGGGGACCTTGAGCGGTTCCCCATTCACCGGTGCAGTCCAGAAATAGTCACGACTCTTTATCTGGTCCGAGTCTACCATCTGTCCTACGGTGAAGGCCGGGAAACATGGGATGCTTCTGCCCTGGGCCATGTGCATAATCTCTTCTCCGGTATGCCGCATGGCCCACTCCTCTATCAGAGGTCTCAGCGCGTCCCAATTGGCGCCGCGCAGCCTTCCGTTGGCAAACACCTCCAGTGAAGCCCAGTCCGGGTCTCCCATCACCTCCACAAAACGGTTCCAGTGCTCTCCATAGGGCGTAGCGATGACAGCCCATCCGTCCTTGCAGGGGATCATGTCGTTGGGTTGAAGAGCAAAGATGTTGGGTAAGCGTCCGGCAATCTCACGGATATAGGAGTAGATGGAGGTATCCCGGCCTATCATGGAGGCTATCGCATCCATGCCGGAGACATCCACCTGGCGACCCTTTCCGTCCTGCCTCCGAGCGAACACGGCCATCATGGTGGCCACGGCGCCGACAAGTCCGGTGATGACGTCGGCAACGGGCGCTCGTGGATGCAAGGGTGGCTCGGTGGGCGGATCATCCACGTGGTCAGGCATCCCGGGGCTGGCATAGCCCAGTCCGCCCATGTTATAAACTATCAACTCATCTCCCTTGAAGTTGCGGTAGGGTCCGGTCAATCCAAAGGGAGTGATGGCTGTGACTATGAGATGCGGGTTGGTCTGGCGGAGGTCGCGGTAGCGCAGACCCAGCTTGCGCCCAAGCTCAGGGTCCCCATTCCAGATGAAGATGTCTGCATCCGACAGAAGACTCCACAGCGCCTGACGCCCCTCGCCGACGTAAAGGTCCAGGGTCACGCCGAGTTTGTTGGTGTTGAGGAACTGGAACAGACTTGCGCTACCGTGGTTATCATCGCCGGCAAGTGAAGGTGGACGGCGGCGGAGCACCTCTCCATCGGGTGGCTCTACCTTGACGACCCGGGCGCCACCATCGGCCAGGAGCTTGGAGCAATAGGGGCCTGCTACAAGGTTTCCATACTCAACTACGCGGAGCCCTTCGAGGGCTAGCCCACTCTCATTCATCTGCCACTACCTCGTCCACAAAGTTCAAAGGGTTCAACGTTCCTTCTCCTAGTGGGCTTACCATTGCATAGTCCAGGCACTCATTCCGGGAGAGGACTGCGGGCTTGTGAATGTCGAAAGGGGTGAGGTCTCAATTGCACGTAAGTATACATACGGCCCTGTAAGGGTGTCAAACTTCCCCTTCTGCGTTGTCGTCTTGGTCGCGAGGCTTTTTAGATTCCTCGTCGCTCCGCTCCTCGGAATGACGGGCGGTGGGGGCCGCATAAGAGGATGAAAATGGATTTTCATAGCAATGACAGTGAAGGGTGAATAATCCCTTCCCCCTTGATGGGGGACCTTTGAACAACTGAACAACTCGGGAGCGGCCCTCGGCGTGAGGTTTCCGGTGGGGAAGGGGGATCTGTTGGCCCCTGGCAGGGGGTCTTGGTGATGCCTTTCGCTTTTCAGGTGGGGCGGTCCCCGTCCCAGTTCCCCCATCGTCGGGCTTCAGGCCGAGCATCCAGACAACTTGGCCACCTTCCTCAGGTTGTAGGCCATCAGCTTGAACCACATCTCTGTGGCGATTCGACCCAGTCCACGGTAGCGGACACGGCTGTACCCATAGCTGCGCCTAAGCGTCCCGAACACCTTCTCCACCAACGCCCCCACAGGCGCCATCAGTTCGTTGCGACGCTTCTGCCAGTCCGGCAACTCCCGTTGATGCTTGTGGGAACGGTGCATGATACAGTCGTCTATCCCCTGAGACTTCAGCCACTGGAGCCTCCTCTTGGACTCGTAGGCCCGGTCTCCGTACACCGCCCGCTCATCACCGCTCACCAGGTCTCGGCCACCTCGCTCTCATAGACCTTGGCCAGCGTCAGAACCGCCCTGCGCACCACCCCCGTCCCAGCCTCTACCCCCAGATGCACCTTATAGCCAAAGTGGGACCGCCTCTCACGACCGCTCCGGGTCCAGTCCGCATCCGGGTCTGTCCGACTCTTGGCCCCCAGACCCGCTGAGACCGCCGGTCGGCGCACCCGGGCTTCCACCAGCGTGGCCTCCATCAACGTCCCTTCCTTCAATATCAGTCCCATCTCGTCCAACTGGGTCTCCTACTCCTTGAACAAACTCTCGCTCAACCCTCGCTTTTCCAACTCGGCCCCAAAGCGGCTGACGGTGGAGTAGTCGGGCGTGTCGTCCTGAAGCCCCAGCCCCACGAAGCGCCGGAAGGATATGCGGTCTCCGAGGGTCTCCTCCATCTGGGGCTCAGACAGGTTGTACCACTGCTCCAACAACAGGACCTTGACCATGGTCAGCGGTGGATAGCTGGGCCTGCCTTCACCGGCTGAGTAGACTCGGCCACCAACTCACTAAACCGGTCCCAGTCCACCCCGTCGTCGATGCGCTCCAGCCGCACGTTCTGGCCCAGTGTCTCCGGCAACAACGATTCCGCTAGTGACGGTTCGCCCATTTCCCGGTGCATACCGCCCTCCTATCATCTTGTGGCTCTCTCCCCCATTTTCGCCCCAACACCGGTGGTTATGCAAAGGTCTCCATCAAGGGGGAAGGTCAGGATGGGGGTGACTGTGGGGGCCTGTATTCGGGAATGACGGGCGGCGGAGGCCGCATAAGAGGACGAAAATGGATTTTCATAGCAATGACAGTAAAGGGTGAATAATCCCTTCCCCCTTGAAGGGCTTATTACCGGACACTTTTTATAAGTATAAGAATTGACATAGATGTTGGCTCATGATTCAGTGGTCTCCAATCCTAGTGAGGGGAAGTGGAGGCGGAACATGAGCCAACGGGGGGTATTGTACCAATGGACCGCCGTGGTGGCGAAGCGCTTTGAAACCCTGACCCTTCCCCAGGCCAAGGCGTTGGCCGCCTTCAGCTTGGGCTTGGGGTTAGCCCAGAGGTGCGCTCAGAGCGCGGTGGCGGGGAAATTGTATTCCCTGGGCAACGTGGAAACGGTGGAGCGCCGGCTGCGGCGCTTCATCGGCAATTCGAAGCTGGAGTTGGCCGGTTGCTGTCAGATGTTGTCCCGATGGGCGCTAGGCAGCCTGAAGGCCAAGGGGCCGTTGGTGCTGCTGGTGGATGAGACCAGCCTACAGGAGCACCTGAAAGTGATGGTGGTGGCTTTGGCCTACCGGGGGAAAGCCATCCCCCTGGCTTGGCGGTGCTACCGACAGGATGAATGGCTGGCGGGCCAGGTGCAATTGATCACGGACTTGTTCCGGTGGGTGGCCGAGGGTGTTTCCGAGGGGAAGACGGTGTTGGTGGAAGCGGACCGCGGGATAGGCAACTCGCCACAGCTGTTGGAGGCCATCGAGGCGATGGGTTGGCATTACCTGGTCAGGGTGACCAAGGGGGTCCATCTGATCTTGGAAGAGGGCGGGGAGACGGAATACGGGAGTCTGGTGACCCGGGCCGGTGAAACCTGGGGTGGGGAGGTCCATGCCTTCAAGAAGGCGGGGTGGAGGTGCTGTTGGGCTCTGGCCAAGTGGGGGCGGGGCCATAAGGAGCCGTGGCTGCTATTGACCAACTATCCCAAAGCCAGCACGGAATGGTACGGGATCAGGATGTGGGAAGAGTTGGCGTTCAAAGACCTGAAATCCAACGGCTGGCAATGGCAGCGCTCCCGGGTGAGGGAGCCGGAACGGGCCGAGCGTTTGTGGCTGGTGATGGCGGTGGCCTACTTGTGGGTAGTCAGCATGGGGACCCACGTCCTGGAGACACCGAGCCACCTGGCCCGGTTGAGCCGGGTGAAGGGGAACCGTCTCGGCGTGTTCAAGTTGGGGCTCCATTTCTTGGACCGGTGGATGGTCTCAGGTGGCGGACGGATTCGCCAACTAAAGCTAATACCCGACCCCGCGTCTCTCACAGAAAAAAGTGTCCGGCAATAAGCCCGCAGGCGGGGGAAGGTTAGGATGGGGGGGACTGTGGGGGCCTGTATTCGCGTAGCGTTGATAATTAAATGACCCTGGAGGAGGGTGGGCAGGTCGTTGACATGGCAGAGAGAAGCCGCTAGACTACGCCCAGAAACTATGTATGCCTGCCTTCGTTCCGGAGTCTCTTTGTAATATGGGAAGAATGAAAGACAATCATAGCAAGAGGTAATTGACGTGGTTACTACCAAAACCAAAGTAAAGAGGGCTTTCGTAGATACACCCCACGGACAGATACACTACGTCTTTGCAGGGTCAGGCGATCCTATTCTTCTGTTACATCAGACCCCCCGCTCGACGGATGAGTACGCTGAGATGGTTCCCATACTGGCACAGACCAACCTGGTCATATCTATGGACACGTTGGGCTACGGCGACTCCGACATTCCCCCCACTTGCCCCTCCATCTGGGATTACGCCGGGACCGTTCCTCTGCTACTGGATAGCATGGGAATAGAGAGGGCTACCGTCGTTGGACATCATACCGGCTCCTTCATAGCTGCTGAGGCGGCTGTTTCCTACCCCGAGCGTGTGGACAAGCTCATTCTCTCCGGATTCTTCAACATGGATGCCGCAGAGCGGGAACGCAACGTGGGGAAATGGCCCCAGTGGGAGCCACAGGCCGACGGGTCTCATTTGACGGAGTTGTGGCAAAAATCCATCAGAAGATTTGACGGGGACGCACGGAAAGCCCATCGTTCACTTCTTGACGTCCTCAAGGCGGGGACGGCTGCCGAGTACGGGCATTGGGCTGTAGTAACGTGGCCCCAGGAAGACCGGCTGGCCCTGGTCCAGTGTCCGACCCTCCTCATCTGGGGGACCAAAGACCTACAGGTCCTTGACCGGCTGGGCTGGAACGCCTCTGATGATAAGCACAAAGTCGGAGAGGCCATCCCCAGGTGCAAAGAGGTAGAACTGCCCGACGGGACGACGGATTTCCCCAAGGCGATGCCCGATATATTCTCAGAGCTCATACTGGGCTTCATTAGTGACCCGGGCATATAAGTAATATAGTATTCCGACCCGGAGGGGAAGAGGGATGCCAGAAGGTATACCG
The DNA here is from genome assembly GCA_965219825.1 of Dehalococcoidia bacterium. Lineage (GTDB taxonomy): Bacteria > Chloroflexota > Dehalococcoidia > Lucifugimonadales > JAGWBF01 > JAGWBG01. The sequence continues at coordinate 2,014,723 of OZ244792.1, read as the reverse complement.
GCCTCCATAGTTCAGCTAAGCGAGGGAGTTGACCCTGTCGAGTACTGCCATGAACAGGGTTGGACAGACGGGCTTCCTGTAGTCCCGCCCACCCCGGAGCGGGTCAGGGCTATGATCTCCGCCGGGAACAGAGCCGGGCAGGAGGTGCTGGGTGTTCTCCCGCCCATAGGCAGCGACGTCACGGTTGAGAAAGTCGCCATAAACGCCGTCCTGGCCGGATGCCTCCCGGAGTATTTCCCCGTGGTGCTAACAGCGATAGAGTGTCTGACCCGGAGGGAAGGCAGCGTCGCAGGAATGCTTACCACCATACATGGCGATGCTCCCCTACTGATAGTCAATGGGCCGGTTAAAAAAGCCCTCAACTTTAACGCCGGAGCAAATACCTTTGGCCCAGGATGGCGGGCTAACACCACCGTGGGGCGCGCCGTGGCCCTGACTATGCGGAATGTCGCCATCGGGCCGCCCGGCCAGTTCGACCAGGCAACCCAGACCAATCCGGGCAAGCTAACATTTTGTATCTCCGAGTTCGAGGAGGCCAGCCCCTGGCTCCCCTTGCACGTTGAGCGGGGCTACGATGCCCAGGACAGCACGGTAACCGTGATGGCCGCCCAGGGGCCACACCACATTACCGACCTCATCAGCACGACCGGAAAAGGCGTTCTTAACACCCTGGCCGACGGCATGGCTATAATGGGCACCTACAATATCTACTGGGGTGGCGAGGTGCTGGTCGTGCTTAGCCCTACCCACGCCCGTATCATAGGGGGCGACGGGTGGTCCAAGGATGAGGTGAAGTATCACCTCTGGGAGAAGGCCCGCAAGCCTATGGGCCAGCTGAAGCAGGGTGGGTGCTATAACTTCAGCGGTCTTCTTAGCTGGCCCAAGTGGGTTGACATGGAGGACGATGACTTTCAGGTTCCCGTAGCCTTCCGACCTGATGATATACTCGTTATGGTAGCGGGAGGGGAAGTGGGCAGCTACTCATCAATCATCTTTTCTACCGGTCTGCGAAGTATCACTGGAATAATTCCGGTCTAGCAAGGCAAAGGAGGCAATATGGCACAGGTACAGATAATCGAAGGAACGACGCTCCTCAATCCTACGGCGGAGCAGGTTGCCAAGGAGACGCCCCTGGCATCCAGGTTGCCTACTCTTAACGGCGCAACCATCGCCGTGATTAACGCCCTCAAGGACCCTGAGCGCAGCGGCGGCGAAGTTTTCGTCGGACGCATCAGGGATTTGCTACTTCAGAATGGCGCAGGTCAGATACTTGACGTGCGTAAGGAAGACTCGGGAAACGAGCTGCCGGAGGAGACCATGTCCCACATAGTAAACCGGTCCCAGGCGGCCATCATCCTGGAAGGCGACTGATGTACCTGCACGTGGCGCGGTTCGCGCGACGCCGTGAATCTTGAGAAGAGTGGCATCCCCACCGTCTTCCTGTGCCCTGAAGGATTCCGAGGCATCGTGAAGGCCCAGGCCCGGCTCAGCGGTATGCCCGCTTACGAGCCAGTGACCCTACCCGGCCAAATCGTAGCCCTTACCCCCCAACAGCTAACGGCCAAGATAGACCAGGCAGCAGATAGGATGGTTGCGGGACTGGTCTCATCTTAGCGTAGGAGTCAACCTGTGGCCATGCAAAACACAACCTCCCAGCGATATAACCTGGATGACCCCCAGGGTGCTATCGAGTTTTGCTATCGCATGGGCTGGAGTGATGGCCTACCCGTTGTGCCGCCCACCGAAGAATTGGTACGGCAGTTCCTTGACTACGTGGGTCGAGACCCTTCCGACGTGGTATTGGTGGAGCCGGTGGCAGGGCGGGTAATTACAGCCGAGAAGGCAGCGGCAAATGCCATTATGGCCGGCTGCCTGCCCGAATACTTCCCCGTGATTCTTGCTGCTCTGGACGCTATGGGCGAGCCTGCATTCAACCTGCATGGAGCAAGCCTGAACAACGGCGGTGCGGCGGTCATGGCCATAGTCAACGGACCCATTATCAAGAAGATAGACATGAACTCCGGCATAGCCCTGTTTTGCCCAGGCAACCGGGCCAACGCCACTATCGGGCGGGCGCTACACCTGGTGCTGTGGAACTGCACGGGCAATCGGCCGGACCACATGGACAAGACTGTATTTGGACATCCGGGCCGCTACTCCATGTGCATTGCCGAGCAGGAGGAGACCCTGCCCGCCAACTGGGAACCTTTCCACGTTGAGCGTGGCCTGCCCCCCACGTCCAGCGCCGTGACGGTATTCTCAGCGCTCCAGCCACAGCAGACCGGATATGGTGGCAGCCCCAACCCCGAAGACATTCTTCTCGCGGTGGCTGACACCATGAGCATTATGCCACCCTGGCACCAGGAGCTTATGATGGTGGTATCGCCGGACATCTTGGGACACTTCGGCAACGCCGGCTGGAGCAAGGCCGACGTGAGGGAGTTCCTGTTCCGGGAGGCCAGGCGTCTTGGCAGTGAGGTTCGTCGCACCCACAACTTCAAGTACATTCCCGAACCGCCGGAATCAATGGATGACAAAATGCTGCCGGTCCTGGAGCGTCCCGAGGCACTCCGGTTGCTGGCCGGTGGTGGGATAGGTGGCGCTCAAATGATGATCGTCCCCGTATATGGGCTTGGTGTTCACGCCAAGTCCGTTACCCGGGAAATCAAGGAAGTGCAATAAGAGCCTATAACAAGACCACTGAGATTGATGAGATTGAATGGATTACGAGGGACTCCCCCCTCTCCAACTCTTCCACGTCATCCCACAACAATGGAGAGGGGAATCCGCCCCCTTCCCCTTGCCGGGAAGAGGGCCGGGGTGGGGGTGGAGGCGCAGCTTACGGACTCCATCAAGCTTTGATGGACATCCCCTCAATATAGTCCAGGATACTTCAGGATAGGAGGTGTCAAATGACCACAGTGACACTCATAGACCCAACGTTGGAGACGGTAGGGGCCGGCGCTCAAATGACGCTGAGGCCACAGACCCTGGATGGGCTAACTATCGGCCTGCTGAACAACTGCAAGGGTAACGCCGACCTGATTCTGGACAGCGCCTATGGGATGCTTCGAGAGCGCTACGGGCTGGCGGGCGCCGTAAATCGCACGAAAGACATGCCATCCAAGCCCTTCAGGCCGGAGGCGCTTGATGAGGTGGCCGAGCAGTGTCAGATAGCAATTACGGCAGTGGGTGATTGAGGGTCCTGCTCCACGTGCAGTTTGCACGACGGCATCAGCCTTGAGAAGAGAGGAATCCCCACGGTGGTGATAGTCTCCGAGCCTTTCATAGGCAATGCAAACGTTATGGCGAGGTTGTTGGGGATACCTGACTACCGGTACATTGCGCTGCCCCATCCTATAAGTAGCTTGGACAGGAAGGGCATTGATGAGCTTGTGAGAAGATGCTTCCCACAGGTCCTGGAGCTATTGCTGGCCCGACCTACTGCGTAGGCAAAGGGAAACATCACAGCGTGTACTCATTCCGATGAAGTAACCAGGGAGGCCGGGTGATGGCTGCTCCGAATACCTTCCTCACCGAAGAGATGCGCCGGAAGGCAATTGGCATAGAGGCTCAGCCTCTGGTGTTGGAGGTGGAGAAGGGCCATGTCAAGAGATTCGCCGAGGCGGTGGGTGACCCCAATCCCCTGTGGTGTGACGATGCAGTGGCCCGAAAGAGCCACCACGGAGGGATAGTGGCGCCACCCACCTTTCTCCGCGCTGCGAGGGTCGAGCGTCCCATGCTGCCCTTCGATTTACCATTTACCCGCACACTGGACGGCGGCAGTGAATGGGAATATTTTGAGCCAATCAGGGTAGGAGATACCATCACCGCCAAGGCCCACGTCGCGGATATTATAGAGCGGTCGGGGAGACTGGGGCCTATGCTCATTACCACAATTGAGCATACCTACACCAATCAGCTTGACGAGGTGGTGGCGACACAGCTGACCACGTACATCAGGTACTGAGAACCGATACCATAACTCACCGCTGAGTCCGCAGGGTTCAAGCATAATACCGATGGGATTCTCTGCGTACCCGGCGGTCTCTGTGGTTTATGGACTCCAAGAGGTGGGATACATGGCTAAGCAGGTATATTGGGAAGAGGTTGAAGAAGGCACAGAGATACCGGAACTCGTGAAAACCCCTTCAACGCGCCAGCTTGTGCAATGGGCCGGCGCATCGGGAGACTTCTACGAGATACACTACGACAAGGATTTCGCCCAGAGCACCGACCTGGAGGATGTCATAGTACATGGCGCTCTGAAAAACGCCTTCCTCGGCCAGCTTATGACCGACTGGATGGGGGAGCAGGGAACCCTCAAGAAGCTGTCCTGTCAGTACAGGGGCATGGATGTTCCGGGGGACGCCCTCATCTGCAAGGGAACGGTGACAAAGAAGTACGTCGAGGACGGCCATCATCTGGTGGACTGCCGGATATGGCTGGAGAACGGTAAGGGCGAGCGGACTACCCCGGGGTCGGCCACCGTTATCCTGCCCTCCCAAAGCCCATAGCTTTGGACAGCGCTTTGCTACCTCGCTAGAGATTGACGCGCCTGGCAAATTTGGAGGAGTTCATGGCTGATATTCTTAAAGATAAGGCGGCTATCGTTACGGGAGCCGGTAGGGGCGTGGGTCGGGGTATTGCCATGCTGATGGCCACAGAAGGGGCCAAAGTCGTGGTCGTTGACCCCGGCGTCAACGTGGACGGCTCCGGCCTCGACAGGTCCCTCGCCGACGAGGTAGCTAAAGAGATAACCGACGCAGGCGCCGCCGCCGTCCCATGCTATGATTCGGTGGTCACCATGGAGGGTGGCGAGAATATCGTCAAGACTGCCGTTGATAGCTTTGGTAAGCTGGACATAGTGGTCACCTGCGCAGGCATCCTGCGAGACCGGATGATATTTAATATGACGGAGCAGGAATGGGACGACGTGATTGCCGTTCACCTCAAGGGGACCTTCACCGTGGTGAAACACGCCTGCATACTGTTCCGCCAGCAACGCTCCGGCAGAATCATCACCTTCACTTCGCAGTCGGGCCTGTTTGGCAACTCAGGCCAGGCTAACTACGGCGCTGCCAAGTCGGGCATTGCGGGGTTCACCAAGGTGGTGGCGAGAGACATGGGCAGGTATGGCGTCACCGCCAACTCCATCGCTCCCAGGGCGAACACTCGCATGATAGCCAACATACCCGATAGCGCCTCCGAGATTAGGGCCAGAGGAGGTGTCTCCGGCCTATCCGAGGAAACTGAGAGGGACTCCTGGAACCCCGACGCTATAGCGCCTTTCGTAGCCTTCCTAGCCAGCGACTACGCAGACTACGTTAACGGCCAGACCTTCGAGGTGTACAGCGGGAACGTCTCCCTGGTCTCCCAGCCCAGGCCACAACGTTCAATCTACAACCCTGAAGGGCACTGGCCCGTGGACAAGCTGGCCTTTCAGGCGAGGGAGTTCCTTACGAAGGGAATCCCCAACCCTGCCCCGGCCCAACCACCCCGCCAGTAGTGGCCCCTTATGCCGTAAATCCCACGGACTACATGGAGAGGTCGGGGGTCTGCAAACCGGTGGAGACCCCCGGCACAATCAGTAAGGTGTAATGCAGATGGCTGATATGTTGAAAGACAAGGTGGCAATTGTTACAGGCTCGGGCCGAGGTATTGGCAGAGGCGTGGCCATGAAGATGGCCGCAGAAGGGGCCAAAGTCGTGGTCGTTGACCCCGGCGTCAACGTGGACGGCTCCGGCCTCGACAGGTCTCCCGCCGACGAGGTGGTTAAAGAGATTGCCGACTCAGGCGGCACCGCCGTCCCATGCTATGATTCGGTGGTCACCATGGAGGGTGGCGAGAATATCGTCAAGACTGCCGTTGATAGCTTTGGCAAGCTGGACATAGTGGTCACCTGCGCGGGCATCCTGCGAGACCGGATGATATTTAATATGACGGAGCAGGAATGGGACGACGTGATTGCCGTTCACCTCAAGGGGACCTTTACTGTGGTGAAACACGCCTGCATACTGTTCCGCCAGCAACGCTCCGGCAGGGTCATCACCTTTAGCTCCACGTCCGGCCTCTGGGGACAGTCCGGCCAGGCCAATTACGGTGCAGCCAAGGACGGCATAGCCGGATTTACCAGGGTGGTAGCTAGAGACATGGGCAGGTATGGTGCCACCGCCAACGCCGTCTCTCCCAGCGCCGTAACCAGGATGACCTCCAGCATACCTGAAGAATCCCGCTCACTCAGGGCACAGCGTGGCATGGCCGGTGCGGGAGCGGTCATCCAGGGTATAAGGGGGCAAGCTGAGGACGTGGCGCCCTTCGTGGTCTGGCTTGCCTCCGACGAGGCGTCCCATGTCAATGGTCACGTATTCCACGTAACAGGCGGTCTGGTCAACCTGCTCAACGAGCCCGAGGCCGTAAAGACTATGCACAAGGATGGCAGGTGGACAGTGGAGGAGATCATCCGGGCATTTCCTGCCACTATAGGGTTCGAGTTGCCCAACCCAGCCCCGGCGCCACCGCCGGCCACGGACTGAAGAGAGCGTTCCGTCCCCTTCTCCATTGACGGGGGAAGGCCGGTATTACGTCTCCCGATACCTGGATACAAAGCTCGGGTCTATACGAATACCCAGACCAGGCTCATCCGAGAGCCTGATTTTCCCATCCTTAATCTCCGGTCGGCCCAGGTTCATCTGGTGCCAGAAAGGGTCCCGCTCCGGGTCCTGGAAAAACTCGGCGCAGAAGGTATGGGGTAGGGCTGACAACAGATGGATGGAAACCTGGCACTCCTTATGGTGTATCATACGAACTCCGAAGAAGTGAGCTGCTGCTGCAACACGCCGCCATTCAGTAATACCACCCAACTTGGATGATTCAGCGTTGAGGTAGTCCACGGCGCCACCCTTCAAAAGCTCCATGCACCCGGGGCCGGTAAGCTCACTCTGCCCTGCGGTCACAGGTATTGTGGTGGCCTCCCTCACCCTGCGCATACCCTCGACGTCGTCGAAGGGAACCGGCTCTTCAAACCAAGCTATGTTATACTCCTCCACACTTCTGGAAAACCTTATAGCTTGCTCCGGGGTACAGGCTTTTCCGGCGTCCAGGGCCACTATGAAATCGTCTCCGGCGGCCTTTCTAACGGCTTCCACCTGCTTTATGTCAGCCTCAGTGGAGGTCCCTTCAACGTGGAATTTGGTCCCTCCGTAGCCCAGCTCCCTCTGCCGGACTATGCTACCCACTATATCCTCCGGTTCCCGGCCCTCCCTGAGGGAGCCTCCATCGCCCATCGCGGGTATCTCATTCTTATGGCCGCCCAGCAGCCTATATAGAGGCATCTTCAGCGCTTTGCCCATAACATCCCATAGAGCCATGTCCACCGCCGCGATGGCCCGCATGGCTGCCTCCCTGTTATTCACCTGGGAGGTGGCCTGGAAAAGCTTCTCCCATATACGCTCCACTGCGAATGGGTCTTCTCCCATCACAACATCCTTGCACGGGCCGAGGACAAGGTCACGGATTTCATGGAAGGGCATGGACATCCCGTTGGCCGAGTTGCCGGAGTATATCTCGCCGGTAATGCCATCATCAGTCTCTATGGTCACGATGATGGTGCGAAGTTTATCCTCCTGGCCGGCGCTGCCAAGGGCTATCTCACCTCTATTAAGAGGGACTGCAACCAGTGTGGCTTTCAAGTCACGGACCTTCATAGCATTACATCTCCATTATTAGTGATAGCAGTCCCACTTCTCAATGAATACCCCCAGTCCATTGAGACCACTACAAGGGGAAGCTCGGACGAGGCAATTGTATTAGCGCCTCCCGGCTGCGTCAAGTGCCGGGGGTCTTGGGAGGGTCATTTAATTATCAACGTTACGCGAATACAGGCCCCCACAGTCACCCCCATCCTAACCTTCCCCCATCAAGGGGGATGGGATTATTCACCCTTCGCTGTCATTGCTATGAAAATCCATTTTCATCCTCTTATGCGGCCCCCACCCCACGTCATTCCGAGGAGCGGAGCGACGAGGAATCTAAAAAGCCTCGCGACCAAGACGACAACGCAGTAGGGGCAGTTCGCGAACTGCCCCTACTCGCTGTCGCTCGGGGCGACAATTAAATGACCGGGGTTTTTGGGGAATATTGGCGATTGTTCGTCTCCGCTCAGGCCCTGACTACCGTAAATCTCTAAGCCTCCTCTGGGTAGCCAAGATTGCTACAGCTATAGTTAGCAATATGACGGCCAGGATTCCGACAGCCACCTGACCACCCAGGAACTCAGCCGCTATTCCGGCCGGAAGGACCCCCAGAGGCATGAGTCCATAGTTCATCATGAATACGCTCATCACCCGACCCCGATATTGGTCTTCAGAGACTTCAATGATGAGCGTCTGGTTCAATGTTCTCTGGCTTGCCTCTCCCAGCCCGAATATCACCATGAGTCCCAGAGCGACCAGGTAATAGGGCAAAAGCGCTACCAGAAGAAGGACTGTCCCGGCCACAATGGTGCCGGCTATCAGCAACATCCCTCGTCTCCAGTTGCCCAACACGGCGATGGAAAGAGAGCCAATCAGTGACCCAAGCCCTATGAAGCTTATCATTAAGCCCATCGCCTCAGGGCCACGGTGGTAGACGTCAAGTATGAAAACGGGCATCAGCAGCCTGAACGGCCACGCCAGAAGGGCCATGGACAGGCCAATCACCAGTATTACCAGCACTATTGGGCTTTCCCGTATGTAGGAGATCCCTGCTCCTATGTCCCTTATCATGGATGTTTTGCCCTTCCCGGCACCACCGGACAGCTTGGGCAATAGAGTGGTAAGCAACACCGCTATCAGTACCATAGCGGATACGACGTAGTGAAGCCCGTCGGGTTCGATAACCACGTAGAGGATTCCGGCAGCAGTGGGCGCCAGCAGCGTTGTGGCGCTCATGCCTGCCGCGTTGAGGGCCATTGCGTTGGTGAGCTGGGCCTGCCCCACTATCTGAGGAATGATTGCCTGTCGCGCAGGCATCAGAAAGGCATACAGGCCACCCATGAACATGGATACCACAAACAAGTGGACCCACGTCAACGTATTGGTGGTAATGGATATCGCGACAAAGAGGGCTGTCAATATCGCGGCCACCTGGCTGAGCTGTATGATTCGCCTGCGTTCCAACCGGTCTGCGATTGCTCCCCCGAACAACGAGAGAGATAGCAGAGGCACGGCGAAGCCGGAGCCGACCAGGGCAAGCAGAGCCGGGGAGGATGTAATCTCGTAGGCCAGGTAAGCTTGGGCAAGCAACTGCATCTGGGTGGCTCCCATCATGAACAGCATACCCAGCCACAGGTGCCGGAAATCTCGGTTGGCAAGGGAGCTAAATGTTTGACGCCAGCCCCTGGTTGGAGCAGATGGTCTTGCTTTACGTTCCGTCTCCACGGTCTCACCCACCGGTCCGGTGAAGAGCGACGTGGAGGGGCCCGCGACCATCTGAGGGTTATCCGGGGTCGTCGTCTCCGTATTGGGGGTTTGGTCCGCTTGCGTGTCCCTTACCTCTTCTCTGCCAATCTTACTGTCAGGCCAGAGGGACGACAATATAAAGCCTTGTCTCTTCGCTCACCACTCGAGTAGTATGTCCCTTGCCGGTAAGGTCTTCAGCCAGCAGAATGTCCCCTGGGCCTACGCGTCTTACCGTGCCGTCACCCACCTCAATCTCTGCCTCTCCTGATAGGGTGATGGTGTATTGGCGTCTGGGAGCGTTGTGCCAGCTCAGAAAGTATCCGGGAGGTGAACGCCGGAAGGTTATACCTGTAGCAGCTTCCAAAGGCGTGCCCTCTCCGTATGCTCCCTCAGTATCAACGAAAGCCTGGAAAGGCGGAGATACCTCCTCAATATGGGACTCTCCATCGTCTCCCGTGTAGACTCTTACGAAACTCGGCATAGTAGCTCCTTTCTATTTGGTCCCTGAAATATAATGGCTTCATCACCCCAGGCCACGAGGCCGGTACTGCAATGCTTCTCCCAGATGGGCCACGCCGATGGTATCTGAGCCGGCCAAGTCGGCTATGGTGAGGGAGAGCTTTAGGATGCGGTGGAATGCGCGAGCCGAGAGGTCGAGTTGCTTCATGGCTGCCTGAAGTATCCCCTTGGCATTCTCCTCCATCCGGCAGAAGGTCCACACCTCCGAGGGGCCTATCTCGGTGTTGCAGGTGAAGGGCGTGTCGTGGTAGCGATGTCTCTGGATTTCCCTGGACTTCTCCACCCTCTGACGCACCTGGGAGGAGGTTTCCTCGACTTCCACGCCGGTCAGCTTCTCATACTCTACGGGGGGCACCTCAATGAATATGTCTATCCTGTCCAGTAGGGGGCCACTGATGCGCTTCTGGTATCGGGCCACCAGGCCGGGTGAGCAAACACAGGTCCTGGTAGGATGGCCATAAAACCCACACGGGCAGGGGTTCATGGCGCCAATCAAGGCGAAATTCGCCGGAAAAGTAACAGTGCCACCGGCCCGGCTTATAGTGACCACTTTATCTTCCATAGGTTGGCGCAGGGTCTCCAGGGAGTTATGCCCGAACTCCGGAAGCTCGTCGAGAAACAGGACTCCACGGTGGCTCAGAGTTATCTCGCCCGGTCTGGGCAGGCGGCCTCCGCCAACGAGACCTGCGTTGGAAATCGTGTAGTGGGGAGACCTGAAGGGGCGCCGGAGTATCAGGGGTTTATCCGGCGGCAGGAGGCCGCCCACGCTGTATACCTTGGTCACGTCCAGGGACTCCTGGGGCGTCATACGTGGCAAAATGGAAGGCAGTGTGCGGGCAAGAAGGGTCTTTCCGCTGCCCGGGGGGCCGCTCATAAGAAGATTGTGTCCCCCTGCGGCAGCCACCTCAAGAGCGCGTTTGGCGTGCTCCTGCCCTTTGACGTGGGACAAGTCAGGCCCGCCCAAAGCATCTTCCGTATCAGGTTCGTCCAGGCCGTCGTGCAGCAATGGGGAAATCTGCGACTCCCCACGCAGATGACTTAGCAACTCGGCAAGGCTACCGGCAGGGATTACATCTATCCCCTCCACCAAGGACGCCTCCCTGGCGTCTACTGCGGGAACAAAAGCCGTGGCAATCTCCTGGTCACGGGCTACGGAAACCATTGGTAGAATCCCACTGGTATGCCTCAGACTACCATCCAGGGACAGCTCTCCCAGAGAGAGAGTGGAGTCGGGCCAGTCTGAGTCTGATACCTGGCCGGAGCTTATAAGGATGCCCAGAGCGATGGGGAGGTCGTAGGAAGGGCCGGCCTTTCTCATGTCTGCGGGCGCAAGGTTCACGGTAATCCTGCGTATGGGAAATTCGCAGCCCGAATTGCGAATAGCGGCCCTCACCCGCTCTCTGGCCTCTTGCACAGCCGTATCCGGGAGGCCCACTATGGTGAATGCGGGCAGACCGGGGGAGATGTCTACCTCCACCTCCACAATATAGCCTTCAAGTCCCACCACGGCACATGTCCTTACTTTGGCGAGCATGTGAGCGTCTCCTGCGCGGAATTTTCCCCAAAGCTAATATTAAGTACATGACGGTGTCCAGTCAACTTTAGCATGAATCCAGGCAGGGCGATTGCCCTGCCATGAACATACCTCATACGTTTCTTATGGTACGCCTGCTAAGGGCGCTTTGCTAAGGCAATCCTGCTGTGAGATAATATCTGCATACCGTACCCACTTTCATGGTCCCACGTTTGCCCGGTGGTGTAGTGGTAGCACAGGGGACTTTGGATCCCCTGACCCTGGTTCGAATCCAGGCCGGGCAGCCACTTTTTTAGCTACGCACACGACGGAATTGCCTTATCAAGCAGATGGGTCGAGCACGTGTCTGAGAATGCCATCATGTCAGACCTTCTGCTATAATGGGGCCAATCTTCAGAAGGGAGACCACTAATCATGCCCTACGCCGGCCTGAGTTTAGATGGTATGGTCGCACTGGTTACAGGGTCAGCACGAGGCATCGGCAAGGCTATTGCCGTCGGACTGGCCGAAGCCGGGGCCGACGTGGCCGTCTCCGACATGGAGGAGCGGCTGGCGGATGCCCGGACAACCCAGGAATCCATCAAGGGGCTAGGCCGCAACAGTGAGGCCTACGCCCTGAATACGTTGGATTTAGAGAACATTCAGGGGGCCATTGGTCAGGTAGCACGCGACTTTGGAAGGCTGGACATCCTGGTGAACAACGCCGGTATTCGGATACGCAAGCCGGCCCTTGAGGTGACGGAAGCGGACTGGGATGCTGTCGTTGATACCAACCTGAAGGGTGTATTCTTCTGTGCCCAGGCAGCTGCCCGTCACATGATAGACCAGGGCGGCGGACGTATCATCAACATTGCCTCCCAGCTAGCCATCGTCGCCAGAGAGGACCGTGCGCCATACTGCGCCAGCAAGGGTGGAGTAGCCAACTTGACTCGCTCCCTTGCCCTTGAGTGGATAAAGTACGGGATTACTGTCAATGCCATAGGGCCGGGGCCAACTCTGACGCCCGGGATGCTGGCTGCCGAACAACGTGAACCTGAACTCGTACAGAGTGAGCTTGAAGCCCACATGCCACTGGGACGGCGCATGGAGCCGGAGGAGCTGGTAGGAGCAGCCATCTACCTTGGGAGTCCATCTGCCGGGGCTACCACCGGGCACCTGCTCATCGTGGACGGCGGCTGGACGATGATCTAGTTTGTCCTTGGTTATGCTCTGACGGACTTGTGTTTTCTGAGATGTCCGGCCTTTCTTACCGGCATTTTGGTGTTCTTCTATTCCATGCGGTATCAAGCTGCTCGCCCAAGGTTATAGACGAGGTAGAGGCCACCACCATAGATGAGAACCATTGCAGCCAGGGTGGGCACCACCGGCAGGTATCGGCTGCTGCCCCGAAGCATTATTTGCCATAAGCCCAGTCCCATGAGAACGACTGCCACAAGGCCGGCAGCCACATGCTCGGTCCCCAGTGTCTCTACCACAGTGCCCTGGCGATAAAAAGGGTCCACTATGGCGAGGATAAATATGTTGAAAGCACAGCTTCCATAGATGTTTCCAATGCCGAGGTCTATCGCACCTATGCGGGCCGAGGCGATGGTGGTTGCGGCCTCAGGCATACTGGTCACGATGGCTACGGCCACAACCCCCAGAAAGCTGACGGCCAGTCCTGTGTTCTTGGCAATCTCTTCCACGCTGAAAATCAGGGCCGGTGCGGCTACTATCACGCCCAGAGATGCAAGGCCGAAGAATGTCCATGCCTTCCGTAGGCTTGGGAGCACGTCAGGCGAAGGGTCCGCCTCTGCCTTCCCTACCTCCCGAGGGCGCATCACGTAGACCAGACGCATCCCACCCAGGTACAGTACAAGAATCAGTACGGACGCCAATCCTACGCCCAGGAAGGATACGCCCAGGTGAAAAGCCCCCAATACCACTGCGAGACCTGTCAGCAAGATGGCCGTCGAACCCAGGAACTTCTGTTCCGGGGCAGCCTGTCGAAAAAACCTCTCCTTCCCCAAAAGCAGGGCCGCAACCGCCAAGACCAACATGTTGGCCATGTTCGTTCCCAGGATGTTGCCCCCGGCCAGATCAGGCTGGTCCCTGCTCGCGGCAGTGATGTTGGTTACCAACTCAGGTAGGGAAGTGGCGGAGGCTACCAGGACGGTTCCGACCCATAGTCGTCCCCAACCCATCAGTCCGGCCAGAGCGTCACCATACCTCGCCAGGTATATTCCGCTGAATATAACCAAGACGGCGCTACCGGCAAATATAAGTAACGCCTGTATCAGATCGCTGCTCATATATCATTCAGCGACTTGTTATCGGAACACCGGTCAAAAAGACATGCGAAGGCTTGGTTGTCATAGTCTCCCACGCAGCAGTATGGAGAGCTTGTATAATCTATAATGGCGCTATCGAGCCGGTGCGCACGCCTTGATGGCATCCATGACCGCTCTCTTTCTGTCCCCTTCACCCCCTGAAGGGAATATTATCGGCAGGGTTATCCCGTTTCGTCTGTACTCCTCCACCCTCTCTCGACACATCTCAGGCGTACCGGCGATGGACACCACGTCCACCAAATTGTCAGGTACGAGCTCTGTAGCTGCCTTCTCACCTTCGTTGACCCACGCCCGTCTGATAGCCTCCACTTCTTCGCTGAACCCGCTCTCCGCGATAAGCCTTCTGTAACGTGGAAAAAATCCGACGTAGGACGAGACGGCCCCTCTGAGGCGGTCCCTGGCATCGTCCATATTGTCTGATACACTACAAGGCAACATGCACGCCACGTCAACCTCTTCCGGGTCTCTGCCGGCTCTTTTTGCCCCCACGGCAATGTGGCTCGCGGCCTTTCCTGCACCCTCCAGTGTGTTCCAGACAAGCATAGCGCCCTGGGCCAGTTCACCACAGATTTCGAGCATCCGTGGAAAGACGGCTGCCAGGTAAATAGGGACCTCCTCTTTCATGGGTTGAAACCACAGGTCAAAACGGTCAATATTGACGGCGCTTCCTGAATAGGAGACCGTTCCCTGTCTCAGGAGGGTGCGAACGATCTCCACTGTATCTCTGAGATGGTCTATGGGGTGGGAGTATGGAAGGCCGTGTTCACCCACAACCTGGACTTTGTGGCTTGAGCCAAGACCCAGGATGAAACGCCCATTGGAGAAATGGTCCACACAGGCAGCGGCCATAGCAATGGTCGGTGCGCTCCGGACGTAGATGCTGCTGATGCTCGTTCCCAGAAGGATTCTGTTTGTGGCTAGGGCACATGCCGTTAGGATGGAGAACTGGTCTCCTCCATGCCCTTCGGCCATCCACGCGGACTCATAACCCAACTCTTCCGCCAGCTTCACACAGTCCACGACGTCAGTGGGAGACATCCCTCCCCCAAAAGCGACACCAATTCGGGCCATCTCCTCCTCCTTACCTGAGAACTCTTATAGCCTATCGCCTACGTCCTACGGGGCCAACTCACCAGGCCGGAGCAATCGTAGTTGGGTCCTCAGACGCCGTCAACTCCGATGCACACCGCAGGGTCACCTCGGTTGTAGAGCTGCAGATTAGTAGACCCGGGCCGCTTGAACTCTTCCGTGGACGGGCTTCTCATCATGCGGCTCTGGGGACGGCCACCCCGGGCGCTTTGACTCGAACGCTGTAAAGGGAGGTCCGGGCGGTGAGGAAAAGGGTGCGGAGGTCGGAGCCGCCGAAGGCACAGTTGGCCGGGACTTCGTCTGTGCGTATGGTCCCCAGGTGGCGTCCATCTTTGTCGAATACGCAAGTGCCGCCATTACCGGTACAGAACACACGCCCCTCCACATCCACCTTCATGCCATCGGGCACTCCGGTTTCTGCGGAGGACATATCCGCGAAAATCCGGTTGTTGCCCAGGGTTCCATCGGGTGCCACGTCAAAGGCCCGGATACGCCGGTGGGTGCAGACCTCGTTACGCTCCTCCTCCTCCAGGCACCGCTCGTCCAGGCGGCTGATGGCAACATAGAGGATAGACTCATCCGGGGAGAAAGCCAGCCCATTGGGGTACTCGCACTCATCGGTGGCCAGATGGACCTGACCATCGGAATCAACTCGATAGACGCCGGAGAAGCCAATCTCCCGCTCGTCCTGCGCGACCCTTCCCTGGGGATCGGTGAAGTAAATGCTGCCATCGGAGCGGCCTACTACGTCATTCGGACGGTTCAGTCGTTTGCCATCCCATCTGTCGGCCAAGACAGTAATGGCCCCGTCGTTCTCGGTGCGGGCCACCCGGCGATTGCCTCCCTCACACATGAGCAGACGCCCCTGAAGGTCAAAGGTCAGCCCATTGCCCTCATTGGTACCCTCTCTGATTATCTCCGCCTGGCGGCCTGGGACCCACCGAAGGAGATGGTTCCTTCGTATGTCTACAAAGTACAGGAAGCTGTCAGGGTGCCAGAGTGGGCCTTCTGTGAATACAAAACCTGTAGCTATGCGCTCGGGCTGCCCATCCAGAATGGTAGACAAATCGTCACTCATTGCAATACCTCCCGCTAATAGGGGTTTAGGCGCGAAAACGTTGCCCACGTACTTTATTCGACTCAGCTATAGTGCGGCGGTTATTGTACTATACAGCCACCATAAAATCCATATTCAATGGCCCGGCCTTGCGCCGGAGGGCGTGTTGAATCCAATTCAACCAACGGGGACGGAGTTCGTGGCGCCGGTGGGATGAGGTGCTCAGTGGGCTGACCTTTCGGGGCCGGCCCACCGACACTCTGCCAAATACTCCTCGTGCTCAACGAGTCGAAGGCTTACCCGCTATTTGCGCGCACTCCGTCGAGACTACGGTCCAATTGGTGCTGGTCTTTGCCAGTCTCGAGGGCGGCAAGGATAGCCTTGACCAGTGAACGCGCCGACTCAGCGCTCATCTCCACAGCGACCCGCGCTCCTGGACCCAACTCCTCGTTGACGAAGTCAATATTAAGGCTGTGCTCAAGGAAAGCGTGGCTGGGGTGGTCGTAGCACACATTGGCTTGGGTCACGGGGAACCAGCCATTAGAACCCTTGGCGCTACCTGAGATTTCCGCTTTTTCTACAATCCACGTGCACATCGTTTACACTCCTGCGCCCACTCTGGATGGTACGCTGAGATGCTGCTCAAAGAAGGCAAACACTTTATTCCATCCATCCAGCGCCTGTTCTATGCGGTAGTTGGGCCTGTCGTAGTAGAAGAAGCCGTGGCCGGCGTTGGGGTACATGTGGAACTCATAGGCCTTGCCGTGTTTCTTAAGCTCCTCCTCGTGGAGCGCAACCTGCTCCGGCGTCGGACTCTGGTCCTCCTCGCCGAAAAGCCCCAGCAGCGGGCAGGACAAGTCCTTGGTGTAGTCAATGGGGGCCACAGGCTGCCTGGGATTAAGCTCTTCTTGGGACATCACTACTCGCCCACCCCAGCAGTCCACGGCAGCATCAACGCCTTAGTCCGACAGGCTACCAGGTAGGTCTGCCGCCCACCGGAACAGGTTCCAATGACGCCGACCTTGCCGTTGTGGTAGGGCAGCGCCCGTAGATACTGCATCGCCCCTTCCACATCACCTATAACCCGATCGTCGGGGACACCCCCGGCAGCCCTGACCTTGGCGGCTACGTCATCCGGGCTTCCCGGCCCCTCTCTATGATAGAGGTTTGGGGAGATGGCGGCGTACCCATGATGGGCAAACTTACGTGTGGCCTCTCTGTACCATTCGTCCCAACCGGGCGCATGGTGAATGAGAACGACTCCCGGGAATGGTCCGGCTCCCAACGGCCGAGCGAGATACGCCAAGATATCATCGCCTCCATGACCGCGCATGGTCGTGATTTCCGCTATCATCCCTTCGTACATCTTGGTCCAGCCTCCTCTGGTAGATAGAATTTTGTCTGTCGAAGCCGGTCGAGTGACAGCAACTCCAGACAGGGTGAGCATATAACAGGGCTTGAATGCCTGTCAACTTCGGGTGAATGGAGGATACCGCGAACATTCGGCAACCTCACGAACCTGCAGCGTCTGAATCTGAGCTATAACAACCTGAAGGGGCCAATTCCAGGAGAATGGGCAACCTCACCAACCTCAAAGAATTGGACCTCAGTCACAACCGCATAGACGGGGCAATACCATCGGCATTGGACAAGCTCACCAACTTGGAACGGGCGGAGTTCGGTGGGCAACAGCCTTGGGGCTTAACAGGACATTAGGGCGTAGAAAGAGTACAGTCACATGCATTCACATTCTGTCCTTGATAGTAAGGGTGGGGCAAGTGTCTAAGTCGTGAACTCTCAGACACTGGTAACTTGGCCGCAGCTAGCCAGGTACTCCATGACCTCAGCTTTTGACACCACATCCCCATACTTGCTGTCTATGTCGAACAGGTTAGCTTCATGGGGTTCCGGGTGCCGGTCACCTACACACTCCTTCGGCACAACTACACGGAAGCCGTACTGCATCCCGTCTACCGCCGTGGCGCGGATACAACCGCTGGTGGAGCAGCCGGTCACGACCAGGGTATCCACTCCCTGGCTGGTGAGCAGCGGCGCCAGGGACGTGCCAAAGAAGGCGCTGGCGTACTGTTTGTTGATTATCACATCCTGTGGAGCGGGTGGCAGCTCCGGGACTATGTTGGCCAGTGGCTCGCCCTCGACCATTTTTCGCAGCACCGGGACCTTTCGCACGAAGATGCCCCCATCCATCCCATGTGGAGAATAGATGACCCGCGTGTATACCACAAGGATGCCGTTGCGCCGGGCTATGTCGAGGAGGTCAATTGATGCGCGCACGGCGTCCACCACACCGGGGGCATACAGTGGCGACCCCGGCGTGGTATAGGCGTTGATGAAGTCCACCACCACGATAGCCGGTTTCTGCCCGTAGCCTATTCGTCCGTCGAAGACCCCGGAATAGTTATCCTGCAGGCTTTCCTGGCTCATAAGCTGAATTCCTTCCCAATGTCGGAGTGACCACTGCGAACGCCGCTGGCGAGGGCTGTCATAGCATTAGTCAGCGGCCGCTCGGAGCTTATCCGACTCTTCTCTCTCGATAGACCTCAGAATGTGCTGAGGGAAGACAGGGTCCATTGGCGGCTCAAGGCCGGTCTCTTCGAGGCACCGGGCTTTCAGCTCTGCAATGGTGCCACCGAAGTCGAACAGCTTGGGCTCGCCACGCTCGGCGGAGAGTCCGGCGCGGAGCTCCTCAGTTGCCTTTTCGTCCAAGGTGAGGTCGTCGTTGAGCACCACACCGTAGCGTTTGGCACCCTCGCGAGTAGTCAGGTCGCGCTCAACCTCCTTTGCCACCTTGGCCGGGTCCCGCTTGTAGGGGTCGCCCCAGCCACCTCCGCCCCAGGTATAAAGAATGAGGAGGTCTCCCTCATTCACCTTTACATGGTCACACTTGGACTGGTGGATTTCGACGCTGCCGTCCGCTCGGATAATCTCCTTGCGGCTCCTTCCACCGGGTAGGCCCCCATTCACTCCCCAGGGGTAGGTGAGCCACCGGTCGTCATGGATGGATACCTCGCCCGGCTCGAGGATGCGATAGCCAATCTTAATCCCGTTGCCGCCTCGGAAGAACCCGGGGCCTCCTGAATCGGGGATCGTCTCATATATTTCCATACGCAGAGGGAAGTAGCTTTCGAGAAACTCGTTGGGTACGTTGGTGAAGGACGGCCACAAGGAGTGGCCGTCGGGGCCATCGCCGAAGGGACGGCCGGGGATACCGCCGAAACCGATCTGGTAGAGCTGATACCACTCGCCGTCCTTGTTGTAGCCCGAATACATCAGATGGGGACTGTCCGAGAATCCGGCGGCGATGAGGAAGTCGGGCGCCCGTTGGCCCAAGAGGCCTCCCAGAACATCGAATATACGGCCCAGGGCGTGGGTACGAGAAGACAGGGCTGCGGGCTTTAGTGGCTTTAGCAATGAACCGGGCGGGATGCGCACGTCAACGTGGTCGTAGAAGCCGTCGTTGAACAGTATCTGAGGGTCGAATACGTTAATCATATAGACGCCTACGAACATCTTGAACATCTCTTCGTTGAGGAAGAAATTGATGGAGCTGGCCGACTGGGGGTCTGTGCCTTCAAAATCGAATATAACACGATCGCCCTCGCGCCACATGGAGCAGGCAATCTTGTAAGGCCCCATCCCGATACCGTCGTCGCAGACATAGTCCTCGAAGTACAGCTTCTCTTCCGAGATGGTCGTCCGGATAAGCTGGACCATGGCGCGCCGGTTGCGCTCCAGCAACTCCGCACAAGCCGAGACATAGGTGTCAACCCCAAAGCGCTCGCACAGGGCAACAACCCGCCTGGCAGCAAGGTTGACGGCGGCGATGAGGGCGTTGAAGTCGCTGCGGTTCCAGTGAGGCAGGCGGCATTGGTGGAGGATGAGATTGAGCAAGTCTTCCTGAAGCTCATCGTTCTTGTATATCTTGACGATAGGGATGACGACGCCCTCCTCGTAAATCTGGTTGGCGTCCGTCGGAAGGCTGCCCGGCACCTTGCCGCCGAGGTCGGTCATGTGTCCGAACATGGCGATGTAGCTTACCAGCCTACCGTCCAGAAAGACAGGCTTCAGAACAAGCCAGTCGTTGGCGTGGCTGATGGCGGCGTCACAGCTATACGGGTCGGAGGTAAGGAAAATGTCGCCCTCCTCGATGGTCCCCTCGTACCGCCTGTTGAAGCCATGAATAAACGAGCCGAACTGGCCGACCACCATCTTGCCCTCAGGGTTGGCGATCATCGGGAACTCGTCGTGCTGCTCACGGATACCGGGCGACATGGCAGTGCGAAAGAGCACCGCATCCATCTCGAAGCGGGCGTTCCTGAGAGCGCTTTCGATGATGTCAAGGGTGATGGGATCGACCACAACCTCCTCGAAGGGTGTGGAATTGGGTTCGACGATTTTTGCAGGCATACCTAACCTCCGTATTTAAGTCGCCGGGTTGATGAGTATGTTGCCGTAGGTATCTACCTCGCCGACGTGGTCCGGCAAGACCAGTGCAGTGGAGTCCATCTCAGTTATTATCGCCGGGCCTACGACCCGATTGCCGGCCAGGAGCTTCGACCTGTCGTAGACTGTAGCCTCCTGATCGGAGTTATCTACGAAGACGGTAGTAGTGCCAATCTTCGCCCTCGAGGGGTCGGCGCCGCCACGCTCAATGGTCCCGGCCTCTACAAGGGTGGCCTTACCCTGGACGACGGCACGCAGGTTCACCACCTCGGGCTCAGCCGGGAGGGCGAAGGTGAAAAGTTGAGTGTGGGCCTCATTGAAATTCCGGCGCACGGTATTCAGGCCACCGTTTTTGAAAGAATCTATCTCGACCTCGACCGGGATTAGCAACCCCTGGCCCTGATAGCGCACGTCTATTTCGAACTGGGTAGATTGGTCGGAGCGTGGCACGTTCTCCGCATCCAGCACCTGGGCTGCACGCTCTGCGAGCTCCGTGAAAATCGCCTCTATCTCCGCGTTGGACGTCTCCGAGAACCGGCGAATGAAGGTGCGCGATGCCTCATTACGCAGCCGCGTAGTGGCGTCGCCGTAGGCGCATAGCACCCCCGGCGACGGCGGGATTATCACCGGCCACGAACTCATCAACCTGGCGAGGGCGTTGGCGTGCAGCGGTCCGGCGCCACCGAAAGCGATAAGCGCGAAATCCCGTGGGTCGTAACCTTGCTGGACCGAGACCAACCTCAGCGCACCGAACATATTCTCGTTGACGATGTCTATGATGCCGGCAGCCGCGCGCTTGAGGTCAAGCCCCAGGGCATCAGCGATGGTCTGTACAGCCTTCTCGGCGGCTGATTTGTCAAGCTCTATATCGTCGGCGAGCTGCATCGGCTGACGGCCCAACACCAGGTTGGCGTCGGTGACGGTGGGCCTGTCCCCACCCCTGCCATAGGCCGCAGGCCCCGGGTCTGCGCCGGCACTCTCGGGTCCAACCCGGAGCGCCCTGGTTAGCTCAGGAACGTGGGCGATGGAGCCACCGCCGGCTCCAACACTGCGCACGTCGAGGGATGAGGCACGTATAGTCACATCGCCTACCGTGGTCTCCCGGCGCACCAACGGGACCCCGTTTTGGACCAATGCCACGTCAGTAGACGTGCCGCCCATGTCGAAGGTCAGCAGGTTGTTATAGCCCGCCTGATTGGCAATCCAGAGGGCGCCGGCGACTCCACCGGCCGGGCCGCTCATCAATATGTTGACCGGCGCCCTTTGGGCCACTTCAGCCGAGGCGAGGCCACCGTCGGAGCGGAGGATGTGCAGATGGCCCGGAATACCCCGGTTCTTCAGCTCCTTCTGCATATTTTCCATGTAGCTGGAGACTACCGGCGCAACATACGAGTTGGCCACCGTCGTTAGGGTGCGCTCGTATTCCTGCATCTCCGGCAGAATCTCGGAGGATATGGAGATGGGAATGTCAGGCATAATCTCCATCGCAATCCCACGTATGCGCTCCTCGTGGGCGCCATTAGCGTAGGCGTTAATCAGCGAAACGGTCAGAGCCTCAATGCCCTTTCCCTTCAGGAAGCTCAGACGCTCACGAATAGAACTCTCGTCCAGTGACTCAACGACCTCACCCCGTGTGCTCATCCGCTCGTTTGCCTCCACGGTGAGTTCCAGCGGAGCTATGGGGTCCGGCATGTTCCAGATGATCCATCCGGCGAGACCCCCCGGCACGAAGGACCGGCCAATCTGCAACACCTGCTTGTAGCCACGGGTTGTGACCAGGCCAATCCTAGCTCCCCTGCCCTGGAGGATGGCGTTGGTCGCAACGGTCGTCCCGTGCATAATCTGGGTAATCAGACCAGGGTCTACACCGGCCGTTGTACACACTCTCTCGATACCCTGAAATACACCAATCGAAGAGTCTGCCGGTGTGGATTGAACCTTAGCGCGGTAGGTGTCCCCGGAGTCTTCATTTATCAGCAGCAGATCAGTGAAGGTCCCGCCGACATCCACCCCCAGGCGATATGCCATTGCACCCTCTCCCTGTTATAGTTTCTCGGTCACGTGAGCAACGTAGTGCTCATCCCTACGGGAATTCCCAATAAGAAACTACATCCCCAGGGCTTCGGTGTCAAGCCCACAACCGCTCCGGCAATGAGTGATGGAACATTGGATTTAGCCATCATTGACCGGATAGGGTCTTCTTGCTAGAATCCCCTTATTCTCTATCAGCATTTATCAGCAGTCTCTATCAGAAGGAGGGTCTGAGTTATGAAGGTTGGCATTTTCATAGGGGTTACAAGCTCTGTACCAACTCTTGAGGGCGTGGTCCAACAGGTGGTCGCCACCGAGGACGATGGCTTCGACAGCCTGTGGTCAACTCAGTCCGTGAGGGATGACGCTCTGACCATGCTCGCCCTCGCAGGCCAGAGGACGAAACGCATTGAGCTTGGCACAGCGGTTGTCCCACTACGAATACCGCGTTACCCTCTGGCGCTGGCACAGGCTGCACTGACGACCCAGGCGGCCACAGGTGGGAGGCTTATTCTCGGCGTCGGAGCCGTTTCAAAGGCGGCAATGGAAGACTGGCCGGGTGGGCCAACCGGCAGCCCGGAGACATACATGCGGGAATACGTTTCAGTGATGCGGGCGCTGGTACACGAGGGCAAAGTTGATTTTAGTGGGCAGGTATTCAGAATCAACACAGGCTTGGAAGTCCCCGGCGCCACCCCATTCCCCATCATGGTCGCCGCCCTTGGCCCCAAAATGCTGCGTATGGCCGGCGAGCTGACCGAAGGCACTATTACCTGGATGGTAGGACGCAAAAACCTGGAGACCCATATCATACCCCGCATCACCGCCTCGGCCAGAGATGCGGGACGTCCCAACCCCCGTATATGCGTAGGAGTGCCCATAGCCGTAACAGACGACCCGGCGGCTGCACGGGAGACGGCGGACCGGCTATTTGAAAGGTATGCCCAATCGCCCCACTACCGCCGGATGCTCAACATTGAGGGAGCCGATAGCCCGGCAGGCGTATCCATAATTGGCAATGAGGCGGAGGTCGAGGAGCAGCTGAGGTCTTTCGCCGGAACCGGGGCCACGGACCTGTTGGCGTCCATCTTCCCTGTGGGCGCTGACGCCGAAGCATCGGTTGCACGCACACGGGCCCTGCTGAAGTCCCTTGTGGGGGAAATCTGAGCTTTACGGGGGTAGTAGTCCATCCGGGGCGCTCAAGGTGACACCGGATTGCCCGGTCCGGCCTCAGCGTACCACGTTGGGTTGATTAGAGAGAGGACACGCTTTCATCAACATCGTCTTCTTCAAGGTCATCATCGGCCATGTCGATGCTATCCGGGAGCCGCCTTGGGAGCACAACCAAGCCCGCCACGTCAACAAGCCTGTAGCCATGCTCCAGCCAATTCGACCTTCCGGTGGTCTTCCAGGAATAGACCTCGCCATTCTCTCTCTTGGCAAGGTCTTCGGCTTTTTCGGCGTCAAGTGTATCGAAGAACTCAACGTCTTCCAGTATAAGATGTAGAGTCAGTTTCATAGAAAGCCCTCCGCTCCTAACTCATTGTGCGTCTGTATTGTCCGGGACTAACAAACTCAACGATACCCACGTCACGTAGCCTTTGAAGCTGCTGGCGTAGTTTTGCTTCTACGTGTTGATTCTTAGGATACTCCCTAGCTGCCGCGCTCCCACATTCATTAACCAAGTCCCGCAATTGGAATCCACTCTCCGGCATAGCTAATACTCCACGCCAAGTGAGTCTCAGCCAGCCTCTGAATCTTTCCGAGAACATCTCGGTATCAGATATTGAAAATGTTGCCTCAACTGCGGGTACGTTGTCTGTCGGCACAATGCCATGTGGTTTGGGTAGAGATGCTTTGATAGCTTTCAGTGGGACATGTAGGGATTCAAGTTCCTCAAATTTCATTTTGCGGGGCGGTCTATCAGCGCCAAGTCCACTCAATAAAAACTGGGCGAGTTGCTTTACCACTTGTTCATCTTCCGTGGCCAGACCACATTCAAAATTGCGATACATCCCTGAGAACGTGGCGTTCGCGGATGTTACCAACGCAGAAGTGTAATCGAAAATGTATATTTTAGCGTGAAAATTGCTCAAACTATGAATTGCGGTACCGTCTTTTGCGAGATTGCAAAGGGTGTCTAAATTGGAGGCTCCGAGAGCGAAATCCCGCAAGTCGGTTCGAGTGACCAGCGTTCGAGACACCTCTTTGGAGACCAGGTCAGTTAAGCCGATGATTCCATTGTTCACATACGGGCTACCGACAAGTATTCGTGAGTTGCAACCTCTCGCACGCTCAGCCAACCACTCAAATGTTGGTGTAGTGACGATTTGTGGGGTGTTATTCTTCTTGGTCCCCATTTCAATTCCCTACCCCTCCTAGAGGTCCTGCGTCCCACCAGATCCTACCATATTGCAAAACAGCGATCCAGGGACTAAGATCAGTTCACCCTAACATAACGTAGTATTCAGGGTGCCCATCGCTACGCTCAGCCCATGTGTCGGTATTTAGGTACTCGACCCCATCACGTTCTCCCCTCCCTGAACATACCATAGTCCACTTTCGAGACAATTTCTGCTCAGGATTGTTTGTAGCTCCTTAGTCAAGCTAGAATTTGTAGCCCTGAATATTTCGCTAGGCGGCTTCCAATCCTCGGGGTACTCCAGTTGTTTTGGCTCTTCTTTGGATAGCTTGTACCACAGGTACATACCAAATCTATCCAGTACCATTTCTCTAGTGAAGACGAGGCTGAATTCGATCTCTTGGAGCTTCGGAAGACGTATCTCATTAGGGTCACCTGCATGTCTGGCTATCACGGTACTATTCGCGAGCTCAAGAAATAATCTTAGGTGTTTCTCAGATAGGCATAACGACTTCTTCATTACCCTGCGGGTCTGAAAATACTTTTTGACCCACTCCACAGACCTGGCACAAAACACTATTGCTTCGCGCCCCAAAGTTAAAGCTACAGAATAGTCATGAATTGCATATCTAAAATGCGGAGAATGATGTGCTACACGAGTAATTGAGGCTCCATGCTTAATGTGGGTAGCCGTCACCTCTGGAGGCTCTGGATATTCTTTTTGTCTTCCTAGTCCATAGCTCCTAGCATCTACTGTATCCCTAGGCCTGTCCTCTATATATGAGAGCAAATCAAACTCAAGAGGATGTTTTATCTGAAATGTGAGAATCGCCAGAAGGTCTCTCAACATTTCCGATGCCTTGTTCATCGCATTTAGCCTGTCCTTCGAATGCGCATCAAATTCGACCGCCACAATGTCACCATTAAAGGTAAGTCTGTAGCCGCCCGCAGTCGAAAACTGATATTCCAAGTCGGAGAATGACTTTTCCGGCTTGAGGCGATAATTCACGATGAATCTGGATTTCTGTCCAGTGGGTGCTATTGTCATGTGATGATTAGGGTGTAACAGCTTGTGTCCTATACGCTAGATTCCCACAATCTTAATCATTGAGTGGGCCTTGTAGATGCGGTTGATGTTGAGGAGCAGGGCCGTGAAATCCTCCACGTATTTTGCGTTTTCCAGGCCGTCGCCGTCCACCGGTCTGAGGTCTCGTATCTTTCTCACCAGCTCCATCACCTGCTCCTTGGGTTCTCGGTGGTCTGAGCACACCACCACGTCGCCCTCCATGACCCTGCCGGGAATAATGAGGTCGGCGGCGCTTATGTTCTGGAAAGCGGCGACTATAAAGGAGTCCGGGAGAAGCTGCTGGGCCTGCATGGCAGCGGAACCTTCCTCAACGGAGATCGCACTGGCCCTACCTCTGGTGACGGACAGAGGCGCAACCACGTCCACTACCACCTTGCCGGCGAGGTCGCCCGCCACCTGCTCCAGGATGGGTCTCTGACCTTCGTAGGGTGTGGTGATGAACGCCATGTCCCCACGCTGAGCAGCCATGGCGTTCACGTCCCCGGATATAGCCGCTCCGGGCGCAAGCTCCATCAGGGAATTCGCAGCATCCTGTGCCCTGCTCTCGTCCCGTGAGCCTATGATAATCTCCTCGCCCGCAAGGGCCAGACGCAGGGCCAGACCTTTACCTTCCGGCCCGGTTCCTCCAAGAAAGGCCAGCATATTTACCTCCTCATATTCAAAGCCTTATATTCAAAAGCATTCATAAGCCAAAAACATACTTGCACACTCAATCGTCCCTCTAAAATATAACCATCTTGTGCTACTTTAGTAAAGCTTTCCATTGACTGGAGTTGGGGCGGAGGTTATAATTCCGGTGTGAGCACTATGGCTGGTCTCCCTCAGCCTGGAATGCACGACCGCCCGAGAGAGGAATGCGGGGTGGTGGGGGTGTATGCGCCGCAAGGGGACGCCAGCCGTATCGCCTTCTTCGGCCTCTTTGCTCTCCAGCATCGGGGACAGGAAAGCGCTGGCATTGCCGCCTCCGATGGTAGCTCCTTGAGAAACCACACCGACATGGGCCTTATTGCCCAGGTATTCCGGGAGGGAGAGCTCCAACTCCTATCGGGCAGCATGGCTATAGGCCATACCCGCTACTCCACTACCGGGTCAAGCAAAGCCCCCAACACCCAACCCTTCCTTGTTGAAGGCGTTCATGGGGAGTTGGCCCTGGGACACAACGGTAACGTGATTAACGCTCTCCAGTTGAAATGGGAGCTTAAGGAACAGTGGGGCTGCGATTTCAAGTCCACCACCGACTCAGAAATCATGGCCTATCTCCTTGCCAACGCCCCCGGAACGACCTGGGAGGACCGCATCTCCCACTGTATGCGTACCCTTCAGGGAGCCTTCTCCGCCGTAGCCCTCACCCCTGACACCCTTATGGGCATACGCGACCCCCTTGGTGTAAGGCCCCTGTGCCTGGGCAAGCTCAACGAGGGTTGGGTCATTGCCTCCGAGAGTTGCGCCCTGGACCACCTGGGGGCCACCTTCCTGCGGGAGTTGGAGCCCGGGGAGACGGTGCTGATAGATAGCAATGGCCTCAGGTCCTTCATCTGGCCGGGAGTGGAAGGGCGCAGGGCCCTCTGTGTGTTTGAGCTTATTTACTTCGCCCGACCTGACAGTATATTGGACCGCAATCTGGTGTACACTACACGGCGGGCTATGGGCGCTCAGCTTGCCAGGGAACACCCGGTGGAGGCAGACCTGGTTATAGGCATACCGGATTCGGCCACCGCCGCCGCCGTGGGCTACGCTCAGGAGTCCGCTATACCCTATAGCGATGGGTTGGTGAAAAACCGGTACGTGGGTCGGACCTTCATCGAACCCGACCAGAGCTTGCGGGACCTGGGGGTCAGGACCAAGTTCAATCCTCTCCCGGAGGTCGTAAGCGGGAAGCGGGTAGTGGTGGTGGATGACAGCATCGTGCGTGGCACCACAACCCCCCATGTGGTCAGCCTGCTGCGCAAGGCAGGAGCTTCACAAGTACACATGCGCGTATGCGCTCCACCCATACGTCATCCCTGCCATCTGGGGGTGGATATGGCTACCCGGCAGGAGCTTATAGCCGCCAACAAGAGCGAGGAAGAGATTCAGCACTTCATCGGTGCCGACTCCCTCGGGTATATGAGCGTGCGTGGACTGCTGAAAGTGGTAGGTGGGTCCAAGGGTGGGTTCTGTGATGCCTGTTTCACCGGCAACTACCCCGTACCTGTCCAGCTAGAGATGGACAAGCTGGTGCTGGAACACCCCCAGACCCCCTTCCAACCAACCTAACCAACCCGCTAACCCGATTATCCCGCCCTTTTGCCCCACGGCGTTCCTTGACGCCAGGCATCCTTGATGCTATAACCTTCTTGTCATTTCGAGGAGGGCGGGCTATGTCCCATGAGACATACCTTTCATCAGGCGTTGACCGTGTCGCCTTTGAGGGGATAAAGGAGAAGATAGGCGCCTTCTCTCGAATCACCCACGGGCCCCAGGTTGTCAGTGCCGTGGGAGGTTTCGCCGGAATGTACCGGTTGGAAGGCTATAGAGAGCCTGTGCTGGTATCCAGCACGGACAGCGTGGGCACCAAGCTGAAAATCGGCTCCATCCTGGGACATTACGAGTCTCTGGGTTTGGACCTGGTGAACCTGAACGTCAACGATATTCTTACTCAGGGGGCCAGGCCCCTGTTCTTTCTGGACTACATCTCTATGGACAGCTTGGAGCCGCAGAGGATGGAGACCTTGCTGCGGGGCATGGCGTGGGCGTGCCGGGAAGCCGGTTGCGCTCTCATAGGAGGTGAGACCGCCCAGACGCCCGGTGTCTACGTGAAAGACGCCTTCGACCTGGTGGGATTTGTGGTGGGTGCTGTGGAGCGGGAGTCCCTGATAGACGGCTCAGCCATCGAGGAGGGCGACACCCTCATGGGAATACCCTCCAGCGGTGTCCATACCAACGGCTTCTCCCTGGTGCGGCATATTTTCAAGTTCGAGGAAGACCGGTCGGCGCTCTACCGCCATTACGACGACCTGAACCACACCATAGGCGAGGAGTTGCTGATTCCCCACAGATGTTATTATCCCCTGCTGGAACCCGTGCTGCCCATGATAAAGGGCATGGCCCATATCACCGGCGGCGGCTTGGGTGGCAACATTCCCAGGGTGCTGCCGGCCGGCCTCGCTGCCCGGCTCCGCCCGGGCTCCTGGGAGGTCAACCCGATATTCAACATCATTCAGAAGGAAGGCAACGTGGAATGGGACGAGATGTTCCGCGTCTTCAACATGGGCCTTGGCATGGTCTTGGCCTGCGATTCAGAGGCGGTGAGTGAGATACAAAGCGCCGTTCCGGATGCCAGGATAGTGGGGGAGGTAAGCCGTCAGGTCGGCGAGGAGCGGGTGGTGATTGAGGCACAGTGAGACATTGCTAGTGGAGACCACACGGATTAAAATGACCTTATAGGGTTGATGAAGATTGTGTTCCGGGGTTATGACAAAGCTTACACGTCCATAGAAGATTTTCTTGCATATCTGCCAGGAGAGGGTCTATGAAAGCTCTTATCAGTGTCTACGACAAGACCGGAGTCGGTGAGTTCGCTCGGCTGATGCACCAGGCAGGGATTGGCTTGGTCAGCACCGGCGGCACCCATCGGACTCTGGCCCAGGATGAGGGCCTTCCCGTCCGGCAGGTCTCCGACCTGACCGGGTTCCCCGAAATCCTGGATGGGCGGGTCAAGACACTGCATCCCCGCATCCACGGCGGTCTTCTGGCCCGCCGGGACACGCCGGGGCACATGGAAGAGTTGGGTAGGCAGGAGATTGAGGCCATAGACGTGGTGGTGGTAAACCTGTACCCTTTCGTAGACACCATTAGCAAGCCCAACGTCAGCCTTGACGATGCCCTGGAGAACATAGACATCGGCGGCCCCACGCTACTGAGGGCCGGGGCCAAGAACTTCCCTTTCATCACGGTGGTAGTGGACCCGGCTGACTACGGTTGGGTTGCCGAGCGGCTCTCGAATTCAGGGCCGAGCATGGAGGAGCGCCGACATCTGGCCTACAAGGCATTTCACCACGTCTCCCAGTATGACGCGGCCGTGGCCCAATACCTCTATCAGGGGAAGGACGAGGGGCTGCCCCAGGAGTTGAGTCTCACGTATCAGAAGCTGAGCGAGTTGCGCTATGGCGAGAACCCTCACCAGGGTGGAGCACTATACGTACCTTCAACCAAGGGAATCGGCGGGATTGCAGGAGCCAGGCAGCTTCATGGCCGAGAGCTTTCCTTTAATAATTTGTTGGACGCTGAGGCTGCCTGGCGCACGGTGACCGATTACGAAGAGACGGCAGTAGTGGTGATTAAGCACACCAACCCGTGCGGTCTGGCTTCCCATCCCGACCAGGCAGAAGCCTACCGTAGGGCCTACTCCGGGGACACGGTGTCGGCCTTTGGTGGAATTGTTGGCTTTAACCGTACCCTCACTGCCGGGGCTGCCCGGGCGATGGGCGGGGTATTCTATGAGGTGGTGGTGGCACCGGACTACGAACCCGAAGCCCTGGAAATTCTTCAGAAACGACGCAATACGAGGGTACTGGCGGTGCCGTCGCTACAGGATGGTGGAGGGGCTTATGACCTCCGACCCTTGAGCGGTGGTCTGCTGGTGCAGACGAGAGACACTATAGACGAAGAACCCGCTTCCTGGCAGACGGTAACCGAGCGTGCGCCGACCCGGGAGGAGCTTAAAGACTTGGCCTTCGCATGGAAGGCGGTGAAGCACATAAAGTCGAATGCCATCGTGCTCGCCAAGGACAACACCCTCCTTGGCATGGGGGCGGGCCAGCCTAATCGAGTCACCAGCGTACACCTGGCCCTCCGCATCGCAGAGGAGAGCGCAAGGGGTAGCGTGCTAGCATCCGATGCTTTCTTCCCGTTTCCGGATAACATCGAGTTGGCCGCCGAGGGCGGAGTGACTGCCATAGCACAGCCCGGAGGCTCTATCAGGGATGAGGAAGTGATAGCCGAGGCAAACAGGCACAACATAGCTATGGTGGTCACCGGCGTAAGACATTTTAAGCACTAGATTAAGCTTTCAGCAGTCAGATGGCAGCCATTCTGAAGCCGGTCACTACACTAACTGCTGATAACTAAAGGCTTGGCGGGGTTGGAGATGAGGGCTACAGTAGACATAGTCATACCCGTATACAACGAGGAGAAAGACCTTTCACGCAGTATTGATATACTGACCGGGTTCCTGAAGGACAATCTGGAGAACCCTTGGAGCATTATCATCGCCGATAACGGCTCCACGGATAGCACACTCTCCGTCGCCGAGATGCTGTCAAACAAGTATTCAGGCGTGACCTGTATTCCCATACCCCAGAAGGGAAGGGGCCGCGCCCTGCGCCACGTGTGGCTGGAGAGTACCGGCGACATCGTGAGCTACATGGACGTGGACCTCTCAACCAACCTCAACCACCTCCCGGAGCTAATCAAGGCCATCGAAGATGGCTCCCACATCGCCATCGGCAGCCGCCTCAGCAAGGGCTCCAGAGTGAAACGGTCTCTCAAACGAGAGTTCATCTCCCGGTCCTATAGCGCCCTTATCAGGGCTATGTTCCTCACACCGTTCCGGGACGCCCAGTGTGGCTTCAAGGCCCTCAGCCGGGATACCGTCAGGGCTCTGGTTCCCCTGGTGAAGGACAATAACTGGTTTTTTGATTCGGAGCTGCTCATCATAGCTACCCGCCGAGGATTTCGCATAAAGGAAATACCCGTCTACTGGGAAGATGACCCTGATAGCCGGGTAAGGATTATCAGAACGGCCTGGGAGGACATAAAGGGGCTGCTGCGCCTACGCTTTGGCGGCATCCCCGCCGTTCCCGCACCGGGTGCAGAGAGCCGGAGGGACACCTAGTCTTTTAGAGGATGCTGCGGGAAGTTTCCGGGTGCGAGTTTATCCGTTCTTGGATATATAGCCTACAGAGCGGCCAAGAGACGTCCTGTTGCATAGTTCACGGGTGAGTGGTAAGGCTTGCTCAGTGGGTTCAGTAACATAATTACCGCTTTCATGTATATCGGAACCTCATGCCTGACCCCATAAAGAACGGCAGTCCGGCCCAGGCCTTTGTAGCCGGTCAGCTCGACCAGTCCGGCGGATATGTCGCGGAGCAGCCTTCGGAATGGGAAGTTGAACTTGAATGCCCACTCAGGGGCACGGTGCTGCATATCCGGAACCATGTGATGTCCCGGCATCAGGAATTCTCCCACTGTGTTGATGACCTCACCCTTCCTGTCAGGCGAGTATTTGAGAACGGTCTGGGCCCCGCTCAGGTAAATGTACCGGTGGAAGTTCTCCTGCTTGGCAATGTCCCTCAACATTCTGATAAGGACCGGGTCGGACCGGCTCCCATTCTCAGAGTTGGTTAACAGGTAGGAGATCATGGCTTCATAGAAGTGCCAGGTGATGAGCTCCTGAAGCCACCCGTAGGTTGCCGCCTGTAGAGGTGTGTACTCTTTGCCATATATGAAACCCCTGTCCCGTACATCATTGATCAGAGAGTCAATCTCCGTTGCGCTGTAAACTCCCAAACGGACCAGGTACTCTCGATAGGGCGCATGATGCATCAGTTCCTCTGGAAGCCACGTCTGCCGTATAAAACGGCATAGCCAGGGTGCGTTGCCATGTTCGCCGGCAGCTATGAGCATCTGCGCCGGGGCTTCAGGGTTGCTCTCAACGAGGGTAACGAAGCCCAGGGCTTCCAGAAAGCCAGGGTCAACGGCGCCGGGTTTTATCCGGTCCCAGTCGTAATCATCAACGGACACCGGCTTGCGGCGCGGGAGGTAACGGTCTAGCATGGCCTGCATTGTTACGTCAATTTGTTGGTCGGCAGAAGTCGGCTTCAGGTCTGAATCCCTCATTGCCTTAATCAAAGTCAATCATGTTGGTTGCCACCGGCACCACCAAATATAAAGATGGCATCGCCACAGTCCATCACCACGGCCTCCGGTTGCCCCACTCGGTCCCGCTTTAGCACGAGGGCAAATGGGGTTGTGAGGAATGCTGGCGATTAGGATGTTTTTGCAGTAATTATATGATACAGAATTATTGAATTGAGTGTCTACAATATTGGAGCTATTCTTCGAGCAACCTGTCCAGCAAATTGCTGACCGAAGTAAGACTCCGGTAAATGCGCTGCACGTCCTGGCCGCTCAGGATTATCTGCCCAACATCTCACCTATCTTCATCAGCCTGTGCCGTATGTCGTTGTGAGAGAGACCGGGTTCCCCATTGTTGGAGAAGAGGAAAAGCTGGATGGGCATATCTAACTCCCTAGCTACCCTCTCGCTCAATCCGTATCCTTTTACCATCAACAACTACCCTTATGTCCATACCGGTCTGGTTGGAAATGGGGAAGGACATAGCGGGTAGGATGGGTGCGGGACTGAGTTTCACGTCGCGGGTTTCGCCGGACTTAACCACCATTGTTGCTCTTGCCATAAACCACCTACCTTTCAGACTCGAGCCCTCAAAGGCGAATCCTCAAAGCAATCCAGGCTCGACCAGCATATAATATACCATATACTGTATTATGTCACTAGACAAAGTGAGGAATTGCCTGCGGTGCAGTAAGACATAATACCTTGGAGTCTCAGCAAAAAAGTATGTACTGCTCTATCGAGAAAGCCACACAGGGAGGAGGGCAATATGAAGGCTATCAGGATACATGAAGTAGGCGGGCCGGAAGTCCTCAAATATGAGGACTTCCCAGACCCAATTCCAGGGCTGGGTGAGGCGGTTGTTGACGTTGAGGCCATAGGTGTCAACTTTACCGACGTTAACACCCGCTCAGGCGTCAACCCACCGGCAATCTTCCCCATGACGCCGGGCAGAGAGGCGGCCGGTGTGGTCTCGGCTGTCGGTGAAGGTGTGATTAATGTAAAGGTGGGCGACCGGGTCGTTTACTGCGGTGTAACTGGCTCTTACGCCGAGAAGGTAGCCGTCCCCGCTGACGTCCTTATCAATATGCCCCAGGGGTTGGATGCCCGGATGGGCGCCGCAGTGCTGCTTCAGGGCATGACTGCCCATTATCTAGCCTATAGCACCTACCCGTTGAAGGCAGGAGATTCCTGCCTGGTCCATGCAGCGGCCGGCGGGACCGGACTCCTGCTAACGCAGATGGCCAAACGTGCGGGGGCCTACGTCTTCGCCACCGTGTCAACCGACGAGAAGGCAGCTCTGGCCGGAGATGCGGGGGCCGATAAGACCATTATCTATACCCGCGAGGACTTTGAGGAGGAGATTAAAAAGGCCACCGATGGCCGGGGCGTCAACGCTGTCTACGACGCTGTGGGCAAGACCACCTTCGATAAAAGCCTGAAGTGTCTGGCCCGCCTCGGCTGCCTGGCATTGTACGGCCAAGCCAGCGGGCCAGTCCCTCCGGTTCCCACGTCAAGCCTGCTGGGTTCGTCCTTCCTGACTCGTCCAACCCTTGGAGACTACACCGCCACCAGGGAGGACCTGCTGAAGCGGGCCGGGGACGTGCTGGGCTGGGCTGCATCGGGAGAGTTGAAGGTGCGTATCGGCGGGACCTTCCCCTTGTCTGACGCAGCCGAGGCCCACCGGCAGTTGCAGGGACGCCACTCCACCGGCAAACTCATTCTAATTCCGTGAACTTGGGCTAATTCCCTGGACCTGGGCGTCGGTGAGATGGACTTCGCGCCCCCACCTTCTCAGCCGGTGGAGCCGCCTTAGAAGCGAAGAAGGGTTTCTGAAGAGTATGGATCGGATGTCCTCCAACTCTTGCTGCGTGCAGACAACACTTTCCGACAGCGACGTCTATGTGGGAGCGGACCCGGTGCGGGCGTATGGCTCCAGATAGCCGACCCGGTACTCCCTGTCTTCCCAGCTATCGTCATTCTTGTCCCACGTATAGGGCAAAGCAATAATCTCGCCCGGTGTGGTTATGGTCTCCAGGGCGTGAAAGGCGTCTCGCACGATGTTGCGCTGTAGCTCCGGCCGATGGGGCTTTCCAGTCTGGTGGCCCAAGGGGAAATTCACGAAAACTGACCTTGGCGGCTTTACCGCCTGGGTGACATCGAGGGCGGACGTCATGGAAATGGTCGGGATACCTGCTGCCTCCACTGCGCGGGCGATCAGTCCCACGGACTGATGGCACACCGGTCAGGCAGGAACCAGGTAGAACACGTCAACGTTGTTACACTTGAGCATTTCAACGAAGCGTGGGGCCACTTCCTCCCGTACCCTGCGGGTGGAGTAGATACCACCCATGAAGCTATAGGTGGGGTCTGCAAGCCGGCCGATAGCTCCTTCCACCTCCAGATCCCGCATCGGCTCGATGGGGAAGATACAGTTGGGGTCTTTCTTAGCGTCCTCGGTACGATAGCCGAAGTGGGAGATGCGCAGGTCCCCTGCGGCCACCCCTTTGGGAATCTCCCGGTACGACGTGTCATCCCTCGTGTGGAAGGGTTCCTGGTCCTTGTGGTGTACTCCACCTGAGCTGATGAAGGCCACCTTGCATTGATTCAGGGGCTTGGTAAGGGGTGTCCAGGGTACGTCCTCATTTACCACCCATCGGTACGGGGAATAGTCGGGGTACATCTCACGGGTACGAGGAATATATGCGATTGGCGACATCCTTCCTCCTCCCCTCACCCCGGTCTCCGGTCATCTCCCACCCATTGGGTGAGAGTCCGGGTGTGAGGGCTATTCTCGAAAGAAATCCATAGCTCTACTATACGTCTAGTCGGGTTGACTCGCACCGGGTTGGGGTTCCCCGATTTGCTGGACCGGCACTTGTGCCGGTCTACCACCCTTGACAATAGATATTACCACACCCAACAGCATCAAGCTCGCCATCGCCAGGCAGACTGTACGAAAACCTGTGGTAAACGCCCCGGGTGCGTCGGAAACCGCGTCCAGACTGGCAGCATAACCCATAGACGCCATAGTAGCGGTAACGATGGCAGTAGCCACGGCTATACCCATGACCTGGGCCGAGTTTCTCATCAGGTTGAGGAGGGCTGTGACAACCCCATACCTCTGGCGTTCCACCGTGCTGAGGATGGAGCTGCTATTGGGTGAGTTAAAGAAGCCCAGGCCGCAGCTTTGTAGTAACATCCCGGCCAGCACCAGGTCCAGGGAGGAATTCTCTGTGATTCTGGCGAGGAGGAACATACCGGCGGCGGATATTAACAGGCCACCCACGTTGAGTATCCTCCATCCATAGCGGTCTGAAAGACGGCCGGACAGTGGCCCTATGACAATCATGGCGATGGCATTGGGGGCCAGAATTAGCCCAATCTTGCCCGGGCTGTAATCGAGCACAGTCTGAAGATAGAAGGGGACCAGATAGCGAACGGAGGAGAGTCCCAGGAAGGATATAAATCCTGCTGCGATTCCCATTGAGAAGGTCCGGCGTTTGAATAACCTCAGATCCAACATGGGAGCGGGTGTTCTAAGCTCCCACCATATAAAAGCGCCCAAGAGCGCCCAAAATGCTGCCACACTCGCTATAATGATGGGTTCCCCCCAACCTATACGAGGGCCATTGGTTGCAGCAAGGAGCAAGGTTATCAGCGCCGTTGCGGATAAAGTCGCCCCCAACCAATCGAACCTATCCCTCTTGTGGTCTTCGGCCATCCGGCGGTTGTCCAGGATAATCAGGGAAGCGGCGACGGCCATGATGCCCAGAGGGACGTTGAAGAAGAAGACTGAGCGCCAGTCCCAGACGCTGACCAGAAGGCCGCCTATTGCAGGCCCGGATATGGCCCCCAACCCCACCACGCTCATATATGAGCCAAGGGCCTTCCCGCGCTCATTGCCAGAGAAGACCGAGACCATCATGGCCATTCCGGTTCCCTCGGCCATGGCGGCGCCACACCCCATGAGGACCCTGGACAGAATCAGGATTGTTATGTCTGTTG
This sequence comes from Dehalococcoidia bacterium, assembly GCA_965219825.1. Taxonomy (GTDB): domain Bacteria; phylum Chloroflexota; class Dehalococcoidia; order Lucifugimonadales; family JAGWBF01; genus JAGWBG01. The sequence continues at coordinate 1,977,905 of OZ244792.1, read as the reverse complement.
AGAACCCCGCCAGAGCGGCGCCAACGACGAAGAGCACAAGGCCGGCGACGTAGACCTGCTTGCGGCCAATTATGTCGGATAGCCGGCCCATAGGTAAGAGCAGGGCGCTGATAGTAAGGTTGTAACCCACCATTATCCATTGCACGGTGGGGAAGTCGGCGTCGAAGCGGTCTGCAATCGTGGGCAATGCCACGGCGACAGTGCCATAGTCCACCACCGACGTGAACAGACCAATGCCGATGGCTACAAAGGCCCACCACTTGTAGCTACTGTTCCGTAATAAGGCTGATCTCAACTTGAACTCTCAATATCTAGTCCGGCTGACTTGCCTCTGCCTGTGGCTCCCCAACCTGAGGGGCCATCGTCTCCGTAAGCTCCGTGCCCTTCAAGGCGGATAACACCACACCCACCAGCATCAAGCACCCCATTACCAGAAGGGACATACGCAGGCCCGAGGTAAACGCATCCGGCGCTTCGGAGACCGCGTCAAGGCTGGGAGGGTATCCCTGAGATGCCATTATGGCCGTCACGATGGCCGTAGCAACGGCTATGCTTATGATTTGGGCCGAGTTACGCACCAGGTTCAGGAATGACGAGACGACCCCATACCTCTCTCTTTCTACCGCACTGATGATGGAGTTCATGTTAGCCGAATGGAACATACCCATCCCGGAGCTCTGGATAACCAATGCAGGCATAACGTGTACCAGGGATGAATTCTCCGTGAGCCTTGAGAGGATGAACAGACCCGAGGCGCCCAATGCCAGCCCCAACACAGTGAACCTTCTCCAACCGTACCGGTCGGAAAGCCATCCGCCAACCGGCCCCATGATAGCCATGCATAGAGCTGCAGGAACCATGACTGCCCCGGCTTCCCTCGGGCTGTAGTCGAGCACCTTTTGCAGATAAAAGGGCATCATAAACATAGATGCCGAGCTTCCCAGGAAGCTGAAAAACCCGGCTGATACACCAAAGGAGAAGAGCTTGCGCTTGAAAAGCCTCAAGTCCAGCATCGGTGCCGGAGTCCGAAGCTCCCACCATATAAAGGTGACCAGAAGGGCAACAAAGCCCAATATCGCTGCCAGGATGGGCGGAGACCCCCAGCCGGCTTTGTGGACGTTGGTCATGGCCATCAACAAAGTTATAAGCGCCCCGGTAGATAGTGCCGCTCCCAGCCAGTCGAATCCGGTCCGTTGGCCGTCTTGAGGAGTGTTTGCCGAGCAGGTTTCATCCAGGATAGCAAGGCACGCAGCTACGCTCAGCATCCCCAGGGGGACGTGAATGAAAAATACCCACTCCCAACCCAGGGCACTGACCAGAATTCCGCCCAACGCTGGCCCGGCAATTGCGCCAATGCCAACCACGGTCATTATGAATCCCATGACCTTGCCCCGTTCCGTTGGCGGAAAGGCGGAAATCATAATGGCCATGCCGGAGCCTTGGGTCATGGCGCCACCGCATCCCTGGAGGACCTTGAACAGTATCAGGGTTATTATGCTTGCGGATGTACCGGCCAGAGCGGCGCCGGCTATAAAGATGCCTGACCCGATGATATAAACCCTTTTACGTCCGATCTGATCGGATAACCTGCCCATAGGCAGGAGCAGGGCGCTGATGGTAAGGACGTAGCCCACCACTACCCATTGCACGGTGGGAATGTCGGACTCGAAGCGCTCGGCTATGGTTGGCAAAGCAACAACGACGCCCCCGTGGTCCATCACCGACGAGAAGAGGCCGATGGATATAGCCAGGAATACCCACCACTTGTAGCTACTGCTGCGTAATAAAGCTGATCTCAACTTGATTCCTAATATCTAGTCCGGCTGACTTCCCCTGGCCTGGGGTTCTCCGACCTGTGGTCTGGGTATCTCTTTGACCCGGCTACCTTTCAGGTAGGATACCACCATCCCCACCAGAATCAAGCTTCCCATCACGAGATAGACCGTGCGCAGGCCGGAGGTAAAGGCGTCGATAACCTCCGTATCTCTACCCGTAGCATCCACAACTGCCTGGAGAGTAGGGGGGTGGCCCATTGACGCCATAACGGCAGTCACCATAGCTATTGCCATAGCTATCCCCGTAACGTTGGCCGAGTTTCGCACCAGGTTGAGAAGCCCCGCTACGATCCCATATCTCTCCCGTGTTACCACACCCATGATAGAGCTGTTGTTGGTTGTATCGAACATACCCATTCCGGCGTTTTGCAGCATCATCGCCACCATCACCATACCCAGATGAGAATCTTCGGTAACCCTGGATAGAATGAACAGGCCGGAAGCAGTCAGTATCATGCCGCCTACGTTAAATATTCTCCATCCGTAGCGGTCCGAGAGCCGGCCGCTCACCGGCCCCGTGATTATCATACAGAGGGAGACCGGGATCAGTATCAGCCCAATCTTACCCGGGCTATATTCGAGGACTTTCTGGAGATAGAATGGCATCAGGAAACGGACAGGGGTAGACCCCACAAAGCAGATGAATCCCGCTGCAACTCCCAGAGAGAACAGCTTGCTCTTGAAGAGTCTCAGGTCGAGCATGGGGGAAGGTGTACGAAGCTCCCACCAGATAAAGGTGCCAAGGAGAGCTATAAAGAGGAACTCGGCCCCTATGACGTATGGTGATGTCCAGCCAATCCTGGGACCGTTGGTCATGGCCATCAGGAAAGCTACCAGCGTCCCGGTGGATAGCGCTGCCCCCGGCCAGTCGAACCTGCTCCTCCGGCCGTCCTCTGAGACCTGGCGTCCATCCAGGATAATCAGGGAAGCTAGGGTTGCCACTGCGCTGGTCCCTACCGTGCTGTAAAAGACCCAGCGCCAACTCAGGGCATCCACCAGAAACCCACCCAACGGAGAGCCGCATATAGACCCCATGCCAACCACGCTCAGGTACAGACCCATAACCTTTCCGCGCTCACTGTTAGGAAAGGCCGAGGTAACTATGGCTAGGCCGGTGCCCTGGGTCATTGCGGAGCCGACCCCCTGGATAAGCCTGGCCGTGATGAGGAATTTCACGTCTGTTGAAAACCCGGCCAATACGGCACCCAGCAGGAAGACGACGAACCCGGCAACGTAGACCTTCTTGCGGCCAACCAAGTCGGATAGCCGGCCCATTGGCAGGAGCAGAGCACTGATGGTGAGGGCATACACCACCATCACCCATTGCACGGTGGGAAGGTCAGTCTGGAAGTGGTCCGCAATAGTGGGCAGAGCGACAATGATGCTCCCCTGGTCCATCACCGAGGCGAAGGTTCCTATCTCGACGGCCAGGAATGCCCACCACTTGTAGTTAGCGCTCCGTGTTATGCTTGAGCGAACCGAGAATGCCACGCTTTACCTGAATTCGGGGGCTACTCGCTCACCGAACAGGCGGAGGGAGTTAAGGATTCGCTCCTTTGAGATAAGTCCCCCTACGTTCATCTCGGCTATCACTCCCGATAGATGTAGCTCCTCATTTATCTCAGCTATACGCTGTACCACGGCTTCCGGAGTGCCGTAAGCGATTCTGTCCCGCAGCAGTTCGTCATAAGTGACGTTCGCCAGTCGCCGGGCACGTTCCGCCCGCTCCTCAGATACCGCCGTCCCTGCCCCGGATACCGAACTGGCAAAAGTTTCCGCCATTCGCCGGTAGGAGCGCATAGTGCTCTCCTCAGGCTCAGAGCGGGCCTGCTCCTCAGAGTCAGACACATAGACCGGTATTCTCAGGATTACGTCGCCATCGCCGGGGTGCCCCGCCTCTTGCCACGCTTCCCGGTAAATCCCGATATGATGAGTCAGGTCCGGGAGGTCCATTCCACGCAGCCCGACAAATATGGGGTAACCCATGCGTCCTACCTGGGGAAAGGTCTCCCTGGTGGTGGCTGCGATGCGGATGGGGGGATACGGCTTCTGGTAGGGCCTGGGCATTACCACGACGTCATCGAAGGTATAAAATTGCCCCTGATAAGAGAGCCGGTCGTTGGTCCAGGCCCGAATGATAACTTCAAGGCTCTCTTGGAAGCGCTCCCGGCTCTCACCATAGGGAATGCCGTATCCTTCGTAGGCCCTGGTGAATCCGCTGCGCCCTATCCCGAAGTCAAAGCGGCCCAGACTGATATTGTCCACCGTAGCGGCCTCTTCGGCCATACGAATCGGGTGGCACAGGGGCAGCACACTGACCGCAATGCCCACCCTCAGCCGTGTGGTGCGTGCGGCGATAGCGCTGGCCATGATTAGGGGAACGGATACAATCGAAGGTATGCCGACCCCCTGGGCGTCAAACTGACCCCTGGGAGCGGCGAAATGTCTCTCCGCCAGCCAAACGCCGTCCAGCCCATGCGTCTCCGCAGCCTCTACCTGCTCGAAGGCTTCCCGGAAGGCTTCCTCCTGGGTAGCGCCCTCTCGATAGTCACACTCCATTACCAATCCAAAATGCATTGAACACCTCCGGCAAGGCTCAGAAATTGGCATTCCGGGCCTTCGCTCTCCACCAAACCCTGACTCCTCCCTCACTGGCCTCACTGGGAGGAAGGTCGGGGGCGAGAGCTACGTCCTACGTGATAGACTACTATCCGCGTTTGGCCCAGGCCTGTTTTGCCCTGTCTATGGAGCGGACCCTCGAGTCCAAGAGTTCCTGTGAGTGGTCACGCGACCACTGATTCGACACGGTCACACCCGACAGAGACGACTGGAAATGGGGCATTACGTGACGTGCCAGCAGCTCGTAGCTGTGGAGCATCTTTTCCCTTGGGGCCCAGTCAATGGTCTGCACCAGGAGGCCGCCGAAGCCACCACTTCTCTCGTCAAAGCGCTTGATAGCTGCAATGCAGTCATCGGGCGTGCCTATAACCCACTGGCCCGCATCCACCATGTTATCTATTATCTTCTCGATGGGGCCGTCTACACCCGACTTCATGCCCAGGGTTTCCTCAAAATACTCCCTCTGATAGTACCCGGCACCCATCCTAGCGTCTTCCATTGCCTCTTTGCGGCTCTCTGCCAGATGAACCGGGACCACCAGCCGCCACTCCTCACGCCTCACCGTCTTTCCGTGCTCCGCCGCGGACTCTTCGGCAATGTCCCACAGGTAGGTCAAGTCAGACTGTCCCGGGTCTCTGGGTACGCTGACCGACAGTATTGCAGCCCCGTGCTTGCCAGCCAGCGCAGGGCCTGACGGCGATTGAGCAGCGGCCACTGCGATGGGCATGTAGGGTCTCTGATAAGGCTGGAGATGAAGCACAGCGTCGTGAAGCTCGAACCAACTGCTTTTATATGTAATGGGCTCGGTCTCGGTGAGCAAACGAACGATGACGCCAAGGGACTCGTCCATCTTCTCGCGCTGTGTGGTTGGCTCGATACCCAACATATAAGCATCGGAGACGAGAGCGCCGGGGCCTACTCCCAGCATCACTCGTCCCCTGGTCATGTGGTCCAGCAGCACCATCCGGTTTGCCACCATCAGGGGATGATGGTAGGGCAGGCTGATTACGCCCGTACCCAGCTTGATGTGGCGCGTCCTTTCGGCTGCTATGCCTATGAAAATCTCAGGGGAAGCGATAGTCTCCCACCCGGCGCTATGGTGCTCGCCAATCCAGGCCTCGTCGAACCCCAGTGTGTCCAGCCACTGCACGAGCTCCAGGTCACGCTCGATAGCCAGTGTGGGATTTTCACCAAGACGGTGGAAGGGAGCCAGGAAGATTCCAAACTTCATTCGCTCAGGAAGGGCCATTTAGTCCACTCTCCTCTCAAAAAGCCTTTGGAAAGCCCCCATAACTGTATGAAGGCGGTTTGTGACCTCCCAGCCATTATAAACCTGTGTGGCGACCTCAGCAACCGAAACGAGCGGTACACCACCTCCCTCAAGCGTATATTGACATGCCCTGATGCCTGAAGCATAATCAGATTTGTCAGCGATCTCAGAGACTTTCTGGACCATAAATCCCAGACTCATCCACACTGGCAGACTAGGGCACATACCTGTCAGAGTACGCACCGGAGGGTTAACATGGCCGGTTACAGGATTGTATCTTCCGACAACCACATATTTGAGCCACCGGATCTCTGGACCGACAGAGCCTCTCCTAAATTCAGGGACCGGGCGCCACGTGTGGTCAACCTGGACGGTGGTGACTTCTGGGTCTGTGAAGACAAAAGGGTGTCGGGCGCTTCAGCAGTATCGCAGGCGGGCAGGAGATTCGATGAACCCGAAAATCTAGCCACGAAGGACACGTTCGAAAACGTGCCGCTTGGAGCATACCTCCCTGAGGAGCACGTGAAAGACATGGACATTGACGGGATAGACGTGAGTATAGTCTATCCCACCGTTGGCCTGCTGATATACAGAGTTCCCGATAGCGAGCTTCTCACGGACATAATGCGCGCTTACAACGATTGGATGTTCGAGTTCTGTCAGCCCTCCCCTAAACGACTCAAAGGCATCGGCATGATCAACCTGGATGACGTGCAGGTAGGCGTGAAGGAGATGGAGCGGTGCGCCAAGATGGGCTTTGCAGGGGCCATGATTACTGTCTACCCCCCTGAGAGCAGGCCCTACAACTTGCCGATGTACGAGCCTCTTTGGGCAGCGGCCCAGGACCTGGACATGCCCATCAGCTTCCACATCGGCACTAATCGCCTGGGCCAGAACCCTGAATACCTGCATGAGGACCCCACAACGGCTACCTACCAGTGTAACCGCGATCACTGGGTCCGGGTATCCCTCTCCCACATGATTTACGCCGGAGTTTTCGAGCGCTATCCAAAGCTACAGGTGGGAGCCGTAGAGCACGAGTTGTCGTGGGTCCCCTACTTCCTTGACCGTCTGGACTACTACTACCTTCAAACGGCCATAGGGATTAGCTCCTACCGATATAAGGAGGACATGCTCCCCAGCGACTATTTCCACAGGAATGTGTTCGTGGGCTTTCAGGAGGATACCAGGGGTATACAAGACCGGCACGTCATAGGTGTAGACCAGCTTCAGTGGGGCTCGGACTATCCCCACGCAGAATCTACTTTCCCAAGAAGCCGGGAGATTATCGAGGAGATTCTGGCCGACTGTACAGAGGAGGAAAAGGCCAGGATTGCCGGTGGCAACGCCGCTAGAGTCTACCATCTGGACTAGGCTGAATCTCCCTGGTCCTCTCCCCCGTGAGAGAGGATTGAGGTGGCATTCTTTGAGCAATAAGGAGACGCACCAATGGACTTTTCTACAGTGGACCATCTACTCACCACCACCCGTTCCGTCAAGAAACGCATGGACTTTTCACGTCCAGTGGAGCCGGAGGTTATCCGAAGATGTATAGAGATTGCCCTGCACTCTCCAACCGGGGCTAATTACCAGGGCTGGCACTTCGTGGTAGTCACCGATCCGGACAAGCGTGCGGTCCTGACAGAGTATTACCGCAAGGGACGCGATACGCTGATGGAATCCCGAGAGTCCGGCCAAGGTCCACCACAATGGCGTGCGGGGGACGTGCGCAGGGAACAGCACCAGGGGATGATTGACTCCAGCGACTATCTGCACGATCATTTCCATGAGGTGCCGGCACACGTCATAGCCTGCATTGAGCGGTCTATGGAAGAGATGCCAATAGTTTACCAACCCAGATTCGAATCCTTCCATCTGGCATCGCTATATGGGTCAATTCTGCCTGCGGCATGGTCCATCATGCTGGCCCTGCGCGCTCGTGGCCTGGGGTCTGCCTGGACAACCGCCCACATTATCTATGAGAAAGAAGTTGCGGAGTTGCTTGGAATCCCCGATAGCGTCGTCCAAGCCGCGCTACTGCCTATAGCCTACTTCAAGGGCGCCGATTTCAAGGTGACAAAACGTCGCCCCGTGCAAGAGGTGACTCACTGGAACGGATGGGGACAGCAGTTGTAGACCATAGCTATATGGTCTAGTTTGTTCCCCGCAGCCGTGGGTCCAGAACGTCTCGGAGAGCATCACCGAGCATGTTAACCGCAAGCACTGTCATCGCTATGGCGATGCCGGGGAAAACGGCGAGCCAGGGGGCTGTCCTTACATAGTTAGTACCCGCCTCGGACAACATACCACCCCAGGTGGCAACGTTTGGGGGGACACCCGCACCAAGGAAGCTAAGGGATGCCTCCACTATAATGGCAAAGCCCAGGTTCAGAGTGGCCAGGATGATAAAAAGGGCCATACAGTTGGGAACCATGTGGCGGAGGATGATCCTCCACGGCGTAGCTCCCACAGCCCTCGCCGCCAGTATGTAGTCCATTTCTTTCACGGCCAGCGCCTGGGAACGTACCGTTCGTATCGAGGTGGGTGTCAATACAAAGACCAGGGCGATGATTACGTTGGTGATAGAGGCCCCAAGACTCGCCACGATTCCCAGTCCCAGGATGATAGCGGGGAAGGCCATAAAAGCGTCCACCAGACGCTGCATAAACAGGTCGAATGCACCACCCCAATATGCACTGACGATACCAAACATTGAGCCTGCCGTTATCCCTATAGCTACACTGATTACACCCACGTAAAGAGAGATTCGAGCGCCGTGGAAAAGCCTGCTCATAACGTCTCGCCCGATTTTGTCGCCGCCCAAAGGCATGAATGAGCTACCCGGAGATGCGAATACCCACTCGTGCCCGAAGGTTTCTTCCGGGTCATGGGGAGAGATAGCCGGGGCCAGGAGGGCAATCAGGACCAGGCAGACAAATATTATACCCCCCGCCCCGCCCAGAGGCTTCCGCCTGGCAAAACGGGCTACTCCTCGCAAGAGGGTAGAGGGCTTGCGTAGCAGCCCTCTACCGTTCTCCGCATAGGCATCCGTTATAGTTCTTTCCTCAAACACGGTCCCTCACCCTAGCTGTAGCGCACCCTCGGGTTAATCCATCCATACAGAAGATCAATCACCAGGTTCAAAACCAGGATTACCGTTGCCGACATCATAATTATTGCCTGAATCACGTTGAAGTCTCGATGGTTGATTGCATCCAACAGGGACCTTCCCACCCCCGGCACCAGGAAAACCTTCTCTATAAGTACAGACCCCCCAAGGAGGGCTGCAAACTGGAAGCCGGACACAGTGATCACCGGCAGAACGGCATTCTTGAGGGCGTGTCGCATGAGCACCACTAGCTCTTTGAGGCCCTTGGCCCTCGCTGTCCTGATGTAGTCCTCACGCATGACTTCCAGCATGGCAGAGCGGGTAATCCTGGCGGTGAAAGCCAAATTGAAATAGCCCAGAGCCATGGCCGGGAACACCAGCTGCTTAATGTTCTTCGCCGGTTCCTCCCACAGGAAGGCATATCCCAGAGGAGTGACCCAGTTGAACACTTCGGATAGCATGAATACCACCAGTATCCCCACCCAGAAGGAGGGCATTGCCACCCCGGTGACGGTGAACAGTTTGGAAGCATGGTCGAGCCACGAGTCCTGTTTCACGGCAGAGATGACCCCGATGGGCACCGCTACTATCAGGGACATGATGACCGCCATGACAGTCAGCTGTAAGGTAACGGGGAATCGGAGTTTCAGGTCTTCGACAACGGGACGGTTGTGCCAGAAGGACTCGCCGAAGTCTGCGTGGAGCGCACCCCACACCCATCTTCCGTACTGCTCGTGAATGGGCTTATCGGTGCCCAGGCGCTTCCGAAACGCGTCAAGCTCTTCCGGGGTGAAGTGCCCCTCTCCGGAGTTTCCAACAAGAATCACCAGCGCGGGGTCACCCGGAAGAATTCGCATAATGGAAAACGCTACTATAGACACGAGCAGCAGTGTAGGGATGAAGAGCAACAGCCGCTTTATTACGTATGCCCTCATAACACTCCATGAGAGCCGGTCTGCTCCCAAGTCTCTGACACTTTCAGACCGGCTCTCTTAGCTAACTGGGGCAATGTTTCAAAGAAGGGATATGTTTGCCCCTAATTGAACTGGATGGGGTCTTCCAGCCAGATGGACTCGTGTATGTAGTTTTCTCCTAGCAACCTACCCACACGGAAGTTCTTGACCTTGGAGTTTACAGGGAGGGCATACCTATCGACCCAGGCAACACCAATCTGAGTGGTCTTTCCGTTCTGGCGCAGGAGGTCCCCTGCCCGACGGATTTGCTCCTGGCGAATGTCGGGGTCTGCCTCCCTGGAGGACGTTCTGAATATCTCATTTATCTCAGGAATGTCAATATTCTCCCATGAGGACACCCCACCAGGCATGTAGTTCCCCAGAAGGAGGTCGTCGGAATCTCGAATGTCGCCAGCACGGGTTACGTGGCTCATTTGATAGCTGCCCGCCCTGGTGTCGGCGAAGCCCGAGGCGACGTCCCGCGGATTGATTTCGGCTTCTACACCGAACCTCTTGAACTGCTCCCTCATCAGCTGGGCGACGCTGCTGTGATACGGAAGCGCGAAGGCGTTATAGGTGAATTTAAGTGGGTTATCCTCGGTATAGCCCGCCTTGGCCAGTAGTTCTTTGGCCAGTTGTATATCCCTCGGGTCTTTCATCACGTTGTCGTTGTCGTAAGGGACCAACACAGGCTCACCGCTGTCCTTATCCACGTACCGGAAACCGGGCCAGGTCCCCACTACCTCGTCCGACGGGGTCATCCAGGAATCGGGGAAGAAGGGTGTACCCATTTTCCCGCGGCCGTCCAACAGGGTGTTTATGTGCTCCACGCGGTCTATACCCACGTAGAATGCCTGCCTAACATCGGGATTATCAAAGGGTGGCTTCTCGAAGTTCACGAAAAGGACGTCAAGTTCCGGGGCACCCAGCCAGTGCACAACGATCTGGTTCCCCCATTGCTTTTGTGCCGCCGTCAGGTCCCTCACGCCCATGCCGGTATCGCCGAAGTTGGGCATAAGCACCTGCTCCGTCTTGTAGGCCGGGACCAGTCTGTTAGCGTCCTCGATGAGGAACATCCTGATCCCGTCGAGGAAGGGCATCCCTTCCTTCCAGTAGTCGGGGTTCTTTTCCCATTCGACCAAAACCCCTTCCTGGAAGTCCTTGAACATGAAGGGGCCGGACCCGTTGATATTCTGGGGGTTATTGTTGAGAAACTCCGCCCGCTCATCCAAATCGGGATGGGCGTCTCCGACGTGTTTGCCGATTACCTTAAAGTTTTCTACTGCGAGGAACTGGAGGAAAGCCGGCGAGCTGGGAATCTTCAGGTTTACCTTTATGGTCCTATCGTCTATGACCTCTGAGCCATCATAGTAACGGCGAATCTTACCCGTCTTCGGCCTGGGCCGCCCCTCTTCAACCATCCTATCCAAGCTGAACTTGACATCATCGGCATTGACCGACTCGCCGTCGAGGAACGTCGCCCCTTCGTAGAGCTTGAACAGGTATCCGCCATCCGCAGTCAACTCCCAGGTTTTGACCAGGTCGCCGATTAGCTTATCCCGGTCCTGGTAGTCCCACCGCATAAGCTGGCTGTAAAAGCCGGAGCTTACTGCCGAATCAAGCAGGCCGGTCTGCTGGTGGGGGTCCCAATTTATGCGCCAGTTCAGAGACGACATGGGTAGCACACCACCATATTTTCCATTCCTGACCCACGTGGGCTGTTCCCACTCGAAGGTGACAGCAGCTATGGGCAATGGTGTTGACGTCGCAACCGCCTGCTCAACAATCTTCCGGACGTCCTCGGCAGTCAGTTCTTCGCCTGAGGACTCCGCTATTGTCTGGGCTATTAAGCTCGCCACATCCTCCGTGGAGAGCCCGGGCTGTGAAGATGCTTCAATGGCTTGTTGTACCATCTGCTGGATTTCCAGGGGGCTGGTCCCCGGAGGCACCGATGCTTCGACTGCTCGTTCTACCAACTGCTGAAGTTCCTCAGGGGAGATGGGTTCGTCCGTCTCGCCTTCCTGTTTCTTCAAGGCTTCCTCTATAGACCCCTGTATAGCAGCCGTCAGGCCCTGGGTAATAGCTGCTACGTCTACGGGCGTTGCCGTAGGCTGGAGTGTGGGCGTCGCCACCGGTTCACTATCTCCGCCGCAGGCCAACCCTACCATCAGCACTGCGAGCAGGGGCAGGAGTACCAGAAACTTGGGGCTAAAAAACCTGTTATACGCCACGATTCAACCTCCTTAACTGGATAACCTCCGGGTAGCCGCCCACAGGCCGCCCAACTTTGGCGACCCCTCACAACCGATTTGTTTTGGGTATTATAATTGCCTTCGTTTTATTTGTATAGCCCCGATTTATGGGGGATAACTTAGCCTCTACAGTCCAGTAAGACCTTCCCAGGTAACATCCTCGTCTCTCTGCCATCCTCCGGGCCCTCCTCGCTTCTTAATAAAAGGCCCTGCTTGGGGTTACCCTTTCGGATTGCCCGGAATCACTGGGACACATCTTGCAATCGGGGCAGTATATCTCATTGTTGTCAGGGCTGTCAATAAGTTTTGAATCAGCAAAAAACGCTGGCTTAACCGGCAACAGTGACGGGATTCGGTGACGAAACGGGAGGTGAGTAACTCGAAGTGGTGCAATGGCTGCAGAAGTCGTGAGATGGCCTTGACAGTGCCCAGAAGCACCACTACAATCGCTTTCGTAAAGGCTGGAATTGGTCTACCTAAAGAGGGGACCCGGGAGGGCCATGTATGGCTAATTACAGAGTCATATCCTCGGACAACCACGTGTTCGAGCCACCGGACCTGTGGACAACCAGGATTGACCCCAGGTTCAAGGACCGCGCCCCACGCATTGTCCGCATAGAAGATGGCAGTGATACGTGGGTCTGCGGCGACCAGAGGTTCATGGGCACTGCCCCCGGAGCACAGGCAGGCAGGAGGTTCGACGACCCGGAAACCCTGACCAGGGAGGATACCTTTGAAAACGTCCTGCCGGGTGGCTACATACCCGAGGAGCACGTGAAAGACATGGACATTGACGGGATAGACGTGAGTATAGTCTATCCCACAGCCGGTCTCCTGTGGTTCAGGGTAGAAGATAGCGAGCTTCTATCGGCCATCTTCCGGGCGTACAATAACTGGCTCGCAGAGTTTTGCAAACCCTTCCCCAAGCGGCTCAAGGGTATCAGCATGATTAACGTAGATGACGTGCAGGATGGTGTGAAGGAGTTGGAGCGCTGCGCCAAGATGGGCCTTGCAGGGGGTATGATTACCGTGTACCCTCCCGAGGGTAGAGGGTACAACTTGCCTGAGTATGAACCTCTCTGGGCCGCCGCCGAGGACTTGGAGATGCCCCTCGGCCTCCACATCATCACAAATCGCTTGGAGAGCCCGGATAGCACAACGGTTGCCTATCACAGTAACCGGGACCACTGGGTCAGGATGTCCCTCGCCCAGATGATTCTGACCGGCGTGTTCGAGCGCCACCCGAAGCTACAGGTAGGTTCGGTGGAGATGGAGTTGGCCTGGGTCCCCCATTTCCTGGAGCGGATAGACTACAATTACACGCAAACAGCCCTGGGCGTCACCTCTCCTTACCGCTTCAATGAGGACATGTTGCCCAGCGACTATTTCCACCGGAACGTGTTCCTTGGCTTCTTGGAAGATAGCCTTGGCATAAGGATGCGGGACCTTATAGGCTAGACCAGCTTATGTGGGGCTCGGACTATCCCCACGTGGAGTCCACTTTCCCCAAGAGTCAGGAGATGCTGGAGGAGATGCTGGCGGACTGCACTGAGGTGGAAAAGGCCAAGATTGCCGGTGGGAATGCCGCCAGGGTATACCGCCTGGGCTAGTACCGACATCCTGAAAATGTACGGAGAAATCGCCGATGGACCTGGCTACAGTAGACCATCTGCTCACCACCACGCACTCTGTCAAAAAACGTTTGGACTTCACACGCCCGGTGGATCCCCAGGTTATCCGGCGCTGCATTGAGACCGCTCTCCACGCACCGACTGGCGGGAACTTCCAGGGTTGGCAGTTTATGGTAGTCACAGATCAGGAAAGGCGTCTGGCTCTGGGCGACATATACCGTAAAGGGTACCGCATTAATATAGAGTCTTACGGTCCCGAGGGGAGTCGTGCTCAGTGGCGTGATGGGGATGTTCGCAAAGAGCAGAGCCGGAGCATGAGGAACAACAGCGACTACCTCGCCGAGCATATACACGAAGCGCCGGCGCATATCATAGCGTGCACTGAGACGGATATGGAAGAGATGGCCGTACTTTATCAGCCGAAGTTCCGGTCTTTCCACCTGGCATCGCTATATGGGTCAATCCTGCCTGCGGCGTGGTCCATCATGCTGGCCCTGCGCGCTCGTGGCCTGGGGGCCGCCTGGACAACCGCCCACCTTATATGTGAGGACGAGGCCGCTGAGCTTCTGGGAATTCCAGGCCACGTCCTCCAGGTCGCTCTGCTGCCAGTCGCTTACTTCAAGGGCGCCGATTTCAAGGTGACAAAACGTCGCCCCGTGCAAGACGTGACTCACTGGAACGGCTGGTAGCATAAAGCACAGCCCATCGCATTCCCAAACACCGGCGAAGGGGGTCAGAGCATGTCGCAGAGTGATATAGCCCTTATGGCGCATCTGATGCGTCGTGCGGGCTTTGGAGCGACTAGAGATGAGCTGGAAAACTACGTTGCCAAAGGGTACGAGGCAACCGTTGAGGAGTTGCTGAATCCGGAGAATGCCCCTCCGGGTCTTGAGAACGAGGACCTCATCAGGCGTTATCACGTGGACTACAACAGCTTCTTGATGTATACGGGCGGAGGGGCCTACTGGCTATACCGTATGATTAATACGAGGCGGCCCCTGGAGGAAAAGATAGCTCTATTCTGGCATGGAGTCTTTGCCACCGGATATACCAAGCTCAATCAACCCAAGGCTATCGGAAACCAGGTTGATATGTTCCGCCGGAACGGACTGGGGAACTTCCGAACCCTCCTGGTGGAACTGTCCAAGGACCCGGCCATGATTTTCTGGCTGGATAATAAGGATAATCACGGCAATGCGGTGAATGAGAACTATGGCCGGGAGCTGCTGGAGCTTTTCTCTATGGGTGTGGGAAACTACACCGAAGATGACGTGAGACAGGCTTCTCGGGCCTTCACCGGATGGACGATACGCAACGCACACTACATGACCGTTCGGGCGGAAGTGTGCTCCACCCAGCCCTATGGGCGACTGGACTGGCAGTTCCAGTATGTTGCTGAAGACCACGACGACGATGAGAAGACCTTCCTCGGCCACGTGGGGCGTTTCAACGGAGAGGACATCATAGACATAATCGTGGAGCAGCCGGCGACAGCCCGGTTCATCTGCCGGCATCTGTACAGCTTCTTTGTGGCGGACGAGTTGCAAGTACCCGCCTGGCAGACCACCCCTCCACGAGACCCGGAGGCAATCGCCACGCTGATGGATGCTTTTGTCAGCTCCCGGTACGACATTCGCTCCGTATTGCGAGTGCTGTTCAACTCTGATTTCTTCAAGAATGCCGTCTTTGCACGGGTTAAAAGCCCCGCAGAATTCGTGGTCGGGGCCGCGCGCTTGGCGGGCACTCATAGGTCTCCCAGAATGGACCATAATCCACTATCGGCGGCGACCGGCGACATGGGTCAAATTCTGCTAGACCCACCCAGTGTTGAGGGCTGGCATACGGGCACGGAGTGGGTCGTTACCGGAAGTCTGGTTGACCGTATCAACTTCGCAGTCAACCAGATGTCTAACTCGGAGCAGCCCGGAGTCAAGTCCATATTTGAAAGAATCAGGGGCCAGGGCGACAACATCTCGCCGGAGGTACTTGTTGATACCTGCCTCGATTTGATGGGGCCCATTGAAGCCTCCGACGCTACCAGACGGGAACTGATAGACCATGCGGCATCCGGTGGTGAGATAAGGTTCAAGACCGAGGAGGAAGCCCGCTCCTCAGCCCAAAAAGTACAAGAGATAATGCAGCTTGTCATATCGGCACGAGAGTACCAGCTAGCTTGACATAAGGGAATTGGGGAATGAGTACCCAGAGCTTATACCGGTACAGCCACACCATTGGCATGTTTAATCTGTTTGGCCGGGGATTCTATAACCCGGTTGACGCAGCCTTGAGCAGCGAGGGAATACTGTATGTACTGAGCCGGGCCGGGTCCGGTATGGCCGAGGGAAGCCCCAAAAGGGTCACCACGTGTACGTTGGATGGGGACTACCTGGGCGAGTTCAGTATGGGCGGTACAAAGGATGGTATGTTGGCGTGGCCAGTGTCCATAGCCATTAGCGCGGATGACAATGTTTACGTGTCCGACGAGCTCCTCAATCGGATTTCAGTCTTCGACAAGAGTGGCCGGTTCCTGGGCAAATGGGGTACGAAAGGCAGGGGAGACGGCGAGTTTGAGTGTCCCACCGGTATCGCCTTTGATAAGGACGACAACCTCCTGGTGGTCGATAGTGTAAACAACCGTGTCCAGAAGTATACAAAGGACGGACGCTCGCTGGGTTCGTGGGGCCGGGATGGCAATGGTGATGGTGAGTTCAACCTGCCATGGGGCATTGCCGTTGACCATTCCGGGGACGTATACGTGGCCGATTGGCGTAACGACCGCATACAGAAGTTCGACCCCAACGGGAAACATCTCGCCAGTTTCGGGACCTCCGGCCATGGGGATGGAGAGTTCTATCGGCCATCGGGGGTCGCCGTCGGTCAGAATGGGAACATCTACGTTGCCGATTGGGGGAACGAGCGGGTGCAGGTGCTTGGCCCCGACAGCAGCTTTCTCGACAAGTTTCGAGGCGAATCAGGGCTGTCCAGTTGGGGCGTAGAATACTTCAGCCACAACGCTGACGAGCTTGAAGCCCGGGAGAGTTCCGACCTGGTGCCCGACCTTGACCTGCTACCCGATGATTTTCTGCGCAACGAGTCGGCAAACGTAGAGAAATTGTTCTGGAGCCCCACCTCCGTCAGGCTGGATGACCAAGGCAACGTGTACGTGGTGGATAGCTGCCGACACCGCATTCAGGTCTACAGTAGATAACCCTCACTCCCGGCCCCTTGCCCCCGAACGCTAAGACTTGCCTCAAAGCTATGCGTTGAATCGGATGGTGTCGGTGTCCCCTTACATACTAAGGTCAGCATGTTTCACAGTGAAAGTGAGACGATTATTGGAATGCCATCGCGTGGATGTAGAGTCGTAAAATCCGCGCCAGTATCGACCAAAAAGTCAACGTAGTTATTTATCTTTAGCCTTGGCAAAGCAAGACGGCCCTGTACATAGGGCCGTCCAAACTGGTCAAAGCTGCCGTTAATCAATGGCGAGAACCGTTAGAGCACCATGTTCCGCCGTTCGGTGTCCATAAATTCAATAACAGTCTCCCGCCGGGGGATTGCTTGATTGTCCATCTCATTGAGCACATCCTCAAGGCAGTCCGCTACTACTACGACATCTCCGTTGCACATCGCTATCCATTTGTTGGGGTATTTCCTCGTTAGCTCAGCCCGCCTGTCCTCTAAGACCTTCACCCTGTTTGAGAACTCCTGAAGCCCGATGTAGATTTCCCTGGCACCCCCATCTCTTTAACTACTTGGCGTGGATTTGGTTTCGTAACCATAGGTCCTCTTTTTCGTGGTCCTGCTCGGCTCAACCGTAGCCCCACGTTTGGGTTCATTTTCTCCTTTTAGTGTAATATATTGCTCCTTCAAGAACGACAAATAACAAAAAAATCCCCTTCCAGTAACTATGTCCCGGCGCCGGATTGACGGGTTTGATGAATCCTACAAGGGGCATTCCAAGATGTAGTAATACACGTTAAGAGTTGACAAGGTCATACTTAGCGGAAGTGGTGCTACGAGCCAAGCCGAAGCAAACAGAGCAGGCAGCGCACCTCAGCCTAACCTGCCCCTTGGTACACAAGTAGATAATTCACTTTTCGTTACATCCCCGCCAGAGTGATTTTTGTCCCAAAACTCATCTGAAATGTGACATAATATGGATACTTATGAACACCTTGAAAAGCCTGGTAAAAGAGTACGCACGAGAGCTCGGGTTCGATCCGGTGGGGATAGCATCCGCGGAGAGCTTTGCCGACCACGAGTCCATAGCCCTGGAGCGGCTGCGTGCGGGGCTGATGGACGGCCTTCCCTGGTACACTGAGTCCAGGGTGCATCGAGGATGTAACCCGGAGGAAATCCTGCCCGGCGCCCGGTCTATCATAGCCGTTGGTATGAGCTACTACGTGCCCGATGAAGAGGATGAAGGGCCTACGGGTCGCGAACATCTTCAGGGAAGTCCGGGGGATGGCCCAAACGATGGCAAAGTGGCCCGATATAGCTGGGGTGACGACTACCACGTGGTCATAAAAGAGAGGCTGAAGGCCCTGGTCGAGGGCCTCTCCCAGCGTCTGGACCGCCCCATCAATGCCAGGTGGTACGTGGACGACGGACCTATGCTGGACAGGGCTGTGGCCCAACGGGCGGGCATCGGCTGGTTCGGCAAGAATACCAATATCCTCACCCGTTCCCACGGCTCCTGGGTTTTTCTGGGCCAGGTAATTACCGACCTGGAGATGGAGCCCGATCCACCCTTGAAAAAGACTTGTGGCAGCTGCGTTAGCTGCATTGATGCCTGCCCCACAGGGGCCATAGTCGCCCCCTATGTCATAGACAACGCCCGGTGTATCTCCCATCTCACCATCGAGAACCGAGGCCCCATACCAAGACGCCTCCGACCTCTCATGCTCGACTGGGTATTCGGTTGCGACATCTGCCAGGACGTGTGCCCTGTGAACCGCAAGGCCGCCTACTCCGTAGAGAAGGCTTTCAAAGCACGACGCTTCACGTCCCTTGACTTGGTGGCACTTCTGGAAATGACGGAAGAAGAGTTCCGAGAGCGGTTCCGAAACAGCCCCATAAAACGGGCCAAGCGGGTGGGTCTACAGAGAAACGCCTGCGTAGCCCTGGGCAATACGGGCGACCCTACGGCTATACCTGCCCTCTCAAGCGCCCTGAGAGACGGCGAGCCTTTGGTACGGGGCCACGCCGCGTGGGCACTGGGAAGACTCGGAGGCCCGGAAGCCACTCGGTCGCTTGAGCTGGCGCTGTCCCGGGAAAATGACCGTGAGGTGCTGGTAGAGATAGAGACGGCCCTGGCGGAGCTAGCGTATTCGACGGTTTCAAAGTCGCCGGAAGGCACGCTATGAGATGTGAAAGTATGAAAGGAGGAGAGATGCCAATTATCAAAAAGCAGGAACTGACCAAAAGGGAGGGAAATTCTCCCGGGCTGGAGGCTCTCATACTCGTGGACAACGAGCGGGGCAGCCATTCCCTGAGAGTCGGGGAGTTGACTATCGCGCCCAATTCTCGGGTCCCTAGACATGTTCACACCAATACGGAAGAAGCGATGATCATCGTGGAGGGGACCTTGGACGTGATACTCGGCGATGAGCGGGTAACAGTTGGCCCCGGTCACACGGTGCTCGCTCCGGCTGGCATCGTACACGGCTTCCTGAACCGCTATCAGGAGCCTGCACGGATGCTTTACATTTTCCCGACCAATGAGGTGGAAGGGGTACAATCTCGTGTGGAGGGAGCTACGTCGGGCTTCCTGTCCGAAACGGGCCTGATCGGCTACAAGTCGCCTGAGGACCGGCCGCTGAACTCAAGAGATTAGTGGGGCGACCGGAGCACTCACCCACTCACAGTGGACTTATCATTGCCGGCATCTCCGCTCCTCTTGTGGGAGGACGGATTAAGGAGGGGTATGCCACGTACAATGTCATCCACACCACGCCCGATGCCTTTATAGCCACCGGCTCTGTCCCGTAGCGATGCGTCACAAACCCTGAACATGGGGATTGCCCAGCCCCGACCATCGGAGTTAAGGAGGAGCACATGGCCCTGTTTCTGAACGAGGAAGAGGTAATAGAGCTTCTGCCGATGGCAGAGTGCGTAGACGTGTTGGAGAGAGCGTTCTCTTATTTGGGCGAGGGGCTGGGCGATAATTCGCCCCGGTCCCGCATCAGGTTGCCCGGAGGGTTCCTGCACTTTATGGCTGCCGCATCCGTCGGACCCGACCTGTCGGGATTCGGCTACAAGGCCTACAGCACGTTCCCTGGCGGCTCCTCAAAGTTCCTGATGATGCTATACGATGCTGAGGCGGGTGTTCTGCTTTCAGTTATGGAAGCTAGTGCGCTAGGGCAGATTCGCACCGGGGCCGCATCCGGACTGGCCACCAGGTACATGGCCCGCCCGGATGCCTCTACGGTGGGAATAATCGGCACGGGCTACCAGGCTAGAACGCAGCTTGAAGCGGTGTGTGCCGTGCGCAGTATAAAGCAGGTAAGGGCTTACAGCCGTACCCCGAAGAAGCGTGAAGCCTTTGCCACCGGAATGGGCCACCGGCTGAATATCGAGGTAGTGCCGTCTGAGAACGCTGAGGAGTGTATTCGTGGCGTGGACATAGCTATCACCATAACCTCCTCACGGGAGCCTGTCCTGAAAGGCGAGTGGATGGAAGGGGGCGAGCATATCAATGCCGCAGGTGGCAACCATTGGATGCGCCGGGAGATAGACGGCGAGGTGGTGGAGTGCGCCGACCTTATCGTAGTTGACGACATGGAGCAGGCAAAGATTGAATGTGGCGACCTCATCTGGCCCGCCGAGCGAGGCATTTTCCGATGGAGTATGTCCCACGAGCTTAAGGACGTGGTGTCGGGCAGGATGAGTGGTAGGCCCAATAACAGCTGCACGACCCTCTTCGAGTCCCAGGGAGTAGCTATTGAGGACGTGGCCGCAGCCCTGCACGTCTACTCCAAAGCCAGGCAGAGGGGCATGGGGCAGGAGTTGCCTTTCTAGTAAGCCCAGTGTATGGTTTGTGCAGTGCCAGGGAGGTGAATGGGAGATGATATGTGGGCAGGCTAAAAGAGGTCCCCGGAGGATTTGGCCGGGGAGAGTGATTTCGGGAACCGGATGAAAAACATCGAGGATGCTTGCAGGATGATGCCGGAGACCGGGCGCTGAATAGAGGCGCCGTGAGCGGTTGTATGGGGAAGGTACTGAACCTATAATGAGTCTGCTAAATGGGCAGCATCTGTTGATAGCTGCCTGCACGTATCCACGTATTGAGGGAGTATCGAGATGGTAACTACAAGAGGTTCAAGGACGAAGCACAGGAGTTGGGAGATTACCGAAGGCCCCGAGCGTGCTCCGGCCCGGGCCATGCTACTTGCGATGGGCCTCAGCAGGGAAGATTTGAACAAGCCCTTCGTTGGAATTGCCAACCTTGCCAGCGACGTGACCCCTTGTAACGTTCACCTTGGCCGGTTGGTCGCGCCGGTCAGGGAGGGGGTGAAGGCAGCGGGTGGCACGCCCTTTGAGTTCGGGACTATCACCGTCAGCGACGGCATCACTATGGGAACCGAGGGTATGAAAGCATCCCTCATCAGCCGGGAGGTTATCGCCGACTCCATCGAGTTGGTGGCCTTCGGCCAGCGTTTCGACGGCCTGGTCACGCTGGCGGGATGCGACAAGAACCTGCCGGGGACCCTCATGGCCATCACCCGGCTGAACATTCCCGCAGTTTTCATCTACGGTGGCACCATCATGCCCGGCAATTTTCAACAGAGGGACGTGAATATTCAGGATGTTTTTGAGGCCGTGGGCGCTCACTCCAAGGGGACCATCCCCGATCAGGAGCTGATGGACCTGGAAGGGTGCGCCTGCCCCGGCGCGGGTTCCTGTGCGGGAATGTTCACCGCCAACACTATGGCCGCAGCCACCGAAGCCCTGGGGATGTCCCTCCCCGGTGCAGCTTCCATACCTGCAATAGATGACCGGAGGCTCGCTACGTCCCGGCAAGCAGGTGAGATGGTGCTCCAACTTTTGGAGCAGGGGATACGGCCACGGGACATAATGACCCGTGAGGCCTTCGAGAACGCCATCGCCGTAGTAGCTGCTATGGGTGGCTCCACCAACGCTGTCCTTCACCTGCTCGCCATCGCACACGAGGCCAATGTACCCCTCACCATAGACGACTTCGACAGGGTCAGCACCCGTACCCCTTACCTGGCCGACATGCGCCCGGGGGGGAAGTACGTCATGGTGGACCTGGACAGAGTGGGTGGGGTGTCCCTGGTGATGAAGCGCCTTCTGGCGGCAGGACTGCTCCACGGCGACACATTGACGGTTACCGGCAAGACCATGAGGGAGAACCTGGAGAGTCTGGATACGATGGATGACGACCGGAGGGTGGTCCATCACGTAGACTCCCCCTTAGCCCCGACAGGTGGCCTGGTCATTCTGAAGGGCAACCTGGCTCCCGAAGGCGCAGTAACAAAGGTATCGGCCAGCCAGGGACATATCAAGCATCAGGGTCCCGCAAGAGTCTTCGACCGTGAGGAGGACGTCTTTCAGGCCATTCAAGCCCAACAGATACGGGCAGGGGACGTGGTGGTCATCAGGTACGAAGGCCCCAAGGGTGGGCCGGGCATGAGGGAGATGCTGGCAGTGACCGCCGCCATCGTAGGCCAGGGATTGGGTGAGGACGTGGCCCTGGTCACCGACGGGCGATTCTCAGGCGCTACCCGTGGGCTGATGGTGGGTCACGTGGCCCCTGAAGCGTCCGTTGGAGGCCCCATAGGCTTGGTCCGAGAGGGAGATATTGTGACTCTGGACATTGCCGACCGCAGACTGGACATAGGTGTTTCCCAGGAGGAAATGGAGGACCGCCGCCGTAGCTGGCAGCCGCCAACCTCCAACTACACCACCGGAGCGCTTGCCAAATACGCCAGGCTGGTGTCGTCAGCAGCAGAAGGGGCGGTTACAAGTTAGGTGTCGAATCCCCTTCCCTTCAATAGGGGAGAAGTTCCCCTCTGACTCCCTCCCACCGGTCGAGGGAGAACCCAGTGTAGGAGTAGTCTTATGCCAGAACGAGTGGAAGTTGAGCTTCTGGACAGAATACGACCCCGGATTAACTCCCTGGTTACTGAGGATGCCCGGCGTCTGCCCGGCCTTCGCTACTGCGACGTGCGCATCCAGGTGAGGGAGGAGAAGGGGGCCGTGGCCGAAAACGGCAACGAGAAGGCCAGCGCAGAGGACTATGGATTCGACTTCGGGGTGCGGGTAATCGCCGGAGGCGGGGTAACCGCTCCCGGCTACTATGGCAGAATCCTGGGCGCCACGGATATAGACCGTATCCATGAAGTAATAATGGATGGCATAAGACAGGCCCATCAGCGGGCTAGGACCAATGCCCAGATGAAAGGGCGGGCCCGCCGTCGCTTCGGGGCTTTAGGAGAGAGCCTTGCCGATGCCCGGCTTGCCCCTGTACGCATCGCCCAGGATACGGTCCCCGCCACATACCGCACCGACCCACGCACAGTTCCCCTGGAGGACTCGGTCAAGATGGCGGTGGACGCCTGCAAGGCCGCCCAGGGGGTGAGCAACCAGGTGGTCTATGCTGCTGCGTCGTCCAGCACATTCATGCTGCGGGAGCTATTCTGTAGCTCCGAGGGCGCCGACATAGACCAGAGCTTCGCCCAGACGGAGGGCTTTGTCATAGCTATATGCAGCAGTGAGCACGGAACCCTGGAGATTTACGACTTCACCGGACACCAAAGAGGCTGGGAAATCCTGACGGAAGGTTACGACAACGGCACCATTGTCCTTCCCGACTTCGTTACCTTCTGTAAAAATCTGGCTACTGACGGCGTGGAGGTAGCCAACTCACCACCCCTTCGCCCTCCGGACAAACCTGTAGTGGTAGTCACCGACCCCCATTTCAATACCCTACTGGTGCATGAGGTTGTGGGACATCCTTCAGAGTTGGACCGTGCCCTCAAGTACGAGACCTCCTACGCCGGAAGGAGTTGGTTCTTCAGGGACATGGCCGATAACCAGATAGGACAGCAGATAGCCTCGCCCCTGGTCAACGCCTTCTCAGACCCCACCATAGAGGGCTTTGGCTCCTTCAAGTACGACCATGACGGCACCCCCGCCAGGCGGGCCTATCACATACGAGACGGCAACTTCGAAGAGTTCCTGAACAACCGGCAGACGGCGGCGGTCCTGGGTGTGGAGACCAACGGCTCATCCAGGGCCACCGAATCCAGCCTCATCCCCCTCATCCGCATGACCAACACTATCTTCGCCCCCGGAGACCGGGACCCTCAGGGGATAATCGGCGAGGTGGAGGACGGCTACTACGTTTCCGGCCACCGTGTTCCCTCGGTATCGGAGGCCAGGGAGAACTTCCGCATCACGGCGGTAAAGGTGTACGAAATCAAGAACGGCCAGTTGGGCCGGCTCTACCGGGACGGGGGCATAACTTCCGATTCCAGAGACTACTTCATGAGCATAGACGCGGTGGGGAACGACTTCCGTATGTACCCCATACCCAACTGTGGCAAAGGCCAGCCCATGCAGGCCAAACGCATGAGCAACGGCGGGCCGACTATGCGAGGCATCGCCCGTCTGACGGGGCCCGGCTAGGGAAGAACGATGACTCAGGTTTCAGGCAAAGAACTCATCCAGGAGATAGCAACATGCCGCTAACACCACTGAGCCAGCTAAAGCGCACAGTCCAGGAGGCCCTGGCCTACCTCAAGACCCAGCCCGACGTCGCCGAAGCAGAGGTCTTTGCGTCGGCCAACGGCAACCTGACAGTGCGGCTCAACTACACTTCACGGATACCCAGCAACGCCGTCGAGGAACCCAAGTCCCTGGAGTCCTACGGCCTGAGTGTCCGGGTGGCCTTCAAGACACCTGAAGGTACGAAAACCGGCTTTGGCAGCGAGCCTACCGACCTGTCCATTGAAGGGGTGAAGAGGGCGTTGGAAAAGGCCCGCCGGGGGGCCGTCCTCGATACGGAGTATGTATCACTCCCCAAGCCCACGGGGGCGCGGCCAACCCTCAGCCGCTACCACGACCCGACTGTCATGCGCGTAAGCAATAACCGGATGGTCCAGGCAGGGTGGCAGACTGTGGAGAGGGCGCTGGAGACTTTCAGCACCTCAGAAGACCTGCTGAACTTGGCAGGCTCCCCCCAAGGCGTAAGGGACCTGGGTCTGATACTCGGCGGTGACGTGGTCATGCTCCAAGAACGCATGGCCGTTGGCTCCTATCACATGCCAAAGGTGCAGACCGACGAGTCCACTCTGGTCATGGCCTTCACAACCGCCATGCTGGAGGACCAGCAAGCCAAAGGCAGTGGTTGGTCGGTGAGTAGCCATCTGTCCGGGTTTACCGGTGAGTCGGGCGCGGAGGCCGCCCGCAATGCTATCCGCTCTATAAAGGGCCAGAGAGTGCAGGAAGGCGCCTACCGGGTCATCCTGGGGCCGCAGACGCTGACAGAAATCCTGGAGTGGATACTCATGGCCAGCCTCCAGCTAGACCTGTTCTATGCCGGGGCTTCCACCTTCCTGGGCAAGTTCGGACAGAAGGTAGCATCAGATGGGTTGTATATATACGACGACGCCTCCGTACCTGGCCTCGCCGCCAGCAAGGCCATCACCGACGAGGGGTTACCCACGGAGAGGACTGATCTGATAAAGGACGGCGTCCTGGTGGGGCTGCTGTCCAACTACTACGAGTACCAGCGTATAGTCAACGACCCCAAGGGACGCGATAAGCTGGGAGTGGACCCTCGGGAGATAGCTCAAGCCATTGCTCCCCGTAATGGCTTCCGCACGGGGCGGGGGGGAGGAAGAAACTTCGACTCTCCACCTTCCATTACCCCCACCAACCTGATAGTCGAGGGGACGGAGAAGTACACACATGAGGAGCTACTGCGGATGGTGGGAGACGGCCTCTACATAGGCCGCATCTGGTACACCTATCCCGTCAACGGCATCGGCGCCGGAGACTTCAGTGGCACGGTGGTGGGAGACTCATACATCATCAAGGATGGCCGGATTGGGGCACCCATCAGACCCAACACCCTCCGCATGAACGAGAACATACACAAAGTGCTCAATAACATCCTGGGAATCGGTGTGCATCGGAACGGTACGGTTCGTTGGGCCTCGGACCAGGTTACCTGGGCGCCGGAGGTGGTAGTGGACGACTTCCACCTCAACGAGATTGGTGGCTACATGCAGGAGATATTCTAAAAGATTCCAATATTATGTGGATTTGTTTGATAGTACTGGTGAGTAACCTTTTTGCTGTGGTCACCAAAATAAAAAAGTGGAGAATGGGCATGGCTAGTCTCCCACTAACTGAAGCTGAAGCGGACCGGATTATTGCTACAGAGAAGCAAATTACTGGTGATATTAACTGGGAGTACGACCCAGCACATAATCAAGCGTGGGCAAAATTTGAGAAGGAAGCTGAAAATGGATCGAGGTTGAATTTAGTTGTTTATGGTAATACAAGCTTGGTTATTGAGGGTAAGGCGTCCTTTTCTCTGATATTGAATGGTAACTTCCGAGTCTTTAGTCTCGATGTAAACGGCAGTCACCGTAACAAGCATACCGATCATAATGAATGGAGGGGCGAAACCCATAAGCAGCGATGGACTGACCTCTGTCGCAGTGGATTCGCCTATACTCCCAACGAGAGAATCCCAGCGGATGTCAATGCAGCCTTTCGTGAGTTCTGCAGAGAGTGTAATATAGATTTCCCAGGTCGCATCCGAGATGTCCCAGTTTTCCAGTCTGCGTTTGGGGAAAGGCAATGACGATAAGGTAGGGACCAAGATGCAGCTTAGTTGCGAAGAGATAGCGAAGCAATATCCCGAAACTCTCTCTAATCGGTTCACCTGCGAATCGGTGGGGAATGTTCTACGCATCATCACGCCTTATCTCTATCCAAATAACGATTTAATTGAGGTTCTCGTGCAAGAGCTTCCTCCAGAAACTATTAAAGTGACAGACTCAGGGGAAACGTTGCGGCATCTTCATTCCCAGGGCTTTGATATAGCAGTTAGATCACAGCGACGAGAGATGGTTGAGGTAATAGCCAGCAGGACTGGTGTTGATATAGTCCTCGGGCAACTGACGAAAATCGGGCCGTTTGCCGAGCTTGGTGATATTTTGTTTGACGTAATCGTGGCGGCTAGAGGCGTTTCGGACCTTATATATACATCTCGTGTGTATGAACCGGCGATTTTCGTAGAGGAAGTGGGCCAGTTCCTACAGGAGAATGGGCTAGACTACGATTCGTCAGTTAAACTCACTGGACAAACTGGACAAAGGTATACGGTTCAGTTCATGCTCCACCGAGGACCTACCTATATAGAAACGTTAAGCCCCAGGCAAGCCTCGCGCAGCAGGACGCAGGTTAACTCGGTGTTCCGCATGTGGTATGATTGCAACGGCAACCTTAGTGTGGACCGTAAAGTAAGCCTGCTAAACGATATAGACATTAGCTGGAGACTATCCGATGTGGCCCTTCTCGAAAAGGTATCTACAGTGCTGAATTGGAGCCGTAGACAAGAATTAGTCTCCAAGCTAGCTCCCTCTGCCTGACAGTAACTATGTCGGCCTTATCAACACCACCTCCTGCTGTACCGGCGTGGTCGCAGAAGGCCCCTCCTCAGACATGTATACGTCTATCTCAGAGCGGACGCCGAACTCAGGCAGGTATATCCCCGGTTCGATGCTGAAGCATATCCCCGGGAGGACGCTCCGGGTGTCCTCGGTCTCGAATCCATCCAGGTTTACGGCATCGCCATGTACTTCACTGCTGATGCTGTGGCCCAGCCTGTGAGTGAAGTAGTCACCGTAGCCACGGCGAGCTATGTAATCTCTGGCGAGTTTGTCTACCTGGTGGCCCTGTAGTGTAATGCCTTGGCGGGCTGTTCCCTCCAGGTATTTCAGCGCCGCATCCCTGGCGGTGGCAACCACTTGGAACACCTCTTGGTGCTTCTCCGGAACCTCATCCCCCACGTAGGCCACCCAGGTTATGTCAGCGTAGACGCTATCCTTCTGGGTCTCCTTAGCCCACAGGTCTATGAGCACCCAGTCACCCTCCTGAATAATACTACCGCCCTCTGACGACGGCTCGTAGTGGGGGTCTCCGGCGTGACTGTTGACGGCCACTATAGGTCCGTCAGGAGAGGTCAACCCCTCCTCCCGGAACCGACGGCGTATGAACTCGGCGACCTGGTATTCCGTCGGACTCTGGGCCAGGGTTCGACCTATGTGGTCGAAGGCCTCAAGGACTATGCGACCCAGCTTGTCCGCCGAGCGCAGGTGGGAGGATAGCTGGGCCTGACTCCATCGCTGGGTGGCATACTGAAGCAGGTCCGCCGAGGAGATTACCTCCACGCCCAAGCTGCGGACCAACTCGACTGTACCGGCATCCACTTTGGAGGCACGTGGTATCGTGCCCAAGGGCGAGTATTCCATGGCCACGTAGCCACCGGAAGGGAGGAGGCTTTCCAGATTCTCCAGCATCATTTGGCGGCTGCGATATATTATCAACTCCACTCCGGTCTCTCGGAACTTGCCCGCGTCCACGTGGTGAGTCAGGAGCTTTGGCTCATCGCTAAGGGATATGAAAAGGTAGCATGGACGGGTTACGTTACCGATGTCTTCACCCACTACTTGCCAGAAGATGGGGTTGGAGTGCTTGTAGTCATGGATTAGCCAACCGTTCAGACCCAGGTGGGGGTTCTGAAGCATGTATTCCCGGGCTTCGCTTACCATTTGCGTTGATAACATATACTTATCCTCAGGATTCGGAGCAACTTCGTTCTTGATTCCCTGAAGCCCTAGAGCACAACCTGCACACTGCCACCATCTATGGGGATGCTTGCTCCGGTAATGTAGCTCGCTCGTTCCGATGCTAGAAATACAATGAGGTCCCCTATCTCCTCGGGCTTACCCAACCGACCCATAGGGATGTCCTTGATAATTCCCTTTATAGTTCCCCCTGTCGGGTGTCCATGTGCCTGGGCGCCTGCCTCATAGAGTGAGGCCAAGCGCTCTGTGTCAACAGGGCCTGAGAGGACATTGTTCACCGTTATATTGGAGGGGGCCACCTCTGCAGCCAGCATCTTGGCGTACCCAACAACTGCCATAGGGCTTGAGATGGAGACCACCTGACTCCTAAGGGAGTGCCCTATGGGAATGGAAAGCCGGTTTACGATTCTCCCCCACTGCTGCTGAAGCATGTAAGGTATCACTTCCCGGCTCATCCGCACAACGCTAAAGAAATTCAGCTCCAGCGCCTCATCCCATTCCCTATCGTTTAGCTCTGAGGGGCGTCGCATCGGCGGCTGGCCTATGTTATTGACCAGAACGTCTATCCTACCGAAACGGTTGAAAGTACTGCGGACAACGCGCCTTATATCCTCGACGTGTGAGAGGTCGGCAGGTATGGCTAGGACGTGATGCTGGGTGCTGGCCCGTGCTATTTCTATTTCCGTCTTGCGCAGGTCCGCCTCGGTGCGGGCACAGATAGTTACGCTGGCCCCTTCTCTGGCCAGCGCCAGCGCGGTGGCTCTGCCCATGCCCTTGCTGGACCCGCCTACAATAGCTACCCGTTCCCTAAGCCCCAGGTCCATATTCCCAATTACCTCCTCGCGCCATGCTCACGCCCTGGACTCTGTCAATGATAATCTTCATCCGGGCCATAGGCAAGAGAATCCGGGAGGGGAATTTACAATTCTGCCTAGAAGCGCCACGATGCCAAATCCGGGTTTAACGGTTCAAGCCCAAAGGGGTATCTAAATGACTTTCTCCTCCTTCAGACTGGCCACGGCATCCTCTGAGTAGCCGTACTGAAGTAGGACCTCACCGGTGTGCTCTCCCAGCAGAGGGGGATGGCGGTCTATGGAACCCTCGGTTTTAGAGAACTTGATTGGGATTCCGGCCTGCTTTATTTTACCCAGGGTTGGATGGGGTATTTCCATAAGCATATTTCGGAAGATCACCTGAGAATCGGCGAAAACATCGCTCAGTTCGTTTATGGGGCCACAGGGCACACCGCCCTCCTCCAGCTGCTGTACCCAGTCGGGCACCGGCTTCTTTAGAAGCTCCTCCTGGAGAAGCGGCACCAGCTTTGACCGGTTCTCCACCCGGTTGATGTTTTGGGCATAGTCGGGATGGTCGAAGAGGTCCTCCCGGTTTATGGCCTTGCAGAACCTCTCCCAAAGACGCTCCGAGCCTACGGCTATATTGATGTACTTACCGTCCTGACACATGAACGCCTGGTAAGGCACCTGGGTAGGGTGTGCGGCACCTACCTTCTCGGGGTTCTTTCCGGTGGCAAAGTAAGAGCCGCCCATGTAGGTGAGCCAGGCTACCTGTAGGTCCAGCATGGAGATGTCTATGTATTGGCCCTCATCCGTGTTTTGGTTCTTGCAGTGGAACAGGGTGGTCATAATGGCGAAGGCACCCATCATCCCGGAGCCTATGTCCGTCAGGGCTATTCCCATCTTGGCGGGCGGACGGCCCGGCTCCCCCGTGAGGCTCATAATGCCGCCGAGTCCCTGCATGGTCTGGTCATAGGCGGACTTATTCTTGTAAGGGCCTGTCTGCCCAAACCCGGAGATTGAGCAGTACACTACCCGGGGGTTTATCGCCTTCACCGATTCATAATCTATACCCAGACGGTCCACAACGCCTGGGGTGAAATTCTCCACTATTACGTCGGCATCCTTAGCCATCTTCATGAAAATTTCTTTTCCGCGCTCATGCCGCAGGTTCAGAGTCATGCTGCGCTTGTTGCGGTTGATGCTGAGGAAATAGGCGCTCTGGTCGCCTATGAAGGGAGGCGCCCAGCGTCGCGTATCGTCGCCCACTTCCGGCAGCTCAATCTTTACCACGTCGGCCCCGTAGTCTCCCAGCATCATAGTACAGTATGGCCCTGCCAGGGCCCGGGTAAGGTCCAGCACACGCACTCCCTCTAGCGCCTTCATAGTCGTTGCCTCCTTTTGACAGTGGGACATTGTTCCCTATATTACCATAGGGATGACGTAGGGGCCAATTTGACCCCAGGGTCTTTTACCCTTGCTGAGCCTCCCACGTTGGGGGGAGAAGAAGTCCCCTTCCCCTTGTCTGGGAGACGTAGCCCCTTGTCATAGCCATCCGATTCGGTTAGAGTATCCCCATCAGGCGAAAAAGAAACCCCAGACGGGGGCGTATGGGTAAGACACGCCTTGCCCATGCGCCAATATCCAGGAGGATGTGATGACCACTTCCACGTTTGGTTCAAGTGTCAAGCGCCGAGAGGACCCCAAGCTCATCACCGGCCAGGGCAACTATGTTGACGACATCAAATTATTTGGTATGCTCCACGTTGCGATTGTGAGAAGCCCCCATGCTCACGCTAGGATTACGAACATAGACACGTCCAGAGCTCGGAATCACCCCGGAGTTGTAGCGGTGTTTACCGGCACGGAGTTGCAAGAGCAGATGGGTTCCCTCCCCGTGGGCTGGCTCCTGCCGGATATAAAAACGCCGACACACCTACCGATGGCTGTTGATGCGGTGCGGTTCGCGGGCGAGGCCGTGGCCGCGGTGGTGGCGGATGACCCTGCTATTGCAGCAGACGCCGTGGGAATGGTGGAAGTGGACTACGAGCCACTGCCCGCCGTGGTGAACCCGGAGGAGACCACCTGGAGCGGAGCGCCACTGATTCATCAGGAAGCCCCCAACAACATAGCCTGGGAGTGGGAGGTGGGCGGCGGCGACGTCGAAGCGGCAGCGAGCCAGGCCGAAGTGAGGGTCAGCCAAAGGATTATCCAACAGCGTCTGATTCCCAACGCCATGGAAGGCCGTGGGGTAGTGGCCGACTATAACAGTGGCACCAACCAGCTTACCCTCTGGACCTCCACCCAGATACCTCACCTCGTCAAGCTGCTTCTCGCGCTGGTCACCGGCCACCCGGAGCACCGGTTGCGGGTCATCGCACCCGACGTGGGTGGCGGGTTCGGTAGCAAGATATGTCTCTACGCCGAGGAAATCATTATGCTTGTCCTGGCTAAACACGTAGAGCGCCCCATCAAGTGGATTGAGACCCGCCAGGAAAATTACCTCGCCACCAACCACGGCAGGGACCACGTCCAGGACCTGGAGATTATGGGGAACAGGGACGGAACCATAACCGGCATCAGGGCTACAGTCTACGCCAATATGGGGGCGCATCTCTCCACGTTCGCTCCTCTGATTCCGTCTTACCTCTTTGGCCTCATGCTCGTGGGAACCTACAACATATCCAACATCTCATGCAAAGTCTACGGCACTTTTACCACCACCACGCCGGTGGACGCTTACCGTGGCGCCGGCCGTCCGGAAGCTACCTTTATTCTTGAGAGGATGGTGGACGTGTTCGCCCAGGAGATAGGCATGGACCCCGTCGTGGTACGCCGCAAGAACCTGATCCCACCCTTCGAGAACGGCCACACCATAGCCACCGGAGTGAGCTATGACAGTGGCAACTACGAGGCGGCTTTCGACAGGGCACTGGAGATGGTGGGCTATGAGGACTTCCGACAGGAGCAACAGCGCGCCCGCCAGGAAGGCCGCTACCTTGGCATCGGGGTCTCCACTTACGTGGAGATATGCGGGGCTGCTCCCTCGGCTATCGCCACAGCGCTTGGGGCGCAGGCCGGACTCTGGGAAAGCGCCTTGGTCAGGGTGCATCACACAGGTAAGGTGACAGTGTATACGGGTAGCTCCGCTCATGGACAGGGCCATGAGACGACCTTCTCCCAGCTGGTCTCCTCTGAGTTGGGCATACCTATGGAAGACATAGACGTAATCCACGGAGACACTTCCCAGGTCCAGTTCGGCACCGGGACCTTCGGCAGCAGGAGCGCAGCCGTGGGCGGCACAGCCATTCACGTGAGTGTAGAGAAAATCAAAGACAAAGCCAGGAAGTTAGCAGCCCATCTGCTAGAAGCCGCCGAAGCCGATATAGTATACGAAGACGGTAGGTTGTTCGTTCGGGGTGCGCCGTCCAATGCCAAGAGCTTTGGGGAAATCGCCCTGGCAGTCAATCTGGCGGGCAGTCTCCCGGAGGGAATGGAACCCGGTTTGGAGGCCACCAGCTATTTCGACCCGGGGAATTTTACCTGGCCCTTTGGTAGCCATGCCGCCGTGGTAGAGGTGGACCCGGACACGGGGGAAGTGAAAATTCTCCGGTATATAGCAGTGGACGACGTGGGGAATGTCATTAACCCGATGATAGTAGACGGCATGGTCCACGGTGGAGTGGCCCAGGGTATCGGCCAGGCCCTCCAGGAAGAGGCCATCTACGACGACAGCGGCCAGCTCCTCACCGGCTCAATGATGGACTACGCCGTTCCTTCCGCCGAGGTTCTCCCCTCCTTCGAGGTGGACCGCACCGTGACCCCCACTTTGGTGAACCCCTTGGGGATTAAAGGCGCCGGAGAGACGGGCACTATCGCCGCCTCTCCCACAATCGTCAATGCCGTGGTGGATGCCCTGGCCCCATTCGGGATAAAGCACATAGACATGCCCGTTAAGCCCGAAAGGGTCTGGCGTGCCATCCAGGCGGCGAGAGGATAGATGGCAACCAGCTTCACCCTTGAGGGCGACAGTCCGAACGGTTCCATCCAGGGTATTCTGGCACGGCTGGAGATCGAACATTACATAGCCGATCCGGCCATTGCCACCTCGGTGTATATGGCACTTACCCTGGGCCGCCCACTCCTCATCGAGGGGCGGGCCGGCGTGGGCAAGACGGAGGTGGCAAACGTCCTTGCCCGAATCCTCGGCACCAACTTGATTCGTCTCCAGTGCTACGAGGGGCTGGACGTGACCACCGCCCTCTACGAGTGGAACTACCCCAAGCAGCTCCTCCGAATCAAGCTGGACGAGAACGTTTCTCGCAGCGTTGAGGATAAGGAACAGGAGATATTCAGCGAAGCGTTTCTCCTGCAACGCCCCCTCCTGGCCGCCCTCACTCAGAGGGACCTAGCCCCTGTCCTGCTCATTGATGAGGTAGACCGGGCGGACGAAGAGTTTGAGGCATTTCTTCTGGAAGTCCTCTCCGAGTTTCAGGTGACCATTCCCGAAATTGGCACCATCAAGGCCGCGCACGTCCCCGCAGTGGTCCTGACGTCCAACCGTACCCGCGACCTCTCCGATGCCCTGCGCCGCCGGTGTCTGTACCTGTGGATTGACTACCCCTCTTTTGAGAAGGAGTTGGCTATAGTACGTGCCAAGGTCCCTGACATCTCAGAGACACTGGCCCGCCAGATTTGCCGCTTCCTTCATGGGGCCAGGGAGATTGGCCTGGAAAAAGTGCCCGGCGTCTCGGAGACACTGGACTGGGCGACAGCGATGGTGATGCTTCATCACAACCACCTTGACCGTAAGACGGTGGATCAGACCCTCGGGTGCTTCGTGAAAGACGCCGAGGACTTGCAACGGTTCCGGAGCGGTGTTCTGGATGAGCTGCTCGAAAAAGCCTTGTCCTGATTGGATTCATCTGATTGGAATCAAAAACAGCCTTGCAGGCTCAGTACGACCTAGTCTCCCACATTATCTATTTCTGTCGCTCCCTGCGCGAAAATGGCTTGCTGGTAGGCCCTTCAGAGACCGCCGACGCCCTTCAATCCCTTGGTCTGCTGGATATGATGGACAGAGAACAGGTCTACTGGGCCTTCAGGGCCATACTGGTCTCTCGGGTGCACGAGGTCCCGGTCTTTGACGAATGCTTTCACCGGTTCTGGACACTCCGTAGGCCCCTGGGCACGTCACCCGGCCTCCCCAACACCGGTCAGATAAGGGGAACACGGCGATTTAACCGGCGAGTTGGCATGGCTTCCGGCGAAGGAGAGACAGGGGAAACAGATGAGGCGCAACCCCAGGCGGTGCAAATCTTCCGTACCGGAGCTAGCTCTGTGGAGGTGGTGGCCCGGCGAGACCTAACAATGCTCAAGGGGGATGACTTGGAGGAAGTCTCCCGGATCGCCGCCCGTCTGGCCCGTGCCCTGCCTTCTCGCCCAGGCCGCCGGCTCCGCCGTCACAAGAGGAAAGGAGTCCCGGACATACGCGGCGCCCTACGTGTCAACCTATCCAACGGCGGGGAAGTCATCACACTACCTCGGCGCCGTCTGGTACGACGAGTCCCTCGACTGTTGGTGATGCTTGACGTCAGTGGCTCGATGGACCGCTACGCCGGCCTGCTGCTACAGCTGGTCTACGCTCTCGGACAACGAGCGAGGCGTGTTGAGACTTTCGTCTTCAGCACGTCGCTAACCAGAGTGACCGGACATCTCAGGGCGCCATCCTTCCACGAGGCTGCCAGCCGCATCAGCGATCTGGTGTACCATTGGTCAGGCGGCACACGCATCGGGGAATGTTTGGGCGACCTGAACCGCGAGTATGCCGGCATCCTTGACCGTAATACCTCGGTCATCATCCTGAGTGACGGCTGGGAGACAGGCAACGCTGAGAACCTGGCCCGCGAGCTAGCCCTGCTCAAGAGGCAGGTGAGGAGACTGGTCTGGTTGAACCCCCTCTTGGGTACTCCGGACTACGAACCCCTGACCCTGGGACTACAGGCGGCCCGTCCATACGTTGACATTTTCGCCTCGGCGTTGGACCTGGCACACCTGAAGCGGCTGCCGGGCCTCCTTCGGGGGTGACACTGCGCTCCCAGGACTCTCGCACAGTAGATAGGTGGTCTACTGTGGCGTTCTCAGCCGGTTTGATGTAGAGTTATATTGTCGGGTGACAGTCAGGAAAGCATTGCGGGTCTCTTTGATATAGAAAGGAGGATAGCCGTGGCCGAGACGATAAGAGAGGTATACATCAGAAAGAATCCCAGGTCAGCCGAGCTATATCCCAGGTTTAAGGATGTGTTCCCAGGAGGAGGTGGAGGCCACGACATGCGTGTTGCCGAGCCTTTCCCCATCTGCATCGCCAGAGGCCAGGGCACACGATTGTGGGACGTGGATGGGAACGAATACATAGACTTTGGCCTGGGGTCGGCGTCACTACTGCTGGGACACTCCCATCCGGCGGTTGTGGAGGCACTGGTCAAGGCCGCTCCCGGAAGCTCCCAGTTCAGCCACCCCCATGAGGCAGAGTTGGAGTGGGGAGAGAGGGTATGCAACCTTGTCCCCTGTGCCGACAAAGTTCGCTTTGTAGGTTCGGGCGCGGAAGCTACCATGCTGTCCATGCGCGTCGCTAGGGCATACACCGGCAAGGAGAAAATAATTCGATGGGAGTCCCACTATCACGGCTGGCATGATTACGCAATGCCCGGGTCGTTGCCGCCATTCGACGTGCCCGCCTCAACAGGTATACCCAGGGGCACCCTGGAATCGGTCATTGTCCTGCCGACCGACCTGGATGCCTTGGAGCGCACCCTGGCTGGCGACAACGACATCGCGGGTGTCATCACGGAGGGATCAGGGGCGTCCTATGGGACTGTTCCCCTCAATCCGGGCTTCCTGGAAGGTGTCAGGAAGCTGACCCGGCAGTACAACGTGGTGATGATTCTGGACGAGGTAATCACGGGCTTTCGCTGGAGTCCCGGTGGCCTTCAGCAGAAGATTGGGCTTGACCCGGACCTCTGCACCATGGCCAAAATACTGACGGGCGGGTTGCCCGGCGGTGCAGTAGCTGGAAGTGATGAGATAATGAAGGTCATATCCCAGACCGGTGATTCCCACCATGACCGCTTTCAGAGGGTCTCCCACGGGGGTACTTTCAACGCCAACTCGTACGCCGCCGCCACGGGGAACGCCGCTCTGAAGATAGTTGCCACGGGCGAAATGCAAGAAACTGCCGACAGAATGGCCGAGCGGCTGCGAGTGGGCCTCAGAGAGCTTGTAGATAGGTACGAGGTGGCGGCGTGTGTATACGGTGAGTCCTCCACGTTCCACGTTTACTTTGGGGCCAGGTCAATCGAAGGTCTTGACGCCAGTACCTTGAAGGACCAACCATTGGGAATCCAGAACGCGTTTCGCCAGGCGCTTCAGGTACGAGGAGTAGACCTGATGTCTCGGACCAGTGGGGTCCTTTCCGGTGTCCATACGGAGGCGGATATTGACAAAAGCCTGGAGGCTTTCGACGGGGCAATCAAAGCTATGGTAGATGAGGGCCTGGTTAGCCATAGCTGATGACAGCATTTATGGCCTTGTTATGAGCTTGGACGCGCCGCTTCATCTGTGGCGTGGGGTGGCGCGTGGCGTAGCTCAATGTCGGATCAAGGCGTCATAGGGTCTCCCAGTTAGCGTGCTGCTCGAAGGCGTGGGCTGCCCTGAAGAGCGTAGCATCGTCGAAGTGCTTGCCCACGAGCATCAGCCCCACCGGCAGCCCGTCGGACTTGCCACACGGGATGCTCAGGGCCGGGTGCCCCGTCATGTCAAAGGGGGCGGTGTTGTTGACCATCTTCCAACCTTCCGAGAGCATTCCTGCCACGTCTTGGTCCGGCACATACCTATTGGCCTTCATGGGTGTTGTAGGCAACGCCAGCACGTCGTACTGCTCCAACGCCCGGTCATAGCCGGCTCGCAGGACCCTGC
Organism: Dehalococcoidia bacterium; assembly: GCA_965219825.1. Classification (GTDB taxonomy): domain Bacteria; phylum Chloroflexota; class Dehalococcoidia; order Lucifugimonadales; family JAGWBF01; genus JAGWBG01. The sequence continues at coordinate 1,940,616 of OZ244792.1, read as the reverse complement.
GCATGTTCTGGGCCTTGGCATAAGTGCGGCTGTGATAGTGCTCGCTCATGTAAGTACCCATAAGAAGAATCATCTTCACCGTTGGCGGGAAATCGTTTGCCTGTGCCCGGCGAGCCATCCCCAGGGTCTTCATAAGGCTTTGGTTGTAAAAACCCTCCCATCCATACCCCGCACCATTGCTGTGCAGCAATGCGGTAGCCCCCTCAGAGATGAGTGCCCATACGATTCCTCCGGCTGTCCTGTGGTCGGGTACGGATATTTCAGTAGTCTGTGCCCCCAGCTCGTTGAACACGGCCAGAGACTTGCGTACCGATGCGTCTACGTCCGGCTCGGATTCAGGCCAACCGAATCCTTCGGTCAGCACTCCAATACGCAGACCATTCACGTCAAGCCCCAGAGCCTCGGTGTAGGGCTGCACACGCACTTCGCCCTGTCGTGGGTCGAGGGGGTCTTTGCCAGCGATGACCTCAAGAGTCAGGGCGGCATCAGCCACGGTGCGGGACATGGGGCCTGCGTGGTCAAAGGTGTTATCTATGCCCACAATACCCGTGTATGGGACCAGGCCGTGGGTGGGTTTCAGTCCCACGACTCCACAGTAAGAGGCGGGAATCCGGATGGAGCCGCCCTGATCGCCTCCGATGGTAATATCTATATCGTCGTAGTACAGCGCTGCGCCCGATCCGCCGGAGGACCCTCCGGCCAGATGCTCAGGGTTGTGGGGATTCAGCACCGGACCGTAGGCGCTGGTATCCCCTGCGCCAGAGAAGGCGAAATTGTCCAGGTTGAGGGTTGCGACAATCTCGGCGCCGGCGTCCAGCAACCATGTCACGATAGTGGCGTCAGTGTCCGGAATGTACCCGTCCAGTAGCAGCGAGCCGCAGGTCATGGGCATTCCGGCTATGCAGATGTTGTTCTTCAGCCCAAACCTCTTGCCAGCCAGTTTCCCGGAAGCCCGACCTTGCAGCCTGCACCGGCGCAAGATGGCGTTGAACGGGTCCTCTTGTCGTGAGGGCCGTTGCCCTGGGTCACGGTCGGAGTACTTGAGAGGCTCCTGGGGCAACGGAGTGCTTTCCAGGGCTTCGTAAGATGCGAAAAGACCGGGAATCAAGGTTTGAAAGCCCGCTATCTCATCATCGTTCAGTTCAAAATGGTTGGCTGCGGCTAACCTGCGAAGGTCATCCGGCGTCGGAAGTCGAAATGTCACGGCAAGCACCCCCTTCTCTTAGCATCAGAACTTCGGCCTCAATCCGGCTTGTTTGCACAGTTCGTTAGCTGTTATCCTGTCAATGGTTCGATGCCTATTGTTGGTGTAGATAGAATGCCTTCTACCCTCACGCAATAGATAAAAACTGTTTTCCTCAAAATACCTGATAAGGTCACGGCGTCTTACTGACATCCTATACCTCAACAGGTATTTGCTCTAGCAGTGCCCCTCCTACAGGAACCTCTTTATTTTGCTGCCGATATGTTATTACCATTTCACGCACAGCATCTTGAAGTAGTTCCCTGCATTCTTCTAGTGTTTTCCCCTCCGTTATTACCTCTGGCCACTCTACCAACTGTCCCATGTAGCCGGAGCGGATCTTTGTATATTTGGCGGTATAAGTGCTTATCACGCCGACATCTCCTCACCTCTTCAGGATGTGAATAGTGGTGACGTCACCGGCGCCGGAGCAGTGGGCAAGGCCCACCTTCGGGTCTTTCACCTGGCGGGAACCGGCCTCACCCCGTAGCTGGGTGACAATCTCGTGGATCATCCGAATTCCCGAGGCCCCGAAGGGATGGCCCATAGCCAGGAGGCCCCCGTCGGTGTTGGTGGGGATGTCGCCGTTGATTTGGGTACGTCCCGTCTGGCTGGCGACCCAGCCTTCGCCCCTGGGCACTATACCGAGGGCCTCCAACTGTTGTATTTCCCCGATGGTGGCGGCATCATGGACCTGCACAATATCTACGTCCTTGGGGCCGATCCCCGACATCTCATAGGCCTGCTCCGGGGCCTCCATACGATAGGGGTTCAAGGCCGGATGGTCGGCGCCCCGGACGCTGTAGGTTCCCGTAGCCAACGCTGCGGCTGCGATGGTGACATGGCGGTCATTGTCCGGGGCTAAGCTCTTTTTGACATCACTGGCACACAGCACTGCCGCCGAGCCTCCCTCACTGGTGGGGCAGCACTGGTAGAGAGTGAGAGGGTCTGAGATTGGGCGGGACTCCAGTATTTCGGCGAGGGTGAAGGTCTTGTTGTACTGGGCATAAGGGTTGAGGGCCGCGTTGTCGTGGGCTTTCACTGATACCTGAGCGATGGCCTCTACGGGGGCGTTGTGTTCTTCCATGTAGCGGCGAGCCCTCAGAGCATAGCCCGCCATCATGTGGTCGGCTCCGATTAGCCTTTCAGGGCTGTCCTCAGCCGTCACGGTGACGGGTCCTTTTGGCACCTTCTCGGCTCCGAAAGCCAATGCTATGTCATATAGACCGGTGGCGATGCCCCAGTAGGCTTGCCAGAAGGCAGTGGAGCCGCTTGAGCAGGCGTTTTCTACGTTAATGATTGGTATGCCCGTAAGCCCTAATTCTCGCAGGGTAGCCTCGCCCAGGGACATCCCCTGGTAGTAAACGTGTCCGAAATAGGCTATCTGAACGGTGTTCCAGCCAACAGAGGCGTCTTTAAGGGCCTCCACGACGGCCTGCTGTGCTAACTGGGGAAGGTTCTTTTCAGGGAATCTGCCAAAAGGGTGCAGTCCCACCCCAAGGACAACGACTTCCCTCTGTGGCTTCACGACCATTCCCCCTCCTTTTGTGCTCCGGTACTGGAGCACGGCTATGCGCCCCTACGTTTTCGCCTGCCTCCACTTATAGACTACTATCTCATTGCCCTCCGAGTCTTCATCCCCGACTACAAGGGCCAACTCCAACGCCATTCCCACTTTTAGACGCTCGAATGGGCAGCCTACAACTTCAGATAGGACGTGGGGGCCTTCGGGAAGCTCCACCTGCCCCAAGACGTAGGGAATGTTTCCCTTCCAGCCATCGGGGGGCCTTCTGACGATGGTATAGCTGTAGAGAGTCCCGCGATTGCTCAACTCCACGGGTCCCAGGTCGCCGGACGTGCAGTTCTGGCAGAAGACCACACTGCCGAAGAAATGCTCTCCACAACGGCGGCATCGTACCCCCAGTAACACGCCCTCCGTACCCTCCTCGTTGAGGAGCTTGAGACGTGATGGGACAACCGGAATGTGCTTTTTCTCACTCATAGGCGGCATTTAGCTGGGAGCGCGGGGTAAAACCGAGCAGCGGTCAGAATGGTAAGTGGCTTGGGTTCTACGAGGAAAGTTTATGGCAGTGGATTCACCCTGTCAATAGCGACGCTTGAGGGTGGGCGTGGCAGGGGAAAGTAGTGATGCGGGTCGTCATTCTCTGGGCCCCCCAATCCTACGAGAGAAGAACCGTTGAAGGACGATGTCCAGGATGGGGATCTCGCGGCCGGCATATTTGCCAATAAGCCAGCCGATAAGGGCAAATGCGCCTACAACCACGGCTTGCCACACTCCAAGCCAGACCAAAACGATACCTATTGCCAGGCTGATAACTATTCCCCTGGTCTTTGGATCGTTCATCATCCACCCGAAGAGCGTATTAGATGTGTGTCATCGCCTCGGTCGTACCTAACCCTGACCACGTGCACCTGAAGGACTATTAGACCGGTTAGCTGCTCTACTACTTGTTTAATCCTTGTTTGCAAATCATCTCTTACTTCCGGCAGATTGCTTCCTAGAATCACCCGGGGATAGCACAGGATTACGATGCTGGCCGGTCCACCCCCTGACGGCCCTCTCTTCACTGCCAAGCGACAGCGTATGGAGCTTACGTTCCGGTTTATAATTCCGGTCCGCTCTGTCAGAAGTTGTACGCTATTCGCGTCCACAGTCAACATGCCTTCTTGGGTTATGCTTATCCCCAGAGTCTCGCGTCTTCTGTTGGGCATGAACTCAAGTAAGATGACCGCAAGCATGACGAAGGCGACTAATACAGTCACGACTATAGTGACAGCCTGATCACCCCCACTGAAGCCGCGAACCCCCCGGAGCTGTTCATAAAACCACGCATCTCCGGTAGACCCACCGGGCAGGAAATCGGGGCCAATAGCTTCCACGGTCACCAATAGTATGACTATCGCCGCCACCAGTAAGAACACGGCTACCAGTGAGACAACAATCTGATTCCAGCGGTTCATAGCCCCCTATAAACTCTCTGGGGCACGCTCAGCGTGCCCCATGTCTAAGATTGGTTCTCGGCGCTTTATGCCTCTGTGCTTATTGGCCCGGCCATCACCGGGAGGTCCTGCGTGTTGGCCTGTGTGTTGGAAAGGGTCGTTGAGTAGGACACTGAGCAGCACCTAGTCAACCCTACTTGGCACCCTGTCAGGGAACTCAATGCCTACAACGTTGATATTGATCTCTTTGGCGACCAGGCCGCACAAATCCAGTACGTGTCGTGCAACATTCTGGCGTACTTTGACCACGGTCTCAGGGAGGCTGAATCCGTAGATAATCCGTAGGTCAATATCGAGTATGACCTCCCTTCTCCCTGACTCAACTCCCACACCCCTGGCCCGTTGTTCTGCGCTTCCCAAACGCTCGGCGATGGTCCTGCGAATTGATTTGGTACCCAGGGAGGCGACCCCGTCAATTTCATTAGCGGCCACCCCTGCAATAGCGCCGACGACCTCATCATTGATGTCGGTCTCCCCGCCCACCTCAATTTCCTGAATGTTTTCTATCTCGGCAAGCCTGGTCATCATCTCTTGCTCTTTAATCCTCTGCTCTGTCATCATCTCCCCCTTATTTCTCGTGGCATATTCTCAGCCCACGTCGTTCTCTTTATCGAAATGAGCCCCTTACTGGACCCTGCCGGGCATCCTTTCCGGAAACTCGATGCTCGTAACTCTGATGTTGATCTCCTTGGCAACCAGGCCACATAGGTTCAACAGCCGGTCTGCAACTATTTGGCGAACTTTTACCACCGTCTTCGGGACACTATACCCGTAGATGACCCTCATGCTGATGTCCAGAACCACCTCTCTCTTGCCTACCTCCACCTCCACACCTCTGGCTCTCCTTTCAGCGTTTCCAAGGCGCTCCCTGAAGGCCCTCGGAAGGGAAGCGCTGCCCAAAGAAGAGACCCCTTCCACTGACTGGACGGCTATGCTTACGATCGCACCAATGACCTCGGGCTCTATGTTGGTTGTGCCGCCCACAACAATCTCTTCAAGCCGTCCTAAGTCTTCCATCTTGGACGCCATCTCCAGTTCAATAACAGTTAGTCCTCCCACCACCCGGTTATTTGCGCCATCCGGTTTTTCAGGACGAGCTAACTCAATGTCCGTGGTACTGTCATCGTTCGTGGGTGCTGGGCCTTCCGGCTGAGTCTCCTCCACTTTCTTTGCCCGTCCTCCCTTTGCAAGTGCCGGCTTACCTACTGAGTCATCTGACGCATCGCTGAACCGGTTTCGCTCTTCCAGGACTTGAGTGGTCTCCACATTCCCATTGCCCTCTTCCATTCCTTACCTCCCCACACTTTGGGTGTGCGCCACCTTAATCCCGTACTGCAGTAGTCAAATAAGTGAACGTTTATATACTACGATATTATCATTATAGGCTGACTAAGTCAAGCGTCGCAGTTGCTCTGACACCGGGCGGGCGGTGGGGAAAACCAGGGACTCCGGCAAGGTATCTAGTCGTGGGGAGCGCCGTTGTTGACGACCTCAGAGGCGGGTGCTATACTCCCCCCTAGCTAGGATAGGCCCACAATCCGGGCATAGGGAGGCCCTATGGCGGAGAATATCATCCCTGCGGACACGAACAACATCCGGGATAAAGCTGCTATTGTCGGCATCGGCGAGACGGAGTTCTCCTGGGACTCAGGACGCAGCGAACTCCAGTTGGCCTGTGAGGCCATCAAAGCTGCCTGCGACGACGCCGGAATCTCCCCTCACGACATAGACGGAACCTTTCGCTACGACATGGACAATAACACCGAGACCATGCTGGTTCAGGCGCTGGGAATCAAAAATTTGAGACACTGGGAGTCCACCTCCTATGGCGGCGGGGCTGCCAACGCTACCGTTGCTCACGCCGCCGCAGCCATTGCGGCCGGCTACTGCAACTATGCGGTCTGCTTCCGGGCCGCCAACCTCCGCTCTAACGTCCGGCTGGGGCAGGCAAGGGGACCAGACCGTATCCTGGGAGGGCAGAGGGGCTTTCATACGCCCTGGGGACACCTGGCTCCGGCCCATTCCTTTGGTATGTTCGCTCGTAGGTATATGCACAAATACGGGGCCACCAGCGAGCACTTTGGCTGGGTGGCAGTGACACTCCGCCATCACGCAAGCCGCAACCCCCGGGCTCTTCGCCAGGAGCCTATCACCTTAGACGACCACCAGAACTCTCGCATGGTCGCAGACCCGCTGCACGTCCTGGACTTCTGCCAGGAGAACGACGGCGCCGCGGCTATCGTCATGACCACGCCCGACCGTGCCCGGCATCTCCACCACTCGGATACGCTCACCCTTATTGAGGCAGCGGCCCAAGGCTCCGGCCCCAGCAACGAGGGAATCATATACCGGCCAGACCTTACGGTGGCCGAGTCTACCAATACGGCTCGTGACATTTGGGGGCGGGCCAGGCTCACCGCCAAAGATATGGACGCCTTCATGTTCTACGACCACTTCACCCCATTTTGCCTTTTTGGTCTGGAGGCCTACGGCTTTGTGCCTTTCGGTGAGGCCAAAGACTTCGTGCAGGGGGGCCACAATATCCGGTTCGACGGCATTCTGCCCACCAACACCCACGGTGGCAATCATTCGGAGGCCTATATTCATGGGCTGACTCACCCCCAGGAGGCGGTACGCCTTATTCGGGGCACTTCCACGTCTCAACCCCCTAACAAGCAGATTAACAGAGTGCTTTCGTGTAGCTCCACTGCTCAGCTGAGCGCCGCCGTCATCATCCGCAGGGGATAGGTCAGCAGGGTCATCTGACCCGTTGGTCCTCATTGCATTAGTAGTAGGACGATTCAGATGGGCCACTGTCCGACGAATGTCCACAGCAAGGAGTGAAAATGACACAGCAGCAACAGCAGGAAGCTACCAAGTCCAGGCCGATGACCAAACCCCTGGAGGGCCTCCCTCTACCGGACGTCGAGAACCTCCCGGACTACGAGCGTGGATTCTGGGAGGCTTCACGGAAACATGAGCTAGGCATCCAGCAGTGCTCGGATTGCAAGAAATTCCGTCATCCCCCCACCCCTATGTGTCCCTACTGCCACGAGCTAAAATACGACATCACCCGGATGAGTGGCCGGGGCAAGGTCTACTCCCGCATGATAGTCCGCCATCCGGTCCACAGGGCCCTCCGCGAGAAGGAGCAGGTCCCATACAATATCTGCCTCATTGAGTTGGATGAGCAAGAAGGTCTGCGCGTCCTCAGCAATATCCTCAACATAGCCCCGGAGGACATCTATATTGACATGCCCGTTGAGGTCACGTTCATGCCGGTGGTGGACGACCCCAACGTGGTCCTGCCTCTCTTCGTACCGACACGGAAGTAGTAGTCCTCATCCCTGCCCCTCTCACGGTGGTGGGTGGGTGGACCCCTGAATCTGTCGAAGGGCCGGGGTGAGAGTAGGCTAACAAGGAGTTACCCATGAAGGACCATGTAGAAGTCTTCTTTCATACACAGCAGCCCTATACCTACATCACTGAGGATGAGCTTGCCAAGTATGACGCCCGTATTAATGTCCCCAATACCTATTTTGACCCACAAAAGGCCCACACACTGTATAACCAGTACCATGAGCAGTATGCTTGGGCCGACGAGGTGGGTATAGACGGAATACTAACCAACGAGCACCACTCCGCTTATTGGAATATGAAGCCCTCTGCCAACCTGGACGCCGCCGTTATCAGCAAAATCACAAGCAGGGTCAAGATTGCCATTATGGGGAATATACTCCCCATCAATGACCCGGTGAGGATGGCCGAGGAGTTGGCCATGCTGGACTGCTATTCAGGAGGAAGGCTAATCTCCGGGTTTGTGCGCGGTGGGGCCACGGAGAGCCTTGTTGCGGGACTGAACCCCGCAGAGAACCGGGAGCGGTTTGAGGAAGCCCATGACATTATCATCAAATGTTGGACGACTCCCGGCCCCTTCCGCTACGAGGGAAAACATTACCACTATAGGGCCGTGAATCCCTGGGTGCTGCCTATGCAGAAGCCCCATCCTCCGATTTGGTTCCCCGGAGGCAGCAGCCCGGAGAGCGCTATATGGGCCGCCAGTTATGGCTATCCTTACCTGAATTTTGGCGCCGTAATGGAAATCACAAAAGAGCTGAAGCGGGCTTACATAGACACAGCCCGTGAGGCCGGATTCACGCCTGGGCCGGAGCACTTCGGCTACCAGATCAAGGGGCTGGTGGCCGATACTGACGAGAAAGCCCAGGAGATCGGGCGTAACTTGATGTGGACCGATGACCACCGGCTCAAGGGTCCAAGAGAGCACAACGACCCGCCCGGATACCAGTCCAGGGCGGCACAGGGCTTGAGGACGCGTCGAATTGCGTCTGGGGGACCCCAGAAGATGACCTACGAGGCGCTCCAGGATACCAATATCGTTGTGGTGGGTAGTCCGGAAACCGTCACCAGAAAGCTTACGGAAATTATAGAGGAGCTAAACCCCGGCTATATCCTCCTTATAAGCGGTGATGGGACTGTATCGCATAGGGACGTGATGCGCTCCCTGGAGCTTCTGGGCAAAGAGGTCATCCCGGCCTTGCGCGAGGTCCAGCTACAACCCTTCGAGTAACCTGGCAAAACGTATTGAGGGCTGGCGGACTATAGATTTTTGAGTTCAGTCTAGGGTCAGAAGTCTGCGGGCGAATTTCCACGCGCCCTCAACCCTCACGATGGTGTCCTCGTACACACTATGTCCGGCATTCTCAGGCGGGTCCCCGGGGTCGCCGTTAAAGGCCCGCAGATAGCAGCGCCCTTTGACGCTGCCATTGCTCAGCTTCTCAAGGTGGATGTTATTGTTCCAGTGCCTCCTGTACTTGCCACCCCTGCTTGCTTGATCGTTGCGCTTGTACGTCACCAGGTCTGCCCTGCCCTTTGCAATCAGACCACGTTGTGCCACTATCATCTCCCCATCTTCGGTGAAGCACGAGGCATAATCTTCCGGAGCGCCGGAGTCGCTGCTCAGGTTATAGAATGCGTAGAGGTTATGTATCTCTGCATAGTCCAGTGCCGACAGTCCTGCCGATTCAGTCATGGTGCATATCCTTTCCATTCCATAGTGATTGGTGAAGACAACGCCATCCCGTGCAGCCGCCTGACTGAGCTACGGATTAACAACCACAAGGGACGCTCCTGGAGACCTGCCTAAAGTCCTTAATGTCCCTGTAGACAGTGTAATGTCTCTGTTGGGAGGATGCAATACCGGCGTCTCCGGGCCTCTCTTGTCCTTCCTGGGGAACGAATAGTATAGAGTGCGTCAGCTATAGACTGAATTGGTATAATAGGGTCACACTTGAGGCAGGCTACTTGACCTATCGCGTGCGGACCGGTGACGCCAGTGACGTATATGATGCACCGGGTCAGCGCCGGAGCCATGTCCGGTGGCCTGAGTAGGAGGCGCAGAGATGACCACAAGCTCAAGGGCCTGGATTGAAGAGACCGTCGAGGTGGCAGGGACCAAGCTCCACCTTGTCAGAGGAGGCACCGGGGAGCCGTTGCTCATCCTTCACGATGAGATGGGCCACCCGGGTTGGCTGCGCTTTCATGAGGCCCTGGCACAACACCATACCCTCCATATACCCTCCCATCCCGGCTTCGGGGAATCGGAGCGGCTGGACTGGATTATGAACATGCGCGACATGGCAGGCTTGTACCTGGAAGCCGTAGATGACCTGGGGTTGGGTCAGGTGAACGTGATGGGTTTCTCACTGGGCGGATGGCTCGCCGCGGAGATGGCGACCATGTGCCCCAATCAGTTCAAGAGACTGGTTCTGGTAGGCGCTCCGGGGATTCGGCCCCCGGTTGGAGAAATTTTCGATATGTTTCTGGTGGTGGCGAAGGAGTTTATCACCGCCGGCTATCTCGACCCCGCCGGCACCCGGGAGTTCCAACAGGTGTGCCCCGACGACCCCACACCTGAACAGGTGGAAGCCTGGGAATTGGCCCGAGAGGAAGCCTGCCGCCTGAGCTGGAGGCCCTATATGTACTACCCTGCCCTGCCTCACCTGCTCCGAAGGCTGAAGAATCTCCCGACCCTCATAGTCTGGGGCAGGCAGGACGCCATCGTCCCGTTGAGTGCGGGAGAGGTCTACCGCGATTCGATTCCGGGATCAAGACTGGCTGTCCTGGACAACTGCGGCCACCACCCGGAGATAGAGAAATCCGACGAATTCGTCCGGCTGGTCCAGGGATTCTTGTCAGGGACATAGAGGCGCCAAGAGCGGGCCACTGCGAATGGGCTTTACCACTACACTACAGGCCGGAAGCAATGCTATAATTCTGTCAGATAGTTTCGCTGAGGAGACACGGATTTTAGCCATGCCAACGGTCTGAGTTCAAAAGGAGGAGAGGGAGATGTTCATAGGATATTTTACTGAGAGGCCCTACCAGGACCCCCAGTCAGGCTACTTCGGAGCAACGGGTAAGCCTATTATGGATTTGACCGTGAGCAACGACATTTACGATTCTCATCTGGGGGCCGAGCTATACAACCGTTACCTGGATGAGAAGATATACGCCGAAGAGATGGGCTTCGATGGCCTGATGCTTAACGAGCACCACGGTACCGCTTTCTGCATGGGTGGAGCGATGAACGTGGAGGCGTCTATTCTTGCGCGGATAACCCAGAGGGCCAAGATTGTCCTTCTAGGGAACATTCTGCCCATCTGGGATGACCCCCTCTGGCTGGTGGAGCAACTTTCTATGATAGATATGATTTCCCGTGGCCGGCTGGTCTCCGGGTGGGTGCGAGGGACCGGACGGGAGAGCGTATCCCACAACTCCCCACCGCCCTACAACTGGGAGCGGTTCCAGGAGGCCCATGAGTTCATCGTGAAGGCCTGGACGACACCGGGGCCATTCCGATGGGAGGGGAAACACTTTCAGTACCGTCACGTGAACCCCTGGGCGAGGCCGTATCAGAAGCCCCATCCACCCATCTGGCTGCCGGGTGTCGTCAGCCGTGACTCCTTGATGTGGGCAGCCCAGAAGCAAATTCCATACATAATGCTGGCTACCGAGTTGGGCCCCACCAGACAAGCCTTCCAGCTCTACCACGACACCGCCGCCGAGATGGGCTATACGTCCGGCTCCCAGAATATAGGATACCTGTGGAAGGTCCACGTGGATGAGACGGAAGAGCTGGCCGAGGAGACGGGCAGGAAGTTCGTCCAAGGCCCCAGCAATCCCTTCCTGGCCGGCAACGAGGGAACGGTGAATCCGGCGCTGGTGAACCTGCCCGGTCTCACGTCCCGGAGAAGGGTCCTGCCCACCCAGGCGGTGGCGACGCAGGCCCGTGGGGGAGTCGGGAACGTACTGAGCCGACCGTATGAGAGGCAGGTCGAGGACTACACCATCATCTCGGGGACACCCAAGACTGTCATCCCCAAAATCCGCCACGTCCTGGAATACCTGCGACCCGGCAGCATCTTCTTTTGGGATGGCGACGGCGCCATGACCCACGATGACGCCATGCGTAGCCTCAGACTCATGGGAGAGGAGGTCATCCCCGCCGTCCGGGAGATGAGTAAGGAGTTGGACCTGCCCGGCCCCTTTGAAGTAGACCCGGCCACAGGTGAGTCCATTGAGGCCGGTCCCTTAACCGATGGCGAGTCACCCGAATAATTACGGCAGAAGCGTGCAATGGCGTCACTAAGCAATGCGGACCTTACCGCGGACGTGATAGTCATTGGGGGAGGTCCAGGCGGTAGTACCACCGCCACAATGCTGGCCCGCAAGGGCGTCCATGTGCTTTTGCTAGAGCGGGACCATTTCCCGCGAAACCACGTTGGCGAGTCCCTGCTCCCGGCCAGCATTCCGGTTCTGGAGGAGCTTGGGGTTCTGCCTGCCGTTCAGGAGGCGGGGTTCCTGCCCAAGTGGGGTGCCACTATGGTGTGGGGAAGGGAAAGGGAACCCTGGAGCTGGTACTTCAGGGAGACGAACCGGAAACATCCCCACTCTTACCAGGTCTGGCGACCGAAATTTGACCAGTTGCTCCTGGAGAACAGCCGCGCAAACGGGGTCACTGTACGGGAGGGATACCACGTTGCTGACGTCCTCTTTGAAGATGGTAGGGCAACGGGTGTTCGATACTCATCGGAGGGTGTGAGTGGCCGAGTGGCCCGCGCCAGTTTCATCGTGGACGCCAGCGGGCAGGGGGGACTCCTGGGACGACAGCTTCGGTTGAGACGCTGGGACTCCTTTTTCAGGAACCTGGCGGTCTATGGATATTTCACCGGCGCCCGGCGTCTGCTCCCGCCTGATGAGACAAATATCTTCATTGAGTCATATCCACACGGGTGGCTCTGGAATATACCATTGCACATAGGTTGGGCAAGCGTGGGCGCCGTTGTAGACAGCCATGCGGCCCAGGATGAGGTCCGCCATAGAGGTCTTCATGGTTTCCTCATGGACCATATCGCGCAAGCGCCACACACGGCACACATGCTCCGGGAAGCGGACATAGTCTCCGGCCCCTTCATAGTTAAGGACTGGTCCTACGTCTCCGAACAGGTCGTTGGTGATGGTTACATCCTTGTGGGGGACGCGGCCTGCTTCGTTGACCCCCTTTTCTCCTCCGGGGTCCATCTGGCGCTTATGTCGGGCATCATGGCCGCGGCCTATGTAACTTCGGCACTGAAGGACACGAGTATGCGGGAAGCCGCAGGGCACGTGTATAAAGAGCTGTACTACAAGGAATACGGTCATTTCCGCGAGATGGCAAGGCTATTTTACTCAAGCAACCGTACCTCCGACTCCTACTTCTGGGAGGCGAGGCGCATTCTTGAGGCGGATGCCCTTTCGCCACGACACGCGTTTATACAGGCTGTGGCAGGGCAGCCACCTCGCGGCTACGAGCGTGTGGTGCTTGACCGTGGCGAGGCTCCCACGGAATACCTGACCGGCGTCCGCACGGTTGAAAAGGAGCGTGCGGGACGCCGTGCGCGACTGGAGGCGAGCAGACTCCGGTCCGACGGTAAACTGTCATCACTGTATAATGCGGTGCCGCTCCTTGCGCCGGATATCAGGATAGAACGGAAGCCGGTAATCGCAGATGGCGAGTTCGAGTGGGGGTATGTCCTCACCACATCGGGCCAGCCGGAGGGAATACCGTGCAGTGGCCTGGTCGCAAAGATGGTGGCCCTCATGGATGGCCGCGCCTCGGTCTCGGAGATGCTCACCGGGCTGCGTGGGGATGGGTACGGGAGTCAGAGTGCTCAGATAGACCACAGTGTTATAGCTGCTCTACAGATACTCTACGTTGACGGAACCATCAAGGACTTGCGTGGCCTGATGTAGAGATTTGGCCGGGGTCCTGACACCCACATGTCGGGGATGGTGGACCGGGAACTGGGAGTCCATCTACCCCCTACCCAGATCATGGATACCACACCAGTGGGCTTGATGGGGACCCGGGGGTGGGGTGGGCGCACCGGGGGCACCACGCTATTCTCCAGAGCATCGGATACAGAGTCCCTCCGGGGTGAGGTGATAGTTTTTCCCCACCAGTTGCCGCAGTTTTTGCATTGGCTGTGGCCTTCCGGGTTGGTGGGGTGGTAGTGGGTGGGGGTGGGGGTGTTTTGCAGGGTGTGGGAGAGGGTGGCGAGGGTGGTGTGGATGCGGATGGCCTGGAGGAGGAGGGGTACGGCGGCGCCTTCGCCGTCGGCGGCGGTTTGGGCCAGGTCTTGGATAACGGCCTGGAGGATGTTGAGGTGTTGGGTGAGGGGTGTGTTGAGGTTGACCTGGCGGGTATGGTCTTGGTCCGAGCCGGATGCTGTGATGCTCCCTTCACCCCCTGCCCCTTCCCCATCGCTCGCTGTATGGGTGAGGAGGGAGTGGAGTTGTCTGGAGTTGAAGCGTTCTGAGTAGCGACCGTGGCGGAGGGCGTTGGTGTTGCCGGGTTGGGCGCCGCGGCGGAGGGCTGGATTCGTTTCTTGGGAACAAATGAGGAACGAATCAGTTTCCGGCTGTGTGGACATGTGACGCTCCCTGTATTTATTTGCGATGCTCCCTTCACTCCCTGCCCCTCCCCCATCGCTCACTATATTTGCTCTCTATTTTAGAACGTAAGTTTCAGAGTTGTCAACCGTCAGTTGGGAAATTTTCACCCTCACCCCTTCGGCAAGCTCAGGGCAGGCTCCAGCCCTTTCCCGTGGAACGCTTGATGCAAATTAGCCCTTTGTCCATCGTCCTTAGCTTGGCTCAGTTGACATTTCGGGTTCGTGTCGTTCCGAACGCAGCCCTTCGACTCCGCTCAGGGTAAACTCCGCGGAGTGAGGAATCTAAAGCTGTATCTTTGTTGAAGTCGCAGAATTTTAGATTTCTTCCGCCTTCGGCGGACTCCGCTCCTCGGAATCGCTATGGCCTTACCAGGCCACATAAGGAGAATGAAAATACTGCGGCGCCATCCCACCGTCACTCCCGCGAACGGGGAGTCCAGGGGCATCGGGGCGGTGGATACCCGCTTTCGCGGGTATGACGAAGGGTATTTTCATAGTAATGACAATGTGCATCAAGCGTGTGGAGGGAGAGGGAGTGTGGGCAGGGTCGGTCAATGAATAGGAGTGGAGCGGGTGATGGGATTCGAACCCACGACTTTTTGCTTGGGAAGCAAACACTCTACCACTGAGTTACACCCGCTCGCAGGGTGTTGACGGTGCAAAGTATTATGTTCTCGTATCGAATGGTCTCACGCAGAGCAATATCTCATCCCAGTGACCGGGTCCCCGGGCTCCGGCCACCGGGAAATAAATTTCGTCACGCTCTACAGGCCATCGGTCTTCGCTTCTTTGGGTAGCATACCCTCCAGAATACGTTGAAGGGCCATGGTGTGGCTGCACAGGGACCGGGTAGCGAAGAATGGACAGGGGCAATGCCAAGTCTCTCCATCATAGCTTATATCGTAGCTATTGTGGTTGCCTCGGAAGCTGGCTCTGAAGGTGTTAAAGGTCACTCGCTCCCTTTCCTCGGCATAGGTCCTGGACTTCTCTATCTTGCTGATGAGACTTGAGTGCATACCACCTCCTCTGCAAAGTCGAAGGCCTACCATCCATAGAAAGATTCTATGCTAAACTCCCAGGCCGGTCAATGATAACGCCATGCCAATCAGGGCAATCGGATTTTACTGGCAACGTATCGTATATGGTTAAGCCCCCGCTTCAACGTCATTCCGAACGAAGCGCCCCCCAATGTCATTCCGGCAAGGCAGACCTCCTTGTGGCCGCCTTGCGCGACCAATTGAAATACCGCATCCTTTGACGCCGTATTTTATTGAAAGCCCGTATCCCCTTATGTTACTATTAGCTTAGCGTAGCAGTCAGTTACAAAATTCACGACCTATGCGATAGCCCTCATCCTCAGTCCCTCTCCCAACAGGAAGGAGATGCACGGAGGACAGGGCGAGGGGTATCACACAAGCCGAGTCCCAATACTGGGGGCAATAAAGAGTGACCACTAATGCGGAAGGTCTCAAGGAGCGGGTAAACAAAGCCCTCAACTCACAAGACCAGAACACTATAACCCTCCTCTCATCCCTGCTGGCCGTCCAGGATGAGCTGGGGTACATGCCGGGGGAAGCCATTGAGGAGGTAGCCAGGTATACCAACTCCACCATTAATGATGTTTGGGGCGTGGCATCCTTCTACACCAACTTTAGGTTCACGCCGCCCGGCGCCCATACGGTAGAGCTATGCTGGGGATCTTCCTGCCACGTCATGGGGGCCATGCCGGTGGTGAAGGCTGTCCTGGATGCCTTGGAGTTGCAATCCGAGGGCGATACCCCGGACGGGAGGGTGACGGTGAGATTCAACACGTGCCTTGGGGCCTGTGCCCAGGGGCCTGTGATAAGCGTAGACCACGAGCTGATGGGCAGGCTCTCCCCTGGCATGGCAAAGCAGGTCATCATGGGTCTGAATGGGGAAGGGGTTGAGTAAGAGTTTTGAAGAGACACAGGCCGAGGCCGGTCGCCGGTGGCAGGCCCTTGTGGGTGGTCAGGTTCCCTGGATACGGGTGGGCACGGCCCTATGCGGAAAGGCGGCCGGCGCCGACCACGTGATTGAGCTTATCCATGCGGAGCTACAACGGCATAACGTAGAGGCCGTTGTCAGCGAGGTGGGCTGCCTGGGACTGTGCTATGCCGAGCCGATGGTTGATATAACGATGACCAACGGCTCAAGGATTTTTTACGGCCCAGTGACCCCAAGCGAGGTGCCTGCAATCATATACTCGCATCTGGTGCGGGATGGGCCGGTGGCAGACCTTGCCCTGGGGTACTTGGGTGAAAATGGACTCGACGGTGTTCAGGACCTCAGACAGCACCCCATGATGAGGAACCAGCAACGCATAGCCCTGCGGAATGCCGGCAACATAGACCCCTGCGACATCTATCAGTATGTAGCCAACGGCGGCTACGGCGCTCTGCACAAGGCCCTGACCCGGATGACCCCGGAGGAGACCCTGGAAGAGGTCAACAAGTCCGGCCTACGGGGGCGTGGCGGTGCCGCCTTTCCGACGGGAACCAAGTGGAGCTTCCTGGCCAGGTCGTCTGAGCCGGTCAAGTATATCCTATGCAACTGCGAGGAGGGAGACCCCGGGGCCTTCAACGATAAGGGTATCCTGGAAAGCGACCCCCATACCCTGCTTGAGGGGATGGTGTTGGCGGGCTACGTGACCGGGGCCAACTACGGGTACGTGTTCATACGACACGGCCATGAGGGGCCTATATCTCGCACCCGTGAGGCAGTCCGCCAGGCCCAAGAATTGGGCATGCTTGGCGACAATATCTTCGGCTCAGGCTTTAGCTTCAACATAGAGGTGTCCCTCACGGGCGACTCTTACGTGTCCGGCGAGGAGACGGCTTTGATGGAGGCGATAGAGGGAGCCAGGGCCATGCCCCGGTTCAGGCCACCCTTTCCGGCACAGGTGGGGCTATTTGGCAAGCCCAGCAACATAAACAACGTCAAGACCCTCGCCTACGTCCCCCAGATAATAGACAAGGGCGGTGATTGGTTCGCCGGAATAGGCCAGAACCGCAGCAAGGGCACCGCCATCCTGTGCCTTACGGGAAACCTGGCCTACACCGGGATGGTGGAAATACCCCTTGGAATGACCCTTCAACAGGTAATCTACGAGGTCGCGGGTGGAGTGCCCAACGGCAAAAGCCTGAAGCTCCTCCAGACGGGTGGCCCTCTGGGGGGTGTGCTTAGCGCCGGCCAGTTGGGGATAGCCTTGGACTTCGAAGAGATGTCACAGGCCGGAGCTATTCTGGGGTCGGGAGGCATCATCGCTGCCGACGAGGACACCTGTGCCGTAGATATGACCCGCGCCCTCATAGCCTTCTGCCAGTTCGAGTCCTGTGGCAAATGCTTCCCGTGCAGGCTGGGGATGACCCATATCCTAGAAATGCTGGAGCGTATCTGCCGCTTTGAAAGCGAGCCCGGGGACCTGGAGATGATGCGACAGGTGGGCCAGAATATGCAGGCGGGCTCCCTGTGTGGTCACGGACAGTTGGGGTTCAACCCGGTGTCCTCGGCCCTCCGCCACTTCGGCGACGAGTTCCACGAGCACATGGTCGAGAAGCGGTGCCCGACAGGTCGCTGTATGGCCGATAGGTACTCTCCTCAAAGTACCCGGAGATAGGAGCGTCGCAGGGCGCGCGACCGCCGCGCGCCTCTACGCGTACATCAAGCCAAGGTGGAATTGCGATATGGTTGAACCTGTCAGCGAAATTACAATCACCATAGACGGTGTTGAGGTCAAAACCCAACCCGGGAAGATGGTACTTGAGGCGGCCATTGATGCCGGTATCTATGTGCCATACCTTTGCTACCACCCCGGCATGAAGCCCTACGCCGCTTGCCGGATGTGTGTGGTGGAGGTGGAGGGGGGTAGAGGCAACCCGGCGTCCTGCACCTTGCCCGTGCAGGATGGCATGGTCGTGAGGAACAACACCAACCAGGTGTACCAGCTCCGGCGTTCCATCATGGAGCTACTGATTTCGGAGCACCCTCATGGGTGTCTCACCTGCCACCGGGTAGACCTTTGCGGCCCCCAGGATATATGTCTCCGGCACGTGTCGGTGAACGATCGCTGCGTGACCTGCCCTAAAAACGAGCGGTGCGAGCTGAAAGATACCACACGTGCCCTGAACATGGAGCTAGAATCACCCCTGAGCTATAAGTACCGCAATCTGCCCATTGAGACGGGAGACCCCTTCTATGACCGGGACTATAATCTGTGCATTGTATGCGGCAGGTGTGTGAGGGTCTGCGAGGAGGTGCGGGGTGACAACGCCATAACATTCACCGACCGGGCGGGCAGAGCCCTGGTGGGCACCTCCCACGGCACATCCCTTCTTGAGTCGGGCTGCGAGTTCTGTGGGGCATGTCTGGATGTCTGCCCCGTAGGCGCGTTGGTGGAGAGTAATCACAAGTGGCAGAAGGCCAGCAGGGTGGAGAAAACTATATGCCCCCATTGTCCTGTAGGCTGCCAGCTTAACCTGGAAGTGAATGGGGCCGGCAAAGTGATACGCGTGGTGCCGGAGCTTAACTCACCCGCCAACCAGGGCCAGGCTTGCTTCAAGGGCAAATTTGGCCTGGACTTTGTGAACAGCAAGGAGCGGCTGCGAGTACCCTTGATACGCAGGAATGGCGCCTTTGAAGAGGCTACGTGGGATGAGGCGCTGGACTACATTGCCCGTACGTTGCCCCCGTACAAAGGCAGTAGGTTCGCTATCCTTACATCTCCCAACAGCACCAACGAGGAGCATTATCTGGCCCAGAAGTTTGCCAGGGCCGTCATGGTGACCAATAACGTTGATCAGACCTCCAATACCCGCCCGGAGATGGTCAGGGGGCTGGAGCAGGCCCTCGGCTACGCCGCCGCCACCAACCCTATCTGGGAGTTGGAGGGATCCCGGTGTATCCTCACTTTCAACACCAACATCACCGAGGAGCACAATGTCGCGGCAGTCCCAATCAAGCGGGCGGTCAAGGCCGGGACCAAGCTTGTCGTCATTGACCCCAGGGAGGTGGAACTTACCGGCTACGCCCACATTTGGCTCAGGCCCCGGCCCGGCACGGAGCTTCTACTCCTTGGTGGACTTCTGAAAGCCATTGTGGATGAGGGTCTCGAACAGGAAGATTGGCTCCAGGAGCATTGCCACGACGCCAACGACCTGACCCAAGCCCTGAGAGACCTCAGCTTGGACACCGTATCCCGGGAGACAGGCGTGCCTGTAGGCCGGATACGGGAAGCCGCTCGTACCTACGCCGGTTCGGGAGCTTCCGCCGTACTCTACGCCCTGGACAACATACCTCTGGAGTTACAGCGTGACTGCGTGTTCGCCCTCGCCGACCTGGCCATGCTTACAGGCAATCTGGGTAAGCCTTCCACCGGCCTCTATCCCCTGCGACAGGGGACGAATGAGCAGGGCGCCTGGGACATGGGCTGCGTACCCTACTTGCTGCCCGGCTACCGAGACCTGGATGATCACCGGCAGAGAGAGGTCATGGAGAATAGCTGGGGTGGTCTGGTGCCCATCGAAAGTGGGCTAGACCTGAGAGGGATACTGGATTCGATAAATCAAGGCGAAATCAAAGCTATGTTCATCGTGGGGGACAGCGCCAATTTCAACCCTGGTGGGCTTGCCGACTGGTCCGACTCCAATGGTCCAAGTGGGGACTTCATGGCTGCCCTGGAAAGCCTGGACTTCCTCGTTGTGCAGGATCATTTCCTCAGCCCTACCGCCCAGAGAGCGCACGTGGTGCTGCCACGGTCTGCCTTCACCGAAAAGGAGGGCACTTACACCAATTTGGAGCGTCGGGTCCAGCGCCTTCGGCCCGTTATTACGTTGAAGAACAGCGAGGCCCAACCCGAATGGTGGGCCATTTGCCAAATGGCCCAGAGGATGAATGCCGACGGGTTCGATTTCGCCGGTCCGTCGGCTGTAATGGATGAGATAGCGGGCCTGGTCCCCATGTACGGAGGAGTATCCCACAGGAGGCTTGAAGCTGAGGCCATCCTTGTCGCTAGGCCCGATCCCTCCAATCCTCTACCCATCCAACTGCTCTATTCAGAGAAGGAGCATAATGGACTCCAGTGGCCCTGCCCGGACGATGGGCATGGCGGCACTGCCGTGCTCTACACTGAGGGGTTCCCCAACGGGAAGGCCAGGCCGGAAGTGCCCAATTTCAGGATGGCAGAGCAGCCGGCACGTGAAGGCTACCCACTTCTGTACGTACCCGGCAGGGTGCTCTTGCAGTCCCAGAGAGAGATTGAGGTGGCTAAGGGCCGGCTGAACCGCATCAATAGGGACGAATTGATAGAACTGAGTCCGGAGGACGCCGGGAGTCTGGGCGTCGCGGACGGAGACCCTGTGGAGGTACGAACACCCTTCCAGCGTTTTCGGGGGAAGGCTACCATATCGGATGGCGCTCATAGAGGCATAATTTCGTCCACAGGTCTCTTCGGCCAGATGGCGGTGGAACTGGAAGCCAGCGAAGAGCCGGACCCAATGTCGAAGGTCCCCGGCCTGGTGATAATGCCGGCTTCGGTAGCCAGGGACACTGAGAGTTGAATGTCTTATACCTATATCTCATTCTGATTCCATTATCCGCGCCCCATCCCTATTGAGAAATGCGGCAGCCGGAGGGCTGTGGGTAATGGCACTATAGACCAAAAGGAGAACGTAAGTGCAACTTGGTGATGCCAAGCTGATGGAGCGCGAGCAGCGCCTGAGAGATGTGATAGCAAAGCTACCCAGGGCGAAGGTGGTGGCTCGTAGAGACGTGACCGATGATTTGATGGTTATAGAGCTAGAGCCGGAGATAAAATTCAGCTACAAGGCCGGGCAGTATTGTACTTTGGGTCTGGGCAGTGTAGAGAGGGCCTACTCCATCGCGTCTGCTCCCCACGAGCCACAGGTGGAGATTTTCGTCGAGCTTGTGCCGCCACCTGACGGCGTGCTTACGCCCTTGATGTGGCAGCTAAATGTTGGCGACTCCATGAGCATCAGGCCCCGCGCCAAGGGCATCTTCACCATGGACGAGCGGTATCGCCATCACCTTATGATAGCTACGGTTACCGGTATCTCGCCATTTATGAGCACACTACGCAACTATATTCATCTCGGCGCTCAGGGCCACAAATTTTACGTGATTCAGGGCGCCAGCTACCAGGATGAGTTCACCTACAAGGAAGAGCTTGAGGCCCTGGCCGGTAACTATCCCGACACTATAGTTTACGTGCCCACGGTGAGCCGCCCTACAGAGGGAAGGAATGCGGCCTGGGCCGGTGTCACCGGAAGGGCCAATTCCATAGTTGAGGAGTATGTGGACAAGCTTGGGTTGTCCCCTAGTGAGACCATTGTATATGCCTGTGGTCATCCCGGCATGATAGAGGACGTCAGGGACAAGCTTGAGCACCAGGAATTCAAAATCAAAGAGGAGAGGTACTGGAAGCAGTAGCCCGGGCCTCCCCGCCTATCCTACTCCTAAGAAACCTCTGAACAAGCCCTAAATCGGACAAGTTTTCCTACGTGAATATGGCGCGATCAATGGACTTGTTCAGAGTATTCCTAAATTGTTGGCCTATAGCGCAGGATTGAGACCCAGTAGCAGCAAACCCCCAAGGATACCCACAACCGCAGAGAAGACCAAGTAGAACCACCCCGTTACTGTCCTCATTGCAGAGGATGGTGGCTCCCTCAGACCGCTGGGCCGCAAGGACAGGTAGAAGAAAAGCATAGCTGCCAGTACGGCCAGAAGTATCGCTACCACACCCAGAAGCCAACTCACGTGATTGACACTTCCGCTATCCAGTAGCTCGCCTCCCAGGAAGAAGTAGGCGGCGAATATGACGGAGAGAACCCAGAGAAAGAGGCTATAAAAACCAAGGCTGCGACTTTCTAGGCCCCACAGGTATACCCCTGCGACCAAGGCAGAGTAGACTGCCCACATCAGAACAAAAATCGAAATAGAGGTTGCCACAGGCAGGAGAGCTCCCGGCGGCGTGATGACTGCGGTGGGCAGCTTATCCTGGAAAAGCACAATGCCAAAGAGCACTATGGCCACGCCGGCGGCAACTATCCCAAGGGTCTTGGCGTTGGAGTAGAAGCCCAGCAGATACCACGACTGGACCCACAGTAACCCGGATAGTACCAACACAAAAGCCAAGTCCATATCGGAATTACCTCCTGACTAAAATGTCACACCGCTCCAACTCCACCTTCTTTAACTCAGGATGATGATATAGCAGTCCTGCGACCGGAGTCAACTTAAATCCTGCATAAGTTTTGGGGTTTATTTCCCATTCCCTCGATGGGATGTGCTAATGTAAAATGGCTGTAACCACCCGGGCCCGGTATTTCAGACGAGGGATACGTTGACACCTGTACGCCGCCAATATCTCAGGATTAAGCAACGTTACCCGGACGCTATCGTGCTCTTCCGTCTGGGAGACTTCTACGAGACCTTTGATGAGGACGCCCACCTGGCATCACGTGAGTTGGAGATTGTCCTCACGTCCAAGGCAATGGGCAAGAACCTCAAAGTGCCCCTGGCAGGAATTCCCGCCCATTCCCTGGAGTCATACCTGGCGCGGCTGATAAAGAAGGGTCACAAAGTCGCTATCTGTGAGCAGCTTACCGACCCCGCAACGTCCAAAGGGTTGGTGGAGCGTGACGTGGTCAGAGTTGTCACTCCGGGAACCGTGCTGGATCCCTCCCTTCTGGACCAGAAGGCCAACAACTATCTGGTGGCGGTAGTGGTAGAGGGGGAGGAAGCCGGACTCTCCTATGCGGACATAACCACCGGAGAGTTTTCCACCACTCAGATGCCTTCCGGCGAGCTGGCCCTTGAGCTGAACCGCCTCTCTCCGGCTGAGCTTCTGGCGCCGGAGGGTCAGGACGTAGGGGCGTACAACCGTATGCCATTATCGGATGGGGCCGGCGGACCTATCACAACTCCCCTCCCCTTATCTGCCTTTGAGCACGAAAACGCCCGCCAGTCCCTTCTCGAACACTTTGGGGCAGTTACCCTGGAGCCTTTTGGATGCGCCAACCTCCCCCTGGCAATCAAGGCGGCGGGGGCCATCATTGAGTACCTGACCCAGACCCAGCGTGGCTCTCTGAGGGAGCTTGATAGCCTCAACACCTACTCCACCGGCTCATTTATGACCCTGGACTACCAGACCCGGCGGAATTTGGAGCTTTTCCAGGGTGGTAGGTGGGGCAGCCCCGGGCTCTCCCTCTTCTCTACGATTGACCTGACCCGGACCCCGATGGGGGGACGCCTTCTCAGACGGTGGCTGGGGCAGCCCCTGCTGGACATCGGCGAGCTTATCAGACGTCAGGATGCGGTAGGTTTCTTCCATAGCAACCTGATGAGGCGAGAGAACACCCTGGCCCTCCTCTCCCGGATTACCGATTTGGAGCGCGTCCTGAACCGTATACGCACGGGTGTTGCCTCCCCAAGGGAGTTGCTGGGCCTCAAGGCAAGCCTTGAGGCGGCATCGGGCCTCCCTGACTTATTTGACGAAGATGACGCCCAGGCAATATCCTGGCTACGAAACAAGATACATCAATGCGATGACGTGGTGTCCCTCATAGAGGCTGCTCTGTCCCCGGACCCGGCGGGCGATCCGGGTGAGGGCAACGTTATCAGAGAAGGGTTCTCTCCAGAACTGGACGAGCTCCGGTTGGCCTCGGGCAACGCAAGGAAGTATATCGCCGGCCTGGAGCGGAAGGAGAGGGAGAGTACCGGCATAAGGACCCTCAAGGTGGGCTACAACAAGGTCTTTGGCTACTATATCGAGGTGAGCAATCCCAATCTCCCCCAGGTTCCCGCCGAGTACATACGCCGTCAGACCCTGGTGGGTGGAGAGCGTTTCATCACTCCGGAACTCAAGGAGTACGAGTCACTCATTTTGAATGCCAGGGACCGCATCGAAGAGCTTGAACAGGCCCTTTACAGGCAGATGTGCGCCCAGATAGGAGAGACAGCCCAGGCAATCAGCTCGCTGGCTGAGGGGATTGCCCAGATAGATGTCTTCTCGGCCCTCGCCGAGGTGTCCTCCCGTTACGGCTACGTCAGGCCCCATCTGACCGGTGGGGACGGGATAGAGATAAAAGGCGGCAGGCATCCTGTGGTGGAGAGGGTCATTCCCCCGGGTTCCTTCGTGCCCAACGACACCGACCTGTCCACCAGCGATGCCCAGTTGGTCGTCCTCACCGGGCCAAACATGGCGGGTAAAAGCACCTACATCCGCCAGGTTGCCCTCATCGTCCTCATGGCCCAGATAGGTAGCTTCGTACCTGCGGAGTCGGCCACGATAGGGCTTGTAGACCGGATATTCACCCGTGTGGGCCTTCAAGACGACCTGGCAACGGGTCAGTCCACCTTTATGATAGAGATGGTGGAGACCGCCGCCATCCTGAACCAGGCCACCTCTCGCTCCCTGGTCATTTTGGACGAGATAGGCCGGGGCACCAGTACCTACGACGGCCTTTCCATAGCCCGGTCCGTTGTGGAGTATATCCACAACAACCCCCGTCTGGGATGCAAGACCCTCTTCGCCACCCACTACCACGAGCTTACCCAGCTGGCCAACACCGTGCCCCGGGTGCGAAACTACACGGTGGCGGTATCCGAAGAGGGCGGCGACGTGGTTTTCCTGCACCGTATCGTGCCAGGGGGTGCCGACAAAAGCTACGGTATACACGTTGCCCAGCTTGCGGGCCTCCCCAGGACGGTGATAAATCGCGCCTGGGAAGTGTTGAAAGACCTGGAAGGCGATGGCACGCCTCAGAAGGGCAGATTCAGAGCCACCCGTGCCAAGGGGGAAGTGGCCGCGACACTACAGATGTCCCTCTTCAATGAATCATCCCCGCTAATGGAAGAGCTTCTGCGAGTAGACGTGTCCAATCTGACGCCCCTTGAGGCCATCAACGTGTTATACGAACTCCAGGAAAAAGCCAAAAACTCTCCATAGGGCCGTGTACTGTGTGGGGGGTATAGTGTGAATGGGCAGCATACTAACTCAAGCTAACTCAAGGAGGCGTTGATGGCTACCAGAGTCACCTATTACACCTGGGCACGGTGATCCACGTGTCGTAAGGCGAGGGAGTTGCTCTCGCGAAAGGGCGCCACCATAGAGGACCGGGACTTCTTCAAAGAGCCTTTCTCCGAGACCGAGTTGCGGGGGCTGCTGAAGGGTCATGCCGTTTCGGACATCTTCTCCTGGAGGAGTCCCAGCTTCAAAGCCCTGGGCAGGGAAGCCGGGAGCCTCAGCGATGACGAGCTTATCAAGCTTATGTTGCAGGAGCCCCGCCTCATTCGCCGCCCGATGGTACGGATTGGAGACGAGCTTATTATCGGCGCGGACGCAAAGAGTCTGGAGAGTGCGTTGGATGGAAGATGAGGAGGCCCCGGGAATGTGTCAATGTGTCTTGCAGGCTTGCGGAATTCGGCGAGGGATAAGTATAATGGCCCTAACCCGTTCCTCATGCCATCCATAGTGGGAAGGTCTCCGGAGAGGCACTAAATGAACATTTTCTTCGACGTGGACTACACCATCCTGGGCCTCGACGACAGCCTGCGTCCCGGCACACGGAAGACGTTTCAACGGCTGTTGGACGATGGGCACAAGGTATACATCTGGTCGGGGTTGGGGCCACGTTGGGAGGTGATAAAGAAGCATAACCTGGAACCGTTTGCCAGTGGGGTATACGAGAAACCCCTTCATCACTTCACCGACCGGCTGGTGGAGCTTGGAGTGCCTCTAACGCCCGATTTCGTGATTGACGACTATCCGGAGGTAGTATCCGCTTTTGGAGGTGTGTGGGTCCCCCCATATTTCTTCAAGAGAAACGGGGATGAGCAGATGCAGCGGATTTACGATATTATCACCGAATACGTCAAGAATGGGCACTCCGAGGATAGGCAGTACCGGGTCAAGGGGTCCAAAGCATCTGCTTTCTAGTGTGTCTCAATGCCTATAAACGTTCTTACCCCAGATGTCGCAGCCCAAATCGCCGCCGGTGAGGTGGTAGAGCGCCCCTCGTCGGTGGTGAAGGAGTTGGTGGAAAACTCTCTGGACGCCGGTGCCTCTCAAATTACCATCGAGGTGAAGGGCGGCGGCATCGAGCTGATAAGAGTCACTGACAACGGCTGCGGCATACCCGCCGACGAGGTGGGACTAGCCTTTCACCGCCACGCCACCAGCAAGATTTCCGGCGCCTCCGACCTGGACACTGTCAGCACTCTGGGTTTTAGAGGCGAGGCCCTGCCCAGCATCGCCTCCGTTGCCCGTATGTCCTTGGTCACCTGCCTTCACGACTCTCTCTCCGGCCAGGAAATACATCTCAGGTGGGGAGAGGTTGTTGCGATGTCTCCCAAAGGCTGCCCCCCCGGCACTTCTATAACCGTAGAGGGCCTTTTCGAGAACGTACCGGCAAGGCGCAAATTCCTCAAATCCCCCTCCGGCGAGAGGGCGCGCATCAGCGACCTGGTGTCCCGGTACGCTCTGGCCTTCCCCGAAATCCAGTTCCGGCTCCTGGTGGACGGTAGAAACACCCTTACCTCCCCAGGCAACGTGAGCATGTCCGACGCTCTCGTTTCAGTATATGGCGCTGCAACCGCCCGCGATATGTTGGAAGTCTCATGGGAAGGCCCGGACGATGGCTACTCGGTGACGGGCTTTATAAGCTCCCCATCTCTGCATCGAGCCAACCGGACCTATATTACCTTCCTGGTGAACCGCCGGTGGATAAGCAGCCCCATGCTCTCCTACGCCCTGTCAGAGTCCTATCACGGCTTCCTCCCGGAGAGACGCCACCCTTTGGCTGTGCTGAACTTGATTGTCCCGCCGGGTGACGTGGATGCCAACGTACACCCGGCCAAACGAGAGGTGCGTTTCCGCCAGGATGACTTAGTCTTCTCTGCCCTCCAGCGAGCCGTGCGGGCATCCCTGGTGGCCGAATCACCCGTGCCGGAGATGCGTTTCACCGCCGGGCCTGCACTCGAGGCAAGGCCGGTGGGCATCTCGGGATTTGGGCCTCGTGTCTCCCCCGGGCCTGTTTTCGGACGCACCGAGAGCAGAGAATGGGACCGCCGGCAAAGTAGCGGCTTGCCAATGGACCTGTCACCCATAGGAGCGGGGCCCAAACCTGCCTCTCCTACCCCTGTGGAGGCAATGGCCTCCCTGCGAATACTGGGGCAGGTGAGAAACACCTACCTCGTGGCCGAGGGGAACGACGGGATGTACCTGATAGACCAACACGCCGCCCATGAGCGTGTTCTGTTTGAGAAGGTCTCCAGGGAGGTCGCGGACAGGACTCCCCAATCTCAGGCCCTTCTGGAGCCGGTGGCAGTTGAGCTAACCCCCGGCCAGGAGGAGCTGGTCGAAGCCAACACGGAGCTTCTGGAGAGGTACGGATTTATCCTTGAACCATTTGGGGAGAGGACTTACTTGCTTCGCACCATTCCCGCAGTGGTCAGGGACTCCAGCCCCGGGAAGGCTCTGCTTGAGGTCCTGGACATTATGGCCTATGAGGGTCTCCTGAAGGAGCGTGATGATGCCCTTGCCGCCTCCATCGCCTGCCACAGCGCAGTGCGTGCCGGCATGGTCCTCAGCCAGCATGAGATGGATGAACTGATACGGCAGCTTGAATCCTGCGATAGCCCCCACACCTGTCCCCACGGCCGCCCCACGATGATTCACCTCAGCTCCCATCATCTTGAGCAGGAGTTTGGCAGAAGGTAAAAGCCGGGCGTCGCTCCCCCTCCAGGCTCTAACCCATCCTCCGCCTTCGTTCCAAGACATCTTCCCTGGGGTGGAAGATTGAATCTTCCGGAGGAAACTCATCTTGGGAATTGCCGTCCACTTGACCGCCCGGGAATAGATGACCTTTAAGTAGGTACCCTGCCCCGGCAATTGCAGCAAGGCCCAGGGAGAGCTTGCCCAGAAAGCTGCGCCGCGAGTAAGTCTGGGGCTGATTGTGTTCATTGTCTGATGGCATGGGGCCTCCGGACTTCAGGAATAGTGTACGGAGTATGAGGGACGTGCCCTGACCCGATTTCTCTATGTGTTGCGGTAGTATTCTACTTTCCTCATATACTGAGGTCAAGGGGCAACGCAGGCAATGGCATACTGATTGAAATATGATGATACGAATCCCCTATCTGGTTTTCCTCACCATGCAGGTCCCCATACCCCTGGCAATGATGCTACCCCGGTCGTCAGTCACCTCCACGTCCCCCACCACAATCCTGTTGCCCCGGCTTACCACACGGCCCTCGGCGCTCAACTCGCCGTCGCTGGCGGGAGCGATGAAGTTCACCTTCATCTCTATCGTGACGTTGTACTCATCAGGACCCAGGAGGGATTGGACGGCCAGATATAGCGCATGGTCGGCCAGCGTGACTATGAGTCCCCCCTGAACGACGCCGGCACCCTGAAGGAACTCCCGCCGTACAGGCATTGCAGACCTACCCCTTCCCTCACTGGACTCAAGCACCCTTATCCCCAGAAACTCGACAAATGGGCCTTCTTTTGCAGACGCGTTCACCCCGGACATAAACCGGCTCCTTTCGCTCTTATTGAGCTCCATGTACGTTGTTCACTTTCGGCGGAATGAATGTTATCATTAGGTTCGATTATCACTCAGACAGGCTTTACTCAAGGAGAAACAATGGCGGACAGATTAACCCTTAACCTACAACCTAGAAACACCCTTGGCAAGAAGGTGAGGAGCCTCCGGCGGGCAGGTATCATCCCCGTCCATCTCTATGGGCCGGGAATAGACCCCCTTCACCTCCAGTGCGAGGGCCGGACATTGATAAGGGCGCTTTCTCAGGCCGGTGGAAGCACTGCAATATCCATAACGGTGGATGGAGATGAGCACCTGGCCTTCGTGCGCGAGATTCAGTGGGATCCCATAAGGGGCGACCTGTTCCACGTGGACTTTCTGAGGGCTGATGCTACCCAACTTTCATCAGCCGAAGTCTCCGTGGTCTTGATTGGGGATTCTCCAGGGGCCAGAGAGGTCAACGGCAGAGTGGCGCAGCAGCTCCGCACCCTGTCAATCGAGGCCCTTCCCTTGGACATGCCACAGGAGCTTAGTGTGGACATTTCCTCCCTAACCCGGCCCGATAGTATCATAAGAGCCGGAGACGTTCCCCTGCCCTCTAACAGCGCCCTGCTCACCGACCCTGAGATCGTGGTGGCCCGAATTGAGGTGTCCAGTGTGGCAGAGCCGGGGTCAGTGGCGGGCCAGGAGCATCAAGAGGAGATCTAATCTCTGAAACAGGCGAATCCTCGCATCTCCGGGTACCAACCGGGTATTGGGAGTGAAAAAGCGCAAAGAGAGGGGGTGCCACCATGTACCTGGTCTATCTGGGTGAGTCGGGGAATACTGGCACCAGCCTTAATGACCCTAATCAGCCCCATCACGTATATGTGGGGCTGATGGTCCAGGAAGATCGGTGGAACGAGATAAAGGTAGCGTTCTCCCAGATATGCTACATTTACCTCGGGCGAAGTCTGGGGGAGGCTGATACACCGGCAGCGCTCCGGACCGCCGATATAGTCCAGGGGAAGGGGTTCTTCTCCTCTTGGACTAAGCCCCGACGCCTCCAGTTCATTGATGCCCTCCTCGACATCCTGGTGCAGAGGCAAACACCCCTGATTGTCTCCTACGTGGATAAACGGGAATTTGCATCCGCCGGACAAACGGACAATCAACAACAACACCGGTGGCAAGGCCCCTGGGAGCCCGCCTTCTCCCGCCTTGTTTTCTCCCTGGACATTTACATGGACGAGCTGAACATGGCCCTCATGTCCTCAGAAGAGATGCACGGTGGAGGCCCCTGGGAGATAAAGGAACGGGCCGCCATTATCGCCGACGCAGGCAAAGACGTTGGTCCCCAGTTGATGCAGCAGCTTCTCAAGTCTGAGATAGACCTACCCACAGGTGCCGTCCTTGAGAATATCCATCTCGTCCGTTCTGAAGACTCCCATTGCACCCAGCTAGCCGACATGTGCGCCTACTTTCTGCGACGCTGGCTCCAACAGCCCTCCCGGCCCAATCCCCAGTACACCGCCCTGCAAGAAGGTCACGTCCTGGAGGTATTGTACCAGGTGCAGATGTAGGGTACTGTCAACTCGGCAGCACCGACCCGGAAAAATTCGTATATCCCCTGACGAACTCCTCGGAACTGACGGCACGCCTGCCCTCCATCTGGAGACTTTCGAGCGCAAGGATACCCTTGCCAGTCACCATCCCCACAGCAGAGCCAGGCTCATTAAGTGGCACCACAAGTCCCGGCTCTCCGGGGACCTCTTCAACCAGGGGTCTGGCCGACAGTACCTTGAGTAGCTTCCCCTGCCAGTAAGTGAACAGACCGGGCCAGGGAGTAAAAGCCCGAAGCCTGCGCTCTATCTCTTCGGCGGAAAGCTCCCATCTGACCTCTCCATCACTCTTTTCCAGCTTCTTGGTAATTGTGGCGCGGCTGTCGTCCTGGGGCTGAGGCGTAATCTCGCCATTCAGCCAGCGAGGAAGGACTTCAACGAGAAGGTCCGCTCCCACGTCTAACAAGAGCGGGGTGAGGCTTTCAGTAGTGGCAGCCCCGGACTCTATGGGAACCTGTCTGGAGGCCAGGATGGGTCCGGTGTCCATTCCTTCGTCCAAAAGCATGATGGTTGTGCCGGTATGAGCCTCTCCTTCCAGAATAGCCTTGGCCACCGGAGAGGGACCCCGGTATTTGGGTAGCAGAGAGGGATGTATATTCAGACACCCGTAGGGCGGTATGTTCAGCACCTCGGACGGCAGAATTTTGCCGTAAGCTGCCACCACAATCACGTCAGGACTGAGCGAGGCCAGCTCGCCCTGCACTTCGGGCCGCCTCAAGGACGCCGGCTGGAACACACTTATGCCGTGTTCCAAAGCAAAGCTCTTGACGGGCGGTGGCTCTGAGATGCGCCCCCGGCCGGTGGGTCTATCCGGCTGAGTATAGACACCCGCTACCCTGAAGTCCGGTGAAAGGAGGGCTTTCAGAACGGGTAGGACATAGGCAGGCGTACCCATGAAGACTATGCGCATATCTCCCCCGTCATTGTTCGATACGTGCTGTCAACTTACGTCAGATGACCCGGAACCTTCATAAACACTACTATTATAGCAATAGTAGGACACGGCATCCACGTAATCACGAGCGTATCACGCACCGTAACAATATCCGTACTAACGAAACTCTAAGACTTGTTTAAGAATATTACTAGAAACGACACAGACATGGCAATGGATGAAAAATTGCGTTCATTGCCCCTTGCGTATATTCCTGACATCTGCTATCCTCATAGCCAATTAAAACCTTTTCCGGTGAAACGCAAGATGGCAGATGTTCATGCAATAGACACTTGGAAGGCTGTCCTTGGCGACTTACAGCTTCAGGTCAGCCCATCCATCTACGAGACCTGGCTAAAGGATACCCACGGGAGTTCCATATCCGATAATCTCCTTGCCGTGGAGGTGGCCACGCCCTTCGCCATAGAGTGGCTCGAGAGGCGGATGTACCAGCGCATACAGAGCACCACACAAAAGGTGACCGGCCATGCCCTGCAAGTACAGTTCCAGGTTAGAAGTGCGGCACCGGGCAACGACCGTGACGGCAGCGCACCGTCTGCCACGGATGACCAAAGGCATGCTCAGCGTACCATCCAAGCACCACAATATAATAAACTTAACGGAAAGTACAATTTTAGCAGCTTTGTAGTAGGCCCCTCCAACAGGCTGCCCTACAGCGCCGCCAGGGCCGTTGCCGAAGCTCCGGGACACAGCTACAATCCCCTGTTCATTTACTCAGGCGTCGGCTTGGGCAAGACCCATCTCCTCCATGCCATCGGCCACACCTGCGTCTCTGAAGGGTTGAGCTTCATATATGTCACCTGTGAGCAGTTTACCAATGAATTCATCACCGCCATAAGGAGCAGGACCACCGAGGACTTCCGCGCCAAGTATAGAAGCGTAGAGGTCCTCCTTATAGATGACATTCAGTTTATCAGCGGCAAGGAACAGACTCAGGAGGGCTTCTTTCACACCTTCAACGACCTGCATAACTCCAACAGGCAAATCGTTCTGACCTCAGACCGGCCACCAAAGTCCCTGTCTTTGCTGGAGGACAGGCTGCGCTCCCGTTTCGAGTGGGGCCTTATCGCCGATATGCAGCCCCCCGACCTTGAGACGCGTATGGCCATACTCCGCACCAAGGCCGAGCAAATGGACCTTGACCTAGAGTATGGCATCACCGAGTTCGTAGCCAAGAAGGTGCAGAAAAACGTCAGGGAGTTGGAAGGAAGCCTCAACCGGATAGCGGCCCTTGCCCAGCTAACGGGCAGCCCCATAACCCTTGAGCTGGCCTCCCAGGCCATAGCGGACTTTATGCCGGACCTATCCCGTCGGTCCGTAGGCCCGGACCGAATTATAGAGGAAGTCACCAGAAGGTTCAGAGTTAACAACGATGACCTGACCGGAGCCAGCCGCAAGAAGGGAATTGTACGGGCGCGACACGTGGCTATGTACCTTCTACATGAAGAGTTGGGCATGAGGGATACGGAGATAGGCAGATTGCTGGGCGACAGGGACCACTCCACCATCATTAAAGCCGTGGGGAAGGTCAACTATGAGATCAACGAAGATGCCCATCTACGACAGGATGTTCTGGACATCAAAGAAGCCATCTTCAGCTAAGGGCGTATGGTTCACATAAATTAGTGGACAACCTGCCCATTTTCGTGGATAACTTTCCTCAATATGTGAAAAACTCACCGGAGTCTCCACAATTTCTCCCCAACCGACCATGACAACACCCCAGGCTTTCCGACTCATTAAACTTATCCACACCACTATCCGCCTTTTCCACTTCAAGACGTGATAAAATGGTGTGGTAATACACATCAGTACCCAATATACTCATGCGTAATTACCCACACTATCAACACCCTTATTACTTTTGTTACTCTACACATACAGATATAAATTATGATTGATACAGCTAAAATATCAGTGAAAGCCGGTGGTGGAGGAAATGGCTGCATAAGCTTCCGCCGAGAGAAGTTTGTCCCCAAGGGCGGCCCAAACGGTGGAGACGGTGGCATGGGTGGGAACGTGTATATCGTCGGCGATCCTTCTCTGAATACGCTTCTTCACCTGAAGTATCACAGTACGTGGAGGGCCAGACGGGCGGCGCATGGTGGAAGCAACAAGAAGCGTGGCGCCAACGGCGATGACGTCAACATACCGGTGCCCATCGGAACAGTGGTCTGGATGCTTACCAAGGACAACGGTAGAGAGGCCATAGCTGATATTTCTGGTACGGAGCCTATGCTGGTCGCACGGGGCGGCTCAGGGGGGTTCGGAAATGCTCGTTTCGTGACGCCTACCCACCAGGAGCCTATCCTTGCGGAGAAGGGTGAGGAGGGTGAGGCGGCCACTTTGCTTCTTGAGCTGAAACTACTGGCAGACGTGGGCATCATCGGGCAACCGAACGCGGGGAAGTCTACGCTGCTATCCGTATGCTCTGCGGCGAAGCCCAAGATAGCTCCCTATCCATTCACCACAACGGACCCCGTGTTGGGAGTGGTGTCAACCAGAAATAGAGATTTCGTGATGATGGAAGTCCCAGGTCTTATTGAGGGGGCACATAAGGGCATCGGACTAGGCCATGAGTTCCTTCGTCACGTGGAGCGGGCCCGTCTGCTGCTTCACCTCGTTGACGGAATGTCTGAGGACCCGCTGAGTGATTGGCGTCTCATAAACAGAGAGTTGATTTCATTTAACATCGCTATAGGTAAGAAGCCTCAGTTCATCGTGGTAAATAAGATTGATATACCCGAGGTTGCCGAGAGGGCGCCGGCCCTGCGGAAGGAACTGGAGACCCAGGGTGTGCCGGTGTTCTTCGTGTCCGCCGCTACCGGAGAGGGTGTGGATGCTCTCATGGGGAAGGCCCTGGAAATGCTGGACGACCTGCCCAAGCAAGACCTGAAGGTACGTCTTGAGGAACTGACTACCATCAGGCCCAGGATGCAAGAGGCTTTCAGGGTAACTTATGAGAATGGTGTGTATTTGGTATACGCTCCCAGGGTGGAGCGTCTGATTCCCCTTGCCAACCTGAAGGACTGGCGGGTGATGGTACAGCTCTGGAGGGAGCTGCAACGCGTGGGAGCTGCTAAAGCTCTGGAAGATATGGGTGTGCAGCCCGGCGATACGGTGCGAATGGGTGGCGTGGAGATGGAGTGGTTCTAGGATGAGGGTAGGCATAGTCGGAGGGACTTTCGACCCCATCCACGTCGGCCACCTGCTCATCGCCGAGGATGCACGGGTGGGTCTGGGTCTGGAAGAAATCGTATTCATCCCTACTGGGCAACCCTGGATGAAATCAGGCCGCACTCTCTCGCCGCCCCATCATCGTATGAACATGGTGCGTATGTCCATAGCGTCCAACCCATTCTTTCGAGCATCGTCCATAGAAATCGACCGGCCCGGTCCCACGTATACTGTGGATACTCTCAGGGAGCTACGCCAGGAGTTCGGCGGGGAAGACGACCTATATTTTATCCTGGGCAGTGACTCGTCGAAGGAGTTCCACCGGTGGAGGGAGCCGGGTGAAGTCGTGAGACTTTGCACCCTGGCAGTGGTTCCAAGACCGGGAAGCATGGATCGGGACCTGAGCGCAATAAGCCCGTCTGGGTCCGCCAAGGTGGTGCTTCTCGAAGGGCCGTTGGTGGACATAAGCGGCACGAAGATACGCCGCCGCGTGTCGCTGGGTCTGTCGGTGCGCTACATGGTTCCCGACGAGGTGGAGCATTATTTGCGCCGATACGGCCTGTACAGAGATGCGGAGGTGGGCCAGTGACGGATGCAGAGAGGCTCCTTCAGCTTGCCCTGGAGAGGGGGGCATTGAAGTACGGCGATTTCACGCTCTCCTCAGGGCAAAGGAGCAAATATTACTTTGATGGCCGCCTGCTGAGTCTGGACCCCGAGGGGGCATACCTCATCGGCAAGGCTATCCTTCCGATCCTGGAGGAGGCCGGCGCCCATGCCATTGGCGGGCCAACCCTTGGAGCGGACCCCATCGTAGCGGCTGTTGCCCTAATAAGCCATCTGGATGGCGGCTCTATCCCTGCCTTTATCGTGCGCAAGGATGCCAAGTCCCATGGTACCGGACAGCTTGTGGAAGGCCCTCTGGCTCCGGGTAGCCGGGTAGCTATAGTGGACGACACCTGCACCACCGGTGCATCATTGTTCCACGCTATCGAGGCCGCGGAGGCAGCCGGCTGCACTGTAGCGAAGGTCATCGCCATCCTTGACCGACACCAGGGAGGAAGTGAGGAGCTAGAGCGCAGGGGCTACGATTTCGAGTCCATCCTGGGCGCCACGCCTGAAGGTGAGGTCAGGGTTGTGCAGGCTGAGTTGGAGGAGGCTGCTTCACAGCCATCCCAGTCCTGGGGCCCCCGCACTTTCGGGGACCTAGCCTTTGAGCAGGGCGTCCAAGCAGTAAGGGATTTAGGTCAGGTGCTTGGTGGATGGCCTGATGGTGCTGATTTTGATTCATTCCTTGAAGGCATCCAGAGCTCGAGAATAGGATGACGGCGCCGGAACAGCTAGCCAAGAGCCACATACTGGTTGATACTGACGTTTTCTCTTACATGTTCAGGGGGGATTCCAGGGCTAGTTGTTTCAGGTCTTATGTTCTGAATAGAACCCCTGCAATCTCTTTCAAGTCTGTTGCGGAGCTGTATTACGGGGCGTACAGGGATAGCTGGGGGCTAGCTCGTAGTGTTCAACTCCTGGACCGTCTCAAAAGTTATGTGGTCATTCCCTATGATTATCTTGCCTGCCAGTTGTGGGGCCAGATCAGACCACAGCGGAGGGCGGACGGCCATGAAATCGGCCATGCCAACGCATGGATTGCTGCTACAGCGTTGCGGCACAACTGTGCGCTGGCAACAAACGACACCAGAGATTTTGTTGGCATTGAGGGGCTTGTCGTAATAGCTCCGGGCCTTCCTTGAGTGTGTGCGCCTGGTTCAGCTACTGGTTGCCAGCTTGTAGGGCCTCGGCGATACG
This sequence comes from Dehalococcoidia bacterium, assembly GCA_965219825.1. GTDB lineage: Bacteria > Chloroflexota > Dehalococcoidia > Lucifugimonadales > JAGWBF01 > JAGWBG01. Next base: position 1,904,218 of record OZ244792.1, on the reverse strand, counting down.
CTCACGGACGATTACGTCTTCGCCTTCGTTCAGGCCGAACACATGGATATCGATCCATTCTTCTCCATCCCGGACCCTGGCCCAGATGGGCGGATCGCCGGCCTTCAGCTTTGCTACCAGGTCATGGACTGTCATGCCGGCCACGTCTGGGTCCAGCGTCAGGTTTACGCCATAGGGCATGTGCCCGATCACGTTAGTGATTAGCTCAGCCTTTACACCGGGTATGCCCCTCAGTGGGGTGATGATATTCTGGCTCCTCTGCTCCGCGTCTGCTAGCCGTGCCTCATGGTTCATGGTCATCCAGCGCCTAACCGCTGCCACGGCGCCGACCATCTCCTGGCGGTCGACCTTTTGGGGCCGTCCTATACCGCGTATCCGGCGAGACTCATATCCGACGAATGATTGCATGGAGAGTTTGCGGATCGTCTCTGAGGTGCCGAGCGCCAGACCCGTTGACTGGGGAGCACCCATATACTTGGCAGCGATGCACTGAAAGTCGGCACCCATCCTGACGTACTTGCCAAAGTTCTCAAGGGGGTAGATCTGTCCGGCTGCGTCCACCATCACCGGCACATCATGAGCATGGGCGGTCTCGATAATCTCCTCGAGGGACAAAGCATGGGGGTCAGGGGACTGTTCGACTGCATAGTAGTGGACGGCAGCCGTATTGGGGCCGATGGCTTGTTCCAAGTCCTCTCTGGTCGTACATTGGGGTGATCCGAACTCCACCAGCTTGGCACCAGCAAGCTCGAGGCAGCGATCATACCAGTAGCGCTGTCTGGTCTGAATGAGAATCTCGTTCTTCATACCGGTGGTGTCCGGAAGCCGCTGGATTTTATCGTCATCATCGCCAGCCATGAAGGCGGCGGTGGCCAGTGTCAGGGCGGACCCAGCCCCTGCGGTAATGTAGGCTGCTGGAACATCAACCATTCTGGCTACAGCATCCCCGGCTTTCTCCTCCAGCTCGATGAGAGGTATGTAAGCGCCGTCGGCCCGTTCCATGGCCGCTTTGACCTCGGGAACGGGCGTCGATCCTCCGAGAAGGGTCACGCTACCCATAGCATTGATAACCGGCGTTGCGCCCAATTCCCTGTAGATGTCGCCCCAATCCGCTCCTGCCATAGTGTCCTCCTTGGGAAGAGTGGGTTTTATGCCTGGCGACGACAGTCTAAAATAGTCCACCCACCATGTCAATGATTAATCTTGAGTACTTTATGGAGACATACCGGGGGATCCCGCCACCCCAAAGTAGGGCCCGTGTTTCTTACCAACAGGCCCAAGATTGGGCTCCTCGCTCCAGGCTCACGGCTGGTGTAGAATAGCGGTACCCAGTTCCTGGGCTGGCAAAGATGTTCATGGCGGGAGGAAATTATGGCGGACTTGAACTCAATGGCCGCACCGGTAGCTGCACTGCTAAAGGAATACCAACAGACCGTTGCTGTGGCTGAATCCTCTTGTGGAGGTTTGATTTCGGCAGCCCTGGTAGCCGTTCCTGGCGCTTCGGCCTATTATCTTGGCGGAGCGGTTATCTATACCGGCACTGCCCGGCAGGGCTTGCTCGGAGTCCCGGACCATGCCATGTCAGATATGAGGGCAAGCACTGAACCGTATGCCATGATGAAGGCTCGTACTGTACGTGAGTCCCTTGGAACGACCTGGGGTTTGAGTGAGACCGGCGCCAGTGGCCCTGAAGGGAACCGGTACGGCGACTCCGCAGGTCATGCTTGCATCGCAGTTGCCGGACCTATTGAGCGCGTCATCACGCTGGAAACCGGCGATGCGGACCGCGAGGCCAATATGTGGGTATTTGCCAAGGCAGCGTTGGACTTGTTGGAGCAATGTATGCGGGAGGCGGGCTGAACCTGTTAGCTCTTGCGGCTACCGGTCCAGCTTGTCGCCATTAGCCCCTGGCATGGTCTAAGGCCAACGCCACTCAAAGGCTGAATAGTGGCCGTTCTTCCCGGTGTTGTCCCAACTCATGCCGTGGTCGGTGTAGGTGCTTCTTGTGCCCTTTGCCAGGGCCAGGTCGGCATTCACCGGGTGACCGGTGTTCACCAGACGCATTGGCTCCTCGGCCCGTCTACCGGCCATGATGCCTTCCACGTTGAAGTCCATGATCTCAGGTATGGACACGCTGCGGGCGCGTCCCTGAGCCACATAAGCAATGGGAACGTACTTGATGCCCAGGAAATTGCCGGTCAGGCGCATCCAGCGCTCGGCGGGGCCGCCCAACCCTCCGGATAAGATGCGGCCCAGGGCTTCCCGTTGCTGCTCATCGGCCATCCGGTCAATGTACACAGCCGTGGACCAGTTACCCTCTCCCATTATTCCCGGCGTATAGGCTATCACCACGAAGCTCAGGCCATTGAGAGAGACACCGTTGAGGCCTCCCTCTTCGACGTGGAAGGCGAAGCCAACGTCACAATGGCCCTCAGTAGGGACGGCGGGTCCGCCCCCGATAATGCAGGGGCAAAGCACCTCGCAATTGCAGTTCTCGAAGTAGTCCCCCTTCAAGTGCCATCTATCGTCGGCCATGTTGCCCCCCTCTCCGGTCCTAGAATTCATAGAACATACGCTGAATTTCTTTCCTATCTTGGGTGACGGTGAGGGCCATCATAAGGAGTATCCGCGCTTTCTGAGGCAGAAGGTTATCGCATACTATGAAGCCCAGGTCCTCCTTTTGTGGGGTCATAACCACCCGGCCGGCGGTGGCCCGGGTAGCCATCACCACAGGGATTCCGTCTCGCACGGCAGCGGCCCCGGCCTCCTGCACGGCGGGTGGGAAGGTGCCGCCGCCGAACCCGGCCAGGACCAGTCCATCGGACCGGTTCCGGCGCACTGCGTCCACCAGCAGACCGTCGGAGCCTGCATAGGAATATACGATGTCAACCCTGGGAAGGGAGCCTAGCTCGGAGACGTCGAAGGGGGTGGCAATGGTGTGTTTCCGGGTTGGATTGCGGTAGAACACAACCTCGCCATCCGAGTCGGCATATCCCAGAAAGCCCAGCTCGTTGGGCCTGAAGGTCTCTACGCGATAGGTGTTAGCTTTAGTAACATCTCTGGCGCACTGAATCTCATTATTGAGCACCGTAAGCACTCCTCTGCCACCGGCTTCGGGTAGGGAGGCGATACGCACGGCGTCCAGAAGGTTGAGGTCGGCATCAGTGCCTATGGCTGTTGGAGGGCGCATGGCCCCGGTGACCACCACGGGTTTGGGGGATTTAACCGTGAGATGCAGGAAGTAAGCCGTTTCCTCAAGGGTTGCGGTCCCGTGGGTCATTGCCACGCCGGTTACACCGGTATCTTCTTGGAATATCCGGTTGATACGCTGGGCCATGCGTAGCCATTCCGGGGGGCCTATAGCCGTGCTGCCCACGCTGACTATGTCCTCCGCCTGCACCTCTGCGATGTCATTTACCTCGGGGATGCGGGCCAGGGACTCCTCAATGGTGAGGTGTCCTCCTACCTCAGGATAGAGAATATAGTCCATGCGGTCAGGCCCGATGCCTGCAATACTGCCGCCCGTGGCGATGATCCTGACCCTGGGACGTTGGGTCGTCATGGTCATGTCTCCTTCATTATGGATGGTTCAGGATATAGACGTACAGGCTGTCGTCGGCCAGGAACTTTGCCTGGCCTGACTATCCACGAGTAGCGGTATGCCGGGGGTCATGGGAAATGCTACGGTGGAAGACGTGGCAAGCGCTCACGCTATTGTCGCCGTGACTCGAAGTAGTGGTCGGCCAGAACTACGATTGCCAGGACGGCAAGAAGAGTACCGCCGGTAAACCAGCCGGTGACGCCCAGCTTCCACTCCCGGTCTACGATTCCGATGACGAGCCCAACGAGCCCGCAGACAAAGGCGCCAACCATCAACAACCGGACCAGTAAAAGCCGCCAATCTGCCATACTCATACTCGCCCCCTATACCTGTATGTGGTACTTCAAGGTATTGTCGCTTCATACTTTACTCCAGTCCCATCGTCGTGGCAAGGTGAGAGAACGGCGAATAACAGGATGGCTGGATGCTGGAACATGGGATTGAGCCATTGACCGGGCCTATGCTTAACCATACAATGCAGGTAGATACAATGAGCTCATGTCCCAGAAATCTAAGGAGGCTTAAAATGGCAAGTGACAAGGTCACGATAGGGAATGTGGAGATTTCATCTTTCACCGATGGAATCCTTGAGATGGACCTTTGTGACTTCTTCCCATCTATTCCGGGTGAGAACTGGAACCCCTATGAGCATTACCTCACCCCGGAGCACGAAGTACGTTTCAACCTGGGTTCATTCCTCATACGCTCCGATGGCCGTAACATACTGGTGGATACCGGAATGGGCGTCAAGCCGGCCGATGCCCCCGAGACTCCCTGGGGAGAGCTTCTCAATAACCTCAAAGCCGGTGGTGTAAGCCCGGAGGACATAGACATGGTGGTGATGACCCACCTGCATCGGGACCACGTGGGCTGGAACCTGCTATCCCAGAATGGCAAGTATGAGCCTACTTTCCCCAAAGCCCGCTACTGGGTCAGCGCCGGAGACTGGGAGTTCTTCAGCAGGCCGGAGAATCTGGACCTGTTCGATACCACTCGCACATGCGTGCTGCCCTTGAAGGAGATGGGGGTAATGGAGCTAATGGATGGAGAACACGCCCTGACCAGCGAGTTGACCACGTTGCCGACGCCCGGACATACTCCGGGGCACATGAGCATAGTGGTCTCGTCTCAGGGTGAAAGGGGCCTAATCATGGGAGATGCGGCCCATAACCAGGCCCAGGTCCATGAGACCGACTGGTGCTCTCGCGCCGATATAGACCCGGAGCAGACCAGGATTACCCGCCGCTCCCTGATGGAGCGGCTTGAGCGTGAGGGAATCGTAGTTGCGTCGGGACATTTCCCGGCGCCCGGGTTCGGGAGGGTAGTGCGCCTGGAGGGACGACGCTACTGGCAAGCATTGTAAGCTCCTGCTGATAAACAGATATTAAAGCACTCCTTAATACAGTGAACGTTATTAAAGCCATTGTATTACACTGCTTTAATAACGTGACATTGTGGGCTAGTTAGTAAAGTATCCTTTGATAACAAGAAATAGCGGTTTCATTGCCGAGGCTAGTCTCAGGAGCAACGAGATGGTGTTAGTGAGAGCACAAAGCTCTAAACGAGCCGGCCATTATATCAAGCAGTCTACGGGATATGAGGCATTCGTACCGAAGCCGTTGCCCTTTGCCCCACCAATTCAAATGAACGAGGAGCTTATTAGCACACTGTCAAAGGCAGACCAAGCGTTAGGTCGGCTGGATGCCTCTGCTGACATACTTCCGAACCCCGATTTATTTGTCCGCATGTATGTGAGGAAAGAGGCGGTCTTGAGCTCCCAAATTGAGGGCACGCAGGCCTCGCTGACGGACCTCTTGGAATATGAAGCCTCGCCGGCTCGTCGAAGGCCGCAGAGCGATGTTATCGAAGTTTCCAACTATGTTCGGGCAATGAACCACGGTATAGAGAGGCTCGACGTGATTCCAATCTCAAACCGATTATTGAGGGAAATACATGCGGAGCTTCTTAGGGGTGTCCGGGGAAGTAACAAATCACCTGGAGAGTTTCGATCATCTCAAGTTTGGATAGGCCATTCAGAACTCTCTACCGCTGTCTTCGTGCCTCCTCCGGCACATGAAGTTGCGCAAGCTATAGGAGACCTCGAAGCGTACATACACAAGGACGTCCCTACTCCGGTCCTTATCAAGGCCGGACTGGTTCATAGTCAGTTCGAAACTATACACCCTTTCCTTGATGGAAATGGTCGTATGGGACGCTTATTGATCACCTTCTTATTATATCAACAAGGAGTGCTGAAACGCCCCTTGCTATACCTGAGCGCATATTTTAAGGAACACCGGGACGAATACTATAGTCGTCTCCAAGCGGTACGAGATTCAGGCGACATAGAGAGATGGTTGCAATTCTTCCTTACTGCCGTTTGGCGTGTTTCAGATGAAGCTGCGGAGACGGCACGTCAAATTCTGGCACTGCGTGAACAGCACCGCCTCTTGGTTCAATCACAGGTAGCGGGCTCAGTCCATGGACTTAAACTCCTCGATAGTTTGTATGAGCGCCCGTACACTAATGTCAAGATAGCAGCGGGAATTCTCGGAGTGGCCTATCCTACGGCTAATAACTTGATAAACAACTTCGCTAACCTGGGATTGCTCCAGGAAATTACGGGGCAGACGCGTGACCGCATCTTTAAGTATTCTCCTTATTTGGACTTGATGGAGACAGGGATTGGGGCCTCCGCATCTTAATTTCGCATGAAACGGGCTGACCGCGTTGCCCGCATGGGCCTAAGTGGCATAGCATAACGGTTGTCAATGACCTCTATCCGGCGTTTAGGAGGCCACGGCTATGGACGTTTACCGGTCTATCAGGACGCGGGTGGCCGTAAGAAGCTTCACCCCAGACCCGATCCCGGAACCTGCAATCAAGAAAATCCTGCGGGCCGGGCAGTGGGCGCCTAGCCGTAGGAACACCCAGCCCTGGCATTTCATCGTTATCCGGGACCGCCAGACCCTGGCGCAGCTTGCCTCCATGACTTCCGGAGGCCCGTACATAGCTGACGCTCCTCTTGCCATTGCCATAGTGATGGAGAATGCCAGGATGTCCCAGTTCGATGCCGGCAGACTGATAGAGAATATGTTGCTGGTGGCGTGGAGCGAGGGCATAGGCACATGCTTTGTGGGCGGCTTCGACCATGATAAGGTCAAAGAGCTTCTGGATATACCCCAGGACATGGACTTCATAACTGTGATGCCCTATGGCTACCCCACAGAGGCTGCAAAGTCCGGCGGGAAGAGAAGAAAGCCCTTGTCGGAGATTACCCATGTGGAGCGCTTCGGGGAGAAGTGGGCTGATGTATAATCGTAGAAGCAGGTAGAAATTGCCGGTAGATATTGATAGTGGAGGTGTGCTAATGGCGAAGACTATACTTGAGACCTCGAAGGTTGCCGTCCCCAGGGGGATTATGTCCCAGGGGGTGAAAGTCCCGGCGGGTGACATGGTGTTTGTGTCGGGGCAGGTCGGGCGCAATGCCCAGGGAGAGGTGGCGAAGGATGATATACGGGCGCAGACTCGCCAGGCGCTGGAGAACGTGAGGTCGGTGCTGGAGGCCGCCGGAGCTACACTGGACGATGTTGTGAAGGTGACCGTATTCGTGACCAACGTGGCGGAGCAATATGCTCCGATTCACGAGGTGAGGGCCGAGTTCTTCGAAAAGGACTACCCGGCAAGCACCCTGGTGGAGATAAAGGCCCTCGCCGGTCCTGACCTGCTAATCGAGATTGAGGCCATCGCAGTTACCCAGTGAGGGTGTGGCCGCAGACCTGTCATCCGCCGGTCTACCTAGCAGGCAGATATTGCCTGTACCAGTCCAGGGTCGGCGTCATTACCTCGCTGAAAGCCGGCTCTTTATAGACCTCGTAGTGGCCGTAGCCCTTGAGCACTATCAGCTTCTTGGGTTCTCCGGCCAGGGCGTGAAGCTGCTCCGACTCCTCGGAGGGCACCAGACGGTCGTTATCGGTGGTGATAAACAGGATAGGGCGGGGCGAAATTTTGTCCACTATCCACTCCGGGTTGAAGCCGATGGTATCGTCCACGTACTCCAGGGGTATGGAGCCGATTGCTGCGGGGTTATCGCGGCGGGCCGCCGCCGCCAACTCGGCAGACTGGCGGTCCGGAAGCAGTATCTCGCTGCGGTCCACCATCTCCGACTCTCCTGTGGTGGCCCTCTTCTCTCGGTCGGCTTGGGAGCGTTCCAAGAGGTCGAACCATTCGTCCATCCGCCGGACACGGCTCATCCACCGCGCCCCGTGGCCGATGCCCACCACGCTGACTATGCACCTGGCCCGTTGGTCCACAGCCCCGACCCAGGCGACAGTGGCACCGCCATAGCTGGTTCCATATAATCCGATACGCTCAGCGTCTACCTCCGCTTGGATGCTGAGGAAGGTCATAGCTGCCTGCACATCCATGACCCTGCCATAAGGGGCCAGGCGGCTGCGGGGACCCTCGCTATTGCCCCAGCCCTTGTAATCGAAGGTCATTGCCACATAGCCGGCCTCGTTCAGCGCCCTGGCGTTGTCCGGCAGATAGAGGTCTTTGACGCCGGTGTAGCCGTGGCATAGGAGGACCGCAGCGCGTAACTCTCCCGGTCGAAGCTCATCGGGCGTATAGACGTCGCCACAGAGCTTGGTCCCCTCGCTGTAGAACTCCACCGCGCGTTTCATTGAGTCGCCTCCTATGGCACAGGTGATTCCGGGCATATTATAGCATACGGCAGGTTCCCCACGTTGACCTGTGCCTTGACCCTCCAATGCCTCACATATATACTGAACCAAGAAAGTCGTGCATGAAGGTGGTGACACAATGGGGGAGCAGCTGCGGCTATACTCGACGTCGGGCATCTTGGGCTATGGATACAAGGATGAGTCCTTCCGTAGGGCAGTGGAAAGTGGACTCGACCTCATCGCCTGCGACGGAGGCAGCACCGACCCGGGCCCCAACTATCTGGGAATGGGAAAGGCTTTCGTAGGGCGGGATGCGGCCAAGCGGGACCTGAAGAATATGCTCATCGCAGGCCATGACCGCAAGATTCCGGTAATCATAGGAACCAGTGGCGGTGCAGGAGGAGACCCCCATCTGCAATGGATGCGAGAGATTGTGGAGGAAATCTCCAGAGAGAACGACCTGCATTTCAAGGTAGCCCTCATCCACTCCGAGCAGAGTGTGGAATACGTGGCTGAGAAGCTGGAGCAGGGCAAGGTAAACCCCCTGTGGCCTATGTCTTCCCTCACGAAAGAGAATCTGAACAAGAGCACCAGCATAGTGGGAATGATGGGTGTGGAACCCTATATTGAGGCCCTGGGCCAGGGTGCGCAGGTTATTCTGGCGGGCCGCTCCGACGATTCGGCCATCTTCGCCTCCATGCCCATAAAAGAGGAGTTCGACCCGGCCCTGGGTTGGATGGCAGGCAAACTGCTGGAGTGCGGCGCAGCCTGTACGGTGCCCCGCCAGAAATATGGCAGCGAGGGCTTAATAGTTTCTGTGCGTGAGGACCACATATTGGTAGAGGCTCCCCATCCCGGCCTTCAGTGTACCCCACTGAGCATCGGCACCTTCTTTCTCCACGAGAACGAGACCCCCCTCTATCACACCGAGCCTTCGGGCGTCCTTGACCTGAGCGAGCTCCGGTTCGAGGCCGTGGACGACAGGACGGTGAAGGTTACCGGAGCCCGGTTTGTACCCTCGGAGAAGTACACCGTGCGACTGGAAGGTGTGGAGTTCGTTGGGTACCGCTCCATCTGCGTTTCCACCACCCGCGACCCGGTGCTGGTAGGCTGCATAGACAGCTACATAGACTCAGTAGGTGAGATTGTCCGCCAGCGAGTTGAGGGTCTGGGGATAAGCCGGGATGATTACAAGATGGTGTACCGCATAATGGGCAAGGACTCGGTTATGGGCAGCCGGGAGCCGGTGAAGGAGCTAAGCACCCACGAGCTAGGGGTGATTATCGAAGCTGTTGCCCCCACTCAGGACATGGCCAACGAAATCGTGGGCATCGCCCGGCAGGCGGCCAAGAACGGGCACTATAACGGGAAGCTGTGCGATGAGGGATGTATCACCTTCCCATACTCCCCTTCGGATATACCCGTTGGGCCTGTGTACCAGTTCAACATGCTGCACGTGGTGGAGCCGGACAGCCCCCTGGAGATGTTTCCCATCGAATATGTGAACGTATAACGTATCGTATACCGTATAAGGAGAGGGATGGCCAGAATAAGGGATATTGCCGTCACGTGCCGTAGCAAGAACGCCAGCCCATTCCTGGTAACGCTGGACATAGTCTTTCCCAATGCCGAGACCTTTGAAAAGGTGCAGGCATCGGGAGTCATAAACAAGGAGCTAATATCCAGGCTGTACAGTGTGCCGGTGGATGACGTGCTCCTGGTGGAGTTCCCTCCTGCCAACGCCATCAAGGCCACCATCCCCCGGCTGCACGGGTCGGGGGACGTGGAGGACACAGACGTCTACGGCGCCCAGCAACATGCACCCCTGATGGACGTGGAGGTGCCGGTTTGAGGGCAGTTTCCCAGCCTTCCCTATCGTGATTTGATTTTCACCCCGTTCAACATAGGCTTGGGATAGCTGGTACCGGCGTCGAATATCTCAATCTTATTTAACCCTCGTGGGGGTTGCAAAAGGTCCGCCTCCCTGTCAAGATAAGTCCATGAGGATAGGCGCGTTTGAGATACAAGAACCTTTGCCGGAGTTGCAGGAACCTCACGTTCTCGCCATCCTCCGCCCGTGGGTCAACGTGGGTAGGGTGGGCACACAGGTGTTGTCCCAGCTGGAGCGCCACTTCGCATCCCGGGGGTTGGGCGAGTTGGTCAGGCCGGGGCAGTTCCTCGATTTCACCCGGTACCGCCCCAGGTCCCGCATGGTGGCGGGCCGGCGAGAGATGACCATACCCAACAGTACAATCAGCTATGCTCAGAGGGAAGAAGGACCCGATTTCCTATTCTTCAATCTGCGGGAGCCCCACGCTTTCGGAGAAGACTACGTTGATTCCATTGTGGAGATTCTGAAGACCTTCGGGGTGAAGCGGTATTGCCTCATAGGTGGGATGTACGACATTGTGCCCCACACCAGGCCCTTGTTGGTCTCCGGCGCCACCGGTGGTCAGCAGGCATCGGAGGAAGCGAGAAGGGTTCATGTGCAGGAAAGCAACTATCAGGGCCCTACCAGCATAACCTCTTTGATTACTCAGGAATCTCTGAAGCTGGGGATTGAGCACATGACCTTTGTTGTACACCTTCCCCAGTATGTCCAGCTTGAGGAAGACTATGCGGGCGCAGCACGATTGATGGACCTGCTATGCTCGATATACAACCTTCCACCACACCTGGTTGATAATGAGCGTGCCCAAAGGCAGTACCAGGAGCTTACGGCTGCCGTGGAGCGCAACTCGGAGCTTAAGGGGGTCCTCCAGCAGCTAGAGTCCCAATACGACGCCCTCCAGCAACCGCAAGAGGAGCCGCCCCCGCCTCTCTCGCCGGAAGTAGAGAAGTTCCTCCGGGAGCTTGACCAGCGCACGGACGAGGGCTGACTGCCTCCGCTGGCTACCCCCATCGAAGGGGAGGGAATGCGTTCGCTCACTCCCTTGATTGGGGAAGGGTGCATATGCTGCTACGACGTTTCTCTGTACCAATCCAGGATCTCGCTCCCTGTCATAAAGACCACACCCTCGTGTCGTTTGATGTACTGAAAAATCTGATCGTAGTAGCGGATGCGGTGGGGGACACCCGTGATGTATGGGTGGGTGGAAATCGCCATTATCCGGGCGCTTTCGGCGCCCTCCTCGTATAGAGTATCAAACTGGTCTCGCGACCGCTCGAATATCTCCGGTGATGGATGGTGCTGCACCAGGTACATCGGTATGTCGTTAATCTCTACCGTATAAGGTATGGAGACCAGACTACCACTCTTCACCTTCATTGGGTAAGGTTGGTCGTCGTTGCACCAATCGCAAACGTACTCAATCCCCTCCTCGGCCAGGATGTCGGGAGTGTCGAAGGTCTCAGCCAACCCCGGTCCCATCCAGCCTCTGGGGGCCTTACCCGTGGTCTCCTTGATTAGCTGAATGGATCTCCTTATCACGTCGCGCTCATCCTCTTCCAGATTCAAGACCCTCTGGGTAAAGCCGTGGCCCAGAATCTCCCACCCGCTCCTGGTGCTCTCCTCCACTATGGTGGGATAGGAGTTGCAGATTGAGGCGTTGAGGCTTACCGTTGCCCTTACCTGGTGCTTATCCAGGACACGTTTCAGCCTCCAGAATCCGACCCTCAGCCCGTAGTCGAACCAACCGAAGTTGGTGATGTCGGGGATCACGGAGGCTCCTTGAGGGGCCGGTAGAACGGCGCGTGCCATGGGTGCCCCGATGTCCCATTCCTCCACGTTTATGATAGGCCATACAGCCACCCGCGCGTTGCCCGGCAGCTTGAGGGGTTTGCGTTGAAAGATGGGCGAGTAATCGGCCCTTGGGTTGCTCATGAGCACTCCTTTCCAGCAGCAAAAATGCTATTTACCCCGTAGCTCCTTGGGTAGGACGAAGGCCACGTTCTCCTCTATACCCGTCATGTTGGTTACTTTATCGGGCTCAAGTGCCTTTATAACCTCATCCACCAGCACTTCCGGCGTCGAGGCCCCGGAGGTTATGCCCACCCGGCTGATGCCAGCAAGCCAACCTCTGTCCAGGTCCTCAGGCCCGTTTATCAGGTAGGCCGGCTTGCCGTGAGCCTCAGCCACTTCCCGAAGGCGGTTGCAGTTGGAGCTGTTCTGAGCGCCGATGACCAGTACCATGTCCACTTTGCCGGCCAGGTCTTTGACAGCCTCCTGGCGGTTGGTGGTGGCGTAGCATATATCGGCCCTGGTTATCGCATCCGGGAAGGTGCGTCGAATTTCATCTACCACGTTGCTGGTGTCATCCACCGATAGGGTCGTCTGGGTGAGAACGGCCACGGGGGTGTTGCTGTCCCAGTCCGACAAGCTCAGGCCTTCCCGCTCGTCAATCAGTGTCATAGGTGTCTGCCCCATAGTCCCCCGGACCTCCTGGTGTCCACGATGGCCCACCAGGACTACCTTTCGGCCCTCTCCGGCGTACTTTCTGGCCTCGTTATGCACTTTGGTTACCAGAGGGCAGGTCGCGTCTATGACCTTGAGGCCAAGCGCCTCGGCCTTCCGGAAGTCTTCCGGTGGGGAACCGTGGGCGGAGAAGACGACCACTGAGCCTGGGGGTATCTTCTCCACCTCCTCCACGGTTATGGCGCCCCTCTTCTCCAGGTCGGAGACCACATAGGGGTTATGGACTATCTCATGCTTCACGTATACGGGTTCTCCGAACATCTTCAAGCATTTCTCTACCACTTCGATGGCCCGGTCCACGCCGGCGCAGAACCCCCTGGGTGAACTCAGCACAACTTCCATAAGGCCCCTCCCTGGTTTTATATGGATACCCGATTGTCCGACGTGTCCTTGGATATTACACTTTTAGCGCTTTATCTGAAGGATATAGACTCAGAGCGGCATCTTGCATCGCATTTTTGAGGGCTGTCAGAAAAAGGGCGAACATATTATATCATGCCTGCTAAGAAGTATCAGAAGGATGATACGGATACAAGACGGTAAGCTTTCAATTGACACCCCCGACAGGCCAATGATATATTGGATGAGCAACGACACACAATGTCGCTCCCGGCCAGCAAGCTAAGCTCGAATACTCAAATTAAGCGGAGGATTGACCCTCTATGCCAGCAGACTTCGATTTCCGTTGGGCGGCGGTAATACTCTCAGGCATCATCGGATTCATGGCGATAACTATCATGTTCGGCGCGTCCATGTTCATCTCCTCGCGTCGTCGCTCCGACATTAAGCTGACTCCCTACGAGTGTGGCATCGAGCCTACGCCCTTCCGATGGTCTCAGATAAATATCCGCTACTATATCTTCGCCATACTCTTTTTGATATTCGACGTGGAAGCGGTCTTTCTGTTCCCCTGGGCGGTGATATTCATAGGCAATAAAGTCGCTTTCTACGCTATGCTCATATTCCTGGCCGTGCTAGGTTTCGCAATACTCTATGGGTGGCGTAAGGGAGTTCTGCAATGGTCGAAATAAACGTTGGCAAGGGCAACGTACCCGCACCCAGCATGTTCGATAGAGCTATGCCCGGAGTTGTGACCGCCAAGGCGGATGAACTCTTCGCAATGGCCCGGAAATCATCTCTGTGGACCCTTACCTTCGGCCTGGCCTGCTGCGCTATTGAGATGATGTCGGCCTACATGGCCCATCACGACTTCGACCGGTTCGGGGTGGTCACCTGGCCTTCCCCCAGGCAATCGGACGTGATGATTGTGGCGGGCACTGTGGTGAAGAAGATGGGGGAGCCAATAAAGTTGCTATATGAGCAGATGCCCGAACCCAAATGGGTCATAGCTATGGGTAGCTGTGCCACCAACGGCGGCCCATACTACCGTTCCTATTCGGTGGTCATGGGAGTGGACCATTTAATACCTGTGGATGTGTACGTGCCCGGGTGCCCCCCGAGGCCCGAGGCCCTGATGCAGGGCATCCTCAAGCTCCAGGAAAAAATCATGCGGGACGCCAAGGACCGTGACGGAAAGCCGTAATCTTCATGACCACGGCCATGAGGCCGAAGACCCGGAGCCTGCCCTAAGCGACAGGGCACAGGCGTTGCAGAAGCTTTTACATGATGCCCTTAAAGACTTCCAGCCCCGGATGGGGGCTTCTCTGGATATTCCCGAGATAACTCTGGATTCCAAGAACATCGCAGATGTCTGCCGCATCCTCAAAGACGAGCCAAGTCTTTCCTTCAAGCTCCTCCTCTGCCTTGCCGGAGTTGACTACAAGGAGCACTTCCAGATAGTGTACGTTCTGCTTTCCCTGGAGCATGAGCAGAAGCTAATTATCAAGACCAACGTGCCCTATGATGACCCATGTCTGCCTACGGTGACCTCGGTGTGGCGAGCGGCCGACTGGTATGAGCGAGAGGCCCATGACCTGTTCGGGGTGACATTTTCCGGACATCCTAACCCGCAGCCCCTGATATTGTATGAAGGCTTTGAGGGCTACCCGGGGAGAAAGGAGCACCCTTTCCACGAATATCAGGAGTTTTAAGGGTCTGCGCTTGTCGGAGAAAGCAGGCTTTGACCGAGGCAAAAGATGGAAAAGGTGACAATACCGGCCAGAGTGATCCAGGGAGAGAATGATTACCTGGCTACCGTTGATAATCTCAGCTTGATTGGCAAGGGTTCCACCGTCGAGAATGCCCAGGATGACCTTGTGGATAAATTCATGTCCTGGGTCCAGACCTGCGATGGACAGGGAACCCTGGAAGCGATGCTCTCGGAGGCGGGCTATGTTGGGGTGGAGGAGTATACGGAGCTTGAGCTACAGTTCGTGGAGTAGTGTGGAGTAGTATAGGATGGTCGAAATCAACAACATAGATATGGACGCCGAACCCCTTGAGATGTTGGTGAACATGGGGCCGCAGCACCCATCCACTCATGGGGTGTTCCGGATGGTGCTGTGGGTTGACGGGGAGAAGGTGGTGGACGTGGAGCCTCACATAGGCTACCTTCACCGTGGCTCCGAGAAGCTCTGTGAGGGAGAACAGTACCATCAAATCATAACCCTCTTCGACCGCATGGACTACATCTCCAATTTCAATAACGAGCTGGTCTTCTGCCGGGCGGTGGAGAAGCTAATGGGTGTAGAGGTGCCGGAGAGGGCCGAGTACGTGCGGGTCATCCTGTGCGAGCTGAACCGTATCGCAAGCCACCTCCTCTTCCTGGGCACTTTCGGACTGGACGCCGGAGCCATGACTCCCATCATGTTCTCTTTCCGGGGCAGAGAGCGCATCCAGTCTGTATTTGAGGCCATCAGCGGCGCCCGGATGATGCACAACTACTTCCGAGTGGGTGGGATAAAAGAGGACCTTCCCGGTAACTTTGAAGGGCTTATAGGAGACCTCCTGCCTGACCTGCGCTACGACGTGGAGGAGTCTGACAAGCTCCTCACCTACAACGAGGTCTTTATCGCCAGGACAAAGGGTGTCGGTATTATAGATACGGAGACGGCCGTGGACTACGGTCTTACCGGGCCATGCCTGCGGGCCTGCGGTATGCCCTACGACGTGAGGAAAGCGGAGCCTTACTCGGTCTATGACCGCCTCGACTTCGACGTACCCGTGGGTATAGATGGCGACTCCTGGGAGCGCTATTACGTGCGGGTGCAGGAAATGTACCAGTCGTTGGACATAATTGAGCAGGCCCTGAAGCAGATGAAGCCGGGACCTGTGTCCAGCATGGGCCGGCGTCTCATCAGGCCACCCAAGGGAGATGTCTACGTCAGGTCCGAGAATCCCCGTGGTGAGATAGGGGTGTACCTGGTGAGCGACGGCACCGATAAGCCCTACCGGGTCAAGGTGAGGCCCCCGTCCTTCTGCAATTTGAGCGCGCTGAAGGCGTTGCTCAAAAATACCTGGATAGCCGATGCCGTGGTCATCCTGGGTTCTATTGACATAGTCCTGGGGGAGGTAGACCGGTGAGGGTCATTGACTTCTTCCTGATTATACTGGCCCTGCTGCTCCTGTTCACGGCCCTGTCCATAGTGGTCCTGTCACTCACGTGGCTGGAGAGGAAGGCTCTGGGCCGCCTCCAGCGTCGCCTGGGCCCCACCAGGACCGGCCCTATGGGTCTGCTCCAGCCAATAGCCGATGCCGTGAAATTGGTGCTCAAGGAGGATCTGATACCTTCTTCGGCTGATAGGGCCATCTTCTGGGTTGCTCCCCTGGTGGTGCTGGTTCCCTCCTTCATGCTCTGGGTCACGATACCTGCCGCTGAGAACCTCCTGATACGGAACCTGGATATGGGTCTCTTCTATATCATTGCCTTCTCCGTGCTCACCATCCTGGGCCTGGTGCTGGCGGGCTGGGGATCGGCCAACAAGTACGGCGTACTGGGGGGGCTGCGGTCCTCCGCCCAGCTCGTCAGCTACGAGATACCCGTCATTATGGTGGTGATAGCCGTGGCGATGCTGGCCCAATCTCTGGACCTGAAGGTCATCACCATGAGTCAGGTGCCTGCGGAGCACGCCAGCATAATAGAGAAGAACCCCATAGACATACCCTTCGCGGTCTTACAGCCCCTTGGCATGGTGATATTCCTGATAGCCGGGCTGGCGGAAGTCGGTAGGACCCCATTCGACATATACTTTGCTGAGTCGGAGATAGTAGGTGGGCCTTTTGTTGAGTATAGCGGGGCGCACTGGTCCGTCTTCTTCCTGGCGGAATACATGAACACCTTTATCATCGCAGCCCTCACTGCCCTCCTGTTTCTGGGAGGATGGCATGGGCCGTGGCTTCCCGGGGTGTTGTGGTTCCTCATCAAGACCTATTTCGTCATCCTAATCATATTCTGGATTCGAGGGACCTTTCCCAGGCTGAGAATAGACCAACTTATGGCCTTTGCATGGCAGGTGGTGGTCCCTCTATCCTTCTTGAACATATTCATCACGGCGATTTATCTGTACTATGACTGGCCTTGGTGGAGCCTGACACTTATGTCTCTGGCATTGTCGAGCGTGATAGGATACCTGATTCATAGGCATCTGACCGCTCCTGCCAAGAGGGTGGCAGAGGTGTACAACCGCCGGCGTATGACAGAGCATCGGCGAAGCGCCGGTCCTTCGGCAGGCTCAGGCTCCGAAGAAGCTGTTAGGGGAGGTTAACGTATGCTGAGCAGCTTAAAGGGTATGTTGATAACCCTGGTTTCTACCTTCAACGGTCTCAGGGCGCCCGTCACGCGCCAGTACCCCGACGTACCCACGCCGGTCCAGCCCCGCTACATGGGGTTCCCGGCTCTCACCTGGGATGAGAAGGTGGACGAACCCTACTGTACCGCCTGCATGGTGTGCATAAGGAACTGTCCCACCCTGTGTATGAGCGCTACTATGATGGACAACCCTCTTCAAAAGGAGGGCAAGAGCTCCAGGAAAAAGATCGTTGAGACCTTCGAGATAAATCTGAACCGTTGCATTCTATGTGGGATATGCGTGGAGGTCTGCAACTTCGACGCCATAGTTATGAGTCACGAACACGAGATGAGCACGTATGAGCGCAACGGCGACCGTTTGGACCTCATCGGCCTTCTGGAGATGGGGAAACGCCACCAAGAAGAGACCGGATGGATTCCACCCACCGAGCTAGCCAAGCAGGCCAAGGCCGCAGCTCAGCCCAAGAAGCAGGAAGAGAGTGCATCGGCATCCGGTGAACCGGGGACTTGACCCGTAAGAGACCGGGTCCCATGAGATAAGAGATATATGACTTGTCAAATTTACAAAGCTGGTGATAATATTCTACCTGTCATTCCATTCAGGCTGGTAATATGTCTGAACCCCTTTTCGTTATAGTAGCTATTCTAACTCTGGGAGGAGGGCTGGGCGTGGTGGCTACGAGGAACGTAGTCCACGCTGCCCTATTTCTCCTCCTCTCATTGGTATCAGTATCCGGCATTTATCTTCTGGTATTCGCCGAGTTTCTCGCCCTGGTGCAGGTCCTCATCTACGGTGGTGCAATAGTTATCGTGCTCCTCTTCGCCATCATGCTCACCAGGAGCCGGGAGTACCCACGTATTTCTGACAACCCTCAGTGGCCCCTGGCGATAGTGGCGGGACTGGCAGTCTTCGGCGTACTGGCGGCGTCCTTTCTATGGAAGCTACCCCCGGCCAGTGACCCCAAAGGTCCTGGTCTCGCCACGATAGGAGAGTCCCTGTTCACGGACTGGGCCGTGCCCTTTGAGGTGGCATCCCTGGTGCTTCTGGTGGCTCTCATCGGAGCCATAATCATAGCGGGCCGGGTTGGAGATAGAGAGTAATGCCTCTTGAGGCTTTTCAGGTACTGAGTGCAGCTCTTTTCTGTATAGGGCTTTATGGCGTCCTGGCCCGGCGCAGCGCCGTGCTTATACTCATGTCAATCGAGTTGATGCTAAATGCCGTCAACATAAACCTGATAGCGGCGGCTGCGCACATGGACCAGGCGGCCTTCACCGGGCAGATAATCGCTATTTTTGTGATAACGGTAGCGGCGGCGGAGGTAGGACTTGCTCTGGCTATAATCCTGAGGCTGTTCCGCAACAAATCCACGGTAAACGTGGACGAAGTGGACTTGATGAAATGGTGATCCCCATGAACTTCATCAGTAGTATACCCTCCGTTGAGGGAATTGGGCCGGCGCCCACGCCCTCGGCCCTTCTACCGGTGGGAGCGGGGTGGTCGCAGGCTCCGGTGAAGGAGTATTCCCTCACCGGACAGTACATTGACTTACACTTCGGGTGCTCTCCGAGCGAAGTCGAACGGGAGGAGGCCTAGACAGGCCCGGCATGGAGTTAGCAGAGCTTGCATGGCTTATCCCATCCTTCAGCTTCGTAGCTTTCTTCCTGATTGTTATTTTCGGCAGATTCCTACCGGGTCAAGGCTCCTTCGTTGCTATTCTGGCTATCGTTGCGGGCTTTGGAATGTTCTGGGTGGTGCTTGGGGGCTTTCTGGGAATGGAGTGTCCCGAAAGCTTCGGCCAGAAGACCTGTACCTTCAATCGAGAGTGGTTCACCGCCGGTGGCGTGGTGCTCAACTGGGGGATAATCGTAGACCCCCTGGCGGTGGTTATGCTGGGTCTGGTCACCCTGGTTGCCCTGATGGTACAGGTGTATTCCCTTGGGTACATGCACGGGGAATCCCGCTTGGGCTGGTACTTCGCGGTTCACGCTCTCTTTGTTGCCTCCATGTTGGCCCTGGTCCTTGCGGACAACTTCTTGCTGCTCTACGTGGTCTGGGAGCTGGTGGGGGTGTGCTCCTACCTGCTCATCGGCTTCTGGTACGAGAGGCGGTCCGCGGCGGAGGCGGCCAAGAAGGCCTTCATTACCACCAGGATTGGCGACGTGGGACTGCTGTTGGGCATCCTGCTGCTTTTCAAAGAGGTGGGCACCTTTGACATGTCCGTCATTTTCGAGGCAGTGAGCACGGGAGCAGTTGGCGAGGGAACAGTGACCGTGGCTGCCCTTCTCCTATTTCTGGGAGCTATGGGCAAGTCGGCACAGTTTCCCTTCCACGTCTGGCTGCCCGACGCTATGGAAGGGCCCACACCCGTGAGCGCCCTGATTCATGCCGCCACTATGGTAGTGGCCGGGGTGTACCTGGTGGCCCGTGCCTTCCCCATATTTGAGGCGGCCCCCGACGCCCTGATAGTCGTAGCGGCCATCGGCCTCATCACCGCCCTTATGGGTGCTACTATGGCCCTGGTTGTGACGGACCTGAAGCGTGTCCTGGCCTATTCCACCATAAGTCACCTGGGGCTAATGATGCTGTCCCTGGGCGCTTTCGGGTATACTGCGGCCATATTCCATCTTCTGGCACATGGCTTCTCCAAGGCTCTTCTGTTTCTGGGTGCGGGTAGCGTAATGCACGGCATGAACAATGAGACCGACATAAATAAGATGGGTGGCCTGCGGCGAGTAATGCCTATTACCGCTATTACCTTCACCATAGGGGCGCTATCCCTGGCCGGGATGCCTCTATTCGCGGGCTTCTGGAGCAAGGACGAGGTGCTGCTGGCCGTGCTGGACAACAAGGACTATCTCCTGGCATTCGCCCTGATAGCCGCTTTCCTGAGCGCTATGTACATGGCTAGAGTCCTGTACCTGGTCTTCTACGGTGAGCTTAAATCCGAGAACAACCACGTACATGAGTCGCCCTGGGTGATGCTGGCTCCGATGGGAGTGCTGGCCGTGCTGGCGGGCATATTTGGCTTCGTCTCTCTGCGGATTACTGAATCCGGCGGGATAGGGACCTTCCTGTTCTTCGATCATCCGCATGAGTTTGCGTTCAATCCTGGCCTGGGTGTGGGGTCCGTGATACTTGCCGTTGGGGCATTTGCTCTTGGTTGGTACATATATATGGACCGACGGATTCCCCTGGAGCCATGGAAGGTCCGCTTCGCTGCCGTCATCAAGGTGGTCAGTAACAAATACTACCTGGATGACGCTTACCAGTGGGGTGTGGACCGGGTTGTGCTGGTCTTTTCGAGGTTTGTGGCCCTCTTTGACCGCACTGTGATAAATGACAGGGGAGTGAACCTCCCCGGTGAGTCCGTCCGCAGGTCCGGCCTGAACCTCCGGTATCACGTGACGGGGCGAATGTACAATTACGCGATGGGCATGGCAGTTGGCGCAGTGGCTATAGCAATTCTTTGGTGGGTGCTTAGCACCGGCACCTGATTCGGAACCCCACCCCGCCCTCTCCTACCGGGAGAGGACCGGCCCCGGACTTGGCGAGAGTTCCGGGTGAGGGTAGAACGAGGAGAGCATGGAGCTATTTCTGACCATTCTCTTCCCCTTCGTAGGGGGAGTGCTCTTGGTCTTCTTCCCTCCCGACAAAGGGAGAGAGATAAAGCTTTTCTCCGCCTTCATTGCATTTTCCACCCTGATTCTGAGTATCGTCATTTTCTCCCTTTACGACTACAAGGAGGGGGGGTACCAGTTCACCGAGTCCTTCACCTGGCTGGAGGAGCCTATGAATATCTCCTTCAGCCTGGGGCTAGATGGCATCTCAGCCCCTATGGTGCTGCTCACGGGCATCGTGATGTTTGCGGCCATACTGGTCTCGTGGAACATTGAGCACCGGCCCAAGGACTTCTTCGTTCTCCTGATGATGCTGGTGGCCGGAGTGTACGGAACCTTCGTGACCCGCGACCTGTTCTTTCTGTTCTTCTTCTACGAGTTGGCGGTGTTGCCCATGTACTTGCTCATAGGGGTGTGGGGCAGCAGCAGCGACTTCGGGACCTTCATCCGCACCAAAGAGTACGGGGCCATGAAGCTGGTGCTGTACCTGGTGGCCGGGAGCGTCCTTGTCTGGGTGTCCATCCTGGCGTTGTACTGGGCGGCCAGCGATGCGGGCACTCCCACTTTTTCTCTGGAAGAACTCAAGGGCGTGGAATTTAACGACAGCTTCAAGCACTTCGAGAACCTCTTCTTCCCCTTCTTCATGGTGGGCTTCGGGATATTGGCGGGGCTGTGGCCCTTCCACACCTGGTCCCCCGACGGACACGTGGCGGCCCCCACTGCGGTGAGTATGCTCCACGCCGGGGTGCTGATGAAGCTGGGCGCCTACGGTATCATCCGTGTGGGCATGGTGCTTCTGCCGGAAGGGGCGGATGCCTGGATGCCTGTGCTCATAGGCTTGGCCACCGTCAACGTCCTCTATGGGGCTATCTCGGCGATGTCTCAGCAGGACTTGAAATATGTTGTGGGTTACTCCAGCGTCAGCCACATGGGGTATGTGCTCATGGGCATCGCCACCCTCCACCCGCTGGGGGTGGGAGGTGCGGTGCTCCAGATGTTCTCCCACGGTATAATGACGGCCCTCTTCTTCGCCCTCGTGGGAGTAATCTACGACCGGTCCCACGTCAGGGACATTAGGGTGCTGGAGGGCCTGTCCAAGCGGATGGGATTTACGGCAGCCTTCTTCGCCGTGGCCGGGCTGGCTTCCCTGGGACTGCCGGGATTGAGTGGATTCATTGCCGAGTTCCTGGTATTTGTGGGAGTGTTCGAGGAGTACCTGCCCCTGGCAGTGCTGGCGGTGATAGGTGCCGCTATCACGGCAGTATACATCCTGCGTCTCCTCGCCAAAGTTTTCTTCGGCCCCATTTCGCCCGAGTGGGAGCATCTGGGCGAGGCCAGCAAAATAGAGATGGGAGCGATAGGGCTATTGGGCTTTGTGCTCCTGTTTGTAGGGGTGTGGCCCATGCCTTTGATGGACGTGATTAACGCCGGTGTGAGTACCCTCCCCGGTGTGGGCTAGTGATTTTGATATGCCAGAAACGACTCTAACATCTAATCTGCACCTGCTGTTGCCGGAGTTTCTCCTGGCGACCCTGGCCTTTGTCGTGTTCGCCATAGACCTGGTGCTGCCCGACAACAGGAAGAACCTGCTGGCCTGGATCAGTGTGGCGGGACTCATTGGCATCCTGGCCCTTGCGCTGGTGCTGCTGTGGGGCGAGGACAAAGAGATGTACGGCGGCCTGGTTAAAGTAGACTCCTATGCCCTCTTCTTCAAGTCCTTCTTCATCATCCTGGGCATATTCATCATCTTGATTTCTGTGGACTACGTGCGCAAGCACCTGAGTCACCCCGGGGAATATTATGGGATAGTCCTCTTCTCCATCCTGGCTATGAACGTCATGGCCGCCTCGCGGGAGTTGCTGACCGCGTATATCGCCCTGGAGCTTATGAGCTTCAGCCTGTACATCCTAGTCTCCTACGACCGTTATAACCCCAAGTCCAACGAGGCGGGCATAAAGTACATCCTCATTGGCGCCTTCTCTTCGGCCATATTGCTCTTTGGCGTAAGTATGCTCTACAGCACCATAGGCGTGACCCGATTTGCCGAGATAAGCGCGGTCCTAGCCAACGCCGGCGACGTTAGCCCTGCGCTGTGGGTGGGGTTGGCCCTTATCCTGGTTGGACTGGGCTTCAAGGTGGCGGCGGTGCCCTTCCACATGTGGGCACCGGACGTTTACGAGGGCGCTCCGATTCCGGTGACGGCGTACCTGGCAGTGGGGTCAAAGGCCGCCGCATTTGCCCTGATGCTGAGGCTCTTTGCCGAGGCGTTCATGCCCTCGATAGACGATTGGCAGATAATCGTAGCCATCATGGCGGCAGTAACTATGACGGTGGGCAACCTGGTGGCCATAGCCCAGCACAACATCAAGAGGCTTCTGGCCTACTCAAGCATAGGGCAAGTGGGTTTCCTGCTGGTGGGTATAGCGGCCCTCTCCGAGACTTCGCCCCTGGCCTCCAACGGTGTGATGCTACATATTGTGGGGTACGCATTCACCAGCCTTGCCGTCTTTGTGGGGGTAATTGCTTTCTTCAACATGACCGGCAAGGAAGAGATTGCCGACTTCGCAGGCCTCGCCGACAAGCACCCCTTCCTAGCGGCGGCTATGGCAATAGGTATGTTCTCCCTGGCTGGTCTACCATTCTTCGCCGGATTTACCACCAAGTTTTACCTGTTCACGGCGGCGGCTAACGAAGGGCTGCTATGGCTGGCGGGTCTGGCGATAGTCAACAGCCTCATATCCCTCTACTACTACCTGGTAGTAATAAGGCACATGTACATCCAGTCCGCCCCCGCCCCGGAAAGGGAGTTGGAGCCTGCGTCAGCCCATAACCCCCACCCTCCATCGGTGGGAGGTGGAGTGGAGGGGGAACGTCTCTCCCCTACGCCTCTCATAATAGGTGTGTTGATTGTGATGGTGCTGGGGACCTTCTTTGTGGGCGTGTACCCCTTCCCTATCGTGGAGGCCCTGGACGCCGCTACGTCGGCTATCCTGCCCGGAGTAGGGACGTAGACGGCCGGCCGCTCCGCAGGGTCATTTAATTGTCACCCCGAGGGGCAGTTCGCGAACTGCCCCCACTGCGTTGTCGTCTTGGTCGCGAGGTTTTTTAGATTCCTCGTCGCTCCGCTCCTCGGAATGACGGGCGGTGGGGGCCGCATAAGAGGATGAAAATGGATTTTCATAGCAATGACAGTGAAGGGTGATCCCTTCCTCATCAAGGGGGAAGGTTAGGATGGGGGTGACTGTGGGGGCCTGTATTCGCGTAACGTTGATAATTAAATGACCCTGGGCCACTCAGGCTACGGTTAGCCATATCTGGGGCAATCTGATATAATACCCTCGCCCCACTGAGTCCCATTTGTGCCTATTGGCACCAGGACGTGTGACTGGCGGGCGTAGGCGCTGGAGTGTTTAATGAGAGTAAGATATGCAAGATAGAAAACCTATGATTATCTCAGTCATTGGAGGCAACCAGGCGACTCCGGAAATTGAAGCTCTCGCAGAGGAAGTCGGAAGAGAGTTGGCAAAGAAGGGAGCAACAGTAGCGTGTGGTGGGCTTACGGGGGTGATGGCAGCCGTATGCCGGGGCGCCAAGGGGGCCGGGGGTACTACCATTGGCATCCTGCCGGGCGGAGACCCCAAAGCTGCCAACCCGTGGGTGGACATACCCATCTGCACTGGCATAGGCTACGCTCGCAATGTTGCCGTTGTCTTGACGGGTCGTGCCGTTATCGCCGTGGATGGCGCCTATGGGACACTTTCGGAGATAGGCCATGCTCTGGGAGTAGATATACCCGTCATTGGCCTCCTCACCTGGTCCTTGTCCAGAAATGGGAGCGTAGACAACGGGATTGTCCTTGCCAAGGACCCTGTGGATGCGGTGGAGAAGGCCCTGGAGGCTGCAAGGAAGCGGGACCTGGCATCCTCTGATTAGATGCCGGAAGCTATGCCATCCTCGGTAGACCACGTCTTCCCAAAGGCGGGTCTCCTGTGCAAGGTGAAAGTGCCATGACTACTATTACTATAGAGAGCATTCGCGCCAGAGAAGTCCTGGATTCTCGTGGCAACCCCACGGTGGAGTCCGAGATGTACCTCTCCGACGGAGCATCAGGCAGGGCTATGGTTCCCTCGGGCGCCAGCACGGGCAAGCATGAAGCCGTGGAGCTAAGGGACGGAGATGGCAACCGCTTCGGGGGTAGAGGTGTATTGAAGGCCGTTGATAGCATCCACCGGAGCATCGCGCCGGCTCTCAAGGGGAGGTCCCCCTTCGACCAGCCGGAGATTGACCGCCTGTTGATAGAGCTTGATGGAACTCCTGAAAAGGCCAACCTTGGAGCCAACGCTATCCTGGCCGTATCAATGGCGACGGCTCGTGCCGCATCCACCTCTAAAAACGTGCCGCTATACCGATACCTGGCTCCAAAGGATAGCTACACTCTCCCGGTGCCCATGTTCAACATCCTCAACGGGGGACGACATGCGCTGGACTCCACTGACTTCCAGGAGTTCATGGTAATGCCCGTTGAGGCATCCTCATTTGCCGAGGCCCTTCGAGCCGGGGCGGAGATTTATCACGCTCTGGCGAAGCTTATCCGGGAAAGAAAGCTGAGTACCAACGTGGGAGATGAGGGAGGATTCGCCCCATCCCTGCCCTCCAACGTGGATGCCCTGGAGGTAGTCCTTGCGGCTATAGAGTTGGCGGGCTACCGGCCAGGCGAGGAATGCTTCATAGCCCTGGACGTGGCGGCCTCCGAGTTCTTTGAGGATGGCGTATACCGGCTGGACCGAGAGGGTGTGACCTTCACCTCCCGGGAGCTTGTCGGCTTCTACGCAGACCTGATTGAGAAATACCCCATCCGGAGCATAGAGGATGGGCTGGCCGAGGATGATTGGGATGGATGGCAGGCTCTGGCTACCCGACTAGGTGACAGGGTGCAGCTTGTGGGCGACGACCTTTATACCACCAACACCCGGCGGATAAGCAGGGGTGTCCGGTCCGGGGCAAGCAACGCTGTACTGATAAAGCCAAACCAGATAGGCACTCTCACCGAGACCCTGGAGGCTGTGTCCATGACCGGTGAGGCCGGCTGGGGCAGGGTGATGAGCCATCGCTCCGGGGAAACCGAGGACAGCACCATCGCCGACCTGTCAGTGGCCTGGGATACCAAGCAGATAAAGACCGGCGCTCCCTGCCGCTCTGAGCGATTGTCTAAGTACAACCGTCTGCTGAGGATAGAGGAAGAGCTGGGCAAAGCTGCCCGGTATGCCGGTCGGGAAGTCTATGGGTATATCGGGATGTGATGCTTCTCAGCCAATGCCGGGAGAAATCTTATCCACAGATTTCAAGGGCCTGTTTCCGGCGACTCCGAATGCCATCCGGGTCCTTGTCTATACGCCGGAAGATTTTGACAATATGCTAAATAGAGGCAATCAACTCATCCTCAAGATTATCGAAGACGGTGTAGCTATACATGCAGCCTAATCCCAAGCAGGAAGCTGAACGATGGCTTTTCCACGCCGAAAGGGACCTGGGTTTTGCCCGTATGGGGATTGAGCTAGGCGGCTTCTACGCCCAGACCTGCTTCATGGCCCAGCAATCGGCAGAGAAAGCCTTGAAGGCGCTGCTTTACCTTCGTGGGATGCGGCTCATCCGGGAGGACTCTATTTCCGAGTTGCTGACGCGGGTCACAGACGTCTACCCTGGCCTGAACCGCTATCAAGAGATGGCTAGCAGGTTCGACCTGTACCACTCGGTTTCTCGCTACCTTGGTGTCCTGCCCGGTAGCGTTCCTTATGAAGAAATTAGTGGGGGCCAGGCGCAGGAGGCTGTCGGGGATGGGGAGAACCTTGTACTTGAAGTCCGTAATATAATAAGGCTTGCTCGATAAGTTGTCAGTTGCGCCGGCGCTGCTATAATGAGAGCGATGAGAGGAGTGTGAATGATGGCAACGCGAATAGGTATAAATGGCTTCGGCAGGATAGGTCGTCAGGTGAGCAGAGCCATAATCGAAAATTATCCCCGGAAGCTGGAGGTTGCTGCGGTCAATGATCTGGCCGATGCTGAGACCAACGCCCATTTATTCAAGTACGACACCAACTACGGCATTTACCCGGGCACGGTGGAAGCCAGGAACGGCAGCCTCGTTATTGATAAGAAAGATGTCAGGGTATTCTCGGAGAGAGACCCGTCGAAAATACCCTGGGCCGAGCTGGGAGTGGATATTGTGGTAGAATCCACCGGCATCTTCACTGATGCCGAAAAGGCGGCAGCCCATATCAATGGAGGAGGCGCCAAGAAGGTCATAATTTCCGCCCCCGCCAGAAACGAGGATATAACTCTGGTGCTGGGGGTGAACGACCACCGGTACGAGCCAGCCCAGCATAGCATCGTCTCCAATGCCTCCTGCACCACCAACTGTTTCGCTCCTATGGTCAAGGTGCTCCACGACTCCTTCGGGCTTCAGCATGGACTGATGTCTACGGTCCATTCCTACACCAACGACCAGAAGATTTTGGACCAGGTACATGAAGACCTGCGGCGTGCCAGGGCCGCAGCCACCAACATCATCCCCACCAGCACCGGCGCAGCCAGGGTTGTGGGCCGTGTAATACCCGAGCTCAACGGTAAGCTGCATGGCATAGCCTTCCGCGTACCCACCGCTACCGTGTCTATAACCGACTTCGTGGCGACGCTGTCCAGGGAGGTTACGACGGATGAAGTGAACGCAGCCTTCAAGGAGGCCGCCGAGGGGTCTCTGAATGGCATCCTCCAGTACTGCGACGAACCCCTGGTCAGCACCGATTTCAAAGGCAACTCCCATAGCTGCATCATAGACGCCCTCTCCACCATAGTCATGGAAGGGGAGATGGTGAAGGTCCTGGGCTGGTATGACAACGAGTGGGGCTACTCCTGCCGCACCGCAGACCTGTGCAACTTCATGGTGGACAAGGGCCTGTAGCAGGCCGGAGCCTACGGCTCCTTCGTAATACAGGGGAATGAGCGGGACGCATTACTCAGGAAGTGGGGCGAGGCGTTTTCTCGCTTTGTGGCCGATGCGCTCACACCTCCCGTTATCTATCAAGCCGTTTTCTGTTTACCATCGTGTACGAGGTTGTTAGAATAACTTCGTACACGGTTACACCTTGCTGAGGTATGAATGGACTGGCCTGGTCTCAGCGCCCGCTTCAGGACACTATCACCCGGATTGCTATTGCCCCTCATTCTCATAATAGCCCTGGGTCTACGCCTCTACGGGATCGGTTGGGACCAGGGCTACGGTTTCCATCCCGATGAGCGGTCCTTCTACATGCGGTCCGACTGCATGTACCGGGTACTTGTCGAGGCCCCCGGCTACACCGACTGCACCAGAGACCATCCGGAGATGGAGCCGGGCTTTCCCAGCCCCGGAACCTTCTTTGACGCAGACAAAAGCCCCCTCAACCCCCACTGGTTCTCTCTGGGAAGCGTACTCATCTACCTTCTGGTCGCCATCCGATTCGTGCTGGAGCCATTTACTGACCTGAACACCCTCCAGAGTATGGGTTACTTGGGCAGGAGTATCATGGCCCTAGCCGACGTGGGCACGGTGTTCATTGTATATCTGCTGGGCAGGCGGATATATGACAGGCGTGTGGGCCTGCTGGCCGCGGCCCTGGTGGCCCTGGCGGTAGTCCACGTCCAGAACAGCCACTTCTACAGGCCGGAGCCACTCCTGATATTATTCTTGACGGCATCCTTCTGGGCGATGCTCCAGGTGATGGAGCGGCGCAGGCTAAGAGACTCGCTGCTACTGGGGACCTGCGTTGGTCTGACATTAGCTACCAAGGTAAGCGTACTGCCTCTGGTGCTGCCGTTGCTCGTGGCCTACGGATTCAGCCTGTTCACTACCGCCGGGGGCGTGTGGGCCATACCATCCTGGAAGCAGCAAGGCCCCGGAGTGGGAGGACATGCCCTGGCGGCAGGGGTGACGGCTGCGGTGGTTTTCCTGATTACCACGCCCTACGCCCTCCTGGACATGGGCAGCTTTATAGACGGCGTAGTATGGGAGGCTACCAACGTCGCAAGGACGGCGGGTAAGGTGCCCTTTACCGTCCAATACATTGGGGCTACACCATTCCTGTATGAGCTTCAGCAGACCTCAATATGGGGACTGGGGCTACCCCTTGGCATAGTGGCCTGGAGCGGCCTGCTATTCACCGCAACCCTCACAGTGTTCAAGTTCGTTAAGAAGGGGCCTGCTCCCAGGGGGCAGATGCTTTTTCTTGCATGGGTGGTGCCCAACTTCCTTATGCTGGGCCTCTTTGAAGTCAAATTCCTCCGCTATATCTTCCCACTCATACCATTCCTGATACTCATGGGGTCTGGGATGCTCTTCCGGGTGTTGGACTGGACAAAGTCGCCCCAGTCCTGGGGGGCCATCTCATACCCATTACTCCGACTCCTCAATAAGCTCAGGGCCACTCCTCCGCCACCGGAAGAGGGGCCGGGGGTGAGGGCGAGAGTGGCTCTGTCCAGATACGCCCCTCGTGCAGTTATCGGGGTAATGGCCTTCGTGGTGGTGGCTACTGCCTTCTACACCCTTGCCTTTGAGCAGGTGTATGCCCGTCCCCATCCGGCGGTACAGGCGTCTGACTGGATAAACGAGAACGTACCCAGGAACTCCACCATAGTCACCGATAACCACTGGGACGAAGGGATACCCAATATCTACAGCTACCAAGTGCGGCAGATACCCATCTACGAGAGTGATACCTACGAGAAGATGGATACTATCGCCGACCACCTCTCACGCGGAGATTACCTGATATTCTACAGCAACCGCACCTATGGAAGCGTGGCCCGGCTCCCGGAGCGGTTTCCTTTGAGCTCTCGATACTACAGGCTGCTCTTCTCTGAGGCCCTGGGGTACAGGCTGGAGAGGGCTTTCACTTCCTACCCGGAGTTTTTGGGGGTCGCGTTCGTGGACGATACCTTCACCCGTGCTGAGGTCCCTGAGCCGGAGCCTCTCGATGGCTTCAGCCCTGCGCCGGTGTCCCTGAACCTGGGATACGCCGACGAAAACGTTATAGATTACGACCACCCAAAGGTGCTCCTCTTCAGAAATGAGGGTGGCCTATCCAGGTCCCAGCTCTACGCCATCCTGACAAGTGGGTCACCGGAGGAGCCTCCGCTTGGACTGATGCTGAGTCCTGAGCGGAAGGCCGCACAACGTGAGGGGGGCACCTGGTCGGACATCATCAAGCGCGATAGCTGGACTAACGGTGTCCCCGTTCTGGCATGGCTCCTGCTGGTGGAGCTAATCTATCTGTCAGCGCTGCCCCTGGCTACCTTCCTGTTCCGACCCCTGCCCGACCGGGGGATAGTCCTAGCCAGGCTCCTGGGGATACTGGGTGTTAGCTACGTGGCCTGGCTTCTGGCCAGCCTTGAGTGGATGAGCTTCTCCCGGACCTCGGTACTGGTGGGCATACTTGCGATGGCCTTCCTCTCGGCCCTGGTGCTGGCGGCTAGATGGCGGGACTTCCGGGACTTCATCACCGGGAATTGGCGACTCCTTGTTATAGGGGAAGTCCTCTTCGTGGCCGCTTTTCTCTCCTTCGTTGCCATAAGGATGGCTAACCCGGACCTCTGGCACCCTTATCTAGGCGGAGAAAAGCCGATGGACTTTGCTTACCTCAACGCCGTCCTCCGCTCGACCTACATGCCGCCCTTCGACCCCTGGTTCGCCGGTGGGTACTTGAACTATTACTACTGGGGCCAGTTCATCGTTGGGACTCTGATTAAAGGGACGGGCATCCTGCCATCGGTGGCTTACAACCTGGCAGTCCCTCTCCTGTTCGCTCTGACGGCGACGGGAGCTTACTCCCTGGTATACAACGTCACGGCGGGAATGCGCCGCCTGAGACCGGGTGCTGAAGAGACCTCTTCCTCCTCGATGGGGGAAGGTTGGGATGGGGGTGGCGAATCCCCCACGTTAGCCCTCCCCCACAATGGGGAAGGAGATACGAGTCATACCAGTCCCTCCGGGGATGGGGGCCCCATTCAGTGGAAGCGATGGCTTCATGGTGTAGCCTGGGGGCCTGTCATGGCCGGGCTTATGGCAGCGCTATTTGTAGCGGTTATGGGAAACCTGGATGGAATCGTACAGCTTGTGGAGGGTGGGTGGAAGAGCGCCGTTAGGGATGAAGCCTTCCCTGCCTTCGACTTCTGGCGCAGCAGCCGGATGGTGCCCATGCTGAACGACGTAACCCCCTCCACTCTTACATTCTGGCTGCCTGACAAGACCTTCGCAGGCCCGGAATTGGGCCACCACATCACCGAGTTCCCCTTTTTCACCTTCCTTTTTGCCGATCTTCACGCCCACCTTGTAGTCATACCATTTACTCTGCTGGCCCTTGGGCTTGCCGTCAGCCTGCTGGTGGGGCTGAGGTCAGGCGGCTTATGGTGGGTAGCCCTGACTGCGCCGGCCTTGGCGGTGATTTTGGGTTCTCTCTGGGCCATAAACAGCTGGGACTACCCCACCTACGTGGTCCTGGTCGTCCTGTTTATAGGGGTCGGGGTTTATCTGATGCGAGGGGACCTGCTGAAGAGACTGGGCCTCTTTCTGGCCCTGGCGGTGGGCGTGGTGGCGCTGAGCATACTCGCCTTCCTTCCTTTCCATTTGAACTATCACCCCTTCCCCACAGGTCTTGACGTCAACAAGTGGCAGACACCATTGCAACACTTCCTGGGTGTACACGGGCTGTTTCTATTCCTGATAGTCACCTTCCTCCTCTACCTATCCAGGGTACGCATCAAGGGCATGGCAGCATCCCTGGTACGTCCTGCGCTTAGCGCCCATAGCCGGTCACGCTTCCGGGACTCTCCCGGAGCCACGCTGGGCGGGATGAGACCGGCGGCACGGACCATGGTAGCGTTGGTGGTAATCATATATCTGGCCGTGGCGGGGTATTGGACTGCGGCCTTGCTCTGCCTCATCCTGGCCCTCGCGGTCTGGGTGGCAGTCAAGGAAGTCCTTTGCAACAAGGAAGAGGGCGCTTCATACGCCATTTCCCCCTTGATTCTAATTGGCCTAGCCCTTCTCATCGCCATAGGTGTGGAGTTCGTGAGGGCGAAGGGCGACATTGGCAGGATGAACACTTTATTCAAATACTACCTGGAGGTGTGGGTACTTTTCGCCATCGCTTCAGCCTACATTTTATGGTATCTGGGTTCGAGGGGCGTCTTCAGGCTGAAGGGAATGTCTATCTTCAGGGGTGCGTGGCTGACCATGCTGGCCCTCCTCCTTGCATCCGGCTTTATCTACCCTATCCTGGGAACCAGGGCACGCCTCTCCAACAGGTTCGATACTCAGAACGTGACCTTGGACGGAGCCGACTACATGATAAGGGCGGTACACAGGGACGATGACCAACTCATTGAGCTTCGGTGGGACTATGATGCAATAAGGTGGCTTCAGGACAATGTCAGAGGCTCGCCGGTTGTGCTTGAGGCACATAACGAGCAGTATCACTGGAGCTCTCGGATAGCAAACTACACCGGCCTCCCTACTGTCCTGGGATGGCCGTGGCACCAGATTCAGCAGCGCATGAAGTATGACTATGCCGTTAGGGACCGCATCTCCGACGTCGAGGAAATGTATTCCACGTCAGACGTGGGTCGGGCACTGGAGTTGCTGAGGCAGTACGAAGTGGAATACGTCGTGGTAGGACAGCTGGAGCGTGTCTACTATCCCGAGCGAGGACTTCGGAAATTCGACGAGATGGTCGAGGATGGTCTGGCGAGGGTCGTATACCGGAACGAAGGCGTACAGATTTACCAGGGCTTGTGGTAGAATTAGCGGTGCCGCAACTAATCTGTCATTCCATCTGAACCTCCCCGTCAATGGGGAGAGAAAAGCTCATTCTCCCTTGATGGAGACTTCGAATAAGCCCCTCGCCATGCGGGAGAGGGTTAGGGCGTCCCAGCTTCAGGGAAGGCCCTGGATTCCGGCTTTCGCCGGAAAGACGGAGGTTGCGCACGGGTCTCCCGTGATGGGGGAAGGTTAGAACGGGAATGGAGAGAGGAACAAAATGATTGATAAATTTTCTGTACTGTACGTGGGCCAGATTGATCTGGAGAATATCGGCATGGAGGGCACTCCCGCCGATGAGCGTAGGTATCCCAACGAGCGTCTGGTAGAGGCCCTGGGCAATGCCACCCGGTTGGCCAAGCTCCTGGATGAGCGGGGCTTTTATGCTATGTGGACTGCGGAGCACCATTTTCAGAGGGAGGGATACGAGTGTCTGCCCAACCTCATACTCCTGGGAACCTATCTGGCTTCCCAGACCAAGAGCCTCAAGTTCGGTTGCGGCTTCAACATTGTCCCCATGTGGCACCCCCTTCGCCTGGCCGAGGACTACGCCATGGCGGACATCCTGACCGGAGGCCGCGTAATCTTCGGCGTGGGCCGGGGGTATCACTCCAGAGAGGTGGAGACCTTCGGGGCCCCGGTCATTGATAACGACGCCAACAGGGAGCTGTTCCAAGAGCAAATGGAGATTATCCTGAAGGCTTTCAACGAGGACTCATTCTCCCACCAGGGGAAGCACTATACCATCCCGCCACAGGTCCCCTACCGGGGTTACGACTTGAAGGAAATTACCCTGGTTCCCAGGCCCGTTCACCGTCCCGTGGAAATCTGGCAGCCCATAGCCAGCGGCCGGACCCTGGAGTACCTGGTCAGCAAAGGCTTCAAGGCTATGCTGGCGCTGACGGGGGAGAAGCTGGTGGACAAGCTGTTCCACGATTATCGAGACCTGTCCGCAAAATACGGACGTGACCTCCAATTGGGTGAGGACGTGTCTCTGAGCGTGGGATTCTACCTGGCGGATACTCAGGAGGAGGCGGTCCGGCGGGTCCGGGACAGCCACGATGAGCGTTATAAGTGGTTCGCTCCCTTCGGCTTCGTCCGGTACTCCGACGAGGATGGCCGCTCCTGGGGCACGCCTGGAGCTCCTGCCCGGATTCCGCATATAGAGGACGGGGTGGCCCAGAACGCCTGGATATGTGGGCCGCCCGACCATTTCATCAGCTTCCTCGAGGAGCTTCAGGAGAAGTACCCCGGCCTGGAGCAGATTGTCCTCCACTGGCCCGAAGGTACGCCTTGGCGGGAGTACAAAGAGCAGATTGAGATATTTTCCCGCGAGGTCATGCCCCACTTTCAACGTGCAGAGACTGCCAAGTCTGCCTCGTCTGTAGCTGCCAGCGCCGGCGATGACGGCTCAGCATAGTACATGGATGGGATCACCCCAACGAGAAAACACAAGGAGGATAATAATGGCGGCAAGTCCACAGCTTGGGGCTGCAATACAAATGTTCAGGTCGTTGGGAGAAAAATTTGAAACTCTCACCGATGTTGAGGAGTTCCGGGCCGCATATGAAGAATTTGCGGCGCAGTTCCAGCAAGAGGAGGGCACAACGTATGAAAGGGTGGGTGCAGGTGGCGTGCCCGCCGACTGGATTGTTGCCCCCGGAGCAGTGGACGACCGGGTCGTACTCTACTTGCACGGCGGTGGCTACATGATTGGCTCAATGAGGACCCATCGCGCCACCCTCTCCCGTATATCGAAGGCCTCGAGCGGGCGAGTGCTTGGCTTAGACTATCGTCTGGCCCCGGAGAATCCCTTCCCCGCTGCGGTGGAGGACACGGTGGCTGCCTACCGATGGCTATTGTCCAGCGGTACAGACCCTAAAAAAATTGCCATCGCTGGAGACTCAGCAGGGGGTGGGCTTATGGTGGCAGCTCTTATTGCTTTGCGATATGTGGGAGAGCCGATGCCGGCCGCTGGCATCTCCCACTCGGGCTGGACGGACCTCAAACATACTGGAGAATCCATGACCACGAAAGCCGAGATTGACCCGATCTTGAGCCGGGAGATGCTGGACCTCATGGCCCAGACGTACGCTGGGGATAAAGACCTTGGAACGCCTCTCGTATCGCCCTTCTACGCAGACTTGCATGGGCTGCCTCCGCTGCTCGTCCAGGTAGGCACTGCCGAGGTGTTACTCGATGACTCCATCCGCTTCGCCGAGCGCGCTAAGGCGGCCGGTGTTGATGTGACACTGGAGGTCTGGGATGACATGCCCCACGTCTGGCAGTGCTTTGCTACCACTCTCCCGGAAGGGCAGCAGGCCATTAACCACATAGGTGAGTTCATCCGTAAACATATAGGATGAAACCTATGAGCGAGTCCCGCTTTAGATGGAGTCAAAGTCCTGGAGCAAAGCTCCCTCGTAGCGGGGCCATTTTATAAAGGGCCTGACACAAGCCTGCTATACGACCACCTCCGCCGGCGACGATGGCTCGGCGTAATATGTGGATGGGCCTGCCACTGAGGAAACACGGGGGGGATAGCTAATTCGTTAACAAAAGTTACAGTGAGAAAAAGCTACATAGCCATCGTTGTCCGCACGATAGCGATGGCTATGGTGCTCATCGCATCCTATAGGGAACCTGACAAATGAGAATCGCCTACCCGCAGCAAGCAAGCCCTCGAAGCTTGGCCTTGTCTCTAGGGTTTGTCCTCTGCATTGCGCTGCCATCCGTCGGTGAAATCATAAAGTACACCAACGCTTCTGTGGCCATCGCTTATCTCATCGCGGCCTTCGTCCTTTTCCTGATAGGTCGCACGTACATCACTTCTTGCCTTGCCTTTCGTCACCCTTGGATACAGCGCCTACCAGAACCTCTTCTGGATGGCAGTTTTGTTCATAGTCGCCCGGTCATACCTCAAGGATAGCCGTTCAGCATTGGGCATGGTCCTGATGATATTGGCGCTGAGTCCCATTGTGTGATATTCGGTGATAACGGGAGCGGAATGTCTTTCCAATGGTATCTATGTGTTCGTGGCGATGTTATGGCTGATGAAAACCATCGGACAACAAGACGCTCCCGCCTCTATGAAAATAGTGTCAGCCATATTCTTTGGGATAGCCCTCTCTTCCCGCGCCAATTACCTTTTTATCCTACCCATTGCGTTCTCAACCATGGTTCAAACATCCGGCTGGGAACAGGCTTCCAAGTATTCGACTATCGTCGTTGGCAGACTGGGCGATCACACTGCCGTTCTATCTCCATGATCCTTCAGGGTTCGCCCCCTTGCACGCAGGCACTAAGCTAGATAGCTTGACACCTGTTTGGTACTTGGCCCCGGTGCTCATACCCGTCGCCACAGGGGTAATCGCCCTGGCCTTCTCACTCTTCCTCCTATTCCGTCGTTTCCGTCGGGTTGAGAGACGGTATCTGGTCC
Organism: Dehalococcoidia bacterium; assembly: GCA_965219825.1. Taxonomy (GTDB): domain Bacteria; phylum Chloroflexota; class Dehalococcoidia; order Lucifugimonadales; family JAGWBF01; genus JAGWBG01. The sequence goes on along the minus strand of OZ244792.1, from coordinate 1,867,908 downwards.
CACTGGGAAGCAACTCTATAGTTCAAGCCTTTCTCATCTTATGTTTCGTAGTATTGGATTATGTTGGAGGCAATTCAGACTCCCTCTGTGGGCAGGGTACGGTCTGAGTTTCATGTTCTTCGGATGTTTACCATGCTGGGCGGCGCTGGAAGATGATGCGATGGGGACCACCGCAACAGGCAATGCCTCTCACAGGGAGACTCACTGAGCAAAAGAGGGGGTGAAGCGCTCCTGTGATATAATCCCCATGATATGGAAGAGTGTTTAGCGGAGGGGAGATAATTTAGCTATGGTTGAGTCCTCAGAGCTTCACTTCGGGGCCGTCCTGGGGCTGGGGGTCGAGGAGACGGCGGCAGAAGCACGTTGGCTGGAGGAGCTAGGCTACGAGTACGTGGGGTCGGGGGAGCATTTCATGCGGGGGAATCCCCCCGGGCCGTCCAGCGCCGTGTTGCCCGTCCTGGCCGTAGCCGCAGGGGCCACCGGCAAAATACGTCTTCTCTCCTCGGTGGTGCTTATCCCGTTCTACCATCCCACCATCCTGGCAAAGCTCACCTCCACCCTGGACATTGCCTCCGGTGGCCGCCTCATGTTGGGAATAGGAGTGGGAGGCGAATACCCGGTGGAGTTTCAGGCCGCGGGAATATCCGTCAAGCAGAGGGGTGGTAGAGCCGACGAGTGCCTTGAGACGCTGAAACGGCTGTGGACCCAGGAGCACGTGGACTACCAGGGGCGCTACTACAGGCTTGACGATGTGACCATCGTGCCGCCACCTACCCAGCAGCCTCACCCACCCATTTGGGTTGCCGGACGGCGTGATGCCGCCATGCGCCGTGCAGTCCGCTATGGTGACGGCTGGTTCCCCTACCTCTACAGTCCGGAGAGATACCGAGACAGCGTGGAGAAGGTCAATGCTTTCGCTGCCGAGGAAGGCCGAGACCTTTCTGATTTTCAGTGGGCTAACTTCCAGTTCATGTCCATCTACGATACCAGGGAGGAGGCAGCCCGGGTGGCCGCCCACTCCCTGGGAATGCAGTACCAATATTCCGGTGACTTCATGGACATTGTCGGGCGGTACTGTGTCCTCGGCCCGGTGGATGAGTGCGTGCGCCGTCTGGAGGAATATGTAGAGGCCGGAGCCGGGCATTTCCTCTTTAGCTGGGCCTGCCCGCCGGAAGACCGCACCAGGCATATACAAACGGTGGCCAACGAGATTATCCCCAAACTCCGGGGGCGAAAGTAAGCGTTCAACCATCGCCGGTCAGCTATCGGCTTTAGGGAGCGTCTGATTAACCACGTCCGCTCTTTCCCCAACGTGGAATTCATGCGAATGATAGACGTAGCGGAGATGTGGAAGAGCAGGTAGCAAGAGTGCGTTGACAGGAATCATCTTGGAATGGTAAATTTTATATTAGCCTAGCAGTCCCCATCCGGGATTGCTAAAATGATGCAAAGATACCAGGAGGACCAACTTGCCGACTTACGATTACCAGTGCTCCGACTGTGGGCATGTGTTCGAGTTGAGGCAGAGCTTTGACTCGGAGCCTCTAGGGACCTGCCCCCATTGTGAGGGCATTGCCAGACGCAAATTCCACGCTGTTCCTATCATATACAAGGGAACGGGATTCTATACCACCGACTACAAGAACACCGGTTCTAGTGACGTTTCCAAGAGCGAGAAGGAAGAAGACGGCTCAAAGGGGAAAACCAAGACTGCCAAGGCGAGCACCGATAGTTCCGGTGATAAGTCGGAGGCTGCCAAGGAGGCATAACGGACTTTGCGGGCTCTTATCCAGCGGGTGGCAAGGGCTTCCGTATCGGTAGATGGAGTGGAGATAGGCAGGACCGGGAAAGGATTGGTCGTCCTGCTGAGCGTATCCAGGGCGGATGAGGAGGAGGATGCCCGCTACCTGGTGGGGAAGATAGTAAACCTGCGGATTTTCTCCGACCACGAGGACCGATTTAATTGCTCCGCCCTGGATACCGGGGCGGAGATTCTTGTTGTCAGCCAGTTCACGCTGCACGCCGACACCCGCAGAGGCCGACGCCCGGACTTCACCCAATCCGCACAGCCCGACGATGCGAAGAGGCTATATGAGAGGGCCGTTGAGCTTTTCAGGGATTCGGGCCTGCGAGTGGAGACGGGGCGCTTCCGGGAGCACATGCTGGTAGACATCCGGAACGATGGCCCCGTGACCCTCATGATTGACAGCGTCGAAAGGTCCCGACCACGGCGGGGATAGCTTCATCGCTCCTTGTGAGAGAGGATTGATGTGAGGGGTATCATCCCGTCCCAACCTTCTCCTATGGGTGAGAAAGAGTTTCCCCCACCGCATAGAGCATACATATCGAAATCATCTTGACGGAGTATTGGCTAGAACTCCAGGTCCAGGCTTATATCCAGGGCCTTCACCGAGTGGGTCAGGCCTCCTATGGATATGAGGTCAACCCCCGTCTCTGCCACTGCCCTCGCCGTCTCCATGTTAATGCCCCCGGATGCCTCCAGGATGGCTCGCCCGTTCACCACGTCCACCCCTTGCCGCATGGCATCCAGGGACATATTGTCCAGCATGATTATGTGAGCACCGGCCTCCAGCGCCTCCTGTAGCTCTTCCAGGTTGGTGACCTCCACCTCCACCTTGATGGTGTGTGAGGCCCGCTCCAGAGCGAGCTTCACAATCTCCTTCAGGTTGAGGCCCCGGGAGCGCAGGGCGGCGATGTGGTTGTCCTTGATGAGGATGCCGTCGGCCAGGTTCAGCCGGTGGTTTGCCCCTCCACCGGCCCTGACGGCGTACTTGTCCAGGTATCTCAGTCCCGGGACGGTCTTGCGAGTGTCTACGATTTTTGACTTGAGTCCCTCTACCGCTTTTACATAGCGGGAGGTGTCGGTGGCGATACCGCTCATGCGTTGCAGGAAATTGAGGGCGGGCCGCTCGGCCCTGAGGATGCTTGCTGCGCTACCCTCCACTTGGGCGATGGAGTCGCCCGGCGCCAGGGAAGCGCCATCCTCCATTAGGACCTCCGCCCGCAGCCGGGGGTCTACCCGGCGGAACACGGCCAAGGATACGTCCACGCCCGCCAGGACACCAACTGCCTTGGACCTGATGAGGCCAAAGCCGTTAAGGTCGGGCGGTATGAGGCTATAGGTAGTAGGGTCGCTGAAGGTCTGGTCTTCGGCCAGCGCCCGGTCTATGAGATTTTGCACGTCAGGAGTTAGATGAATCACTGGCAGCCCCCGCTAAATCGCCTTTGCCTCGGCGTGCTCCTCCTCCAGGCTCATGGGGAATTTGCCTCTGAATATCTTGTCTCCGGTGGGCCACTGCTCCCTGGGTATCTCGTAGTACACTTCGTTGCCATTGCCGTCAGGGTCACGGAAATAAACGCCCAGGGAGATGCCGTGGTCGGAAATCTTTTCAATCTTTACATCCTTTTCCTTGAGCCTTTTGTAGAGCTCCTTCAGGTCCTCAAAGGTATCCATCCGCCATGCGACATGGTTGAGTCCCACCTGGTTTTCCTCTCGCCCACGTGCGTCGGGGCCCAGGTGCATCAGTGCAATCTCGTGGGCCTGTTCAAGGTCTGCCGACATGAAGACGGCCTGTCCCGGCCTGCGCTCATAGGTGTGTAAGCCCAGCACGTCAGCGTAGAACTTCTCTGCACGCTCCGCATCTCTCACGTACAGGTTTACGTGCCCTAGATATTTCGGTTTGTAGGTCATCTCACAACCTCCCTTTCAGCGTTGGGCTAATAATAGCACGTTTTAATCGGGCATTGCCACCGCTCAAGTCCGTATTGAGCTACCTCATCTTTTTTGCTACACTGGCCCAATCAGACAATGGAGGGTGCTCTGAGATGGCCCTTACCAGAGAAGATGTACAGCATATAGCTGCCCTATGTCGCATAGGCATGACCGATGAGGACCTGGACGTGATGCCGGAGCAGCTTTCCCACGTCCTGGAGATGTTCCGGACCCTTCAAGAGTTGGACACGGAGAACGTGCCGCCCACAGGCCATTCGGTCTCCGTGGAAATGGTGATGCGTGCAGATGAGTCCCATGACTCCTTCTCCCCGGAGAATGTCCTTGCCAACGCTCCCCAACGGGATGGTGGTCTGTTCCGAGTAAGAGTAGTTCTGGAGGAGTAGTTTATCTTGACCAATCCGTATCACCTTACCATCCATGATGCCAGTGAACTCCTGAAGAAACGGGAGATAAGCTCGGCTGAGCTGACCCGGTCTTGCCTCAATCGCATTGGTTTGGTGGAGGAACGGGTAAAGGCATTCGTTACCGTCACCGGAGAGATGGCCCAAGAGCAGGCCCGCCGCTCCGATGCGCGCATCGTCTCATCCAACCCTTCCATGCCACTTACCGGCGTGCCCATGCAGATAAAGGACATCCTATGCACCAAGGGCATACCAACTACCTGCTCATCCCGTATGCTGGAGAACTTTGTTCCGATATACGACGCCACGGCTGTTGAAAGGCTGTACTCTCAGGGCGCCGTGTTGCTGGGCAAAGGGAATATGGACGAGTTCGCTATGGGTTCTTCTACCGAGAACTCCGCATTCTTCCCCAGCCGGAACCCCTGGGACCTGGAGAGGGTGCCCGGAGGCAGCAGCGGTGGTGGGGCGGCTGCCGTGGCCGCAGGGGAAGCCATCTATGCCTTGGGTTCCGACACCGGAGGCAGCGTGAGACAGCCTGCCTCCTTCTGTGGTGTCGTTGGCATGAAACCTACCTATGGCTTGGTGAGCCGCTTCGGTCTCATAGCCTATGCCTCCTCCCTTGACCAGATAGGCCCCATTACCAGGGATGTCACCGACTGCGCCCTGGTTCTCAACGCCATCGCCGGCCACGATCCCAAAGACTCCAACTCCATACTGCACGCGGTGCCTGACTATACAAGCGCCCTCACGGGAGATATAAAGGGCCTTCGCATCGGAGTTCCCAAAGAATACTTTGTGGAAGGCATGGATGATGGAGTAAGAGAGGCGCTGAGGGTGGCCATATCCGTGCTGGAGGACCTGGGGGCCACACTTGAAGAGGTCTCTCTACCCAGTACCCCCCACGCCCTTGCGTGCTACTACATTCTCGCTCTTTCGGAGAGCTCCGCCAACCTGGCGAGGTACGATGGGGTGAAGTACGGCTTTTCCTACCAGGACACAAAGGATATATGGGAGGCTATGGAAAAGACGCGGCAGTATGGCTTCGGGGCCGAAGTGAAACGGCGCATCATGCTCGGCACCTACGCCCTGTCCGCAGGCTATTACGATGCCTATTATCTGAAGGCCCAGAAGGTGCGTACTCTAATACGCCACGAGTTTGAGGGGGCCATCCGGGGCTATGACGCACTGGTGACGCCCACCGCACCCACAGTGGCCTTCCGGCTGGGAGAGAAAACCGAAGACCCGGTGCAGATGTACCTGGGCGACGTCTACACAGTACCCGTCAACGTGGCGGGCCTGCCGGCTATATCCGTGCCCTGTGGCCTGGCCGACGGCCTCCCTGTGGGTATGCAGCTAATAGGTCCCCACCTATCCGAGAGCGCTCTGCTCCGCATTGCCCACGCCTACGAGCAAGCTACCGGATGGCACAATATGAGGCCGCAGCTTTAGGGGAGCAACGTCCGGGACTCCTTTCCCGGACGGCCTCCCGGCCAATGTCGGCCCCAACGCAACGCTTGGCGTGACTCGCCACCGGTGCTAGAATGGGAGGCAGACAGGTTGAGGAGAGTGGTGATGATGCGACGCACCAGAGTTGTGGACATCCTGAGCCGGGAAAGTGCGGGTGACGAGGTCTTGGTACAGGGCTGGGTCAAGACCAGGCGCTCATCGAAGAACGTCTCCTTCATACAGCTCAACGACGGGTCTACCCTGAAGGACCTCCAGGTCGTGCTGGACGAAACTCTACCCGACTACGCGCTGGCGGAGTCCCTCAGCACCGGGTGCAGTGTTAGTGTGGTGGGCGCTCTCGTTGAATCACCGGGCAAGGGGCAGAAGTACGAGGTCCATGCAAAGACGGTGGAGCTGCTTGGCTACGCCGACCCTGAAGAGTACCCCCTACAGAAAAAACGGCATACCCTGGAATACCTGCGGGAGATCGGCCATCTCAGGCCACGCACCAACACATTCGGCGCTATGGCGCGGGTAAGGAATGCCACCTCCTTTGCCATACACAGCTTCTTCCAGAGCCGTGGCTTCATCTTTTTACAGGCTCCCATAATAACGGCCAGCGATGCTGAGGGGGCGGGCGCCATGTTCCGCATCACCACTCTCGACCCGGATAACCCACCCATGAAAGACGGTGCGGTCAACCATGAGGAGGACTTCTTCGGTAAACCGGCATTCCTTACGGTGAGTGGTCAGCTTGAGGCTGAAATCTTTGCCCTGGCCCTCTCCGACGTGTACACCTTCGGCCCAACCTTCCGCGCCGAGAACTCCAACACCTCCAGACACTTGGCCGAGTTCTGGATGGTGGAGCCGGAGGTGGCCTTCTGTGACCTGAATGGCCTGGCCGGGCTTGCGGAGGACTTCCTGAAGTACATATTCACCTACGTGCTGGAGCATTGTGGAGAAGACATGGCCTTCTTCAACCAGTGGTACGACAAGAGCGCCATCTCCACCCTGGAGGGCATAGTCGGTTCCACTTTTGAGCAGCTAACGTACACGGAGGCGGTGAATATCCTAAAAAGCTCAGGAGAGAGCTTCGAGTTCCCCGTCGAGTGGGGGTATGATCTCCAGTCGGAGCACGAGCGTTACCTCACCGAGGTGAAGATAGGCAAGCCCGTCATAGTCACCGATTACCCCAGGGAGATAAAGGCGTTCTACATGCGCCTTAACGACGACGAAAAGACTGTCAGGGCGATGGACGTGCTCGTTCCCAGGATTGGCGAGATTATAGGGGGCAGCCAGAGGGAAGAACGCCACGACGTGCTCCTGGAGCGTTTGAGGCAGACCGGGCTGGATGAAAGGGACTACTGGTGGTATCTGGACCTACGCAGCTATGGGACCGTGCCCCACTCGGGCTTTGGCTTGGGATTCGAGCGGACTGTCCAGTTCGTGACCGGTGTGCAGAACATCCGCGACGTAATACCATTCCCCAGGACACCGAAGAACGCGGAGTTCTAGTCCGGCTCAATTAGGCAATTATTCTTGCCGATGGACCATTATCATTTCCGCGGTTTCATAAAACCCCGATGACATCATAATAGGGCCTGTGCCATAATAGCCGCAGGCCCTATTTTTTGACAAGGCGTATGGAGAAGATGACGGACTCCATCAGCAAAGTTCAGGCAGACCTGGGAGCAAACGGCCCCATCTTCCGCTACGTCTGTGATGTCCTGAGCCGGCTCTACCGCGAGGTTAAGGACGAGTCCGGGGTGCAGGTGCGATTCCGGGAGTGGCAGTCTCGTCTCTCCACCGGGTACGGCGTACCCGTGGGCGGCGAGGAGCTTTTCGTCGTGCATACTTACGTGGCTACCCTGGCCCGCCTTGTCGCCCTCCATCACGTCCGGTCCAATGCCACTCTGCCCAGCCGAGAGGACTACGTCAAGGTGATAAATGGTGACTACTTCCGGGAGAGTGACATATACAACCTCGTGGAGGATGACTTCTTCACGTGGAGTCTCAACCCGAAGGTGTTGGATGATTTCCTGGAACCGGTGCATCGGCTGGTGGATACCCTCGCCGCTTATGAACTCACCGACGGGGGCCAGGACCTGCTCAAGTCCCTCTACTACGAGTTGTCGGGACCTAACCCCGGCCACTACGTGGGAGAGCGCTACAGTCCTGACGGGTTGGCCCGGAGAATCCTCTTGGATGAGATGAAGCTCAAGGACGCTCCCGACCTGAGCGTCCTTGACCCTGCCTGTGGCTCCGGCGCCTTCCTGTCCACTGCCATCCGTGTTATCAAGGAAGGGATGGAGCGCAGGGGAGAGGACGAGTTCGATACCCTGCTATACATCCTGAACAGTGTGATGGGGATGGACGTGCAACCTCTGGCCGCCACCGTCGCTCGTACCTGCTATCTCCTGGCCCTGGGCAACCTGGTGCGTGGCCCGCATCCGCCGGTGCTGGTCCCGGTGTACCTGGCCGACGCCATCCGGCTGCCGGAGACCGGCACGAGTGAGTCACTGCATATCGTTCAAACCACAGAGCCGGGCGTGGCCTTTGAGGTACCTGACAGCTTGGTGGATGACCCTGCCCAACTGGACTGGATATTTCACCGCATGGCCCAGTACGTCCACGCTGCTGAGTTCCGCTCTTATATGGAGGGAGAGGAGCGTGCTACCGAGGAGGTTATCGGCTCACTCTACTCCTACCTTACCTCTCCCAAACGTGCGGGTCTGCGGGAGTTGCCGCCCCTTTCATCTTTTGCTGCCGAGGCGCTGTGCCAGACAGCCCGGACCCTTATCAAGCTGGTACTGGAGGGCAAGGACACCCTCTGGCTGCATATCCTGAAGAACGGCCCGGCGCCCATCTACCTCAGCCGCCGCAAGTTCGACCTGGTGGTAGGTAACCCGCCCCGGCGCTCCACCGAGCAAGCTGCCCACTTCTTCGCCCGCAGCGCCGACCTGTACCTCAGAGATGGCGGCTCCATTGCCTTCGTCATGCCCCAGGCTGTAGCGACCGCAGGAGGTAGCCTGCCGGGGCTTCATCCGGATAGGACGCTGGATTTGGGGGACTACTTTGTGTGGATAGCGAGACGTGGGAAAGTGGTGGGGTAGTGCGTGTGGAAGGCGCTGGTATAATATAGCAGTCCTGCAAGCCGGGACTGCTATATTACCTGCCGTGCCAACGGTCCGGCTTCAAGGCAATCTAAGATAATTGAGGAGACGTGAAGATGCCGTCTGATTCCGGACTGCCCCTTGAGGGCGTGGTTGTTCTCGACTGTACCCAGGTGATGGCGGGGCCTTTCTGTACCCTGCTGCTGGCGGACATGGGCGCCGATGTCATCAAGGTGGAGAAGCCCGACGGCGGCGACGACATGCGCAGGCTGGGGCCGCCCTTCATTGGCGGCACTTCGGCGTCCTATCTCGCAATCAACAGGAACAAGCGTGGCATTGTGCTGGACCTGCGGTCTGACGAAGGACGGAAGGTGTTCAGACATCTGGCGGAGCGGGCTGACGTGTTCGTGGAGAACTTTCGCCCCGGCACACTGGAGAGGTTGGGCCTCGGTTATGAAGAGCTTAGAAAGCTGAAGCCTTCCCTGGTCTGTTGCTCCATTTCGGGGTTTGGGCAGACAGGGCCTTACAGTGAGCGAGGTGGCTTCGACCTGGTAGCCCAGGGCATGAGCGGCTTGATGAGCATTACCGGGACACCCGACGGCCCCCCAGTGAAGGTAGGTGTGCCCATTGCCGACCTGACGGCAGGTATGTACGGGGCCTATGGCATCCTGAACGCATACATACACCGATTGCGCACCGGAGAGGGCCAACTGGTGGACACGTCTCTCATGGAGGCGGGCATGGCTTATACTTTCTGGGAGTCGTCAGTCTACTTCAGCACGGGCCAGGTTCCGGGACCCCTGGGCTCGGCCCACCGGTTGTCTGCACCTTACCAGGCCCTCAGGACCAAGGATGGCTACCTGAACATCGGCGGTGCCACCCAACCCACCTGGGAGAGACTGTGCCATGCCCTTGAACGAGAGGACTTAATCGGCGACCCCAGGTTCGCCACCAACGCCGACCGCAAGGGCCGAGAGGTGGAGCTTGCCGCCCTCCTGGAGGAGACCTTCAGTCAGGATACTACCCTGCACTGGGTAGATGTCCTGGGGGCCGCCGGAGTACCCTGCGGGCCTATCTATGACATGGAGCAGGTCTACTCAGACCCTCACGTCAAGGCGCGGGACATGATGGTGGAGCTTGAGGACCCGGACCTGGGTATTCTCAAGAACATTGGCATACCGGTGAAACTCTCCCTGACCCCCGGAAGTATTCGCCACCGTGCCCCCAACATGGGAGAGCATACCGAGGAGATATTGCTCCAGGCAGGCTATTCCGCTGGGGATGTGGCCCGGCTCAGGGAGGAAGGTGTCGTCAAATGATGGGATGAAAGGGACATTTATCCGCCGGAGCCGTGGTGGTGCACCATCAGCCAGCTATTCCCGCTCCGCACGAATATGTTGGTTGCCTGGACGCCGAAGCTCACTGCCCTTCCGTCTACGACGCTGGTGATGTTCTCCACGCACGATACCCAGGCAGAATCGCCATGAATGATGACCTGGGCATCAGTGATGTTAAAGTGCATCAAGGATGTATTGTAGAAGATTCCCTCCCAGCTCTTCCGCACCTGCTCCCAGCCCATGAGAAGTCGCCAGCCCGGGTGTATACACAGCACCCGGTCGGAGTTCTCCCAGACATTGTCCATCTCTTCTATGTTGAGGCTACCGAAAGCCTCGTAAAACCGGAGGTTGGTTGCTAGCACGGCGTTGACAGCGGGGTCGTCCTGGCTCATCCTGCACCTCCACGGAGTACAACGTGGGAATTGTACCAGAAACTCATGCGCTGTCCCATCTCATTTTTCATGTGGTAGTATAATTTGGCAGAGAAGATAGGAGGTGTCAGGTGGGCCAGCAGAAGATTATCTTTCATAAGGAGGGTGGCGTGGCCACCATAACCCTCAACCGTCCCGAGGTCAGAAACGCCCTCTCCCCCGATATGCTGGAGGACTTCGCCGCGCTGCTGGATGACTGTATGGACAGTGACGTGCGAGCGGTTGTTATTATGGGTAGCGGAGGCGCTTTTTGCTCCGGGGCCGACGTGAGGGATTTCACCCAGGTATTGGATAAGGGCGCGCAGGAGCTATCCGCTCATCTGGCAAATGTCGCAGACCTGCTGCACCGGCACGTGGTCCTGAAGGTACGACATCTGCCCAAGCCGGTCATTGCCAGCGTTGGCGGTGTCGCAGCCGGGGCCGGGTTCAGCCTGGCCTTGGCCTGCGATCTGAGGGTCGCTTCCGATAATGCTCGCTTCTTTCTGGCCTACGCCAACATCGGCGCTACGGCCGACGGTGGCTCCACCTACTACCTTCCCCGGCTGCTGGGCCCCGCCCGTGCCATGGAAGTCTATTTGGCGAAGCAGCCCATTAGTGCTCAGGTGGCCCTGGAGATGGGCCTCGTGAACCGGGTGGTTCCCGCCGATGAGATTGAGAAGAATACTCTCGAGATGGCCCAAAGCCTGGCTTCGGGGCCGACTGTGGCCTATGGGCGGGTAAAGGCGCTGATGGACCGGTCATGGACCTCGGACCTGGAGTCCCAGCTTGATGAAGAGACCCGGGCCATAAGCGACATTGCCCTGACCGGAGACTTCCAGGAGGGCATAACTGCCTTCGTAGAGAAGCGGAACCCCCGGTTCCAGGGGGAATAGGGACAGAGAGTTCAAAACGTTCAGCATGAAACCGGGTATTGACCGTGTATCAAGGCGTGAATATACTCAAGGTAGCATTGAGCAAGGGACCTTTGATAGATAGGGAGGGACGGTGCCATGATAGGTGATGCCTTCGTATTTGACGCGGTTACTCATCTCTACAATATGGACAAGGCCAACGTAAGGAACTCCGGGGGTGAGCTTTTCAACAACCATCTCTACGGTTTTCATGGAGCACTTACGCCCACGGGAGAGCAAGTCCTCCCTCAGGATGAGTTCCTCCGGGACTGGGACATAGATACTATCGCCAACCTTGTCTTCTCAGAGAGCGACACGGATATTCTGATAGCGCAGCCACTTCCATTAACCGACTTTTTCTACGATGGCCTCTCGGACTGGCAGAGGTGCGTTGAAATGTCCAGGAGGTATCCCCAGAGGGTTGTGTCATGGGGCACTGTGAACCCCCTGGAAGGAAATAAAGCGCTAGACCTCATGGAAATCCAGGTGAAGGAGTATGGGGTCAAGGCATTCAAGTTCTACAATATCAGGTACGACTTTGGGTCACCATTTCCCTGGAGAATGGATGACCCCAGGGTAGCATACCCCTTGTATGAAAAGGCCAGGGAGCTGGGGATCAATACGATAGCCGTGCATAAGGGGGTGCCTCTAGGGCCACAGCCCACGGAGGGCACTCAAGTGTATGATATAGACCAGGCCGCCGCAAATTTCCCGGATTTAAATTTCGTCATCTTTCACCCCGGACTTCCGTTCATAGATGAGATATGCTGGCAGATTGTCAGGTTCCCCAATATCTACGTGTCTTTGGCGGCAACCATCAACTTCATAGGCAAGGCCCCCAGGTGGTTTGCGGAGGTGCTGGGAAAGCTCCTCTTCTGGGGAGGCCCCGATAGGATAGTGACCGGCTCAGAGGTCCCCCTGTGGCACCCTCAGTGGGCGCTCAAGGCTTTCTGGGACTTCCAGATGCCCCAGGACCTGACCGACGGTTATGGCTACCCGCAGCTAACCCCTGAGATTAAGAAGAAAATTCTGGGAGAGAACCTGGCTAGGTTGCATGGGATAGACGTGGAGGCGAAGAAGGCGGAGATCGCCAACGATGAGTTCGCCAGGCGACGGGCCAACGGTCTGGCAGCGCCCTGGTCCACAAGGGGGTAGGTTAGAAATGGATGGAACGAAAGGGGAAAACGAGGAGCTCCTAAGGACCGAAGTGCTTGAATCCCTGAAAAACATCGGTTGCTGCGATTACAGGTTTGGTGTGGGGCAGCTGGGTCTGGTCCAGGATGTCCGGGTGAGTGAGGAGAGGGCGGTATCGGTGAAAGTCCTTCCTTGCTGCATTTTCGGCATGACCAGGCTGGTAACGTCGGTGAAAGAGGGCCTGGAAGGGATTGAGGGCATCGCACGTGTTGACGTAGATGTAGCATGGGACCAGATTGGGTCTCGCGACCGTGTGCCCCAAGATAATAAGCAACCGCTCCGGCTTGACTTGAAGGCCCTGGCACAGAAGCATGGTTTGAAGCCTTGGGGAAACAAATAGACTCATTGAGTCTGCATCGGAGACCGGTGAGTCCGAGCCGGGCCTTTTGTCCGGCCCTCTATCCGAGGCTCGAAGGTTTGTAAGCTATTTCAAGCCAGTTCAACCACAGTGGCGCTGTCGCTTGTGACACTTTCATCTCTCCTGACGGACTTCACCAGTGGATGATGGCTGAGATACTCTCTGGAAGCGTTTCTCAGTGCCCCGGTGCCCACGCCATGCATGATGCGCACTGAAGAGAGGCCCGCAAGGGTAGCATCATTGAGGAAGCCGTCTATCCGGTCAAGGGCTTCCTCAACCCTCACACCGTGAAGATCTAGCTCGGTGTTGACCTGCCTCTTAGCGGGACGGGAAAAGTATATGCCCTCGTGTGTAGGTGTTGTATGAGCACGTGCAGGCCTGTCGATCTGGTAAACCGGTAGCCGTGCCCGCATAGTACCAAGAAGGACCTCCACCGTCCCTCCATCGTTAGGGGGAGTTACGACCTCTACGGGTTGCGGTATACTGCGTAAATGCACCCGGTCTCCGGGCTGGAGGCGCTCCAGCCAGTCGCTCCGGCTGCTGGGCGGTGGCTGCCAGTCGGGAGACCGCAGCTCTCGCCGGACCTCGGCTACATTCTTGCGTGCTTCATTTATGATGGATTTAGGCACAGGCTGCGCTGGCAGGTGTAGGGACGTGGGTTGCTCCAGGGCACGCTCCGCTCTACGGAGACGTCCGGTAACTTCCTCAACCTTTTGCTGGAGCTTATGCTGGGCCTCTTCCATCATTTCCGCTTTCCGGATTTGTATGTCGGCGAGTTGTTTTTCCAACTCTGCTCTCTCTTGCTGTGCCTGGGACATGGCCTCTTCCGCCTCCCTGCGTGCCTCTTGGGCCAGGTGTCTCTCTTCCTGTAGCTCCCTCAACAGGCTTTCCGCTCCCTGGTGAGTGGGCGAGAGCAGGGAGCGGGCATGTTCGACGGTCCCGTTTTCCAGGCCCAAGCGTGAAGCGATGGTAAGGGCATAGCTCCTGCCGGGTAGGCCCTGGGTCAGCCGATATGTGGGGGCCAGGGTCTTGGGGGCAAGCTCGACACTGGCATTCGTCATGCCGGGCTGCTCTTGGACGAAGGCGGCCACGTCCCTCTGGTGGGTAGTTGCCACGAGGGTGACGCCACGCAGGGAGAAATGGTGAAGAATGGCCTTGGCCAGGGCTGATCCCTCCTCCGGGTCTGTGCTGGTGCCTAGCTCGTCAATGAGCACCAGAGACCTATCCGTGGCCTGGTCCATGATGTCCCGCAGGTTCTTGATATGGGAGCTAAAGGTGGAGAGGGACTGCTGGATGCTCTGTTGGTCGCCAATGTCGGCATAGACTCCATCAAAGAGGCTGGTGGTGGCTTCCCTGGCTGGCAGGTGTAGTCCGGACTGTGCCATCAGCGTGAGAAGTCCTATAGCCTTGAGGGCTACGGTTTTGCCTCCGGCGTTGGGGCCGGTAATCAGGAGGAGCGAGCTTGGGTCCCCGATTTTGAGGGTGATGGGTACTACATCTCCCTTCAGCAAGGGATGGCGGGCATCCGTCAGCGATATGTACTGGCGCTCACCCTCAATCACGTTGGATGCGGTTGCATTGACCGCCAGAGAGAACCGAGCCTTGGCCATGGACATGTCCAGGTCCGCCAATAGCTCCAGGCCCCGGAGTATGTCGCTACTGTAGGTTTCCACCTTTGTTGAGAGAACGCGGACCACCCGCTCCTCCTCGCGCTCCTCAGCAAGACGCATCTCTCGCCATCTGTTGCCAAGTCCGATTGCGGCCATAGGCTCCACGAAGAGGGTGGCCCCGCTATCGGAAACATCGTGGACTATCCCTGGGAGACGGTGCTTCATTTCCGTCTTGACCAGCAGGACCATACGGCCATTGCGTTGGGTAACAACGGGCTCCTGGATGATGCCGTGTCGCTGCATACGCCTTATGGTGCGCTCCAGAGAGTCTGTGAGACGCTGGAGGGCGGAGCGGGACTCGGCGCGTAGCTCCTTCAGGGTGGGACTGGCACTGTCCAGTACCTCACCGGACCTGCCTATGGTACTGGACAGGTTGCTCTCCAGTTCTCGCATGACCGGCATATTCTGGGCGATGGTTCCAAGGATTGGGATGTTCTTCTGACGAATGATGGCCGCGCGAGCCTCACGGGCCGCTTTGAGGGTATCGTGCAGGTCACGTAGCTCTTCGCCGGTGAGAGTACCTCCCAGAGCAGCCCTCTGAAGTGCCTGGCGCAAGTCCTTGGCCTCAGCCAGGTCTATGGAGGAGCCGGTTTCCAGAAAACGCCGGGCTTCCGTGGTCTCTTGCTGTCTGCGTGCTACCTGGAATGGCTCGTAGGATGGCATCAAACTGAAGGCCAGCTCTCTGGCCGGGTAGAATGTGGTGTACCCTGCCAGCTTCTCCCGGACCAGATGAAACTCCAGCAGATGCAGAGAGCGCTCTCGCAGGGCCTCCGAACCCTGGGGGGCTGTGGAGCGAGGGCTGTCTTCGGGCGTGTCATACTCTGGTGCCTGTCGTCGCATGTCTCTACCTGGTATTTTCAAAGCTCAGCACCAGGCTTTCCCAGACTGTCTCCATGCCCCTCTCCAGGGTAACGTGCTTTGGCTCCCTTATGTTCAGTCTCCTGCCCAGAATTTTGGGGGATAGCCTGCCCAGGTAGTCGCAGCGCTTGAGAAACCCCTGAAGGGTGAACCTCTCTCCGCCCAGGAGGATATAGTCCAACCGGTCCTCGTAAGGGGTAAACTTCTCTTTGACAACAATGCAGGTTTTATCGAAAAGCTCCTGGGCTTGCTTCTCCCGTATTCTCTCAAAGCGCTTCTGTGATTGACCCCCTGCGCTGTGTCTACCCTTCACGTATCGGGTATCGGTCTTGGACGACAGCAGCGCCTCACCCTGGAACACCCCTACGGCGAATCGCCCCAGCCGGAGTAGCACTACTCCTAGCATGTATTCTCGATTCAGGAGCGCCCGTAGGGGGGAGGTATCCCAGCCATCCAGCACCTGGTCGCGCTCCACCGGGAAAGGCGGCAGGACGGCAAGCCTGCTCGTTTCGCTCAAGAACACTACGCCCCCCGTTTCCGACTTCTCCAGCCTGGGGGCAAACTGTTCCGGCGCCTCCGTCACGCTCTCACCTTTGCTCTCTCTTCCACTGGGAGAGGTATGTCCGTAGGACAGGGTGGGGACATGGAAGTACCCCGGCCTGGCGTAGACGGTTACTCCGTTGACGACATCCCGAGTGTCAAGGTCATTCAGAAGGCGCGTCAGGTTAGCTCTGGTCATTCGACGTTCCCTGACGGTCTCCAGGACATGGTCAGCACTTTTCATTGTGTAGTTCCAGAAGGGGGAGCCGATTCTAGCAATAGCTTATGGCCTGGAGCAGGGAGTGTCAAGGAAAGGTGAGATGCTTCACTTCATACGCCTGTATGAGCATAGCGGGTCGTGATACAATGTCGTTGTGGCCCGCTATCGTTTATACTCAGTAACAATAGGCCTTTGATGAACCAACCAAGTAGATTTACCGAGGCTATAAACGGTCATATAAGACGGAAATTCAATCCCGATGGGCAAGTGTTCTTGGGCTGAGCAAAAATGAAAAGCAAGCCGAAGCTTGCTCATTCATGCTGGCCCTTGCGGGCCATCCACCTTCAGTCGCCTGAATTACCACTAATGATAATATAACATCCATTCTCTGACAAGGAATTCAGAACACCAATTTTGTACGGATAACGTTAGGCATATAGTAACTCGCAAGAATCCCCTGCGCAGGAGGAGAACTATGGCTACATCGCTCATTCGAGGCAAATATGTGGTCTCCAGAGCGGGCACCGATGCCGGTTCCAGTGTGGTGATTACTGACGGAGCTATCTTCCAGCGGGATGGTGTCATTGAGGACGTTGGCTCTTATGGCGATCTCAAGTCCCGGCACAATGCCGATGAAGAGATTGGTGGGCAGGGCTACCTGGTCTTTCCCGGCCTGGTAAATGCTCACCATCATGGCAGAGGCGTTACGACCCTCCAGATGGGCGCCTGCGACGATTCCCTCGAAACGTGGATTCTGTCCGGCTGGGCCCGGCGTCCCTGCGACCACTACCTGATAACCCTGTACACTGCCTTACAGATGATAGAATCGGGCACGACCTCCGTCATGTATAACCATCCTCAGACGCCTGTCTCCGGTCTGGAGGATGACATAGACCAGATACTCCGGGGCTTTGGCGACGCCGGAATGAGGACGGCTTTCTCCGTGTACTTTCGCAACCAGAATCGGGTAGTCTACGACGACGAGCGGTTTATGGCGGGCCTGCCTTCCGACTTGGCCGCCTCATTGAGTAAGTTCCTGGCTGCCTCCAACCTCTCAGCCGACGACTACTTTGCCCTCTTTGAGAGCACCTATCGTAAGTACGGCACGGACCCTTCCGGCAGGGTGAGAGTCCTTCTGAGTCCCAGCAACGTCCAGTGGGCCTCAGACGATTTCCTCCAACGCACCAAGGAGTATGCCGCCAGGTACAACACGGGCATCCACATACACCTGGTAGAGACCTACTACCAGAAGCAGTACGGGATAAGGACGTGGGGCAAGACTCCAGTAGCCCATCTCAAGGACCTGGGATTCCTGGGGCCGGAGGTCTCCTGTGCCCACGCCGTCTGGCTTACCGACGATGACATAGACTTGCTGGGGCAGAGCAACACCACTCTATGCCACAACGTCAGCTCCAACCTCAGGCTGAAGAATGGTGTGGCGCCTGTGAACGGTATGTGGGCCAGGGGTGTCAACGTGGCTATGGGGACAGATAGCACCGCGATTAACGATGACGATGATATGCTTCAAGAGATGAGGCTAGTCTCCAAGATTCACCGGCAGCCCGGGATAGGCGCACCCGCCATCAACTCCCACCAGGTCCTCCGTATGGCCACCCTCAACGCCGCCATACCCACCTTTTTCCATGATGAAATCGGCGCTCTGGAGAAGGGTCGCCGGGCAGACGTGGTACTGCTGGACATGACTGATATTCAAGGCCCCTATCTGGACCCCGACGTCCACATCGTAGACGCACTACTATACAGGGGGAAGGCCCGGCACGTGGACACGGTTATCATAGGTGGAGAGGTGGTCCTGCGCAACGGTAGGTTCACCAGAATAAATAAGGAAGACGTGCTTAGAGAGCTCAAGGACCGCTTCTCCCGGCCTCTGGAGACCTCGGTGGTGGAGACCAGGCAAATGGTGGAGCAGCTTCTTCCCCACGTCGAACGGTTCTATCAAAGTTGGGGGCCGGAGGATGGCCCTCCCCATTATCGCTACAATAGCCGTGCATAGCACGGTATTCCGAGTACGAGGGTTGCCGCCCTTGGGCCTCTTTTGGGGAGGTGGTGCTGAGTGGGACACGTGGGTAAGCAGCACGCACAAACACTTCCTGGAGGATAATTAGCCCTTCCAAGGGAAAGGAGTTAAGCCATGTCAAAACTGCGAACGATATGGAAAAACAAGTATGCGAGAGTTACTCTCGTGCTACTCGCATTGCTGGTCTTTATCTCTGGCGGCATGATGGCCATCGGCGGCGGTAGCTCGGACCCCAACGTGGCCTTGGAGCGGCCCAGCTTCACCATGAGTTTTACGCTGGCTGACGGGCAGGCGGTCACGGTCGGTGACGTCGACGTGGCCTCGCAACAGACGCGCCGCCTGGACTACACCGCCCCCGATAGATGGGTTGAAACGGTGACGGCGTCTCCGGACATCGTAACGTCGTGGGGCACATTCAGCGGCGTAGGGTCCTACGAACGGGTGGACGGGAACACCTACACATCGTATGACGCTGTTGATGGATATCTTATCACGGAGACGATTGAATCGGGGAGGCGTATCCCGGGCATATATATGGTTCCTATGCCTCTTCATGGCATCAACGACAGCGACAGCCCGATTCAGTCCTACAGCAGGGTCGCAACCACGGCCCGTGTGTGCTACAACAGCAGCTGCACGGACAATGCAGAGGGCATCTCATTCACCTATAACGGCATTGACCACGTCTATGCTGACGATGCAAGGGGCATCCCGCTCAAGTTTGGTAACAATTTCCAGGTGACTGAGGTGACGGTCCATTCGGCGCACCAAGCCATTCCGTAGATGCCTTGGCGTCGCAGGATTTATGCAGCGGTCATCATAGCGGTGGCCGCTGCATTCATTATATGGGGTGTCTGGTGGGCGCAGCGGGGAGCACCGGAGTGGACATCGCACATTGACGTTGCCCCTGTGCCCGACTTCATCGACCCGTCGTAGACTCCGTGGTACAGGGTTGACGCCCGCGCTACTCCCCGAGTCCGGCTACCAGGGCATCAATGAAGTTTCGCACAGACCTGCTGAGGAACTTGCCCTTGAGGGTGATGAGACCCATTTGAGATGGAGGGAAGATACCTGTCAGCGTCCGGATACCCAAATTTTCGCCATCCTCCGGTTGTATGACGTATTCGAGGGTCACGGCGATTCCCATTCCGATTTCCACATACCTTTTCGCCATCTCCATGATGTCCATTTCCAGGGTAATATTATATGGGAGACCGTCCCGTCTGAGGGCTTGCTCCAGGACAATCCGGCTATGACTTGCAGGCCCCAGGAGAATGAGGGGCCATTGGGCGATATGCTTGAGGCTGATTTCCGGCAGCTTCAGAAGCTCGTGGTCCAGGGGTGTCACAAGCACGAAGTCTGACGTAAAGAGATGCTTGTAGTCCAGGGAAGGTCTCTCCGGCTCCGGTTTATTGCCCAGAGCCAGGTCTATCTCGCCCGCCGACACCATGTTTATCAGGGTCGAGTAGGACCGGGCCATGAGCTTGATTTGGACCCGTGGGTAGTTGGTCCTGAACTCTTTCACTATAGGGGCAAGGTGATGCAATACCAGGTCCGGGTATGCTCCAATCACAAATGAGCCTCGATGCTCCGGGTAGTCCATCTGCATTTTGATGGTCTCTACCCCCTCGGCTATCCTCTCGACTATAGGCCCGGCCAAATCGTAAAATATCACCCCGTCGGAGGTCAGCTGGATGGGCCTTTTTATGCGGTCGAATAATGTAACGCCGAACTCTTTCTCTATCTTTTGCAGGTGGGTAGATACAGTCGGTTGGCCTATCTCCAGGTACTCGGCAGCTTTGGACACGCTTCTCAGGCGGGCGACGTGATAGAAGCTGATAATCTCCCGAATCTCCATACCGGCCCCTCTTGTACCACTTATGATAATACAGTATATCATACAATATCCCTTGACAATATGATGGCTCTCCGCTAAGAATGAGCGATAGCCTCAGTGGGTATGTGTAAATGATGCTAGACCTGAGAATAAAGGGAGTGCCCCTCACATTCCTGATAGTCTTGGTGCTCATGGTCCTGCTCACCATCTTCTTTGGAGCATGGGCGGTTTCCGTAGACGCGGAGACCCGGACTGGGAGTTTCGCCTTTGGGGCCGCCGGGACAGGTCCCGGCGCCGCGCCGGTCGGTCCGGAGGGGACCTCAAAAGAGACCACTGCCAACGGTGTACCAAGCGACCAGGAAGATGGTCAGGACGCAGCCGACAAATGGTGGGGGAACGCTCTGCTGAAAGCGTGCCCATTCCACTGACCTTTGATCTGCATTCCCTCGTGGACTGTTTTCGCCGTGCGTGTACCAGGCATACTAGCTGCGCCTGAGAACCCTGTAAGGACGTGACATTTGGCCGTTCTCTCGAAGCCGACGTTTGACTTGAATGCAATCAGACTGCCTGGCGGGATACATTTTGCCTGGGCAATGATAGCTATACTGGCGATGATCCAGGTCATCGGTAACTCAATAGGCATGGCTGTTGGCGTTGTGGTAATCCCTTTGAGTGACCCCGAAGGGGAATTTGGCTGGAGCATGATCACTATAGGGTCAGCCTTGATGGTGTACTATCTGGTCGGCGCGGTGGTTGCTCCCATGAGCGGATGGCTGGGAGACCGGTACGGGGCACGTAGGATGTTGCTGGTGGTCAGCGTACTGTTTGGCGGCAGTATGGTCTTTGTAGGGACGATTAGCGAGCCCTGGCAGTTTTTTCTCACCTTCGGCTTTTTGCTTGCCCTGACCCAGTCCATCTGTATGGTACCGATGATGGCAACGGTGAGCGGCTGGTTCCGGCGGCGTCTGGGTGTGGGAGTCGGGATATTATGGGCCGCCGGAGGTACAGGGACTGCCGTACTGGCTCCCCTCATGGGTTATCTCATAAGCCAAATAGGCTGGCAGTACACCTTCTGGATTATCGGTGGTGCGGGCGGTACTATTTTGCTCTTGCTAACACTGGTATTCCGTAATCGCCCTGCCGATATGGGACTCAGGCCGTATGGGACTCCTTCCGATGACCCCCCTGAAGCTGTCAGGAGCAAGTCACTGGAAAGGCTTCGGATTAGAGCGTTCAATCAACAGATGCGGCGCACCAGGGCCTTCTGGAATCTCCCTATTATTCATGGCCTGGGATGCGCCGGCCATGGCATTGTGCTCATCTATGCGACCTACATAGCCTACGACCGGGGAGTCTCCTACGTTGCCGCCTTGCTGATTCTCAGCATTATTTCCGTTTGTAGCATTGCCAGCCGCTTCATAACTCCTATATTGGCGGAGCGTTTTGGAGGCAAGCCTCTCATGGCTACAGCCCTGCTCTTGCAGGGAATCACTGTGCTGTTGTTGTTCTGGGCACAGGATATGTGGATGTTCTATCTCTTCGCTATGGTCTTCGGCGTAGGGTTTGGTGGAGAAATGTCTGCCTACCTCGTGGTAAACCGCCAGTACTTTGGTTCAGGCCCCATAGCCACCTGTTATGGATTTCAGACGATGGGTGCCCTCATGGGCCACGCCACGGCCACCGGGCTGGCGGGACTCGTCCTCTACGTGACTAACTCCTATAGCGCAATCCTTGCGCTGTCTATGGTCTTCAGCCTTGGCGGAGTGCTGGTTGTTATGACCCTGGAATCCACTTCTCGCGTGCTGATCCCTGACTGGGAGGAGTCATTGCCTCGCGATGCCCGGTCTAACGGGACCGTCTCTGATGTGCTGGTCCCTCACTTTGATGATTAGTCGTGGCCGGCTATCGGTAACTGTTCAGACTTGAGGGGATGAACTCGGTTCCCGCCGAGTGTTCCGTATCTGACGGGCCAGCCTCCATCGCCTTGCTGGAAGCGGAATACCCGGAAATCGAGTGGAATCTCATAATCAACGAGGATTTCACTGACCGCGTGATGAGGCCCACTCTGGGAAAAGCGGATACGGTTGCAGACACTTCCGAGTTGTTCGTGCACGCCGCAAAACTCCTGGATTTGGCCGGAATACCGAGGAGCCAGGCGGTGTGGGCTACATCGGGACAAGTGGACACTTCCGAGCCGTTCGGGCACGCCGCGAAGCTCCCGGGCCTAGCCCAGATGCCGGAGACGATCAACGAGAACACCCCCACTGGCCACGGGACTTCAACAACTGAACGCGGCAAATTGCAGCTGATTATGCAAACCCTGATGAAAACATTGCTGGAGGATTGGCCTACGCTTCTTGATGAGGCAGATAGGCGCAACTTGATGAATTCAGACTACTGCAAAAACAACTTGGGACTCAAAATCAGCAATCTTGCGCTTTTACGCAGAATCGGAGATGGAAGAGCGATTAGCGGCCACGACAGGTATTATGCGGAACCATATCATGCAGGTCAGTTCTACGTCTGCAAGGAATGGTGAAGAAAAGACCATCTCTGCAATGCGAGAAGCCTGCTGAGGTTCGTGCCCAATCTCACCCAGAGGGAGCTGGACCATCCGGGTATACCGGCGTTGGAGAGGCACCAGAAAGCCCTCCGCGATTACGTCGGATAAGCGGCAATTACTGGTTTACAAATCCGTTTTCTGGGTTCCGGCTTAAGGCCGGAATGACGATGGGGTGGCGGGAACAACGCATCAAGCCTGAACAGTTACAGCTATCGGCTATTCCGGGCACAAATACCTTGATATAATACATCAAACAATATCTCTTGACAGGTTGATGGGGTAGGCCTCAAAATAGTGGCGTCCCCAAAGTTGACAGGCCAGATGTAGCCAGATGTAGTAGGAAGTATCGGCTGGCGATGACGTTCATAATCACTGAGCCCTGCATTGGAGTTAAAGACGGTGGCTGCACGGATGTTTGTCCTGTGGACTGCATCCATAGCTCCGAAGCGGATGATATGTATTACATAGACCCTGCCGAATGTATAGACTGCGGCGCTTGTGAGCCCGTCTGTCCGGTGACTGCCATCTTTTATGAATACTCAGTCCCCATGAAGTGGCACTCGTATATCGCCAAGAATTCCAGCTACTTCGGGTAAAGTCACCCGGTAATTTTGAAACTGAAGTGTGGGCCTCCCCCAACGTCTTAGCGTTGCCTCCTCTTGTGCGAATATCCCGCTTCACCTCCGGTTGATGATCTACTCCACGGCCTCCACGGTCCCGTCAGTAAAATGTTACCTATAGCCGAGAATTGAAAGGCCCTATAAAATTGTGCTTGACTGGGCTGGCTGCCTCCACTACACTGCGAATCGTGAAAGGTTGAGTCTTACCCAAAGGTAGATATACTATGGCCGACCCGAAGGATAGAGGGACACTGATGGACTTAAAATCATACATCCGAGATATACCGGACTTTCCCACGCCCGGAATCATGTTCAGGGACATAACGCCCTTGCTGCAAACCCCAGCCGCCTTCAAGTATGCCGTTGACTGTTTTGTGGAACGGTACGCTGGAATTCCTATAGACGTAATTGTGGCGATAGATGCCCGCGGGTTTCTATTTGGAGCTCCTCTGGCCGATAGGCTGAGTAAACCTCTGGTCATGGCCCGAAAATCAGGGAAGCTTCCCTCTGAGACGCTGAGAGCGGAGTACTCCCTGGAGTATGGCACCAACGTGGTTGAGATACATAAGGACGGTATCTCGCCCGGCCAGAGGGTATTGATAGTGGACGACTTGCTGGCGACAGGTGGCACACTGGTAGCCGTGGCCCAATTGGTTGAGCAGGCCGGAGGACGTGTAGAAAGCCTGGCTATGGTGATAGAGCTTACCGGGTTGGAAGGACGGAACAGTCTCCAGGGCTATGACATCTTCACCCTGGTAAAATATTAGGCCAAGCGCGAAAAGAGGAATTCCAAGGAGGGTGAGAGCCATGACAGACCGGGTTTCTATTGGCAACGTGGAGGCGCTGGCGTTCATTGACATGGTCCCGCCCCCTTACGACCCCACGGAGTTCTTTCCTCATGTGCCTCTGGAAGCCTGGGAGCCTTATAAGTCGGACCATCTGGAGAACGGCCAGCTTCAGCTCTACTACGGGTGCTTTGCCCTTCGCTCCCAGGGCCGGGTGGTGCTGGTAGACACGGGCATGGGGCCGGGGCCACATCCGACTAGGGGCAACCGGCGAGGCGATTTGCTGAACCGGCTCAAGCTCCAGGGTGTAAACCCTGAGGACGTGAGCATCGTCGTTCATACCCACCTGCACCACGACCACGTGGGTTGGAACCTGACCTATGAGGAAGGAAAGGCTAGAGCGACCTTCCCCAATGCCAGATACCTGGTCCCCAGGGCCGACTGGGAGCATTTCATCGTCCCCTCAGTGCTTGAGACGGCCCCATACGTGAGAGACAGCGTTGTCCCTCTTGAGGGCCTTGGGGTCATGGACCTGATCGAGGGAGAGCATACCATCACGCCGGAAATCAGCACCGTGCCGACCCCAGGCCATACGCCGGGCCACGTCAACGTAATCATTAGCTCCCAGGGACAGATGGGCGCCGTGGTTGGTGACGTGTTTCATAGCAAGGTCCAGATGCAGGAGCCGGGGTGGTGCTCCAGGGCCGACATAGACAGCGAGCTGGGTCTGAGGAGTCGGGAGGCCATGCTGGAGCGGTTCGAGCGTGAGAGCTTCATCGTGGCGGCTGGGCACTTCAAGCCGGAGGAGCATTTCGGCAGAGTGGTTGTGGTGCAGGGCAGGCGCTACTGGCAGGGGTTGTAGGCCGTCACCTGAACGTCCGGTCAATCATCTCCTCCAGGGTGCGGCCTGCCTCTCTATCCTCCAGTCCGGACGCCGCGGCCCTGAGAGTTTTTTCGTAGGCCACAAGGAAGTTGTCGGGGACCGCGTTCGCATTGGCGCGCTGCCCGTATAGCCCTACTGCCCTTCCGAGCCTGTCCTCCAGCCACTCCGTTCCCTCGTCTTCCAGAAGCTTCTTCAGGAACCGGCCATCCCACTCTAGTGAGATGGGAAGTTCCGGGACAGCCTCTACCCGGTCAGCATCGTAGGCAAAGTGGGCCAGGGCTTCAATGACCAGTCCATCCTCATGGGCCACATCGAGGTGCTCCACCAGCCGGGCGGCGAATTCGGGGTCGGCGTAGATAAGATGGTACACGAATCGAGCGGGATGGAAGGTGACCGGGTCGCTGCTCTTCACTATCTCCGACGTGATTTCCACGTCGGTGGACAGTAGGTCCACTGCTGCTGCCGGATGGAGACTTATGAACCGTTCCATTGGGAAGGGCGAGCGTGCAACGACGTTGAGAGTTTCCCGTGGTGTCATCCGGCTTCTGGCTGCCACTACCTGGTACATCTCGTTCAGGAAAGGCTCATCTATGCGGAAGTTGCCCGATGGATAGGTTATCATGTCCTCGATGCCCTGAGCTAGCTCATCGGGTGGTGAGTCCAGTGTTATATCCACGAACTCCAGGAACCTGTCGGGAGTCAGGAGATTGTAGAGGTGAGTCGGTACAGACTTGAGTAGCCTGCTTAACATGGAGTCGTCCAGGGCGGCCACAACCGTTCTCGCTATGGCGTTGTCCGATCCCTGAAAGACCTCGAAGAAGAGCGCCATCTCCTCCTTGTCATTGAAATCAACGGTATTGAGGTAGGACTCAAGCTCACCGGCACCCCTGGACGCTTCCTGCCGGGCCTCTTCAAGGATTTTTTCTATGTGAGGGATGAACCTTTCCAGCGACTCCACAAAAGCTGCCGTCCCTTTGATGGATGGTCCTTCGGGCAGCCTGGCTCCGGCCGTGAATATCTTCAGTAGAGTGAGGTCGTCCAACGCCGGGAGGAAATTTACCAGGAATGGTTGGTTGTCAAGCTCCTGAATGACCAAGGTGGCCTTTTCGTCGGCACCCTTGCCGGAAATGTCCTTGAGGAAGTCCAACGCTACGGCTATGTCTTCAGACCTGTGCAGATTCAGAGAAGCTACCAATTCGGGGTATTGCCTTTGCAATTCGATTTTATCTCGCAGGTAGCCGCGCCAGAACCTGAAGTTCTCCTTACGCTCCGGTGTACCTAGCACGAAGGCGCTAACCGTGTCGAACACCTGCACAAAATCCTGAAGGCGCCGGGTTTCCTCCGTGATGAGAATATCTCTTACCCCTTCTCCCAGACCCGTGGCCTCCGAACCCTCTAGGGAGCTATAGCTTCGGAGGTCGAAGTGCTCGAAGCCTATGTACCTGTTGACCATCTGCTTCTCCTGGGAGGGTAATGCCTGGTACCAGCTAAAGGATTCGTTCCAGGAGTAGAAAGGGCCTGGCCGTAGGAACCGGTCCCAGTATTTCCTCAGTATCGGCGGCACCAGCGCCAGGTCTCCCGCTGTAATGTAGACTAAATCCGCCTCTAGGGTGTGAAAGAGCGGCTCCGTGTTGCTTGCGGAAAGCTCCGGCAAGTTTCGTAGCCGGCTCCGGAGAAGCTCGAAGTGGTCCGGGGGCTGCTTCATGAACTCCAGTATATCCTCGTGGTATCTCTCCAGGCCGGGGGAGATGTTCGCTCCCTCGGGTGCATCCCAGGCAAGCTCAGGGAATCCGGTTACAGGAAACAGTCCCCAGTAGGAGTGGCCCAACTCATGTATGACTCCGGTAGGTCGGGCCTCGCCCACTCCCGCCCAGCCCTTGTAGCCGAAACTCCCGAAGAAGCCCGGTTCGTCCCGCATCCACCGCACGTCTAACCTATGCAGCTCTTCGCTACCTTCCCGGGTGATGTCATAAAGTGACACAACGGCGCCCACCCTGTCCCTTACCCATATTTCCTCATGGCTCAAGGCTCGCCGGACTGGGGCGGGCGTAGCAATTGGTATGGGAACGGACGTGGACGCGGTTGTGGGTGTGGGCACGGTCCTGGTTGCGGTTATAGCTATAGGAATGGCAGTTGGCGTAGGGGTGGAAGATGCTGGGGTGGTCGGCCCGTATGTCGTTTTGGGTGCGGCCTGCTCTGACGCTTCGGAATTGGCCGGAGGCTGGGAGCCGGGCGGGGGCGTCTGAGTTTCAGGGCCGCCGGAGCAGGCGGACAGGACTGCTATGAAGATGAGGCATAGTAGCACAGGCGGAACAGGGACGTACGTCCGTACACTACTGCCAAGTAATCGGATAGCAACGACAACGTGCCGTTTGGAGACCCACACATTCAGACTACTTGCAACTCTTCTTCGGAGATTGTCCCGTCCAGGATTCGGAAGGCTCGCACCGGAGGACTCTCTTTGTCCATGAGGGATATAATGATGTAGTAGGCTTCCGGCCAGGCGGCCATACGCACGTCGGTGGAGGATGGGTATGCCTCCGAGTGGGTATGGGAATGGTAGACTGCCCTATGCTCCCAGTCGTTGTCCTCCATCTCGTTCCATATCTTGATTAGCTCTTTGGAGTCCCAGCTAAAGCGGTAAGGGCTGTTCTCCACGTTGGTCATCCGGAAGAGCTTGTGGAACTCTCCGGTTGTCCCGGCCAGGACGCCACAGCACTCAATGGAATCGTCCTCAAGGGCATGGGCTATCATCTCGTCATGAAGGCGTTTCTCGATTCGGACCAAGGTATCTTCTCCTGCAAAGATGTGCTAGCTATAACTTAATTCGTAGCTCTAATTTTTGCAACCCTCGAATCCCTGCGGCATCACCGGTCCTCGGCCCGTATCTGAATGGTGTATGGGGTATAATTTCATATGTGAATGCCAAGCTCAAGAAGTTACTGATAGCGTGCCCGGTTAGATTCCTCATGCCGGGGCCGATAGCAGTGACGGCTGTCCTCCTTTTATTCGTGATGCCATTCCATCTCACCGCTCCATCGGCCCTTGCTGAGGGCGAAGGCATACGTGTGCTCTCCAGCGAAAGGGAGGTCCGCTTTCCTGAAGCCGTGGTCTTTAGTCTGGAGGTGGAGGGC
This sequence comes from Dehalococcoidia bacterium, assembly GCA_965219825.1. Taxonomy (GTDB): domain Bacteria; phylum Chloroflexota; class Dehalococcoidia; order Lucifugimonadales; family JAGWBF01; genus JAGWBG01. The sequence continues at coordinate 1,839,836 of OZ244792.1, read as the reverse complement.
GAGTCGGAGATAGTGGAAGTCAGGCTGTATTACAAAGTATTCCCGTCCGGAATATGGACCTATGACTACCATGAATTATCCCCTTCGCAACGCGTGGAGACCAGCTTCAGTCTGGACCTCTCCGGCGTCAGCTACCTGCCTCCCGGGACGCCGATGGAGTATTACTATTCCATCCGGGACTCTTCAGGCAATACCCTTGAGACCAGCCCTGAGACTTTTATGTATGTTGACGACAGGTTTCAATGGCAGGGTGCTACCGCAGGGCCTCTTACCATATTCTGGCACGACCTGTCGGAGAGCCGCGTGCAGGACGTGGCCCGAAGGGTCGAAAGCTCCCTGAACGACATTGCCGCGCTTTTGCAGGTGGACCTGAATGATAAATCCCTGAGGGGCATTATCTATAACACTATGTCTGAAGCGCGGGGAGCATTTCCGTTTCAGAGCCGGACCATTACCCAAGAGCAGGTATTCCAGGGGTTCGCCTTTCCCGAGAGGGGTGTGTTCGTTGGGGTGGGGTTACAGGCCGACCTCATTACCCATGAGTCAGCACACTTGATTTTAGAAGAGGTGGTGTCCTCTCCCGGGGCGAGACTCCCATCATGGGTTAACGAGGGCTTCGCCAGCTACATGGAGCCCAGCGCAGGGGGATTCGGTGGAAGTTTCTTTGGTGCAACTAGCCCCGATGCTATGCCCTTGAGGGGTATGAACTCTATTCCGGGGAGGCCGGAAGCCATCCGATATTTCTATCTCAAGGCCGAAAGCGTGGTGGGCTACCTGTTGGAGACCCACGGGGTCCCGAAATTCCGCGTCTTTCTTGAACAGATGGATGAAAGGAGGAGCGTGGACCAGGCCCTCAACACCTCCTATGGCTTTGGCATTGATGACCTCGACAGACGGTGGTCGTCTGCCGTCGGCCAGGGTGAGAGTGGTGATGCAGGGGGCGGTAGTACACCTTTCTCCTATCTCGACACATTCCTTTTAGCCATTCTTGCCCTGGTGGTGATGGTGATATTTGCGGCAAACTACATAGTGAGAAGGCTGAGAAGAGGAAGGGAGGGGACCGAGGACGAGTGGGAGGACAACCTGACGGATGAAGAATGGGAAGGGCGACCATAGTGGATCTGTGGAGTTGAGATAAGAAATTGGTGGGTTGACCCACTTGACACTGACCATGTGTTGGACTATTATAACAGGAGCGCGAACGCATGGGCGTCGCTTGCACCTTAACAATTGGATAGTGGAAGGAAGGTAAGGTTACTGATAGAGAGTTTGATCTTGGCTCAGGGTGAACGCTGGCGGCGCGCCTAATGCATGCAAGTCGAGCGAGCCAACCTCGATTCGTCGGAGTTGGAAAGCGGCAGACGGCTGAGTAACGCGTGAGTAACCTGTCCTTTGGTGGGGTAAAACCCCGAGAAATCGAGGCTAATACCGCGTAAGGTCCTCCGGCCTTGGCTGGAGGAAGAAAGTCCTCTTGCAAGAGGACGCCAGAGGAGAGGCTCGCGTCCTATCAGGTAGTTGGTGGGGTAATGGCCTACCAAGCCTATGACGGGTAGCTGGTCTGAGAGGATGACCAGCCAGAGGGGGACTGAGACACGGCCCCCACTCCTACGGGAGGCAGCAGCAGGGAATCTTGGGCAATGGGCGAAAGCCTGACCCAGCGACGCCGCGTGGGGGATGAAGGCCTAAGGGCTGTAAACCCCTTTTCCGAGGGAAGAGAAAGGACGGTACCTCGGGAATAAGCCCCGGCTAACTACGTGCCAGCAGCCGCGGTAATACGTAGGAGGCAAGCGTTACCCGGATTCATTGGGCGTAAAGAGCGCGTAGGTGGCCAAGCAAGTCTTCTGTGAAAGCTCCCGGCTTAACTGGGAGAGGTCAGGGGATACTGTTTGGCTCGAGGGCAGTAGAGGAGGGCGGAATTCCCGGTGTAGCGGTGAAATGCGTAGATATCGGGAGGAACACCAGTGGCGAAGGCGGCCCTCTGGGCTGTTCCTGACACTGAGGCGCGAAAGCGTGGGTAGCAAACCGGATTAGATACCCGGGTAGTCCACGCCCTAAACTTTGGACGCTAGGTATTGTGGGTATCGACCCTCACTGTGCCGAAGCTAACGCGATAAGCGTCCCGCCTGGGGAGTACGGCCGCAAGGCTAAAACTCAAAAGAATTGACGGGGGCCCGCACAAGCGGTGGAGCGTGTGGTTTAATTCGATGCTAAGCGAAGAACCTTACCAGGGCTTGACATGCCGGTGGTAGAAACCCGAAAGGGCAACGACCCTGGGGTAACCCGGGGAGCCAGCACAGGTGCTGCATGGCTGTCGTCAGCTCGTGCCGTGAGGTGTTGGGTTAAGTCCCGCAACGAGCGCAACCCCTGCCGCTAGTTACACTCTCTAGCGGGACAGCCCCCCACAAGGGGGAGGAAGGTGGGGATGACGTCAAGTCAGCATGGCCCTTACGTCCTGGGCTACACACACGCTACAATGGTCGGTACAATGGGTCGCCAAAGCGCAAGCTGGAGCCAATCCCATCAAAGCCGGCCTCAGTTGGGATCGCAGGCTGCAACTCGCCTGCGTGAACGTGGAATCGCTAGTAACTGCAGGTCAGCACACTGCGGTGAATACGTTCCCGGGCCTTGTACACACCGCCCGTCACGTCATGGGAGCCGAGAACACCCGAAGTCGCTGAGCTAACCCGCAAGGGAGGCAGGTGCCGAGGGTGGGCCCGGTGACTGGGACGAAGTCGTAACAAGGTAGCTGTACCGGAAGGTGCGGCTGGATCACCTCCTTTCTAGGGAGTACCGGTAGGACCCCATGTCCCGAGCTTGTCTCGTGGAAGGTGTCATACCCACCTCCTAGGTCGTTCGGTGGGTGTTCTGTTTGAGAGGGCCAGATGGTTGAGCTAATAGCTCCCCGGCCTTCAAGGACAGTCCCCTGAGAAAGCCCGCCGTTTTGGTTTATGCACATACATCCCTTCCTTCCACTATCCAGAGGTTAAGGTACTGATGAATAAGAACCTGCCGGCTCCACATTTGGCCCGGCAGGTTCTCTGTTTGCAAAGCGATTCACCTCAAAGATAATGCCTTAAATGTACAGGGACGATAGAGAGGCCAATGTCATGGAAGCATTAAGATATCCTCCCTATATTGTCCTTATGGCAAGCGATTATTATATTTCACCTGTCATACCACCTGATTCTGCGCCAGGTATATGTGAATAATATAGCCCTAAGCCCATTTTTATCCGTTGAGGGTACCCCGAAGGGGCATGAGGAAGCGCTATGAAAAATCTACCCAAAAAACAGTTTCTCGAATTGCTCTTCTCAAAATACCAGACCGACCCTGGAGGATTTCGTTCCTATCTGCCGGAGGTGGCCGAGTTGCTAGATGCCCTACACCCCCCGCGGCGTTCCCTAAAGTCTCCCTTCGGCCTTACAGAGCGGGAGCGCACCCACCACCAGGCTGCCTTACGACGGATGCTGGAAAAGCTCGAGGACGGCCCTATTATTACCGAGGAAGCAATTAGAGGCTTGGAGCACTGTGCTACTCTGATCCAAGATGACAGCCTGCCTGAGGAGGTGGGACATGAGACCTTGGTGAGCCTTCTCAAGGCGGGAATCGGCAAGTCTCCTGGCACATTCAAGTCAGTAAGGACAGTTGCAGTGGGAGACGGTGGGGGAAGGGTGGTCATGAGTAGTGTCTCTCTAGTGAGGGGGGTCATGATCAACCTTGATAGGAACATGAGCTTGGTCACCGTCACCATAACCCCCAGGAAGGTCAGGGAACGCCGCCAGCTACTGGGGTTTGTCGGTATAGGCCATGATACTGCCCCCGACGTGGCCCTCCGACATGACGATTACCTGGTGGAGAAGGAACCTCATGCCGCTCCCTGAGCGAGTGCTTATAGATACTTCCGCGTTCTACGCCCTCATTTCCGCCAGCGATTCCTTTCACCAACGAGCGAGGGAGACCTACGAACGGTTGATAGACCGAGATCAAGAGCTATGGACCACGTCATACGTCCTGGTAGAGACTATTGCTCTTGCTCACCGCCGCTTGGGATTCCAGGTGCTATCGGAGTTTATGGGGTCAGTCCATGGGGAATTGGGTGTGTTCTGGGTGGAGAGCACAGTACATACCGAGGCGTGGGAGCGACTGACAGCAAGCTAAGGGAGCGGGTTGAGTTTTGTGGACTGGACAACTGCGCTGGTGGCCGGTATGCTGGGGGCCGATGGTTTCACCTTTGACAGGGGCTTTGCTAACCAGGGTCTTGCTGTCTTGCCACGCTGACTGTTCCTCGTTTCATCTATAGAAAGCACTTCTAGCAGAGCGAGTCCGGGGCTTTGTTAACAGCTATGGCAGGTAGTGGGTAATGAAAGTTTAATACATTAGCATACAAGGAGGGACCCATGCGCAACCTCTGGAATGACGCCGAAACGCCGAACATGGACGAGCTAGACCTGCTGGTGTACCAGAGCCGCCTCATCGGGGCAGACCCCTCGCTGGTGGTATGGGGCGGCGGAAACACATCCATCAAGGTAGACCAGGAGGACTTCCGGGGCCGGGATACCAGGACGATGATTATCAAGGGATCAGGCTCCGACCTGAAGACCATCGAGCGTAGGCACTTCCCCGGCCTGCGGCTGGAGGACATACTTCCCCTCTTCGAGCGTGATTCCATGTCCGACGAGGACATGGTGGACTATCTGAACAAGTGTATGCTGGACCCCAGTGGGCCCAGGCCCTCAATAGAGACGTTGTTACACGCCTTCCTCCCCTACAAGAGCGTCGCCCATTCCCACGCCGACTCCGTCGTTGCCCTGACCAATAACGGGGACGCACAGCAAGTCCTCCATGCGGTCTATGGCGACGACGTGGCGGTGATCGAGTACATTCGCCCAGGCTTCATCCTGTCCAAGAAGGTTGGAGAGGCGGTGCGGGGCAACCCACACATCAAGGGTGTGGTGTTGGTGAACCACGGGCTGTTCACCTGGGGCGGTTCCACCAAAGCGGCCTACGACGTACATATAGACCTGGTAACCCTGGCCGAGGAGTATGCACAAAAGCAGGCGGCGGGCAAGACGGTTTTCGGCGGGCTGGGGCAGAAGCCCCTGGACACCGAGCGCCGCCGCCAGGTCGTCACCGCCGTCGCTCCCACCCTGCGGGGCTTGGTCAGCCGGCGCAACCGGGTGGTGCTCCGCTACGATGACTCCCAGGATGTGCTGGAGTTTGTGGGCTCCCGGCGTGGCAGAGAGCTGAGCGGCATTGGCCCGGCCACGCCCGACCATCTGCTACAGACCAAGCAGAAGCCCCTTTGGGTGGATGTCGATGACGCTGAAGATGTGCCCGCGCTGCTCCAATCACTCCGGCGGAGGGTGGAGCGGTACGCCGAGGAGTATAGCGAATGGTACCGCCGGCACAACACCGGCGGGGAGCCTATGCTGGATCCCTATCCCCGCGTGGTGCTGGTCCCGGGAGTGGGCATGTGGACCACCGGGAGGGACTCCAGGGGCGCTCTCATCACCGGAGACATCTATCACCACACCATAGGCGTGATAGGGTTCGCCCAGTCGGTGAGCGAGTACACTTCCCTCACGGCCAGGGACGCCTACGAGGCGGAATACTGGCCCCTTGAGCTATACAAGCTGACCCTGGCACCTCCTGAGCGGTCGCTGGCCCGCCGGGTGGCCCTGGTCACCGGAGGGGCCAACGGGATAGGCCGGACAATCGCCCTTCGGCTGGCGGCAGAGGGCGCTCACCTAGTGGTGACGGACGTTGACCAGGAGGGCGCTCAGGCCGTTTCAGAGGAGGTGAACAAGTCCCACGGCCAGGGCAGGGCCATAGCCTGCCGGATGGACGTGACCAGCGAAAGGGAGGTTGCCGACGCCTTCCGGCAGACCCGCCTTGCCTATGGGGGGCTGGACATACTGGTGTCCAACGCCGGTATAGCCCCCGTCGGGGCTATAGACCAGCTGTCTCTGGCCGACTGGCAGATGGCCCTGGACATCAACACCACCGGCCATTTTCTGGTAGCCAGGGAAGCGGTGAGGACGATGCGAGAGCAGTCCCTGGGTGGGAGCCTGGTATTCATAGGCACGAAAAACGTCACCTCGCCCGGGAGGGACTTCGGGGCATACAGCGCCTCGAAGGCCGCTGAGGTCCAGCTTGTGCGGGTGCTGGCTATCGAGAACGGTGAATACGGCATCCGGTGCAACGTCGTCAACCCGGACGCGATTTTCCAAGGCTCCAACCTCTGGTCCAAAGAAGTGCGGGAGCAGCGGGCACAGGCTCACGGTATCTCTGTGGATGACCTGGAGGACTTCTACCGTGGACGCAACTTGCTGAAGGAGCGCATCTCGGCGGACGACGTGGCCGAGACGGTGCTGTTCCTCGCCAGCGACCGTTCCGCCAAGACCACCGGGGCAATGATACCGGTGGACGGTGGGCTGAGGGACGCGTTTCCCAGGTAGCTGAGAAGGGAGGCTGCAACATGGCAAGAGTCCGGCTTCCCGCTATGATGGCTAAGGTAGCCTAACCTGGCTTTGGAGTGACCGCGCGTGCCGGATACCGAAGACCTGTACGAAACGCTTCAAGTCCACCCGTCGGCGCACCCGGACGTAATTCAGGCAGCATACCGGCGGTTGGCATTTCTGTACCACCCGGACAGGAACCCTTCGCCGGAAGCCGCCGAGATGATGAGGCGGCTGAATCATGCTTATGAGATTCTCAGTGACCCGGACCGGCGTGCGGCATACGACCGGACGCGAGGCGCCCAACCGCGGCAGAGAACAGAAACCCACAGCCGAGATACTCGTAGTGAGCGACCGCGCACAGGCGGACCTACAGGCGAATCTACCTCACAATCCAGGACGACGCCCCAACGACACCCCCCGAAACACGACGTGGTAAGGGGCTTGGGATAATAGCTGGCGGGGTGGCTCTCGTTGTGGGGTCGTAGCAATTGTGGCGGCAGCCTTATCCGCCGGGGGTGGACAGGGCAACGGGGGTGACGGAGGGTCTCGTAGCGTTGCTGTTTCGCCAACACGAACTCCTAGACCAACCATCGCGCCCACACCAAGACAAACCGCTGCTCTCAGGCCGACGGCCACGCCAACCCGGATACCTATTCCGACTTCCAGACCAACTGCCACGACTGCACCAAGATCAATTGCTACGCTGACAAGCGTAGGAGGAGACTACTTCACCCGTGGGTCTCCAGGATGACGTGTTTCACGCGCAAGGGACGCCTACCAAAATCGAGACCTACTCGGCATTAAAGGAAGAAACTTGGTCTTATGGTTCTAGCCGGATTACTTTTCCCCTACCGGACGGGCGGGTCATAGAGTGGAGGGCAACCTGAAAGTTCGGTAGTAAACATGGTGGGGGATCCTATGTCCGGATACCGCCGAGAACACATATAGTGCGGCATTCTAATCAAGGAGTACAACATGTCAGTTCCGCAATGCGAATACCTGCGCATTCCAAGGGATGCTACTTCTCCTACACTTCCCGTACCCGACAGTTTTCAAGCTTATGCTTCAGCCTATTACCTCGGAGCGAAGACATCATGGGAGAAAACCAAAGACCAGTACAGCGGAGTACCCATACCTGACAATTTAGTTTACCCGATACTGTTCCTGGTTCATCACTTTCTAGAACTAGAACTGAAATCCGCAATCGAGCTAACCAATTCCATCGGCAACATGACAGGGAAAATAACAGAAGAACCAGATCGGTGGCAGGGGCATGACCTCAACTATTTGCTGTTCATCTTGCAAGCAAACCTAGCCAAGTTGGACGGGTTACCCGAAGAAGAACCTCTCAGTGAGCCGACCTGTCAATTGATTGAGGACATGGCAAAGTTTGGGGTCTTTGGAGAAGCGCTGCGGTACCCGATAAGAGATATTGGGAAGAAAAAGTTGGAAGATGCCATCGGGGAACGGTTGCCAGACAGTCTTATACCAGACGTTGCAGCCGTGATTGCCGCAGCCTACAAAGCCTGTCGAGACTTCGGTGGTCTTATTTCGTACCTCATAGAGTATGAAAGGTGCGAACAAGACTTACGCAGTGAGTACGAACAGGATATGCGCCGTGAGTATGAGCGGGATATGCGCAGTGGGCAGTAGCTTTGTATCTGAGCAAGCCCGCCGTTTTATAGCTGCACAAACTCTTCCTGAGTTAGGCGGATTGTACGCATTGCCCTCTCCTCGAGAGATTATAGTTCACCTGCGGCATTCTATTATGTTGGGGTCGTGTGTGATTCTACTATGCTCTCTCCATCTTGTCCGTTCCTTTGTCCGCAAGCTACAATCCCCCTACAATGCAGGTAAAAGGCTCGGACAAAGTCAGCTTGTTTATGGCCCTTATCCTCGGTATCCTCCTTCCAGCAAGCACCCCCCTCCGTTGCAAACATCCCCTGATTCAGAGATAATACCCCCTGGACAGTGCTGGCGAATATAGCCCGGAGTTCCCCCGAAGACCGTGACCAAATAGCGTAGAGGTGAATGCAAGTGCCTGATGAACACCCCATGAGCAAAGATACCTTCCTGGGAATAGCCGAGGCATCGGGCCTGGACGTGAAGGACGAAGCCCACATGGACGAGCTATATTCCTATTACATCCTGAACGTCGCCCCCGGCCTGAAGTCCCTGGACGAGCTTGATTTGACCGACGTGGAGCCGGCGATGATTTACATCCCGCCCAAGGAGTAAGAGTATGGACGCTACGGAGCTTTGTTACCTCAGCGCAGGCCAGATGGCCCGCCTCATTCAGAGCAAGGAGGTCTCTCCTGTGGAAGTGGTGGAGGCCCATCTGGCCCGCATTGCGGCCCTGGAGCCTACCCTGAACTCTTTCATCACCCTGCTGCCCGACCAGGCGATGATCGCCGCACGACAGGCGGAGCAGGAGATACAGGCGGGCAGGTATCGTGGCCCTCTCCACGGCATCCCACTTGGGCTGAAGGACCTCTATTATGCCAGGGATGTACGCAACACCTCCGGCTCACGTATATTCGACGATTTCGTCCCCGATTATGATTGCACTGTAGGTGCAAGGTTCAAGGAGGCAGGGACTATCCTGTTGGGAAAGCTGAACCTGCACCAGTTCGCCTTTGGCCCCACCGGGGAGAACCCGGACTACGGCCACATGCACAATCCTTGGGATCCGGAGCTTATATCCGGCGGCTCAAGCGGAGGCTCAGGCTCCGCAGCCGCATCCGGCCAGTGTACCCTGACTATGGGCACCGATACCGGAGGCTCCATCCGCATTCCCAGCGCCCTGTGCGGCCTGGCTGGGCTGAAGCCCACCTATGGACGCCTCAGCCGATACGGGATAACTGTGCTATCCTGGAGCCTGGACCACCCCGGGCCTATGACCCGCACCGTAGAGGACTGTGCCCTGGTGATGAATGCCGTCGCCGGCTACGACCCCAACGATCCGGCCTCGGCCAACGTCCCCGTACCCGACTACACCGTGGCCCTTACAGGCGACATTAGAGGTCTGCGGGTGGGCGTGCCTAAAGAGTATTTTGAGGTCCCCGTTGACCCCCAAGTGGAGCAGGCAGTGCGCAGGGCCATCGAGGTGCTGGGTGAGATGGGTGCTACCGTCACTGAGGTGTCCTGGCCCATGTACCATCAGGCTGCTCCCATCTCCACCGCCATCCTGATGGCCGAGGCCGCTGCCTACCATAGCAAGCTGGTGCGAACTCACGGCTCTCAGATGTACCCTCCGGTGCGCACTCGCATTGAGTCCGGCCTCTTCATCACCGCCGCCGAATACTTACAGGCGCAGCGGGCACGGACTCTTTTCACTCGCCAGAGTCGCGAACTGTTCAACGATGTGGACATCCTTGTGGGGCCTATGGAGCCCATCACCGCCCACAAAATCGGTGCCTCAGAGGTGCAGGTGGGTGAAACGGTCATGGGTTCGACCCCTGCCCTCACACAGTACACCCGGCCCTTCAACCTCAACGGCTTTCCTGCAATCACGGTGCCCTGCGGGTTCTCCGACGATGGCCTGCCCATTGGCCTCCAGCTTGCGGGGCGTCCCTTCGACGAGGATACGGTGCTGCGTGCAGCCCACGCCTACGAGCAGTCCACTCAGTGGCATAATAGGAGGCCGCCGCTGTAAATACATGAGGACTGACGCTCAAGAGCGACACCAACGACCGACCTCTGAATCGTAGGGGCATCCCTTGTGGATGCCCCAATCGGCTATCGTGACGATTACAAGAGTAGTGGCCCAACATCTTTACATTTTTATATTGAGGCATAAACCGGCAACCACAGGGGTTGCCCATACCAACGGCGACCTGATTCATAGAGGCGTCCCTTGTGGACGCCCTTATTTCCGGAGAGAAGGTCATGGAAGATGAAGGAACGGACGTTGGGGCCTATGCCAAAGCAAGGTACGACAATTGGATATCGGTCCTGCTGGTGGTGTCGCTTCTGGCACCTCCGGTCATAGGGGTCGTCCTATTTGGGACCGGAGACGCGATGGGCGGAGGGATTTTGATGGCCGTAACAGTCTTCAACACGCTAATTTTCTGGTGCGTCCTGCCGCGAGGTTACGAAATAGGGGCCGACCGACTCCGTATTGTCTTTGGATGGCCCTTCGCCCTGAGCGTGCCCTTTAACACCGTTGCGGAAATTCGCAATGCCAGGCCCATAGATACCATGTTCTACAGAGGGTTGAGAGTTGCTATGTCTATCAAGACACCGGTGGAAATCCGAAGGAGCAAGGGTGCGAACATTGTGATTAGTCCTCAAGACCGTCAGGAGTTCATAGAGGAAGCGAACCAGGCGCTGTCCCGTCACCGGGGGAAGCCGGGCACCGAGAACTAAAGCGCCTCCACCACCTTGTCTCCCATCTCTGTGGTGGTCACGGCCTTGTCCCCGTCAACAGCGATGTCGGGAGTGCGGTAGCCATCCGTGAGCACCTGCCCCACGGCGCGTTCCACGGCGGCGGCCTCCTCGGTGAGGCCCAGGGAGTAGCGCATCATCAGAGCAGCGCTGAGGATGGTGGCAACGGGGTTGGCCACGCCCTTCCCGGCAATGTCGGGGGCGGTTCCGTGTATGGGCTCGTAGAGGCCCTGGGCCCGCCTGCCCTCCATAGGTATATCAGCCAGACTGGCTGAGGGCAGTAGCCCCATAGATGCCGCCAGCACCGCCGCTTCGTCGGTCAAGATGTCGCCGAAGGTGTTTTCGGCCACGATAACGTCGAACCTGGATGGCCGCTGTATTAGCTGCATCGCGCAGGTATCCACCAGCACGTGCTCCAACTCCACGTCGGGGTACTCTGGGCCAAGCTCGGTGGCTATCTGCCTCCAGAGCCGGGATGTCTCAAGCACGTTGGCCTTGTCTACCGAAGCGAGCTTTTTCTTTCGTCCCCGTGCTAGCTCGAAACCTACGCGCAGTACCCTTTCTATCTCCTGCTGGCTGTAGCGCAAGGTATCCACACCTGTCCAACCCTGCTTGGTCTGCTGACGTCGTTTGGGTAGAGCGTAGTACAGGCCGCCGGTAAGCTCCCGGATTACGAGCATATCCACGCCCTCAAGCACCTCCGGCTTCAATACGCTGGAGTCCGCAAGGTCGGGAAAGACTTTCACCGGCCGTATGTTGGCGAACACCCCCAGCCCTTTCCGAATGGCTAGTATCCCGTCTTCGGGGCGGACCCTGGCCCTGGGGTCGTCCCACTTGGGGCCACCTACGGCCCCGAAAAGGACGGCGTCGGCCTTGCTTGCCATGTCCACAGTTTCAGGTCGTAGTGCGACACCATATTTGTCTATGGCAGCTCCACCTACGTCGTCGTAGGTGAGGTTAAAGCGGTGGCCGAATTTCCTGCCCACCGTCTCAAGCACCTTCACCCCCTCGGCAATAACCTCCGGGCCGATGCCGTCGCCGGGTAACACAGCGATGTTAAACTCCATAGCTGACCTCCTCTGTCGGACTTGTATTGAGTCGCTCTTCAACCCTCTCCGGTCCCACCGTCCATGCTTCTTCTGAGGGGTCATGGAAAGCAATATCATTATACGATTAGAGTAGGGATGATGCATCACAAAATGAAGCCCCAGGCAAAATGGCGTTATACATCTTCTCAAGCAGTTGACAGCCGGAGAAATTACCCCTAGAATCTCAGCGTCTCCCTAACAAGCCCTGCTGGAGAGGCGGATGAGGAACATAAGCGCAAACAGAGTTTTGTCCACAGAATACCTTATCTTGCAAGCCGGTGTGCCCTGGGTCTCCAATCCGGAGTTGGTGGCTGCCGTATCCGACGTGGGGGGCCTGGGCATTTTGCACCCGTCGGCGGGAATGATCCCTGGCGGAGATATGGTGGCGAACCTTCGTGAGAACATACGAAGTACTCGTAGGCTGACCAGTAACCCCTTTGGCGTCAGTTTCTACCTGTCCAATCCGCAGGTGGCGAGGCTTATCGAGGTGGCTATAGAGGAGGGCATGAAGATTGCCGTGACCTATAGTGGTAGCCCGGCCCTTTACACCGGAATCCTCAAGAATAATGACGTGAAGGTGCTCCACCAGGTATCTACCGTAAGACATGCCAGGGGAGCGGAATCCCAGGGAGTAGACATTATAATAGCCGAAGGTTATGAAGGTGGCGGGATTAGAGGGCCGGATGAGATTCCTAACCTTGCGCTGCTACCCCAGGTCGCCGATGCCGTGTCCATCCCCATCATCGCATCCGGCGGCATCATGGATTCCAGAGGCTACGCTGCGGCCCTGGCCCTGGGCGCTCAAGGGGTGCAGTTAGGGACCCGGTTCGTTGCCACTCACGAGTGCATCGCTCACCCCAAATACAAAGAGGCGATGCTGGGCGCCATAGACACTGGCACGGTGATTGCCGGAAGGTATCACAGGCCGACCCGCGTACTCCGTAGCGATACCGCCCTGAGACTAAAGAGCAGTACCCCTCCTGCCGAGGCTGATATGTCGAGCTATTGGGAGTCCGAGCTTGGGCCATCCCAAGTGCGAGCGGCCTTGCTGGAAGGGGACCCTGCCGGTATAGCGTACTGTGGTGCGGGTGTGGGCCTGGTCTCGGAGATATTGAGTGCGAAGGAAGTTATACGGGGTCTGGTGGAGGGAGTCGAGGACATTATAGCGAGTTTGCGCTAAAGACCCGTCTCCCCCTCGGAAGACTCGAAGGATACGAGGTCTTCCGCATATTTAAGCAGCTTCTCCTGCCGGTCAGGGGCCACCGTCCGGCTCTCAAGGTAAAGGCGAAGGACATCCAGGGGAGTCAGGCCCTCGGCCACACCCGGAGGTATCCTGGTCCTCCTGTCCTGCTCCACGTCCCTGGTTATGGCGGCCACGTAGTGAGCGCTACTCAACGCCTCTCGGATATCCGATTCCCGCAAATGTACGTCCGACCCGGCCGGTAGGGAGACCTTGAGGCGCACGATGGAACCGGCCACGTTGCGGCGCATAATAGCTCTCATAACTGCGTTAGTTGGGTCCTCGTCGCCGGGTGCCACCTTCGCCTCAATGCTGAGGAAAGGCCGCGCTTTCACCGTTTGGAAACTGAAGTCTTGCAAACGTCTGCCCTGGGGGGCGGCTGGGTCCAGGTCCACGACGCAGAAGCCCTTGGTATCCGCCTCCTCGCTGAAGTCCACCCTCTGGAGACTCCCTGAGTAGACCACCATGGGGTCATCGCGGAGTATCTGGTGCTTGTGGATGTGCCCAAGGGCGACGTAGTCCAGGCCCGGTTTGTGGACGGCGCTGGGTAGCAGTACGTGGTCCTGGCCCAGCATCATGGACTGCTCGGTGCCGGTTCTGGCGGTGCTTATGGTCACGTGGCCTGCCAGCACGGCAGGTATGGACGGGTCAAGCTCCACGATGCGGTCCTGTATACTTCCGGTGAAGAGGTCTTGTATTCTCTCCCTGACCTGGTCAATGGTCATGCCCCGGGACTCCTCGCGGCTGAGCAGCCCGCTGCGCCGGGGCCAGGGCACCGCCACAATCTGGAGAGGCCCCCCACTCCGCGTGGGGATGGTGTAGGTCTGAAGCTTGTCGCCCACGTAGAGGCCGGGCACCTGGAGGGTATGGAATATCTCGATGGCCGTGGCCCTGCCCACGGCGTGGGGCAGGTCATGGTTGCCCACCAGCAGGAACACGGGGATACCCGCCGAGGACAGCCTTGCCAGGCGCGTGGCCAGCTCCCGTTGTTGGGTCTGGGAGGGGTCACGGCCCTTGTAGGCGTCGCCGGCCAGGAGCACCAGGTCCACGTCCTGGTTCAGGGCGTACTCCACCAACTCGTCCAGGGCGGACAAGAAATCTATCAGACGGGTTGATAGCCCTGTCTGGGGGTCGGTGCGCCCGTAGTTCTCTACCCCTATGTGCAGGTCGGCAAAGTGCAGGATGCGCATAAGATTTAATCCTCAATCAAATGGGACTTCGTAGCGGGCGCGCTTCATGGCAGCAGCCGGATATTCACGAATCATGTCATGGTCGCCCCCCGGAGATTCTACCAACTGAAATGGAAGTCTAAGGAGCCGTCGTTCCAGGGCAAAGATTCCACCCATTCCATCACCCCGGTCCGTTCTTGAATAGAAAGACCACGTTCTAAGGAGAATTCCTCTACCATCTCCATTACTTCGTCTTTGCTGAACACGCCCCAACTGTTCCCGATGCCGTGCATATAGACATCCCAGACTGCTCCTTGAGCCATTTCCATTGCGAAGTCATAAGCCCTTCCCGATGGATGGTCCAGGTATGTGACACTGATAATTCCAATGTCCAAGGCCATTCTCATCCCTCCACGATATGATAATGGACCAGGACCATACAGAGATTATCGGAGATTGTCAAGCTCAACAGCCCCGCCATTCCAGTTAGTGTCTCGTGTATTGAGACATTGAATTTCTAATCGGGGAGTGCTAGCTGAGGGTCTCTTCCGGCTTCTACTTCAATTTGCAATTCACTGTTAGCTGCGTGCAATAAGAGTTCCTTCGGATCTACGCCAGCGCTTAGCTCCCCCGAAGTACGAAAGAAATCTCGCTGTTGAACTTGGTCACCCAAGATATTTGTGGCCCGCCTCAGAGCCATGACACATGCAGTATTAGCAATTCTATACATACCAGGGAGCCACTCTCGCATTGACCCTGTAAGACGTGAGGTCATCTCAGGGCTAAAATAATCCGATGGCCCGAGATTATAATGGCTCCGCAGTATATGCGCTACTAACCATATAATGTGGAAAGTAGAAAATTTCTCTCTTTCACGTTGTTTCCCAATGTAATCCAATATCAGCCAAGGGAGAATCAATTGCTGGGCCTTTACGGCAGGTGGGAAAGCTTGTTCGTACCATCCGCGGTCTTCTTGTGATCGAATACCCTGGAATACAAAACGCACTCTATCTAATGCAACTGAAGGAAAACCAGTGAACGCTAAAGCCACCTGAGCAAGTGGTTGCACTTCTATATGACGCTTCCGATTGCCAGTCTTAAAACGGGCTTTTTCGGAATCATTCAGGACGAACCGCCAATAACCTTGTTTGATCTCATAGTACCAAGGAGGTTGTAACCTCTCAAAATCGAACTGGAGTTGATTTTGTTGACGCTCGAACGATGCGTAGTCCTTCGCCCTGAGTGCAGTTTGAGAATTCGACGCCGAGGCTATCCTTTCAGCCAAAGCCACATCCGCTATAACGAGTTTCAGGTCGATAAGCGTCTGCGCAAGTTCTTCATCTGTGCACGAGCTTAAAGTGACTGTGGTTTGGCAACCATTCACTATTTGGAAATTCTTGACCCTCAGGTTCCAGTTTTCTAGGGAGAAATCGTCGCAGGTAGCACATAAGCCATTGTTAAGCAAGTGGAAAATATCTCGGCCATCTGGCGTGCTAAGCGTCTCAGATATGTTTTTGTTCACCTTTGCATTAGCAAGGGGACCTCTTGGATTCAGCGAGAACAGACGGAATCTCATTCCAGGCATCCGAAATACTCTCACAACCTCGCTGGCCCTGACAGTCGCACGCAGAGAACGCAATCCATCTTTTCCAACAGTGTAACCCAATGACTCCTCTAGTGTTATCTGAACATCTGTTGATGTACCGCGAAACCCCGAACGATAGTCATCGAACTTCTTAGCTATATCCTTCTCATCGAACAGCTCTAAGGTGCATCGGCACGTGATACGAGTCCCGTCACTAAGGGAGATTGGCCTTTCAGTTCTTGCTCTCGACCTCGCAAACTGCTTTGCACTTGGTGTGAATCCACCTTTGGCAGCGAATACCATTCTCAGATCATATTCTTCCTTAAGCCTTGCTTCCAGCGACTTAGAGAGTTCCCGTACTGATTGGTTGTGAGTTGCTGCTATACGTTCAGGATTAAGAACCTCCTGAGGGGACTCCCAGAACTTCGTAAGACTGGCCTCGTCTACTCGGTTTTCTCCGCCCACGGCCTGGAATAAAAGAAATACTTCGGCGGTGTCATCATCAAACCAGCCATCTATCTCAAGGTCACCCGGTTTATCTATAGCAGTTAGCTCAATTACTTGGGTATCAGAAAGAGATGGATCAGGCGCTGTCTGCTGGAAAGCGGCGTGTCTATGAGGTCGGATGTCAATAGTGGACACGAAAGCTTTCATGCAGCCAGTAGCCCAGCATAGAATCTCTTTTCATAGGCTGCAGGTGAGAGGAATCCTAGCCTAGCCTGCCGGCGCTGGCGATTGTAGAAGCTCTCGACGTATTCCGTGATGTCACGAACTGCCTCTCGTCTGCTCCCGTAGTGGCGGTGGTGAACCAGTTCTTGCTTGAGGGTGCCCCAGAAGCTCTCCATCGGCGCGTTGTCAAAACAATTGCCTGTCCTGCTCATGGAGGTTTGCAGTCCAAACCGTTCCAGAAGACTCCTATACTCCTGGGAGCAGTACTGGCTGCCCCGGTCTGAATGATGCAGGACTCCCGCTGAGGGACGCTTGCTGGAGAGCGCCCGGAGGAGTGACTGGCTCACCAGGTTCCTGCTCAACCGTTCTCCCATAGCATAGCCCACGATCTCTCCGGTAAACAGGTCCTTGTGGCCTGCCAGGTACAGCCAGCCCTCATCTGTGGGGACATATGTGATGTCTGTGACCCACACTGCGTTGGGCCGGTAGACCTTGAACTGCTGGCCCAAGACGTTCTCCGCGACCGACAGCCTGTGCCTGGACAGAGTGGTCGCCTTGAACCTCCTCTTTTGCTTGCATCGTATGCCCAACTTCTTCCGGATACGCTTGATGCGGCCAATGCCCACCCGAACGCCATGCTCCGCCAGGTCACGCTGTAACCGTTCCGGGCCATAGGTCTGTCTCGTCCGCTTGTGGGCCGCCTTGATCTCAAGCCCCAGCCGCACTTCCTCTCGCGCTCGTTTGCTCGGCGGCCTGTCCACCCAGGCATAGTAGCCACTGGCCGATACGACCAACATTCGGCTCAGGACAGATGTGGGGTAATCGAGCCGCAGTTGTTTCATCATCGCGTACCGGGCAGCGACTCCCTGGCAAAGTACGCGGCTGCTTTTTTTAGGATGTCCCGCTCCATCTTCACTTCCGCCAGTTCTTTCTTCGTCCGGGCCAGCTCCATCTCCACGTCGGTCAAGGGCCGGTAGCTCTTGCCCACGTCTCCCAATTTGCCGGCCTTATATAGCTTCACCCAATACCCCAACGTCGATGGCGGTAAGGACAACCGACGCCCTGCCTCTGGCAATGACAGATTCTCTTCCAATACCAGATTCACTGCTTCCTGCCGGAATTCCCTGCTATACCTTCCTTGCGGGGCCCTCTTCATCCTGACACCTCCGTCTCTCTAGCTTATCCGACTTTGGTGTCCACTTTTCCCATCCTACCTCACTAAAAGCTTGTCGTTCATCTCCCTCATACCAGGTTTCGCTAAGTTCGTTCACATGCTCTCTGAAATGTCTGATGACTTGTGACTGTTCTGTCGCAGCCATTGCAGTCTCCTTACTTAGGAATGCAGCTTATCCCATATTTTACCACCCGTGCTCCGGCATGTCCCTTTACAGCGCGTACCGGTGGGCCAAGGACGCGGGAGATTCCCCCAACTCCTTTGCCATATCCCGGAAGGGGCCGGCCCGCCGGAAATCGGCCACGTCCGGGTGGTCGTCGGGCACCGGGCGGTCAAGAGTGTCGGTTGCCCGCTGCTCGTATAGGTCCGTTGGTTTCTTGGGGTCGCCTGGTGGTTGGGCAGTATGGGCTATGGCTTCTCGATGGGGGCGCGGACGATGCTGCCCCATTCGGTCCAGGAGCCGTCGTAGTTGCGGACGTTTCCAAAGCCCAGGAGTTGGGTCAGCACAAACCAGGTGTGGGAGGAGCGCTCGCCGATTCGGCAGTAGGCAATGGTCTCTCGCCCGCCGTCTATGCCCTTCCCGCTGTATAGAGATCGCAGGTCGTCGGCGGACTTGAAGGTGCCGTCCTCCTGTACCGCCTGACCCCAGGGGATGTTGGCGGCGCCGGGGATGTGCCCGCCCCTCTGGGATCCCTCCTGGGGAAGGTTGGCCGGAGCCAGCAGCTCGCCACTGTACTCGGCAGGGGCACGCACGTCAACCAGGGATATGCTGCCGGCGTTGACACCGGCCAGGACCTGGTCACGGTATGCCCGGATATTTTCGTTCCCGTCGCTGGCCCTATAGGTCTTGGCCCCGTGATTGGGAACATCTGTGGTCAACGGGCGGTTCTCCGCCACCCACTTCACTCGACCGCCGTTCATCAGCCGGACGTCCCCGTGGCCGTAGTACTTTATCTGCCAGAAGGCCCAGGCTGCGAACCAGTTGTTATTGTCGCCGTACAGGATTATCGTGGTGTTGTTATCAACCCCGGAACTGCCCAGAAGCTGCTCCATGTCATCCCTGTTGATGATGTCGCGCCGCACCGTCTGCTGCAACTGGCTTTGCCAACTCCAGCCTACCGCACCGGCGACGTGGCCCTGGCCGTAGGCCTCGGTATCCACGTCCACCTCAATCAGCCGCACGTTGGAATCATTCCCGTGTTCCGCTACCCATTGGGTGCTTGCCAGAGATTCAGGATGCACATAGTCTGCCATGATACTCCTCCTAATTAGTTTTAATGTCGCCGTTACCGGATGCTCTTACTGCCGTTCCCCCTCACCATCTCTAAGCGAATCGGGTCTTTACCCACCCCTGGTCGAAGGGGGTCCAGAAGAAGGAGGTCAGCTTCAGGTTCTGGAATTTCCATTCGCCATTGACTCTGACGTACTCCTCGTCGTACCTGGCCGAGCCCCATACTGCCCGGTTACCGTCGGCGTACGTGCAGGCTTGGAGCAAATACCATGTCCCATTTGCCGTATCTCCGTCCACCTGGATGATGGGGTTCAAGACCATGTGGACGGCGAAAGGGAGCCTTTGGGGAGCGTTGATGAAGAAGCCGCGTATCTCCTCCCTACCCTCATACCTGCCCCGCATCCCACCATCCCACACCGCATCTTCGACGAACAGGTTGACAATGTTATCTACGTCGTAGTTGTCGTCGCAGTACGCGCAGTAGCTGGCCTTGAGCCTTTTTATATCCTCAATATCCTCCAGGACCCTTATCCGTCTCTCCAAATCTTCCAGGCTCATGTCTTTCCTCCTTAGAAGATGAGATGCGATACCCTAAACCTTCCTACACTATACTCCAATCCCCGATGCCTTGACAAAGCTTTCAGGCCACATAAAATAGAGTACGCTTGTCTATTGGCTGAATATCCTACTCAATCCCGGCAGGAGAGTGACATGGTGGAGAGAAGGCTGCCAACTCAACAAGAAGTGGAGTCCTATTTGAGGGACCGCCGCAACTGGGGGAGGTGGGGCAGTGACGATGAGATAGGGGCCATAAATCTTATCACACCTCAGAAACGCGTCGCCGCCGCCGGACTCGTTCGCAGTGGCAGAAGCGTATCCCTGAGCAGGGAGTTCCCCACAGTGCCAGGCCCGGGAAACGTGAATCCCGCCCATCACTGGATGCGCACCGTCGCTTTCGGTACAGGGGGTGCGGCTATGGACTACTACGGGATTTTCTATCACGGCAACATCGCAACTCACATTGATGCCCTGTGTCACATCTGGGACGAGCACGGCATATATAATGGCCGTGACCCGGACAGTGAGATTACCTTCGATGGGGCCAAATTTGGGGGTATCGAAAAGTGGAGCGATGGCATTATCACCCGTGGCGTGCTCATTGACATGCCCAAGCACCGGGGAGAGCCCTACGTTACCCAGGAGCACCCGGTCCACGGCTGGGAGTTGGAGGATGCAGCCAAGGCCCAGGGAGTGACTATGGAACCCGGCGATGCCCTGGCGGTCTACTGTGGGCGGGAAGCCTGGCAGGATGCCCACCCGGACACCCCATACGCCACCATGAGTCCCGATAGGCCCGGCTTTCACGCTTCGTGCCTCCCCTTCATACGTGACAACGACGTGGCGGTGCTGGTCTGGGACATGATGGACGCAAACCCCCTTGGGTACGATGTTCCCTTCACCGTCCACGGTGCAATATATGCCTACGGCGTGGCACTCCTGGACAATGCCTTGTTGCAGCCCTTGGCGGAAGCCTGTGCCGAGGAGGGGCGGCACGAGTTCATGCTGACTGTCAACCCGCTCAGGGTGGTTGGTGGCACGGGGTCTCCCGTCAACCCCGTCGCCCTGTTCTAGGCAAGAGCTAAAATCGAAGCTCACGCCACGAGGGTACAGGCTCGGGAGACAATAGCGGCTTATGGAGGCAGGGGAGATGACAACGGAGGTCACAGGGCTAAGCATAGGTGGCGGCAGGAGTACCAATGACGATGAAATCATCGCCGTGACCCGCAGGGCCGATGAACTGGGGTACGATACCGTATGGACGGGTGAAGCCTGGGGCCGGGACGTTTTTACGGTGCTCACCATGATTGCCTGTCATACCGGCAGGCTACGCCTGGGCACTGGGATAGCAACGGTCTTCAGCCGCACACCGTCCATGATAGCCCAGAGCATCGCATCCCTGGACGTAATCTCAAAGGGAAGGGCCGTGTTGGGCCTGGGGACCAGTGGGCGGTTGGTTGTAGAAGGGTGGCACGGGCTTAAATATGAAAGGCCCCTGGAGAGGACCCGGGAGTATATTGAAATTATCCGTATGGCCCTGGCCGGACAGAGGGTGAACTACCAGGGACGGAACTTTCAGCTAAGTCGCTTCCGCCTGCAAATTTCGCCCGTACAGGAGCGCATACCCATTTTCGTGGCGTCACTGGGCCAACGGAATATGGCCCTCACGGGAGAGATGGCGGATGGCTGGCTGCCTACTTGGGTCCATGTTGACCACCTGCCCGGTATGAAAGCCCAGCTAGAGGAAGGGGCCGCAAAGGCTGGCCGCAATACAGGTGATTTAACTGCGGCCCCGCAGATTCTGTCCTACGTCACGCGAAACGCCGACGATAAGGTGGAAGCACGGCGTCTCCTGAGTGGACACATGGCCTACTACGTGGGCGGCATGGGCACCTACTATAATGAGCTGTTCCAGCGCTATGGCTACGGGGAGGAGGCCCAGCGTGTCAGAGAGGCCTGGGCATTGAATGAACGAGAGCGGGCGGCGTCCATGTTCTCCGATGATATACTGGACAAGCTCACTATCTGGGGCGACGTTGAGGAGTGTCGTGATAAATTGGAGAGGTACAGAGCGAATGGGGCGGATATGCCCGTCATAGGTTTTCCTCACGGATGTCCTCTGGATGCCTCTATTCGTACCCTGGAGGCCCTGGCCCCCAGGGGCTGAGTGTTGTCCCAGTGCCGTCCCTGTGTTGTCCAAAGCAAAGTTGGAATTGGTGGTGCCAAGCGAGGACACGCGCAAGGCTGAATACGACCCACAAATCGAGTCTGCCCGTATCGCAGACCTTAACTTATAAGGAGAACTATGGAAATAACGAAGCATCAACCTGGAATGTTCAGTTGGGCAGACCTGACTACGCCGGACCTGGAGGGGTCCAAGAAATTCTACACCGAACTGTTGGCGCTGGACTCCGTAGAAATGCCCATGGGTGAGTACGGCGTCTACGTCATGTTGAACAAGGGCGGCAAAAACGTCTGCGCCATGTTCCAGATGGACGACTCGATGAAGGCACAGACCGGTGGGCATCCGTTTTGGCAGAGCTATTTCACCGTGGATGACGCCGATGAGTCCACCGCCAAGGCCAGGGACCTGGGCGGCAACGTGCTTATGGGGCCATTCGACGTCTTCGATGCCGGGCGAATGTCTGTGATTCAAGACCCTACGGGGGCCGTCTTTAGTATATGGCAGCCCAAGGACCACGTAGGGGCCGATTTGTTCGGGGAGCCAGGATCTCTGGCGTGGAATGAGTTGTACACCACCGACACCGACGTGGCCGCCGGTTTCTACGGCGGGCTGTTTGGCTGGTCGGCCCAAAAGGGGCCTGCTCCAGACGGAGGCGAATACTTCGAGTACAGGCTGGGCGACCGCTCTGCCTGCGGCATGTTGGAAATCAAGAAGGAGTGGGGAGAAGTTCCCCCCAACTGGTCCATCTATTTTGCCGTTGCCGACCTGGACTCCACCGTAAAGAACGCCAAGGACATGGGCGCCAGCGAGGTGATGCCGCCGATGGAAGTGGAGGACGTAGGCAGGTTCTGCTTGATGAGGGACCCGCAGAACGCCTACGTGTCCTTCATTCAGATTAACCCCAAGTTCATACAGTAACCCCGGCGACGCTTGGGGCGTCCGGTAGCACCGCCCCCTGGAGGGTGTGGGTCGGCTGTACTTCTGGAGCGGGCGAAGGGGTAGGAACGGATATGGGTATAGTCCAGCTGGACAGGTTCAATTTGGAGGAACACTTGGGGTCGGGTTCAGACTACGAGGCCCATGCTGCAACGGATAGCCAGACCGGTAACAGGGTGGTAATTAAAAGGCCCAATCCGGACTACATAGCCAGAAAGCTGCACCACGGAATTGACCGGCTCTCGGAGCAGCTGATAGAGGTGCATGGGTCTGTTGGGGACTCCCTACCCTACGTAGCTCACCTGGTGGGTTATACGGAAGTAGCCCAACATGACGGCTACTTTGGGGATTCCCTGAATGAGAGCTATCGTGTTCTCGTTGAAGAGAGAGCTAAGGGCGTTCCTCTGGCAGGTGACATACGAGATAAGTTCAAAGGAATCCCGATAGGACTGGGACAGAACCTGTTCACCCTTCACACCCTGGTACCCCATGCCGGCAAAGGTCTCTTTACCATACATCAGCAGCTTATGGACTTGGAAGAGGCCTTCTACAGTACGGGTCACCTTCTACTGGACATGCGGCCCCAGAACGTGTACTTCGACCCCGGGGAGGGGAAAATAACGGTGATAGACATCGGCACAATGCCCACCCGGGGGCCTGCCGCACAGGGCCGGGCCAGTATGGGGGACCGCCCGGGAGACATCCACGATTTCTTTGCGGAGATGTTCAAGTTCTATGCGACTCCCGACAGCCCTCCGTCTGACGTCAGGGGGTATGGGGAAGCTGCCGGAATGAGGAGTGTACCGGATTTCGACCAGCAGCTTGACATGATAATTCATAGCTATCTGGGTGTACAGGATACAGAGATCAAGGAAGTTGCCCTGGATACCCTGCAAAAGGTCCGGACCCGTGACTATACATCCTTTGAGGATTTTCGCAGAGATTTCAACCATTACCTGGCTGTGCTGGATGAGAGGAATAAGAAGCTTCCGTACTTGGATGACCTGGTCGGTGTATGGGGTGAGGCTATGCAGATGATGTCGGCTGACTACTGGCGCAAGTTCCTCTTCGACCCCGACTCGGACCTGGTACACTACAGAATAACGTAAGCTGAGAGTGCCATAGGCAATGAGCAACTATGTAGTGGACTCGTTTCAAGATAACTCAGTTCATGGGGAGGATGCTTTTCTCATAAGGGAGTTGAGTAGTACCGACTCTCTGGACGTCGTCCTGGATGGGGTTACTCAGTGTGAGGGGGGATACGCCAGCAATTTTGCGGTAGGTGTACTGCAGGATGCTTCAATCGAAAGCCTGAGTGACCTTGTAGATGCCATTGAGCAGGTGAACGGTATCCTCTTCCAGGCCGGAAAGGGACGCAACCTTCTGACCACTGTATCTGCTGCCCTGAAGATGGGTGACGAGTTACACGTTGTAAACGTAGGGGATAGTCCCGTATACCTGATACGGGACGGTGAGATAACCGAGCTTACGACTATTTCCAAATCAAACATATTTCCTGGACGGGTGAACAGTGCAGTGGGAATCAATGCGAGTCTCACCTATGAATATAAGAAAGTGACCCTCCGGCCCCACGACAGGCTCGTTCTTACCACTGACGGGCTAATGAACAACGTATGCCCGGAAGAGTTGCTGGGCATCGTCGGAGGCGCTACGTCTCCCCAGGAAGCTATTTCGGCCATACGGGAGCTTGTCAGCGAGAAGCGCAACCTGAATAAGGGCAGAGAGGACTCGTATGGAACCTTTCGGGAGGACGACCAGACCACTATAGTCCGATGCTTTGACTGAGGCGCGCTGCTTGGATGACAGCGGAGGACTCTCCACGCACCGCCTCATCACCCTCCAAGTTCCGACGTTACGATGGGTACCAAGTGCAAGCTTAGCGGCTGCCGGACAATACCTCGGACTTCCCGGAGCCTTGCTCAACAGATATTGAAGGAAGCTGTGGCGTTTCCTTCTGACACCACTTGCATATTCCCTCTTGCGTAGCACCTCGCAACGGTCCGGTGCACCTCGGACAACGCTCAAACTTCATGTCCAGAAGCCAACCTAGTGCGCCCATAACTTTCTCCCTTTGTTAAATCGTCACTTTATACGCAGTATAGACCAACCGGATAGTGTGAGGCAACATTGGTATCATATTACAAAGATACCTGGCGTCCTGAATCTACTCAGACGGCCGTACTCCGGTTTGCTTTGTTCCGTGTCTTCACGAAGGCATCAATTGCTTTGTCCAAGTCCTCATGGGTATGATCGCTTGAAATCTGCACCCGTATGCGAGCCGAGCCATGAGGGACCACCGGGTAGCTAAAGCCGATGACATAGATACCCTCATCGAACATCTCTCTAGCCATCTGCTGGGTTTTTTGTGCGTCGCCAATGATTACCGGCACTATCGGATGCACCGATTCGGGAACCGTGAAGCCCACCTGCGTCATTCCTTTTCGGAAGTAGTGGGTGTTTTCCCAGAGCCTTGCGCGAAGCTCCGGGTGGTCGCCGATATAATTGATAGCGAAGAGGGCAGTCGCCGCAACAACAGGTGGCAGGGTATTTGAAAAGAGATAGGTCCGCGAGCGCTCTCGCAGTATATCAATGATTTCTTTATGCCCCGCAACGTACCCGCCGCTTGCACCGCCAAGGGCCTTGCCATAGGTTGAAGTTATAACGTCGACCTTCCCATCCACACCCCAGTGCTCGTGGGTCCCACGGCCATGCTTCCCCATAAATCCCGTCGCGTGGGAGTCATCTACGACGACCAGGGCATCGTATTTTTCTGCGAGGTCACAGATGTCCCCTAACGGCGCGACGTCACCGTCCATACTGAAAACGCCGTCCGTGACAATGCACCTGACCCGTTTGTCCCGCGTAGCCTGCAACCCACTCTCAAGGTCGCTCATGTCGAGATGCTGAAAAACACGCAGACCTGCCCTGCACATCCTGATGCCATCAATTATGCTTGCGTGGTTCAGAGAGTCCGATAAAATGGCGTCTTCTTCGGTCAGGAAGCTGGCGAAGAACCCTATGTTGGCGGACATGCAGGACGAGTACAGGATTGAGTCGTCTGTACCCACGAAATCGGCGGTGCTCCTCTCAAGCTCCTTGTGAATGTCTTGGGTGCCACAGATAAATCGCACGGAGGAAAGACCAAAGCCGAATCTCTCCAGGGCGTCCTGCGCGGCTTTTACCATCTCGTCGGAACCGGCAAGGCCCATATAGTTGTTGGCGCAGAAATTTATGACCTCTCGCCCCTCTGCGTGGATTAGCCTGCCTTGCCTCGAGGTAATGACCCGCTCGGCTTTGTGGAGGCCAGAGCTATGAATTGTGGCAAGCTCTTTTTCCAGGATGGGCTTGAGGGAGGTATACATTTTACGAGGGCTCCTTGCGCGGACTATGACCTGCCATCGTGGGTGCTAATGAAAGCGTACCCCCCCACCCCCGGACCCTCTCCCACTGTGAGAGAGGTGGCCCTGAGATTGTCGAAAGGTCGGGGGTGAGGGCGCCACACGAGTTTTAGCTACACCTGACCGCGCGGTACGGGTACGCCGGTGGTATTCATCTGGATGCGGCCCATGCTGCTGCGGGTGGTGTAGTACAGGGTCTTCCAGTCGTCACCACCCCAGTTCAGGTTGGTCGCCGCACCGGTCAGGATAGTCCCCAGGTGTTTTCCATCGGGGCTTATAATCCATAGTCCTCCGGGGCCTGTGCAATACACGTTACCTTCCATGTCGCACTTCATACCGTCGGGGCCGCCGGGCTGGTCCCCGGACATCTGGCAGAAGACGCGCTCGGTATGTAGGAACAACAGGCCGGTGCTGGGGTCCAGGTCGAAAGCTCTTATGTGCCTTCTGCGGGAGTCGTTGATGTAAAGGGTCTTCTCATCAGGAGAAAAGCACAGGCCGTTGGGTAGGGTGAAATCCCTGACCAAGCAGTGGATAGTGTCCAGGTCTGCGGATACCCGGTACACTCCATTGAAGTCCAGTTCCGATTCCACGCCCAAAATAGCCGGGTCGGTGAAGTATATGCTTCCGTCGGTCTTCACCACCACATCGTTGGGACGGTTCAGCCGTCTGCCGTGATACCTGTTCGCCACTGTGGTGAGGCTTCCGTCGGATTCCAGGCGCGTCACGCGGCGAGAGCCGTGCTCGCAGGCCAGCAGTCTGCCCTGGGGGTCCCTGGTGAGGCCATTGGCGTTATCGGTGGGGTCTCGGAACACTGTGGGGGCCGCATCCCCGGGTGTCCACTTGTATCTCTTGCTATTGCCAACGTCACTGAAGAGGAGGTATCCCCCCTCCTTCCACCATAGGGGTCCCTCGCCCGGCCCGTTGTCTGAGCCGTAGCCGCTCCCCAACTGCTCTATCTCCGCGTCCGGTGATACGAGGCGGTCCAACTCCGGAGCCAGCTTCTCGATAGATGCCATGTCAACCTCCCTTGTAGTCTACGAGTATTCCCCATATCGGACTGATCATGCCCACGGTGGGCGTCCCTCTGGGTTCGACGCAATTATAGGTATAACCTGATGCGCCGTCAACTCCATTCCTAGAACCCCCAGGTCTGGCCGAACTCGCTGCGGAGCACTGTCTGCCCAGTGAAGGACCGGGCGTCTTGAAGGGCCAGGTACACGGCACACGGCCCTACGGCTTCCGGCTCGACCCGCAGGTGCCAGTCGTGCTTGGCCCAGGGGATTACCGATGATCCCTCGCTCCTCAATGGTCCCGGATTCAGGACGTTGACAGCTATGTTGTGCTCCCGGACCTCCTCGGCCAGACACATGCTGAACATGTGCAGGGCCGCCTTGGTGGCGCTGTATAGGACGCCACCCCGGTTTTCGCTGGTCGTCCGGGAGCCGACGCTTATAATGTTACCCCGTCGCTGCTTCATCATCACCGGCAGGACATACTTGCAGGTAAGGTAAGGGCCACGCACGTTCACAGCCATATTCCGGTCCCATCGGGCAGTGTCTATCTCCAGGATGGACTCGCCCAGGACCATGATCCCGGCGTTGTTGACCAGCACGTCTATCCGCCCGTATTGCTCCATTACCCTCTCGACCATATCCTTTACCTGTATCTCGTCAGACACGTCGCAGGGCACGGGGAGGGCATCCCCTCCTTCGGCCCGGATGTCCCGGGCTGTCTCATCTATGGTGCCGGCCAGGCCCGTCGGCGACTGAAGGCGGGCGCACACTACTACTTTAGCTCCTTCGCGGGCGTACTCCCTGGCGATGGCCCTGCCGAGACCCCTGCTGCCACCTGTGACGATAGCTACCAGACCATCCATCTTACCCATGCTGTTCCTCCTACCGGTCCTTCCGGAGGTGTTCCCTGAGCCAGTCTATAGTCATTTCCATGACCTGGCCCAGATATGGCTCCTCATATACGCCGTAGTGGGGAATGCCGGGAATAACCCACAGTTTTTTCGGCTCTTCAGTCCGCTTATACATATCTATGACATCGTCGGCAGGGGTGGTGGTATCCCTCTCGGCGGCAATGTAGAGGATTGCCCTGGGCGAGATGCGGTCCACCACGTCCACCGGCCTGAACTCCATCAGCTTCTCCGCTGTGGCGAGAGAATATGGGGTGCCTATGTAGTTATCCATCCCCGGTATATTGCTTACCACCCGATGCCTTTGCTCGTTAGCCGTGGGGTCCCCTACCAGAATCTCTCCCGGCTCCAGTACCGTTGACTTGCCCGTTTTTACTCTGGACTTTTTGTCCTCGGCGATGCGGTCGAGAAGCTCCAGCCATTGCCAGTGTTGTCGTATGCTACGCATCCATCGCCCACCGTCGCCCCATCCCACTATGCTGATGCCGCACTTGACCCGCTCATCCACTCCGGCCACGTAGGGGACCATTCCACCACCGAAGCTCATCCCGAACAGGGCCAGACGCTCCGGGTCCACCTTCGGATGGACCTCCAGGTAGGTCAGAGCATTGCGGATGTCCTCTGCCTGCTCCAGGGGGTAGAGGCGTCCATGCTCACCCTCGCTGCTTCCCACGCCCCGGAAGTCCCAAATCAAGGCGACGAACCCCAGCTCCACAAAACGCCGGGCGATAGTGGGGAACCAGAAATACTCCTTAACTCCCACCATTCCCTGGCACATCACGATGCCTGGGCAGGTGTTATCCCCGGCGCTGTCCGGCTCGTACAGCACCCCCGCAATCTTCAAACCGTCGCTGTAGAAAGTGACTTCCCGCTCCATATTCATCCTCCTCAAAACATTCACTGCTTCCGATGAACGGGATTATATGCACCCCCTGACTCCATTTCAAGCCCCGGCCTTTCCGGGGGAACGGCCCTCCTGCTAAATCAGGAGGGCCACCGGTCACCAGGCAGTAGAAGGATAACCGGCCTCAAGCAATGCCGGCCACCTGTACCTATGGTTACACACTGCGCTCACTTATGCTATATTGTGTTCACCGTCAGGCTGTATCTCTACTCGCTTCTGAAAGGAGGCATTATGGACCGCTCCCTTGATTATCTCAGTGACTATGCCGTATCCCTCTCCTATAACGACCTCACCGACAGCGCAGTGAGGGCCGCCAAACAGCGGTTCATAGATTCCATAGGCTGCGCCATAGGCGGGTACATGGCCGAGCCTTGCAAGATAGCCCGCCGCCTGTGTTTCTCCACTGGTTCGCCCTTCACCGCCAGGGTTATCGGCTCCCTGTTTCGGACCACCCCGGAGATGGCGGCCTTCGCCAATAGCACGATGGTCCGATACCTGGACTTCAACGACGCCTATCGGGTCAAGGACGCAGGGCATCCCAGCGACGCCATCTCTGCTGTCCTGGCGGCCGGTGAAGCCGTCCATGCCGACGGCAAGGCTTTGATAACGGCGACGGTACTGGCCTATGAGGTCCAGTGCCGCATCATAGAGGAGACGGTTCTGGACCAGAAAGGCTGGGACCAGCCGGTGTACGTGGTGCTGGGGAGCGCCCTCGGAGTCGGAAAGCTCTTCGGGCTGGACAGGGAGCAGATGGGCAACGCAGCAGCCCTGGCGCTGACCCCCAACATGGCCCTGTACCAGAACCGGGTAGGTGAGCTTTCCATGTGGAAGGCGGCAGCCGCCGGTATGGCGGCGCGCCAGGGTATCTTCGCCGCTCTTGTGGCGAGGGAGGGGATGACCGGCCCGGAGGAGGCCATCGAAGGCCAGTACGGCCTTATGAACCAGGTGACCGGCAAGCTCAGCATCGAGCCACTGGGTGGCAACGGAATGCCTTTCAGAATTAGCCGTACCAATATTAAGACCTTCCCGGTCAGGGACTCATGCCAGCTTGTCGCCCGTACAGCCCTGGAGCTTCGCAAGCAGGTAGCACCGGAGGATATAAGGTCCCTCCGTGTCAAGACTTACTCGTCGGCCTACCGGTGGGCTGTGGAGCCGAAGCAGCTTTGGGCACCCCAGACCCGGGAGACGGCGGACCACAGTATACCCTTCTCTATCGCCGCCGCTATATTGGATGGCGAGGTCAGCCCTCAGACCTTCAGCCGGGGCAGGTTCCTCGACCCCGATGTGCTGGACCTTATGGGCCGGATGAAAATCGAAAACGACCCGGATTTCAGCGCCCAGACTCCCGACGTGAGGAACTGTAGCATCGAGGCTACTACCATCTCCGGCGAGACCCGGATGGCCCACTGTACACTGACGGCGGAGGACATCGAGAAGGGTATGGCGGATGAGGAGGTGGAGGCCAAGTTCATCGGGCTGGTCCAGGACATCCTCACTCCGACTCAGGTCAGAGCTACCCTGGACTTACTGTGGCGTCTGGATGAGCTGGACGATGCGGCCAGGGTACTGGACAATCTGGAGGCATGAGGGCGCCGCACCAACCAAAGTTTCGTTTTAGCCGGATGAAATGCAATCGGCATCTTATGGCAAGCTCGCCAGGGTCTCCATCTGACCGTCTACGTCGGTCAGGTCTGGCAGCAGCTTGAGGACCAGGCCATTTTCATCAATAACGACCGCCGGGCGTCTCCCCTCGGACGGGTTGGCCAGATACCGTTCATCTCCGGCCTTTGACATTCCATAAGCCAAGGCGATGGACCTGTCCGGGTCCAGAAGAATGGGAAAGGGGAGGTCCTCCTTCTCCACCCAGGCGCCGGCTGCTTCCGAGGTCTTGTCATTGACACCAAAGACCAGAACGTTTTTCGATATAAAGCTCGAGTAATTGTCACGGTACCCGTGACTGTGCCGGGTTCAGTTATTGCCCCCCGATGAGGAATAGAACCAGAGCCAGACCACTTTCCCTCTTAGGTCTGCCAACCTGACTTCCTTGCCCGTGTGGTCCACAGTCGTGAAATCCGGCGCTTTGTCACCTTCCTTGAGCATCCTATCTCCCCCGTTTGGCATATAGCTTGAGACTCTGTACACTGCCCGTCGCTGCCCTGGGACTTGAAGCGACATCAGTCTAATCCAGAACCCGCAGCCAGTCAACTAAAGTGGCCGGTCTTTCTTATTCAAATCATGGACACGGTCCCGGGGTACCGGAATGGCTCCGCACGTGGGCTACAGACGCCGGAGGCGCGGCAAGAGCACGCCTAGAACAATTGACAGGACGGCTAGGCCAATTCCGTTGGTAAGCAGAGCCAGACGGGCGCTGGTAACTGCGGCCAGATAGCCGATTTCCAACTGTCCCACCGGTGCAGTACCGATGCCCGCTATCCAGGAACCCATAGCCCGTCCCCGTTGCTGGTTGGGAACGCTGAACTGGAGCAATATCTGGTGCAGGATGTCGATGGCTGTGGCCATGAGGTTGATGAAGATGACGAATAGTAGAGCCATCCAGAAGCTGGACGACTGGGATAGAAGTATCTGGCCGACCCCGAACAGCGCCAGCACCGCCAGCAGCAACAAGCCACGACGCCGCACCTCTCCAATTGCGGTCAATGCTGCGGCTCCCAATGCCCCACCCAAGAATCGGAAGGCGGTGAGCACACCCAGCCCGGTAGGGCCTACGTGCAGCACGTCCTTGGCTAGGACCGGCAGCATAACCTGATGTGAGAACCCCAACACCTCTGCCGCCGTGGTGGAAATCATCAGGCTCAGCATCACGCGGTTGGTCTTTAGCTCCCTGAAATAGTTGAGCAGATTCTGCGACATGGTCTCTCCGGTTTGTGGGGCTGACTCACCACGGAGCCGCAGACCGTATAGACCGAAGGCTCCCAGACCATAGCTTACGCTCATCACCAGGAAGGAAGTACCCGGGCCCCACCAGTCTATGCTCCCTCCGGCCAGCAATGCCCCGAATATCCCACCAACCAGCTGGGCCAGAAAGACCAGGGCGATGCCATTAACTACTCCACCGGACCCCACGATGTCGTACACGTAAGCCTGGCGGGACGTCATGTAAAAGGCTTGCAACGTGCCCATCAGGAAAGTAGCGAGCATCAGATGCCATACGGCCAACTGATCGTAGTACAATAGCAGGGCCAGGGCGAGGGTGACCAGCAACATGCCCCACGTGGCAATTCGCATTACAGTACGCCGGTCGAGCCGGTCGGTGATTGCCCCGGCGGCAAACCCCACAATCAGGTTGGGCGCCGAACGCGCGGCGAAGACAACTCCCACCATTCCGCTGGAGTTGGTCATCTCAAATACCAACCAGCCCAGCAGCACTTGCTGCATTCCCTGTCCCATCTGGTTGGGTACTGTGGCAATCAATAGTACCCGAAAATCCGGGTAGCGCAGGGCGGCAACGATCCGGCCATAGCGGGACTGCCCAGTCCTGAGCTTTGGATTGCCGGGGTTATCGGTTGTAGACATTGCCCAATAAAGGTACTCGTGTTGTGTAAATTGTGTAAGGTAGGGAGGCTTGGTCCGAAGACCCGGCATGAGTCTAACACATCCAAGGTCTGGACATAGCGTCAAGCCATCAATATAATGCCTTAGGGCTAATTAGGAAGCGGAGGGAGGTAGTATGATTGGGGTTCTGACCCACCACTGGGCTAAGGAGGACAAGGTAGCTGAGGCCCGAGCGCTTCTGGACCGTAATGGTCTTGCTCAGAGCAAGGCTCCCGGGTATGGCAGCCGGCAGACCATGGTATCTCTGGGCGACCCCACCAAGATTACAACGTTGGTCACCTGGGAGAGCAATGAGATATATGATGCGTGGCGGGCCAGCCCGGAGCGGGCTGTGGCCATGGCCGGAGCAAGCGAGCTATGGGCCAAGCCCCCTGAATCGGAGCGTTTCAAGATGGCCGGCTAAACGCAGGTAGCGAGCATGGGGTAAAGAAGGAAGCCACCATTATGGTGGCTTCCTTCTTGTGTCCCAATGTTAGCGGTAGGTGTTAGATCGCATGGTGCTGAAGCAATCGCTACAGTACACGGGCCTGTCACCGCGTGGCCTGAATGGGACCATGGTGTCGGCCCCACACTGGGCGCAAACCGCCGGGTGCATTTCCCGCTCGGTCTGGCGGAAGCCGCGTTGCTGGGACCTGCGCGACTCACGGCATTCGGGGCATCGCTTGGGCTCGTTGGTATATCCCCTGGAAGCGAAAAACTCCTGCTCGCCTACCGTAAAGGTAAATGAACCACCACATTCCACACACGTAAGAGTCTTATCAGAAAGCGTCACCGGACAACCTCCTTGTCTAGGATTTGAATTGGCTCAGTCCAGGTCATCCGGCGCCAGAGGTAATAGAAGGGGGAACTGCCAACAGGTAACCTTAACTTGTGCCGAATTTTATTATAATCGCTAAAAGTTCTCATTGCAATAGGCTTGCGCGATAAGGTCAGGATTGACACGCAATTCAATCGCTGTTGCTGATCCCACATGCTTGGGACACTAGCTCGTACGAGTGGACCCGCTCGGCAAAACCGTGGCATATTGTGACGATGCTGAGGTCCGGGGTCTGATAGCTTTCTGCAATGGCTTCCAACCCCTCCTTCACCTGCTGCGGGTCACCGTCGAGACAATTTTGGCTGTACTGAGAGATAAAGGTCAACTCATTGCTTCTGTACTGGTAGGACAATGCGTCTTCCACAGTCGGTATACCCTTTGCCATGCCACGGACCGACTGGAGCCGGGCCAGGTTCCGGCTGGCGGCCACGCGCAGGGCTGCATCCTCGGTGTCGGCGCAGACCACCTGTACCCCCACGTTGATTTTGGGTTCCGATAGGTAGGCCGATGGCTGAAAATACTTTCGGTACCCTTCGACTATGGTCGGGCCTTCGTGTACCCCGATACCGAAGAAGTGGGCGTAGGCGAAGGGAAGGCCGAGTTGGGCTGCCATGTAGGCGCTTTCGTACCTGGAGCCCAATAGCCAGACATTGGGCATTGTGGAGTCCCCCGGCCCTGCTCGCACCTCTGAGAATAGATGGCCGGGGACCATGTCATTGGACAGGTAGCGGAGCAGGTCATGTACCTGCTGGGGGAAATGCTGCACGTCCCTGGGTTGACCTGGATAAGCCAGGGCGGCGGCTGTAATCTGGTCGCTCCCGGGGGCGCGTCCGATACCTAGATCAATGCGCTTGGGGTACAATGACTCCAGGATACGGAAATTTTCGGCTACCTTGAGTGAGCTGTAGTGGGACAGCATCACACCGCCGCTGCCCACCCGTATTGTTTTTGTGCGAGCCGCTACCTGTCCGATGAGCATTTCCGGGCTGGTTCCTGCGAAGTTGGGAATGTTGTGGTGTTCCGCCAGCCAGTAGCGTTGGTAGCCCAGAGCTTCTGCCGCTACCGCCAAATCAATAGTCTCCTGAAGGGCCTGGGCTGCGGTGCCGCCGTCCCGGACCGGTGATTGGTCAACCACACTTAGGATGAGTTTCACGTTGCAGTCCTCTGGGTCCAAGTCTGTTAAGCTTTGACGAGGCAATTGTAGTCATGCGCTTGAAGGGCGTCAACTCCATACGGTTCCCGCGCGTTGTTTGCTTGTGAGGGCCATCTTCCTAGCTCCCACCTCATGTAGTGGTATGGTGGACCTTCGTATCAAGCAACTCCTTCAGGAGCACACGATGACAGGTGGTGTTGGGTTTTTTGAGGTCCTCGTGGCAGAGCAGGGTTACGGCGCCGTGTTCCTTCTCCAGTCCCTCCACGTCCTCCATCAGGTCCCGGCCGGCTTCCGTACCCCCCACCTGCTCTTTATAGAGACGGGAGAAAGTCTGCCAGTCTATTTTGCCTTCCCTGAGTTTCCCCAAAAGCGCCGATGATGGCCCCAACTCTTTGAGCCACCCGTCTACTTGGGTTTTGCGTACCCCGCGAGGCCAGCGTCGCATCACCAGCAGCCGGTAGCCATCTTCCGGTCCGATTGAGTCGTGGTAAATGCTCTTGGTATTGATCATGGTAGTAGTCTACCACGTAGGCTTGTGCTCGTGTTGCAAAATTCCAGCAGCCCAAGTGTGGATTGTGGCCGACGAGGTTATCTGCAAGGCTCGGTTACCGTGCAGAAGTTTCTCACCTGACCCCCTTCTTGTGGTAGTATTATCACTGAAAATCCCCAACAGGAGGTAACCCGACAGATGACCACCGTAGGCACCGGCAAACATACTTACAGTCTAGTTCAGGACTGGGCAAAGCTGCCCCCGGGTGAGACCTTCGACACGGTCAGCGCCGTCGCTACCGATTCTCAGGACTTGGTATACGTTTTTCACCGGAAAGACCCCCCGGTACTTGTCTTTGACAGGGACGGTAACCACCTCAGATCATGGGGTCATAGCGCCATCACCAGCCCTCATGGCATCTACATCGCCGACGACGTCGTCTACCTCACCGACCGGGATGACTCTGTGGCCCTGAAGTATACCCTGGACGGCAAGCCCCTCCAGATTTTGGGTCAGAGGGGCGTACACTCTGACACCGGGTGTGAGAAACCCGGTGACTTGGTTCCCAGGGCCGCCGGCCCCTTCAACTACCTCACTGAGATGGTCCCGTCTCCATCAGGAGACCTCTATATCTCCGACGGCTACCGGAATGCAAGGATACACCGGTTCTCTGAGGATGGCCGGCTCATCTCATCCTGGGGCGAGCCGGGCAAGTCCGGCCCCAACCGGTTCCACCTCCCCCACAGCCTCTACGTGGGTCAGGATGGACGGGTCTACGTGTGCGACCGGGAGAATAGCCGCATCCAGGTCTTCTCCGCCGACGGCGAGTACATCACCATGTGGACCGGTGTACAGCGGCCCACCGACATCTCCGTTGACAAAGACGGAATCTTCTACGTCAGCCAGCTGGCAACCGATAGTGCGCCGCCCCGTATCAGCGTGCTGGATGGAGATGGGAACGTTCTGGCCCACTGGGACTCCCGCTCCGCTCACGGCCTATGGGTGGACTCCCGCGGGGACATCTATCTGGCGCTAAGCGGGGACAAGAGCGTGGACAAGTACCTTCGCCAAGAATAGACATCCATCAGGAGACTGATGGCTGAACGTTTGGAGGTGTTCAGTGCGGCCCATCGTTGAAGTAGCCGGAGATATGGGGCTTCCCGCTGACGTCCTTGAGCCTTACGGGCGCTACAAAGCCAAGGTCCCGATGGATGCCTTTCCCTATGGGAATACCCAGGGCCGGTTGGTGGTGGTGACTGCCATGACCCCCACGCCTATGGGAGAAGGCAAGACCACAACGTGCATAGGACTTGTGGGGGGATTGGCGCGGCTGGGGAGACGGCCGGTGCTGACGTTAAGGGAGCCATCTCTAGGGCCGGTTTTCGGGATAAAGGGTGGTGGCACAGGTGGAGGTCGGTCCCGGATTATGCCGGATACGGAAATCAACCTGCATTTCACGGGAGACGCTCACGCCGTGGCATCTGCCCACAACCTGCTGGCTGCCGTAACCGAAGCCGCCGTTCACCACCGGACGATGCCCGACCTGGACGCCTCAGGGATTGAGTGGCGACGTGTCACCAACGTGGGGGACAGGTCCCTGAGGAGCATCGTCACCGGCCTG
The DNA here is from genome assembly GCA_965219825.1 of Dehalococcoidia bacterium. Taxonomy (GTDB): domain Bacteria; phylum Chloroflexota; class Dehalococcoidia; order Lucifugimonadales; family JAGWBF01; genus JAGWBG01. The sequence goes on along the minus strand of OZ244792.1, from coordinate 1,803,256 downwards.
GGTGGGCGGGAGAACGGCCCCGTCCATGACGCAGGCTTCGACATTGACGCCGCATCTGAAATCATGGCTGTGCTGGCCCTGTCCACCGGCTACGATGACCTGAGAGTCAGGCTTGGCCGCCTGCTGGTGGGCTACTCCAGGGATGGGAACCCCATCACAGCGTCCGATTTGAATGTTGTGGGCTCCATGATGGCCCTGTTGAAGGACGCCCTGAAACCCAACCTGGTGCAGACCGAAGAGGGGCAGCCGGCCCTGGTACATACCGGGCCATTCGGGAACATCGCCCACGGCTCCAGCTCCATACTTGCGGACCGGCTGGCCTTGAGCTGCGGCGACATCGTGGTGACCGAGGCAGGCTTCGCCACCGACCTGGGCTTTGAAAAGTTCGTACACATCAAAACCCGCTCAGGAGGCGCACCACCTGACGCCGCCGTAGTGGTGGTGACAGTGCGGGCTTTGAAATGGCATGGAGGCACCCCCGCCAGGGAGCTTGCCAACGCCAACCCGGATGCGCTTCGCAGAGGCTTGGGTAATATGGAACACGCTGTCGGTATAGTCCGACACTTCGGGGTGCCCTCGGTGGTAGCCATCAACCGGTTCCCCGACGACCGGCCGGATGAGATAGAAGCCGTCAAACGTGCCGCCTTGGATGCAGGAACCCACGCCGTGGTCGAGAGTCACGCTTTCTCCCAGGGAGGGGCCGGAGCAACAGAGCTGGCCGAGGCTGTGGTTTCAGCCTGCAAAGAGCCCTCCCAACTCCGTTACCTCTACCCCCTGGAAGCCACAATCCAGGAAAAGGTGGACATAGTGGCCCGCCAGGTATATGGGGCCGGAGATGTAAGCTGGGAGAGGGCTGCCCTGCGCCAGGCCCGGCGATATACGGAACTGGGTTGGGGCAATCTGCCGATATGCATAGCCAAAACCAATCTCTCTATATCAGCCGAGCCCCGGTTGTTGGGTCGTCCCCAGGGATATACGTTCCCGGTCACCGGGATACGCGTATCCGCAGGGGCCGGGTTTGTTTATCCCCTGGCCGGGCAGATAAATACCTTGCCGGGACTGCCGCGCACACCCAACGCCTTCAAAATAGACGTTGATGATAAGGGGAACGTGACCGGGTTGCTCTAACGGACTCCGTCAATCGCTGTCTCTGGTGTCGGATGAAGTATCGGCTGTTGGCTGCTCCACGGATTCCGGCTCGTCACCCGGTCGGTCCGGAGGAAGCTCATCAGTCTCCGCGGACGATGGTGGTTCAACAAGCTCAGGCCCTAGCCCCAAGCCCTCCGGAGGAAGGACCTCCTCTATTTCGGATATTTCTGAAGCTGTGCCAAAGCTAAGGTGCTCACGGAGGCGGCTCAGCAGGAGGTCCACTTCACCCGGTCTGATAAGGTAGCGATGGAGGGAGTGGCGGAGCATCTCCAGGCCGGCCTCCATCTCGGGCCATACCACCTCCTGGACGCCCAATCTGCGGAGTCGCTCACCCGCCTCGCGCGAGTGGACCCGCGCCACTATTTCCAGGCCGGGATTCAATCTGAGGGCGTTCTGGGCACTGACCCAGCCCGTGACCGGGTCAGTGATGGTAATGACCATTAACCGCGCATATCTGATTCGGGCGGCCTCGAGGACAGGCTCGCTGCTGCTGGAGCCGTTGATGCCATATTGCTCTTGACCTCGAAATCGAGTCACCACGTGCGGGTCCAGGTCTATGGCGACAAATGGCACCTTGTGCTCATCCAGCGTCTCAGCCACCAGAGACCCAACGCGGCCCAACCCACATACTATGACGTGGTCGCGCAGGCGGGGCCTTCGCTCCTCCGACCTATCGTCGCCCAGCCGGTAGGGGCGCAGGATGCGGACTCGCTGGCTAAGTACCATGACTACGTGCGTCCCGCCGGCAATAATCCACGGAGTCAGCGCCATAGTCAGCACCGCCGAGACCACTATCAATGAGAGGAAGTCCTGGTTCACAACCTCCAAAGTTGTGGCAGAGTCAGTCAGGATGAAGCTGAACTCTCCCACCTGGACCATTCCCAGTCCCGTCAGGAGGGCCGTGTGAGGCAGATAGCCAAAGCTGCGTGTCAGGCCCGCGGTGAGGGCAAACTTCACGAAAATGGCTATCGCGACCACCTCCAACACGAGACCGAAGTTCTCCACCAAGAAGCTAGGGTCGGTTAGCATTCCCAGGGATACGAAGAACAGCGCAGAAAAGGTATCACGGAGGGGGATAACCTCTGAGAGCGCTCTGCGACCGAAGGCCGATTCGCTGAGCAGAAGGCCGGCCACGAAAGCGCCGAGAGCGGCAGAAAGGTCCATCAACTGGGTTATGGCTGCGGTGGCGAAGGTGATGGCTACTACGGCCAGTATGAAAATCTCCCGTGAGCCGAGACGAGTCACCCTATCCAGAAGCCAGGGAATAACTCGCCCCCCAAGGACGACCATGAGTCCCAATATAGCCACCGTCTTGAGTATACCCAGGCCGAGGTCGGCTAGGTCCAGCCCGACTCCCTGGCTGCTCAATGCAGGCAGTATGGCAATCATAGGGATGAAAACCAGGTCCTGGACGAGGAGGATGCCCGTTATCACGCGCCCATGTACAGTATGTAGCTCGCCCCTGTCGGTCAGAGTCTTCAGAACGACCATAGTGCTGCTGAGGGATACCACCAATCCGAAGATGAAAGCCTGCTCCTGGGTCCACCCAAGCAGATGGAGTCCGATGAAGTATGCGATGACGATGGTCCCAACAATCTGAGCAATGCCGCCCAGGGCAACAACCTTTCCCAGCTGGCGGAGGTCGCGAAAGGAGACTTCCAATCCGACGGCGAACAGGAGCAGAATGACGCCAAACTCGGCAAGGGTGCTTACCGTATCAACATTGCCCACCACCTCCAGCGTGTGGGGGCCGATGGCCATGCCGACGGCAAGGTAACCCAGGAGTATGGGGAGCCTCAAGGTCCGCGCCACCAGCCCCCCCAGAAATGCGGCCACAAATATGATGACGATGTCTGTAAAGAGTTCGCCTTCGATATGCACTGTATGGTTCCCTCTCCACGTTGGTCGGTGAAGTCGGCGGGTAGTCCTGGTGGAGCCTGGGATTTCCTGGTTTTGGTATTCATATGTTATCAGGGTATATCGTAGCCAAACAAGTGTCACGGCTGATGACTATTCGGCGAAAGACCCTGCCAAAATGTGGGCTCATTTAATTTTCACCCGGAACGACAGTAGGGGCAGTTCGCGAACTGCCCCTACTGCTGCGTTGTCGTCTTGGTCGCGAGGTTTTTTAGATTCCTCATCGCTCCGCTCCTCGGAATGACGGGTAGTGGGGGCCTGTATTCGGGAATGACGTGGGGTGGGGGCCGCATAAGAGGATGAAAATGGATTTTCATAGCAATGACAGTGAAGGGTGAATAATCCCTTCCCCCTTGATAGGGGAAGATTAGGATGGGGGTGACTGTGGGGGCCTGTATTCGTAACTGTTCACGTTTAGGGGAATCTATAGGCTTTCTGACTGATGGAGACCGGCCCGTTAGATACGGAACACTCGGCTCAGGCCAAGTCCGTTCCCTCAAGTCTGAACAGTTACCTGTATTCGCGTAACGTTGATAATTAAATGACCCTAGGCCAAATGTGGGACACAAGACAAAAGAGAAGGGTTAGATTATTATTGTAAGGCGAATATACGTCCCATATACGTCCCAAATATATTCCAACCAAGGTGATTTCATTCACGTGGTCCAGAAACGGCTATTTTACGGCTGGGTGATCGTCGCCACCATGTTCGTCATCAATTTTGTCACCATGGCGACGGGCACCCTCAACTTCGGGCTTTTCGTTCTGCCAATGGGCGATGCCCTCAACATGTCCCGTAGCCAGTTCGGGTGGGCCCAGACCACCCGGGGGCTTTCAGCCGGGCTATCCAGCTTTGTCATTGGCCGGTTGGTGGACCGCTACGGCCCTCGGGTCCTCATCGTGGCGACTGCCGCCATCATCGGGGCCTGCCTGCTGGGTATCGGGCGTGTCAACTCATACTGGCAGTTCATGCTGCTCTTTGGCATCATTGGCATCACCGGCCTGACCGCTCCCTATAGTCTCATCACCTCGGTGCCTGTAGCCAAGTGGTTCCGGCGGCGAAGAGGTCGGGCGTTGGCATTGGCAACCGCCGGCCTGGGACTCGGTGGGGTAGCCCTCGTGCCCATCACCCAGGTTTTGATTGACCACGTGGGCTGGCGAGATGCCTGGACATTCCTTGCAATCACCTTCATGGCAGTTGCCATACCTCTGGCTGCCATTTTTCTGCGTCGCCAACCGGAAGATATGGGCCTGACTGTTGATGGCGACCTGGCGGAGTATGTACCCGATAATCCGGCATCCCGGGAGCAGTCGGAGGCATCGGCCCCGGAAGTGACGTGGACAGTGAGTGAGGCGCTGCGCACCAGCACCTTCTGGAAGCTTATGTTGGTGTTTGGCCTGGCCGGAGTGGCCCAGGGCGGGGCGAGCTTCCACCGGATTCCCTACTGGATTGAGCGGGGTTTCGATGCCCAGTTGGTATCATTTTCCTTCTCTGCCGACGCCGGAGGGGCGGCCCTCATGGCCTTGATTACCGGGCTGCTGGTGGAGCGGTTCCCCGTGCGCTTTGTAGCGATGGCATCTTACCTGGGGTTCGTTCTGGCCATAGGATTGATGCTGGCTGGTAGCAACGAGTTTTACATGTTCGGCTCCACCACAACATTTGGGCTATCGGTGGGGGCTGGCATGATAGTCCACTCTTATATCTTCGCCGCCTACTATGGCCGGGCCTTTTTGGGGGCGATTCGTGGAATCGTACTGCCCATAATCCTTCTCAGCGCCGGCGTCGGATCGCCTTTGGTTGGCTATATGCGAGACAGCACGGACACCTACGTCACTTCTTGGTGGATGATTCTGGCCATATATCTGGCCAGCGCAGCTATAATGGCAACCATCAGGCCGCCAGTGCGCCAACGAGAGCGGGCGCCTCGTCTTCTGAAAGACTCTTAAGGTTGCCACGTTGGTGTGTTATGATATGCGCGGGATGAGCCTGGCGTCAGACACCCTGTCGTGCTAGACTAATGCTCGTTGTAGGAAAGTGAAAGAGAGGTCAAGGGATGAGCGAAAAGACTGTTGGAGTAGCCATAGGCGGTAACAGGGCCGATGAGGTTCTCGTTGGGATTGAGCGGGCCGAGGAGTTGGGCATCCACGCCGCATGGATGACAACGGGTGGTGCCCGCCTTGATAGTCTCACAGTCTTTGCGGCTGCTGCCGGGCGGACTCAGCGAATCAAGCTTGGGACATCCATCGTTCCGACTTATCCGCGCCACCCGATGGTAATGGTACAGCAGGTGCAGGTGATAGCCCATCTGGCCCCCGGTCGTTTCCGTCTGGGCGTAGGTCCCAGCCACCGCCCCAGCATGGAGGCGTTGGGGATGGACTTCCATTCACCACTGGGCCATCTGCGAGAGTACGTGCAGATATTGAAGGAGTTGTTGCAGAAGGGCGAGGTGGACTTCAATGGTACTTATTACGAGGCCCACGATGCCATCTCCGAACCGGTTGACGTACCCGTGATGGCCTCGGCTCTTAGGCAAGGCTCATTTGAGCTATGTGGGGCTGAGGCCGACGGGGCCATAAGCTGGATATGCCCCGGAGAGTATCTCAGGGATGAGGCTATCCCAGCCATGAAAGCCGGCGCCGATAAGGCCGGACGCCCCGTGCCACCCCTCATTGCCCATGCCCCTGTGTGCGTCCATACAAACGCCGACGAGGTACGAGCCAGTGTGCGAGCACAGGTTATGAACCCAAGGCTGCCCTTCTACCAGCGTATGCTGCGGAAAGCGGGCTTCCCGGAGGCTAGGGACGGAACCTGGAGCGACGCCATGATAGATGCGGTCGTCTTCTGGGGAGATGAAGCCCGAGTATCGGAGAGGTTGCAGGAACTATTCTCCTTCGGGGCCACCGAAGTCCTGGCATCGCCCATCTCTGCCGGCGCAGATGGGGCCGCCTCGGTGGACCGCACCATGCGCCTATTGGGTCAGGTGGCCCAGACGGTACTCTAGGGACACTCACTTTCATTCCTTGTGTAGCTAGAGGCGGTACAACGGCCGGACGCAGGCCGGGGTTGGGGTCATACCCCGAATCTCCGGCCTAGCTGTCGGCTGCCTGGGCCTCACTCACACGGTTTCTGAACAGGTCGTAGCGCTCTGACGCCTGCTCTGCTACCGTTTCGATATCCTCCGCCAGAAGGTATCCCTCATCCGCAAGGGCTTGGGCTGCGCGCCTAACTTGGCCCAGGTAGTCATCCTTTGAGCTATACCGCTCCTCGATGGAGAGGCGTGGGTCACCGGTAGTCTCGCGATCAGCCCTGGTGGCAGGGAAGGGTAGTGTCGAGCCTACCAGCCCACCGGCATCCAGAATCTGGTCCGACCCGCCCATGTCGGGATGGCGCAGGTTCCATCCGGTGTGGGTCGCTAGGGGCACGCTGACGTCAGGGAGGCGGATGCCGCCAAGCTCGTTGCCGTCCTCGTCAACCGCAGATACCAGGGCCGGATAATCCTTGCCGACCACGGGCGGCAGGGTAGTGGCTATACCTGCTTCCGTACCCGGCCCAAAGTCCAGACGCGACATATAGGACATAAAGGACGGGAAGCTCACACCGGCAAAGGACTTGAAGGTAGTGGAGGTCTGTTTCGGAGGGACCGCCGTGCCTTCATCTAGTCGTGGGAACCTGCTGGGTGGGGGGGCCTCCCCTGACGTTACCCACCGGTCCAGCCAGACCAGCGCAGCTCGAAGCAGCGGTACATAGTCAACGGAGTTGAACCGGTGCTGCCCACGGGACCCATCGCGTGGGTTGGTATTGATGAGGGGAAAGTTGCCGGAGGCGTGCTGTGTTCCTGCAAAGTGGTAGATGCGGACCGACTCGGATGGGTCAACATCCCGTGTCCCGTCCACGTCGGTGTGAATCAACGACGCATCGCCCCGCCAGTATTCTGCGGAGGAGTTGGTGAAGAAGACCCTGGGCATATTACCCTTTGCGATTAGCCCGGAGAGCAGTCCATCGGTGGATTCGGTCTCCGGTTCGGTCTGCTCGGTGTCCGTGAATGGGAACATAGCCCCCATGCTCCACTTGGAAAATCCGGATGGCTGCCCGAACCGCTGGTTAAACTCGCCACGTCTGCCTCCCGCGATGTGGGGGATTAGCCCGTCAAAAACCCTACGGCCATCCTCGTCCTCGTTCAGCTCCATGTAGAGGAGCTGGCGGAGGAACCTTCCACTCTGGGACGCGCCAAAGGCATAGGCATACCGGATGTCGTCAGCACATGGGTTGCCTGCCTGTGCTCTTCCGTGCTTCAGGAAGGAGACCATGTCCCGCGTCGCCAGAAACCCCAGGCCCACCACCGGCGCACCTATCGCTGTGTATATCACCTGGTATACTTTCCCAGGCACGAACCCCGACGCCATGCAGACGTGGGAAGCGTCGGGCACTGGACGTCCACCTTCCAACTTGGCGAAGGACCATTGCTCATGGGGGATGGTCAGTGGTGGAGCATCGTCATAGTCACGCACCATGAGGGTGGCTTCCCGGTTGTCCATGCTATGGGTCGGGTAGGGGCGGTGCATACGGTCTGATAGTGCCTGCACCTGGGTGGGGGCATTGGGCTGAAAGGTTACGCTGATTTTTCCTGATATAGGACCATCCGTGCCCAAGGCATCGGGCACTTTGAGGCTCATAAGCCCGCTATCCTGGGGTACGTCGTGTTGCCAGCCACACCAGACTACGGTGTAACCCTCGCGCATCAGGAAGCCGTTGCCCGGGTCCAGGGGAGCGCCGGGGTCCAGCACGTCCGGCGCGGAGTTGAAATGCTTTAACGCCCGGCGGCGGCCCCGGTTCAGCACGTCCAGAAGGATGCGATGGTTGCCCATCTGTGGGTTGACAGGTCTGAGAATGGAGAAGTCTGCCGAGCATCTCACCATGCCGCCGGCGTCTCGGGGGGCCAGATTCAGGTCAGTGATGCCCCGGTTGCGGGGATGGTTGGGGTCGTTGCCAAAGTGAACTATGCCTTCCAGGTGTTCGTAGGGACCCACCTCACCGAAGGCCACACCCCCTGCCAGGGGACTCCGCGACTTGATTTCAAACGTTGTTACTGCCATGTGACACCTCCCGTGGTTCATTAGTAAAGCGGTCTAATTCTAGCACAAATGACTCCGCCTGGGTTTTCTTGGTATACTCTTTCAATATTTACTGTGGAGCAAGGCAAGATGATCATTGTTCTTCTTGTGGGGAGTGGCGGGTTTCTCGGCTCTGTCATCCGATACCTGGTTGGGCAATGGGTCCTTAGCCTATCGGGTAACTCCTCGTTTCCGTACGGGACCCTTGTTGTCAACGTGCTGGGTTGCCTGGCCATCGGCATATTGAACGGGGTGGCTGAGACCAGGGGGCTATTCAACACTGAAGTCCGTGGTCTCATCTTTATTGGGCTTCTCGGAGGGTTCACCACATTTTCCAGCTTCAGCTATGAGACCCTCGCTCTGGCCCGGAACGGCGAGGTCTTGCCAGCTTTCCTTAACGTGGTACTTCAGATGAGTATATGCCTGGGGGCTGTGTGGGCCGGATATAGGCTGTCCCATGCAGTATGACGTGGCAATTGTTTTCCGACCTTGGCTACAACTGTAGCGGACATTGCCGCAGCGTTGAGCAGTAGGTATAATTCCGTTAACTTAGCATGGGAGCGTAGCGATGAAAGTAACTCGGGCCAAGACGCGGGTACTGAGTACGCCCGCGGATAGTCATCTGGTAGTGGGCGTTGACGTAGGCAACGCTACCAGGGAATTCGTGACCCTGGAGTTGGATACCGATGAGGGGATTCAGGGCATCGGGCTGACCTTCTTTGGCGGGCCACTGGTTGCCTCACTCAAGGCGGCGGTAGACTCGCTGTGCGAGTTGGTCATCGGGGAAGACCCGATGAACGTCGAGGCCATCTCCACCAAGCTACAGAGGGCGGCCAACATTGCCGGCCCCGGGGGCATCCTCGCCCTGGCTCTGTCACCCATAGACATCGCATTGTGGGACATCAAGGGAAAGGCCCTGGGCCAGACAGTCTGCTCGCTGCTGGGCGGCTACCGCGACCGTGTTCCCACCTACGCCAGCGGTGCTCTGGTGCGCGAGTACAACGTGGAATATCTGGCGGAGGCCGGCCCCAGGCTGGTCTCGATGGGCTTCAAGCAGATGAAAATGCAGCTTGGCGCGGAACCCACGTCGGAGAGGGAGATAGAGCGAGTGCGGGTTGTGCGGGAGAGTATCGGTGAGAACATAGACCTGATGTGCGACGTCAACCAGCTCTGGAACGTGAACCAGGCCATAGAGATTGGGCGTAGGGTGGAGCCGTACCACCTGTTCTGGCTGGAAGACGTGGTGTCACACAACGACTACCAGGGGCTGGCCCGGGTTGCTGACGCCCTGACAACCCCCATCGCCGCCGGTGAGTACCATTATGGGATCGTCCCCTTCCGGCACATGCTGGAGGCCCGCTCGATAGACATCGTGATGATAGACCTGCTGCGAGTTGGCGGCATCACCCAGTGGCGCAAGGTAGCGGGTATGGCTGAGGCTTTCAATTTGCCTGTGGTCAGCCACGTGGTCCCAGAAATTCACGTCCACCTTATGGCAGCTATACCCAACGGGTTGACGGTCGAGTATATGCCCTGGACTATGAGGCTGTACGAGGAGCCACCGGCCATCGAAGATGGGCAGATAGTAGTGCCCCAAAGGCCCGGTCTGGGACTGAAGTTCAGCGAGGACGCTCTGAAGAAGTACCAGATAAGCTAGATATTCCCCTCCTTTCACAACATCCCTTTACAAATGTAACGTAGAGGTCTTGTGAATGGAGGGCTAAGCTGAGCCGGAGCTATTTCTTGTGTCTACTGGCGGCTCTCCAACTCCTCAATGGCCTCTCTGGGGTCAATGCCCAACTCTACCGCCCGTCTAACGTCTTGCTCGGCCTCTTTGTACTTGCCCAAGCGAATGTAGCTCATTGCCCGGTTGTTGTAGGCGTAGGCAAGCTCAGGTGTGATGTGAATGGCCTGGTCGAAGTCCTCTATGGACCTCTCAATGTGCCCCATGTTGAAGTAAGCGGCACCCCGGCCATTGTAGAGCATAGCGTTATAGGGGTCCCGCCCTATGGCCTCGCCGTAGCTTTCGATAGCCTGCTGGGGACGGCTCATCATGAGGTAGGCTATTCCCCGGTTGACGTAGGCGTCAATATCCTGGGGGTCCAGTCTGATGGCCTCATCAAAGTCTCCAACGGCGCGCTCGTATTGCCCAAGCTTCATGCCGGTGAGGCCCCGGTTATAGTATGCATTGGGGTCTTGGGGGTCGAGCTTGATAGCTTCGCTAAAGGCTTCTTCGGCACGCCGGTAATCTTCCTGGTCCAGGTAATCTCTTCCCTGGTCCATAAAGACCTCGGCGTCCTGGGGGTCAGAGTGAGAGGCCCCGCCGTAGTCCGCCGTGCCCACGTCGAGGTGCTCCTGTGAATCGGCCTCCATACCTGCATTATAATGCTCTGAACCCCGGCCTCCGGCTCGTCCCCCGCCGCCACCGAATATACGGCTCAACCAGCCTTTCCGTTTGAGTGGTCGGCCACACAGAAAGCAGGCGGATGACCCTTCCGAATTCTCCGCCTGGCAGGTCGAGCATTTGAGCATAGTCGTGTCTCCGAAGAGAATATAGCGGGACTGCCTCAATACGTGATACTACGTGATACTTGAGCTATTATAGCAAAGGCGCCGGGGTATTTCTTGGGCTATTCATTTAGATTGGCGATAGTGGTAAACTGGTTCGAGTGACAATAGTCAGGAGGATGGCCAGTGAGTGAGAAAAGGCTTGGAGTAGATTTTTCAGGCTCCGTTAGAGCGCTGAACGATAGTGATGAGATTCTGGCGGGTATAGAGAAGGCGGAGGTCATGGGCATACCGGCGGCGTGGCTGATTACCGTCGGGGCACACCTCGACGCCATTACCCTCTTTGCCGCCGCTGCCGTACGGACCGAGAGGATTATGTTGGGGACCTCCATTACCCCAACTTACCCCCGACACCCTGTGTCTATAGCCCAGCAAGTCCAAGTGCTTGGACAACTGGCCCCTGGGCGCTTTCGCCTGGGGATTGGTCCCAGCCGTCGCCGGGGGGTGGAGGACATGTTGGGGCTGGAATACAAGTCGCCTCTGGGCCATCTGCGGGAATACGTGCGTATTCTCAAGGCATTGCTGCACAGGGGGGAGGTAGACTTCGACGGTCGCTACTACCACGCCCACGCCAGTATCAGGTCGCCGATGGACATACCTGTGATGGCTTCGGGGCTTGGGCCTAAAGCTTTCGAGTTGTGCGGGGCCGAGGCGGATGGGGGTATCAGTTGGCTGGTCCCGGGAAACTATCTTCGGGACGTAGCCGTAGCCGCCATGAAAGCCGGAGCGGAAGAGGCGGGTCGCCCGGTGCCACCCCTTGTTATGCACGCGCCGGTGTGCGTCCACGATAACGCCGACGAGGTACGGTCTGCCGTGGGCTGGTTCTTCGGCTCCTACCTCTTTCCCGAGTTCGTGCAGCTGTTCACTGCATCGGGGCTACCGGAAAGCGCAGAAGGGGCCTGGAGTGACGGCATGGTGGACGCCATCGCCCTTTGGGGGGACGAGTCAAGGGTGGCGGAGAGGATAAAGGAACTGTACTCCTTCGGGGTGGACGAGATAATTGCCACTCCCGTGCCTGCCGGAGACAACCGGGATGCTTCCATTGACCGGACGATGCGCCTCATAGCTGATCTCGCCCCGGAGGTTGCAAAGTATTAGAAGCCCATAGGTCGTTACAAAGTTATTTCTATAGAAAAGAGAAGGGGCCGAAAAGGCCCCTTCTTGTGTTTTCGGATGTTTGGCGGGACCGGCTCGGCTAGAGCCTGTATACTCTGGCTGCGTTCCCACCGGCAATCTTGGCCTTCTCATCTTCAGTACAGTCCGCCAGAATCTCTTCGAGAATCTCGCGGCTCCTGGGGAAAGTGGACTCCACGTGGGGATAATCCGATCCCCACTGGAGGGTATCCACGCCTATGATGTGGCGGTCCCTTATACCCAGGGCATCCTCCTGGAAACCGATGAACACGTTACGGTGGAAGAAGTCGCTGGGAAGCATATCGTCTTTGAAGCGGTAACCGCCTAGTCCGGTAGACCTCTGGTTGTAGTTGTAGTCAATACGGTCCAGGAAGTGGGTGGCCCAAGACACCTCGTGCTCCACTGCTCCCACCTGTAGCTTCGGGTAACGCTCGAATACGCCGGTGAATATCATATCGGTGAGGGACATCCGTACATAGTGGTCGAAGTTGACCGTGATGCCGAACCTACGATTCTCGCGGCTATCTCCCTCCCCGGACCCGTACCTGTTGGTGGCGGCGTGCAGACCAAGGGGCATCTCCAGGTCTTGGGCCGCTGCCCAGAGAGGCTCATACTCCGGCGAGTCGTACCTTCTGTCCATAGGGGGGTACACTGTTATCATCGCCCCGACAAACCCCAGGTTGGCGCAGCGCTCAAGCTCCTTTACGCCTATCTCCACGTCGTCTACGTTTATCATGGCTATGCCCTTGAGCCGATTGGGGGCCGCGCTACAGAACTCGGCTACAAAGTCATTGTAGGTCTTGAAGACGGCGTTCAATAGCTCTCCATCGGGTACTTTGAACAGCTGAAGGCCAACGGTAGGATAGAGTATACCCACGTCCACGCTATCCGTGTCCATGTCTTTGACCTGTTCCTCCGGGATAAATCCCCCGGGCCGGACGTTCTCAAACACATCTATGCCTTTTATCTCTTCCGGATTGTCGAACCTCTTGCCCACGTTGGTCCCCAGAGATAGGCCCTGTCCTATGACGCTGTCGCAGACCCATATCTGGCCGTCTTCAATGGGCATAATCTGTGGGCACCGGTCCTTGTACTTGCTCTCGATTCTGCTGGTCCAGAGGTCCGGCGGCTCATAAATGTGGCTATCCGATGATATGATTCTGTAGTCAGACATAGTTGGACCTCCTGTGTTTTGTTTTGCTCGGAGTAGCCGGCATTAGACTATCCACGACCAAGAAAAAGGTCTCTCTTACGAGAATAATTGTAGTGGCACATCGCAGGGTAGTCAAGCACCGGACCGGGCCAGGTGGTCATGGGGGTATTAGGCTCTTTTACTGAGGCGTGAATGAGTATCTTAACCAGTCCATCCCGTCATTCCCGTGAAAACGGGAATCCACCACGCCTCACGCTTCCGCCGCGGTGGAGGGTTGGATTCGTTTCTTGGGGAACGAATGAGGAACGAATGGGTTTCCGGTTGTGGGGACTTTTGATGCACCCTTCACACTCTGCTCCTCTCCCATAGCTCATTTTATTTGGTCTCTATTGTAGAACATAAGTTTCAGGAATGTCAACCGTCAGTTGGGGGTTTTAAGGGCCTTTGAGTAACTCCCCGGAGCTCTTCACACGCTTCCCTTTTCACCCCCACCCGGGCCTTCCCTTATTTGTTTAATGTTCATCAAGCGTTTGACGGGAGAGGATTGAGGTGAGGGTGACAGATTAGCACCTGAGCCTCCCCCCACCCATTCGGCAAGTCAGGGCAGGCTCTAACCCTCTCCCACGAGGGGAGAGGGAGCTATTGAAAGACTCCGCTAAGATGTAGCCACACGTTGACGGTGCTCAGAGGCGCCACTATAATTGTCCCGTCGGGTGTGGCATTCTGCATATACATTAGAATTGGATAATCGAGGAGGTAGATATGGGCGGCAGCAGTAAAAAGACTATGGTAATCCGCAATGGCACACTAATAGATGGCTCCGGCAGCCCTTCCATTCAAAATGAGGCGATAGTGATTGAGGGCGAACGCATCAGGAGCACAGGCCGGTTGCCCGGCGACGTGAACCTGGAGGACCGGGACAACGTACAGGTCATAGATGCCTCGGGGCAATGGATAATGCCCGGTCTCATAGATAGCCATTGCCACCTTTCCTTCGGGTTCCCACAGGTGTCAGGGGTAGACTCTGCGAGGGGGACAACCAGCCCTGAGTTCAGCGCCCTTCGAGCGGCCAAGAACGCTCAGACGATACTACGTTCAGGTGTGACAGGCATATCCGTGCCCGGCGGCACCTGGTTCATAGACGTGGCCGTCCGTGATGCCATAACTGCCGGCTTGGTAGAGGGGCCTCGCATTGCCTGTGCGGGGCGGTTCATTGTCACCTACGGCGGTATAACGGACAGCGAGCCCTCCTGGGTAGGGACGCCGGAGCACGTCAACGGTGTGCTCGCTAACAGCGTGTCTGAGATGATCACCGAGGTACGGAGGCAGTGCAAACATGGCGTGGACTTCATCAAAATAGCGGATAGCACCTGGGGCGACACACAGACTATATCCAAGGAAGAGCTGTCGGCCATCGCCGATGAGGCACACCGCAGGAATGCCAGGGTTACTATTCACTCGCGGGGCTCGGCCTCGACCCGTGCGGCTTCGGAGGCCGGTATTGACTGGATTATGCACGCCGACCTGGCGACGGAGTCCGACCTGGATGCGGTGGCCGAGGCCGGTTCCCGAATCGTGCCAACGGTCACCGCGTTGGAGCATTTCCTTGAGATAGGCACGGAGTTTAGCCGAAGCCAGAGAGACCTCGACCTGATAAAGCGCAACATGGACGGGGCCGTGGGTGTTCTGGAGAGGGCGCGAGCGCTGGGTATCAAGGTGCTGTGTGGGACGGACACCGGCAACTCCCCTATGATGCCTTACGGGGAGCTTCACGCCAAGGAGCCGGAGATACTGGTCAGGTGCGGAGGCTACACCCCTATGGAGGCCATAGTATCTTGTACTAGGGACAACGCCTTTGCGATGGGGCTGGAGAACGAGGTGGGTGTGATTGAGGGAGGCAGGCTGGCCGACATTATTATGCTGAAGGCTGACCCCCTGGCAGATATACGGGTCCTGCAAGGTGGCCGGAACCTTGCTATGGTCATCAAGGGCGGCAAGATAGTGGACCTGAACGGGCATGAGGCGGAAGAGGGACTGCTGAAATTACAGGCGGCGGCGGTTTAGCGTGATGGTCCGTACGATGCCCCCTATCGCTCCTTCAAGAACATAGCATGAGCTTCAGACCCGGCGATGAGAGAGCTAGGTAAGATAGCCCACCTGGGTGAGGAAGGACAGAACTTCCCTGGAGAAACTTTCAGGGTCACGAGCAGGGAATTGGCCGTAGGGGTTTTCGATCACACGTCCCTCTGCGTTGGGGGTCAACTCCACAGACCGCTCGTTCTTGCTCCTCAATAGGTCACCTTCAGTGACCAGGAACAGGGTCGGGCACTGTACCTGGGGGAATATTTTGTCCGCCTCAAACCTGAAGGCCGCCTGGTAGGCCCAGTCATACCGGGTCCCTGCTCTGAGGAACTCAGTCGTAGCCAGGTGGAGCAACTCCGCAGGCGAGTCTTTGCCCCAGATGCCCTGGTAGCGGGTCCAGAGCCAGGATAAATGTCCTCCGTCAGAGGAGGCTTTGAATGGCTCCAAATAGTTTTTCAGTCTATCCTGGCGTTCATCATCGTCGAAAAGAGGACTGCCGACTATCACAATGGCCGGCACACGCTCTCGGTGGTCCACCGCCATCTGTGCAGCGATGGCCCCGCCCGTGTGGTTCCCCACCAGTGCAACCTGGTCCAGTCCCAGGGCGTCCAGGAAAAGGGTCATCCGCTCGGCATAACCGGTGATAGGAAGAGGCTCCGGCGGCGGGGTTGATGCGCCGTACCCCGGGGTATCGGGCGCGATGGCCCGAACGTGGCGGCCCAAGATAGGTAAACTCTCATCGTATATTCTCCCGGACACCGGGCTTTCGTGGAACAGGACAACGGGAGGGCCGGATCCCGCCTCTCGATAGTGTACTTGGCCCAGCGATGTATCGGCGTATGCGTAACGTATGTTGCGGTCCATCACTCCTCCATTTGTTGCCCATTTAGGTGTCGCTAGAGTGGGTACATTATACCATCAGGCAAATCCGGTGCGATTTGATGCTATCGTTCCAGACCGTGTACTGACTAATGCAAACGCGATGATGCTCAGGGGAATAGAGGACAAGAAGGGCTTCACAAGCGATTCGGGGACATTTCCGGGCTGAGGAAAATGGGAGGAGGCCTTCTAGCCCCAAATTATGTAACTATTTTTTGGCAGGAGCGGGAGGATTCGAACCCCCGACCACCGGTTTTGGAGACCGGCGCTCTACCAAACTGAGCTACGCTCCTAATTAGGATGGTACCCCTGGAGGGACTCGAACCCCCGACGCGCGACTTAGGACGCCGCCGCTCTATCCTGGCTGAGCTACAGGGGCACGGCATTGGTGGAGATAGGGGGGCTCGAACCCCCAACCTCGGCATTGCGAACGCCGCGCTCTCCCAGTTGAGCTATATCCCCACTACTCTATGTCCAGAGAATGGTCCAAGTCTTAGTTGCCTGAGAAAATCGTATATCAACCCGTCATCCATGTCAAGCTTGACCACTGCCTGATACGATTGTAGTTGGTGAGGGCAAAGTAGTGTACGGTTACCGCACCATTTTCAGTCCTGTCGCCCCGGAAGCTGGCACGTGTATCCCTCGAATATGCCCTCTAATACGGGTATCTGCTCTGCGTCGGTTAGCCCGGTGTGAATGGGAGTCACGGAAATCCGGTTGTGTCGCAGTGCCCATATATCGGTGTCCTCTCCATGCTCCTGGTGTATAACCTTATCACGGGAAATCCAATAATACTTACGCTTGTGATCATCCCTCTCAGTCACCGATTCTCCATAGCTCCTGCGTCCCAGGCGGGTTATCCGGACTTCTTCTATTTTATCCGGGGGCTCATTGGGTACGTTTACGTTGATCAAAGAGGAGGGGAGTTTGACGCCGTCGGCGAGCCTGTTGCCCAGTATTCTAAGAAAGGTGGCGGCCACGTCGAAGCGAACGTCCTTTACGGCGCCTACGGAGATGGCTATGGATGGGTAGCCTCTGAAATAGCCCTGTAAGGCGGCCCCCACAGTTCCAGAGATTAGCACGTCCTCACCCAGGTTGGCACCCTGATTTATGCCCGACACCACCAGGTCTACCGGGCCCACCAGACGTTCCAGCGCCAGGACGCAGCTGTCTCCCGGAGACCCTTCTACGGAATAAGCTTTGATACTGTTGCTGTCGCCCGCTATCGCAGGAGCGACTTCGTTGGCCCGTATGGGCACGTGGAGGGTCAGGGAGGCACCTACTCCACTCTGCTCCCGGTCGGGTGCTACTACGAAGATTTCCCCGGCGTCTTTCAGGGCTTCCACCGCCGCCCATAGTCCGGGGGACTGGATTCCGTCGTCGTTAGTAATCAGTATTTTCAAGCTATTGTCTCCATCAGAGCTTTCGGGCAACAAATATTAGTTCTCCCGGATACTTGGAACCGATAGGACTTCGGTCAAAGTCGCTGAATATCGCTTCTACCTCGAATCCCGACCTCGTTAGCAGGTGTTCGACTTCGTAGCGGAATAAGTATCTCATTGGGAAGGAGTGCACAAGACGTTCTTGCTTTCCGTCTGGGTGGGTGACATTATGGATGATCTCTGCATCCAGCACCTGCCGGTGCAGGTCGACTGAGGCATTTCTGTGTCTCCTCTCAATATGCCTGCCATCGGGCATCTGAAAGGATGGCTCGTCTCCGTACTCCCGCTGGAGGCCCTCGTCGGTCAGTCTCCTTATATCTGGATTGAACACATCCAACACAAAACGTCCCCCAGGATCCATATGGCGCTGCACACAGGCAAGACAGGCCAATTGGTCTTCCAACGTAATCAGGTGCTGGAAGGGACGAAATGGGATTGTAACAAGGGTGAACTTACCTCCCAGTTCAAACTCTCTTATATCTCCATGAACGAGCTGCACCCTATCCTGCACGTCGGCGGGCTCTTCAATCAGCTTTTGTTGGCAGACGCCCAACATATACTCCGATAGGTCAACTCCTACTATATTGATGGCCGCTTTAGCGGTGGGGATGAGCACTCGACCTGTGCCGCAACCCAACTCCAGAACCGGGCCGCGCGATTCTGTGGCCAGGCCAACGTAGAAATCCACATCCGGACGCTGCACATATGGTACAATGTGATCATAGAATTCGGCTACAAACTCATACTCCCGATAGCCACCTGTCTCGTCCACCGGAATCTCCTAGATATGAATGTTAACCCTTATATCACCTTATGGATGTCGGCTTTTACATGGGAAAGCCCAGGTAGCGCTCTCCTGTGTCGGCCAGTATGGAGACTACCGTCTTGCCCTCGCCGAGGCGCTTGGCTATCCGTAGGGAGGCGACTACGTTTGCTCCGGATGAGATGCCCACCAGCAAGCCTTCCTCACCGGCCAGTCGCAAGGACATCTGAGAGGCTTCCTCATCGGTCACGTGCTCAATCTCGTCTATAATCTCACTGTTCAGCAGAGGTGGCACGAAATCGGCCCCTATCCCCGGTATCGCATGGGGACCCGAGTTCCCGTTGGCAATGACCTGAGAAGTGGCGGGCTCCACTGCTACTATCAGCACGGATGGGTCCTTCTCTTTAAGCCTTCCGCCCACGCCGGTGAGCGTTCCTCCGGTGCCTACGCCCGCCACAAAGGCGTCTATCTTGCCCTGGGTGGCCTGAATTATCTCCCGCCCTGTGGTCTCGCGATGTATCTGAACTACCGACTGATTGTTGAAAATATCGAGAACTACACACTCCGGGTTGCCCCCCACCAAAGCCTTCACCCCCTGGTAGGCACCGTCCATGCTGAGGTATGCCGGGGTCAACCGTATGTCTACACCGTAGCGACTCAAGAGCCTCCGACGTTCTGCCGGCGAGTTTTCCGGCATAAAGACGACCAGCTTATATCCCCTGGCGGCAGCTACCATTGCAAGAGCTATGCCACTATTGCCACTGGTTGCCTCGACGATGGTGTGGCCGGGCAGTAGGATACCCCGGTCCTCCGCATCCCTCACCATAGCCAGGGCTATACGGTCTTTGATGCTGCCGCCGGGGTTAAGGTTTTCCATCTTGCACAGGACTTGG
Source organism: Dehalococcoidia bacterium (assembly GCA_965219825.1). Taxonomy (GTDB): domain Bacteria; phylum Chloroflexota; class Dehalococcoidia; order Lucifugimonadales; family JAGWBF01; genus JAGWBG01. The sequence goes on along the minus strand of OZ244792.1, from coordinate 1,784,164 downwards.
GCGTATCCCTCCTCTACAACCCTGCGCAGCCTCACCAGAGGGGTGCTGCCCACCAGATCTAGCACACTATCTGCAACCCCCTCCATAGCAATCCTCCAGACGGGGAAGTCATTCAGGGAAAATCCAAGGCTGCTCCAATACGTCGGAGCAGCCTTATTCTACCACGTATGTCATTGAGTATCATGGAGGCCCAAATTCCGGGAAAGCCGGGGTCCAGTCCTACTCGGTAGAGACCGCACCATCCCGACCTTCCAAGGCGGCTTGAAGGGTATGCCAGGACAGGACGGCGCACTTAACCCGGACCGGAAACTCGACGACTCCGGATAGGATTTCAAGGTCGCCCAGCTTCTCGTCCGGCTCGAATGTCGCCTCGGGATTTCGGGTGATCATCCGGTGGAACAGGTCGAAAATCTCCTGGACCTCCTCCTTGCTCTTCCCCTTGACACCCTCGGTCATCATAGACGTGGAGGCCTTGGAGATTGCACACCCGGAGCCTTGAAACCCGATGTCGGTGATTACGCCATCATCTACTTTCACATAGACAGTGTATTTGTCGCCACAAAGGGGGTTATAGCCCTCTAAGGAGTGATGTTCCCCTTCCAGCTTCCGGTAGTTGCGGGGCCTGCTGCTATGGTCTAAGACCATATCTTGGTAAAGCTCTTGAAGGTCTGACACTAGCTAAAAACCTCGATAACTTTGTCTATGCCCTTGACCAGGGCATCTATATCTTCCCGGGTGTTGTAGAAGGCCAGGGAGGCCCGTGCGGTGGCCGGTATGCCAAAGTGGTCCATCACCGGCTGGGTACAGTGATGGCCCGTGCGGATGGCGATTCCCTCGTTGTCCAGAATCGTCCCTATGTCGTGGGGGTGAATGTCTCTGAGTACGAAGGACAGTATATCGGCCTTTTCCCTGGCCGTCCCTATGAGTTGGAGGCCGCTGATGGTGGAGAGGCGCTCGGTGCCATATTTCAGCAAATCATGCTCATAAGCTGACATGCGGTCCATGCCTATATCTGTTATGTAGTCTATTGCCGCCCCCAGGCCGATGGCTCCTCCGATGTTGGGCGTTCCGGCCTCGAATTTGTAGGGCAACGAGTTATATGTTGTCTTCTCAAAAGTGACCGACTTTATCATGTCGCCGCCGCTCTGGTATGGGGGCATGGCCTCCAGCAGACCAGCCTTGCCATAAAGTGCGCCGATTCCGGTGGGGCCATAGAGTTTGTGGCCGGAGAAGACGAAGAAGTCGCAATCCATTTTGCGGACGTCTATCATCATGTGGGGTGTGGACTGTGCCCCATCAACCAGGACCGGGACTCCACGGCTGTGGGCCATCTCTATAATTTGATCAATGGGGTTGATGGTCCCCAGGGAGTTGGACAGGTGGACGACGGATACAAGCTTGGTCCGAGGACCGAGGAGCTTTTCGTACTCGTCCATCAGCAGTTCACCGTCATCGTTCATTGGGATGACCCGCAGGTGGGCACCCCGCTCCTGGCAAAGAATCTGCCAGGGAACGATGTTGGAGTGGTGCTCCATAGCGGAGATGATTATTTCATCTCCCTCTCCAACGTTCTGTCTGCCGTAGCTTTGGGCCACCAGGTTGATACCCTCGGTGGCTCCACGCACGAAGATAATCTCGCGGTCGTCCGAGGCGTTGAGGAGTTGCCTTATTTTGCCTCTGGCAGCTTCGTAGTCCTGGGTGGCCTGCTGGCTCAAGGAGTGGACACCCCGGTGGACGTTGGCGTTTTCCGTACTGTAATAATGTTCCAGGGTATCGAGGACTACCTGTGGTTTTTGGCTGGTGGCGGCGTTGTCCAGGTAGACCAGGGGCTTGCCGTGGACTTGCTGTTTGAGGATAGGGAAGTCCTCTCTGACTCTCGCTACCTCAAAGGTTCTTGTGGCCTTCCCAGAGGCGTTCTCGTTGGCCCTGGGGTTGGCTGTGGTCATGGTGTGCCCCCAAATCGAAAATTTGGCAATGATTCCAGGAATAGCTTGTCCAAGTGTCCGCGAAGGGGTTCAAGCCGGACGGTCTCGATAATTTCGCTGGCGAAGCCATGAATCAGGAGACTGCTGGCCGTATCCAGGTCCAGCCCCCGGCTTCTCATGTAGAAAAGGGTATCTTCGTCTATGTTGCCCGCCGTCGCCCCGTGGCCGCACTTGACGTCGTCGGCGTAAATCAGGAGACTGGGCTTGCTGTCTATCTCTGCGCCATCCGACAGGAGCAGGTTTTTATCGGACTGTTGCGCATCGGCCTTCTGGGCATCCTTCCTGACCAGCACCGTTCCGCCGAAGACCGCCTTGGAACTGCCATCGAGGATACCCTTGTAGTAGAGGCGGCTGGTCGTATGGGGTTTGGCGTGGTCTATATTTATGTAGTTGTCAATGTGCTGCTTGCCCGAGGTCATGTACAGGCCGTTCAGGCTACAGAAGCTGCCAGGTGCGTCCAGCAGTACCTGGAAGTCATTTCTGGCTACGGTAGCGCCCCTGGTGAAGGACGCCGAAGAGAAGGCGCTATCCTGGCCCTGATGCACCCTGGTATTCCCCACGTGGAAGGAGTCCGGGTTGTCCATGAGGAGTCTGTAATGCTCAACGCTTGCCCCGTCCTCTAGCTCAATCTCCGTCACGGCGTTGGTAAAATGCTGAGAAGTTGAGAGGCTTACGTAGCTCTCGATAACTGTCAGCTTGCTGTGGCGTCCGGCCACCACCAGGGTCCTGGGGTACGATGCAATGGGCTGTGGCGTGTCCGTGGTGACGTAGATCAAGTGCAGAGGAGCTTGTAATGAGGTGTCTTCAGGGACGTGGACGAAGGCCCCATCTTTCAGAAAAGTCGTGTTCAGGGCGATAAAGGCGTCATCCTCGAAGGTGGCGTGCCTGGCAAGGTGCGCCTCGGCCAGCCTCTCATCTGAGTGGAAAGCATCGGACAGGTTCGTCACGTGGGAGTCGTTTGTGCGAGCCTGCAATATTGACAGGGGTTCAGAGTAGCGGCCATTGACGAATACTAGGGTGGTCCAGCCATTGGCCCGGGGTGAGAACTGCCCTATGTCTGCGGGCCTTATCTCGTCCGAGTTGAGGTCGAAGGGGTATTCAAAGGTGGCATTGGCGATGGGCACAACGCTGGTGTACTTCCATTTCTCGTTGCCGCGGCGGGCAGTGGGGAAACCCAGGTCGGAGAAACGGGCCAGGGCTTGCTGGCGGACCTGATGTACCCAAAACGGCTCATCGGCCTTCAGGTTTCCCTCGAAGGTCTGGAAATCTGCCAGATACCTGTCGCCTTTTGTCAGTGCTTGAGCCATGTCGTCGGTATGGTCTCCTGCCGATTGTTCTGCTTTTTCTGCCGGGATGGAACAGGGAAGGGGGAGAATTCATCCCCATCCCGACGTCTCCCCATCAATGGGGAGGAGGGTTCAGCTTTCGACTGTCTCCTTGATCCACTCGTAGCCCTTGGATTCCAGTTCCAGGGCAAGCTCACGGCCCCCGGACGTGACAATTCGGCCATCCATGAGGACATGAATATAGTCGGGTGTGATGTAATTGAGAATACGCTGGTAGTGAGTCACCAGCACTATGGCCTTGTCCGGGCCACGAAACTGGTTCACGCCATTGGATACGATTCTCAGCGCGTCAATGTCCAGCCCGGAATCGGTCTCGTCCAGTAGAGCCAGCTTTGGGTCCAGCAGCGCCATCTGTAGTATCTCGTTGCGCTTCTTCTCGCCGCCGGAGAAGCCCTCGTTGACGGACCGCTTCGTGAGGTCTGGGTCTATCTCTACCATCTTCATCTTCTCATTGAGCATCTGATCGAAGGCCCGGATACTCAACTCTTTCTCGCCCCGGTGAGAGCGGATGGCGTCCACCGATGCCTTCAGGAACTGCCAGCTACGGACTCCCGGAAGCTCGACAGGGTACTGGAAGGCCAGGAAAATCCCCTCTCGCGCACGTGTCTCAGGGTCCATCTCCAGGAGGTTTTTGCCCTGGTAGATAACCTCACCACCGGTGACAGTGTATTCGGGCCTTCCCGCCAGCACATTGGCCAGCGTGCTCTTGCCCGAACCGTTAGGGCCCATAATGGCGTGAACCTCACCTGCGTTGACCTCAAGGTCCACGCCCTTCAATATTTCCACGTCTCCGACGGATGCGTGGAGATTGCGTACTATGAACATTGAACGTCTATGCTCCTCTGAATCTATATCTTGGGCAGAAGGCTCCACCCCGTGCGAGTGGGAGGCTCAAGGGAGTTGGCCCGGCCCTCCCCTGGCGGGGGAGAGTTGTGCGAAGTATTCCATGCCGGGAGAAGAAATCGGTAGCTGAGTACACCTTCTCAGGTCCCTATTACCCGACGGTTCCTTCAAGGCTTACCTTCAGTAGCTGCGATGCCTCGGCGGCGAACTCGAAAGGCAATTCCTTGAATATGCCCTTGCAGAACCCGTTGATGATCATGTAGTGGGCGTCCTCAAGGGAGATGCCCCGCTGCTGTAGGTAGAAGAGTTGGTCATCGCTCACTTTGGACGTGGTGGCCTCGTGCTCCATCCGTGCAGAGGGGTTACGCACCTCTATGTAGGGAACCGTGTGGGCGCCGCACCTGTCGCCCACGAGAAGGGAGTCGCACTGGGTGAAGTTCCTGGCATTGGTGGCCGATGGGTTTATCTTGACCAAGCCCCGGTACGTGGCATTGCCCTTTCCTGCGGAGATGCCCTTGGCGACTATAGTGCTTTTCGTGTTCTTCCCTATGTGGAGCATCTTGGTGCCGGTGTCCGCCTGCTGGTAATTATTCACCAGTGCTACGGAGTAAAACTCTCCGGAGGAGTTGTCGCCTTGTAGGATCACGCTGGGGTACTTCCAGGTTATGGCCGAGCCGGTCTCCACCTGAGTCCAGGAGATTTTGGAGTTGACGCCGAGAGCCTTGCCCCGCTTGGTAACGAAGTTGTATACGCCACCCCTACCTTCCTTATCGCCCGGGAACCAGTTTTGGAGCGTGGAATACTTGATCTCGGCGTTGTCCAGAGCAATCAACTCCACCACTGCTGCGTGAAGCTGGTTGGTCTTTCTGCTGGGTGCCGTACACCCCTCCAGGTAGCTGACGTAGCTACCCTCGTCTGCAATGATGAGGGTGCGCTCGAACTGGCCGGAATCGGCTTGGTTGATGCGGAAATAGGTCATCAGGTCCATTGGGCACCGCACACCCTTGGGTATGTAGGCGAAGGAGCCGTCACTGAAGACAGCCGAGTTAAGGCTGGCGTAGAAATTGTCGGTGTAGGGCACAACAGAGCCCATATATTTCTTCACCAGGTCCGGGTACTTTTGGATCGCCTCGGTGAGAGAGCAAAAGATGACCCCGTATTTGTCCAAGGTCTCTTTGTAGGTGGTGGCAACGGAGACACTGTCCAATACCGCGTCCACCGCCACACCTGAGAGCTTTTTCTGCTCTTCAATGGGAATACCCAGCTTGTTGAATGCGTCTACCAGCTCCGGGTCCACTTCATCAAGGCTGTTGGGGCCTTGCGCTTTGGAGGTGGGAGCGGCGTAATAAATGATGTCCTGGAAGTCGATGGGAGGATGGTGGACATTAGCCCATCGGGGCTCTTCGTAGTTTTGCCGGACCCAATGCCTGAATGCCCTGAGCCTCCATTCCAGCATCCAATCGGGCTCGCCCTTCTTTGCCCAGATGAAGCGGACTATGTCCTCGTTAAGGCCCTTGGGGGCTACGTCGGATTCTATATCTATGGTAAAACCCCATTTGTAGTCCGAGTCCTCGAGCCCTGTGTTTCGCGAGATGACTTTCGGTGTGGTCACGTTCATTCCCTTCCGGCCGCCCGGTATTTTTATCGAATTCCTTAATCGCTATTGTTGACCTTTTAGGTCAGGAATTAGTATAGCACCCGCATTTTATATCGTCAATGGGAGTCCTCTGAGCGAACAGGGTCTTTTCATTGTCACCCTAAGCGACAGCGAGGGGTCGAGTAGGGGCTGTTCGCGAACAGCCCCTACTTGTCTGCGTTGTCGTCTTGGTCGCGAGGCTCCCTTGGCGTACCGGCTCACACAACATCGCTGCCGCATTGTGAACCCACTCATGGAACCTCACCGCCGCCTTAGCCCACCTGGGTTTATCTGAACCCTGACTATTGAAAGACCCTGGGTTCGAGCGGGAGGCGGAGAACTTCACCCTCGCCCTTCTCATGGATGCGCTGGAGGGGGCTTTGTCCACTCATGGGAGGTGGCCGAGCACTTCGGCGTGCCGGACGAGACGGTCCGGCTTCAGATGCCCCTGTTTCCGGGATGAAAAGGCTGCGGCAAATGTTGGTGCTATTCCCCGTACCAGTTGCGGTATAAGGCTTGAGTCTTGCGGTGATTAGGGCCTATAATATCCGCAGATGATGCGGAGAACGTATGTCCACCAGCAACCCGACTGGCCCCATTTTCAATGGCAGCAGGAGGGATTGGTTGACCGGCTCGCTGCGGTCAGGCACCGGCAGGGCCGGCTCCTGGGTCGCATGGAGGCCCTTGGCTTCGATCTTCGCCAGGAGGCCCTGCTCAACACGCTGACCGAGGACATCGTTACGAGCAGCGAGATTGAGGGCGAGATACTCGACACGGCTCAGGTCCGCTCCTCGGTAGCCCGGCGTCTTGGCATGGACATCGCTGGACTGAGTCGCGCCGACCGCAACGTCGATGGCATCGTCGAGTTGATGTTGGACGCGACTGAGCGCTACGCCCAACCCCTTACTCAGGATCGCCTATTCGGTTGGCACGCCGCTCTGTTCCCTACAGGACGGAGCGGCCTGAGACGGGTCACAGTGGGCGGCTGGCGTGGCGACAACTCCGGCCCGATGCAGGTCGTGTCAGGCCCCATTGGCCGGGAACGGGTGCATTTCGAGGCTCCGGCTGCGACGAGGCTCGACCAGGAGATGCAAGCCTTCCTGGACTGGTTCAACGCACCTGCCGATACCGACGAGGTGCTCAGGGCTGGGCTGGCCCATCTCTGGTTCGTTACAGTCCACCCCTTCGACGACGGCAACGGACGTATTGCCAGGGCCATCACGGACATGGCCCTGGCCCGCTCCAAGGGCAGCCCGCAACGCTTCTACAGCATGTCATCCCAGATCCGGCGGGAGCGGGCTGCCTACTACAGTATTCTGGAGCGGACGCAGAGGGGAAAGACGGATGTCTCTGAGTGGATGAACTGGTTCGTGGCCTGCCTGGGCCGTGCCATAGAGGGTGCGGAGACGACTCTCATGGCGGTGCTTGCAAAGGCCCGCTTCTGGGAAGGAATTGCGAGTCTTCCAATCAACGAGCGTCAGCGCGTCGTCATAAATCGTCTTCTGGATGGTCTTGAAGGCAAACTCACGACGTCCAGATGGGCGAGGATGACGAAATGCTCGCAGGATACCGCACTTCGCGACATTACGGACCTCATGGAGCGCGGCATACTCGTGCGGAGTACGGAAGGTGGGCGGAGCACCAGCTACGCTCTGGTCAAGACAATTGCCACGAGTTGAGACTTCACGTGGTGAGTGAGCATTATGCCCAGACCGACTAAAGCCCGTGCAAAGGAGCGCCTTCAAAAAGTGCTGGATACGATAACTGACCTGAAACAACTAAGGCATGGTTCACCGGAGTTTGAGAAGTGGCACAGAGACGCTAAAGTCGCGATTCACAACATCCAGAGATACCCTCTACACCCAATCAAGAACCTTCACGCTGAGGTTCAGATTGGCGCTGTAGGTTCTTCCGGCATAGCAAACCTACCAAGTTGAGCGGAATACGAAGGAGGTAGCCCATTAGCATCCACTTTCCGAGTGCCAAGTGGATTGGGCTACTGTGCTTGATGGCCGCCACCTTGCTGTCGGCACGTGGCGACGGGTCACAACCCGCGGCTGCAGCGCCCACTGCCACCACCGAGCCGGAATCGACGCCGAAACCCACGCCGGCTCCGGCTCTCCTCCGTCAAGAGGGGTAGAGTATGCCAATTTCTTTCAGTACTTCCTGACCAGCTTGTATACCCTTGACTCCTCTGCTAAAATTTGTGCCAGGTAGGGATTGGCCACAATTAGGGTGTTTGTTTCCCGGCCATAGGACAGGCAGTATCCTATTTAATGAGTAGACCAATCTAAATGCAAGGAGGGTAAGGAGATGGCGTCGTTTTGGGAGATACAGAGAGTAGAGGCCCCCAATGATTTGCTGGATGATATGGCGACTTATGTGAGCGTGCCCAACACGCCTGGGAAACTTCCGGCAGTCATAGTGATCCAGGAGGTCTTTGGGGTTAACAGCAATATACAAGCCATTGCGGACCGTTTTGCAGCGGCCGGATATTTCGCTGTTGCTCCGGCCATGTTCCATCGGGAAGGCACAACGGAGGGAACCAGGGGAACGAATCCGGTCTACCCCTATGACGACCCGGACGCCAGGGCCGAGGCTGTGGCGAACTGGAGGGACGATACCATAATCCTGGATATAAACACTACCATAGACTGGCTACGGGAGCACCCGAGAGTGATTGGGGACAGGATCGGCATCGTGGGATTCTGCGCCGGTGGCCGTATCACCTATCTGGCGGCCTCTTCTTGCCCCGGCCTGGCCGCTGCTGTGGACTACTACGGCGGCAACTGTTTCAGGGCCTTGGGCGATGGACCTTCGCCGTTCGACCGCACCGCCAGAATCCAGTGCCCCGTGATGGGTAATTTCGGCGATCAGGACCAGAACCCGACACCGGACGACGTAAAGAGGATTGAGGCCGAGCTTCAGAAGCATGGCAAGACCTGCGACTTCAAGATGTACCCCGGAGCGGGTCATGGCTTCCTCTGCGATGAGCGAGGAAGCTATCACGAGCCCTCTGCTAGTGATGCTTGGGAGCGGACTTTGGGCTGGTTCCAGAAGCATCTGGCGTCCGTTGCCACAGCCGCATCATAGAGCTGCTAATAGAATAGGGCTGTCAGATAGGGGCGACTGTGTGGTCGCCCCTACTAAATTACATTACATTCCCGAGGAGGCTGGCTATGGCTGAGGGTTCACGTGTCCCCACCTATCACAATTACATCAACGGCCAGTGGGTGGAGTCGGTTTCAGGCCGCACCTATACCATCACCAACCCGGCTGACACCAAAACGGTGCTGGGTACTTTCCAGATGTCGGTGGTGGATGATGCAAACCTGGCGATAGACGCCGCTCATGCTGCCCTTCCCGCATGGTCGTCCATGCCTGCTCCTCAACGTGCGTCCATCCTCTACCGTGCCGTGGAGATAATGCGGGAGCGTCAGGACGATATAGCACGGACCATAACCCTGGAGGAGGGAAAGCCTCTGCCCGATGCTCAGGGTGAGGTCCGACGGGCCATGAACATCACCGAGTACGCTGCTGGAGAAGGACGGCGTCTCTTCGGGTACACCACCCCATCGGAGATTCCCAACACCGTGGCTTACACCACCCGCAGGCCCGTTGGAGTGGTGGGAATCATCACCCCCTGGAATTTTCCCATAGCCATACCGGCCTGGAAGATGGCGCCCGCCCTTATATGCGGCAACACCCTGATATTCAAGCCTGCTTCCTCAACTCCTCTGAGCGCCGCGAAGCTGGTGAAGGTGTTCGAGGATGCGGGGTTGCCCCCGGGGGTGCTTAATCTAATCACAGGTCCCGGAGCACTGGTCGGTAACACCCTGGTGAATGACCCCAGGGTAAACGGCATCTCATTCACCGGCTCAACTGAAATAGGCTCCGGTATTTATACCGAGGGCGCAAAGGGCCTGAAGAAAGTCCAGTGCGAAATGGGTGGCAAAAATGCGGTCATCGTCCTGTCTGATGCCGATATTGACAAGGCGATGGATGGTATTGTCCAGGGCGCATTCGGCTCCACCGGCCAGCGGTGTACCGCCACCAGCAGGGCCATTGTGGATGAAGCCATATACGAGCCCTTCATGGAGGAGCTGATAGAGCGCACCAGCAAGCTCAAGGTGGGTGATGGCATAGAGCCGGGTGTGGACGTAGGGCCTCTCTCCAGCCAGTACCAGTTTGAGAAAGTAATGGAATATATCGGAGTTGGCACAGAGGAGGGGGCCAAGCTGACCTATGGCGGCAGGTCTCTCACCGGCCCGGATTACGAGGGAGGGTACTACATTGAGCCGACCATCTTTACCGACGTCAAGCCTTCCATGCGTATAGCCCAAGAGGAGATATTCGGGCCGGTGCTGACGGTGTTCAAATCCAAGGACCTGGCCGAAGCTATAGAGTTGGCAAACAGCGTCCAGTTCGGCCTGTCATCCTCTATCTACACAACGGATCTCACCCAGGCCTTCCAATACGTGGACCAGGTGGAGGCAGGGATAGTTCACATCAACGCCCCGACCCTCGGCGGCGAGGTACATTTGCCCTTCGGTGGGATGAAGGCTTCGGGAGTGGGGGCCAGAGAGCAGGGAACCGAGGCGGTGAACTTCTTCAGTGAGGTCGTGACAGTTTATATAGACTACGCCGGAGCCACTAGAGCGCAGGCCAAGTTTATCTAACCTGATATGCTAACGGTTCTAATGGTTACTGTGCTTCAATCAGGAATGGGTTATAGACCCATCTATGCTAAAATACACACGCTATCCTGATGGAGGGTACTTTTAGTGGCTGTTCTCTATATCACCTCGAACCGGCCCGATGCGGGGAAGACGGCCCTGGCCGGCGCTCTGGCAGCCCGGTTGCCCGGGACGGGCAAAGGAGTAGGGTACTTCAAGCCCTTTTCGGCCTCTCCCCGGGACGACCCCGATGCGGCCTTTATCAGCATGAATGTCCTCCCCGGAGAAGACGATGCTTCCCAGCCGGCTACACTGCCGATGCCTGAGGGGATGGCAGACGGTCAACCCTTGCCGGAAAGCACGGCCGGCGAGTTGGCACAAGCTATAGAGAGGCTGGCCGCCACCAAGGATATGGTGCTGGTGGAGGAGCCGGGCCTCTCACTACCCGGTTCTGCGGCGCTGGCCGAGCACCTTGGTGGTGTGGTACTGCTGGTTGTCCACTACGAGCCAGGTCTCAGTGTTGAGCGTGTTATCGAGGCGTGCGAGCCATTTGGACAGCGTCTTCTGGGGGTCCTGGTAAACTCCGTTACCCGATATAGGGAGCGAGAGGTGCGTCTGAGCCTCGTACCTGCCGTAGAGTCCCGTGGGGTGAAGTTCCTTGGGGCTATTCCGGAAGACCGGCTTATGGCATCGGTCACCTTGGGCCAGATCGCCCAGCACCTTGATGGACAGTGGGTGCTGGGCCAGGAGAAGGCCCATGACCTGGTTGAAAATTTCCTTATCGGCGGGAACATCATGGACTCAGGCGTCACCTATTTTGGACGGATGGAGAGCAAGGCGGTCATCGTCCGGGGAGACCGGCCCGACATACAGCTCGCTGCCCTGTCCACGCCCACCACCTGTCTTATTCTCACTGGCGGGCATGAGCCCATTCAGTACGTGTATCACCAGGCGGAACAGGAGGAAGTGCCCCTGTTGGTGGTGCAGACAGATACCATATCCGCCGCTCATGCCCTGGATACCGTGCTTGAGGGATCTACCATCCACCATCCCAGAAAGCTGGAACGGTTTCAGGAGTTGACCGAAGAGTACGTGGACGTGGCGGCTATCCAGGCGATATAAAACTCCCCCACGCCTTCTATTGAGCCTTCTTGTTGGGCCTTCCCGACCGGCAGCGCATACTGGCCCGCCTGCTCCACGTAGACCCGTATGGCCTGTATTGCGATATATGCCTGAAAGGTGTAATCTCCAGAGAGGAACAAATCGTAGCTAGTCTAATGATGAGGGATAGCGTTGCCTGAATCGGAGAATATGAGGCTTTCGCTCTTGGCAGTCCCGGATGAGTCGTCAGTGAAGGAGTTCTCCGAGACGCCCGACCGGAGGACTGAGTCATGCGACCTTGCCCATGAAGGCCACATAGGGGTGAAATTCGCCCATCCCAGTGAGATAGAGTTTGTCCATATTCTGGATTTCTACGGGATGAAGTGGTCCTACGAGCCACGGTCCTTTCCCCTGCGCTGGGAAGGGGACAGGATTGTCGAGATGTTTACTCCTGATTTTTATCTTCCGGACCTGGACCTCTATATTGAGTTGACTACCCTGAGACAAAAGCTGGTCACAGAGAAGAATCGGAAGCTGCGGCAATTGAGGGAGCTATACCCGGGTGTCAACGTCAAGCTCCTTTACAAGCGCGATTATCACCGTCTACTAGCCAAGTACGGTTACGGTCCCCTGGCTCAGGAAGACATCCAGACGATAGACCGAATCCTCATTGACGCCGAGCAAGTCCAGAAGCGAGTAGTGGAGCTGGGGCGTCAGATATCCCTGGATTATACGGGGACCCAGCCTGTGCTGGTCGGTGTTCTCAAAGGGGTGCTTTGCTTCATGTCTGACCTGATGCGCCAGGTCACCCTCCCGCTATCTTTGGAGTTCATGTCCATATCCTACTTTAGCGGTGACGAGGGAGGGGTAAAAATCACCAAGGACCTGGATGGAGGTATAGCCGGCCAGCACGTGATCATGGTGGAGGACATCGTAGATACGGGCATGACTCTGAACTATCTCCTGAACTCGCTGCGTGCCAGAAACCCTGCCAGTCTCAAAGTATGTACGCTCCTGGATAAACGGGTGCGGCGTCTTGTTGACGTGCCCCTGGACTACGTTGGCTTTGAGATTCCCGACGAATTTGTGGTGGGCTATGGGCTGGACTACCTGGAAAAGTACCGCAACTTGCCCTTCATCGGCGTTCTCAAGCCCCAGGATAAAGAGGAGATTCAACGCCCTACGGCGTAAGAGGCAAAAAAGTATCCCCAGTAACCTCGGCCACTAACCACTTACTCCACTCGCTGCAACCTTCCGGTCCAACCTTGGGCGATTGCCCTGCCTGACGGCTTCCCGACTCAGCTACAGCACCCACTAGCCTTAATTACTGGGGATACTGCATATAGCATAGTAGACTTCCATTGGATTGTCAAGCAGGGTTTAACACAGGAGGGAGAAGCGAGTGTCACCACAGGCATCATTTCAGCCATACGGTATGACCGGCAGTCACAGCGGTGGGTGGTGCAGACGGACGCTGCGATGAACCCCGGGAACAGTGGTGGCCCCATGCTTTCCACAGACGGGGCTATTCTGGGTATCAACACCTACAGGATTGACCAGTCCAATGAGGGGAGAGATGCAGAGGGCCTGGGGTTCGCGGTGTCAATCGAGACCGTTCTGCAACACCTGGAGCAACTGAGAGGCAATGCCAACGCTCCACAGGTAGCTCCTACGGTGACACCAGTACCATACATCTCTCCGACTCCCTGGCCTACAGTAAAGCCCACACCCGGACCGAGACCGACAGTCCGACCTAGACCCACTTCTACTGCGATACCAGCACCCACTCCCTGGCCTACGGCAACGCTGGCTCCCAGACCCACACTTGCACCCATTCCCGAGGGAACTGAAGTGTTTGGCCCAGTGAATGGAGTACTCAAGATACGAGATAGTTCGCAGCCGGTTGCTCTGGTCTATGACTTCCAGACCGACGGGGACATGACAGTGGAAGCGACCTTTTATAATCCCGAAGGATATAGTTTCGGCTATGGGCTGTTGTTCCGCACCAACACGGGCGATAGCTATAGCTACTTCATGTTCGAGGTAGGCGGTAACATCTATCATACAGGAGCCCGTAGGTGGCAGCTGGTCCAAGGCATGGCTGGTGAGAGTTACCAAACTATGGCGAGTAATGGTGGGCCATCGGATGCCGTCAATGATGGGGCTGGTGAATCCAACCATCTGAAGGTTGAGGTTGTGAACGACCAGGTCGTACGACTGAGCATAAACGGCATGGCTGTCCATGATGCCGCCAGTCTATCCTATCCCCAGGACTAATACTACGACATCAGCGAGTGGCCGTCCTCTGGCTATGTGGGAGTTGTCACGGGATTCAGCGAATGGGATCGAGAAACAGGCACCGACATCTACTACGAGAACTTCAGGGCAACGAATGACTAGAGGGACCTGGTGGCATTCTCATGCTCCACCACTCCGTTCGTATAGTTTGGTCTGGCGGGCTTGAAGCCCCAGATGCCATTGCCATGAAAATAGGCATTTTCATGGCCTTATGTCGTCATTCCTGTGTAGGCAGGTAGCCGGTGGCGGGCCGGATTGCGGGGGCCTCGCTAGTGAGCGCCGTTGACCCTACCATACATGTGGTCTATAATCCAGGTAAGACACCTTTGGTTGCCTTTGTTTGAAGGGAGTACGTCCTGGACCCTGGTGAAGTTGCACGTGCGGTGGTAGAGATAGCTTCGGAGAAGCAGGCTGAAGATATTGCTATGCTGGATATACGCCAGATGGCAGGCTTCGCCGATTACTTCGTGATTATGAGCGCCGAAAGCCGCCGCCAACTGGAGTCCCTCCAGGAGGATATAGTTAAGGCCCTCAAGGATTCGGGTGTGACCATTCACCACCGCGAAGGCACCGCCCAATCGGGTTGGATTCTCCTAGACTATAGCGATGTCATAGTCCATCTTTTCGGTGCCGAGGAGCGCGAGTATTACAATCTGGACCAGCTATGGGCCGGAGCGGCCCAGGTGGTCAGGATTCTGTGACCCAGGGCTCCACGCTTCTGGAATAGTCCACGATTTCCTCCGGCGAGAAGAAAATCCCGATTTCCTTTTGCGCCGTATCCAGAGAATCGGAACCGTGAATCAGGTTGCGCCCGATGTCTGTGGCAAGGTCCCCTCTTATGGTCCCCGGAGTGGCGGTCAGAGGATTGGTGGCCCCCATAGTGTTACGGGTCATCTCCACTGCGTTCTCACCCTGCAAGACCATTGCAATGAGGGGGCTGGAGGTAATGAACTCCACCAGTCCCTTGAAGAACGGCTTTCCCACGTGAGGCTCATAGTGGCGTGTGGCCTTTGCCTCGTCCATTTGGAGCATCTTCATGGCTACGATTTTCAGACCTCGAGACTCCAGCCGGGAGATCACCTCTCCGGCCAGTCCCCGTTGTACTGCGTCAGGCTTTATCAGCACTAATGTCCGTTCCATCCGTTCATTTACTCCTGGTTATTGGCTTACCCTTTGGGGTGCGTTGGGAGTGCCTATATTGGGTCTGCGAAGATAGAGGGGTTGGAGAGTCGCCAGGCTATCTACGTCTCCATCCTTCAGCCGTTGCCCGGCCAGGATGCCCAGGGACCACAGCCGAGTGGCCGGAGTGTGGAAGCTCACCACCACTCCGTTGCTGCCCAGGGCTTGCCGTAGGTAGCTGCTGCGCTGAGGGACACCTTCTCCACAGAAGACGGTAGGTTTTGAAATAGACTCCACAAGCTCTTCAGGCGTGCAGACGTTCTCCTCTGACAGCTTTCCCCAGTGGCCCTCAGATTCCTGGAAGATTGCGTTGGCTACCTCGCTTCTGCCTGCGTCCAACACCGGGCAGATGGGCAGGCCCGTGCTGGCGTAAGGGTACGCCTCCATCTCCAGGGTACCCACTCCTATAAGGGGGGTGTTCGTGGGCATGGCCAACCCCTTGGCGGCGCTCAGGCCGACCCTTAACGCGCTGAACCCGCCGGGACCCAGGGCCACGGCGATACATTCCAGGTCAGCCGGGCCGGCTTCAGACCGTCTGAGTATTTGCTCGATGGCGACCATAAGCTCGGACGTGTGGTTCTGGGATGAATACCAGCAGAGGGTAGCGATAGCTCGATCGCCGGCCCACAGGGAGACTCCGGCATACCTGGTAGACGTGTCAATAGCGAGCAGCATTTCTCTTAACCGTTCAGCCACAAGTCAGCTACAGAGATGGTGATATATTTAGCCGGTCTCAACGTTGCCCTCCTTCTGTCCCGGAGTGTGCTTCAATCCATCCAGAAGTCGGGCGTGTACTCCTTCGTTCACCTTTATGGTGATTTGCCGCTCCGTCTCTTCAGGCCCGTATTCCAGGTCTACCCACAGACCCTCATCGGGGAAAACCTCAACAGCCCTATCCGCCCACTCCACTACGCACACTCCACCATCGGAGAGGTATTCATCCAGACCCAGGTCCCACGCCTCCTGCGGGTCCTGTATCCTGAAGAGGTCTATGTGATGAAGGGTGAGCCTACCCCGATAGCGGGTAACAAGCACAAAAGTGGGGCTTCTTGCATAACCCGCTACCCCCAGTCCCCAGGCTATGCCCTGGGTGAGGCAGGTCTTACCGGCGCCCAGAGGCCCCGTGAGGAGAAAAACATCTCCGGCCTCAGCCGCCTGTCCCAGGATACGACCAATCTCACGGGTACTTTCAGGGCTATGGCTCACCAGATGTAGAAGAGAAGACATCTAGGCCTCCATTTGGCTCGGAGCTTGCCCTGAGTGCGTCGAAGCAGCAGGCTCGAAATGGTCCCAACCGCCATGAGGGGTGCTCAGGTACTTTCCCGTTTTTGAGTCAAATACCGTGACCTGTCCGGGGTCTCCTTCTACAATCTCACCGATGACGGTAGCGGGTGGCGGCAGAACCGACAGTACGCGCTCCATCAACTCTCCGGATGCTGTGAAGAGAAGCTGATAGTCCTCGCCCCCGCTCAGGGCCATATTCAGATGTTCTTGTGGGAAGACCTCTCTCAGAGTGGTACGGACCGGTATCTTTTGGGCATCCAGCCTTGCAGCTATACCGCTGGCCTGGCACAGCTTGGACAGGTCGTCCACCACACCATCGCTTATGTCCATGGCTGTTCGGACGCCATGCCGGGAGAGGACCTGTCCCTGGGAAACACAGGGTTCAGGCCTCCTGTGGGCCGATTTCAGGTACTCCGCAGATTCCCCCCGGATGGGTAAGCCCCTCAGCATAATCTCAAGGCCACCGGCTGAGGAGCCCAGGTATCCCGTAACGGCTACCAGATCGCCCCGTTGGGCGGTGGAACGGAGCATGGGATCACCCTCGCAGACCCCGGTAAGACCCATCGTCACAAACACCACCGGGGACCGCACCATGTCCCCCCCGACGATAGCCACCCCATACCTGTTACCCAGCTCTATCATACTTCGATAGAGGGAACTCAGGTCCTCCATATCCGTGTCCGGCGGCAAGCCCAGGGTTATCAGGGCATACAGGGGCAGACCACCCATAGCGGCAATGTCGCTGACGTTGGCGGCCATTATCTTCCAGCCCAGATCATGCCAGGGGGTTGTGGCTCTTGTGAAATGCACCCCCTCTACGGCAGTGTCGGTGGTGCAAAGCTCGGTGCCCCGTCCACAGCGCCATGCGGCAGTATCGTCCCCCGCATCCACCAACAGCCTGAAACTGTTGGGAGTGGCGTTATCCGGCCTCTTCGTTTCATTGGTTACGAGCTGCGTCAGGAGCTTGATGACTCCAAACTCGCCCAAGTCTCTCACATTCATCGGGACGAATTATATCTCGTTCCGGCAGTTGGCTCAAGCCAACCCACTCGGGCTGGGCTAGATAACTGCGCTTGACAATCTCACAAATGCGCACTAGGATGATGGTATCTTGGCACAAACTACCAGGCATCTGGCCATTGCGTGCTTACTCGTACTGCTCGGTGTCATCATCCTGGTGATTATAGGGATGATGACCGGGCTGTTCCCACAGTCGGATGCTCAGGAAAGGACTCCTGCAGAATGCCAACCATGGATGCCATGGTGTTTTAATGACCCTACTCCCACGCCAACACCGCGCCCTACGGCCACGCCACATCCCATACCTCCTAGTGGTTGTTCCTGGGACCATATCAGACGTACTATCGTTTGTCCGACGCCCACTCCCACTCCGACGCCCACTCCCACTCCCACTCCCACTCCGACGCCTACACCCACTCCGACGCCTACACCCACTCCGACGCCCACGCCAACTCCGACGCCCACGCCAACTCCGACGCCCACGCCAACCCCAACACCACACCCCGTACCCATACCAGGACCCAGACCCGTGCCGCCTACACCTACTCCGGTGCCCATACCGCCGACACGGGTGCTCACCCCGAGCGTGACCTCCGTCTACGCGGGCCTTGCCGTCAGTTGGGCCGCGCCTTACGACCAAGGAACCTCGGAGCTCACGGGGTACCGGGTGCAGCATAAACAGACAGCACAGACTGATTGGCCCGCAGCACCCTCTAGGTCCGCCACGAGCAAGATGCTTTCCGGGCTGACGAACGGCACGTCGTATGACGTGCGCGTACGGGCGTGTAACTCCACTGGATGCGGGGATTGGTCCTTTTCGGAGAGTGCTACGCCGGCCACGAATCCGGGCGCGCTGCCGAGAATACCTGCTGGGCTGCACGCCAACGGGAACATCGTTAGCGGGGAGGTCTCGATATGGTGGCAGGCTTCAGCAGGGGCAACCGACTACAATCTGCGCTACGCCGTTGAAACGTGCACTGATACTCCTCAAAAAACAGCCTCTGTATGCTCCCCAGGGAAATGGAACGAGGTAAACGGAATCGCGACGACAAGCAAGAAGCTCAGCGCCGGCAGTGGCAGCGCTAACCAGCTAACTCCCTCCACCGAATACAGGCTCCAGGTCCGTGGGACAAACGCATACGGACAGTCCGACTGGTCGGACATCGCCTTCGTATACCCGACCAGCAGCCCGCCGGGAGCCGACAGATTCCCTCCGCCCTCAGACCCACCTGAGATTGCGACGGCTCCTCTCTATGGCTACCAGCCCACGAACGCGCATGGGACCCATGAGTTTCGCTACATCATATGTGATGGAACGATACCATCCGGCGTCAGCATAAACGCGACTCAGATCGAAGCCGCCATAGAGAAGTGGGAAAATGCCGTCAAGAAGGACAGCCGCGTCAATAGCATAGTGGTCCAGACAACGCGAGACTACCACCATCCGCTTACGCCACCTGAGGACGCGTGCGATCCACCGAGTGGCGTGTTGAGCTCGGGCCTGTTTCCAACGGGCTACAACGAGGTGATGTTCGTTAACAACAATGCTATATCCAGGGTGCATTGCGGGAAGGCTTATGGCTGCTGGCGATCGCGGACTTGGGACTGGGTTTATCTCAAAGCAAGGGCGGGGTTAGTAGGGAGCCTCCCGAGCATAGCCAAAGGGACGATTCTGCTGCGGGAGACCAGGTCCATTGGTGGAACGGCCAGCGACTGGAACGCTTTGGCCTACAGTAGCGCTCCATGCAAGTACGTGGAGCATACGATAGTGCACGAGGTGGGCCATGCTTTGGGCATCGGCTGGCCACTGAACGACCATCCCAGGAACTCGACGCTTGCCGTCATGAGCGCCGGCGTGTACGGAGGCGACAAGAACTACTGCGAGCCGCAGGCCTACGACGTCCTCGCGGTGATGGCGAATTACCAGTCCCGATGAGGAGGAAGAGGGTGCTTACGCGTATTGTGCTGATTGCTGCTGCTATCGCTATGCTCTTGCTCCTGCTTGCCGCATGTGAAGGCGCGCCGCAGACGCCTACTCCCGCTCCGACACCATCGCCGACGACGCCCCCGACACCCACACCTTCACCCTATGAGGGCTACCTAACGGAGGAGATACCCCCCTGCACGATGGTGGCCGGCTCCTCCGTGGACCCATGCGAGCCCCGAGGCCCGATCGAGACCTTCGGAGGGGCGGGTGGCTCAAGCCCTGCGTTCAACTCGGAAGAGCCCCTGACCATTCGTCAATTCCTCGACGGCTCATTGTCCTTCATACCCCACATCGTGCTGCGGGGCGCCTACATCACGGACACGGTGCGCTGCACGTCCGGCGACCCGTTCCGCGTGCCGTCTTACGAGGAACCCGGCTACTTTCAGCACTCGATCGTCATCAATTGCTACGCCGACGTGCGGGTGAACGGCTACATCCTGGGCGAGGGACCGGCCCAGCTGACGGTCCTGGTGTACTTTCACCACTACTGGGAAGGCTACTATGCGGGGTTCGAGGATGAAACAGAAGAGGAGTTCGTGGAGGAATTTCGCAAAGTGCATGTGAGTGTTCTTGAAGAGGGCTATGATCCCGATAGAGGGGACGTGGGTATCTACGGCAGGGAAGTGGTCCTGTTCGTTGGTCCGGGGAACAACCATGCACATGAAGTGTGGGAAGTCTTCGAGACGTGGTACGTGGAGCGGCGGGAGGACGGCACGGTCATCGCCGTCCATCCCCATAGGGACGATTGGAAAGGGGGCAGGCCCGACAAGTACCGGGAACACCAGTCCACGCTTGAAGTGGAGCTGCCCCGCTTCAAGGTGGAGGTTTTGGCGGCCCATCAGGCCCGCGTGACCGAGTACGACGGACGCATAACGTCGGTGGACACACAAAGTGTAGCGGAGGGTGTGGAGTTGCCGCTGCTGATATCCGACATTCATAGCTTGGACGAGTTCCTGGTGAGCACGGGCGCCTACGACCACCCGGACGGTACCCCCGCGCAACCGCCCCCCGTCCCCGGCGAGGGTGACCCCGTACCGGACATTGGTGTAGACGATTCCACGCCCGTGGCCCCACCTCCGGTCCCGGGTGGGGAGGATGACTCCACGCAGACACCAGCACCCTGATATAACCACGGATGTTTCGCGATGCTGCACCGATTGCGCTCAAATCGCCAACGCTGCTATACGCTCGCAGGCGTCCTCTTCCTCCTGTTCGCTGCACTGCTCCTCCTCCTCGCTGCCTGTGATTCGCCTCAGAGCAACTCGACGGAGAACGCCGCCATCAAGTATCTAACGGAGGAGATACCCCCCTGCACGCCTATCGCCGGCTCATCCGTGGACCCCTGCGAACCCCGCGGCCCGATAGAGACGTTCGGAGCGGCGGGCGGCACAAACCCTGCATACGACACAGAAGAGCCCTTGACTATTCGTCAGTTCCTTGACGGGTCGTCATTGATCTCCATACCCCACATCGTGCTGTGGGGCACCTACATTCAGGACACGGTGCGCTGCACTTCCGGCGACCCGTTCCGCGTGCCGTCTTACGAGGAACCCGGCTACTTTCAGCATTCGATTCTCATCAATTGCTACGCCGACGTGCGGGTGAACGGCTACATCCTGGGCGAGGGTCCCGCCCGATTGACGGTTCTGGTGGACTTTCACCACTACTGGCATGGCTACTATGCGCCGATTTCGGCGGATGACATAACCGAGCAAGAGCGAGTCGAACGAATTCGTGCCGCCCACGCGATTGTCCTTGAAGAGGGTTTTGAACGCACCGGCGAGGGGATCTACGGCAGGGAGGTGATCCTGTTCGTCGGTCCGGGGCACAGCCATGCGCATGAAGTGTGGGCAGTCGCCGATACGTGGTACGTGCAGCGGCGGGAGGATGGCACGGTCATCGCCGTCCATCCCCATAGGGACGATTGGAGAGCCGCCGATTGGGAAGGGGGCAGGCCCGGCAAGTACCGGGAGCGCCAGTCCATGCTCGAAATGGAGCTGCCCCGCTTCAAGGTGGAGGTTTTGGCGGCCCATCAGGCCCGCGTGACCGAGTACGACGGACGCATAGCGTCTACGGACATTCAAGGCATAGCGGAGGGTGTGGAGTTGCCGCTGCTGATATCCGACATTCATAGCTTGGACGAATTCCTGGTGAGCACGGGCGCCTACGACCACCCGGACGGCACTCCCGTCCCGCCGCCCCCCGTCCCCGGCGAGGGGGACCATGTACCGGACATCGGCGTAGACGATTCCACGCCCGTGGCCCCACCTCCGGTCCCGGGTGGGGAGGATGACTCCACTCTGCCACCCACGCCTACTCCTACTCCTAGGCCTACGACATCGTAGCTGTAATGGCGCTCTATCAGTCACGGTAGGAGAACAGTCATGCTCGCTCACATCATCCAGATTGCCCTCCTGTTCGCTACACTACTGCTCCTGGGTGCCTGTGATTCGCCTCGGAGCAACCCAACGGAGAATGCCGACGTCGAGTATCTAACGGAGGAGATACCACCCTGCACGCCGGGGGCAGGCTCCTCGGTGGACCCCTGCGGACCTGCCCCCCCGATAGAGATCTTCGGAGCGTTGGGTAGTGAAAGCCCTGCATACCACACAGACGATCCCCTGACCATTCTTCAGTTCCTTGAAGGCTCATCACTGGGCTACATACCCCATATCGTGCTGCGGGGCACGTACGTTCCGGACACGGTGCGCTGCACTTCCGGCGATCCGTACCGCGTGCCGTCTTACGTGGAACCCGGCTATACCCAGCATTCGATTCTCATCAACTGCTACGCCGACGTGCGTGTGAACGGCTACGTCCTGGGCGAGGGGCCCGCCCGACTGACGGTCCTGGTGGACTTTCACCACTACTGGCACGGCTACTATGCGCCGATTTCGGCAGATGACATCACCGAGCAAGAGGCAGTTGAAAGTTTCCGCACCGTCTATGTGATTATGCTTGAAGAGGGTTTTGAACGCACCGGCGAGGGGATATACGGCAGGGAGGTGATCCTGTTCGTTGGCCCGGGGCACAGCCATGCCCATGAAGTGTGGGAAGTCTTCGAGACGTGGTACGTGCAGCGGCGGGAGGATGGCACGGTCATCGCCGTCCATCCCCATAGAGACGATTGGAGAGCCGCCGATTGGGAAGGGGGCAGGCCCGGCAAGTACCGGGAGCGCCAGTCCATGCTCGAAATGGAGCTGCCCCGCTTCAAGGTGGAGGTTTTGGCGGCCCATCAGGCTCGGGTGACCGAGTACGGTGGACACATAGCGTCTACGGACATTCAAGGCATAGCGGAGGGTGTGGAGTTGCCGCTGCTGATATCCGACATTCATAGCTTGGACGAATTCCTGGTGAGCACGGGCGCCTACGACCACCCGGACGGCACTCCCGTCCCGCCGCCCCCCGTCCCCGGCGAGGGGGACCCCGTACCGGACATTGGTGTAGACGATTCCACGCCCGTGGCCCCACCTCCGGTCCCGGGTGGGGAGGATGACTCCACGCAGACACCAGCACCCTGATATAACCACGGATGTTTCGCGATGCTGCACCGATTGCGCTCAAACCGCCAACGCTGCCATACGCTCGCAGGCGTCCTCTTCCTCCTGTTCGCTGCACTTCTGCTCCTCGGTGCCTGTGATTCGCCTCAGAGCAACCCAACGGAGAATGCCGACGTCGAGTATCTAACGGAGGAGATACCCCCCTGCACGCCTATTGATGGCTCCTCTGCGGACCCATGCGAGACCCGAGGCCCGATAGAGACGTTCGGAGCGGCGGGTGGCTCAAGCCCTGCGTTCAACTCGGAAGAGCCCCTGACCATTCGTCAATTCCTCGACGGCTCATTGTCCTTCATACCCCACGTCGTGCTGCGGGGCGCCTACATCACGGACACGGTGCGCTGCACGTCCGGCGACCCGTTCCGCGTGCCGTCTTACGAGGAACCCGGCTACTTTCAGCACTCGATCGTCATCAATTGCTACGCCGACGTGCGGGTGAACGGCTACATCCTGGGCGAGGGACCGGCCCAGCTGACGGTCCTGGTGTACTTTCACCACTACTGGGAAGGCTACTATGCGGGGTTCGAGGATGAAACAGAAGAGGAGTTCGTGGAGGAATTTCGCAAAGTGCATGTGAGTGTTCTTGAAGAGGGCTATGATCCCGATAGAGGGGACGTGGGTATCTACGGCAGGGAAGTGGTCCTGTTCGTTGGTCCGGGGAACAACCATGCACATGAAGTGTGGGAAGTCTTCGAGACGTGGTACGTGGAGCGGCGGGAGGACGGCACGGTCATCGCCGTCCATCCCCATAGGGACGATTGGAAAGGGGGCAGGCCCGACAAGTACCGGGAACACCAGTCCACGCTTGAAGTGGAGCTGCCCCGCTTCAAGGTGGAGGTTTTGGCGGCCCATCAGGCCCGCGTGACCGAGTACGACGGACGCATAACGTCGGTGGACACACAAAGTGTAGCGGAGGGTGTGGAGTTGCCGCTGCTGATATCCGACATTCATAGCTTGGACGAGTTCCTGGTGAGCACGGGCGCCTACGACCACCCGGACGGTACCCCCGCGCAACCGCCCCCCGTCCCCGGCGAGGGTGACCCCGTACCGGACATTGGTGTAGACGATTCCACGCCCGTGGCCCCACCTCCGGTCCCGGGTGGGGAGGATGACTCCACTCTGCCACCCACGCCTACTCTTACGCCGACGCCCACGCCGACACACTCATCAGAACTTTAGATCAGTGGCTAGTGAGTTGCTCGGTGGGAAGGGTAAAGGGCCATGTCAGACGCCTTTCACGCTTGACTATTCATAAGAATAGTTTTTATAATTACTGAAACACAATAGTGCAAATAGGATGGGTCAGCTTTCCCAATTGATAAGGATTGCGAGGATAAATTCGGGAGGGTGTTGACAAAAGTTCATCCCCTTGATAGATTCTTTTTACGCTTCACCTGTATCGGCTTCACTGTACATTGACAGGGCGGCGGCCCGCTAGCTCAATTGGCAGAGCAACGGACTCTTAATCCGTAGGTTCTCGGTTCGACCCCGAGGCGGGTCACCAGAAAGCAGGGCTCCAGTCCCCAGTAGGGGAAGTGTCGGAACTGGTAGACGAGCATGACTTAGGATCATGTGCTGAAAGGCGTGGGAGTTCGAGTCTCCCCTTCCCCACCATGAGCACTCAGCAAATATGCTGACGCCGGATTGGGGTCTTACGTCTGACGGTGAAGGAGACTCCATGGCTACCTTATTAGAGGTTAAAGACTTACAGACCTACTTCTTCACCCAGGAAGGTGTGGTGAAGGCAGTGGACGGAGCCTCCTACGAACTTGAGGAGGGTGAAACCCTGGGGCTCGTAGGGGAAAGCGGGTGTGGCAAGAGCGTGAGCGCCCTATCCGTCATGCGACTTATCCCGGACCCTCCGGGTAGGACGGTGGGTGGGGAAATCATCTTCGAGGGTAGAGACCTGCTGAAGATGTCCAACAGCGAGATGAGGCGTATCCGGGGTAAGGAAATTTCCATGGTCTTCCAGGAGCCTATGACATCTCTCAATCCAGTCCTCTCCGTCGAGCGTCAGCTTACCGAATCCTTGGAGCTTCATCTGGGCATGAAGAAGGCCGAAGCTCGCCAGGAGGCCGCGCGTCGTCTGGAACAGGTGGGCATACCGGACCCAGAGCGTCGTATCAAGCAGTACCCTCACCAGTTTAGTGGTGGTATGCGCCAGAGGGTCATGATTGCGATGGCCCTGAGTTGCAACCCCAAGCTCATCATCGCCGACGAACCCACTACCGCCCTCGACGTGACAATTCAAGCCCAGATATTGGAGCTGATGAAGAACCTCAGCTTAGAGTATGGGGTCTCGCTCATCATTATTACCCACAATCTGGGTGTGGTGGCCCGTTACGCCGATAGAGTCAACATTATGTACGCCGGCAAAATCATCGAGCGAGGTTCGGCGCGGGAAATCTATAGGAACCCACGTCACCCCTACGCCCTGGGCCTCCTGAACTCTGTGCCCCGGCTCGACCTGCCCAGGCGGGAGAAGTTGACCCCCATTGAGGGCCAGCCTCCGGACCTGGTAAACCTGCCAGCGGGATGTTCCTTCCGAGCTAGATGCCAATACGCAATTGATAGGTGTGCCGAAGAAATACCTCAGCTGCGGTCAGTGGGTGATGGTCATTCCTCGGCCTGCTTTGTAGCAGATAACCTGGCTGCTGCCCAAATAAAGGAGGACGCCCAATGAATGCCGTGAACCAGACCAATGGCCGCCAGGCAGATGATGTACTGGTGAGTGTGGAGAACCTCAGAATGTACTTCCCGGTCACCTCCGGCATCCTCATCCAGAGGGCTGTGGCCCAGATTAAAGCGGTGGATGACGTGAGCTTCTTCGTACGTCGAGGTGAGACCCTGGGACTGGTGGGTGAGAGTGGCTGTGGCAAGACTACAACGGGAAGGTGTGTCCTCCAGCTTTACAAGCCCACCTCCGGCAGTGTCATGTTCGAGGGCAGGGACCTGTGTACCATGAAGGGCCGCGAGGTACGGTCTATGCGCCGTCAGATGCAGGTCATATTCCAGGACCCTTATAGCTCTTTGAACCCCCGCATGACCGCAGGGAACATTATCGGAGAGCCACTGGTGGTACACGGCCTTACCAAGAGCAGGCAGGAATACAGGGAGAGGGTGTCCGAGTTGCTTACGGTCGTGGGGTTGAACCCGTCTATGGCCGATAGGTTCCCTCACGAGTTCAGCGGGGGACAGCGTCAGCGTATCGGGGTGGCACGCGCTCTGGCGGTGAACCCTCTATTCATCGTGTGTGACGAGCCCGTCTCGGCTCTGGACGTGTCTATCCAGGCCCAGATTGTAAACCTTCTCGAGGACCTTCAGGAGCAGTTCAACCTTACCTATTTGTTCATTGCCCACGACCTCTCGGTGGTGAGGCACATCAGCAACCGGGTAGCGGTGATGTACCTGGGCCACATCGTAGAGATTGCAGAACGGACCGAGATTTACGCCAACCCGCTGCACCCCTACACGAGGGCCCTCCTTTCCGCCGTGCCCATACCGGACCCGATAATAGATGCTGAGCGTGAGAGGATTATACTCACCGGAGAGGTGCCCAGCCCCCTCAATCCACCCCGCGGGTGTGTGTTCCATCCTCGCTGTTCCCAGGCCACCGATGAATGTCAGCAGTATATCCCCGATTTACGGGAGGTACAGACTGACCACTGGGTGTCGTGTATCCATGTCCCTGGGTATGGCTCCCCGGAAGCCCCCATAAGATAAAGCATCTAAGAGGTTGGCAAAACCCCGTCCTCCCTGATGGGGTGATGGGGTTGATACGCTTCACCTCAATATCCTCTCCCCCTGTGGGAGAGGAGGCTATCCGAGAGCCATCCCGGCTGTGGTGACACATTTCACAGGGGCCACAACCTGAATACCCATCCCGGTGAGCCTTTGATTGGGGAAGGCCAGGACCTGCCCTGAGCTTGTCCAAGGAATGGGGATGAAAGTAGCCCCTTAACCCTGAGTTGCTGGAGTAGTGAGTTCCTCTGAACTTTGGAATGAATCAAAATACCATACGGAATTTCTGCATCATAGCCCACATAGACCACGGCAAGTCAACCCTGGCTGACCGTTTTCTGGAAGTCACCGGAACCGTGACCCCCCAAGAGATGAAGGAACAGTTCCTGGACCGGATGGAGCTGGAGAGGGAGCGCGGTATAACCATCAAGGGTAAGGCGGTGACTATGGCCTACCGCGACGAGGACGGTCGGGAGTACCAGTTGAACCTTATTGATACACCGGGCCACGTGGACTTCAGCTACGAGGTATCCCGTGCCCTGGCAGCTTGTGAGGGCGCTCTACTGGTAATAGATGCCAGCCAGGGCATCGAGGCCCAGACCATAGCAAACGCTTCCTTGGCTATGGAGCACGACTTGGTGCTTATACCGGTGGTCAACAAGGTGGACTTGCCCCAAGCTGAGCCGGATAGGGTCGCAAGTGAGCTGCAGCAAGTATTTGGTTTCTCTGCTGAGGAGATAATTTTCACCTCTGCCAAGGAAGGGACCGGTGTCCACGAGGTCCTTCGGGCCGTAACGGAACGTGTGCCATCGCCCCGGGGAGGTCTTGATGCGCCTCTCCGCGCCCTGGTCTTCGATTCCATGTACAACACCTACAAGGGCATAGTCGCCTACGTGAGGGTGTTTGAAGGGTCTATTTCGCGGGACGACCGCATTCTCATAATGTCCTCGGGTAAAGCCACCGAGTCTATGGAGATAGGCATCTTCTCTCCGAATCTGACGCCTGTAGATTCCTTAATCACGGGGCAGGTCGGCTACATTGCGACGGGCCTCAAGGACGTGCGAGAGTGCGGGGTGGGCGATACTCTCACCATCTTCGACAAACCCGCTGAAACCCCCTTGCCAGGCTACGTGCCACTCAAGCCGATGGTGTTCGCCGGACTCTATCCGGCTGACGGGGAAGACTACCAGTCATTGAGGACTGCCCTGGAGAAGCTACAGCTTAACGACGCCGCCCTCACCTACGAGTTCGAGAACAGCCCCGCTCTGGGCTTCGGGTTCCGGTGCGGGTTCCTGGGCCTGCTCCACATGGACATTGTTCAGGAGCGGTTGGAGCGGGAGTACCTCCTCGATATAGTCATCACGGCCCCCAGCGTAGCCTACCGCGTGCTCCTAAAAGATGAGACAACCATCCAGGTGGACGCCCCATCCAGGCTGCCCCTCCCCAGTGACGTCCTGGAGATACAGGAACCCTGGTTGGCTATGACTATAGTGACTCCGGAGCGTCACATCGGCGCTGTCATGGAGCTTATGTCCTCCCGCAGGGCCCAGTTCAAGCGCATTGAGTACATTCATGGCATCGCAGGCGAAGACAGTGGTGAGTCTCTTGAGAGTACCAGTACCAGGGTGCTGATGGAGTATGCCATGCCCTTCTCAGAGATGCTGGCGGAGTTCTATAACCAGCTCAAGTCCCGCACCCAGGGCTACGCCTCCCTGGACTACTCTTTCGACGGTTACTATAGTGCGCCGCTGGTAAAGCTGGACATACTGCTCAACTTGGAACCGATTGATGCTCTATCAATGATTATCCATAAGGACAAGGCTTACCAGTATGGCAGGGCTCTGGTGGAGCGTCTGAAGACGGCAATACCTCGCCAACTCTTTGAAGTGCCCATACAGGCGGCGGTGGGGAATCGGGTTATCGCAAGGGAGACCGTCAGAGCGTTGAGGAAAGACGTGCTTGCCAAGTGTTACGGCGGAGACGTGACCCGCAAGCGCAAGCTGTTGGAGCGTCAGAAGGAGGGCAAGAAACGCCTGAAGAAGGTGGGCCGGGTGGATATACCCCAGGAAGCTTTCATGGCCCTGCTCAAGGTGGAAGAATAGGGGACGTAGGGTTACACCACCCTCTGATTCGCTACACTAGCTGAACTCCGGGACCACCCGCTCCATCATCAGCTTCAGGCAGTTGAACTGTAACTCGTAGGGGATGAGGCACCCGAAGTTCACCTCGTAGATTATCTGGGTTAATTCCAACTCTTCCTCCAATTGGCGAAGGCGCTCCACCACTCCTTCAGGTGTCCCGTAAATTACCTTGTCTCTCAGCACGTCGTCATAGCTCATGTCAGCCAAAAGGTCTGCCTGGGCATTTCTGTCATCGTGCGAAATCGCAGACACCCCGGCGTGTAACCCCGACCTGCCTATTACACTTGCCAGACGCCGCATCTGGTACATGGTGCTCTCCTGTGGCTCGGAGTAAGCACGGTCGGCGGTCTCTGCCACGTACACAGGCACTCGCAGACCCACCTCAGCTTGCCCCTGGTGTCCCGCTTCCTGCCAGGCTTGACGGTACTGCCGGATGTAAGGGGCCATACCCAGTAGGGTGAACCCTCTGGAGGGGTTGATCAATATCGGATAGCCCATCTGTCCCACCATCTGGAAGGTCTCGGCTGAGGTTGCGCCTATGGAAATAGGGGGATGGGGCTTCTGGAACGGTTTTGGGACCACACATACATTCTGGAATTTGTAATATTGCCCCTCGTGAGAGAAGCGCTCGGTGGTCCACCCCTTCAGGATGATATCCAGGCATTCCTGGAAACGCTCCCGGCTTTCACTGTATGGGATTCCGTAGGCATCGTAGGTAGTGGGGAAAGTGGAGCGTCCGATGCCGAAGTCCAGGCGTCCCTGGCTGATATGGTCTAGGGTGGCTATCTCCTCGGCAACGATTACCGGATTTCTCAGGGGTAGCACGTGGACCGCCAGGCCGATTTTCATACGCTTAGTGCGGGCTGCGATTGCGCTGGCAACGGTAATGGGAGCGGATAGGACGGAGCGAATGGGATTGAAGTGGTACTCAGCCAGCCACATCTGTTCCACACCCATGTCTTCGGCTGCGTCCACCAGTGCGAAGGACTCCTCGAAGACCTGCTTTTCAGTCACGTCATCCCGGCTGGGGAACTCCTTGAACAACCCGAACTTCATCTGTGGCTCCCTTCCTGTTCCCTATCTGGATACCTTCACGTACTTGGTGAGCTTCTTGCGGAACGGAACCGTCAGATAGATGTCTCCCCGTGAGTCCACCCATATCTGATGGCCCGGAGGCGAGTCCCAGCGTGCCAGGACATCTCCACTTTTGTTCAGTATGCTTATCCGTGTGCCACCTGTCTCACCGGCCCCACCTTCGTAGACATATACGGTGTCGTTGGCATCCATAAATATGTCGCCGGGCAGATTCAGTTCGGCCCATTGGGTGATGAACTCTCCGGTTAGCGAGAATATCTGGATACGGTTGTTCTCCCGGTCACACACGTAAACCCGACCCTCCCCATCCACCCATACGCTGTGGGGCACGTGAAACTCGCCGGGGGCGGTCTTGCCGGGAGCGCCCCACGAGGAGATGAACCCCCCGTCGCCGGAGAACCGGTGGACCCTGCTGTTGCGGTAGCCGTCGGAAACGTACAGGTCTCCTGAAGGCGCCGGGAACATCTGTGTGGGCCTGTTGAAGGGGCCGGCGGCCCTCAGTACAATCCCGGCGTCTTCGGTGCAACCCGTGTCTGAGGGCTGACCTCTGTTGCCAAGCTCCAGAAGGGGCGAGCCGTCCAGAGTTAGCTTGGACACCATGTGGGAGCCTCTGTCTGACAGGTAGATAATATTGTCGGCGTCTATGTAGACGCTATGAGGCTCGACTATGGTTCCGGTTCCCCAGGAGTTGAGGTAGTTCCCATTCTGGTCGAACACCAGGATGGGAGGGTCTTCCTGCTGCTGGCAAATATATACCCGGCCCTGAGAGTCTACTGCGACACCCGCGACTGTGCCAAAGGTCCAGCCCTGGGGTAGCTTGATAAAGTCCTCAACCACCTCGTAGGTGTATTGACCGTTGCCCACTGTAGCCATGCGTATTGTACCTCCGGGTCCTGATAGGGTGACTTTATCCCCATCTCAACATTCCACCATCGGGGGGAAGGACAGGTTTCTCGCCTACTTGATTGGAGAGAGCCGGGGGTGGTGAGAAGGACTAACCGCCCCCCACGGGCTTTACTATCTCCAGAACGTCGCCTTCCTTGAGGACTGTCTCAGGGAATTTCTCCTTCTCCAGGACTATACCGTTATAGCCCACGGCCACGTGCTGTAGGTTGACCCCGTAGCTTACTAGGAAGCTCACCAGGTCCAGAGACTCCTCCAACTCCCTTGATTTTCCATTCACCACCAAATTTAGCATCTTCTCACGACCTCCTGCCTGTCACGCTCATGGAACGGCGCGACCAGGCGGTATCAATGGCACTCTTCAGACCTCTGGCAGCCTGCTCCGTATCTTCGGCTGCCAGGATGGTGCTTATCACCGCCGCCCCCGATGCCCCCGCACCGATGACTTTGTCCACGTTGGCAGCGCTTATACCGCCTATACCTGCGAATGGAATACTCACCCTGCCCATGATTCGAGAGAGAAGCCGGGGGCCTTCGGGTTCGGCCCCGGGATGGGTTCCCGTAGGAAATATAGTGCCTACCACCAGGAAGTCGGCTTTCTCGCGTTCGGCGGCGACGGCGCTTTCCACGCTGTGTACCGAACGCCCGATAATCAGGTTTTTCCCGGCCACTTTGCGGGCAGCCTCCGGCGGGAGACCATCTTCCCCGAGCTGCACGCCGTCTGCCCCACAGGCCAAAGCTACGTCAACCCGTTCGTTTATAAAAAGGAGGGCAGAACCCTCGGTGACCTTCCGCAGTCTCCTGGCCAGCTCCAGAAGCCGGCCTCCGGGCAAGTCCTTCTCTCGTAGCTGGACCAGGTTGACCCCGCCTTTTACGGCGCCGGCCACTCGCCTCTCCAACTCCTCCAGGTCGGATAAGTCGGAGTTGCACAGCCGGCGATCAGTCACCAGGCACAGGCAGGGTATGGGTATCCGGGTTGACATTTCCCTAGCTGGATACTGGCATGGGTTGGGGCACGTCCTCGGTGGGGCTGCTGGCCGCGGCGTACGCCTTTTTGGGGATTCGGCCCGCGATATAGGCCATACGCCCTGCCTCCACTCCCTGCTTGAAGGCCCTGGCCATTAGCGCCGGGTCCTTGGCCTGGGCGATGGCGCTGTTTACCAGAACTGCGTCGGCCCCCATCTCAAGAGCTTGAGAGGCGTCGGATGGCACACCCAGACCCGCATCTATCACAACAGGCACTTTGGCCTGCTCAATGATAATTCGGACCTCCTCTACCGTATGGATGCCCTGTCCGGAGCCAATGGCCGAACCGAGGGGCATAACGGTAGCGCAGCCCACGTCTTCCAGCCTTTTGGCTAGCACTGGGTCAGCGTGAATGTAGGGCAGGACGATAAAGCCTTCTTTGACAAGCTGCTCCGCCGCCTCCAGGGTTCCTATGGGGTCAGGGAGGAGGTACTTGGCGTCAGGTATGACCTCAAGCTTGACCCAATTAGTGTTGCCCACCGCCTTGCCCAGCCGGGCGATGAACAGGGCTTCCTCCACAGTGCGGCACCCTGCCGTGTTGGGAAGGATTTGGTACTTGTTCCAGTCTATGTAGTCCAGGATGGTCTTCTTGTTTGGATCATCCAGGTCGAGGCGTCTTATAGCTACGGTGACCATCCCCGTCCCCGAAGCCTCGATGGACTCTGCCATGTCCTCCATGGTACTGTATCTGCCCGTACCCACTATAAGCCTGGAATCAAACTTCTTGCCTGCGATCTCCAGATAGTCCTCCATGCCTGCCTCCCCGGTTTCATATATCAAAGTGAGCCGGAAATGCAAACCGCCAGGTGTTACAGTACCCTGGCGGTGGCCTTTGGTTATCACCGTCTCTTCCCTGCGCCGGCATTACCCGGATCAGGTACAGACGGTCGGTGACGAGTATCGGCCACCCTCTCAGCCCGGCTTGCCCAAGCTCCCGGCAGAACGATCCTTTTCTGAGCAACTGTCGAAAGTCTAACATGGCGGTATGCAGAAGTCAACGAAGCGTTCCGAACGTGGACATATCATTACATGCGTGATGCCCCACTCCCCGCACTTCCGGCGTACCATGGATTCTCTGCCTTGGTTTACCCCAATCCCAGTGTCTCTCGTAATGCGGCCAACTGTCCTATATGGTCCCGCCAGTGGCGAACAAAATAGCCGGCCGTTAGCTGATGGGCGGTGCGGTCTTCCTTCACGTCGCGGAGGATGGAGTGGAATACGGTCTTCCTTTCCTCTAGCTCAGCGTCTGTAGTGGAGGTCAGGGCCCTTTCCACGCCGGTAAGGACGGCCTCCACGTCCATTCGTATACCGGTCAGGTCCTTATTCTGTCTCTCCGTGGTCAGGTTGGTCAGGTTGGCGGTCATGGGAAGCTCCTGTATGCTTCCCTCCAACGTCCTCCTGACGGCCGTGTGTATGCCCTCCTCGGGCGTTTCCACTATATGGTAGATTATCTCCCGGGCCGACCACTCCTCGTCGTTGGGCTTTGCGTCAAGGTGGGATTCCAGCCCTTCCAGCAAGCGGTCAAGCTCTCTGCGTATGCTCTGAGCATCTTGAAGAAATGAGTCCCTCTGGGTGGTCATAGTGTGCTCCTCCCGACCTTAAAAATATGCTACTCGTCTAGGCCCAGCGTCTTCCGCAGCGCGGCCAGCCGGTCCAGGTGCTCCCTCCAGTGGACACCAATGTTGGATATCATCTCCTGGGCGTTGCGTTCAGTGGTAGTGGAGTTGGCGAGGGAGCGGTAGACGACTCTCCTTTCTGCCAGCGTGGAGTCCGTCATATTGGCCAGGGACGACTCCAGGGTGGTGAGGACGCTATAAAAGTCCTGTCCCACGCCTGTCACGTCCTTCTCCTGTCGCTCCGGGTTCGGGTATGTCTGACCAAGGGCTATGGGAATCTCCTGCATCCTGCCTTCCAGGACTGCCGGTACTATCGTGCCCCAACCGCCGCTGCCCGGCGTGTCCACCAGATGGTAGACCAACTCGCGAATAGTCCAGTCCTCACCCTCAATTTGCCGGTCAAAATAGGGGTCTATCCCGTCCAGCAAACGCTCCAACTCGCTGCGGATATTTTGGATTTCCTGAAGCAAGGAGTCCCTTTGGGTAGTCATAGCCCTCCTCCTGACCCTGAAATATGATGCCTGCGCATCAGGTATATAGCATCAGCCGGTCGTCACAATATCCCCCAGGGAAATACTTCCGGGTTGCTCCACAATCCCATACACTCCAAAATAGGCGGCCCCGGGACTGGGGCGGTAGCTCAAGATAAGGCGCAGCGTGTCAACATCGTGCTCGCCGGTGGTGGGATCGTGGGTGGTAATCACACACCGAGGGTCGCGAGCAACTACCCTGAGACGTAGCTCAGGTCCAATTTGTACCAGGCCACTCAGCCAGGTATCCTCCTCATGTGCTTCACAGCCTTCAATGAGGAAATTGGGACGGAATCTCCTGCTGTCGGGGGTCATGATGGAACCTGGCTGCTCGCTGAGCTTCTGCACCGAGGCTTGGGACATGATGGAGATGGGGTACTCATCGTAGCACTGTCCGGACCGGTCGGATCTCACCAGGCCAACGGACTCCTGGCAGAAATCGGACAGGGCGTTGCTCCAGTCTCCCGTTACGACGTGTCCCTGCACGTCCCGACCAAAAATCCGGGTGACAACCGGCTCTCCTAGCTCTAATGTCCCCTCCAGGCTGACCGCATCTGGAAAGGTCAAACGCAGCCACTCCGGGTCAGCGCAGTATTCGGATTTAACTTGTACCAGACGGCCCGTCTCTCTCTGGGTCAAGAGCCTGCCATTGGAGCTAATCAGATGGAGGCGCCGGTCCTCTACGATGCCACTGGGACTGACTTGTACCGTGTTGGGGTACATCAGCCCCAGGGATTTTACGGGAGCGACGTGAATGGCTTTAACGGACTTCATCTGGATTCCCCCATAAGCATCTTGTAATCTCTATCTCTTGGGCACGACCGGCAAGGTTATGTGGGATGGATGCTGGCTGTCATGGAGGATAGTCTGAATGGCCGGGCGTAGCTCCGTCTCGCCCGAAGGCTCGCGGCCGGTGTTAGGGTTGCGGTCGAAGCGCGGGAAGTTGCTGCTGGACACCTCCGCTCGTATGCTATGCCCTGCCTTAAAGACATTGCTTGTAGCCATCAGGTCTATGGTGTACCGGTAGACGTTCCCCGGCTCGATAAGCTGTGGCGTGGACTGGGATTCCCGGTAGCGGGCGCGTATGATGCCGTCGGTGAGGGTACGGGTACAGCCACAGGGGCCTACGTCCGCCAGCGTGGCGGTGAAGTCGGTATCCGGGGCCGAACTGGCCGCGTACAGGGTAACGGTGACG
This sequence comes from Dehalococcoidia bacterium, assembly GCA_965219825.1. Classification (GTDB taxonomy): domain Bacteria; phylum Chloroflexota; class Dehalococcoidia; order Lucifugimonadales; family JAGWBF01; genus JAGWBG01. The sequence goes on along the minus strand of OZ244792.1, from coordinate 1,749,005 downwards.
GGTCCGGTGACCTCCAGGTCCTGCTCCAACGTGGGCGACGTGTAGACCAGCACGTCGTTACGGGATTCGATTGAGCGCCGGTCGAAGGGGCCTGCCGCGAGGAAGGCCGGGGAGCAGCAGAGACCACCGCCTCTCGTGGGTACAGGTGACCTGGGGTCGTAGAGGAACACGTCGGGAGGCTCCGCGCCCGGGCTTTCCGGTGAGAGGCCGCCATCGCCGTTGAGGGTGTTGGCTTTTCCATCGCTATGGAGATAATAGTTCACGTACTGGGCGCGGGCCAGGGGCCATTCCTGCTCGTAGCGCCAGACGTTATCACCCATGACGAATATGCGTACCGGCGCCTCGTCCATGATGCCGTTGTCTATGCCCTTCAGCCAATAGTCGTACCACCGGAGATGGAGGCCGTGCAGGTCGATGGCCGCGTCATTGGCCATAAGCCCGAAGTAGAACTCGCCGGACACGTCCGTGCCGGCGCCGTGATGCCAGGGGCCGATGAGGAGCTTCTGCCCCCTTCTGGCTGTGTCCGTGGCCCCCTTTGCTGCCATACCTTGGTAGTTCTTTAGGGTGCCACTCAGGAAGGCGTCGTGCCACCCACCTATGTTCAGGGCGGGGACTGCCATCTCATTGTAATGGTCCTCTATGCGTAAGAGCTTCCAATAATCGTCGTATCGGGGATGGGCCAGCCATTCGTAAAAGTAAGGGGCGAGTCCGTCCTTGAGGTGGGGAAACTCGTTGGCGGGAAGGAACCGGAAGGTCTCATCCAGCCCGTCTACGGCGGCAATCAGCTTCCCGGCTGTCTCCGGGGCGACTGCAATGTCACGGGACAACCTTTCCAGGTTGGCGAGGGCCAGCGTGCCAATGCCCCATGAAACTATGAGGCCCCACTGAAGGGCGCCACCCTGATAGAACACTCCATCGTAGAAGTCGGACCCAATCATGCGGGGGACCGTGGCTGTCAGAGATGGAGGGCGGGACATGGCAGCGAGCCACTGGGTGCCGCCCAGGTAGGATGTCCCAAACATGCCCACCTTGCCTGTGCTCCAGGGCTGGGCGGCGCACCACTCCACGGTGTCGTAGCCGTCATTTATCTCGTTTCGGAAGGGCGTGAACTCCCCTTCCGAGTGGTAGCGGCCCCGGGCGTCCTGAACGACCACAGCGTAGCCGTGGGAGACGGCCCTGACCATGTCTATTCCGCCGGTACGAGCACCGGGCAGAGCCTTGTTATAAGGGGTGCGGGCCAACAGCACGGGAACCCTGTCCGGCGTATCGGGGCGGTAGATATCAGCATAGAGGCGGGAACCGTCCCTCATAGGAATGGTAACGTCAATCTCCGTTCTCTGAGAGGTATAGGAACCCATAAACGACGTGGTCATAGCACCCTCCTTTCTGTCAGTCGAAATTGGTGGGAGCATAGGTGATGCCCGCCGCCAGCGCCATGAGGGGATCAATATGGGCCAACCCGATTTTCGAGTTCGGCCATTTTGTCATAAGCTGTTTCCCCATCCCATAATGTTCGATGCGAATGTAGCATATATCTTATTATGTGTCAACGTAGACGTAGTATGCAGGATAACGTAGCAATGTTGCCGGTATTATAGACATAAAACGTAGATATTGTGAGGACGTCATACGGATACATAGCATGGATATGAGTGTTCAGCCCCTCTCCCGGTGGATATTGTGGATACCCTTAAGGTTTAGCGTCTAATCGGTGTGGTATACTGCAAAGTCAGCATCAACCGGTGTAGGGAGGTCACGTCATGCCTGGGTATGACTTGGTTATTCGAGGTGGAACCATAGTGGACGGCACAGGCATCCCCCGGTACAGAGCAGACCTGGCCGTCAGAAATGGCAGGATAGAAAAGATAAGCGGCAGGATTAGCTCGGGTGGTGCCAAGGAAATTGACGCCAGTGGCTGCATCGTGGCCCCTGGGGCCATTGATCTCCACACCCACTACGACGCCCAACTCAACTGGGACCCCTATGCTTCCCTGTCGGGTTGGTTCGGGGTGACTTCCCTCACCATCGGGCAGTGTGGCTTCGGATTCGCCCCCACCCGGCCCGAAGACAGGGACCTGAACATGCGAATGATGAACCGCATTGAGGCTATCCCCCTTGAGTCTATGCGCCTTGGGATACGTTGGGACTGGGAGACCTTCCCGGAGTTCATGGACAGTCTTGACCGCCAGGGGTTGGGTGTCAACGTAGGGGCCTTGTTTCCGTTCTCGCCCCTGCGTGGCTACGTGATGGGGATGATGCCCTCCCGGGAGAGGCCATCTGCGACCGAGGTTGAGCTAAACCGGATGAGGCAACTTTTCTACGAGGGGATGAAGGCCGGGGCTTTTGGGTTCTCCACTCAGATGAATCTTATAGACCGGCCTGAAGATGGCGGCTTCCTGCCCAGCCAGGTGGCTTCGGATGAAGAGTTCCTTGCCCTGGCAGAGGTCCTGGGAGAGTTTGGAGTCGGTCATATTGGGCATACTGAGGGCTTCGACCTCACCCAGGAGCAACATAAGTCTCTACGGGAGTTGATGGCACGGATGATGAGGGTCAGCGGCCGTCCCCTGCACGTGAATATTGACGAAGGTGAGGACCCTTCCTGGATACAGGCGTGTCGGGCGGAAGGTCTCCCACTCGTGCTTCAGCGGCTGTGTACCATCGGCGGGATTCAGTTCAAGCTGGCCGAGTTCAACCTGTTTGACCGTATGCGCAACTGGGTGCAGCCCCTGGTAGGGACACCGGAGGAGCGGGCCGCCAAGCTGCGGGACCCCGGCACTCGGGTTGCCATGAAGCGGGACGTGGAGGAGTCGGCCCCTGCCGGCATCATAAATTGGGGCAGAATGAGTGTATTGGAAGTGGTCCACGAGCGAAACTACAAGTACGAGGGTTTGACCATACAGGAGCTAGCTGAAATAACGGGTCAACATCCTCTTGATGCCTTCCTTGACTTGGCCCTGGATGAGGGACTGGAGACGGAGTTCATGATACCACCCAGCAGTACCGAAGACGCCTTGAAACTGCGTGAAGCTAAAATCAAGGACCCCTATGCCCATATCTCCCAGTCTGATGGTGGGGCACATACCAGGTATCTCACTATGAGCAACTGGCCGGTGTTCTGGCTGTCTTTCTGGGTCCGCGACAGGGAGATAATGAGTCTGGAGGAAGCCCACTACAAGATTAGCGCCCTGCCAGCCTGGCTTGCCGATTTCAAAGACCGCGGCATACTCCGTATCGGAGCTTGGGCCGACATCATAGTCTACAATCAGGAAGAGCTTGGGTTTGTGTATGACCGGCCCGTCTTCGCCAACGACTTCCCCGGGGGCGAGCGTCGCCTGATCCAGAAGCCCACCGGACTGCGCAACATAATAGTCAACGGAGCAGTTACCTTCGAGGGGAACGACTGTACCGGAGCCCTGCCTGGAAAGCTGCTCCGCAGCTACGACATGGTGGGCTAGCTTGGGAACATTCGGCAATGCTCCCCCCAATCGCCCATCATCATCCTTCGCTGGCAGATCTCTTCAGGATTTCATCCAAGCGCGGATCGAAGACTTCCTTGAGCTTGGGTAGGAGGTCGAGCATCCAGGACATGGTCTTCTCCAGCTTCTCCGGAAGGTCGTCTATGGACCCGTCCTTCCTCACGCTTACGGTGAAGAAAGAGTTGGGCTCGAATCTGTGCCACACCCATTCAGCGTCGAGGGACTCTTCGATCTCAGGCTTGGCCCTTTGCAGTTCGTCGAATATCCGATTGTTTCGCTCGATGCTGTCCCACGTTCTAACATATAGAGATACCCAGGCGCTGTTTTGCGAGAAAGACACCGCGTACCCTATGTGACTATCGAGGCGGGAGGGAAATAACCGACCGGTGTGGTTAAAGTACTGGCCGGCCTTATCCGCAAAGCCATCCCGAATCAACTCGGCGATCAGCGGCTGGAAGAAGTCGTGGAACTGCTGAACACGCGGGTCCATGCCAGGGACCGGTGGCAGTGTGTCGTCCTTCGACCAGCCACCGGGCCACACGACCTTGTGAAAACTCGGTTCATCGAACGAGTCGCCGGTCTTGGTGATCTTGACCTTGACGCCGTAGAACTCGATCTCATCGCTCGTCCATTCATTGAGCCAGTTCAGGACTTGGGCGGACTCGTGCCTGAACTCGGTCGCGACCCATATGGCGATACGCGCGTCGAGTCCAGCAGAATAGATGAGCGTCTGGGCGAGGTGGCTGAAGTCGGTCCATTCCAACTGGTTCTCGATGGCGACCAGTACATTTTTGTTGGTCTCTCTTGCCAAGATGTCGCAGTAGTACGGGGGGCCGCCTACTGGCGCCTCCGTCTGGACCGGTTCCAGCTTCATCCCCAGCGCATCGCCCAGCAGGTGGAGGTTCTTGGCAAGCCAGGGCGTGAAGTCAAGTGTTTCGTTTGGCCATTTCTTGCGGACATCTACATACCGAGTTGTGTCTTTCGTATCTGGCATTGAAGTCTAGTCCCTCCTATTACCGGAGTCACCCGGCTGAATCACGAAATCGCGCCGGTCCCGGTACAGGAGAGAACGGTTCAGAACACTGTCGTAGGTTTCGGGGTCTATGCCCTCCACTTCATCCATTACCCAATACTTGTAGTCACCTAGAAACAGGTATGGCCGCGTCTGGTGGAAGAAGTGGCCTTGCACGCCCTCGCTCCGCAAGATGCGCTGACAGAACGCAGCCAGCAACTCCTGCTGTCCGTCCTTCTGTATTACAACGTACTCGTGAGGCCACGTATCTCGGTACGTAACCGCCTCGCGCCAAGGGGCGCGAGCAATCAACGCCATGATGTCAGTAGTATGCGGCTCCAAGGTGGGTGCCTCCTCTGCTCAGAGACTGTATGAACAGCTTCATCCTTGGCCACCGTCGCAGCAGGCAGGCTCCCACCAGGAGAGACGGCGCTTTGGAAACCTCCCCTTCATCTGGGGGAGGTTTCCAAACGCTCAGCGCACATGGTAGCGTGCCCTACCCCCGGCCATGGAGCAAGACCTTGCCGGGCACCGCTCCCGTTTCCTTGCCGTCTTCGAAGGTGGTCTCGCCGTTCACCATTATCCACCGGTATCCCTCCGCCTTCTGTACGCGACGCCAATCACCGCCGGGAAGGTCGTAGACCACCTCGGTGGGGGTGGACCTCAGCTTCTCCAAATCGTACACCACTATATCCGCAGGCGCTCCCTCTCGGATAAATCCCCGGTCTTTGATTCCACCCATGAAGGCAGGAAGGTAGCTCAGCTTGTAGTGGGCCTCTTCCAGACTCAGCATTCCTGTGTCCCGGGCGAGCCATGTTATGGTCTCCGTCGGGAAATTGCCCAGAACGCTAAACTTGACGTGTGCCCCGCCGTCGGATACGCCGGGGATGCAATAGGGCGACTTCAGTATCTCGCTCGTGTTTCCAGGGTTGTCAATGGCCTTGTTGCCCAGGAACTCGGTCTGAAGGTCATCGGCTACTGCCAGGTCAAGGCAGGCGTCTATGATGTGTTTGCCTTCCTGCTCTGCAATCTCGCCGACTGTCAGGCCCACGTAGCGGTCAAGGTCCCTACGTCCTGTTGCCATCACAATCAGACCTGCCACCGACCCCAGCAAATTTGGGCCGGGCCGCGCACCATTGTCCCATTCCTCGCGCAGCCTTGACCGCATATCGGGGTTCTGCATCTTCAGCTTGCGGTCCTCCAGTGACCCTATGGTAATCTCACGCCAGGATGGGCTCTCATCGAAGAGGTTCCAGTCCTGAAGCGTGAACTCAAGGCCGCTGCGGACAGTGAGGCCCTGACCGTAGAGCCGGAGTCCCCTGTGGTTGGATTCCTCAAGCCATCTCAGCACTTGCCGGTGTTTCTGGGGCTCAGTGTCGTCGGCCTCCACCACCTGATAGAGAACGGGGCGGCGGGACACCTCGGCCAGCCTCTCATAGACCCCCAGTTTGGGGTCAATCGCGCGATAGCCGTCTTCGCCGGTGTTGCCGTAAGTAAGCTGTATGAAGCCCTGGTCAAGCTCGGCCAACACCTTGCCGAAGGTGAGTATCTCCTCCTCCGTCATCAGGTCCGTTACCATGGGTGTCCCGTCGTAGTCCCGCTGGCCGGAGTTCGGGCCAAGTACCTGAGCAGACCAGCCACATGCTCCAGCGGCCATTCCCTCTTTCACCAACCGGCACATCTCCTCCAGCTCAGTCGCCGTTGGGCGCCTCTTTTTGGACTCGTCCCATCCCATTACCCAGGTATACACAGGAGTCAGAGGCACGTAGCTGATCATGTTCACGCCCTTGGGGATACGGTTCTGCAAACGCTCCATGAACTCGGGGAAAGTCTCCCAGTCCCATGACATCCCCTGCACCATCGCCTCGTAGGGTATGGCTTCGTTGCGGGTCAACGCCAGCATCGCCCGCTCTCGGTCCTCGGCTGTCGACCGGCATGGAGCGAAGCCGAAACCGCAGTTGCCGATAGCTACGGAGGTCACGCCGTGCCAGCCCGATAGGGTCAGATAAGGGTCCCACTGGACCTGGGCGTCGTAGTGGGTATGGAGGTCAACGAAGCCGGGAGATACTACGAGGCCCGAGGCGTCAAGTACCTTGGTAGCCTGGCTACCTCGTAGACCGCCAATTCGGACGACTTTGCCGTCTTTGATGGCAATGTCGCTCACGTAGCGCGGCGTGAGCAGCCCATCAATGATTGTGCCCCCCTTGATTATCACATCGTACTCTGCCATAGCAACCTTCCCCCCTCTCACGATATTTTGCAGAGATGTTAGCATATTCTTTAATCTTTGTCTATTGAATTGCCGATACGCAACAGTATCCCTTGATTTGCGACTCAGGGCCGGGTTTCAAGCCCAATTCCCTTATGTGATACCTTCTTTGCTCATAGCGTATTGAGTCACTGTGCCAACAAAACATACGATAACTAGATAAATGTGTAGGTGATACAAAGTCTTTTCGTTACATAACCTGTGATATATTCCAACCTTGAGACCCTGGTTCTTTGGTGGTAATATTGACAAGGTAAAAGAACGTAAAAGAACGTCACTTCAGTTGGCGTGGAGTGTCTGCTGTAGCGTGGCGAGATACTTCGCTCCGCCGGGTATGCCACAAAACGTCATAGCCTGATTACAGGGAGCTAGTGGATATGTCTGCAACCGCCGTATGCCGGATTGCGTTGAAGGAATGGGCTGTCACGGTGAAAGCCCTTGACCGTGGTGAGCAAGTAATGCTGCTGCGCAAGGGCGGCATCCGAGAGGAGGGCAAGGACTTCCGGGTGCTGTATCCCGAGTTTTTGCTCTACCCTACCTTTGAACATCAGAAGGATGAGCTGCTACAGAAGAAGTACCGCCAGGACCTCCGCCAGGTCCTTTCCGAGGCCCAGGGCGGAGACACCATAACCTTCTCCCACTGGGCCGGAGTCGAGGAGGTTATCGAGCTTACTGAGCAGGATAAGCTGGATAACCTCTCCCCCTACCATATCTGGAGCGATGACTATGCCCAGAAGCGGTTGCACTGGAAGCCCAGGTCTCCTCTATCCGTCATGCTGCTGCGGCTATACCGGATGGAGGAGCCGCAGACAGTGCCCTACCTGCCGGGTTACGGCGGTTGTAAGTCCTGGGTAGAGCTATCTGAGGGTGTGTCCCTGGGCCATCTCACTCCCGTGCTTACAGAGGAAGATTTCCGCAGCAAGGTGGGAGAGGTCAAGGCAGCATTGGGGATCTGACCTTCCGAGAATTCGAGGGAGTATAAAGTATGAAGTATCGCCATCTGCCCAGGACCGAGCTTGACCTGTCTGAAGTCGGGTTTGGCCTCTGGACTGTAGCAACCACCTGGTGGGGACGCATTGAGGAATCGGAGAAGGAGAGGCTCCTTCAGACGGCCGTCGAGCTTGGAATAAACTTCTTTGATACTGCCGATACATACGGAGTGGGGTACGGTGAGGAGATTCTTGCCAAGTCCCTTGGGCATGAGCGGCATAACATAGTGATAGCCACCAAGTTTGGCTACGACTTCTACGACAGTATCGAGCGTATAGGTCACCAGGAGCGGACTCAGAAATTCGAGCCGGATTTCATACGTTTCGCCTGTGAGCAAAGCCTCAAGCGGCTAAAGACCGATTACATAGACATTTATCAGCTTCATAATCCCCGCATAGACGCCATCGAGAGCGATGAGGTCTTTGATTTGCTGGATACCTTGGTGAAGGAGGGCAAGATTCGCTACTATGGCTCTGCGCTTGGGCCGGACATCGGCTGGTTCGAGGAAGGGGAGGCTTCCATGCGGGAGCGTCAGGTTAGCTCTCTCCAAATAATCTATAGCATCCTGGAGCAGGACCCGGCCCGCCGGTTCTTTCCCATCGCCGAGGAAGAAAATGTGGGACTTATATCCCGGGTCCCCCACGCCTCGGAAGTCCTCACGGGCCGTTTCTCCCAGCCTCCCACCTTCGACCCGGGAGACCACAGGTCCCACCGCAGGCATGAGTGGTTGACCCAGGCTTTGAAGAAGGCCGACCAGGTCACTTTTCTGGCAGAGGAGACAGGCCGCACCATGGCCCAGGCGGCCATCAAGTTCTGTCTCGCCAAGGGAGCCATTACCTCAGTCCTGCCCAACATTACCAACATGGAGGAGCTTGAAGAGTACACTTCAGCCCCGGATACGCCGGACCTGATGATGGAGGAGAATGAATGGCTTGATGACCTCTGGGAGAACGCCTTCTACCTGGAGGAGGCATCTCCCGCCGCCAGCGAGGCTTCCTGAAGTGTGGGAAGTGCGGGACAGGTGGCATGACCAAGGCAGTCGGGTCAAACACATTATCAGGACTATTTAGTCCGGCGAGCAGCGGGTGAGGCCCATCAGACCAATGAGCTATAATAAGGAGTTGGTGTAAGTCATGGTACAGCAAACGAGGAAGCTGGTATACCGCTTCGATGAGGGTGACGCCAGTATGCGTAACCTTCTTGGAGGCAAGGGGGCAAATCTCGCCGAGATGTCCCAGTTGGGTCTACCGGTGCCGCCGGGGTTCATCATCACCACCGAAGCGTGTATAGACTACTATGAAAGAGACGATCAACTCCCCGAAGGGCTATGGGATAAAGTGCAGGAGCATATCCACTGGTTGGAGAAGTCCATAGGGAGGGAGTTCGGCTCTACCACCAACCCCCTGCTTGTGTCGGTACGTTCAGGGGCCAGGGTCTCCATGCCGGGCATGATGGATACCATCCTCAACCTTGGCATCAACGACGAGATAGTTCGTGGCCTTGCCGGGCTCATGGGTGACGAGCGCCCGGCCTACGATGCTTACCGGCGTTTCCTCCAGATATTTGCCAATGTGGTCATGGGTGTGGAATCATCTACCTTCGAGGAAATACTGGCCCGCCACAAAGCAGAAGTTGGACTCCAACTTGACTATGAGCTTAGCTCAGAGCAGATGGGTAATGTAATAAATGACTTCAAGGCGGCCATCCGTAACACCACCGGGAAGGATGTACCAAATGATTCCTGGCAGCAGTTGCTGGAGGCGGTCCAGGCAGTCTTTCGCAGCTGGAACAGCCCCCGTGCTATCGCCTATCGCGACCACTACAACATACCTCACCACTGGGGCACGGCCGTAAACGTCATGGTTATGGTCTTTGGCAACCTTGGGGAGGATAGTGGCACCGGAGTCCTATTCACTCGCAACCCGCTCAACGGGCAGCGAGACCTGTATGGCGAGTATCTCTCCAATGGACAGGGCGAGGACGTGGTGGCCGGAGTCCGTACCCCCGATCCCATCTCCAGTTTGTCCCATCGGCACCCCCATATCTACGGCCGTCTATCGGAGATGGCCCAGCAGCTGGAGAGTCACTACAAAGACGTGCAGGATATGGAGTTTACCGTGGAGGGCGGGCGACTCTATCTGTTACAGACCCGCAACGCCCAGCGCACCGTTCAGGCGGCGGTAAGTGTCGCCGTGGACATGGTGGAGGAGGGACTGATAACCTCAGAGGATGCGTTGAGGCGCGTGGATCCGGAGGAGTTATCCCAGCTATTTGTGCCCCAGTTCGACGCTCAGGCCAGGGATAAGGCCGTATCTGAGAAGGCGTTCCTGGCACGGGGATTCGGAGCGTCCCCCGGAGCCGCCACCGGCAAGGCTTTCCTGGACGCCACCAGGGCCGCCGACGCCGCAAAGCGGGGCATCCCCGTCATTCTTGTCAGGCCGGAGACCAAGCCCGACGATATACATGGCATCCTGGACTCCAAGGGCGTCCTCACCAGCAGGGGTGGAGTCACGAGCCATGCCGCCGTAGTCACCAGAGGCCTGGGAGTGCCATGCGTTGTGGGGTGTGAAGAGCTACAGGTGGACATCCAGGCCCAGCTCTTCACCACTGCCGGAGGCCATGTCATACGTGAGGGAGAGGACATAAGCGTTGACGGCACCACCGGTGAGGTGTTCGCCGGCTCCATACCCACCTCTCAGCCCGACCTGGAGGATCTGCATGAGGCACAGATTCTCCTCTCCTGGGCCGATAAGACCCGCCGGTTGGGCGTGATGGCTAACGCCGATACCCCCACAGACGCCCAGCGTGCGGTCTCTATGGGGGCCGAGGGAATCGGCCTTTGCCGCACGGAGCACATGTTTCTGGGGCCAGAGAGGGTTCCTGTTGTCCAGAAGATGCTGATTAACGCTCAGGAGGCGGAGCGCTGGGAGCAGGAGCACCCGGAGGCGTCCTCCAGCCGCTCCCCAGACCCCGAGTTGCCCGTAGCCGTGGATGAGTTCTACAAGGCCCTGGACCATCTGAAACAGCTTCAGATAGATGATTTTACAGGTATCCTGAGAGCGATGGGCGAGAGGCCGGTGATCATTCGTCTCCTTGACGCTCCCCTCCACGAGTTCCTCCCCCGCTATGACGAGCTTTTGAGGGAGACATTGGAGATGGAAGCCAGGGGAGCGCCCCGTGAAGAAATTCGCTCCCGTGAGGAGTTCCTCCATCTGGTGGAGTCCCTACGGGAAGCGAACCCCATGCTGGGCCATAGGGGTTGCCGCCTGGGGCTGACCTTCCCTGCCGTCTACGAGATGCAAGCTGAGGCTATCATCACCGCCAGCGCCCGCCTCATCCAGGAGGGAATCGCTGCCCATCCCGAGATAATGGTCCCGCTCACGTCCCACGTAAACGAGATGCACAGGTTGAAGAAAGGGTTGTCCGCCGTGGCGGAGAGAGTGCAGCAGGAGATGGGCACAAAGGTGAATTACCTCTTCGGGACCATGATTGAGGTCCCACGGGCTGCGCTGACCGCCGGTGAGATAGCAGAGGCATCCGATTTCTTCAGCTTCGGCACCAACGACCTCACCCAGACTACCTATGGCTTCAGCCGGGATGATGCCGAGGGCAAGTTCCTCAACTACTACATCGAGAATGAAATCCTTCCAGCCAATCCCTTTGTCACAATAGACCCCGATGGCGTCGGCGCTCTGGTCCGCATAGGCGTGGAGCAGGGTCGCCGTACGCGCTCCGACCTGGAGGTGGGTATATGCGGGGAGCACGGTGGCGACCCTGCCAGCGTGGCCTTCTGCCACCGGGAAGGGCTGGACTACGTAAGCTGCTCTCCGTTCCGTGTGCCGGTGGCGCGCCTCGCCGCAGCCCAGGCCGCCCTTGAGGACTCGGTCCAAGGAGAGGATAGCCGGACGGTCTAGGTCCAGGACTATGAGTCAGCAGCCAGCAATAGGGCAACGAGTACGGGTAAGGGAAGGCGTTGAGAAGTACGGTGGCTTGTTCGGTCGGATAATCCACCGGCAGTGGGTGACGGGGAGCGTGGTCTACCACCGTGAGGAGCCCGAAGCCGGTGTGGGCCGGGGGCAGCTTGCCCTAGTCGTCGAACTGGAGGACCCGCCTCCCGGCCTGGAACCTGTCATTCTGTGCTACGAGGAGCACGTCTCCCGGATACTTGATGAGTAGCTCCTCCGTCACTCTCTATGACATGGCGGCAATCTCACGCTCAAGCCCCTCGATGTCACCCTCGCTGAGGTTGAGGTATTTGGAGTCCGGGTGATGGAACACCAGAGCCGAGACCGACGATTCCGGGTCCATCATAAATCCCTCAGTCAGCTCCACGCCGATGTTGTCGGTCACGTTTAGCAGCCGGAAAAGCTGCTCTTGGTCCTCCAGCCGGGGGCAGGCGGGGTAGCCGAAGGAATACCGGCGGCCCCGGTACTGGGTGCGGAACAGGTCTTGATAGGTTATATCCTGTGGGTCGCCGAACCCCCACATCTGACGAATCTGCTGGTGTAGAAGCTCCGCAAATGATTCGGCCCCTTCCAAGGCAAGGGCCTGGAGGATATGGGAGTTGAGGAACCGGCCTTCAGCTTTCCAACGCTCTGCCAGGTCGCGTACCCCCAAGCCGATGCTGGTGACGAACATTGCGACATAGTCCTTTCGCCCAGAACTCCTGGGAAGGATATAGTCGCTAAGGCACAGGCCGTCCCGCTGGGACTGGCGGCCAAAATAGAACCGCTCCAGAACCGTCTCGCCATCCGGCCCATAAATTAGCGTCCACTGCCCATCGGAGTTACAGGGGAAGAACTTGAACACGGCATTTGCCGTGATGTCTGAGTGGGCCAGTGCCTCATCTTCCACCCGGCGCACGGCGTCGTGTAGCTCCTGGGCAGAGGGGTCTCCGGCAGCGAGGGCGTCGGCGAACCGGCCCTTGAACCCCAGGTGTCGGACATAGAGCATCTGCGGATTGACGTAAGGGAAAATCCTTTCCATGTCATAGTCCCGCAACACGTGGAGCCGCAAATCGGGAGGGTTAGGGACCTCGAAATCGTGGCGCACCTGGGCCGGTGCCACTGCCGGGGCTGCCTCAGCATCCGAGGCCCGCTGGCGCCCATCAGCCCCCAGTATCTCCGCAGTCTCAGCCTCAAGGGTAGCGGCCAGCTTCTCCCGCTCGTCGGCCTCGACGATGGTGTTGGCAAGGGCCAGCCCGGCCATGGCGTCGGGCGCGTAGGCTACCAGTCCGGCGTATTCCGGGGCTATACGGGTCCGAGTGAAACGATTGGACAGGGCGGCGCCGCCGACCAGAATGGGACTGGCGATTCCGGCCTGACGGAAGTCCCGCACCGTCTCTACCATCATCTGGGCCGATTTGACCAGCAACCCGGAGAGGCCAATAATGTCCGGGTGGTGCTGTAGATAGGATTCGATAAGCTCCTGGGGCGCCACTTTGATGCCCAAGTTGACGACCCGGTACCCGTTATTGGACAGAATGATGTCCACCAGGTTCTTGCCGATGTCGTGGACATCTCCCTTTACGGTAGCCAGTACCACCCTGCCCCTTGTCGCCGCGTCCAGCCGGTCCATGTGAGGCTCCAGGTGGCCCACCGCGAACTTCATGGACTCGGCGGACTGGAGCACCTCTGCAACAATCAGCTGGTTGGCGTTGAACTGTCGGCCCACCTCGTCCATGCCGGCCATCAACGGCCCGTTTATAATCTCCAGAGGGGTCCGGCCCGTCAGTGCTTCATCCAAGTCCTCGGCCAGCCCTTCCTTGCTGCCCTCAATAATGGCAAGCGCCAGGCGCTCGTCCAGGGGTAGGCTGCGTCGCTCTTCGGCGGTGGCTTTGGGCGCCTTGTCCCGGAAGTGAGCCGCGAAGGCAGCTACCGGGTCCTCACCCCGGTTCCAGATAAGGTCCTCGGATAGTGCCCGTTCCTCTTCGGGGATGGAATTATACCGTTCCATCTGCTCCGAGTTGACGATAGCCATGTCCAGCCCGGCTTGAACGCAATGATATAGAAACACGGAGTTGAATACTTCGCGCCCTGCCGGGGGTAGACCGAAGGACACGTTGGAGATGCCCAGGATGGTCTTGGTCCTAGGCAGAGCGTCTTTAATGAGGCGGACGCCCTCGATTGTCTCTGCGGCAGAGCCGACGTAGTTCTCGTCGCCAGTTCCTGCGGGGAAGACCAGGGGGTCGAAGATGATGTCCTCCAGAGGCACCCCGTACTTTTCGTTCAATATTTGGGCGGAACGCAGGGCGATTTCCAGCTTGCGTTGGCGTGTGACCGCCTGGGCCTGCTGTTTGTCCTCGTCTATGCAGCCAACCACCAGAGCCGCGCCGTAGCGCCGGGCCAGGGGCACCACCGACTGGAAGCGGGCCTCTCCGTCCTCCAGGTTAATAGAGTTGATGACCGACTTGCCTTGGAGTCGCTTGAGGGCTTCTTCTATGACGTGGGCGTCGGTGGAGTCTATCATTACAGGCGCTTTGACCTTTTTGGTAAGAATCTCAAGGAATGTAATCACGTCGGACAATTCATCCCTGTCCGGGTCCTGGAGGCACACATCCAGCAGGTGCGCCCCACCACGGACCTGGCGGCGGCCAATCTCGGAGGCCTCCTCGAAAGCGCCCTGGCCTATGAGCCGGCGGAACCGGCGGCTGCCAAGGACGTTGGTGCGCTCGCCCACGACGGCGGGACGCGTGTCCTGGTCAACCACCAGGGCTTCGATACCGGAAATCCGGGTCTCGTGGGACTCGACCATACCCCTGGGAGGTTTTCCGGCCGATGCCTGGGCCAGCAGACGGATGTGGTCAGGTCCGGTGCCACAGCAACCGCCAACCAGGTTTACCCACCCCGACTCGATAAACCGTCCGATGGTCCCTGTCATCATCTCAGGGGTCTCGTTGTACTTGCCATCCTCGTCAGGGAGTCCGGCATTGGGAACGCAGGCCACTGAGAAGCGGGATAGCCCGGACAGAGTGCGTATATGGTCGGTCATGAACTCCGGGCCGGTGGCACAGTTGAACCCAATCCATAGCAAGTCCCGGTGGGCCAGGGAGGTGTAGAATGCCTCGGCTTCCTGACCCGCCAACAGAGTGCCCATAGGCTCTATCGTGCCTTGCACCGCCACGGGGACCTGTCGCCCCATCTCGGCAAAGGCCCGGTCTATGCCTTCCAGTCCGGCCTTGACGTTCAGTGTATCCTGGCTGGTCTCCATTAGCAGTACGTCAACGCCGCCCTCCATGAGACCGGCAGCCTGTTCGTGGTATGAGGCGGCCAGTTCATCGAAGGTGATGCCGCCGGTGACGGAGATTGTCTTGGTGGTCGGCCCCATAGAGCCTGCTACGAAGCGGGGCTTGTCCGTAGTGCTAGCGGCGTCAGCCAGGCGGCGAGCTAGTCGGGCCGCCTCCCTGTTAATCCGTCGGGCTTCATGTGCCAGGTCGTACTCCGACAGTACAACCGAGGTGGCGCCGAAGGTATCGGTTTCCAGAATGTCGGCCCCGGCGTCCAGGTAATCCCGGTAAATGTCGGCGATGACATCGGGACGGACCAGTACCAGGTACTCGTTACATCCTTCGTACTCCGGCCCACCGAAATCTTCAGGCCCCAGGTTGCGTGTCTGGATAGAAGTGCCCATAGCACCGTCTATGACCAGGATGCGTTGGCTGAGTAACGATTTCAGGGTGCCTATGCGCTCGGTCTCGTTCATGTGGCCTCCATCTGATGATGCGATGATGCATCCAGAAGTAATTATAGCATAGGCCACTTGTGAAGATAATCGGAATGTCTCGGGTTAGCTTTTCAGTGAGAAGTCTATCTGTTGTGTTGAAATGTGTACCCACTACCGTTATATTTACACTTTCGCTGACTTCATTATGGGGCCATAAAGGGAAATATGGGACAGCAGTCGCAAAAAAGGCAAGATGGCAAGCTGAGGGCTCCGTCTCTCATCCCTCTGAGCGCACTTCCTTTGGTCCCCCAAAGTAGGGCTGCGATTAGAGCCGGCCTTTTCGTGACCCAGGTGTTGCCGTTGCCTATAAAACCTCAGACGTGGCTGAGCGCTGAACCGGTACGGGAGGCTATCACCTTCCCGCTCTCTGACGGAGAGGGCGCTGCCGATATTTACCGGGTCTCAGACGGCAAGGTACGTGCCGGAGTTCTGGTCACCCCGGGTATCAGTCCTGCTCCCAGAGACGACCACCGCATTATAAACCTGGGAAAGGCACTAGCCCTAGCGGGATTTGTAGCTATGTTCCCCTGGTCTCCTTCCATGATGAGCAAGCGGTTCAATCTTGCTGAGCCTGATAATTTGGTCAGGGCTTTCGAGTATCTTAGAGGTCTGGAATACGTGGACCCGGACCGGGTAGGCATGGCCGGGTTCTGCGTGGGTGCCTCCATGCTCATAGTTGCCGCCTCTGACTCACGAATCAGCGATGAGGTAAACTTCGTCAGCGACTTCGGCGGCTACTATGATATGCGTGACTTGTTCAAGCAGATTTCCAGTAACCGCAGCTTCTATCGCCGGACGGTAGAACCCTGGGACCCCAACCATCTGACCGAAGAAGTCCTCACAAACCATCTGATTGAGAGCCTGGGAGAGGAAAATGAGAGGGAGATGCTCACACGCATCTTCATCGAGAAAGATTCTGCCCAATTCCCCGCCCTGGATGGGATTTCGGCGGAGGGCAGGGCGGTATACGGTCTTCTGGACTCTCTGAACGCTCATGATGAAGGTCAAAGGCTGACCCTGGAAGAGGCGGATAGGCTCGTTGGCGACCTCCCGACCGGCTTCCTTGAGGAACTGAAAACCATATCTCCCAGCACCAACATAGGTGATTTGAAGGCGCAGTTACTGATTGCCCACGACAGGGAGGATAATCTTGTTCCTGCGGAGGAGTCACGACGGATGGCAGACGCCCTCTCAGGGCGCGGGCGCATCCGTCACACAGAGTTTTCCTTCTTCTCCCACGTGACCCCCGGCAAGCGAGTGGGGCCATTTACCTTTATGAAGGAGGCCTTCAAGCTGTTCCGTTACACCTACAGCATCGTCCGAGTAACGACCTGAGTCCGTGCTTTGCCTACCTCATCAACCCTTGACAGGTGATGTCCCAAATATTATCATTCGTCAATAGTAGTCTATTAAATAGGCTACGATTGCCTAATGATATGAAAGTAAGTATCAGATGTTTCTCGTAACGCCTAAAAGCCACGCATCTCACCGTGAAGAACTGGAACACATACGGTTCCGGGTGGACCGTTTTCTGCTAATGCCCAAGCACGAGGAATGGATGCGCCGTGAAGCTTTTATCCGGCAGGCGTACTCGTCAACGATGATTGAAAACCCCAGCATATCCGAGGAGGAACAGGCAAGGGCTGAGGCGGAGCTAAGTGTTGACCGTCCGGATGTTGCTAACTATGCAAGAGCGCTGGAATTTGTGGACTTCATGAGTGGAGATCAAGATGTAGTGCTGGATGAACTGCAAATCCGGCAGATGCATTGGTTCCTAATGCGAGGAATCCGCGACCATCATTATCTTCCGGGGCAATATAGGAAGGACACTAATTGGATCGAGGATAGTGGAATCAAGGTCTATCAACCTCCACACCAACTTGATATTGCCTCTCTAGTGAGAGAGTTGGTTGAGGTTCTCAGATACAGTGAACTCCATCCTATACTCAAGGCCGGCGTTGCGCACGCCCATATAGTTGCTATTCATCCCTTTGTGGATGGCAATGGGCGTACTGCCCGACTATTGGCAACTTTCATACTTCAGAGTAGTGGTTGGGGATTTCGGAATCTTCTGACATTGGATAGCTATTGTCAGCGTAACCGTGATGAGTATATCAAGGCCCTGGCAAGCACACTTGGACCAAAGTTTCCAGACCAATACGACGCAACTCCCTGGTTGGAGTTCTTTTGCACGTCGGTTTGTACGCAAGCCCGATCCCTTGAGAGGCGCCTAACTGACTGGCAGATGATGGTGGATAGCGTACACAAGGAACTGAGGCCGTTGGGACTCCTGGACCGGCAGATTGATGGGCTTGTGTATGCAACGCGCAAAGGGGAGATCGCACGCCGCGACTACATTGAGGTTACCGGTGTCTCCCATCTTACTGCTACGAGAGACCTCACCTTGTTGGTGGACAAAGGCTATCTGACGCCAGAAGGGATGGGACGGAATAGGAAATACCGGCTACCGGTTCACCCTTAGCAACAGATGCCATAGCGACAAATATAATGATAGAGCTACACTACGGGTAACTCATTTAGGGGGATCTATAGGCTCTCTGACCGATGGAGACCGGCCCGCCAAATACGGAACACTCGGCTCACGCCGAGTCCGTTCCCTCAAGTCTGAACAGTTACCACTGCGGAATTTAGGTGCTGTCAACGGCCCGGATATGTTAGAATCTAAGTGTATCCATTTTTTGATATACCAGAGGTAACGATGCCCAGAAATTACTGGATGATGATTACTAGCCTGGAGAATTTCCGGGTTACCCGCGATCTTGGCTTCACGGCGCAGGGGTTGAATGCCCACCTCCATCGGAAGGCGCAGCGAATAGAACCCGGAGACCGGATTCTGTACTACATCGGCGGAAAGAGATTTTTCGCAGCCACGGCCACGGCTACCTCCCGGTACCTTGAGGACCCTGCCCCCGCATGGAAGAAGGAAGGGAACAGCCCCTGGGCTTTCAAGGTAAACATTCACTCGCAGTATGTTCTGGACGAGAACGAGTTTATAGACGCATGTCAGATGGCTCCCAGGTTGGAATATGTCCGTAAGTGGGCACCGGAGGACTGGTACATAGCTTTCGCCCAGAGCAAGCTGCATCTCCTGCCGAAGAAAGACTTCATGTTAATAGAAGAAGAGATGCGGAAAATAAAAGCCAATGGCTCAAGACGCCATTCAAGAGCTCCTGTGGCACCTCGTAGCAAAACAGGTTAGCAGATAGCCACGGCAGGCCAAAACAAAGGGCCCCGACATTCGGGGCCCTTTGTTCGCCTTAGCTCAGCAGTAGGTTATCTGCTTACCATGTCGTAGCTGCGGAGCAGCTTGCCCGGTGTGGCCCCGGTGCACACCGTATCTTCTTCAAAGGTCACTACGCCATTGACCACGGTGTAACGCATACCCTTGGCCTTCTGGATAAGCCGACGCTCTCCCCCGGGGAAGTCGGTGGCATACACCGGGCTGCTGTATTGCAATCCCAGCTTATCCATATCGTACACAATTATGTCGGCGGCGTAACCTTCTTTCAGGATACCCCTGTCTGTGAACCCGGCAATCCACGCTGGCAGGCCACTTAGCTTATAGTGGGCCTTTTCAAGGCTCATGATCCCGCGGTCCCTTGTCCACAAAGACAAGAAGTTGACTGGCCAGGTGCCGACTGTCAGATAACGGACGTGTGCTCCACCATCGGAGACACACGGGTGTGTGTAAGGATGGTTTTGTATCTCTACCATAGCCTCGGGGTCCGTGCCGGTAGTTGGGTCGGTCGAGAACTCAGTCCGCAGGTCCTCGTCCAGTGCCAGGTCCAACATGGCGTCCATCGGGTGCTTACCCGTTGACTCGGCCAGCTCTGCGATAGTCATCCCCTCATACTGGAAATTCCTCTCGTGCCGGACCTCGACTACTCTCATCTTGCTCCAGTCCGATGCAACGTCGGCTGTTCCACCCGTCCCCGTCCAAGCTCCTACGTCCTGCCTCATTCGGTCCCGCACACCCGGAGTCTTCAGCTTGGCAATCCGCTCTTCGGGAGTGCCGACGAAGGGGTCTATCCAGTTGGGCATTGCATCGAACCCGTTGTACTCGGCTAGCTCGAACACCGGCGAAACGGCAACTGCGCTGCTCTGGGCGAACATGAGCGCCCCCTCGGCATGGGCCCGCTCAAGGAAAGCCAATTGCTCCTTGTAGCGCCCCGGTGCCGCATCGCTCTGACTGACCGCTCCCCACTGGAGGGGCCGCCCACTGGCCAGGCACATCTGTATCAGGAAATCCTCACGGCCTCGGCCAGGAGCATCGCCCTCTACCGGGTCGAATGCCAGTCCGCCGGCGCCTATCATATCGGAGCCTCCGAGCAGGTCCGGCTCACCGGGCGGAAGTGGCCGCTCGGCCGCGCCCCTTGTCCAGCCTATGCTGCCTACCCCAAACTCAGACAAGACCTCCGCCAGAGCCAAATACTCCTCGTTGGAGGCTACCTGGCTGGGTATGAAGCGTCCATCATCAGGGCGATTGAGCAGAGTCTTCATCGAAGACCAGCCGAAGGCCCCCGCCTCCATCGCCTCGTGGACTATGGCCTGCATCTGCTTTGTTTCCTTCTCAGTTGCATTGACCCTGTCTCTCGATTCTTCGGGTCCCACCACGTACAATCGCAGGGGATTGAAGGGCACAAGCGCGCCCACGTTGACACCCAACGGGTTTCTGGCCATGCTGTCCATCCACTGGGGGAAAGTCTCCCAGTCCCAGCGCAGACCCAACTCCATTGTCCTGAGAGGAATGGCCTCTATCCTGGTCAGAAGACGCATGGCGTACTCTCTATCTTCGGGCTTGCAGGGTGCGAACCCGAATCCACATTGGCCTATGGCAACGGTGGTCACGCCGTGCCAGCCTGACATGGTGGCGTAGGGTTCCCAATTGAGTTGGAGGTCGTAATGGTTATGCAAATCAACTGCCCCGGGCGCCACTATGCACCCGGTGGCATCCAGCTCCTCTTTGGCGGAAGCCTTGATTACGCCACTAATCATGGCGACTTTCCCGTTCTTGATGGCAACATCCCCTCTGTAGGCGGGTAGCCCACCGGTCCCATCCACTATTGTGCCATTCCGAATAATCATATCGTATTCTGGCATGTTACCTCTCTCCTTTCACACCTACCAAGCAGATTTATGTTATCCATGCCATCATTCTAACAGCCTTTGCTCCTTTGTCAACGTATAGGTGGACGACATCTCCAGGGCCTTTTGATAGTCCTGGGGAGTGTTCAGGTCGAGGAGTATCTCCGGGGAGTCTATTTCCACCCGTTGCGTCTCTTCCTCATGTCTGCGGACCACAGCCTTGATCCCCAAGGTGTCCTCTGATATATCCATAAGTTCGGCCATCAGGGACGTGGATAGAATTACCGGGTGCCCGCCTCTACCTTTGTAGGTGGGTATCGTAATTAGGCAGGTACTCTCTGAGGAGTTGGCCCGGCGGTGTAGCTCCATTACCCGGTGTATGGTTTCGGCAGAGCGGGGCTGGTCTACGTGCATGATAAGCAACGCCTCCTCCTGGAGGGCACGTCCAACCTCGCCTTGTCCGCTCGTAGCAAGAGGGATTGAAGGGGTTTCCGGGGTTTTCAAGGCGTGTAGACCGGCCTTTATAGACGTGGTCTTGCCCTGTCTGTAGTTGGGGTTGTAGACGCATTGGGTCCCTGGACGGTCCCTGAGTAGGGGCTTCAACCTTTCCGGCCGGTGTCCCAGGACTACGATGGTCCGCGATACACCCGCCGACGCGAGGGCGGATACCTGATGCTCAATGAGAGGTCTGCCATGCCATGGGAGGAGGGCCTTGCTCTCCCCCATTCGGGTGGACTCTCCCGCAGCCAGGAGAAGGGCAGCCATAGTTGCCATTGCTCTCCCTAGACCGATGCGGCTTCAGTGGGCATTACCTTGTTTATTGCCCGGTTGAAATACTTTTCATCCATTCTCATGGGGCCACCGGAGTTGCCATGCCGGAACATGGTGATTTCCGACATGATACTCACAGCCAACTCTTCGGGTGTGAGAGCGCCTATGTCCAGTCCGATGGGGGCATGGACGTCCTTCAACCGCTCCGGGGGTATGCCCAGATGCACCAGACGCTGGTATATGAGGATAGTCTTACGTCTGCTTCCCAGCAGTCCCACGTACTTGGCGGGGGTACGGACAGCCGCCTCCAGGGCAAGGTCATCAAACCAGTGGCCGCGGGTGGCTATTACGATGAAGGTATTGGCGTTTATGGGGACCTGGTCCAGTCCATTGGCATAGTCGGGGACTACTATGGTGTCCGTGGCCCCGGGGAAGCGCTCCTTGTTGGCGAACTGGGGCCTGTCGTCTACCACGTAGATACGAAACCCCAGTATTTGGGCGAGGGTATAGGTGGCCTTGGATACGTGGCCGCCTCCCATCAGCACCAGAGTAGGCGGGGTGGTGAAACCTTCCACAAAGAGCTCGACCCCATCGTGGGTCAGGACGTGCTCGTTGGTTCCCAGATCGGCCACCTGGCGAGATGTATCCAGGGCGAGGTCGTCCAGCTCCGGGTCTCCCAGAGAGCCGTAGGTAGAGCCGTCCTCCCGCAGCAACATCTTGGCTCCCAAATTTCCCCGGCCAGAGTCGGTCCTTACCAACGTGGCCACGCTCACCGGGTTGCCGCTCTCATAGGCGCCCATCATCTCCTCACCGAAGGGTAGGAACTCCTGCGGGTCCCAAAGTGGCTCGATAAAGAAGTACATGGTGCCACCACATACCAGGCCATCCCTTGCGGCGATGTCCTCGTTGAGCAGATAGTCACGAAACTCGGGGCCACCCTCTCGACGCAGTATCTCCTTGGCGGCATACCAGATGTCGCCTTCCACGCACCCACCACCAAGGGTGCCCACACCGCTGCCATCCTTCCGAACAAGCAGCTTGGCCCCGGGTTTCTGAGGGGTAGAGCCTTTCGTCCTCACAACCGTGGCCAGCACACAGGGTTGACTCTCTTCAAGGAGCTTCACCGCCTCTTGTATTACTTCTTTCATGCCCATTCACCTTAATAGCTAAAAGGATAGTCTACACACAGAATACCAGATAACACTGTAGGATACCAGGGTGCAACAGGCGTCATCGAGCAAGACTCTCAGGCAGAAATTAGCGTCTCTTCACGGACTCCGATGTCTTGATTGCAGTGAAAGAGTAGTCGTGTGGTCATATGCTGCACGTTGTTCCAGCAGAGTATAAGAGCCTTGACACGGAGTGTAAATGGAGGCTCCGGCGATGCACGCTGTCAAGCCCCACGCCTCACAGCGCGGATGGTGCCCATGAGGTAGACTATCCATATGGGCAGCGCCACGATTGATAGGGCTAGCTTCCCTCCGGGCGGGGTTAAGGGGGTTAAGCGATGGAATTCGCCCGAGGGGACCACCGGCAGATAGTAGATCACGCCTTCGGAGATTGCCTGGGGCAAGTTCACAATGGTTATGGCTCCGAAGGTCACTACCACAATAATCAGGTAAACGTGGTTTATAAGCTCTGCCCGCTCTTCTGGGGTTTCCAGCCATCTTCTGCCCAGCACGTGCAAAATCCAGATAATTGCCCCTATTATGGTAAAGCTCACGCCCGCTATAATGCCCTCCCTCAGGGCGCGGTCCAGCCCTTCCACCCGTCTTTCCTCCCGCAGTTCCGCTAATCTTTCATTTCGGAAGGTCCTGTGCCGGTCAAGCTCCTCCTGCTCCTCCGGGGTGAGGATCTGCTGTTGCTGCTTAATTTCCAGAGGGTGCTGCCTGTGTAGCTGGTCTTCCTCGGGGGTGGTGGGTATGTAAGCGGGCCTATAGCTGAAGTCATTGTCCAGAGCGCCCGCCAACCCTGCCTTGAGAAGCTCCGAAAGGCCCTGGGTGAACAGGAGAAGACCGGCTATGATCACTATGTACATATATAGGCGCAGCAGGTAGCGGAGAGATATATGGACGGTCATCCCCGCCCGGAACCTGGTGAACAGGAAAATGGCTATGCCCGTTATCAGGGCGAATATCACAAGGGTCGTGAAGGCTATTAGGGTGAGCCAGATGACACCCAAAGGGAGTCAGTCCTCCTCTCTTAAATGCAGAACCCCCCAACCGACCGGAGTTGGGGGCGCTGTGGGGTAAGACTCTAGGCCGGAGGTCTTCGCTAGGACGCAACCCGCTTTTTCCGGTTGGAGACGTAGTCCACCAATACGTATTCGCCCAGCCTGTCGGGGCTACTGTAGAAGGCCCTTCCCCGGTTGATGCGGGTAATCTTGTCAACGAAGTTCATCAGCTGGTAGTTGTTCTCCAGCATGAAGGTGTTGATGCGGATGCCCTCCTGGGTACAGCGTCTGACCTCTTTAAGGGTCTCCATTATGGTCTTGTAGCTAGGAGGATAGGCAAAGAATGACCGGTCTCCCTCCAGGTGGGCAGTAGGTTCGCCATCGGTGATGAGGATAATCTGGCGGGTGCCGCCCTTGTCTCTGGACAGCAGCTTACGGGAGAGCATGAGGGCATGGTGTATGTTGGTGCCCGACACCCAGGCGTTCCAGTTGGTCTTGGGCAGGTCATCCTCCTTTATCTCTCTGGCGTAGTCGGAGAAACCGATAACGTACAGGCTGTCCCTGGGAAACTGGCCGTTGATGAGGGCAAAAAGGGCCATAGCTACCTTCTTTGCCGCCTGGTAGCTACCGAAGAGGCCCATAGACCTGCTCTGGTCCAGGAGGACTACCGTAGATGCCTGGGTCATGTGCTCGCTACGAAAAATCTCGAAGTCATCGGGAGTGAGGCTCACCGGAACCTTCGGCCCTGTCCGGACGATGGCATTCTTCACAGTAGCGTGGAGGTCAAGCTGGAAGGGGTCGCCGAACTCGTAGAGCTTGGTATCAGTAATGGTATCCCCTGCTGTACCGCGAGTAATCAACTCGTGATTGCCCATCCGGTCTTTCTTCAGGTTCATAAAGACCTCTTTGAGCGCCTTCTGTCCGATTCTCCTGATGGCCCTGGGAGTAAGCTCCGGATTGTCGGTGTCCTTTATGTAGCCACCTTCTTTAAGGACTTCCAGAAGGTGCTGTAGCTGCTCCCAGGTGCGGCGGGCATCCTCGCCCAGAAGCTCCGAAAGCTGGTCGGGGTCTATATCGTCCAGCTTGCCGGTGCGCATGGCCTCCTGGAGCGCCCTCTCCAACTCATCCATGTCTTGGAGGTTGCCCATGAGCTGCATGGCTTGGTCCAGGGTGAGGCTATCATCGCCAAGGAAGGGGTACTGGCGGCGCATCTCATCCATGGGCATAAGCTGCTCCATGAGTGAGGCAAGCTGAGCTAGCTCCCTCTGGGTCTCCGGGTCCAGCACCGAGCTAAGGGCATCCTCCAGCTGCCGGCGTGCTTCAGGGGACATGCTCTCCATCAACGACTGCATCTGGGCCATCTGGTCCATGAGATACTCCATTAGCTCTTCCAGGCTCTGAGGGGGGTTGGGGCCAAACATTGGCCCGAACTGCTGCATGAAGCTATCAAAGTCAGGCTCCCGTCCCATAGCTTTGTCCTGGAGCATCCGGTTCAGCTGATTCAGCATCTCCCTTAAAGCCGCCATATCGTCAGGGGTCATGTTCTGGAGGTTTTGCATCATGTCCTGGGAGAGGTTTTGTGCCATCTGGCTCCTGAGCATATCCAGAAGCTCCTGGAACATACGCTGGGCCTCGGGGTCCATGAAGTCGTACTCCATCAACTCTTTGATGGCGCCACCGGTGCTCTCCGGCATGTTGTCCAGCTTATCCAGGTTGCGTTGAGCGCGCTGCTCCAGAAGCTCGCTGAGCGACTCCATCTGGACCCGCTCAGGCCCCTCGGCATCCTCTGTTTGGTGACGAGCCTCATCCAGTCGCCTCTGAATGCCTTCTCGCTCCGTCTTGAGTATTTCACCCAGCCGCTCACTGATATCATCTATCACCGAGTCCATATTGAACTGCTGAAGCTGCTGGCGACGCTGGTTCTTTAGCTGCTCCATGAGGTCATTCAGGCCCGGCATCTGTTGCCCCTGGCGGTCTTGCATACCCCGGCGCATGAGGTCTCTCAGAGCTTTCAACATGTCGCCATGATCGAGAAGCTCATTGGAAAGATGGTCCATAAGCTCCTCTGCATCCATGTCAAAGACGTTCTGGGTGCCATCCCATTGGGAATACCTGTATGTACTGTAAAGCATGTCATCCTCCGGGCTGGTGCCCCTTGTTGGCTTGGTGCGGAGCTGCCAGGGCGATGCCTTCCTGTTATGATACTATCCGCCACGCTATTATAGCAAGGCGGATTTGCGATACGCCAATCGCAATAAAATGGGGAATCAACCCCTCACCTCGGCCCTTGGCCACCCATCCCCCACTGGGAAGAGGCTGGAGGTGAGGGGTCTTTACATCTCATCTTCCCTTGAATTCCGGGTTTCGCTTCTCCAGAAAAGCCTGGACTGCTTCCTTGTGGTCTTCCGTCTGTCTCGCTAGCTCCTGGGCCGTGTGGGCTATCTCCAGGCTTTCCCGGAAACCGGTCTCCTGGGACTTGTGAGCCAGGTACTTTATCAGCGACATGGACCGGGTGGCGCCCTGGGCCAGCCGCGTTGCCAACTCCATAGTGGCAGTCATAAGCTCCTCATGGGGCACGACCTTACTGACGATTCCCATGCGGTAAGCCTCATTGCCATCAACCCTATCTCCTGTGTACTGCAAGAGAAAGGTGTTGCTCAGGCCGATGAGCCTGGGTAGCTGCCAGCTGCTACCGTCCCCGGGTACCAGCCCCATCCTCACGAAGGCCTCGGAAAAGACCGCCTTCTCAGAGGCGATACGTATATCGCAGGCGAGGGATATTCCCATTCCGACGCCCATCGCATACCCGTTGACCGCCGCTATGGAGGGTTTCTGAAGCTCTTGAATCCTCAGGACGACCTGAGGGGCCAGGGACCTGTCTCGCTTCTCCCGGCTCCCGAGGCGGGCCTCCATTCTCCCCCACGGCAAAGGATCATTGCCATGAGTTTCTGCATCGGCTCCCTCCTCACGCTCCCGGATGTCCCGGTTGAACCGCCTCACGTTGGCTCCGGAGCAGAAGGATGGCTCCGTACCTGTGATGAGCAGCACCCTGTCTTCCGGCGTGCTCTCAAACCGGTCAAGCTCCTCGAATATCTCCTGGGACATCTCCTGCCCCAGGGCATTGCGGGTATCGGGGTCGTGCATGATCATTAGCAGGACTCCCTCAACCCTCGTCACTTTCAGGTACTGATATGCCATAACGGGCCTCCCTACGACACGAGATATAGGCGTGACAATTCTATCACCTTGGCTCTATAATGGGGTAGCCTAGAACTTTGGTTCACCAACACGAGGAGATATATAATGGAGCAAGGAAAAGTTGTTGCACTGTACTTGTGTGAGGAGCACCGTGAGCCGATGACTCCGGTACAGGAGGCTGTGGCGATTTCAGACCTGGGCCTGGAGGGGGACAGACATGCCAGGCAGGGAAGTGCCCGCCAGGTGCTGGTGATGGACGTGGAGACCTTAGCCGCCTTGGACCTGGCCCCAGGAGCGATTAAGGAGAACATCACCGTCGAGGGACTGGACCTTTCATCGGTGACAGCCGGACAGGTGTTCTTCATAGGCGATGAAGTGACCCTGGAGGCCACCGGCCCCTGCGAGCCTTGCTCGCGCATGGATGAGATACGCCCCGGCCTTCGGACCGCGCTTGACGGGCGGCGGGGCATCGTGACGATGGTCCTTAATGGGGGCGCTCTGAGAGTGGGCAACGCAGTGAGGGTGGAGCCATCGAGAGAAGCCATCCTCGAGGAGGCAGCGCGTACTTCGGGAAGGGAATGAATGATGGATCAGGTAGAAGTCTATTGGTTCTCTGAGCAACCTTACATCCATCATATCACGGACGCGGACCTTGAGAAGCACGATTCCGGACGCCTGGAATTTCCCAACTCCTACTTTGATCCCCAGAAGGCCCACGCGCTGTACAACCAGTACCATGAGCAATATTCTCTTGCCGATGAAGTAAACTTCGACGGAATCATGAGCAATGAGCACCACGCTTCCTTTTGGTGCATGAAGCCTTCCGTAAACCTGGATGCCGCCGTTATATGTAAGATTACCCTCAAAGCCAAGATAGCCATTTTGGGGAACGTTATCCCGATTGCCGACCCGATAAAGATAGCGGAAGAAATCGCCATGCTGGACTGCTACTCCGGGGGTAGGGTGATTTCAGGCTTTGTGAGGGGGACCGCCGTAGAAAGTCTACATGGTGGGATTGACCCTACCGAGAACCGTGAGAGGTTCGAGGAAGCTCATGACCTCATCATCAAGTGTTGGACCACCCCGGGCCCATTCAGACACGAGGGAAAGTACTATCATTACAGAGCGGTGAATCCTTGGGTGATTCCCATGCAAAAACCTCATCCTCCCATCTGGTATCCGGGGTTTTCCAGCCCGGAGAGTGCGGTTTGGGCTGCCCGGCACCGGCACCCTTATATGAACCTTGGGTCCCTGCTGGACCACTGCGTGACGTTGCGGCAAGTGTACATAGATACAGCCAGGGAGGCCGGATTCAAGGCCGGGCCGGAGCACTATGGCTATCTGGTCAAGGTGCTGGTGGCCGATACGGATGAGAAGGCCCAGGAGATTGGACGCCACTTCATGTGGATTGATAAACACCGGATGAAGGGTCCTGTGGAGCATAACGACCCGCCCGGGTATCAATCCCGTGAGGCAGTGAAAACAATGTCCAGTCTACCGGGAGCCGGTGGGTCCGGGGGACGCTCAAGAGACCTGAGCTATGAGGACTAGCAGGAGCTTAATGCCCTTATAATAGGAAGCCCACAGACCGTCATCAGGAAGCTTACGGGCATTATGGACAAGCTCAGCCCGGGCTACCTACTCATATTTGGCAATGACGGGCGGATGCCTCATAAGGATGTCATGCGTTCCATAGAGCTGATAGGGAAAGAGGTCATACCGGCATTGCACGAGATCAAACTCCAACCCTACGAGTAAGTCCCCGGACTTCGTTGTATAGTTTCCCAGGGTTTTTTTAATTCTCGATGTTGGGTGGACATGAAACCCCACCCTCCGTCTTTCTAAGGAGCTTGCGACGAAGAATCAAAAATGCTCAGGCAGCAAAACGGCACGTAGGACGAGGATTTTAGACCCTTCGCCCGCCGCAGGCGGACTCAGGGTGACAATTACTGAGGCGTGAATGAGTTACTAAACCATATCGTCACTCCCGCGAAAGGAGATCTTTGCGTACCCCCCCCCCTTGTCATTACTATGAAAAAGACCCTGAAAACCCCCAACTGACGATTGACAACTCTGAAACGTACGTTCTACAATAGAGAGCAAATACAGGGAGCGTCACATGTCCACACAGCCGGAAACTGATTCGTTCCTCATTCGTTCCCAAGAAACGAATCCAACCCTCCGCCGCGGCGGAAGCGTGAGGCGTGGTGGATTCCCGTGAAAACGGGAATGACGGGATGGACTGGTTTAGATATTCATTCACTCATCAGTAAAAGACTTTGATAGTCTCCGGCAGGTCATTGCTTGACCTCAACAACGAAAAAGTGGGCTCTTCGCCTACTCAAGCTGGCGTACCTTATGATAGGTAATGAAGAACAGAACGGATAGGGCCACTCCCACTACTCCTACCACCGTAGCTGCCAGGGGAGCCGAGTGGGTGTGCCAGGCGAAGAGTCCGATAAGCAAGCTGGAAAACGGGACGAAACCCTGGCTGTAGTTTTGGAGGCTGGTAATTCGGCCCCGCAGGGCATCGGGGGCCAGAAGCTGTATCAGGGTGCCGTTGGTGGTACGGAAAGTTCCCTGAGAAAAGGCCATCAACCCAAGTACGATGAAAGACAGGATAAGCCATTCGGATTGGGCAAAGAGGATGGCGCAGATGGCGCTTACCGCTGCAGCCGTAAGGCACACCATACCCTTCCTGAAGATAAATCCGATGGAGGCTATGGTCAGGGCAGAAAGGAACCCACCCAGACCCGTCGTGGCTACAAGATACCCGCCGAAGTCGGCTCCCCTGTGCAGCACGTCGGAGGTAAATATGGGTATAAGGAACCACACCGGATGCAGGAGGACATTGGGGACGAGACCCAGTATCACGAGGTTGAGGATGACTCTCTCGCTCCTCCAGACATACCGTATCCCATCCTTCAAATCGGACAGTGGCGATTGCTGCCCTGCCGTAGCTGTCTGCCTGTAGGGAGTCCGCACCCATATCAGCACCACTACTGCGGTCATATAAAAGGCTGCCTCCATTGCGAAGTTCCAGGCAAATCCCAGAGTGGCAATGAGAATCCCTCCGACGAAGGGGCCTATGATGCGGGTGCCGGGAATGGTCAGCACGTTGGTCGCGTAGGCGTTGACCAGGGCCTCCCGTGGCACTGTGTTGGCTATCAGGGACTGTTGCATAGGCATTGCAATGGTGCGAAATGTCCCACTGACCAGGACGTAGACGTAGACGTGCCATGATTCCTGGATTCGGTCCGTCACCTCCAGCAGAGCAAATACGGCGGCGACGGTAGCCAGAATGGCATGAGTCGCCATAAGTAGCTTCCGCCGGTCCACTCTGTCGCCCAGCACCCCGGCCCAGGGGCCAACAAACAATACCGGAAGTGTAGCCAGGCCACCTACCGTTATCACCTGGAAGGGCGAGGACGACGACCCTTCCGTCAGGTGATGCACCAGCCATCCCACCGTTAGCAGTTGGAGCCATTGGGCGCTGTTAGCGCAAAAGTTGGCAGTCCATAGGAACCGGTAGTTTCTATACTTTGCCCAGGAATCCAGTGTCTGGAGCCGGGGCAGTCTACCCCGGCCCTTGGCTCTCTGCTGCAAGTCCATTACCCGCTTTTGTCTGCCGTTGTCTGCTTTTGTCCGATTAAAGGGACGGATCAGCAGCCCATTCTGTGAACAAAGCCTCCCCTTTGTCAAGCGACAGCTACTCCGAAGAGCGAAGCTATCTTGACAAAAGTAGGCCGGGTAGGTAAAAAGTGAGATAAATAAGTAAAGTGAGATAAATAAGTAAGGAGGACAACATGCGTGCCATCGTCTATGAGACTGGAGGAGTAGAGGCCCTGCATATACAGGAGGTCCCCGATCCACAGCCCGGCCCGGGGGAGGTGCTAGTCCGGGTGAAAGCCTGCGCCATGAACCACCTGGACGTATGGGCCACCAAGAACCCTGCTGAACGGCGCTTTGGTGGGCCGAGAATCATGGGCGCTGACGTGGCCGGTGTGGTGGAGAGCCTTGGCCCCGGCGCTGTTGGGTTCTCCCCCGGAGACCGCGTCCTGGTATCTCCGGGCACAAGTTGCCGGCAATGCCAGCGATGCCGGATGGGTATGCACTCCGATTGCACCCAGTACAAGCTTCTGGGTGTGGGCCTCGACGGCGGCTACTCGGAGCTCATGCGTATTCCGGACGTCTACCTGACACCGCTCCCCGACAACATCAGCTTCGAGGACGGCGCATCGCTCCCCCTCGTGTTCATCACCGCTTGGCGGGTCTTGGTGGAGAAGGCCCGGGTCCGGCCCGGTGAGTGGGTACTGGTCAACGCGGCGGGCAGTGGAGTTGGCATCGCCGCCATTCAGATAGCCCGGCTCTTTGGTGCCCGAGTCATCACCACCGCAAGCACCGAGGTCAAGCGGGGGAAGGGCCTTGCACTAGGCGCCGAATGGGCCGTGGACTATACCCTACCCGGCTGGCCCCAGGAAGTGGTCCGCCTGTGCGATGGACGGGGTGCGGACGCCGCCATTGATAGCGTTGGGGGCGACACCCTTCAGAAGACCCTGGATGCGATGGCGCCGGGCGGCCGCGTGGTGAACTGCGGCAACACTTCCGGCGGAGATTGGAACCTTGACCTGACCACGCTGCGTACCCGCAGGCTGTGGCTCACCTCATCTTTCATGGGTAGCAACAGCTACCTGCACGAGGTGCTGAAGTTCGTTGAGACAGGGCAGATTAAGCCCGTGATACACCGGGTCTTCCCCTTTGAGCGGGTGCAGGAGGCCCATCACGCCATGATAAACCGCGACAACTTCGGGAAAATCGTCCTGACGTGGTAGGTTAGAGGACTGAGGGGCCATTCGACTATGTGGGTGTAATACGGATGTAGGAGCCACCGTGCTAAGGGGAGGAAGATATGAGCAGCGAGACCGAATACACAGTCAGCCGGTTCATTGATGACGTCAAAGCCATCTTGAAGGAGAAGGGCTCTACCGATGCGGGGTTGAGCGAGATAGCCCAACGGATGCAGGTACTAAGCTCCCGCAATGATCTGCTTGAACAGGGGCCGATAAGGATAATACCTCCCGGTAGAGAGGCCCTCGAGGTCTGCGACCTGCATTCAGACCTGGATGATACTCTGATTCTGGCTATTGCCAGGTTCGCCCATGAGCACCCGACCACGGTCCACAACCACAATACCTGGGGGGTTATATGCCCCTACAAGGGCCGTATTCACTACGAAGGGTGGGAGCGGGTGGACGACGTCTCCAGGTCTGGACACGCTGAGCTAAAGCTTCATGTCAAACGAGACTTGGAGCCGGGAGAGGCCCTCTACTGGCTGCCGTACCCCAGGGACATACATCGCCAGCAGGCCCACGACGAGCAGGGCTGGGAGATTTTCCTGATGGGAAAGGGCACCCAGGGGACATCTCTCCTACACTTCGACCCTGAGCAGCACAAGGTGTGGGACGTAGCCCCCGGCTAATTCCTTTGTGACGTGGGCCGCCATGCTTGTTACTGGAATTTGACTGGATGGATGTGGCGCTTTGTCCAGCCAATCGCCTACTGAGGTGCTCGGCCATCAAATAGGCGTGGGTGCATCTTGTCCGATGACCGGTATTCCACTCTCACTTTCTTGGCTGAATCACTGCCAACGTCCACGTCCCATGGACGTTGGGTGATTTGGGCATTGGCGGGAGGAGTATAGACGGGCATATTCATTGGCCTAGTCCTAAGTAGCCCAGATTGAGCTTGCCCGACACGTTGTCGCCCTATTTCCACATACTCCTCGACAATATCAGCACTGGCTCCTCTGCGTCCGTGCATTACCGCATAGTGTTCCCGTAGCGGAACACCCAGGGTCGGCATGGTGAAAGTCATGAACGTTGTTGGCTCCCACATACGCAGGGCTCGATTGGTAGCCAAACTTACCCAAGCTGAGTTGGCTGCTCGTCTACAACTCCAAGGCATCAAGATTGACCGTGCCGGGGTTGCCAAGATCGAAGGAAAGTTTCGACAAGTGTCAGATGTGGAGCTTAAAGCCATTGTCGCGGTGCTTGGCGTCTCAGCGAAACTGACACACCCTAATGTGGGCAAAGAAAATGCAGATTGGCGCGCACTATTCCTTTGCTGGCGGTCAAGAATTAATCCGGCAAAGGCATTCCCAGGAGCTTCAAGAGGTGATTAAGGCAATAGCCTCAATCGACGCCGAGGCATATCGCGTTAAGGAAAGCAGAGAAAAGACCATGCTAGGACGGCTTCTGTATGCACCCAAACTGATTAACTCACACATGCTAGAAGGATTTCTGTACCAACAGCCCTATCAATGGAACACGCCAGAGCGTAGGCTCCGAGTCACCTTCGAGCACGAAGATCAGTTGAGTGGGACACCCCATGGACAACTGTCAATCTGCGATGATGCAACAAGGCTTGCGCCAACAGTGGTGACATTCACTACGGATGGAATTAAGAACAAGGTTGCGCTTGAAGTCCAACTCGGCAAGTATTCATTTGTGGAGTACGACTTTATCACCTTATACGATCTCAATCCAATCTCATCTACGATACCCTGCCTCTGATTACTCGTGTCCCCATTGATCGACTGTCTCAAAACGACCATAAATTGGACGGATGATACCTTTGTTGTCCGAAACCTACCTAAAGCGACGTGGCGAGTGGCCCCGGATAGGATTTCTGTACAAAGCTCTACGCACGAGGGCAATTGGCCTATGAAAGTTTTGGGCAGAGAGATGGTAGGCCCCGTCGCCCCGGCTTACGGGCCAGCCCCGGCGACCGCGTAGAGCTTGCCGTTGTCAGAGGCCACGTATATGACACCCCCGGCAACTATGGGGCTGTCAGTGATTTTGCCATCTATCCCGAAGTCCCATGCCAACTCTCCCGTATGGGCATCTATGCCGTGGACTACCCCGTTCTCCGTGCCAATCACCACCGTCCCCCCGGCCACCACGGGGGCGGCGGTGATTTTTTCATCCAGCACGACGCTCCACCGGACCAAGCCTGTCTCTATGTCAAGGGCGGCCACCTTCCCCTCACTGTTGGCAACGTAGACCCTCTCGTGGGCGATGGCCGGACTCTCCAGTATCTTGCCGCCTATGTAAGTGCCCCAAACGGTTCCCTTCTGTAGGGGTGGCTCATCTATTATTATATCCCACACATACAGCTGTATCTTCCAGCGCCACACAGCCCTCTCGAACGGGTACGTAATTCCCCGCCGGTCCAGCGCCCATACTATGCCCCGGTGGGTGCCGAAGTAGACCTGGTCCCCGTGAATCACGGGACTCCCCGTGATGGTAGAGCCCGCAGCGAAAACGAAACGTTTGCGCCCCGTCTCCGTATCCAGTAGATGTACCACGCCGTCCAACGAAGCCACTGCCAGCATATTATCGGCATAGGCCACGGGCGCGATCACCCAATCTCGGGTGTCGAAGTCCCACCGCTTCCGCCCGGTGGCCGCATCCAGGGCGTACACCCTGTTATTCTCTGCGCCAATATACACTGTGCCATCTACCACAATGGGCGACGCCAGGAAGGAAGTCCTGAAATTCTCGCTTTGCCAACGCAGGCCTCCGCTCTCCCTGTCCAGGGCTATCACACGACTGGGCCGCACGCTGAATATCACCAGGTCGTCCGCTATGGCAGGAGTTGAGCTTGATGGAAATTGGCTGGCATACTCCCACACTTGCTGGCCCGTATCGAGGTCCAGGGCGACGGCATGTCCGTTGTCCGTGGTGAAGTAGATACGATTACCCACGACGGCGGGAGATGCGACGATGGGGTCTAAGCCTGAATAAGTCCATTTCAATCTCTGAGGAATTGGCGCCGGGTCGGGGGTATAGCCGCTGTTCTGGGGCGTGCGCCGCGCCTGCGCCCACGTCTGGGGGCCGACGCTGGCGCTTACGCCGGTGGTCGGGTCCGGTGGGTTGGGCCCAAGCTCGAAAAAGACCAGAACCCCCCAGACCGTGAACCCCACGGCGGCGCTCAGAAGAAATACGCTCCGAAAGATTCGATTACGCAGAAAAGCGAATTGCAGACGCCGTGTGTGCCTTTCCCCCTCCGTCTGTGTGACCCTACTGGCCCCGGCGAGCGATGCCCAGCATTTATTGCACCTTGTTTTGTCATCAACAGGGTTGACCTGACCGCACACCCGGCACACACGAACCTGTTCCGCCAATTACGAGCCTGCCCCACTTTTCATTCTAACTAACTCCCGCTAGCTCCAATCTAGCTTCAGTATAAAGCCTTTTGATGAGCAGTATCAAGGGAACCCCCCGTCCCCTTTACGGGGCAGCGCCACTGCTACGCCTGACTGAGAGACGACTATTAGGAACGCAGGCCGGTAGTGCCTCAGTTTGAAATTGAAAAAGGACAATGGCGCTTGATAAAGACATATTGGTGATATATCCTGGATTCAGTATAGTTCTTGGAGTCCGCCATAAATGGCGCACTCCAGGCGAGTATCCCAAGTAAAGGCGGGATAGCGCAACGCTGTCCCGCCTTCTCCGTTTGAGGTTAGAATACCGCCCCGGCGGGCGGTTCGCGGGGGTTCGTGCCACCCGCACGGCCCCCACGTTCAAACTGGGTACTTTGAAGCAGGTTTTACCACTTGACAAGCGGGGTAATTCCTTGTATATTCCCGACTAGCTTGCCAGTGGGAATGTGCAAGCTTGCGCTGCGTAGCGCGCGGCAACCCACCGGCGCTTGGCGGCTTGGGGCGTGATGAGAGCGGCGGTCTACTTTGGGGGGAAAAAGCCACATCCAACGCCTTGACAACGAAAACCTGATGATGGTATTACTTATTGAGCAATCAATTCTAGGAGATGGTCTTCTATGCACTATTCCTCTTATGGCACCTTCCAGGCAGACCCCTCGGTGGTCCCCAGGCCTCGCCGCCCTTCAGCCAAGCTCAAGGCGAGCCGGCATTCTCACTCAGAAAGTACACTCCAAAAAGGGGGCAAACAATGAAAAGGAATAAGACCTGGTTTTCTTTGGGACTAGTCGCCCTTTCCGCATTGGCGCTGACCTTGATATTAATGGTGCTGCCCGCAGGCGCGACACATAATGATCCCGTAAGAGGCGTGGTGACGGTGGACCCCGAGGTGGTATCGCCTGACAATGCGATTGATATCGGTGACCGTACTATCACGATCACGGTCACCGACACCAACATGAACAGAGTTCTCTTTGTGGGTGAAGGGCCGGACGGCGAGACAGAGGACTTTGACCAAGGGACGGTAACTATCAGTGCTCAGGGACCAGGCCGGGATCTGATAACGTTGAGACCTATTCCTGACGAAGCCACCAATGAGACTTTTACGGCCATCGCCGACCGGAACGATGATGGCGTAATAGATAGAAATGACATACAATTAGTTAACATCCCGGATGGAGTCAGCGTAGCAGTGGATAGCATCTTCGACCCGGATCGCGGACGGGTTTATTTCAGCATTTTCGACAGAATCGCTAGCCCCGTGTCCTTCGGCGTCCGGTATGCTACTTCAGGCCGGGAGCTCACTCGGGCTACGGGAACCATTTCCGAGACCGTGACCCATACGGTGGCTGATGGTACGTTGTCCGCCGGTGACCCAGTCACCTTGACCCTCAACCAAGATAATCTGCCCCTTCAGGACACCAACGGCGACGGCGTTGTAAATGGAGAAGATATTACCATCAGTATAGACGGCCGGTCAGACTCCGACACGCCGGGATTAGGTGATGCCGGCATCGGAGACATTGGCAAGATAGCCGATGGTGAGCGTGACGGGTTCCCTCATAGCAACGAGATAACATTGGTCTACAAAGGTGATGACCTTGCTATTGGTGAGACCATAGACATAAACGTCACGTATCTGGGCCTTGAAGACCTGGTAAAGGTCAAGGGAGCCAGAGGGGAAAACATGCCCCTGCGGCTACTGGAGACTGGGGCTAACACCGGGATATTTGAGGCCACGGTAGTAGTATTCAATGGCGCCAACAACGAGCCCAATATGGGTATGGGCACCAATCTCCAGCCCTCTGAGATTAGAGATGAGGAGAGACCAGGCTTGGCGGTAATTGACGGAGGTTCAGTCACCGTAACTTATGGTGACCGGTCACCGAGGCGAACAATTACGGCGCGGGTCAAGGTGGAATCAGAGCCGCCCAGCTTCAGTAATACAATGCCGGCTAATAATGCAAGCACTAACAACCTTGATACTGTCCTTACCACTGAGGTAGTCGACAACATTGCAGGCGTGGACTCCTCGGAAGTTACAGTGATGATTTGGGTCGATGGGGTTGAGGTTGCCGAGAGTGACGTATCTGGCGATATCAGTGTACAAGAGACCTTCGAAGGGTCTGGCGTGTACACAGTCGGGTACAACATCAACAATATAGACGAGATAGACGATGCAAAAACGGACGAAACGGCTATAGATGTTGAGATACAGTGGAATGTCGAAGTAAAGGACAAAGCGGGCAACGAGGGTTTAATCACAGATACCATAGCAGAAACCGAAGTGCTGACGCTGAATGTAAACACCTACCCACCCGCTCTGTCTAATGCCTTCTCCGGTGACAACTGGGACGCCGATGCCGACGATCCCGATACGGAGGACGTAGACGAGCGTCTGCGTGGCTCTCGTGACGGCCTCCCCGGCTCGGACATGCGCACCAGTATCAGGGTAGAGTTTGACCGGGATATGAAGGAATCAAGCCTACAGGCCAGCGATTTCCGGGTAGATGGCGTAGCGCCTACAGACGTTGATCACTTCTCCGATATGGCGGATAGCGTGTTCCTGACGGTGCCTGAACTAGCCCCTGACGCGACTCCGAAGATCGAAGTTGTGGGAGAAGTCGAGGATGTTGGCGGCAACGCAGTCGACGTTGATGACTCTGAGGCCTCAGTCTTAGAGTCTGCTGAAGACGGCATCGCGCCGAGGCTGGAAGTAACTGTCGTGGAGGCCTACACCGATGGTGACATTGACTTGTTAGTGGAATCTGACGAACCTATTACAGGCAGCCTACCCCAGCGGACGTTCACCACGTGCGCGGAAGAGGCAGACTCCACCCTGATGTGCACGGGAGGAGGGCCTTCTGATATTTCTACTTCTAGCAGTATCGTGCGGGACCAACGGGAATGGAGCTTTAGTGTTACCGGGTTCGGTGCTGGACGCTATGCCCTGGTGGTTAAAGCAGACGATGTCGCAGGTAACGCATCGGTGGCCGGTTCCACGGACCCGGCCTCCACCGGAGCCATTACCTTCGAGATAGACAAAATGTTGCCCCCTGCTGAAGCCACAGACCCGGC
Source organism: Dehalococcoidia bacterium (assembly GCA_965219825.1). Taxonomy (GTDB): domain Bacteria; phylum Chloroflexota; class Dehalococcoidia; order Lucifugimonadales; family JAGWBF01; genus JAGWBG01. The sequence goes on along the minus strand of OZ244792.1, from coordinate 1,710,989 downwards.
AGAGGAGGAGGAGAAATCTGAGGCTGAACCGTTCGTCATTGAGATTGATTGGACAAGTGAGGCTGAGTACCCTGGGGACAGCCATACAGACGTTACCCTTAGCAAGGCTGTGCTGAACGCGGGTGAGGACAATGAGCAAGATGTGCTGGCACTGTCCAGCACAAGGGACAACCGGAGTTTCAGTATAGCAATCTCCGATATCGGAGTAGGCGAGCATACCCTGACCTATAACGGCATGGACGAGATGGGTCACACTCTGGAGGATGATGCCGTCCTGACCTTTACGGTGGTGGCTCCTACACCCTTCAACCTGACCCTGACACCGGGCATGAACCTGGTATCTGTACCGCGTGAGCCCAAGAGCCCGGGTATTCAGGACGTGTTCGGCGATGTCGAAGAGATAACCCTGGTATTCACACGCCCCTTTGCCGGTGAGAGTGACCTACCCTGGCTGATAGCTATACGCGACCAGATGACGGGTGAGTTTGTGGGAGACTTGGAGTTCATAGATGCGAAGCACGCTTACTGGGTCAAGGCATCTGCGACAAGATCAGTGGAAATACAGACGCCGCCACTTCAGGCCCAGCGGATTCCGCCTACAATACCTGTAAAGGCTGGCGAGTGGAGCCTGGTGCCCGTTATCAGCCTTGCGCCTATAGCGGCCGCCGGGACGGACACCGATTCGACATCGGATATACAGGAGGGAACCGAGTTCGACGTCAACTCCTACTTCGGGAAGGACAACTGGTCCAAGGCTTTCACCTTCGACAGGGGGCAGTGGATCGGAATAACACCAGCTCAAGAAGATGATGCGCCGGACGACGATGTAACCACCCTCGATGACGCCGCTCAGATAGGTAGGGGCTACTGGGTCCTGTTCACAGAGGATGGCAATATAACTCCTGGGATTAAACGGTAAGCAAACACCCCTGGTGGAATAGCCACAGAAAGGAGTGGCCCTACTCGCCAAGTAGGGCCACTTCGTTTTATTAGCGATACCAGTCATGCCCCGGGAATATGGTAGGACGTTCAAGGTACGGGAACCGGTGGGCGGCCTTCATCGGTCAAAAGTCAAAAGAGTTAAGCGCTAATCCTCTTTAAGACCTGGGAGCGTTTAGCGTATACTATTGCGGTACATTATTCTTGGTCAGCTAAATGGCAAGGAGGTTGTTGAAATGCGTCGTAGGGTATCTGCGGTAGCCGCAGTAGCATCGTCTCTTATAATAGCTGTCCTCATTCTGGGAGCGGTGCCAAAGCAAGAAATACCCCCGTTCCCCATAGTATATCTTGGCAATGTGCTCATACAGGAGCAGCCGGCTCCCGAAGGCATTTCGTTGGTGGCTTGCGTTGGGGGATGCGAGAGTTGGGAGAGCGAGCCTGTGCTAACTCTAGAAAACGGCAGGTATATAGGGTTAACAGTAAGAGCGCCCGAGTCACTTCTCAGGCAAGAAGTTACCTTCTGGATAGTGGAACCGGAATCCGGACGAATCAAAGCCCAACAGACGGACTCATACGTTCCTGATATCAATGTGGCTCGTACCCTCGACCTGTCATTCGCCGACCCGATTCCAACGCCTATACCGGCGACCGCGACCGCGCTCCCGCCCCCGGCTACTGCCACGGCTATACCACCTTCACCGGGGGACCCGGCGGTGCAAACCCTGAGCCGTGTGGTGGTTTTTGCAGGGATAGGCGCTCTTCTGGTTGGTGGGACGGCATTGTTCCTGGTACGCCGTCGCAGGGTCTTCTAGCGGCGTGCCCCCTGGGGTTCCAGGACCACCACTTGCGTCTCCTGGGGTAAGCCGGATGCCGATATGTTGAAACGAGTTTGGGGCTGCACTTCACGCAGCCCCATCTCTTTTAGCAGCACGTCAAGGCCCCCCAGTTCCACCTGAAGGCCGGGCAGGCCGTAGTGCATGGGTATAACCACCTTTGGCTTAAGGCTTTGAACCAGCGCGATTGCCTGGGGAATCTCAACGGTACAGACACCGCCGGACGGCACAAAGAGGATGTCCACCGGCGTGAGGTCCTCGACTTGCCTTGCAGACAGGGCTTTGCTTACATCCCCCAGATGACACAATCTGAGGTTCTCCATCTCAATAAGATAGGCGGTATTTCTCTTGTCCTCGGGGTCGTCGGCGCTCTTGGGAGTCATAATGCCGGTGACGTAAATCCCCGAAAGCTCGTATTCCCCGGGACCTCTTAGGACCTTGGGGTCGCCTCCCACTCCCTGCCAGTGGCTATGGTTGTCATGCCGGTGGCTTACGGTCACTATAAAACTCTGGGTGCCTCCCATCCGGAGGCCGATGGAGTCCGGGAACGGGTCGGTGATAACCGCGAGGTCGTTGGAACGGAGCCGGAAGCAAGAGTGTCCCAGCCAGATTATTTCCACAGATTTACCTCCAAAGTAGGTTGACGGTGTGCCGGATTGAGGGGACTACTGCAAACAATCTTGAGTTTATTCCTAATTTTGACTATGAGATGAGGACATGGGAGAGTATAATATTATGCAGACGCCAAGTCAACGCTTGACATGGGCGTGGCTTCGGGGTAGATTCTCTGCAGGTCATACCCGGAGCCTATCCGCCAACCCGTCATATCGTACCCCAAGAGGCGCAGCCTGTGCCTCACGCCGAAGGGCGGGTGGCTATCGGATAGGGCTTCAAGCACTCCCGGCACAGAGTGCAAAATATTAGGCTGGTGGCAAGATGCTAAAGCCAAGAACAGGTACGATCCTCAGAATCTTGGTAAACGAGTACATCAGCTCCGTTGCGCCGGTGGCCTCGGAAGATATAGCTCGCCGTTCCCCGACGAAGGTGAGCCCGGCCACCATAAGGAACGAGATGGCGGAGCTTGAGGAAGAGGGGTACATCATCCGCCCTCATATCTCCGCCGGGGGAGTGCCTTCCGACAAGGGCTATAGATTTTACGTGGAGTCCCTGGAAGATGCGTTGGAACCGCCGATGGGAATGCAACGACATATACGGCACCGGTTCGGCCAGGCGCAAAGGGACCCGGAAGTATGGGTACAGCTGGCAGCGACGGTCCTTTCCCGTATGGCGGACAATATGGTGATTGTGACTTTCCCCCGCGCCAATTCCGCGAGGCTGAAGAATATCCAGCTGGTCTACATACAGGAATTCCTGGCCCTGCTCATAATTGTTCTGCAAGAGGCCAGGCTGAGGCAGCATCTGCTGCCCCTGGATGGACCCACTACCCAGGGCGAGCTTACCGAGGTGGCGAACAAGCTCAACGACGCCCTGGAGGGCCTTACATATTCTGAGGTTAAAGCGAAGCAGCTTGAGCTTACGCCCCTGGAGGGAATGGTGCGAGACGGAACCATCTCCGCCTTGGAAGGTATGGAAACCGAGTCTGCGCTGGAGCATTACGTGGATGGGCTGCGTTTGCTCCTGAATCAGCCGGAGTTCGCCGAGACACGAAGGGCCAAGGAAATAGTGGAAATCCTTGAAGAAAGGGTGCTGCTCCGAAGCATCCTGTCGGAGGCCCCGGATGAGGGAAGCATGGGGGTGTTCATCGGCGAGGAGAACCCGAAAGAAGCGCTGAGGCCCTTCAGCGTAATCATGAGTCAGTACGGCATTCCCCAGGAAGCGTCAGGGACCATCAGCGTGATTGGGCCTACTCGCATGGAGTACGCCAGTGCGATTGGTGGGGTGCGGTTCCTGTCTTCCTTTATGAGCGAGCTGATAATGAGCGTCCACGGTAAGCTGTAATGCCGGAAACGCCGTGGTACGGTCGGTGGTTTATAATACATTGGAGCGGAAAGCTGTGGCAGGGGAAATTTAATGCCTAAGAAGGATTACTACGAAGTTCTAGGGGTCTCAAGAGATGCCTCAGAAGAGGGGGTAAGGAAGGCTTTCAGGAAGAAGGCTATGGACTACCACCCGGACAGGAACAAGAACCCCGATGCTGAGGAAAAGTTCAAGGAAGTGAATGAGGCTTACCAAGTGCTAATAGACACCGAGAAGCGGTCTCGGTACGACCGCTTCGGCCCTGCCGGGGTGGATGCCGGCAACGGCGGTGGATCCTCCAGAGATTTTGAGGGCTTCGACGTATTCGGAGGATTTGGGGATATATTTGACTCGTTCTTCGGTGACTTGGGTGGTAGGGCCCAGCAGCGCACAGCCCAGAGGGGAGCCGACATCCAGTATGAGGTAACCATCCCCTTTGAGGAAGCAGTCTTTGGCACCGAGCGCGAAGTGGGAGTGAATCGAGTCGAGAGATGCCACGAGTGCCGCGGGTCCGGCAGCAAACCCGGGACGAGTCCGGTCGCTTGTACGACCTGCCGAGGAGTCGGTCAGGTGCGTCGTGCTCAGCGGAGTGTCTTCGGCCAGTTTACCCAGATAACGGCCTGCCCCACCTGCAAAGGCAAAGGCTCAAATATAGCTACACCATGTGACACTTGCCACGGCGCCGGTACGGAGCGTGAGCAGCGCAAGATTGCGGTCAAGATTCCCGCAGGAATAGAGGGCGGGATGCAAATGCGGCTATCCGGCGAAGGTGACGCAGGGTCGAACGGCGGCCCCTCGGGCAACATGTACGTGCGAATCTCCGTCAAGCAGCACCCGCTATTCCGCCGCGAAGGTACTGACCTTGTCTATGAAGTGCCTCTGAACCTTGTGCAGGTAACCCTGGGGGACGAGTTGGAAGTGCCTACCTTGGATGGCAACGCCGAGACCCTCAGAATTCCTCCGGGGACACAGCCGGGAGCGGTATTCCGCATCAAGGGGAAGGGTGTGCCCCAACTCCATAATGAGCATCGCCGGGGTGATTTGGTGATCCCCATAAAGCTGCAAGTGCCTACAACCCTGGACTCTCACCAACGCAAACTCCTTGAGGAATTGTCCAAGATCATGGAAAAACCCAGCGACTCCAATGCCAGGGAGAAGGGCCTGTTCGACAAAATCAAGGATGCCTTCGGCTAGTCTACTTGAACGCAAGGACCCGGCAGACCCAGGGACTTTCCCCGACCCCCTTATCCTGACCCGTGTCAGCGAGAGGGCCGGGGTTTTTATACGAGGGAACCATGATTTGGCAAGAGATCAGCATCCGGGTGCCCCAGGAGTACGTGGAGCCTGTCTCCTACCTGTTTAGCAGGTACGGTCATGGCCTCTCCGCGGAACGCTTAGGGAATGATTTGGTACTCCTTAGGACATACTTGACCAATACTTCCAGGCAACGAATGGCCCGGATTGAGGTGGGCGTAAATCTCGTTAGGGTCCTTCAACCGATGGGGGAGTTGGAGGTAAAGACGCTGGAGGAGGCCGACTGGGAGAGCGCGTGGAAGTCCCACTTCACCCTCCTGAAGATTGGAAACAGGCTGGTGATAAAGCCTTCCTGGATTGACTACCGGGCAGAGCAGGATGAGGTCGTAATCGAGTTAGACCCCGGTATGGCCTTTGGAACCGGCTATCATCCTACCACAAGGATGTGTCTCGAAGCCCTGGAGGGACTTGTGCAGCCGGAAATGGACGTGCTGGACCTGGGCACCGGCTCAGGCATACTGGCCATCGCCGCAGCTAGGCTGGGCGCTGCTTCTATTCTGACTCTGGATGTAGATCCGACCGCCGTCACGACTGCCAGAAAGAATTTCAGGGCCAGCGGCCTTGTGAAGGTTGTTCGACTTGCAAGGGGCACTTTGCCTCACCGGTTGGCCCCGGACGAGCGCTTCGATCTGGCAATGGCCAATATCAGCGCAAGGGTAATTCGCGAAGAAGCCCCCTATCTGTGGCAATCCCTCAAGCCCGGCGGGATGTTCATAGCATCCGGGTTTATTCAGACTCAACAAAGTGAAGTTGAGGAAACACTGACAGACCTGGGTTTCTCCAACCTTGAGACCTACAACATAGAGGACTGGGTAACCCTGTTGCTCTCTAAAGGAGAGTAAATGCACAGATTCTTCGTGCCGCCTGCATGGATAACCGGGGAAACCGCCAGGCTGGAAGGCGACGTGGCCCGGCAGGTGGTTCGTGTCCTCCGTATGTCTCCCGGGGATGAGATAATCTTGCTTGACAACTCCGGCTCGGAGTACAGGGTATCCCTCACCGGATTCAACAGGGACGTGGTAGAAGGGGATGTGCTGTCTGTTGCCAATGGTCAGGGTGAGCCTTCGGTACGCGTAACCCTTTATCAGGGGATGCTTAAGGGGAAGAGCTTCCAGTGGGTGCTTCAGAAGGGCACCGAGATCGGCGTAACCACCTTCGTACCCCTTATCTGTCAGAGGTCCATACTTCAGGAACGGTACGACCGGCATAGCACCACCCGTTACCCCCGCTGGGACAAAATTGTCGCTGAGGCAGCAGAGCAGTCGGGGAGGTGCTTGCTTCCGCAGGTAGAGCCGGCAATATCCTTCAAAGACGCTTGTGAGGCGATAAAAGGCTCCTCCGCCGTCTCCATAATTCCCTGGGAGATGGAAGCAGCTACCGACCTGCGCTCGGCATTAAAAAATATGGAGTCTCAACAGGTCAACATCTTCATCGGTCCGGAGGGCGGATTTGAGGAGTGTGAGGTAGAATATGCCCGCTCCTGCGGGATATTCTCCGCGAGCCTGGGACGGCGTATCCTGCGGTCGGAGACGGCAGCCATCGCAACTGTAGCGATGGTGCTATATGAGATGGGGGAGCTTGGAAGCTAGCGCATTCCCCAAGCCGGTGACTATTGTGACTATAAAGAGGTGCCGAAGATGCCCGCGCCTCGTACCAGGGCTTATCCTAGCTGATGCCTTCCCATTCGGCCCTTGGCGGCCTTCCCATAAGCTCCGCTACCGCCTGCCTGGGTGCGAGCCCTTCAAATAGCACCTGGTGGGTGGCCCTGGCGATGGGAATCTCCACGTCGAGTCTCTCGGCCATCTTGAGGGCGGCCACGGTGGTGTACACACCTTCTGCCACGTTCTTCATGGAGGATAGTATATCGTCCAGAGACCTGCCATCGGCCAATTGCTGGCCCACAAAATGGTTGCGGCTCAACGAGCTGGCACACGTGGCCACCAGGTCCCCCAGACCTGTCAGACCCGCAAATGTAATGGGACTGGCGCCGGCGGCAACCCCAAGCCGGGTTATTTCCGCCAGGCCACGGGTTATGAAAGCGGCTTTGCCATTATCCCCATACCCGAGGCCGTCGCATATCCCGGCCCCCAGTGTGATGACATTCTTCAAAGCCCCGCCCATCTCCACACCTATGATGTCGTCGTTGGTATACACGCGAAAAGAGGAAGACATCATGACTTCCTGGACCTCCGCGGCGACGCTGGGCTGCTGTGATGCTACTACGGTGGATGCCGGCTTTCCCTCAGCTATCTCCATTGCCAGGTTCGGGCCCGACAGGACGCAAATCCTTGAGCCGTGCCCAGGGGGAAGCTCCTCCGCCAGAACCTGGCTCATGCGTTTCCCGGTTTCCATCTCCAGTCCCTTGGAAGCGCTGAGGGCAATAGTCCGGCTATCTATGATCCCTTGGAGATGCCTCACGTTATCCCGAAAGCTCCTGGAAGGTACGGCGAGGATAACCATCCCCGCCCCGTACAGGGCCTCTTTGGGGTCGTGGGAAACCTTCAAAGACTCGGGGAACTCCACGCCGGGTAGGAAGCGTGAGTTCTGTTTTTGGGAATCAAGCTCTCCGGACTCCTCCGGCGTGCGAGCCAGCATCGTCACCTGAATATTTTTACGTGCAATGATTATGCCAAGGGTGGTGCCCCAGGTGGTGGTCCCTATTACGGCGACTTTCTCCAACCTGGCTATCCTCCGCCCATACCGGGACTGGGAGCTTCACCAATCCGGTCGGCACGTTGTCCAAGCCTGCGCTCCGTTCCCTGGATGAGGCGTCGGAGGTTGTCCCTGTGCTGACAGATTATGATGGCGCCACCGATTCCGGTGTAAAAGAGGTATGCTGTAGGGGCATGGTCCAACAACGTTATTGCCAGGTGGGCGAGGAAGGCGACAACTACCGATATTATAGAGCCCAGGGAGAGATACCTGGTAAATAGAGTGATTGGCGTGAAGGTAGCCATGGCGATACCGGCAGCTATAGGTTCCATAATCAAAAGCCCGCCCACTCCGGTGACTATGCCTCTGCCTCCGCGGAATCCCAGGAAAACCGACCAGTTGTGTCCTGCCAGGGCCGCAAGGCCGGCGGCTACCTCGGCGGTGGGGGTGTCTACGACGACCCTTGCCAGGACCACCGCCATAAGACCCTTACTCAAATCAAGGGCCAGCGCCAGCACTGCGAAAGGGCCTCCTGTAGTCCTCAGTACATTGGAGGTCCCAATTCTTCCACTCCCATATTGCCGTATGTCCACGCCCTTTACTGCCAGAGTTATAAGGAAACCCCAGGGTATGGAGCCCAGGAAGTAGGATGTTGGAATGATAAGAAGGTATTGAGTGTAGGCTTCGTCCGTGTCCAGTGCAAGAACCACTACCGCAAGATATACGGCAAATAAAGGAGGCAGAAGGAGAGCCAGGAAAATCTTGGTCATCCGGCTATATCCTTTCCCTGAACACCAGCCTCAGATGGGTATGGGTGAACCCAAAGGTTAACCTCAGGCGGTTCTCCAGATAGCGCTCGTAGGAAAAATGGACCAGCCTTGGGTCGTTGACGGCAAAGACAAAGGTTGGCGGGTTCACGCTAACCTGTCGCACCTCTCTAATCCTCAGTCGGCGCCCTTTCCTGGCAGGGGGCATCTGGTTTGCCAGGGCATCAAGGAGGGCATAGCGCAGCCGCCCCGGTGGTATGTGCTTTAACCTCTCATGGTAAATACTTATGGCCAGGGTCATCAACTCCTCGATGCCCTCTTCCAGGAGGGCCGAGGTGAAGGATATGGGCGCATAGGGCATAAAATGGAGCCGTTCTCTTACGGTTTGGATGGCCAGCTCCTGCTCCGAGCCATCCACCTTGGGGATTAGGTCCCACTTATTTACTACCACAATCATACCCCTATATCCGTCCCACGCATTGCCGGATATGTGGGCATCTTGAGCGGTGGCAAGCTCGCTGCCGTCCATCACCAATAAGGCTATGTCGCACCTCTGCACGGCCCTTGCAGTCCTGAGGACACTGTAATACTCAATACCTCTCTCCACCTTGCCCGGTCGCCGGATTCCCGCCGTGTCTACCAGCACCCCCGGCTGGTCGTCGTAGGTGAAGTAAGTGTCCAGGGCATCCCTCGTAGTACCCGGAATGTCGCTCACAATGGCCCGTTCCTGGCCCAAGATGGCGTTCATGAGCATGGATTTGCCCACGTTAGTCCTGCCGATGATGGCCAGCCTTATGACCCCTTCAGTTGCCTCATCCTCTTCATCATCGGGACTGGGCAGAAGTGATACAACCTTGTCCATGAGGTCGTAAATACCAAGGTTGTGATAAGCGCTTATGTACAATGGGTCTTCCAGTCCCAGCTGGTAAAACTCTGCTGCGGAGATCTCCCGCTTCTCGTTGTCCACCTTGTTTACTGCGACCACCAGGGGCTTCCGTGTACGGCGGAGCCAATTCGCAATCTCCGTGTCCATAGGGGTCAGGCCGTATGCCACGTCAAGGAGAAAGATAATCAGGTCGGCCTCGGAGACCGCCGTCTCCACCTGGGCCTTAACTTTCTCTATAAGAGGGTCCTGTGGTGAAGGCTCAAGGCCGCCGGTGTCCACCAGGGTGAACCGGTATCCATCCCATGATGCATCCCCCAGAAGGCGGTCCCTGGTAGTGCCTGGCACGTCACTGACAATAGCATCCCTGCGTTCCATGAGGCGATTGAATAGGGTGGACTTGCCCACGTTGGGCCGTCCAACTATAGCTACAAGTGGAACAGTCATGTTGTAACCATTACCTCGCGCGGTTCTCCCGATTCTTCAGCTTGTGAATTATCTATCTCTAATCATTATATACTCCAGCAAGGCTTTCTGCGCATGGAGGCGGTTCTCGGCCTGGTCAAAGGCAACCGACTGGGGATGGTCAAGCATACCAGGTGGCACCTCCTCGCCATAGTGGGCGGGCATGTCGTGCATAAATATGGCATCCCACCGTGCGTGAGATAGGAGGTCAGGGTCTACGGTGTAACCCTGGAAATCCCTGCGGCGCACCTCGGCTTCAGCCTCCTGTCCCATACTGGCCCATGCGTCCGTGTAAACGACGTCAGCGTCTGATAGAGCCTCACGGGGGTCCACGAGGGCGGTCACGTTGGCGTTCCATGCCGATGCCCGATGCCGCGCTTGCTCAAGGGTCTCCTCGTCCAGACAATAGCCCGATGGCGAGGCGATGGCAAAATTTGCGCCGACAGAGGCTATCCCTAGACATAGACTCCTGGCTACGTTGTTTCCATCCCCTATGTAGGTGACTTTGATTCCCTCCAGGGTGCCTTTGCGCTCGTGTATGGTCTGGAGGTCGGCAAGAATCTGGCAAGGGTGTTCCCAGTCAGAGAGGGCGTTTATAACGGGCACGGAGGCGTATTCCGCCAACTCTTCCAAGCTGGAATGAGAATTTACCCTGGCGACTATACAGTCCACGTACCGGGACAGAACACGGGCCACGTCAGAGATGGGCTCTCGTGCTCCCATCTCGACCTCCCCGGGGCCCATGTAGAATGAGTATCCTCCAAGCTGTTGCACGGCCACGTGGAAGCTGGCCTTGGTACGAAGAGAGGGTTTCTCGAAAAGGAGGGCTACAGTCTTACCGACCAGCACCGGCCACGCCGGTTCCCCGCTCATCTGCTGAGCCCTGTGAACGATGCTCTGTATTTGCTGTGGGTCCAAATCCAAGATAGAAAGCAAGTCCCATCCGCGCATATCACCACCTTCCGGCCAGCATCATATCTCAAAATGCCCCGCTCTTCAAGGGCTTTCTAATAGTCAGACCCTCACACTTTCGTCATTGAATAATCAAAAGACTCTGAAGGTCCACAGAATGTAGTGGAAGTGGGGCCTATGTGGGAGTAAAATTGGCGGGTAACATCTCTGCCCAACTTCAGGTGTTGTCGAAACCTGGGCCGGACTAAAGGAGACGAGCATGGTCAGTGAAAGGATAGCTCCGGGGCTGAAAGGCCGGAGAGAGACTATCGTATGTGAGCACAATGTTGCGCCTCACGTGGACAAGTTCAGTACCCCATCTATGATCATGCTCATGGAGCAGGCGTCCATAGAGGCCATCAACCACCTCCTGGAACCCAACCGGACCTCGGTGGGCTACGAGGTAAACGTGCGTCACCTGGCCCCTGCATCCCTGGGGGCCAGGATAATCGCCCATGCCGAGCTTACAGAGGTAGAAAGGAACAGGCTCACCTTCAGAGTGGATGCTTACGACGGGGAGACAAAAATCGGAGAAGGGACCCACCGCCGCGCCGTCATAAGCACGGATTGAGTCGGAAAGAAGGTCTACGACTCAGGAAGAGCGGGGCATTCAAGGTGAGCTTCACGCCGGCCTTCTACGGGAGATTTGGCGCTAGTTGCCTGATCACACAAAACTCAGGGCCGGCAACCCCGTTTTAGTGGGGTTGCCGGCCCTTCTTGCTAACTAGCACTGTGTGGCTGGGTCTTGCTCAGACCCTTGTGTGTGGGCCACAGGACGGGAATGCTACGCTTCTTCTACCTCGGTCCCGCTCGGAAGGCTGACCATCTCGGAAGGATTTACGATAACGAACTTGTGGACTTCCTCCACAAAGTCCCGTAGCATCTTGTCACCCTCGGGTCCCTCGGGGATGTCCCCAGTCTTTATTTTGTCTTTGAGGTCTTCAAAAATCACGTCCTCGGCCTTGCCGTGGGGAACGTGGAAGAACTCGCTATCAAACCTGGGCAACTCTCCGGGTCCGAAATAGCCCATGCCGCGCAAGTTGTATCCTTCCAGCAGGTGAGTACCCTTGCCCAGCACCTGCCCCGTAGCGGCATAGTGACCCATTACACTCTCCATGCCATACCTCTGTATTGGGCATGTCTTCATGCAAACGGCGCAACCTTCGTAGCGGGTCATCACCGGGCGGCAGCGACGGTAAATCAGCTTGTGCTTTTCGGCGCCTCTCCACCAGACCTTGTCCCTCATCAGGGCACGGGCGGGACACCGGTTCACGCACACCTGACAGATGTTGCAGAAGGCGTGGATGCCATAGTCCACAGGCTTGTCATAGGTCACCTCGGCGTCGGTGGTGATCATCATAAGCCTGGCACGGGAGCCGAAGTGGGGTGAAAGTAGCTGGCCGTTAGCGCCCAGTTGGCCTAGCCCCGCCTCGACGAACATGGGTATCATCACGGCGCTGTTGGAGAGGGGGTTGTGTACCTGGGCACGATACCCCATGCTCCGGATGTAGTCGGCGAGGTCAAGGGCCAGCGCACCCATGATTCTATAGATAGCGTAGTGAGGCCCCTCAGCTTCCCTGCTGGGCGCCGACTGGGTGGGCTCGAAGTCCTGCTCGTAGGCCAGGCAGATGGCGTTGGGGAACTTGGACCAGTCCCTCTTGAACTTATAGACGTAGCGCCTGTCGTATCTGGTGAATCCGACTTCACCAAATCCCATCTCTCTGGCCTTGCTCCTGATCAACTCAGTAACATCCTTGCCGAACTCCGGCTCCACATTTGGCTCTATGTCACCGGTGTTGTGGGCAGCCTGGACAATGGGCCTTGACATTGCGTCGTTGATTCGCCGGTCTTCCCAGTCCTCTTCTGTGTAGACAGTCCATGCCCACTCCCGGTCCGCGGTATACTCGACGGCCTGGCTCTCCAGGGGGTACTCTCTACTATAGAAGTCCACTTCCTGTGGGTTTTGCACAATCCCGGGGGCCGTTTCCAACTCTTCCGGCACGGTGATGTTCACCGGCTCGTCCCCCAATCTTCTACCCGGTCGGGTTACCGAGTGTCCTGTTTTCAGCATGGTCCCACCTCCCAATCAAATTGATCCCGGTATGGATAGCCCGCCTTGCAACTCAAGTCGAAAAGCGGGGACTCCCCCACCGTATATGGAGCTGGTACCCATTGTGCCGTCAATATCTCCTATTGTCAAGAGATATTACGTGATATGTCGTATCTAATTACAAATAGCTTTCGGGTGAGCCAACCCTCATCTCTGCCGGGACTCGGTCTTTCTTGCAACCATTGCGTCGGCCAGGGGGCTGCGCACGGACTTTATCCCTATGTTAACCAGGGATGGTCTATTGGAGGATATGGCGCGCTCAACGGCGGGCGCTATTTCCTGAGAGGTTGCAGGTTTGACATCGGCGACTCCGAAAGGGCCATAAACATAAACATACCCATTGACAGTGTATATACTAAATAATATAATATGTGTTACAACTTATTTAAAATTAGTCTCAACTAGCCTATATTATCATGTTGCAATAACTAATATTGTATCCTTGCACTAAACAGCCACATATATTCACATACATAAAGGAGTAAGCGACATGCAACTCGTCCGGTACGTCATAGTCGCACTGGCTGCGATAGCGACCCTGGCTCTAACCGCCTGTGGAGAGGATACGTCCACTGCCCGTCCAACGGCAACCTCGGTTCCTGCTGTCAGAGTTCCCCCAAGTCCAACATCCGTGCCTACTCCCAGAGCCACCCCCACGAGCACGCTAACTTCGGTTCCTACCCACAGCCCTACACCAACCCCTACATCAACCCCCACACCTTCTACAGTGACGGTTATAGATGATCTGGGCAGAGAGGTGGAAATCCCCTATCGTCCCCAGAGATTGGCCGTTACAAGCGCATTCATGGTGGAACTGACCATGGCCTGCGGGTACAGACCCATAGCGCGGCCCGACATCCCACCCGAATATATATACCCACTGGAGGCCCACGACATCCCGTCGTTCGGCGTATCCCACTCCGCGGGACCCAATCTGGAGCAACTGGCCGTAGCCCAGCCGGACCTGATTATATCCTCCCCCACTTACAGTCAATTCATACCCTCCATAGAGGAGACCCTGGACGTCCCGGTCTTGGTCCACGACGTAGCCAGCGTAGACGGCATAATGGAGAAGATTCGCACCTACGGAAGTCTGGTAGGGTGCGAGCAAAAGGCGGAAGCGGCGATTCAGGACCTAGAAGGAAGGATCGAGTCCCTCAGGGAGGGACTGCCCCAAACAGGTCCCAGCGTCTTTGCCATTTTCGGCACCAGCCAGTCCTTCCTGGGGTTGACGGCTAACTCTTACCTGGGCGATATGGTCGGCCTTCTGGGGGGACGATTGGTTAACGAGGACGATCCCACTTACGTGAGCAGTCGCACCGGCGAACCCAACCCCAAGTACACCCCTTTCAGTATGGAGAAGGTGGTGGAGAGGAACCCGGACGTAATTCTGGTTGTGCGGCACGGAAGCCCATCGGAAGCCCGGGAAGAGTACTTTGCCTCCCACTTTGACGACCCGGCGTGGGGCGGTCTAAAGGCAGTGGAGGAAGGCAGGGTACATGAGTTGTCGGAGTGGCTTTTCATCAGATACCCAGGCCCCCGAGTCATCTTGGCCCTAGAGGAGTTGCGCTCCATCCTGTATCCCGAGGCTAAGTAGGTAGAAATGGAGAGAACGTTAGAAGGGGCAGAAAAATCTAGCATAAGACTCCCTAGAGTCTCCGGACGGGGACTTAGGCAGGTCGGTGTTATCACCGCTGCCTTGTCCCTGGTGCTGGTGGGTTTAGCAGTCTCGATAGCCATTGGAGCGGTGTCCCTGAGTCCTACACAGGTGTTCACCGGGCTTTTCGATACCTCAGACAGGGTATCCCACCAGATTGTGTGGAACCTCAGGGTTCCGCGAGTCCTGGTGGCCGGTCTGGTGGGGATGAACCTGGCGGTATCGGGAGTGCTGCTTCAGGGCGTCATGCGGAATCCCCTGGCGGCCCCCACTATAGTTGGAGTCACTGCCGGGGCGGGATTGGCCGCCACGGCGGTCATGGTCTTGTTCTCAGGGATGCCGACCTTCTTACCGTTGGCAGCCTTTGGAGGGGCCATGGGCGCTTCCGTCTTCGTTTATCTCCTCTCCTGGCAGCCCGGTCTGGGTACGTCACCGGTGCGAATGATACTGGCCGGGGTGGCTATCACCTCCATGATTGGAGCTTTCACCACCTCCCTGATGGTCATTTTCAGCGACCGAGTACAGCCGGTCATCCTTTGGTTGGCAGGCAACTTGGTGGGCCGCAGTTGGAACCACCTAGACCTGATCTGGCCCTACAGCGTAGTAGGTCTCGTTATAGCGCTCCTTCTGGTGCGGCAGCTCAACGTGCTCCAGCTAGGCGATCAAACCGCCCAGGGTCTGGGCGTTCGAATAGAGAGGACAAGATTCTTGGCAATGGCTCTGGCAGCGGTACTGGCGGCGTCGGCGGTGAGTGTGGCGGGGCTGGTGGGGTTCATTGGGCTGATGGTGCCCCACATCATGCGCCTTCTGGGGGGACACAACCATAGTTACCTTATCCCCGCGTCGGCCGCCGGCGGAGCAGCGCTGATGATTTGGGCCGACTTAGGGGCTCGGATGGTCATGGCCCCTACTGAGATACCGGTAGGCATCATCACCGCCCTCCTGGGTGGGCCATTCTTCGTGTTCCTCCTTTATCGAACCAGGTTCATTGGTGGCAGAGCTTTATGAGAAGGGGGACTTGAGTGAAAGTACAAGCGAACAAGCTGGTTGCAGGCTATGACAAGTGGATTGCGCTCACCGGCGTTGACATCACAATTAGGGACAGGGAGATGGTGGGCATCATAGGTCCCAATGGGTCCGGCAAATCTACCCTGTTAAAGGTACTGAGCCGTATGCTAAAACCCCGAGACGGTACAGTGTACCTTGACGGAAAGGTGCTCCGAGACCTGTCCACCGGCGAGGTGGCCCGGCGCATGGCCGTGCTTCCGCAAGCCCCCAACTCCCCGGCAGAGCTAACTGTGCGCGAGCTTGTGGGTTATGGGAGGTATCCCCATATCCCCTGGCTAAAGCGGCTGGGATCAGCCGACCATGAAGTGATAGATAGAGCTATAGAAGAGTGCCATTTGGAGGTGTTGGCCCAACGACAGGTATCGTCCCTTTCGGGGGGTGAGCGCCAAAGGGCCTGGCTGGCAATGGCTTTGGCCCAAGAGCCAAAGCTGATGCTTCTGGACGAGCCGGTAACTTTTCTGGACATCTGTCACCAACTGGAAGTTATGGAACTCATTTCTCAGCTCAATGTGGAACGGGGAATCACAGTCTTGATGGTCCTCCATGACCTTAACCTAGCCAGCAGGTATTGCGAGCGGCTTATAGCCGTTAGCAATGGACGTATCGCCTATGATGGCCCTACCGCAGAGGTGATTCGCCCGGATGTGCTGCGGGATGTGTTTAACGTGGACGCCTATATCAGCCAGAACCCTCACACCGGAAGACCGGTATGTTATCCCTACCAAGCATCCGGCGTCGGGCCACACCGGATGCCCGGAGTTGGCAACCACCTTTAGCGAAAACTTAGGAGGTATGAATCATGTTTGTGGCTACCAACAGGCTCAGGACCAAGAAGGGACAAGGGCAGGACTTGGAGGAGCGTTTCGGACGGCGAGGCGGCGTAGAGAACCAGCCCGGATTTCTAGGGTTCGAACTGTGGAAGATGGATACCCAGACCGATCACGAGGAATATCTGGTGGTGACCCACTGGGAGTCGAAAGAGGCCCATCACCAGTGGACTACTAGTGAGGATTTTAGAGCAGCGCACTCGGGGCCGCGTGCCGACTTCCTAGTGGGGCATCCGGAGTTTGGCGGCTATGAGGTGCGGCTTGTGTCTCATCCCATGGGGGAAAAGGCGCGCCTATAGTCTATAGGCCGTCTAATAGGCAGAGCAGCCGTCGTATTCGCCAAGAGATACTTTTTCCACCCGGCGGTCAGGTGGTCCTAACCTCCGGGGTCACCTCCGCCGGGACTCGGTCTTTCTTGCGACCATCGCGTCGGCCAGGGGGCTGCGCACGGACTTTATCCCTATGTTAACCAGGGATGGTCTATTGGAGGATATGGCGCGCTCAACGGCGGGCGCTATTTCCTCGCTACGGTCAATGTATTCTCCATAGCCGCCCAGGGCCTCCACAACCTGGTCGTAGCGCACGAACCGCAAGTCGGTGCCCACTGCTCTACCGTAGTAGGCTAACTGGAAGTTCCTGTCTATCCCCCAGACCGAGTCATTGCCCATTATAGCTGTGAAAGGCAGGTTGTGTCTTATGGCGGTATCGTACTCCATAGTGTAGAAGCCGAAGGAACCATCTCCAATAAACAGTAGCACCCTGGCATCAGGTCGGGCCAGCTTAGCCCCCAGTGCGTAGGGCAGTCCGCATCCCAGCTGGCTCAGAGGGCCAAGACGCATCCACTGTCCCGTCTTCCTGGCTTTGAGGTAGGACCGGCCCCATTGAGCATAGTCTCCGCCGTCAAAGATAAGAATAGTATCGTCATCTGTGAACCTCTCTATCTCTTTGAAGACCCTCATAGGATGCATGGGAAGGTCGTCAGAAGCGAGGAATTCCAGGTGTCCGAGCCAGGACTTGCGATCTTCCATCAGCTGGCCGAGCCAGGAATCCAGCCGGTCAGAGGGCCAGCTTTGTCCTTTCGCCTCATGGGTGATCTGCTCAACCACTGCTCCTATGTCGCCCAGAATTCCCACCGAAACTCCCCTGTTCCTTCCGATGTCGGTTGGGGACGGGTCCACCTGGATAAGACGGGCGTCGGCACCAAAGAAAGGCGGCTGCCCATACCTGTAGCGGTGGTCGAAACGCTTTCCCAGGAGCAGCACTACGTCTGCCTCTCTAAATCGCCTGGCGGCGGAGTTCAGCGATCCGTCGGCGTAGCCGAAGCACAGGGGATGGTCATCGGAGACCAGGCCCCTGGCCTGCTCCACGGTAAAGACGGGAACACCGGTGGTCTCAACAAGCTCCTGGAGCGCTTCGGGAAGCAGGGAGTATCGGGCCGAGTTGGCAGCGATGATTATGGGGCGCTCAGCCCGGCGCAGCAGGGCCACGGCCTCCTGGACCAGCCTGGGATCTCCGTGGGACCGGCCTGCGTTTCTATACTCTCCGGGTTGGTATTGGGGCAATTCGTCTTCGGAGACATCCTGCTCCTGAATATCCACCGGTATGGTGAGGTGGACTGGGCCGGGCCTGCCGGTGAGGGCAGTGCGGAAGGCGGTAGCGACGTATTCGGGGATGCGGCGCCGGTCGTGGACCAGCCAGGCCCCTTTCGTTACCGGGGCCGCCATACTCACCTGGTCTATCTCCTGGAAGGCGTACATCCCCTTCTCGGAAAGCTCGCTGGAGCCGCTTATGAGTATGACTGGGCTCTCGGACGTGTAGATGTTGGGCAGTGCAGAGATAGCGTTGGAGAACCCTGGCCCTCCGGTGACCATTACCACCGCAGGCTCTCCAGTCACCCTGGCCCAGGCGTCTGCCATGTGCATGGCGGCCGCTTCGTGGCGGGTGTCAATGAACTGTAGCCCCTCGTCCTCCACGGCGTCAACCAAGGGCAGGATAGTATCCCCCACGATGGTGAAGATTTTTTGAATACCCTCCATCTTGAGGGCCCGCACCATCAGGTGGGACCCGGTGAGCTTGGCCATGTTGCTAGCTCCTTTCATATCATCACAAGGGGCTTTTTCCGGACGGTTAGAGCTTACATGGTGTAGCCGAGTACTTCAAGCCCCACCTTGAACTACGGCAGACCGTAGGGTATCTTTGAGGCACATTCTCTGGGAGGTCACCATGCGTATAGCGGTAATGGGCGCAGGAGGAGTCGGAGGGTACTTTGGGGGGCATCTGGCCAGAGCAGGCAACGACGTAGCCCTAATAGCAAGGGGCGCTCACTTGGAGGCCATCCGTAGCCAGGGCCTAAAAGTGAAGAGCCAATGGGGGGACTTCAATGTCGGCGTGGAGGCTACCGACGACCCTCGACATATAGGCCCCGTAGAGATGGTACTCCTCAGCGTTAAGACCTACCAGAACGCCGCGACAATTCCCACCCTGACGCCCCTGGTGGGTGAGAGCACCTCGTTGCTCACCTTGCAGAATGGCGTGGAGGGCCACAAGGAGCTTGCCCAGGCTGTGGGACCTGAGCGGGTGCTGCCAGGTTCCGCCTATGTCGAGACGCATATAGAATCTCCGGGTGTCATAAGCCAGAGGGGTGACGTAGCACGTATCGTCTTTGGCGAGACCGGTGGGCATCGCACTCCCCGGGCGCAGCGTATACTGGAAGTCTTCCAGACCGCCGGGATACCCGCCAGTCTTTCCGCCGACGTGGTAAAGGAGCTATGGACCAAGTTCCTCTTTATATGCGCCTTGGCGGGCGTGACCAGCGCGGCTCGTGCTCCTATGAGCCGGCTTCTACAGCACACCGAGGCGAGGGAGACCATTCTCGCCGTTATGAGAGAGGTGGAGGCCGTCGGACGGGCCGGAGGAGTCAACCTCGACCAGGACGTAGTGGAGACGACTATGAAGTACATAGAGACCACCGCCAAAGACCTCCACGCCTCTATGCAAACCGACCTAGAGTCGGGAAAGCCGCTGGAATTGGAGGCCCTTAATGGCGCCGTGGTAAGGATAGGGCGGCAGGTGGGCGTACCCACGCCGGTAAATAGGCTCCTCTATTCGATATTAGTAGTGCACAAGGATGGGGCCGGCTAGTCCAGCACCATGATAGAGCTGGACTTGATGACCAGGTAGACCTCCTGCCCCTCGCGTAGCTCCAGCGCGTCCAGGGCTTCGGGAGTAATCTCCACTAGCAGAGGTGTCCCGACGTCGGCGTACAGCAGCACGTTGCTTTCCACTCTGTGAATCCTCTGGATGAGGCCCTTCAGTATATTCCGGGCGCTTATGCGCTCCGGCCGGTCCACTGCCACGATGATGTCCCCAGCCCTGATGGCTATGGATATAGTGTCTCCGGTCTCAATATGCGGGGGCAAGCCGGGTATCCAGAGGAGAGTATCCCCTGTCTTTGCTCCCGTGAGACTGTTTCCGGGGCTTTGCTCCACAATCTCCGCATCCAGCAGGTTCTCCAGGCCCCCGGTATCCACCAGGGAGTGGACGTATGGCTCCAGCAGCACCTTGCGCGGCTCGTCAAAGGCAAGCTGTCTGCCGTGGGATACAACCAAAGCCATGTCCGCTATGGCCAGGACCTCGGAGATGGAGTGGGAGACGTATATCATGGGTATCGCAAGCTCACGGTGGATGTCCTTGAGGTATCGCAGGATGCGACCCCGGAGGGCTACGTCCAGTGAGCTCAGAGGCTCATCCAGCAGCAGCAGCTCCGGTGAGGTGGCTAGGGCGCGCGCCAATGCCACTCGCTGCCGCTCCCCGGTGGACAGGTTCGATGGACGCCGCTCCAGCAACGGACCCAGCTCCAGCAGTCCCACCAGCCGGTCAGGCTCGATTTTTCTTCGCTCAGGCGGAGTCAGCTTGAAGCCGTAGAGAATATTCTCCCGGACACGATAGTGGGGGAAAAGGAGGCTCTCCTGAAACATATAGCCCACACGACGCTGTTCGGGACGCAGGTTGACCTTCTCGGAAGATGAGTACAGGGGCCGGTTGTGCAGATAAATATCGCCCTGGTCGGGGGTGTTGAGTCCGGCTATACAGTTCAGTATGGTGGTCTTGCCGCTGCCGGATGGCCCGAAGATGGCCGTAACGCCTGCCGGAAATGAGGCATTAACGCCCAGCATGAAGCCGGGGTATGTCTTGTGTATCCTGATGTCCAGGAAATTGTCGTTCATTATCGTTCTAGGTGGCGATGCGCCGGACCAGGCGCTGGTGTATGCTGAGGGACACCAGCGCCAGCACCAGTGATGCCACTATCAGCCGAATAGCAGATGAGTCGTCACCCAACTGTATGCGGTTGAAGATAAGCAGGGGCATGGTCTGCGTCTTGCCCGGTATGTTGCCCGCCACCACTATGGTGGCCCCAAACTCCCCCAGGCCGCGGGCAAAGGCCAGGAGCGCCGCTGCCAGGATGCCCCGATAGGCCAGGGGTACCGTGACGCTGAAGAAGGTCTTCAGGGGTCCGGCCCCAAGGCTCTGCGCCGCCATCTCCAGACGCGGGTCAACGCCGGACATAGCCACCTCGATGGCCCTGACCATCAGGGGTAGGGACACCAATCCAGCTGCCAACGCCGCCGCTACCCAGGTGAATACCACGTCTACTCCCAATAGGTCGTGGAGGATGCCCCCAATGGGGCCGTCCCGTCCCATGAGCAGCAGCAGAAAATAGCCGGTTACTATAGGGGGCAGCACCAGAGGAAAGGAAACCAGGGTGTCCAGCACCGCCTTGCCCCGGATGGATGATTTGGCCAGGACCCAACCTATCCACAGGGCGATGGGCAGGCCGATTAGCGTCCCCAGGGCGGCCACCTGCAAAGATAAGGCTATAACCTGAAGCTCGCTGGAAGATAGCACCGGGTTACTCTCCTGTACGACGTATTTAGGGAACCTCTGAATAAGTCAGCAATTTGCGGTTAAGGCGTATCTGAAAAGAGCGAATTAACGGACTTGTTCAGACCATCCTTAGGTCTGCCACGGAGACACGGAGAATTTATTGGCTAATTTCTGTGTCTCTGTGGCGATTAGTCCCCATTATGGGGGATGAAGCCGTACTCTTGAAAGGTCTCCCTCGCCCCATCTCCCTGGAGAAACAGCAGGAACTGCTGAGCTGCCACTATGTGGGAGGAGCGCCCCACAACCCCCGCCGGGTAGACAATCGGTGAGTGACTTTCTTTTGGTATGGAAGCGAGTACTTCCAGACCTTCGACTATTTGTGCATCCGTCCGGTAGACAATGGCCGCATCCACGTTGCCGGTCTCCACGTAGCCGAGGGTGACACGCACGTCGAAGCCGAAGACCAGCCTGTCCTCAAGCCGCCGCCACAGCCCCAGGTTCTGCAAAGCCTCCCGGGCATACCTGCCCGCAGGGGCAAGGTCGGGGTCCGCAATCGCCACCCTGAAATCGGCATCCGCCAACTCTTTTATAGATGAGATTTCGGTCTTATCCACAGTGGGAGATTTGGCTATCAGCACTAGCTCATTTTCCAAAATCTCAACGGTTGAATCGGGGACAATGAGGCCCCGTTCATCCAGCATGACCATAGGTTGGGGGCCTGCGAAAACAAAGGCATCGGCGGGTGCGCCGCGGATGATTTGCTGTGCCAGGGCCGTGGAGCCTCCGTGGTTGAATCTCACCTTGATTCCATCGGTTTCGGCGAAATACAGGCCCAGTCGTTCCATTACTCCGGTGAGGCTGGCCGCGGCGAAGACCACTATCTCATCCTCTTCATTGCTGCCACAGGAGGTTGTCACTATGAGCAGGACCATCAGCAGGACTATCGGAAAGGAAAGGACGACCCTCATGCTCTAGCCGATCTGTTCCAACACCTGCCGGGACAGCATCATCTTCACGGGGCTTATGGGACGGAAGGTACGGGAGACCCGAATATCCCCTGCAAGGCTCAGCAGGCTGTAGGCATCGTAAGGTTTCATGCCCTTCTCCTGCACGAGGAAGTCCACCATATCCCGCACTGCTTGTTTCATGGCCGGTCCCAGGTCATCACCGAAGGATAGGGTGACAAAATAGTCGGGCGTCAATGCTCGTGGCGCCTTCAGGTTGAGCCCCTTCTCTACAGTGACGCGGACGTGCATCTCGGCCTCGGTCTCTCCTCCCGTGCCCCCCACGGCGCCGTCCCCCACTATCGCGTGGCAATCACCCATAGCCAGCAGGCCACCCTCGACAAACACGGGCATGTAAATGGTACTCCCCTCCACCAGTTCTTTCATGTCTATATCGCCGCCATAAGGGCCGCTGTCGCTGGCAGTGCTCTGGGGATACGTGGGCGTGGTTGCCACCAGGCCGGGTGAAGGCTTTAGAGGGAGCTTGATGCCTCCGGGAAAGAGAAGATGGTCGCCCTCAATGGGCAATATAATGGCATGGTGCTGGGCGAAGTCCTCCAAGAAACCCCGCCCGGGAATCACTACGTGAACGCCCTCTTTGATGGGTTTTATGCTTATGAAATCCACCTTCAGTGCGTCTCCCGGCTCGGCCCCTTCCACGTAGATAGGCCCGGTTGCCGGTCCCTTGAGGGTCGCCTCATCTATGGCGTGGGCGTCCCGGAGGCCCTGGAAGGCGTCCCAAGTCTCCACTATAAGCTCTTCTCCCGATGCGATAGTGATGGCGGGGGCGACCTTTGGGTCCAGGGTATAGATATATTTGTCCTTGGTTAGACGTTTCACAACATTCCTCCTGATAACTATACGCTTTGGCAAGGCCCTGTGACCGGGCCAGCGTTACTGCTCGATACCTAGAGGTAAGCGTTGTATCTCCACGCCTCTCAGGGGGTCCAGGTCCACGACAGCCACGCCCCCCAGCGAATTGCCGCCAACCATAGAGGTGGGTGTACCCGAATAACAGGCCCTCACCCCGTTCTGGGAGACATCCACGAACCTGTCCCAGTGGCCCAGAGCTATGTAGTCGCAGGTTGCGGAGGCGATGTCCTCCGGGAAAATAGGAGAGGAGCGCTCGTCCTTGTCGTAATCGTAGTGGAAGTGTCCGTGTGCCAGGGCTATGAACCAATCGCCCTCGGGGCGAGGGGGCATACCCCGTAATGGGCGAAATTGGGGAGAATGCTGTTCTATGGCCTTCCCCCACACACTTATGCCCAGGTCTGGGAATAGTATGGTCTCACCGTCAGAGGAGGAGACGACGTGAAGGCTATCTCCCACACTGCGAAAATGCTCTCTGAGGTACACCGAGGTAGAGTCGTAGCTATCGTGGTTGCCGGGAAGCAGAACTACCGGCGACGACAGACGGCTCATCTGGTCGGTGAAGAATTCCAGCATCTCGTCAGGTACTCGGCTGTGGTCAAAAAGGTCTCCTGCTATCAGGAGCATATCAGCTTCCAGCCGGAGGACCGTATCCACCACGGCAGTCAAGGCAAGAGAGGCGTGGTCGCTATGTCTGTACATACCCAGGTGAATGTCGGAGGTGTGGACCAATCGCAGGCGTTTTTTCGATGTCACGAGGACTCCTTAATGGGTTGAACTCTACTTCAGCCAAAGCACAGCGTCAAGAGCGCCTGTGTGGGGACGTAGGGGCGCACGGCCCGGTCATTTACGCTTAAATAACTCCCTCATCCTTAAACCGGACCACCACCTCCTTGCCGTAGCCCATCTCCGTGAGCACCTCCTCATTGTGCTCGCCCAGGGAAGGAGGGTAGTGTCTCACGGTGGGCGGCGTATCGGCGAGCTTCAGAGGACTGCCTGGCACCTTCAGGTCGGGCACCTGGGGGTGAGGAATAGATAACATCATGTCCCTCGAAAGCACTTGAGGATCGGTTACCACATCGGATATCCGGTTTATGGGGCCACAGGGCACTCCTGCATTGCCGATGGTCTCCACCCACTCTGAGGTAGTCCTGGTCTGGAAGTGGTCGCTCAGGATAGACACCAGTTCCCAGCGTTGCCGGACGCGGTCAGAGTTGGTCTTGAACCTGGGGTCATCGGTCAGGTCATCGCGGCCAATGGCAGGGCAGAGACGCTGCCACAAGCCATCGTTGCCGCAGCCAAGAATAAAGAACCCGTCGGAGGAGGGGAAAGCTTGATAGGGAACCAGACTTGGGTGGCCCGACCCCATCCGTCCGGGGTCGCGGCCGGTGGCCAGATAACCCACGGCGTGATAGCTCATAGTAGCTATCTGACCCTCCAGCAAGGATGCCTCAACGTACTGGCCCTTGCCACTCTTCTCCCGATTCAGAAGGGCGGTCATTATGGAGCCATAGGCCATCATGCCCGTAAAGAGGTCCACCAGAGAGAAGCCTGTGCGGGCCGGCGGGCCGTCAGGCTCTCCGGTAGTGCTCATGAGTCCGCTGTATCCTTGAATAATCAGGTCGTAGCCGGGCTTATCGGCCAGGGGTCCCGTCCTACCAAAGCCGGAGACGGAACAGTAGACGATGCGGGGGTTGAGTTGCTTGACATCCTGATACCCTATACCCATTTTGTCAGCCGTGCCGGTGCGGAAGCTCTCAATCATCACGTCGGCCCGGCTTGCCAGCTTCAGGCAAATGTCCACTGCCCGCTTGTCTTTGAGGTTGAGAGTGATGCTACGTTTGTTGCGGTTGAAGGAGAGGAACTGGCCGGACACCTCGTTCCAGAAGGGAGGCCAGGAACGTGTCTCGTCACCGTGGGAAGGCTCCTCTATCTTGACTACATCCGCCCCCATGTCGCCAAGCATCATGGTGCAGAAGGGGCCCGCAAGCGTGCGCGTTAGGTCCACGACCTTGATCCCATCCAAAGCAGCGGCCACGTTCATCCACCTCCTCGCCCGGAGAAGTTGTCATCCGTTCACTGAACACCGGGAATTATAGCACGTTCATCCGGTTGGGGCCTATTGAACCCCCCTCGTTGACATCCAACGGCATTATGCTTACTATGGCGCTAACGTTTGAGCGCTAATGTTTGAGAACGAGGGGGCGACATGGATAAGGCTGATATACCCTTCCTTTCGACCACCGAGCTTTCCCGGCTTATCGAGAGTAGAGAGGTCTCTCCCGTTGAGGCTACCGAAGCTTACCTGGAGCGCATAGACCGGGTGGATAGCAAGCTAAACTCCTACGTGACTGTGTGCAGGAATGAGGCCCTTGAGGCCGCGCGAGAGGCGGAGCAGGCCATTGCCCAGGGTAACTACCTGGGGCCTATGCACGGGATTCCCACCGGCGTCAAGGACCAGATTTATACCAAGGGAATTCGCACTACCGGCGGCTCCACCATTCTGTCGGACTTTGTCCCCGGCGAGGACGCCACCGTGGTCACGAACCTGAAAAGGGCCGGAGCCATTATACTGGGTAAACTGAACCTGAGCGAGTTCGCTCTGGGAGAGAGCTTCTACCATCTCGCCGGAACTCCCCACAACCCCTGGGACCTGACTAGGAACCCGGGTGTCTCCAGTAGCGGCTCGGCGGCGGCAACTGCGGCCTGCCTGTGCTCCACCTCTCTGGGAGAGGACACCGGCGGCTCCACGAGAATCCCGGCTGCATGGAGCGGTGTGGTGGGACTCAGGCCAACCTGGGGCAGGGTGAGCCGTCACGGAGTGCTCGGGGTGTCATGGTCTCAGGATACCGTCGGCCCCATTTCCCGCACTGTCGAGGACTGCGCCATCACATTTCAGGCCATCGCCGGGTACGACCCCAACGACCCCTATATGCAGGACATCCCTGTTCCTGATTACAGGCGGGCGCTGGAAGGAGATATAAGGAGCATCAGGGTTGGGGTGATAAGAGAGAAGGTCTACACGGATGACATAGACCCCGATATCAGGGACGCCGTCATCAAAGCCATCGGCGTCCTTGGGGAACTGGGGGCATCGGTGGAGGAGGTCTCCATCCCACTCATAGAAAAGGCCGGAGCATTTTCCAAGGCCCTTACGGACATGGAGGGGGCCTCCGTACACTATGAGGGTCTGAAGAATCGGGCAAAGGAGTACGACCACAACAGCAGGGTGCGGCTCCTCACGGCCATCCTGACGCCTGCCCAAGTCTACTACAAGGCCCAGAAGCTACGGGCGCTCCTCCGGCAGCAGGTCCTTGAGCTACTGGAAAAGTACGATGTTCTGGTGCTCTCCACAACCCCCACCCCGGCAGCCAAAATTCCCGACGCCCCCGGCATCAAGAGTAGGGAAGACGCCGACAGTCGTATCTTCGGGATGAGGAATTTCACCGGCCCCTTCAACCTGGCAAACGTACCCGCTCTCGCCGTGCCCTGCGGGTTCACCTCGGAGAACCTCCCAGTCTCCCTCCAGATAGCGGGGCGCCCCTTCGAAGACCAGACGGTGATGAAGGTGGGCCACGCCTATGAGCAGGCCAACTCCTGGCATACCATGAGGCCACTGATATAGGTCTCAGAAAGATGCTATCTGAGGGCATAGTTGGTAGAGAAGGGGCGAATGATGTCTCCACCACCTTGCTGACCTTATCCTCACGGGCCAAAAGGGGCCTCTGGCCTCAACTCCTAGTCAGGATTGTGTCTATGCGGAAAGGCGCTCAACCTTGACCTCAGTCGCCAGATTTTTGACCTCATCCAGAGGGAAGGCTCGTGGGCCAACCACTGTACATTTAAGGGACGCCGCTGCGATGGCGAAGCGCATCGTGTATTCCAGGCCCCAGCCCCGCAGGTAGCCGTACACAAAGCCAGCCGAAAAGGTGGCCCCGGCACCGCATCCGTCTACTACCGAGACCGCTGGTGCCCAGCCACGGAGGAACTCTGATCCGCGCGCTGCCAGGCACCCCTCCCATGACATGGTGACCAGGGCTGTCCCTACACCAACCTCCAGCAGCTTACGGGCCACTTCCATAGGAGTGTCGCCTCCCCGCTGGGCCGGATCGGTCACGGCCTGGCAGATGGCGGCCCTGTGAGCGCAGCGTTCCAATATATCCGGGTCCTGGTGCCCGTGCTCCAGGTTGAGAAACACAGGAATACCCAGCCGGGATGCCTCGTCCATAGGCCGGAGGATGTGGTCTCCGTCGTACCAGTCCACGTATAGAAGCCGGGCCATTTCCATGAGGGAAAGGCTCGCCATGTCCAGGGTGTCCAGTACCTTCGGGTCACGCTGCCAGAAGTAGGTGCGTGCGCCTGACGGGTCTGAGATGTTTACCTCGAAGGGAGTCGTGACGCTCCGAGAGAGTCGAAATCTGCCCAGGACGCCCAGGTCCCTGAGCTGGCGGGCCACCCTCCGCCCGGAAGGGTCGTCTCCCAGGGTGGTCCCGATGAGGCCGCTCTCCACTCCCCAGTGCCGAAGCAGAGTAGCGACGATGGCCGCATCGTCAGAGATGAACTCACCGACCTCTTTGACGTGGGTCCCTGTATTGTGATCGGGGAACTGGTCCGCCACCATGACCACAGCAGGAGTAATCATACCGAAGCAGACGACCTCTGCTGTGGTAGAATCGTCTGAATTAGAGCGGTTGACCTTTCCTCGTGCCATCTGCGCGGCGCTCCTTCCCGCTCAATTTTATGTGTAGAACGGCCCCTGTCAAGCTACAGCAATAAAGTTGCCATATTGCCCAAGCTCAGGTTGACCCACTATAGAGCCATATATATACTCAATTTGTAGCGATATGGGGGCGGCGACAGAACTTTCGCAATCCCGTCTGTCAAGGGAGGTGCTTATGCTTCTTACAGGTCAGGTCACCTTTATCACAGGAGCTGGTCGGGGGATGGGCCGGTCCATCGCCTTGGCCTTTGCTAAAGAAGGGTCTAGAATCGCCGTCACCGGGCGCACCAAAGAGCGCCGGGATCAGGTGGCGGCAGAGATCGTCGCTGAGGGAGGCGAAGCCAGACCTTTCGCCCTGGACGTGACCAGGGACGACGAGGTCTTCAAGGCGGTGAGGGAAGTCCTGGCGACCTGGGGGCAGATTGATATCCTGGTCAATAATGCCGGGGTCATCATGTACAACACACCTGTGTGGAAGACTACGGTGGATGAGTGGGACACTATGATGGGGATCGACCTGCGAGGGGTGTTCATCTGCTGCCACGCTGTGGTTCCTCACATGATGGAGCGGGGGAGGGGCGTCATCATTAACATAGGGTCATCGTCAGGCCGTATGGCGGACGAGGATTATGGCCCATACACCGCCGCCAAGTGGGGAGTAGTCGGCTACACCACCTCCCTTGCTCGCTCCCTTCGACCTCACGGGATTCGGGTCAACGGTATCAACCCAGGCTGGGTGGATACGGACATGTCCAGGGCCTTCGACCCCAAAGGTGACCCCGAGTGGAGCACTCCTGAGGAGATAGCAGAGACGGCCTTGTTCCTGGCAGCCAGGGCTCCACTGGACATGACGGGACAGTTTATCGACGTTTTCGGTAGCTAAGACCCGGCCCCTTGGCAAAACGGTTAGACCAGTGCTCCCGATTAGAGAAAAAGCTGGGTTGGTATATAGCTGTCAAATGGGCTACGTACCTTAATTTGGAGTACGCCGCGACATTAATGGGTGGATCAGTCGGTCGCTTTATTAGATTATTCCAGGGCATCTAAGCTAACTCCTGCACAGCCTCCACCACCTTGTTAACCTCCTCCTCGGTGTTGAAGAAGTGCAGGGCGATACGGATGCCCGGGGGGAAGCCCACCCATCGGGCCACGATCCTGTGCTGCTCCCACAGGCGGGCCACAGCTTCCTTTGTGTCTACGCCATCAATGGTGAAGGAGACCAGGCCCGTGGAGCTTCTCCTGTCCAGGGGCGAGAGTACGGTAACTCCGGGAATCTCCTGTAGGGCCTGCTTTGCGTATGTGGCGAGGTGCAGGTTGCGGCTCTCGATTTCCTCTACTCCAATATCCTGGATGAACCTGATGGCCTCCAGCATACCGGCCCGCAACGGGGCGCTGGTGGACGTGAGGAGGAACTTGTCTATGGAGGAAATGTTCGGCTGGAATTGGTATGGGTCTGCTGAGGTGAGTGATGCTCTACCGGCCACCTGCATCGGCTCCACCCGGGGGATCAGGTCGTTGCGTATGTAGAGGGCCCCGACACCCTCGGACCCCAGCAGCCACTTCTGCGCCGGGATAGAGTAGAAATCGGAGTCCATGTCCTTCATGTCCAGGGTAATATGGCCCGCGGTTTGAG
Source organism: Dehalococcoidia bacterium (assembly GCA_965219825.1). GTDB lineage: Bacteria > Chloroflexota > Dehalococcoidia > Lucifugimonadales > JAGWBF01 > JAGWBG01. The sequence continues at coordinate 1,681,435 of OZ244792.1, read as the reverse complement.
CGCCATCCAGAAGCATGAAGATGCCTCGGTCCTTTGTGAGCCTGCGAATCTCCTTCGCCGGCATCCGGAGTCCGCTGGAATATTCAACGTGGCTGAGAAAGACCAGGCGGGTACGGTCCGTGATGGCCGCCTCTATCTTACCCAAGATAGCATCCGGTTGTTCATCGGGAGCTATGTCGAGCACTTTGACTATCGCGCCGTGGCGCCGCTGTTGGTAGTAGGCGGGCACGAGGACAGAGCTATGCTCCAGATTGCAGGTGATGATTTCGTCACCCTCACGCCAGGAGAGGCCGTTCAGGACGATGTTGAGTCCCTCGGTGGTGTTCTCCGTGAGGCATATCTCCGCGGGCGAGGCGTTGAGAAGCTGTCCTACCGCCTCCAGCAGCCTCGCCTGAATCTCCCGGCCGCTCTCCAGGACATCCTCAGTCGTGGGTCCCTGCTCCATCTCGTAGGTCAAGCGCTCTATGATGGCCTCCGTCACTGAGACGGGGGAAGGCCCGGACCAGCCCGTGTTCACGTAGACCATCCTCTGGCAGGCGGGAATTTGCTCTCTCAAACGTGCAACGTCCATGATGTGTCACGTCTCCTTATCGTCAGGTAGTCATGGCAAGGGGCATACGGGAGTCGCCCGCCCGCCTAGCCTTTCCGGGTGAACTTCACCACTCGCCGGGACCGGCCCCACTCTCCCGGTTGTGCCACGTATATGTCCCCGTGGGAGTCCAGGCATATTCCGTGACAGGAGCGGTGAATTTCCGAGCCCCATTGGGCCAGGCGCTCGCCCTCAAGGGTCAGGATGCTGACAAGGCCACCGTTGTGCTCAGGAATATACACGATGTCCTCGTCGTCTACGTAAAACAGGGCGGGGCCTATCAAACGGGTCGGCCAGGTAGTGATGTACTCACCATCCTGAGTGAACACCTGCACACGGTCGTTCTCCCTGTCGGCTATCAGGACACGGCCATGCCTGTCAATCCAGACACCGTGGGGAATGTTGAACTGCCCCGGCCCGTCGCCCGGCTCACCCCATGAGAGGAGAAGTTTGCCATCGGGGGAGAACCTGTGGACCCGGGCGTTGGCATATCCATCGGCAATGAATATGTCCCCGGATGGGGCCAGGGCTATACCGGCGGGTAGATTGAAGGGTTCGGCCCCACGTTTCAAGGTCTTATATGCGCTGGAAGGGGCTTCCGCCGGATCAAACCCGGTGTCCGAGCGGTAGCCCTTGGTGCCTATGGCCATGAGAAGCTCTCCCTGGGGGGTGTACTTCATCACTTGGCCATGGTCCCTGTCCACCAACCAGACATGATCATCCGTGTCTATCAGAATGGAGTGAGGAAAGGCAAAGAGACCTTCACCCCAGGATGATATGTAGTTGCCATCACGGTCAAAGATGGAGATAGGATGTTCGGGCGACCTGTTGAACACAAAGACCCTGTCCTGAGAGTCCACTGCCACTGCCGCCGCGGGCATCTCCCAGCCCTCCGGGAGACAGGCCCATTCCTCGTTCATCTCATAAGTGTATTTACCACTGCCTACCATGTTTCACCCATCCTTTCCGGCCTGTTTATCAGGCGGGGCATACTCTCCCTCCGGCCCAATGGTTGTTGCCGGCGTAACGGGAAGCTCTTACTATCTTGGAGTATTCTATAGGGTGGTCCAAACCGGCCGGAGCTAGGATAGCACCGCCTGAGCAATCCGCTCAAGCTCGGCCAGCGCCAGGCTCTCCTCAGCGGAGGCTACGCTGACCACTATTTCATCCGCCCCGGCCTCTTCAATGGCCTTCAGCAACTCCCTGTCGGCAGGCATACCATAGGCCAATATCTGAATAGAGCCCGGGTCACGGCCTGCCTGAGCGGCCAACTCGTTGAGGGTATCGCGGCCATGCTTTATATCCTCCGGGGTGGCCCGGGTTGGCATCCAGCCATCGCCGTATGACACTGTCCGCTTGAAAACGTTTCTGGCGTTGCCACCCAGGTAAATGGGCGGGCCGGGTCTCTGGACCGGCTTTGGGAAAGACCGTACCGGGGGGAAGTCATAGTACGTTCCGTGATACTCGGCCTCATCCTTGGTCCAGAGATCCTTCATGGCTTCGATGGACTCATGGGTCTGAGTCCATCGGTGGGGGAAGTTGCCCCCCATAATCTCCGTCTCCTCCCGGTTCCAGCCCGCGCCGATGCCGAAAATGAACCGGCCACCGGAGTAGTAGTCCAGGGTGGCGACCTCCTTGGCCAGGATGAGGGGATTGCGCTCGGGGACCAGGCAAATCCCGATTCCCAGCTTCATCGTACTCGTCACCCCGGACGCCCGCGCAAGCGCAACGAAGGGGTCTACGAACCAGCTATAGGAATCGGGGATTGTACCGTCGGGCGATCCGGGGAAGGGAGAGGCGGAATTTACCGGCATGATAGGGTGTTCCCCGACCCATAAGGAATTATATCCCAGTTCCTCAGCCCTCCTGGCCAATACGGCCACGTCCACAGGTGGATTTGTGGGGAATGTCAGAACTCCGACTTTCATCGTCGCCTCCTTGAAGCCTTTGGGAAGCCCTGGGCAGTCCTGGAACGATGGGGACAGTTGCCTCACGTCCAGGGGGATTGACCAGAGCCAAGTGTTATCCGGATAATCGCTGAGAACGCTAATTGCACAGGGGTGTCCGGTGATATTTATTCTATCTCCGCGTGCCCTGTGGTGTGAAGTTTCGGGTATATCCTATGCATTCTAAGCGACTAACTAAGTGACTAAGTGAGCACCTTCTGAGCGACCTGCTCCAACTCGACCAGGGACTCCTTCTCCGGCAGAGTTGTCAACCTGACCACCGCAGCGTCTGCCCCTGCCTCCTCCAAAGCCTTTAGCACCTCGCGGTCGGCGGGAGCGCCGAGGGCCACAATCTGAATGGAACCCGGCTCCCGACCCTCCTGTGCAGCAAGATCGCTGAGCCTCTGACGGCCCTCCTTTACCAGCTCCGGGGTTGCCCTCGTTGGAATCCAGCCGTCGCACCATTCCACGGTCCGTTTGAAGGCATTCCCGATATTGCCGCCCGTGAGGATGGGAGGGTGGGGTTTCTGGACCGGTTTGGGAAAGGAACGGACGGGTGGGAAATCGTAGTACTTCCCGTGATACTCGGCCTCATCGTTGGTCCAGATTTGCTTCATAGCCTGGATGGCCTCGCGAGTCTGGCCCCAGCGATGGGGGAAGTTGCCCCCCATGATCTCCGTCTCCTCCTTGAGCCAACCCGCGCCGATACCGAGGATGAATCGCCCACCTGAGAGGTAGTCCAGGGTTGCTATCTCTTTGGCCAGAAGGAGGGGGTTGTGCTCCGGCACCAGGCAGATGGCCGTGCCCAGCTTCATGGTCTGCGTCACCGCAGACACCCGGGCCAGCACAACAAAGGGGTCAACTATCTCGGTGTAGGACTTGGGGATGATGCCGTCGTCGGAGAAAGAGAAGGGAGAACTGTACGTCACCGGTATGATGGGATGCTCCGGCGCCCAGAAGGAGCGGAACCCCAGTTCCTCGGCCCTCCTGCCCAACACTGCTACGTCTATGGAGTAGTTTGTGTAGAACGTAAAAACCCCGATTTCCACCGTCGCCTCCTAGCAGACCTATGTTGATGGCCGGACTACCTCATGGGCGAGTACTCTGCGGGCACTAGCAAGAGATTCTCCTGGCGTACTGCGAACTCCCGGGTTGGTGGAGGCCAGTGTGGGTCTTTCTGTGCCTCTGCGCGAATCCGGTCCCGCTCTGCCAGGTCCTTGTAGGGCCACACGTGGTAGAACTTGTTCAGCCCGCCCACCTCGGAATACCAGCACGCTGCCAGGGGTGAGTACTTCTCACGATGAGGTATGGCCTCGGCCCACCGGTTGAGCACCTCGGGAATAGAGCCTGACTCGTAGGTGTAAACTCGCATCTCATAGATATTACCCATGTGTATTTGCCCTTCTATCTGCAAATGCTTCATGAAGGGTGCCGGCGTCAGTATCTCCGATTGGGAGCTAACGACGAACTCGCCGCCCAACGGCGTGCTCATTAGTTCCTTGTCATTGGCCCTGGCTTCCCGTGCCTCGTCGCGATGCTTGAAGTCGTTATAAGGCCAGACGTGGACCACCCGGTTCAAGAACCCGAACTCGGTGTGCCAGAAAGCCAACAGTGGGGAGTATTTGGCGCGGAGTTGATACCATTTGACAAACTGGGCCTCAAAGTCCGGCACTGTTCCGGGTTTCAGAGTATAGGTACGCATCTCGTGAATCATGGCCCCTCCTCACTTTGGTACTTCACGATTCGGAATAGCGTTCCACACGCCCTCCGTGTGGTTGCCCGCACCTAGTGTAGCAAAAAGCTTCCTCAAGGGCAATTGGCTCTGTTGACACGTCTGGCGGCTGAAGGTATTATCATAGGCAAGAATCATTATGAAGTGAGAATAGCTTGTAGGTGTATGAAACGTTTGGCCTCGCCAAAATGCAAGCTCACAATAGCGCTAGACAAAGTTATGACTTAAACGAGGAGGAAGAAGTATGGCAGGCAACGACATAGCTCTAATGGCCCACCTGATGCGCCGCGCCGGATTTGGGGCTACCTATGAGGAGCTTGAGGAACGAGCAGCCAGGGGATACGAGGCGACGGTGGAAGAGTTGATACATCCCGAAGGCCAGCCCGACCTGGAAATGGATATACTGGAAAGGTACTTCACCGACTGGAGGGATCTCATAGCCCTTGAGAACAACCAGGCGTACTGGACGTACCGCATGATCAATACAAAACACCCCCTGCAAGAGAAGATAGCCCTCTTCTGGCATGGCATCCTATGCACTGGCAACTCCAAGTGCGAGCATGGCAAGCAGATACAGCTTCAGCTGGATATGTTCCGCCGCCACGGGATGGGCAGCCTCCCGACCCTGCTGCTGGAGCTTTCCAGAGACCCGGCGATGGTCTTCTATCTGGACAACTGCATGAGCCACAAAGACGCCATCAACGAGAACTATGGCAGGGAGTTGCTGGAGCTGTTCTCGATGGGTGTAGGTATGGACGGGCAGCCCAACTACAGTGAGGACGACGTGAAAGAGTGTGCCCGTGCTTTCACCGGCTGGACAATAACCAATGCCATCCCCCGTTACCCTTACGGCCGCTATGAGTCCCAGTTCATATACAACCCTTATGACCATGACGATAACGAGAAGACCTTCCTGGGTGAGTCAGGGCGATGGAACGGTGAGGACGTGATTGACATAATCGCCAGACAGCCTGCCACCGCCAGGTTCGTATCGAGGCACCTGTACAACTTTTTCGTTTCCGACGAGCCTCAGGTTCCCGCCTGGCAGGATACCGCTCCCAATGACCCCGAGGCAATCAAGACGCTTGAGGACGAGTACTTCCGGTCTAACTACGACATCCGGTCCATGCTGCGGGTGCTGTTCAACTCCGATTTCTTCAAAGACGCCCGTTTCGCCAAGGTGAAGAGCCCCGCCGAAGTGGTGATAGGAACCATGCGACTGGTCAAAGACTTCACCTCGCCCAAGCCAGGCGTACACCCCATAGGCATGGAAATCCGGTATATGGGGCAGGACTTGATGAACCCGCCCACTGTGGAGGGATGGCACACTGGCAAGGAGTGGATAGACAGTGGCACACTGGTGGAGCGCATCAACTTCACCGCCGACCAGGTGGGCAACGTAGACCTCCCGGGTGTGCGGGCGATTATTAGCAGGCTGGGCTCAGAGGGGGACACCATGTCTCCTGACCGTCTGGTGGATGGCTGCCTCGACATGGTCGGGGTTTATGAGTTGGCCGAGGAGACCCACGACAGACTGGTTGCCCATGCTCAAAAGTTGGGCGAGCTACGCACGGGCACCGAGGAGTTCACCCGTAGCGTCGGGCAGATGCTTCAGCTTATAGTAGCTACCCAGGAATACCAGTTCGCCTAGCAAACACAGGCAAACACAACAGACGTAGGGGTGGACGGCCCGCGTCCCTGTCACGGGGGCGAAAAATAGGTTCCTTCCCCACCAAGGGGGAAGGCGCTACGCACCCCGGGGGGCAGTATGGGTACGATACCCTTCACCCCAATCCTCTCTCACAGGGGAAGAGGAGGTTGTTCCAGGTTGACTGAAAGTTAGAGGCGAAGAAGGAGGCGAGCCATGACTTCTAGTAAGAAAGCCCCGGTGTTAGTGGTGCTACAGCTATCGGGGGGCAATGATGCCCTGAATACCATAGTCCCCTACGGCGACCCCCTGTACATGGACAACAGGCCCACCGTAAGGATCGCTGAGGACCAGGTGCTTCCCATCAACGACTACATCGGGTTCAACCCCACTTTGGGGCCGATAAAGCAGATGTACGATGAGGGGAAGGTAGCCATCATCCAGGGTATTGGGTACCCCAGCCCCAACCGGTCCCATTTCCGCTCTATGGACATCTGGCACACGTGCGAGCCTGAAAAGGTAGGCACCGAGGGTTGGCTTGGCCGGACCATTCGCGACATAGACCCCAATAAGGATAACGTCCTAACGGGGGTGAACTTTGGCCGTGGCCTTCCCAGGGCGCTGGCAGCGCCCGGAGTGCCCGTGGCCTCGGTGGGCAACCTGGAGACCTACGGCGTTCTGACTGGCATCGAGGGCGCAGATCAGAGAACGGAGGCCCTGGACGTGTTCGAGAACATCTACTCTCCAGCTATAGGAAAAGGTGCGGTGATGGACTATCTGTCACAGACAGGTATGGACGCCTTGAGAGGGGCCGATATCCTCAGTACGGCACCCGAAGAGTACTCCTCGACAGTGGAGTATGGCGGCAACGCCGTGGCCCAGTACATGAGAAACATAGCCCAGGTGTACCTGGCGGAGTTGGGGACCAGAATTCTGTATACCACCGCCCCCTACAACAGCTTCGACACCCACGCCGGGCAGATGGCAGCCCACGCCAGACTGTGGACTGACGTGTCCAATGCCGTTAGCGACTTTTACCAGGACCTGAAGGAGCACAATGCCAGCGAAAACGTGGTGGTCTTGCTGTTCACCGAGTTCGGCAGGCGAGTGCGTGACAACGGCTCCGGCACTGACCACGGCTCCGGTGGCATTGCCTTCGTGATAGGCGATGCGGTGAAGGGCGGGCTGTACGGCGAGTACCCTTCCCTGGAGGCCGATAAGCTGCTGGAAGGGGACCTTCACTACAACAACGACTTCCGGGGTATGTACGCCACACTGCTGGAGAAATGGATGGGTCTGGACTCTAAGCCCATAACGGGAGGCTCCTTCGAGCAGCTTGATTTGATAGTATAGTCCCTCACCCCCGCCCCTATCGCTGGGAGAGGGGAGCAAGAGGAAATCTACTCTCTGCGAGGTGAAAATGACTACAAGAATTCTGGGTCCAACATTTCAGTACAGCCACAGTATCGGACGGTCCGAGTTCTCTGGGCCGGGGTTCCGTCACCCTGTTGCTTTGGCCCGGGGTGAGGGAGACTTGATATACGTGGCAAACCGTTCCTACGAGTACCGTCCCGATGGTAAACGTGTCACCGTCTGCACGGTTGGGGAAGACTATATCGGGGAGTTTGCCAGGGGCGCTGTCACAGCCGGTGAAGGAGAAGCATCCGCCCTCGACGGCTCCATTATCTGGCCCACCTCCGTTGCTGTTGATAGTGCGGGGAACGTGTACGTCACCGATGAGTGGCTCAACCGGGTCTCCATGTTCACTAAAGACGGTGAATGGATAGGCAAGTGGGGGACCCCGGGAGACGGGGATGGCGAAATCAACCGCCCCTCCGGGATAGCTTTCGACAAAGATGATGTCCTCTACATGGTGGACAGCCTGAACAACCGCATTCAGAAATTTACCGGGGAAGGGGAATTCCTGGGCAAATGGGGTCGAGAGGGCAGCGGGGATGGCGAATTCAACATGCCCTGGGGTATAGACATTGATAGCGTTGGAGACGTGTACGTGGCCGACTGGCGCAATGACCGCATCCAGAAATTCTCTGCCGATGGTCAGTTCCTGATGAAGTTTGGTACATCCGGGTCTGGCGATGGAGAGTTCAACCGGCCCACCGATGTCGCCGTTGATAAGGATGGGACAATCTACGTGACGGACTGGGGCAACGAGCGACTTGAGGTGTTCGGCCCCGATGGCAGCTATATCGCGGAGATGACCGGTGATGCGACTATCTCAAAGTGGGGCAAGGAAAAGCTGGACGCGAATCCGGAGATGTGGCAGGAGCGTGAGATAGCCCAGGGTATGGAGCGTGAAAAGCTGTTTTGGGGTGCCATAGCTGTCGCTGTAGACGATGCGGGCAGAATTTTTGTGCTCGAATCCGCCCGAGCTCGCATACAGGTCTATAACAAGCAGGCCCCCGTCTTTTATGGCGGACGCCTTTAAGTAGCAGATTATCTTCCCTGCTCCCCCCACCCTCCGTTGCAGGGCACAGGAGGGTGGGGGAGAGTTGAAACAGTATTAGGAGACATGGTAGTGACTCAAGAGCAATTAGCGGAAAAACTCAAGCGTTGGGGCATACGGCTCACCCCCCAACGCCTTGCCATAGCTGAGGTGGTTATCAATTCCAGCGACCATCCCTCAGTGCAGCAGATTCACGAGCGGGTCAGCGAGATGTTCCCATACATCACCCTGGCCACTGTGTACTCTACCCTTTCGGTGTTACAGAAGAATGGACTGGTACAGGAGCTACCTTTTCAGAAGCTGTCCAGGTACGACGCCAACCTGGGGCTTCATGCGAACCTGGTGTGCGTATCCTGTGGCGCTGTTGTGGATACGGATATAGGCCGTGAGAAAATCGCGCATCTGAAGGAGGAGATGGCCAGTAAGTCGGACTTTGAGGTCGCTTCCCAGCGAGTGGACTTTTATGGCTGGTGCTCACAGTGTGCTGTTGAAGGGCAGAAGAAGTCAAAGCCCAGGACATCTCTCAGTAGCTGAGCGCTCTCGGCCAACGGTCCCTCCATAGACCTCAGACCTCTTCTCGACCGGTGACGACCCGACCCGGAAGGAGATTGTCCGGCCCGATGCGACCATTGCCCGTGTGCAGAACCCGATATAGGGATATAGGCCGCGTGGGTCACTGCGGGACGCTCCTACGAAACAGGCCGCCGTTGGTAGAGGCAACCCTTGTGGTTGCCCGGTTTATGCTTCCCCACCTCTCCCGAACCTCTTGATGAGGTGACGTGTGACGAGCGTCGCACCCTACTCATCAAGCTCGGAGAGTATATCCCTGTCGGAGACATCCTGCCAACACTCTAGGAATGCTTCAGTCCCCATTTTTGCCCGCAGTCCGGATAGATGCTTGCCGGCCTGTTGGAGCAGGGGTAGCTGATGGGCGGAAGCTATCTCGTAGGTATGTGCCACGTACCAGACGGCATGGGGATAATTCTGAAGTTGTTCGCAAAGCAAGCCTAGCTGACCCCAGCTAATGGCAGCAGCAATCTCATCCTCAAGCTTAACGAATATATCGAGGGCTTTGTGGTACAGTTCCTCTGCCTTCTGTGGGCGTCCCTGGGAATGGGCCACTACGCCCAACTGGTGGTAGGTGTTGGCTACGGCAACCTCATTCCCCTGGCGCTCGTAGGCATCAAGGGCCAGATGAATCAACTGTTCCGCCTCCTCGTAGTCGAACTTGTTCAGTGCAATCACCCCAAGCTGGTAGTGGTCGCTTGCACCGCTGTTCTCATCCTCGATTTCCTCGTAGGCCAATAGGGCCTTCTGATACCATCCTGAGGCATCCTCATAGTCGAAGTGTGCCTGAGATATGAGACCCAGCCGGTGATAGACGGCAGCCGCACCGGCCTTATCTCCCACGTTCTCATAAGCCAGTCGCGCCTTGTGGTGCCACTCGCCAGCCTGTACGAACTCATGGCGCGCCTCGGACACCAAAGCTAGCTGATAGCTCTCGCTGGCTGTCTCGGCCTCATCCCCCAACCGCTCTCGGACCTCCAACGCCTTACGGTACCAGTCCTCCGCCTCGTCATAGCGCCCCTGCGACTGTTCAATCAGACCTAGCTGGTGATAGTTGTCGGCGCACTCGGCCTCGACCTCGGGGCCAAGAGTCTCGAAAATCTTCAGCGACTTGTCGTACCATTCCGTGGCTTCTTCATTCCGGCTCTTACCCTGGGCTACCAGCCCCAAGTGATGGTAGATGGAAGCTATTTGAGGCCGGTTAGCGGCATCATCCTTTGACTCCAGGAATTTCAATACCCTGTGACAAGTATCCGATGCCGTGTCTAGCTCATGCCTGCTAATGGAATCATTGATTTCAGTCGCCTGAAGATACATCCATAGCTCTATAGCCCCCCTGCGTTCTGCTTGCTCTGCCTCCGGGCCTACGTGTAGCAGCAGGCGCTCCCGAATGCGGCGTAGCTCAAGGACCCGCTCCTGCATTTTGTAGACCTGGGCCAGGGGTTGGAGCACAAGCTGGACGTTATCCCATTGACCACCTGTCTGGGCCAGATGCAGGGCCTTGAGCAGGTTGGCTTCCTCCGCCAGGACGCCGGTGACCGTGGAATCCGTGGAGGACTCGGAGGTGAGGTTGTCCAGGAAATACTCTCCCAGATCGGCATAGACCCGCAGGAACTCCTGGTCCAGAGTGCCAACCTGGTCGGGGGTGAGGCGGCTCTCCAGTTGCCTGCGGAGTAGTGGAGACGTTTGGGCCGGGATCTGATAGATGCTGGGAGATATGGAGTCCAGAATACCGCAGTCGCCGGCTTCTCTGAGGAAGGAGCGACATGCTCCCCATCCCATCTCTTCACCCATGACTGACACGTACACTTCCCCCTGGGTTATGAAGGTGAGCACGTCAAGAAGCACTCGCTGCCGGAGTATGGACAGGAAAGGTAGATGGGCCTTTGTACGGGCCGACATCAGGGAGAATGAGCAATCCAGGGCAGCGTCCATGACGCTTGACGCGCTGACTTCCCCCTGGCCGAATTCCTGGAGGGTCTGGACCAGTTCCGAGGGAGTGTGTTCCTTCAGATGGGGAAGGACGGCCCTCATGGACATTGGGTTGCCCCGGATGGCCCCAAGTAGCTCTTGATATTCAGGTCCCAAGCCCTGTGGTTCCACTTTGGCGTCATTTAGTATAAGACTTGCCATCTGCTCGGCATCTTCATCTTTGAGTCCCTCAAGCTCCACGTGGGCGTAGTCTATTCCGCAACCGTCAAGCCGGTCCTTTCCCCGCCCGGTAATGAGGACATTGCCCGGCCCGTTGCAGATGTCACGGAGAAAGTCTACAAGCTCCCGGCCTTCCGCGTCTTCGAGGTATTGAAAACATCCCTCGAAATTGTCCCAGATGAGGAAGCAGGGGTGATTCTTCAGATAATCTACGGTCCACCCGCGCTGCTGGTCCAGAGAGAGGCGAGCGAAGCCTATACCTTGAAGAGTAGTGCCTATCTCGTGAAGAACGCGGCACAGCCCGGCCCCGTACTCAAAGGAGGTGAAGAGTACGACACTTTGCCCGGCTTCCTTTTCAATCAGCCGGCGGGCGAACCCACAGGCCAACTCCGTCTTGCCTACTCCCGCCGGGCCGGTGAGCAGAACGGTGTGGGACTTCTGAAAGGCACGCTCCAGCCCCGCCATCTCATCCTGGCGGCCAACGAAGCCGTACTTGCCCTGGGGTGGCAGGTCCACCTTACGCGTAGTACCTGCTCCTGTCTCCTCAGGCGTCATCTGAAGCATTACAACACCGCTCTTTCAAGATGATTTTGGTGGGCCATATTTAAGCTCTGTCTCCTCACATGGAAGAAGGCGCTCCGCACCCTGTGGGTCAGCCTATGGGTCAAGTTGTGGGAGAGACACCCCCTCACCTCAATCCTCTCCTGCAAGGGGAGAAGGTGCTGTCCATCAAGTCCATTCGGGATAGGCGCTACTCCTGATCCGGCCACTTGAAGTGTTTGGATATTAGCCGGTAGAATCCCCAGCCAAAGCCGGTGGTGTGCGGTTTCCCGACGCTTTCCCACATACCGAATTCGGCACGGGCCTCGGGACTCATCCTTTCGCGGTCTCGGAGGGAGGGTATTATCTCCTCGTTCTCATGCTCGTATATGGCGAGGTATCTATGCCCAGAGTTGAAATTCTTCACTGCGGGATGGTCGAGGGCGCGGAAACGACCTGCCAGCACGTAACCGGGCACCTTAAGCAGGTTGGGCACGTGGGACTCATTGTACCATCGGTTGAACTCCTCCTCATGGGCCGGGTCAACGTCCACTGTGACAAGGCTAAGGGGCCGGTCGGAGAGGAGCAACGGGTCCCGCATGGGAGAGCCGTATATCTGCTCGTAGACGTTGGTCAGCCGGTCCGATACGCCCATGAGATTCACCCACGCTGCGAACTCCTTGGCAGCTATGGGGTGCATGTCCGGACCCTCCCTCCGGAGGATAGTGGGCAGGTCGTCCACGCTGCGCACGCCGTAGAGGGCGGTGAAACGGTTATTGTCTTCTATGCAGATGTACCTCTGGGCCCACAGGTAGGCGGGGATGCGCAGCAGGTTGGGGAGATGGCTGTTGTACCAAGTGTTGAAAGGTCCCTGGTGCTCAGGGCTGCATGAGACCTGTACAAGCAGGAGAAGGGGATTATCGGGCATCGCTACCTCCTTGAAAGAGGTGAGGGCTATGTCCCTCCTCAGGTTTGTTGTTCGACCAGGTCGGCTGAGGTGGCAGTGGCGGGTGTCTTTAGTCCCCTTAGTATAACATACGAAATCACCAGGCAGACTGCCAAACTCAACACTGCCACAGGCTGGCCCAAGTCCAGGGTGGCCGCTACAAAGGCCCACATGAAGGGGCCGATGACCCGGCCTAGCTTGCCTACCATACCATGTAACCCGAAGAACTCTCCCAGGTATTCGGGTGGAGTAAAGACCAGCATATAGGGTCGGTCAGCTGTCCAGACTCCCGACATTGCCACCCCTGTGAAACACCCTACGGCCCAGTAGAGGTGCCTGGTCAAGGACAACCAGGGGATTGCTACGGCAACCAAGAATAGCCCCATCCACATAAACAGGGCAATGGTCAGCACTCGGCCTGGCCCGATACGGTCTACCAAGGCCCCCCATATTACCCCGCTGGGGATGGCGATGGAAATGCCCGCCAGAAGGACTAGCTGTATCTCTCTGTCACTCAAGCCCACAGCCTCGGAGGCGTAGACCACGGCAAAGGCTACCCCAGTGTTGATACCCATACCGTAGATGAACCGCGCTATGAGGAAGCGACGGAGGCCCGGGAACCGGTGGAGGCTTCTCAGACTGCCGTTTAGCTGGAAGAAAGCCTGGCCGACTTTGCTGAGAACCGTTGATGAGAGAACCTCTCTTCTCTGTTCGTTGAGAAGAACGAAGATGGGAAGGGCGAACAGCAGGAACAGAAAGGCGACCACGTGCATAACGAAGACGTAACCCTTGGAATCGGTGAGAATCAGGGCTGCTCCTACCGCGATGAAGGACCCAAGATAGCCGATGCCCGTACCCAGGCCGGATATCATACCCCGGTTATCCTCGGTGCTGACTTCGCGCAGCAGGGAGTTGTAGAAGATGGTACCCAGTTCCATGCTAGCCAGGGCTATGGCAAAAAGGGCCAAGGAGACGAACAGGCCCCCGTTGCCCAACAGAAAGGTGGCCCCAATACATATTAGAGTAGAGACGACCAGCATCGGTATCTTGCGCCCGATTTGGTCGGAGATCGCACCCATGATGGGCGCTGCCACCAGCACCACGACCATTGTGGCGGCCAAGGTGTAGCCCAGGGTAGCATCATCCCCGGACAGCTCCTTGGTGAGCCACAGGGGAAATGAAAGGCCAACGACGCCCGTCCAGAAGACGGTGTTGGCTATGTCGTAGGTTACCCAGGCGCCCACTGCGGTGCGCTTTGGCCGTGTCTCTTCGCTCAAACCCGTGTCCTCTGATTTGGGAATATGTCTTGAAAGCTGACCGGATAAAAGCTCACGGAAGGGGCCTTAGGAGATGGGCGATCCCTGGGTACGGCGCTTTCCAGCTACCCACCATCTGCCGGCATTTGAGTAAGCCGTTGACATACCGGACCCGATGTCAGCCACACATCCGGTACTTCAAGAGCCTCCGGCCCTCCTGGTTCTGGTTCACGTAGATGTCGCCATGAGAGTCAAGCCAGACAGCGTGGCCTCCATCGCCATCCCCCGTACCCGTCGGGCTGGGCCAGCGAGCCAGGAGTCTTCCTTCGATATCCAGAATGCTCACGAATGCGTTCAGCTCCACGACGTAAACGGTCTGGTCGCCGTCTATGTATATGTCACACGGGCGGGCTAGGTCAGTCCACTGGGTCAGGAACTCTCCATCGGGGCTGAATATCTGGAGGCGATCGTTCTCACGGTCTGCTACAAAGACGCGGCCATCGGTATGCACCCATACGCCATGGGGGACGTGGAACTCGCCGGGACCGGTCTTGCCGGGTGTGCCCCAGGAGAACAGGAGCCGGCCATCGGCGGTGAACTTGTGTACCCGTGCGTTGCCGTAGCCATCGGAGACATATATTTCACCCTCGGGTGACAGCGCTACGTCGCTTGGCCTGTGAAAAGGCCCCGCAGCACGTTGCACCGTATCGCGATAATCGCCCGACCACCCGGTATCCGAGGGTTGGTCCCAGGTGCCCAGAGTCATCAGAAGATTTCCTTGCGCGCTATACTTCAGCACCACGTGGGAGTTTATCACAGGCAGATAGAGGCTCTCGTCAGCATCTATGAACATGCCGTGGGCGGCCGTCAGGACGCCTTCTCCCCACGAGGTGAGGAAGTTGCCATCCCGGTCAAGGACGATTAGCGGGTGCTCGCTCCGGTTGAACAAATAGACCCTGTCCTGGGAATCGGTGACTATCGCTGTCTGACCCAAAGTCCATCCCTCGGGGAGCCGGCCCCAGCCCTCCATCAGCTCGTAAGTGTATTTACCTGTACCTACAGTTGTCATATCCTGCCTTACCTCCCCTGAACCGGACTGAGGCCAATATGATATAGTGTGAGGGTAATACCGTCAAGGGGAACGGAATACTACGTTAAGTTGTCGTTCGATCGGTCCCGGGGAGCCTAACTGAAAGAGGATGTGAGCCTTGGCAGGACCACTACTTCACCTGATACAGTACGACGTAGACCAGGAGCACGAGGACGCCTTCGACCGGTGGTACAACATCCATATCCTCAACGTCCTCCAGTTTCCCGGATACGGATGGAGTTCCAGGTATGTTTCCCTGGGAGGGAATATGGAGGGACCCAATATCCGGTGCCTGACCCTGTACATCGTGGAAGACCGGTCAGCCTTTAACATGGTGCTGGCACCGACCCAGGAAAAGCGTCCGAAAACACTGATAGAAGACCAGGAGAACTTTGAGACAATCCGGGGCGCACACTACATTCACTCAAGTGTATATGAGCATGTCTCCGGCAGCCATCCGGGTAAGCCGCTACTCATGGAGAACCGTCCTCTTCTGCTGCTCATGAGTGACGTGGACCCTGGCAACGAGACGGAGTGGGCGCGCCTGGCAGACACGGAAGAGATTCCGGCCCTCCTGCAAGACCCCTGGGTGAGAATAGTGGGGCGCTTCAGGGCCATCGAGGGAGTCCTTCCACCCTGGCTGGTCCAAGGCCCGCGTCACCTGGTCCTATGTGAGCTGTCCGGAGAAGGTGCCGCCCATGCTATGTACGGTCCTGAGCAGATGAACCCTGCCTTGAGGAGGCTTGGCACCTCTCAGGGCGACTCAGGCGCTGAGTCCGTAGCCCAACGCCGATTTCGGTACTTCTACAAGCCAATCTCCCAGCACTGGTCTTACAAGAAAGTGGCCGGCTAGCTACCGGTCACGTTTCGTGTTGACGCTCACGTGTGTGGACCTGTAGCGCCGCCGGTCCTTAATGAGCCATCTTCACCCAGAGCCTTTCGCCGTCGGTAATGAACTCAATGTCACCCTGCTGTGCGGTGACGTAAGTCCTGTCTGCTCCGGGTGTGGTCTCAAGCCGGCCGGTCACCTGGGGATGGGGATGTCCGTAAGGGTTGTCGGCGCCGGCAGAAACCACCGCAGCCACGGGACTTACCTCCGAGAGAAACCGGGGTGTAGTTGATGTCTTACTGCCGTGATGAGGAACCTTCAGCACGTTGGACTTCAGGAACAGGCCTTCCCTGAGTAGATGTGCCTCCGCCTCGGCCTCAATATCTGCGGTGAGCAAGAAACTGACTCCGCCATACACCAGCCGCATCACGACACCATTGTTGTTTGAGTCGGAGCTTGTCCCTCCTATGGGCGTCAGTGGTGGGTTCAGGATTTCCAGCCGGGTAGCGCTGTCCAGGGATATGGTCTGCCCCTGAAACGCAGTAATGGGGTGAATATTTCTCCCCTCTAGGGCTCTCTGCCATTCCAGGTACAGGGGGTTCAGGGAATCGGCGCCGCTATCCACCATTGTACCCACGTCATACCTGTTCAAGACTTCTGCTAGCCCTCGGAAATGGTCCTCATCGGGATGGGTGAGCACCACCATATCCAGGTCCCTGTCCCAGAAAGGCATCTTGCTTCCGATGGCCGTCGCCGTGTCCATAGCATCCGGCCCTCCATCTATCAGCACCTGCCTGCCCTCCGGTGTGACGATAAGCATACTATCACCTTGGCCGACATCCATGAAGTGGACGTGGAGTTTCCCATCAGGCCCCGTGACGATGTGAAACCATAGAATGGCGGCAAGAGTAGCCAGACCCGTTGCCACAACTAGATAAGCTCCTATAGGTACTCTGAGCCTGCTGGCAAGCCCTCTTCCTCTCTCGGCAACCTCCTCTATACCAACCCTTGTACCAACCCTAAATCGCCCCGGCAGCGCCCGCAAGGAGGCCGGGCCACCCGGTAGCAGAATCAGCGAGGCCAGTACTCCGTAGTAGACCCACACCAGGATGCCACTGAAGGCCGGTACCGAGATGGTGCTTCCAGGGACCTTAGAAATGAGATGCACAAGCCGGATGACATACTCCAGAGGGACCCAGGCACCCCAACCTATCACTTGCCCCACCGAGGGATGGACCAGACCGGCTATAGCAGCCAGCGCGGAGGTCATCAACAGAACGGGCAGAGCAGGTAGTGCCAGGACCGTTGCCGGAATCCCTAAAGTTGGGATGTTCTGGAAGTTGAAAGCTATCAGGGGTAGGGTCCCCAGTGTGGCGGCTACGGAAACGGCGAGAGCCACTGCCAAGGCTCTAGCCGGAGTCTTCCACCACGCACTGTCAGACGTAGAAAAATTCTGAAAACGGCTCCACAGGGCCGACCCGGACGTGGTAAGCAGAGCTATTCCGGCCACCGCCGTAAAGCTGAGCTGGAAGGATACTTGCTTGAGGACCTGCGGTTGATAAGCTGCCATCACTGCCGCGGCCAGGGCCAGGACGGGCAGGATGCTTCTGGGTCTGCCCAGAGCCACGGCGAGAAGGTAGATACTTCCCATGATGGCTGCCCTCTCTACAGAGGCGGAGAGGCCACTTAGCAGGGCATACAGCCAGATGGCGCCCAGAGGCAGGAGCAGATATATCCGCCTCCTCCGGCCCATCAGCCACACTCCCGCCCCCATGCTCAGGGCTAGAATTGTCCCCACGTGGAGTCCCGATATGGCCAGCAAGTGAGATGTCCCGGTGGCCCTGAAGTCCTCAGTTACGTCCTGGGGGAGTCTGCCCCGCAACCCAAGAAGGAGGGCCTGGGCGAGGGAGGCTTGGGGTTCGGGCAAGGCCTGGTCAATCCCATTAGATACCTTGCGTCTCAGACCATATATGAAGCCCTGGGCCGGGTTGCCTCCACCGTCCTCCAGCAACCGGACCTGGGGAAACGATATTGTGGAATGGATTCCCTGATTTGCCAGGTATGCCCTGTAATCGAAGTCTCCCAGGACCGGTGGTTCCTCCAGCATCCCGGTAAGCTCCAGCCTGTCGCCATAGCGGAAATAAGGCTCCTCCCTGCTCTGGACAAGCTCTCCAGGTGGCCTGGCGAATACCTTGACCCTGCCACGACCTTCCTCCAGGCCATTGCCCATGTCTACAGCCTCGACGGATATGGTGAACTCCACGCCGGTTCCCGATACCTCCGGGTCGCTGACTACCAGACCGTAGACTATTATGGGTTTGAGGGCATCAGAAGGCCCCGGATAACCCTTTCCCGCGGATGCCTCTACTCTGACAAGGCCCATGAGTGCGACCACAATAAGAATGGCGGGCCAGGGCGAGAACCCCCTGATACGGAGAAGGCAGGCAAGAAGAACCGCCGCGGTGGAAAGGAAGACCAGGGCGGGAAGATACACATCCGCTTCCAGCCCAACAATGAGTCCGGCTATCCATGCGGCGGCAAAGGCGACCAATTTCATGCTAAGGGCCCTCGGTTAGCTGGTGTTAGCTTGGCGTCGCTGAGATACACTAGAGGATAAACAATGGCAAAACTCATTTCGGCGAGTTATTCAAGGCAAACTCCTACATTGCCAAATGCATTTGGGGACGGAACACAAGTCTTATGTCCCGTCCCCAAATGCTGGGTATTAGTAATTCAGGCGATTCCCACCCGCGGGCCTCTCTGTCTTGGTGAAGTCCCTAAAGGGTTGGAATTGACGAATGTCGCGGCTTCTGGTGAGACCCTTACACCCTAGTAGTGGCGTAGTTCGACCACGTTGTCCTCAGGGTCGTAGATGTACAGCGAGATTCCATCCCCGTGGGATCCCCAGCGCTTGCCCGGCCCGGCCTGAATCTCGACACCTAGCACCTCGAACTTGGCCTTGAGCTCATCCATGTCCGTTGGCTCAATGACCATGCAGAAATGGTCCTGGTTGCGTGTCCCATCTTTGGAAATAGGTCCCTGGTCAGACCCAAAGAAATCAATTATGGTGTCGGCGTTCAGCCTCGCCGATGGGAACCTCACCTCACCCGCTCTCCACTGCTCCACCCGTTCGGCCTTGAGGCCCAATACATCCGTGTAGAAGCTGAGGGACTTCTCTACGTCCCCGCACCTCAGGACTATGTGGTCCATCTCAGTTATCTTGACCAGTGGCTGAGACTTGACCAAGGCTTGCCCCTCTGTACGCGTTGACATTCCATACCTCCTAAATCTTGCAAACAGGCTATGGTATTCAGGAACCCGGTGGCTGGGTCCATTTTACTTGTGCGCCTTGACCCTGTCTAGGCCCGCCCGGGACTTTGGCAGGGCCGGGAAATCATGGCCTACGGTGCTATGAACTCCACACTCACCAGAGGGCTTTTCTCCACAAACTCGTCTAAATCAATACCTCGTCTGCCTTCAAACCGGTCTTTCATTTGCTGAAAAATTTCTCGGCGTCGGGCCTTGTCTCGGATGGGTGTGGCCCTGGCAGGCAGGTCCGCCTGTGCGCTGCCCTTGAGGTGGAAGGTGAACTTGGGGTCGGCTATCATGTTGGCGTACCAGTCTCGGCGTTCCGGCAAGCCGGTGATGTATATCTGACCGTCCAGGTTGTGGAACCATATCTCATTGCGGTGTGACTTGCCGGACTTCTTGCCGGTCGTGGTGATGTCAATTACCAGATCATTCTCCAGGGCCTTCCGAACTGCATCATCCATAAAGTATCCTTCCTTTCCTGCCATCTACGGTCTATCCGGGGGGTTGGTACGATTATAGCAGACAGAGCATTGGTGGTGAAAGCCAGTAGATGGTGTATAAGAACTTCTCGGATGCTCAGCATGACCGAAGTCTATCCTACCTATTCCAGAGGGTTTTGATGGGCGTCTCTCTGACTGGAGAGGAAACTGCCTCAAAATAGCATTCTCATTTGAAAGTAATCCAGACTAAGATTGACATGGCGTCGAGTTCTGTATAGCATGAACCCATTCGTACTTCCGGAACCTAAATATTTGTGAGATATGGGAGGGATTAATGGAAAGGTACAGGTTCATTGACAGCGATGCCCATATATTCGAGCCCGATAGTATCTGGGATGATTACCTGGAAAGCAAATACCGGCCCGACATCAAGTCCTATGTCAACTACAAGAGGGCTTCCGAAATCGACAAGGAAGGCACTTTCGTTAAAGAGGCTGGATCGGAGGACCCCCTCACCTTTGGCGTGAGGGTAGAAGTGAAGGGACACGTCATGCCCATGGGCCAGAGGGAGGGCGAGCGTGAACCCCTGCCTGGTCTGGGAGATGCCTATGAGGAATGGGCTCGGCAGGGCTTCCCTGCAAAGGTATACAAAGAGGTCAT
Source organism: Dehalococcoidia bacterium (assembly GCA_965219825.1). Lineage (GTDB taxonomy): Bacteria > Chloroflexota > Dehalococcoidia > Lucifugimonadales > JAGWBF01 > JAGWBG01. The sequence continues at coordinate 1,661,265 of OZ244792.1, read as the reverse complement.
GGACAGCTCGGGGATAGATTACATGATTGTCTATCCGACCGTCGGCTTGTGGGCCGGCCATGCCCCCGACATGGAACCCGAGCTGGGCACGGCCATCCGCCGGGCCTACAACACCTGGCTTGGCGATTTCTGCGCCGATGCTGGTGGCCGAGCCTTTGGGGCAGCTTCCATAGACCTGCGGGACCCCAAGGCTGCTGCTCTGGAGGTGCGCCGTTGCGTCAAGGAGTACGGGTTCAGGGCCGTCCACTTCAACCCAACTCCGGTGGGCCAGCACCGTCTGTATGATGAGGTCTGCGATCCCCTGTGGGCAGAGATCGCTGACCTGGGGGTGCCCGTAGGAGTCCACCCAGGATCGGGGAACGCCCTGGACATCATGCTCTACCATTACTTCCCCGGCCTTCCGCTGACACAGACAACCGTGGCCTTCGGCGTAGGCAACATGTTCGCCTGCGCCTCCTTCATCATGGGAGGGGTCTTGGAGCGCCATCCCAAGCTAAAGGTTGTATTCCTGGAGTCCGGTGCGGGCTGGGTGGCCTACTGGCTGGAGCGCTTACAGTCCTCGGTGAACGGTGGCTTCCGGGGACTCAATATCCCAGGACTGTCTATGACTCCCGTCGAGTACTTCCAGCGCCAGTGCTTCGTTTCAGCCGACCAGGATGACCCAGGCATCAAGCTGGCCATAGACGCCATAGGTGATGACAATATCACCACTGCCACCGACTTCAGTCACCCAGAAGGCCGTAGGTATGGCCAGGCGGTGGAGATGCTGCTGGGTCTGCCCGAAGTCTCCCTGGAGAGCAAGCGCAAGATTCTCTGGGACAATCCCCTCAGGGCTTACCCCATCGAGGTGGCGAGCTAGAAAGTCAGGGCTTCCGGCTCCCGGAGGAGCCTTACGGTAGATTTAAGATAATAGCTGGAGCCGGTACCCCCTCACTGGCTCCAGCTATTATATCAAGGATGACAGAAATGCCCTACCTGGAATAGAATCCTTCCTCAAGGGATGAGGGTTGACAGCTAAAAGGCTTTCTGATGAAATGAGCATATCCAGCGTAAAGCCGGCCCTACCATCACCATTAGTCCGGCGGAGAGGAGAGAATCATGGCGGCAAGTAAGTCTGGTAGCAACAGGTCCTATGTTTACGTCGGCCTTGCGGGTGAGACCGCTCCGGGCCGCCCGGTCCAGTCCGGCCTGTACCGTATGGCCGACGGAGATGAAGGATGGGAGTCGCTGACCGTCGGCCTGCCCGAAGCGCCCGCCATACGGGCCGTAGCTATACATCCCCAAAAGCCGGAGATAGTGTACGCGGGCACCCAGAATGGCCCTTATAGGAGCACCGACCACGGCGACCACTGGGAGAAGGTTGACGTCCCTGACCACAGCCTGCCCGTGTGGTCCCTTCTCTTTCATCCCAGTGACCCTAATGTGATGTACGCAGGCTATGAGTCGTGCGAGATATATCGCAGCGAGGACGCCGGGGAGAGTTGGCGACAGCTTCCCGTGAGTGTACGGTTCCCGGATGTGACCACCACAGCCCCCGGGGCCAATCCGGCCAAGCGTCCCCTGATGCTGGCCGGCAGCGTCAGCGACCCAAACGCCCTATACGGGGCGGTGGAGGTCGGAGGCATTATCAGAACCCTGGACGGGGGAGAGCACTGGGAGAACCTGAGTCACGGCCAGTACATAAACGATGACCTGGTGGACATGCACGGCGTGCTGGTCAGCAGCCTGGACCCGGAAACAGTTTACACTATCGCCCGCGCCGGCATGTTCCGCAGCACCGACCGGGGTGATCACTGGCTGTACGTTCATCTGGAAGCTATGAATCCCAAGGGACAGATATACTGCCGGTGTATCCGCGAGGTGCCGGGAGACCCCCAATCCATCTGGGTAGCGGCCGGTGCCGACTTCCAGAGCAACGTGGGCGCTCTCTTTCGCAGTAACGACGGGGGAACAAGCTGGGAGCGGGTAGACATAGGCTTTGAACTCAAGAATACCATGGGCCACATCGCCTTCGACGAGCGGGACCCCAGCCGGATGTACTGTGCCAGTCAGAACGGCCAGGTGTTCGCCAGTCACGATGGCGGTCAGTCATGGAGCACTCATCCCCTGCCAGAAGGTGCCGCTCAGGTGTACTCTCTGGCGTGCGGCTAGGCAATGGCTAGTAGCAAAAAGGAGCAAAATATGACAATTCAGCAAGAGCGATATAGCGTTGGCGGAGTCCTCATGCCACAGCCCTTCAAGATTCGCAGGCTTGGGCACTTCGGATTCAACGTCGCCAAAATGGAGGAGTGCGTTACCTTCTACAAAGACCTCCTGGGATTCAAGGTATCCGACATCCTGGATTTCGGTGCCATGCCGGGTATGGAAGAGAAGCTAAAGGGCGTCGCAGATACCCGGGGCTTTTTCTTCCATCATAGCGGTGACCACCATACCTTTGTCCTCTTTAATACCGGTGTGACGGACACCATCATGCCTCCTCGCGGTGGCGAAGGTGACGTGACCATTAACCAGATTACATGGCAGACGGGTTCTCTCGCCGAGGTGGTGAACGGCGCTCACTACTTTCGGGAGATGGAGGTGCCCATCATGCGGGTGGGCCGGGACATGCCTGGCAGCAACTGGCACGTTTACGTCTACGACCCCGATGGCCACATCAACGAGTTGTATTATGGCATTGAGCAGGTCGGCTGGAACGCTCTGAGCAAGCCCACGGAGATGTATTATCGGGGGTTCCGTGAAGATCCCACCCTTCCCCAGATGTCCGAGCAGGCCGAGCTGGAGGAGGCCATCAAAGACGGAATTGACGTAAACTCAGGGTATCGCTACGCAGAGACGCTACCGGCCGAATACCAAGTCGAGGGCGTGATGCTGCCCAGGCCCTTCAAGATAACCCGGATTGGTCCCGTTAACCTCTTCGTGAAGAACTTGGAAGAATCGGTGGCATACTATACCGATTCCCTGGGGTTCAGGATAACGGAGGAAGTCACATATCAGGGCCATCGGGTGGTCTTTCTGAGGAACGGGACTGAGCATCACAGCCTGGGCCTCTTTCCCAAGGCGCTGCGCGAGAGCTTGGGGATGAGCAGCCATACCACGTGCCATTCCTTTGGAGTTGAGGTGGGCAGCTATGAGCAGCTGAGGAACGCCGTGGCTTTCCTGAAAGAAAAGGGTGTGACCTTCAAGGACATCCCCGATGAGCTGCATCCCGGAATTGACTACGCCGCTTATGCCGTTGACCCCGAGGGACACTGCATACAGCTCTACTACTACATGGAGCAAATCGGATGGGACGGCAAGCCCAGGCCCAATGAGCTACGCCGCCGGGCCACGGCAGAGGCGTGGCCGGAGTCGCTGGAGCCGATGTCGGATACCTACGTGGACCAGACATTCCAGGGCCCTCTGGGGTAAACCGGACCGGTTTCCTGTTCTCTCGATAGGGGCAGGCTTCAAGCCTGCCCCTACGCTCGCCCTGATAGATGCTAAACGGTTATCCTGCTCCATGGTGCTTCAGGCGAGGACCGCCTTGCCCCATAGCATACGCGGCCGGTCGCCAACGCCATAGCCGCAGGGAGGCGCGCCTTAAGTAGCCTCGGTTCGCTGGTGACGTCCGATATAGCCGACGATGACCTTCTTCTCGTCGGCCTCCCAATCGAAGGCAATTCGGATGGTGCCGCGGTGGTAGCCGTTTCCAGTCCCGATGTGTTCTCGCAACTCACGCCTCCGGTTGCCTACGCGCGTCTCGTAGTAATCCCTGTACCGACCCATGGTGGTGTCTGACTGATCGGGGGCGTAGTGCCATCCGCAGGCGAGGCGAAGGGAGAGGTCAAAGTCGGGTTCGCCGGTTTCCCCCGTCTTGGCCTGGTAGTAAGTCGTAAAGAGCCATTCAAAGGCATCCCAGACTTGCCGGAGATTGTCGAAGGGAATCTCAATGTCGGACTTGGAATTGAGTTGAAAGCTCAGGCGACCCGCCAGCCTCCCCTCGGCCAACTGCACCACCTGGGCAACGTTCTCGAATTCGGGCAAGGTATCGCCGACAGCCGGTTTCTGCGACTTGAGCAGGTCCTGATAATAGCGCCTCCATATCTCGGCGAGATTGCGGTTTTCGTCAAGGTAGCTTTCCAGTTCACTTACCTGCTCGGTCAAGTGAAGATTGCTCGACTCGAGGCTCTGGTGTTCTGCCAATAGCCATTCATTGTCGGCGCGCAGCGTTGCCAACTTGGTTTCGTATATCATCTGTTGCTCTTCAGGTCGGGGCGAGTCAACGTCCGGGCGGTCGGGAGTCGGCTCTTCAATTTGCCGCCTCGTCGGGGGCGCTTGGACTTCCAGTGCCTCGAATTGGGCCAAAACACCATCAATTTGCTCCTGCAACTCGGCGCGCCGAGGCCCCCGCTTGGTTTCCTCGCTGCGGACGGCGGCAATGGGGTGGACCGGGGCGATTCATCCAGCAAGGAAGCAAGCTTGCCTATGACCTGACGGGCGGCTTGAACGTCGGCCCATGGGCGTGGCCGCTGTGCCAACTTTTCTTCCGCGTTCCACTCAAAAAACTTCAATAAACTGTCATGCTGTCCGGCGACGGCGACGACTTGTGAGTCTAGCTCGGCGGCCTCTCTAACATCCGCCAACTTTGCCTCTTTGATTGCCTCCATTGCGTCCCACGTTGCCGCCCACATTCCCTCAATTACTGCCCATTCCGGCGCATCAAGAGGCAGTGCGCGCAGAATGTCGAGAATATACTCGAATACGTCCGTAGGCTGGTCGGAGATAATCGGCGGGGACTCGGAGTCTTTCGTGTCGGCAGGTATCCGCCCACTGGCGTAATAGCTCATCAGCAGAAGGTCGTCCTTTCTGAAGTCGGTGTGAACCTCATTCAGTTGGTCTATCGCTTCGTCCAAGCGTGGGTCGAGTTGGCCCATCAAGATGGTATTCGCTGAGTAGTCCGGCTCGCCGTCCAACAACGATTCCCTGCTAAGGTGGTCGTCAACCAGGTCTCGTAGCGTCTGCTGCGACTCCGCCCAGACTCTCAGCACGGCTCCCGCAAGGTCGTCTCTGCATTGCACGTATGTCTCGACGGGTTTCTGGAGGAGGGTATGGGGCGCGATTCCGGCATTGCGGAACCCGTTCACACTGACGGCGGCGTTGACCGATCTGGTAAGCGCGGCACGCGCATCATCGGACACCTGGGCTCGGCTAGTCAGCGCCAACCTGACCACGTCCACGCGGAATTCCTTGGTCATCCGAATGAAGATTGCTCGCAGGCCAACTGGCTCAGAGCCTGGCTGGCCATCGCCTGGAAGGCTCATTATTTCCTCACCACCTGGCATCGGTTCAATTTCGTTCTGTTGGATAGAGATGAAATTGACGAGGCAATTGTATTCCCGCCCCTTTTCAGCGTCAAGATTCCTGTGAATGCTTCAGGCTGATGCAGACGTTACCCCTGGCTGGCCCTTCCGAACGTATGGATAATGCGACGTGCTGCGGTCATCGCCTCGGAGCGAGGCAAACCGGTAGTTAGAGGTGCGAGGGAGACCCAGTCCGTCAGTGCGGTGTTCTCTGCCACGCGCTCCAGGCACTCGTCCGCCGTGCCGATGATGGTAATGGCATTTACCATTCGATCACTGACCGCCCTGATAACGCCCTCCACGTCGCCGGCGGCCTGGGCTTTGGTTGCTGCTGCCACCTCCTCGCCGAAGCCATAGTCCTCCAGGGCCTGCCTGTGGTAGTCAAGGCCCAGGTAAGTCCCTGCCAGCTGGCGGCGGACCACACCTCGTGCATGTTCCGCTTCATCAGCATTTTCGGCGATGCGTATCAATCTGAACCCCACCATCTCAATGTCATCCAGGGAGCGGCCGCCGAGCTTGGCGCCCTCTGCAAGGGCAGGTATTCCCTTCTCTTTGAGCCAGGGGATGGTGTAATTCAGGTTGAACAGGATGCCATCGGCCCACCGCCCGGTTTCACGGACCATTCTAAGACGGCTCGCCCCAATGTAGATCGGAATATGGGGATGGGGTGGCGGCTCGTGTACCCGGTAGCCGGAGACACGATAGAGCTTCCCTTCGTAGTTCACCGGGGTGTCCGGCGTGGCCTCCCACAGTATGCGAACAAGCTCCACGTACTCGCGCATACGTGAAAGCATGGCCTCCCCGGAGATTCCGTGATGGTTCTCGTTCCAGACCCTGGGCATACTGCCCAGTCCCAGGATGTAGCGTCCACCGCTGAGAAGGTCCAGGCTACGGCAGACCCGAGCAGTGGTGACGGGGGTGCGAGTCCAGGTGGCGATGTTGCTAACCAGCTTGATACGTTCGGTTACTGCGGCTGCGGCAGCCAGCACAGCGTAGGTGTCGTGGGTAGAATCGCCTGCGGCTGCGGAGTAAAAGCCGGCCTCCTCGGCCTCTTGTGCCAGGGTTAGCATATCCTTGGACGCTACACCTGACAGGATTATGCCCATGCGTGGAAGCTTGTTACTCGTCAATTGGAGACCTCCTGGTGGAACGTCTTCTATCACTCTGTAGTATATGAGTGGAGCCGGGCGGGCTTGCCTTATAGCGCTTCCCTGTGCTATTCAAGAGCTACCCCGGACCGGCAAGGCCCCACGTTCACGTAATGTAGCAAACGGCAGCGCCAAACACAATGGCTGCCAGCCAAACTATCACCCATGCAGGGTCGTTTAATTGTCACCCCGAGCGACAGTAAGGGCAGTTCGCGAACTGCCCTTACTGCGTTGTCGTCTTGGTCGCGAGGCTTTTTAGATTCCTTGTCGCTCCGCTCCTCGGAATGACGGGTAGTGGGGGCCTGTATTCGGGAATGACGGGCGGTGGGGGCCGCATAAGAGGATGAAGATGGATTTTCATGGCAATGACAGTGAAGGGTGAATAGTCCCTTCCCCCTTGATGGTGGAAGGTTGGCTTTGCTCCAAAAGTCCTATTGCCAAGCCACTTTTGGAACAACTGCCTCTTTTGTTCCAAAAGTCTCCGTGCCGAATATCGGCTCTATCCCTAGTTCATAGATGGACTGGATGAGGACACAGATATTATGACACAGAATCTTGACCAAGACCTCGTTAACCTGGGCTACCGGCGTCTTCGACCGGACGGAGCCACCGAACTTGGCCTTGACCATCGAGAAGGTCGTTTCCACGTTCGATCGCTTGTGGTAGTGGGCCAGGAATTCGGGCCGGTTGAAGTTGTAGTAGTGGTACGTCCGCTCCCACAGGCTATCCCGCTTGTGGTGACCTTGATGGCCTACAGAGTTGACTTTGAAGGGGATGTATGCTGTCCCGCCCACTGCCTGGACCGCACGAAGATTCTTCTTGCTCAAATAGGCTTTGTCGCCCGAAACCTCATCAACGTCGAAATTGCGAGCCGTAGTTTGAACGAATGGCGCAAGAAACAGAGCATCTGCACTATCGGTCGGGGTAACTTCCACACTGGTGACAATGTTGGTCTTGACGCCGCACATCAGATGGGCCTTGATACTCCAGACGCAATAGCAACAGACTCAGGAGGAGTGAGTTCATGTTCGACGGGTATAGCCAGCGTGATGGTCACGTTATTGTCTCCGTCGATGGTGACCTCTTCGACGACCATTTGGAGAAGCTCCCTTCGCTGTTCGAAGGTCAACTCGTCCAAGCCTTGGCCGACCTCCCTCGCCCACGCAAGGACAGTTTCCTTCAGGTGCTGCTTATCAGTTCCGGTCAACATTCGAGCCCTGCAATCGTCCAGTTTTGCCCTTGCGCTCTCAAGCCGCTCGGTGATGAACTTACGCTGGAGGTCGAGTTGGGCCTCGGTGATCTTCCCCGACACATGGAGCCTGATGGCGACGTTCTCCTCCGTTTCGATGTCCCGGACGTCTCGCTCAGCTTGGGCCTTCTCCTTCACCAATCCGCTGTTCTCCTCAGGACTGAGGGTTTCTATGCCAGCGACGATCATATCGGGGCTCTGAAGCACCCGATTCACCTCCCTCCATATCGGTTCTTCCACTTGCTCCGCCCTGATGTTGGGACGCTCCCGGCACTGCCAACGATAATTTTGCATCCCGTTGCATTTGTAGTACCGGAGGGGAGAAGGCAGGTCGTAGCTGTACCTCTTGCCGTTCCGAATGTTGCTACTATGCCAGGAAGCGTGCGCGCCGAACTTTTGACCACACTCGCCACATTTCAAAAGGTGCTGCAACAGGTAGGGCACTTTCGTATTTCTCTTGGCCCGCGCGGTCCGTTGCCTCTTCAGCTTCTGCGCCCGTTCCCAGGTCTCCTGATCGACCAGTGGTGGAACCGGTATCTCTATCCAGGTGTCCTTAGGCTCGTCGCGGATCTGAGTCCCGTCTTCGGTAGAGGTCCAGCGGGTTTTCCCGTAGACCCAGACGCCCGTGTAAGTAGCATTCGCCAACATGTAATGGATGTGCGCCGGCCACCACTGCTTCTTGGAACGAGGTGATGGGGTGCCTTCATCGGTCAACTGAGCAGCTATAGAGTGAACCCCCATCCCCTCATGGATGTACATGTGGAATATGCGTCGTACGATCTCTGCCTCGGGTTCTACCACCTCTGGCCTCCTGTCGTCTCCAATGCGGTACCCGTAAGGGAGTCTGCTGGTGGGTACCCGACCCTGCTTGGCGGCACCGCGCTTCCCCATCGAGGAGCGCTCCCGGAAGTTGTCCAGCTCGATCTTGCCAACAACAGCCATGATCCCGAAGGTCTTCATGTCGATGGTGTCCATGACGGCTTCGATTCCTATCTGGTGGGCATCGACCACCTCCATGAGGGCGGCGGCAGGGTACATCCCCCTGCTGAGCCGGTCGGACTTCCAGCAGACGATGATGTCGAAGTCTCCGTTCGTGGCATCGGCTAGCATCTGCAAGAACTTAGGGCGTTTCTTCGACCAGCCCGGGCCCACCTCCTGGTAGCGGGCTGTGATTGTGAGTCCCTTCTTCTCGCAGTAGGCTTCCATCTCGCCTATCTGTTCGGAGATGGAAGTCTTGTCCTCAGTGTCCTGGCTCTTGTCCGACACGCGGGCGTAGATGGCTGCTCGCTGTCCTTTGTCCTGTCTTTGCTGCCTCTTGGTTCTCGGCATTACTATTTCCTTTCGCGTCCCCAAAAAATGGATAGACCCGCCTCCTGTAGGCGGCGCGCCCGGGAAGTGCTACGACTCAATAGAGGCACCTGCGACCGCAAGTGCTGCCACGGTCCGGCATAGTAGCAGCATCCCCGAGCCAACTGTCTGCCACACCAATACCCCCCAATGGGTGAAGCAGAACCCCCCTGCCTCGTAACGATTGCTCTGGGACATTCCCTCCACTATCAGGGGGTAGCGGTTCGTGATCCACTGGCTACCTGAGTCCCTAAACTAGGAGGGCCTCGTTGGTGGTGATGCCGAACCACGTCTCGTCGGTCGTGCCTACGAGGATGCGCTGCTTCGCCTTGAGTCCCAGCATCTCGGGCATCCCTCGCTTGATCATGTAGTGGTTGGTCCACTGCTGCCTCCTGATGCTGTCTTTCTCCCCTCCACTTCCGTTGATGCAGACCAAAATGCCTTAGGCGGCTATGAAAGTAGGGGAGGTTGGTAATGGTCTTCAGGTTCTTGAGGAGGCCATGTCCGTTGGCCACCATGTACAGGGGAAAGCCGAGTTGCTTGCCAGTCCAGTCCAGATGATAGTAGATGCTGAGCCGCTCCCGATAGGCGCCGGTGAAAATAGACCAGTCACGGTTGCATTCAAAGGGTCCGCCGTTGTCCATGATCTCCATGATGAAGGCATGGACGCCGCCACCCAGAATAACGACGAAAAGGAACGGATCGGTTCGCATCAGACATCCTTCCCGGCGTTGACGTGGGGCCGGACGTCCGCAGGGGAATCCTCCTCTGAACCGTCTTGCCTGTAATTGGTGGCGTACTTGACCATGAGAGAGAACACCCGTCGCAGCCGGTCCTCGCCGTCGGGGCCTGGGTTGGAGAAAACCCTGATCACTCCTATCCCCGAGGGACCGTCGCCAGATCTCTTCAGGCTCTTCTTGTCTTCCACATCAGTCGGTTGGAACGTTAGCTCTTTTGGGGGCTGGCCTCTTGAAGCGGTCGGTAAGTGGGCCACTGGCGCCGGCCAGATTGGGTCCAGCGGCAGTGATAGTTGACCGTCGTGAGGGATATCCAATGGCCCTTGGACTAATTCAAAGGGGACGGCTGCATAGATGCAGTTGCCTGACCGTTGAGCAGATCCAATGGGTTCTGGGAAAGTCGGCCGTAGGCATAGACGATCACAATGGTGGACGATCCCTGAGACCGTCGGGGCACTTTCCACGGATGGCGGATTCTCTCCCATGCAGGGGTTACAGAGGAAGCTGCCCGATTCTGCATCCGCAGGCGATTGCGCGCTGGGCACATCTCCACTATAATGCAGATGTGCCATCTGGGGTTGTGTCTCCGGCTGGCTTGAGGTCGCGGTTGGGCCTTCAATCCACCGCGACCCTTCTTTTTCGCCCGGACCCTTCGGGCTGGCTCGAGTATCCATTAGGTCACCTCCTAGCTGAAAATGTTCCCCCGGGTACTCCTGAGGCAGGCCAGTTCTTCTGATCGCTTGGCCTGCTTTTTACCGGCACGTCAGTAACCGATTTTGAATAGTAAGAGAGGTCGTAGGCGTCGATGTTTACTGCCCTGTTCCTGAAGGCTAGGACCTTTAAGATCGGTAGATACGCTGGGGACGCATACCAGACCACTCCAGCTAGCCCATGCACCAGTAGGGGTGGAGCCGGACGACTCTCTCCAGCACTGGTTCTTGAAGACTAACTAGAGACTTGGCGTCACTATGGCTGCCGTTTTATTTTCGTTTTGTAGTATGGCACCGTCCTCATCCGTTTCTTCGTTGGGAGGAATCAAGAAGTCCATGATTACAACACGGGGGACGGCTGCACTCCAACTGTGTAATCCCTTGTCGCCTTGGTCATTGACATCCGGGTCAAATCCCGCGTCCAGCAACCTGGCCTCTACTCCTCGATATCGATCCCGATTGAAGGCAACTAACGCCAGGCCCGGGTCGAGGTCCAATTTGCCTGCATGAGGCCCCAAGCCGACCGACCTGTCCTCCGGTTCTACAGATAGACAAGAAACCAGTTCTCCAACCCCAACGGTCTTATACAGCAGATCACTCGGCTCGGAAGTCATGTAGGAGCATGTCCGGCGGACAGAGTCCTTCCGCTCCATACCGTACCCGTCTCCTGTAGATACCCTACACATCATCCTTGGCCCCCTAAGCCTAGCCACCTCCGGAGCCCTGCAGTTGCTTCCGGTGCTCTCTCAGGATGGTTCTTCAGGTCGATATAGGCCTGAACCGGATGGACGCAGCGTATACCGTCAACAATCTCCGCACCATGGAATACGCCCTCGTCATTGGGCACCACCAGCCAGGTGTTGGCTCCATCAGCCTCCTCTTGGAAACCAAGGTCCTTCTTCAGCCCCGGGGACGGGGGCCTCGAAATGTACAGGGTGCAGAGATTGAATGAACCGTAGCGCGTCCACAGCCATGCTGCTGGGAGGGCAGTCGCTGCATAGGGCTCCTCAGCCTTGGACAGGGCCTCGGCTAGGGAATGGACTAGGGTATCACCCCCAGGAGCCGGAATACGGCCTCGAATGACGTGATGGCGGTCAAACCGGTAGTCTTCCTGCCAGGCATCAAGCAGCACATCGGCATCGACGACTCTGATACCCTCTCCTCCTCGTTCGACGAGCCTGGTTTCCAAAAGCTTACCTACTATGCGGCTGGTGTGGCCCTCATTCAGACCGGTGCTGGAGGCTAGGGTGCGCTGCGTTACTGCCATGGAGGGATCAATGAGAAGCCGTCGTGTAATCCGGGAGCCCCTTGGTCCGAAGGCGCTCTCCGGCCGCCCTGACCTGCGGAAGCGGTTGGAATTGCCAAGGTCATGATAGAAGATGCCGGAAGCTCTGAATTCAGCGTTCCCTGAGAGATCCAGCCAGTTCATCCGGGCTCGCGTGCAGCGCTCCTGCCCTGCTTTTCCCATATAAGGGACTACCAGGAGAGGGAGCACGTCATAAGGGAAGCTGCTTTGGGCCGTCTCCAATTCGTGAATCGCACCAGCGACACTGCTAACGGAGCCCGATCTCCTCCATGCTATGACGAAGTAGTAGGGTGCAATAGAAACAGCTGCGTCCCACACACAACCGTCATTGGTGCGAACTTCAAACTTGGTATCCTCAGTCAAGTCAGAGTAACCGAAGATCTCGGCTAATTCCTGTACCGCTAGCATGATGGCTATGCGTTCGTTCGGGATCTGCATATTTGTTTTATACCATTATTTGTACTATTACGCAAGTATCATTCTTTATGAAATGTTGGCAACCAGCAAAATTGGGACATTTTGACACCCGAGAGATCAGAGGGTTGATTGAGGTCTCGCAAGCTCCCTGATGGCCCTGTTGCGCTGTCTACGTCGTTGGACTGTTTGGGCCTGCACCTCCCTTCTGCATCGTAAAATCTCCTGCCGCCTTCCCTTGATCACATCGGAGGGCGTCACGTTTCCCAGGGCCTTGTGATAGCGCCGGTAGTTGTAGTAGCTGACAAAGGCCACGATGGCCGCCTCCAGGTCGGGGGGCATCTCGTAGGGCACCTGGTTCACGTCCCGCTTGAGTGTCTGGTGGTAGCGCTCCAGCTTGCCGTTGGTCTGAGGGTGGAAGGGCGTTGCCAGGATGTGCTTGATGTCCACCATCCCCAGATAGTCCCTGAAGGCCCTGGATACATAGCCGGGGCCGTTGTCGCTCAGCAGCCTGGTCCGGTCTTCTATCGGCACCTGGTCCATGCCGGTCCTTGTATCTTGTTTTGGTTTGTTATGATCACTTCACTTCGGTGGAGCGGGGTTCGGCAGACCGACCGGTTCTTGGTCAAGGAAGACCGTTGGACAGCGCGGGTCGCCGCACCCCTCCCGAATAAATCCCGAACAGTTGCCTGGGCCAACCGAGCCCGCATCTTGCAAGGACGGGCCAAGTAATTTGCAGGAGGTGTTCATGGAACAGGAAGCGACCTACGTAGGCACCACTAGGGAATTATCGTTACACCCTTGTCATGAAGCCAAAGCCGGGGGAGTGGCCACCCCCAATAATCCCCGCCATTCCGCCCATAGACCTGGGATCGAAGAGGGAAGAGACGAATCGCAGACTGCGGGAAGAACGACTGCAGGCCAAAGAGCGCGGCCTGTGCACCAAGTGCCACCGAGAACCTGCCAAGCTAAACAAGGCCCGCTGCGAGCAGTGCTGCAAAAAGACCCGAGAATACGTAGCTAGGAAGGAAGCAGAAGCCAAACAGGCCAAGTATACCAGGGAGTAAGCTATCACACGCCCACAGAGCAAAGAAGGCCCGACGCAAGCCGTGTCTCCTTTTTGCCGCCAGCCAGACCGGCCGGCGCGCGACTATGGACCATGGGCCAGCCGGAGAGAAAAATGACGGCGAATATACCGTGGCAGCCCGTATCCGTACAGCTATAGTACACTCTGGGCCGACCATAGCACATCTTTATCAGAGTGTGCTATATGGGCCTTACAGCTACGACCTCGGAGGCACGAGGGCTGGCTATAGCACATCTTTATCAAAGAGTGTGCTATATGGGCCTTACAGCTACGACCTCGGAGGCACGAGGGCTGGCTATAGCACATCTTTATCAAAGAGTGTGCTATATGGGCCTTACAGCCACGACCTCGGAGGCACGAGGGTTGACTATAGCACATCTTTATCAAAGAGTGTGCTATACGAGCCTTACAGCTACGACCTCGGAGGAACAGGTCTAGTCTACGAGTTTATAACCGGATCAGTTTTCGGGGGGCAGGTCACCTGGGCGGACGCCTTATCGTCGAATCCAGGGGACCGGCCGGGGGCGCGAGCATCACCTGCGTGATGCCGTTGGGTCGCGGAGAACAGGAGGGCTAGTATTACAGCCGCACTTAAAGGGAAGGCCTGGAAATGTGTCTCTTGTAATGAGATTTCAAGGCCCTGGCCTGATGCCTCCGTCGCCACCGTGACCACCATACAGCCAGACCAGCGCTCTCATGGGGCAGCCAGAGCAGCCTGTATAACAACCGCCTCACCTCGGGCACTGTCAGGGGTATGAGTTCCTCCCTGACGACCATCCCCCCTTTTCATGAGTCCCAGCGGCACAGGACCTGGTCACCGCCAGAAAGGCATGGACCAGCAGCGCCAGGGTGATGTGACGGTACCACCCGGTCCACCGACGTACCTCATACTGGTCCAGCCCCACCTGACTCTTGGCTTCCTTAAAGGCATCTTCGATCACCCACCGGGTACCCGCCACACGCACCAGTTCTTCCAGCGACACATCCCAGGAACCAAAACACCCATAGTATGCCAGGTCCCCAGGGTCTGTGACGCTGCGGCGCACCAGCAGCCAGTACCCCTTGGCCGGCCCAGACAAGGGCCGTATCGGCACCCGGCCCCAGTCGTAGATCCGAGGTCCTTTGGACCCATCACCGGCACTGATACGATGCCATTCCTCATCCGGTATCTCCTCTGCCAGCTCCCTGGCAGCCACCTGAACAGGACCACGGTCTGTGTTTACCCACAGAGGCTCATTGCTTTTCACCCCCAGAACATAGGGTATCTCTCCCTCCTCCAGCCACAGACGCAGCCGGCGGTCATTGCCATACACCTCGTCTCCCGTTACCCAGGCAAAGGGAACCCCAGCCTCAAGGGCTCTTGAAATCATCTCCCTGGCCAACTGCCCCTTGGTCCTGAAGGCCACATCCTCCGGCACTCCCGCTTCCTCCCTCCTCTCCCTGTCCTCATCCCATTCCCTGGGCAGGTATAGCTCTCTATCCAGAAAGGCATGGCCATGACGGCTGCCATAGGCCAGGAACACCCCTACCTGACAGTTGTCCACTTTCCCTGCCGTGCCGCTGTACTGCCGCTTCACTCCCACCGACTTTGTGCCTTTCTTGAGGAAACCCGTCTCATCCACCACCATCACTGCTCGGGGTTCACCCAGATGTTCCACCACATACCCTTGCAGGTCATCCCTTACTTGATTGGCATCCCATCTGTAAGCAGCCAGCAAACGTTGCACACCGTCAGGAGTGGCATCTCTACTATGTTCGGCCAGTTGCCACCCATTCTTCCGTTTCACCGGCCCCAGCAGTCCCTTCAGGTATGCCAGCACCCTCCCCCGGGGCTCACTGCGGCCAAAGCGATGAGCGATGCGAGCGTGCAGTGCATGGAGGCCTGCTTCCCAGTCAATCACCTCCTTCAGCACGTCCTCTCCTTCCATGACTGTCTGACTCATAACCAACCCCTCCTCTCCCACTATTCCCCATGGCTCTATTCTACCTCTTTAAGTGCGGCTGTAGTACTAGGGACGCCTCAAGACCGATCAGACGCCGCGGCGCCCCGTGATAGCCCGGTCCCTGCCCTCCCCGGAACGGCCGGGACCGGGTGGAATAGGCAGCAGGCCGCCGCGAGGGGTTACGACCCGGTGCTGTGCTAAACTAGGTTGCGCCGGCTACGGCGAGCCGGTGCGGCCGGCCCCTCCCTGGGGCCGGCCTTGGGACTACCCTTACATATCAAAGGGAGAGCTTTGCCGCGGGCCTCGCGGCGCCGAGTCTCGGGGCCCCACGGCGGTCAATGGGAGGCGGGAGTAGATGGTCCAGGAGCAGCAGTCATACCGGCGGGCTATGGTGGTGTTCGCCCACGCCGATGACGCGGAGTGGGGTTGCTCGGGCACCGTGGCCAGGTGGTGCGCTGAAGGGTGGGAGGTGGTCTACGTGGTCTGCACCGACGGCAGCAAGGGGAGCAGCAACCCCGCCATGACCGCGGAGGAATTGGTGAAGCTTCGCCGCCGGGAGCAGTTGAACGCGGGCGAGGTGCTGGGGTTGTCCGGCGTGGTGTTCCTGGAATACGAAGACTCCATGCTCGAACCCACCCTGCGGCTGCGGAGGGACATAACCCGCGAGATTCGCCGCCACAAGCCCGACGTGCTGGTCTGCGGGTCGCCGGTACGAAGGCTGTCCCACGAGGGCTACCTGGGGCACCCGGACCATCAGGCCTCCGGAGAAGCCGCTCTATCCGCGGTGTTTCCCTCGGCCCGGGACCGGCTCACCTTCCCGGAATAGCTGGAGGAGGGCCTGGATCCCCATAAGGTCAGAGAAGTGTGGATCATGGACCACCAGGAACCGGACAAGTTCGTGGACGTGAGCGGCTACGTGAGCGTAGCCGTCAAGGCGCTGCGGCAGCACGTTACCCAGGTTGACGGAGAGGACATCGATACCTACTGGAAGCATTGGCGGCTCCACGACGGCGCCAAGGTGGGCTTCCAGTACGCCGAGGCCTTCAAGCGCTTCCAACTGGGATAAGCTGGGCTAAGCCGTCGCAACGCCTTGGATCGAGAGGTCCCTTCGCGCTGCCGAGACCTGCGCCGGGGCCTACGCCGGTTTGACGGCGGTCACCTTCATGCTGGCTACGTTCATGGGAACGCCTTCCGACTCGTCGAACCGCACCTGCTCCTCGGTGATTTCGACGTTCACGAACCCGACGCGGTGCAACCGGTCCAGGTAGACTTCCCGGCTCTCGGCGCCGCCGATGCAGGACGCCCAAGCCTCGGCGTCGGTGCGGGCCGGCCCCTCGTCGCTCAGGGAGACCATGTCCGAGAGATGAATGCGCCCTCCCGGGGACAACACCCTGAAAGACTCCAGAAAGACGGCGTCCTTGTCCGGCGACAGCACGACCACGCAGTTGGAGATGATCACGTCCACGCTGGCGTCGGGCAGGGGCATGTCCTCCAGCTCCCCCCGGACGAACTCCACGTTGGTGAAGCCCAGGGCGGCCCGGTTCTTGCGGGCCAGCGCCAGCATCTCCTCGGTCATGTCCAAGCCGGTGACCCGGCCCTCCTCGCCCACCTGCTGGGCGGCCAGGAAGCAGTCGATGCCGCCCCCGGAGCCCAGGTCCAGCACCCGCTCGCCCGGGCGCAGCCCGGCGAGGGCGGTGGGGTTGCCGCAGCCGGCCGACGCCGCCACCGATTCGGCCGGCAGTCCGGCCAGCTGTCCCTCCGTGTAGATCGTCATCGCGTGGTCGGCATCTGCGGGGCTGCAACATCCGGGGTCGCAGCAAGCCTGCTCGCCCTGGACCAGCAGTATGGCGCCGGCGCTTGCTCCCAGGGCTTTCTCCCCGTAGTGTTCCCGCACCAGCCTCTTTATGTCCTGTCTTGTGTCCTCTGGATTCTCCGTCATGTCCCTTCTCTCCTTAAGTCAGGTCTGTTTGCGCCCCGGCTACTGGCTGGCCTCCCTGCCGCCGGCCGGGGCCAGCGCCTGGGCGATAAGCCGGTCCACGGTGGGCAGCATCTTCTCCCACACCCGGGCTCCGGCGCGGAAGGCCTCCTCTCCCGTGGGGGTGAGCCAGCAGACCCGCCGCCGCCGCCCCTGGTGTTCCTCCTCCCGGCACTCCACCAAGCCCCCGCCCAGAAGTTCCTTCATCGTCGAGTACACCATGGCTTCGGTGGGCTCGCAACACCCCTGGCAGGCGCGTCGAATGGCCTGGTTCAGGCCGTATCCGTGGAGGGCCCCCTTGGCCAGCTCTCCCAGCAGGAGAAACCGGCAGAGGCTGCGTTTCACCAGGTTTTCCCAGTAGGCTTCCGTTTGCATCACGATTGCGCCGACTCCAACCCTCTTAAAATCCGCCGATACTAAATGGCGTATATACTAAACCGCATTGAGTATGATAACGCGCCGGCTCGGCGGGTGTCAACACCCGGCATTTTCCCCGGCACCGCGCCCCCGGCAGGAACGGGGCCGCAGCGATGGCGCCGGTACGCCGTCGTAGTGAATCTCCTGAGCCAAGGGTCCGGCCTTCGTCGTGGTCCTCGTTGTGCTCCCTAAGCCGGAACGCCTGAGTGTGTTAGAATTCCCCAAACCCGTAGCCACCCAGCCTCGGGGGTCTCGGCCGGAGGCGCAGCCTCTCCGGGGCCGTTGGCGGCGAGGGGATTCCGGGCGTTCCCGGTATCAAACGCGAAAGTTGGAAGTCGAGCCATGAGAGTATCCAAGTACAAGACCCGAGTCCTGCGCACGCCAGCGGACAATCCGCTGGTGGTCGGGCTGCCCGAGGGCAACGCTACCCGGACCTTCGCGACCCTGAGATTGAAGACCGACGAGGGCATTTCAGGCATAGGGATAACCTTCATACCCTCGCTGAGCGCCAGCCCCCTTACGCCGGCGCTGAAGGAGGCCGTGGACGCCCTGGCCGAAATGGTGGTGGGGCGGGACCCCATGCCCGTGGAGGCCATCGCCGAGGACCTGAAGCAGGCGGGGGGCGGCTCCGGCCCCGGCGGGATTTTCACCCTGGCCCTGGCGGCCGTAGACATGGCCCTGTGGGACATCAAGGGGAAGGCTTTGGAGCAATCGGTCTGCTCCCTGTTGGGCGGATACCGGGACAGGGCGCCAGCCTACGCCAGCGGCGCCCTGATGCGCACCCAGGGCGTCGAGTACCTGTCGGAGGCCGGGCCCCGGCTGGTGGAGATGGGCTTCAGGCAAATGAAGACCCAGTTGGGGGGCGATCCCACGGCAGCCCGGGAACTGGAGCGCATCCGGGTGCTGCGGGAGGGCATTGGCGACGACATCGACTTGATGTGCGACATCAACCAACTGTGGAACGTGAACCAGGCCATCGAGATCGGCCGGCGGCTGGAGGAGTACCACCTCTTCTGGCTGGAGGACGTGGTGGCCCACGACGACTACCAGGGGTTGGCCCGGGTTGCCGACGCCCTGACCACCCCCATAGCCGCCGGAGAGTACCACTACGGCATCAACCCCTTCCGGCACATGCTGGAGGCCAGGTCCATCGATATTGTCATGATCGACCTGCTGCGGGTTGGCGGAGTAACCCAGTGGCGGAAGGTCGCGGGGATGGCCGAGGCGTTCAACTTGCCGGTGGTGAGCCACCTGCTACCCGAAATCCACGTCCAACTCATGGCGGCCATCCCCAACGGCCTGACCGTGGAGTACATGCCGTGGACCCTGCGCCTGTTCGAGGAGACGCCGGAGTTGGTGGACGGCGACATAGTGGTGCCCGACAAGCCGGGCTTGGGCCTGGCCTTCGACAAGGACGCCTTGAAGAAGTACCGGGCCGAGTGATAGCGTAAGGCGGCGCCCAGCCCTCCCCCAGTGGTCCAACACAAATAAGTTGAGATGTGAAACCGTGGTCCACGAGCTCCGCATCTATGAAATCAAGCCAGGCATGATGGACTCCTGGCTGCAACTTTTCGACGAGCACATCCGGCCCCTGGCCGCCAAGACGGACGTGCCGGTGGAAGGCGACTGGGTGAGTCCGGATCGGACCCAGTTCATCTACCTGCGGAACTACAACTGCAGCGAGGAGGAAATTCCCGCCAAGATGGAGGCCTACTGGGCCACGCCGGAACGCCAGGCCCTGGGGGATATTCCCGGCAACCACATCGCCACCATGGACGTGAGACTCATCGAGCCCGTCTAGAGCCCGGCCCCGGCTGGTTGACCCGGGCCGGTTGACCCCGGGCCAATTGAAACCAAGACAGGGCTATAGCGGCGGCCGTTTTCGCGGAAACCCGGCGGCGCGCCGGGGCCTGCAGGCCGTTACCGCAGGGACGGCGGGCGTTATTCCCATCTGCTTTCCACCGACCGACACTTGGGGAGGACAACCATGGTTTCGCAACTGCGCATCTACACAATCAATCCAGGGATGATGGAGTCCTGGTTGAAAATCTTCGAGGACCATATCCGCCCGTTGCACAGCAGGCTGGGCATGCCGGTGGAGCGAAGCTGGGTCAACGAGGAGGGCAGCGAGTTCGTCTGGGTGCGAAGCTTTCGCAGCCCGGAGGATATTCCGGCCAAGGAAGAGGCCTACTTCGCCTCGCCGGAGCGCCAGGCCCTGGGGGACACGCCCCAGAAGCACATCGCCAAGATGGAGATAAGGGTCATCGAGCCGGTGCTGACCGGATCACCCGACCCCTAGCGAGACGGCAGGCAGCCGTGCCCCGCCGCGGAGGGTGCCTCTAGAGCTGCTTCCGCATCTCCACATGGGGGATTTCCACCTCCAGGAAAACCTCCCCGTGTTCGCGGTAGCCGTGGGCAGCGTAGAAACTCTTGACGTACTCCTGGGCGTGGAGCAGGCTTTGGGTCCTGCCCTGGGCGCGGGCCGATTCTTCCAGGAAGCCGAGGATGAGGCTGCCCACCCCCTTCGTCGCCACTCTTTGTCCACCGCCATGCGGCCGATCTGGGCGTAGCCGTCCTCCCGGAGGACCAAGCGGCCCGCGCCCACCACCCGGCCTCCGTGCAGGGCAATGGCGTGGGTGGCGGTGGCGTCGGCTTCGTCCAGTTCCTCCTCAGGGGGAATCGACTGCTCGGAGACGAACACCCGGAAACGGACAGCGACGGCCGACTCCATCTCCGCCTCGCTCTCCACCTGTTTGACTACTATGGTGTCCATATCATCCGATCGGCGCCCCCGGTCGTGACTCGTGCTACAGCCGCGGACCTGATGTCGATAGCTTCAGCCGTGGTTGGCGATTACAACGTCAGCCCGTGGCCCGACGCCGCTTTCGCCGTTCCGCAATGCGCCTAAGCGCCGGTATCCTGCCTTCAGCTACCGGGCCACCGCCGCCCCGCACTCCCGTGCCGCCCCGCCGTCCGGCGATAGACTATTCTACCTTAAGGTTACGGCTAAAGGACCCGAGGTCAAGGGACTAGGTCTAATCGACAATTACCCACCCCAGATGATGGCGGCGGCCAGATGCAGGGCTGACAAAAAGAACAGGCTCCTCCGGTCGTACCGCGTTGCAATTCTACGCCAATGCTTGAGTTTGTTAAAAGCGCGTTCGATCAGGTTCCGCTGTTTGTACAGTTCCCGGTCGTGCTCCCATGGGCTCTTTCGGTTTGACTTGGGCGGTATGACGGCAACGGCTCCCTGGGACCGGATGAAAGCCAGGACCTTATCGCTTTCATACCCTTTGTCGGCAATCACGTGGCCAGCCTTGATGCCAGTCAACAATGGTATGGCCTGGGGTGCATCGTGATATTGACCTCCAGTAAGGGCAAATCGGATGGGTTGGCCCTTGGCGTCAGCCACCAGATGAATTTTGGTGCTCAGTCCTCCTCGGGAACGCCCCAAAGCCTGGTCTTGGCCCCCCCTTTTCCACAGGCTGCCTGCTGGTGGGCCCGAACAACAGTGGAATCAATCATCACGTAGCTGTTGTTGGAGTCTGCCAGCAACACCTGGAAGATTCTCTCCCATACTCCAGACCTAGCCCAGCGAGTGAAACGTTTGTGGGCACTCTTCCAGTTGCCATACTCCGCAGGCAGGTGTTTCCAGTGGGCGCCACTGCGCAGCACCCACAGAACGCCGTTCACGAAATTGCGATTGTCCTTGGCAGTCACACCTACCGCTCCGGGACGCCCGGGCAAAAAACCTTCTATTTTGCGCCATTGAGCGGCGCTCAGTTCGTACCGTTTCATGTAAGTCTCCCTTCACCTCCCCTCCGTTCAAGACTCACACACTACAGCTTATACTCCTATACTTCCTCTCATACCCAATACTGCTTTCTAGCAGAATTGTCGATTAGACCTAGTAGTGAGTCAAACTTGATATAGAAGGTAATGTGAAAGGAAGGCCGAAGGAGCTACCCTGACTCTGGAAAGTATTGATGGGAGGTGGTGGTATGGTCAGGGAGAAGTATGGAGTCGGGCTGACGCCGGAACAGCGGAACCAACTCCAGCATCTGATTCGTGCAGGGAAAGGCTCAGCCCGGGTGATCATCCGGGCACGGATTCTGCTCAAGACCGATGAGGGATGGACCGCTCCCCAGGTGGCGGAAGCCTTGGATGTGGCCGAGGGCACGGTATTTCGGATCAAGCGGCGCTTCGCCGAAGCGGGGCTGGAAGGGGTGCTGAAAGACCGGCCCCAAGCCCATCGGTACCGGAAGCTGGACGACCGGGGCGAAGCCCACCTCATCGCCTTGGCCTGCTCCGAACCGCCGGAAGGGCATGAACACTGGACCCTGCGCCTTTTGGCGGGCAAGGTGGTGGAGTTGGGGATGGTGCCATCCCTATCCCACGAGACGGTGCGGCTGCACCTGAAAAAACCTCCCTCAAACCGTGGCAGAAGCAGGAGTGGTGCATTCCCAAGGTGAGCGCCGAGTTCGTGGCCCACATGGAGGACGTGCTGGATTTGTACGCCGAACCCTATGACCCGCAGCGGCCGCTGATCTGCTTTGACGAGACCTCCACCCAGTTGCTGGCTGACACCCGGCCCCCGCTGCGAGCCCAGCCTGGGAGACCAGCGCGGCAGGACTACGAGTATCGCAGGGAGGGCACCCGCAACTTGTTTCTGGTCTGTGAGCCCCTGGCCGGCTGGCGGCATGTGGCGGTCACCGAGCGGCGCACCATGCAGGACTTCGCCCACCAGATGCGCTGGCTGGTGGATGAAGCCTACCCGGAAGCCCAGGTGGTGCGGCTGGTCTTGGACAATCTGAACACTCATCGGACAGCGTCCCTGTACGAGACCTTCCCAGCGGCGGAGGCCCGGCGCATCGCCCAGCGGTTGGAGTTTCACTACACCCCCAAGCACGGCAGTTGGCTGAATATGGCGGAAATCGAGTTCAGCGTCCTGTCTCGCTGCTGCCTCAAGCAGCGCGTCCCCGACGAACCCGCCCTCCGGCGGGAGGTCCAGTCCCTGGTCACGGAGCGAAACGTCGCCCGAGCCACCATCAACTGGCGGTTCAACACCCAGGACGCCCCAACCAAACTCCATCGCCTCTATCCCTTTGATTCCAAGCATGACTGAGTACTACAGCTTGGGCTCCCACTGGATTCCCTGCCTGCCGCAGACAGGCCGGAATGACGATGTGCGGTTTTACAGAAAATGAAAAGACCCGTGTGCACCCGTGTGCACCCCTTTTTTTGTTGTCTAAAACCACCGCAACATGGTAGAATCGCATCGGTAGGAACAATGCCCTGCGAAAGGGGTCGAAGAGATGGCAACGCCAGTCCGCCGGCCTGCCGAGGAGACGGGTCGCCTCGGTGACGAGATATATGAGAGGGACATCCGTCCGCATGTCGAAGCGACTCACCACGGCAAGATCGTCGCCATAGACGTGGACAGTGGGGAGTATCCCATCGCAGACACAGCCCTTGCCGCAGCGGATGCCCTGCGAGAGCGGCGCCCTGCCTTTGATGTATGGGCAGTTAAGGTTGGGTATCCGACGTTGCGCACCTTCGGGGGCAGCTCCCTGCGGAGAGCCGGGTGATAGAGGGTACCGTGAACGCCAATCTCGAAGCCATCGTACCCCTCTCGCTTCGTGGCCCGGAGGGACAGGTAAGGGAAGTGGACGTTGTGATAGACACCGGCTACAGCGGCTCTTTGACCCTGCCCCCGGCGCCGGTCGCGGAGTTGGAGTTACCCTACGTGTTCAGCAGCAAGGCGACCTTGGCTGACGACACGGAAGATAGCTTCCGCGTGCACGGCGTCACCGCGCTCTGGGATAGCAGGCCCCAGCGAATTGAAGCCGATGCGGTAGGGAGCACACCCCTCCTAAGCATGGCACTGTTGGAAAGCCATAGTCTGTTGGTGGGGCTTACGCTGTCGGCGACCACGCTGGACCGGGTCCACACCACCATCTTGCTGCAGGCGGCGGGCCGGAGTCAGGTCCTGCGCAACCTGCTGCGGGCCAAACAGGAGCGCGGCCCCGATTTCCTGCGCCTCGCTAACGCCCTCATTGCCCTCTACCTCCATGGTAGCAAGGAAAACGGGCTTGGACGCCATGCTGCTAGCCGCGCCAAGATGAGGAGGCACCTACCGAAATGGATAGCATAACGCTGAAGAAATTCCGCTGCTTCCGCGAAGAGCAGACCGCGCGGCTAGCCCCCCTAACGCTTCTGGTAGGGGAGAACAGCACCGGCAAAACGTCCTTCCTGGCGATGATGAGGGCGCTAGTGGACATTGCGGTCGATTCTCTGACCCCCGATTTCAAGAAGAACCCCTACGACTTGGGCAGCTTTGACGAAATCGCCCACTACAGGGGCGGCCGAAACGGAAGGGCCGAGACTTTCGAGGCCGCCTTTAACGCCGTCTCCCCGATGAAGGAGAACAAAGATGGTGATAACAAGCCTTTTCATTTCCGGGTCACATTCGGCAAGAGAGGAACCATACCATTTCCAATACGACAACACTTTGCTCAAGGTGATACTTGGTTTGAGGAATGCTTCCAGACTGAAACTCAATATAGGCTCCGAGTTGGAACTCGCAGGGGAACCTGGGAGAAGCGAATGCCCGATAGAGCCAATACCTGGTTCGATCGCCACCAGCAGCAATTGCCGCCGCCGATATTCCTTCTGAGAGTACAAGCCTCCGAAGGTGATCAAGAAGAAGGCACTGACTTTAGGCCACTCTCGAACTCTCCTGCCTTTAATTCCGAAGATATGGAACTTCTTGGGGATCTCGCCTTTGACTTCAACCATCTTGAGATGGTTACTCCATTCGCAGGCGCGCCGGTTCGTTCCAAGCCGCGCCGCACCTATGATCCGGCCAGTCCCACGCCCGACCCGGAGGGTGACTATGTTCCCATGTATCTTGCCGACCTGTACTTGCAGGACAGGACTAGATGGGATTCGCTCAAGGAGCGTCTCGAAAGTTTTGGAAGGGTCTCGGGCCTCTTCGATGAAATCTCGATAAGGCAACTAGGAGAAAGAGGCAGCAAGCCCTTCCAGGTCCAGGTTAGGAAATCTGGCAGCCGACAAAAGGGGCCTCAACGTAATCTCATCGACATGGGGTATGGCGTAAGCCAAGTGCTGCCGGTGATAACGGAACTGCTAATTCCAGAAGGCCGAACAATGTTCCTGTTGCAGCAGCCCGAAGTCCATCTTCATCCCAGCGCCCAAGCCGCGTTAGGCAGCTTGTTCTGCCAAACGGCGGGCGATGGCCGCCAGCTTGTGGTAGAGACCCACAGTGACCACCTGCTTGACAGGGTGCGTATGGAAGTCCGCGACGGCACTTCGGACCTTGAGCCTGACGACGTTTCCATACTGTACTTTGAGCGAGACAACTTGGATGTCAGGATTCACTCGCTCCGCATCGACGAGGAGGGAAATATTCGTGGCGCTCCCGATAGCTACCGCAGATTCTTCATGGAAGAGACGGAGCGTTCTCTATGGAAGCAGCAGGCTAGCGCGGGGAACTAACTTATGTGTGCGATTGTAGACGCGAACGTGGCGCACGAGGTATTTGGGCCCAGTCCGCATCCGGCGGGGCGAGGCTTCTTGAAGTGGGTCAACGGAGGGACAGGAAGAGTCGTCGCCGATGGCAAGTTGCTTAGAGAACTCACGGCAAGCTCGCCGGGCTTCAGGCAGTGGGCAAAAGAGGCGGTAAGGGCCGGTCGGTTGAGGACCGTAAACGCGGACGAAGTGGAGTCAACAGCCGATCAGCTTCAAGGCCGATGCAGGTCCGACGATCCGCACGTGATAGCTCTGGCGCATGTCGGTGGCGCACGGTTGCTGTACTCTAACGACAAGAAACTTCAGTCAGATTTCAAGACCAAGCACCTGATAGACAACCCCCGAGGAAAGGTATACTCGACACTTAAGAACAAGAACTTCACCACGACGCACAAAGATTTGCTCGCAAGAAGTGACCTGTGTGCAATTTAGCCAATAGAGCAGGTGTGGTTTCCGGGCTTCCACTCCGACATGGGCGGTTCCCATGCCGACGCAGGGCTGTCCGACATCGCCCTGAAGTGGATGCTGGAGAAAGCGCGGGACCGGAGACTGCTCCTGAAGCAAGAGTGACCAGACGGCTTGGACCCCTACCATTCGGGCCGGATCCTTGAATTGCGGCAGGGCCTGTGGCTGCTATGGCCTCAGGCTGTGCGCCGCATCCCTGAATCGGCCAAGATTCATGCCAGCGTGTTCAGCCGCATGGAGAACTTCGCCAACCGCTACCACCACCGCAACCTGTCGGCCCAATACCGCAAGGTGGAGTCGTGACCGCCGAAGCCGGTGACAAGGCGTGCGATGATCCGTGGGCCGGGTGCCGCGAAAACGCCATCACCACAGTTCTGCCCGGCAGAGGTCAAACCAACGGCCCGGTTACACCTCCAGCCTAAACCTCAACCGAAAGGTATCAGTTATCCAATCAACACCAAGAACTCCGGTACTCGTGGGCGGCGGACCTTGATCCGCCGGGAGGAGATAGTCGTTGACGGCGCCTCGTTCGAATCTCTCCAAGCGGACCTGTCCCTCTACTCGAGGCGAACAGCTTCATTCAAGAAGCAAGAAGCCGGTCGCCGCCATTTTGTATCCTGCCTCCGAGAACCTGTCCCATATGGATCTTAGGGCTTCCGGATCCTCGTCCGGTGCAGAGATGTTCAATTGAAGTGGATCAGACTGCGGGAGCACCAGAGAAACTGCCTGAGAACCGTCGTTACCCCTTCTATGTGGACAGGGATAAGGGCGAATTGGGCTCGAATGTACTAACCCCAGGAGTGACTCATCGGCTCGCAGTAGGCTTTCAGTTAGATATGCCCTCGTCTTGTTCGTCTTCTGCCTCTAGCCGTTGATCTGACCAGAATATCGCCGTGTATGTGTTGTCTGTATTCTCCCTTAGGTAAATTTGTTGGAACAGGTTGTCATTATGGAACAACGGCACATTTTGTCTAAGAAATTGGATTAGCAGTCCGGGCACCATCGCGTCGTTCCCCATGCTCCCTGCTGTCTGGAATCGGTAACGCGTGGGTCCCTTCAATTGTGCTAGTGAGCCGATGCTAGTTTCTTCGATCTGGAAGAGCGCTTGCTCTTGATCTGGTAAGAACAGGGACTCTACCTTCGGTTTTCCGTCTTCCAAGTAGTGTCGTCCGATAACTACCTGTGAAACGGGTAGGACGTATACCCATTCCTCCATTTCGATTCGTCCCGTCGAATCCGACATTCGATCCCTCCACAATCAATTCCTCGGATGGCTGCCTACAGTGTGACCTAATCTAACTGGCAGGGAGGCTCGCCCTGCGGAAACGGTCAACATTACTGTGCGGTGGGTAGTTCTTGGACAACTTCAAACCCAGAGCGTCGTCACCTTGCTCGTGCGACAATCCGGCAGACGATGATATTGCCGTCTCGTGCAGGCCGATATTACATTACGTCCTGGGCGGCGTCTGAATTCCCACCCGGACAATAACTCACCTATGAGCCTACCTCACGCCTATGGCCCACCGGTTGTACCACTCTTCTGGACTGGAGAAAATTCGGGGTTATTGGGCAACCGACTTGTGGTCACACCGACGCCTACCTTCGGGGTTACAACCGGGCCGCGGATTTTACGTCACGATTTGGGCAATCGTTGAAAGCCACCTCACTTCACACAACCTCTCTTTGTCGTATTCCAAAGTAGTAGCTCACTTTATTCTAGTCTGAAAGTTACTTCTGAATAATTGGGAACGGCAACCTGGAATCGTTGAGGTAGGAAGTGCCTAAACCATCTCATCATTGTTTGCCAGTCGGTACTCGGGTCCCGATGTTTTGGATACTGGGGCAGTGCACTAAGGAAGTCTCGAACCGCTCCAAACGACCGCGGTTGGGAGAGGAAATGGTCTATCTGGTTAACTACCGGCATTTGCAGCAAACTAGCGGCTACCGACACCTTGAATCCGGCTACGTCCAGCCCTTGGGGAACTGCCAATACAAACAGGTCCCGTTTCGCCGATTCCCGTGCCCCCGCACTCAATTCTTCAGTGTGCCCAAGATAGACTTTATACAACTGTTCGGGATACCGCGTCATCGGCAACCAAGACACGATTTCTAGTTTGAGAGTACCATATTCACCGTCCAAAGAATTTTCCGTATTGGGGTAATGCTCGGTAAAGACCAGGCCGTCATCTGGTAGGTCATTCACCAGTTGTTCAAAGAACCGGACTAAGGACTCATCGACCTTTATAGCCTGAGACAGTAGGAGACCCTCCCATTCCCTCAACATCTGGTCAACCTCACCTGAAACCAGTAATTCGATATTGGGCCTTGCCGACCATCCCAAGGCTGCATTGGTCAAGTTCGCCGATCCAATAGCATAATAGTCGTCGGCGCGATAGAATTTCGCGTGCAGAGTAGGAATGAGGGACAGGCTTGAGGGTTGATGTGCTCGCAAGACATCCCAGACTTCAAGGTCACTGACCCCGTACTTGATCTCGTGAGGGTGCCATCGTGTAATGCAGGATAGGGCCACGCCGGGCGCCAAGTTCTGCATGAGGCGTTTGACCACAGCGGCTTTCATGAACGGCGCAACTATGGTTGCCTCCGATCGAGCGCTACTCAGGAGTTCTATCAGTTCATCCCCTATCGTAGCCATTCTCGCCGATCCGGGCAGCAGGCAGAAGTTCTCGAGCTGACCGCCCCCAGTCTTCTCGGACCTCTTGAGCATGGTATTTCCTCGTCCCGTCCGGCTGCTGCCTTTCGAAGTCGGCCCACGCTTGTAGAAGCAGAAAAGCAGCGGAAACGCCAGAAGACGATTGACTATCTTCCGCCTCATTCAAGGAACCCTTGATGGCCTGATAAGCGGGGTGCAACATATTTAGGACGATTTGCACTTCTCCGCCAATCTCTCTCAACTCGAAAAAAGCAGGGGTATCGAGGGGAGCTTCCAGCAACGTGTATTTGAGACCTCGGTCGGCGACCTGGCCGCTAAATTTGAGCTTTCCCATACTCCCATTGGGATTGCCTGACTCTGGGTGATTCCGCTCAACGACAGCAGAACCCTTGCGGCCAAGTAGTATGCGCCCCAACCGCCGATGCCCCGCCGTTCCATACCATTGGTTCCACCAGTTGGCCAAGGTCTTTACAGCTTCATCAGGCAGTTGGGCGAGCGCCAACTGAGCCCGGTCCCTTGCGTTGTCCATTTCCTTAGGGGAAAGTCTTTGCTTCCGAACCATGTTGTCTATGCCTTTACCGGGCTCACTCCTCGGGTCCCGCTTCTAGGAATTGGCGGGCAACCCTACCCCAATCATTCCGAGTGTCCTGCACCTGATTCTTTCTGGGACCCTCGGGCTGTTCATCTTCGTAGCGAGCCCATGCCTCCAGCAAAAGTTTCAATCCCATCCAGGCATTATTCAAGCGAGAAACCAACTCCTCAGGGGACAAGACCTCAGGATTGGCGGTGTCCAGCAACTCTATCAGGTGCCGATAAGCGGGATGGGAAATGTTGAGAGCGATGATAACGGCGCCGCCTCTTGGCCTCACAGAGAAGAAAGCGGAGGTTTCTATATCGCTCTCGTTAAATATGTACTTGATCCCGTCATTCACGACACTCGCTGACAACTCCCTCGCCTGTTGGCGGGGGACGCCTTGGTCTGTAAGCTCCGTCGCGATGGCGTTCTGCCTCTCCTCGGCCGGCGCCTCCTCTCCTACATCGCTGCCTCCAGCGAACCCTTCGGCCTGACGCTTGCGAGTTTCTAGAGTTCCGCGAACTTCGGCGGACCCTCGGTCGTGTCTGGAGCGCGTTCCCCTCTCCGTAGACCTTTGTTGGGCCTGGATTAACGTGCGAATTGGGTTGAGGTTCCTCCTGATGATTTCCGCAATTTCCACCAATGGGCCCCTAGGGTCTTCTTCCTCGACCAATTGATCCCGCAACTGGGCGATCGTCTGACCATCTTCCAAGAGCGATTCCAAAGTCGGCGTATCGGAAAAATAACGAGCAGTCTGTTTGTTGTTCGTCACGCCGAACACCTCATCCAGAGAAGGAGGGAATTCTACTTCCACCCCCCACCAACGCTCCCTCGCGTCGTAGGAAATGACCCAACTCTGATCCAGTTCTAGTTCCCTGCCGGCCCGCATAACAGAAACTCCCACGTTTTTTCCTGCGTGCTTTCCGTGAAGTTGGTTTCCCGCTACCACACCTGTTGGAGACGGTTTCCTAGCGTTTTCAGAGGCAAAGGTGAATCGGATTGCCACCTCGTGCAGCCCACCGTTGAAGGCTATGGTGGGATTGACTTCCCATACCTCCCCGTATTTTTCGAACATTGGCTTGTCGTGATACGGTTCAGGGGTAGAGGTGTTCGGCATTAGATAGATAGGGTCATTGGCCAACGAGTAGTCCTCGCTTTCAGGCTGGGGAATCCCCTCTAGGAAGGTTGCCATCCTAATTGCGGTTTGGCCGGAGTCGATGAATTTCCTGTACATTCTGCCGACCACGAATTCCGAGTTGTTGATGATGGACCGAGCGGTTCTCCATGTGCAGCGGTCCAACTCAGACCAAACCACGAGTGTTCCCGTGGGGCCGAACGATCGACCCGCTTGTCTCCAAAATGGCGGGATGGGTTTTTCTGCCGGCGCGGGCACCTCTTGGATTTCGCCTCGTTCTATTTCTCCAAGGTCAAGGTAGGTATGTAGTGGCTTATCGGTTCCCGATTGCCACGTCCAAACCTCCAACCGTCTGCATTGCGAAATAGATGCACTAGGTAACCCCATCCCAAATCTTCCAATCCCGGACCGGTCATTCAGCCGTGTTCCGTTCCCGAATTGGATAGCTTGCCGCAACACCTCGGCGTCCATACCGCCACCGTTGTCAAGAACACCGATTTGCCGTATTCGGCGCACGCGTCGCTGGGGCAACTGCTCTTCTGACTCGACACACAGTAGCTCAACTGACTTGGCTCCAGCTTGTATCGAGTTGTCGATCAGCTCTGCAATGGCGTAAGCGGCATTCTTGTATCCATTGTCTCGCATTGCGTTGACGGCCAGAGCCGTAGGGACGAAATCAAATCTCAACTGCTCGCCTATCATGTCCAGACATCCTCCCAATTGTAAAACGACTCTCCCAGGTTTCCGAAACCTGGTAAGTCTGTGTCGACCACGGTTATAACCTCGGCTTCCTCATTGCCACCCGCCAATGGTCCCCGCAAGGCTCTGCCAACCATTTGGCTGTACAACACCAGGGATTTTGTCGGCCGGGCAATGACCGCGGCACTGGTTTCGGGGGCATCGAAACCGGCCGTCAGGACGCCATAATTGCAAAGGACTATGGGTCCTTCAAAGGAACCTTTATACCTGTTGATGATTCGGCGACGCTCACCCGGAGGTGTGTCTCCGGTAATGGAGTCTGCCGAAATCTCCCTTGCCCGCAGAACTGCGGCCAACAACTTGGCGTGAGCCACCGAAGCCGCGAAGAGAATGATCCTTCTGTGTTCCTTCGCTATTTGCTCGGTTCGGTGAACAATTCCCAGATTTCGCTGCTCATCTTGCGCCAAACGCTCCAATATGCGAGCCGGAATATCCATACCGCTTTCGATGTCGGACAAATCTTTGGGAGAGAGGTCTTCGCCTGAGTTGTAGAACAAAGACGAGAATGTGGGCCGGGCGAGGTATCCGCTTTCCACGAGATACTCCACGGGGTTGGAAAAGCCTTCAACCTCGAGGCTTACCTTTTGTCTCTGGAAAAAGTCGGCGAGCCTTTGGTCTTCGTCGACATCGTTCCAAGTTCGACCTGGTGTAGCGCTCAAGCCCAAGAGGCCTGTTGTCAGTTGTTTTTCCACCAGAGTATCGAGAACTAGCTCGTAGGTGGGAGCAATTGACTGATGTGCTTCGTCTATAACGACCAGGGAAGTTCTGTCTGCGAGGGTCGCTATGAGGGAGAGGCTCCTTATAGCATAGTTATACATTTTGCCGAGACCGGCTACTACGAACCCATCACGCGCCGTTTGCAGGTCAGGATCACTGGTACCCCAGAACCTATAAGCGTTAATAGGCCGGTTACCCAGGAATTCCCAAGCCTGTTCGAATTCTTCTACGGCTTGTTCACAGAGTTCATCGCTGAAAGCTAGCCAAATCACCAATGACGGCTCATTGCTTCGCAAATGTTCGGCGATTACATTCATCGCTGTCCGAGTCTTCCCCGAGCCAGTAGGCATGTGCAACAAGACCCGCGGCCGTGACGAACCCAGCGTTTTACGTACCTTCAACACCGCTCGGCGCTGATGCTCGAATAACTGGTATTTTCCTCGGGCCTTTAGAGATTCGGCGACTGGGCCCTGGCCAGCTTCCATTGGAAGGTCGAGGCCGAAAAACGAGAAAAGCCTCTCTTCCAGCAAAGACCGTCGGTGGGCATTAAAACTCTTCAGAGCGCTGAAAGGATCACCGTCTTTAGGCAAGTTAAGGACATCGCAGAGTTGTGCGGCGGTGGCGACTGGAAGTAGGTCCAACAGAATTCCCCGGGTATCACTTTCCCGTAAGAGATCAGCCGGTTCTTTGAAATCTGAAAGGAGATTACGCAGACTGGTAGGTGTAGCCAATGCGGGATCGATAGACCTTAACAGACGAACCACGTCAAGTCCGACGAGTTCTTGGAGAACAACGTCGTCCGCTCTGCTAAGGAGATTCTCGAAGCTAATCTGTGTCCCGCTTACAAACATATCGGCTGTGAGTCAGTCTGTTGCTTCAGGTTCTTCGTATATTCCAGGGCCTTCCCACGCTACTTGTGACATGCTAAACAGACCTTGGCCTGTCCATAAAGGTCGTCGATGTCAATGGGCTCAGCGTCAGGCCGCAGCGGGTTGACCTGGCGTTTGCTTCGCATCCGTTCCAATCTTTGTTGATGCTCTTGCATTATTTGGTCTTTGCGTTCTGGTCTCGCCAATTCTTCTAAGGACTCGCCTTGACTCCATGTGAATGGGGAACCATGATCAATGGCGTTCTTCTCGTAACTCTTCGCTTCCTCGAAATAGCCAGGATGCCGCTCCATCAACCTCACCCATTCAATCTTCTGCTGGAAAAAGCAAAAGGTACAACCACTGCGGGTGCGCCATTCGTAATATTTTGGCAATCCCAATCCTGCACCCTCAAGTATATCCAGCACTCCCACCTTGTCAATGCCAGCATCTTTAAAGGGTAGCCGGACGACGAGCTTATCGTGCTTGGAGGCATACCCCTCCCTGTACTCTTCGTCGGCCCGAATGGCGACATAGCTGTACACCGTGTCACCGTCTTCCAGCATCGGTCTAACCCACTGTTCGAAGGGACGCAGCTTCAGCTGCCGGGTACACCAGCGGGTCTGTGGGGACGGGAGGAAGTTGTTGTACTGCTTCAGCCAGAAGTCGAAGTCCCGATCGGGATTCAACCGGACAATGGGCTTGCCGAGAAATCCCTCCAGCTTGACCAGGAACTCGTACACCTCGGGCAACTCCTTGCCGGTGTCGGTAAAGAAGTAATCTATCTCAAGCTCAGGATAGCTCTGCCTCATGTAGACCGCCAGGGCAGCGCTGTCCCGCCCCCCCGACAGACCCAAAACGTGGCGTTCCTTACCTTCCATTTTCATGTATCTCCTGCTCCCCTGTTGGCAGGGCCACATAGTCCACCGAGTCAACCGGGTCGAGATAGAGGGCGCTAAGCTCGGCCAGGGCAGCGAGGATGACATTCCGCCGCTCCTCGCCGGCCATGTGCAACGTCTGTTTCATTTTGGTAACCAAGGCATCCACCTCCGGGCGCTCTAATGAGGTAATATCGAACTCATCGTGGACCGTGGCCGGCCTGCCGCTCATGCCCACAGTCACGGCCATGGAATGGCGCTTGTCCGCCCGCCCCTTGACGTGGGCGAGGGATTCAATCCGCATGAACCGCAGCGCCATTCCAGCGAGGTCGATTGTGGCCCGGTCAATGTCGGCGTCCACCCAACTGTGCGAGGGCTTGTTGGCAACCATACTGGCCAGGCTTTCCATGTCTTCATCGGTGCCGAAGAACTGGGCCAGACGCATGACGAAGGCCTCCATCCGGTGGTCCCCGCTCAGGTCCCGGATGTTCTCCGCCCGGGCCCGCAGTTCGGCCAGCATGGGCGCTGAGTCATTGGGCACCTGCAATTCGGTCAGCAAGGTTTCCCTCAAACGGTGCAGCATTGCCGGATAGGACTGCCGCAGCTCTTCCAGCCCCTCGTGGACATTGTTCGAGATGGTTCGTAGGTCATCCTCATGGTTTCTATCCATTCCGTCGGAGAGCAACCGGGGGATATCATCAAAGATGAGGCTGTTGGGGTCGCTGGCCTGCTTGAACAACTGACGGACTCGCTTGGCATTGGAGGAAAGGCGCTGAGTGCGCCCCACCCAGGGCGGCAGGCGGTCATGGATGGAGACCAGTCCCTTTGCCACATCGATGGGCTCAAGGTCGGGCAGTGCATTATCCTCGTCTAGGGTTCGGACGATTTCCGCCATGTCAGAAAGCAACTGTCGCGACCTTTCGGAAAGGTCCATCCAACGCAATTGGGCATCCCGAGGGTCCTTGGCCAGATAGTCCATGTCCAGGTCCGTCACCCGGGCCTGGAAGACGCTTTGCCGGTAGAAGGCCACCTGACGACGCCTAGACAGGATGAAGGCCGTCGCCAGGACCGGCAGCAGACCGTCCTTTATGCCGAGGGGTTGCTCTCGCCAAACCTGGTAAATCTCGGATACGGGCACCGAGCGGTGGCGATTGGATTCCAGCAGCTCCGTCGCCGCCTGCCAAGTGGGGTAGAGATTGCAGGGATCGCTGCCGTCAGGGGTGGGATCAACGAAACTCCAACCATTGGCTGTGCTCTGATGAAGTCCGCTCTTCTCCAACAGGGAAGCAAACAACCCACCCTCCGCCGGGAAGCCGCTGATGCCCAACCGCTCCTCGCCTTGATGCTGGACCATCCGGCGAAGGAGAGCGTTCTGGGCAGCTACGGCGTTGCTGGACGGCTTGACCCGGTTGAGAAGCTCGTTGTGGAGACGCGGTGCTGCGCTGAATCGGCGGTCCGCCAGGTCGGAGGCCAGCCCGTTGAGCTGTGCCTGGGTAAGCCGCTCAGGCTCTCGGCCTTTCGCATACCACAGGGCGTCGTCAAAGGCCCGCTTCAGCTCGCCTTCTATGTAACCCATCAGGCCGGATACCCTGGCCTCGACCTCTCTCCGGGCCACACGGTCCCCCTGGAGCTCTGGAGACTCGTCCCTTACCTGCTCCGTTGCCAGCAGTTCCCGGGCTAGGGAAGCAAAGTTCCAGGCCTCCTGGGGTAGGCCGATGATTGGATCCCAATGGCGTACCTCGTCAACTGCTTCCCGCACGGACAGACGGGCCTCATCGGGAGGCTCGTTTCGGGTAGGCACCGCAAGGAGAAAGGTCCCGACTCCGCCATATTGGGGACGGTAGCTTTCCAGGGCTTCCCGAACATAGGCCAAGGGGGTGATCGCCACGTCGTACCACCGCATGGCTCCTGTCTCATGGTAGTGGCGCTTGGCCACGATGGGTTGGAGGTTGGCAATGACATTGAGCCTAGCGAAATCAACGTCCCCCATGGTTCCCATGACCCGCCCTACGGCGTCATCAACATTGAAGTCACTGCCTTCGAAGATGCTGTAGGAGTCGCTGAACTTCCGGTAGATGACCAAGGACCAGTCTTGCAGTTGGGCCAGGGCCGTGGCCATGTCCTGGGAATCCGGGTCGGGGTACACGCATTTCAACACATCGACGCTTGGCACCAGGCCGGAGCGCTCCTTGAAAAGGTCCACCAGCGCTATAGTCTCCAGAAGCCGTAGGTGCAACTCCTTACCACCCAGGGCCTGGCACCGCTCCATGGCCTCTACGGCCAGGGCCCACCTGTGGCCGTCTGGCGATGCCATGATGGAGGGTTCCAGGTTGAGGCGGAGATAGTCCCAGAGCTGGCTCGGCATGTAGAGTTCACTATCCTGGACATGTCGTAGGAAGTCTTGGAACCCACGAGGCTCACTGGAGTTCAGAAAGCCGAAGATACTGCGCTGGTTCTGGCCGAACCTTCGCCGGGAGATGGGGCCGAGCAGGCAGGCAACGACTGGGTGCAGGGGCCAGCATTTCTCCAACAGCTGGGGCAGGTCGCCGGAAGCGGGACGGTTGGTCAATGCCGCCACGGTCTTGCATAGTGGGCCGGGCTCCTCGGGACGGTGGCCGCTTGAGATGGCCTCACCCATGAGTGCAATCTGCTCGTCGGCGCCCGTATTGACGGAGAGGTCGATGAAACGGCCCTGTATCTTGGCCCATTCCTCACGCATCTCCCGGGACAAGCGATAGGAATACTCTTCGAAGGCTTGGTGCAGGATGCCGACCACCATCAGACGTCCCTCGCTCCGGGAGGCCATCTCGGCAAGCTGTTGGAAGAAGTATACGTCGGATCCGTCCCGGACCGCACCCTCTAGCACTTTGCCCATCTCGTCCACGAACACGATGAGTCTGCCCTTGGAATCCGAATCCCGGGTTGCAATTTCCCATAGCGCATCCAGGGCCTGCTTCTGGTTCCAGACCTTACGCCTTCTGCGCTTGAGCAACCTCCTGGCGTCAATGGCCTCTCCAATCAGCTGTTCCGGTCGGTCCCTGCGGCCCACTACGGGCAGTACGCGCCATCCATCGGTCCCAGGGGGCATGGCGCTCCAGATGGACGTTGCGGCATCCAGGCCGATGATTGATGCGGCCTCCAACCGCATATATGCATTCCCCCTCAGCAGGGCGGAGAGGGCCACCACGAGGCTGGACTTGCCGCTGCCGTAGGGACCGGTCCAGGTGAAGGCCCCCTGCCCGGTTTCCCTGATGTGACCGGCCATGGTCTCCAGGACCGTGGCGTATGACCGCGTGCAGACGAATCCCTCCAGGGCCGACGGATCGTCCAGGTCGGCGTCGATCCGTATCGCCCGCTGAAAGCGCCGGGAGACGGCCACGCGGTCAGCCAGAAGCATGCTTCATCTCCAGTTGGCGGTCAGCCACATAGTCTCGCCTCAAAAGGTCAAAGGACTCCTCGACTGATACGGCCCGGCTGCGTATGAGCTGTTTGAGGCCGGCCGTCTCCGACCATTGGTAGACTCCCGAGCTCAGCTCTTCCAAGGCAACGAGCATGTCCACCATGTCGTTTTCCTCCAGCAGGAAGACCCGGCCGGGACACCCCGGCTCGTGGGCCAACGCTTCGAAGGACAGGGATGTGGCGTTGGGGAAGGACCGGTTCCAGAAGGCGGTTACGGCGTAGCCGAACACTCCGGCTCCCAGAGAGGGCTTTGGACCCCTGACGAAGCGGAAGCCATCTCTCCTCCCTGTAGGTTTGATCAGCCCCAGCTCGATCAGGGGGGATTCCAGGCCGTCTTCGTAGCTGCCCTGACCGGGCGGCGGCGCCTGAGCCACGTAGGTGCGGATGAAACAGGAGACGTCCCTTCGAATGGTGCCGGGGGAAGCACGGGTCCACCCTCGGTCCTCGGCGAGCTTCCCTACTCCCTCGACCAAGGACTCGCGCTCGAAGGAGATGGCCGGGTAGTGGTGAAAGGCCCAGTACCAGGTGGTCTTGGTATCCCAGCCGCACAAGTTCCAGTGGAGCAGCCAGGCAGTGGCGGGGTGCTCCATGTAGGGGTCGAGTCCTTGCTCTCCAAATATGAGGGTCCCCAATGGGGTAACGGCGATACCGTGGTGGTCGGGAGTGTCCTCAATGATTCCGGTTACGGTGGCCCAATGACGCATGGAGGCGACCATGTTCTTGCCCACGCCGAAGCGTGCGATGGCTTCGGGGCCAGAGAACACGTACCTGTTGTGCCCTTGGCCTTCGGTGTCCCGCACGGCATCATAGGCCTTCTTCAGCCACCCGTAGCGAATGGGGAAGGTCTCATGGCCTGCCAACTGCGGGTGGTAGTCGTCTCGGTAGAGGGGACCTCGAAGCATCCATCCTCCTCCTGGCGGCTGCTCCCAGTAGGTGGACTATAGCAAACATTTGCTGTATTGTAAAGGGAAGGTTCGTTTTGCAACTATAATTCTGAATCCATGAGCGTAGTCCGAATGAAGGGCAAGAACACTATCTACGCCGACTATCAAGCCACCACGCCCGTGGACCCGCGGGTACAGGAAAAGATGTCTCCCTACTGGCATGAGTCCTTCGGCAACCCCCATTCGGCCGATCATGCGGTCGGGTGGGGAGCAGCCGAAACGGTCCGAGACGCTGCGTCTTCGGTCGGTGCGCTAATAGGGGCAGACCCCGACGAAATTGTCTTCACCTCCGGCGCCACGGAAGCCAACAACCTTGCGTTGTTTGGTCTGGCCCGACGGGCACCCGCGGGACGGCGGCGGATGTTGGTCAGTGCCATTGAGCACAAGTGTGTTCTGGCGGCGGCGCGGGCGCTGGAGAAACGGGAAGGCTTCACCGTAGATGTTATCCCGGTGGACCATGAGGGCTTCGTAGATTTGGGAGTGTTGGAAGAGATGCTGGATGACACGCTTCTCGTCGCTTCGATCATGGCTGTCAACAATGAAGTCGGGACGATTCAGGACCTGCCCGGTATCGCCGCTGCGCTTGCCCGCCACGGCATCCTCTTTCACTGCGACGCTGCGCAGGCGCCCTGTGCCATGGATGTGAGCAAATTGGCCGCTCATGCCGACCTGATAAGTCTCTCTGGTCATAAAATGTACGGGCCCCAGGGAATAGGGGCGCTATATATTCGAAGGGACCTGCAGCCGGGCATTGAGCCGGTTATCCATGGTGGAGGCCAGCAGAATGGTCTGAGATCCGGCACCGTGCCGGTCC
Organism: Dehalococcoidia bacterium; assembly: GCA_965219825.1. Lineage (GTDB taxonomy): Bacteria > Chloroflexota > Dehalococcoidia > Lucifugimonadales > JAGWBF01 > JAGWBG01. The sequence continues at coordinate 1,622,760 of OZ244792.1, read as the reverse complement.
CTCTAGTCGTAGGCATGGCCGCTGCCGCTGAAATAGTCCGGGCCGAGGGTTCCTATGAGCGCCCGAATGTTGGCGAACAACGCAATCTCTTCGTAAGTCTGATTCGTGATATGGGCTTTCCGGTACACATCAATGGCCCTAGTTGGGAATGGCGGCACCCCGGCAACGCCAACCTGCGCTTTGAGGGATTTACGGCTGCAGATATATTGGGTGCGGTGCAGCCTAGGCTGGCCGCGTCCACTGGAGCAGCCTGTACCTCAGGCATCCCTGAACCATCCCATGTCCTGCGTGCTATGGGGCTCACCGCTGAACAGACGGAGTCTTCCGTCAGATTCAGCTTTGGCAGGTTCACTTCCGGGCTGGAAATTCGGGAGGCCGCAACTCTGATCAAGAAAGCCCTGGAATCCCTAGTTGAGAATGGTGTAGTCCTCGTCGGGGAGAACGAAAGGCAGGTCTAGGACGGTCGGTTGTCTGCTCTGTCGCTCACGGTCCGAACCGGGAGAAGCCAGATATAGAGCTAAGAAACCTTGCTCTCGGAACCGAGACATGGGGCCGCTGGCATTTCCTGAACGGCCGGGGCGATTCCGACTTTGCTCTCACCTGCTCGTGTGGTTGGATTTTGCTTCTGGTTTGATGAGTAGCGAATGAATCACTCTTTGGAGCCGGGTAAGGATTTCCACATTCTCTCATTAGACGGTGGAGGGACTAGTATTACAACGACGGTTCAAGGAGGGGCGTGTGAGGAGGCACGAAGGGCGGCTCGACGCTTGGCATGGGAGCGTCTGGCCCGCTCGTTGCATTCTTGCGTCTCCTCCAGCCACCGCAGCAGTTCAGCCGGCCCGAACCGTTCCCGGGGCAGCATCTCCCGCACCACCCGGTACACTTGCGGGCGGGTGATCCGGGGCATCTTTTCCCCCCCAGTCCTGCTGCAGGCTCAGGAGAAACGCTCCGCCCAGCAGGCATAGGGCGATATGGTGATGCCAGCCGGCCCAGGTGCGGGTCTCGTACTCATCCAGTCCCACATCGCTCTTTTCTGTCTCGAATTCGGTTTCGATGCGCCATCTTGACCCGCCCACGTAAGCCAGCGTCTCCAAGGGTGTGGCCTCCGGGGCGTTGGACAGGTAGTAGCGAGGCTCGCTGCCGTCCAGGTTCCGGCGGTAAATGGCCCAGTGGATTTCGCCGGGCTTCCGCCTGCTGGTTGGACGCACCCTCTGAGCGCTGAACAGGTAGCTGCGGGGACCCTGGCTTCCCTCTGCCACCGTAATCTCACGCCAGGCCTCCTCCGGCAATTCATCGCTGCGCTCCTCCATGGTCCGCCGCTGCCCGCCCACCAACCTGGGCTTGCGGGGGCGCCCGGTCCCCTGATGCTCCGGACTGGTCCAGGCAGGCTCCAGCGGCCAAACCGTGGTGCCGCCGGGAACGTCCAGCACGTAGCGCATCCCCAGCGCTGCCAGTCCCTCCCGGAAGGACTGCGACATCCCGAAGGCGTCGTCCCCGACAACCCATCCGGCCCTCAGATGTCCCCGCTCCAAGGCCCGCTCCACCATCTTCAGCGCCAATTGGGTCTTCGACCGGTAGCCCTGCCTCTCCTCCGGAACCCCCGCCGCCTCACACCGGTCTTTGTCCGAGGTCCAGCTTTCCGGCAGATAAAGCCGTTTGTCCACCAGGGCCCGTCCCAACGGACTGACGTAGGCCAGGAACATTCCGGCCTGGCAACTGGCCACCTTGCCCAATCTCCCGCAGTACTGACGGGCCACTCCCGCCGACTTCCTGCCCTGCTTGGGGAAGTCGCTGCCGTCCAGCACCCACACCGCCTCCGGGTGTCCCAACCTGGGCGATAAGTACTCCTGCAACCGGCCAATCACCGCGTCATCATCCCAGGGGGATTCAGCAAGAAACCGTTGCATCACCCTGGCTGACGCCGGAACCGTCTCCGACAGATTCTCGGCGTTGCGCCGCTCCTCGGACTGTGCCAGCAGGGCCTGGAGATAATGGCGGCTGTGGTCCCGCGCTTCCCTGCGGCCAAACAGCGGAGCGAAGTAAGCGTGAAAATCCTGAAAGACCCCGTACACCTGCTCGAAAACCGCAGCATCCACTTCCCTGCCTCACTGGTCCAAGCTTTCTCCAACTACCCCGTCATCCTATCATCCCAACCGTCGTTGTAATACTAGTAGTGAGTCAAACTTGATATAGAAGGTAATGTGAAAGGAAGGCCGAAGGAGCTACCCTGACTCTGGAAAGTATTGATGGGAGGTGGTGGTATGGTCAGGGAGAAGTATGGAGTCGGGCTGACGCCGGAACAGCGGAACCAACTCCAGCATCTGATTCGTGCAGGGAAAGGCTCAGCCCGGGTGATCATCCGGGCACGGATTCTGCTCAAGACCGATGAGGGATGGACCGCTCCCCAGGTGGCGGAAGCCTTGGATGTGGCCGAGGGCACGGTATTTCGGATCAAGCGGCGCTTCGCCGAAGCGGGGCTGGAAGGGGTGCTGAAAGACCGGCCCCAAGCCCATCGGTACCGGAAGCTGGACGACCGGGGCGAAGCCCACCTCATCGCCTTGGCCTGCTCCGAACCGCCGGAAGGGCATGAACACTGGACCCTGCGCCTTTTGGCGGGCAAGGTGGTGGAGTTGGGGATGGTGCCATCCCTATCCCACGAGACGGTGCGGCTGCACCTGAAAAAACCTCCCTCAAACCGTGGCAGAAGCAGGAGTGGTGCATTCCCAAGGTGAGCGCCGAGTTCGTGGCCCACATGGAGGACGTGCTGGATTTGTACGCCGAACCCTATGACCCGCAGCGGCCGCTGGTCTGCTTTGACGAGACCTCCACCCAGTTGCTGGCTGACACCCGGCCCCCGCTGCGAGCCCAGCCTGGGAGACCAGCGCGGCAGGACTACGAGTATCGCAGGGAGGGCACCCGCAACTTGTTTCTGGTCTGTGAGCCCCTGGCCGGCTGGCGGCATGTGGCGGTCACCGAGCGGCGCACCATGCAGGACTTCGCCCACCAGATGCGCTGGCTGGTGGATGAAGCCTACCCGGAAGCCCAGGTGGTGCGGCTGGTCTTGGACAATCTGAACACTCATCGGACAGCGTCCCTGTACGAGACCTTCCCAGCGGCGGAGGCCCGGCGCATCGCCCAGCGGTTGGAGTTTCACTACACCCCCAAGCACGGCAGTTGGCTGAATATGGCGGAAATCGAGTTCAGCGTCCTGTCTCGCTGCTGCCTCAAGCAGCGCGTCCCCGACGAACCCGCCCTCCGGCGGGAGGTCCAGTCCCTGGTCACGGAGCGAAACGTCGCCCGAGCCACCATCAACTGGCGGTTCAACACCCAGGACGCCCCAACCAAACTCCATCGCCTCTATCCCTTTGATTCCAAGCATGACTGAGTACTAGCCGCGACGAGATCTGCTCTTGAGCGCTGCTTGGCCTGCTCGCTGTAAGGGTGGAGTTGTCCCTCGACCTGACAGTAGAATCCTCGCTTGGCCAATGCCTCGACTAGGTCAACCATCATGTCCACCGGCATTGGTTGCCACTCCTGTCCGGTCAGGGTAGACATGAGGGTCGGTGGGGCTGTTCTGCGACCATTCCCCAGACTCGCGCTCGACTCTCGACGCTATGCCCAGTTCCTGGACACGGTCCCTAGTCAATCGGGTCACCCTCCCATTGCAGCAGCCACCTTCCAAGCCCCATTGTGTAGATGCCCACGGCCCTGCGATAATATACTGTGGTAGTGCAACAATTATTCTAAACCAAAGCCAAGGTGGGATGTGCATTTGCCGTGGGTTGGGAAGGGGACTGGGAGTCCCGCAGTAGCCCTTCGGCCCTTGATTGCAGGACGGTGCGGCAGCGCCGTTTCACCTCCTCTTTCCGGCTGGCCAGCGAGGCGAGGAAGCTTCCGACCCTTTCCTGCACCAGGGTCTTGGTCCCCAGGCACAGGTTCCCGGTCGCTTCCTCCCTCACCCATCCCCAGATCGCCTCATCGGAGTTGAAGTCCGGGCTGTAACCCGGCAGGTTCATCAGCCGCAGACCCAGGCCGGGTGCCCGAAGGTACTCCCGAACCGACTCGCCACGGTGCGCCGGAGCGTTGTCCCAGATCACGTTCAGCGGTCCAAGGTACCTCTCTCTCAACTGTCTCAGGAACACGGCCGATGTTTCTGAGTTGCTGTTTCCTTCCAGATCCATCCACTCCACTTCCCCGGTCTCCAGGCACACCGCAGAGTAGTAACTGGCCTTTTCGCCATAGCGCGGGCTGCTCGAGTCCACCAAGGCTGGCTCTCCCTTCAGCACCCACTTGCCCCGGAGTTCGGCGTCCGCACGGAAATGGGCCTCGTCAGCGAAGAAGATCCTGGCCCCAGACCGCCCTGCCTCGTCCCACAGGGCGGCGTACTCCGCCACGAAGGACTCCCGCTTCTGCTTCTCAGCCTTGACCAGACGTTTCTTGGGGCGCTTGAGCACGAATCCCAGACGGTGGAGGTAGTTCAGGCAACTGCTGCGGCTCAGGCTGATGCCCAAACCTTCCAGGACAAACTGCCGTACCACTTTCCAGTTCCAGTTGGCCAGTTCGATGCCCGATGTGGCGGGCATCTCCTGCACCGCTGCCCTCAACTTCCCCTGCTGCGCCTCGCCGAGGGCGGGGGGGACCCCCCGGACTGCTCGAAAATCAAGGTTGCGGGACCGCCTTCGCCGAAGGCGGCGGCCCATCGGCCAATGGTGTGGGGGTCCCGTTCCAGGGCCTCGGCCACCGCCGAACCCGTCCAGCCTTGGGCCAGCAGCAACAGGGCGTACCACCGTTCCCGCTCCCGCGGCGTCGGCGACCGAATCATCCGCCGGCGCAAATCCCTGGCATCCATCTGCCACTGTTCGAGGAATCGCTCAATCTCCCTCACACCCATCACCAACCCCTTTCTCACTCCAAGACGGATTAACCCAACTCCCCTACAACTTTACCCCATCCTTCTGCGCATTTCACCTTGGCTTTGGTTTAGGACGACTCTCATGTACGGGAGGAACTGACCTCGGCTCGGTACTCTTCCACCAGACCGGCCACGTCCTCGGGGCCGATGCCCTTCTCCCTGGCTCTCTCCTCCCCGTACTGGAGCAGCTGTCTCCACTCGCACTCCTCGATGTAGCGGAGCACCGCCTCCCGAAGGAACTCGCTCCTGGATCGTCCCTGCTGCTTCATCACCTCGTCCACCCGGTCCGCCATCTCCGGCGGCAAGGAGAAGGTGATGGTCTTGGTCGTTCGCGGCATGTTCACCTCTTGTTATCGAGTCTTACCAAGATAGTGCGACATGGGCTGGGCTTCTGTCAACCGTCCTCTAAACCCTCGCGCACAGACCCCCCTCACAGGGCGCGAGATTCGAGGGAACGCTGGCGGTGTCATACCCGTGTACAGGAGATCGCACGGAGAGGCAAGTTGCACCCAGGGCGATTCCGTAGCTGGAATCGAGGTGAACGGGGCAGTCTGCCACATCAGAGCAAGCAATCCGATTCCGTAGCTCCTTCCACCCCTACAGGACAGTCGCAGCTATGGAAGTGGACAAAACGCCGGTCGGCGAGTCGGGCGGTACTGGACAGTCGTAGCTACGAAAGTGGACAAAATGCCGGTGGGGTATGCAAACGTGATGGTAGGGGGAGTTGAAGCCCGGAATCCGGGCCGGTCACTCGTTCAGTCCCCGTCCTCGTCCTCCGCAGGCGACCTGGGCGCAGCCTCGGGTCGGGACGCCTGACGCCGAAGGTGGGCGCGGGCCCCATCGCAGGTCTTCCCGCACCCGGATCGGGTTGTACCACTTGCGGTCTATAATACAGGAAAGCCCACTTCTCTACACGGCCAACTGTGAAACCCTGCCGCTGTCTCCAACAGCATTGTCCCCAGAAGTCTCTCAGGGAAAGAGCAAGATGCCATGCCAGACTGAACCTCAGCGACAAATATCTCGATTACGTCCAGTTTCGCGTCAGGTACCCTCGATTGGCCTACGGCGACCCCGTCAGAACTGCCGTAGGCTCACGTCCCGTCCCCGTCCTGGACGCAAAGCCCTCGGTTTGTGGACTCCCTAGCAACGTTACACCACGGCCCTCGCTGTTCGCATTCACCATCGCTTGAGACGCCCCACGCTCCTCCCCAGCCATTCCAGAGAGGGCAGAGGACAGGTAAACCGGTCCGGCCGGAACAGTTACGTCAAATCGGCAGAGGGTTCTCAATATGCGCTTCAGCCCTTATAGTACGCTTGATACACTCTGCGATAGGAGAAACATTAGCATGACGATACTGCGACGGATAACAAGAGGCTGTCCCCTGCACATTTGCGTCTTGGCATTGATTCTGGCGGTCCTGTCCGCCGCCTGCGGCTCCGATGCGCCTTCGACCTCGCCCACGTCCGGGACCGCCGCCGCGCCGGCAACTGAAGGGGCCGGGAGCGAGTCTGCGCCTCCACTGGGCTCCGTTGCCACGGATAGGGAAGTCCTGGTCGCGTTCTATAACGCTATGGACGGGGACAACTGGACGAACAACACAAACTGGCTGAGCGAGGCTCCCCTTGCAGAATGGCACGGGGTCCACACTAACAGCAACGGGCGTGTTTTCAATGTGCGCCTTACCGACAACCAGCTGAGCGGGGAACTGCCGTCCGAACTGGGCAGCCTTACTTACCTGATAATACTGGGAACCAAGGATAACCAGGTGAGCGGGGAAATTCCAGTGGAACTTGCCAACCTCCCCTATCTGGCAGCCCTGGAGCTCCACGGCAATCAGTTAAGCGGCGAGATACCGCCAGAGCTGGGCAGCCTCCCCAGACTAGGCAGTGTGCGTCTTGAAGACAACCAGTTCAGTGGGGAGATACCGTCCGAGCTGGGCAGCCTCTCCAGCCTGAAACGTCTGTCGCTAGACGGTAACCAGCTGAGTGGGGAGATACCGTCCGAGCTGGGGAGACTCTCGAACCTGGAAGTTCTGGAGCTATACGGAAACCAGTTGACCGGGGAGATACCGTCCGAGCTGGGCAGACTCTCGAACCTGAAACGTCTGGAGCTAAGCGGTAACGACTTGAGTGGGGAGATACCGTCCGAGCTGGGCAGACTCTCGAACCTGAAACGTCTGGAGCTAAGCGGTAACGACTTGAGTGGGGAGATACCGTCCGAGCTGGGCAGACTCTCGAACCTGGAAGTTCTGGGCTTAGATTTTAACCAGTTGACCGGGTGCATACCAGGAGGGTTGCGAGGGGTACTGGATAGCGACGACTACTACTACAGCGGTCTACCATTCTGCTGAGCCTCATGCCTTACGCCGGGCAGGGCCGTTGTTGGGGTCCTGCCTGCCAATGGATGGGAGTGCCGCACATCCCCTTCTCCACCTCTCTCATCCACCACCCCAGGGCCTCGTTGCGTTCCTGTTGGCCTAGCAGCCCGTCCGAGGATTATCTAACGGCGTTTGCGGGTCAGCGACAATGGATCGCGACAACCAGGTCTAATCGACAATTCTGCTAGTATTACAACGACGGTTGGTATGATAGGATGATGGCTTGGTTAGACAACGCTTGGGCAGGTGAGGCAGGGAAGTGGATGCGTCAGCTTTCGAGCAGGTGTACGGGGCCTTTGGGGATTTTCACGCTTACTTCGGTCCGCTGTTCGGCCGCAGGGAGGCGCGGGACCACAGCCGTCAGTATCTCCAGGCTCTGCTGGTACAGTCCGGGGAGCGGCGCAACGCCGAGAATCTGTCGGAGACGGTTCCGGCGTCAGCCAGGGTGATGCAGCGGTTTCTCACCGAATCGCCTTGGGATGATGACGCGGTGATTGGCCGGTTGCAGGAGTACTTATCGCCCAGGTTGGGACACCCGGAGGCGGTGTGGGTGCTGGACGGCAGCGACTTCCCCAAGCAGGGCAGGAAGTCGGCGGGAGTGGCCCGTCAGTACTGCGGGAGATTGGGCAAGGTGGCCAACTGCCAGGCCGGGATGTTCCTGGCTTACGTCAGCCCGCTGGGGAGGGCCCTGGTGGACAAACGGCTGTATCTGCCGGAGAGCTGGGCCTCGGACAAAGGCCGGTGCGCAGCGGCGGGGGTGCCGGAGGAGAGACGGAGCTACCGGTCGAAGACCGGGTTGGCCTTGGAGATGCTGGAGCGGGCCTTGGAGCGCGGCCACCTCAGGGCCAAGTGGGTTGCTGGGGACGACGCCTTCGGGATGTCGCCGTCCTTCCGGGACGGGTTGGCGGCGCTGGGGATGCGCTACGTGCTGGACGTCCCCGGCGGCACCACGGTGTGGCCGCTGGAGCCGGCTTGGACCAGTGCGGAGTATCAGGGATTCGGGCGTCCCCGCAAACCCAGGTTGCGAGACGGTCAGCGCCGGACCATGGAGCAGCGCAGCGATGAATTGCCGGGGGATGCCTGGCGGGAGATAACGGTGGCAGAGGGAAGCCAGGGTCCCCGCAGCTACCGGTTCAGCGCCCAGCGGGTGCGGCCAACCAGCAAGCGGAAGCCCGGCGAAACCCACTGGGCCATCTACCGCCGGAACCTGGACGGCAGCGAGCCCCGCTACTATCTGTCCAACGCTCCCGAGGACACTCCCCTGGAGACGCTGGCCTACGTGGGCGGTTCCAGGTGGCGCATTGAAACGGAGTTCGAGACGGAGAAGAGCGACGTGGGACTGGACGAGTACGAGACCCGGACTTGGCCGGGCTGGCACCACCACGTGGCCCTATGCCTGCTGGCTGGAGCCTTTCTCCTGAGTCTGCAGCAGGATTGGGGGGGAAAAGATGCCCCGGATCACCCGGCCCCAAGTCTACCGGGTGGTGCGGGAAATGCTGCCCCGGGAACGGTTCGGGCCAGTTGAGTTGCTGCGGTGGCTGGAGGAGACGCAAGAATGCACCGAACGGGCCAGACGCTCCCATGCCAAGCGCCGAGCCGCCCTTCCTACATCCCCGGACATTCCTCCTTGAACCGTCGTTGTAATACTAGTGTCCTGTATCCAAAGTACGATGGCAAAAGCGAGCCACGCTGGCCAGGATTTGGTCAGCGGTCTTGGTCCATACGAAGGGCTTGGGGTCTTCGTTGGTGACGTCCAGGTAGCGGTAGATGGCAGCCTCCAGTTCGGCGCTGCTCTGATGCACGCCCCGGCGCAACTGCTTTTCGGTGAGCAGACCGAACCAGCGCTCCACCAGGTTCAGCCAGGAGGCGCTGGTGGGCGTGAAATGAATATGGAAGCGGGGCCGCTTGGCGAACCAGTTCCGGATCAGCGCCGTCTTGTGGGTGGCGTAGTTGTCGGCAATCAGGTGCACGTCCAACTCGGCGGGCACCTCGGACTCGATGGCATCGAGAAACTTGCGGAACTCCAGGGCCCGGTGGCGGCGGTGGCACTGGCCAATCACCTGAGCGGTCCTGGCGTCCAAAGCGGCGAAGAGGGACGTGGTGCCGTGGCGCACGTAATCATGGGTGCGCCGCTCGGCCTGGCCCGGACGCAGGGGCAAAAGCGGCCTGGTGCGGTCCAGGGCTTGGATCTGGGACTTCTCGTCCACGCACAAGACCAGCGCCCGGTCCGGCGGGTTGAGGTAGAGCCCCACAATATCCCGCACCTTCTCGATGAAGAGGGGGTCCGCCGACAGCTTGAAGGTCTCGGTGCGGTGGGGTTGCAGCGCGAAGGCACGCCAGATGCGGCTCACGGTGTTGTGGCTCAGACCGGAAGCCGGGCCATGGACCGGGTGCTCCAGTGGGTGGTGTCCTTGGGGGTGGCCTCCAAGGTCAACGCAATCACCCGCTCAACGTCGGCATCGTCAATCATCCTGGGACGACCGCTGCGCGGTTGGTCCAACAGGCCGTCCAGCCGTTGTTCCAGGAATCGGGAACGCCATTTCCCCACCGTGTCAACGCATACCCGCAACTCGGCGGCCACCCCAGTGTTGCTCCGGCCATCGGCACAGGCCAGAACGATTCTGGCCCGCAGGGCCAACGCCTGGGCCGTTTTGGGCCGGCGGGTCCATTGTTCCAAGGTTTCCCGTTCGGCGCCGTCTAGGGCCAAAAGCGCGATTGGTCTGCCCCTGCCCATATTCATCCTCCCTTTTGCCAAGTAGTCAGGAGGATATACCATAGCCGGTAAATATGCAACTAACTTTGGTTACACCACACTAGTATTACAACGACGGTTGGCATGATAGGATGATGGCCTGGTTAGACAACGCTTGGGCAGGTGAGGCAGGGAAGTGGATGCGTCAGCTTTCGAGCAGGTGTACGGGGCCTTTGGGGATTTTCACGCTTACTTCGGTCCGCTGTTCGGCCGGAGGGAGGCGCGGGACCACAGCCGTCATTATCTCCAGGCTCTGCTGGTACAGTCCGGGGAGCGGCGCAACGCCGAGAATCTGTCGGAGACGGTTCCGGCGTCAGCCAGGGTGATGCAGCGGTTTCTCGCCGAATCGCCTTGGGATGATGACGCGGTGATTGGCCGGTTGCAGGAGTACTTATCGCCCAGGTTGGGACACCCAGAGGCGGTGTGGGTGCTGGACGGCAGCGACTTCCCCAAGCAGGGCAGGAAGTCGGCGGGAGTGGCCCGGCAGTACTGCGGGAGATTGGGCAAGGTGGCCAACTGCCAGGCCGGGATGTTCCTGGCTTACGTCAGCCCGCTGGGGCGGGCCTTGGTGGACAAACGGCTGTATCTGCCGGAGAACTGGACCTCGGACAAAGGCCGGTGCGCAGCGGCGGGGGTGCCGGAGGAGAGACGGAGCTACCGGTCGAAGACCGGGTTGGCCTTGGAGATGGTGGAGCGGGCCTCGGAGCGGGGACATCTGAGGGCCGGATGGGTTGTCGGGGACGACGCCTTCGGGATGTCGCAGTCCTTCCGGGAGGGACTGGCAGCGCTGGGGATGCACTACGTGCTGGACGTCCCCGGCGGCACCACGGTGTGGCCGCTGGAGCCGGCTTGGACCAGTGCGGAGTATCAGGGATTCGGGCGTCCCCGCAAGCCCAGGTTGGTGGGCGGGCAGCGGCGGACCATGGAGGAGCGCAGCGATGAATTGCCGGAGGAGGCCTGGCGTGAGATTACGGTGGCCGAGGGAAGCCAGGGTCCCCGCAGCTACCTGTTCAGCGCTCAGAGGGTGCGTCCAACCAGCAGGCGGAAGCCCGGCGAAATCCACTGGGCCATTTACCGCCGGAACCTGGACGGCAGCGAGCCCCGCTACTATCTGTCCAACGCCCCGGAGGCCACACCCTTGGAGACGCTGGCTTACGTGGGCGGGTCAAGATGGCGCATCGAAACCGAATTCGAGACAGAAAAGAGCGATGTGGGACTGGATGAGTACGAGACCCGCACCTGGGCCGGCTGGCATCACCATATCGCCCTATGCCTGCTGGGCGGAGCGTTTCTCCTGAGCCTGCAGCAGGACTGGGGGGGAAAAGATGCCCCGAATCACCCGCCCGCAAGTGTACCGGGTGGTGCGGGAGATGCTGCCCCGGGAACGGTTCGGACCGAATGAGTTGCTGCGGTGGCTGGAGGAGACGCAAGAATGCAACGAACGGGCCAGACGCTCCCATGCCAAGCACCGAGCCGCCCTTCCTACATCCCCGGACATTCCTCCTTGAACCGTCGTTGTAATACTAGGAGCCCGTCCGAGAAACACGGTTGGCGGGCGCTTTGGGGTATGATGGGGCCAGTCCAGTAGCGGGGAGTTGTTGATGAGCAAGACCTACCTTCCCTACGAACCCGACCAGCAGTTGCTGTTGCCAGCGGCGTTGCAGGAGTGGCTGCCTGAGACCATCTGGCCTATTTCATATCCGACGTGGTGGACCAGTTGGACATGTCGGAGGTCACCGCTCGGTACGAGCGGGAACGGCGTGGCGGGCCGCCGTATCATCCACGGATGATGGTCAAGGCCCTGCTCTACGGCTACTGCGTCGGGGTGGCGTCCTCACGCCGCATCGCCCAGCGTCTCCACGAGGACATCGCCTTCAGGGTGTTGGCGGCGAACAACACACCGGACTTCCGGACCATCTCCGACTTTCGCAAGGATAATGTGGATGCGCTGTCGGGCCTGTTCGTACAGGTACTGGCGTTGTGCCAGCAGGCGGGGCTGGTGAAGCTGGGGCACGTGGCGTTGGACGGCACGAAGGTGAAGGCCAACGCATCGAAGCATAAGGCGATGAGTTACCAACGGATGAAGGAGAGGGAAGCGCAGTTGGCGGCGGAGGTGGCGGAGTTGCTGGAGCGAGCCCGGGAAGTGGATGAAGAGGAAGACCGGCGGTACGGCAAAGACAAGCGTGGAGATGAGTTGCCGGAGGAGTTGGCCTTTCGAGAGGGTCGGTTGGAGAAGATACGGGAAGCCATGGCGGCGCTGGAAGCCGAGGCGCAGGCGGCTGCCGAACAGGCCGAGGCCGAAGGTGGGAAGCGCCCGGATGTGCCCGAAGGCCCAACGTAACTTCACCGATACCGAGTCGCACATCATCCCCGCACCTGGAGGAAAGGACTTCCTGCAAGCGTACAACTGTCAGGCGGTGGTGGACAGCGCTCACCAGGTAATCGTGGCGGCGCGGGCCACCAACCAGACTTCGGATAAGCAACAGGCTGCGGCGATGATGGAGGAGACCATCGACAACGTCGGCGCAGTCCCCAGGGAAGTGTCCGCCGATGCTGGCTACTACTCGGCAAAGGCAGTCGACGAGCTTTATGCTCTGGGCGTGGACCCGTTCGTCGCGCCGGAGCAGACCCGCCACGGCCGGGTTGTGCCGCCCGCGCCCCGAGGTCGCATACCCAGCCATCTGTCTCCCAGGGACCGGATGCGACGGAAGTTACAGACCAGGCGGGGTCGGCAGCGCTACGCTTTGCGGATGCAAACTGTGGAGCCGGTATTCGGCCAGATCAAGCAGGGCCGGGGATTCCGGCAGTTCCTGCTGCGGGGACTGGAGAAGGTGAACGGCGAATGGTCGCTGATCTGCACGGGCCACAACCTGCTCAAACTGTTCCGCTTTGGGGTCAATCTGCACAGGAAAGCACAGGGCGATGGGCCAGCCCAACGCTTCAGGAACTTTTGCCGAGGTAGTGAGCACGGCGCTATTCGCAAAGCTATCTGGGGGCTAGCCAGGGCAACCGGCACAATTGGTTGTCGCGATCCATTGTCGCTGACCCGCAAACGCCGTTAGATAATCCTCGGACGGGCTGCTAGTCCGTCAGATATACGGCACCTGTCCTCACCTTTCCTTGCCTAACCCTAACCACTTGTCCATTATAGCTATGAACGTTCGCGCCATAGGTGTCCCAACGAACATTGTTTGGCCGATAGCGACAATGCCAAATGTAACCAACATCAAGTATTTTGTAGCATCAGCCACGAAGATTGTTTGAGAGCCAACAATCGAAGTATAGCGGTGCATTGTCGCGTCGAGGGCGAAAAGCAGCCCCATTAACACACCCATATAGAATCCCACAACAAGTAAGACATAGATGGTATGCCCCAAAAGCCATCCAAGTGCTTGCCGGAACGTTAGTACTCGCCAGGGATTGTTCTCTGCAGTAGCCTGCCACCATGCTGAGAGACTCGCGTAAATGCCTAATGCCAGAGAATAGATAAACCAACTCTGTAAGAACCCCAGTGTGATAAATGGTGTGCTTGGATCCCATCTATAGGTGTGCCAAACCGCTATACTCGACATCCATATTAGGAAAAGGATCCAAAATATGCGAAAGAACCGTGCAACGCCTCGTCCACCATCCCTCATTGTTCTCTGGTCTCCCCTTCTTGCCTGATGGCGGCTACGCCATCCGTGGGCCACCGTCTCCGCCCTGGCGTTTACCAGAGGTCTCCTGGTGAAGGCGTTCTTCGCCCACGACGGGATCAGTCCCCAGCGCATGAACCCGCCCCGCCTACTCTCCCCAGCTATGCCGGTCAGCACCATCTAGGTGGGAGCGACGTTATATTGGGGTGCATGGGTCAACTGACCGCCGTCAAAATGGAACCGCTCTTCCAGCGCCCTCATGTCAGCTATCAGGTTGTATCTTCCGCACATATCACCATCATGTTAAACCCTTCGGAGACGCCCACGCAATCCCCATATTAATGCCAGTCGTGGGCGGGCGGCATGGCTACGCCCGACCGGACGGCCCGCAAGTCCGTCGCGATTACGTTAGTAGTCCCGTCCCACCGGGACACCCGCCCCGTGACCTCCACCACCTGGCTCCCCAACTCCTTACGACGCCTGGAGAAGAGGTCGCGCCCGACGATGACCTGCACGTCCCCCGCTTCATCCTCAATGGTCACGAACACGGGGCCCTCCCGACCTTTAGGGTGCTGCCGAGCAATGGGCCAACCAGCCACCCTGACCCGCTCCCCGTCGCCGCACCTCTCCACACCGACCGTGGGGAGCACCCCGGGACTCAGCCCGGGCCTGACGAACTCCATCAGGTGCCCCGGGGGGTAGACACCCATCACCCGGTACTCTCCCACCATCTTCTCCCAATCCGTGAAGTCGGGGAGCTGGGGCACGCCGTCCTCCACCGGCAGGGGCAGGGCGACCTGGCCGTTGCTACCGGGCCGGGTGGAGAGACCTGCCTTCCACAGGGCCTCCCTGCGGTTGGGAGTCATGGAGTCGAAGGCCCCGGCCATCACCAGGGACAACACGGTCTGCTGCTTCAGCCCCGTTCGCCGCACCAAGTCCCCTGCGCCGGCGTAGGGACCGTGTCTCTCCCTCTCCTCCACAATGAGCTTCGCCGATTCCCCACCAACGTCCCTGATGAGCCGGAGTCCCAACCGCACCGAGCCGCTCCCAGGAGTACATACCACCCCGCTCCCGTTCACGCAGGGGTTCAGGAAGGGCACGCCGAAGCGCCGGGCGTCCTCCTTGAGGGGTTCCAGGGGGTAGAAGCCCATGGGCTGGTTGTTCATCAACGTGACGAAAAACTCCACCGGGTGGTAGCACTTGAGCCAGGCGGCCTGGTACGCGGTGACGGCGAATGCGTGGGAGTGGGACTCTGGGAACATGTAGTGGCCGTTGATCTTGCTGAAAATCTTCCTCGCGGTCTCCTCCGGGACGCCGTTGCATCTTGCGCCTTCAAGGAACCGCTCCCAGTGCATGGCGATGAGGTGTCCAGCGTTGGGCCTGGCAAAGGCCCTGCGCACCTCGTCGGCCTGGGCAGCGGTGAACCCCGCCACGTCCATGAGTAGCTGCACCACCTGCTCCTGCCACACGATGACCCCGTATCCCCGCTCAAGGGCCCGCCTCTCCAGGGGGTGGTCGTATTCCCACGCCGCCCCCTGCCTGTACCTGTCAACGAACCGGGACACGGCGCTGCCCTGGACGCCCACCCCCGGACGAACCAAGGCCACCTGGTAGGCCAGGTCCAGGAGGTTGCGGGACTTCAGGCGCTGGGCCATCTTTAGCTGGGCCGGGGACTGGAGGAGGAAGACCCCCTTGGCCTTCCCCTCGTTGATCATATCGTAGACGTTGGGGTCCTCGGGGTCTATCCTGCTCACATCGGGCCGCCTTCCCTCTTTCTTCTCGATGAGGTCCAGGGCCTCCTCCATCTGGTCCAGCACCGGCAGGGACAGGAGGTCTATCTTGGCGAATCCTGCGTCGGCCACGCTGTCCCTGTTCCAGTCCATGATGAACCGGCCTTCCATGGCCCCGGCCCGGATGGGGACCATCTCCGGTATGGGCGTGCTGCTCAGCACCATGCCCCCCACGTGCTGGCCCAGGCCCCTGGGGGCGCCCGCCAGCTGGGGTGCCATCTCCAAGAGGTCTCGCCAGCCCGGCGCCTCCACCCTGTCCCGGAAGGCGGGAAGCCCCAGCACCTCCTCCCTCAGGTCTGCGGCGTCGTGGGAGTGGACCTGCTTCGACAGGAGCCCCAGGTCTTCTCTGGGGAGTCCCAGGGCCTTGCCCAGGTCCTGGATGATGCCCTTCACCCTGTAGGTGGATACGGCTCCGGCCAGGACGGCGTACTCCGGCCCGAAGCGATGGTGGACACGCCGTATCAGCTCGTCCCTGAGACCCCGGGGAAAGTCCAGGTCAATGTCGGGGAGGGTGGTCATGTCATCGGAGATGAACCGCTCCAGGGTGAGGCCCCACTCCAGGGGGTCCACGTGGCTTATCCCTATCAGGTACCCTACCAGCAGGGCCACCGAGGAGCCCCGCCCCCTGCCTGGTGGCCTCTCCTCCACCGGCGTCTCCGGGCCCACCATGCCCCGCTCCTCCATGATCTCCTGGGCGATGAGGACGATCTCCCTGTAGAGGAGCAGGAAGCCCGCCAGGCTGAGATGCTCGATGAGCCGGAACTCCTCCCGGAGGCGCTCCTCCACCCGCCGGGGCACCGAGCCGTATCGCCGCGCGGCCGCCTCGTAGCAGAGCCTGCGCAGGTAGCTCTCCGCGGTGTACCCCTGGGGCACGGCGGGGTCAGGGAGGGTGTAGCCCAGGTCCCTGCTCAGGTCGAACTCGCACCCCTCAGCGATACGGAGGGTGTTCGACACTGCCTCGGGGCGCTCTAGGAAGAGGCGCGCCATCTGGGCGTGGGGCTTCAGGTGGAGGTGGTGGTTGGGCTTTAGGTAAGGGAGCGCCCGGTCTATGGTGGTGTTGAGCCTTGCAGCGACCAGGGCGTGCTGGAGCCTGTACCGTTCTGGGGCGTGGTAGTGGACGTCGTTGGTGGCGACCAGGGAGACGGCGACCTCCCCGGCGATTCTCACCAGCCTCCCGTTGCGGTCCGTGTCCCCCCGGAGGAGGTTCTGCTGGATCTCCACGTAGACCGAGTCTGCCCCGTACCACTCCACGTACCCTTTCAGAAGCCCATGGGCCTCACCGAGACGGCCGTCCACCGCCAGTTTCGAGAGACGCCCGTCGCGCCCGCCCGTCAGCAGGATGACACCCTCGGAGTGGTGGGACAGGTGCGCGGGATCGAGCCTCGGCTCCTTGCGGTCGGCGGCGTTGGCCGTGGTGAAGAGCCGGGAGATGTTGGAGTAGCCCTCCCGGGTCCTGGCCAGAAGAACAATGCGGGAGCCGTCGGTCAGGGTCAGCTCGCCCCCTGTGATGGGCCGGATGCCCAGGCTGTTGGCGAGACGAGCAAACTCCAGCGCACCGCAGAGGTTGGTGTCGGTCAGGGCCAGGGCGGGATAGCCGTGCTCCACTGCCCGGGCCAGCAGCTCATGGGTGTGGGAGGCCCCTGCCCCGAAGGAGTAGAAGCTCTTGGCGTGAAGCTCCACGTAGCCGGGGGCTGGGAGAGGCTGCCTGCTCATGCGCCCTGCCTGTACCAGCGGCCGTCCCTCCGGTCGTGAAACAGGGTGGCCCGTCTCCCGTCCTCCAGGCTTACCCGGTAGTAGATCCGGGTCATGGGCGCGGGCATCCACCACAGGTCGAAGCTCCAGGTGTCCTCGACCCGGGCCACACGACGCCAGTGTTTCCCCAAGCGGACCGCAGCCGGTTGGGGACCCGGCCCCTCCCGGACTTCCACCGGGGTGGGGATGGAGAGGGGCCTGATGGCATCCCCTCCCGATGGGTCCAGGGGTACCTGGAAGGCTCGCATCTCCGGGGCCGGGTGCCAGGGGGCAACCTCCACCACCCGGTAGAGGGCGTGCTTGCCGTCCATCCTGGGAACGAGCCTTCTCTCCGCCTCCAGCAACCGGGCCCGCCGGTCCTCCCGGAGCTCGTGGAACAGACCAGTTTGCACCCCCGATTCCCCGGTGAGGTCCGAGAGGGCCAGGGTCACCTCCTCCACTGGGGCCCGGGGATGGTCCGCCTCCAGCCGTCCCCTGACGATGGCAGCAGCTTGCTCCCAGTCCCCCACCCCATGCTTGAAGTGGACCTCCTTCTCCCAGTGGGGTGGGCAGGAGAGCCTGCACTCTAGGGCTGTCCTTCCCGCATATCTGCCCCGTATCCGGGGCCGGGAGTAGGCCCTCCTGAGGAGAGTGTCCACTGCCGCCTGCAGAAGACCCATGGAGGTGGAGGAAAAGGGAAGGGAAATGTGCTCGACCACGGGCTCCTCCTGCTTCAGGGGGACAAGGGGGCTGTCGTCCATCCCCCGGCTGAGGTCCCATGCCCTCTTTCCCAGAAGCCCCAGCTGGTCCGCCAGGAGGTCCGGCGCCATGGCCGCCACGTCTCCCATGGTGGGGAGCCCAAAACGGCCCATGGCGGCCTTGACCATGAGGGCGATGGGGAGGAGGGAGATGGAGTGGGGGGCAAGGAAGGACCTGGCGTCTTCCGGTACCCTGACGACTCCCAGGGGGGCGCCCGTCCTGGCCGCGACGAAGGCGGGGAACTTGCCGTGGGCAATCCCAACCCTGGGTGCCAGGTCCCTGGGGACGGAGTCGAGCAGGGCCTTGACCAGCCCAGCCTCGCCCCCGTACATGTCCTCCAGCCCATCCAGGCCCACGTAGGCCGTGCCCATGTCCGACCCCTCCACCCGGTCGCTGACTTCCTGCAGGACTGCTAGAATCCCGTGGAAGACCCTCCGGTAGGAGAGTTCGTCCCCTTCCAGGATGGCGGTGTCGGCATGGCGGGACAGGGCCTGCTCCAGGGTCATCCCCACGCTCACACCCGGTGCCGCAGGGAAATGGTCCACGACCATGGGCCTACCTCTGGAGCGGTCTACGATGACCACGGGTTTGTCTCTCAGGTGGGGATGTCGTATCATCTCGACCTTGGCCCGGAGGTGGGTGATGAGGACGCAGGCTAGCTTCAAGGTGCCTCCCGGTTGACGGAGTCCGGCGGGGCCGGTGAGGTAGCATCATAGAGAACGGATGTTCTTTTGTCAAGTGTCTTGTGGCGCAGACCCGGTGGAGGGTGGCCCCGGTTCCGAGCAGCAAAAAGGGCCGCAAATAATGCAGCCCAAGAAGCCCAGATACCATGTATCCAGCCATCGGAGAGAGAGAGAAGGCCCCAGGCATCAAGGCCCGATGAGCGGTGGGCAATGGACTTCATGAGCGACGATCTCTTCGACGGGCGGGGGATCAAGCTCTTGACGTTAGTTAGTGGATCACTTTACCCGTGAGAGTCTGGCCATTGATGTGGATGGTAGCATGGGAGGCCAGCGTGTGGTGGAGGTGTTGGCCCGCTTGGTGCTGGGGGGTAGAAAGCCATGTACAATAGCCATGGACAACGGCCCTGAGTTCACATCGAAGCAACAGGCCCAGTGGGCGTACCTGCATGTCGTGGAGTTGGACTTCAGCCAGCCAGGCAAGGCTACAGACAATGCCAGAATTCGGAAGAATGTCTCAATGAAAGCCGGTGCTTGTCTTTGGAGGACGCTCGGGAGAAAATAGAGGGGTGGTGCCAACACTACAACCGAGAACGTCCCCACGGTGCTTTGGGAAACCTCGCCCCGGAGGCTTTTGCCGGGGGCCACAGCAGGAGCCCGATGACCCGCAAAACTAGCATCACCACTAGAAATCTGGCCGGAAAGTGGCGTCAGGCAGGTAAGCGGGTATACTTGAGTGAAACAAATATAGTGGGAGCTGAGAATGCTGGGAGAGCGTTCGAAGCAGAGAGGTCTTTGGGAAGCGGACAGGTTGTACTTGGAGCACGTGGGGCGTGATAGCTTCTATGGTATATTGGCCTCGTTGCGGGGCCAATTGTTTCGAGACTCCGATTTCGCCGTGCTGTACTGCGCCGACAACGGGCGTGACAGCGTACCGCCCAGCCTGCTGGCTACCGTTTTGCTGCTACAGGCTCATGATCGGGTGAGCGACGCCGAGGCCAAGGCGAGGGCGGACTTTGACCTCCGCTGGAAGGTAGCCCTAGGGATCGAGGTGGAGGATAGGCCCTTCGCCAAGAGTACGCTGCAAGTATTTCGTGCGGGGTTGATACTGCACGACAAAGTGCGGGAGGTATTCGAGCGTAGTCTGAAATTGGCGCGTGAATCAGGATACCTGAAGGGCAAATGCATGAAGGTGGCCTTGGACACGACCAACATCCTCGGCCGCGGCGCTGTGAAGGACACCTACAATCTGCTGTCGGACGGGATCGTCCGGCTGGCGCGAGCGCTGGCGCAGCTAAGGGGAATCAGCGTTGGGGAATGGGCGAAGAGCCAGGGATATGCGCGGTACCTGGCTTCCAGCGTCAAGGGAGAGGCGGCCATAGACTGGGCCGACCGGCAGGCCCGGGCAGCGCTGTTGGCTGGTATTGTGGAAGACGCGAACCTGGTATTGGAGTTGTCGCGGCAGGCGCAGGGGGAATTGGCAGAAGACAGCGCTGAGCGACAGCGAATTGTGGCCGCGTCGGAACTGCTGGGCCAGTTGCTGCTCCAGGACGTAGAGCGGACTGAAGGCGGAGCGGACTTGAGGGATGGGGTGAGCCGGGACCGCATCTTGTCGGTGCATGACCCGGAGATGCGCCACGGCCACAAGAGCAGCAGCCGGCGGTTCGATGGACACAAGGCGGCGGTAGTGGTGGACACTGACTCTCAGTTGATCACTGCGGTGGACGTATTGCCCGGCAATGCTGCGGACGATCTGGGCGCGCTGGAACTGGTGGAGGCGAGCGAAGCGAACGCTGGGATACCGGTGGAGGAGGCCATGGGTGATGCTGCGTACGGGGGCGGCAATACTCGCCAGGGCCTTCGCCGACGCGGGACGCAGGCTGGTGGCCAAGGCGTCCGGGCGTCCCAACCGGACTCATTTTCCCAAGGACGACTTCCGGATTGACTTGGAGTCGGGCTCCTGCACCTGTCCGGCGGGGAATGTCACCCGAACCATGCTGCCAACAAGGAAACGGAACGGCCACTTGGATCGGACCTATAGTTTCTTCCGATTCGATGCGGCGGTTTGTGGAGCGTGCCCGCTGCGGCCCCTGTGCGTTGCGGCGGGACCTGGCACAGGCCGGACGGTGCGGCTGCATCCCCAGGAAACGCTATTGCAGCAGGCCCACGCCTTACAGCAGAGTGAGGCCTTTACCGAATACCGTAGACGCCGTGTAGTCGTTGAGCATCGATTGGCGCGGCTGGTCCAGCTCGGAATCCGCCAGTCCCGCTACTTCGGTCGTGCCAAGACACTGTTCCAGCTGTACCTGGCGGCCACGGTCGCTAATCTGACCCTGGTGGCCGCCAAAGCCAGCGTGACCGGTGAAACCGGCTTCGATCCCAGTTCCAGAACCGCTCTGGCCTCTGCCATCGTTAACTCTGCCACCATTACCGCTACCGCGTGGCTCTGGCAAATTTGGACACTCACTTTGCTCCCGTCGGCCTTACTGCCACATTACCCATTCGCAACAAGGGGTTTCCGTCCCAGTTTCTAAACCAAAGCCAAGGTGAAATGCGCAGAAGGATGGGGTAAAGTTGTAGGGGAGTTGGGTTAATCCGTCTTGGAGTGAGAAAGGGGTTGGTGATGGGTGTGAGGGAGATTGAGCGATTCCTCGAACAGTGGCAGATGGATGCCAGGGATTTGCGCCGGCGGATGATTCGGTCGCCGACGCCGCGGGAGCGGGAACGGTGGTACGCCCTGTTGCTGCTGGCCCAAGGCTGGACGGGTTCGGCGGTGGCCGAGGCCCTGGAACGGGACCCCCACACCATTGGCCGATGGGCCGCCGCCTTCGGCGAAGGCGGTCCCGCAACCTTGATTTTCGAGCAGTCCGGGGGGTCCCCCCCGCCCTCGGCGAGGCGCAGCAGGGGAAGTTGAGGGCAGCGGTGCAGGAGATGCCCGCCACATCGGGCATCGAACTGGCCAACTGGAACTGGAAAGTGGTACGGCAGTTTGTCCTGGAAGGTTTGGGCATCAGCCTGAGCCGCAGCAGTTGCCTGAACTACCTCCACCGTCTGGGATTCGTGCTCAAGCGCCCCAAGAAACGTCTGGTCAAGGCTGAGAAGCAGAAGCGGGAGTCCTTCGTGGCGGAGTACGCCGCCCTGTGGGACGAGGCAGGGCGGTCTGGGGCCAGGATCTTCTTCGCTGACGAGGCCCATTTCCGTGCGGACGCCGAACTCCGGGGCAAGTGGGTGCTGAAGGGAGAGCCAGCCTTGGTGGACTCGAGCAGCCCGCGCTATGGCGAAAAGGCCAGTTACTACTCTGCGGTGTGCCTGGAGACCGGGGAAGTGGAGTGGATGGATCTGGAAGGAAACAGCAACTCAGAAACATCGGCCGTGTTCCTGAGACAGTTGAGAGAGAGGTACCTTGGACCGCTGAACGTGATCTGGGACAACGCTCCGGCGCACCGTGGCGAGTCGGTTCGGGAGTACCTTCGGGCACCCGGCCTGGGTCTGCGGCTGATGAACCTGCCGGGTTACAGCCCGGACTTCAACTCCGATGAGGCGATCTGGGGATGGGTGAGGGAGGAAGCGACCGGGAACCTGTGCCTGGGGACCAAGACCCTGGTGCAGGAAAGGGTCGGAAGCTTCCTCGCCTCGCTGGCCAGCCGGAAAGAGGAGGTGAAACGGCGCTGCCGCACCGTCCTGCAATCAAGGGCCGAAGGGCTACTGCGGGACTCCCAGTCCCCTTCCCAACCCACGGCAAATGCACATCCCACCTTGGCTTTGGTTTAGGGCTTATCCGGTGTCGCCCGACCGACTGCTTAGATAGAAACCTCCCAGCGAAACGTTCGAAATTCAGTCTTGTTAGGCCCACCAGACTTGACGAAATCAAGAACCTTCACGCTCAGGTTCAGTATGGCACTGTGACCGGAATCCCAACTGCGGTGCTGGTCCATGTGCGGCGAGTTGGAGGGGCCTCGCACGTTGACATGGGAAAACAACTGGATGACTACTCTTTCGATCAAGTAAGATACACCCGCCGAGGGCAACCACAGGGTGCCGTGTCCGAGGTCGTAGATCAGGCGCGGGGCGGCGTGGCCTTATATCGACAGAGGGTTCTCAACATGCGATACAGTCCTTATAATAGGAGAAGGACCCCAACGCGATGATCGACTGGGATGAGTGGGCTGCACTTGTGGATGGGCCTGAATTCCAGGCAGTAATGGACGCGGCGGAAGACGCCCTGGACCCTGAGGTGCAGGCCATCGTGAACGCCGTTTGCAACTAGGTGGAGCGGGTAAGGGGTGGAACGGGAAGATTCCGCCGGAGTCGGAGGGCCTGGGAGTACTGTCCCTCCATGGCGAAGAATTAAGGAGGTAGCGCGATGGCCATGCAGAACAAACGGAGCATGATCGACGCTCGTTGGCGGGACTTGCAGCCGGTCTGGGGTCCCAAGGAGCATGGCGGAGAGCACGAGATGCTCTATGATGTGCTGGAGGATGACGAGAGCATTGAGTCGTTAGTGGGTTGCGTCTGGGGTCCCGGTAACGTGTTTCACGCTAACGCTAACCGTTGGGACCGGATGCGGCAATACGACGGCATAGCTGTGCTGACCGGCAGGCGGGTCGTTTTGCTCAAAAAGAAGGGTGTGAACAAGCTCATCACGGAAATGCCGCTGCACAACATGGAATCGGTGGATGTTGATGCCACAGGCGAGGTGACCCTCACTGGGCGGAGCTACAGCGAGTGGGCTGGCAGCGGCGACTCAGAGGCTTTCAAGATACGGGACGTACAAGACAGCTACGCCCAGAATTTCGCCGACCGGGTGCGGGAAGTAAAGGCCGCGCCGTCCCCTCCGACAACGCCCACCTCGTCTTCGGCATCGGCTGCCGCTGCCGTCCCCACGGCGAACTACACTGCAATGAACAAGGCGGAGCGGATCAACGCCCAGTGGCGGGAGCGCTCGGCCATGTGGAGTCGGAACGACCCCAGCGTGCCGGAGCGCCTCATAGCGGGGCTGTTGAGTTCATTCACCGGCGAGAACGTCACCACCTATCCGGGCGAACTCCGTATCCTCTACGAGGTCTTGGAGGACGACGAGAATATCGAATACTGGATGGGCGGACGCTGGGGCGACGCCTCAGAGTTCAACACTCTCGGAGATGCGATCGGTACGATGGTCAGCGGATTCAAGCGCCATGAATTCGGGGTCCACAACGGAGTCGTGGTGGCCACCGACCGGCGCGTGCTCATGCTGAACTCCGGCACGGTGTCGAAGGACGTGGTGGAGGTCCCCTATGAGGGCCTGCAGGTGGACTACAACGAGGGGCTAACCTGCTCGGGCCTGAAGTTCTCCGGCAGCACCGGCGAGGACTACGCCTACTACCTGGACCACAACGGCAAGAGAACCATCAGGAGCCGGGCGAGGCCGTTGTTCGACTGCGTACAGCGACGCGCCGCCGCAGCGTCGGGCAACGCTTAAGTGGGGGGATTCCGCCAGAGCTGAGCAACCTCGCCAACCTGCCAAGGCTGTGGCTCGTAAGGGGCCAATTGGGTGGGGAGATTCCGCCGAACCTGGGCCACCAAACTGGACAAAATCAAGAACCTTCACCATTACTTTCGCTTTGGCAGTGTAATCGTCCATCTACCCTGCTTCGCCCGGTGGGGAGACCAGCCAGGCGCCACCGGGCAGCCCCTCTGGTACAGTACGAAGTAGCCGAGACCCTGCCGTATCAGCAGGGTCTCTTCGTTTGTGCGGGCGAGTGGCTGGCGCTCGGCAGAGGCAAAACACCCTTCCAACGCGCCAGCCATTGCGCTCTCTTGCGCGCTATTCGCGGTTGGCCAGTCGGCAACGAAGGGGCTGCACCCACACACTTTGCCCGCCCTGATCTTGCGACGGCCAGTGCCACTGGCGGCTCGCAACGCCTCAATGGAGAGGGTCGCCAGCCTGGCGCAGGCAAGGTATTCGGCGGCGTAGCCATAAGCCTCTGCCAAAGTAACCTGGTCCCGACAATAACTGCGACCCGGCGAAGATAAGCCCGGTCCGTGCTCACCCCATCAGAACCCAATCCCTCAATCTTATTGACAAAAGGCCGGGCTGTCGGGTAATGTCAAAGGCGATGATCTGGGCTGATTTCGCTCCCTGAGCGGTAGGGGGTGTATTCTATTTGGTTCCGATTGGAGGCAAACGGCGATGGCGTCCCGGCGACCCCTGCCGCCGATGCGCTGACCGCGCTTGGGGCCGCCGTCCACGGCGGTCTAGTGCGAACGTCGCCCCCAGATTTTCCTTCTGGCCCAGCCCACAGCCGCTTCCGGCTCCCTCCACATTCTTCCGTGACATAGAAGAGCGCAGGCCGGAGCCTGTGGCAGGATCTTCCGGCGGCAGGCCAACTACTATTAGGAACGAACATTGAGAATCCACTCCCAACCCTTTCTGTTTATCGCCATTCCACTTATGTGTATCTTGGCGCCCATCCTGTTCTTGGCCGCCTGCGGAGGCGGCGAGAGCAAGGAGGACATCCTCACTCAGACCTGGGATTGCTGGGCCCAGGGGAACACTGAAGTCTTCGAGCACAGCATGCTCATGACGTTCCCCACCGCCAACGATATGGACGAGGCCAAGGTGACATCGATGTCCTTCTTCACTACCAGATCAGGCTGGCCGCCGACCGTAGCACGTGCGCCGTCCAGCCGGAACCTGTCCTCCTTCTCCACCCGGACAGTATAGTCATCGTCTTCCAGCCCTTCCCTGGACTCCCGTGGCAGCCTGCTGTGCTCCTTTTGCCATCGGACATTATCAAAGCTGGTATCCGCCCTGGTCCAAGAGTCGCTGTAATGGTGGGCTTGGAACCATGCCCGCCATTCGCACGAATCGTCCCCGGACAGAAGCCTGCTGAGCATGTTACCCAGATATATGGTCTTGATCCCCTGGGGTTAGCCCCATCATTCCTCCGGGCAGTACATAGCTCAAAATAACCTGTCCTGTTTAGACCAGAACAAGTCTATTTGCAGGTCTACAGCAGGATTACCCTCGGGCATCTCTGGTCTGTCTGGCCTCTGCTTTTTGGTGGCTCGGTATTCTCGCCTCTTTTTGCAGCAATGCTCGCACCAAGCCATGTTTGGCTGGGCAGGTTGTCGCTTGCAACTGGTGCACAGGCCTCGCTCTTTGGCCTGCTGTGCCCTTCCCCGGCGTCTGCGGTTGTTCCTCTCTCTTCTGACTTCCGGGTCCATGATCAGGTAGGCTTGGATTGTTAGCAGTTTGACCGCCCAGGAGTACCGTAGTTTTCTGTGGTTATTGCGTCTTGAGTATGTTAATCCATTTGGCCTCTTTCCGTATCTTGCCCCATTTGTAATCGAACCAACGTTTGTAGACCGAAGTAGAGAAGCCACTGGCATCCACAGCGAAATCTGTTTCCACGGACCGAAGTGGCAACGAGCTCCGTTCAATCAAGTCCTTCAAGAGAGGGGCCAAGTCAGGATTTTCCAGGTAGCGGAAAGTACTTGTGAAGGACGGGACCTTGTCCAACAATCCTTTGGCTTGCGCATCTCTGAAGTCTGTCATTGCCCGCCTACCTGACATTGTGGAATAGACCTTGAGTCCGATGCCAAACAGCACATCGGAGAGAAGCAACCGAGGCCGTCCGAAGGTCTGAGGCGGCTGAGGAACGGTATCGCACAATTCACGGAGCAGCTTGGTGAATTGTTCTTGCTCATGGGTCTGAGCTGCATTGTACGCGGGCCAGTCCTGGGGATAGGTCTTACGAGGTTGGGGTTGAGAGGGCGTAGTTGGGGTGCTATAATCACTGGTGATCATGGTGGAGCTTGTACCTCCATCTTGATTAGGGGGCGGCGGCGTTAACGCGCCGTTCGCTCCCATTGCACCCGTATTATCTCGTATTTCGTCGAAGAAGTCAATCTGCAATTCGGCATTGTTGCACCAATTCCTCTCAGGTTTTAGATGGATTCGCCTTCTGGTACGACTGCCGTACATAAATCAGTTGACTCCGGCCGTCCGATAACGCTATGCGTTGGGCGGTATGGTGTTAAGATACCCTGAGCCCGTCTCGAACTGACTACTGCTTCCTTCTGAATGGGGGCACTCTGCCCCTTGTGAGCCACCGGGGCATGGTTCACAAGCGGCGTGGCTATTGCTTGGCCGGCAGTCACGCCACTTGCTTGGTACTCACGATAGCATAGCTCCAGACCTTGGCTACTACATTTTTGGGGTGTCTTTTGGTCGTCGGCCACGCTACTTCCTCACAATTTGCCCCAAAACGACCCTACGGCGTGGTCAACCGTGGGGTCGGGGGGGCATCCTCGCTGAATATGGAAGGCCCAAGGGAGCACCCCCTGGGCCTTCTGAGTTGCCTACTTCTTGGTAGGTCCTGGAGATGGATAGCATCACCAGGGAATTATCGTTACACCCTTGTAATGAAGCCAAAGCCGGGGGAGTGGCCACCTCCAATAATCCCCACCATTCCGCCCATAGACCCGGGACCGGAGGAGGAAGAGACGAACCGCAGACTGCGGGAAAAACGACTGCAGACCAAAGAGCGCGGCCCGTGCACCAAGCGCCACTGAGAGCCTGCCAAGCTAAACAAGGCCCGCTGCGAGCAGTGCTGCAAAAAGACCCAGGAATACGTAACCAGGAAAAAAGCAGAAGCCAAACAGGCCAAGTAGACCAGGGAGTAAGCTTATCACACGCCCACAGAGCAAAGAAGGCCCGGCGCAAGTCGGGCCTTCTTTTTGCCGTCAGCCAGACCGGCCGGCGCGCGACTATGGATCATGCGCCAGCCGGAGACAAAAATGACGGCGAGTATACGGTGGCAGCCCGATCTGTATGGCTACAGTACACCCTAGTCTGACTATAGCACATCTTTATCAGAGAGTGTGCTATACGGGCCTTACAGCTACGACCTCGGAGGAACGAGGTCTGACTATAGCACATCTTTATCAGAGAGTGTGCTATACGGGCCTTACAGCTACGACCTCGGAGGAACGAGGTCTGACTATAGCACATCTTTATCAGAGAGTGTGCTATACGGGCCTTACAGCTACGACCTCGGAGGAACGAGGTCTGACTATAGCACATCTTTGTCAAAGAGTGTGCTATACGGGCCTTACAGCTACGACCTCGGAGGCACAGGTCAAAGACTCGAATTATGAAGCAATATCTGGTACACTTACTGGGGACAGGTCATGTCGATGGTCTACGATTGTGTCAGTAGGCAACTGTTCAGCGAAAATGTCCATCCTACCTCAGGCGCGGGCAGTTTTGATTGAGAAGCTACGGCCGCGACTAGAACCTATATTCTCAAATCCCGATGGCATGCTAGCCGTGAGTGGGTTTAAGGACCCTGAGTTCATAGAACTATTTGGTCCCAGCCTATCAAGAGTCCCAGATTCCGAACTGGTAAACCAAACACTCTTACAACTTGCCAAGCATGTGGCCGCCGCTCCATTGGGCGAAACAGGACTGTCATTCTTCGATGATCGGAAACCCTCGGAGCAAGACAAGCGACCATGATCGTGAATGGCGTGGAGTAACTACCAGCCACTACAGTTGCGAGTGCGGTCAGAGGCCCGAAAGGCAGGTGAGCGGCCCATGGAATCCACATCCAAAAGCAAGAGGACTACGCCTGAGCACGGGAGCCATCATTCCGCGGGTGGCGCTTGAAACGACGCCAAGCCATGTTCGTGGGTAGTGTGTGACGATCTTGTCCGTGTCAACTCTCAGCTGGTTGGACAGCAGCGAACACGAACGTCGATCCGTTCTGGAGCTAGTCTCGGCTTTGAACGAGCCTGGAACGCTCGATGAACTGGGCATCGGTACCATACGAGACACGATCGCGGACACGCTCTTCCCCGGCACCAGCACGATCCAGACGAGAGCCCGCTACTTTCTCTTCATCCCTTGGATCTTGCAGGTAGTCGAAAGGGGCTCAACTCGCGGCGCCGAGGACAGGGCACGTCGGCTCCAGATGCAGCTCCGTGATGCCCTCATCGTGGCCCATGGCCCCAACGAACCGGGGGTGATCGGGCGCGAGGCGGGTGCGGCGCTCCAGCGGTGGCCTGTGGACATCTACTGGTTGGGAATGGCTCGGTGGGGAATCCGCCGTCACCCTGGATCTATCTCTTCCTACTTCACGGGCATGGGGCGACCATCCCCGTGGCGCCTACTCGGTCGCGCCATGGATGAGCCTGTGGAGGGCCGCCGAGACGAGGCCGCAGACTCCATCCCTGGTAATTGGGCTCCCATTCCTCCCCCGCCGGATGGCTTCCCCGAAGTCGCGTCCTTCACGCTCAGCCCCGACGAGGCGCGCTTCCTACGAGAACGCGTTGTCCTAACCCACCCAGACAGCATTCTTGCTCACATCCTTCAGACCGGCGAGGGGGTTGATGTCTACAGCGCCACCTATCCTTGGGACCACCCGATGGCGGATACTGCACCGGCATCAGTGCGGGAGTGGTTGCTCGATGCCAGTCTCTTCAGCCTAGTTCATCAGGGTGCGGTACTCCTGTACAACCTGATGTTGGCCAGGAAGCTGGACAGCGAGCACAACATCAACGAGTTCTCCACTGGATTGGCCGCGTGGTCAGAGTCGATAGCTAGCACTGGGTCCGATCTGGATCGCTGGGACCGCGCCTCTATGTGGAAGCGGCTGCTCGGAGCGAACCCGAGGCTACGCCCCCGTACTCGGGAGTTCGCAGACCGCTGGTACGAGCTTGCGGTGACGTGGAGTGGCGGGTCCATCGGCAACTCGACGGAGGCCCAGAGACTCATACGAGAACGAGAGCATGCGCTGAAGGGTGCTCGGGCCCGGTTGACATATGCCGAGGCGCGCGACCGCCGCCGGGGTTTTCCGACGTCGGCACGCCTGGAGTTCCGCTGGACCCAGGTGCAGCGTATCACTTCCGACATCATGTCCGCGCTGGAGCAAGGTTGATGCTCGAGCCGGGTCGGCGCCGACTGTTCCTGGATACCCTCCGTCCGCCCGAAGGGTACGTGTTGGATCGGGCGGTCGGCACAACGTTCACACTGGATCTGATGACGCTCCTCGCCGTCCCGCTCGCCTTCACCTTCAGCGACGTACAGGACCGCGACGGGCAGATACCCACCGAACCGCTGTCACTGCTCGAGAGCGCTCGAAGATACGCTGACCGCATCGTCGTGTTCTGTCACGGCGGACAGACCGGCGTGCCACGTGCACGTCAGCCGGCACTGGCATTCATCGAGCAGTCGGTGATCGCGGGGTTCCCGCCTCGCCGGGGTCAACTCAGGGGCATATTCCATCCCAAGGTGTGGGTACTGCGCTACGTGGCGCGGGGCGACACCGCAGATGAACCTATCAGATACCGCTTGGTCTGCCAGTCAAGGAACCTGACCTTCGACGCCTCATGGGACGCCTCGCTGGTACTCGACGGCGAGTTGAATCAGGAACGGGCTCGTGAGTACCCGCTCAACGGCTCTCTTGCAGAATTCTTGCGAGCCCTGCCCGCGCTCGCGGTCGATCGGATCTCCAATTTCCAGGAGGAGAGCATCGAAATCCTCGCCAACGAGCTGCCAAACGTTCGGTTCGATCCTCCCGAGGGCCTGGAGCTCAGCCGATTCCTCCCGTTCGGGATCGGCCCCAGGAATTTCGCCTACCCTGACCTCGAACACCGCCCGCTTCTGGTTGTTTCGCCGTTTCTGGACGGTGGGTTCCTCCAGTCGGTCACGCGTCGGCGTCCACGTTCTGTCCTCATCAGCCGGCGAGAGGCGTTGCTGACCGCTCCGGCCGCCACGGTCCGCGCGTTCGACGAGGTATACGCCTTCAAGTCGGGCCTGGAACCCGAGTCAGAAGACACCGAGGAGTCGCTCCCCCCACTGGCCGGCCTTCATGCGAAGGTCTATGTGATAGACGACGGGTGGAAGGCCCGCGTCGGCATAGGGTCGGCGAACTCCACCGAAGCAGCGCTCGGAGATCCGCCCAGGAATGTCGAGTTCATGGTGGAGCTAGTCGGCAGCAAGAGCAAATTCGGCATCGACGCGCTGCTGGCCCCGCCCAGTCAGGGGGAGGGTGGGACGTTTCGAAGCCTGATCGAGGAATTCGACCCGCAAGAAGCCGGAACAGTAGTCGAAGACGAGGACACAGTCCGGCTGGACTACCTGCTTGACGACGCAGCCGAGACCATCGCAAGGGCCGACCTCACGGGAACGGTGGACGACTCTGACACGGGTCGGTATACCCTGCGGCTGGCGCTTGATGAGCCTCCTGGTCTGCCGGCTGAGATAGGAACCGTAGCTTGCTGGCCTGCGACGCTTGCGGCGGCCCATCAACAGCCTCTCGAGGACGGCGTGGCGTTCGCCAACCTGTCCCTGGACGAGCTCTCAGCGTTTCTTGCGATTGAGGTTCAAGCAACTATTGATGGGAAGTCGAAGGCCAAGCGGTTCGTCCGCACTATCCGGCTCGCCGGCCTCCCGGAAGACCGGCTGCCACGGCTGATCGCCAACATGCTGCGCAATCGGGAGCGATTCATGCAGCTGCTCTGGCTACTGTTGTCTCCGGACCAAGACGTGTCTTTCGGTGAGCTGAGCGAACTGCTGTCCAATGAGCGCAGCGGCACGAACTGGGGCGTCGCACTTCCCGGCCTTCTGGAGCGAATGCTCGAAACGCTGGGGAGCGACCCCGGCAAACTTGATGCCGTCGCCTCGCTGCTAGAGGACCTGCGCAAGACACAGGAGGGAAAGGATCTCATCGGAGACGATTTCGAGGCGGTGTGGGAGGCGCTTTGGACTGTACGAGGCCGACGAAAGTGACTTCCGAGCATACGGTTGAATATCGGGAAATGGTACTCGCTAGCCTGAAGGGCTTCCAACGAAAGACGGCAGAGTACGTCTTCGAGAGGCTGTACCGGGCCGAGGACAGCACGCGGCGTTTCCTGATCGCCGATGAGGTAGGACTGGGAAAGACCCTGGTCGCCGCCGGGGTGATAGCACAGGCTATCGATCACCTTCGCGAGAATGGCGTTCCACGCATTGACGTCATATACATTTGCTCAAATCAGGCAATCGCGCGGCAGAACGTCGACCGTATCAGGCGCCACTTGCCCATCGATACCAAGCCGCTTGCCGAGCGGATTACCCTCCTCCCGTACCGTCTGAACACGCTGGACCAGCAGGTAAACCTGATCGCGCTCACTCCGGGCACCTCCTTCAATTCGGCTAGTGCTGAGGGGATCGTCGAGGAGAGGATCATTCTCTATCGGATGCTCACGGACGCGTGGGGTGACCTCGGTCACAACGCCCGAAGCGTCTTTCTGGGCGGACTCAGCAGCGTCGCACGTTTCAGGGAGTACGAGTCGTGGCACCGGGACCGGGAGATCGACGCAAGTATCGTCGAGCAGTTCCGAAGCGCTGTGAAAGGTCCTGGGGCGGAGCTTCATCGCGAGTTCATACGTGTGCGGGATCTTCTGACGGACCGTCAAGACGATCAGGCTTGGCGGCAGAGGCAGAGGTTCGTAGGCAGACTCAGGAGGCTCCTCGCCAACGCATGTTTGGACGCGCTCGAACCCGACCTGGTCATCCTGGACGAATTCCAACGCTTCCGTGATCTGCTCAACCCAACGACCACGAGCGGCGAGCTGGCACAGCGCCTGTTCGAGTACGAGGATAGCCACACGAAGGTACGCACGCTACTCCTGTCAGCAACGCCATACAAGATGTACACGCTCAGTCACGAGTCGGATGATGACCACTACCGGGACTTCCTGCAGACGGTCCGCTTCCTGGAAGGACCCGACGGCTCCGTGGAACCGCTCGAGGAATCGCTGCGTGAGTTTCGCTCGCTGCTGCCACTGGTCGCTTCGGGCGGTGAGATTGGCTCTGACGCGACAGCGAGGCTGTCCGACCACCGCACCAAAATTCAGGCCGAGTTGCGGAGCGTGATGTCGCGAACGGAGCGGCGTGGCCGGGCCGGGGGTGGAGACCCAATGCTCCACGTCTCGGAAATGACCGCGGACCTGGACGTGAATGACGTGGAGGCATACCTCGGAGCGCGCGACATCGCAAAAGCCGTGGGCGCGCCTGGAGTCACGGAATATTGGAAGTCGGCGCCCTATCTTCTGTCCTTCATGGACCGGTACCGGCTTTCAGACAGTGTCCGGTCCGCCGTGGAGAAAGAGTCGAATGGGGAAATCGCCAAGCTGATCAGGGACAACCCCAGGCTTCAGATCCGGCGCAATCGTGTGGAGGAGCGCCGCTCCATCCCGGGCGGGAACGGCAGGATGCGCGCGCTTCTGCGCGACCTGGCCAACAGTCGTCTGCACCGGTTGCTTTGGCTGCCTCCGTCGCTGCCAGCACATACGCTTGGTCGTGACTTCGAGCGAGCTAGGACCGCCACGAAGCGCCTGGTCTTTTCTTCATGGGCCATGGTGCCGCGGGCTGTGGCGGTGATGGCAAGCTATGACGCGGAGCGACGCTATGTTCGCGAGCGAGCGAGAGCCGGCCGGTACACGGCACGACTCCTGCCCGTTAGACGCGACGCATACTCATTATTTGCGCTCATGGCCCCTTCGCGGACGCTTGCCGAAGCGGGAGACCCGCTTCTATACGCGAAAACGAATGCCAGGGGACTCCTTCGCGCGATCGAAGAGGAGCTGCGTCCCAAGATCGCTGAGCTGACCCGGAACGCGCCGACGGAGGGCAGCCCACAGGATATCTGGTACGCGGTCGCTCCTCTGTTACTCGACAGAGAGTCGCGCGTGAGCACCACAGAGTGGCTTCGCGGCCCCTCATCGGTCGTACAGACTAGCGGCGGTGGGGAGGAGTCCAGAGTTTGGGAAGACCTGGCAACCCAGGTCACAGACGGCCTTATCGATCCCGCTGCGCTGGGACGGCCGCCTGGCAACCTCACAGAGGTAATGGCCGCGCTCGCTGCCGGTTCCCCTGCAAACGCAACTCTCCGTGCTCTCTCTCGCATAACGTCGACGTCGACTGCCGACGGTGAGCTGAAGGTGCAGGCAATGACGGCAGCCTGGGCATTCAGACATCTCTTCCGCGTGCCCACGTCGGAAGGCCTCCTGAAGTACCTGTACAAGCCCGGAATACCCGGCGTCCGAGCGTACTGGCGTCGAGTTCTTGCATATGCGTTGGAGGGCGGCCTATCCGCCGTCCTCGAGGAGTACTTCCACGTCATCCGCGAAGACCGGGGCGGCGAGACGGACGCAACCGCGCTCGTTCAGACCCTATGCCAAGCGCTTCAACTCGCTGCCGGGACGCTGGATGTGACCCAATGGGAGAGAGAAGGGAACGGTGTTCGGCGCGAAACGTTCACCATGCGTCAGCATTTCGCACGCCGCTATACGAATGATGGCGTCAGCGGGTCCGATCAGCAGGCAAGTCAGCACCTGGATGCCGTCCGTGCCGCCTTCAATTCACCCTTCTGGCCGTTTGTGCTGGGCACCACTTCCATCGGACAGGAGGGGCTCGACTTCCACTGGTACTGCCACGCCGTGGTGCACTGGAATCTTCCCCCGAATCCAGTTGACCTAGAACAGCGCGAGGGCCGTGTCCACCGTTATCACGGTCACGCCATCCGGAAGAATATCGCGCAGAAGGTCGGTGCGAGGGCGCTCGACGAGGCCAGGGCCGCGGTCGCATGTGCCGAACACATCAACCCGTGGGAACGGGCCTTCCGTCTCGCTGATGATGAGTTCGCCGACGACGGTGGTCTCATCCCACATTGGGTGTTCACAGAAGGTGACGCACGGATTCAGCGCCGCTCGCCGGTCCTGCCGCTGTCGCGGGATGTGGACCGCGAGGTCGCGCTCCGGCGGTCGCTGGCCGTATACCGTATGGTATTTGGACAGCCACGACAGGATGACCTGCTGGAATTCATCCTGCGAGAGGTCCCCGACGACCGCAGGGATGATCTTGCGACGGCGCTGACCATCGACCTAAGTCCGCCATCATGAGCCCGCTTATGAAGTACGGGATATCCGCGTCGCGGCCCGGACGCGGTAAGAGTGGCCTCGCAGAGTTTCGTCGAAGGCGCTCCTGCCCCAAGTGTCACTGCCTTCAATGCTGTGGCCTGTGCCCGCGCAGTTGACTTGCGTTCCTCCGCCCCAACGGGTCACAATGGACGAGCCAAGGGCCTCGGTGGGTTCACAGGCCGCCCAACCACATCTCAAAGATGGTTCTGTGTATCGTCCACTTAGGCCCACCAACGTGTACCGAATTCATAACTCGCCCGTTCAGGGCGACCTCTGCGGCGTTCGCTCCCCCCATAGGAGAGTCATCCGGCGTGGGTATGGAGTAGACGATTGCCGCCCTGCCGGGCTTGACCTCGATCTCCTTAACGAAGGAGCCGACGAAGGCTTTGGTCTCGGTCAGCTCGCTGGTCTTGAGGAACTCGCTCATCTCGGCGGCGAAGGCGGCGATGGTGTCGGCGCTGTCCAGGAACTGCCGCCTCTCTTTCAGCAGCCCCCTCGCCTCCTCTGCGGCGACCTCCAGCTTCTCCTTGCGCTCCCGGTGCTCCCTGATGCGGTCCGAGGCGTCGGCCATCTCGGTGTCGGAGGTCTCGATGAAGTTCCAGATGCGGCCCAACCGCTTCTTCACGTCCTCAAGCTCCCCCTCGATGGTCTCCAGCCGCTCACGCTGCTCGTGGGCCACCCCGTCCATCTCCTCGTCCAGCAGCTTCACCAGGTCTCGGATGTTGGACTCGGTGAGAACGTTCTCCCTGATCTCGTTGACGATGAGCTTCTCGAAGCTCTTGGCGTTGAGCCTGGGGGTCTTGCAGGTGCCCTTGCCGCGCTTGAGGAGGGAGTGGCAGATGTAGTAAGTGTACTTGCCGCTCTTGGCCTCGGCTGCGGTCATGGCTTTGCCGCAGGTCTCGCACTTGGCCAGCCCGCTCAGCAGGTAGCGGCTGGAGACGCGGCGGGAGTTCACCTTCTTCGGGGCGCGGGACTGCATCATCCTGGCGATGCGCCGGAACTCCTGCTTGGTGACGATGGCGGGGTGTGTGTCCTCGACGCGCACGGGGGGCGCTCCGTCCTTGGCGTTGGCTCCCCAGACCACGGTTCCGGCGTATGCCTCGTTGGTGAGCACGAAGTGGACGGTGGTCTTGAGCCACTTCTTGCCGTTGGAAGTGGG
Source organism: Dehalococcoidia bacterium (assembly GCA_965219825.1). GTDB lineage: Bacteria > Chloroflexota > Dehalococcoidia > Lucifugimonadales > JAGWBF01 > JAGWBG01. The sequence goes on along the minus strand of OZ244792.1, from coordinate 1,587,013 downwards.
GATACCCCCGGCGTTGAGGGTCTTGGCGATGTCCAGGGTGCTTCTGCCCCGGAGGGCCATGTCGAAGATGCGCCGGGCCACGGCGTCGGCGGGCGGGTTCAGCTCCAGCTTGGGGCGCTTCGCGGCCCCGTCCTGGACGAGGACCCTCTTGTAGCCGTAGGGGGCGTATGTGGTCACCCGGGGGATGCGGGAGGCCGCATCCCCCGGGTGACCACCTGGGCAAGGATATCGGTTATTCAATCGACACAAAAAGATCAGGTATACATGGGCGGTTGGACTTGAAGCCAGTTGACAACGACGATTGCTCACGAAGCCTGCGTGGTTCGAACCCCCGTGGACCTAAGGCTAGATGCTGGACACTTACGTTCGCTCGCGGTTTCAACAGTTGACGCGCCCAGTCCTGATAACTCTTGGGCTCGTTAGGTTTGTCGGAGGGGTCATCGGTTAGCTTTGACGCTGTCGAAACACTTGCCGGGGCGTGAGTATACGAAGCGTATGTTGGGATCGATTATGCACCGACCAATCATCGCAGAGGCACCACGGACATTTCGCCTACCTGTAGATGAGCGCGAAGCACCAGGCAAAACATGCGACCGCCAATTACAATTCGGGAAACTTTAGCAGATCCCGGCCCATCAGTCGCTGCCACGCCTGCTTGCAGTCTCTGGCGAAAGCCTCAAATCGGTTATATCCCCAGCGCCGGTCTTGACTGCGATTCCACTTATCCATCAGAGCTGTCCAGGTTGTGCCCTCGGGTTTGTCGCCTCCGTAGAACTCGGCCAGTCTCAGGTGCTTCTCGCTCATCGAGCGATACCGGGCTCCAATCAAGGGAGCTCGGAGCTTCTTGTACTGTTCCGCAACCTCTTCGGGTGTAAGAGTCGGATCGATCTCCATGTTTATGCGACTCGAGATCGGCAGGCTAAGCGCCATACGAATCTCCCCCCGCAAGCTAGACAACAGAGGACTCACGTCCGTCAAAACGAATGTGGTAGCCTGAGCTTCCTGCCATGTGTATCGACGTGTCAGCGACTTGCTCACCACCCTGAGACTGTCCAATGTGCCTCCGTGCCTAACGGGGAGTCTTCGAACCCACTGATCATCAGGTGACGCATAAGAGAGCAGTTCTATCTCAATCTGAGTCGCGGGGGAAGTGTCCGAGATGGTCAGCAGCGGTTCCATGCGTCCCGTACGTCTAATGGGATCGTAACCATCGGGGACAGGGACTTTGAGGTAGCGGGAGGCCGGACCATCCTTCTTGGCCTGCCTTGTAATCCATTCAACAACCTCTTCACGCTTTAGTAGCCCTTCAGTCAGGTGCTTCCGCCTAAAAGTGACCACGCTTTTCTCAGTCGCCGCATGTTGGGCAATCAAGTCTGAGAGTATCTGGAGTCTAATCTGCCGGGGGCCAGAATCAGCAGCACCCCTCGGCGGCTTGAGGAGGACATCTGGGACGCGGGCGAATTGACGGTAGTTCTTTTCAAGGTGGTCAATCTCGGCGATTTGCAGCCATACTTCACGCACATAGTCCTCGTCGACTAGACGGTCCCAAATCTCTTCTTTGGGTTCATGGCCAAGTCTGCGCGCGAGTGCCGCTCGGATTTCGTCGAAGGGGTGATGTGTCACTTTAATCCAAACCTAACATGAGAGTTGCCATATGATATGCTATCACCATCGGATGCTAGCAACAACCTTAGGTCATATATCGTCTTGGCGTGGGTGAGGAGCTTTCCTATGGCAACATTACGTAGGCTGCATCGTTGGCTAGAGGAGCAGCCGCTCCGCGACCAGAAGTCGTTGACGAAACTGGCACGCAGAGGTTGGTTTCTTGGCCCACGCATGCCTGTAGCTGCTATTCCCCAACTTGGCAGAGCGTTAGAAGACACGCCGAATGACGTCGATGTAGCTGTCGGGCAACATGTTCGGCGGCATCTCGATGACATTGAAGCAGCCCTGATCGAAACCTATCCACACCGGTCGCACTTGTTTCAAGAGGCGTTCGGTGCACACCGAGAATGCTGGTATTCGCTCTCAATCGGGGCTTTCCTCGAACAGGCTGATGGCATCTTTTACGACGCGTTCGGGAGCTTGCTCTTCACGAAAGGGCGTAGGGACGCAGTGAGCGCTTTCCGTTCCGAGGTTACAGGCCGATTCTTCCAAGCGGTTCTGTATCCCTTCACGGTAGACACTCCGCTATGGGTGCATACTGGTACCCTGGACGACACATTCGAAGGCCTCAATCGGCATCAGGTTCTCCACGGATTGAAAACCGACTACAACACCGAACTGAATAGCCTGAAGGCAATTTCGCTTCTCGATAACCTTGTCTGGGTGTTGAATAGAAGTGCCGACGGATGCTGGAGCGCGGACACGGCCTCCACCATAGGATCGTCACATACCCGACGCTAACCCACCCCGTAGGCCACCCCTTGACACCAGATGTGCTTTCCTTAGCGAAGAGGCCTAAGACGCCTTCACCGAGCCCGCTTCAGTATCTGCTTGTCTAAGCTCAGGCCGCTCACTAGCTGCTCGAGATAGCAACTCTCCTGCTCCAACATCAGCCGGCGCATGTCAGTGACCGCCGTCCCAATGAACTGCTTGCCCCACTAGTAGACCAGTCTCCGGGCCAACGGAAGTGCGAGTCGAGCACTGCCACTGGGGCGACGGGTATACGGGACTCGAACCGCCGGGAAGCAGTCTATGAAGCTGTAGAGACCCGCGTGCGTGGGGTGGTGGGGCCGGAGCGTACTGTGCATAGTTGATTTCGTAGCCAAATTGGTTATGAATCCTGCTCGAACACCAACTCCGGTACCACTACTTCCCACATATCGCAGGCAAGGCCGTCACGGTACTCCGGTTCCGAACGCTCTCGGTCCCAGGTTGCAATCGCCAAGACCGAGGCAAAAGCTAAGCGCATGTCAGCGAGGGCCTTGAAACTACTAGCTAGCTGCCCTACGACAGTGCCGTGGCCGTCCAAAAGCTCCCAACGGTTCGACCCTTTCCGCACATGGAGAAGGTCTCCGGTAGAGAGAGCGGCAATGGCCAGATGCACTGGATGGCCAGGGGGCCTGTACCCTGCAAAGCTCAGGAAGACGTCCCCAAGGCTGAGCCGCCGATAGCTGCGGTTGAGTTCCGAAGCCTGGATAGGCAGTCCTACCGGTGTCGGGCGGCGCAGCACCGAGGGACTACTCTGCAAGGCATCCTGGAACGGATGTCGCCCGGCAAGGCGCATGAGGGTAAGGGTCTGACGTGCCCGAGTCATTGCCACATAGTACAGCCGCCGGGGGGAGTCCCGATCCTCCCCACGCCCGATGCGGTCCCAAGCGCCATCCAGCACGACCACGTGGCCGAACTCCAGGCCCTTGGCGCGGTGGGCGGTGGTCAGCAGTAATCCGCCTTGCCGGCGACGAAACTCCCGTCCCCACTCGGCAAGCCATTCGATGAAGTAGTCCAGCGACGTTTCCGCTCCGCCGCTCTCCAGCGCGTACTCGGTTACTGCTTCCTTCAGCAGCTTGACCCACGGGCCTACGGGTTGCCTACCCAGCCAGTCGGCTACGTCCCCGCTCCTCACCAATTTGGAATCTTCCTCATGTAGCCAGTCCCGGAGCGCCCTGGTCTCCCGCAAGTGCCAGAAACCTGAGAAATCCTCGTTCGCCATCTCAACCGGGATGCCCCGAAGCTCGCAGAGGCTTCGCACTGGGTCCAGATAGCTCCAGTCCCGCGCCACCACCGCGCAGGCAGACCACTCCCAATTGGGAGTGAGCCCAGATAACCGCTCAAGCTCTGCGACCACCACCTGCGCCTGAGAGATCGGATTGCCGCCAGCTGGCACTATCTGGACTCTTCCACGCGCCACAGGGTCTAGCGCGGCCCAGGCACCGCCCGGCGGCTCCTTGGAGCGGGTCCTGTCGATGGTGATGGGATGACCGGTCTTCATCCGTTGCCGGGCTGGTTGGATCACCGCGTTGGCGGCCGCGATGATATGGCTCGTTGAGCGATAGTTGTCGGTCAGGAAGGAGGGCTTGGCGCCGTAATCCGTCTCGAAGCGCCGGATGAACTCCACCGACGAGCCATTGAAGGCATAGATGTTCTGGTCGTCGTCTCCCACCGCAAAGAGGCTGAGCTTGTCGTCCTCCTCGGCGAGAGTCCTGCCCGCGAGGGCGGAGATCAGCTCGTATTGCTCCAAGCCGATGTCCTGGTACTCGTCAACCAGTATCCAGCGGAAGCCCGCCAGCAGCCGCGCACGATACTCGTCCGCTTCGTCAGGCGGCAGTCCTTCCCCGCGCAGCAAGGCTGTGGCCTGTCGCAATACTTCCTGGAAGTCCCCCTCGTTCAGACGGCTTGCACGTCCTGAGAAACTGGCACCAACCAGCCGCATGGCGAGGGCGTGGCAGGTATACACCATCACTGCTCGAGCGTCATCGCCTATGAGTTCCGCCAGACGGCGGCGAATCTCCACCGCGGCGTGCCGGTTGTAAGCGAGGGCTAGGATGCCGCGAGGGTCCTCTCGCTTCACACGCACCAGATAGGCGATGCGGTGCACCAGCACCCGCGTCTTACCGGAGCCAGGACCGGCAAGCACCAGCACGCTGGTCTGCTCCCGGTCGTCGGCCACGATGCGGCGTTGGATGGGATTGTTCAGGCTCTCGACGATAGCCCGCCAAGATTCCGGCGTGGTCTGGCGGGAAGTCTCCGTCTCTCGATTTGGTAGCCAGCGATGCAGGAAGCCCTCTTCGTTAAGCGCAAAGTAGTCCATCGCCAGGCGTAGGGCGTCAGCCATCGAGCCAAGACCCTGCTGCGCGTATTCCGCCATCACGTGGATCTGCAACACCTGCTCGTCGTAGTGGAGCTTGAGAGATGCGAAATCGGCTTGGGCGAACCCGCGTGTTTCCGGCTTAAGGTGGATGGTCATGGCTGGGCGAAACACCGCCAGACCTTTGTTCAGCCGAATGACCTCCTGCTCGTGCAACCACAGCAAGGCACGGTCCATCAGCTTGGCGGGGTCCTTGACTTCGCTTCTCAGGATGAGGTCGGACTGGACCGCCGTCAGCAGATTGCCGAGGGTTGTCTCTGCCAGCAGGTCGGTGCCCCGGCTTCCTTGCGGCAGGGTGGCGAGTAGATGATCCAGCAGCAGCCGTGCCGCTGCACGGCGAAGCTCAGCGGTCCTCTCCAACGCTCCCCACTCGCGTTGCAACGTCACCTGAACGGTCTCCGTGTCCCATCGCCGTACTCCGAGGCTTCCTCCACTGCCGCCCTCGCCGCGCCCGTCGGCGGCGATGCTCCTGACGATGCGCCACAGGCGTTCCGGTAGGGCGTGAGGGTTACCCTCGTCCTTGAGCCGTTGGGTGGCGAGGCGGAGATGGAGCATGGACGTATCTCCAGTGCCCATATCCGGGGCTGTCTCCCGCAGGAGGGCGATCAGGTCGTTCTCCAGTGCCGCCGCCTGCTCGAAGCGTCTCAGTGAGGCACGCTCCACGCCCGTGTGGACAAAGGCAGTCAACACCGTGTCGTTGCTGGCGATCCCCAATCGCTCCAGGTCGTAAAGCGCGCCCCGGACGCCCTCGGAGGTCAAACCCGTTGCGGCCATCAGCTCGTCGGTGGAGATTCCCTCGTCCGCATCCGCCTCGATCAGCGTTTCTGCGATGGTCAGCAGTTGGCGGCGGTAGCCACCGGTGATGTCGGACTTTTCAAGCTTGGCCCGTGCCTCCTCCACCGATGCCACTCGTAGAGAGGACGGAAACACCTGCACCCGGTTCTCCTCGCGGGTGAGCAGCACAGCGTCCTCCAGCCAGGCAACTGCAGTCCGTACCCGGGTGTCGTCAGTGTTGGAGTCTCGCTCGAAGGCCTTCTCTTCGTCCTCGCCGAGAATCTCTCCTGCCGTGGCCTCAACTTGGCCATCCAAGCGCTTCTTCCGGTCGAGGTTTCGCAGCGCCCGCAAGACGCCGTGAATCTCCCGCCGCGTGAGCCGAGAGCGGGCCGACATGCCGAACTGGCGCTCCACGTCGTCCTGCGTGTAGAGCAATACGCAGCGTGCCCTTTGCTGGTCCCTTCCAGCGCGGCCCGCCTCCTGCAGGTAGTTCTCCAGGGAGCCGGGGATATCGGCGTGGACGACCAGACGCACGTCCGGCTTGTCGATCCCCATGCCGAAGGCGTTGGTGGCGACGATGGCCTGCAGGTCACCGCGGATGAAGCTCTCCTGGACGTTCTTCCTGGTCTCCGGGGGCAGCCCCGCATGGAAATGGTCTGCCTTTAGTCCCTTGGCCTGTAGGAACGCCGCCAGCTCTTCGGAGTGGCGTCGCGTGGCGCAATAGACGATGGCCCCACCGGGTTCATCCGTCGGCAAATCGGCGTCCAGTATCTGGTGGACATCAGCGAATTTCTCCCCGGTGCTCGTCTGCACCACCACGAACTCCAGGTTGGTGCGCTGAGCGCCGCCGTCGAAGACTGACCTGCCCCCCCAAAACTGGTCCAGTTATAAACTCGTAAAGTGGAGCTGGTGAGAGGGGGTAGTCAATGGCGAGTAAAAAGCGCAGTGTAGAGGAGATAATAGGGAAGCTGCGGGAAGCGGAGGTGGCCCTGGCGCAAGGGGAGACGGTGGCCCAGGCATGCAGGGGTATCGGGGTATCGGACCATACGTTTTACCGGTGGCGGCAGCAGTATGGGGGGCTGAGAATAGACCAGGCGAGGCGGTTGCGGGAGATGGAAGCGGAGAACGGACGACTCAGGCGTGCGGTAGCGGACCTGACGTTGGACAACCAGATTCTGAAGGAGGCAGCACGGGGAAACTTCTGAGCCCGGCCCGCCGGCGGAGATGCGTGGAGTTGGCACGGGAACGGTATGGCATCTCTGAGCGGCGCGCTTGCCGGGCGCTTGAGCAACCCCGGTCAACACAGAGGTACACTGCAACAGTGGCCGATGATGAGGAGGCCCTGACGATGGCAGTGGTTCGGCTGGCCAGTCGGTACGGACGGTATGGGTACCGGCGGGTGGCTGCGATGCTGCAATGGGAGGGATGGAGAGTGAACCACAAGCGGGTGGAGCGGATCTGGCGACGGGAAGGACTCAAGGTACCAGCCAAACAGCCCAAACGGGGCCGACTCTGGCTTACTGACGGCTCCTGCGTGCGGCTGAGGCCACAACGACGGAACCACGTCTGGGCATACGACTTTGTGGCCCTTCGTACCAGTGACGGCAAACCTGTTCGTCTCCTGACAGTGGTGGATGAGTATACCAGGGAGTGTCTGGCCATCCATGTGGGTCGCTCGTTACGCTCACCCCATGTCATTGAATGCCTGGGGGACCTCATGGTCCAGCGTGGCGTGCCGGAGCACCTCCGCTCGGACAACGGGCCGGAGTTCACCGCCAGGGCGGTGCGGTTGTGGCTCCAAGGGGTGGGAGCCACAACCCTCTTCATCACACCGGGTAGCCCTTGGGAGAATGGGAATGTTGAGAGCTTCAACGGCAAGCTTAGGGACGAACTCTTGAACCGTGAGCTCTTCGATACCCTCTGGGAGGTGCAGGTCCTCACCGAGCAGTGGCGCCACGAGTACAACCACCAACGCCCCCACAGCGCCCTGGGCTATCGCCCTCCTGCTCCAGAGGCCATCCTCACCTCCTCTGCTCCAAGCGCTATCAATGTCTCATGATTTGTGGTACAACTATTGGGGGCAGGTCATCTGTCTCCTATGGGGGCTTCGGTGTATCATTCGGTCATATCCTACCCAGCACCTTGCCCAGCAGACCGTTTCGGGCCCGGCTGAGGTTCCTGCCCAGGAACTCCTCCAATTCTGGGCGGTTCAACACGGTCCGCCCGCCGACGCTGGCGTTGTCGTCTATCAGGGTGGAAGGCACGTTCTCCCAATCGAACTCCCGCCGTCCGAAGGTGTCGGTCTGCTCGATCACGATGACCTTATCGTCCTCCAGGATCCAGCCTGTGGGCTGATGGCCCTCCTTCTTCATCTTCGTGGCCGACCTCAGCAGGTGGTCTACCTGGGCCTTGACCCTCTCGTGGCGCTTGTCCGCATAGTCGTTCCACTTAATGGGCGTACACCACCTGGGTGGGCTGTCATCCAGGTGGTCGGCGATCAACCCGGACAGGACGGAGGAAGAGAATTCAAGCCAGTCGTCGGGTATGGGGGTGTCATCCAGTCGGGCCAGCACCCTCTTCAGGTATTCTCGGTAGAGGTTGGTGGACAGGCCCCGGCGCACCTCCTGTATCTTCATGTGCAAGTCGTGCCGCAGGCTCTCCTTGTAGGAAGGAAGCGCCGTGGTGGTGTAGATCATCAGACTGCGCTTGACGATCTGGTCCGTGAAAGCCTTGAGCTCCTGGTTCATCGACAGCACGAAGCAGGGGTATTCGGCAACCAGTGGGGGCACCTCGTCCTTGATTGCGTCCTCCCCGTGGTTGCGTATGGCGGGCCTGCCTATGTCGTCGAACACGGCGGGGAACCGCTTGTAGGCGTACTGGATATCCCGGAGCCTGCCCTTGGTGAACTCTCTCTTGTCCACGTTGTATGCCCTGTCGAACATCGAGGTCATCAACGTGTCGATGAGGCTGGACTTGCCGCATGAGGGCTTGCCGTAGATTATGGCGAAAGATGGAAACCTGAAGATGTCTCCGTCGTGGCCGGCCAGGGTCCGCATATCGCACATGAATGGCGAGAAGTAGAGCCACGACCAGAGTATGAAGTAGTCCCGCTGGAGCCTCTCCACCCCCATTCCGCCCTCGAAGGTGCCCTCGTAGTTGCCGAAGAACTCGACCAGCAGTTTGGCGTCGCTGCGGGCGGCAATGGGATCGGGTTCCAGGGAAAACGGTTCCCCGAAGAGGGAGACCGCCTTCGCGTCCCTGTCGATGGAAAGCTCCCGGTGGTCGGCTTCCTCCTCGGTCTGGACGACGCGGATGCGACTGAACTCCTTGGCAATCTCGCGTCTTAGCTCACGGGTTATCTGCTGCCTTCCGTTGCGCGGCGGCGGGATGAGGTTGGCCACCACGGGGGGAATCGCCGCCTTCATTCTCTCTATGCGCTCTATCTGCGTGGGGACGTTTATCTGGACGACATTCCCTTCCTGCTGCTCCGCCTCCGTGGAGTCAATCACGAGAGTAGAGTGGTCGTTGGGGTCCAGCACCGGCACCTCAAGCAGGCTTATCTCTGCGTGCTCCACTCGTTCGGACGGCAGGGGAATCTCATCGGATGCCTGGTCTCTGATGGCCTCGTACATGCCCAGGTAGTGGCCCCAGGCGGCGGCGTCATCGTCGAAGCAGACCAGCGTCTCCGACTGGCTTCCGCCGAAAGCAGTCTCCGACAGATTCGCGGACCCGATGAGGGCGCGTGTCCTGCCGGACTCCGTATTCTCCAGGAGATACAGCTTGGCGTGGGCTATCTGTTTGCGCAGCACTCGAAACCGGGCCTGCCCGTCCCGGACGCGGCTGAGAATGAAGGCGTGGCGTTCGTGCGACAGATTCTTGATCGCGGCCCTGGTGTCTCCGATGGCGACCTGTTGGAAGGCCATGATGTCCCGCAGCGTGCGCAGCGTGTTCTCGCAGCCGAACACGCACTCGAAGTCGCTGAAACTGTGCCTGTCCAGCAGACGGACTATGGCGCTCACCCCCGCCGAGTAGGTGAGGATGCGGATTCGGTCGAAGCCGTCGAACAACGACCAGGCAAACTTGGACTCGGACTCGAAGCGGGCTCGGGCCACCCTGAGCCCGCTTCCGTCGTCGATGTCGAACCCCAGGGTCTCTCCGGGTCTGGGATCGCCAAGTGTCATGCCAGCCACCTCAGATTGAGTCCCCTTGCTGTGAGGGTATTACTTCCGTCAACTCAGTAAGAAGCCCTTAGCCCATCCATATGACTTGTCTCGAACACACTATCAGGAAGACGCCAACACCAATCCCCTCCTGGCGGTCGCTGGAGACCTTGGCGTAGAGGGCCACGGGTATGCAGTCTTGCCAACCGTTCCCGCCTGCGCCACTCCCGCTCCTCCATGCACAGCCGGATAGCCCCGCGGAACAACTCGCTTTCGGTGCGGTCCTCCTCCTTGACCACTTGCCGCAACTGCTGGGCCATCTCCGGCAGTAGAGATAAGATGATGGAGTCAGTGTTCCTGGGTTTCATGGGAATCGTATCTCTCTTCTGCTCTCTATAGCACTCCGTATTACTCTTATCATCTCTCACCCGCAGCGGTGTCGTCAAGGGAGCGGCGACGAGAATCGGGCCGAGCGGGTTGGCTGGGAGCTTTCCCTGAGCCTACCGCGAGGGTGAGCCCGTCACAACGCAGCCATATGGGAGCAAGCGATCCTCGGGGGTTGTGCGAGACCGTACAGGGGCCGCGCGGGGCCGTCCGAAGCCGCTTCGGGGGCCGGATCTGGCGTCGTACCCGTGTACAGGGATTTGCGTTCCCAAAAGAGCCTGTCTCAGAAGTTCTCCGTGCCCCTGTCGACGGCCAAATTGTGCGACGACAGGCGTAACAGTATCTGAAAGCACTGCGATATACGACTATCAGAGACGCTACTTGTTGGCAACCAGCAAATTTGGGACACTTTGAGAGCCGAGAGATCAGGGGCTGTTTTGAGGTGTGGCGAGCTCCCTGAGGGCCATGTTGTGCTGTCTTCGCCGTTCGATTGTCTGGGCTTTTACCTCCCTTCTGCGTTGTAGGATCTCTTCCCGCCTGCCTCTGAGGACATCCGAGGGTGTGACGTTGCCCAGGGCCTTGTGATAGCGCCGGTAGTTGTAGTAGCTGACGAAGGCCACGATCGCCGCCTCGAGGTCGGAGGGCAACTCATAGGGCACTTGGTTCACGTCCCTCTTTAGAGTCTGGTGGTAACGCTCCAGCTTCCCGTTGGTCTGAGGATGGAAGGGGGCTGCCAGGATGTGCCTGATGCCCACCATACCCAGGTAGTCCCTGAAGGCTCTGGATATATAGCCGGGGCCGTTGTCGCTCAGCAGCCTGGTCCGGTCTGTGATTGGGACCCGGTCCATGCCTGTCCTGTCTACCGCGTCCTGGACCACCTCTATGAAGGAGTCGGAGGTCATGTCCCTCTGAAGTCTGTGGGCCAGGATGAAGCGGGAATAGTCGTCCATCACGGTGACCAGGTAGTAGTATCCCCAGCCCACCACCCTGAAGTAGGAGGCATCGGTGGCCCGCATCTGGTGGGGGCCGGTGGTCTTGCGGTGGTACTCCTTGCCCGCGACCAGCCGCATCTCAGGCCTCTTCACCAGACCCTCCTTCCCCAGGATGCGGTAGACCGTCAACTCTGAGACTGAGAAGCTCATGTTGTCGGTGACCCATGCTGCCAGCTGCCGGCAACTCAGCTCCGGCATCTCCCTGGCTGCCGACAGAACGTTGTCGACCTCCCAAGAAGTAAGTCTGTTCCATGGAGGCTTGCCTCCTCCCGCATCATCCTCAAGTCCTTGTTGGTCCTTCCGCCTGAGCCACCGGTAGTAGGTGCTCTTGGGGACTCCAAGCTCACCCAGCGCCTTCCGCTTGGGGAGGCCGGACGAGGCTACCCTGGCAAGTACCTCCGTCTTCTCCAAAGCGCTCATCCTCTGGTACCGGTGTCGTCCTGGGGCATCGGGATAGCCGTTTTTTTTCAGACGATACCCCTCCAGGGACAACTCCGCCACCAACTGCTTCAGCTCTACGTTCTCTCTCTTGAGTTGGTGTACTTCCTGCTGGGTAGCGTCCCGCACCGCGTCCCGGGTCAACCGCTCCTTCCCAGCCTCCATGAACTCCTTGGTCCATGCATAGTAGGAATGAGGCTTGATCCCCTCCCGTCTACACAGCTCGTTGACCGTCACCTCCCTGCGAAACCCCTCCAGCACGATGCGAATCTTCTCTTCCGATGTGTGCTTGTGTCTGGTAGCTGCCTTCACCCTGCGGACAAAGGACCTAGCCTCCTCCGTCCGCTCCTCAGCGGCCTCTGCCTTACCTGTTTCTGTCTCGGACATCACCGCTCTCCTCTCTCTGAAGTAATCTACCTCATCAGGGGAGCTCTCCTCACCTCACCCTATTGGCTTTTTCTACCCCTTCACCTGTCCCATTATCGCTGACAACCTACAATGTGGGCCTGATTGGACGGTAGGCAGTACCATCTTCGAGATGTGGTTGGGGGGCGCTGTGAGGCCCCCCAAGACCCTCTCCAGCTATTGTGGTGGGCCGGGGCAGAGCGACTCAAGAAAGGTTCCGCCGGCGCTCTGCCCTTCGCCCCCCACAATCATGCCTCCGCCTTTTCCCGCCTCTCACCATCTGGCATCCGGTAGCTGACGAGTGGCGCGGTGAAGATATAGTGGGACCATGGGGCTGGTGGAAGTAGCCGTTTCGGGGCTCTGGTTAGAGTCGTCGGGACCAATGGCGATGGGGCTGTCACCGATGTTCGTGTGGACACCCCTCCCCAATAGCCCAACACGGGGAAGGCGCTGGCTGATTTCCCAGACCGCTGTTCATTCCCGGAGGAAGTGGAGTGGTCTCACCGAAGAGCCAGGAATCGAAAAGGCCGTCCAGTTCCCTGCCCGCAATCTCCTCAGCCACAGCCACAAGGTCCTCTGTTGTCACGTTGCCTCCGGCATGGCGGGACACATACTCACGCAGCGTCCTGAAAAACGCCTCGTCGCCGATTTCACCGCGCAGTGCGTGGAGGGCCATTGCGCCTCTCTCATAGACGCCGCCGCTGAAAAGGGCGTCGGGGTCGGGATTCGCCGGCGGCCCATAGCCAGGACGCCAGACCATCTCCCAGAACTCCTCGAAACCGCCGCCGCCGGACTTGTGGTCTAACCACAGCCACTCAGCGTAGGTGGCGAACCCCTCGTTCAGCCACAAGTCCTGCCACGACGCGGGAGTAAGCAGGTTCCCAAACCACTGGTGCGCCAACTCGTGGGCTATCAACCTGTCGCCAAAAGTCTCCAGGGCCCGTATCCCGTAGACGGGCCGGGGTTGGGTTTCCAGCGGCGGAATCGCCTCGTCAATGACGACGGAGCCGGTGGACTCGAATGGATACGGCCCGAACAATTCATTGAAAAAATCAACTATCAAAGGGACGCTATCCAGACTACTCCTTGCGGATTCGTCTATTGACGCTTCAACCGAGTCAACGACGGTTATTCCCCCAGGACTTTCACTGACGACTTCGTCAAACTGAGCAACCGCCAGGAACGCCAGATAGCTGGCCATCTCATGGGCGCTTTCCCATACGTATGTCACAGTCTCCCCGTGGTCGGTAGTACTGGTCAATTCACCGTTTGAGGCCGCTTCATAGGGCTCGGGCACCGTGATGATGAAGGTGTACAAGGCTTTGTCGGATGGATGCTCATTGACCGGGAGCCAATGAGATGCCCCCCAGGGTTCGCCGTACGCAATTATCCCGGTCTTGTATTTTATCCAGCCGATTAGGAGACTTGTTCCAGGCGCAGAGCTGGTCGAAGGCTGACCCTCGTAAGAGACCGTGGCATTGAAGGTCGTTCCTGCAGGGATCGGCGCACCGGGCTCGATTGTCAGCTCGTCTCCGGCGCGAGAGTGGTCGGCTGGTCGGCCATCCACGGCAACCTGCGTAACCGTCAAGCCTCGAAAGTCCAGATTGAATGAGGAGAGGTCCTGTGTTGCGTCGGCTTCGATTTGAGTCCGGCCCGCAATCTCGTTGGCGTCCATGTCGATGTCGAGGGTCACCGTGTAGCGGGAAACGTCATATCCGCCGTTGCCCAGCCCGGGATAGAGAGGGTCGTCCAGCCCTGCCGCGCCGGGACGAGCGGTCCGAATCGGCGTGGGCGTCGGTTCCCGCGCCGGGGAGGCTGTTGGCTCCAGAGTCGGAGTAGGTATATCTCCGTCGTCACATGCCGTAATCACGGCAACGGCCATCAAACACGACAGAGCAATCCGCGCGGTCGGTTGAAGGGTTTCGAGCAGTCTGACTTGCAAGCCGAAAGCGAACGCCAATTGGCGGCCCCCTGGTGGGTATAGCTTGAGTATCTTGTTCTAAGGGGGCGACCCATCCGGCTCCGGGCCGTTCACAGCCTCCTTGTACGAGAGTCCGTTGGATCGCGGCAGGCGTCGTGAGAGCCGCAGCTTTAGAGGCGGCGGGCCTGCGGAAGGTCTGACCATCCTGCGATCCAGTCGAACAGACCGGAACTGCCGGAAGCCTCCGGCACTTCTATCACCGCACGTCCGTTTAGGGGAGCGACCAACCCGCTGCGTGGAACGTCCACCAAGCCGGAGCGTGCGTTGGCCTTGGTTGCCCCATAATTAGGTTACACGGCGACGTAGTCTTCTACAATGACCGTCCGAGGATTATCTAACGGCGTTTGCGGGTCAGCGACAATGGATCGCGACAACTAATTGCGCCGGTTGCCCCGGCCAGCCCCCAGATAGCTTTGCGAATAGCGCCGTGCTCACTACCTCGGCAAAAGTTCCTGATGCGTTGGGCTGGCCCATCGCCCCGTGCTTTCCTGTGCAGATTGACCCCAAAGCGGAACAGTTTGAGCAGGTTGTGGCCGGTGCAGATCAGCGACCATTCGCCGTTCACCTTCTCCAGTCCCCGCAGCAGGAACTGCCGGAATCCCCGGCCCTGCTTGATCTGGCCGAATACCGGCTCCACAGTTTGCATCCGCAAAGCGTAGCGCTGCCGACCCCGCCTGGTCTGTAACTTCCGTCGCATCCGGTCCCTGGGAGACAGATGGCTGGGTATGCGACCTCGGGGCGCGGGTGGCACAACCCGGCCGTGGCGGGTCTGCTCCGGCGCGACGAACGGGTCCACGCCCAGAGCATAAAGCTCGTCGACTGCCTTTGCCGAGTAGTAGCCAGCATCGGCGGATACTTCCCTGGGGACTGCACCGACGTTGTCGATGGTCTCCTCCATCATCGCCGCAGCCTGTTGCTTATCCGAAGTCTGGTTGGTGGCCCGCGCCGCCACGATCACCTGGTGAGCGCTGTCCACCACCGCCTGACAGTTGTACGCTTGCAGGAAGTCCTTTCCTCCAGGTGCGGGGATGATGCGCGACTCGGTATCGGTGAAGTTACGCTGGGCCTTGTCGTCGGGCACATCCGGGCGCTTACCACCTTCGGCCTCGGCCTGTTCGGCAGCCGCCTGCGCCTCGGCTTCCAGCGCCGCCATGGCTTCCCGTATCTTCTCCAACCGACCCTCTCGAAAGGCCAACTCCTCCGGCAACTCATCTCCACGCTTGTCTTTGCCGTACCGCCGGTCTTCCTCATCATCCGCTGCCTGGGCCTGTCCAACAACTCCGCCACCTCCGCCGCCAACTGCGCTTCCCTCTCCTTCATCCGTTGGTAACTCATCGCCTTATGCTTCGATGCGTTGGCCTTGACCTTCGTGCCGTCCAGCGCCACGTGCCCCAGCTTCACCAGCCCCGCCTGCTGGCACAACGCCAGTACCTGTACGAACAGGCCCGACAGCGCATCCAGATTATCCTTGCGAAAGTCGGAGATGGTCCGGAAGTCCGGTGTGTTGTTCGCCGCCAACACCCTGAAGGCGATGTCCTCGTGGAGACGCTGGGCGATGCGGCGTGAGGACGCCACCCCCACGCAGTAGCCGTAGAGCAACACCTTGACCATCATCCGTGGATGATACGGCGGCCCGCCACGCCGTTCCCGCTCGTAGCGAGCGGTGACCTCCGACATGTCCAACTGGTCCACCACGTCGGATATGAAGTAGGCCAGATGGTCGTCAGGCAGCCACTCCTGCAACGCCGCTGGCAACAGCAACTGCTGGTCGGGTTCGTAGGGAAGGTAGGTCTTGCTCATCAACAACTCCCCGCTACTGGACTGGGCCCATCATACCCCAAAGCGCCCGCCAACCGTGTTTCTCGGACGGGGACTACTGTGTATCGTCAGCACATTTGGGACAGCTGATGGGGATTTGAGAAGCGATAATTAAGGCGATTGTCCTGCCAATACACATGGCCGCAGCCTAGACGTCTGAATGCTGACCAGCCTCACTTGACGGCACGAAGGAGATACTCCCTGAGCTCTCGCTCGTAGCGTCTGGAGTCGACGTTCCATGCGTCGGCATGGGTGGTATCCGGGTAGACGCTGTACGTGACCAGGTCAGGACGCAGTTCGGCCAGCTTGTCGCTCGTCTCTATGGGTACGCGCGTGTCGTCCTCTCCGTGAATGAGTAGGATGGGTACGTCGAGCCGGTCCGCATCCTTCAGGTAGTCCATGGCGTCCCAGTCCACGCCGAACCGGAGCGTGGCGATCCACTTCACCGTAGCGGTCACGAAACCGGGCAGATTGCGTTCACGCGCTCCCATGTCCACAGGCGCTTTGAAGTCCATCACAGGTGAGTCCAGAACCGCGCCGGTCACTGAGCTAGACAACGGCGACTCGTAGAGGAACTTCACCACTATGCCGCCTCCCATGCTGTGGCCAATCAGCACGACGTCCCTGGCGCCCGGCTGGGATAGGGCGTATTCCACCGCGGCGTGGAGGTCTTGCCACTCGGTGAGGCCGTACTGGTAGATGCCGCTTGAGTCCTGGGGCTGTCCTTTGTCGTTACGGTAGGTGATGAAAAGCGCCGGGACGCCAAGGTCATGTAGGACAGGTAATGAGGGCAGGCCGTCTCCGGGAGTGCCGCGACGGCCATGTACGAAAATCGCCCATGTGTCGTCATCTCCTTCAAACCGCCACGCGTCCTGTCTTCCCAGGGGTGTTTCGTATTCGATCTCCTCGTACTTGATGCCAAAGGCCAGGAAGGGGTCGTTCGGGTAGATGTCGCCCGACACGAAGGCCGGGGCGGAGCGCGGCAGGTCTCCATCTGCCATTGTGAACCGTCGGACCAAGAAGTCGCCTCGGTCCTCCACGATGTCCCCGATCATTCCACTGCCGCCATCCCAGCTAAGTCCCCACTTGCCGTCCAACCTCCACTCTCCGTCGTCAGGACCTTTCTCCAGCCTGATCAGACCCCTATCAACGGCAGAGGCTATGATGTCGTACTCGATTTTGTCCTCTCCCACCGCCAACGCGAGGTCGTTCAGAACACCGGAGTAGTACCAAGCCACGCCGAAGTTGAGGACTATCAGGAGGAAAAAGACGGACATGAGAAATACGAACAATCTTTTGCGGCCAACTCGCCGAGGCACCGGGAAATGGCTCCCGAGACGTACAAGCCATTCCGGCCTGCCTCTCGAAATCCGCCTGGCCGGGGCCTCTTTCACATCTACACTCATGCTCCTGCCTTGATAATTTAGTGTGCAGTCATAGCGATGGACGGCGGGTGTTTTGCTACAGTCGGAGAATCCCCTTCCCGATCTGCCCCATCGTGCTCCGCGCTCCCATCGCTAGTACTCCCTCTGGAGGGCCGGCCAGCTTCCCGGAAGCGGCCGTCACGTGGCGAACCCATCCCTAATATATCTACGTTTCGCTGTCAACCCTGTATATCGCGCCCTCCGCCACTACTATAGTACAACGCAATGTAGGCGTGAAAGAGGCCCAGGACCACCGTGAACACAGTTTGGACCACAGATTACCGCTGCCCCACGGAGCCCCCTCCGGTTGCGTAGTCAGCGGGTCGCTGCACAATAGGACTGGTCTGTAGAACTTCAGCGAAAATGGGACACATCTGAGGGGTAGAAAACCCGAGAGTCTGGAGTGGTGTGAGCTCCTTGACTGAGGGTAGAGTACCCAAGGAAAGGAGCAGATGTGTCCCAACTAGATACTGACAAAGAACTGGCCGCACAAGGGCGTAGCCAGGAGACCGAGTCCTTCGTCCGTACGGTGAAGGCTGCTACTCGACGCAAGTACACTCCCGAAGAGAAGATTCGTATCGTGCTGGAGGGGTTCCGCCGGGAGGTCACTGTGAATGACCTGTGCCGGCGGGAGGGCATCAAGCCTCACTCCTACTACTCGTGGATCAAGGAGTTCATGGAGGCTGGGAAGGAGAGGCTTACCCGCGACAGCGTCCGAGATGCCACCCGGCAGGAGGTCCATCAGCTCAAGCGGGAGAACGGAGAGCTAAAGCAGATGGTAGCCGATATGTACCTTGAGGTGTATCGTCTCAAAAGGGCGCCGCCGGTACCAGAGGATGAGCGCCGTGGAGAAGGCAGAGGTACTCGTCACGGTAGCCTCGTCTTCCACACCCAAGCGTAAGGTCCTGAGTGAGCTTGGAGTCCCCCGGAACACCTACTACCGGTGGCTAAGGCGGAGTGAGCAGCGAGGACTGGAGAATGATGCGGGAGGAGGCAGGCCCGCATGGAACAGACTGACTTCCCGGGAAGCCGACTGCGTTCTGTCAGTAGCCATGGAGATGCCGGAACTGAGTTGCCGGCAGCTGGCAGCTTGGACCACCGACAACATGGGCTTCTCCGTATCAGAGTCGACCGTCTACCGCATCCTGGGAAGGGAGGGTCTGGTGAAGAGGCCCGAGACACGGTTGGCCGCGGGTAAGGAGTACCATCGGAAGACCACGGGCCCTCACCAGATGTGGGCCACTGATGCCTCCTACTTCAGGGTGGTAGGTTGGGGATACTACTACCTGGTCACCGTGATGGACGACTACTCCCGCTTCATCCCTTCGGCAAGCTCAGGACAGGCCTGGCCCACAGGCTTCAGCGGGACATGACATCCGACTCCCGACTCCCTCATAGAGGTGGTCCAGGATGCGGTGGACAGGACGGGCATGGATCAGGTCCCGATAACAGACCGGACCAGGCTGCTAAGCGACAATGGCCCCGGCTATGTATCCAGAGCCTTCAGGGACTATCTGGGCATGGTGGGTATCAAGCACATCCTGGCAACGCCTTTCCATCCCCAGACCAACGGGAAGCTGGAGCGTTACCATCAGACACTCAAGCGGGACGTGAACCAGGTGCCCTATGAGTTGCCCTCCGACCTGGAGGCGGCAATCGTGGCCTTCGTCAGCTACTACAACTACCGGCGTTACCACAAGGCCCTGGGCAACGTCACACCCTCGGACGTGTAAAGGGGCAGGCGAGAAGACATACTACGAGGAGAAGGGAGGTGCAGGCTCGAACAACCGAACGGCGAAGACGACACAACAGGGCCCTCAGGGAGCTCGCCACACCTCAAAACAGCCCCTGATCTCTAGGCTCTCAGAGTGTCCCAATTTTGCTGGTTGCCAACAAACATAGCAATCCGCCATCCATCGAACAGTTCGTCACTCATGAAGTCCATTGCCCAGCGCTCATCGGACCTCGACGCCTGGGGTCTGATCCCCTCCCATGGGTGGACACATGGCGTCTGGGCTTCTTGGGCTGCATTATGTACGGCCCTCTTTGCTGCTCGGAACCTGTGGTTCTCTCCCTCGGTCTATGCCACAAGACACTTGACAAAAGAACATAAGTTCTCTATGATGCTACCTCACCAGCCCTGCCGGACTCCGCCAACGGGGAGGCGCCTTGAGAATTGCCTGCGTGCTCATCACCCACCTCCGGGCCAAGGTCGAGATGATACGACATCCCCACCTGAGGGACAGGCCAGCAGTCATCGTAGACCGCTCAGCAGGCAGGCCCCTGGTCGTGGACCATTTCCCGGCAGCACCGGGTGTGAGCGCCGGGATGACCCTGGAGCAGGCCCTGTCCCGCCATGCCGACACCGTCGCACTGGAAGGGGACGAGGCCTCCTACCGGCGGGTATTCCACCAGGTACTGACCTCGCTGCAGGGAATCAGCGACCGGGTGGAAGGGCTCGAGCCGGGCACGGCATATGTGAGTCTGGACGGCTTTGCGGACCTGTACGGGGGCGAGGCCCGCCTTGTCAGCACCCTGCTGAACTCGGTCCCCCAGTACCTGAACCCACGGGTCGGGGTGGGGGATGCCCGGTTCTCAACCTTCGTCGCAGCCCGTACGGGCAGGCCCGGGGGTGCCACGGCAGTCCCCCCGGACGTGGCACCCTTCCTCGCACCCCACTCCATAGACCTCCTGCCCCTGCCATCGGACATGAAGGCGGACATGCACCGCTTCGGCCTCCACACCATGGGAGACGTGTCCTCCATGGGGAAGGAGGCCCTCACGGACCAGTTCGGGCTTCCAGGGAAGAGGGCATGGAGCCTCTCCCGCGGCTTGGACGACAGCCCCCTGGTCCCCCTGAAGCAGGAGGAGTCCGTGGTCGAGCACATTTCCCTTCCCTTTTCCTCCACCTCCATGGATCTCCTGCAGGCGGCAGTGGACACTCTCCTGAGGAGGGCCTACTCCCGGCCCGGGATGGAGGGCAAGTACGCGGGGAGGGTCACCCTCTCATGCACTATACCTGGGCTGCCGCCTTGGGGGAGGTCGTTTTACCTCAAGGGGGGTGCGGGCAGTTGGGAGAGGGCCTCCCGCATCATCGGGGACAGGCTGGAGGCGGACCACCCCGGGGGGCCTATGAAGGAGATGAGCCTGACCCTGGCCGACATCACCGGGGAGTCGGGGGTGCAGACGGGGCTGCTCAAGGACATCCGGGAGGGCAGGGAGAGCCGGCTGATGGAGGTGGAGAGGGGGCTGCAGGCCCTGAGGAAGGGCAGCCATGCCCTGTATCGGGTGGTGGAGGTTGCCCCCTGGCACCCGGCCCCGGAGATGCGGGCCATGTAGGTCCCCATTGCCCCCCGTGGTGGAGAGGGAATGAAACCCCTATCCATGCCCGTCCCGGTAAAGGTCCGGGAGGGGCCGGACCACAGGCCCGTCATGGTGCGGCTGGGGAAGCGGTGGCACGGGGTAGCCCGGGTGGAGGACCTGTGGAGCTTCGACCTGTGGTGGATGGCGGAGCCCATCAGCCGCACTTACTACCGGGTGAGCCTGGAGGACGGGAGACAGGCCACCCTGTTCCGGGACCGGACGGGGGGCTGCTGGTACAGGCAGGGCGCATGAGCAGGCAGCCTCTCCCAGCCCCCGGCTACGTGGAGCTTCACGCCAAGAGCTTCTACTCCTTCGGGGCAGGGGCCTCCCACACCCATGAGCTGCTGGCCAGGGCAGTGGAGCACGGCTATCCCGCCCTGGCCCTGACCGACACCAACCTCTGCGGTGCGCTGGAGTTTGCTCGTCTCGCCAACACCCTGGGCATCCGGCCCATCACAGGGGGCGAGCTGACCCTGACCGACGGCTCCCGCATTGTTCTTCTGGCCAGGACCCGGGAGGGCTACTCCAACATCTCCCGGCTCTTCACCACCGCCAACGCCGCCGACCGCAAGGAGCCGAGGCTCGATCCCGCGCACCTGTCCCACCACTCCGAGGGCGTCATCCTGCTGACGGGTGGGCGCGACGGCCCACTGTCCCGGCTGGCTCTGGAGGGCCGCACGGGGGAGGCCCATGTGCTTCTGAAAAGGTACGTGGAGTGGTACGGGGCAGACTCGGTCTACGTTGAGGTCCAGCAGAACCTCCTCCAGGGGGACACGGACCGCAACAGGAAGCTGATCAGGGTCGCCGGGGAGATCGGCGTACCCGTGGTCGCCACCAACGACATCCACTACCACGCCCCTGAGCGGTCCCGCCTCCAGGACGCGCTGGTCGCGGCAAGGCTCAACACCACCATAGACCAAGCGCTGCCCCATCTGAGGCCCAACCACCACTTCCACCTGAAGCCCCATGCCCGGATGGAACGGCTCTTTGCCGAGTGGCCAGAGGCCGTCTCCAACACCCTGGGGGTCGCGGAGCAGTGCGACTTCGACCTGAGCAAGGACCTGGGTTACACCCCGCCGAACCCTGACGTGCCGGAGGGGTACACGGCACAAAGCTACCTCCAGAGACTCTGCTACGAGGCGGCCGCCCGGCGTTACGGCACGGTGCCGGAGCGGGTCAAGGAGCGCCTTCAAGAGGAGTTTCGACTGATCGAGCACCTCAACCTGGCTGGCTTCCTGCTGCTCTACAGGGAGATCGCCCTCGTCGCTCAGCGCATCATGGAGGAACGTGGACTGGTAGGCCCCGAGACGCCGGTCGAGGAGAGGCCTCCCGGAAGGGGCCGCGGCTCGTCGGTGGCCCTGCTGGTCGGATACCTCATCGGAATAAGCCATGTCGATCCCCTAAAGTGGGATCTCACCCTGGAACGCTTCATCTCCGAGGACATGACAACCCTCCCCGACATCGACCTCGACTTCCCCAGGGGGCTCAGGGACGAGCTGATCGAACGGGTCCACCGGCACTTTGGGCCGGAGTACGCCGTCCTGACCGGAGCCATAACCACCTACAAGGTGAAGGGCATCGTCCATGACCTCGGCAAGGCCCTGGGGCTTCCGCAGGAGCATCTGTCCCTGCTCTCGAAGCAGTTGCACTCCCACGACGCGGCGGATCTCCGGGACGAGATGGCGCAGCTCCCGGACTTCAGGGACAGGGTGAACGCACCGGGCTGGTGCGACCTGCTCGACCTCGCCCCGCAGCTGATGGATGCCCCAAAGGGGCTGGGCCAGCACGTTGGGGGCATGGTGCTCAGTAGCTCACCTATACCGGAGATGGTGCCCATGAGGGCGGGTGCCATGGACGGGCGGTACATCATGGACTGGAACAAGGACAGCGTGGCAGACGCCGGGTTCGCCAAGATAGACATCCTCTCCCTGCCGGTCCTCGACCAGATCGAGGAAGCTCTCGACCTAGTGGAGGCGCGGGAGGGAAGCAGACCCGACCTGAGCAGGATAGACCCGGAGGACCCCGACGTGTACGACATGATCAACGCGGGCCTCTCCAAGGGTATCTTCCTGCTCCAGTCGCCCGCGCAGCTGAAGATGGCGCAGTGTCTGAAGTCCCGGTGCCTCCTGGACCTGGCCTACCAGGTGGCCCTCATCCGCCCCGGTGTGGGAGTCCAAGGCAGTGCGGTGTCGCAGTTCGTCCAGCGCTACAGGCACGGGGCGGGGTGGGAGTACGACCACCCGCTGGAAAAGCGCGCCCTGGAACGTGGCCACGGGATAGTCGTCTGGCAGGAGCAGGTCGTCCAGCTCATCCAGGACGTGGCAGGCATGAGCGCAGGGGAGGCCGACCAGGTGCGCCGCGCCTTCGCCAGGCCCAACAACGAGCACCTCATCGCCATGCACTGGGAGCGATTCCTTGAAGGTGCAAGACGCAACGATGTCCCGGAGGAGACGGCGCGGAAGATATTTGGCAATATCAACGGCCACTACATGTTCCCGGAGTCCCACTCCCACGCCTTCGCCGTCACCGCGTACCAAGCCGCGTGGCTCAAGCGCTACTACCCGCTGGAGTTCTTCGTAACCCTGATGAACAACCAGCCAATGGGCTTCTACCCGATGGAGACGCTGAAGCAGGACGCGCGACGTTTCGGCGTGCCCTTCCTCAACCCCTGCGTGAACGGGAGCCGGGCGGCGTGCGCCCCCGAGAGCGGATCGGTGCGGCTGGGCCTTCAGCTCATCAGGGACGTTGGTGGGGAGTCGGCGAGGCTCATCGTGGAAGAGAGGGAGAGACACGGTCCTTACGCCACCGCGGGGGACCTGGTGCGGCGGACGGGCCTGAAGCCGCAGGCCGTGCTGTCGCTGGCGATGGCCGGGGCCTTCGACTCCATGACTCCCAACCGCAGGGAGGCCCTGTGGGAGGCCGGTCTCGCCACTCGACCAGGACGCAACGGCCAGGTCGCGCTGCCCCTGCCGGTGGAGGACGGCGTGCCCCGGCTCCGGGACTTCACCGCCTACGAGAGGATGGTGGGGGAGTACCGGGTCATGGGTGTCTATCCCAAAGGGCACCTCATGGAGTTCGTCAGGCCCGGCCTGGGTCCCAATGTGCTCCCCACGATGAACGTGGGGGAATGTGGCGACGACGAATGGGTCACGGTGGCCGGATGGCCTGTGGCAAGGCAGCACCCGCGCGGGCGGGACGGCACGGTGTTCGTGACCATCGAGGACGAGACGGGGGACGTGCAGGTCATCGTATGGCGCGACCTGTTTGCCAGGCGTCGCTGGGAGCTCGGCAGCCAAGTCGTGGAGGTCACCGGACGTGTGTCGAGATGGGACGGAACAACGAACGTGATAGCTACGGACCTGCGGGCCATCCCTTCAGGCGTTTCCATGCCGCCGTCCCATGACTGGCACTGACGTTTGTGCCGGTGTACAGGGATTGCGCGGGTGCTGGCAACAGGTTCATTATTGGTGTGAGATGTGTGGTAGATACAGCCTGATAGCGGACCTGGGAGAGCTTGCACGGCGGTTCGAGTTCGACGGCGATTGGCTGAAGTTCGAGGCGGCGTACAACGTCGCTCCAACACAGGATGTCCTGACCGTCGTGGGCGGCGACGCTAGACGCGGTGGGTTTATGCGCTGGGGGTTGATTCCGCACTGGGCAAAGGACGCCTCCATCGGAAGCCGGATGATAAACGCCAGGGCAGAGACGGTTGCCGAGAAGCCCGTGTTCCGCGACACGCTGAGACGTCGGCGTTGCCTGGTGCTGGCGGACGGCTTCTACGAGTGGCAGAGGGCAGGCGGCCTCAAGAGACCCATGCGCATCGTCATGCGGTCGGCTGAGCCATTCGCCTTCGCCGGGCTATGGTCTGTATGGAGGAACCCGGACGGCAACCGCATCTCTTCATGCGCCATCATCACGACGGCGGCGAACGAACTGCTCAAGCCGATCCATGACCGGATGCCGGTCATCTTGCCCAGGGAACTGGAAGGGTTGTGGTTGGACCGCAGCATTGACGATCCTGGCGCGCTTTGCAGCGTGCTGACCCCCTATGCTGACGTAAGGATGGAAGCCTACGAGGTATCGACTCTCGTCAACTCCGCCGCCAACGACGGCCCTGAAGTCATTGCCCGCATTGCATGATCTCCGCAAGGGTAGCGCAGCGATGTCTCCGCAAGCTGGGCGACGACGCCGAACACACCACCTACATCTTCACCGAGCTCGCGTCGCCAACCGGAAGCCAAAGGAGGGAGACGTAGGTGGATCCATCTCCGTAATCTTCCAAAGGCACAGAGGTTCAGCCAGTATTGACTTGGACCAGAGGCAGCTGAGATTTGACCCATAGGGCCTACAGGCCCAGCCACATCTCGAAGATGGTACTGTCTATCGTCAAGTTTGGTGGGCCTACGTGGATGGTAGGTAGTACCATCTTCGAGATGTGGCTGGGGGCTCTGTGAACCTACCGAGGCCCTCGGCTCGTGCATTGTGACGCGTTGGGGCGGAGAAACGCAAGAATTGTCGCGGCGGCGGTGGCCCTGACCCCGGCAGCCTCGCCCAGCTTCTGACTGGGTGAGAGCTTCTTCACAACGCTGACAGAACATTGGCACTACACAATAGACACCAAAAACTCAAATACTCGTGGGCGGTGGACTCGAAGGCAGCTCATAGTCAGAAGTAATGGTTCTCGGCAAGGGGTATCACGTTCCTCGTGGGCGGTTCGAGTCTCGTGGGATGGGGAGGGCGAAGCCCCCTACTGGACCCCCAAAAGATTTGGGGGGGTGTGACGTTGTAGCTGGCTTCGTGAACGAAGTTAGCGGCAACGGTGTGAGGGAACGTTGCGGGTGGTCTCGTCAGACCCAGGACGGCTGTGAGGATAGCTAGGTGCGGGCGTCTCCCGGCCCTGCAGAGCTGGTGCGGGAAAAGGGCAACAGGGGCGAGGCATAGGCCCTAGCAGCCCGTCCGAGGATTATCTAACGGCGTTTGCGGGTCAGCGACAATGGATCGCGACAACCAATTGTGCCGGTTGCCCTGGCTAGCCCCCAGATAGCTTTGCGAATAGCGCCGTGCTCACTACCTCGGCAAAAGTTCCTGATGCGTTGGGCTGGCCCATCGCCCCGTGCTTTCCTGTGCAGATTGACCCCAAAGCGGAACAGTTTGAGCAGGTTGTGGCCGGTGCAGATCAGCGACCATTCGCCGTTCACCTTCTCCAGTCCCCGCAGCAGGAACTGCCGGAATCCCCGGCCCTGCTTGATCTGGCCGAATACCGGCTCCACAGTTTGCATCCGCAAAGCGTAGCGCTGCCGACCCCGCCTGGTCTGTAACTTCCGTCGCATCCGGTCCCTGGGAGACAGATGGCTGGGTATGCGACCTCGGGGCGCGGGCGGCACAACCCGGCCGTGGCGGGTCTGCTCCGGCGCGACGAACGGGTCCACGCCCAGAGCATAAAGCTCGTTGACTGCCTTTGCCGAGTAGTAGCCAGCATCGGCGGACACTTCCCTGGGGACTGCGCCGACGTTGTCGATGGTCTCCTCCATCATCGCTGCAGCCTGTTGCTTATCCGAAGTCTGGTTGGTGGCCCGCGCCGCCACGATTACCTGGTGAGCGCTGTCCACCACCGCCTGACAGTTGTACGCTTGCAGGAAGTCCTTTCCTCCAGGCGCTGGGATGATGCGCGACTCGGTATCGGTGAAGTTACGTTGGGCCTTGTCGTCGGGCACATCCGGGCGCTTACCACCTTCGGCCTCGGCCTGTTCGGCAGCCGCCTGCGCCTCGGCTTCCAGCGCCGCCATGGCTTCCCGTATCTTCTCCAACCGACCCTCTCGAAAGGCCAACTCCTCCGGCAACTCATCTCCACGCTTGTCTTTGCCGTACCGCCGGTCTTCCTCTTCATCCACTTCCCGGGCTCGCTCCAGCAACTCCGCCACCTCCGCCGCCAACCGCGCTTCCCTCTCCTTCATCCGTTGGTAACTCATCGCCTTATGCTTCGATGCGTTGGCCTTCACCTTCGTGCCGTCCAACGCCACGTGCCCCAGCTTCACCAGCCCCGCCTGCTGGCACAACGCCAGTACCTGTACGAACAGGCCCGACAGCGCATCCAGATTATCCTTGCGAAAGTCGGACATGGTCCGGAAGTCCGGTGTGTTGTTCGCCGCCAACACCCTGAAGGCGATGTCCTCGTGGAGACGCTGGGCGATGCGGCGTGAGGACGCCACCCCCACGCAGTAGCCGTAGAGCAGGGCCTTGACCATCATCCGTGGATGATACGGCGGCCCGCCACGCCGTTCCCGCTCGTACCGAGCAGTGACCTCCGACATGTCCAACTGGTCCACCACGTCGGATATGAAGTAGGCCAGATGGTCTCAGGCAGCCACTCCTGCAACGCCGCTGGCAACAGCAAC
This sequence comes from Dehalococcoidia bacterium, assembly GCA_965219825.1. GTDB lineage: Bacteria > Chloroflexota > Dehalococcoidia > Lucifugimonadales > JAGWBF01 > JAGWBG01. The sequence goes on along the minus strand of OZ244792.1, from coordinate 1,560,069 downwards.
TGCTGGTCGGGTTCGTAGGGAAGGTAGGCCTTGCTCATCAACAACTCCCTGCTACTGGACTGGGCCCATCATACCCCAAAGCGCCCGCCAACCGTGTTTCTCGGACGGGCTCCTAGCCTTCGGCCAAGAAGCATACAGCAGGCACTTCGACGGGTTCATGCGGCACTACCTCACGATCAAGACCGGCACTATTCCCAAGATAGGCAGGGTATACGAGGAGTTCAAAACATATTCCCAGGGGAAGAACCCGGAGCCAATAGAAGTCGACACTTTATTGGCAGACCTGAACGAGTTCGCCACATACTACTGTGCGATGGTCCTTGGGAAGGAGCCAGAACCCAGGCTGGCGGCAGCATTCCGGGACATCCGGGACCTGAGAGTAGAAGTGGCATACCCACTCATACTAGAGATGTACGACGACTACAGGAAAGGCCAGCTATCCCTCAGCGACTTCACTGACGCCGTCCGATACATCGAAAGCTACGTCTTCCGAAGGGCCGTCTGTTCCATTCCCACAAACTCACTCAACAACACCTTTGCAACCTTCAGCAGGGCACTGAAGAAGGACCGGTACCTGGAGAGCATGCTGTTCCACTTCCTGCAGATGCCGTCCTACCGACGATTCCCTAACGACGAGGAGTTCTCCAGAGAAATCAAGGTGAGGAACTTATACAGCAACAATCGAGCCAGCTACTGGCTTCGGAGACTTGAGAACCACGACCGGAAAGAACCTGTACCCGTGGACGAATACACCGTAGAGCATATCCTCCCCCAGAACGAGAACCTATCGGAAGCCTGGCAGGAATCACTCGGGAAAGGATGGAAAAATATCCAGGAGGCCTGGCTCCACACGCTGGGGAACCTGACTCTCACGGGTTACAACGCGGAATACAGCGACCGGCCATTTGCGGAGAAACGAGACATGAAGGGCGGGTTCAGGCATAGCCCCCTGCTGCTGAACGAGGGTTTAGGGGAACTGGACAAGTGGGACGAAACAACGATTCGCGCCCGCGCCGAGCGCTTGGCTAACACGGCGATAACGGTATGGAAAGGTCCGTCGCTGAGCGAGGAGAAACAACGGACATACCTGCCCGGCAAGGGGGAGCTGCCCAAGAACTACACGATTGAGGACCACCATTACCTGGCGGAGGGAAGTCATACCCGTCACCTCTTCGAGGAATTTAGAAGAGAGGTGCTGGCCATCGACCCATGTGTTTCAGAGGAGTTCCTCAAACTCTACGTCGCCTACAAGGCCGAAACTAACTTCGTAGACGTGGTCCCACAGGCGACCCGGTTGAGCCTAAGCCTGAACATGAGATTCCACGAACTCCATGACCCGAGGGGACTCGCGCACGACGTGACCAACATCGGAAGGTGGGGCAACGGAGATGTGGAGGTAGGGCTTGCAAACCCGGACGAACTGCCCTACGTGATGGGACTGGTGCGCCAATCGTACGAAAGGCAAACGGGAGACGATGGGATCCAAGAATGAACGCGAGACTAAACTCGGAGCTCAATGGATGAAAGAACGACGCGTAGCGAGCCCGAAGACCAACTCCCAAAGAGAGCATTATCGTGAAATTCTTCCATGAAGACTCGACGGTATACAACCGGGCCATGCAGATCTGGCTGGTGCTCATCGGCATGGCCCACAACCGGCAGACCATGACCTACGGCGCTCTCGCCCGGACATTGGGCTACACCTCTCAGGGAGCCCAGTTCGTGACCCGGCTTCTGGACCCGGTGATGCGCTACTGCCAGGAGAACAACCTGCCGCCCCTGACCGTCCTGGTAGTCAACAGTGAGACGGGCAAACCAGGCGCCGGACTGTCCACCCTGGAGGACATCGACAAGGACCGGGAACGGGTTTTCAACCACGATTGGTTCCACATCTGTCCCCCAACAAAGGGAGAATTCGAGGAAGCTCACCGGAAAAGACTTGAGTAGGCAAACTCACATCACACAACCCCCTCCCCGTCGGCTCCGCCACCTCCGGCCGGTCATTGGACGGGCGGTTGACCAGGATCGAGACCAGGTAAGCATCCATGAGTTCCGCAGGGTAAGGGGCCAGCACCTCATCGTCCAGCCAAAGAAATTCCTGTCTCGTCGGAAGTATGGTCGGCGTCGGTTCACGGATCGAGCGCAACAGTTCGTTGGGCTCAGTCGTCATGATCGTGCAGGACAGCACGCTCTCTCCCTCCGGGTCCCGCCAAGATCTCCAGAGACCCGCGAAGGCGAAGGGTTCCCCGGTCATTTCTTCTCATCCTGCCCGAGGTACACGTTCTCTCCGCCCCGGTTGTTGCCGTTCAGCGAAAAGGACCGGCATGGACCAGGTGCAGATAACGGACCGGACCAGGCTGCTGAGCGACAACGGCCCCGGCTATATATCCAGAGCCTTCAGGGACTACCTGAGTATGGTGGGCATCAGGCACATCCTGGCAGCCCCCTTCCACCCCCAGACCAAGGGGAAGCTGGAGCGTTACCACCAGACTCTAAAGAGGGACGTGAACCAAGTGCCCTATGAGTTGCCCTCCGACCTCGAGGCGGCGATCGTGGCCTTCGTCAGCTACTACAACTACCGGCGCTATCACAAGGCCCTGGGCAACGTCACACCCTCGGATGTCCTCAGAGGCAGGCGGGAAGAGATCCTACAACGCAGAAGGGAGGTAAAAGCCCAGACAATCGAACGGCGAAGACAGCACAACATGCCCCTCAGGGAGCTCGCCACACCTCAAAACAGCCCCTGATCTCTCGGCTCTCAAACTGTACCACTTTTGCTGGTTGCCAACAGCCACCTGTCCGAATTTTGGGGTCCACCTCACCAGTGGGAAAACCGCAGAGCCGGTGGCATCTTGGGTCATCTCAAGAACAACCCCTCAATGGCCGATGAGGATGTAGACGTGGACTACATGATGGAAAACATCTGGATCGTCGGCGACGCCTCAGAGTGTGCCGAGAAGATTCACCGGACTTATGAGGAGACCGGGGGCTTCGGCACTCTCCTCAACACCACCCAGGACCCCGACGACCATACTCTGGTGCAACGGTCCCAGCGGTTGCTAATGGAGCAAGTCGGACCCAAGGTCGAAAGCTTGAGATAAAGCTAGACCGAGCCGTCTTCGCGCTCCCGATATCCGAGAGTCCAGGTCCTCCCAAACCCTGTACGGTCAAGCGGCGATAATTCGCGGGCCGGTCGAGTGCACCATGCCGGCCCGCCACTCTTGGTGCTGCCATCCGCAGAACCGTATCATCCCAGGAGCGAAGCACTTTCCACAGGAGGACAACCCTGAGACAGTCGTAGCAGCAATCGGAGACCGGTGGGGGAGCGAGGTGCAAGAGAAGCCAGCGGCCCTGGTCGAGTGGGTCTCCTAGCTGGCTTTAGGGTCGTTCTTACCCGGGTCCGTATCTCGGGCGGATTTATCTACGTCTGTGCCAGACGACCGCTCCTGCAACACATTCTGCAGAAGCTCTCCAAATCGTGTCGACGAAGTGGCGAAAGACGCGAAGTCCATCCCATTCATGATCAGCAGGTCAACAGGAGTAACAGCCCGGACGGATGCGCTGTGGCGGCCACCTCGCATCAGGGACCTCTCCCCAAAAAATTCGCCTGGGCCGAGGGTTGCTTCCGTTATCTCTTCGACACCTTGTTGTCTGAACACCTGCACTTTACCGCTGCGGACGATGTACAGATTTCGGGCCAGGCCGCCTTCACGGAAGATAGTCTCTGCCGGCTTGTAATGCGCCCTGGAGATTCCTTGGCTCCTGGTGATGTCCATTCGGACGATATCCCGCCGGAACATTAGCTCCAGTGTCCAGTCGATCACCACTTTCAGCTTCCGCTCTATCCGAGGAAGCTGAAAGAGATAGTAGGTGCGATACAACCACCAGGCCAGGAATCCTGACACTTTGAGTCCCATCAGCTCTGCCGCCGCCGAGAACCTGCCAAGGGGAACGAAAACCCCCAGGCTCCTATAGGAGAATGGGCCGCACGTTTGTCCTTGTATGCTAGCCAGAATATTGCGGGCTACTTGAGGCGCCTCTCTCATGGCATACTGGGCGGTCGGAGGGCATGTACCCCCCTTGCGCACGTCTGGGATAGCGGCACAATCTCCCACGGCCCAGATTCCGCGACTGGCCGGAACGGCGAGGGTCTCATCCACCACGAGGCGGCCCTGAGGGTCTTCGTCGCCCGGTATGGTATCCAGTAGTCGATTGGGCGCTGCCCCGACGGCTGCCACCAGGGTCCTGGTTGGGATGGTGGCGTCGTCGCTCAAGATGGCGCTTTCAATGGTGGCGCCTTTTATTCTGGTATTGAGGCGGATCTCCACACCCCGGCGCTCCAACAGTTGGTGACTGAAATTTGCCAGGGTCTGAGTGAGTTCGGGTAAGATGCGCCCCGCTCCCTGCAAAAGGATGACGGTTATCTCTGCAGGGTCCACCTGGCTGTAGCTCCTGGCAGCTTCCCGTACGAACTCGTTTATCTCAGACGCCACCTCTACGCCGGTGTAGCCACCACCCACAACTACGAAGGTCAACAACTCACCCTTTTCTTCAGGGACATCCTCCACCTGCGCTCGTTCAAGGACACTGATGACATGGTTGCGCAATGAGAAAGCGTCTCCCAGGGTCTTGAACGGGAAAGCATACTCCGCCATACCCGGAAGTCTTGACAGGTCTGTACTGCTACCTACTGCTACCACCAGGTGGTCATAGGGGATTCTGACGTAGTGCGCATGGCCGCCCGGGTACCGGATCACAACCTGGCGATTACCCGCATCCACGTTCTCGATCTCAGCCTGATGGAAGTCGGTGTATCGTAGCAACCTTCGGATCGGATTGACGATGTGGGGAGGCTCAATGCTACCTGAAAGCACTTCCGCAAGCATGGGGTGGAACAGAAAATAGTTATCCTGGCTTATCAGAGATAGCTCGATCAGACCCCGCCTGACCGCCTTCTGCAGCCTCAGAGCGGTGTAGACTCCACCGTAGCCTCCACCCAGGATCACCACTCTTGGACGGCTCTGGGCCTCCATGCGAACCTCTCTGTACAGATCCATTTGGGAGAGCTCTTTCCACGGGCCGGCCCCGCCTCCACCAACATGCCCGGTCCCCCCGTGAAGGAGTGGTGCATGTCTGGCAACTTGTCGCGTGGAGGAGTTACCAAACGTGCACGTGGAGTGGTCCCCCCGAGCTTTTGGACCGATGAGTCAGGCTTTTACCAACCTTACCCGGTGGTTATTGCTGTCGGCAATGTAGATGTTCCCCATGTCATCAATCACGCAGCCATGGGGCCTGTCCAGGCCTGCGTTTGTGGCATCCCCGCCGTCCCCTTCGCTACCTTTTCGGCCACCTGCTACGGTGCTAACATCCCCATTGGCGTCAATCTTTCGTATCGCATGGTTTTCCGTGTCCACTACATACACATTGTCTTCCTTGTCACATCGGATGGCCTTGGGGCCGTCGAAGGTTGCCCGGCTGGCAGGACCGCCGTCGCCTGAATAGCCGCGCTCTCCTGTACCGGCGATGGTAGTGATAATGCCCTTTGTGTCCACCTTGCGTACGCCATTGCCTTCCCGCTCGCAGACATAGGTATTACCCTGCCTGTCCACACAGATGGCTCGACAGCCGTTGATGCTTGCTTCGGTGGCAAGACCGCCATCACCCTCATGCAACTTTTCTCCGGTACCCGCGAAGGTTGTGATAATCCCCGTTTGTAAATCGAGGCGCCGGACTCGCTGGTCCTGGACGTCTGCGATGAGCAGCCCTCCCCTGCCGTCCAGGAAGCAGTCGTTGGGCTCCCTCATCTGTGCATGGGTGGCGAGGCCTCCGTCACCACTGTAACCCTTAGTACCGTCACCAACAACTGTGGTGATAGTCCCTGTCCGGGCATCCACTTTCCGCACCACCGCGTTGAGCCTGTCCAGTATGTATATGTCTCCGTTAGTATCCACCTGGAGGGCATAGGGCTCGTTCATTGTGGCGTGGATGGCGGGCCCTCCATCGCCACCGTAGCCCATTTGGCCACTGCCTGCGACAGTGGTAATTATGCCTGTCTGCAAGTTCAGCTTGCGGATGCAATGGGTTTTGGCCTCGGCAATGTACAGGTTGCGCTCGCGGTCAAGGTCGTGGTGGAAGGGCTGGTCAAGGTACGCCTGAGTTGCCTTTCCACCGTCGCCACCGTAGCCTTCCTGTCCTGTGCCAGCGATGGTCTCAATGATTCCCATGGATCTCTGCATAGTTATTCACCTGAACGCGGAATTTCCCCCTTCTGTCTTCTATCTGCGTGGCCCTGGCTGCGTAGCCCCGGCTGCCCAGCCAATGAATCAGTCCTATGAGGGTCCGGCGTAAAGCTGGACGACCGCACTTGTTGTGGAGCCATTACATGGCACCAGCCCTATTCTTCGGATGTGGTCGCCCTGGCTTCTTCGTGGCGGGCGGCTTCTGTCCCCCTGGACTGCCGCGGTGTTGCCCGCCATTGCGACGGGGCGGGGTCTGGCGAGTCTGATTCGGGCGGCGCTGGGGGAATTGGCTCTCCGGCGTGAAGTCGCCGTAGTCAAAATCGGGTAACCGCCTCCGCTCGATCCGGGCGTCCAGCGCTTTTTCAACTTCAAGAACCATCGGGGCATCCCCCGTTACTGCCAGTGTGAACGCCTCACCGTTCTGGAGGGCGCGGCCAGTGCGTCCGATTCGGTGGATGTATGCATCTACAGTATCGGGCATGTCGAAGTTGATCACGTGGGAAACTTCTGGGACATCAATACCATGAGCAGCAATGTCGGTGGCCACCAGGATGTCGTATTTCCCGGAGCGGAAGCCGTTCATCGCCTCATCCCGCCGGTTCTGCGACAGATTGCCTTGCAGCGCCGAGACACTGTATTTGAGCTTTGACAGGTCTAGCGCAAGGTTGCGCGCTCGATGCTTGGTGCGTGTGAAGATCAGCGCGCGTCCTGTGGGCGTTTGTTGCAACATAGCCAGCAGCAGCTTCTTCTTGAGGCTGTCTGGCACCGGATAGAGCGCATGGGAGACCGTTTTTACCGGCGCGATCGGGTCGACCTGCACTATTTCAGGGTTGTTGAGAATACTGACCGCCAGCTTGCGGATGTCTTCGGGCATGGTGGCAGAGAATAAAAGGGTCTGGCGCTTTGAAGGTAGATGGCTGAGAATGGAGCGAATATCGGGCAGGAAGCCCCTATCGCACATGGTGTCGGCCTCGTCTAACACCAACACGTCGACCCCGGACAGGTCAATCCCACCATCGTTGATATGGTCGAGCAGGCGACCGGGACAAGCAATGACAACCTCCGCACCTCGCCGCAGTTCCGCAAGCTGAGGGACCTTGCTCACCCCACCATAAATGGATACGCTGCGGACCCTGGTGTTTTTGCCTAGAGCGCTGTTCGCCTGGTGGATCTGCTCCGCAAGCTCGCGGGTGGGTACAACGATCAGGGCACGTACCTTGCGCGATGCGGCCTTGCTGCTCAGTCGGTGCAGTATGGGGAGGATGAAGGCTGCGGATTTGCCGGTGCCTGTCTGTGCCAGGCCCAACAGGTCACGACCCTCTAGGATGATCGGGATGGCCTGCTGCTGGATAGGGGTGGGTGTAGTGTATCCGACTGACTTGATGCCGGAGATGACACGCTGGTCGAGGGAAAACTGCTCAAAGCTCACTGAGACTGCTCACTCCTTGACTCCATTGAGCCAAGGTGCTCCCTCGGCCCGATGATGGCTGTCAGTTATCTCAATTACGATTGCTATATCGGCGGCGGGCCGATACGTCAGCATGACAAGCATAACACTTGCAGAGCTCCTATATACTACTCAGCTCAAGCTGGGGCGTCTCTAGGTTTGAAACCTCGCTGGAGATCGCCATCAGATTCAGGATAAGGTGGGCTCCGACTCGCATAGCACCTTCTGCTGTGCTAACCTACAAGCGTAGGAGGGATAGAGCTATGGCCGAAGGAGTACTTCAAGGTAAAGTCGCCATCGTGACCGGCTCCGGAAGTCCCATAGGCATAGGCCACGCGATCACGATGGGTCTGGTAAGTGCCGGGGCTCGTGTCGCGATGATGGATATCAACGAGACATGGCTAGACCAGAGCATCAGTGAGGTCCGCGAGGTCGGGGGTCCCGACGCCGCAGTCCCGATAGTGGCCGATGTCTCAGACCCGGAAGCCGTGGAGGCTGCGGTGAGCCGGACCATCTCGGAGTTGGGAGGCCTCCACATCCTGGTCAACAACGCCGGCACCAACCCCAGAACCCTGGGCCTGGCTTCGGGCGGCGGAGGGAACCTGCCCAATTTCTGGGAGAACTCCTCCGAAGCATGGACCCGGGTGGTATCCATCAACTTTAACGGGCCATTCTTCATGGCCAGGGCCGCGGTGGGACACATGCTAGGTCAAGGATGGGGCCGGATCATCGGGATAACCACCAGCATGGACACAATGTACCGCAAGGGCGGATCCCCCTACGGCCCTTCCAAGGCCGGCCACGAGGCCCTCGTCGCCACCATGGCACAGGAGCTTGAGGGTACAGGCGTGACCGCCAATGTGCTAGGTAGTGTCGTCAAAATAACTTAGTCCAAAGGACCAGTGCTCGAATCTGGCAAATAGCCAAGAATGAGGAGGCTCTTTTGGCATAACGAGTTGCCACCGCCCTCCATTGTTTGAAGTTTAAGAATGCATTCTCCACCAAATGACGCAGTCTATATAGGTCCTGGTCGTAATACCGGGGTTCCCTGCGGTGGCTCCGCGGTGGTATCACCGGCTCCATTCCCTGTGCGATGGCCTCGGCCACGATGGCGTTGGTGTCGTAGCCGCGGTCTGCCAGCAGATATTGGGCTGGGAGGTCTGCCGTCAGCGACTGGGCTTGGGTGCAGTCCGCCGTTGTGCCCTCCGTCAACGCCAACCGTACGGGCATTCCGTGGGCATCCACCGCAAGATGCAGTTTGCTGTTTAGACCCCTTTTGTGCGGTCCATGGCCTGATTGCCCCCACGCGCTCCAGCCGCGTGAGGATGCACCTTGATATAGCTGGCGTCTATCATCAACCACTCAAAGTCCGGGTCATCGATGACCCCGTCCAGGAGATGGGCCCACACACCCCGGTCCCGCCAGCGGCAAAAGCGGCGATGGGTATTCTTCCAATCCCCGTAATCCGGCGGCAGGTCCCGCCAAGGGGCCCCGGTGCGCAGAATCCAAAACACCGCGTTCAGAAGGTGGCGGTTGTCCTGAGCCGGCCGTCCCACTTTGCCCGCTTCCCCAGGCAGGTGGGGCTGCAAGCGTTCCCAAACTTGGTTAGATAAGTCGTGACGACGATGTGTTGCTGTCATATGCCCCACCCTTCACACTTTCACTCACCACAGCAATATACCATCATCAACTCGATTTGACGACACTACCTAGTACTACAGCCGCACTTAAACAGGTAGAATAGAGCCATGGGAAATAGTGGGAGAGGAGGGGTTGGTTATGAGTCAGACAGTCATGGAAGGAGAGGACGTGCTGAAGGAGGTGATTGACTGGGAAGCAGGCCTCCATGCACTGCACGCTCGCATCGCTCATCGCTTTGGCCGCAGTGAGCCCCGGGGGAGGGTGCTGGCATACCTGAAGGGACTGCTGGGGCCGGTGGAGCGGAAGAATGGGTGGCAACTGGCCGAACATAGTAGAGATGCCACTCCTGACGGTGTGCAACGTTTGCTGGCTGCTTACAGATGGGATGCCAATCAAGTAAGGGATGACCTGCAAGGGTATGTGGTGGAACATCTGGGTGAACCCCGAGCAGTGATGGTGGTGGATGAGACGGGTTTTCTCAAGAAAGGCACAAAGTCGGTGGGAGTGAAGCGGCAGTACAGCGGCACGGCAGGGAAAGTGGACAACTGCCAGATAGGGGTGTTCCTGGTTTATGGCAGCCGTCATGGCCATGCCTTTCTGGATAGAGAGCTATACCTGCCCAGGGAATGGGATGAGGACAGGGAGAGGAGGGAGGAAGCGGGGGTGCCGGAGGATGTGGCCTTCAGGACCAAGGGGCAGTTGGCCAGGGAGATGATTTCAAGAGCCCTTGAGGCTGGGGTTCCCTTTGCCTGGGTAACGGGAGACGAGGTGTATGGCAATGACCGCCGGCTGCGTCTGTGGCTGGAGGAGGGAGAGATACCCTATGTTCTGGGGGTGAAAAGCAATGAGCCTCTGTGGGTAAACACAGACCGTGGTCCTGTTCAGGTGGCTGCCAGGGAGCTGGCAGAGGAGATACCGGATGAGGAATGGCATCGTATCAGTGCCGGTGATGGGTCCAAAGGACCTCGGATCTACGACTGGGGCCGGGTGCCAATACGGCCCTTGTCTGGGCCGGCCAAGGGGTACTGGCTGCTGGTGCGCCGCAGCGTCACAGACCCTGGGGACCTGGCATACTATGGGTGTTTTGGTTCCTGGGATGTGCCGCTGGAAGAACTGGTGCGTGTGGCGGGTACCCGGTGGGTGATCGAAGATGCCTTTAAGGAAGCCAAGAGTGAGGTGGGGCTGGACCAGTATGAGGTACGTCGGTGGACCGGGTGGTACCGTCACATCACCCTGGCGCTGCTGGTCCATGCCTTTCTGGCGGTGACCAGGTCCTGTGCCGCTGGGACTCATGAAAAGGGGGGATGGTCGTCAGGGAGGAACTCATACCCCTGACAGTGCCCGAGGTGAGGCGGTTGTTATACAGGCTGCTCTGGCTGCCCCATGAGAGCGCTGGTCTGGCTGTATGGTGGTCACGGTGGCGACGGAGGCATCAGGCCAGGGCCTTGAAATCTCATTACAAGAGACACATTTCCAGGCCTTCCCTTTAAGTGCGGCTGTAGTACTAGGCCACTGGGCTTACTTCCTGTGCGGCGACACTTGTGGTTAGAACGTCATATCAAGTCATCAAAACAAGGAGTGCCAGATGGCCAAAATGCCCAAGGGAACTCGAGACCCAGAGGACGACTCGCTATTCAAACAACCTACTGATGACCCCACCATTCAACCTGACACAGTCACGCCGGCAGTGGAGGGCTACTTCCGTATTCCGGCAGTTTGGATAGGAGAAAAGCCCGATGACGCGTCAGTTCTTGAGTTGAACCCCCAAGTCCATCATGCCGTAGTCGTCAAGCAAGATCTGCACTCTGGACTCAAGGTTTCTGTGCAGCGTGACGGTACATTCTTGTTTGATTTCTCATCTTGGAAACATGCTCCGCAGATTGTGATCCCTGGTTACAGGACCCCGGGTCCGGGGATACCGCACGGTCAGCCCAAAGAGACAGAGGATGCGGTTAGTAGGTCTGAGAGATATGCCGTCCTTCGAGCGCAAGTGATGAATATCCACCAGTCTTGCCTAGCTGCGGCACAGGTGCTCACTAGACGTAGCAGTAGCGGAATGGGCCTACCCCTTACTGCCGCAGACACCCTCAAGGGACTGAACTTCGGCGATTGCCTTGTCTACAGATACAACGCAGGAGATTCGCGAGCCCTCGTCCGTAGTGTCCTGAACAACAAAGATAAAGTAGCCCAGCAACATCCCTTTCACCGCTACGTTCTGGAGATTGCGGTCATCACTCTGTCATTAGAATTGCTTGACCAGATACTTCTATGTGAAGACACGGCCTTGATTCAAATGGTCGAAGCGGCGTATCTGGCTGCATGTAGATATGCGGAAGGGCGATTGGGAGAGGCAGTAACCCTAGCGTGGGGAGTCTGCGAGCAACTCCTATCAATTGCTTGGGACACTCTCATAAATGACACAAGAGACGGCGGGCACATGCCGAGGATACGAAGAGACAAGCTTAAGGGACGAGACTACACTGCATCTGTCATGACTGAAATGTTGGAGTTAGGAATGCGAATAGAATATGGCCTTTATGCCCATCTTGAGGAAGCTCGGAAAGCTCGAAACCAGTGGGTACACGACATGCGTGAGCCAAGCAATGCTCAAGTGCTTCACGCTATTCGTGCTGCCGAGGGTCTTTTCAAGCAAATCAAGGGCATAGACCATCCACTTCCATTGAACAGTCCGAGCCCAGGGGTACCTGGGTGGAATATTTGGATCTGGGAGGCGGCAAAGGGTGTAGAGTAGTGGTCAGCCCGTTAGTATTTTTCACTGAGGGTTAGAATCTTCTTGTAGCGAATCGTAACTGGTTTCTTTGAATGCTCACTTGAGAGGTTTCGAGTTGTACAAGTACGCTTCAGATATTCTTAGCAAGACAATCTTACCCTATGTCCTCGGCGTACATGGATTGGATATTCCATATCCCGCTAAATGGACCGGCAACCTTACTACGACCTGGGCCACCGGTATTTCGAGGAGCGGGACCGCACCGCCATCACCCGCCGGGCAGTGCGCCAACTCCAACGCCTCGGCCACACAGTCACCTTGGTAGCTGCCTAACGTTTATTTTCAGAGTAATGACGAATGGATTTCGGGGGCTGCCGGTGTAAGACAGCTACCAATCCGGTTGACGCATGTATATGCACGCAATTTTAGTTAGAGCGGGTTCTTTCCCAATTGTTGCAATTTCTCATTGACATTCTTCAGTCTTTCCGCCTCGATAGCAGGTCTAACGTAGTAGTGCTCGAACATCTCTTCGACTATCTCTAGGCAAAGTTCAGCCTCACCAGGTTCTACTTCAATGATTTGAAGTGTTGTCATGTCCTTTTTCTGATGGGCAGAGAAATTTCCAAACTCACGCACTGCATCAATGATTCTCAAGAGCACGGTAGGCAACTTCTTATCGGGCCCCACCTCATTTCTTACGGCTTCGACCTGTCCACGCAATGTGCTCTGACTATAGCCTTTCTGGCGCAACACGGCCTCTACAATCCGTCGAGACAGGGTTGCCGACGATCTCGGGCTAATGAGTAATACCTCGCATGCCTCAAAGTAGTCACTCTTGAGGTCATCAGGCACTTCATTGCCAAAACGCTTACCTCTCCTAGAACCAGGATAGACCCATTGGTCCTGTACGCTGGCTTTCCCTACCAAGTCTACTAACGCTATACCTGTTGTTGATGGTACTGGCGCGATTTTAATACTTGGCTTGTGGTATTCTGGACAGACCGTGGTAATGCAATCCCAATTGGCATCGAACTCATTATCATATTTCATACGGTTCCGATTCCATATATCGCGAAATGCAACCGAACAGTGTGGGCATTGCATGTGGTGCATCTCCTTCATTTTGTGTTCAGGGTGGTGGATCGTTGCAAACGGCAACCCTCACCATACTCTTACTCATCAATAATCGCAGTGTCTTCTGTCCCGGAAATGCTACTCGCAATCTCAGAATGGGAACCATGCCGCGCGTCCGTAACCGAGGGTTCCCGTGCCAACTCTCGTCGCATAGTCGCAATCCATTCGGGGTCAAGGCCCAGCGCTTTGACTACTGCATCGTCGATCTGCTGGCGCACGGGATCCTCGTGCATTTGGGGAAAGGGTTGCAGCGTTTCGTTTTGCAGCCAGCCGAACCAACTACTGAGCAGATCACGTTCGGCGGCTCCCAAAGCGGCGAAGTTGGGCACCGGCAGGGAACGCAGCGTATCCAGCGAGAACGATGGGTATGATGGCACCCGATTATCGCGCGCCCCCAGCAGTGACAGCAGGCCGGGGGTGGAGTTCAAGTAGAGGCACAGTGCCCTTGCTATGTCCGGATCGTGGGGGAGGCAGGGTGTCCAGATTGAACCGACGGCCCGCTCCCGCAGCATAACGGCGGCGACACGCGCCACATTGAGGCGGAGGCGGTGCGGCAACAGCATTTGGCTGCGCTGCTCCCAATAGCTGTCTGCAAGGTGGCGCTTTGACTCCTTCGGCTCGATGTAAACGTCGGTCTGCGCCCCCATCGACTGCGTGACGTCCGTCTTGTGATACCAGAGGGCACGGCGGCCCGATTGGGTCGGCATATCCGAGGTGGTGTAGGAGTCGCGTATCCGCCTTCCTTCTGGGCCGACGTCCGCTATGCCGCTCAATGGCACGGTTGGAACGGTCCCCGGATTTGCTTCGCTAAGCGTCCGGTAGGCTTCTACTAAGAACGGCGACAAGAAGTTGACGGCGAACCAGTCGCCGCGCCCGATTCGGCCGGAGTCCACCTGCTGAACGGTAAAGTCGTGGAAGTCCTGGCCGCCCGCTTCGCCTACCCGCCCGATCCTTACGGCGGTGTCCAGAGCTTCCAGCGGCGTCGCGGGGTTCCGCGCCAGGTTGACCACCCGCGTCGGAGGCTTCGGCCCCGCGTTCTTCCACCTCCGGCAGACCAGCAGTATTTCCCCGATGCTGGTGTTCTCCGAAAAGAAGATGCGGGCCGGATCATGGGAGCTGACTATGGTGTCGATGTGGAGCCGCTGGGCCAGATACTTGCGCAACTCCAGATTGCCTGGCGCAGTAGGGACGACTGAAGGGAGGACCAACGCCAGCGTGCCGGCGTCGTCCTTCAGCATTCTCTCAGCCAGCACCGTAAAAGCCCCACCAGAGGAATGCAGGCGGGCTGCGGCCCGATGAGGCTGCCCCTCCAGTATCTCCTTCTCTCGCCGTTTGATGACCTGCTCGTCGGCGCGGCTGAACTGGTCGTGGCGCAGGCTGTCGCGAGTAAAGGGCGGGTTCATAATCACCAGGTCCATCGGAGGGGGTGGTTCCGACATTCCCTCTTCGCTCTCCACCTGCTGGGTGACGGAGGGCCACGCAGCGAGCCTTGCCTGGCCGGAGAGGAAGTCCAGGGAGCCCAGGTAGGGCGCGCCGTTGAACACGCCTAGCAACGCTCGGTGGATGTTCATGCGGCTGAACCTGGTGGTAGGAGAAAGCATACCCAGTGTGCTGGCGGCCATGTGTGTCGCGGTCAGGTTGACGTCATAGCCCCAAAGCACATCTTCCACAAGCATCAGACCGAGGGCCTCTTCGTCGTCGGGGTCGCCGCGTCCGGCGGCGTTACGCAGGTCGCGGATTCGCTCGGCGGCGGCCATGAGGAGGGTGCCTGTCCCGCAGGCGGGGTCACAGATACGAAGCGAAGCAGCGGCGTTCGGGTCGGCCCAGTCGGCGTCCCGCTCCCGTAAGGCTAGGGTAGCCAACAGCACCGCGGCGGCGGTCGAGGTGTAGAAGGAGCCGTCATAGCGAGCGGTGTCCAGCACCCGGTGGAAGATGCGCCCCAGCAGGTCGTGGCGTAGGCCCGTAACCCGCTCCGAGACACGCGCCACCACCTCGGCTAAGCTGCGCACGGCTTGGCCGGTATCCGGGTCTGCCGTCAACTCCGCCAACGCTGCACGTCCAGTCTCGAAAACCGGGCGGTAGTCCACGGCGAGGATGCCGCGCCATGCCTCGCGGAAGGCGTTAATCACAGAGCTTTGCCCGGCGCATCCGGTGGCGCTGGCGGGCGGCCAGTCCCCGTCGTAACCGTCAGGACGCTGCATCGGCAGGTGACCCTGGACGCGGTGATGGAACAACATAGCCGTAGCCACGACCAGCAATCCGCGCTTAGCGGCTACAAAGTAGCCATCGCTCTGCTCCCCGCCGCCTAGCTTGGTGGCGGGGAGGTCCAGGGCTCGCGCCAACGCTTGGCGGACGGGGGTTTTCAGCCGCTGTACCACCGCGTCGAGGCCATCCGAGAGCAGCTGTGCCGCCACGTCTGCGCCGCTCAAGGAACGCGGCGCCTGCTGGACTGCCTGTGCCAGCTGCGTCACATCGCCCGTGGACCAGTCGCCAGGCGGTGCCCCTGCTTTTACACGGACTGTCCAGGTTAGCGTCGCCTCGGCGAGGTTGTCCTCGGTAACGCCGTCGGGATAGCAGACGGCGAACACGACGGTGGCAAGCCGCTGTCGCAGACGGGCATCGGCATCCTTGATTGCCTGCGCCTTGCGGTCGAACCCGGTCTCCGCTTCCAGGACCACGCGCAGCCCTTCCACGTCCGCGACGACATCCATCCGCCTGCGCCCGGCCCGCTGCTCAAAGTCCGCAGCTACTCCCTGCTCGGTGAGGAGATGAGCCAACGCCCGGTTCTGGAAATCCTCTTGCTTATTCATCGCGCCCCGTCTTCGAAGGGGTTCAGCAACTCCACCTGAAGCTGGCCGAAGTCGCTCACATTCCGGGTTACCACCGTCAGTCGATGCACCGTGGCTGTCGCCGCAATCATGGCGTCTTCGGTCATAGTGTCCGACCTTCTGTGCATGAGCCGTGCCCACTCCCGGAAGGCGGGCGCGTCTATCGACAATACACCGTGAGAGGCCAGGACCTTGTCCAGCCAGGCTTCCAACTCCTCTGCCTTGGCCTCATCTTGTTCACGGGTGATCTCGATCCCTGCCTGTATCTCTCCAACCGTAACGGCAGACACGAAGAGTTGCTCTGCTGGCACATCCGCGATCCAATCCAGGACAGCGCCATGTGGCCGGGGACGGCGTAGCTCCGAGACCACGTTGGTATCGAGGAGGTACATGAGCCTACTCCACGACCAAAGGTGTTCGGTGGCGATGCTGTCGGCGCGGCGGTGTAAGGTCTTCCGTCCGCGCCTCAGAGGAGAGGAGCAGCTCCTTCAGGTCCGGCCTAGTCATCCGCTCCAGCCTCCGCCACTGCTCGATGGGGAGGAGCACTGCCGTTTCCACCCCGCGCTTAGTCACGATCTGCGGCCCTTCGGCGAGGGTAGTATCGAGGAGTTCGCTGAACCTCGACTTGGCGTCTTGAACCGGCCATTTCCTACTCATGATTCACCCCATCTGCCCATGATGCTGACTAGCTATCAGACTAGGTCAAATTGTCGTCAGTGTCAAGATAAATGGGCATAATCTCTGCATCTGTGGTCGAATGGACTAACCGTTCTCGTCTTCATGCACAAGGCCACCGTCCTAGTATTACAACGACGGTTCAAGGAGGGACGTCCGGGGATGTACGAAGGGCGGCTCGGTGCTTGGCATGGGAGCGTCTGGCCCGCTCGTTGCATTCTTGCGTCTCCTCCAGCCACCGCAGCAGTTCAGCCGGCCCGAACCGTTCCCGGGGCAGCATCTCCCGCACCACCCGGTACACTTGCGGGCGGGTGATCCGGGGCATCTTTTCCCCCCCAGTCCTGCTGCAGGCTCAGGAGAAACGCTCCGCCCAGCAGGCATAGGGCGATATGGTGATGCCAGCCGGCCCAGGTGCGGGTCTCGTACTCATCCAGTCCCACATCGCTCTTTTCTGTCTCGAATTCGGTTTCGATGCGCCATCTTGACCCGCCCACGTAAGCCAGCGTCTCCAAGGGTGTGGCCTCCGGGGCGTTGGACAGGTAGTAGCGAGGCTCGCTGCCGTCCAGGTTCCGGCGGTAAATGGCCCAGTGGATTTCGCCGGGCTTCCGCCTGCTGGTTGGACGCACCCTCTGAGCGCTGAACAGGTAGCTGCGGGGACCCTGGCTTCCCTCTGCCACCGTAATCTCACGCCAGGCCTCCTCCGGCAATTCATCGCTGCGCTCCTCCATGGTCCGCCGCTGCCCGCCCACCAACCTGGGCTTGCGGGGGCGCCCAGTCCCCTGATGCTCCGGACTGGTCCAGGCAGGCTCCAGCGGCCAAACCGTGGTGCCGCCGGGAACGTCCAGCACGTAGCGCATCCCCAGCGCTGCCAGTCCCTCCCGGAAGGACTGCGACATCCCGAAGGCGTCGTCCCCGACAACCCATCCGGCCCTCAGATGTCCCCGCTCCAAGGCCCGCTCCACCATCTTCAGCGCCAATTGGGTCTTCGACCGGTAGCCCTGCCTCTCCTCCGGAACCCCCGCCGCCTCACACCGGTCTTTGTCCGAGGTCCAGCTTTCCGGCAGATAAAGCCGTTTGTCCACCAGGGCCCGTCCCAACGGACTGACGTAGGCCAGGAACATTCCGGCCTGGCAACTGGCCACCTTGCCCAGTCTCCCGCAGTACTGACGGGCCACTCCCGCCGACTTCCTGCCCTGCTTGGGGAAGTCGCTGCCGTCCAGCACCCACACCGCCTCCGGGTGTCCCAACCTGGGCGATAAGTACTCCTGCAACCGGCCAATCACCGCGTCATCATCCCAGGGGGATTCAGCAAGAAACCGTTGCATCACCCTGGCTGACGCCGGAACCGTCTCCGACAGATTCTCGGCGTTGCGCCGCTCCTCGGACTGTGCCAGCAGGGCCTGGAGATAATGGCGGCTGTGGTCCCGCGCTTCCCTGCGGCCAAACAGCGGAGCGAAGTAAGCGTGAAAATCCTGAAAGACCCCGTACACCTGCTCGAAAACCGCAGCATCCACTTCCCTGCCTCACTGGTCCAAGCTTTCCCCAACTACCCCGTCATCCTATCATCCCAACCGTCGTTGTAATACTAGGAGCCCGTCCGAGAAACACGGTTGGCGGGCGCTTTGGGGTATGATGGGCCCAGTCCAGTAGCGGGGAGTTGTTGATGAGCAAGACCTACCTTCCCTACGAACCCGACCAGCAGTTGCTGTTGCCAGCGGCGTTGCAGGAGTGGCTGCCTGAGACCATCTGGCCTACTTCATATCCGACGTGGTGGACCAGTTGGACATGTCGGAGGTCACCGCTCGGTACGAGCGGGAACGGCGTGGCGGGCCGCCGTATCATCCACGGATGATGGTCAAGGTGTTGCTCTACGGTACTGCGTGGGGGTGGCGTCCTCACGCCGCATCGCCCAGCGTCTCCACGAGGACATCGCCTTCAGGGTGTTGGCGGCGAACAACACACCGGACTTCCGGACCATGTCCGACTTTCGCAAGGATAATCTGGATGCGCTGTCGGGCCTGTTCGTACAGGTACTGGCGTTGTGCCAGCAGGCGGGGCTGGTGAAGCTGGGGCACGTGGCGTTGGACGGCACGAAGGTGAAGGCCAACGCATCGAAGCATAAGGCGATGAGTTACCAACGGATGAAGGAGAGGGAAGCGCAGTTGGCGGCGGAGGTGGCGGAGTTGCTGGAGCGAGCCCGGGAAGTGGATGAAGAGGAAGACCGGCGGTACGGCAAAGACAAGCGTGGAGATGAGTTGCCGGAGGAGTTGGCCTTTCGAGAGGGTCGGTTGGAGAAGATACGGGAAGCCATGGCGGCGCTGGAAGCCGAGGCGCAGGCGGCTGCCGAACAGGCCGAGGCCGAAGGTGGTAAGCGCCCGGATGTGCCCGACGACAAGGCCCAGCGTAACTTCACCGATACCGAGTCGCGCATCATCCCCGCACCTGGAGGAAAGGACTTCCTGCAAGCGTACAACTGTCAGGCGGTGGTGGACAGCGCTCACCAGGTAATCGTGGCGGCGCGGGCCACCAACCAGACTTCGGATAAGCAACAGGCTGCGGCGATGATGGAGGAGACCATCGACAACGTCGGTGCAGTCCCCAGGGAAGTGTCCGCCGATGCTGGCTACTACTCGGCAAAGGCAGTCAACGAGCTTTATGCTCTGGGCGTGGACCCGTTCGTCGCGCCGGAGCAGACCCGCCACGGCCGGGTTGTGCCACCCGCGCCCCGAGGTCGCATACCCAGCCATCTGTCTCCCAGGGACCGGATGCGACGGAAGTTACAGACCAGGCGGGGTCGGCAGCGCTACGCTTTGCGGATGCAAACTGTGGAGCCGGTATTCGGCCAGATCAAGCAGGGCCGGGGATTCCGGCAGTTCCTGCTGCGGGGACTGGAGAAGGTGAACGGCGAATGGTCGCTGATCTGCACCGGCCACAACCTGCTCAAACTGTTCCGCTTTGGGGTCAATCTGCACAGGAAAGCACGGGGCGATGGGCCAGCCCAACGCATCAGGAACTTTTGCCGAGGTAGTGAGCACGGCGCTATTCGCAAAGCTATCTGGGGGCTGGCCGGGGCAACCGGCGCAATTAGTTGTCGCGATCCATTGTCGCTAACCCGCAAGCGCCGTTAGATAATCCTCGGACGGGCTGCTAGGCTTCGCGGCGCGCCGCCGTCAGCCCAGCGTCCTTCGTCCGTTCGTGCTGAGGCCCGCTGAGGCAGACTAAGCAACCTCAGCTAATCGTTGCTGGAGCGCCACCACCCCGAAGCGTTTTTGGACATGTTGTTGCCCGGCGAAGCACCGATGCAAATGCGGACAATGGTTGCGGCAAAGACCGCTTGGCGTAGGTACCGCCCGGTCCGCAGTGTCGGATGCGTCTATATCGCGCATCTCCTCAAGGGTGTCAACGATACGGTCACGCTCCGCCACGAGCGCTTTCAGCGTCACCGCTGCGCTAACAGTGAACTCTGGGTCAGCACCGAACTGAAGGTTGACGGTCTCCACGTCGATTGAAGTTTCGTCCAGCGCTAGCGCTCTGTCTTTTACGAACCAGTCGCATTTTGGCGACATGACCTCCGACATGGCCCACCATGAGCGAACGATTATTCCGGTGTCGAAGCGAGGGTAAACTACGGAACTGCGGGCTTTGTAGTCCCGAATTAGCACGCGGTGGGTTCCGTCATCCGACGATCTGATACCCACAATGTCTGGACGGGTTCGTGACATGAACCCGGGCTTCAGTTCGACCCCAGCAACTTCCGACTCGTGGTACAGCGGAGCCTCCGCCCAAACCAGCAGTTGACCATTATCAGGGTCAATGCTCCAGTCCTTCATCCCGTCTCGCATCAAAAGGGCAGCCCGGCAAAGACCCTTGGACGCAGACGACAATCGTCTGGCCACTGGATCATCGAGTCGGCTCATGTTCTGCCTTCGAAGGTGTTTATCTAGCAGTTGGTTCAGTCGCCTGATGGCAGTCTCGTCGTCAATCGGCTGAACAGTTGCATACAGCGTTTCTAGTTGCCCATGGTAATCCATCAAAGCATCATGAATGGCTCGGCTCACTGAAGCAGCCGTGTCGTCGGTGGGAATGATCCCAGAGCCGTCGGCGTGATTGTCAAACCAGAATCGAGTCTCACAGTTGCCGAAGGTGTCGACCGCTGACGGCGAATAGCTAATGTAGTCTGTGTTGGCCATACGACTTCTCCTTGCGTGCAGCTCCTGCATGCCGCACATTCTACGTTAGGACCGTCTGTTCCTTCAGGTTCGTAACGGCGTCACGTTCCCAGGCATGATATTCACTAGGCACGGACCAGAACATCTCCCAGGCAGTATTCAGTAAGTTGTGAATCTTCCCGGTAGTCTCCAGGGTGACGATCCGGCAATTGATGCTTTTTACCCCTTCAAGCGCATGAATTGCTGCTCTCTCTAGTAACTCCGCTGGACATGCCCTCCGAAACATCTGACCCTGAGTTGCACCAGTCGCATCGAGAAGGCCCTGCCATTTCTTTCGGACGACGGCCGCTTCGTCAGCGAATCCAATCAAATCGAGACCAATCAGCATAGCCTCCATCCTGGCGTGATCTGGTGGATGCGATAACGGCCCCATGGATTGCACTTCATATGGGTCGGCGTTGTTCCTTGCAGTCAAATGAAAGTGGGCCCAGGCGTATGCCTGGCCCAGGGTATAGATGGCGAAGAGATCGCAGAAAATCTCATTTGCCCACCCCATGGCCCAAGCGTATTCGAGGGTGTCAATAATATCTCCGAAGTACCGCCGCGGGCCGGTAGACCGCAGGTTTGTTTTTCTTTCTTCAGCGAAGTACGCTAAAGCGGCTCCTAGGAATTTAGAGTACTCAAGCTGATAAGGCTCGATGACCGGGTTGTTCACCTCAGTGATAAGGGGGTGCGCGATCTCGTGATACAGGTCAGGTAGGTGCAGCAGGAAGTCTGATTCCGCCAGAGGAACCTCTAGTAGACGGAAGACGGGGCTGATTGAAAAGTATTCGCGAGAGAGACTAGTGACTGTGGGTGGTGCCAAGGGACACCTTATCTCCCTGTGAATATCGGCCACGAGCCTGCTCAGTGCAGCGTCGTCTGTGTGCGACCTAGCCAACGCTGCGACCGCCGTGGTTTCCACATTGGTAAGATCGGCGCGCAACCTCCGAAAGAGCCGGATTCGTTCTGCTACGAGGTCTTGTCGCAAAATAACCGAGTCCGTTAAGAGGTATCCAAAGGCGTCTATTAGACCATCTATGAAGTTGTCGCAAGTCTGACGCAGCGCTACAAACTCATGAACCTGGGAAGAATAGGAGATCTTCGCCTTCAATATCCGTGCACGCTCCTGGGCCTGGCGTATCGCAGCATCGATGTATCCCTCAATCATCGTTTGCCTCGGGTCCTAGCGAGAGCTGTCCTGCATTCCTTATCTAGCTCCAGCGCGATGTGTTCAAGCTGGTCGAGCTCGGATGAGTTCGGCGGACGCCCTTCAAGAACCGTGGCCAGCTTATCGCAAAGAACGAGCCCCTGGAGGCGGCGTCCCAACACGATCCTGAGCATCAACGCGGCGTGATCTACCGACTGGTTCACCGTCGCCTTGCGTAGCAATTCCGCGATTTGTCGCCTCGCTTCATCAACTATCGCGTTCTGCGGATTGCGAAGGTCGATCAGAGCACGGTCCAACGCGTCCGCGTAGGAACGCAGCTGTTGGTAGATGCTGCCGTTCAGCGCTACGTCACTCAATTCTGCCCTCCTGGTCGGATTCGGAGTTCTCCGACTCGTCGTTGTCTACATTGTCGCCAAAGGCAAGCGCATCCTGGTCGTAGTTCCCAGCGTGCTCAGCTAGACGAATGTCGGTGAGTCTGAGCGAGAATGGGAGCCGCGAGCACCCCTCGGGTCGAGTAAGCGCCAGACACGTCTGTGCATAAACGTCTTCCAAGACTCGATCGAAGGGCATGGAGCCCTCAACGTACCTCACGTTTAGTGGCTGGGCCGTCCCTTGACGAAGATACTCGCGTCCCGTGGAACAGATGTATCCAGACTTACTATTCAGCACGTGGTATTGGCCAAGGCCTGGGTTCTCAACCCGATCTTTGCCTCCCTGCTGCGTTTCTACCTCAAATAGACGAAATGAGACAGCTGATGTCTTATGTATTTCGACAAAGGACGCCGACGCTCCTGTCATGAGTTCTTCTTTGTGCAATGCAGCGATCGCATCCTTCACGCCGCTTATCTCGGACTTGAACCACTGGCCATCTCGAAGCAGCATGATGTTCTCGACCCTATCCATCCCTAAGGAAGCTTCTTGCCTCAAAATATCGAGCAAGACCTTCCTTACGTGGACTTGAGCCAGTTTTTCTTTGTCTCTGGAGTAGGATACCTCGGTCCGGATAGACGGGCCTGATTTGCCAAGGAGAGTGAAGCAGGCCGTATTGTTCTGTACATCCAAGGCTATAGTAAGATCCGCGTTAAGCGGAGTAGATAGCACGAAGGGCCATCGCTCATTCGTAAGAAGGACTTTGTTGATGGCAACATTGCGTAAGTAGCCGGCGAGCCTGCTCCTTTTCTCAGATATTGCCATGTATGCTGGTCCGTTGCTGGCGTGCTGGTTAAGGCGATAAGATTCACCCGCCACTT
Organism: Dehalococcoidia bacterium; assembly: GCA_965219825.1. Lineage (GTDB taxonomy): Bacteria > Chloroflexota > Dehalococcoidia > Lucifugimonadales > JAGWBF01 > JAGWBG01. Next base: position 1,536,745 of record OZ244792.1, on the reverse strand, counting down.
TCGTATGAATGATTGACACGAAAAGCTCCTGTTCTCGAAGCTTGGTCATCAACATGGCCGCGAGTTGATCGTGTTCGCCTCTACCTCGGTCGAGTTCATGAATCATGACGATGCCGTATCCGGGCTCCAGCGCGGCCGCTTCTACAGCTCCGAGGACAGCACTGGCCTGGGCGGCAAACGTTTTCTCCACACGATCCTCGTACTCGATGATGATCGGGGCATAGGGAACTTCTTGATCGTAGAGCGTGTTTACCTCAGTTTTCAGATCGCCGATGAAAGCCGGACCGTAGCTGTCAGCCACCGACCTCGGCAGTACAACGTACTGCCGATCGAGTGGTTTTCGAGAATAAGGCCCAATCTTGGGGTCACGAAGTGCTACCAGTCGTTCTTTGCCTAGATGCTCGAGACTGACATTGGAAGAGCCCTGAGACCCCCGCACAGACAGGACGACCCCGTGGCCGAACTCTGTGTCCGGCGGCAGGAATACTCTTTTCGGAACGGTAACGGCATTCGATGAAACGCGAACGATGAGATTCGCGCTATCAGTCCCACCTAAGGAACTACTGACGAAAGCATTGATCAAAGAACGGCGCAGGTGTGGCGGGAGAATAGTGTCGCGGTGAATGCGCCTAACCCGAGAGTCAGTCGTTCCGAACACTGGATAGCAGAGGGCGGCAGCCGCGTGCCTTGTTTCGCCATCTGTTGTTAAGTATCCAACAACTGGGCTTTCAGGCGACAGGTCTGCTACATCTTTCGGAAACGGCTTTGGAGCATTGCTCATTATGAAATCGAAAAGCGATGTTGCTCCCTGACCATCGAGTTTCAGCAGTTGTTCGAGAACCGTGAGGTCTGAATAGATCGTTGGCCGTATTTCGTACCAGGCGAGACCATAGTGATACACACAGCGCGTCCCTTTGAGATTTGCAAATGCGTTCTGGGTAAGCACGATAGGAAGAGGATTATGGGACACGTATTTATGCGTGACATCAACACAGACGCCAAAGCCGGACGTCTCGCTGTAAACTACGCGAACTGAGTAGCCTCGGTAGACATCAAGTCCTTCCTTGGTAAGGATCGGTCCCCTCTCGAACTGAGGATATCCGCTAGAGGGTTGCCAATACCGGCGATCGTGATAGAACAACCCATTGATCATGAACTGAAGAAATCTCAGGCAAATCTGTTCGGTGTCCGGCGTAGGGTTCACGTAATCGAGAGTGGTAATATCGGAAGTCGGTTCGAAGTACGCGGTTGTGTTGGACACTTGAAACGGTGAAGGTGGTTCGCCGGAATCTACAGAGACGATGAGATACAACTCGCCCCCGTCTTCAGTCACTGCAACGGGACTCTTTAGACGCTGGCTGAGATCGCGGATGAGAACCTGAACGTTGCGGTCGTAGTCTACCTGACCACTAGTGAGCCCCTTAATCCGGTAGCGGCGGTACTGGCTTTTAAGCTCCGCCAAGTTCAGGATTTCAAAAACGTTGGTCTCTATTTGGCCCATATATCATCCCCTAAAAAGGCTGAGTCCCGCATGACTCCCGAATGTGGATGATCCAAAAAGATCCGAGTACTCCCAGCCTGGCTGCCCCATAAGCTGCTTATAACAAGGGCAGACGATTCTGCGAGTCAGAGAAGCAGGCTCCGTCATCATCCCTATGTCCCGCGCCGTCCTTTCCTGGCACGGGACCGGAGGAAAGAAAGGTAGTCAAGCAACTCGGCTTCCTCTGCCGACGTGATTTCGCCCAACCGACGGAAAACCGCTGATGCGGATCGTGGCTCGGTTGTCAACGCAGAGGGCGAGGGATACCCAGCTAGCTCCATCAGAGACTCGTACGGGACACCGTAGAACTCAGCGAGTTTGTAAAGTGTGACCGGGGACGGCTGTTTGACCTTCCCCGATTCCATTTGGCTGATAAAAGCGTTGGAGACACCTGACTTACCTTCCACTTGTCTAAGGGACAAGCCCTTGGCCTCGCGCATGGCCCTGAGATATTGACTTAGTTTCGGTTGATCTTGATTCTCCACACGCTCATTATAGCAAACTATGCTTGACGTGTCAAGCATAGGAGAGGAAGTCGGAATCAACCAGGACCTATGGGACCCTCAGGGGAGGTATTTCCACATGCACAACTCCGCCCCACTGGCAAATCTTGCCGACGCCCCCAATACTCCAGAATCTAGCTATTATCAGCCGACTTGACGAGCGCCCTCCCAGAGCACCTGCTGTCCGTCTTTCGTTGCCTATGGCACCCAAAATTGTCGACATAGACACCGTAGAAGTCGCCCGCTAGCAATAGAAGGTCTGCTCATAGACCCCGCTGCGGCGGCGAGACGAATTCTGCTCTGTGGTTTCATATCCCATCTATTGCCTCACGTACGGGTCCTATAGTTACTGGTTCCGACTCACCTATTCTACTAATCGCACATAGACATACAGACCGGAAAGTCCGGCCGAGCACCCTTCGGATAACCACTGCTCCACCCCATTATGCCCGAATGCCTTCCCCCAACCGGTACCCGATACTCGGCTCATTGAAGATGTTGGGGAGTCGCCGCTTCGTTCTCCAGCTTGATGTTGAGGTTCTTCACCACGGCGCGCAACGACCCTCAGCCGCCGGAATGCACCGGACCGCAGACTCGCTGCAGCAGGTCCATGTAGTTCACCACCCATCCGGCGTTGGCCGCCAGCTCGGCAAGCAGGTTGTACAGAACGTCCGCCCGAAGTGATCGCCCCCGCGCCGTGGCCTCAGTTTCTCTTCTGCATCGGGGCTTTACCGGCGGAAGTTGCCCCGAAGTTTGGACATGTAACGCCGACCTTGAGCTTTCCCGTTATCTTTGAACCAGTCGTCCAGTCTAGTAGTTTCGGTCGGCACGCCGTTCCGAGTCAGCAACCCGGATATCAACCCGCTCATCTCATCTCTCGTCAAAACCACGTCCCTCAGCAGCAGGCCCACCAGCCTGGTCAGGGCGAACCCGAGGGACAGCCGCGTACGCACCAGCCGAACGCGGGTGCCAACTGGCCGAGGCCAGCAGCCGCAGCAATTCCTCGAAGCTGAACGTCTCTGGACCGGCTGTGGCAGATAGCGGAGACCACCGACCTGGAGATCAACGACATCCTGCCCCGCATCCGGGAGCACAAGGAGCGACAGGAGAAGCTGGAGGTTGCGGCGGATGAGGCGAGGGCCATATTGGCCACAAGAATGGACGGGCTTGGGGATGTCGAGACCATCGCGGCCTACGTGAACGAGATGAGTGAGTCCCTGATGGAGAGCGAGCTAACGGAGACCAGAGCCTTCGTAAGGTCTTTCGTGAAGAAGATTGGTGTAGTACCCGGCAAGGCCATCATCCGTTACACCATCCCCATGCCCAAGGACAGCTCGATGAGGGGAAGGTCAGGATCGCCATGCCATCAACCATCCAAGCCCTGGGTTGAGTGTTGGAGTTACGTGGAGTCGGTTTATCTGAGTCCAGCGTTAAGCCCCTGATCGGACGTCGGGTATACGTAGGGAAGAATCCTACAGCCGCCTAAAAAGCCATTCAAAAGAGTTTTTGTTTGGCGTCAATCAGAGCATCAGTGGCTGCGAGGAACAGGCGAAGCTAATCCACTTCCACGAATGACTCAGGGAGGTTGCTGGGTTTGTAGCGGTTGCTGGCGGTAGCCCTACGTTGAAACACACTTCGATGAATCTTGGCACCTTCAGAGATAGTGCGATCCTTTGCACCCACCCGCCAAACGTGCTTGTCCGACCGCTTGATTTCTCCCGAAGGATCAGGGCGCAGTGATGCCTGCCAATCTTCACTTAGTATTAACCCTCTACCTTTAGCGTGGCGTAGCATCCATTCTAAGGTAATGTCGGATATACGGCGATCCGCCTCTTGTCCCCCTACGTCTGCATGAGAGCCCGAAAACCATACTTGCTCTATCGTTTGGCCTTCGGGAATATTGTCCTCGTCCCACTGCGATACGCGGAAGTGGTAGCGTCTCTCGTCGATGGAAAGGGCCTGATATCCATAAGTGACGTCGCCGTTCAGCCGGTTGTCGGAGAATTGTTTTCTTCGCACCCATCCGACCGAGGCAACGGTGTCCCAGACTCCGATAAAGTGCGGTTTACAGTCCCGGCAGAAGCTGCTTTTGAATCCAGCGGATATATTGTTGTTCTGCTTTCCGTCGTAGATGCGGGTCATGTAGGGTATCAGGTTGTCGCTGCCTTTAGTGAGCAAGCCGCACTTATGCAACATGCCCGCCAGTACCCCGAACTGTGTGAGCTCCCCGGCTGTATCCGAACAGGTACACGTTGTCCTCAGGTTCATAGCAGCCCATGAGATATTTGTAGGTTTCTTCGATGTTGCCCTTAAGCCCCGCACCGGTTACCCCCACGCCAGACGCGGATACGACCCACTTGGCTACCCAGCGTCCAGGACCGGTCCGCAGAGGGCTGTACGTACCCACGCCCGGATCGTAGTAAGAAATCTGCTCCGCCCCGTCCTTGCCTAAACGCTCGAACAGACGCACCACGTTGGTGTTCTTGTCCTCTGCTTCGTACTCTCCCCTCGTTCCATCACAACAGACTACAATATTCTTCACGATCAATCCCTAGGCATCACAGTTCCGCGTTCCCTTTTTGTCAAGGCTGCATTCGCTTCTACGGCGTTCAGAGCAACCGGAATAAGCAAGAACAAAACTTGGCCATAAACGACCAAACACTTCCACTCCACTTGCCGCCAATTAATCCGCTGCCGGTACGTGCGTTCAAACTAGAGGTGCTGTCCTTGAAAATTTATCGAAAATCGCTTGCTGTGAGGAGGCCAGTCTAGCTCTGTTCCTCGAACGCGATACAGCCCACCGATTATGGCTGCGGAGTGTCAAGTAATGAGGTTATAACAAACCGGATCCCTTTAATTCCCGCAACACCACGGATTCCCAATTCTCCAGAGGTTCTGTTATCAAACCAGTGTAATCGGAGGGCATCTCCACGCCTTCCTCTTTCAACACGCACACTAGACTTGGATTTCGCTCAAGCACTCGGCCCATTTCGATCATCGCATTCGGCCGAGGGCGAAGTGCACCTGTCTTCAGTTCTTCGTCAGCGGTCAGCACCACAATGTAATAATCAGCGTTGTCGATGCTGTCATTGACCTTCGCATTAACGAAGCGCCCAGAGTTTGGCAGGTCCGCTGCCTTGTAGGCATCCAATCCATGATCGAAACACCACAGGCGTATGTTATCTACTATCTGCGGAACACGGCCACCACTACTACCGTGTATCACCATCACTTGAGGACGCGATCGCTGCTGTGGGTGGCTGCTAGATTCGGCGGGCTCCGCCCCGACTTCACTTGATGAATTCCAATCAGCAAGGGCCGCCTTCCCATCATCGGTCAGATCAAAGGCATATATTCCTTCGGCAGACCATGAATTCATCACGTCGCCAAAATGCCGTGACCGTATCCATCCCATAAAGACCAAGGTCTTCGCGTCATTATGCTCTTGACCGTTAAAATCTGGCATGCCGGAGCGCATTCTCGTCATCACATCCGGAATGGGAGTACCTGAATCCCGTTCGGCCAATTTGTTAAGTAATTCCATTAGTCGCTGTTTTTGTTCCGCGCCCATAGTCATGAGGTAATCTCCACTCTCCTTCGTGAGTAAAGCACGAGGTGCAAATCAGTTAAGAAACAATTGGCAACACGGTTACTTCGCGGGCTTACTGGGCCAAACGGCCCGAACGTTTATTGGTTTCAAGTCCACCTGCACCAGTTGTAGGTCAGTCGGTACCACCTGCCCACGGCCCTCACCTCTGGGCCTCCTAAACGATGTTGGACTATCTCACTTTCTCCCCTATCTCTACCTTGTCTCTCGTTTCGAGATGTGAGGTGGGCCCCATGATTAGGACAGGACAAGGGTCTTATTAAGATCGGGCCCCGCAGGTCTGAGGGTATGCGGGCCAATGGATTCTACCATACCTCCATTGGTAGCTTCCACTGGTCTTGAGGCAAACACCTCAGCCGGGGTTCTATAACCCAGGGCTTGGTGGGGTCGTTGGTTGTTTTAGAATCGGAAGTACTCCCTCAGCCCATTCCTGGCGTCTCGTCCATCCTGATATGCCTTCAGATACACCTCCTCGTATTTCACTTTGCGCCACAGCCTATCAACGAAAATGTTGTCCTTATACCGCCCCTTTCCGTCTATACTGATGAGGGCTCCATGTTGCTTGAGGACCTTGGTGAAGGCTTCGCTGCTAAACTGGCTTCCTTGGTCCGTGTTGAGGATGTCCGGTCGGCCCCTCTTGAGTGCTTCCTCCAGGGCATCGACGCAGAAGTCGGCCTCCATGGTGTTTGAGAGTCGCCAGGAGACCATATACCGGCTGTACCAGTCCATGATGACTACCAGGTACAGGGACCCCCTGAACATGGGTATATAGGTGATGTCTGCTGCCCACACCTGGTTGGGCCGGGTGATCTCCATGCCCTCCAGCAGGTACGGGTAGATTCTGTGCCCTGGTGTCCCGTTGCTAGTCCTGGGGCGCCGGTAGATGGCCTTGATCCCCATTGTCAGCATCAGCCCTCGGACCCGTTTCCCATTGACCCGGTACCCTTGTGTCCTCAACCACGCTGTGAACCGGCGAGACCCGTAGAAGGGTGTGGCCAGGTATTGACGGTCTATGAGGTTCATGTGATCCAAGTCCTCCTGTGTTGCTTACGATGACCGATAGTACACGCTGGAACGGCTGATACCCAACAACCTGCACTGACCCACTACTGAGAGCAACGGGAGGCGGCGGTCCACCATGGCACGCCGCCTCCCCCGGCTCAGCGACCTAACCTCTCGGCCAAGAAATTCCGTTCCACCTTGAGTTGCCCAATCTGTTGGTAGAGTTGGGCAACGAGGGCCTCGTCTTTCTTCTCCTGACCGCGCTCACCAAAGATGCCTCTAGCACCCTCAAGCAAAGCTTCTTCCATGTGCGGACCTGGGATGTACCTCGTAGCGACTGGCTATCTCTGCCGTGCTCTCTTCCTCTCTCAACGCTTCCAGGGCCACCTTGGCCTTGAAGGCCAGGCTGCGCTTCCTCTGTCATTTAGACATCTCCTACCCCTTCCCGACAGGAACCGCTGCCCTTGGTTTATAAAGAAGGACTCTCACTTAGCCACCTGTCGCATTTCCTGGGTCCAGTTCAGGCCTCTTAGTATCCGAATAATCGGCACACTGCATTCCGAGCAGATATTGGCCAGATACGGCAATATTGGGGTAGAGGATTATACGGAATTTCAAAAAGAAACTCCTAAATCCTACTCGCGATCGACGGGAGGAAACCATGCCTGATAATCGGCTACGGGCTGAACTGTACAGTGATCAAGATGCCGTTCTGCTGGAAGATGCGAGAGTTTGTGCCACCTTGAACCAGATGGCAATCGCGAACAGCGACGCTTATCTTAGCGGCCTGATTGGGACTTTTGGAACAGAAACCTGACTTTTGGAACAAGTGTCACTTTTGGAACAAAGCCGTGGAAGGTTAGGATGGGGGTGACTGTGGGGGCCTGTATTCGCGTAACGTTGACAATTAAATGACCCTGATCACCCATGAGATGGGGTTGACGGAGCCTGGAGTTGCCAATACAATTGGCTCGTTAAATATAATGCCTTCTGAAGGCGCAGCCAGTCCGATATAGACGATTCCGGTAAACAGGAGAAGCAAAATGCAGCAGCAACAGCCCGCTTACGTAGCAGCCCTCTCCAAGGCCGACCCCAAGCTATCTGAGCATGTCGGCAACCTGCGAGAATATGTCATTGCCGATGGGGCGCTTCCCGCCAAGGTAAAGACCCTGATGACCATGCTATGCGACGCTATACTGGCCCACCCGGACGGTGTACGTGCCATCTCCAACCGTGCCCGCGCTCAGGGCGCTACGGAGCAGGAGATAGCCGAGACTGTGCAAGTAGCCTTTCTCATGGGCGGACTTCCAGCCCTCGTTACCGGCTGCAACGCCTTCCCTGAATAGCTACATCCATATAGCACGGAGTGCTATCTTGCTGCGGCCTTGGCCTGAGACATTTTATCGTTCTTGAACTGGGCCTAAGCCGCCTCCACTATTTCCCTCAAGTTTAGGTCACTTTTTGCGCAACTGAGATTTCTGCACAAAAGAGTTGCGCTCAGAGCTAGCCTTGAAGTTGCCTGATAATGAATTGATCTAACAGTGGTACAGCCAGTGAATACTTCCCCCATCTAATCTTATACACAAGACCCGTGGCAGCATGACAAGTACCACTTCCAAAAGTGGGCGGTAGAACAGGTGGACGGCTTTGTGACCACCAAGCGGTCCGTCGATGGCGGGATAGACGGGCGGGTGTACTTTGCCGTCCCCCATGCCCAGGAGCTACAGAGCATGGTGATAGAGGTCAAGGGTGGGGCAAATGTGCCAATAACGGCTCTACGAGCCTTGAAGGGTGTACTGGACTACGATACGGTGTCATGGCGGGGTTGATAACGATGCAGCCAATAAAGGAGACCCAGGCCCGAAACTTTGCTCGCTTTATGGCGGACGCCGGGATCCTGGGGATAGAGTACCCCAAGATGCAGATATTGAGTGTGGGCGAGATACTGGAAGGCAAGCGGTTTCAGACGCCTACAGTAGCGGGAAGGCATGAGCTTGAACCCAGGATGCTAGGGTTGCCGAGGTGATTATTATGGAGAAAAGGGTTGTTAGAAATCCATTGGCGAAGTGGGAGACGGCTGAGGACTTGGCTTACGATGTAGTGAGCAATCCATTGCCTGAAGAATGGCCCCAGTTGAACAGGACATTGGGAGCCATGAAGTTAAGCAATACAGTACATGGCCCTATGACAATCCGTTTCATCCTGCGAGGTGCTGATGGCAAAGAAGTGCGATTCCCTGCCGACCTTGCCGTTGAAGCAGTATTTGGCGAGGACTAAGCCCCTAACTTATCATTCCGATTATTTAATAGGACCTAAACTATAGGACTTCTTTGAAAAGGCCCTGGTTGGGAGTCCGTGTTACTTGCATCCCGTGTTCCCACCCGCTATTCTGGGAGCAGCAGCCCCCACCAGGCAGGGCTTGCGGACATCGCCATGCTCAGACTTCTTAGTGTCACCAATTTCGCCACCATAGAGCAGCTTGAAATGGAGTTGGCACCCGGCCTTAACGTGCTGACCGGGGAGACCGGGGCCGGCAAGTCCATCATTGTGGATGCGTTGAGCCTTCTCTTGGGGGGCCGCGCCGACGGCGGCATGGTACGATCCGGGGCCCGCCAGTCCAGGATAGAGGGCATCTTCCTGCTCAACGGCGACCTCACGCAGAAAATCAACGTTGTCCTGGGTGAATACGAGATTGACGGTAGCGAAGAGGAGTTGATTCTCGCTCGCGAGGTTAATCTTGATGGGCGCAATACGTGCCGTGTGAACGGGCGAATTGTGCCTCTCAGGCTGTTAAGCACTCTGTCCGAACACTTGGTGGACATCCACGGCCAAAATCAGCATCTGTCACTGTTCCGTGTACGCGAGCACGTGGATATACTGGACCAGTATGGCGGGCTATGGCAGCTTCGGGCTCAGGTGGCGCAGCAGGTCCGCCGTCTATTGGAGGTGCGCCGGGAAGTAGACCGGCTTCGGACGGATGAGCAAGAGCTTGCCCAGAGGGCGGACTTTCTGAGGTATCAGGTAGAAGAGATTGGCGCTGCAAATCTTCGCCCGGCTGAAGATGAAACTCTGGCCCTTGAGTGGGACCGGGTCGCCAACGCGGAGCGAATTATCAAGCTGTCCGACCATGCCTATCGAGCGCTATACGATAGCTTGGACCGGGAAGAATCAGTCATGGACCTTTTGGGACAGGTCGCCCAGGACCTCGCCCAGCTAGAGCAATTGGACCCATCATTGAGCCAGGACCGCGAGTCGGTAGATGCCTTGACCCACCAGGTAGACGAGTTGGCGCGTACGCTCCGGAGCTATCGTGACAGCATCGAGTACAACCCGGACCGTCTTCAGGAGCTTGAGGGTCGGCTAGACTTAATCAGGGGCCTCAAGAGGAAGTACGGTAGCACGATTGAAGAAATCCTGGCCTTCGCCGAGAGGGCCTCTGAGGACCTGAAGAGGCTGTCCCACAGCGAAGAGCGCACGGAGGAATTGAAGTCCCTGGAGATAGAGCTTCGAGAGCAGGTTGGCAGGCTGGCAGGTCAGCTCTCCGAGGCCCGCCGGCATTCAGCAAAGCATCTGGCCGACTCCATTGAGGAGGAGGTCGCTGGGTTGGCTGTGGAACACGCGCAGGTGTACGTGGATATACGCCAGGCAGACTCGGAGGATGGTGTGCCGGTTGGGACTGGCGACTCCGGCCCGTACTCCACGCTTCCAGGTGGAGAAAGTATCAGGTGCTTCGCCTTCAACGGAACCGGTATAGACTCCGTCGAGTTCTTGATTTCGCTGAACCTGGGCGAACCGCCACGGCCCCTGGCCAGGATTGCCTCTGGGGGAGAGGCCTCGAGGCTGATGCTCGCCATAAAGACCATCCTGTCTACCGCCGACCGGATTCCAATCCTGGTGTTCGACGAGGTAGATGCGGGTATAGGAGGTCGAATCGGGAGTGTCCTGGGCCGGAAGCTATGGGGTCTATCTAGGAGCCATCAGGTGCTATGCGTAACCCACCTCCCGCAGATAGCGTGCTACGCCGACTACCACACCAAGGTTATAAAACTTGCTTCACGTGATAGGACTATGACCTCTGTGGAGGTGTTAGCCGATGAGACCAGAGTGACGGAGCTTAGCCGGATGCTTGGCTCCGATAGCGGTGTAACCCGCAGCAATGCCCTTGAGATGCTGGAACAGGCGGTGAGCTGGAAGGGGAACTAACTAATCCTTCTCAACCTGGACAGGGCTCCATGACCGACCGAAATGGACGATTCATCCGGAAGGTAGGAGAATATGGCACGACTTGGAGTACGTCTGGACCCAGGGCTTCAGTTCACACCACAGGAGATGCTGGAGCTGGTGTCTCTGGCAGAGGAGAGGGGATATGAGACTATCTGGCTTCCCGAAGGTACGAGCAACGTCCTGATACAGCTGACCGCCTTCGCCACGGCGACCCGGCACATCAAGCTTGGCACCGGCATCATGCCCATTTTTCACAGGACACCCACCCTCCTGGCTATGTCTGCGGGCGACCTGGACATGATCTCTCGTGGGCGCTTCATCTTGGGTCTGGGAACCGGCCACCATCCCCTGGTAAGACATGGACATGGCGTCCCATTTCGGAATCCAATGACCCGTATGCGCGAGACTGTAGAGATAGTCCGCCGGTTACTCCGGGGAGAACGGGTCACCTATGAGGGACGCGTCTTCAAGGTTAAGGATGCAAGCCTTGGTTTCACCCCGGTGCGGCCCGATACACCCATATACCTGGGTGCCTTGGGGCCGCAGATGATAGAGTTGGCGGGAGAGATCGCCGATGGGGTGTTGCTGGCCTTCGCATCGTCCGGCTATCTCCGGCTGGCCGTCGAGCACCTCCGCCGTGGGGCCGAGAGGGCTGGGCGCAACCCTGAGGATATAGACGTGGCATGTTACCTGAGCACAGCAGTGGTAGACGACCCGGACAAAGCGTGGCCGGTGGTAAAGAGGCAAATCGCCCGCCTCCTGAGATTGTCCTTCTACAGGACTTACTACGTTCAGAATGGGTTCGCGGAGGAATCCGCCGCCATCTCCCATGCCCTGGACCGTGGTGATGCCGACGCCGCAGTTGCCGCAGTCAGTGAGGCTATGCAGAAGGAGCTTGCCATAGTCGGCTCCGCCGAGGAGTGCCGTCGCGAGGTTGAGGCCCGCCGTTCTCTGGGTCTGAAGCAGCCGGTTGTCACACCATTCCCGGTGGGCGAGGACTCATTGGGATCCTTCAAGGTAACAATAAGCGCCTTTTCGGAGTGAGGGCAGAGTGTGGTCATTACACAACACTCTGCCCTCACCCCTAGGGTACATTTTGCATTGACACTGTTCGGACAGCTTGGTACAATTTTGACCTCAGAGACATACAAAGGAAAGAGGTAATTTTATCATGCCAGAGTTCGACCTCGTAATTCGTGGCGGCACTATTGTGGACGGCACAGGCATCCCCCGGTACAAGGCGGACCTGGCCGTCAAGAACGGCAGAGTAGCCAGGATTAGCGGAAAGATAAGTCCGGGAGGCGCCAAGGAGATAGATGCCAGTGGCTGCATCGTGGCCCCCGGGGCCATTGACCTCCATACCCATTACGATGCCCAGCTCAACTGGGACCCCTATGCGTCCCTGTCGGGATGGTTCGGGGTAACCTCCCTCACCATCGGCCAGTGCGGCTTCGGATTCGCGCCCACTAGGGCCGAGGACCGGGACCTGAACATGAGGATGATGAACCGTATCGAAGCCATTCCATTGGACTCCATGCGCAAGGGGATACGCTGGGACTGGGAAACCTTTCCCGAGTTCATGGACAGTCTGGACCGCCAAGGTTTGGGCCTCAACATAGCACCCTTGTTCCCCTTCTCGCCGATGCGCGGCTACGTGCTTGGCATGATGGAGGCCCGCGAGAGGACCCAGGTGACGGATGCGGAGCTAAACCGGATGAAGCAGATTTTCTACGAGGCGATGAAGGCCGGCGCTTTTGGCTTCTCCGGGAACAAGGATGTAAATGACCGCCCCGAAGACGGTGGCTTCCTGCCCAGCCACGTGGCTTCCAACGAGGAGTACCTGGCCCTTGCGGATGTCCTGGGCGAGTTCGGCGTCGGCTGCATGGGATGGACCATGGGCGGAATGCAGGATACGCAAGAGGCCCAGTGGCTTCTGGCAGAGATGATCAGGCGCAGCGGGCGTCCACTCACCGCAGGAGCCAACAGCACCGAGGAGGGCCTGGCTTGGCTTGCGGAATGTCGTGCAGAAGGGCTCCCGTTGATTAACCAGGAAATCTCCATGAACTTCATGACCAGGTCCGGCGATGGGTCCGAGTTTACCCTGGCTGAGTACAACCTCTTCGACTACATGCCCAACTGGATAGAGCCACTGGTAGGAAGTGCGGAAGAGCGAGCCGTAAAGCTGCGCGACGCCAAGCGCCGTGAGTCTATGAAGCAGGACGTGCTGGACAATCCCAACAATCGAAACAACTATGGGACCTTGCAGATAGTGCAGGTGATGCACGAGCGGAACTACCAGTACGAGGGCATGACCATCGAAGAGCTTGGCAATGCGATGAACAAGCACCCCTTGGACGCCTGGTTCGACCTGGCCCTGGATGAGGACCTTCAGACATATTTCAGCCATCCCTTTGGGACTTCCGAGGATGAGACCCGTGAAAAGCTTATAATGAACCCCTACGCCCACATTTCCATCTCCGACGGCGGCGCCCATACCAGATACCTCACCATGAGCTCGTGGCCCATCCACTGGCTGTCACACTGGTGCCGCGACAAGGGGACCGTTACCCTGGAGCAAGCCCATTACAAGATAAGCACCCTCCCGGCCTGGATCGCCAGCATGAAGGACCGGGGAATGCTGCGTATGGGCTCCTGGGCCGACATCATCGTCTACAACCAGGAGGAGCTTGGCTACCTGTATGACAAGCCTATCTACGCCCACGACTTCCCGGGTGGGGAGCGTCGCCTGGTGCAGAAGCCCAAGGGCCTGCTTTACACAATAGTCAACGGTACAGTTACTTTTGAGGACAACGACTGCACCGGTGCATTGCCGGGTAAACTGCTCCGTAGCTATGACATGGTGGGCTAGACGCCTACCTAACGTGAGCATCCAAGCTTACCCCCACTCCGACTCTCCACCGCTGGAGAGGGGAAGAAGTCCATCTCACCTTGACTGTGGAAGGCCGGAGCCGGCCTTGGGCTTGTCAAGGGATGGCGTGAATGTCCAGCGATAAGGGCGTCCGCAAGGGACACCCCTGCGAAACAGGCCGCCGCCGTTGGTATGGTCAATCCTTGTGCTTGCCCGGTTTATGCTCAATCTAAAGATGTTGGACCACCGGCTCAGTAATCTAAGGAGGATGACATGCGCGCTATTGTCTACGAAACGGGCGGGGTAGATGCACTCCACATCCGGGAAATCCCCGACCCCCAGCCTGACGGCGGAGAAGTGCTGGTTAGGGTGAAGGCCTGCGCCATGAACCATCTGGAGGCGTGGGCTACCAAGGACCCCACACAGCAGCGTGCTGACGGACCGCGCATCCTTGGCGCTGACGTGGCCGGAGTGGTGGAGAAGCTAGGCCCCGGAGTAACCGGCTACTCTCCAGGGGACCGGGTCCTGGTGGCTCCCGGAATCAGCTGCAACCGGTGCGAGCTATGTCACCTGGGTATGCACTCCGACTGTCTCGAATACAAGCTACTGGGCGTGCGCGTCGACGGGGGTTACGCAGAGCTAATGCGTATATCAGCTGTCAACCTGGCCCCACTGCCGGAGAATGTCAGCTTCGAGGATGGTGCCTCCATCCCCCTGGTGTTCATCACTGTCTGGCGTATGCTGGTGGAAAAGGCCAAAATCCAGCCCGGGGACTGGGTGCTGGTCAATGCGGCGGGAAGTGGCGTCGGCATCGCTGCCATTCAGGTCGCCAAGCTTTTCGGTGGTCAGGTTATCACCACTGCCAGCACTGAGGCCAAGCGCAACAGGGGCTTGGAGTTGGGAGCCGACGCGGCGGTGGACTACACCCAGCCCGGTTGGCCGCAAGAGGTAGAGCGTATGGCCGACGGCCGGGGGGTAGACATCGCTGCCGATAGCGTGGGTGGGCAGATACTGGCGGAGACTATGGCGGCGATGGCCAGGGGTGGCCGTATAGTGAACTGCGGCTTCACCGCCGGCACCCAGAGCGACTTCGATTGGGCCAATTTCCGGGGACGTCGGCTGTCCCTAGAATGGTCTTTCATGGGCAGCAACGGCTATCTCAACGAGGTGATGAAGTTTGTTCAGACGGGTCAGATTAAGCCTGTGGTCCATAAGGTGTTCCCCTTTGAGCAGGTGCAAGATGCCCACCGCGCCATGATTAACCGGGAGAACTTTGGGAAAATCGTGCTGACGTGGTAGAAGGGGCGCAAAACTCGTTTGACCGACGATGCAATACTAATGTAACATGGTTGGGAAATCATTCCGGGAGGTCATAGTTGATAAAGCGATTCTCTACGGTATTTGTCGGGTCGGTCCTAGACGGGGATGGCACAGGCTTCGAGGGTACCCCTGCCAACGACCGGTGGTACTCCAACGACCGCCTCCTTCAATCCTTTGATGATGCCAAGAACATGGCCCAGCTGATGGATGAGCTGGGATATGACGTATTCTGGATGGCGGAGCACCACTTCCAGCGGGAGGGCTACGAGACACTTCCCAATGTCCTCATGCTCAGTCTCTGGCTGGCCCAATATACCAAGAGGATAAAGTTCGGCTGTGGTTTCAACATCCTCCCCATGTGGCATCCCCTGCGTCTGGCAGAAGACTTCGCCATGGCGGACATCCTCACCAACGGTCGGGTTATCTTCGGTGTAGGGAGAGGGTACCACACCCGGGAGGTGGAGACCTTCGGCGCTCCAATGATGGATGCAGACGCCAATCGTGAGCTGTTTGAGGAACAGTTCGACATCATAATGAAGGCATTCAACGAGGAGTCATTTTCCCATCAGGGCAAACACTACACTATCCCTCCTGAAGTGCCCTACAGAGGCTATCAGCTAGAGGATATAACCCTGGTGCCACGTCCTATCAGCCGGCCGGTGGAGGTATGGCAGCCCATAGTGAGCGGGAGCCCCAGAGGGATGGACTTCATGGCCAAGCACGGCATCAAGGGTGTGGTCGTGGGGACCGGTCTGGAACACGCGGACAGCGTCATTCGTCAGTACCAGGAGGCCAACGCCCGCCATGGCCGCCACCTGCAATTGGGGGAGGACGTGGCTTTCGGGGTGTGGTTCTATATGGACGATAGCCGCGAGAAGGCTAAGAAGGCCCTGCGGCCCCTCTTTGAGGAGCATGTCAAGTTTGCCGCCCCCCTGGGAATGCTCCGCTACAACGCTGACCAGATGGAGGTGATGGGACCGGACGGCGCCTCCAGGCACATAGCCGCCAGTGGAAACTTTGAGGAGGTGCTGGATACCAGGGCCTGGTTCAGTGGCACTGCCGAAGACGTGGTCGTCTTTCTCAAGGAAATAGAGGAAAAATACCCCGGCCTGGAGCAGATACTTGTATCCTCTCCGATGGGCTCGACCCAAGCCCAGTTCACTGAGCAGATAACCCGTTTCGCCAAAGAGGTCATGCCTGCGTTCCAGAAGGCCAAGGTTGGGTGAACCTCGAATATCTATTGCCGGGGCGCTTTGGCCCCGCCCACGTATTCGCATATAAATTGCAATGGCATATTCAGAGTGAAGCAAGTGTATCAGAATGCACCCTACTAGAATAACCCTGAATTATGGTACAATATCGGGTAGTATGCCGAGGTGGTGGAATTGGTAGACACGCCATCTTGAGGGGGTGGTGGGCGTAAGCCTGTGTGGGTTCAAATCCCGCCCTCGGCACCAGGTCAGGCCAGAGAGCAAAGCCGAAGGCGACGTAGCCAAGTGGTCTAAGGCGGAGGTCTGCAAAACCTCTATTCGGCGGTTCGAATCCGCCCGTCGCCTCCAACCATCAAACTCATACCTGAGCTCCCAGGTGCCGGGGCTGCATCGCCTAATGCTGCCTTTCATGCTTGTCCTATTCCGCCCACCAGTCAATCCACCGGTCGAACAAGCCGAATCCCCATCTTCTCCACTTCTCTTCCGCCCGCCAGTCGATCCACCAGCCGCCCAAGCCAAGCCATCTTCTCCTCTTCTCCTCCGCCAACTGTGCTCTCAGCTCCTCCAGCGTTTCGTCTCCAATTTCGGCTAGTCCTGTTTCTACAATCTGTATCGGGATGCCCTCTATGGAGAGCGGTATTCGGTCCGCCTCGGGCAGGGTGTTCTGGTCAACCAACGTGCTAACCTCGAGGACAATGCCGTATATATCCAGCCATCCCCCGTCCTCGCTCATGAAGAACCCTTCACCGACTGCGTGAATGTTGGGCTGTCGCCAGAACAGGTCATCGTGCCTGAGCCGCACTTCATGTATGCGCTCCGACGTATTGTTCCTTTCATCAGCCGGTGCGGTGAACGTGGTTGCCCGAAGCCTGAATGGTGTGGGAGGCTCTTTGTCGCCGCCTCTGAGGATGGTGGCCCCAAACATCAGAAGGGCAACTACACAGATGAGGACAGTCAGGAGCCTGAATGTAGCCAGTGGGAATTTCATCAACGGTCTCCTTGTCGGGCAGTTGACAAGGCTCTAATGGGGTCTATGTAATGGAGACCTGACATCTCCATTACATAGACCTAGCGGATGTCTAGGCCCAGGTCCCACTCCATTCGGGTGGGACCTGTCTTTTGTTTGCCCTAGATTATATCACAAGTTATCACCCAGCAACCCACCTGGTTTGGGTGTTCCCATAGCTGGAAGTCCTGGACTGTTCCTTGAAATAGGTGTAGGCGTCAATGTATTCATACCGTCCGGTGTCCGTCCAGGTGTCCGGCCATATTTCTGGTTCAGGGTCGCTGACCCACCTAAACCAAAGCCAAGGTGGGATGTGCATTTGCCGTGGGTTGGGAAGGGGACTGGGAGTCCCGCAGTAGCCCTTCGGCCCTTGATTGCAGGACGGTGCGGCAGCGCCGTTTCACCTCCTCTTTCCGGCTGGCCAGCGAGGCGAGGAAGTTTCCGACCCTTTCCTGCACCAGGGACTTGGTCCCCAGGCACAGGTTCCCGGTCGCTTCCTCCCTCACCCATTTCCAGATCGCCTCATCGGAGTTGAAGTCCGGGCTGTAACCCGGCAGGTTCATCAGCCGCAGATCCAGGCCGGGTGCCCGAAGGTACTCCCGAACCGACTCGCCACGGTGCGCCGGAGCGTTGTCCCAGATCACGTTCAGCGGTCCAAGGTACCTCTCTCTCAACTGTCTCAGGAACACGGCCGATGTTTCTGAGTTGCTGTTTCCTTCCAGATCCATCCACTCCACTTCCCCGGTCTCCAGGCACACCGCAGAGTAGTAACTGGCCTTTTCGCCATAGCGCGGGCTGCTCGAGTCCACCAAGGCTGGCTCTCCCTTCAGCACCCACTTGCCCCGGAGTTCGGCGTCCGCACGGAAATGGGCCTCGTCAGCGAAGAAGATCCTGGCCCCAGACCGCCCTGCCTCGTCCCACAGGGCGGCGTACTCCGCCACGAAGGACTCCCGCTTCTGCTTCTCAGCCTTGACCAGACGTTTCTTGGGGCGCTTGAGCACGAATCCCAGACGGTGGAGGTAGTTCAGGCAACTGCTGCGGCTCAGGCTGATGCCCAAACCTTCCAGGACAAACTGCCGTACCACTTTCCAGTTCCAGTTGGCCAGTTCGATGCCCGATGTGGCGGGCATCTCCTGCACCGCTGCCCTCAACTTCCCCTGCTGCGCCTCGCCGAGGGCGGGGGGGACCCCCCGGACTGCTCGAAAATCAAGGTTGCGGGACCGCCTTCGCCGAAGGCGGCGGCCCATCGGCCAATGGTGTGGGGGTCCCGTTCCAGGGCCTCGGCCACCGCCGAACCCGTCCAGCCTTGGGCCAGCAGCAACAGGGCGTACCACCGTTCCCGCTCCCGCGGCGTCGGCGACCGAATCATCCGCCGGCGCAAATCCCTGGCATCCATCTGCCACTGTTCGAGGAATCGCTCAATCTCCCTCACACCCATCACCAACCCCTTTCTCACTCCAAGACGGATTAACCCAACTCCCCTACAACTTTACCCCATCCTTCTGCGCATTTCACCTTGGCTTTGGTTTAGTATCGGTATTGCCGCAACTGGAGGTGGAGGTTTCCTGAGCCGTACGGGTCCGGCCACTACCCAGCGTCCTTCCGGTGGGCAACCAGCTTCCCCACGTCTCGGGCTGAGGGTCACTCTCCCAATCGGTCTCAGAGCCACGCTGTCGCTCCCTCTTAAAGGTGGGACCGCACCCATCAGTCCTTCCCGTGTATCTCGACACTGGAGGTGGTTCTGGTTCGGGGTCTGGATTAGGTTCCTCCTGTGGAGGAGCGGTGTTGGTGGGTGTGGGTGTGGGTGTGGGTGTGGGAGGAGAACTCGGGAACGCGGGTCCTACATTAATCCTTACACGGTCTATCGCCTCATCACCCTTAGAGTCCTTCACGGTGAGTTTGATAACCACTGTGGAAGGAATGAAACTAGGGGAAGTGAAGTAGGCAGTATGGGAGGTTGGATTCACTATTGTTACCGCTGGGCCAGTGTTCTCCCGCTCCCAAAGGTAGGTTATAGTATCACCATCCGGGTCGCGACTGCCTGTACTACGTAGCAATACTCTCGTTGAGGCGTCAACCCGTTCGGGAGCGATGGCTTTGGCGATAGGGGGGTGTTGCCGAATTTGACACCCAACTCCCTCTCCGCTACCGACGCGGGGAATGCATACCCTACATTGTCTCCGGTCTCAGGGTCTCTGTCCTCGGAGTAGCTCGCGAACTCTATGGCTACCATCTTGTACTTGCCATCGGCAACTCTTACGAGACACGGTGAACCTGAGTCACCGGTGAAGATGGGTCTGTCAGCACTACCGAGAATGATTAGACCGGTAAATGTTGTTCGTATCTCGGTATTGGTATTCTCTATCTCCTTGACTACGGTTCTTGTCTGGTTTATACCCAGAACATGAACCAACCCCTCACCCCCACGTGCCCCTACCATCAGGAGTTCGCGAGGGGAGAATTTGAATTCACCATCATCAAACACGGGGTCAACCGTGCCAGGAATGACCCGCCTGTTTGCGTCGCCACCATGACCGTGTAGAAGGAAGCCTATATCTGCGTCACTGTCATGGTCATACGAGCACATAGCCACATCAGCAATATTCGGCCCCGCCTCCGTTACCGGTACTCCACGAGCCAGCCCATCCCCACCACCTATCCTTTTCCCAACAGTTAGACGGTCTAGTGAAGCGACGGTGAGGTCTTCCTGGTATAGCTCCTCATGCCCAGCAGGGCTGGTTCGGACATCGCCGGTTAGGATATGCTGATTGGTAACGACGAACTTCTTACCATCCGTATTGCGTGTAGCCAGACCGGTTAGTGTCCCTGTATTTTTTGTGTAGGGGATACCGCCCTCATCTACGTCGGTGGTGTGGATGTTGTCAACGGTCTTTTGCACGGAGGAAAAGACCCTCACCCCAGCCACGACCGGTCTGTGCTCGCTATAGCGAATCGAACCGGTGTAGGATAGTTCCGGCTCTACGACGATTCGGACTGGTACTCCACTGATAGTGGATGCGATTCGGTCTGCGGCGGGGAGGGTAGGTTGGACAGTGGCTTGGGTGACGTAGACGGAGATGCCGTAGTCAGTAGACCAAGTCCCGTCGGCGTTGCGGAGGAAGCCTTCGCCTACTCCGTGAACGTGGGGTTGGCGCCAGAACAGGTCGTCGTTGGTCAGTCTCACCTCATGGACACGCGCTGCTGTGAGAGGTACGTTTCCACTTGAAGATGTCATCGCTTATACTCCTTACTCATATTCCTGAAAATGAACTGGGTACCCTTTACTCCTTAGGAAGAACCTTCAACTCAAGGGCCTCCGTGACAAAGTTCCGGTCTGTGAAGACCACATCCACCAGACCACGCACCAGGTAGGTGCCGGAGGGAACAGGCTCTCCCCTGTTGTCCACTTGCTCCCACTCACGAGTGAACTCCCTCACCGCACCGGGTTCCAGGGTAATGAAGGACATGTCCGAAAACTCGGCCATGCCATATGACCAGTTCCAGACATACTCGCAGTTGGGCGTGGTGACTATGAAGTCGTCGGGGACAGAGCCACCCAGAGCGAGTCGGAATCTTTCATCACTAACGTTTCGTAGCGTCTGCTTCATCATCACGGTCTCACCGTAGGCGGCCTGGGGCACAACTTCCAACGAGTGTATGATGTCGTCGTGACTTAGTTCGTATAATAGAGGTTCTCTGTCGTGTCGTGTGGACGACTGGAGGTTGTTCTTACAGCCCGCGTTCTCCAAGGTGGACGTGGCAGACGCGCAGGCCGCCGCCAGTAACACGAAGACCGCACAGGTGAGCGCCAACAGAAGCTTGAACGATAATTTCCTGGTATCCAAGATTCACCTCCTTATCCTCCGGTCTTGTTGCAGAACTCCGTCAGCACTCATAAAGGATATCAGTATATTAGCTCTGTTCATGTCAACCCCCTACTGTCATGTCGAGTCTCTTGCGTGGACGGTCATGACGTGCTGATTGGTCACCAGCACCTCTTGCCGTCGGACTTGCGGGTTGCCAAGCCTGTCAGCGTTCCTCCGCCCTCGGCACCAGGTCAGGCCAGCGAGCAGAGACCGGGGCGACGTAGCCAAGGGTCTAAGGCGGAGGTCTGCAAAACCTCTATTCGGCGGTTCGAATCCGCCCGTCGCCTCCAACCCCCAATTCGTGCCTGAAAGCCCCGGCCCAAGCCCCATTGCCGACAAGGCCGCCCACCATATAGCTTAAAGTCTGGCATCTTCCTTATCTCCCCCCTATCCAGTCATACCCGTTCTACGTTGCATACGGAGGGGAGCCGCCCATCACGGGCGGCTCCCCATCTCTATCCTCCTCCTCGTTTTAGATTACCTTTACCACCTGCCCTAGCTCAGTTGCCGGCAACCCACCTGGTCTCAGTGTTCCCACAGTTACTTGTCCTCTGCTGCTCCCTAAACCAGGTGTAGGCGTCAATGGTCTCCGTCCGCCCGGTGTCCGACCAAGACCCCCATGTCTCTGGCTCAGGGTCACTGACCCACTGGGTCTGGGTATTGGCGCAGTTGCTCGTGCGAGTTTCCTGGGCCTGCCTGCTACTGCAACTACCCTGTGTTGAACCCGTGCGTGACCAAGGACCCCAGATTTCCGGTTCGGGGTCACTGACCCACTGGGTCTGGGTATTGGCGCAGTTGCTCGTGCGAGTTTCCTGGGCCTGCCTGCTACTGCAACTACCTCGTGTTGCACTTGTGCGTGACCAAGGACCCCAGATTTCCGGCTCAGGGTCGCTGACCCACCGGGTCTGCCTACTGCCACCGCTGGTGCGAGACTGCTCCTTCTCTTTGGTAGGCCCACAGCCGCGCGTATTCCCCGTGTCCTGCCACGACGTAACTGGAGGAGGCGGTGGTGTGCTCACCGCGGTCAAGGTCACGAGGTCGGTGTCGGACAGGCCGTCGGGGTCGGTGACCATCAGGGAGAAGGTGATGGGGCCGCTGGTGCTGGGGACGATGAAGGAGGCACTGCTCGTGTTTGCTCCGCTCAGGGACACCTTGGGTCCCATGCCCTGAGTCCAGGCGTAGGTCAGCGTGTCGTCATCCGGGTCACTACTGTCTGAGCCGTCGAGGGTGAACCTAGTTCCAACAGTCGCTCTTTGGTCGGGGCCTGCGTTGGCCGTTGGAGCACGATTTATGAGAGCAGATGCAGACCGGGTAACCACAACGGTGTAGGTCTTCGTCGTTGACCCGTCCTGCGCCGTCACCACAACAGTGATGGTGTTCGTACCCACAGCCAGACTGATCGGGCCGCTCGGCTGGCCGCTGGTCGCGGTGGTGCGGTTGACCGTCACCGTGGCGTTGGCTTGGTTCACTATCGGCGTCACCTGCACGCTGGTCACAGCGTTGCCCACTCTGGCAGTATAGGACTCCTCATCTGCGGCAAAGTCCGGAGTGAGCGATGCCGAGGCTGGCGACAGGCTCAGACCATTCAGCGCTGCATCGTTGCTGCATACCTGCACGCGCACCGTGAAGCTGCCCACCCGCCTAGTTGCATAGGTCGTCGCCTCGAGGGTGTACGCGCCTGCGTCCAGTTCTCGCTCTATGCGCGAGTGCCCACTGCTGCTGCCGCTGATGTCATCGTTGTAGGCCAATACACTGCCGGAGGTCCCGGCCCCGCCAGCAGGTACAGGTAGGTGTCCACAGAAGAAGCCAGGTCAATCTGCACCTTCGCCCTCTGGCTCAAACTGAAGCCGTAGAACTTCGCGTAGCGGCCCGGACGGTTCACCGACGCGACTGATGCGCTCCAACTACCAGTCCGGGTGTAGGTCTGGCCATAGGCAAGACCTACCAGTGACTCCGCGCCTGCCAGCACCGTCACGCTCACCGTGTCCGTCGCGCTCAATCCCAGACTGTCGGTGACGGTTAGACGGAAGCTTAACGCCGCAGGAGCGGTCGGGGCAGTGAATGTGGGACTCTCCGCCGTCGCACTGCTCAGTTCAACGGTATGCAGGACATCAGGCACCTGCTCCCATAGATAAGTCAGG
This sequence comes from Dehalococcoidia bacterium, assembly GCA_965219825.1. Taxonomy (GTDB): domain Bacteria; phylum Chloroflexota; class Dehalococcoidia; order Lucifugimonadales; family JAGWBF01; genus JAGWBG01. The sequence goes on along the minus strand of OZ244792.1, from coordinate 1,513,456 downwards.
GTATCGCCTTCAGGATCGGTGCTGCCGGAGCCGTCCAGTGTTACGCTGTCCCCTGGTCCCACCAGCTGGGCGTAACCTGCCGTGGCAATAGGAGCGCGCTTACCGAAGATGATGCCCATCAACCGTTCTGCGGCGGATGCCGGGAATGCCAAGCCCCAAGTTCTCTTGCCAATTCCGTCCCTGTCCTGAGATTGAAACACTATGCCGCACATTTTGTACTGGTTGTTCCCAACGTGGTACAGTAATGGGGCCCCCGAGTCGCCACCAATAAGAGGGTTATCTTCCGGGACTTTGAACAATATTTGGTTATGGAAGATAACAGCCGCAGTAGATGGGTCGTCGTAATCGGCCGTATGTACGGTAATCTCCCGCTCTCCGGTTCGACCACCCAACATGAGGAGTGGCATTCCATCCTCGGGTTCAACAGTACCCTCTATGATCTTTCTATCGCTGTGGGGGTTGTCGTGGAGGTTGTAGGAGGTCGTCACGCCACTGGCGACTGGGCCAATGGCGATGTCAACGTAGTTTGGTGCATTGGGCACGTAATCAACCCACTCGGCATTGACGTTGACATCCGCCTGGGTTAACGGAGCACTGAATTGGGCTAGCCTATATCGGCGCAGGGGGTCAGGGTTGACAGTAATATCGGGAGGCTCTTCACGAGTTATAATGTGTCTGTTGGTCACCGCCACTTTCTTATTGTCTGAAGTGCGTATGGCGAACCCTGTCAGAGTTCCCCTTCCTCCGGTTTGAAAGGTAAGATTACCTTTCCCAGTCCGGCCTGCTTGTATGGCTAACCCGGCCGTTACGATGGCATGGTTGTCAGTTGTAGCTCCCATTGGGTTCCTCCTGTTTCAGTAATTTATGTCCCCGCGTTGGGGGTCTCGGTGTGCCTTACTGGCGCTGGGGTGGGTGTGGGCGGACCGCAGAATAGAGCGTAACGTATTTCCTCTGGTAGTGCCCCGAATGCCTCTCCATTGGCAGCGTCCGCCGCCCGGTATCGTGGGGAAAACCCAAAGATGTTGACCTCGGTCAATTTAACATCGGGGTCCATCTCCTTTGCCATTTCCACTTCGATCTCAGAAAGGGCGATGTCCGACAGATGCCAAGCCAGTATTTCATCAGGGGGCCGCAAAGACCGCTCGAGCTCCATCTGTGGCGCAAGGATTTCCGCGAAGTCGCCATAGCGGTTAATTGTGGGCCTTTCATCTATCGAGGGGGTACAATGGATGTCAAGGTACTCTTCCAGGGTAACCGGTCGAGGTGGCGTGGGTGTTGATGTGAGCGAGGGCGTCGGACTGGGCGTTGGCAATGGGACTGGAGTGGGCAGTCGTGGGTCATGCAAACACTCTGCATAGAGGTACACCCGCTTGGGAGTGTTGGGGTCATGCGCATTGGAAAAGATGAACTCCTTGCCGTCGCCGTAGATGCCGTAGAAGATGTCCTGCTTCTTTTTCACGTACCTCTCGCCCTCGAACCCTATTGTCTCCGAGCCTTCCACAGTCTCATCCTGCGCCACGTAGAACTCGTAATCACACTTAAGATAACCGGCAAAGTCAAGTGTTACCTGGCGTCCAGGTTCAATATATACCATGTCGCTGCTATAACTGTGTTGTCGGCCCGGAGGACGGACATAAGACCACAGTCCAAAATGCACGGATATACCCTCTATGCAGTCGGGAATGCGGTCCTCAGGGGGCAGCCAATAGTTGCTCACCTCCATGTGAACGCCGATTTCGAGACCTTCTCCCTCTCTATGCATCCAGCCGTTGTAAAAAGGGTGACGCTGGAACAGGTGCTTGTACCTCGCAACAATATCTTCTCGCTCCTCTTTGGTGCCAATTCTGCAGGTATCCATGTGTTCCACGTACGTGAGGGTTGGCGTGGGCCAGGGCGTGCCTGTAGGGATAGGCGTTGCCGTGGGAAGGGGTGTGGGTGTCGGCGTGGGCGTCAGCGTAGGAGTCGGTGTTGCTGTGGCCGTAGGCTCAGGGGTTCTAGATGAGCAGGCTGCCGCCAACAGGATGGCGACGGCACAAACGAGAACCGACAGAAGCCTGAACGATGATTTCCTAGTATCCAAGATTCACCTCCTTATCCTCTGGTCTTGTTGCAGAACTTCGTCAGCGCTCACAGAAGATATTAGTACATTAGTTCTGCTCATGTCAACCCCCTGCTGTCATGTTGAGTCTTTTGTGTGGACGCCCATCCCGTTCTTACCCGTATCCCGGCTACAAGCGGTCTGCGTTCAGTATTAGTCGCTCCCATTGCTTACCACTGCCCATTTGATGATTGACAAGACTCGGCTCATTGAACGATGTACTTCCTGAATATAGTGTAGGTTATCTCCTTTTCCTGATGTAAGTGCCATTTGTCATTCGAGCCCCGTGTGTTGGGGTGGGACGAGGCCCATAGCTTCTTGAACCGGATCACGGATTGGTTGTATCATATGCTAGTTCCTCTCGCTATCCAGACAAGTCTAAGAGGGTGTTCGGAAGTCCTGGGACTACGGTGGGGAAATGTAGACTTGCGTACCGGAACATTGTCCGTACGGACATAGCTCTTGGCGGTTAAGGGCTATTTCATATCTGAGCCGGGGTGGCGGAACGGTAGACGCGGCGGACTTAAAATCCGCTACCTTCACAGGTGTGTGGGTTCGAATCCCACCCTCGGCACCAGGCCTCCCCAATGCCCCAATCCCCGTATCCGAATTTACTCTTTTCACAAATGCCTTGCTTTGGTACATCAAAACTGCTACAATTCAGCCGCTTCTCCACTTAGGCACAGAAAGGAGACACACCATGGGCAAGATAAGAACCGCCATCATTGGGGTAGGGAACTGTGCATCTTCCCTGGTGCAGGGAGTACATGAGTACCGGGACACTACTGAAGATACCGATATACCGGGAATTATGCACCCCAACGTTGGTGGGTACGGGATTGGAGACATTGAGTTCGTGGCCGCCTTCGACGTGGATGCGAACAAGGTGGGGAAGGACATTTCAGAGGCTATTTTTGCTCCACCCAACAACACCCTCAAGTTCACTGACGTACCCCATATCGGGGTGCCCGTAGACCGGGGCATGACTCACGATGGCATAGGCAAATACGTCTCTCACATGGTCCAGAAGGCCCCCGGCTCCACGTCGGATATTGTAAGCATACTGAAGGAGAGGCAATGCGATGTTGTGATAAGCTACCTTCCCGTAGGTAGCGAGATGGCCACCAAGTGGTATGTAGAGCAAATCCTCGCTGCCGGGTGCGGCATGGTAAACTGTATTCCCGTATTCATTGCCAGAGAGGCCTACTGGCAGAAGCGCTTCAAAGACCATGACCTGCCCATAATCGGAGATGACATCAAGTCCCAACTGGGGGCTACTATTGCCCATCGCGTCCTCACGCGCCTGTTCGAGGACCGGGGCGTCAAGGTGGACCGGACCTACCAGCTCAACTTTGGCGGCAACACCGACTTTCTGAATATGCTGGAAAGGGAACGACTGGTATCCAAGAAAATATCCAAGACTAACGCCGTCGCCTCGCAGCTAGACTATAACCTGGATGACGATAATATCCACGTAGGCCCCAGCGACCACGTCCCCTGGCTGGAAGACCGGAAGTGGTGCTATATCAGGATGGAAGGTCACTCTTTCGGTGGAGCGCCCATCAACCTGGAGCTAAAGCTTGAGGTATGGGACAGCCCCAACTCTGCGGGGGTGGTGGTGGATGCCGTCCGGTGCTGCAAGCTGGCTATGGACCGTGGGATGTCCGGGTCAATCGTAGGCCCATCAGCCTACTTCATGAAATCACCCCCTATCCAGTACACGGATGACGTTGCCCGGCAGATGGTAGAAGCCTTTATTGAGGGCAGGGAAGCCTGAGAGAGTTAACCCATGAAAATAGCCCTGGTCTCGCCCTATGACTTCACCTGGCCCGGTGGGGTTGCGGGCCATATCTCCCATCTCACCCACCAGTTCACTAGCATGGGGCATCAGGTGAAGATTCTGGCCCCACATTCCCCATCAAGGAGAATCCTGGAGGAAAGCGACTTTGTGCCCCTTGGGAGGTCCGTGCCCATACCTTCAGGTGGCTCCATCGCCCGGCTCTCCCTCTCCGTCTGGCTCCACCACAAGATAAGGGACATTCTGAGCAAAGAACGCTTTGACGTTGTCCACCTCCACGAGCCGCTGATGCCTATTTTGCCCCTTTTCGTCTTGCAGACCTCCAACTCTCTGAACGTGGGGACATTTCATGCCTTCTATGGTCGTTTCAGGAACTACGGGTGGTCCCACCCAATCCTGAAGTACTGGTTCAAAAAGCTGGATGGCCTCATTGCCGTATCCCCCGCCGCTCGCCAATACGTTAGCCGGTTCTTCCCCGGAGATTACAGAATAATCCCCAACGGCATAGACGTGGACCACTTCTCGGCGGAAAGCTCACCTATACCGGAGTTGGACGACGGCAAAATAAATATCCTCTTTGTGGGCCGGATGGAGAAGCGCAAGGGACTCCGGTATCTCCTCGAGGCATACGGCAGGCTCAAGTGGGACTTTCATAACATCCGTCTGGTGGTGGTAGGGCCGGGCAACCTGGACAAGGATTGCTACCGGATTCTCAGTGAGCGCAAACTTGATGACGTGGTCTTTCTCGGCAGCGTACCGTACCACGAGCTACCCCGCTACTACGGAAGCGCCCATATATGCTGCGCTCCCGCCACCGGAAGGGAGAGCTTCGGCATAGTCCTTCTGGAGGCTATGGCCTCGGGAAAGCCCATAGTAGCATCCGATATTGAGGGTTACTCTGCCGTGCTGAATCATGGTGAGCAGGGGCTGCTTGTTCCACCCAAAGATAGCGTCTCTCTGGCCGAAGCCCTGAACCTGCTGATACGAGACTCCGATTTGCGCTCTCACATGGCAGAAAAGGGAAGAGAAGCGGTGGAGCAATACCGATGGGAGAAAATAGCCCTACAGGTTATGGACTACTATATTGACCTTTCAGAAGCGACCAATGGCCTTTCCAGGCAGAGAGCAGTTTAGGGCTATCGTCCTACGCTACGTGGAGGTGCCCGGAGCCAAGACTCTCCGGGCCTTGGGCCTTACCCCCAACACCGTAACCATATTGGGCTTTTTCATCTCTCTTGCCGCCGCCGCCCTGGTGGGCGGGGGTTTCCTCCTGGCGGGCGGCTTGGTATTTCTGGCCGGCAGCGTGATGGACCTCATGGATGGCGCTCTGGCACGCCTGACGGGCAGGGCAACCAAGTTCGGGGCACTTCTGGACTCGGTGATGGACCGTCTGGGTGAGGCGGCCATCTTTCTGGGCATTGCCATTCATGGCCTGCGCGGCGACCTGAGCGATGGAAGGTTGCTTTTCCTGACCGTGGTCATCTTCCTGGCGCTGGTATCCTCCCAGATGGTGAGCTATCTTCGGGCCAGGGGTGAAGGTCTGGGCATTGAGACCAGGACGGGCCTGATGACCCGCCCTGAGAGGGTAGTCCTGCTATCCCTGGGCCTTGTCCTGGCCTTTATACTGGGCTTGCGACCCCTGGAGATAATCCTGATTGTCATAGCCATAGTATCCTCTTTCACCCTGTTGCAGCGCCTCTACCATATCCAACGGGCCCTCAACCGGGACTCCGGGTCTACCCAAGGGGGTGGATAAGAGGGGCAATCCGTTGTAAACTATGTTCGACGATATGCCTGCTCTATCCCGGAGGGAAAGCTGTCTATCAGACCCAACCGGAACATGTACTAGGAGGTACAATGCCAATCATATCTGACAGCGATAGAGATAGCTTGAAGAGGGAGTTCCGCAAAGACCTCAAGAGTGACGTGACGATAAGGCTCTTTACCCAGGGGTCCTCCCTTCTCTCCGTTCCCGGAAGGGAATGCCAGTACTGCCCCCAGACCCAGCAGCTCATGGAGGAGCTCACCGCCCTTTCGCCCAAGCTTCATCTGGAAATCTACGACTTTTACAGCCAGGCGGAAGAGAGGGGAAAGTACGGTGTCGAACGCATACCGGCTATCGTACTTGGGGATGATGGCAACGCCAGGGTGAAATTCTACGGCATACCTATGGGTTACGAGTTCGCTACCATCCTGGATGACATCAAGACTCTCTCGCGTGGCGTAAGCCCACTCACTATGGATACAAGAAAGAAGCTGCGCAAGGTGAACCAACCGGTGCATGTCCAGGTGTTCGTCACACCCTCTTGAGGGTACTGCCCCAGTGTGGCCAGGTTGGCCCACGCAATCGCTATCGAAAATCCTTTTATCACCGCCGACGTCGTCGAGGTGGAGGAATTCCCCTCCCTCGGCCAGACCTATGCAGTGAGGGGAGTGCCCAAGACGGTAATGGGAACCGTATCCCAGCTTGGGGTATTGCCCCCGGTGCAGTTCGTTGGGGCCGTCCCCGAGTTGGAGTTCGTAGAGAAAATCCTGGAGGCGGGTATAAAAGAAACGCTCGACGACGCCTCTTCCTGAACCGCAGAGATGGACTCGGAGGAAGACGTAGAATCCGACCCTCACCGGAACCTTCTCCGGTGAATACCTCTCTCCCACAGGAGACTTTTGAAAAATCCCCTCTCCCCCTGCGGGAGAGCGTCAGGGCGAGGGCCAAGTGAGGGTTCTTCTCAAGGCTTTCATATAAAACTGTGACGAGCATGAAATATAAGGCCGAAAGGTAGGGGGTAATCTTGGTAAGAGAGCTAAAGGGTGATCTTCAAGGACAGGGGCTCCGTATAGCAATCATAGCGGCCCGTTTCAACGAGCTTGTGACTCTAAGACTTGTGGAGGGGGCACGGGATGCCCTCGCACGTCACGGTGTCACCGATGAAGATACCCTTTTGGCCTGGGTTCCCGGCTCCTTTGAGCTACCCGTTGCGGCCAAGACCCTGGCCGAGACCCGCCAGTACGACTCCATAATATGCCTGGGGACAGTTATACGAGGGGAGACTACCCACTACGACATGGTGGCCGGGAATGCGTCCGGCGGCATAGGCAGAGTCGCCCTGGAGACGGGCATACCTGTGATGTTCGGCGTACTCACCACCGAGAACATGGACCAGGCTATCAACCGTGCCGGTGGGAAGTCCGGCAATCTGGGCTACAACGCCGCCGTAGGAGCCATCGAGATGGCCCGGCTCCTACGGGCTATGAAGGGTTTGGATGGGAGCTAACAGTCCAAAATCTTTGAAATGCCGGTTAGCCGGTATTGGCGTGAACGCTAGGTGATAAGGAAGGGGCCTCCATCCGGCTCAGGCAGGACGATGCAGCAGTTCCCCTTTGACGACATTGACGAGCTATACCGGAAGGCTATCCTGGACCATTACAGGAGTCCCCGGAACATGGTCGAGTTAGACGAGCCGGATATAGAGTACGACGAGTTTAACCCTATCTGCGGGGACCAGGTGGTGTTGCAGCTAAAGCTCAACGATGGCCGGATAGAAGATGTGGGATTTCACGGCCAAGGGTGCTCCATAAGCCGGGCTTCCGCCTCCATGATGACCGACTCGCTCAAGGAGAAGACCCCGGAGGAGGCCGAGCAGCTATCGGATACCTTCAGGCGGCTGATGCAGGGCCACGCACCATCGGAGGCCGAGCACGCGGAACTTGGCGACCTTGAGGCCCTTCAGGGTGTGCGCAAGTTCCCCGTCCGTATCAAGTGCGCCCTCCTCGCCTGGACAGCCCTGGAGGTAGGGATAGCAGAGTACCGGGCCGGGATAAGATAGGTCTATCCCCCTGTGTTGTGTCTCTCCTACTCAATCCATGCCTTGGCCCAGAAGAAGTATTCCGAGGCGGCGGTGTTGGGGTAGAACCCCTTAACTCTGGGTGCGAATACCCATCTGGAACCTTCCGTAACAGGGCTGAACAAATAAGCCTGGTCAAGAAGATAGGTCTGGATGTCTCGAACCATCTCCCCTCTCTTTGTGGCGTCGCCTTCCACGGCCTGCTCAACAATCATATCATCGAGCCGGCTATCGGAATGTGCAATCACGCTCCGAAGTCCCGATGCGCCGTGCAGTATACTGAACAAGAAACCGTTAGTGGTGGTGGTGGGAGGTAGCGCACCAATGGAAAGCTGGTAATCCTTATTGTGCCATACCTTGTCTGTGAACTGGGTGGGGTTAAGGATTCTGGACGTGGGATCGAAGCCCACGGACCTCAGGTCCTCCTCTATTTGGCGTCCCTGCCGCAAATGAATGTCGCCAAAGTCGGCCACGGCAAGCTCGAACTTGATTGGTAATTGCACCCCCGAATCCTTGAGAATCTCCGAGGCCCCTGAAGGGTCGGCGAAGTAGACCTCCCTCATCTGGTCCCTGGTAAGGAGCCAGTCGGGCCTTTGTACAGGCATCCCCAGGCTGACGAAGCCCTGGTCTGCCCAGGTAGCGCGCAGATAGTTCCAGGGGTCGAGGGCCTTGAGAACGGCCTTCCGCACCTGAAGATTGTTAAAGGGAGGGGCCGAAACGTTCATAGTCAGAATCAGGCCGGAGCCGCCCTGCCTGTACAGGAAGCTGTTAAACTCAGTGCCGGACTGCATCTTAAGGCTGTTCCAGGACTCCGGTGTTGGACGGTAAACATTCACTGCCCCGGTGCGAAAAGCGGCAAGGCGGCTCTCTTCCCCACCTTTTATGACCCTGGCCACAAGCTCATCTCCGAAGGGAAGGCCATCTTCGAAATAGTCGGGGTTCCTCTCAAAGACGGTGCCGATGTCAGTTTGGGTGCTCTTCCATATCCACGGGCCGCTACCTATTACCGGCCCCTCCTTCAGATCACCATTCACCTCTACTGCCTCTTTGGCTACCACCTTTGTGTGGCCGTCAGCCAGCGACACCAGGAAGTCGGCGTCGGGAAACCCGCGATTAAGGGTAATCTTCAGGGTATATCGTCCTTCAGCCTCCACAGACTCCATGTTCTGGAGTAGAGGGGCGTTGGCCCAGCCGGCAGTACGCTGCCGCTCATAGCTGAACACCACGTCCTCAGCAACAAGCTCCCGTCCGTTGACCGGAGGAATATTTTGCCATCTGACCCCTTTCCTTAGCTCGAAACGATAGGTCCAGGGGTCCACCATTTCCCAACTCTCACAGAGATCGCACTCCAGCAGGAGGCTGGGCAGCGGGACCTCATCCTCAGGGCCACTTCGCAGCCGGAGGAGACGGCTATAGACTATGCCCGGCCCCAGGGAGGTCAGAGTGGGCTGCACCTCTTGGTGGACGTCCAGGTGGAGTATATTGGCGAGGGCCACCGTTGAGAGACTGCCACCGGGGACGCCTTTCGGAGGTGGGTATATTACGGGTGTAGGCGTGGGCGTGGGCGTCGGCAAAGGAGTGCTGGTGGGTGTGGCCGTCGGCAGCGGTGTGGGACTGGTTGTCGGAGAAGGCGTAGGAGTTGGGGTCGAGGTGGGGACAACCGTAGGAGTCGGCAAAGGTGTAACTGTGGGAGCCGGTGTTGGTGTCATGGTAGGCACCGGGGTAGACGTAGGCGTAGGGGTGGGTGAGGAACATGCCACAAGCAACAGCGTAAGTATAGCCAAAGTGAAAGGCACAATCACAGTGAGATTGCCGAGCGGTGCCACGAAGCGTTTCACTTTAAGTTGAGCTTGCCGAGCCATCAGGCCTCCTGTCTCGATCATCATCCGATACAGTTTTTTCGTCCTCAAGTAGACGTGCTGAGTCCCTCCCATTGCGTGGCCGCAGACCTATGCTGAAGAAGACCGCAAGCGCCACGACTATGGGCGGAAGGAATAGCACGGCGTGTATCACTATCCCGTAGCTAACCGCCAGCGCTTGCGGTACATCGAAGAACCTCAGCACGTATACTATAGCAAACTCGAAGGTGCCCACCGCAGCAGGCAATGCTGGAAGGGCGGTAGCGAAGTAAAGGGTTCCCAGAATAGCCAGAGTAGCTACAAAGGGCGAAACCCCCAGACCCATTCCATGCGCCAGGACCCAGGCGCAGAGGCCGACCATAAGCCAGTGTGCAAGGGTCAGGAGAAAGGCGTTGGTCAATGCGGCCTTGTCCCTGGTGAGCTCCTGAAGAAAAGTGGCAGTGGCGACCAGAATGGGAACTCGACTCAGCAGTGGATTGCGGCTTATCCATATCACAAAGGGGACCGCCAGTACCGATGCAACCGCTACCACAAAGGCCCCTACAACGTAGGGAAGGAAATCGCCCTTGTTCGGCAGGAGGGTCAGGCCGGCCATCAATAGGGCCGCCGTGACCACCATGTCGAGTATTCGCTCCACCCCCAGAGTGGCCAGAGCGACCCCACCGCTCACTCTGTATCGCAAGGTGAGGAGGGCGAACTGGGCACCTTCGCTGAGTACCCTGACGGGCATCAGGCTGTTCAGTCCAATGCCCGTATTTTGTACCAGGAAAAGCCGAATCAAAGACACCTTGCCCTGAACAAAGAGGGCCTGCCACCGGTAGGCCCTGACAAAGCTGGACATTATAAGGACTGCCAGAGAAGCGACAGCCCAACCAATGGGGAAGCTCTGGAACTGGTCTACCACCAGGCCCCATTCTACCCCACGTACCGACAGCCATCCCAGCAGCAGGCTGATAGTGATGCCAACCGCTATACGCGCGTGGGTGTCCCATAGCCAGCGCTTTGCAAGCCTTGCCGAGGTATTCAGTAACACTGCAATGACCTTTTTCGCCTTGTATATCCGATATGGTAGTGTGGCTACCCCTGGCCTGCGACCAACTTTCTTCACAGGGTGAGGGGGTGGGAGGGCTTCGGCTGATTCAAGAAAGAGAAACCTTGCCCAACCCTCAAAGATAGTATAGAGTAGCCTTAAGAAATATGTACAGAGGAACAGGCCATGATACTCTGCGATTCCCACACCCATCTGGACCATTACGCACCGTCGGAAATTCCGGACATCCTGGAGCGGGCCGAAAGCGCCCAGGTTGGGCTAATAGTCTGCGCCGGTACCACGGTTGATTCGTCCCGGACTTGCGTGGAGCTTTCCCAGGGATATGATGTCTTCTACGCGGGCGTGGGCATACACCCAATGCAGGTGGAAGCCCCTGTGGACGAAGGTCTCTACCAGACCCTCCGAGACCTCGCTGCGAATAGCCCCAAGGTGGTGTGTATAAGCGAAATTGGCCTCGACTTTCTCCCGGAGTCACCGGACCGGGAACTCCAATACCGGGTCTTCAGAGAGCAAATACGCCTCGCCAGAGAGTTGAAACTGCCCATAATCTTCCACTCCCGCGAGTCTCACCCAGATGTACTCCGCACTCTGCGGGAGGAGAAAGGCTACGAGGTGGGTGGTGTGATGCACTACTTCCAGGCTGATGAGGCAACCGCCAGGGAGGCCATAGACTCCGGCTTTTATATCTCTTTGGCAAGGCCATTGCTTCGGCTGCCCGAGCTTCAGGAAGTTGCCGCAAAGCTGCCCCTTGAGAATATAGTGCTTGAGACCGACTCTGCACCCCAACCCTTCAAAAAGCACAGGAACAACTGGACGGAGCCCCGGCATACCAAAGACGTGGCGGAGAAGCTGGCGGAGTTGAAGGGTATTGCCCTGGAGGAGGTAGCCAACGTGACCACGCGCAACCTCACCAGGCTTCTGAAGCTGGACATTGAGGACTGATGCTCCCAACCTGACTTTGAAGGCATATACTCGACTTGAGGGAATATTGTACTGGACGCTGGAGGGGCCTACGAATACCGGGTTTAACTTCCATCAGCTTCGCATCTTCTACATCGTGGCCCGGTGCAGAAGCTTCTCCAGGGCCGCCGATACTCTGGATATAAGCCAGCCCGCCGTGTCTATCCAGGTGCGGGAATTGGAAAAGGCCCTGGGGATAACGCTGTTCCACAGGCGGCCCGGGGGACCACAACTTACGGAGATTGGTGAGACGGTCTACAGCTACGCTCATCGTATCTTCTCCCTCCTATCCGAGATGCAGGATGCCATCCAAGATATACAAGAAATCAAAACGGGCCATCTGACCCTGGGAGCCAGCACTACCCCTGGCGAGTACATCCTTCCTGTGGCTATCGGGTGCTTCCGGCAGCATTACCCTAACGTGGAAGTGGAGCTAAAAATTTCCAACACTCGCTCCATAGTCACCCAGATTCTCCAGAGGGAGCTTGACCTGGGCATGATCGGCAACCGCCCTGAGAACGGTGGCGATGAGCTGGAAATGTCCACTTATGTAATAGATGAGATAGTGCTGGTGGTCAACCCCGGTCATCCCATCGCGAACAGGAAGAGGCTATCCCTGGCCGACGTGATGGAGGAAGGTCTTGTTATCAGGGAGAGGGGTTCCGCCACCAGGCAAACGGCGGAAGAGTGCTTCGCTCAGTTGGGAATAGAAACCAGAGTCGCTATAGAGTTGGGGAGCAACCAGGCGGTCAAGCTGGCTGCCCAGTCGGGAGTTGGGGTTGGAGTAATATCCAGGTTCGGCATTGGGGCCGAAGTGAAGGCGGGTCTCCTCAAGGTGCTGGAAGTGGAAGGTTGGCGCTGTAGAAGACCGCTGACTCTGGTTTACCTGAAGAAAAGGCACCTCTCGCCAGCCCAGAGGGCGTTCCTCCATATCCTGGAAGAGGAGCACCCACTGCCTTCAATTCCATGAATTACATGGAATTACATGAATGAGTACATAGCTGAGACAGGAGACGCAGAATGGCTACCCAAGTTATAAGGCGCCGATTTACCGTAAACGAGTATTACCTGATGGCCCAGGCCGGTATTCTTCATGAGGATGACCGGGTAGAGTTGCTGGAAGGAGAGATAGTGGAGATGGCCCCCATTGGTAGCCGCCATGCAGCCTGTGTGAACCGTCTCAATCGGATTCTATCAGAAGGATTGAGAAGTCGCGCTATCATCAGTGTTCAAAATCCCATCCGGCTTGGGGAACACTCGGAACCCCAACCGGACTTGACCTTGCTTCGCCCCCGTCCGGACTTTTACTCAGATTCCCACCCTGATTCTGCTGACGTGATTTTGCTGGTGGAGGTGGCGGATACGTCGGAGGACTACGACCGGGAAGTAAAAATGCCACTCTATGCCCAGTATGGCATCCCTGAAGCCTGGCTGGTAGACATTTCAAGCCGGAGCATCGAAATATACCGTGACCCAGGCCCGGAAGGGTACAGTGATATTCAACAAGTCGGGCAAGGCCGGCGCATCGCCCCTCAAGCCTTTCCCGGTCTGGGGCTGGTTGTGGAAGAGGTCTTTGGCTAGTTGCCGGAGTTGGAGCATCGTGTAGAATCGGTGGAGAACATTGCAGAAAATATATGACGTGATCATTGTGGGTGCCGGGCCAGCCGGGAGCACCCTTGCCTATGAGCTTGCCCGCCAGGGGGTCAGCGTGCTGATCCTGGAACGTGATGCCCTCCCACGATACAAGGCCTGAGGCGGTGGGATAAACGAGAGAGCCGTTCGGCTCTTGGATTTCTCCATCGCCCCGGTGGTGGAGCGGGTGATTAGCCAGGCCAGGATAACCTACAAGCAGCGTGAGGGCTTTGTCAAGCGCTTTCCCCAGCCCTTTACATATATGACCATGCGGGAAAAGTTCGACAGCTTCCTTACCGAAAAGGCAGTCTCCGCCGGCGCCAGCCTGATGGACGGATTCAAGGTCAACCGCATAGATGCGGATAATGACGTGCCTCGAATCTTCGGCGAGAAGGAAGCTGTTGACGGCAAGGTCTTGGTAGGGGCCGACGGGGCCAACAGCGTAGTTGCCCACCAACTTGGGTTGCTCCGGGAAGCTGAGATAGGTGTGGGTCTGGAGAGTGAGGTTTATACGGAGGACCGGTATTTCGAGCCTTGGACCTCCACCGCGAGCCTGGACTTCGGCTCCATCCGGGGCGGGTATATGTGGGTATTCCCCAAAGAGGACCATCTATCCATCGGAGTGGCGGGATTCGTGAAGTTTAGCTCCAGGATGCGTGACCTGTTGGATGGATACCTCGATTTCCTCCGGCTTGGGGACTACCGGCAACGGCTCACCAGGGGCCACAGGCTTCCCAGAAGGAGGCGGGGTATGCCCATTCAGAAAGGCAACGCCCTGCTTATCGGTGATGCGGCAGGCACGATAGACTTCTGGACCGGCGAGGGCATCTACTATGCATTGAGAAGCGCACAGATGGCGGCTCCCGCCGTCTGTAATTACCTTGAGGGAAACGCCCAAGACCTCCGTCAGTACGAGGAGTCCATAGACCGGGAGTTGATGCCGGAGCTACATATCGCCCGGACCCTGACCAGGATAGGGGTATGGTTTCCCAGGCTGGCTTATACGCTAATGAAGAACTCCGACTGGGCTTGGAACGCCGGCTGTCAGATACTCAGGTCCGAGAAGTCCTACCACGACATCAGGGGGAAAATGGGTCGTTTCACCTTCCTCTTTGACTATGTGGGCATGGGAATCTAGTCTTGCCTCTCCCTGCCGGGGTCTCGGCCCCCCACCGTGATACATGGGCTGACTCAGGCAATAGTCACACTTTCGGTATCACATCGTCGGCAAATCTCTCCACAGTATGTACTGTCTCCTCGTAGCTGCTGCCCCTGGGTCCCAGGACTATGTGCTCCACCCCGGCTTCTTCGTATCTTTTCACGTCATCCAGTATTTGCCGTGCGGTTCCCGTCAGTGGTGTCCGCCCCTCGCCCAGGGGGGCATCTGTCACGTCCGCTGTGGTTCTGATAGATATTTGGAAACCATCCCATTCGAGACCATGCTCGCTCCGCACCCGATGCACCTCATCTCGTCCGTGTGCGACCTCATGGGGCCTCATTCTGACGACGTGCCATCCATCGCCCAGAGTTGCGGCCCGGTACATGGCCCTGGGAGTGATGCCGCCCACCCATACGGGCGGATGAGGCTTCTGTACGGGCTTGGGCAAAAACCTGATTCCGTTCACCTGATAATATTCGCCCTCGAAGCTGGGTTCATCTTGGGTACAGAGGGCCTTGAATATCCTGATATGCTCATCGGTGACCCGCCCACGATGCTCGTAATCGGCATCCAGGGCATCGAACTCCTCTTTCATCCACCCCACACCTGCGCCCAGGATAGTCCTCCCACCCGAAAGAACGTCCAGTGTTGCCAGCATTTTGGCGTTCAGCACGGGATGACGATAGGGAAGTACAAGCACGCTGACACCTAGCCGCAACCTCCGGGTCGCCGATGCCAGAAAAGTAAGTGTGGTGAAGGGTTCCAGTATATCCTCCTCGGAGCTGATGCCGACCACCCCCCTGGAGTTATAGGGGTATCGAGACTCGACCTTCACTGGCATGACCACGTGGTCACTGACCCAGAGAGAATCGTACCCCAACTCCTCTACTCTCTGGGCCAGGCTGACCAGAAGGTCAGGTTGGGTAACGCCACCCAGGTTATTCACGGCAACTCCGAACTGCATGATTCCCCCCTAAACAGGTTATTCTTAACATTAGCTGACGCCTACATTATTAAGTAAGGGTTGCTTCGATGCAAGACTATTTGAAGGTTTGACATGTACTCCATAACGCTGACTCGATGGATAGTGGGGGTATGATTTGGGCACCTTCTCGTAGCTTGACACTCCTAAGAACCGATGATAAAATCCCAATGGTGGTGTTGGCGCTGTGTGTCTCTGGAACTCACCGCCGGATGAACAGTTCTACCAACAGGTGCGGCGGTTGTATACCAACAACTTATGTTCATACCCGTCTTCGCTCCCCTGTTAACAAGCCTTGTTGATAGAGGGGCATCTTTGTGCCCCATCTCCAAGTGTCACCGGTTTATGCGGTAGATCAGGTGGACCCCCGCACTGCTGGCATTTCGTAAGGAAACCAGTCATCTGGTAAGGAGGAGTGGCTATGGCAGATATAGAGATTAAACGTGGGCTAAGGGATGTCTATATTGACACCACAGAAGCCAGCTTTGTAGATGGGCAGGTAGGGAAGCTGCTCTATCGTGGCTACAACATCCATGATCTGGCTGAAAAGTCCACTTTCGAAGAGATAATACACCTGCTTCTGTACGGGGACTTACCCACAAGGAAGCAGTTGGATGAGTTCGATGCCATCCTCCGATCTAATAGAGGCGTTCCTGACGAAGTGATTCAAGTGCTGAGGCTGGTAAAGAACAGCCACCCCATGGACGCTCTACGCACCGGCGTTTCTGCCCTGGCTGGCTTTGATGAGGAAGTGGAAGACAATTCTGAAGAGGCTACGGTCCGCAAAGGTGTCCGCCTTACGGCCCAGGCCCCTACTATTGTGGCAGCCCATCACCGTATCAGAAACGGCCTTGAGCCGGTGCTGCCAAATCCTAACCTGACCCACGCTGGCAACTTTCTCTACATGATTTCCGGGGCAGACCCCGACTTGGAGACCCAGAAACTGATGGACGTGGACTTCATCCTCCATGCCGAGCATAGCTCCAATGCCTCGGCTTTCGGCGCCAGGGTGACGGCCTCGACCCTCTCCGACCTGCATTCTGCCGTGGTCACGGGTATCGGTGTCCTGAAGGGGCCTTGGCATGGTGGTGCGGCGGAGGAAGTCATGAAGATGGCTACGGATATAGGCCAGCCGGAGAACGCCGAGGACTACGCTAGGAAAGTCCTGGACAATGGAGGCAGAATCATGGGCTTTGGCCATCGCGTGTACAAGGCCGAGGACCCCCGTGCCCGCCACCTGCGGGAGCGCTCCCAGAAGCTGGGTGAGACGCTGGGCCAGCCCCACTGGTTCCAGATACTCAGATACCTGGAAGAGAAGATTATGGTTCCCTACAGGTCCAGGGGCATCTTCGTGAACGTAGACTTCTTCGCCGGCTCCATCTACCATTTGTTGGGCATTCCCTCAGACCTGTTCATACCCATTTTTGCCCTGGGTCGTATACCTGGATGGACCCTTCAGTGTGTCGAGCAGTATAGAGATAATATCCTGCTCCGGCCCTTGCTGGACTACCAGGGCCCTATGGACCTGGAATACGTCCCCATTGAGCAGCGCGGCTAATGCGCTGAAGCGAATCGCCTGGAATCGCCAATTCTTTGAGGGGGTCCTAATGGCCCCCTCGTGGTTTCGTTGAGAGTGGCCCATGGACATAGAATCGGAGATAGTCCGGCGAATAAGGGAGCGAGGCAGGATAACCTTCGCCGAGTTCATGGAGTTGGCCCTTTTTTGGCCCGAGGGTGGCTACTACAGCAACCCGGACAACATAGGGGCAGAAGGAGATTTTTATACCGCTCCCGGCGCTCATCCGACCTTCGGTGCCCTCCTCTGTATGCAGGTGTTCCAGATGTGGCAATTGCTGGACCGTCCCTCGACATTCCGGCTGGTAGAAATGGGGGCAGGTAGCGGCCTCCTGTGCCACGACATCGTAGGATACGCTACCCATATCTCCCCGGAATTCGCCAATTCCCTGCGCTACCTGTGCCTGGACAGGTACACCTCACCCGGTGTCGAAAGCCGGCTACCCAACGAGTCTGGAGGGAAGGTGGAACGCCTTGCCGCCCAGAGCGTCCCTTTACGCGGGGTAGCTGACGGCTGTTTTATCTCAAACGAACTGGTGGATTCCCTTCCGGTCCATAGGGTGGCGATGGATGGCGGCGGACTGAAAGAAATCTTCGTTACCCTGGAGGACGGAAAACTGGTAGAGGTGCCGGACTCCCCCTCTACCCCGGCGCTGGAGGAGCGCTTGGACTCCCTGGGAATCTCTCTGGCGGAGGGCTTCAGCGCGGAGATAAACCTGGCTATTCAGCCGTGGATGGAGGAGGTGTCCTCCGCCCTGGAGCGTGGTTTCCTTCTCACGGTAGACTACGGTCATCCTGCGACTGAGCTATATTCGCCCAGTCGCAGACGCGGCACCCTCACCTGCTTCTACAGGCACACCCAGACTGACGACCCCTACCTACGCATTGGCAGGCAGGATATAACTGCGCAGGTAGATTTCACCTCAATGGTGGAAGTCGGAAGGAGCCACGGCCTGGAGCCTCTGGGCTTTAACACCCAGAGAGAATTTCTCCATAGTCTTGGTCTGCGGCAGTTCATGGCCTGTCTGCGGGCTTCAGGTCTGAGGCAGCGAGAGGTGGAGGCCAACCGGCTCGGTATGCTGGACATTGCCAGGCCCGGAGGCTTGGGTAAGTTCAAAGTTCTGGCCCAGGGCAAGGGTGTGGAAAGCCCCTCGTTATGGGGGTTTGAGCCTTCCCGGGAGCCTGGGGAGATGTTGGATAGGCTGCCCTTGCCCCTGCTGACGCTACTCCACGTGCCACTACTCGAAGGCCGCTACCCCCATCTGAATTTCGAGTGGGAAGAGCTATTGTCCTGAAGCCCATCCCACAAGTTGAATTCCATAGCTTTTTGCCAACCCTATTCCCAGAACTTTTTCCGTTCTTTCTTGGGCGTCAAGAAGCCTAACATAAACGTCGTGCCATATACGATGGAAGCCACAACGGCTAGGACCGTAATAAAGGGCCCGGCAAACGCGAACACGATCCCTACTACTATTGCCCCGGCGGTTAGCGAGCCCAAGCTCCATACTCCCTTACTCGCTTCCCCGGAGAATAGGTCATCCCTTCTTCGCATATACCACCTCACGGTACAAATTTACCCTACCTGCCGGTTTCCACAAACAATATAGCAGGCAATTGCGTGATAAGCTTTGCTAAGATATTGTCAAACGGGCCAGCGAAGCCCCAAAGCTCCTAGATAGCCTCAGTATTTAGTCCCAACTCTTTCGCCACCGGCTTCAGACTTTCGATAACAAAAGTTATGTGCTCGTCCAAGGCCAGGTTCAACTCCTCGGCCCCTTTGGTAATGTCCTCACGTTTAACGTCTTTAGCAAAGCCCTTGTCCTTCATCTTTCTCATAACCGACCTGGGCGTTACTTCGTCCAGGCTTTTGTTGGGCCTTACCAGGGTGACCGCCCTTATGAATCCGGAAAGCTCATCCACGGCGAACACAGTGTGCTCCATCAGACTCTCCCTCAGGATACCGGTGTGGTCACCGTGGGTGAGTACGGCCCGGACAATGTGTTCCGGGTAACCCCGCTCCCTCAATATGTTGGCTCCATACATAGGATGCTCCTCCGGGGTTGGGACTACCTCCCAGTCGAAGTCGTGGAGCAGACCTGCGATGCCCCACTCCTCTTCGTCTTGGTCGTACTTGCGGGCATAGGCCCGCATGGCCGCCTCAACAGCCAGGAGGTGCTTCATGAGCACGTCGGTCTTGACAAACTCCTGGAGCAGATTCATGGTGCTCTCTCTATCCATCCTGTGACTCCTGTTCAGGTCCTTCGGGGGCGCCTTCATCTATAGTTTCCAGG
Source organism: Dehalococcoidia bacterium (assembly GCA_965219825.1). Lineage (GTDB taxonomy): Bacteria > Chloroflexota > Dehalococcoidia > Lucifugimonadales > JAGWBF01 > JAGWBG01. The sequence goes on along the minus strand of OZ244792.1, from coordinate 1,494,209 downwards.
GTAGCTCCGGCTTTGGGTACACACCTTCGGGCGGTGGTGATAAACCCGGTATGGGCTACCATGCGATGGGCGGGCCGCACGCTGCGCTGGGTCACGCTCCAGGGCCTTAGCAGCACTTCCACCGTCTCGATTAGCTGAAAGCGGGAATCGGACGTAAGGGCCTGCGCAAGCCGGTGGACCTGGAGTATGGTGGGCAGGAAGCTGAGAAAAATCCCCCCCATCGTAAGCGCCTCCGCTGCCTGGGGGACCACGTGCCAGGGCTCGGGCACGTCCAGGACTATTCTGTCCACGTCCTGCTCATGGAAGCCCTCGTATATGTCTCCCATCTTCAGCGTATGGCTGCAAGGATTGGGTGCAAGTACGCTTATATTCCTCATGGCCCTCGCCACCATGTCGTCCCGCACCTCATAGGTTATGACCCTGCCCGTCTCGCCTACGGCCCTCAGCAGAGCCGAGGTCAGGGCGCCCGAACCCAGCCCGGCTTCCACCACCGTTGCTCCTGGAAAAATATCGGCCAGCATGAGGATATTCCCCAGGTCCTTTGGGTAGATAACCTGACTCCCCCTGGGCATTGCGAGCACGTAGTCCCCCAGAGTCGGCTTGATGGCGAGGAGGCTCTGGCCTCGGCTGGTATGCACCCATCCTCCTTGTTCCTGTCCGATTATCTCTTTGTGGGGCAAAGTACCCACGTGGGTATGAAAGGTGCTTTCTGTGCTCAGGGTCAGGAGATACCTGCGCCCCTTGCGGTCAATGAGAAGCGCCAAGTCGCCTTCCTGAAACCTGCCTCTGGGGGTTTTCGTTTCCTCAATCACTATACGACTGACTCCGGCGAAGCATTCGTAGATGCCACACGTCACCTATACCCTGTGACATTATCATATCACCCTGTCTAGGGTCAGCGGCCCCCGAAGATACCTCCCCATACGCCCAGGGAAAGAAAGGAGGGGCCTTACCGGTCCTTGAGCAGGCATCTAAACCCCCATCAAGAGGGAGAGAAAGAGTCCCCCCATCTCGACGTGGGAAGGTTATGATGGGAGTGGATGTGCGGAACAGGCCCACCGGCGGGAACACCCGTTGCGGCGGGCCTGTTGTATGATGTGTTATGGATAGCCCCTAGCCTAGCTTCTCCACCTCGGCCAGGATGTCTGCCGGGTTGGGCAGAGTGGGCGGCGCGTATTCATGCCTGTACCGGATGATGCCCTGCTTGTCCACGATAAGCACCGCACGGTTGCTGGTGCCGCGGTCCTCATTCCATAAATCGTAGGACTTTGCCAACTCACCATGAGGATGGAAATCAGACACCAGTGGATAGGGGATGTTGCCCAAGCTGTTTGAATATGTCCGGTGAGCGTGTTGACTATCGCAGCTTATGCCCAGCACCTGGGCACCCTTCTCCTCGAACTGGGCATTATACTGCCGGAACGAGGAGACCTGGTTGGTTCAACCACCTGTAAAATCAAAGACGTGAAAGGAGAGGACTATGATTTTCTCTCCCTTATACTGGCTCAAGCTGACCCGGTCGCCCGGGTAGGCGGGAAGGCTAAAATCAGGTGCCGGTTGCCCTATTTCTGCCGCCATAGTTATACCTCCTTGTCGCAAATCTTATGGGACCGAAGAATCAGAGGAAATGGGCGACCCTCCGGGAATGCCATCAAGACAACCGGCTCAGGGCCTGGCTGATCTCGTCGTAGTTGGGCTCTACGACCGGGCTGGGAGCCTCCCATTTGTAGCGTACTATGCCGTCCTTGTCCAACACAAACACGGCGCGGTTAGCGGCAACGTACCCTTCCATGCCTGCCAGGTTCTGAAAGGCAACGCCGTACAGGTTCACCACCTGCCGGTTGTAATCGCTCAGAATGGGGAAGTTCAGATTGTTCTGCTCGGCCCATGCCTTCTGAGAGAAAGGCGAGTCTACACTGATTCCCAGGACCTGAGCGTTCAGGGAATTAAGCTGGTCCGACTGGTCTCTAAAGGTACACATCTCCGTAGTGCATACACCGGTAAAAACTCCCGGAAAGAAAGCCAAGACCACATTTTTGCCCTTAAACTCGCTCAACTTGCGCTGCTGGTTAGTGGAATCATACAAGGTGAAGTCAGGCGCAGCCTGGCTCACATCTCCTGCCATCGCTATACCTCCTTCTCAGTATATTCTGGCTCAGTATATTCTGGCTGCTCCCAAATGTAATGTATGGAGCAGGACAGCCACCATTATAACCTATTCAAGGGGGCGGTTCTACCGCTCAGTGGACACTCTCAAAATCAACAACCTTGATCGTGCGCTTATTCAGGGACACCGACTCGCCCTAAAAAGCTGTAAAGGCGGTGCATCAAATCTTGGAGATGAATTGGGGGCATAACAGCGACGCGACCTATCAGTGAGCTATCCAAAGCCTCATATAGATGATTTGCCGGCAATGAGAAGACCTTCTTGAAATCCAGGTACAGGTCTGGAAGCTCACTGACTTGAGGGTTTCCAACGGCAGCAGCAGGAATATGGTGGTATCTCTCATCTTGATTTTGCCTAATCCGTTTCCATATATCGCTACCTGTGACACGTCCCCTCAATTCACCTTGTTCATACAGTTCACTCAACAGAATATGGGGCAGGATACTGGGATTCATGCGCATTTCAATGTTTATTGATTGCTGTTCTTTCTGAATCTTGATTCGCGCCTCGTAGTCCCAGAGCAGGTCACAGTCGGCCGTTATCACGATGAGACGTGGATGGTATATAGGCTGAACAGTTACATTTGATTCATCTGCTATCTGAATCGGGGGGTGCTGAGGTTGGAGTTCATAGACATCAGAGATGATCTCTCCTTGTCTTAGCACACTAGAAGTCTGTGGATTAAGATACTCCAATGGCACAACTCAACTCGGCCCGTTTTACTCGGAGATTGCCAAATCAGGACGCCTCATAGAACTGACTACATTCCCCACCACTCGATGAGTTGGATGTTCCGGAGGGAGGCTCAGTTTCGGCACCTCCATGTAGAACTCTAGCATGTCCTTGAGCGAAATGAGGGTCTCGTTTAAGCCTTCTTCCGGCATCATAAGTATCATCAAGCAGCCTATGACCTTCCTTAGAGCGATATCGTCATTGCCTTCCATTAACCAAGAGCGCCGTTGATTAGGCGAGCTGACTGTTGCATAGAAATTTGTACGCAACGGCTGGGCAAATTCCGGGAATTCACTGTATCTTAGTGGGTCCGAGAGCGTTTCGTAACGTTCCAGTAATAGCCCACCTGAATAGTCTTCCTGCCCACTTGTTGAATGCGTCGAGGATTTTGAAAGCATGGTCTAGCTCACTCCTCTCCTGAGTGTAAAAGTCCGCGTCAATTACATAGACCTCTCTTCCATTATCAGATGTCCGAGTGAGGCCATGTTGTATACTTACAAACCCGTTATGAACGTCCGGTAATGATACAAGTGATTGAGTACGGATTTCCTTGATTTCATCAGAAATATCCAGAGCACCAAGCTCACCAATGAAAGACAGGTTCAGTAACTCGGCCCATGGACATCCTTTAAGCCCCAACTCTTCTCTGTCCAGTATATCCCGATACCTTAAACCTATCCGCGAATAGAAAGATGGATGGTAGATGTTACGAAAGGCACTTTCAGCAAGTTCAGTCTCTTCTCGGAAGCATTGCCACCTTTGATACTTTTTCTCCGAGACAGCAATGGAATCCTGACTAAGCGAGATTAGTCTACTTTCATCATCTGTCAAGAACTTATGTGTTGGCTGTGGCAGGCCATTTGGTAATGCCAACCCAGCTATAATACCGGCCACCTCTTTTGGAAGGCCGGATGCCGCGTTTTCCTCACTATACAGGGGATAACTGCTTCGGATAGAGTTCTGAAATTGAGCGGGAGGTTCTGCTGTGACTTGAAGAATGGTCGGGAAACGCAACTGACATATTACTTCCTTCAAAGGGTTGCGCTCATAGACCTCACGATCGCTTTCAGGAAATGGCATAATGACGGCTCTATTAGTCGCTATTTAGATTATACGAACGAAAAATTAGTTATCCCTAGCAGGCTTGAGTATACTCAGAGCCATATCCCATGTCAATCTGCACTCGCCGGATATGGCAGTTCCATCAGCTAGTATTTAATTGGTTCCTACTGCTATGTTAGCAGATTCCTGTGAAAGTAGACATACTTTAGATCGAATCTCACCGCCTCTTGAATTCGGCCCCACCCGGTTATAAATTAGTCTTAGAGATAGAGTGGAGGTGGCGTATGTCCAATGTCGTATTGGTGGTAGACATGCTGAAGGGATTCTTGGAGTCGGGCCACAACCTCTACTGTGGGGACGACTGCCGGGATATTATCCCCAATGTCAAGATGATGCTGGAGCGCGAGTTGAAGGCCGGCTCCGGTATTTTCTTTATCTGCGATAATCACGAATCCGATGACCTGGAGTTCCGGATGTTCCCCCGGCACTGCGTGAAGGGCTCTGAAGAAACGGAGGTGATACCGGAGCTGAGCAATTTCGTGACAGAGCACAACGTCGTACCTAAAAACCGCTACAGTGGGTTTTTCAACACCAACCTGGAGAGCGAGCTAAAGGCCCTCAATCCGGAGGTGGTGATTGTATGCGGAGTATGCACCGACATCTGTGTCCTGCACACTGTCGCGGACGCTCGCAACAGGGATTATCTCGTAGAGGTTCCTACCGATTGTGTCGCCACCTTCAACCCGGACGCGCACAAGTGGGCGCTTGACCATATAGACAAAATCCTTGGTGCAAGTTTGGTGCAGGATGTCCCCAATGGGACAGGTAGCTAATATCCTGCTGAGACTCACGTTCCCTGAAAAAGGTGTATAATCGCTCTGTTGCGGACGTACAATCTACCGATGCTCACACAGCGCAAACCCGGTACATCATTGAAGAAAGCGAAGTCCCCAAATGGAATATTTGACGATTCACGAGGCTCCACCGGCTAAAACCAGCCACCTGGTAATGGCCTTCAAAGGCTGGCCCGATGCCGGAGACGGCGCCAGCAGTGCTATTCGCTACCTGCTCAGGAGGTTCTCGGCAAAGAAGTTCGCCGAGTTGGACCCCGAAGAATTCTACGATTTCACCCAGGTCCGGCCACAGACCAGTATTAACAGGGAGGGCCTGCGAGTGGCGAAATGGCCCGCAAATGAGCTTTTTTATTGCACTTCGGAGGAGCCTTCTCAGAACTTGATGTTTTTCCTTGGCGTTGAGCCTAATTTGAAATGGAAGACCTTCTCCCGCACTATTATAGATAAGGTAGAAACTTGGGGAGTAAAAACTGTCGTACACATAGGCTCTCTGCTGGATGCCGTACCCCACACCAGGGACGTGCGTATCAGTGGCTCTTCCAACCTTCTGTCCTTCAAGAAGACTCTTGAAGGACAGAACATCGGCCCTTCCAACTACCAGGGACCTACAGGTATAACCTCGGCGATAATGGAAGCATGTACTGCCAGTGGGATGAACTACGCCACTATATGGGGGCACACACCCCATTACCTTCAGGCAGCCCCGAACTATAGGGTGAGCTATGCTCTAATCAGCCATCTTTCCCGTATGCTGGGGTTCAAGATAACTCTCGATGAGCTGCAATCCGCCGCCACAACTTTCGACAAGGAAGTGGAAAGGGCAGTGAGCAAGGACGCGCAGATTGGCGCTTACGTGCAAAAGCTGGAGCAGAGCTATGATGAGACCGCAACCTTGGTCCCGGGGGATATGCCCAAGGCGGATGACGTGGTCAGGGAGCTGGAGGAGTTCCTCAAGGGACAGCAGAAACGCAACGGGGAAGATCAATCCCCCGGGTAGAGGGCCTGCTCCTGACTCTCTTACCGGGGATAGTTGTGATAGGGGTAGTTCTTCCTCACCTCACGCCAGTGTTGATGACGACCGGGCCTCAGGGGGTAATGACTCCTCCCATCCGCTAATCAGGATGCGGGAGGTGGACTCCAGGATAAGGATACAGGCCGCCCCTCCCAGGCTGGCGGCGATGGAGATACCCCAGGCAATGTTATAAGACCCGAAAACGTCGAAGATTACGCTCCCCATCAGTCCCCCCAATGCCATGCCCAGGCCGGCGCCCAGGCTTTGGAAACCAAAGATAGTCCTGACAGGCCCCATGCCGTAGTACTGGCGGTTGATGACCAGAAAGGCGGACATCTCTCCTCCAAGCCCTATCCCAAACATGGCGGCGAACAGGTAGAACTGCCAGGGGTCGTGGGTCCAGAAGAGAAGCGCTACCGTGATCCCCTGGATGAAGTAGGCTAGGGCCATGATTCCCTTGGCCCCCCACCGGTCTGCCAGAACGGGAGTGGCGAACCGGCTGGCGATGCTGAAGAAGGAGTAGATGCTGACAATCAATGCCGCTGCCTCCAGCGACATGCCGTGGCTGTTGTGAGCGAAGAATACCACCCCAACCATGACGATGGAATGGCCTATGCATCCCAGGTGATGGATGACGATGAGGTTCCAGAACGCCCTGGTTCTACGCGCATGTTGCATGAACGTCCGGCTTCGTAGCTTGGTCACGGAGGGGTCGTCTTTAGACGTGGGGTGAGGGTCATCTTCGGATGCACCATAGGGTCTCATACCTTTGTCGGCAGGCTGGCCGTGGAACTGGGCCAACAGTGAGAAGACGATGGTCCCTCCCACGGCGGCGATGGCCCAGAAGGCCGTCTGCCATTCCACCCTGACAAGGATATAGGCCAAAGCCGTAGCCATGACCGAGGCGCCCATCCCTCCGGCGGACTGCTGGAGGCCAACTGCAATGCCGAGGCGTCTCTCGAACCAGGAGGCCACGGTGGTTGGTATGTTCACCATGAACATAGCCTGAGCCACGCCCAGTATGAAGCTGTAGTAGATGTACAGCTGCCACGTCTGTTCTATGCTGCTCAGAAGGAGCATACCCGCTACATACAGGGTTGCTCCCACCAGCAAGGCCCTTCGTGCCCCGTACCTGTCTCCTATCCATCCGGCGAGGGGTGACAGCAAGGCACCGGTCATGCTTCGCAAAAAATAGGCCAGGGTTATGGCAGTCAGGGTCCACCCGAAGTCTTCCTGTAGCTTGACCAGAAGAATGGCAAAAGCTTGGCTGATGAAGTTGGTGGTGACCTGAAGGACGGTGGCTATCACCACGATGAGCCATGCGTAATGCCATTGTATGCCCATTGAGCGCATACGCTGGCTCAGACCAAGCTTCAGCATAGCCGCCGTACACGGGTCCCCACCCTATCACCACGCACGGCACGAGGATAGGGGCTTCTGATACGGTTTCTCACCAGGCTTTTGCCGCCTATAGCTATGCCTATGCTACCCTACCTCCCTCCCGCTCCTGGGTGGCTTCGGCATCTCTGAGCCAGACGTGGCGTGCAGGGTGCCAGATGTAGCCTGCGTCACGTAGCACTTGCCCGATGGTCTTGGCGCTAACTTTAGGGGCCCCATTGGATGCCTGCCGCAGTGCCTGCTGTAAACTCGACAGCGACCAGAATGGCGTCCTTTTCATCTCTTGTTCCACCTCTGCCAGGATAAGCTCTTTTTCAGAGGCGTTATAGATGGAGTGCCTGCCGGCTCCGGGCGTTGTGTCCAAAGCCCTTAGCCCTCTTTCGTGAAAGCGCTGCACTATGGCCGCTACTCCACTACTGCTACGCATACGTGCCGAACGGGCGGCTTGAGTAAAAGATTGTCCTTCGTCCACTGCCAGGAGAGCCCGTGCCCTGCGAATGCGTTCGACTCGCTCCATCTCGGATGCTGCAATCCTCTTCAACTCGGTCTTTTCCGACTCATCAAGCCCCCGTAAGGGCCTCTTCTGGTGTCTCCCCATTTGATCTAGACTCCTTGTGTAAGCTGTTCTAACCCGGATTAACAAATACCCTTTCTGTGCGGTGCCGCCACGTCGTCCGGATTTTCACATGGCTCTTGTCTCGCAGGCCGAATTATCCCTGGCGAGACGAGAGACGCCTTTAGCGCCTCTTTTTTGCACCGAATATGTCTATATCTATCTTGAACCCTTGCTTAGTATACTGTCAAGAGATATTGTTTGATAAACAATATTGCGATTGCGATGATGTCGAGTGTTGTGGCTCACCCAGGGGTCACAATCTCGCTGAAGGGTCAACGGAGTGGGTCCGGGAGTGGGTCTGAATATAGGACAAAGCTATGAGACCGCCATGGCCTTGGCGAAGCCAGCCCTATTGGATTAGCTCGCATCCGGCAGCGATAAACTCCATCCACGTGGACTGAATGTTGGGGAAATCAGTGCCAAACTGTATACCGACGGTGATATTCAGAGCGGATTGCACTTCGGGGCGATCGTGAACGTCGAACCGGTCCGACGTATGGTCTCCACTCAGGTGGAGGTCTCTGTATGCTGCTATCGTTGTGGCGCCATCGTAAAGGACAACCTCATGCACCCAGGCCTGGTCTGACCTGGTCCTGAAGTTGAGCAGTACTGCGCCGGCCCGTAGCTTACTGTCGCCGGCTACGGCGGGAGTTGGAACCGGGAAATGAACCCAGGTATTCTGCCCCGCGGAGCCTTCGACCCGAACAAATGGGCCGATATGCCGGACCGACGTGAGGCGGTTTGGGTATTCCGTTTGCATACTGGTCCCGTGGACCCATGAGGTAAGCACTGTATCCGGCATCCTGATTACTCCTTTCCGGCAATCTGGCCTGATTATAGCCCTATGCGAGTAGATGTCAAGACCGCACCACGCTTGACTTGCCGGCAGGCGGTTAGTAATATGACAGGCAAGGCACTGTGCAGAAACTTATGTTCTGAGTAAAGGAGGCTCCATGCTTGTACAACGAGACCTTGAAGAACTCGTCCCGACTCCCGAGGGCCGAATTCATTTTGTGAAATCCGGCAGTGGCCATGCTATAGTCCTTCTCCACCCAATGGGCACCTCCGACTGGGCATGGCACACTGTGATGGAGTCCCTGGGCCAGCAATTTACCTGCTACGCTTTCGACATGTTGGGACATGGCCGGTCGGACGCACCCGGCGAGGACTTTTCCATGCCTGACTGGGCGCGGTCTATGGACCACGCCATGCAGGTTATGAACATCCATAGGGCACACATTGTAGGGAACTCGGTGGGGGCGGTCCTGGCGACGGAGCTGGCCGCTTCGTACCCCGATAGAGTGGACCGGCTGGTCCTGGTGGGCGCTCCCGTGTGGGACCCTCGCACTGCGTCTCAGCGTATCAAGGAAGGCGCGGCCGGCTACGACGAGAACGATATGCCCATACCACGCACCCTGGAGGAGGTAAAGGCCGCCACAACCTTTGTGAACCCCAGGCCCGAGTGGGTGGAGAAGACCAACGAGCTACGAGCACAGGCCGGCGTGTGGGTACGCAAGACCATGGAGTCCCTGGCGTGGTACGACATCATGTCCCGGTTACCCCACGTCAAGGCATCGGCGACTCTGGTCCTCTATGGGGAGCACGATCGCCTGAGGGACGGTGAGGACCTGCTTTGCAACAACATACCCAATGCCTCCAAGGTGGTGCTGCCGGGTCTGGGGCACCTGCCCCAGATTGAGGACCCGGAGGCCTTCGTCTCGGCTGTGGTGCCGTTCTTGTCGTAGAGGTATGAAGAACCCTTTGGTCCGTCTCGGACTATCTGCCCTGGACGTGCTGTTCCCTCCCCAGTGTGTTGGATGTGGTAAGTACGGGAGCTTCCTGTGCCCTGTTTGTGAATCCGGCCTGTCCCGTCTGAAGCATCCCTACTGTGAGATATGCGCACAGCCGGTCCCCTCCGGTGGCCTGTGCAGGGTGTGCGCCACCAAACTTCCTGCCATAGATGGCATTCGAGCACCTTTCCTCATGGAGGGGGCCATACGAGAGGCTATCCACAGTCTGAAGTACCGGAATCTCAGGGCAGCGGCCCCCACCCTCGGACAGCTCCTGGCCCGGTATATGGAGTCAATTACCATGCTTGGAGATGTTCTGGTTCCCGTGCCCCTCCACAAGAGACGCCTCCGGGATAGGGGTTATAATCAATCGGAGCTACTGGCAAAAGAGGTAGGCGAAAGAATGTGCCTCCCCGTGCTGGAAGCCCTCATAGTGCGTACTAGAAACACACCTCCCCAGGTCTCCCTGTCATGGGAAGACCGGATGCAAAATGTGGAGGGGTGCTTTGCTTGTGTGGGCAATGCTCAGGGGCAGAGGTTCATTGTGGTGGACGACGTCGTGACTACGGGGAGCACCGTCTCGGCCTGCGCCGCGGTCCTCAAGGCGGGAGGAGCCGAGTCTGTTTGGGGCCTGGCCCTGGCAAGGCAGGGAACCGGACCTCCCTGATGGGAGCCTATGACGTGGTCCGGTTGCTTCCCGTGGGAAACCATAGAGGCCCATTGGCCCCCGATCCAGGGCGTAGGGGTAGCTTGGATGGCATACCCGGCAAGATTAGCCTGCTTGGTAAGTCTCCCACTTATACTCAGGCTGGAGAATTTCCCAGGTCGAAAGACCTGGCAGCAAGGCCAACGATATGCTCTCCGATGGAGAGGGAAGAGGTTGCCCCAGGAGATGGGGCATTCAGGACGTGTATAGCGCCGTCGGTCTCCTGGATGCTGAAATCGTCCAGGAGCCTACCCTTCTTGTCTACGGCTTGGGCACGCACCCCGGACCCACCCGGGACCAGGTCCCTATCTTCAATCTCTGGGAGGAGCCTCCGGAGATCGTGGAGAAAGACACTTTTCATAAACGAACGATGCATCTCTCCGACCCCGGTCTTCCAGTGTTTCATAGTCATAGACCAGAAGCCCGAGTAGCCCAGTGTGCCCAGGGTCTCCGCTGCGTTGAAGTCGGTCTTCCTGTACCCCTCGCGGGCAAGAGCCAACACAGCGTTGGGTCCCGCTTCCACCTCTCCATGAGCGTTCCTTGTGAAGTGGACACCAAGGAACGGGAACCTGGGGTTTGGCACCGGATAGATTAACGCTTTTACCAGGTGGCGACTCTGGGGGTTCAGGGTATAATACTCTCCCCTGAAGGGTATGATTCTCACTTCCGGAGAGACTCCCATCATCCGTGCGACCTTGTCGGCGTAGAGACCGGCGCAGTTTATCAAATATTTCGACTCCAGGCTTCCCTGGGTCGTCTCCAGGTATATGGAGCCGCCAGACCTACGGATACTCCTGACTTCGCTATCGGTAAGAATTTCTCCTTCATTGGCACGTATATTATCTGCATATCCGTTGGCGACCTTCTTGTAGTCAACTATCCCCGTCCCGGGAGCATAGAGGGCCTTGATACCCGTTGTGTGGGGCTCAATCTCTTTCAGTCTCTCCGGACCTATTATCTCAAGACCTTCGACCCCGTTGGCGGTCCCCCTTTGGTGGAGGTCTTCCAGGCGGCCTAGCTCTGACTCGTCAGTAGCTACGATCACCTTCCCGCACCGCTCGTACTCAATATCATTAGCTTGGCAGAACCGGATGAGGGAACCTACGCCGCCCACACAGAACTGGGCTTTCTGAGACCCCGGCCTGTAGTAAATGCCCGAATGAATCACTCCACTGTTGTGGCCGGTCTGGTGTACGGCCAACTCCTTCTCCTTTTCAACCACAACAACCCGACACCGGGGGTATCGCTGGGTGAGCCGCAATGCGGTGGACAGGCCTATTATGCCGCCACCTATGATTGCCACGTCGTATTTTCGAGAGTCCATGAAGCCCCTCCGGATCGCACCCTCACTCAGGAAAGGATGTAAGGGATGGACATTTCATTGCAGATGTCCTGAAACCACTGGACAACCTCTTTGTGCAGTGGGATGCCGTTCACGCTGCGGTCCTGCACTGTCTCCGCTTCCGGCAAGCCTGCGTACATGACTCGATCATGGCCGGGAGCAGGAGGAGTGTCTCTGAGAGAGCGGAGGAAATCATCCATCAGCGACTTGAACGTGTCCACCTCGGTGAAGGCTTCGATACTATAGGCGCCTACAAAGTGGCTGAAATTGGGGCGTCCTGGGACCATTCCGAAGCCGGTGCCGGATAGTATTCCGCTGAGTATGTCCACGACACAGGCGAGGCCGTAGCCCTTGTGAGAGCCGGACTCACGTGTACTCCCCAGTGGAAGTAGGGGATTGTTCCGGGGCATCCCTGGTGTCCATCCGGCTGGGATTGGAACGGGGTCCATGAGAGGAGTACCATCTTCGTCGGCCACCCAACCAGGGGCAAGGTCTACGCCCAGACGGCTGGCAAGGCCAATCTTGTTGCCGGCCACGACGCTGGTAGCGGCGTCGTAGACAAAGGGAGGCTCCTCAAGGGCGGGGGCGGCCACGGCGATGGGATTCGTGCCCACCCTGGTCTCTGCCCCAAAGGTAGGCAGGACTGAGGGCGGACAGCCCGTCATGGAAATACCGATCATATCGTGCTTGAGGGCCATCATAGCGTGGTAGGATGCCATCCCCATGTGGCGACCGTTTGATATGGTAACCATGCCTACTCCGACATTTCGGGCCTTCTCGATAGCTATTTCCATAGACTTGGGGCCTATGATAATTCCCAGACCTCCGTCGGAGTCTATGTTGGCGGTTGCTGCGGTCTGCCGGACTATCCGCCAGTTGGGACTGGGGTTAATCTCTCCACTGTTGTAGCCCGCCACGTAGGCGCGGAGCATGTTGGACACACCGTGGCTCTCTACACCCCTGAGGTCGGCGGTTACCAGCGCATCGGCGGCCAGCCGGGCGTCCTCTGTGGTAACGTTCATTTTCTCGAATATGTTAGTAACGGTAGTCCGCAGATCGCTCTCCTTAACGCGGACGGCATCTTCTTCTTTGACATGGAACTGTTCGAGCATCTAGGCCTCCTAAGATAGCTTTTGATACTGGGTGGTACCGTCCTTCAGCATACACGCTAACCCTTGCGTTGACAACATCATGGGAGCAAAGTACCATTCTAGCCAAGCTGAATAGTGAATCCTTGATTAAGCTGCTCTACATAAGGTGGCCTAGAGAATGAGAGGTCAAAGCACCATTGGTGTCCCCCATCCTATGCCTTATCAAGGTAGCAAACGCTCCCTTGCGCCTGATATCATAGCGTATTTTCCAAGAGATGCTGACAGGTTGATTGAACCGTTCTCAGGTTCAGCAGCAGTGACATTAGCTGCCGCCTACCATAGAAAGGTGAAGGAATTCCTTCTCAGTGATACTAATCAGGCTCTTATCAATCTCTGGTACGAGATTATACATAGGCCACAAGCTATCGCAGACGCCTATAAAGAGCTCTGGCAGGCTCAGCAAGGACAGGAACATTTTATGATCTTGTTCGGGCCAAGTTCAATCGGGCGCAACGCCCTGATTATTTCCTTTACTTGCTCGCCCGATGTGTAAAAGCCTCAGTCAGATACAACCCCAATGGAGAGTTCAATCAGAGCCCGGATAACAGAAGGAAAGGCGCCAAGCCGGCTACTATGAGAACCCGTATTTTGGGAGCATCACACCTGCTGAATGGGAAAACTAATCTGGCCTGTGCTGATTATAGGGATATACTTGCGGATGCAACGTCGTCAGACATAATTTACATGGACCCCCCATACCAGGGTATTTGTGAGGGAAGGGACAGAAGATATAAGAACAGTCTTTCCTTTAATGTTGATAAGTTTGTCGAAACGCTCTGCTCACTTAACGCCAGAAGCGCTTCATATATTGTTAGCTATGATGGACGAACTGGGGAAAAGGTGTTTGGAAAGAATTTACCGGAATTTCTTGGTTTAGTGCGCCTCGAATTCAATGTTGGAAGGTCATCTCAGGCCACTCTTCTGGGACGTAATGTCGACACCGTTGAATCTCTATATCTATCTCCCGCTTTAGTAGGTCGTATTGGGGAGATTGCCGTACCGAATCATTTGAGAGCTAACATCTTTGCATCAAAGTAGTGTACACCCTTCACGGAGTTGGGCGACTTTGAAAAGGTCCCGGTGTGTAGGTAGGTGGCACTATCCCCTACGCATCAAAACAATGTACAATCAGATGTAATGCACTGGTTCAAGGTACTCCTCTGGCTTCTCCCGCGACGTCTCCGCTCGTCGTGGGCACTTCTGGCCATTATCTCCTTTGGTGTGCTGGCTGCCGTTACCCTGATGGCTGTCGGGGCCATCTACTCCCGCGCCCTGGCTGAAGGAGGGATTCGCCACACGATAGCCATCAACTCTAAAACATCCCTGAACCCCATGATAGTCGTACAGAACAGGCCCCTGGGCCCCTCCGATTATCGGAGGCTGAGTTCTGCCGTGGGGGAAATCAACGAGTCGCGTCTGGGTTACATAACGAGGGATACCCAGCGTCTCGGCAAAGCCCAGCCCAACCTGCCTATGGTATACGTTCTGGACGGGCAACCTCCACCGCAGAACGCCCCTGTTGGACAACCCTTCTTCTTCACCGACTTCGAGAAACACTCTAGAATAATAGAAGGTAGCTGGCCCCGGGCTGCTCCGGTGCTCCACGACAAAGGTCTGGACATGGAGGTGGTGCTGGGGAGGCAGACGGCGTTGGCAATGGGACTTGACATAGGCTCCGAGGTATACCTCATCCCATTCAGAGAAACCCCCTCGGAGCGGATTGCCCTCACGGTAGTGGGAGTGGCGGAACCCTTGGATACCGGGGAAGAGTACTGGATGCACTCATCCGCCGTCTACTTCAACACAGTCGTCACTCCGGACCCGGAGGTGCCGGATGGCGAGAGGATTACGGTTCCCATTTACATCCCCGAGGATACCTTTCTCAACGGACTCGGAGCGCGATACCCAACCCTGGTAGGCGACTATACTTGGTTCCTTTACTTGGACACCGGTTTGCTGACCGCCTCCCAAGTGGAGCCTACCAAGAACGCCATTGTGGGGCTGGAGACAGACTTGAATAAGCGATTCTCCCGCTCCCTGGTGCTGAGCCGCCTGGAAAGGACCCTCACAGAGTTCCAGACCGACCTGACCCACGCCAGAGTGCCCCTATATCTGTTCATATCGCTGGTAGTAAGTGTAATCCTCTATTTCCTGGTCCTAGTCATGGGGCTGTTGTCCCGCACCCGCAGCGATGAGGCGAGCCTGTTGAGAAGCCGTGGAGCCAGCATGTTTCAAGTGGGCGGTCTCATGGCTTTTGGAGAAGGGGTGATAGTCCTTCTGGCCGTGGCGGTGGGGCCATTCCTGGCGCTGTCAATAGTGCATCACTTGCTGCTTGGGACCATAAATCCGGTAGGAGAAGGCAACCCCATATCCGTCGGGCTTTCGGCGGATATGTTCATCATGGGTGCTATTGGAGGTTTTCTGAGCTTGTTGGTTCTGATGGCTTCCGGGTTTGGCCTTGCCCGGCTGGGCATAGTGGAGTTCCTGAGAGAGAGAGCCAGGCCGCCCACCGTGCCTTTCTTGCAGAGGTACTACGTTGACCTGCTGGTGCTGGCGGTTTTGGGCCTCTTGTGGTGGCAGATTGAGGATGGGGAAGGATTCATAAGAGGGGACCTGCTGAATAGGCGGGAGATGGACGTGGACCCAAGCTTGCTCATGGGGCCGGTGCTGGTGCTGCTTGCTGCAGCCTTTCTATTGCTCAGGGTCTTGCCGTTGCTGATAAAAGCTGTGGCGTGGGTGGTGAGCGGCCTAGCCCCGGCATGGGCAACCTTTGCCCTGATGCGGGTAGCCCGTGACCCTTTGCCACACGGCTCCCTGGCCGTAATTCTCATGATGGCCGTGGCATTAGGTATGTTCGGTGCGGCTTTTCAATCAACCCTCTCCAGAAGCCAGCGTGAGCAGACCCTTTACGAGGTTGGTGGCGACTTGGTGCTAAGGGGCGCCGTTTTTCCGGGTTCGGCCCAAAGGGAATTAGCCAATATGGATGGGGTCGAGGCAGTCAGTCCCATGAGCCGCGGCACAGTGACCCTTATCGGTGGGTTCCCTGCGGGCACCACCGCCGAGATGCTGGCGGTAGACCCGGACACCCTACCTGATACCGCCGTGGGGTTCAGGGATGACTTTGCGGGCAAGAGCCTTCCCGATTTGCTCAGACCGCTCCGTGCCAGGGGACCCCTGGTGTCGGAAGCGCCCCTCAGACAGCCTGCGGACGGCGTTGACGGAATAGTCCTGCCGACTAACGCGGAGAGCATTGGTGTATGGGCGGACATAGCCAGCTTGAATCAGTTCCTCTTCCGTCAGAAGCTGGAGCTTTGGATGCATTTGTCCGATGCCGTAGGTGCATACTATAGCCTGAACGTAGGCGACCTCACACCATCAAATTTAGTCCCGCCACCGACTTCCCCTTCCTTCGGTGGCACCTCAGCTACCAGCCAGCCCCCGACCCCGGAGTGGGTCTTTCTGGAGGCGCCGTTGGAGGAGTTGGACCAGTTTTTCTTTCCGCCTGAGGCGCCCTTGAGTGTAGTCTCAATATTCATCAGCGGAGATGCTTCATATAGACTGCCCCGGGGCAGCATCGGCCTCGATGATATTACTGTGAAGACCACCTCAAGTCCAGACACCGGCATAGTAGTTGAGGGATTTGAGAGGGCCAGTACCTGGATGCCTATGCCCAATGCCGAGGTGGAACCCGACAGTATGGAAATCACGTTCCGAGCCGCTCATTCGGGCCGTTTCGGAATCAAATTCTCCTGGCTGGAGTCGGCGCTTGGTGTCCCGCGAGGCATTGTGATGCCCCAAGGGCCATTCCCACTGCCGGCCATAGGCGGCCCTGCGTTCCACGTCGGGCAGGAGGTGCGTGTCAAAGCTGGCAGCCATCTTGTGCCCATAGTGGTGAGAGATGTCACAAACTACTTTCCCACCATGGACCCCTCGTCACGACCCTTTTTGATGGTGTCCCTGGAAGACTACGGACAGTATATCCAGAGTACGCCTTTTGGACTGTCGAGGTTCCCCGGGGAGATCTGGATTTCTATGGATGACAGCGATGCCCGTGCCGAGACTATCCGCTCCATAAGGGAAAGGTTGCCGTTTTTCGCTTCTCTGCGGGATAGTGAGTCCAGGGTTGAAGTAGCCGAACGTTACCCCCTCGCAGGTGGTGGCTGGGATGGACTTACCATCCTCAGCATATCCGCCATGACGATGGCTGTAGTGCTGGCCCTGGGAACCTACGCCGTTGTGTCAGTGCGTACCGGACGGATGGACCTGAGCATTGTCAAAGCGCTGGGTCTTTCCAACCGGCAGCTTGCCTTGTCTCTGGTCCTGGAAAGAGTTTTGATAGCGGTCATCGCCATAGCAAGCGGGAGCGTTCTGGGGGTCTGGCTTGGTCGGTGGGTCCTGGGATTCCTGGATATAGACTCCAGAGGAAACCCCTTGGTCCCCCCAATCATAGTGACACTACAGGGATGGCTTATAGCCCTGGTGATTGTTGAGCTAACGGTTGCCATTGCCCTCGCCATCCTGCTGGCAAGTGTGCTGGTTCGCAGGCTGAAAGCATCTGATATACTGAGAGCAGAGTAATATCCGTCGGAAGTCAAACGAGGACTTCAAGTGAGTATTCATTCCCGCTCCGACCATCCTCCATCAAGAGGGAGAATCAGAGTAGTGGCGAGTTTGGATGCTCACTCAAGGACGGGTAAAAAACCCTGGGTTAGCTAATTAAGGAGTTGCCTTGAGCGAAGTAAGGGGATAGTGTAACGTGTCCCTCCTGCGACTGGCCTATATTGTTGCCCTACGGCGCACCATCTCTAACTGGAAGCTAGAGACGGCCCTGTTCGTGGGAATAGTGTTGGCAGTGGCCCTCATGTCCAGCGGCGTGGTCTTCTCCGGCTTGCTGGAGGAGGCCGCCCTACGCCGTGCCTTGGACGATGCCACCCCGGAGGAAGCCAACCTATCAGTAGGGGTGTTCAACGACCTTGATGACCCTTCGTCAGTCCCAAGGCGGTCCTCCATATACCAGGCAGGCCTTGACTTCGTAGATAGGCGGGTGTATGAACGTTTCGAGCCTTATCTGGAAGACCATGCACACCTTTTCCAGACGTCAACCTTCTTCTTTGAGGGTTTCCCTCGGCTAGAGCTGGATAACACGATACGTCCCCGGGGTAAGATTCAGTACATGACTGGGCTTGTGCCCGACTCCTATGGGTCGAAGACTCGTGTCGAGGTACTGCGAGGGCACTGGCCCTACACGACGCAGAGCGCCAATACGGCTGCGCCCAATGCACCTCTGGAGGTTGCCATAGATGACCTGGGAGCGCAGTGGCTGGAGCTTGACGTGGGTGACGAGATGGATGTCTTTCCCGCAGCAGGGGAGGCAGACCCGGTACCGATGACAGTGAAAATCGTGGGCGTCTTCCGTCGGACCGACCCAACGGACGAGTACTGGTATAAGTCTGGCCGCGTTTTCAGCTTTCAGAACGAAGTTTGGACTACCGTGCCCATGTTCACATCGGAAGACGCCATCCTTGGGCGAGTGGGCATGGCCTATCCGGGGCTGTACACCAACATCGTCTGGCTCTTTTACCTGGACCGCCACGGCCTACGGGCGGGGGACGTGAACGCCGTCCAGGATACCATCCGCCGGGTGGAATTCGACGTACTCTCGAACCTGGCGCGCTCCGATACCTCTTTCAAGCTGGATACTGTTCTGGATGACTATGAGGAGCAAATACTGCTGGCCCGCATCCCCCTCTTCCTTATGGTCTTTCTGGTTACTGCCATACTCATCTATTACCTGGCTCTGGTGACGGGACTCATCGTCAAGTCACGTGCCACCGAAATATCCATGCTAAAGAGCCGAGGGGCCACTACCGTACAGATTGGTCTGCTGGCACTGGTGGAAGGTTTGTTGCTGACGGTCCCTGCCGTATTCCTGGGCCCCTTGCTGGCGTTGGGGGTATCCAAAGTATTGGGCCAAGTCTTCTTCAACGTTGGCACGGGTGTCGAGTCGGTTCCAATAGTCCTCTCCTTCCAAGCATTCCTTCTGGGGCTGGGAGGGGCATTCCTGGCCATAGCCGTACTCACCATCTCAACCCTTCTGGCGGGCCGGCAAGGAATAGTAGAGTTTCGTCAGTCAGGGGCCAGACCCTCCAGAGCGCCCTTAATCCATCGCTACTATCTGGATGTCCTGTTGCTGGTGCTTATAGGGCTGGTATGGTGGCAGATTCAGAGTCGAGGTTCCTTCCTTGTGCGCTCTCTGGGGACCGGTGAGCTTGAGATTGACTACTCCCTTCTGCTGGGACCCGTGCTGCTCCTCCTGGCTTTGGGGCTTCTGGTGCTGCGGGTTTTCCCCTGGGTCGTCGCCATTCTGGCCCGTGTCTCAGAAGGTCTGGGGCCTGCATGGCTGATGCAGGGTCTCAGGCGTGTCTCCAGAGACCCCATAGTCCCCGGAACCCTGGTGGTGCTGCTCATGGTGGCAACGGCTCTGGGGGTCATAGGGAGCGCCTTCAGCTCCACTCTTGAGCGTAGCCAGAGAGACCGCGCCCTGTATGCGGCGGGATCGGACCTTCGTATTGAGCACAACGGAGACGGGCCATCTGTACCACTCCTGGGCCTCTCGGACCTGGCGGGAGAGGTGGCTGGAATTGATACGGCAGTGGAAGCGCAGCGCACCGGAGGCAGCCTGTTGAATGCCGGCTTTACCACTGCAAGCATATCTATCCTGGCAGTGGACACGGAGGACTTCGAGAACGTAGCTTGGCACCGCCCCGATTTCGCCAACGGGAAATCTCTTGGAGAGCTTATGAGGGACATTGCTCCTGCCCCGTCTCCGACCACCGTTAGTAACGTGGGAACAAGGGAAGTAGCCGGAAGCTATGGCGAGGGCATAGTGCTGCCCCAGGATACCAGGGCGCTGTCTTTATGGGTCCGTCCGGGCAGGCCGGACTTCAATTCCCGGCTCCTGGCGAGACTCCAGGACGCTCGGGGGCTCTACTTCGATATATCCATAGGGGAGTTGGGTTTCAATGGCTGGAGGCGTTTCGAGGCCGATATTACCCCACTACCTCCACCAGGTAGAAGGTTCCGAGGTGGTAGGCTAATACCGTTGCCCGAGGTTACACCACCATTCACACTCCTTGCCCTTCAGGTCGCTGCCAGGGGCGCCGGCTTTACAGAGCCAGGAATCCTATTCTGGGGCGGTGTGTCGGCAGTCACCTCAACGGGAGAGAGTGTCCTTTCCGATTTTCAGACCCTGGATGGATGGCACGTTATAGAGGACTATGCCAAGCCGGGCCTATATGCTTGGGAATCCAGCGAGTCGGTCGCTTTGGACGACGCCGGTAGGTCTGCGGCCTTTAGCTGGGCACCCGGGAGTTTCGCTCTGCGGGGAATCCGGGCGGGTGGCCCAGAGATGCCCATACCGGCGGTGGTGAGCGAGGAGGTACTCGACATAGCCGAGGTGGAAGAGGGGGATATTCTCAACATAAGCATATCTTCTACAACATTACCCATTCGCATTGTGGCAGTAACCGACTATTTCCCTACCCTGGACCCCCGTCGGGAGCCATTCGTAGTTCTGGACTTGAGGACATTTACCCATTACTCGAATATGCACGATCAGAGGCTGGTCGGGGGAAGCAACGAGCTATGGGCCAGCCTAGATAGCTCTCTCAGCCCCGGCGAATTTGGCCGTGTCTCCACCGGTGTCATTGATGCTATCAGCAGCCGTGGCATGAGAGTCGAAGAATCCAGCCTGGCCTCAGAGATGGTGGCACAACGCGTGCAGCAGCCACTGGTCAGCGCCGGCTGGAGTGGGCTTCTGGTGCTGATGTTCCTGACGTTAGTGCTGGCCAGCGCCTCTGGAGTGATGCTATTCTCTTACACGGATTTACGGGAGCGACAGACCGAGTTCGCTCTCCTGCGTACTCTGGGCTTTTCCAAGGGGCAGCTCAACGGTGTTGTGTGGTTCAACCTTGCCCTGGTGGTAGTTTGTGGCATTGCCCTTGGCACGTGGGTGGGCCAGCTGATAGGAAACAGCCTTTTACCCGTCATGGAGGTGGCTGAGGGTGGAGTCCGTGTCACCCCGCCAATGGTATTTGAAAGGGACTGGGTCGCACTTCTCGTGTCGTACCTGATTCTTGGCGGCGTCACAATCGGTACAATAGCGTGGTTGGTCTGGCTCACTGCCAAGCTGGAGGTGCAGCAGGTACTCCGTATCGGGGAGTAAGGGAATATGGCCGCATGACCTTGACGTAGGTTCAAGGTATGGGTTATAGAAAAAGGGTGTATTCGAGCGAAACGGTGGGAGGAAGGTATCATCCATCCAACGTTCCCCGGTACAGGAGGGAAAGGAGTGTGCTTTGAGAGTAGCGCAAAGCTCTAATCTTGCATCCGAGATTCGCCGTGAAGGTGGGTCTCGCCAAGGGCGTTCCGACGCGCTTTACATTGAGTGTCAAGACCTGTTCAAGATTTTCAAGCGGGCAGACCTTGAAGTGGTGGCCCTACGGGGTGTTGACTTGGAGGTGGAGCCGGGTGAGCTGATTGCCATTGTCGGTGCCAGCGGTAGTGGCAAAAGCACATTACTCAACATACTGTCGGGGTTGGACCGACCTTCAGCGGGACAAGTCCGGGTGGGCAACAGGGACCTGCTGAATATCTCGGACAGGGACCTGGTACACTATCGCAGGATGGACGTAGGATTTGTATGGCAGGCTACGGCCCGGAACCTGGTTCCATATCTCAGTGTCCAGGAAAACATAGAGTTGCCCATGGCAATTGCTGGGGTGGACGTAGGCCCACGACGCGCCTGGAGCTTGGAGTTGTTGGAAGCGCTGGATATGAGTGATAAGGCCGGCAGGTTCCCCCATCAGCTCTCCGGGGGCGAGCAGCAGAGAGTAGCTATAGCTACGGCTATGTCCAATCGCCCGCCGTTGCTTCTGGCTGACGAACCCACCGGCGAGTTGGACACTCAGATGGCAGACCAGGTCTTTGAGCTACTGCGCTACATGAACCGCACCTATAACGTTACAACGATAATAGTCACCCACCACCCCGGAGTGGCACATGCAGTGGACAGGGTGCTTCACATTCGCGATGGGCGCATCAGCTCCGAGAGCTTCTTGCGGCCCACCTTCGACCGGTCCGGCGACGTCATCCATCATGAGTATCTGGTGGTGGACCGTGTGGGCCGTCTCCAGCTACCTCCCGACTACGTTGCCAAGCTCCAGCTACAGGGACTGGCAACGGCGGATATAGATGGTGACAAGGTGACTATAAAGTCCGTTGCGGAGGGCCTTCAATCCGGACAACCCGACCCTGTGGACACGTCCGGCCAGTCTGACCAAGACCCGGGGCAAGTTCCGGGCCAGGATGAGGAGGAGCAATGAGAGGCCCCCACACACCCCGACGAAGATGGGGCCGCCTGGTGTCCCCAGCCGGTGGAATAGATAGGTCACCGGCAAACTCTATTTCGCCGCCGGTCATCTCCTCCCAAGACCTTACAAGGTCCTTTGGGGTCGGGGAGATGACAGTTACCGCAGTCAAGGGCGTTACACTGGATGTCCATTCGGGTGAGTTCTTAGCGATCACCGGGCGCTCAGGTTCGGGCAAGACTACCCTGTTGAACTTGATGGCCGGCTTGGACAGGCCCACGTCCGGCAGCGTCATGTTCCAGGGCAACGACCTTGCTACCCTCCCAGAGGCCGGCCTGGTAGAGCTGCGCCGGAGCAAGATTGGCTTTGTCTTCCAGTCCTTTGGTCTTATGCCCCTTCTCTCGGCACACGAGAACGTGGAGCTACCCCTGCACATCAGAGGGATCGGATGGAGAGAGCGTCGCAGGCGGGCCTTCGATGCCCTTGAGATAGTAGGTCTGGGGTCTCGGTCGCGTCACAGGCCCTACGAGCTTTCGGGAGGTGAGCAACAGCGGGTAGCTATCGCCCGCGCCTTGGTCACCGGCCCCGACGTGGTCTTTGCCGATGAGCCTACCGGTGAGTTGGACACCGCCACTGCTATGTCCATTGCCACCATACTGCGAGACATCTCCCTGAATCAGCAGGTTACCGTAATTGTAGCCACACATGACATAACCCTGTCCGGCATGAGCAGCCGCACCGTAGAGATTGTGGATGGCGCGCTGAATAGCGTCTAAAGAGGTCACTTGCAACTCACCACGCAGGGGGATAGGATAATTGAGTGGGATTGAGCAAGGTATTTGCGACCAACGGTAAATTAGCCCGATTCAGATACGGGATGCGCACGTGGAGGGGTGGCCGAGTGGACGATGGCGACGGTCTTGAAAACCGTTAACCTTCCGGGGTTCGTGGGTTCGAATCCCACCCCCTCCGCCACACTAATGTTCCATGCGGCCCCATGAAGTCTCAAAAGCATTGAGTTCATAGCTGTGCTGATGACACTGAGGCCTTGAGCATTCCCACAAACTCCTGTAAAATACCACTGCATCCCGCTCATTGTGTGGGAAATAATGTGGTAAATAAGGGGAAATGGGCAATCTCACCGCACTCACGGCAAGGGCCCTGAGCAAACCCGGCAGGCACGGCGACGGTGACGGTCTCTACCTCAACGTCGCCCCTTCAGGCAGCAAATCGTGGGTCCAGCGAATCGTAATCGGTGGACGCCGCCGCGACATAGGTCTGGGGCCGTATCCCGCCGTCAGCCTTGCCAGAGCCCGGGCCATCGCCCACGACAATCGTACCGCCGTTGCCGAAGGCCGGGACCCGGTTGCTGAGAAACGGGAGGCTCGTGAGACAGCCCGCAGGCCTGCCCCGTGCATCCCCACCTTCGCCGAAGCCGCCGCCCGTGTGATCGAGCTTCGCCGCCCGACCTGGAGCAACGCGAAGCACGCCGCCCAGTGGGAGAGCACCCTGGCCACCTACGTCCATCCCGTGATCGGGCGCAAGGCGGTCGATTCCGTCACCCCGGCCGACGCCATGGACGTGCTGAGCCCCATCTGGACCAGCAAGCCGGAGACCGCTAGGCGGGTCCGCCAGAGGATGGAGACGGTCATGGACTGGGCGGTTACCCACGGTTACAGGCTGGACAATCCGGCGGGGCGCTCTCTACTCAAAGTGTTGCCGTCGGTAAAGTGGCTGAAGGAACACCGCCAGGCTTTGCCCTATGTCCAGGTGCCGGGCGCGGTGGCGCGGGTCAGGGAGTCCAGCGCCGACACTCCGACCAAGCTGGCCTTTGAATTCCTGGTGCTGACTGCCGGCCGCTCCGGGGAGGTGCGGACGGCTGAGTGGAGCGAGATCGTTTGGGAGGCGGCCACCTGGGAGATCCCCGCCGCCCGAATGAAGGCCAGGCGTCCCCACCGGGTACCTCTGTCCGGCAGGGCTATCGAGATACTACAAGAGGCGTCGAGCTTCGCCGACGGGCAGGGCCTGGTCTTTCCCTCCGCCCGCAGTGGCAAGGGGACGTCCCCCATGACGTTTACCGCCCTGCTCCGGCGGCTCGGAATCCCCGCCGTCCCTCACGGATTCCGCTCCAGCTTCCGCGACTGGGTGATCGAGCGGACGTCGACGCCGTGGGCGGTGGCCGAGGCCGCCCTCGCCCACAACGTGGGCAATTCGACGGAGGCGGCTTACATGCGGTCCGACCTGTTCGACCAGCGCCGTGCACTGATGGACCGGTGGGCTGAATTTGTTGCCGGCGGAGTCCAAGTGGATACTCAGGAAGTTTCCGCCTAGGTCCTCAACAACGAAGAACGGGGCTACCCAGGACGTGGCTGATCCGCCGTCCTGGTGGTACAAGACTCCTTCGCATGCGTCTCCTCGAGAAACCCGAACTATCCGGCCCGGCTCTTACTCCTAAGGATCTGCATCCAACTGGTCCCATACCAAGCCGTGGGCCAGGGGCTGACTGCGTGGTCCGCTCCGCGAATTCCCAGATAATACTGGACCCGTCTCTGGGCTCTTGAGTTGGCGGGTCCACCACCGGTATGCCCTCGGCGAGCCTATCCCCGTCCGCACTCGGCCCGAAG
Organism: Dehalococcoidia bacterium; assembly: GCA_965219825.1. Classification (GTDB taxonomy): domain Bacteria; phylum Chloroflexota; class Dehalococcoidia; order Lucifugimonadales; family JAGWBF01; genus JAGWBG01. The sequence continues at coordinate 1,469,387 of OZ244792.1, read as the reverse complement.
ACTCAGACCGGATCTTCCGAGTCTGGGCCATGTTCAGATGGCCGCGGAACCACTGATGGTCTCGTCAAGCCCCTTCAACCGGGTCGCAGACCAGGAGGGCTACGACGCCGGAGCCGTACGGCGGTCATCGGCAAGTCCGGCACGGTCTGCCCGGATTTGTAACCAAAACTGGCCGGAAAATGGGGGTTGTTTTAATGGGCCGGAGCTGTAACCCTTGAGTTGTGACTAGCTGCGAGGAGTGAGGTTCAATGGCCACAACCACGACCGACCGCCTCCTGCGCCTCAGCGAAGTGCTGGCCCGATGCGGCCTTTCACGGAGCTCGCTGGACCGCATGATGCGCGACGGGTCCTTCCCCGAGCCTCTGAAGGTCGGGGTCCGCGCCGTCCGGTGGCGTGAGTCCGAGATCGAAGCCTGGCTGGGAAGCCGCCCTAGGGCTAGCGGTTACACGCAGCACTGAAGCGGCGTTCAGCACGATGACATAAGCCCAGCCGGGGCCGGGTCTCCGCCACCGGTTGGGAGCCTGGGTTTTACCTCCCGGTCGTCCTGAACCGATCAACCGGCCGCCAGCGGGCGCACACGCAAGTAAGGGAGACCGAGCGTAGGGGAACAGGGGACGCGCTCGTTAAACTATGTACCCCGGTGTGACGGTCATCGGTCTTGGGTCTCGGGACACCCACCTGGGGGTGTGCCCTTCCCTATTCGGGGAGTTGATGAGCGCGATGCGCACACGGAAACAGATTGCAGTCTTGCAGCACACCCAGGGTAAGCGTATGGCCCCGGACGCCTGGAAGGAGGATATGTAAAGTCACTTTACATTTGGCCGGGATGGGTATGCCCCCGGGCGCCCGGAAGGAGTAGTCCGACCGGCGCAGGGGCGGTGGTAATCGAAAAATGGGACGAGACCGACTTTATTGGGCCTGCCTAATAAACTTTGCAAGGAACGAACGATGAAAACCAGGCGCACACGGAAACAGATTGAATTTCTGGAGCGGCACATACTCGAAATCTTCGAGCAGGACCACCCGCAATCAGTACGGCATCTATACTACAGACTGTTGGACCCGCGCATGGACGAGCCGCTCGCCAAGACAGAAAGGGAGTATAAAAACCTGGTTTATAGGCTCAAGGTCATGCGTGAAGCCGGGCGCATCCCCTACTCTTGGATTACCGATAATACCCGCCGGGGCTATCACGTCTCCACTTTCGACAACCTACCCGACTTTGCCCAGCGAGTTGCCGGCCTCTATCGCTCGAACCTATGGGGTGAGGCAGGTACGTATTGTGAGGTCTGGTGTGAATCGCGCAGTCTCGCCGGTGTATTGGAAGGTGATTGCAATGAGTTGGCGGTGAGCCTCTATCCCTGCGGCGGTTTCGGCTCCTTGTCATTCATCTACGAATCTGCAAGGTACATGGCGGAGCGCGCTAACGGGCGCCAATGCCGAATCTACTACGTCGGAGATTACGACCCCGCCGGACTGCTGATTGATAAAGACCTGGAATCCAAGTTGCGGGGCTTTCTGCCGGACCGCTTCCCCCTCACTTTCGAGCGCATAGCAGTAAACCATGAACAAATCCAGTTGTTCAACCTGCCCACAAAGCCGCGTAAAGACGGCGAACGCAGGCTCCCGGACGTCCGGGAAACCGTAGAGGCGGAAGCCATACCCGTCGGAGTCATGCGGAATATGGTGCGCAGTAAAGTTGAGGCATTGCTGCTGCCAGACGCCCTTGCCATGGCCCGCGAAGTCGAACGGGAAGAGAAGCGAAATATTATTCAGCGGCTGTCGGCACCATGACGACAGCCGCCCGCTACTTCACCACACCCCTCCCGGACGCCGCTGCCTGGACTGGCTGTGCCGCCAATATTGCCGGCACGTGGGCGAACCCGGGACCGCCCACATGATGATCTGGGCCAACCGCGCCAAGTGGGAAGCAGGCGACGATTCAACTGAGAGTTGACACTGCATCCGGCTGGCGGCCCGGTCGAGGACTGACATGAAGCAACGGCCAGCGAGGAAGGGACACGCTATGCCACTCCCGCAACCGGCCAGCCTAGGTTGACCATCTGGCATCCCCGGACCGTCCCCTCACGGGGGTATGCCGTCCTTGTCCCGCCAGGCCCCTGCTCACCATCTACCTGACTCATACCAGCTACCGCTTGAGGACTGAAGCCGTGGACGCCGACTGTGCGGGAGAACCCGCTGCCGTAGAGAAGAGCAGGCGAGGGAGTCTCGCCACCCCGCACGAGAAGGGCTACGAGACCGATGTACGAGTGGTAGAGTAGGCCCTACGCGCCACTTTCGCAACTCTGTCTTGCGACGGATAGGCCGCTCGGCCGGCCGCGGCGGGGGGCGGAGTTGCCATTCTACAATCTTGAATGCCCGGGGCGGGGCTTTGCACCAAAGACCTCAAGATCGACCACTTTTAGTTCAACCAGGGGACTTTTGGTGCAAAGCCGGGCATATCTCAGGCACCCGACAATTGATGCCAATAAGTAGGGATCCTAGGTGGGTCGAGGCTGGTGGGTTATGTTGTAATAAGTCCATCAGCACAAACTTATCCACCTGGGCTTTTTCTCAAAAAGGAGGAGGAGAATATGGTATACCTGAAGAACTTCATGGAGACCCCTACCCCACAGTCTGAGCCCCTGTCCAACATGGTACCGAACAGCGCCGGCGGCTACACATACGATGTCAGTGACATGAGCCTGTTGCGGCGGTTCCTTATCCTGGGCTCCGAGGGCGGCAGCTACTATGCCGACCAACGAAAGCTGACCAAGCAGAACGCCGAGGCCGTGAGGCGGTGCGTCGAGAACAACGGAATGGCTACTGTAGATGAGATTGTAAACATCAGCACCGCACGGCGCGCTCCCAAGATGGGACCCCCACTCTTTGCCCTGGCGATGGCCGCTTCCTATGGCAGCGACAAGACCCGGAAGTTTGCGCTCCAAATGTTGCCAGCCGTTGCCACGACAGGCAGCCACCTCCAGATGTTCGTGGACTACGTGGGCACCATGAGGGGTTGGGGCCGGGGACTCAGGACAGCCATCGGGGACTGGTACTACGCCAGGGACATCAGCAACGCGGTCTACCAGGTGGTCAAGTACCGTCAGCGCTACAACTGGACGCACCGTGACCTGCCCAGGAAGTCTCACCCCAAGAACCCCGAGAACCTGGGCCTATGGGATCAGCTATTCGCATGGATGACTCATGGCACTATACCAGCAGACACGGAGACCCTTGGCCTTATCCATGTCTACGAGGAAGCCAAGACCGCCGACGTGCCCAGGTTGATGGACCTGATTGACATGCACCGCCTGACCTGGGAGATGGTGCCCACCGAGAAGCTGGACAGCAAGAAGGTCTGGTACGCCCTGGCCCAGGACATGCCCATAATGGCGCTGATAAGGAACCTGGCTACCCTGACCAGGGTGGGGGCTGTCACCCCAATGGACGCTGGCTGGCTGGTTAACGCTCTCTTCCACAAGATGACCGCCAACCAGCGAGCAATTCATCCCATCAACGTCCTGTCTGCTCTGGTGACCTACCGCTCCGGCAAGAGTGTGCGTGGCAGCCACACCTGGGACCCCATCCTTCGTATCAGCAGCGCCCTTGACGAGGCGTTATACCGGTCATTCGGCAGGCCCCACAGACCAACCAGAGGCTCTATATGGGTGTGGACACCTCGGGGTCTATGGGAATCGGACAAGTTGCCGGCGTCTACGGCCTGACCCCGCGCATGGCGGCATCGGCGATGGCTATGGTGGTGGTACGGAACGAACCCAATTACTACATAGCAGGTTTCTCCACCACGGCGGAACGCTCCAGCAACCAGGGTAACTCCAACGTGATGACGCCCCTGGACATCACAGCCACGGACAACCTCCATGACGCTATGGCTAAGACGCAGGCCCTTCCCTTTGGCGGGACTGACTGTAGCCTGCCCATGCTGGACGCCCTGGAGAAGAGGATGCCTGTGGACTGCTCCGTGATCTTGATTATGGTTGAATTGTCGTTGCACCGGGGTCGATCTCCAAGGTTACCGACAGGTCGTCTCGTGTAGCTTCGACCTTGACCCCGAAGGCCCCGAACGTCGCCCTCTTGCCCGCTTGGTCCAGGTTGTCCAGTCCCTCCGCCAGCCGCCCGCAGTCCTCCGCGATTCGTTCCTCAGTATCTGCGACGGCGTCCTTCCTTTTCTGCTGGTCCTCCAGAGCGCCGAGCAGCCGTGCCTTCTCGTCGCAAAGCAGCTTCACTGGGCCGATCTGGCTCTCCAATATCTCCTGGTCTATGACGTCCTTCTGGCGCTGCTCAATGAGACGGCGTTGCTGCCTCTTCAGGTCGGCTATCTCATGACGGAGCTTGGTCATTCTCTCGCCCAGGTCTCCGTCACCCGTTTGGGCATGGCGTTGTACCGCCCGGCTGAGTATCTCAGGGTGCCGGATGGCGTCTGAGACCATCTCCCATACCGCTCCTTCCAGCCGGTCCCCCCTGATGTTACGCGCATCGCAGGTGGCGGGCCTTTCCGCCCTGGGTCTGGTGCTTATGCACCGGTAGTACCGGGACCCGCCAGCCAGCATGTTTCCCACCACTGGGCTTCCGCACTTTCCACACTTGGTGAAGCCCGTCATCACATAGCGGGGGCCCTTTCCTTCCCACGTTCCCGGTCTGGTGGCCAGGCGTTCCTGCACCGCCTCGAAGAACCCTGGGGTGATGAGTTGGGGGGTGAAGTCCTCGACCAGAATCGCTTCTGAGTCGGGTTTCTTGGTGACTTCTCTCCTGCCACCCTTCACTTGACGGTGGCGGAATCTGCCGTAGTATTGGACCCCTGTGTAGGCCAGGTTCTGCAGGGTCAGTTTCACGCGGCGCTGACTCCACAACTTCCCGGTTTTGCTGGGGACCTTTTTCTCGTTCAACATGCAGGCAATCCGATACGTGCTGATGCCTTCCAAGGCCCATTGGAACATCATCCGGACTACCCCGGCTTCCGCTTCGTTGATGACCCTTTGCCGCAGGGTGGGGTCGTAGTCGTACCCGTACAGGCCCACCCCACCGGTGGCGGGCATGCGGCCGTTCCTGGCAGCCTGTTCCTTGCCACGCATCGTGCGTTCAATGAGCTGGAGCCGCTCCTTCTGCGCTGCGGAACCAAGGAAGTAGGTCATGAATTGACCTTCGGAAGAGGTGTCCGATCGTCCCCTGATGAATTCCAGGCTGACGCATGCATCAATGAACACCCTTTGGATGTTGAGCAGGTCCAGCGGATCCCGGGAGAGGCGGTCGTGCGCATAGGCAATCACCATGTCCACCTTCCGGTTCCGCACGGCTTGGAGCATCAGGTTTAGGCCCGTTCTGTCCATGTATGCGCCCGACTCCATGTCGCGCCAGATGTATGCGTCGTAGACTTGGTAGCCCAGCTCAATTGCCTTCTGCCGAGCTTGCTCCTCTTGGGTTTGCAGGGAGGTTCCTTCCTTCCCCTGCCTGATTGTGCTGGTCCTGACATAAATTCCTGCAATCATGTCTTCTCCTAAATCTCTTGAGTTCTTGAGAATGTACAAGGGAGGCGCGCGGGTGCCGGGGTTGAGGAGGCACCCGCGCGGGGTCAGGGGGTCACAGGACAGCGGACATTTTCCGCAGGTGGGAAGACCGCCGCCGGTGGCGCTCGCCGGGACCGGCGGAGTCCGGGGTACGGGAGTCCCTCCCGTTCCGGGGCCGGTGTCATCGGCCATGTGCTAGGACTGCGTCCACCGGCCGGAGAGCATATCGTGGGTCCACTGGGCCAGGAGTCCGCCGTCGTCCTCTTTGCCCACGACAATAAGCCTTTCCCATGCGAACGCGACTCCCGGGGTCCACCCGCTGTCGTAGTGAATGCTTCCTGAGACTGTTGGGGTACGGTCCCCGGATGGTGGGGGCTCCCGCCTGCTGGGGTTACGAGGGGAGTTGCCCGAGTCGGCATCCGCCGGTGATTGCGTCCCAGGACCGTCTCCATTATTATGGAGATATGCCATCTGGGGTTGAGCCTCCGGTTGGCTTGAGGTCGCGGTTGGGCCGTCAATCCGCCGCGGCCTTTTCCTTTTGCCCGCTTCCTCCGGGCTGGCTCGGGTATCCATGAGCCACCTCCAAGCTGAAAAAGTACCTCGTTGCCCCGGACGACCGGGGTCTTGGTTCGGGCCGTGCCGCCAAACTTTGCTTTAATCATCGAGAAGGCGGTCTCGACGTTCGACCTCTTGCGCCAGTGGTCAAAAACTCGCTCTGGCAGAAGTTTGGGAGATCCCATGCACCTTTCTTCGTTATCGTAGCAAGCACAGGGGAGAGCGCAATACCAAAAACCCCTGCATTTTTGGTAAAGACAGATATGGCCCAGCCGAATACGGACAAGGCACTGATAGCTGAGGAGCATGCAGAGGAGACCAACTCCTTCGTATAAAGATTGAGAACGGCCACTCGGGGTAGGTACACATCCGAAGAGAAGATCCGCATCGTATTGGAGGGATTCCGCCGGGAGGTCACTCACAGTGACCTCCCGGCGGGAGGGGATCAAGCCTCACTCCTACTATTGATGGACCAAGAAGTTCATGGAGGCTGGGAAGGAGCGGTTGAGCCGGGACGCGGTGCGGGACACCAGTCAGCAGGAGGTACAGCAGCTCAAAGGGGAGAACGGGGAACTCAAGCAGTTGGTGGGGGAGTTATCCCTGGAGGGGTACCGTCTGAGAAAAACGGCTATTCCGATACACCCGCCGCCGGTACCAGAGGATGAAGGCCGAAGCGGAAGGCGAAGGTACTTGTCAAGATGATTTCCGCTGGTCTCCAAAAGCGTAAGGTGCTCGGTGAGCTTGGAGTCCCCAAGAGCACCGTGACCTGACCCCCGAGAACTGGTCCAGTTATAAACTCGTAGACTGGACCTGTTGAAAGGGGGAACAGATGGCAAGGAAAGGGTATAGACCGGAGCAGATAATAGGGAAGCTGGGGGAGGTGGAGGTGCTGGTGCACCAAGGGCACACCATACGAGAAGCTGGAAGGAGGACAGGTGTATCTGATCACACCTACTATGTGTGGAGGAAGGAGAATGGCAGCATGGGAGTGGAGCAGGCCAGGAGGCTCAAGGAGCTGGAGAAGGAGAACGTACGGCTTAAGAAGTTGGTGGCGGACCTGAGCCTGGACAAGGACATACTTAAGGAGGCGCTGAAGGGAAACTCTTGAGCCCGCCTGGGAGGCGGAGGGTGGTAGAGAGGGTATGTGAGGAGATGGGGGTGTCTCAGAGGCGGGCATGCCAGGTGCTCACCCAGCCTAGAGCAACACAGAGGTACATCCTGCAAAGGGACTTGGAGAGAGAATCTCTGGTCGAAAGGATCGTGGCATTGGCTACCCGATACGGTAGATACGGGTATCGAAGGGTCACAGCTATCTTGAGGAATGAAGGGTGGAGGGTGAACCACAAAAGGGTGGAACGGATATGGAGGCTGGAGGGGTTGAAGGTACCCGGCAACCAGTCCAAGAAAGGTAGGCTATGGCTGAACGATGGGTCGTGCATAAGGCTCAGGCCAGAGTACAGGGACCATGTGTGGAGCTACGACTTCGTGGCTGCCAGGACCTCAGATGGGAAAGCCTTCCGTATCCTCACCATCATAGACGAGCATACCAGAGAGTGTTTGGTCATGGTTGTGAAGCGGAGCATCACATCCATGGATGTCTTGGAGCGGCTCTACATGCTGTTCCTGGTTGGGGGAGTCCCGGAGCACATACGCTCAGACAACGGCCCGGAGTTCACCTCCAGGGCAGTGAGAGGATGGTTATCAAATCTTGGGGTGAAGGCCATGTTCATAGAGCCGGGCAGTCCTTGGGAGAACGGATATGTCGAGTCATTCAACGGGAAGTTCAGGGATGAGCTCCTCAACAGGGAGGTGTTCAGCACCCTGACCGAAGCCCGGACACTAATCGAGTGGTGGAGAAAGGAATATAACCAGGTGAGACCTCATAGCTCCCTGGGATATCGTCCACCAGCACCTCAGACCACCCTTCCTACAATGGCTTATTGTGAGGTAATACCTGGTACAATCACTGGGGGCAGGTCAATAGATGCAATACTTGCATATGGGATTTCCGCTACTTCTGTAGACAAAATGCCCTTATCTAAGAAAATGACTCGGCGGTCGGTCGCCACGCCTACTCCTTTGTGAAGTGACCCGGCCCGAACAATATCTGTTACTCCACCTGTTGCTTGCAGATCGGGACCGAAGGAGCCTCCAACCAGGGCCTCCAGATGCTCATTATCCTCTAGTAGGTCATATAACATCTTGTGCTCTCCAGAGTGCATATTGGCGTCGTTCCCCCATGTTCCCCATCCTTTGGGAATCAGCGTAGTCCATTCGGCATCTATCCGGCTACTTTTCGTTTCTTGACCCATATCATTCTTAGATAACCAACTGTTGGTCATTGAGCGCCCCCTTGCTTACGAGGATTGTATGGAGATGTAGACTGGTCTTGCATATGCTGCACCGTATCTTCCAGATGACTTATCATCTCATCCACCGCCTTGGCACGGTGGCTTCCGCCATCTTGTTGAGAGCACGTAATCCAACTATAATTGCCACAGGAATAAGTGCAGGTAAAGCCATTCCTAACCTCCCTCATATTTGCGTTAAATTCCTCTCAATCTCCGATGCGATATAGGAAACCATCACACCCCAGATAAAGCTGGACTTCACCATGATATGTGTGGAAGGTAAACTCAAAAGGTTCGCCATGAGTCAAGCGTATTCTTGACTTATCGTCGGTACCCGCATTGACTGTGAGCCTGCAAGCCCTTTCATTGACCCTATCACCAGCACCACGTTCACTTGCTGCTCGGTACTTGTATGTGCCTGGCAATAGCTGCCCTGACCCAGTTCCCACTATTGCATACCAAGTGGATACAGAGTTCCCAAGTCTCCCAAGTGGGAATGCAATAATACACATACTCCGTGCCGTCTCCTCGGGGAGATCGGGATGCTCAGGGGGGCTAGAGTTCCTACGATACACGTTCCCCTGCTTTATCCAATCCAGGACCAACGCTTCCCACTCCTGACAGTAAATTTGTGGATGTGGTGTAGCTGTCGGTAACGGCGTCGGGGTCGGCTCCGGTGTCGGGATTGGGGTGGCCGTAGGCAATGGCGTTGCGGTAGGGAGCGGTGTTGCCGTTGGTAAAGGTGTTGGAGTCGCTGTTGGGAGTTCAGCAACGCGGGTGACCTCCAGGGATGCGGCATACCGTTCGGCTTCCTCCTGTGCCTCAATGGCAGTACGTGTGGCCTGTTCTTCAAGACGACGTTGGGCATCCACAGCTTCTATCACGGTCCTGGTTGCCTCAAGGTCAGGGGTTGGCCCGATGGTCGGGAACGGGGTGGGGGTGGGGAGAACATCCCCCGGCGTGACCTGACCGCCCAGGTTTGTCCTGACCTCGTTGATCGGGATGGCAAACCCGATGCCGGTAATATCCTGCCCTCCACTCTCGTCAATCCTGGAGACAATGATACCTATCACGTTCCCAAAGTGGTCCAGCATAGGTCCCCACTGTTGCCTGGGTTCACGGGCGCGTCGGTCTGCAAGAAGCCGTCACGCTTTGCGGAGACAATGCCCTGGCTCACTGTAGGCTCTGCTCCCAACTGGTCAGATATGGGAAAGCCAATGACAACGACACTTTCCCCCACCCTGACTGCATCCGAATCGCCAATGGCTATGGGCGTAAAGGGGCCACCAGAGTCAATGTGCAGATATGCCAAGTCTTGGGTGGGGTGCTGCCCAACAACACTGGCCGTGTAGCTGCCTCCCTCCGCCATACGAATGCCAATGCTATTCGCCCCCTGGACCACATGTTGGTTGGTGACCACCAGCCCGGTATCGCTGACCAGGAAGCCAGACCCGGTGCCGAAACCGGTACGAATCTCCACAAGGCTTCTCAATGCGTTTTCGACCATATCCGGGAGTGATAGGCCAGACGATAGAGGCTGTCCGAACTCCGTCTTGACCCGCGTAAAGCTCACTGGCTCATCGGGCAACCGGAGTACAGGAGTAGGGACAGGCACGGGGATGTCTGTCCGGGCAGGTATTGGCGTGTTGCGATCCTGTGGCACCGTGGTGGGGTCGGTGGATGCTGCTCCGCATCCGGCCAGAGCCAGGGCAATAAGGCTGATAAGGATAGTGGTAGCAAGCTTACTCAAAATAGGAACCCCCTCGTGGCATAGGATGTAGGCACTTGCTACGGTCACCCAAATCCATCGTCGAACCAACAAGGGGGCATTAAGCCCCAACCATAACCAAAGGTCCGACGGAAACAGGAATCAGAATACAGATGACCGTAGCATCAGCATTCTCCACAGTAGACAGGGGTGTGCTATAACCAAAATGGTGTGCTATTGTAAGTTGTCAGCGATAATGGGACAGGTGAAGGGGTAGAAAAAGCCAATAGGGTGAGGTGGGGTCAGCTCCCCTGGATGAGGTAGAGTACTTCAGAGAGAGGAGCGATGATGTCCCAGACAGAAACAGCCAAGGGAGGGCCGGAGAGGAGCGGACAGAGGAGACAAGATCCTTCGTGCGAAGAGTCGGGACAGCCGCCCGACGCAAGTAGACAGCCGAGGAGAAGATCCGCATCGTATTGGAGGGCTTCCGCCGGGAGGTCACTGTGAGTGACCTGTGCAGGCGGGAGGGGACCAAGCCCCACTCCTACTATGGATGGACGAAGGAGTTCATGGAGGCTGGGAAGGAGCGGTTGAGCCGGGACGCGGTGCGGGACGCCACGCAGCAGGAAGTACAGCAGCTCAAACGGGAGAACGTAGAGCTGAAGCAGTTGGTGGGGGAGTTGTCCCTGGAGGGGTACCGTCTCAAAAAAACGGCTATCCCAATGCCTCACGACGCCACAGGTACCAACGGATGAGCGCCGTGGAGAAGGCGGAGGCGCTGGCCAAGGTGGCTTCCTCCGGCCTCCCCAAGCGCGAGGTCCTGAGTGAACTCGGAGTCCCCAGGAGCACATACTACCGGTGGCTGAGGCGTAGGGAGCAGCGAGGACTAGATGACGATGCAGGAGGAGGCAAGCTCCCGTGGAACAGACTTACCTTCCGGGAAGTCGACCACGTTCTGTCGGCGGCCAGGGAGATGCCGGAGCTGAGTCCACGACAGCTGGCCTCGTGGGTCACCGACAACATGGGGTTCTCGGTATCGGAGTCTACGGTCTACCGTATCCTGAGGAGGGAGGGTCTGGTGAAGAGGTCTGAGATGAGACTTGCTGCGGGCAAGGAGTACCATCGCAAGACCACCGGCCCCCACCAGATGTGGGCCACCGATGCCTCCTACTTCAGGGTGGTGGGCTGGGGATACTACTACCTGGTCACCGTGATGGACGACTATTCCCGCTTCATCCTGGCCCACAGACTTCAGAGGGACATGACCTCCGACTCCTTCATAGAGGTGGTCCAGGAGGCCGTGGACAGAACGGGAATGGATCAGGTCCCGATAACGGACAGGACCAGGTTGCTGAGCGACAACGGCCCGGGCTATGTATCAAGGGCCTTCAGGGACTATCTGGGCATGGTGGGCATCAGGCACATCCTGGCAGCCCCCTTCCATCCTCAGACCAACGGGAAGCTGGAGCGCTACCACCAGACACTCAAGCGGGACGTGAACCAGCTGCCCTATGAGATGCCCTCGGACCTGGAGGCGGCCATCGTGGCCTTCGTCAGCTACTACAACTACCGGCGCTATCACAAGGCCCTGGGCAACGTCACACCCTCGGATGTCCTCAGAGGCAGGCGAGAAGAGATACTACAACGCAGGAAGGAGGTGCAGGCCCAAGCAATTGAACGGCGGAGACAGCACAACAGGGCCCTCAGGGAGCTTACGAGACCTCAATCCGACCCCTGATCTCTCGGGTCAAAAACTGCCCCACTTTTGCTGGTTGCCAACAGGCCTCGCCGTAAGGTAAACTGGCGATGCCTCGTTTCCGACCCTATCGACCAAGCGGAGGGAGCGTAACATGGCTGAGTTCTTCGGGGACCTTGAACGGCTCGCAGCAGACCTCTACCCGTATCGGTGGCCGATCTTACTCGTTATCGTGGCGGTAGTCGCCGCGATAACGTTTTACGCCTACCGGCGTCAGTGGCACAGGGTGGTCTGGGAGCACAGGCGGCTGGCGATCATCGTCGGCACGCCACTGCTGGTCCTGGCCGGATTCCTAGCCTGGGACCTTGGATCCCCACTGTTCCTCAACAAGACCGTCGAAGAGGAGTTCCCATTCGCCTACTCGGCGGTCGTGCCTCCCGATATGGAGCGGGAGGACGTTGAGACGACGATAGCCGCCCTGTCGAAGATGGACGGCGAACCGATGGCGGAGGACATGCCCGAGATGATGAAGGAAGGCAGCGGGGAGGTCGTTAAGCTGAAGGAGGGCGATTTCCGCGACCAGGACAGCTTCCACAAGGGCAGCGGCAAGGCCGCGGTCTATCGCGCCCCGGACGGCTCCCACATTGTCCGGCTGGAGGACTTCAAGGTCACCAACGGGCCGGAGCTTCACGTTCTGCTGTCGGCGCACAACGACCCCATGACTCGGAGCGAGCTGAAGGACGACGGCTACCACGACCTCGGAAAGCTGAAGGGCAACATCGGCAATCAGAACTACACCGTGCCCGATGGAGTGGACGTTTCTGCGCAGATGAGCGTCGTGATCTACTGCAAGCCCTTCTCGGTTATATTCAGCGTGGCCCCGCTCAGGGACTCGAGCTGATATTGAATATCGAGCGAAGGCCCACGTGAGGTATGCAGCTGAGGGGCGTGGGGACCAACGGCAAGTCAGGTAAGTTCCTCTATTGCAGTTGCAACAGCCGGCTCATGAAGGGGCGAACGGCTTTGTGACGCCCCTTCAATGAACGCCAGAAAGATGGAGGCCTTCGTTGTGGACCGTGTTAGGGAGAACATACTGACCGAGGTTAATCTGAGGTAGTTGGTGGGCTTACCTGAACGGAGTGGAGCTGGACTTCGGTCGGCCCGGCAAGCCCACGGACAACGCTTCCATCGAGGCATTCAACGGACGGTTCAGGCAGGAGTGCCTGAACGAGAACTGGTTCCTGTCCCTTGAAGACGCTGAGGAAAAGGTGGAGTCTTGGCGAAGATATTACAATGGGGAAAGACCCCACAGTGCGCTGGGGAACCTGTCCCCGCGGGAGTTCGCCGTATTGGCTACAATAGCGGATTGACCCGCAAAACTCTCACTCAGGCTGGTACAAAGAATGGGCAGCTTCTGGACGAACATCGCATTCTGAGTCAGACTCGTTGGACTAGGAGCCTGTCTGAGGATTGACCAACAGACCCTGTTGATCGGCCAGGATTACCCTGTGGCTACAAATCCTGCGTGGTGCGGATGGACATATCGGGGTCGTCTCTCGAAAACCCCACTGCCCATGGCCTGGCACGACTCCTTGTTGTTCCCAGTGGCGCCTTTGCCCCTCACATTGCCGGACATCCCGGCCCCGAAACGGAACAGCTTCAGCAGGTTGTGGCCGGCGCAGATGAGCTGCCATTCCGGGTTCACCTTCGCCAGACCCCGCAGCAGGAACTGCCGGAAGCCCCGGCCCTGCTTGATCTGGCCGAACACCGGTTCAACCGTCTCCATCCGAAGGGCGTAGCGCTCACGTCCTCGTTTCGTCCGCAGCTTGCGCCGCATCCGGTCCCTGACGGACAGTCCCTTGGGTATGCGGCCACGGGGCGCCGGCTCCAACACCCTGCCGTGGCGGGTCTTCTCCGGCGCTATGAACGGGTTCGCTCCCAGCGCGTAGAGTTCCTCAACCGCCTTGACCGAGTAGTACCCGGCGTCTGCGGAGACCTCCCTGGGGACTGCGCCCACATTGCCGATGGTCTCCTCCACCATGGCCACCGCCTGCTGCTTGTCCGAGGTGGCATTGGTGGCCCGGGCCGCCCGATCACCTGGTGGGTGCTGTCCCCACCGCCTGACAGTTGCAGGACTGCTGGAAGTCCCGCCTTCCCAGGCCGGGCATGATGCGGGAGTCCGGGTCGGTGAAGTTCCGCTGCGCCCTGTCATCAGGCACCCCGGGATGATTGCGTCCTTCCCTATCAGCCTGCTCCGCCTCTGCCAGGGCCCCGGCCTCCAGCGCCGCCTTGGCCTCCCTTATTTCCCGCAACCGGCTCTCCCGGAAAGCCAGTTCCTCCGGCAACTCATCCCCACGCTTGTCCCTCCCGTACCGGCGGTCCTCGTCATCGTCCACCTCCCCGGCCCGCCTCAACAACTCTGCCACCTCCGCTGACAACTGCCCTTCCTTCTCCTTCATCCGCCCGTAGCTCATCGCCTTGTGCTTGGATGCGTTGGCCCTCACCTTGGTCCCGTCCAGCGCCACGTGCCCCAGCTTCACCAGTCCTGCCTGCTTGCACAGCTCCAGCACCTGCAGGAACAGGTCCGCCAACGCCTCCAGACGGTCCTTGCGGAAGTCGGAGATGGTGCGGAAGTCGGAGATGGTGCGGAAGTCGGGCGTGTTATTGGCCGCCAGCACCCGGAAGGTGATGTCCTCGTGGAGCCGTTGGGCGATGCGACGGGACGAGGCCACTCCGGTGCAGTAGCCGTAGAGCAGCACCTTGACCATCATCCTGGGATGATAGGGCGGGCCGCCCCGCCTTTCCTCTTCGTAGCGGGCGGTGATGGCCGACAAATCCAGTTGGTCCACCACGTCGGAGATGAAGTAGGCCAGGTGGTCCGGCGGCAGCCATTCCTGGAGGGCTGCGGGCAGCAGCAACTGCTGGTCCGGATCGTAGGGAAGGTAAGTCTTGCTCTTTGATCGCTCCCCTCGCCTGATGCTCCGTTCCATCATACCCCAATGGCTCACCAACCCTGTTTCTCGGACGGGCTGCTAGAACTTACATTAGTGGCGGCCCTGGCTGCGGCATCACTGCCAGTGGCAGTGGTCAATCCCCGCCAAATGCGTGATTTCGCCAAGTCCATCGGCCAACTGGCCAAGAACGACAGACTCGACGCCCAGGTCCTGGCCCACTTTGGAGAGGCGATCCATCCGCCCATGCGCGCGTTACGTGATGCCGACACTCAGGTCTTCGGAGCGATGCTGGCCCGTCGGCGTCAGGTAGTCGCTATCTTGGTGGCAGAGAACAATCGTCTGGGTCGCGCATTGCGAGAGGTACGTCCTCGTATCGAGGCCCACATCGCTTGGCTGGATCAGGAGCTGAGCGAACTGGACGGCGAACTTAGACAAACGATACTCAGCAGTCCAGTGTGGCGCGAAAAAGATGAACTCCTGCGCAGCGTCCCCGGCGTGGGGAACCAGGTGTCCATGACATTGTTGGCCGACCTGCCTGAGCTGGGCTCCATAGGCCGGAAGCAAATCGCAGCTCTGGTCGGCGTGGCCCCATTCAGTCGAGATAGCGGACGCCATAGAGGGAGGCATACTACCTGGGGCGGACGGGCCCGAGTGCGCGCCGTGCTGTACATGGGAGCCTTGGTGGCGGCACGCCGAAACCCAGTCATTCGACAGTTCTACCAGCGGCTTCTGGCGGCCGGGAAGCCTAAGAAACTGGCTCTAACCTCCTGTATGCGGAAGCTGCTGACCATGCTCAACAGCATGGCGAAGACAGGAAAACATTGGGATCCGATCACACCCGCATCTTGACTTTCAAGACGGTTGCTTTTTGCTGGGAAGTCTCGATATAGGGATTCTGGAGTCGTGCAGCTCGGCGTTAGCGGGGGCTCCGTCCAAGCCAACCTGGACAGACGCGGGCTTGACGTCCATGACCTCGGCGAAGAGGGGGCGGATCTTCCTCGCCTCGTCATGGGGTACAGCGCCGAAGATGCCCTAGATGCGGGCCTCGACTTCAACGCGTCGTCCGGCTCTTGATAGGCAGGTGCAGGCCCCGGACGGTAGCATTGGACCAAGTATGACGAAGGGATGGGTGGGGGAATCGTGTTAGCGCCCGTTAGAGTGAGGTAGCCGTGACCAGATTGTTCATTTCTCCAAACAGTGACATGGTGTACCCACACGGGCACTTTCACCTGGCGTTGACACCCTTGCACGGGTCTAGCCGGCCTTCAGGGCCGTCAGCTTGCTGTCGACGTTCTCAGCCTCCAACGCCAACCTCTCCCACTCATCCCAGAGGGACTGCACCTCCTCTGTGAGCACACGGTATTGCTCTCCTGAGGAGACAATCTGAGTGGGCTCGTCAAACAGGTCGGGGCTGGAGAACATGGCCTCCAACTCCGCAATGCGGGTCTCGCGGTCCGACAGCGAGACGTCTATCTCCTCTATCCGCATCGCCAGCCTTCGGGCCTCTTTGCTAAACGCTCGGCGCTGGACCTCCTCGGCGCTCAGCGGCCTTCCGGAGCGGCTCGTAGCCTGGCCTCGTTCTGCAGCATCTCCGGCCGTTCCATTGGCCCTTGCCTTGGCGTTCCTCTTATCGGTCTCAGTCTGCTTTCGGTAGAGATAGCTATCGTAGTCTCCGGGGAAAACCGTGGGCCGCCCGCCGTCTATCTCTACAATCTTGTTTGCAACCTGACGTATTAGAGTGCGGTCGTGGGTTATGAAACAGATAGTCCCGTGATAATCGCCAAGGGCGTCCGCGAGAATTTCTCTGGAATTGATGTCAAGGTGATTGTTTGGCTCATCCATGAGGAGCAGGTTGCTGGGCTGGAGAAGCAGCTTGGCCAGGGCCACCCGGGCCTTTTCACCGCCGGACAGCACGGAGATAGGCTTGCGCACATCATCGCCGCTGAACAGAAAGCCGCCGAGGGTGGTTCGCAGGTTCTGCTCCGACTCCATCGGCGCGGACTGTTGCAACTCCTCAATGAGTGTATTGTTCAGGTTGAGGAGTTCAAGCACATGCTGCGCGTAATAGGTGGTGACGACGTTGTGGCCGGTCTTTCTTTCCCCCTCGTCAACCGGAATGACGCCTGCAAGTATCTTCAACATCGTGGTCTTCCCGGCGCCGTTCGGTCCGACCAGTGCAACACGGTCGCCGCGCGAAAGCGTCAGGTTCATGCCTCGGTAGACCACGATATCGCCGTAGGACTTGCTTACATTGGTCAGTGCTATGACCTCGGAACCGCTACGCGGGGGCTCCGGGAAGGAGTAGCGGACCTTCCTGGTGGCCCTTGGCAACTTGATGATCTGTATTTTCTCGATTTGCTTCAGACGGCTTTGCACCTGGCTAGCCTTCGTTGCTTTGGAGCGAAACTTTTCCACAAAGCGCATTTGCTTTTCTATCTCGCGCTCCTGCCTGGCGGAGGCGGCCCGTTTGTTCTGAAGTGCGCTCTCGCGTGCAACGAGGTAATCGTCATAGTTGCCCGTGTGAAGCACCACCTCGTCCGGCTCGATGGCAAGAACCTTGGTTGCGGTCTGATTCAGAAAAGCGCGATCGTGAGATGTTACGAGCACACCGCCTCGAAAAGAGGCCAGGTATTTCTCAAACCACAAGTTTGCATCAAGGTCCAGGTGGTTGGTCGGCTCGTCAAGGAGCAAGATATTGGGCTTCCTGAACAGAATCCCGGCCAGGACTGCCCGCATGACCCAACCACCGCTGAATTCACTCATTGGCCGGAGAAAGTCGCCCTGCTTAAAGCCAAGGCCTGAGAGGATCGTCTTAGCCTCGTGCTCGCGGTCGTCCCCACCAGCGGCCTCCAAAGCCATGTCAAGCTTGCCGAGGCGGCTTAGAAGATAGCCTTGGCGCACGGGGTTGGTCTCCGATGACAGCGCTTCCTGTGCGTCGGAAATCTCAACGACGAGGGCGTTCACCTCGGAGCGGGCGTCCAACAGCTCTTCAAGCAGAGGCTTGCCGGTAAACGACGCTGGTTCCTGCTTGAGATAGCCTATAGTCACGTTGCGCTGCTTGGATATGCTCCCCGTTTCTGGCGCGGTCTCGCCTGCCAGGATATCCATGAGCGTGGTCTTCCCGGAGCCGTTTGGGCCTACCAGTGCAATACGGTCCCCGGCGGCTACGCTCAGTGTGAGCCCGCTGAACAGAGTCCTGTTTGAGTAGACTTTGCTGATGTCGGATGCAAATAGCATATCGTTTTGCCCAGACTATCATACTATACGCAGGATGTACGTGCAGGAACAGGCGTGTGGCTATTGAGATTGCAGGGAAATGGTGGACCTGACAAGACTGAATTGCGAACTTTGTATCTTTGGCTATATGGGAGAATTCCCTTATAGGGCTGTTCCGAGTGCGGCAGACCGACCGAACTTTGGTCATGGTAGGCCGCCGAAAAGCGAGGGTCGCCACACTCATCCCTGATAGAGCTCGAACGGTTGCCCGGGCTGATTAAGCCCGCATCTTGCAAGGCCGAGCCAGCACAGCAGAGGAGGTGAACATGAAACGAGAACCCACATACGTAGGCATTGACGTTGCTAAAGACCGGGTGGATATCGCCGTACTGTAGATTGTCAGCGACAATGGGACACAAAATGAGGTAGGAAAAGCCGAGAGGTTGGAGGTGGGGTCAGCTCCCTGGATGAGGTAGAGTACTTCAGAGAGAGGAGCAAAGATGTCCCAGACAGAAACAGCTAAGGCAGAGGCCGCAGAGGAGCGGACAGAGGAGACAAGATCCTTCGTGCGAAGAGTCAGGACAGCCGCCCGACGCAAGTACACGCCGGAGGAGAAGGTCCGCATCGTGCTGGAGGGATTCCGCCGGGAGGGGATCAAGCCTCACTCCTACTATGGATGGACCAAGGAGTTCATGGAGGCTGGGAAGGAGCGGTTGACCCGCGACGCGGTGCGGGACGCCAGTCAGCAGGAGGTACAGCAGCTCAAACGGGAGAACGTAGAGCTGAAGTAGTTGGTGGCGGAGTTGTCCCTGGAGGGGTACCGTCTCAAAAAAACGGCTATCCCAATGCCTCACGACGCCACAGGTACCAACGGATGAGCGCCGTGGAGAAGGCGGAGGCGCTGGCCAAGGTGGCTTCCTCCGGCCTCCCCAAGCGCGAGGTCCTGAGTGAACTCGGAGTCCCCAGGAGCACATACTACCGGTGGCTGAGGCGTAGGGAGCAGCGAGGACTAGAGGACGATGCAGGAGGAGGCAAGCCCCCGTGGAACAGACTTACCTTCCGGGAGGTCGACAACGTTCTGTCGGCAGCCAGGGAGATGCCGGAGCTGAGTTGCCGGCAGCTCGCCGCATGGGTCACCGACAACATGGGCTTCTCAGTCTCAGAGTCGACGGTCTACCGTATCCTGAGGAGGGAGGGTCTGGTGAAGAGGTCTGAGATGAGACTTGCTGCGGGCAAGGAGTACCATCGCAAGACCACCGGCCCCCACCAGATGTGGGCCACCGATGCCTCCTACTTCAGGGTGGTGGGCTGGGGATACTACTACCTGGTCACCGTGATGGACGACTATTCCCGCTTCATCCTGGCCCACAGGCTTCAACGAGACATGACATCCGACTCCTTCATAGAGGTGGTCCAGGACGCGGTAGACAGGACAGGCATGGACCGGGTCCCAATCACAGACAGGACCAGGTTGCTCAGCGACAACGGCCCCGGCTATATATCCAGAGCCTTCAGGGACTACCTGGGTATGGTGGGCATCAGGCACATCCTGGCAGCCCCCTTCCATCCTCAGACCAACGGGAAGCTGGAGCGTTACCACCAGACTCTAAAGAGGGACGTGAACCAAGTGCCCTATGAGTTGCCCTCCGACCTGGAGGCGGCGATCGTGGCCTTCGTCAGCTACTACAACTACCGGCGCTATCACAAGGCTCTGGGAAATGTGACGCCCTCGGATGTTCTCAGAGGCAGGCGGGAAGAGATACTACAACGCAGAAGGGAGGTGCAAGCCCAGACAATTGAACGGCGGAGACAGCACAACATGCCCCTCAGGGATCTCGCCACACCTTAAAACAGCCCCTGATTTCTCGGCTCTCAAACTGTCCCACTTTTGCTGGTTGCCAACACTGTCAGAGACGGTCAGAAGGCGATTGACCGATACGTGAGGTCGGCGCAGGCGGTGGTCAAGCTTTTGGATAGGGACATTTCCTCAAAGGGATAGATCCTACTGGATGAGTGTCAAGTCAACTGAACTGAGGGCGTCAGCAATGGGCTACCTGCCGTTGTCGTAGCATGACTCAAGGACACTAACAGCGTACCTTACCCCGTCCTCATCACCAGGGGCGACGTAGCACTGTACATTGTTTTTGCCGATGCTCCTGAATATACCCCGGGGGTCGTCATAGTACGATCCTATGACCTGGACACAATACTTACCCTTATTAGAACCGGAGATGTTGTACCTGACAAATCCGAGTCTGTAGTGTGTTCCGTCGGGGCGTCTCAGATGGTAGCCATTGTGATTGCCTCCGTCCACTGGTACGACCTCGCGTCCAATCCTCTTGATGAACTCTCCGAGGCGCGTTGTTTCTGGTCTTTGGTCATATGCGTTTCCTTTATTTCATTCAGGCGGGCTATCAAGCACTCCTGGGGCTTGTCTTCCTTGTTGCCGTCTTACCGGACGGCGGGATTCCACCAACTTGAGTCAATGGTGTCAAGGATTTCGCTAGGTCCGGGACTTTTGCACTTCCCTCTTCATTCTGTCCGCCGTACCGTTTATCCGGGTAAATCTACAATCGACGCCCAAGTCGGCCGGTTGCCCAACGGATAAGTCTCCATCGGCGTCAGTTTCCCGGTGTCCGGGTCGATGCTGAAGGATGCCATGCGGCCCGATTCCTGCCCGGCGGAGAAGAGAAACCTCTCTTGGGGGTCCAGGCACAAGGGGTTAGGTATCGGCTCTGAGGGAACGATACCGTTGGCGGTCAATTCTCCCGTCGCCGTATCTACCGTAAAGCAAGCTATACTGTTATGTCCCCGGTTGTGAGCGTAAAGGAATCTCCCCGACGCGGAGACCTGAATCTGGGAGCAGGTATTCCTCTCCTCGAAACTATCCTCAGGCAAGGTGGTTATGGTTTGAAACAGCGACAGCGTTCCCGATCCGGTGTCCAGTTTATAGCCGCTCACGCTGCAACCCTGCTCGTTGGAAAAGTAGAGGATGTCCAAGGACGGGTGAAAACAATAGTGGCGGGGACCTAGAATCTCTTCCAGATCCACCCGGGCCGGCGAATTCGGGCTAATATGGCCGGTGTCTTGGTCGAACCTGAACTGAAAGATGGCGTTGGGTCCATTGCCAGCGATGTGTGGCACAAAAGCGTAGGTATTGGTCGGGTCGGTCTGCATTGCGTGGGCGCCGGTGGCCGTTTCCAGCCATTCGATAGGTGGGCCCCCCACCGAGCCATCATCACCAATCGGATGCACTCCCACATGGGCACCCTGGTAATAGGCCGACAGCATGAACTTCCCCCTGCGGTCGGTGGAAACGAACGTGGGATTAGCTTCCAGCGGCACATGCCCGTTCCGGGTGAGTCCCCCGTTGGCCTGGTCGATCTCGAAGCTGACAATCTGAGGAGTGTCGCGGCAGCCGGCGTAAAGAAACTTCCGGTCCGGGCTGATTGCCAGGGTAGACGGCCCGCCTGGTACGGATACCCCAGCCTGATGATTTAGCTTTCCAGTCCGCGGGTCGATTTCAAAAACCGAAATCTGGTCGTCCTCTTGCAGCGCAACGTACATGAAGTAAGGCATTGCTTCCTCCCGCTGGTAAGTTCTTGAGGGAGAAGTCCGGTACTTTTCGCAACTATACCGGTCTTACAGCCCTAGTAGCACAACTCCGGTGTCCAACACATATTTGTGGTGGAGATAAGGTGACTCAACACCCCCAACCTCCGCATTGCGAACGCGGCTCTCTCCCAGTTGAGCTATATCCCCACTTCGATGTGTAGAGGTCTTGCTCTTGCATTGTAGCAATGGCCTTGCGGAATTTCAATCTTGTGTACGAGATCAGGAGATACCGGACAAGACCTCCTTACCCGCTGCATTGGTATCGAGCCAGTGGTGATAGCACTGGTCCGGTGTCTTGTAACCACAGGCTCCATGGGGGCGCACAGCCTAGTAGGTGCGGTTCCAGGCTAGCTACCTGTCTAAGACCAACTGTGGGATTGGTCTCTCATTGCCCACATTCACCCTCCTTCTTGCCGCGCAGTCGGGAGGATACGCCATAGCTAGTCTTCATGGGCTAACTTGAGTTAAACCACACTAGGAGCAATTGCCGACTTACGCCTGATCATATTGTAGGATAGAGCTTACTGCTACAAGTTTGGAGGGATGCCTTGGAAGCGTATTGTGTGAAGTGCCATTCCAAGAGGGAGATGAGCAACCC
This sequence comes from Dehalococcoidia bacterium, assembly GCA_965219825.1. Lineage (GTDB taxonomy): Bacteria > Chloroflexota > Dehalococcoidia > Lucifugimonadales > JAGWBF01 > JAGWBG01. The sequence continues at coordinate 1,447,166 of OZ244792.1, read as the reverse complement.
ACAGGCCATTACGATGAAGAATGGTCGCCCGGCCACTCAGGGAGTGTGCCCAGTCTGCTCCACAAAGATGTTCCGGATTGGCAAAGCTGCATAGTCCGGTGCTTCCTGGAGACCGCCGCCGAAGGCTGTTGGAAGGGGAGTCGCGGCGATAGGTGAGGGACTCCGGCGGCGACCCAATCGCAGACATGTTGACCTCGGCCGCTACGTACTCATTCATCCGAACACCGGCCAGGCTCGGGGTCGCAATTGCAGGACTTCTAGATGGAGATCCTGAGCCATTAGCTCCTTGAACTCCCAATGGACACCTGGGCTTAGGTTCCGGACTCTCGCTACTCGCAGACTACGCCGTCGGCATCGCCATCATTCATGTACGGGTAAGCCGGATGGTCCGAATGTACCGGCGCTATCCCGTGGGTTCGTGCTTTCTCGCAGGTGATGCGTCCGTTGCCGTTGTCATCGTACATGGCGAGAGGGTCAGCAATGGGCGTGGGATAGGGTGTAGCAAGGGAGGGGCTGGTGGTGGCGTCGCTGAACACCATATCAACCGATGAGCATCCAGACAGCACAGTCTCAAGGGCGGCGGCCTCTGTCTCGTCTATGGTGAGTTTGTATTCCTGGCGAACCTGCACGACTCGGTATTCAAACCAGCATTGGTTGAGGTCCGGAAGCCACTCCGCTGCGTCCTTTCCGCTCTTCTGCTGACGGTTGACCTCCGGGCTGGCTAGGGTAAGGTTGAGGAGATCGGAGGCAAACCGCCTCTTGGCCTCGGAATCTGCTGAGCACAGGCCGCTATCGTGGGCCTCGGACCGTGCGACAATGTGCTTGATGTCGGTCTGACGTGTATTCTCGAAATGGGTTCCCGAGTAGGGGCCGTAAATCAGGCCATTCATCGCCTCGACAATGCGATTCTCAACCGACTGGTTGTAGGGGTAGTCGGCAGAGTTATACGGGGAACATCGGTCTTCCGGAGCCACAAACAGGTCCCGCCAAGTATCCGCCAAGGCCTGGGGGGTCCAGGTCGGTCTTGCGGTCTCGACTGGTTGCAGAGTCCCAGCAGCCTCAACTGTCGGTGTCGGCGGTGGTATAGGGGTATTCGCAACAGAGGGAGGAAGAGTAGAGTCAGGGCGCTGAGTAGGCGACTGCACCCCTGCCGCAGTACGCGTTGGCATTGGGAGAGGTGTAAACAGGGACGTTGATTCCATCGATGTCGGGGTCGCGGTGCTCGTCGCTATGGCAGCTGAAGTGGATCTGGGTCCACCTCAGTCTACTCTGGACGATGTCCAAGCCGCAAAGTTGGACCGTGCAGAGACTCGTCGCTTTCAGGATATTGTCTCCAGTCTTCCCAAGAGTATCCTGTCCGCCGAAAGTGTGGAGTCAGAGTGAAATCGGGAGAGGAAAGCTCGCGATGATGCGGCGGCTGGCACAGAAGACGAAGAGGAGTTCAACGATGATGGGGGATCGGAGGTCCAGGAGACAGTCAACGGAATCTATCGCGTCTTGAAGAATAACGAGATCATGGGCCAGGTCTTGCGAAACAAATACGGGAGTATAACTAAGCAAAAGATTGAGGAAATCATCGACATCATGGCGGATGGAGGGCTGCGGCTGGTGAATTTCGTTCTCGAAGACGAAGATGAGATAGCGGACATGGCTCACTATGTGAAGGCCAAGAACCCCAAATATGATGTTCAAGAAATCATGAGGGACCTGAGATTGTTCTCTTTTGTGTGGACAATCATGAATCTGGAGCACATTGTGAGGTCTATCAATGTCCCGGAAGTCAGCGATTCAATTCACAAGGTAGCCGAGCTAACAGGAACCCCAGCGTATGACATGATCAGTTACTTCACGTTACTTGATGCTGCACCACAACTGACGCAGAAGGGAAGGAGGGAGTTGACCAGGTTGTGGAAGAAGCATGAGGACCAATTCATTAGGGGCGTGCTGTCCCTACGAACTCAGCACTACATGAATACGCATCGTAGTAAGACAGCAGTGGAACAGTCGATATGTTCATTGTTGGGCATCAAGTATCTACCAAGGCTGGTTCCGGGCTGAGGCGAGACAACCCCGGAGTGCTGGTGCAAATGGGCAGCAAGCAGAAGGGAGTAGTGATCTGTGTTGATGTCCAGCGAAAATGTCCGACTAGGGCGTGTTCACTCTAAATGAGAGCGTTGAAGGTGAGGGTAGATACGATAAACCCGAGTAAATCACGTTCAGTTTCTCACGGTGAGTGAAGATGAGACTAAAGCCCACATATTGGCTATATAGACGCATTGTTCTGTTGCATGATCTGTAGATTGACAACGTAATTCGGCGCATTAGCGTAAACAGGCCCTAGTCCGCCGCTTCAGCGTCGGCGACCTGACCCTCGGATACTAATCGAGTGGTGGAGAAAAGAATATAACCAGGTGAGACCTCATAGCTCCCTGGGATATCGTCCACCAGCACCTCAGACCATCCTTCCTACAATGGCTCAAATTGTGAGGTAATACCTGGTACAATCACTGGGGGCAGGTCATGTTGATGGTCTACGATTATGTCAGTAGTTAACTGTTCAGCGAAAATGTCCATCCATGAAGGATGTGACATTGAAACAGCGAGAACTAGCGAGACTCCGAGTGCTTAACGACATCCTGGAATACCAGGTCCCCATTGGTCAGGCTGCCGAGATTCTCGGCGTAAGCGAGCGCCATGCGAGGCGACTCCTGAATGCTTCCCGAAGGGATGGAGCAGCCGCCTTGGCCCATGGAAACCGGGGACGCCAGCCGCACAATGCTGTCTTGGAATCCGAGGCTGCCGCAGTGGTGCGGCTGGCCAGCACCAAGTACTCTGGAACCAATCACTCCCACCTAACCGAGCTGCTTCGGGAACGCGATGGCATAAATCTGAGCCGTCCCACCGTACGGCGCATCCTGGTGAAGGCCGGCATCGGCAGCCCGCGCAGCCGCCGTTCCCAGCAGCACCGGGTGCGCCGGCAGCGAATGCCCCAGGAGGGAATGCTGGTGCAGATTGACGGCAGCCACCATCGCTGGCTGGGGGAGGAACAACCCAGGTTTGCCCTACTGCTGACCGTGGATGACGCCACCGGCACCGTGCCCGCCGCCATGTTCTGCCAGGAAGAGGACACTCCAAGCTACTTCCTGCTCATGAACAGGCTGATCAGGAGGCACGGAATACCCCTCGCCATCTACAGCGACCGGCACCCGGTCTTCAAATTTACCGGCGACATCGACCGTTACCCCGCAGGCCCGACTCAGTTTGCCCGGGCCATGGAGGAGCTGGGGATCCGGATGATCTTCGCCAGATCACCCCAAGCCACGGGCAGGGTGGAGCGTGCTGCCGCCACCTTCCAGGACCGGCTGGTAACCGAGCTTCGGCTGGCTGGGGCCGCCACCATCACCGAGGCCGATGAGCTCCTGAATAGCTTTCTGCCACGATTCAATGAGAAGTTTGGCGTACAGGCCGAGCAGCATCATCGTGCCTACCGTCGCTTGGAGCAGTCAGTGTCCCTCGATCAGATCCTGTGCTTCAAACACCACCGCAAGGTGTCCAGCGACAACACCATCAAGTACAACCGGCGCACCTTGCAACTGTTGCCCGGCGAGACACGTCCTACTTACGCCGGGGTGCGGGTGGAAGTCCAGGAGGATCTGGAGGGCCGGCTCCTAGTGCAATACCAAGGGCAGATCATTCCTACACAGGAGGCTCCGCCGCGCTCGGGTCTGCTGAGGGCAATCGCCGTCGCCCCTCTGAAAGATCACGGAACGGGCTGCAGCGTCAACGGCGCGGGAGGCCAATTGGACACCTGCTTGGCGAGATTGGAAACAGGCGAGTTGGACCGGGACTTGAGGCCTCGCAAATCCAAGGCGCAACAACACAGAGCACCCACAGCTCGCCAGAAGGCTCTGTGGGAGGATGTGCAGCAGGCCAAGCGCAGGGGACTATCCCTTCGGGCAATCGCCCGCGAGTTGTGCATTCACCGAAACACCGCCCGCAAGTACGCTCTGGCCGAGAGCCCGCCTCTGAGAAGCATCAGTGGCACAACTGGGATACCACAATCCGGGGAGGCAGAGTGCGCCTAATCGGACATTTTCGCAGACCAATGGGGCGGACATTATCGCTGGACATCAACACAGGTCACTATGGCGACGCGATCTCCGATAGAAGGAACGGTTAGGGGGATGAGGCTTCACAGCAAGGGAACAGGAATGAAACGGGGGCTCCGAGTCTGGATCCGCACCATCATAGGAGGACTGGTCTTTCTCCTAATGGTGGCCGTGGCAGGATGCGCCGACGCTGAGCCTAATGCTACGGGGGAACCCACCGTTCCCTCATCAGCACAAGTCGCCACTCCTAGGCCTTCCGTTACTGCACCTCCGTCGCCGCTGCCCGTCGCCGCTACGGACGTTGAGACCGTCTACGTGTCCCCTGCATACCCCCTACCCTGGGATCAGGGGGAATACGACTCGCTTTGGGGAGACCTAGACGCCGACGCACCGATCATCAACCGGTTGCTCCGTGCTATAGAGGGTGGTATGCCTGTGGAGGCGGTGGAGGTGGATGTGGATGAGAAACCCATCTGGACCTCGTATTCTAGCCTGGTCATGAACCTCAGGTTCCGTAACGGCACAACCTGGTCGGTCCGGCAGCTGATAAGGTGCGACCTCACATCGGAAGGGAAGAAGACGAACTGCCTGGCTGTGCCGGACCATTGGGAGCTGCTCCACCGCAACGAGGTCGTCGTGTCGACGGCGCTGACCGAGTGGTTCCAGCGGGTTCGAGAGTACATGCCCAGTGTCGAACACTACACATTGCCCGACCAGATACGTCTGGGTGAGCCGTTCGCCATCTCCGGGGCGGGCTATCACGAAGGCGATAGAGTCGAGCTGAGCATTGAGTTCATAGACCAGAGTAAGCTGCCTCTCGGCGAGGTGCCGCTGGACCATGGTGCCTTCCGTTGGGACGGGGAGTTCCCGAAGACGGCCCCCACCGGCTACGCCATCGTTTCCATGCTGGTCTTTGAGGGCACGGAAAAGGTGGGGGGCTTGACCGTGTCAACCACCGTCGCAAGATCGACTGCCGCAGATGCCACCACTCCATCACCCACGCCGGCAGAGGCGGAATACAGCGAGGCCGATCTGGCTAGGTGGTATGAGCGCTTAGTAGATGTCAGGAAGGTTCCCGGCATTGCGTGGACCGACCTAAACGAAGCGAGGAACCGCATTGAAATAGGCATATACCCGTTGCGCGGGGCTCGTGAGGAATAGGAGGCTGCCCTGGCAACACTGGATGTCCCACGAGGAGCCATTGTCATCGAGGTTGGATGTGAGGGCATTCACCCATGGCCTCTTGACGTCGGGGAACCTCCGGACGAGGCGTTCCTCAGAGCCACCGACTATTCGCTGGAGGTGGTGTCCCAAGCCGCTTACGGAGAGACGGTGGAGATGAAGCTGACGTTGCGGAACGTCAGTGATGGGACGGTGAACTTAGTGCTCGGTGGCAGGCCTCCCTATGACTTCGAGGTCTCGACGCCTGACGGAGAGCAGGTATGGCATTGGAAGTGCGGCAAGGTGACCCTCCAACCGCTGGATGGCAAAACCCTGGAACCCGGTGAGGAGTTGGAGTTCATCAGTGAGTGGGAGCAGGTGGACAACCTGGGAGAGCCTGTACCCCCTGGCGTCTACTTGGTGCGTGGTGTCTTGAGTTTGGACCCACCTGAGAAGCTTGCAACCGAGGCCCACGAGCTGCAAGTGCAGATGCCCACAACTGCGGATAGCCCATCCCCCACGGCAACGCCGACACCCGTGCCAATGCCCACGCTGGAGCCGGACCGCCTTGATGGGCCGCCACAAGGACGGGGCGTAGAAATTGGGACAGGCTACCCGTACACGTTATATGTCCACTGCAGTATTCGCGACGCTCGCTTCGATGGGCGGCTCTGGATGGCCGACCCCATGCTGAGTGACGGCAGCGGCAATCCGCCCCTGGATTGGGCTCCCTACGATAGTGTGGGCACCATGGAGCTCGTCAACGACGACCTAGCAGTATTCACGGCCGAAAGCGGCCGAATTATCGAGTTTAAACCCTGGCCGCCTAATATCGAATGGCGGCCGTGCAATTAGCAATCATGGGCATAAGGAGGCTCGCAGCGTGAGAGTTTCCATAGCCATGTCGTGCACGAGGAAAAGGGCATGACGGAGTTGGAGATTAGGGGGGATTATCCGTTTGACGGTCCACGATGGAACAGGGCAGAACCTATACATACAGAGAGGCCCACCAGACTTGACGAAATCAAGAACTTTTACCTTGAGGCTTGTCTTGGATTTGAAGTCAGGCTTTACCAATCCGTAGGTCGAAAGGAGGTCACTGAGGGAGTCGACAGGTTGCTCCCGTGCCACCTAGGTCTAATCGACAATTCTGCTAGAAAGCAGTATTGGGTATGAGAGGAAGTATACGAGTATAAGCTGTAGTGTGTGAGTCTTGAACGGAGGGGAGGTGAAGGGAGACTTACATGAAACGGTACGAACTGAGCGCCGCTCAATGGCGCAAAATAGAAGGTTTTTTGCCCGGGCGTCCCGGAGCGGTAGGTGTGACTGCCAAGGACAATCGCAATTTCGTGAACGGCGTTCTGTGGGTGCTGCGCAGTGGCGCCCACTGGAAACACCTGCCTGCGGAGTATGGCAACTGGAAGAGTGCCCACAAACGTTTCACTCGCTGGGCTAGGTCTGGAGTATGGGAGAGAATCTTCCAGGTGTTGCTGGCAGACTCCAACAACAGCTACGTGATGATTGATTCCACTGTTGTTCGGGCCCACCAGCAGGCAGCCTGTGGAAAAGGGGGGGCCAAGACCAGGCTTTGGGGCGTTCCCGAGGAGGACTGAGCACCAAAATTCATCTGGTGGCTGACGCCAAGGGCCAACCCATCCGATTTGCCCTTACTGGAGGTCAATATCACGATGCACCCCAGGCCATACCATTGTTGACTGGCATCAAGGCTGGCCACGTGATTGCCGACAAAGGGTATGAAAGCGATAAGGTCCTGGCTTTCATCCGGTCCCAGGGAGCCGTTGCCGTCATACCGCCCAAGTCAAACCGAAAGAGCCCATGGGAGCACGACCGGGAATTGTACAAACAGCGGAACCTGATCGAACGCGCTTTTAACAAACTCAAGCATTGGCGTAGAATTGCAACGCGGTATGACCGGAGGAGCCTGTTCTTTTTGTCAGCCCTGCATCTGGCCGCCGCCATCATCTGGGGTGGGTAATTGTCGATTAGACCAGTTTCTGACGCCCAGAGCAGTGAAGGTGCACACCGGGCCGGTGGCTCGACATCCATCTTAAATCTCTTCAATTGGGCGCACGACGTCTAATTGTCGGTTCATTCAATCCGCCAATCTCAGGCTTCGCTCTCTGATCCTTCCAAGTCTTGATGGGCTTGAAGAAACGCTTCACCAATCTCTTCTTCCAATTTGAGAAGAATGTTCGAGATGACTATGCTGTCAAGGTTAGGCTTGGTCGTGAGCAGCGCCGTAGTGACCTGGCAAAGTGAGATCGCCGTTGAATGTCCGGGATTAGCTAGCCCCATATTGCTTGGACCGGCTAGGAGCACTTCATTGGTTTCTAGGCTTGAACCTAACCTGTAATAAGCTCCGTGCGCGTTTGCATGCGTATTATCACTCGCCATTCCGTAGTAGGGTCTCAAATGCTCCAGGTCAACAGACTCTTCAATGTCCACAATGGTGGGACGTTCTTTGCCCAATGCAGATGCAGCCCAGCCATAATTCTCTTTGAATGACTCGCCGAATCGCGCTACGAGCTTGTTTTGCTCTGCTTTGAGCTCGTCAAACTCCTTTTCTGAAATAGGTTCGTCGTTTATTGCTTCCGCGTGCTGTCTATGTTTGATTGCCAGCTTATAGCGCTGCACATGGTCGTGAAGCAGATACCTTTCAGCCACGTTCTTGCCCCTTTCCCCGATGAAAATGCTGACGACCGAAATCTCGTGAAGAGTGCGCCATCGAGCGTGTGCATCATCTGCATAACCGGAACGCAGTAGAACAAGAATCGCCGATGCTATTTGACACGCTCGGGCATGCAACAGGGTGAGTGCCTTAAACACAGGGTCATTTGAACGTCCGGCTTCTTCTTTGAAGGTTTCGTTGAACTCATCTCCACCTTCGGTAGCCAGGGAGATAAGTAGGTCGAGAAGTTCCAGGGGCTTCTGCCAGTGGTTCCTGAGCCTTTCTTCGAATTGCTGTTGATATTCCCTCTTCTCCTTCAATCCAACGGGCGCCTCTTTCTTGATCGTCGCTAGCATGGATTCGGCAATTGAGTCGGCAAGATCAGGTATTGCGCTGGCCAATCTTGCCTCCAGATCGCCTTTACCATCAGGCGAGTCTTCATCCGGCAAAATCTCCATCAGTGAAGACTCGAACATCTCTTGGAGCATGACCATAAACCTAGGCTCTCTGTGAGGCATAGTCATCTTTCCCTTCATCACTGTTCTTAGCAGTTGACACTAATAGTATAGCACACTATCATAGTGAGGTGATCAGGAGCTACCGGGACAGAGACACTGAGGCTGTCGCTGAACGTCGCCGTGTCAGCAAGGGTCCTCACGATATTCAGCGCCGAGCGCAAATGAAGCTGATGCTGCTGAACAATGCCAGAACCATCAACGACTTGAGAGCGCCTCCGGGGAATCGCTTGGAGGCGCTCTCGGGAGATAGAACAGGTCAGCTCAGCATCCGCATCAACGACCAATGGCGCATCTGCTTCGTGTGGCGCGAAGGGAACGCCTATCAGGTCGAAATTGTGGACTATCACTAAGAAGGAGCGGCCATGAGGAATGTCAACGACATAGAGGAGAGATTGCCTCCCATTCACCCTGGAGAGATTCTCAACGAAGAGTTCCTGCTCCCGATGAAGGTCACCCAGTATCGGCTGGCCAAGGCCATAGGCGTAGACCCACGCCGGATTCACTCTATCGTTCACGGGGAGCGGTCGATCACAGCGGAGACGGCACTGCTGTTCTCGCGCTTCTTCGGAAACTCCGCCGCGTTCTGGCTGGGGTTGCAGAGCCAGTATGACCTTGAGGTAACCGAGGACAGCATGGCTCAACGGTTGGACGCGGTAGCGGCACACATACCGGAATAGATCACTTTAGGCAAGAGAAGCAAGGTGCTTGGCTGTGGAATAAGGTTTAGTTCGTTGTCATCCGACCAGAAACTGAACACGTTGACAGAAGAGTAGTATGCCGCGACAGACAGAACCGAACGCGAACAACGCCCTGGGCGACATGCTGCGGGGTATGATGCCGGACTGTGAAGTCCGTTCCGAGAACACCCAGACCTTCATAGACCATCCGGGCCGCCATGCCGATGTGCTGATCGTCGCGCCGGGCCGCTCCCCGGTGGTCGTCGAGGCTGAGGATGAGCCGGCTGTCGAAGTGGAGAAGGATGCCTCCGAACGGCTGGGCCTTCGCGTGAAAGGTGCCCCGCGCACCGTCGAGGCTGCCATAGCCCTGCGTTTTTCCAAGACTGTGGAAGACGCCTATGACCTGCACTTGGCTCTAGTCGAGACACGCCTAACCTACTGCGTGCTTCATCAGGACGGCAGCCGATTTCCCGAATCGGGATGGCTGGGCGGCTCAGTGGGCGATCTGGCTGCCATAGCCCGCTTGATGTCCGTCCCCCAGAAAGCAGTGGAGCAGGCGGCTGACACGCTTGAGCAAGGCATTGGGCAAGCCGCCAACCGTTTGGAGGAAATGGCGAAGCTGCGCCCCAACATAACCCCTGTCATCGCCCGGTTGTTGGGAATGAGCGACGTTCCCCAGACCCGCCGCATGGCCTGTGCCATCAACGCCAACGCCATGGTCTTCCACCAACGCATTGCGGGGATGCATGAGGGTGTGAAGACTCTGCGCTTGGTGTGCGGCCCCAAAGTTGCAAATCCCCAGAGTGAGGCGCTAGCAGCCTGGGAAGACATCCTGAAGATCAACTACTGGACCATCTTTGCCATCGCCAAGGACATCTTGGAGCAGCTTCCCGGGGACGTTGCCACTGGCATCTTACGGGAGTTGCTGGAGACTGCCCAGGAAGTTGAAGCCACCGGCGTCGACTGTCGGCGGCCCAAACCTGATTGGGACGGGTGATTTTGGCCTTCCCCAACAGATAGGGATACACCCGACGCTGCGGCGCCGGGTGGCTGGTCCTGGGACTTCGGTAGATGGCACGCAACCCCATGACCCGCATCAACCGCTGCACCCTCTTCCGGCTTACAGGGAGCCCCTGCCGGTTCAGCCAGGCCCACATCCGCCGCGACCCATAGAAGGGAGTCGCCCGGTACTGCCGGTCCATCTCCATCATCAGCGACAGGTCCTCTTCCGAAGCCCCCTTGGGACGGTAGTATATGCTGGAGCGGTTCCCGTCGCGCTCCGATGGATGGGCAGTTGGGACCAACCCTTCATCCACATCTACAACACCAGCCTGAACCTCAACGTGAAAGTTCTTGATTTCGTCAAGTCTGGTGGGCCTAATTGGACGATAGGTGGTACCGTCTTCGAGATGTGGTTGGGGTCCTGTGAGCCTACCGACGCCATCTGTGCAGGCATTATGGCGTGATAGAGAGTCGTCGCCCCGGTTCCTTCCCCACCGTTACCCATTCGCCTCCGTCACATGCCCTTCCTGGTGGGCAGCCGGAACTCCATTGAGCTGTTGATCCAATTGTAGTTGATACTGAGGAACATGTGACCAGCCAGCAGACGGTCTATGCTCCTCATGGGATGGCTGTTGATCTCAAAGAGCTTCCAACGGAGCCCCACAAGCGTTGCTATTGAAGTGACATTGCCCTACGGACCGCCTGCCAAGGCTTTCTGGTGAACCGACGACCGAGGCCCCGCTCGATCTCACGCCATTTCCGCTCATCCTCCACCGTGATGAACGTTACCGCCTCGCCGGAGCGGCCCATGCGTCCAGTCCTTCCGACGCGGTGGGTGAACAGCTGCTCCGAGTCCGGCAGGTCATAGTTGATGATCTGGCCAATACCCTCGAAGTCCAAGCCTCTGGCGGCCACATTCGTTGCCACCAAGATCGACGCGGCGCCGGAACGGAAGTCCGTCATCACCCGTTCACGTGCGCTTTGGCTTAGATTTCCTTGAAGCGCTCCTACCGGGTAGTCCAACGAATCGAGCTGTCTCGCCAGCTGCTTGACGCCGCGCTTGGTCTTGAGAAAGACGATGACCGGGGTACCGTCTCGCCGGTCCAGCAGCGTTCTCAGGGCCTCCATCTTGTCACTCTTCTGGATAGTGTAGACCAGGTGCTCGACGGTGGGCGGCACTTGCAAACCCGCGTCCACTTCCACCCTTACAGGCCGACGCAGGTGCTTCGCGGAGGTCTGGGCCACCCACTCAGGCATGGTCGCGGAAAGAAGCGCTGTCTGCCGTTCGTTGGGCGTCCGGCCTATGATGGATTCGACATCGGGAGCAAACCCCCTATCTAGCATTTCGTCCGCTTCGTCCAGCACAAGAAATCGCACTGAACCCAGGTCGAGTGTTCCTTGCCGTAGATGGTCCAACGTCCGGCCTGGAGTGCCGATAACGACTTGGGCCCCGTTCCTCAACGCTGCGTACTCCGACCTAGGAGGCCGGCCGCCATACAGTAGCGCCACGCGGAGCTGCTGTGAAGAAGCCACTGCTTCTATGACTCCGGCCACCTGGATGGCCAGTTCACGTGTGGGTAGCAGCACAAGCGCCTGGACCTGCCGAAGGGACGGGTCGCACCGCTCTGTCAGGGGCACTGCGAACGCCAGAGTCTTTCCAGACCCCGTACGCGCCTGGCCAATCAAGTCTCGTCCCGCCATGAGATGAGGGATAGCCTTCTCTTGAATGGGTGTGGGCCTTGATATGTTCATCCGGGAAATCGCCGCCTTGGTAGCGGACTTCAAAGGCATTTCAGAAAACATCAGTCCGCTGGACGGGGCGCTATCGACGGCTTGCTTGCTTGCAGTAGACGACTTGCTCCCGTTTGTGCTGACCATTGAGGAATGCCCGTGGCGACGGGCACTGAAGCATGAGGGGCAATACACAGGCTTGCCTTGGCTTGGCCGGAAGGGGAGAGTGGCAGATATGCCACAGTCGTCACAAGCAGCTTGGTGCAGGGTGCGGTTGGCTGGGCGCAGGTGGGCGGGCGAAGAGCGATAAGTCATGCGAGAACGGACTCCCTAATCTAGAGTGGCAGCACAGGTTGAATCAGCGGGGAGGTGAACAAGAAGAGAAGGGGCCGAGGGGCAGGTCCGTTCTTGCGTCAAACCTTGGCGAGCTAATCAAGTGTGTTCTTGCATTATAGACCAAAATGGCAGAAACCGCTAGACCTGAGCATAAACGTAATCGTCCCACAGGTGGTGGCGGAATTGTGGGGGGTCTGAAAGAGTCAATGCTCCCAGGGTGAGGACTCCTGTCTAGGCCGCCATCAACTCGCCAAGGTCAAGCCCTTCCTGGCCGCTCCATACCCACTGCGTCAGACCCAACCCGTTCATCATCCCGTCTTCGCTCTCATATCCCCTCACCGTTTTGTATCTGATCTTGCTCCTTCCTATAGTCTGCTCCGTATCCGCCGCGGCGGATAGGTCTGTGGCATCCCTCTCACTCGGCGGTGACATAACAGACTCCTCCACTTCTCACACAACTCCACCACCAGCCTCCTCAGCTTGGGTTCACTCCTCACCCACCTCTCCATATCCACAAGTTCCCTGCCACCCCATTGCGGCAACTCAGTAATCAGCCACCATATCCTCTCCTTCTACCTGTCCCATCCCTCTATCTCACCAAGCCGATTCCTCACGTTCTTCCTCACATGTGCGATGCACACCTGATGCTCCATTCCCAGATGTTCGACCACCGGCTTGTAAGTGTTCAAATCGTCTGTCACCACCGCCTCTACTCCGAATCGGCTCACGTATCTCTCAAGCCACTTCACGAAGCCCTCGCTGTCTCTATCCACCAGCACGTCCATTCCCAACAGCCGCCCGCTCTGTGCATCTGTGACGAATCCAACGACCGTCTTCTTACCCTTGACCTTGACCACCGTCTCGTCCGCACCCATCACCTTTACTGCGCCCTGCCCAACCACCCATTGAGAGAGTTCGACCCGGCTTCCTGCACGTCACGCCATACACTCATCCTCGACAGACTGCTGCCCAGTGCGCCCAGCAGGTGGCTCGCCGAACGCAGCGACAGACCCAGCGCCCAACTCAGGGCAGCAAACCCCCTGAGTCGCTGGCTCTGATCGTGTCGGTCAACACCCTGTGGGTAGTGTCTGAATGTCCTGTGACAGTCGGTACATCCATATCTGAGAACCCTCACTTCACTGACGTAGAGGTCCTTGATGGGCTTTGTGACCCATCCGTGGCGGTGGAAGGTCTCTCCCTCGCAGTAGATACAATTGGACGGACGGCTGTCCGGGCACTCCTTGACCTGGGGAAGAATGAATCTTACTCTATTCATTAGCAGGGAACTCCTAAACCAAAGCCAAGGTGAAATGCGCAGAAGGATGGGGTAAAGTTGTAGGGGAGTTGGGTTAATCCGTCTTGGAGTGAGAAAGGGGTTGGTGATGGGTGTGAGGGAGATTGAGCGATTCCTCGAACAGTGGCAGATGGATGCCAGGGATTTGCGCTGGCGGATGATTCGGTCGCCGACGCCGCGGGAGCGGGAACGGTGGTACGCCCTGTTGCTGCTGGCCCAAGGCTGGACGGGTTCGGCGGTGGCCGAGGCCCTGGAACGGGACCCCCACACCATTGGCCGATGGGCCGCCGCCTTCGGCGAAGGCGGTCCCGCAACCTTGATTTTCGAGCAGTCCGGGGGGTCCCCCCGGCCCTCGGCGAGGCGCAGCAGGGGAAGTTGAGGGCAGCGGTGCAGGAGATGCCCGCCACATCGGGCATCGAACTGGCCAACTGGAACTGGAAAGTGGTACGGCAGTTTGTCCTGGAAGGTTTGGGCATCAGCCTGAGCCGCAGCAGTTGCCTGAACTACCTCCACCGTCTGGGATTCGTGCTCAAGCGCCCCAAGAAACGTCTGGTCAAGGCTGAGAAGCAGAAGCGGGAGTCCTTCGTGGCGGAGTACGCCGCCCTGTGGGACGAGGCAGGGCGGTCTGGGGCCAGGATCTTCTTCGCTGACGAGGCCCATTTCCGTGCGGACGCCGAACTCCGGGGCAAGTGGGTGCTGAAGGGAGAGCCAGCCTTGGTGGACTCGAGCAGCCCGCGCTATGGCGAAAAGGCCAGTTACTACTCTGCGGTGTGCCTGGAGACCGGGGAAGTGGAGTGGATGGATCTGGAAGGAAACAGCAACTCAGAAACATCGGCCGTGTTCCTGAGACAGTTGAGAGAGAGGTACCTTGGACCGCTGAACGTGATCTGGGACAACGCTCCGGCGCACCGTGGCGAGTCGGTTCGGGAGTACCTTCGGGCACCCGGCCTGGATCTGCGGCTGATGAACCTGCCGGGTTACAGCCCGGACTTCAACTCCGATGAGGCGATCTGGAAATGGGTGAGGGAGGAAGCGACCGGGAACCTGTGCCTGGGGACCAAGTCCCTGGTGCAGGAAAGGGTCGGAAACTTCCTCGCCTCGCTGGCCAGCCGGAAAGAGGAGGTGAAACGGCGCTGCCGCACCGTCCTGCAATCAAGGGCCGAAGGGCTACTGCGGGACTCCCAGTCCCCTTCCCAACCCACGGCAAATGCACATCCCACCTTGGCTTTGGTTTAGTAGGTCTGTTCTTCCAAATCAAGCTTACCAGGATTCCCTCCCCTTTTCTTACCCACCTCTTATGAGACGATTACGTTCCGTACTTGTCCTTGCAGGACTAACGTAGAAAGTGGTATAAGAGAGGGAGTTCAGGCCATTAGCATAGTGCGGGACCTGAAGGAAACACGGCGGAGTCTACTACAAGTAGTCCAGTAAGTTAAAGCAAGCCCGTTGATTATGTGGGAAGAAGTGTGGGAATATTAGGATTACTAGCTATATTATACGCAATATAGCTTCACTAGTCAGTTGATTAGAATCCCACCTCCGCCAGAAACCGCTATAACCTGAGGCCAGAAAGGTGGCCCCGACAACTGCGACCATCAGGGCCACGACCGCTACAAGACTCGGTAGGACGTAGCCCCTCCATACATTAGCGCCTGGTATAAGTAATGGAATACTCTTCACGCGGACCTTGCTAGGGGAGGGCTAGCATCTCCTCTGTAATTTCAACCAGCTTGGCCTCATTCAGTATTCCTACCCAGCTTCGGAAAATTTCACCGTCCCTGGTCATGAAGATGGTAGAGGGCATACCCAGTATTCTATATTCTCTCACGACATTCCCATTTGTGGTGGACCCCGCCGGGTAGCTAACACCCAACTCTTCGATGAGTTCTCTACCGTTCTGATTGGACCCCAAGCCAGTGAAAGGGCCGACGTCCAGTCCGAAAAGTATTACCCGGTCACCGAACTTTTCATGGAACCTTTGGAAATCGGGTATCTCGGCACGACAAGGTGGGCAAAGTCCAGCCCAGAAGTTGAGTACCACCAGCTTACCCTGGAAGAGGTCGGAAAAGTTGATCTCCGTTGCGCCCAGTATATCATCGCCCTGGTATAGCGAGATTGGGAAATCGAGGTTCGCGTTCAGACCGAATGGACGTTCCGGGGTTGGCCTGGGAGTGGGCGGTGCCTCGGCCTCGGCTATCATGAGCTGTACCCGTCTGGACAGTACGTTGTACTTGATGGCGAAGTTGATGCCCTGAGAATCGCGCAGCCTCGACGTGTTCATGCCAACGACTTCACCACTCAGGTTCAGCAATGGGCCTCCGCTGTTCCCCGGGTTCAGAGCGGCGTCAGTTTGGATGTAATCAACACCCTCATATGTGCGGAGGGACGAGACTATCCCTGTCGTCATGGTCACGTTCTCCCCAATCGTGTAACTGAGGGGATAGCCCAGAGCCACGACGTCCGTCCCCTCGCGTATCGTTTTCGCGAATGGCAGCGCAGCCAGATTGTGGGCCGTGATGACCCTCAACAGGGCAATGTCTCGCACAGCATCGGACACTTTGACGGTGGCGGATGTCCTGGTCCCGTCGTCAAACACGATGGTTAGGCGCCCCTGTCCATCTACGACGTGTGCATTGGTGAGGATATATCCTGCACTATCCACGATGAAGCCGGACCCGCTGCTACCAAGGCTCGTCACGATATGCACTACGGATTTGCGGACGGTTTCCACAGTGTCAGCCACCGATGGCGTGGAGGTGGGAACCGGAGACGGCGTGTAGGTTGGTATGGGCCGCATCGTGGGTGTAGGTACAGGTGTGGGCGTGGGTATAGGCGTGGGTGTAGGCGTGGGCGTGGGAGTCATGGTCGGAGCGGGCACTGGCGTTGGCATCGCGGCGATCGTGGCTGCTGTATGCGCCGTTATGGTGGCGTTCAGGTCAGGGGGGTGGGCACAGGCGTGCTGGTAGGTATAGCAGCGGCGACACGAGCCTCTACAGTAGCCTCGATGTCAGGGGTGGGAGTTGCGGTGGGCTGTGTAATAGCTTCTATCGTCGCTTGCAGGTCTGTAATAGGACTGGTGGGTTCAGGAGCGGGGACTCATGTGCAGGCAAGCAACAAAAGCATCACGAAAATTGCTGCTCGCATACTAGGCAGCCCCCTTGTGGCAAAAGATTGAGTACTCTATCACAAACAAAAAATGAGGATATTTCAAGTCCCACGTCCGGGCCTGATGCGTGTTGTCGAGGAATAATCGCAAACGGGAATGGTCTAGCTCTTGCCCAGGTATTTCTCCGGGTCCCTTTCAAAGACCCTCTTGCATCCGGGAGCGCAGAAATAGTAGGTCTCGCCTTTATACTCGGTCTTGCCGCCGGGGGGATTCTGTACGTCTACTTCCATGTCACATACCGGGTCTATAGCCATGAGAGATACCTCCTATTTTGTTTGTAACGATATAGGTTCTAAGCCAACTTTAGCCGTCCCAGTCTGAGGGAGTTGCTCACCACTGTCACCGAGCTGAAGGCCATAGCTAGGGCTGCGAGGACGGGGTTCAGAAAGCCCAGGTCGCCAAAGAAGAAGTCCAAGCCGGATGGGACGCCTCCCAGACTATCGAACAGAGGGTAGAGCACTCCCGCCGCCACAGGGATCAGGGCTATGTTATAGAAGAATGCCCAGAAGAGGTTCTGCCTTATGGTTCGTATGGTGCTTCTGCTGAGGTGGAAGGCTGTAAGCACCCCTTTAAGGTCGCCCCGCATGAGGGTGATGTCCGCCGACTCCATTGCCACGTCGGTGCCGGTTCCCATTGCTATGCCGACGTCGGCCTGAGTCAGAGCCGGGGCGTCGTTGATGCCGTCGCCCACCATAGCAACCACGTTGACCTGCCTCTGAAGCTCCTTCACCACGTCGGCCTTGTTCTGGGGCAGTACCTGGGCGATAACCCGGTCTACGGCCAGACGGCTGGCTACAGCCTCGGCGGTACGCTGGCTGTCGCCGGTGAGCATAATGACCTCCATACCCATGTCGTGGAGCCGGGAGACCACCTCCGGCGCCTCCTGCTTCAGGACGTCGGCCACGGCGATGGCGCCAATGACTACCCCGTCAGAGGCCACAAACATGAGAGTCTTGCCCTGGTTGGACATCTCTACCGCTCTGGCATCCAGGCCATTGAGGTGCAGTCCCTTTGTCTCCATCAGGGCCGCATTGCCCAGAGCTACAGTGTTGCCGTTTACTCCGGCCTGGATTCCCTGGCCGGGTATGGCCTCAAAATCTTTGACATCATATAGTGCTATGCTCCGCTCCTGGGCAGCCCTCACAATGGCCTCGCCCAGGGGGTGCTCAGAGCCGCGCTCGGCGGAAGCCGCCAGCTTCAGAAGCTCATCTTCGCTCCCTGAGATAGCGATAATGTTAGCTACCGAAGGCTGACCTGTGGTGAGGGTGCCCGTTTTGTCCAGGACGACTACTTTGGTTTTGTGGGCTATCTCAAGGGCTTCAGCGCTCCGGATAAGGACTCCCCTCTCGGCCCCCTTGCCAGTGCCTACCATGATGGCTGTGGGAGTGGCTAGTCCCAATGCACAGGGGCAGGCGATTATCAGCACCGCTACCATGACCAGCAGGGCATAAGTCAGTGACGGCTCCGGCCCCAGGAGTAGCCAGAAGAGGAAGGCCGCCCCTGCGATCCCCAGCACCGATGGCACGAAATAGGCGGATACCACGTCGGCCAAGCGCTGGATTGGCGCCCTGGAGCCCTGGGCCTCCTCGACCAGCGCTATAATCTGGGAAAGGAGGGTATCCTTGCCTACCCTGGTGGCGCGGAACCGGAACAAGCCGGCCTTGTTTATGGTGGCCCCATATACGAGAGAGCCATCGGCTTTCTCCACCGGCATACTCTCGCCGGTGAGCATGGACTCGTCTATGGATGAGTGTCCCTGTACCACCTCCCCGTCCACGGGTATCTTCTCGCCGGGGCGCACCACTATGACGTCGCCGGGCAACACCATATCCACTGGCAGGTCCTCCTCCTGGCCGTCGCGGACCACTCTGGCGGTGTTCGGCCTTAGCCCCATGAGGCGGCGGATGGCCTCGGAGGTCCGTACCTTTGACCGGGCCTCAAGGAAGCGCCCAAGAAGTATAAGGGAGATAATGATCGCTGAGGTGTCGAAATATACGGAGCTTTCTACGCCCCGGACGGATAGCGTCTCCGGCGATAGGGTTCGGATGAATACGATTGCCACGCTGTACGTATAGGCGACGCCGGTGCCCAGGGCGATGAGGGTGTGCATGTTGGCGGACCGGTGTTTCAGGGCACTGAAGCCGGAGGTGTAGAAGGCCCAGCCGGCCCAGAACAGAACCGGGGTTGCCAGCGCCCACAGCAGGAAGGGGTAGTAGGTCCGGTCCATAAGGTTGGACACCCAGGGGAACCCATCGAAGCTGCCCAGGAAGATGATGGCTGCCAGAGTAGCGGCGAAAGTGAGCTTGTTGCGAAGGGTCCTGATTTCCTTGACCCTGGCCAGTCGTTCAAGCTCATCCTTTTCTCCGTACTCATCCCCGGCCATGCCCTCGACGACATAACCCACGTCATCTACGGCATCACGGAAGCTCTGGAATGATGCCACTCCCGGTACGTACTCCACCGCTGCCTTCTCTGAAGCCAGGTTCACGTTGACCGAGACGACGCCATCCACCTCTTTCAGGGCGTTCTCCACGTGGCCCACGCAGGCGGCGCAGGTCATCCCTCCTATATTCAGGTTGGCTCTCTCTAAGGTGATGGCATACCCCACGTCATCTACGGCTTTGACCAACTCCTCCAGCGATACAACCTTGGGGTCCATCTCTACGGTGGCTTTCTCAGTGGCGAGGTTGACCTGTGCTGAGGATATGCCACGGACCTCCTTCAATGCGCCTTCCACGTGGGCCACACAGGCGGCACAGGTCATTCCCTCCACCGGGAGGTGTAGCTGTCTCGCCTTTTTATCTGACGTATCCTTCATAGCGACGGCGTACTATCCAGGCCCTACTTGTTAGCCAGGCTGTAAAGCTCCATAAGCTCTTCCAAGACCTCCTTGTCCCGGCCGCTGCGTATACCATCAACCACACAGGTATCCAGGTGTCCTTCCAGAAGCATGGCCTCCACCTTTTCTATGGCCCGCCTGATGGCGTAGGTCTGCTTGAGGATGTCTACGCAATATTTGTCTTCTTCCACCATTCGCTTCACGCCCGAAAGGTGACCCTCAATGTAGTTGAGCCTTTTCAAAGTTCCCTGCTTTACCTGGGGCAACATGGCATCCTCGTCTCTGCGATTTTCTGACCCATACCCCTTGGGTATGGGTCCTTACATATAAGATACGATGGATGGCCTTTTGTGTCAATGGCTGAACCGGGGCTTCCGGCTCTCACGTTGAGGTATGCCGGCGGCCACCAGGAGCGCCATTTTCCCGCTGACCATCATGCGAGTCGTCGGGAAGACAGGACATTAGGGCCTCTTCCGAGGTATAGAAGAAACTAAAGCCCGTCTCTTTCTTGAGCTTGCTTGTGCTGATGAATATGGGGTAACGGATAAAGTCCAGCCCCGATGCCGGGGAGTCTTTCTGGATGCCCAGGTTCCATGCCATCTGGACCAGGGGGTAGGCCATCGCCGGGGGCAGGGAAAGCAGCTTGCGGCGGGAGAGCCGGGCCATACGCTTGTAGTGGACGACACCCTCTCCGGCCACGTTGTAAGTCCCCGGATGGGGTTCCATGATGAGCAGGTGAAGGAGCTTTGCCAGGTCGTCCTCATGGAGGAACTGTAGGGGGGGGTCATATCCTGTCACCCCCAGTAACACCGGCTTGAAAAGGGCCCTGGTCACGAAGTTATCTGCTCCCGGTCCCATGACCACACAGGAACGGAGAACGGTGACGTTGACCTCCGGGTGCTCCCTTGTGAAGTCCTGGACCGTCTCTTCGCACAGGGCCTTGTCGTAGGCGTATTGGAAGTTCGGTGACGGGCGGAGGGATGTCTCCTCGGTTATAGGAATCGGGTTGCCCCTGTGTGCCCCATAGATAGTATGAGAGCTAAGGTAGATAAAGTTGCTGACTTTTGCGGCGCAGCAGGCTTTCAAGACGTTATGCGTCCCTCTCAAATTGGACCGGCGTATCTTCTCTACTTCGTTATGGGAACGTCCGGGCTTGAGGGTGAAAGCCAGATGCACCACGGCATTTATATTGTGTTTCCGGAAAATGTCATCCAGGGGTTGAGTAACGTCCATACGCTCCGAGGCGATGTTGTGGAAGGGCACCGCCAGGGGTTTGGTGTCTATCGCAACCACCTTTGCCAGGTCCTCCTCCAACTCTTGAAGGAGCCGGGAGCCTATGTAGCCGGATGCGCCTGTAACCGCCACTACAGGGGAGCGGGTATGCCTATTCATCGGGGGGCACATCCGTAAAATCGAATTCCAGTACGCCTAGCCCAGGTAATTCAAACCACATTTGAACCCTGTGAGACTTATTAGTGAGTGTTACACCCTTGATTGTTATGGTGGTAGTCTTATTTAGGTCCAGGGTGAAGGGCGTTTCATCCGATACGGCGTCGAAGGGGAACTCTGTGCCATCTACTGAGAAGAAGCAGTGCTCCAGGGGGACCTCCTCCCCATCCAGGGCCAGAGGGAAGAGCCTTCGCGCGTAACCTGCGCCCAGCTTATTTACTATCTGAAACTGGACCCCCCGATCTGTATTGCGCAGGCTCCCTTTGAGATATAGCCTGCGCAACAGGAAGCTAGGGACCGTTATCATATTCATTCTCCCTTAATCAATTTCGCGAACGTTGCCACAAAGGCCCGATGCCTCCTGGGTCATCCCGGAGCGGGGTCTCTGCATACGAAACAGTTCTTTCTCAATCTCGATGATTTCCGGGGGCAGGGTCGAGGCTCTCCCAAGAAGGGATGCGTACACGAAAATCTGGGCCACTCTTTCCACCATCAGGCACGTATCTAAAACTTCCCACGAAGTCCGGCCCACCCCAACCAGACCATGGTTGCGCAGCAGAACGGCGTTCCTGTCGCCGAGGGACTCGGTGGCCCTTTGGGCCAGCTCTTCGGTGGAGGGAAAGGCGTATTCGGCCACCCTCACGCTCCCGCCTATCTTTATCACCATCTCGTCCACTATCGGCGGTATCTCCATGCCGGCCACCGCAGCCACTGAAGCGTACAGGGAGTGCGTGTGCATTATAGCTCCGATGTCCTGACGTGCCTTATACAACGTGAGATGCAGAGCTGCCTCGGAGGATGGGAGAAGGTCTCCCTCCACCGGTTCGCCATCTAAGTCTATCACCACCAGGTCTTCCGGAGCTAACTGCCTGTAAGGCCGACCGGACGGGGTTATGAGGATATGCCCCTTATCCGAACCTCCGGTCAGTCGTAGACTGGTGTTGCCGCTGGAGCCAGACACCAGGCCTTGCCCGACCATCTCTGCGGTTACTTCCCAGAGGACCTGCCTTTCCGAGTTCCACTTTACCAATGGCCCTTTCTCCTTGTCCGAGATGGGCTACCGGCTTCGCCCTCACTCCCATTCCAGGCGTTTATACAAATGCAACCATTGCTGGTAGTATTCCTGGTATTGGGCAATCTCGCTGGCCGTGCCGGGTTCAATTTCCTCACAGTCACCGGCTGCCACTTCTGCCATCTCCTTCAGGGTAGGAGAAGAGTTGGTGGATACTGCGGCGGCAAGGGCCGTGCCCCTTGCGCTGATTTGAGGCGTGGTGCTACGCCTGACCGGGAACCCCAACGTGTTGGCAAGCATGGTGGTGATTGTGCGGCTGCCTGACATGCCTCCACCCAGATATAGTACCTGGGTATCGTGGCCGGTCACCTCCTCCAGGGTGGATAGATTGGCCTTTATGCTGTAGACAATGTTCTCCAGTGCGGCGCGAAATAGCTGTCCACGGGTAGCCTCCTGAAAGCTCAGGGGTGTCGGGAAGAACAGGCCGCCCATCTTCAGGCCCGCCTTCAATGAGCTTACAGGGCCGGGGCCCAGGAAAGCCGTCACGCCCTCGGACGTCCCTCCGGCTTCCTGGGCCAGGCGCTCTGCTTCCTCAAATGATGCGTCGCTGCCAAGGATGGTGTCCTTCAGCCACCTGTAAGCGTTTCCTGTGTCGCCCAGGTTGCTCTCTGCCACCCACGTGGCATCCTGAGACCTGCTATGACCGTATCCGAATGGGTAGCAGCCCACCCAGGTACGCATGGCTTCGTCAAGACGTGGAATGGAGGTTATGGCCTGCAATGCGCCGCTCCAACCCATGACCGCGCCCACTTGGCCCTCTTCCACCAAGCCCATGCCCAGAAGGCCGCACTGCGTATCTGGCCCCGCCACAGCTACGGGGATATCCGGCTTGAGGCCCCAATCGGATGCCACAATTTGGCTCAGAGTACCGAAGGATGCGCTTCCTAGTAATAGGTCTGGCAGTATGGAAAGGTTTACTCCCAGCTTGCCCATGAGGGAAGGACACCGCTCCATAGTTGTTACGTCCAGCAGCCCCGCTTCAGCCTCAAGGGATGGCTCGGACATTATGACGCCTGTAAGTCTGTAGGCTATCCAGCCTGCTATAGTAAGTATTTTGTGGGTACTATCATAAATTGTAGGACTGTTTTCATGGAACCACCGCAGACGAGCCGGGGCCAACAGCATGGAAGGGAAATGCCCCGTGGTGGCATAGATTTCCCGGCCCAACTCCTCATCTATCTTCGCTCCCTCGAAAATCGCCCGCAGGTCTATGTTAGGCCCGCAATATATCTCCCTTTCTCTGTTGTCCAGGAATACGACGCCCTGTCGCTGGCTGGTAATGCCAATCGCTGAGACATCCTCAGAATTTACCTTCGCGCTGTTCAACACTGTTCCAACGAGACGGCCCAGAGCATCCAACACTACGTCAGGGTTAAACTCTCTCGCAACGTAGGAACAGCCATCGGGTGTGAAGTAGCGCATGGGCACGCTGGCTGTGGTTAAGGGCCTTCCCAGGGAGTTGGTCAGCAGGCAGTGGATGGCGCTGGTGCCCACATCCAGAGCAATAATATACCTCTCGCTTCGCTTGAAGGCGGGTCTACTCACGACGCCTCCGGACCTTTCGCCAGACTTCGCGATTGACTAGGTGACGCGGCCTTCGGCCATTTAAGAATCGGTGTATCTCATCTACTATAATCCAAGACTGCCTCTCCACTGTGCCGTCCGTTGCCCCACCGATATGGGGAGTCAGGATGACATTCTCCAGCTTCAGAAGTGGGCTGGATGGCGGTATGGGATGAGTACGATGGACGTCCAGAGCGGCGCCCGCGAAATGGCCGGACTTTAGGTACTCTACCAGGGCCTCCTCTTCAATCACGTGATAAGCCGCCGTGTTTATGATGTAGGAGCCTGCCTTCATCATACCGAGATGATGCCTGTCAAGCATCCTCTCTGTGTCTGAATTGCCAGGCACGTGAATGGAGAGGAAATCGGACGACTCCAGCACCTGCTCCAGGGTCCCCAACAGGGCGCCGGCCTTCTTACCCCCGGGCGTTCCTCTGGGCGCTGCAATGTAAGGGTCGTAGGCCATGACGTGCATTCCGAAGGCCCCACCGAGTCTGGCAACGCTGCGCCCGATGGAGCCCAGCCCTATTATGCCCAGAGTCCTTCCGTGAAGCTCCACACCTCGCATGGAAATGTAAGGCTCTACGGGGTCCTCCCATTTGCCCTCACTTACATAGACACTGAGATGAGGGATGCCCCTGGCCAGGGAAAGCATGAGGCCAATGGTAAGCTCCGCTACCCCCTGGGAATTCCTGCCAGGAGTGTTTACCACTGCCACGCCATACTCTGTGGCTGCCTCCACGTCTATATGGTCCAGTCCGTTTCGGCACGTGCCCAGGAGCTTCAACGGCCTGGACTGCCGGAATACCTCGTCGAACACGAAGTCTGCTTCGACTACCAATATGCTGATGTCTTCCATGTTTATACGCTCGGAAAGCTCCTGAGGGGAGTAGAGTCTGCGAGTGTCTGTCCAACTCTCGTAGGTGACGGAAAGGGTATGGCCCAGGGAGTCCAGGGCATCCTGGGAGAAGGGGGCTAGGACCAAAGCCCGCTCTGATTCGCGCTTGAGGGACATCTCACTCACCCCATCTCCTTGGTCTGAGGGAGCTAGGTCGGAGTTGAGAATGTGGGTAGTAGGCTCCTCACCCATGTCTGTGCCGTGACCATATACTTTTCACGTTTGCTCAGGCTCACCCTTCCATCGAATACATTGAAATCCTGGGCCTCGATTCTGTCGAGAATGTGGCTATAAATCTGTCCTATGACCGCCGGACATGCCCTGGACCGAGGAGACAGGAAGGGCAACAGCTTGAAGCCGCTGCCGAAATATTGCCTGGCCCTTTGGGCCTCAAACTCCATAAGCTCTCGGAAGTTCTGGTTGAATTCCTCAGTCTTAAGCTCGTCTACCGAGTAGCCGAAATCCCTCAAATCGTCCAGTGGTAAATAGATGCGGTCCCTTTTCAGGTCCTCCTTTATGTCTCTCAGAATGTTGGTCAGTTGCATTGCCAGTCCGAGGTCAATGGCGTACTCTTTCGCTCTGGGGTGTGAGTAACCGAATATCTGAATGCAGATGAGACCCACCACCGAGGCTACCTGGTAACAGTAGGTGCGAAGCTCTCCAAAATCCCGGTACCGGGTTTTGGTAAGGTCTGTCTCCACCCCTGAGATTACTTCCTGAAGGTACTTCTCAGGGATGTCGAAGGTGCCGGCGGCGTGGGAAAGGGCGGTGAAGACCGGGCCATCGGGACGGCCCGAATAGGCCATAGACAGCTTCCCGCGCAGCTCTTCCAGAAGCCGCAGCTTCTTGTCGGTGGGAATATCATCGTCGGCGGCATCATCACATAGGCGGCAAAAGGCGTAGGCGGCATATATGGCCTTTCGCTTTTTGTGAGGGAGGGTTATGAAAGCGTAGTAGAAATTCTTCGCCTCCCGTTGGGTGATAAGGCGGCATTGCTCGTAGGCGACCTCTAGCTGTGGGACGGTATTGACCATCACGCACCTCTGATCACTCCCCCAGTATCTGAATTACCACCTCCCTGGGACGTGGGTGGTCCAGCTCTATCAGGAAAATGCTCTGCCAGCGCCCAAACTGCATCATCCCATCAACTATGGGTATGGTCTCGCTTGTGCCCAACAATAGGTGCTGGCAGTGGGAGTGGCCGTTGGGGCACTCGTCCTCGGTCATGTTGACGGTGCGCACGGTAAAATCGTTGTGCCTATACTCCCCTTCGCGAGGGGACATACGTTCCAGGAATTGCTCCATGTCCTGTAGGAGGAGGGGTTCGTGCTCGTTTATCTTAATGGCCGCTGTAGTGTGTCTGGAAAAGACTACCACAAGGCCATTAAGCACCTTGGACTCCGACACACACTTCCGCACCTGTTGAGTGATGTCTATGAATTCCGGGGCCTTCGTGCTTTCCACCTTCAGACAGTGCAACTGGGTTTTCATAGTACCCCTCTCTCATCCCTTAGATTTACTGCTCCTAGCCAAGTCCTGTCTCTTCCGATGATTTCTGATTCTTGATGTGCCTTTGATACCTTCCCAAGGCCATCGGCGGCCATGAGTTGCGGTACATGTGATAATTGATCATAAACCCGGCTGGCATCTCCAACCCTTGGTATCCGGGTTCTCCGGGGCCGGGAAGCCTCCGCAACCTCTGACCTACGCCGTACCCCGGGAAACCTGTACCGGTGAAGTAGGGCTCGTCCCAGGAGCCATCCTCCTGCTGGGTATCGGCCAGGTATCGTATACCCCTCTCTGTGGCCGAGTTGCTTCCCTCTCCGGCGGCAAGCAGGGCCATGAGGGCCCAGGCCGTCTGGGATGCGGTGCTGGGGCCTACACCCCTGAGCGATGGGTCCACGTAGGAGCCACAGCTTTCTCCCCAGCCTCCGTCCGAGTTCTGGTGGGCGATCACCCAATCAACCGCCCTGCGTACGTAGGGCTGGCCCATATTCTCTCCGATGGCTTCTAGGGCGGGCAGGACCGCTCCCGTGCCGTAGATATAGTTGACCCCCCATCTTCCAAACCATGAGCCATCAGGCTCTTGCTCATCTCTGATGTACTTGTAGGCGCGCTTTATGGGTGGGTAGTCCCCTTTGTACCCCAGCTTTCCCAACATCTCTACAACGTGGGCGGCAACGTCCACGCTGGGCGGGTCCAGGGCCTCGCCAAAGTCGGAAAAGAGTATCTTGGAGACGTAGCCTCTGTCGTTGTCTTTGTCGAAGGCAGCCCATCCCCCGTTCTTGCATTGCATAGCCAGTGTCCACTCTACGCCCCGCTCGATGGCCTGGGACTTCCATTCCTCATCCGCACCGTTCAGGCGGGCCATGTCCAGGGCCATGATGACCTCGGCGGTATCGTCCACGTCCGGGTATGTATCGTTCTCGAACTCGAAGGCCCATCCTCCGGGTCCGGCGTCTCTGACTTTGACCTGCCAGTCGCCGCCCGCCAGTATCTGTTCCTTCAGCATCCATCGGGTAGCCTTCTGAATGGCTGGATGGTGGGGGTCCATGCCGGAGTCCAGCAGGCCAATCATAACCAGGCAGGTGTCCCACACCGGGGAGATGCAGGCCTGGAGGCGCCAGGTGTCGCCCTCCTGGATAGCGAAGCCATTGAAGCCTTCCAACCCTTTTTTCATTACCGGGTGCTCCATAGAATAGCCCACGTGCTTCAGGGCGATTAGGGAGTATACCCACGGCGGCTGTATGCCGCCCCAAGAGCCATCGGCTTCCTGGTGGGCGACGACCCACTCTATGGCTTTCCTGATGGCCCTCTTGCGTCCCGGCTTGACCGGTATCCTATCATAGAGGTGAAGAAGTTTATCGGCGACGAGGAAGGCTTTTCTCCAGGTAAGAAGCCCCTTTGGTCTCGGAAGGGAGTAGTCAGTACGGTCCCGCGGTCCCGGGTAGAGTTCATCAATCCGGGCCCACTGGGGTACGGGACGCAGTGGCCTCTCGCTAAGGATGATAGTTATGGGGACGATGGTCGCCCTGGCCCAGCTGGAGAACTCGTAGATGCTGAAGGGGAACCGGCTTGGAAGGTAGATAAGCTCCGGGGGCATCATCGGAGTACCCTTCCACTCCCACTGGCCGAACAAGGACAGCCATATTTTGGTGAAGATTCGCACCCTGGGCACGCCGCCTTTGGATAGGATGAACTCCCGGGCCTTCTGCATCTCCGGCCTCTCGGGCGACACGCCTGACAGCTTGAGGGCGAAGTAGCACTCCACCGAGGTGCTTGTATCTCCGGGTGCGCCGTAATACTGGCCCCAAGAGCCGTCATCCCGTTGCTTGTTCAGGATGTAGTTCGCCAACATACGCCAGCGCTCTTTGTCTGCCACGTCCAGGAAATATGTGAGGAGCAGATATTCCGCCTCCATGGTGGGATTGGACTCCAACTCGCCCCACCAGTAGCCATCGGGATATTGAACAGAGAGCAGGTACTCGTGGCAGCGTTGGATAGCCCTTTCCACCGTCTCCCGAAGCTCCTGTTTTACCTCGCTATGGACTTCAGCCATGCCGTTCCTTCGTCGTGCTCATACTAATCGCCTATGCCTGTCGCCACAGGTCCCAGGGCTACACCATCTTCTCAAACCGGGAGATGGGCCGGTATGAGGGCGGTTTCAGAGCAACTATGCGTACCCATAGTCCCGAAACCACCTCACCGCCTTCTCCAGAGCACCTTCCACAGGACTCTGCGGCAACCCAAGCTCTCTTATCGCCTTCTCACAGCTCACGTACATCGGCTTTTTAGAGACCTTCAAGCCCTCCAGTGGTATTGAGGGCTTCCTGCTGAGCAATTTGCCCTCAATATACTCATCCAGGTATCCCGCTCCTATCACCAGCCACATCGGAAGCTTCAATCTTGGGGCCTTCTTTCCCGAGACCCCCTCCAGGAGCTTGAACGCCTGGGCCAGTGTCATATTCGCATTGCCCAGCAGATACCTCTCTCCCGGCTTGCCCTTTTCCAGCGCTAGGATGTGACCAACAGCCACGTCTTCCACGTCCACCAAGTTCAACCCCGTGTTGATGTAGGCCGGGATACGTCCCTGGGCGAAGTCCAAGACCATCTTGCCTGTGGGAGTGGGCTTCACGTCCCAGGGACCGACGGGAGCGGTGGGGTTGACCACCACAACCGGGAGTCCCCGCTGCACCATCCCCAAAGCCTCCCGCTCCGCCAGGTACTTTGATTTTTTGTAATGGCCCACCAGGTCCTTGGGGGATGGCTCCATCTCCTCGGTGCCCACACTCCCTTTGGGTATGCCTATAGTGGAGACTGTGCTGGTGTACACACATCTGCCGACTCCGGCCCTCAGAGACTCTTCCAGGACAACCCTGGTGCCCGTTACGTTAATCTCATATACGGCGCTGGAATCCGGCGTCCAAAAAGAGTACAGGGCAGCGCAATGGACCACTGCCTGACAACCCTTCACAGCTTGAGAGACCGATTCCCGGTCCGTCACGTCTCCCTGGGCTGTCCGGATTCCCGTACCTTCCAGAGTTAACGTACTACTGCCCGGCCTCACCAAGGACCTCACCTCATGGCCCCTGGCCTGAAGAGCGCGGGCAACGTTACCGCCGATAAAGCCTGTCGCACCGGTAACCAGAACTTTCATCTCTAACCACAAATGGCATAGCTGCCTGACGTGGTTATCCTGGATATAAATGATATGCCAAATCTCGCCAGGCTTTCTTGGGCTACTTTGACCTGTTTGACCAGTTTCACCAACCTGGGCACGTACCCCGGCCTAGCTACTATATTGGCCCCTATACGGAGCGCTCGGTTTAGAGCGCCCTTGTCCCCGAGCTCTGCCACAAAGGGCGGTAGCTCCTGCTTGGCAGTATCCAGTACCGCCCTCACGCTGAGGAAGGCTATACCACGCAGGACGGCTGACTGCCCGATCCAGTAGTCCTCCATATTCACTACCGACGAAGTGGTAGCTATGGCAAGGCGACTCTTCCCCGCGGCGCCAAAGACGACTTGAGGAACCGTCAGACTGTTGGCGATGGAGTACCTCTGGGTATCGGAGCTATCCAGTACGTCCTGGGCCAGGCTCAAGAGTGAGGCATCCGATTCGAGTACGGTGTCCTCGCCGGTAGCGTAAAGTCGTTGTGAGAGCACCAAGTCACCCGTTTTCAACTCGTCCCTCAAGGCTCCTGCAAAACCCAGAGACAGGATGCAATCGGGCCTGGTAGGTCGGGCATCCAGCAGGGCTACCATACCCTCCATCGCCCTATCCTTGCCCACCCCCGTAACGTACACCGGTACACACTCGTCCGGGCAGAGGCGCTTCAAGGCCGAAACCTCTTGTTCCATAGACGCTACGACAGCCATCGTAATTCCCATACCACTCTCCCCACCGGGGCGGGCCTAGCTCGCAGTTATCCCGCTTTTACTGATTGAACCTGCTTTGATCAAGGTCACCCAGTCCTTCGGACTGGAGATAGCATTGAAGATGGTGGCCGACTCGAAGCCACAGTGCATCATGCAACCGGCACAGCGAGGGTCCTTTCCCACGCCGTATTTATCCCACAGGGATGCCTCGAAAAGCTCATCAACATTCTGGACGTGCTCGTCTGCCAGCGGGTAGCATGGTTTCCTCCAACCCATCACCGTATAGGTAGGGTTGGACCAGGCGGTACACTGGTAATCCCGCTTACCTCGGAGGAAGTTCAGGTAAAGGGGGTTGTTGTACATCCTCAGTCCCTTGATTTTCTCCTCATCCAGGATTTCCTTGAAAGCATCTTTGGACTCCTGGCGGGTCAGGAATATGTCGTGGTCGGGGGCGTGGCTGTAATCGTAGCCCGGGGAGACCATGCAGCCCTCAACACCCATCTCGGTCATAGTTTGGAATAGGTTATGCAAGTCTTCTACGTCACATCCACGAAAAATGGTGGTGTTGGTGCATACCCGATAGCCGTTGTCCAAGGCCAACTCTATAGAGCTAATCGCCTTCTGGAACACACCTTTGCGGGCTACTGCCTCGTCGTGGCGCTCCTCCATGCCATCCATGTGGACTACCCAAGAAAGGTATTTGGATGGCGGCACCTTTTTCATGACTCTCTCAAGAAGGATGCCGTTGGTGCAGCAATACACGAAATATTTGCGACGGACCAACTCATTCAAAATCTGGTCAATCTTGGGATGTATAGTGGGCTCTCCTCCGGCAACCGATACGATAGGGGCATCGGACGCCTCCACCGCGGCTATTGCTTCTTCTACAGGCATCATCTTGTCCATTACGGGCTTGTACTCGTGGATACGTCCACATCCCACACAGGCCAAGTTACACATCTCCAGCGGCTCCAGCATGGTAACCATCGGGAAATGCGTTCTTCCTTTGAGCCGGTTCTTCAACATGTAAAGGGCCAATCTGACGGACAATTCCATCGGCCTCTGCGCTCTCTTCATTTGCTCCTTCCTTCGCATCTTCCCGGCCCTCGGCCACTCCATTGGCCCCTCCTTGCTATGGGGCTTGGGTGCGAGGGCCGGCTAATACTGCCGCGCCGCAAGAAATTCCACTAGCTCCGCAATCTCCTGACGGGCCCAGGGCGGCATGGTGACCCGGTTGACCTCTTCAAGGGCAAGGTCTGCCTTCTGACGGGACATTTCCTGGGCGTAGTCGGCTACTCCAAGCTCATTCAGCACTGTCAGGACATCCTGCACGTCCTGTTCGTCCAGTTCCTCTTTACTGTAAACCTCAACCAGTTTTTGTCTGGCGGTGTCACTGGCGTTCTCCAGGGCATATACTATAGGAAAGGACTTCTTCTTCCTTCGGATGTCGTTTCCCACTGCCTTTCCGGTAGCGGCTTCATTTCCCCATATACCCAACATGTCGTCCCGTATTTGGAAGGCCCGTCCCAGGGAGCTGCCACAGTTGGCAAAGGCCGTTACGACGTTCTCATCGCCGGAGGCTATCAACGCACCCATTTCCAGGCCGCATTGAATCAAGGCGCCCGTCTTGAAAGAGACCATGGTCAGGTAGTCTTCAAGCTTTATATCCAGGCTGTCCTCGAGGGCTAAATCGAGACACTGGCCTTTTGTCATGTGGATATAACTCCTCGTGAGAATAAGAGACGTGCGCAAGGCCTTCTCCTCTGTCACGCCTCGCTCGACGAGTCTCAGCACGGTGATGTCGCCAAGGGTCCTCATAGCGTTACCCGCCACCAGGGCCTGGGGTTGGCCCCACAGAGACCAGACTGTCGGGCGGTGTCGCCGCTCGAGGTCTCCATCCTGAATATCGTCATGAATAAGAGAGAAATTGTGGATGAGCTCTAAAGCTGCGGCGGCCGGGAGTGCCCTAGTCCAGTCCTCGCTCAAGGCTTCGCAGGCGAAGAGACAAAGAGTGGGCCGAAGGGCCTTGCCCTGGGAAACCGGAACGGACAGCAGGTCGCCATCCTCATTGGCCCAGCCCATGTGGTACTGGAGCATCCGGTAAAGGGCCGTTGTGGGATACCCCGCAATCCGGCTGTCATTTTGTCCCATGTCCGGCTGTGATGAGCAGGGCGTGGCGGCCTGCAGCTCACCCGCCAGGCTGTCTCTGTAACGGTCGAACATGTCCGGGAGGGGTGGCAATTGATTATTCTTCAAATTTGTCTCGATAATATTTGTATTATCCACGTTAATATACCGGGTTATTGGGGCAAAGTAGTATACATCGCAACACGATGCTTGCAATCCTAGCAAAGGCCAGGCGTGCTGTCAAGACGCTAAGGCTGACCGAATGTCACTAAAAGTCGTGAGTATGTCCAGCGCCGGAAAGTATCATTGCAACAGTCAGTTTGATGGACTTGCATCCGTTATCGTGGCTCCATATAATTGAGGGGAGTTGTAAAGAGAATGGGCGGTTAGCTCAGCGGTTAGAGCGCCTCGTTCACACCGAGGAGGTCAGAGGTTCAAATCCTCTATCGCCCACCATGCACTTACCCTGGGCAGGGGAGCGGGTATATAATGTGGATGGTTATCCCATATATACTTGGTCTGTCCCCTGTATCAAATGGGCCGAGGTGGCGGAACGGCAGACGCGCTACGTTCAGGGCGTAGTGCCCGTACGGGCGTGTGGGTTCAAATCCCACCCTCGGCACCATCATACATCATGTTAGGTACCTTCCCGTCAAACGCGCTTGTAGCTCAGTTGGATAGAGCGCATCCCTGCGGAGGATGAGGCCGTGGGTTCGAGTCCCGCCAAGCGCACCATAGATACAAAATGTACCTGATTTATGCTGATTGTAGTCCCCAGACGACGCCAGAAATTGAAACACGACCGACCTATGCTCCAGAACTTTCACCCTGTTGTTTCGCTGACGCTTTAACTTATTTCGCAATTAATACCCAAACCTCCTGATAGTCACTACCAGTTGTTCAAGATATAATCAGCAATTCGTATTGCAAGACATGCTCCGCTTGGGTTACTGGCCGCGAAGAACAGCTCAAACATCGGTGAGTTCTTGGAATTCCTGAACGTCCTCTTGGTGGTTGCAACTTTCGCGAACACGGATTCGAGTCGTTCCACATAGTGGTCCGCAATACCCTCGCTCCCGTATTGTCGTTCCTGCCTCGGTCCTTCGTCGAAAAGCGATAGCTGTGGCGATGGCCCATAAAGAGATTGCCAGTGCTCACGGCCTCCAAAGATCCTATCAAGGCGCTTAGAGAGAACTGGTGCCGGCTCGTTCCTATTTGGCATCATGCGAGTGATCGCCATCAAAGGGAACAGAATCCAGCAATCGATCTTTTGAGTCAGCGCAATTGTCTCTACCGTATTCCACTCAACCTCGGTAGCGAACGGGTCAAGGAATACGACAGCGCGATCAAAGTTCTGCAGGTTACGGCAGAACTTTGGTAACTCAGTGTTGGCGTCGCCGTTGACGATGTCGATATTGCGACTAGGGAACTCACTTCTTAACCCTTGGAGCAATGTGCTACTTCGGGGGTCTTCCTCAATGAATAGCAAGCGGTCAAAGGATTTGTCTTGTACCTCCAATGCTATTCGTGGAGACCCTTGATGTAGGTTGCTGAAGTCACCATAATCGTCCGATCTGTACCATGATTTGGGGCTCCAAGACCCCTCACCAGCAAACGCGTCAACGTAGATTAAATTGAACGGTTTATCCTTCAACGCGGTCGTGTAGGAGTCCAGATACAGCCTCAGGATTTCCAGCTTGTCCCTAGTCCATGGTCCCCCGAATGACTTGTCTACCATAACGTGCTATCTTATGTTCGGCATCTGACGCCATTGCTGACCGTCAACGATAGCTTCCTCACCTCCCCTTTTGTTACGAATTCCGCCAAGCTGCTTTAAGAAGAACGCCACGCCGGCCCTAGTAGATTGATCACGCAGTTCTCGCACCCAATTCAGGTCCATAGGCCTCGCCCGGGGGCCACTCTCGCCACCTACGATCACCCATTGAAGCACACTAGATTCCAGCCAGAGCGTCAGGTCGACTGGTTCGAGCAACGGCTCGGCAGATACGAAACGTACTGGTGCCGGGATACGTGACAATACAGCTACTCGAGGCACATATTTTTGGCTTTCGACCGATGTGCCTATCCATACACTAGCTGGCCAGCCCATTGGAAAGTGCTGCTCGTATCTCATCCACCACGCTACAGCTCGCCCAGGTCTCTTCGTCAAAACCTGGAATGTATGACCATGTTGGCGCGAAGCCTCCTGCATTACCGAGAAAATCTCATGTGTGAAGTCGAACGGAACTCTCGGATGAAATATGTCAGCCATGCTGTTGACGAAGACACGCCGCGGCTTTTTCCATGACAGAGGTATGTCGAGGCGTTCTGGCATGAGTCGAACGTCGTCTGGTGCAGTCTCATATCCGGGGACAGCCATAGCCTTAAGTCGAGGGTACAGCGCGAACATGTAACAGTGGTCGCAGCCGGGAGACACACGGGTACAGCCGGTCACTGGATTCCAGGTCTCGTCTGTCCACTCTATCGCCGAGGGCATGATGACTCATCCTTTCGTCAAGTTGCGTAGAGGTCCACTAGATTGTATTAGAATATCATAATGTACATATGTTCTTCAAATCTGAGCGTGATGTCAACATAGTCAAACTTGCAGATTCAATTGTACCTATCATCAACCATCACCGAGGTGCCAACTCCCACGGCTGGAGCTTCAGAAGCCTATCACTATCTATCTGAGAAAGCCTGGGCTAAGACGTATTGCCATACCGCAGTAGAAACTCATTCAATTGGGAGTCGAACAGCCCAGGGGTTATCGAAGGGGTGGAAGTGAATCACTCCTAGCTCTTCACCAGGACTACCTTTCCCGTCTTGCCGGAATCGAATAACCTGTAAGCTTCGGCAGCTTGGTCCAGCGAGAACTGATGGGTGATGAGGTCTTTCAGGGGTACACCTCGGTTTACCACGAAATTGGCAACCTCGGCCAGCCCTGAGAGGCTGAAGGTCCATGAGCCGTAAATCGTCAGCTGCTTATGGATAATCTGGCTGCTTATGTCAAAGGTAGTCAGGTTTCCTTCTCCTACGAAGCACACCCTGCCCCAAAGCATGGCACTGTCCACGGCATTAATACGGACCTGAGGAATTCCGGTGGCGTCCAGGGTTGCGTTGGCGCCCTCCCCATTGGTCAGGTCTCTGATTGCCTCGACGGGGTCGTTCTTGCCGGAGTCTATAGCCACGTCAGCGCCCAGACGCCTGGCCAGGTCTAACCGTTCCGGGACAACGTCTACCGCCAGTACCCTGGCCCCCATTTGGGCTGCGAACAGCGTAGCGCTCAGCCCGACCGGCCCCTGGCCGAAGACGGCTATAGTATCCATGCCGGATATGCCCAGACGTTTCACGGCATGGAAGGCCGTTCCAGTGCCACACGCACAGGCAGCCCCCTCCGCGAAGCTCATCTCATCGGGAAGGGGTACACACGTGTAGTCCGGAACCAACAGAAAGTCCTCGTGGCCGCCGTTCTCGGTGCGCCCATAGGTCTCGTGGTGACGTATACACATCTGCGTATACCCAATCCGGCACATCTTGCACGTACGGCACCCGGTGTAGTGGTGCATCATCACCCTATCCCCGACCTTGACGGCGTTTACACCTTCCCCAACCTCGGCAATCACGCCACATGGCTCGTGTCCTCCCACCTTGAGGTCTTGTGGGTCGCCCCTCTCACCCTTGGGAACACGGTACCCGCCCTGGAAGTCACTGCCACACAGGCCGGATGCCTTGATGGCAATTACGACGTCGCCCGGACCCGGCTTGGGGTCCGGTAGCTCTCTGATTTCGATCTCTCTGTCGCCCAGGAAAATCACGCCTCTCATGTCATCTCCTTTTGGTCAAGGGCTTCTTGTTCGAGGGCTTGCTTCGACCTGCGTACCATAGCATAGCTCAGCTATGGATTCAATCAACGGGTTCTGAACAATCCCTTTGCCACTACCGGCCTTGACGGAACTTGGGGTTACCACTACAATCGCCACGCCAGGCAGGGAAAAATAAAGAGATCAGGGGATTCATCTTCAGGGAGGTAGAGACATGACCGCGCCGGTGTCTAATATTCGCCCCGAACCCGACCAGGTGCTGGTTGATATTGCCGAATACGTGGCAAATGGCGTTATCGAGAGTGACCTTGCATATAACACAGCCCATAACGCCTTCATAGACTCCATAGGCTGTGGACTGCTGGCACTGCGCTATCCCGAATGTACCAAGCTCCTTGGGCCGGTAGTCCCTGGGACCCTTGTGCCTGATGGAGCCAGGGTCCCAGGGACTCGCTTCGAGCTGGACCCGGTGAACGCCGCATTCAATATTGGCTGTATCGTCCGGTGGCTGGACTACAATGACACCTGGCTGGCGCAGGAATGGGGACATCCATCGGACAATCTGAGCGGTATTCTAGCCGTCGCGGACTATCTCAGCCGGACAAATCCGGCCAAAGGCCGCGATCCCATCACGATGCTTGAGGTCCTCACAGGCTTGATCAAAGCATACGAGATTCAGGGAGTCCTTGCCCTGGAAAACAGCCTGAACCGGGTTGGCCTCGACCATGTATTGTTCCTGAAGATTGCCTCAACCGCGGTAATTACCGGGATGCTTGGGGGTGGGGTGGATGAGATAGTCAATGCCGTATCCAATGCCTGGATTGACGGAGGCAGCCTGCGGACCTACCGCCACGCGCCCAATACGGGGTCCAGGAAATCGTGGGCCGCCGCTGATGCAACCAGCCACGCGGTGTGGCTCGCTCTGATGGCGATGAGGGGCGAGATGGGCTACCCTTCCGCCCTGACTGCCAAGACGTGGGGGTTCTGTGATACCTTGCTAAAGGGCAAGCCCATCACGCTGGGGCGTCCGTATGGGTCCTACGTTATGGAGAACACCCTGTTCAAGGTCGCATTCCCTGCGGAGTTTCACTCACAGACGGCGGCCGAATGCGCGTTCAAGCTGCATGATCTGGTGAAAGACCGCCTCGGCGAGATTGATACAGTCACCATTACCACCCATGAAACGGCGATTCGAATCATAGACAAGACCGGACCCCTACACAATCCTGCCGACCGCGACCACTGCCTCCAGTACGTGGCGGCCATAGGTCTCATATTCGGCACCCTTACCGCCGACCACTACGAGGACGAGGTCGCTGCCGATCCGCGTATTGATGCCCTGCGGGACAAAATGGCCGTTATAGAAAACCCTCAGTACAGTGTGGACTACCTCGACCCCGATAAGCGCTCCATAGCCAACGCTGTCCAGGTCCACCTGAAGGATGGTTCGGCTACGGAAAAAATCGAGGTGGAATATCCTCTCGGACATCGTAGGCGTCGCGCCGAGGGGATTCCGTTGCTGGTAGAGAAATTCACGGCCAACTTGGCGAGCCGCTTCCCCGCCCGGCAGTCCGAGGTCATTCTGGAGCTTTGCCTCGACCAAAAGCGACTGGAAGAGACGCCGGTTAATGAGTTTATGGACATGTTGGTTATTTGAACCGTCAATCGGCCGGTGGCGCTCAGCTTGCCGGTGGGGCCGGGTGGGATTGAGGTGTTGACCATCTTCCGGAGCATCCCTATAATCGCTTCTGTTGAAACTGTGTGATGGAGGGGGTGCCTATGGTTAAGACTACGACTCCACCAAGGGATAAGGTCGAGGTATACTTTCACACCCAGCAGCCCTACAGCTATATCACTGATGAAGACCTCGAGAAATACGATGCCCGCCTACGCTTCCCCAACACTTATTTCGACCCACAAAAGGCCCATGCGCTGTATAACCAGTACCATGAGCAGTACGCGTGGGCCGATGAGGTGGGCGTAGACGGAATTCTGACCAACGAGCACCATTCCGCTTACTGGAATATGAAGCCATCGGCCAATCTGGACGCTGCCGTCATCAGCAAAATCACCAAGAGGGTCAAGATAGCCATTATGGGGAATATACTTCCCATCAATGACCCGGTGAGGATGGCCGAAGAGGTAGCCATGCTGGACTGCTATTCCGGCGGAAGGCTAATCTCCGGCTTCGTGCGTGGGGGCGCAACTGAGAGTCTTGCAGGCGGCATAGACCCCACAGAGAACCGGGAGAGGTTCGAGGAGGCCCACGATCTCATCATCAAGTGCTGGACGACTCCCGGCCCATTCCGGTACGAGGGCAAGTATTACCACTACAGGGCGGTGAATCCCTGGGTACTGCCTATGCAGAAGCCCCACCCGCCCATCTGGTTCCCCGGGGCCGGTAGTCCGGAAAGTGTGATGTGGGCGGCCAGGCACGGCTATCCCTACATGAGCCTTGGGGCAATTATGGAGCTTACCAAGGAGCTGAAGCAGATATATATAGACACAGCCCACGAGGCCGGCTACAAGCCCGGGCCTCAGCACTTCGGCTATCAACTTCGGGCACTGGTAGCTGACACCGACGAGAAGGCCCAGGAAATCGGGCGGCATTTTCTGTGGACTCAGGACCACCGTATGAAGGGTCCCAGAGAGCACAACGACCCTCCCGGATTCCAGTCGAGCCTGGGAAGGAGCGTGATGGTGCGGAAGCCCCAGGTTGGAAGGCAGATGGACTACGAGGCGCTTCAGGAACTCAATATCCTCGTGGTGGGGAGTCCCGAGACCGTCGCCAGGAAGCTGTCGGCAACTATAGAGCACCTCAGCCCAGGATATCTGCTCCTGATAGCCAGTGACGGGACCATAGCCCATAAGGACGTGATGCGCTCCATTGAGTTGCTGGGTAAGGAGGTGATACCCGCCTTGCATGAAATCAAGCTGCAACCATACGAGTAGAGGAGAGGACAAACTATGCCGGCGAGGACAGGCGAGGAGTACATCGCAGGTTTACGAGAGCGAAGCGCTGATATTTATATCAATGGAGAGCGGGTTGAGGACGTAACCACCCATCCTGCATTGTGCAACGGTGTCCGCACCCTGGCCAACCTCTATGATATGCAGCACGATCCTGCCTTGCGGGATGAGATGACCTACACCTCACCCACCACCGGGGATAGAGTGGGCCTATCCTTCATCACCCCTCGGACTATCCGGGAGCTAGAGCAACGGCGCGTTATGATGACCCACTGGGCCCGCGCCACTTGCGGCATGATAGGTCGTACGCCGGATTTCCTCAACGTTACCGTAATGTCCATGGCTGCTGCGAGTGACTATTTCGCCCAGAACCGGTCAGAGTTCAAGGATAATGTCCATCAGTACTACGAATATGTCCGGGAAAACGACCTGGCCCTCACCCATACTCTTGGAAACGTGCAGCGCACCCGCTCCCCCTCCGCAGCCTCCGGACCGCAGGACGACAGGAGCGACATAGCCCTCAAGGTTGTGCGGGAGACCGATGCCGGAATTGTGGTCCGGGGAGCCAGGTCAATGGCTACTCTGGGTCCCCTCTCCGATGAGGTCATGGTGTATCTTGCCGGCTCCCTCAAGGTCCCCGCGCATGACGCCGAGCGATACACTTTCGCCTTCTCCATTCCATGCAACACACCCGGCCTGAAGTTCCTGTGCCGTGAGAGCCTAGACTACGGCCGCTCTCACTTCGACCATCCACTGGGTTCCCGCTTCGAGGAAGAGGATTCCATATTATTCTTCGACAACGTATTGGTGCCCTGGGAACGGGTCTTCCTGCTGGGCGATTTGGACCTGTCCAATAACATGGTCATGGACACAAATCAATATAACCACTCAAGACATCAGTCAGTAGCAAAGAACGTGGTCAAGTGCGAGTTCATCCTGGGCCTTGCCAACCTCATGGTCCACACCCTGGGCTCGGGCCAGCTCCCCCACGTGCAACAAATGATGGCCGAGATCATCGAAAACCTGGAGGTCACCAAGGCGTGCCTTCGCTCCGCCGAGTCCGACGCCGGAATAGACCGGTGGGGCGTTATGTGTCCCTCTACGACACCACTGATGATAGCGTGCAAGGTGTTCATTCGTATGTACCCAAGAATGACGGAGATTCTCCACCTCCTGGGGTCTAGCAGCCTCATGGCCCTCCCAACCGAGGCAGACCTCAACGGCCCATTGGCCTCGGAGATAGAACGCTATCTGGAGACGGACACCGCCTCCGCTGAGGAACGGGTGAGAGTGTTCCGGCTTGCGTGGGACACCTGTTGTAGTGCGTTCGGGTCGAGGCAGACGCTATATGAGCGATTCTTCCAGGGCGATGACCTGCTCAATTCCGGTAGACTGTACAGCCTCTACGACCGGGTGCCCATGACCAACTGGGTGAAGGAGTTTCTCGAGCAGGAATAGCTGCTACTGACGGCGGTCATACTCAGGAAGGTCCCCAACTATGTTGCGTATCGTCGCAAGAAAGCTTCCGGCCTTAGAGTAGTCCATACGCCAGCGAGTTTCCTCGACGGCTGTCCTCAGACCGAGATATTCCATCAGCATGAGCAAGGTGTTGCCTTGTTTCCGGTCCGGCGTCATATATGCGTCCGCAGAGGGGTCGCTAATACGGAGCCGGTAGTACCCCGGACCTCCCCGGGCACCCAATGCCAGTAGCACAACGCCAATTATCAGGGCTGGGACTGAAGTGATGAAGATGAGTCCGGTCAAAGAGAGGAATACGGCGGCGATAATGCTAACGGTTCCTATGATCATCATTGGATGGCTGGGTTTCCACATTAGCTCCACGCCGGTAAGCTGGTGATAGGCAATCTCGTCTACCGGTTCCCCCGGTATTCTTTCATCATAGCGGACGATGCGTTGGGACGTGGCGTAAAGAGGCTTGCACACGGACAGTATCTTCTCGCCAGGCATCAAGACGTCCTGAACGCTCAAAGCCTCTCCCTCGCTCCGCTATATACTTTGCCTCTACCATTTTACTACAAAATAGCATTGGTGGGGGCTGGGAGCAATAAAGTAGCTTGCATTTCTAGTAGACTAACAGCTTTGGAATGATGATTGGGAGGAAGTAATCCAGGGGGTGTAGGATAAAAGGGAAAGTGAAGTTGGGAGGATGGGATGCCAGCCAAGAAATGCCGAGTCAAGCTGAGTGTTGAGGAACAACAGGAACTGAAGGGACTGGTGTCCCGGGGACGGGCGGCAGCATACAAGCAGACCCACGCCCGCATTCTGCTGCTTGGCGATGAAGCCCAAGAGGGCGGGGCGATGAAGGACGATGAAATAGTCCGGGTCCTGAAGGTGGGTAGCGCCACGGTGGAACGGGTGCGCCGCCGCTGTGTGGAGGAGGGAGTGGAGGCCGCCTTGGGACGCAAGGAGCAGTTGAATCGGCGGCAGAAAAAGCTGGATGGTCAGGGAGAAGCCCACTTGATAGCCATGGCCTGCTCCCAACCGCCGGAGGGCCGGGCCGGCTGGACGCTGCAACTGCTGGCGGAGCAGCTGGTGGAGTGCGACATAGTGGACAGCATCAGCACCGAAACCGTGCG
The DNA here is from genome assembly GCA_965219825.1 of Dehalococcoidia bacterium. Lineage (GTDB taxonomy): Bacteria > Chloroflexota > Dehalococcoidia > Lucifugimonadales > JAGWBF01 > JAGWBG01. The sequence goes on along the minus strand of OZ244792.1, from coordinate 1,405,768 downwards.
CCAGACACTGAAAAAAACGAACTCAAGCCTTGGCTGAAAGAGTGTTGGTGCATCCCAACGCAGGGCAACGCCGAGTTCGTCTGCGCCATGGGAGACGTGCTGGAGGTCTATCACCGTCAATTCGAGGACAACGAGGTTCTGGTGTGCTTGGACGAGACCAGCAAACAACAGATGAAGGAGACCCGCCTGCCACGTCCGGCCCGTCCTGGGGCACCGGCCTGCTACGATTACGAATACGAGCGCAATGGGGTGAGCAACCTGTTCATGCTGTTTGCGCCCTTGGAAGGGTGGCGACGGGTGGAGGTGACGGACCGGCGCACCAAGGCCGATTGGGCCCGGGCGGTGCAGCAACTGGTGAACGTGGACTATGCCGACAGGGAACGGATCATCCTGGTGATGGACAACCTCAACACCCACCATCCGTCATCCCTGTACGAGGCCTTCGAGCCGGCGGAGGCGAGGCGCATAGCCGAGAGGCTGGAGATTCACTACACGCCGAAGCACGGCAGTTGGCTGAATATGGCCGAGATAGAACTTGGGGTGCTGACGAGGCAATGCCTGGACCGTCGCATTCCCGACCGGGAGGTCCTGCGGCGGGAGGTGGAAGCATGGCAAGGCCAGCGCAACCGGGACATGATACAGGTGGACTGGCGCTTCACCACCGAGGACGCCCGCATCAAACTGAAGTCCCTCTATCCCTCAATCCAACACTGATAGACTACTAGCCTACGAGTCCAAGAGGAGGCGCCAGTGGCTGAAATCTCAGGGGATAGACGACTGTATCATGCACCGTTCCCACAAGGATCAACGGGAACTGCCGGACTGGCAGAAGTGTCGCAACGAACTGATGGCGCCTGTGGGGGCGTTGGTGGAGAAGGTGTTCGGGACGATTAGGCGCAGCTATGGGTACAGCCTGTCCGCTACCGTGGACTGGGTCGAAACGCCATAGAGATGTGGTTCAAGCTGATGGCCTACAACCTGAGGAAGGTGGCCAAGTTGTCTGGATGCTCGGCCTGAAGCCCGACGATGGGGAACCGGGACGGGGACCGCCCCACCTGAAAAGCGAAAGGCATCACCAAGACCCCCTGCCAGGGGCCAAAAGCTCCCCCTTCCCCACCGGAAACCTCACGCCGAGAGCCGCTCCCGAGTTGTTCAAAGGTCCCCTTGGGGAGAGGAGTGCTCAGAAGCCAGCCAGGAGGGAAGGCGTGGGGACCGGTGGGAAAGGAGGGACCTCAGGGCCTCCTCTGCCCTTAGGGAGTATCTAGACTGGCCCTATGGGGAGCAGGTGTGCTGCATAGAGCGGAAGGTAACCCGCCAGGGGGCGACCAGGAGAGGGACTGCCTATGCCATCACCAGCTTGGGGTGAACTAGGGCCGGGGCCAAGGAGTTGATGGAACTCTGGCGGGGGCATTGGAGGATAGAGAACAGGCTGCACTGGGTGAGGGACGTGAGCATGGGAGAAGACGGCTCTCAAGTGCGGAGGGGAGCCGCACCGGAGGTGATGGCGGCGTTGCGCGACGTGGTGTTGAACTTGTTAAGGTGGGGCTGGAGCCAGCAATATTGCAGCAGCACGACACCACTACAGTTGGAAGGTGCCCGAAGCCTTATCCCTTATCGGCTTGCCCCACATGAATAATTAAATGACCCTGACTTGAAGCCAGGACGATTGCAAAGTCAAAATAGCTGGCCGGACAATCGAGCGATAGTCTGTTCCGGGCTAAAAGCACAACTCTTGGCGCGTAAGGGCATGGACATCTTGGCAGGAAACCACCCTTCCAGGCGCAGGGCGTTCAAACTGGCATTCACCAGAGTGGCAAAGACCTCTCCCAACCCCGGACGGCGCAGCGTGTGCCGGTCTTCATCCCGGCTACGGTCTTTCACATGGTGCAGACTATTCTCAACGCTCCAGTGGTTGCGGAACAGCCGGAGCAGTTCGTCTGGGCTGCATATTCTGGAAGGTAGACTGGTTAGCAGATACCAGCGCTCCTTGGATACTTCACCAGTGGCTATCTCTACGCTCACTTTTTCCACCGCTGCACCCTGCTGCACCCCAGGAAACCCCAGTTCCTCCCCGATATAGCCGGCTAGTACAGTGCTGGCCCAAAGCCGCCGGGTTTCGACTTTGCCCCCCATTTGTCCACGGTCTGCGCTTGCGGTTCCCCCAGTTGATCCTCTGAAAACCCGTCCGCCAAGGCGGCCAGGACCGTTGGCCGGTTCCCTTTGACCCGCACCAAGTAGTCCCGTCCATAGTTTACGATGGTCTGGCAAAGGTCCCGCTCTGCATACAGGGCGTCCATAGTGAGCAGTTGCAAGCTGGGATAATGCTCAAACAACTTGGCCAGTTGGGTCCGCAACACTGCCGGTTCGTACCTCTTCTCCGTCATCGGCCACTGGGCCAGGCACAGCTTCAAGTCATGGGCCAGGACGTTTACCATCCCCAGAGGATTCCCGGCGGCATCTTCGGACTGTCCAGCCCGCTTCCCATCCACTGCGGCATTCACCGGCTGTTCTGGCACTACCTCTCTACCCAGCCAATCAAGGCTCCTTGTAGTTGCCCAAAAGGGACCCCGGCCAAGGTGCGGGAAATCGTGGTAGCGTGGCGAGGCCGGTCCTGAACAAAGCCCAAGGGTCCCTTCAACCTGGGCCAGTATTTTTCTCCGAACAAAGCTATATGGGCCATCGTCGTTTGACCGCTCACCAGTCCCAACAAGGTCAAGCGCAAAATCGCCTGAAATGGATGTCTGATTCCCCGGGCCTTTCTAGGGTCTCGTATCTCTGCCAAGCATCCGAAAAGGGACTCCACCGCCGTTCCCATAGTCTCATATCACCCCCTCTTCCTTTCCTCTCTCCTCTTTTATCCTTTTTATGCCGACTTTGCAATCGTCCTGACTTGAAGCCAGAAAAGATTGACGATGTATTAAAATGGGCCTATAATCTTCCATGAGTATCTGATATTAAGACCGAACACCATACTAAGGAAAGGAGTCGAAGTAATGGCTGATAATGACATAGCTTTAATGGCTCACCTCATGCGCCGTGCCGGTTTCGGAGGAAGCCGCGAGGAGATAGAAGCCTGCGCCGCCAAGGGGTACGACGCGATGGTGGAAGATCTCTTGCATCCCGAGGCCCAGGAGCCTGTGGATGTATTGAAACTGCGTAGGTATCACCCGTGGACGTGGACTCCGGCGACCCTGTACGGCATGGGCGCCGCCGAGATAATGTATCGCATGATCAATTCAAAGCGACCTCTGGAAGAGAAGATGGTCCTCTTCTGGCACCAGGTATTTGCGACAGGGGTCTCAAAGATAGACCACTATCACATAGTGTATGCCCAGATTGACATGATACGCGAGCACGGCATGGGCAACTACCAGGACATGCTGGTGGCCCTGGCCAAGAACCCCGCCATGATTTACTGGTTGGACAACAACGAGAACCACGCCGAAGCCGTCAACGAGAACTGGGGCCGTGAGCTCCTCGAGCTCTTCAGCATGGGTGTGGGCAGCTACACTGAGGTAGACGTCCGGGAGTGCTCAAGGGCCTTCACCGGCTGGACCATGCAGCCCCCACTTCCCAGGTTCCCGATGGGCCGGTTCCCCTGGCACTTCGAGTACAGGGAAGAGGACCACGACGACACCGACAAGACCTTCCTGGGACACACGGGGCGCTTCAACGGAGAGGACATCATAAGAATCATCTGCGAGCAGCCGGCCACAGCCAGGTTTGTTGCTAGGCACCTGTACAACTTCTTCGTAGCCGATGAGGCCCAGGTCCCCGCATGGTCGGTGATCCCGCCCAGGGACCCCGAGGCCATCGAGACCCTGGCAAGGACATTTACCGAGTCCGGGTACAACATGCGCTCGGTGCTGCGTGTGCTGTTCACCTCCGACTTCTTCAAGGAAGCCAGATTCGCCAAGATTAAGAGCCCTGCCGACGTTGTAGCCGGTACTCTGAAGCTGGTGGGCGGTGCCGAGTTCCCCGCACCGGGTCTTGGCGAGCTAGCACGGCAGACCACCTACATGGGGCAGGACCTGCTGAACCCACCCAGCGTTGAGGGATGGCACACCGGGCAGGAGTGGGTAAACAGCGGCTCCCTGATGCGGCGGATTAACTTCTTCGCCGACATGGTCGGAGACGCCAACCGCCCCGGCGTCCAGGGCATGATCAATAAGCTGAAGGCACAAGGGGATATGTCTCCGGAGCAGCTTGTGAACCGGTGCCTCGACCTTCTGGGACCGCTGGAAATTGACCCGAAGGCCCATGAGGAGTTGATAAGCCACGTAAGCGCGAGAGGTGACCTTCGTTGGGGCACGGAGCAAGAGTGCAGCGCCTCTACTGAAAGAGTCACAGAGACACTCCAACTCATAGTCTCACTAAGAGAGTACCAATACGCTTAGTAAATTAGGAGGGAAGCAACAATGGCCAGTGCAAAGAAAGACCCGGTCCTCGTAGTGCTCCAGCTCTCCGGGGGCAACGATTACTTCAACACCGTCATCCCCTACACCGACCCGCTCTATAGGGACAACAGGCCCGCCGTCGGGGTTGCCGATGACCGGATTATCCACATTGACGACAAGCTGGGGTTCCACCCAAGTCTTGCACCCATCAAGGGCCTCTACGACCAGGGCAACGTCGCCATCATCCACGGGGTGGGTTACGCCAATTCCCCGCGCTCCCACTTCCGCTCCATGGACATCTGGCATACCTGCGAACCCGACAAGCTGGGCACCGAGGGTTGGCTGGGCAGAGCTACCAGGGAGATTGATCCCAACAAGGATAACGTGGTCACCACCGTGAGCTTCGGCCCCAGTCTCTTCAGGGCACTGGCCCTACCCGGGGTCCCAGTGGCCTGTGTGGACGACCTGGAGAATTACGGCCTGCTCACCGGCATTCAGGAGGAGCAGCAGAGGTTGAAGATTCTGGACAGGTTTGCCAGGCTGTACTCCCCCGCCATTGGCACGGGGGCCGTCATGGACTACCTGGGACAGACCGGGCTGGATTCCCTGAAGGGTGCGGATATCCTCAAGGCTGCTCCTGAGATTTACAGTTCCTCGGTGGAGTACGCCGATACTACCATAGCAAGGAAGCTCAAGGGGATTGCTCAGATACATCTGGCCAATCTCGGCACCAGAATCTTCTACTGCGACCACGGCAGTTTCGATACTCACTCCAACCAGGTGGGGATGCACGACAATTTGTGGAGGGACGTGAGTGAGGGTATAGAGGACTTCTTTGAGGACCTCAAGGAGCATGGCGCCGGGGACAACGTGATTATGCTGCTGTTCAGTGAGTTTGGCAGGAGGGTCCATGACAACGGCTCCGGCACGGACCACGGGGCGGCGGGTGCAGCGTTTATGATTGGGGAGTCGGTGGCGGGAGGCCAGTACAGCGAGTACCCGTCAACCAAGCCCGGGGATTTGCAGCAGGGGGACCTGGTTCCCAACCAGGATTTCCGGGGGTTGTACTCGACTATCCTTGAGGACTGGCTGGGGTTGGATGCGGTGCCCATAGTGGAGGGTACTTTCGAGAAGCCCAAGTTCCTGCGCTAAGACGCCAGGGCCAGGGAATGAGGTTAGCATAGATACCAGGGAGGGCCGGCGATTGTGTGCTCGTTACTCGCTGGCCCTCTGCATCTGAGGGCCTGAATTAACATACAGGGGGGGAGATGCTTACTGTAACAGTTTCCGGCCGCACTTACGATTTCAGCCACAACGTAGGTGGGCGCTATATGCAGGAGCCAGTCAGCATAGGCATTGGCTCGGGCGATACGGTGTATGCGTTAAGTCGAGGGCTTGAGCAAATACCCAACGTGCCTTGGAACCGGTCCGGCTCCGGTTCCAAGGTGGGCAAGTTCACCATAGGGAACGTGCCCCGCGATGAGGAGTTCGTCGCCGATTTTGGCAGATATGGCGACGGCGAAGGGCAGTTCATCTGGCCGACAGGACTCGCCCTCGACAGCCAGGAGAACGTCTACGTCACCGACGAATGGATGAACCGGATTTCCGTCTTTGACAAAGAGGGCACCTTCCTGAATTCATGGGGCTCTGCCGGAAGCGGCGACGGCGAGCTTAGCGGCCCGGCAGGTATAGCTATAGACCAGGATGATAATCTCTACGTCGTCGACGGCAATAACCACCGCGTCCAGAAATTCACCAAGGACGGAAATTACCTGAACGCCTGGGGCAGCCTGGGCGACGGTGACGGCCAGCTCGACTCCCCTTGGGGCATCGCCATAGACGAGCAGGGAAACGTGTACGTGGCCGACCACAGGAACCACAGAGTGCAGAAATTCACCCCGGCGGGCGAGTACGTGTCCCAGCTAGGCAGCTATGGGACCGGAACAGGGGAGTTGAACCATCCCACTGACGTGGCAGTAGACCCGGACGGGGACGTATACGTGTGCGACTGGGCAAACGACCGGGTACAAGTCTACAACCGGGACGGCAAGTATCTCACCGGCTTCATAGGCGATGCGCAGCAACTCTCCAAGTGGCACCAGGAAAGTGTGGATGCCAACCCGGACGCGGTCAAAGCCCGCCGCCAGGCCCGGAGTTTGGAACCCACCTGGCGATTGAACATGCCCAGGGCAGTGGAGTTCGATGCTAAGAAAAACCGCCTGCTTATTGCCGATACCAACCGGGGTCGAATACAGATATACAACAAGCTGACCGAGTACCTGGAACCCCAGAAGAACTTGTAGGGAACCAATAGACCAATAGCGTAGCGCCGCCCCGGTGGTAGTCCGACTCCACCGGGGCGGCGCATACTACATACTTAATCTGAATAAAAACAGGGTTCACATGGACCTAGAAAAACAAGACCACTTCCTCCGGTTCGCCGAGAATAACCCCCTGATGCTATGCTCCGAGATGCCCACAGAAGTCTTGGACGAGACTAGCTATGACGACGTGGAACCCTCGGATTTCTTCAAAGACTTCCTGAGAACCGGATATACACAATGGCATTTGCAGAAATACGGGCGGACACCTCGCGGGAGAGAGCAGATTACCAACGCAATTATCGTCCTGTGGGTGAGGGCACGCCGCCTGCACGTAAATCAGGTATTGGGCCGCTCCGATTCCGACCGGGACAAGCTTTTCTTCTCCGACGAAGGGCTATACGAATAGTCGCTACTTACCCGGCGTGCTCGCTCTAGCCACTCCTATCATGCTATCACGGGAGACCAGGCCGGCCAACTCATCCTCGGTTGCGCCCTCTGTTCCGGCCGGACGAGACGGGACGACCAGATAGCGTATATCCGCCGTACTGTCGTAGACCCTTACCTCTGCGTCAGGCTCTAGCTCCAGGCCGAACTCCTTCAGTACCCCACGAGGGTCAGCCACAACCCGCGAGCGGTAGCTCAGGCTCTTGTACCAGTCCGGTGGCACACCGAGGATAGTGCGAGGGTAACAGGAGCACAGAGTACACACAACCACATTATGCACTTCATCCGTATTCTCCAAGGCAACCACCGTGTTGAGAGAGCCGATGTCTATGTCAAGCTCGGCCAGGGCCGTTTTCGTATCCGTCAGGAGGCGGGACTTAAACTCCGGGTCAACCCACGCCCTCGCCACTACCTTGGCTCCCAGAGCCGGTGTCCGTGAGTCCATGTCGTCAATCGCCCGCCAGATTTCATCCGAGGCAACGACCTGTTTCTCCACCAAGAGCGACAGAATCGCCCTGGCCCTCCTCTCATAGGAGGTCATTTCATGCCTGTCGCTTACCTGCGCGTGAGTGTCGTGATCATGTTCTTCCATAAATTCCGCTCCTTTCTTCAGGCCGGCTCTAGCCAATGCTCGTAGATGTCTATTAGCAGCTTGTCCTGCTGCGAAGCGTCGTAATCCCCCCAGACGTGGGTCTGGTCGAAGCGGACCAGGTAGAGGTACTGCCTCGGTAGACCGTCGCCGCCAATCGCCAGAGACTCCGGATTACGAAATACGCCATGAACATCTACCACAGTGCCCGTCTTACCCTGGATGTATCCTGGCGTCCGGAAGTGTCCCAATGGGTAGTCCACTCGGATACTGACCGTGTCGCCTGCCTTAAACCGGGCTTCCATCGTGACCTCCCCAACGGTCGCACACCGCATATCGCATCACGGAATGCGTCAGACTACTCGCCCTGCTCATCAGCCTCCTCTACCCTCCGGTCAATCTCCTCGCGGGACAGGATACCCTTCTCAACCAAGAGAGTCTCAATAGCCGTAATCCACCGCTCATAGTAACCGGACTTCTCATACTGGTCAGGTGCAATGCTCTCGATAGCCCGGCGTAGCTCGTCAACGCTCCACTTATGCTTACCGGGACCCGATAAGACGCGGTGCAAGGCATCGGTCTGCTTCTCCCACAGGGAAAGGTCATGTTGGCCCCGGTTTATGGGGCCGGCTTCAGGCCGTCCGCCCCGGTCATGCACTCGCCGGTCCATGTTACCCTCCGTACAATGTGAATCGCTGGCCCAAGCGATAAAGCGATTATAGGTAAGCCCCAAACTGTAGTCAATGCCATGCGTCGAGCTATCAGGGTCGTTTCATTGGAGACCAAGTACATACGGGGCGGTCTTGACGGCGTTCAAGCGTACCACTACAATCACTCTCATCAGAGAGGTGCTATATCGGGGAGCAGGTAGCCCGATATTACCTGATACCGGAGGAGGGAGTGGCATGGACTTGGGACTGGAAGGCAAAGTGGCTATAGTTACGGGAGCTAGCCTGGGAATAGGCAAAGACTCTGCCATGGTCCTGGCCCAGGAGGGAGCAGACCTGTCCATCTGTGCCCGCAACGTCGAAAGGCTCGAGGAGGCAGCACAAGAGATACGCTCCCAAACTGGCCGCAAGGTACTCGCGGTGAGGGCGGACATGACCGTTCTCGAGGACATCAAGGGCCTGGTGGCCTCCACAATCGCCGAGTACGGTCGAGTGGACATCCTGGTGAACAACGCTGTGAACTCCAGGGCGGCCCTCTTTGAGGACTTGACCGATGGTGACTGGATGAACCACATCAATACCAAGGTGATGGGATACATCCGGTGCATGAGGGAAGTTATCCCTCACATGCAGAGCCGTGGCTATGGGCGAATTATAAACATGGCGGGTGGAGCCGCAAGGGAAGTTAGCGAGCACGCCAACTCCAATGGAGTCACCAATGCTGGGATCGCGAGCCTTACCAAGAATCTGGCTAACCGGTTCGCCAAGGACGGAATTCTGATCAACTGTATTCACCCCGGCGCTCTGACCCCACGTGGAAGGCAATTCATGGAGGCCCGGGCCATTTCAAACAACAACACCCTCGAGGAGGAGATGGAAAAGTCCGCGGCCGCCAGCCCCATCAGGCGGCTGGTACAGCCGGAGGAGATCGGGTACTTCGTCGCCTTTCTATGCTCTAACCAGGCCAGCGCCATTACAGGCCAGACCGTTTCCGTAAACGGTGGCGCAGGCCAGGGGATTCATTATTAGGATTAAGCCTTCATGGTCGTGAGGGAAGTTCTCCGCCTATAAACGCGGAGTACATGGGAGGCTAGGTCCGGAGCAGTGCAAAGGGAGCTCGATAAAGCCCGGAAACTCTACGATGAGGGAGCTTGGAAAGAAGCAATCAATTTGCTGAACCAGTTTCCACATCGCCCCTTTTTGCCCAGAGATACCGTTGCTTCGATGTATATAGTTGAGGGCTGGAGTTGGTACTATTTGGGCATCAAGGGGTCCAGCTTCTCGAGAAGAGGCCGCCTCGAAGAGTCGAGACGGGCCTTTGAGCAAGCATCTCAAAACGCTGTTGGCAAGCGCAACAAAGTCTCAATCCTGAATGGCCTCCCCCTGGCCCTCTGGCATATGGGCGATAGAATCCAAGCGTGGAAGTACAGCGATCAAGCAATAGACCAGTTCCAGGATGAGCCTTCAGTATGGGATATAAGGGCCATCCTCCTACACTGGGACAGATACCCTGAGACCAGTGTTACTTTCTTCGAGAAAGCCTATGAGCTGGCGATTGCGGATGAGGACTTCCGTACTGCCGGACATGCACGGAAAAACATGGCGGGTCTTTTCCAGGAGACCGGTAGAATAGAGGAAGCGGGAAAGCTGTATCAAGAGGCCCTTGAGCTTTACGGGAAGTTCCAAGCGACCACGGGCGAATCAGCAAGGTTCTACATAGAGGACGTGCAGCAGGAGATAGCGAACTTGCATACACCGAAACTCTTGCGCCCGGCAGCGATGTTTTTCAGAAAGGCGACGAAGCGCTAATTGCCCCAGCGCCGACGTTGGGGCAGGACCTTAACGCTTTTATACGCTCATCACCACTTTGATGATATTGTCCTGGCGCTGCTCGTACATTTCGTAGGCCTTGTTGACGTCATCGGCGTTGAAGCCCAATCTATGGGTCACCATCCGGGCAGGGTCAATCCATCCTCGCTCCCGCAGAGCCACGATTTCCTTGATGTGGGTGATGGGGTCTTTACTACGTCCGCCGGTAGTACGGATCATGGTCTGGTTAGACCAGATAGCGGTGTCCACCGGAATTATGTCGTCGCCCTGCATCCCGAATACGACCACCGTGCCGTCCGGCTTCACCAGCCGGAAGGACGTGTCCAGGGTATCGGGGTAGCCCGCCGCCTCCACCGCTATATCAGGCCATTCTCCGTGGGTAATCTCTCGCACGGCCTCTCTCAGGTCCTGTTGGTCCGGATTGATGGTATGGGTAGCCCCAAACTGTCCGGCGTACTCCAGGCGGTAGTCCAAGGTGTCCACCGCAATCACCTGGCGGGCTCCCTGCAATGAAATGAGCATGGTGAAGGAAAGACCGATGGCCCCTTGACCCATGACAAGAACACTCTTTCCCAGTACGCTGCCCATTCTTTGGCAGGAGTAAAGGACCGTGCCCGAAGGCTGGCACATAATCCACTCGGTCAGGTCTCCGTGGTCGGGTAGGGCAATCATCCGGCCCGGACTGGAAGTAATGTACTCTACCAGCCCACCCATGTTGTTGGTGGGCAGGAGTATGACCCGCTGTCCCTCACGAAAGGACTCCGTGCGACTCTCCACCACCACCCCCGCGCACTCGTGGCACGGGCTGCCTACGGTCAGAGGGTACTTCTCCTCGGGATAGATAGGCCCATAGCCATGTCTAATATCGCTGCCACAGATTGACATTCGCTCCATCTTGATGAGACACTCTCCATCCTTGGGCGTGGGCGTCTCTACGTCCACGAACTCAAACCGCTTGGGACCTACCAGCTGTGCCGCTTTCATAATCTATCCGCACCTCCGAAAGGATTCGCCGCCTCGACGATTTTTGAGTGGACACGTGGGTTTCGCTGCCAGGACTCAATCCATGCCCAGAGCATCGCCGATTAGCCGGGCGAAACGGTCTTGCTCGCCGGGGACATCCTGCGGCTCCACGGGAATGGACAGGGCTTCCAGGGCCTCCAACATTGGGCCTTTCAGTACCTGGGCCTCCGGGGAAGACAGGTCCCACTGAGCGATGACGTCATCCGGGCTCCACAGAACCACCTGCCGGAAACCGTAGTCGGCAATAGCTTTATTTGCTATCTCTATCAGAGATTCCATATTACATGTCCAACGTGTTCATCAGCGTGCCGCCGCCCACGAACCACCGTCAACGATGAAGGTACTCCCACTGACAAAGGACGCTTCGTCTGAGGCCAGGAAAAGAATGACGTTGGAAATCTCCTCCGGCCTGGCGACTCGATGCATGGGATGTCCGGACACCCGCTCCTCGAAGACCTCGGTGCTGGCTGTGCTGCCGCGCATCTGAGGGGTGTCTACCGGGCCAGGAGCAATAACGTTGACTCGAATGCCTTGGGAGGTGTACTGGCTGGCTGTAACTGTGGTCAGGTGAATCACACCTGCCTTACTGACGGCATAGGGAAGAGAATAGCCGTAGCCTCGTATGCCAGCCTGGGATGCAATATTGACGATGGAGCCGCCGCCGCCGTGAAGCATAGCGGGAATGGCGTACTTGCAGCAAAAGAACAGCCCCTTCAGATTGGTTGACATGATTAGGTCCCAGTCCCGCTCATCTACGTCTGCCAGGGGAGGAGTACGGATCAGAATAGCGGCCGCGTTCACCAGCACGTCCAGACGCCCGAAACCGGCTACGGCGCTTTCTACCATATCCCGGACTTCATCCGCCTTGGATACGTCCACGGGCGTGTACACGACATTGGAGCCAAACTCCCGTGCCATGCGTTGCGTCTCCATCCCGCCGGCGCGGTTGCGGTCCGCCACCACCACCCTAGCCCCCTCCTGAACGAAGCGCAGCACGGTCTCCCGGCCAATACCTGAAGCGGCTCCTGTGACGATGGCCACCTTATCTTTGAGCCTGCCTGCCATGCCTAACCTCTACCGGTAATTATCCCTTGGCATCAAGTAATATCACTTGAAGTGTCCTCAGTGGATACGGGTATTGGGGGAGTTCCTTCCCAGTATGGTTCATGTATAAGAACCCCCTCAAATTCGCCTGTGGCAAATTTCGATATGAGCGTATTCTTGTCCCATGCTAAGAGCACGTTGCACGACCAAATGACAGCCGAAGCTAGATGAATCGAAATATGGATTGGTTAGTGGCGGAGCCAGGTTCAGTTCGAAATTCTGCTGTCCCTTGATATTAACCATCACGCAGGCTCCTGACATAATCCTTGGTAGACAAGTCCCCGGTAATGTCAGGAGCAATCCCAAGCATCTTTTCGGGAGAAGGCAACTCATGCTCTAGTCTCAAGCACCGGATAGGCTTATTTACAGCCACACTGATTGTCTCACCCTTTGCGTTATAGGAGATAAGACCAGATACAATGACTCTGCTTCGGTCCTGAGCGGCCTGAAAGACAACATCTGCCAATTGTTCAGGTAGGTTGCAACGGATGGATTTGTTAGTAATTGCGTGGTAGAGGTTGAACCGACGATGGCTCCGATGGATGGAACCCAACTCAATCCTGCCTTCGATAGAACCAAAAGCTTTGTGGTGTGTGCCAACTAATTCTTGGAGAATACGGGTTTCCTTCCTTTCAGCCGCTTGGTTGCTATCAGTGTCCGTGAAATCCAGTCCAGACACACCTTGACGCATCAGAGAACGCACAAGTTTGCGAATTGTTATCATATTATCGGGCGTGAACCATTCTGGAGTAATTCCTTCCCGAGCAATACGTTCAATTCCAGATACATAATTTTGATGTGCTAGCCTAGAGTAATCTTCATCCCCCCTCACCACGACGGTATCCAGTTCTACGACAGTACTGCCACCCCTTAGCCCCGATATGAGCCATTGTAATGTTCCTCGTCTATTCGACGAATTCCGGCGGTCCAAGTCGCGGAGAACACTAAGGGTATCATTGATAGCAGAAACAAAAGTCTCTACTGGGATTTCCCCTAGCTTGCCTTGTACTTTTATCCTCAGCTTTCCCACTTTCCCTGCCCAGAACTGTTCCACATTGCTATCATTTATCTACTTGTTACCTGTGGCACATATTTACACATATATCCAGTATTATGTCAAGGTTCCGTAAGTTCCCCCCAGGGTCATTTAATTATTCATGTGGGGCAAGCCGATAAGGGATAAGGCTTCGGGCACCTTCCAACTGTAGTGGCGTCGTGCTGCTGCAATATTGCTGGCTCCAGCCCACCTTAACAAGCTCAACACCACGTCGCGCAACGCCGCCATCACCTCCGGTGCGACTCCCCTCCGCACTTGGAGCCGTCTTCTCCCATGCTCACGTCCCTCACCCAGTGCAGCCTGTTCTCTATCCTCCAATCCCCCCGCCAGAGTTCCATCAATTCCTTGGCCCCGGCCCTAGTCCTCCCCAAGCTGGTGATGGCATAGGCAGTCTCTCTCCTGGTCGCCCCCTGGCGGGTTACCTCCCGCTCTATGAGCACACCTGCTCCCCATAGGGCCAGTCTAGATACTCCCTAAGGGCAGAAGAGGCCCTGAGGTCCCTTCTCTCCCACCGGTCCCCATGCCTTCCTTCCTGGCTAGCTTCTGAGCACTCCTCTCCCCAAGGGGGATGGGTAAACAACAGAGATATGTCTCGGTAGAGGGTGGGTTGGTTCCTTTTCACTGCCCAGAAGTAGTCTCCTCCCTGTTCCACTACCTGACGGCTCAGTTTCCTTGGGGCATACAGGGCATCCCCGGTGATGGTCCGGCCTCTCAGTTCCAACTGGCCCACCACTTCAGCCGCTACCGTCAGTTCCCCTTCTTTAGCCTGCCTCTCCACCCCTTTTGCCCCAGTACCAAGCCACTCTTTTGTCCATAGGCAGCCACCACACGCACCCCGGACAGTTCTTCGCCATGAATACCCCTAAGGCTCTTGCCATCTATTGCTATTGCCTCCTCTCCATCCCCCAGAACCCCTTGGCTCCACCCGCTTAGAGCTTCCTCAAAGGCCTCTTTATCCAGCCTCTTGAACACCAAATGCAGGGTGGCTACGCAGAGGGTCTGTCCACTGGGAAAGCCCAGAGTCCTGGCCAGACCCTCTAGTTCCCTGCCCCACTGGGCCATGGCATACAAGCTGTTGCACCCACAGAGCATGGCACAGGTGGCCAAGGTCAGGATGGCTGGCAACGGGTGACGGCGACCGTGTCGAGAGCGGGGTTCTGGCACCTGCCCCAATGCTTCCAGCTGTGTTGGCCCAAGGCTTTCTACTTTCTTCCTTTCCATGCACCTATTTTCTATTACTTCTCAGATAATTAAATGACCCTGGGCTTCAAGTAGCGATTCCTTATGTTGAGAAAACCTTGCTGAAGCCTTCTACGGCATATATGGAGATGAAATGACTTTGACAACGACCTATCTATACAGTATGGTGTCGGGGTGTCAGACTTTTGCCGGAGTTGGCTGCAAATAGATGAAGGAGACGAAAGATGCCTGAGTATAGAGAGAACAGGATGAAGAAGAAGCTCAGTGAGGGGAAGTGTGCTACGGTCTTTGGGGGTCTGAATACCGCGGAAATGATAGACTACATGGGCCAATTCGGCTTCGATGGGGCGTGGATTGATACGGAGCACAGCCCCAACACCTGGGAACAGATAGCGCACATGACAAGGGCCTGCGACCTATGGGGTATGACATCCCTGTGTCGTGTGAATAGCAACGAGCCCTGGTTGATTACCCGAATGCTGGATGTTGGGGCTACCGGCATAGTTGTGCCTCACGTTAACACCAAGGAGCAGGCCGAGCAAGCAGCTAAATCGGCGAAGTACGGCCCCTTGGGCTACCGGGGAATGGCGGCGGGCCGGCAGTCCTACGGCGTTACCGACTATTACCGCAAGGCAAACGAGCAGACGCTGCTAGTGGTCTATATCGAGGAGGTGGAAGCGGTCAATAACCTCGATGAAATACTGACCGTGGATAACATAGATGTCTTCCTCCCCGGCCCCATTGACCTGGCACAATCTATGGGCTATACGGGCCAGCCGGAGCATCCGGAGGTTGTGAAGGTAGTTGATGAGTGTGTAGGGAAGATATTGGCAGCAGGTAGAGTGGCAGGGACCCTGGGAAGTGAGGCGACAATCGAGCGTTCTATTGGGCAGGGCGCGAGATTCTTATTGAGCGGTTGGCAACAGTGGGTCGCAAGAGGTGCCGCCCAATATATGGCTATGGTGAATGGCAAAGTATAGGGCCAAAATACACTTTGCTACCGCCGTTACGCTCGCCGCTATGTTGATGAGCGGGCCATCCACCGGGTCGAGCAGTGGCATCCACGCTTAGGTCGGGTTACGCTGTACCAGGTGCATCAAGAACCCGCCCAGGCTCCCGGGATGGATGAACCCAATCTGAGCCAGACGGCTTCCCGGCCTACCCGTGGTGTCTATCATCACGTGACCTGCGCTCTCAAGCGCTGCGAGCGCATGATCAATGTTGGAGACCTTGAGGGCGACGTGATGCAGGCCCGGCCCCCGCGACGCTATGAAGCGGCTAATAGCGCCCTGGTCTTGCCTGGTGGTCCCCGACTGGCCGTGCCGGACGTCGCCGCCAACCTGACTGGCATTGAAGTTCTGAAGGAACTCTAGCTCACAGTCACCAACGGTAATGAACACCACCCGGAGTCCGGCAACAGGTTCAGGAGGGCGACTGTGATAAACAACGCCGTATTTGTCCGACGTGAAGCTCTCTATTACGGTCTGAACTTCCACGTCGGTCTGTCTGCTCTCGACAAGGCATCCAAGGAGGTGTGAGAAAGCGTCTATGGCAGTGGCGTTGTCGTCGCAGGCAACCCCTATATGATCTATACGCTCGACCCAGCCGTTTGAACTTCGGTCCAGATTGCGGGGAAGTGGCTCAGAGAAATACGTCCGCACCCCTCCGGTCGCGTTGGGCGACAGCATAATCCGACGGGTGCCTCCGAGTCCCTGGTCAGGCTCTATGTTAGCTATTGATACCCCGGCTGACTCTGCCGAACGTGCGGCATCATCAGGGTCGTCCGAGGCGAGGACGATATGGTGAACTCCAGTCTGTTCTTGCCCGCCGACAAAGGGGTCGCCGGACTTGAACAGTGCCAGGGCGCTTTCTCCGATTCCGAACACGGGGGCATTGCGTCCGGTCTTGCCTATGGAAAAGTCAGCCCTGGGAAGGGCGAAATCGTGCTCCAACGTCATGGCGACAGCTTCAACGTCGCGCACCACTATGGCCGCATAGGCAAGCCCGTTGCCAATCATGTCCTTCCCTCCTTGCGATGTATGCGATGTATGCGCGACGTATGCCCATTCTCACACACCGGGGCAGCCCATGCAACAAGCCCATGCTTTTCGTATTGGACCGTACTACAAGACAGGGGGTCGCTTGCTGATATTGCCGGCGTCGGCCGTTAGCCGGACAAAGGCTTGCCACAGTATGAGGCCATGAGTATCATACTCTCAAGCTCATCGTTAAGGAGACGCAGGTGGTAACAGCCGAATTGGTAATGGGTGCTCTACAACGTAACTGGGATATGGTGGACGCTGCCCTGGCAGACCTGGAAGATGCCAACTGGACCCGTCGCCCCACCGACCAGTCTAATTCCGTCGCATGGATTCTTTGGCACATGAACAGGGTGATGGATACCTTCATCTATACTCGCCTCCAGGGCAAACTCCCACTGTGGACCACCGACAGCTGGCATCAGAAATTCGGCATGGGCGATGACCCGGAGGACCGAGGCGCCGGCTGGAGCATAGACCGGGTAGTGGCGTGGGAAGCCCCTTCACGCGAGGTGATGTTGGGGTACTATGAGGTGGTCAAGTCCGCCGCCGGAGGGCATCTCTCATCCCTTACGCCCACTAATCTGGAGGAGCGTAGAGTGATCCCGCCGGTGGCCGAGCCGCGCTCTGTGGCTGACGCAGTAGGGCAGGTCATTTGGGATAACGTGGCCCACGGCGGACAGATTGCCTACCTGCGGGGGTTTTACCAGGGGATGGGTTGGCACCGCTAGAGCTATGCCGGGTGGCGAGGCAGGACTCTATTTTGAGAATACCCACGGGGATTGAGCGCTCACTGTCCGTGGCATTTCTTAAACTTTTTGCCACTCCCGCAGGGACACTTCTCATTTCGGCCAACCTTGCCGTGTTGCCGGTGTATAGCCCGCTTCTCTACGCAATTAGAGCAGGTGCACGCAAGAGGGTGTTCAGCGTACCAGTTGGTTCTTGCCATAGGTAGTCACTCTTTCTCGCCAGTAAATATTACCCGTTAGATGTCTTGCGTAACAAGAGATACCCGGTATACCCTGGAGGGAACCCCACACCCGTCATTGAACTGGGAAATGGACTGTACTAAGTCGAGGGGCGGCCCCTGCGGAGTGCGCGGCCTGGAAGCGCACCTGTGTTCTCACCCTGGTCTATGACTATCCTGCCGTTTACGATCACGTATTCGATACCGACCGGGTACCGCTTAGGGTCCTCCCTGGTGGCGTGGGTTTTCACCGTCACAGGGTTGAATGTTACAATGTCGGCCTTGAAACCGTCCCTCAGTAGGCCACGGTCCGGCAGGCCCAGACGCTGAGCCGGGAAAGAGGTCATCTTGCGAATCGCCTCCGGGAGCCGTAGGTGCTTTTCCGCTCTTACAAACTCCGCGAGCACAATTGGGAAGCAGCCATACGATCTGGGATTAGGGTACTCGCCGAACAATATCGAGTCGCTGGCTATCATACCGGCGGGGTGGGATACGAAGTAGGGCAGAGTCTGGGGGTTGGTGCCGAGACCCACGGTGGAGATACCAAGGTTTTCCTCTAGCAATAGGTCGAAGAGAGCGTCCGCCGGGTCCTGACCCCGCATCTCGGCGATGTCCGTGAGCAATCTGCCGTCGTACTTGCCGTTTTGTGGCTGGGTAAAGTTCGTCAGCCAGTTGTTGTCCTGCCAATCCCGCTGGAACTCCCTTTTCATCCTGGCACGGTCGTCCGGGTCCCTCAGCGCTGCCATCAGCCGCTCCGGGCCTCCATCCTTGGCCCAATGGGGTATGCCAATGGTGATAGTAGTCCCGGAGTAGGGATAGGTATAGCAGTCGAATGTAACGTCCATCCCTTCGTCGCGGGCGTTCTCAACCAGCCCCAGGTAGTCCAGGTGGCTCCCTACGCCCTGAGCGCCCTGGCGATAATGGGTCAGATGTACCGGACTGCCGCTGCGTCTGCCAATCTCAAGGGCCTCCTCCCAGGGTGCCAGCAGGCCCTGTTGTCGTAGGCTCGTTCTCGTATGAGTATGATAGAACCCGCCGAGGCGGGCTGAGGTCTCGGCAAGGGCCGCCAGCTCGTCCGTGTCGGCATAGGAGCCGGGAGGATAGTCGAGTCCGGTGGACAGTCCCCAGGCCCCCTCTTCCATAGCCTCCCTCACCACTGACTTCATTTCCTCTAGCTCTGACCCCATAGGGGGACGGTTGTTCCACCCGACCGACCAGATACGCACGGGCGAGTTGCCCAAGATATAGGCGATATTGACGGCGACGCTGTTATCGTACTTGCTCAGCATCTCCGCTACCGTCAACCAGTCTGCGGCCAAGGGAGGGTACCCGTTCAGGCCGGAGTCCAGCCAGATGTACCGGTGCAACTCCTCCTGACTCTTGAAGGGAGCGTGGGATATTCCGTCTATGCCTATAAGCTCTGTGGTGACGCCCTGACGCACCTTGGGGTCATGGTGAGGCTCTCCGAGTATGGTCAGACCGGCATGGGAGTGGAGGTCTATAAACCCGGGGCAGACTATGTGTCCGGTGGCATCTATGACGCGGGCTGGGTCCAAGTGTGAAACGTCTTCACGATGAATCGTGACCCGGTCACCGTCCACCAGCACCGAGCCATGAAAGCCCGGACTGCCGCTACCGTCTATGATAAGCCCGTTCTTAATCAGCAGGTCAAGCATGTCGCAATCGCCTTATCTGAAGTTGGTGCCGGTTGATATTTCATTGCTGGACCGTGACGTCCGGTCACTTCCGGCCCATCCGATCCTCCGGTTCATTCCAAGGAGTTCGCCAGTATTCTACCACATTCCACAGTCATGCTGATGAATGGGCTTCAGGGGGCAATGCCTTCTCCCAATGCGGAATCTGGGGGTGGGATGTAGATGGCAGGACAAATATGGAGACGGCGCCCACCAGACTCAGTACGAAAGATATAGCCAGGGTGCCAGTGTAGTCGCCCGTTAGGTCCCAGACAAACCCGCCTGCTCCGGTTCCCAGTGCCATGCCGAGCATTGCTCCCAGAATTTGCCAGCCATAGGCAGTGCTAAGAGGGGCGTTGCCGTAGTACTGGCGGTTGATGATGGGGAAAGCGCTCATCTCGCCTCCGAAACCTATGCCGAAGAGCACGGCGAAGAGATAGAACATCCAAGCGTCCTGGGCAAAGAAAAGGATGAGCACAGGAGCAGATTGAAAGAGGAAACATGCTGCCATAGCGCCTTTGCTCCCCATGCGGTCTGCCACTATGGGGACCGCAAACCGGGTGATGGTGCTGACAACGGAAAGAGTGACGTAGAGTCCAGCAGCTAATTCCCGAGATACGCCACGGTCTTCAGCCATGGCTACCAGGAATACCAGGATGATGGCATGACCCGCGCATCCCCAGAAGTGGATGCCGATAAGGTTCCAGAAAGTGTTGGTGCGCTGGGCCTGCTGAATGAACACTTTGGACCTCATGCTGGCCGAGGCCCCCCGATTTACCTTATGGATTGGCTCGTCCTCTGAGGCACCGAGGGGTCTAAGGTCTTTGTCCCCGGGTTCATCGTAGAAAAACCTTATCAGCAGGAGCAGGACTACTCCCCCCACAATGCCCGGGAGCCAGAAAGTCCACTTCAGGCCCAGTTCATTGAGCAACCAAACTATGAGGGGAACGCTAACTACCGGCCCCAATCCCTGGGATGCTCCCAGTAGTCCCATACCCACGCCCAGGTGCTTCTTGAACCACGTGGTGACGGCCATCTCCAGGGGCACCATGAAAATCGCCATAGAAGCGCTCATTATGATGCCGAAGTAAAGGTAAAATTGCCACAGGTGAGTCATGGTTCCTGTGAGGACCATACCACCCATGAACAGGAAGGAACCCAGGACCATAGTGCGACGGCCCCCGTACCTGTCCCCTAGCCAGCCGGCCGGGGGACCGAAAATTCCGGAGGAAATCCACACTAAGGTGAAGCCGAAGCCTATGCTGCCGTAGCTCCAACCAAAGTTCTTGGGGTCTGCGAGGTAAGGCACCAAGATGCTGGACGCCTGCCTAATGGCAGAACTCACCAGCCGCATCATGGAGACCACCGCCACGATGACCCAGGCGTAGTGTATATCACTTGTCCTGATGGAAAGGTCGGCAGGAATCCAGTTAAACTTCAGCATCCCCATGCGCCTCGGTTCTTAGCCACAATTACTTATATCAACCTGACTGTGCCCAAAGAAGGCATACCCCTGACGAGGCCGATTGTAGTGGTAACCCTGAACTGAGTCAACACTATTCTCTGCTCCCAAGACCGAACACCAAGCTATAAGGGGACAGGTCCGCGATGGACCAATTCTAGGCTGGCAGTCTCACCCCACTCCGGTAATTGAAGCCTTCTGCATCGCGAAAGCTTCAGAGTACAGCCAGGCCCGCCTGGGCACACACCTCATCCTCCTCGCCAGTACCCCCGCTGGCACCCACACTACCGATGAGCTCACCATTCCTGTACACGGGAAGCCCGCCCTGTGCTGGGAGCATACGGCCACCTGCCGCAGCTACGACGGCCTGGATAAGAGGGGACTCTGCTGGCAGAGTCCCACTGGCTCGTCCAAATCCAGCTGCGGCGACGGCCTTGCCTTGGGAAACAGGGGCACTGACCCAGATGGCCCCCTCCATACGGTTAAAGGCCATAAGATGCCCGCCAAAATCGCACACCGCAACACTTATCTTGATGCCGAGTTCTTCTGCCTTTGCTAAAGCTGCCTGAACGATCCGGTTTGCCTCCGGCAAGGAAAGCGCCATGTGATGACCTCCTTACATTAGTCGCTGGTCACTCGAATTTTACAGGGTTATCCAGTAAATGACAATCGAGACTCAGGCTTCCGTTCCGGGCCTCTAAGGGGTATTCTTAATAAAAATGAGGGAGGGATATACGATGGCTGGAACAGGGCTACCTTTGCACCGCGTCCCATTCATGGGCACAGTTCATATGATTGCTTCAGGGCACCACCTGGCAACACTCGCGGGATTCCGGGTACTGGAAGATGGCGGCAACGCAGTGGATGCAGGGGTAGCCTCGGGCATTGCCATCAACGTTACTCTTCCCCACCTTACCAGCTTTGGTGGAGTAGCTCCTATCAATATATATTTGGCTGACAGAAAGGAGGCGGTGACCATCAGCGGGCTGGGGCGCTGGCCCAGAGCTGCTGTCCTGGATGACTACAGGAAGAAGTATAACAACACTATTCCTACTGGCGTAGCACGTAGCGTGGTCCCCTCGGCTGCGGACGCCTGGCTAACGGCTCTGGAAAACTACGGCACCATGACATTCGAGCAGGTGGTTACCCCTAGTCTGGAGCTAGCAGAGAAGGGCTTTCCCACTTCCTACCATCTGACCAGGGGCATCGAGCGCAGCGTGGAGTATATTGGGCAGTGCCCCGGCACCGTCGAGATTTTCATGCCTGGTGGAGTCCCGCTTCAGCCTGGTCAGGTGGTTGTGCAAAAGGACCTCGCCCAGGTCTTCCGCCAGATGGTGGAGGTGGAGCGGGCCAACGCCTATAAGGGCCGAACACACGCCATAAGGGCCGCCAGAGACTTCTTCTACAAGGGAGAAGTAGCCGAGAAGATGGTGCGCTTCTGCCAGGAGCAGGGCGGCCTCCTCACTATGGAAGACTTCGCCCGGTTCAGCGTCAAGGCGGAGAAGCCGGAGGTGGGTACATACAAGGACTACACCATCTATACCTGTGGGTCCTGGTGTCAAGGCCCATCCCTTATCGAGGTCCTAAATATCCTGGAGGGAATTGACCTCAAGGCTATGGGCCATGGCTCCGCCCGGTACGTTCACACCCTGGTTGAGGCCATAAAGCTGGCTTTCGCAGACCGGCACACCTACATCGGTGACCCCGAATTCGTGGAAGTGCCATTGGCAGGTCTCCTTTCCAAGGAGTATGCGGCGGTCCGCCGGGAGGCTATAGATCGAAATAAAGCATGGCCAGATATGCCACCCACCGGAGACCCCTGGCCCTACGAGGGCAAGTCCAGCGTCCAAGGTGCTGTGCCAGCCGTAGCGAGGTCAGCGCCCACTGAGCCAGACACCAGCTATACCTGTGTGGTGGACCGTTGGGGCAACGCCTTCTCCGCTACCCCCAGCGATGCCTTCAGCTCTACCCCTATTGTGCCCGGACTGGGGATGATCATCTCCCCTCGCGGAGCTCAGAGCTGGCTAGAGCCTGAGCACCCGTCCTGCCTAGGGCCCTGGAAGCGGCCTCGCCTCACGCCCAACCCGGCCATAGCACTGAAAAATGGACACCTGTACATGCCTTTTGGGACTCCAGGCGGCGACATGCAGGTGCAAGCTATGGTGCATATGTTCCTGAGCATAACGGAGTTTGGGCTTAACCCCCAGGAGGCGGTGGAAGTACCTCGGTTCCGTTCGGACAGCTTCCCCAACACGAGCTGGCCCCATGCCTACTACCCAGGTCAGATTAGCCTGGAGAGGCACTTTAGCAAAGAGGTGAGCGAGAGTCTGGAAAAACTTGGGCACAGCGTTACTTGGTGGGAGGACACTGTGCCGACTATGGCTGACCTGTGTGGCATCAGGGTGGACAGAGAGCTTGGCATCCTTATCGGCGGCGCCGACCCACGCTGGGACAGCTATGCTTTGGGGTGGTAACGGTCATCCTACCGGTAGCTCTCTCACCCTTGGAGGTGGCGGAATAGTCATAGTGCAGAGTTCAACAGGCCGCGAGGAAGCGGCAGCGACTGTGCAGGAGGCTGTCGAAGCTGACATCACCTTTCTCGACGCGGCACCAAGCTATGGCAATATGGAAGGAGCATCCCCTGCCCGAGTCGGCCATTGACGTGATGGGCATAGCGTGTGTGACAGCGTAGTTCACAGGAAAGCATATACTTGGCTGAGAGAGCAGCGCAAAAATGTAAAGAAAAAGGTAAAATAATTCGCAATATGGTCCATATTGACGCAAAACTAAGATATATGCTAACATCCTTAATTACTACCGATTAGGAGGAGGCGGGGCTATGGCAGAGTACGACGTGATAATCAAGGGAGGCACTATTGTTGATGGATTGCTCACACCCCGTTACGTGAGCGACCTTGCCATCAAGGACGGCAAAATCGCCCAGATAGGTGGTCTGCGAGACAGCCAGGCTGCCGAAGTACTGGATGCCGCGGGCCTCATCGTTGCCCCTGGCTTTGTTGACCTCCATACCCACTACGATGCCCAGATCCAGTGGGACCCTTATCTGACACTGTCGGGTTGGCATGGCGTGACCACGGTAGCCATTGGTAACTGTGGCTTTGGCTTTGCTCCCTGCCGCCCGGAGGACCAGGAGCGGGCCATGCTATGTATGACCCGAAATGAGGCCATCCCCTACGATGCGATGAAGATAGGGATGTCGTGGGACTGGGTGACCTTCCCTGAGTTTCTGGACCGGATGCAGAACCGGATACCCAAAGGCGTCAACATGATCAGCTACGTGCCGCTGACGCCCATCTACAGCTGGGTAATGGGGTGGGACGAAGCCAAGAGGAGGAGGCCGACGGAAGCTGAGCTTAAGGAGATGTGCCGGTTGGTGGAGGAAGGGATAGCTGCCGGAGCTTGTGGCTGGTCCGCCCAGGTATCGGGCCAGAACTCCGGGCAGCGGGACTATGACGGCACGCCCATGGTCACCGATCTGATGAGCGAAGAGGAGATTCTTACCTTCGGTCGGCTCCTGGCCGAGCTTGACCAGGGCTTTATCCAGCTCACCTACAACAAGACGGGAGATGATGGCAGCCGTCTTAGCGAGCCGACGCTGGAGTTTTATTCCAGGCTTGCCGAGGTGTGCCGCCGCCCCATCATCTACCAGATTGTGACTCCCAACGAGTACGACCCCAGTGAGCACCGGGTGAAGCTACGCTGGCTTGAGGAGTCCAATAACAAAGGACTCAGGCTATACGGCCAGGGTTTCACCGTCAGAAGCGCCCAGGAGTTCAGCTTCGAGGACTGGACCAACTTCGACCAAAGCCCCCACTGGAGGCAGGTAACCATAGGGTCAACGGAGCAAAAGAAAGCGAAGATGCAAGACCCGGATGTGCGAGCAAAGCTCCGTGAGGAGTACGATTCGGGCATGCAGCCTGGGGTATCCCTGGTAGGACACATAGAGGACCTGACAGTAGCCGAGGTAGGGAGCGGAGATCTGGAGCGGTACATCGGACTTACCGTCAGCGAAATTGCTCGGAGGGAAAGCAAACATGCTATTGATGTACTGCTGGATATAGCAGTTGCCGACGACCTGCGGACCGAATTCCTGGGTAAGGTAGTCCATAGCAATGCCCAGTACGCGGCAGAGGTGCTGAGGTCGCCCTACTGCATTCCTGGTCTGTCAGACGGTGGAGCTCACGTCAAGTTTGGGACGTTGGGGAACTTCCCAACAGACACCCTGACCTGGCTGGTGAGAGACGAAGGACTGGTTAGCCTTGAGGAGGCCCACTACAAGCTAAGTTATCTGCCTGCCTTCATGGGCGGGATCAAGGATAGGGGCTTTATCCGTGAGGGTGCGCCCGCTGACCTCGTGGTATACGATCTGGGAGGGTTGAAGTTGCTCCCTACCAACGTCGCCCACGACTTGCCCGGTGGTGACTGGAGACGCATACAGAAAGCCGAAGGCTATCGCTGGATACTGGTGAACGGTCAGGTAACCTTCGAGGAGGGCAAGTCAACAGGAGCGTTGCCAGGTAAGATGTTGCTTCATGGTCAGGGCTAAGATACACACCTGGTCTGGTGCCGAAGGTCGGAGTCGAACCGACACGGGGTTGCCCCCAACGGTTTTTGAGACCGTCGCGTCTACCATTCCGCCACTTCGGCTCAAGCTCTATTTTATGCCTAAACTTGGCCGATTACCACCCTTGGTGAAACCACTACAAGACCGATCCGGCGACAGTGGCTATGAACCTGGGCAAGCCCCGGAGCGGTTATTGGCAGCTTTGCAACCGGCGGCGTAAACCCGGGCGGGACCGAGGTCATTCCGGGGTGAGCGTCCGTTTTGTGAACTCTTCTCCGTTGATAAGGAACACGAACTCCAGGGATGCGTTGTCGGGCAAGTCCTGTCTTTCCAGGGCAGTAATGTACAGTGGTGCCATTAGGAAAGGCCGCTCACGGCCCTGGGGGTCTTGTTCCAGCTCCAGACTAATCTTGACCTCGGCGCCATCCACTGTGGTACTCTCCAGTGAAAGAGGGTCCCCTTTCAGGGGCCGCCACAAATAGTACACGGCCAGGACAACCGTTTCGCCGAAATCCGTGCGGTCAACAGCCTCCAAGTTGCCGCGGAGCCGGATAAAGTCCAATCCCTCCAGAAAGTCTCGCATCTCCTCCTCTGTGGTGATAACGAATGCCTTTAGAGTCTCAGCAAAGGGATCCGACTCCGCTTCCAGGTCCTTTGGGACTATCCAACCTCCCAATAGAAATCGGGAGCCTATCTCTTTGCCGCCGATGTCAGGAGGTCCTGGAGAAATGGAAGCCTCTCGTGTGGCCCTGGGGCTGCAAGACAAGGCCGCCAGCGCCACGCATAGCAGGAATAGTCTCATCCATAGCATACCTGAGAGTGTATCAAACGGCGCACTGAACAGGAAGAAGGTGTGCATAGCTACTTGTCACAATTATCCCGGCAGAGTAGACTATGAACCGTATTCATCAGGAGATTTCCACCCCTCTCCCCACCATTGAGAAGGAGCAGTTAATATGTCCAAGCTAGCCTTTATACGGACATCTTTGCAGAGCCTTCATAGCTCTCTGGACGAGGCTATGGAGGAGTTGTCACAGGAACAGGCCCACTGGCGGCCCAACGAAAATGGCAATCACATCGCCTTCATCGCCTGGCATTATACCCGCACCGTTGACAACCTGGTGCGCTTCGTGCTGCAACAGCGCAGGCCGACGGTATGGATGGAGGGGAAGTGGGACGAGAGGTTTGGGCTTGACTCGAGGTCCCAGGGCACCGGCATGAGCCTGGAGGATGCCGTGGCGCTGCGAATCTCGGACATCCCCGCATTCCGCACCTACATGAGCGAGGTGTGGAAGGAGACCCAGTCCTATCTCGACACTATCACCGATGACGACCTGGGCCAGGTGATGAACATAAGGCCGCTGGGCGAGCTAACCATAGAGCAGGTCCTTGGGACTCCCATCCTCACCCACGGGTTCTCTCACCTGGGGGAAATATGGTTTTTGAAGGGGCTTCAGGGTCTCCAGGGCAGCCCTGTCTGACGGGGGCGAATGGGAAGGGCAAGGCAACGCGCCTCCAACCCAACTAACGTTGCGCACCCGCATCGCTTAGCCCGTAGGACTGAAATCAAAGGAGTGTCATACTTTTGACATGGTAGCGGTTACAGTCGCATCTTCGGCGGTCTCGTCCGACCGGCCACCGGTGGTACTGGTGCACGGTGCAGCGAATTCGTCGGTGGTCTGGCGTTTCTGGCAGGAGTCCCTTGCCAGACAAGGGTGGAGCAGCCACGCGGTTGACCTTCGAGGCCATGGTAAGAGCCTGGGCTCGGTCGATGGTCTCTCAATGTCGGATTACGCCGATGATATTGAATCTGTAGCCAATGACCTATCTGAAACGCCCGTGGTGATGGGGTGGAGCATGGGTGGCCTGGTGGCTATCATGGTGGCTGCCAGAGGGTTGGCCAGGGCGTGCATCGGCTTGGCGCCGAGCACACCGTCCCTGAAACGAGACGATAGCGTCCTGATTCGCCGTGGGGTGTTCGGTCCTGAAGAGTACGGGATTACCAGCGATGATCCCGCTGAACAGCCTGTCATGCCCGACCTCGACACCGAGGAGCGGTTAATCGCCCTGGGGTCGGCTTCATCAGAATCGAGAACTGCTCGGGACGATCGCAAAGCGGGGATTGTGGTCAGATCAACGTCTTGCCCGCTATTGGTAGTGACCGGAAGCGAAGACCAGAGCTGGCCACGTTCGGCCTATGCCGGCTTGCACTTACCTGCAACGTATCTGGAGTCACACGGTTCATCCCACTGGGGTCTTGTGCTCAACCGCCGTCTTCTGCCGGACCTGTCAAATGCCGTGCTGGACTGGCTGGCCGCGAACACACCTTGAAATACGGGAGTAATCCAATGAGCCTACGGGGTTGGAGCTAGATGTGAAGCCTCCACGCCCGTGAGCACCGCTACCACTTCGTCGAGCAACCCTTCCGCCCTGCGCTTTATGGCTTCCCTTGGCAAGCCGCCGACAGGGTGGGAGGTGAATATGGTGGGATATTCAGGGGCGCCCCACATGCCGGCCATAGCCCTGGCGGTAATCTTGAAGGGGTCGGTGCATATAGTGGCTGAGGGGATGCCCACCTTCTCCAGGTGGATGCCGTCGTGCACACTGCACGCGCTGCATGACCCTCAATCACCGATGGCTACGATGGCGTAGTCACACTCCTTGCCCATCCGGGCTACAACTTCGGGGTCGGCGGGCTTGGAGGCAGAAGGCTTGCGATGGTACATGACATCAGCAACACCGTATCGGGCCTTAAGAAGGTCGGCTAACTCCTCCAGAATCTCCTTGCCATTGGGCTTGCTGTCGTCTATCAGGCCCACCCGCTTGCCTTTCAGGTCTTTCAGCCGCTCCGCACCCGTGAAGCTGGCCGCTATGGGCCGGGTGGTGGGGTCTGCGAGCATATACCGTTTACGAGTATCTAATGCCATATATTCCCTCCTTACTGACCTATCACGGCCAGTATTTACTATCCGGCCGGCAGCCTGATTGCCTTGGTAACGGCTGTGGAAGACACTTTTGCCCCCCAGCTTGGTATCAGGGCGGTGGTTGGCCCTTCCTGGCCTCCACCAAAAACCACCAGGATGTCGTCGGCAGAGGGGACCAGCGGGATGAAGCGCTCCGCATCTCCCGGATCCACGTCGCCCTCAATCACCTCGACTCGTTTCAGGTCCGCCACAGAGCGGCGCACCCTGGGTTGCAGGTACTGTCGAACATCTTCCTTGCTCCACCCGTCCCAAACGTCGCTGGTGCCGGCCACCACCATGGCTATCTGGCCCTGCCGCAATATGGCGGAGGTATCTCCCACAGACCCCGTGTTAGCCATAGAGGTGCCCAGGGACGAGGCGACGTCGGCTACACACGTCAGGATAGCCTCCGGTTTGGACGCCGCCCGCACTTGCCGGGGACCCTCACACGCGAATACGGTAATAGCGCTTGTGTCTCCGGAGAAACCCCTTTCCACGTGGAGGGGGTTCCAATGGGTCGCCGTCTCATTCTCAGCAATACAGTAGCTAAACTTTCCCGGGTGTCCCAATATGCTCCGGTCGAAGAGGCCGGGTATGGATGCGCAGGCGTTCATCAGTATCAGTCTGATGGACCTTCCAATAGTGGAGTTAGCCCGGTTCCCGGGGCCAAAGAGGTTATTGCGGCAGTTGATGTCCAACTCTTGGATTATGGGGCCATTGATGATAGCCAGAATACCGGCGCCGCCCAGGCTCGAGGACGGGCCTATCAGGTTGAAGACCGGGTCAAGCATGGCCTCAGTAGCTGCCAGGACCACCGGGAAGTACTCCGGTAAACAACCGGCCATCACAGCGTTGGCCGCCACCTTGTCCACAGTTACCTCTCGACGGCGTTCAGGTACGGCTCCAAGCACCTCATCCGCCGGACGTCCGGCGTAGTCAAGGAACTGCTGGACCCGCTCGGTAGTGGGTGGCACCACGGGCAGGCCATCGGTCCATCCCAACTCATAGCATTTCTCAATGGCTTCCACCACATCTTCCCACTCTGCCTGGACCACGTCCTTCAGACCTGATGTCATGTCTCCTCCCAAAGAGGGTAAGGGAGTCGGGTTACATGGCCCTAAGCTAACATAAGCTCCCGGCCTAGTCAAGGGATGGAGTAGCCTAAACCCACAAGCGAAGTGCAACGCTTTAACTGAGGCGTCGCACTTGAAATGTGAATCCACCTGTTTTGATTAACCTTGACACCCTCCCATTGCAACGGTATTATTGGGGGACAGGGGTTTTGCTAAGACCCCTAAGTTTGGTACGCCTAGGTGGAAAGGAAAGGGTGAATCTATTGAGTCTATTTAGATTCCTTGCCGACCTGGCGGGCACGGGACGCTTAAAAGCTGCTAAAGAGGAAGCTCAAAGGACGTTAGCTGCGGCTGAGGACGAGAAGAGGCAGATGCTAATTGAGGCCCGGGAAGAGGCCCTGAAGATACGTTCTGCCTCAGAAAACGAGAACAAGGAAAGGCGTAAAGAACTCCAGCGACAGGAGAAAAGACATAGTCAGCGGGAGGAAAACTTAGAGCGCAAGACTCAGTCCATAGACCAGCAGGAGAATGCCCTGGCTAACAAACATCGGGACTTGGACGTTGCGATGGATGAGCTAGAGGGCCTTAAAGCAGAGCAACTCAAGCAGCTGGAACACGTGGCTCGGCTTACAATGGTGGATGCCAGGGAGCTTGTATTCAAGAAGTCTGAGGACGAAATGAAGCACGAGCTGGCTAGACGCTATTGGGAAATCGAGCGGGAGATGAAAGAAGAAGCGGACCAGAAAGCCCGTAAGGTCATTACAATGGCTATACAGCGGCTGGCTAGCGACGTGGTCTCGGAGCATACCACGTCCGTCGTGCCCCTACCCAATGATGAGATGAAGGGGCGTCTTATAGGCCGCGAGGGACGTAACATAAAGGTGCTGGAGAGTCTCACGGGGGTGGACGTAATTATAGATGACACCCCCGAAGTTGTGACTATCTCTTGTTTTGACCCAGTGCGTAGGGAGACGGCGCGCTTGGCCCTCCAGAATTTGGTCCAAGATGGCAGGATTCAGCCCGCGCGCATTGAGGACGTTGTGGAGCGAGCCCAAAGGGAGATGGAGGAGACCCTCCAGAAGTCAGGGGAAAAGGCTACCTTTGACGCAGGGGTTACCGGCCTCAATCCCGAGTTGGTGAAACTCCTCGGACGCCTGAAGTACCGCTACAGCTATGGGGAGAACCAGCTCCAGCACGCTGTGGAGGTCTCCCTGATTTCGGGGATGCTCGCCGCCGAAATAGGGGCTAACGTTGATGTGGCTAAAGCGGGAGGGCTGCTCCACGACATAGGCAAGGCCCTTACCCACGAGGTATCCGGTCCCCATGCCGAGATAGGCGCTGAAATCGCCAAGAAGTTTGGCATACACCCCGAAGTGCATAGGGCCATTATGGAGCACCACGACGAGGATCGCGGCTCTGTAGAGGCGTTCCTGGTAGCCGGAGCCGATGCCATCAGCGCTGCCAGGCCGGGGGCAAGGAAAGAGACCCTGGAGCATTACGTGAAGCGTCTGTCAGAGCTTGAGGGTGTGGCAACCAGTTTCCCCGGCGTAGAGAAGGTCTTTGCCATACAGGCGGGCCGTGAAGTTCGCATCATGGTGAAGCCCGACGACGTGGACGACGTGACATCCACGACTCTGGCCCGCGACATCGCCAAGAAAATCGAGGAGGATCTGGTATTCCCAGGCCAGATCAAGGTCACGGTCATACGTGAAACTCGCAACATAGAGTATGCACGATAACGCTTAGCGCCCGATGTTTGTAGGCGACTGCCACTATCTCACCCTCGTCCGTAAGCGCCTGGACGAGGGTGAGATATGCCTCACCTAGAGCCGGCTGACCGACCTCAGCCCTGGGAGAAGCCCCGTGGCGATGTCCATTGAGATGCTAAACGCGGCGGAGCGATACACTGGGCCAAGTCTACGACAGCCACGGATAACCCTTCCGAATTATATCGCTTCTGATACAAAGGGGCAGGATCGGGAGCTAAGGAGACTATCCGGTCCGGCCCCCGACTTTTATGTCAAACCCCATAGGGTTTGGCTTCCTCCTGAGCAGGTTGAAGGTGAAGCTTCCGCCGTGAGAAAATTATTGCAGAAGTCGCAACGTCCGGTGCTAGACCGATGCTAGATAGGAATGGTGATACTTGCGTATCCTTATGATAGGTGACGTGATAGGGGAGCCGGGGAGAAAGGCAATCAGTTCCCTGGTCCCGGGTCTGCGCCGAGAATTCAGCATAGACATGGTGATCGCTAACGGTGAGAACATGGCCGGAGGATTCGGCATAACCCCGGACACCGCACAGGAGCTTATAGATAGTGAGGTGGATGTGATCACCTCGGGCAACCATATTTGGAAGCATAAGGAAATAGTTCCTTACATAAATGAAGAGTGGCCCCTTATTCGCCCCGCCAACTACCCCCCCGGAGCGCCGGGGAGGGGACATATCCGGCTGGGTAATACCCTGGTGCTCAACTTGATGGGACGAGTCTTTATGAGCCCTTTGGACTGCCCGTTCAGAACGGTTGACCAGGTCCTTCAAGAGGTAAACGGGACCAACCCACCCAAAGTGATAATCGTGGACTTCCATGCCGAGGCGACCTCGGAGAAGCAGGCTATGGCGTGGTACCTGAACGGGAGGGTGAGCGCCGTTGTAGGAACCCATACCCACGTGGCTACCGCCGACGCCAGAATACTTCCTGAAGGCACGGCCTATGTCACGGACGTAGGTATGACCGGGCCTTATAACTCGGTGATAGGCAGCGACATCAGGGCAGTCCTGGACGGGTTCATCACGCAGATGCCCCAACGCTTTACAGTCCCCAAAGGGCCTGTGATACTGAACTCTGTCCTGGTGGACACGGATGAAGAAAAGGGTGTCGCCACCAATATTCAGCGTATAGACAGGATGGTAAATTAAAATGGCTGTTGTTGACCTTCACCTCCATACTACGGCCTCCGATGGTCGCCTCACGCCCAAGGAGCTAATCAACCTGGCGGCCCGGAAGGGCCTAAGGGTCGTTGCGGTAACAGACCACGATTCCACCGAGGGGCTGGGTGAGGCCCTGGAAGCGGCGAAAGCTTTCCCTCAGCTCACCGTGATTCCGGGCATAGAGCTCAGCACCGATATTCCCGGCGACGAAATCCACGTCTTGGCCTACTTCGTGCGGCATAAGGATGAGGAGTTGCTGGCTACCCTACGGAAGTTTCGCCAGGGGAGGCTGGAGCGTGGTAAGGGGATGGTTGAAAAGCTCCGAGAGATGGGGCTGGACATCGAGTGGCAACGGGTACAGGAGATAGCGAGGGATGGTGCCGTAGGCAGGCCACACGTTGCCCTAGCGCTGATGGAGAAAGGTTACGTGAGCCAGACCAACGAGGCTTTCGAAAAGTATATTGGCAGAAACGGCCCCGCCTACGTGGAGCGGGAGAAACTCACTCCCGTAGAGGCTGTGGAAACCATAACAAGCTGGGGCGGTGTCGCCGTGTTGGCCCATCCCGCCCAACTGCTTGACTTGGATGCCAACCTTGAGGACCTGAAAGCGGCAGGTCTGGTGGGAATGGAGGTGTACTACGCCCAGTACTCCGAGGAGAGGATACAGGAGCTTGCGAGTACCGCCGCCAAACATGGACTGCTGCCCTGTGGTGGCAGTGACTACCATGCCCTTGATAACCCCGGTGAACGCCTGCCGGGTACTATGGGACCTCCCCTGGAAGTAGTGGAACGGTTGGAAAAGCTGGCTGCGAAGAGGGCCTGAGCTAAACCGGCCCCTGTTTCGTGCCGGTTTCTGTGGTAGAGGGACAGAAGACTTATGGAGTTGGCGGGCCTTTATCTCTACGCCTATCTGATCGGAGCAGTCCCCACAGCGTATGTTATCGGCCGCCTGGTGCGAGGGATTGACATAAGGGAGTATGGCAGCGGGAATGTGGGAGGGACCAATGTCTTCTACAACGTTGGTAGGGCTTGGACATTGCCCCTGGGGATCTTTGAGATTTTCGTGAAAGGTGGCTCTCCTATCTGGATAGGCATGTTCGCTCTGGATATGGAAAGGTCATCTTTCAGTCTGATGGGTGCCCCCCTTATTGCTATCGCCGGGAACAACTGGTCGGCGTTCCTGAAATTCACCGGTGGCAGGGGAATAGCTTTGGTCAGCGGCGCTCTCCTGGCGCTGGCGTATCCGGAGCTGATAGTATTTGCAGCCGTGGCCATAGGTGGGTGGGCCATCTTCAGAAGCTCAGGGGTGTGGGTCTACATATCACTGGCGCTTCTGCCGCTGTGGAGTCTGCTATTTGGGGAGCCTCCGGCTATAAGCTGGTTCTGTGTTGGTATACTGGCTCTGGTATCGGCCAAACGCCTCACGTCTAATTGGACTCCCATGCCGGAGGGATCGCCAAGGGGCCGGGTGCTTTTCAACCGGCTTTTCCGGGATAGGGACGTTTCCCATCGAGAGGAATGGCTCGATCGCGGCTCAAGGGAAATAGACAAGGGTATCGGTTAACGCTATGGAGCATTCACAGGAGCATCAGGAGTCACGGAACGAGCAGGAATACGGGATTTACCGTTGCTCCTTCCACCCGGACGTAGAGACGAGGTTAGCGTGCGGCAGATGTGGCAGGTATATTTGTCCCAGGTGCATGGTCCAGACGCCCGTGGGGTCCCGATGCCCTGACTGCGCGCGAGTAACGAAGACCCCCACCTTTGACGTGCAGCCTTCCTACTATTTCCGCGCTGTGATGGCCGGGAGCGTGGTGGGTATAGTCGGAGGGATTATCTGGGCCTTTGTGTTGGGCCTGAACGTGCCTTTTCTACCCTGGTTGTCAGCCATCGGTGTGGGCTATGTGGTGGGGGAGGCTGTCAGTCTGGCTTCTAACCGGAAGCGCGGGACGGGGCTTGCAGTGACGGCCGGGTTGAGCGTGGTACTAGCCATTGTGCCCATGCTATTTATTGCCTCGGGGATTAACATCATCTATCTTCTGCTGTTCATGGCCCTCGCCATATATATCGCCGTGAACCGTGTCAGATAGCTCACTCCACAACCGGTGGACCGCCCCTCTCGTGGTCTCCGGCCCGAACCCCCGCCGGCGAAGGTATGGGACCAGCTTTTTCTGGAAAGTATCGTAATCTGACTGGCCCAGCCTGCGGGATATTCCGCTAGCCGCCCGATAGGCGCTCTCATCCTCATCCGTGCCCTCAAGGGCATCGTCGGCTACGTCCCTTGATACCCCCATACGGAGAAGCTCCCATCTCATTGCTGAGATGCCTTTGGGGCGGTTTCGCTCTCGACTCTGATGCCAGAATTGGGCGAAGGCCGCGTCGTCCAGGAGTCCCTGCTCTCTCAGGGTGGCGATGGCGTTGTCCACGGATGAATGGGAGAAGCGTCTGGAGAGCCGGCGCCTCACCTCTGCCTCGCTCCGTGGCCTGTAGGAGAGGAACCGCAAAGCGGCGTCTAACGCATCGTCCATCAGGGGCGACTAAAGGTCATTGTCGGCGTCTTCGTTGGCGCTGACAGCATCGGATTCTAGGAGCAGCGGTGGGGCCTCTGTCCCGCGGACTCGAGATTCAATATGGTCGGCCAAGTCAGGGTGTTGCGCCAGGAATTCCTTGGCGTTCTCCCGGCCTTGACCCAGGCGAGTCTCGCCGTGAGAGTAGAAGGCACCCGACTTCTTGACAATATCCTGGGCCACGCCCAGGTCCAGAAGGTCCCCCATCTTGTTGATACCCTGGTTGAACATGATGTCGAACTCGGCTGTCCGGAAGGGAGGCGCCACCTTGTTCTTCACCACTTTGGCCCTGACCCGATTGCCCGTAATGTCTGAGCCTTGCTTTATGGAGTCAATGCGGCGGAGGTCTATGCGTACGGAACTGTAAAACTTCAGGGCGCGCCCCCCCGGAGTAACCTCCGGGCTGCCGTAAATCACGCCCACCTTTTCGCGGAGCTGGTTAATGAATACTACCGCCGTCCGCGAGTGGTGAATGGCTGCGGTTAGCTTCCGGAGAGCCTGGGACATAAGCCGCGCTTGCAGGCCCACGTGGGAATCCCCCATGTCGCCTTCCAGCTCCGACTTGGGCACCAGGGCGGCTACACTGTCTATTATGACCGTATCCACAGCGCCGCTGCGCACCAGGTACTCGGTTATCTCAAGGGCCTGCTCAGCGCCGTCGGGCTGGGATACAAGAAGGTCTTCCAGCTGCACGCCGCAGCTGGCGGCATAGGAGGGGTCAAGGGCGTGCTCCACGTCAATATACGCTGCGGTGCCTCCGGCCTTTTGGGTTTCTGCCATGATGTGGAGGGCAAGGGTGGACTTGCCTGCTGATTCGGCGCCGTATATCTCGGTAACCCTGCCCTTGGGGATTCCACCGACACCGAGGGCCATGTCGAGGGAAAGGGAACCTGTAGGCACTACCTCGGTTGTTAGCTTCTGGCTCAACTCGCCCAGGCGCATGATAGAGCCTTTGCCGTATTGCCGCTCAATCTGCGAAATCGCTATATCAAGGGACTTCTCTTTTTCTGTAGCCTTCTCGGTAACCATCATTCCTCCACCGCGCAACGCTCTTAACTGGCATATTAGCATAGACACGCCGGAGGGACAAGGAGCGAGCGTCACTCATCGCTACTTTTTCAAAGTCGCTCGACTCTGTGACGAGTCCGTGAAAGGTGTTCCATGCCCACACCTGTCGTTCCCGCCTGCCTGTGGGACCCGAATGCGGACAGTCGGGAATGACGAAGAGAGGAACCGGAAGGCCGCGCTCCATGACACAGCCGCTCTTGTAATATAATGCTCTTCGGTTACAATAGCTGAAGCGTCCCTTCCCTATAAATAGCATAGGAATGGGGGGCCAGCATTTGTGGAGGCATGGACATGGAAGTAGAGAGAAAGTTAGCAGAGATGGGCCTGGAGTTGCCCGCCGTTACGCCCCCTATAGCCAACTTTGTGGGGTCAGTCCGCACCGGCAACCTGCTGTTTGTCGCCGGACACGTGCCACGTATGCCCGATGGCAGTTTTCTCAACCCTGGCAAGCTGGGGCAGGATGTTACCATCGAGCAGGGGTATGAGTCGGCCCAGCGTGCCATGCTTAACTGCCTTGCCAGCGCTAAGGAGAATTTAGGCGACTTGGACAAGGTAAGGCGGGTGGTCAAGCTCCTGTGCATGGTCAACTCCGCACCCGATTTCGGTGACCAGCCGAAGGTCGCCAACGGCGCCTCGGACCTCCTTGTAAGTCTCTACGGCGAGCGGGGACGCCATGCCCGGTCCGCCGTGGGTATGGGTGGGTTGCCCAGTAGCAACTGCATCGAAATAGAGATGATCCTTGAGGTGGACGACTAGGTTCCGTGGGACTTTCAGAATGTCAACAGTAACTAGAACTGTCTATACCTGTTAACTATCGGTAAGCGCCTGTCCTTGCCGAAGGCGCGGGGGGTTATCTTGACGCCGGGTGCGGCCTGCCTTCGCTTGTACTCGTTTCTGTCCACTGCGGTGATGACCTGCCTAACTATCCGGGAATCAAAGCCCAGTGCCACAATTTCATGGAAGCCCCGGTCCTCTTCCACGTAGGCTTTGATGACCCGGTCCAGGATGTCGTAAGGGGGAAGAGTATCCTGGTCCGTCTGGTCCGGCCTGAGCTCGGCGCTGGGTGGCTTATTGAGGACCGCCTGGGGAATCACGTTTTGGGGCCGACCATGCTCGTTGCGCCACCGGGCGAGGTCGTACACCAGGGTCTTGGGCACGTCCTTGATCACTGCGAAGCCGCCGGCCATGTCCCCGTAGAGAGTGGCATAGCCCATAGCGATCTCACTCTTGTTGCCCGTGGTGAGCACAAGCCAGCCGAACTTGTTGGATATAGACATGATTACGTTGCCCCGGATGCGGGCTTGAACGTTCTCCTCGGCGATGTTGGGCTCAGTATCCCGGAAGTGGGGCTCCAGCATATCCAGGAATGCTTCGTGGGCCGGCTCTATGGGCACTACCCAAAGGTCAATGCCCAGGTTTTCCGCCAGGGTCCGGGCGTCGGCGATGCTTCCCTCGCTGGAGTACCGGGAAGGCATGGCTACCCCCAGCACATTCTCCCTGCCCAGGGCATCTGCCGCCACACATGCAGTGAGGGATGAATCTATGCCTCCTGAAAGGCCAATAATCACCTTCTTGAAGCCGGCCTTTCTCACATAGTCCCCAGTACCCAGGACCAGAGCGCCGTAGACCTCGCCCACAGGGTCGAGGGGCTGAATCTCATCCCTTGGGGATAGGGTGGGTCTCTCTACAGGGCGGTGTTGGTATACGGGAATTACCTCAGGGCCACCCACCTCTCTCAATATGTTAGGGTTCTCCTTGCGAGGCCTGGGGTCACGGAGGCGGGAGCGAAATACGGCCTCTATGTCCAAGTCGGCTACTATGAGGTCCTCCTGAAAGTCCTTACCTCTTGCTACCAATTCGCCACTTTGGTCAAAGACCAGGCTGCCGCCGTCAAAGACCAACTCATCCTGTCCGCCTACGGTGTTTAGGTAAGCCACGTACAACTCATTGTCGGCGGCCCTGGTAGAAACCATCCTCTCCCTGTAGGAGCGTTTTCCCGCGTGATATGGTGAAGCGTTAATGTTAACGATGACCTCGGCGCCAGCGTCACGCTGGACGGTGATAGGCCCAACAGGATACCAGATGTCCTCACATATATTGACGCCCACGCCCACTCCATTGATAGTGTACACGGGGCAGACGTTTCCACGTTTGAAATAACGGTCCTCGT
The DNA here is from genome assembly GCA_965219825.1 of Dehalococcoidia bacterium. Lineage (GTDB taxonomy): Bacteria > Chloroflexota > Dehalococcoidia > Lucifugimonadales > JAGWBF01 > JAGWBG01. The sequence goes on along the minus strand of OZ244792.1, from coordinate 1,367,615 downwards.
CGAAGACTCCATAGGTTGGGAGGTATATCTTGTGGTACACTCCCGCAAGCTCTCCCTGGTAGGCCACGGCGGCGGCATTGTAAATATCTGAGTCGGCGTCCACGAAACCCACCACTACGGCAATACCCCTTGATGCCGCCACTACTCTATGCAGGGCCTCTATATTATCCTTTATGAAGGAGGGCTTGAATAAGAGGTCTTCCGCCGGATAGCCGGGAACGGACATCTCCGGGAAAGCCACCAGGTCCGCGCCCAGAGTCCGGGCTTCCTCTATGAGGCCGATTATCTTGTGGGTGTTCCCATCCAGGTCCCCCACCGTGGGGTTAATCTGGGCCAGAGCAAGGCGAAAGAGCCTGCCTTGATTGGAGTGAAGGGTTTGCATCTCAGCTACCTGTGCGCCATTTGACTGAGAGTATAACATACTTGCAATTAGTTTGAGTTTCGCTCCGGTTGATGCCCAGGGTCATTTAATTATCCAACGTTACGCGAATACAGGCTCCCACAGTCACCCCCATCCCAACCTTTCCCCATCAAGGGGGAAGGGATTATTCACCCTTCACTGTCATTGCTATGAAAATCCATTTTCATCCTCTCATGCGGTCCCCACCGCCCGTCATTCCCGAATACAGGCCCCCACTACCCGTCATTCCGAGGAGCGGAGCGATGAGGAATCTAAAAAACCTCGCGACCAAGACGACAACGCAGTAGGGGCAGTTCGCGAACTGCCCCTACTGCTCGACTCCTCGTGTCGCTCGGGGTGACAATTAAATCACCCTGGGTTGACGCCTGCGAAGGAAACGCTGTAGCGCCACCAACGCCCATAAGGCTTCAATGACGGTTATCGGGTAGACCTCCGAGAGAACGCTGTAGGCCGAAGTGGCAGCACAACCACCGGCGAAGACGAGAACGAACCACTTGGACCGAGGCTCTAGCCAGTAGGAGAGTAGCATTACCGTGACGGCTATCGAACCGAAGAGAGTGAGCATTTCCACCTCCGACGTCTGGCCGACCGCATAAGCCCGCATACGCCGCATACGCCACGTACGAATGTAACGGGCTGGCCGCAGATGGCCGGGCCACAAAGGGGCCGATTTGGTGTACAATTGCCATTATAATTATAAAATGCGTTTGGGAGTTAAGGAAATTGCCTATTAAAGGTGTTACTTTTGATCTGTGGCAGACTCTTCTCATGGATAACCGGGAGCTTGGCCTGGCAAGAATGCAGGTCCGCCTCGATGGTGCAAGGCAGGCGCTCGGAGAAGTGGGCGAAGAGTTCTCCGAAGACCAAATCCGAGAGGCATACCGGCAGTGTTACCGTACCTGCCACGACATTCGAGCCGAGGAGCGGGATGTGACCTTTAGAGAGCAGATAGAAATATTCATAGGCCACATGGATACCGGCCTTGTGGAGCGGCTACCGGAAAATGTGATAGAGCAGATTACCACCGTCTATGCCGACTCCCTGTTTTCCTATCCGCCCCCTCCTCATCCCGATGCCACGAGTGTTCTGAATAGCGTGAGGGAGAAGGGCTACCAAATAGCCCTCATCTCCAACACGGGCATGACCCCCGGAGTCACCTTTCGGGCCTACATGGAGCAGCTGGGAATGCTGAAGTATTTTGACGTGCTGACCTTTTCGGACGAGGTGAAATTGGCCAAGCCCGCTAGGGAGATATTCCTTCAGACCATTGACCGACTTGGTGTTCCTATGGAAGAGGTAGTACACGTGGGGGACCATCTGCTGAACGATGTGTTGGGGGCAAGACAAGTGGGATTGAAGACCATCTGGATTGAGACCCACGACGAGCGGCGGGCAGAGGTTGACGTACAGCCTGATGTCACCGTAGCCTCCCTCGGTCAGGTTGGTGCAGCTATAGAGAGCCTCGCTCTTGAATCCCACTAACTGCCACGGAATCTCTCTCCCTGCCTTGACACCATCCAACCCGTTAGTTACGCTGGAATCATAATGAATATGATTCAGCCAGCCTGAAGGAGACTGAATTGTCTGTTTCCAAGATTGCCTTTGTCTGTGCCAAGTGCAAGCACACGGAGTATGAGACCAACGAGATTCGCGCCACCGGAAAATACTCCAGGTTCTTTGACGTGCAGAACAAGAAGTTTATGGCCGTATCCTGCGCCAACTGCGGCTACACCGAGATGTATAAGGGGGATAGCTCCACCCTAGCCAACATTTTCGACTTCTTCACCAGCTAGACGGTAGAATTCGGCGGTCCAGGCTATCCTTACCCTATCCAAGGGGATAAAACAAGGATTCCCCAATCTGGACGAAAGCAATTTCGATCAAATCAGGGATTACCTAGTCGAGTTCATAAATTCCCTGATAACGATTCGTCCAGAGACGGGCTATTTGCCCTTGAGCGAACGGTTGAAGATAAGGTCTAGCTCTATCGGCGACTCGGCCTTGGTCTACGACACTTATTTCAAAATCGCCGGTGACTTGAGGGGTTACAGTGATTGGCGTGACCTCCTTGCCAAGTTAGGGAATGAATACACCTACACCAGCAATGGCAGTACATGGCAAGGCGACCTGATGAGCCGTGACAATCCGATATGGCGTCAGACTGTGCTGGTGCCAACCAAAACTGGTACATTGTCAATCGCTAACCGGACAGAGAGCCGAAGTCATGCCTACGAGGTACTTCAGAAAGTCGTGGGGGTATACTAACTCCCCACTTCCTTCGTGAAAGGAATCACCACGACTGTAGAGATGCCTGGGAAACCGGGGTCGCTCGGCCAGCACCGAGCGACCCCGGTTTTGCGAAATTCCCGGAGAGTCATGGCTACGGCTTCCCGATGATTTCCTCCAGCTTGTGTTCTTCGATAAACGCAGAAATCTGCTCCCAGGTCTCGTCCTCTATGTAGATACCATCACGTCGGCGCTGTTGTTCATTACGCCACTCTATCTCCCCAGGGTACAGCACTTCACTGAAGCCCTTGGCAGGTGGAGTATCCTTTATGAACCTGGCGAACTCACCCATCTCCTGTTTGAACTCCGTTAGGGGACGAAATGCCTCCACGTTGAACACTGCGATGAAGCACCCGTCATTGTGGCGGGCAAGGGGGTCTATCCCGAATCCCAGGCCCGTGAGGATTCCGGAGAACATCTCCACCATGAATGAGAGACCGAAGCCTTTGTGTCCCTGGTCAGCGCCTACTGGCAGAATGGCTCCTCCTTCGTAGTAATCGTTGGGATCGGTAGTAGGGTTGCCATCCTTGTCTATTACCCAGCTACTGGGGATGGCTTCCTTGCGGTTCCTTGCCAGGCTCACCTTGCCCGCAGCCACGGCGCTGGTGGCCATGTCAAGAAGTACAGTCCCCTCAGTGTCGCTTGGGACTCCTATACATATAGGATTGGTCCCCAAACGGCGCTCCCTTCCTCCGAAAGGGGCCACAGCCTTTGGGCCGGCGCCCGAGTCAGCCGTGATGATGCCGATCATGCCTTCCTCCACAGCCATCGTGGGGTAATCTCCGAGACGCCCAATGTGGCTTTGCTGGAAAATGGTCATTGCAGCCACGTTGTTGGTCCTGGCTTTCTCAATTGCCATGCGCATGACCCTCTCGGTTACCACGAAACCAAATCCCCAGTGGCCGTCGACGCGCGCTGTGGTGGGAGACTCTTTCACCACTTCGAAGGGCGCCCCGGGTACTATGTGCCCCCTGTGGATGCGGTCCACGTATTCCGGTATGTGGATGACTCCGTGGGAATCGTGGCCCGTCAGATTGGCCTTCACCTGATGGGTCGCCACGACCTGGGCCTCCTCTTCGGAGACTCCCTCCGCCCGGTAGATATTGTAGGTTACTCTGTGAAGGTACTCATGGGAGAACACTGGCATATCTCGTTACCTCCTTGCTGGGAACTCGTGATTTGAATTACGGCCACCGCCTTGGGGTTAACTCCAAAAGTCTATAGTCTTACCTGAGATTTGTCCACCGCAATTTCTGGCATTCAGGCGTTCACCTCTTTGACGCTGGAAGGTCTGGCTGCTAAGATGGGTGTATCCGACTCCCTTCGATACTATCATAAGGAACAGTACCGTCTTGGGAATAGGGATTCTTGTATTGAGCGCCGAGACTAATCGTCTTGCCGGCTTGAATCCCCGGAGGGCTATCTGAAGTTTAGGGTGAAAGAGTAGATGCGTCTGATACTGGTAAGGCATGGAGAGACCCCCTGGAATAAAGAGGGCAGGTTCCAGGGGCAGAGCCAGATAGGCCTGAGCGAACATGGGATTATGCAGGCCAAACGGATACCCAAGGCTCTCATTCCAATGAAGCCTGAAGCCATCTATACTAGCCCTTTGACCAGGACCCTTATGACAGCCCAGGAAATTTCTCGAGAGCTGTCCATCCCGGTGGTGCCACTGGAAGGTATTAAAGAGGCCGATTTGGGGAAGCTGGAAGGCGTAACCGGGCAGCAAATGAGGACCCAGTATGCTGACATCTACAATGCTTGGAGGGAAGACCCCTCGGACGTGGTTTTCCCTGGTGGAGAGTCAATAAGGCAGCTTCAGGATAGGGCATGGCGTGCTTTTGAAGACATCGAAAAAACCCACCGCGAGGGGATAGTTGTCGCAGTATCACACAACTTTGCCATCCGTACCATCCTCTGCCGGTTCATCGGCCTCCCTCTCTCCGGCTTCCACATGTTGAGGGTTGACCTGGCATCCGTGAGTGTTCTACAGGCCAACTTCAGGTCTCGTCAGGTGATTACCATCAATGATAGGTGTCATCTATCCCACGATGTTCCGGGTGGGGAATGATTTCTTGGTCGGAGTAGGTTGGTGCAGCCGGTGGAAGCAAGGGTAAAGGCGGCCCTGGAGCGCGCCGGGTACGTTGGCAGAGGCAACCTCCTGGTGGTAGCCCTATCAGGCGGCCCGGACTCTATGGCCCTACTCCATTCCCTGCTTAGCCTGAGAGACAGTGCAGGACTGCGGCTTCACGTAGCTCATCTGAACCATAATTTCAGAGACGAAGCGGAGGAGGATGCCCGTTTTGCCTCCGCAGTAGCCAACCAACTTGGCCTTCCCGTGACGGTGGAGAAGGCTGACCCGTTGGCATACCAGAGGAAAACGGGGCTTTCGTCCTTTGAGGCGGCGGCCCGGGAAGTCCGGTACGGCTTCCTTGCAAGAGTGGCGGAACGGAATGGCGCCGTGGCCCTGGCCACGGGCCATACCGCCGACGATCTGGCAGAAACGGTGCTTATGCACATCATCCGAGGTAGCGGTATTCATGGGCTGAGGGGTATGGAAGAGGTTTCCACTTGGCGGAGCCGGGAGGGCGACCGGAAGGCGGTCTTGCTCAGACCTCTTCTGGATGTCATGAAAAGCGAGACGGCAGCTTACTGCCGGCAGCGTGGGATTGCCTTTCGAGAAGACCCTGGGAACCGGCTCATGCGCTTCACACGCAACCGGGTGCGCCACGAGCTTCTGCCTACGTTGGAGAGCTACAACCCCAGGATAAAGGATGCCCTGGTGCGTCTGGCCCACTCCTCAGCCCTGAACGTGGACTATCTGGAGGGGGAGGTTGCCAACATCTGGCCTACCGTCGCAGAGCAGAGAGACCATTCGATTGCCCTGGACTCCGGTGTCTTGGCCTCTCTCCATCCACTTTTAAGGCGCATGATGTTGCGAAAAGCATATCAACAGCTTATGGGGGACACTCGCAGGCTGGAGGAAGTCCACCTCAAGGCTATGGAAGACTTCGCTACCGGGCCACCCGGGAGGGGTATGGACCTGCCCAGGGGACTGCACCTCTGCACCGGCTATGGCCGGCTAATATTTCGCCGAGGGGTAGAGGCCGCAAATCCCTTTCCACCACTGGAGGGCGAGCACCAACTCTCCCTACCTACGTCAGAAAATGAGGTGGTCACCGAGATTCCCGGATGGCGGATTTCCGCCCGTCTTGTGCCCTCGTCGGAGGCCCAAGTAGCGGACCCATTCATGGCCGGCCTGAGCCTGGGCGCGATAGGGGGCAGTCTCCGTATACGCACCAGGAGGCCGGGTGACCGTTTCCAGCCTTTCGGTATGAACCGTGAAAAAAAGCTACAGGACTTCTATGTAAATGAGAAGATACCCAGGGCCTGGCGCGACAGGATTCCCCTGGTAGTCTCGGAGAGGGGCATCGCCTGGGTGGTGGGCCACCGTATAGCTCACTGGGCCAGGGTAAAGGAGCGGGATGGAGGGGCTGATAATATGGCGTTGTGGATTAAGTTTGAGGAGGTTACGTCAATAGGTGTGTAGAAAAGGTCAAGTGGAGACCTTCTCTGAGGGCCGTTCGTGATGTCCTGCGCGGTGTCTTGCGCAAAGATAACCCGATAACCCATTCTCCGTCACTCCTGCGAAAGCAGCAGTCCATAGGCGGTTGATAAGTGACCTCGTAAGGTGTTGGCAATGCAAAGCGGCGGATTCTCGCTTTCGCGAGAATGACAGGGAGTAGAACCGAAAAACCCTGAAGTCATGGGCAGGATCATTTAATTGTCACCCCGAGCGACAGCAGTAGGGGCAGTTCGCGAACTGCCCCTACTGCGTTGTCGTCTTGGTCGCGAGGCTTTTTAGATTCCTCGTCGCTCCGCTCCTCGGAATGACGGGTAGTGAGGGCCTGTATTCGGGAATGACGGGCGGTGGGGGCCGCATAAGAGGATGAAAATAGATTTTCATAGCAATGACAGTGAAGGGTGAATAATCCCTTCCCCCTTGATGGGGGATCTTTGAACAACTCGGGAGCGGCCCTCGGCGTGAGGTTTCCGGTGGGGAAGGGGGAGCTTTTGGCCCCTGGCAGGGGGTCTTGGTGATGCCTTTTGCTTTTCAGGTGGGGCGGTCCCCGTCCCAGTTCCCCCATTGTCGGGCTTCAGGCCGAGCATCCAGACAACTTGGCCACCTTCCTCAGGTTGTAGGCCATCAGCTTGGACCACATCTCTATGGCGATTCGACCCAGTCCACCGTAGCGGACACGGCTGTACCCATAGCTGCGCCTAAGTGTCCCGGACACCTTCTCCACCAACGCCCCCACAGGCGCCATCAGTTCGTTGCGACGCTTCTGCCAGTCCGGCAGTTCCCGTTGATCCTTGTGGGAACGGTGCATGATACAGTCGTCTATCCCCTGAGACTTCAGCCACTGGCGCCTCCTCTTGGACTCGTAGGCCCGGTCTCCGTACACCGCCCGCTCATCACAGCTCACCAGGTCTCGGCCACCTCGCTCTCATAGACCTTGGCCAGCGTCAGAGCCGCCCTGCGCACCAGCCCCGTCCCAGCCTCCACCCCCAGATGCACCTTATAGCCAAAGTGGGACCGCCTCTCACGACCGCTCCGGGTCCAGTCCGCATCCGGGTCTGTCCGACTCTTGGCCCCCAGACCCGCCGAGGCCGCCGGTCGGCGCACCTGGGCTTCCACCAGCGTGGCCTCCATCAACGTCCCTTCCTTCAATATCAGTCCCATCTCGTCCAACTGGGTCTCCAACTCCTTGAACAAACTCTCGCTCAACCCTCGCTTTTCCAACTCGGCTCCAAAGCGGCTGACGATGGAGTAGTCGGGCGTGTCGTCCTGAAGCCCCAGCCCCACGAAGCGCCGGAAGGATATGCGGTCCCCGAGGGTCTCCTCCATCCGGGGCTCAGACAGGTTGTACCACTGCTCCAACAACAGGACCTTGACCATGGTCAGCGGTGGATAGCTGGGCCTGCCTTCACCGGCTGAGTAGACTCGGCCACCAACTCACTAAACCGGTCCCAGTCCACCCCGTCGTCGATGCGCTCCAGCCCCACGTTCTGGCCCAGTGTCTCCGGCAACAACGATTCCGCTAGTGACGGTTCGCCCATTTCCCGGTGCATACCGCCCTCCTATCATCTTGTGGCTCTCTCCCCCATTTTCGCCCCAACACCGGTGGTTATGCAAAGGTCTCCCAAGGGGGAAGGTCAGGATGGAGGTGACTGTGGGGACCTGTATTCGCGTAACGTTGATAATTAAATGACCCTGCCGATACATCAAATAAGTATTGACTTCTGTTATTATTTAGTGTATACATAGGAAAATTATATGTTCAGACTACGCTCACTGGAATATGGTGACTATGCCACAGGGTAAGACTGGCGGACCACTCGAAGGAGGCCAGCATGCGCATGTAGACCCTAATTCCAATCTAGAAGCACGAAAGCGAACCATTCCTAGTATTACAACGACGGTTCAAGGAGGAATGTCCGGGGATGTAGGAAGGGCGGCTCGGCGCTTGGCATGGGAGCGTCTGGCCCGTTCGTTGCATTCTTGCGTCTCCTCCAGCCACCGCAGCAGCTCATTCGGCCCGAACCGTTCCCGGGGCAGCATTTCCCGCACCACCCGGTAGACTTGGGGCCGGGTGATCCGGGGCATCTTTTCCCCCCCAATCCTGCTGCAGACTCAGGAGAAAGGCTCCAGCCAGCAGGCACAGGGCCACATGGTGATGCCACCCAGCCCAGGTGCGGGTCTCGTACTCGTCCAGTCCCACGTCGCTCTTCTCCGTCTCGAACTCCGTTTCAATGCGCCACCTGGAACCGCCCACGTAGGCCAGCGTCTCCAGGGGAGTGTCCTCGGGAGCGTTGGACAGATAGTAGCGGGGCTCGCTGCCGTCCAGGTTCCGGCGGTAGATGGCCCAGTGGATTTCGCCGGGCTTCCGCTTGCTGGTTGGCCGCACCCGCTGGGCGCTGAACCGGTAGCTGCGGGGACCCTGGCTTCCCTCTGCCACCGTTATCTCCCGCCAGGCATCCCCCGGCAATTCATCGCTGCGCTGCTCCATGGTCCGGCGCTGACCGTCTCGCAACCTGGGTTTGCGGGGACGCCCGAATCCCTGATACTCCGCACTGGTCCAAGCCGGCTCCAGCGGCCACACCGTGGTGCCGCCGGGGACGTCCAGCACGTAGTGCATCCCCAGCGCCGCCAACCCGTCCCGGAAGGACGGCGACATCCCGAAGGCGTCGTCCCCAGCAACCCACTTGGCCCTGAGGTGGCCGCGCTCCAAGGCCCGCTCCAGCATCTCCAAGGCCAACCCGGTCTTCGACCGGTAGCTCCGTCTCTCCTCCGGCACCCCCGCCGCTGCGCACCGGCCTTTGTCCGAGGTCCAGTTCTCCGGCAGATACAGCCGTTTGTCCACCAGGGCCCGCCCCAGCGGGCTGACGTAAGCCAGGAACATCCCGGCCTGGCAGTTGGCCACCTTGCCCAATCTCCCGCAGTACTGACGGGCCACTCCCGCCGACTTCCTGCCCTGCTTGGGGAAGTCGCTGCCGTCCAGCACCCACACCGCCTCAGGGTGTCCCAACCTGGGCGATAAGTACTCCTGCAACCGGCCAATCACCGCGTCATCATCCCAAGGCGATTCGGCGAGAAACCGCTGCATCACCCTGGCTGACGCCGGAATCGTCTCCGACAGATTCTCGGCGTTGCGCCGCTCCACGGACTGTACCAGCAGAGCCTGGAGATAATGACGGCTGTGGTCCCGCGCCTCCCTCCGGCCAAACAGCGGACCGAAGTAAGCGTGAAAATCCCCAAAGGCCCCGTACACCTGCTCGAAAGCTGACGTATCCACTTCCCTGCCTCACTTCCCCAAGCCTTCCCAACTACCAGGTCATCCTATCATGCCAACCGTCGTTGTAATACTAGCTAGACAACGAAAAGTAAGGAGAAGGAAGGATGCTCAAGAGAGTACTAATGTTGTTGGCCGTACCCGTCCTGGCCCTCACGGCCTGCTCCGATGGTGGTAATAGCAGCGACCTCAAGACTTCGGTCGTAGAGAACTACGCGTCCGGGGCTCATTCATCGTACGTTCGGAGCCTTGCATCCGCGAAATCCCTGGATACCGCGATTGACAATTTCCTGGCAGCACCATCCCAGCCCCGACTCGACGCCGTCAAGCGTGCATGGCTTCGCGCCCGGGATGACTACGGCGTTACTGAGATATACCGCTTCTACGACGGTCCCATCGACAACGAAGAGGATGGCCCAGAAGGGCTCATTAATGCATGGCCCTTGGATGAAGCCTATATTGACTATGTCGACGGGGACCCAAGTGCCGGCATCATCAATAAACCTGGGGAGTTCCCTACCATTGACGCGGCGCTCTTGGTCTCTCTCAACGAAGAGGGCGGGGAGGAGAACATCTCTACGGGATGGCACGCCATCGAGTTTCTGCTCTGGGGCCAGGACCTTAACGCTGACGGGCCCGGGTACCGGCCTATAGAAGACTACACCGTTAACGACAACGCCGACCGCCGCAGGACTTACCTCGCCGTGACGTCCGATCTTCTGCTCGCTCACCTGCAGCAAGTGGTGGATGCCTGGGCACCAGGTGCAAGCAACTACCGAGCCCGGTTCGTGGCCAAGGACTCTGATGAGGCGATTACCGACATTATTACCGGCATCGGAGAGATGAGTCGGGGCGAACTCGCAGGGGAACGGATGACGGTTGCCTACGAGGAACGATCTCAGGAAGATGAGCACTCCTGCTTCTCGGACAATACAACGGCAGATATCATAGCTAATGCTCTTGGAGTTCAGCGTGTCTACCTGGGTCAGTACGGCGACGTTTCCGGGCCTGGCATCAAGGACCTTATTGCGGCAGAGGACGAGGTCCTCGCAGAGTCCTTGGCAGATGAGATCAATCACTCGGTCATCCTTGCTAAGGCGATACCCGCTCCCTTCGACGGCGCTCTGGTACAGGGGCTTTCAGATGCCGACTCTAGCCGCCGCGCCGTCCTCGACACAATAGTTGCCCTAGAAAACCAGACCGATACGATCGTTGACGCAGCCCAACAGGTGGGGATTACGATCAACGTCAGCTAGGAACGTATGCGTCGCTCCGACTTTCTAGCCAAACCATGGGATCGACCGTTGACGGTATTACTGCCGCTGGCGGTCGTGCTCTTAGCCATCCTATCCTGTGGAGACGGCGATGGTGACATCGACCTGAGCGTCGTCTACAACCCGATGTTGGGAGGAGACACCACGGCCTTCAGCGCGGGTGGCAATGCCTTCGAGCTATCGGCTCGCAACCTGCCCAATGATCTTCGACGCATCTTTGAGGTTGGAGATAGCTTCTTTAATCAGAACTGGGTCGTAGCTCCATCCAGTACGGAGGCGAGAGATGGCCTGGGACCAACACACAACGCCTTGTCCTGCTCCTCCTGTCATAGCCATGATGGCAGGGGTAAGCCCCCCGATAATCCTAGCGACCCAGAACGTGGCCTGCTCCTTAGGCTGAGCATCCCAGGCAAGAATGGCCCTGTTGATGAACCCATGTACGGAGGGCAGCTACAGGACCGATCGATTCTCGGGGTGACAGTTGAAGGGCGAATCGCGATCGTCTACGAGGAAGTCCATGGCCAGTATGCGGATGGCACAACGTTCACCCTTCGCCAACCGATCTACAGCGTCGAAGACCTTGCATTAGGTCCGCTTCACCTAGAGGTCCAGGTCTCGCCTCGCATAGCGCCCGCGACCATCGGCATGGGGCTGCTTGAGGCGATACCGGAGCAGCGCATTTTGGCCCTGGCGGACCCTGAGGATGGCAACGGCGACGGTATTTCCGGGAGGCCCAACTTTGTTTGGGACGTCCGGCGCGACCAGCTAGTCCTCGGCCGGTTCGGATGGAAGGCGAACCAACCCACCGTCGAGCAGCAAGCTGCAGGCGCGTTTCTGGGAGATATCGGCATCACATCCAGCCTGTTTCCGGATGAGAATTGCCCGTCGAGCCAAGAGGAGTGTCGCCTGGCTCCGAACGGAGGATCCCCCGAGATACCAGACAGTCGTCTAGTATTACAACGACGGTTCAAGGAGGAATGTCCGGGGATGTACGAAGGGCGGCTCGGCGCTTGGCATGGGAGCGTCTGGCCCGTTCGTTGCATTCTTGCGTCTCCTCCAGCCACCGCAGCAGCTCATTCGGCCCGAACCGTTCCCGGGGCAGCATTTCCCGCACCACCCGGTAGACTTGGGGCCGGGTGATCCGGGGCATCTTTTCCCCCCCAATCCTGCTGCAGACTCAGGAGAAAGGCTCCAGCCAGCAGGCACAGGGCCACATGGTGATGCCACCCAGCCCAGGTGCGGGTCTCGTACTCGTCCAGTCCCACGTCGCTCTTCTCCGTCTCGAACTCCGTTTCAATGCGCCACCTGGAACCGCCCACGTAGGCCAGCGTCTCCAGGGGAGTGTCCTCGGGAGCGTTGGACAGATAGTAGCGGGGCTCGCTGCCGTCCAGGTTCCGGCGGTAGATGGCCCAGTGGATTTCGCCGGGCTTCCGCTTGCTGGTTGGCCGCACCCGCTGGGCGCTGAACCGGTAGCTGCGGGGACCCTGGCTTCCCTCTGCCACCGTTATCTCCCGCCAGGCATCCCCCGGCAATTCATCGCTGCGCTGCTCCATGGTCCGGCGCTGACCGTCTCGCAACCTGGGTTTGCGGGGACGCCCGAATCCCTGATACTCCGCACTGGTCCAAGCCGGCTCCAGCGGCCACACCGTGGTGCCGCCGGGGACGTCCAGCACGTAGTGCATCCCCAGCGCCGCCAACCCGTCCCGGAAGGACGGCGACATCCCGAAGGCGTCGTCCCCAGCAACCCACTTGGCCCTGAGGTGGCCGCGCTCCAAGGCCCGCTCCAGCATCTCCAAGGCCAACCCGGTCTTCGACCGGTAGCTCCGTCTCTCCTCCGGCACCCCCGCCGCTGCGCACCGGCCTTTGTCCGAGGTCCAGTTCTCCGGCAGATACAGCCGTTTGTCCACCAGGGCCCGCCCCAGCGGGCTGACGTAAGCCAGGAACATCCCGGCCTGGCAGTTGGCCACCTTGCCCAATCTCCCGCAGTACTGACGGGCCACTCCCGCCGACTTCCTGCCCTGCTTGGGGAAGTCGCTGCCGTCCAGCACCCACACCGCCTCAGGGTGTCCCAACCTGGGCGATAAGTACTCCTGCAACCGGCCAATCACCGCGTCATCATCCCAAGGCGATTCGGCGAGAAACCGCTGCATCACCCTGGCTGACGCCGGAATCGTCTCCGACAGATTCTCGGCGTTGCGCCGCTCCACGGACTGTACCAGCAGAGCCTGGAGATAATGACGGCTGTGGTCCCGCGCCTCCCTCCGGCCAAACAGCGGACCGAAGTAAGCGTGAAAATCCCCAAAGGCCCCGTACACCTGCTCGAAAGCTGACGTATCCACTTCCCTGCCTCACTTCCCCAAGCCTTCCCAACTACCAGGTCATCCTATCATGCCAACCGTCGTTGTAATACTAGAGAAGGTGACCCTTTACATACAGACTCTGGCCGTACCCGCCATGCGTGACACTGAAGAGAAGGAGGTACAACAGGGAGCTCGACTATTCGTCCAGTCTCAATGCTCCGTGTGCCACACGCCCCGCCATGAAACCGGAGACACACATCCCTTAGAGCCCCTCCGGAATCAGGTGATCTTCCCCTATACAGACCTACTGCTCCATGACATGGGCATAGGCCTCGCTGACAACCGTCCCGACGGCCAAGCATCAGGTACGGAGTGGCGTACTCCGCCGCTCTGGGGCGTCGGTCTCGTGGAGGCCGTGAACGGCCACACAATGTTCCTCCACGATGGCCGCGCTCGCAGCATAGAGGAAGCTATCCTTTGGCACGGTGGCGAAGCTGAGGAGGCCCGGCAGCGCTTCATGGGCCTGACTGTGGAGGAACGAAGAGCACTTATCAGATTCTTGAGGTCGCTCTAATGGGAAGGGCTCTTACACGGTTCGTGCCAATGTTGGGTGTGTTGGTCATGTTCATGACGGCGTGTACCTCAGATGTTCCCGCTGACAGGGATGTCTTGATCAGCCTCACTGACGAAGTTATCGTCCCTGCCTACGAAAACATTGCTAGAGACATGGTTCAGTTGGACAAGGACGTGGAAGCGCTATGCAACGCGCCCAGCTACGACTCGCTAGAGGCTGCTCGGCAATCGTGGCGTGGCGCCCGATCGTCCTGGATGAGATCGAAGGCAATGTGGTTCGGGCCAGTGATGGAACGACGGTCCATCAGCCTGCTCGACTGGGCGCCAATCGATACCAGCGGTGTCGACCGCCTGCTGGCTGAGGACCGCCCTGTTGGCGTCGACGAGGTCCGTAACGTATTAGCAGCCAACCATCGTGGATTCGACGCTGTCGAGTATGCTCTTTTTGACAGTGATGCTCTCGTCAGTTTCAATGTCTCTGATTCACGCTGCTCTTACCTGAGTGCATTGACAGAGGTTGCCGTCGAAGAGACTGACGCAATTCTGTCGGAGTGGATGAGAGGAACGGAGCGCCGGCCTGCCTACCGAGACTTCTTCACGGAGCGATCCAACACAGCGTTAATCGCCGGCGCAGCTGTGGCAGACGTCGTGCGGACTCAGGTCTTCCTCATCCGGGATATGGTCGACATGCGATTGGCGTCGGCTCTGGGGCTCAGAGATGGAGTCGTTGACCTATCCGCGATTCCCGGCAACACCGCAGACAACGGTCTGCGAGACCTGCGCCACGAAATCCTTGGAGTCCAGGCCATGTACGAAGGTTCCGGACAAGAGGCCCTGGGCATATCGGCCTTGGTGCGTCCTCTCTCAAAGGACACCGACCAACGCATGCTCAGCCAACTCACTGCGGCCATTGCAGCAATCGATTCCGTTGAAGGCACATTGCGCACCGCCGTAGTCCAGCATCCCCACCAAGTGCGCAATGTTTACGAGCGGCTTACAGAGCTCCAGCGGACAATGGCCACTGAGGTAGTCAGCTTGCTAGGCGTTTCTGTGGGGTTCACAGACACGGACGGAGATAGCCTCCGCTAGCGGACCACCATCTATGTCTTTTTCTATTGCCTTACCCAGGATACAAGTCGGCACGAGACGCGCTGGGGTGGACTCCCTCCGTCTTGCCAGACAAGGCATGCGTGCCGGGTCGAAGCCGGTCTCGCCCGCTTCGGCAGCCGTCTTCCGCATCATCTTCGGCCTTCTCGGCGTGGCTGCGGTGGTCCGGTTCGTCGCGAATGGCTGGGTTTCCGAGCTGTACATCGAGCCGACGTACCACTTCAGCTACTACGGGTTAGGATGGGTCCAGGTCTGGCCCGGTTGGGGCATGTACATTCACTTCGCCCTACTCGGTCTCGCCAGCCTTGGTGTGGCGCTGGGGTACCGCTACCGACTGTCCATCGCCGTGTTCTTTCTGCTCTTCACCTACATCGAGCTGATCGATCAGACAACGTACCTCAATCATTACTACTTCGTCAGCCTGATCAGCTTCATCATGATCTTCTTACCCCTGAGTCGTACATTGTCTCTAGACTCTCGAAAGGTGCCGGTCGGTGGAATCCGTCCAACCATTCCTGGAGCCGCACTGTGGATGCTCAGGGCCCAGGTTGGTCTAGTTTACATCTTCGCAGGAATTGCGAAGATGAACCCCGATTGGCTGCTCAACGCTGAGCCGCTGCGCATCTGGCTCTACAACATTACTGACACCCCCCTTATCGGGCCATTTCTGCGGGAAGCTTGGGTCCCTTACGCCATGAGTTGGGGCGGCGCTTGCTTCGACTTGACCATAGCGGGGTGGCTGATCTGGAAGAGGACCCGGCCCTTTGCCTATGTTGTACTCGTGATGTTCCACATAGCCACGGGAGTGCTGTTCCCCACTATTGGCATGTTCCCTTGGATAATGATCGGGGCAACGTTGGTCTTCTTTGAGCCTGACTGGCCGGTCCGTATCGTAAGACGATTCTGTAAATCAACTAGTAAGTTGCCTGGATCTACTCACATTCCCACGCCCCCGACGGAAGCACGATCTCTGTCCTGGCCATTTCGGGTGGTCTTCGTCCTCGGAGTTCTGTTCCTGGCAGTGCAAGTGTTCGTACCCCTAAGGCACCTAGCCTACCCAGGGAATGTGCGCTGGACGGAGGAAGGCTATAAATTCTCTTGGAGAGTGCTCGTCACGGAGAAAACTGGCCTAGTGAAGTACCGTGTGATCAGTCGGGGCATGGATGGAGAAAGATTAGTCTATCCAGACGAGTACCTGACGGCGACTCAAGTGGAGCGTATGGCATATCAGCCAGATATGATCCTGGCCACTGCCCACTTTATCCGTGACGATTTCATCGACAGAGGCCATGAAGGGGTCGAAGTTCGTGCTGACGCCTACGTCACGTGCAACGGACGGCCTGCAACTCGTCTGATAAAGCCGGAGGTTGATCTTGCCCGCATCGACTCTGAGATCGGTCCCAAGCACTGGATCCTGGCCCCACCAAGGTAGGAGATGATTGACGATATGCAGACCTCCCATCAACCAAGTTCTCATCCTCTGATCAAGGGCACAACCGATCGACCGACGGACTCCGCCGCGCGGAAAGCGGGGATGCTTCTCCTGCTGACTGCAGCCGCTACCACTGTGGCGGTTATTAGCAGGATTTCCGCCGACGCTGACTTCGTTTAGAGACTACCCTCGTCGCCTCTCCTACGATGTCCCAGGTAGCCTGCCATGGGAAATGTGGGCTAGCAGCCTGTCCGAGAGCGGTTGCTGGTAAGCCATTGAGGGTATGATGGAACGAACCTGAAGGGAGGATAGACGGCGATGAGCAAGACCTACCGTCCCTACGAACCCAACCAGCAGTTGTTGCTGCCGGCGGCGCTCCAGGAGTGGCTTCCGCCGGAGCATCTGGCCTACTTGATTTCCGACGTGGTGGACCAGTTGGATTTGTCGGGTGTCACCGACCGTTACCAGCAGGAAAAGCGTGGTGGCCCTCCCTACCATCCCAGGATGATGGTCAAGGTGCTACTTTACGGCTACTGCATTGGGGTGGCCTCCTCCCGGCGCATCGCCCAGCGTCTCCACGAGGACATCGCGTTTCGGGTGCTGGCGGCCAACAACACGCCGGACTTCCGCACCGTCTCGGACTTTCGCAAGGACCATCTGGAAGCGCTGGCCGGTATGTTCCGGCAAATACTGGGGCTGTGTCAGAGGGCGGGACTGGTGAAGCTGGGGCACGTTGCACTGGACGGCACCAAGGTCAAGGCGAACGCCTCCAAGCACAAGGCGATGAGCTACGGCAGGATGAAGGAGAAGGAAGCACAGTTGGCGGGCGAGGAGGCGGAGTTGCTCAGGAGTGCCGAGGATGTGGATGAGGAAGAGGACCGGCTGTACGGCAAGGACAAGGGTGGAGATGAGTTGCCCAAGGAGTTGGCCTTTGGGGAGAGCCGGCTGTGGAAGATAAGGGAGGCCAAGGCAGCCCTGGAAGCCGAGGCCAGGGAGGCGGCAGAGCAGGCCTTAGCTGAAGGCCGGAATCATCCGGGGGTGCCCGAAGACAAGGTCCAGCGCAACTTTACCGATGCCGATTCTCGTATCATGCCCGGCCCGGGAGGGCGGGACTTCCAGCAATCTTACAACTGCCAGGCGGTGGTGGACAGTGCCCACCAGGTGGTCCTGGCGGCTCGCGCCACCAGTCTGGCTTCAGACAAGGGCCAGGCGGTGGCCATGGTGCAGGAGACCATCTGCAATGTCGGCAAAACCCCGAAGGAAGTTTCCGCCGACGCCGGCTACTACTCGGCAAGGGCAGTGGAAAAACTCCACGCTCTGGGGGTGGACCCGTTCATAGCGCCGGACCAGACCCGCCACGGGAGGGTGTTGCCGCCCGCCCCCCTGGGTCGCATACCAAGCCATCTGTCGGCCAGAGACCGGATGCGTCGGAAGCTGAAACGAAACGGGGGCGGCAGCGCTACGCTTTGCGGATGCAGACGGTGGAGCCGGTGTTCGGTCAGATCAAGCAGGGTCGAGGCTTCCGGCAGTTCCTGCTGCGAGGACTGAAGAAGGTGGACCGGGAGTGGTCCCTCATCTGCACCGGGCACAACCTCCTCAAGCTGTTCGGGTTCCGTCACAAGGCCACCGCCTGAGTTTGTTGTACAACCAGCCCTTGGGCTGGCAACGGCCCTTAACCTGTGGAATCTCGTCTACCAGGCAACCAGGCAGCGCCAAGCGCCGCCATTCTGCTCAACCGTAAGGTCGACGAGTCAATACTCAGACGGGCTTCTAGGGCGCAAAGCCGGTCGATTAAATGCCAATCCAAAGGTGATGGGTGGCCGTCGGTATCGCGATCCATCAAGCTCTTTCAACGGGCCGTTTTCTCCGCCCTTGACACCTTGGATCTGGTAACGCGCCAAGTTGAGCTAACGACATTTATTCTGGCCTTCGACGAAATATACGTCAATTGGGGTCAAGTCACTGGAACTGATAATGCCGATGCCTGTGGCCGCAGCACGGACATCCGCAAATTGACGAGCTTCTCACCTGACGACGCGAAGGAGAAACTCCCTGAGTTCTCGCTCGTAGCGCACGGAATCAATGTTCCATGCGTCGGCATGGGTGGTATCTGGGTAGACGCTGTACATGACTAGGTCAGGACGCAGTTCGGCCAGCTTGTCGCTCGTCTCGATAGGTACGCGCGTATCGTCCTCTCCGTGAATGAGCAAGATAGGAGCGTCGAGCCGGTCTGCATCCTTCAGATAGTCCATGGCGTCCCAGTCCACGCCGAACCTGAGTGTGGCGATCCACTTCACCGTAGCGGTCACAAAACCAGGCAGATTGCGTTCACGCGCTCCCAGGTCCACCGGCGCTTTGAAGTCCATCACGGGCGAGTCCAAAACCGCGCCGGTCACTGAGCCGGCCAACGGTGACTCGTAGAGGAACTTCACCACTATTCCGCCGCCCATGCTCTGGCCGATCAGCACAACGTCCCTGGCGCCCAGCTGGGACAGGGCGTACCCCACCGCGGCGTGGAGGTCTTGCCACTCGGTGAGGCCGTACTGGTAGATGCCGCTTGGGTCCTGGGGTTGTCCCTTGTCGTTACGGTAGGTGATGAAAAGCGCCGGGATGCCAAGGTCATGTAGGACAGGCAATGAGGCCAGGCCGTCTCCGGGGATGCCACGATGACCATGTACAAAGACCGCCCATGTGTCGTCATCTCCTTCAAACTGCCACGCATCCTGTCTTCCCAGGGGTGTTTCGTATTCGACCTCCTCGTACTTGATGCCAAAGGCTAGGTAGGGATCGTTCGGGTAGATGTCGTCCGACACGAAGGCTGGGGCTGAGCGCGGCGGGTCTCCATCTGCCATCATGAACCTTCGGACCAAGTTGTCGCCTTCGTACTCGACCACGTCCCCGATCATACCACTACCGCCATCCCAGCTAAGCCCCCATTTGCCGGGCAACTTCCACTCCCCATCGTCAGGACCTTTCTCCAGCTTGACCAGACCGTCACCAACGGAGGCGGCTATGAGATTGTATTCAACTTCGTCTTCTCCCACCTCCAACGCAAGGTCATATAGTACGCCGGAGTAGTACCAGGCTACGCCGAAGTTGAGGACTGCCAGGAGGAAAAGGACGGAGATGAGCAGTATGAACACTCTCTTGAGATCAACTCCCCGAGGCGAAGGAAAACGGCTCTCTAGACGTGCAAGCCACCCCGATGTGCTTCGCCAAATCCTCCGTGCCTGAGCCTTATTCATACTTTCGTCCTGTTTGGCCAAAAGCATTGAAAAGGGCGGTACTCGTGAATGGTGAATATAAGCTAAGACTCATAGGTTAAGAGAACTTGGAACCGGGATGACACGTTGGCACCATTAACTGTTCCTAC
This sequence comes from Dehalococcoidia bacterium, assembly GCA_965219825.1. Taxonomy (GTDB): domain Bacteria; phylum Chloroflexota; class Dehalococcoidia; order Lucifugimonadales; family JAGWBF01; genus JAGWBG01. The sequence goes on along the minus strand of OZ244792.1, from coordinate 1,347,995 downwards.
TCTTCGTAGCCGGAGCTTCCAAGGGTGAGCACCTGGCACGACTGACATTCGCTTGAGCTATATCTGCCTGAAGATACTTGGTGTGGTTTCGTATCTGAGAACATCCTGGAGCATCTGCTTGTCGAAACCTAGGTCTGCCACCAGTTGCTTGAGCTACAAGTATTCCTCTTTCAGAATCATGAGACTCCACTCCCACGCCACTCCCTTAATGATACATCTATTCGTCCACCCGTAGAAGGTCTGTCCGCTATCCCCGTCCTTTCAAAAGGGAATTATATATTTAACTTGACAACCGGCCTATTTACGCTATGAATATACCAGATTAAGGAGGTAGATGTCATGGCAGCAAACGCACCGGGCAAGGCTTATCGGAAAGGTATCGGCATCATTGACCTGTTCAATATGTTCCCCCAATGAGGAAGCATCCCGCGAGTGGTTTGAGGGCATCAGATGGCCGGAAGGACAGCGTACTTGCCCCTGTTGCACCAGTGTCAGGACCAACCCTGTACCCAGTGGCAAGCCGATGCCCTACTGGTGTTCAGATTGCCGCTCATACTTCAGTGTCAAGGTCGGCACGGTCATGGAGTCTAGCAGGATTCCACTCCGCAAGTGGGCTATTGCCTTCTACCTATTTGCTACTAACCTGAAGGGTGTATCCAGCATGAAGCTGCACCGAGACCTGGGGATAACCCAAAAGTCAGCCTGGTACATGAGCCACAGGATACGGGAAACTCTGAACGATGACAGTACAGCTATCTTTGTAGGCCCTGTGGAAGCCGATGAGACTTACTTCGGAGGCAAGGAAACCAACAAGCACGCCAACAAGAAACTCAAGTCAGGCCGATGTACAGTGGGCAAGGCTCCGATGGTGGGGTTGCGTGACCGCTCCACGGGCAAGTCTACAGATAGGTTGACTGTCCAGAGTTTTGTCCTGGAGAATACCACGACCCAGGCTACAATCTACTCCGATGATGCCGTTCAGTACAGGGGCATACCTCGCAAGCATGAGGCTGTATCTCACGGTGCAGGGGAGTATGTTAGGGACCAGGCAGCACCAACGGGATAGAGAGTTTCTGGGCGATGCTGAAGCGGGGTCAGGATGGAGTCTATCACCACTGTAGACCGTCAGCGGTTTTGGGTCTGGACACCCGCCTGGGAGTGTGCCCCTCCCTATCCAAGGAGGAAATGCGCCCTGGATGGGACTCAGGCAGGCAAACCCCCGGGTGAGACAGGACCCGACAAGGGACAGGGGAAGGGCCCTGGGAAAGGATCCGATGGAAAGGCCATGGAAAGAGTTTATTGGGCGGGCCCAATAAACTCTGCGGGGGCTGATGAGAGCGAGGGGCACATGGAGACAAATTGCCGTCCTGGACACACCCAGAGTAAGGGTATGCCCTTGGGCGCCCGGAAGGAGGTAGTCCGACCGGCGCAGGGGCCGTGGTAATTGAAAAAGGGGCCGGACCCGATTTATTGGGGAATTATATATCTATTTACACAGGTATCCAGCGTGAAAGATTGACAATAGCAGAAGCCCTCAATACATTAAACTGGACCCACCACAAGTTCCTTCCTTACATCTACATGGGCCTTGAGGGGGCATAATGCGATGCATCCTCAAGGCCCATGTTAGGATAAGGCTTGTGGTGAGTGATCATCCTGATCCGAGAGGGGGCTACTCTATGCGGTTAGGTCTTGTGGCATATCTAGTTCTGGGTATCGTTTTCATGGCTGCTTGCGCAAGTGAACCAACGGCAATCTCGACAAAAACTCCTACCTCAACACCTATTCCAGTCCCAACATTCACCCCAACCCCTTATGTTGTTCCCATAGATACAATATCACCAACAGCTAGGGCCTTGCCGTAGCCGTCGTCTACGCCGATACCTACAGCAATCCCTACTGTGTTACCGACGCCAACACCAACTCCTGTTCCGACGCCTACTCCTACTCCTGTAGCCACTGCGACACCCAAACCGCCACCGACACCAACAGTTGCTCCAACTGCTACACCTATGCCGACGGCAACTCCGTCTCCAGTTCCTAGAGCAACACCGTCACCAACTCCTACACCACTACCCACTACCCACTGCAACTCCAAAACCTATGCCTACACCAACTCCAATGCCTATAGCCACAGCAGAACCAACTCCCACTCCAACTCCGGTGCCAGTAGAGACCTATCGCGGTATTACTATCGCTCCTGAGCACAGGTGCTCTTCCTATAACTCGAACGATTACAGCTACCCACAATCCGTTGAAGACCGTATCATCTCATCCCTGGGTGGCATTTATGGCCCATATACCGGCACATGGTTTGAGAGCAAAACAGAGACGGATATAGAGCACATCGTGGCCCGTTCCGAGGCCCACGATAGCGGGCTATGTTCTGCGGGTGCTGAGACCCGAAGCCGGTTCTCCCAAGACCTTATAAACTTGACACTGGCCTCCCCATCCGTCAATCGGCACCAGAAAGTCGATAAGGATGCCGCAGAGTGGTTACCTGCACTCAATGAGTGTTGGTTCGTGACTCGTGTGGTGAGCGTTCGACAGTCCTATAATCTGACTATAGACCAGGCGGAGGTCGATGCTATTGACAGGGTTCTGGATGCCTGCGGTTCAACAGCACTGATTAAAACGGAGCGTCCATCGGAGGCCACACCGGAGTCAACATCCACATCAGAGCCTAAAACGTATGAGTCCTGTGAAGAGGCCGAAGCCGCAGGAGAGACCAGGGTTATGGGCAGTAAAGGGAATGGCAAAGGATTTCCAAGTGAGATGGTTCCAAGTGCTCGTGACGGAGACGGGGATGGTGTAGGGCGTGTTCACACTAAGGCAGCGCATCAAGAATAAGTGCGAACAGGATGAAGCCAAGGAAGAGCGCGTCCAGCTTCTCGAAGCGCGAGAAGATGCGGCGAAAGCCCTTCAACCTGCGGAACAACCGCTCGATCTCATTCCGTCTCTTGTACATCTCCCGGTCGTACTCCCACGGGAGAACCCGGGTGCTCAGGGGCGGAACAACGGGCTTGAATCCCAGCACCATCGCCAGTTGGCGAGTCTCATTGCCCTCGTAGGCGCGGTCCATTAGCAAGGACGGGTTCCCGCACTGCGGGCCAAGACGGGTAAGCAGCTTGCGCCCTTCCGGGGCGTCGTGGGCCTGTCCGGGGGAGAGGGAGAACGTTATGGCCGTTCGAGCATCCGCGGCAACCATATGAATCTTGGTGCTCCAGCCGCCACGGGACTTGCCGATAGATTGAGGCCCCCCTTTTTTAGCGCACCCGTTCCGTCGGGATGGACCTTGACGATAGTGCTGTCCATCGACACCGCCTCAAGCTTGATGCGCACGATCTGTTCCCGCTGGAGGTATTCGAATATCCGGTCGAGCACTCCGTTCTTCGACCATCGGTTCATCCGGGTGTAGACGGTGTGCCAGTTGCCAAACCGGGGCGGCAATCCCCGCCACTTGCAGCCCTGCTCGGCGACGTACAGGATTGCGTTGAGCACTTGCAGGTTCGACAGTCTGACATTGCCACGTTGTACCGGGAGAATTGGCGCAATGCGTTCGTACTGAGCTCCTGTAATTTCCATTCCCCAATTGTAACATATTCAACACCTTAGTGTGAACACGCCCTAGTCCCCTATTTCGGCGATGCGTTCCGCCCCTTCGCTATTGGGCTGGATCTGGGGCGCCAGACGTCGCCCATGCGCCTGATGTGCCGGACGACCTGTGTTGCAGGCGGTCAAGAAGCTCATAATAACGGTTTGTGTCAGCGGTCCCCGGCGCTGGACTCTCATCACTCGCGAGAAAGGAACCGCCAAAACCTCTAACTCAGGTGCGACCAACCAAGTATCTGACACAAAGGAACACTCTGGGAATCCAATCTGGCCCGGTGCCGGTGTTAATTGACAACATCCGGAATTTCAAAGTATAGTGGAGTCAATGAACTCGTCGACCCTCTACGGTTCCCCTTTGAAGAACTTCCGTACGGTATCTGACCTTCACGACTGCTGAGGTGGGTTATAGGCGCCTTTTCTGCGCTTGGGAGATTCTTAACCAGTTGGTACGTCATTGCGACGTTTATGGCTGGGCTGGGCGTAGTGGCAGGCGCGTTGACATTCGTCTACGCCTTCCCGGGAAAACCCAAGATTGGCATAATTGATATACCATTCACCGTCCTGAACGAGGACTCATCCTACGTGATTGGCGAGTACATAAACTACGCCCGCCGGGACGATTCCATCAAGGCGGTGGTCATCAAGCTGACCACTCCCGGCGGAGGCGCCGCTGCCAGCGAGCACCTATACATCGAGACCCGTAAGCTGCGTGAAGAAAAACCTGTAGTGTTGGTTATGAACGGGCTGGTGGCCAGTGGCGGGTACATGATGGCAATGGGGGCTACGCATTCCTATGCCAAGATGTCGTCCCTGGTGGGAAACGTGGGGGTAGTTGCCTCTGCCGGGCCTTTGATCCCCCCCTTACCCGATGAGAACACCGTAATCAGCGGCCCCTACAAGCTGAGTGGAGCTTCGAGAAGAGACTGGATCGGGACAGTAGACCAGCTAAAGTTAGCCTTCGCTCAGATGGTAATTAGCGAACGGGGAGACAAGCTGCGTATTTCCAGGGATGAACTGGTCCAGGGACGCCTCTACTCCGGCGTAGATGCTGCGAGGTTGGGCCTGACCGACGAAATTGGGAGTGATAGCGATGCTATCCAGAAGGCGGCTGAGTTGGCCGGAATCTCCAACTATGGCCTCGTAGACGTGAACCTGGAGGTACAAGTGGAGTTTATCCGAAAGTTGCAGCGCATTCTCGAACCCCTGGGCGACGGGGGGGACTCCGACCTGGCGGATGCCCTTGACCTGCTTACAACAGCCCACGACAGAGGAGACCCTGCCCCGGAAGCATCCGGGGTGGAGGCCGACAGCGGCGTGGCAAGGCTCGAAGCCCTGCGGGGACTGATGCTCTACGGAGGGTTGGGCACAGACCAGGAAGACCCTCTCCCTGAGTTCCCCCTGGAGATAGGTCGTCCGAACATCTATTACCTGTACGTGGGACATGGTCCGTAGACTGGGAATATTAGCCCTATTGCCCATATTCGCCGCCGCCGCCTTTGGGGTAGCGTTCCTCATCTTTTACCGGGGGACTTACGACCCGCCGCCTCCGGTGGACATTCCTTTTCAACAGTTGACTTCCCCCAGTGTGCCCTCAGGCGCTTTCGTAGACTCGCCAACGGCTCAAGTCCGGAGAGGCCTCTTACTGGTAGACGCCCTGCACGGCAACGCGTTCAGCAAAACGGAAATTATTACCCTTGCCTCTCGGGTATCCGATAGGGGATATGACGTGGAGTTCATCGGCAGTACCATTGATTCCGGCAGCGCCTTTGATGATTCCTTCTACGGAAATTACGATTTGGAGCAGTTTAAGGAAAAGCTGCGGCGTGCTGACAGTTTCCTGGTTATCCTTCCCCGGGTGGCCTACTCCGAAGCGGAATCATCCCTGGTGGAACGGTTCGTGGGTAAGGGCGGAAAACTACTGCTGGTTTCCGACCCGACTCGGCCCCAACAGATAAACACCCTGGCCGAGAGGTTCGGCCTGAACTTTCAACCGGACTACCTCTACAACGTGGAGGAATACGACCTGAACTTCCAGAACATTATCGTTAGGGAGTTCCAGCCTGACGAGCTTACCACCGGCCTGGATGCCATATCCCTGTACACCGCAGGCTCAATCCAGTCATCCGGCCCCGGCCTTGCATTTACCGACGCCAATACCAGGTCTTCAGTGGTGGGAACTATCGAGGGCCTCTATCCCATCGCCTGGGGCGACAGCCGCAACGTCCTGGCAATTGCGGACTTCACCTTTATGGTCCCTCCCCACAACTCCTTACTGGACAATAACAGGTTGGTGTCCAACATAGCAGACTATTTCACTTCCAGTGAGCGGGAGTACGACCTAGCCGACTTCCCACATTTCTACGAGGTCGGTTCGGACAAGGATGTAGACATCTTGCTAGGACGACCATCCCTCTGGAGTATCGGCACAGGCCTAAAAGCCAGCCTATCGGCCTACGGGTTGTCTTCCCAGATTCGCGGAGTGGAGGACGTGGCCCGGGACACAGTATTCCTGGGGCTGTATAAGGACGCTCTTCAGGTGAGCCAATACCTGCAAGCCGCCGGAATACGCATTGACGACACACTGGGCACCCCGTTTGCACCAGACCTGGAACTGGAGAGTACATCTGTTACCATGCTTGACCGGAGCCAGGACCGGCACGTGTTGATAATCCTGGCGGACACGCCAGAGACTTTGACCTATACCGTCAACCGTTTGCTTACTGGCGAATTTAGAGGTGACCTGGTAAGTGATTTCGTGGGGGTAAGTAAGTAGTCCATGAATGTACGATTTGGCTCCTATACCATGCTGCTCTTGGCGTCGTTATTGCTGGTCTTTTTGGTCTCTTGCAAAGGGGCCAGCAATGATCAACCGGCGACTTTGCCCCCGGATTCACCGCCGGCCGGAACTATCACGTCTTTACCGGCAAGCGAACAACGGGCGATGGACGAGTTCGTAAAGCAACAGCAGGCTATTAATCGCGAATGGGACCAGCTCCATCAGGAGTTTGACCGTTGGCGCGCCGGGCTGACCGCTTGCCACAGTAGTTCAGTCCATGAGGCCATACAGGACTTCGCTGCCCGTTTTACCGGTGTGACCGAGCGGGCCAGGGACCTTCCCAGAGCCTCCATCACCCGAGAGCTTGCCGACATATTGATAGCAGCCACCGAAGAGGAAGAGGCAGCATTCCGTCAACTGCGAGACCGATGGCAGCCCAACAACGTTTCACTATTTGAGTTGGTGGAGCAGCAGCGTTCCGCCGCCGCCCGGGCTCAAAAGGAAGTGGAAGACCAGGCAATGGAGTTACAGGAGAAGTTTGAGAAAAGCGCCGATCTGGAAGAAGTGCGGGCATTGGAGGAATTCTCCAATGCCTTTGATGTCGTCAAGAATGACTGGAAGGAGTTTCATGACGACTACGCCGAACTGCAAAAGGAAGCAGACGACCTGGACACCCCCACAATCCTCGCCCGACTTGACCAGCTTAGCGGACAGGTCGAAGCTATACTCGAGGCCGTATACGGACTACCCTCGGCAGATGCCACTGAAAGCATGGTTGAGATGCTTCAAGAGGCGGTGGAGGCTGAGTTTGATGCTCTATTTGATGTGATTGCGGCTTCGCAGACCGGTGGCGTTCCCGCTTTTGTTCCCACTCCTGCTCCTATCCCTACCGCCCGTCCCCGGGCCGTTCCCACTGCCACCGCTCCTCCCCTAGATACGAGCCCTACGATTCCTCCGCCTCCTACCGCGACCCCTCCCGGGCTAGAACCGGGCAGGAAAACGGGTTCACCCTTGGACCTGATGGATGTCGTTATCGAGCAAAGCGAAGCCGTTCTGAAGGAAGTCAGCCGAACAATCAAGGCACTTGTTGACGATAGTCCGGCGGAGAATCTGGCGGATGTTCAGGACTTCAATGACAATTATAGAGTTCTCCTGGCAGAGTGGGACGCTTTCCACCAACGCTATAACGATTGGCGGAGGACCGCGGGCGGGTGTGACCGGACTGGAGTGCTCCAGGCTCTGGACCAGTTCAACCTACGCGTTGGCGAGCTTGGCCGCAAGGTGAAGGACTTGCCCCGGTCCAGTTATTTGCTGCCCATGTACACACTGCTGGTTCAAGCGGTGGAACGAGAAGAGGGAGCGTTCCGGGCTTTACGCAATTTCTGGCGGCCTTTTACCGTTGATGCCTTCAAAGCGGTGGACCAGGAGCGGGTCAACTCCAATAGGTTGCGTCGTCAAGCGGATATTGGCCTGGAAGGACTCCGCAGCCGGTCCTGAAAAAATCAGCCCCCAATCCCTGGACTCGCTCCATTCTTGGTATCAGTCGTAATGCTAATTTCGCGGGTCATTGAACCCCTGCGAGGGTCACCGAGGCAAAGTTCTCCGGAGCCCCAGCTTCTCTATGAGCCTGTCCGAAGATTCCGGGGAAATGACCTGCCCCCAGTGATTGTACCAGGTATTACCTCACAATAAGCCATTGTAGGAAGGATGGTCTGAGGTGCTGGTGGACGATATCCCAGGGAGCTATGAGGTCTCACCTGGTTATATTCCTTTCTCCACCACTCGATTAGTGTCCGGGCTTCGGTCAGGGTGCTGAACACCTCCCTGTTGAGGAGCTCATCCCTGAACTTCCCGTTAATGACTCGACATATCCGTTCTCCCAAGGACTGCCCGGCTCTATGAACATGGCCTTCACCCCAAGACTTGATAACCATCCTCTCACTGCCCTGGAGGTGAACTCCGGGCCATTGTCTGAGCGTATGTGGTCCGGGACTCCTCTGACCAGGAACAGCATGTAGAGCCGCTCCAAGACATCCTGGGATGTGATGCTCCGCTTCACAACCATGACCAAACACTCTCTGGTATGCTCGTCTATGATGGTGAGGATACGGAAGGCTTTCCCATCTGAGGTCCTAGCAGCCACGAAGTCGTAGCTCCACACATGGTCCCTGTACTCTGGCCTGAGCCTTATGCACGACCCATCGTTCAGCCATAGCCTACCTTTCTTGGGCTGTTTGCTGGGTACCTTCAACCCCTCCAGCCTCCATATCCGTTTCACCCTTTTGTGGTTCACCCTCCACCCTTCATTTCTCAAGATAGCTGTGACCCTTCGATACCCGTATCTACCGTATCGGGTAGCCAATGCCACGATCCTTTCGACCAGAGATTCTCTCTCCAAGTCCCTTTGCAGGATGTACCTCTGTGTTGCTCTAGGCTGGGTGAGCACCTGGCATGCCCGCCTCTGAGACACCCCCATCTCCTCACATACCCTCTCTACCACCCTCCGCCTCCCAGGCGGGATCAAGAGTTTCCCTTCAGCGCCTCCTTAAGTATGTCCTTATCCAGGCTCAGGTCCGCCACCAACTTCTTAAGCCGTACGTTCTCCTTCTCCAGCTCCTTGAGCCTCCTGGCCTGCTCCACTCCCATGCTGCCATTCTCCTTCCTCCACACATAGTAGGTGTGATCAGATACACCTGTCCTCCTTCCAGCTTCTCGTATGGTGTGCCCTTGGTGCACCAGCACCTCCACCTCCCCCAGCTTCCCTATTATCTGCTCCGGTCTATACCCTTTCCTTGCCATCTGTTCCCCCTTTCAACAGGTCCAGTCTACGAGTTTATAACTGGATCGGTTTTCGGGGGTCAGGTCAAGCGGGAGACTAGGGCGGCATCCCTCTTGGTTCTCTGTTCCTGGCTGTTGCCGAAGACCCCGGCTCCCTCGGTCAGCGCCTTCTTCCAAGCTTGAATATGGCCCGGATGGACTTCGTAACGGGCGGTCAGCTGGGCTACTGTCTCCTCTCCCTTCACCGCCTCAATGGCCACCTTGGCCTTGAAAACTGGGCTGTGGTTCCTTCGTCCTTTCGTCATGTCCTTCTCCTCCCTGACAGTTACGGCTGTCCTTAGTCTAGGAGTAGGACTCTCACTTAACCACCTATCCAGTTTCTTGGGTCCACCTCAGTCCTCTTAGCATCCGAATAACCAGCACACTGCATTCCGAGCAGATATTGGCCAGATACGGCAATATTGGGGTAGAGAATTATACGGAATTTCAAAAAGAAACTGCTAAATCCTACTCGCGACCGAAGGGAGGAAACCATGCCTGATAATCGGCTACGGGCTGAGCTGTACAGGGACCAAGGCGCCGTTCTGCTGGAAGATGTGAGAGTATACGCCACCTTGAACCAGATGGCAATCGGGAACAGCGACGCTTATCTTAGCGGTCTGATTACGACTTTTGGAACAGAAACCTGACTTTTGGAACAAGTGGCACTTTTGGAACAAAGCCGGTGAAGGTTAGGATGGGGGTGACTGTGGGGGCCTGTATTCGCGTAACGTTGATAATTAAATGACCCTGAAGTCATAGGAATCACACCCTTCGAATTGGGTTGGCATGGAGTATAATAGCAAGAAGTGCATCCTATGGGCCCGGCGTGGCATCTATTGTTAGAGAGGAAAACGAACCAAACGGAAGGTATCTAACGCGGTTAGGAATCTTTTACATAGATTTGGTCGTATAATCTAGTATTATGAATAAGATGAAAAGCATACACCCCTATATGTTAGCTATCGCTGCACTACTAACCCTTGCTCTGGTCCTGTCTGCGTGCGCCGGGTCATCGGAGGGAGACTCTGAGGGACCGACCCAGGCCCCAACCTCCGTTCCTGAATCCGAAGGCGAGACGCCGACATCCACTCTTACTCCTACTTCTGCTCCCCAAGCACAGATCGGGATAGGCCATCCGGCGCCGGAGTTGGCGGGTATAGATGCCTGGCTCAACTCCCAGCCCCTGAAAATAAGTGATCTGAAGGGGAAGGTAGTCCTGATAGATTTCTGGACGTATACCTGTGTCAATTGCATCCGGACATTTCCATTTCTCAGGGAGTGGTATGCGAAATACGCTGATCACGGACTGGTTATCCTGGGGGTCCACGCCCCCGAATTCGAGTTTGAGAAGAAGCTGGAAAACGTGGATGAGGCTGTGAAAGAGCATGATATAGTCTGGCCGGTAGCCCTGGACAACACACATACCACCTGGAGGGCCTATGAGAACCGCTTTTGGCCCGCCAAGTACCTCATAGATGGGGACGGAATACTTCGGTACACCCACTTTGGTGAGGGTGCCTATGCTGAGACAGAGGCGAAAATCCGTTCGTTTCTCAAATTGGCGGGGGCGGACCTATCGGTGGTAGACGGCAACCTCTCCGGCGACCAGTCTTATGATCCGTCCTTCCCTCAGGACCGCTCGGCCCGTGTTACACGGGAGCTATACGCCGGGCATCAGCGTGGGTACAGCGATGCCCTTTACGGCCTCGGAGGGTATGTGTGGAACAAGGAGTACTATGAAGGCCAGAACAAGGTCGTTGACTATCAAGACCTAGATGACCACATTGGGGGCCGCATTTTTCTGCAAGGTCTCTGGCACAACGGCCCGGAGAGCCTCAGACATGCCAGGGAGACGACCAACTTTGAGGACTATATTTTCTTGAGGTTATCCGCCAAAAGCGTTAACGCCGTCATCAAATCCGAAGGAGAAAACGCCGGACCTTTCAAGGTACTTGTCACCCTGGACGACGAATACCTGACGGACTCCAACAAAGGGGAGGACGTGGTCATAGAGGAGGATGGCAGGAGCTTCCTGCATATTGATGAGCCAAGATTGTATTCTATAATACAGGCCCAGAACTACGATACTTACGACCTGAAACTAAGCTCTAACTCCCCTAATTTCTCTCTCTTTGCCTTTACCTTTGGCGTATACGAGTCCGGGATTTGAGGTTTATGACCCTCATGCTCAGGCTATAGCCTGGAAGTGTCCGTTGCCCCTCTTGGCATTTCGGAGGATGAGCAGCATTGCTTGTCGGTAAGGTATGTAAAATGTATATTAGGATGACCCAATTGCTAGGTGCTTACGTGAAAGTCAGGTCTCTTCTGGTGGTCGGGCTGATAGCTCTGATGGCTGCTGTCGCATGTTCGACCGGCCCGGAGCAGGACGCGGGACCCACACCGGGAAGCCAGACGGCCACTCCAACATCGGCCCTAACGTATCTTCAACCCGGTGGGATACCCTTGGTAAAAGGCCCCGTGTCGCCGGATGGCCTGCAAGCGATATTTGGGACCCCCGACCTTAGCGTCGGGGAGAGCCGGGTATCCTTTGTGTTGACAACTACCGATGACCTGGTACGAGCGTCATCCGCCACCGTCTCATCGTTCCTCTCTCCTCCCGATGGCTCTGAAAAGGTACTCAAAGAGACATCTACCGCAGTGTTCCGACCCTGGCCCTACGGGACGCGGGGATTCTACACCACCCAGCTAACCTTTGATACGCCTGGGAATTGGAGCATAGAGATAGGTATTCAGGGGCTGGAAGGAGCGAATAGACGGACGGACCTGGCGTTCGAGGTAAAGGAGACCCCGGCAGCGGTAGCGGTGGGGTCGCCGGCGGTGCCGAGCCGGAACAAGACCTTGGATAGCGTTGAGAGTATCAGCCAGCTTACCACCGGGTCCCTGCAAGACCCCGAGCTTTATCAAACGACCATCTTTGATGCGGTTGCAAGTGGGTTGCCAACTGTGGTAACGGTGGCTAGCCCTGCTTTCTGCATCAACGCCGTCTGCGGCCCCCAGGTTGAGGTGTTGCAAGAGCTGAAGGACAAATACAAAGGCCGGGCCAACTTCATCCACGTGGACTTTTATGACAACCCTCAGGAGATACAGGGGGACCTCACCAAAGCACGTGTCTCACCAACGGTCCTTGAGTGGGGACTGCCTAGCACGGAATGGACATTCGTAATTGATAAGCAAGGCATCGTATCTGACAGATTCGAGTCCTTTGCCACATTTGACGAGTTGGAGCTAGCACTTCAAGGGGTGAGCTGACCTGCCGGCAGTCCCAAGCGCCGGGCCGTGTCCACGCGCTTTAGGTGGCAATGAGGTCAGGCACTTCTCTGACCTCTCGGCCTCTTCCCGGAGGGTCACGGCACAATCTTCCGATGAATGACTGCCACGGTTGCCCGTCCCTAAGCGGATTGCGCTATCGCCGCCTCACCCACATCTTGGCACTCCGGGCTTACGGCCCGTCCAGGTACTCCTCGCTGCGCTTGATGCTATAGGGTCTGCCCTGATTTTGCTGAAGAGGCCCGGGGCCAAAGAGCAGGCTCTCCACTGCTGCTCTGGCAGTATCCAGGGAAGTAAAACATGGTATGCGTCGTTCTACTGCCGCCCGGCGTATGTAGAACCCGTCCCTCATTACGGAAGTTGCTTGGGACACTGTGTTCACCACCCCGTGGACAAGGCCCTCGTTAATCACGTCCACCACGTTGGGATGTCCCTCGCTCAGCTTCTTTGTAATCATGGTCACCGGCGCGTTCATGGCACCTATCATAGCTGCCGTGCCCTCGGTGGCATAGAGTTTGAACCCCGCCTGAAGTAGTTCCCTTATTAGTGTGGTGGACTCGGCCTTGTCCTTGTCGGCAATGCTCAACAGTACAACGCCGCCCGGCTTGACGGTAAGGTCAGCGGCAGTCAGGGCTTTGGCGAGAGCCGAAGGGAAATCGTGGTCCACACCCATGACTTCTCCCGTGGACTTCATCTCCGGCCCCATGTACCAGTCAACGCCGGTGAGCTTGGACATGGAGAATACGGGGGCCTTTATGCCCACGATTTTCTGTTTCTTCCACAAGCCGCCCTTGTACCCCAGGTCTTTCAAAGTTCTACCGAGCATAACCCTGGTAGCCAGATTGACTACAGGTATGCCCGTTACCTTGGATATGAAGGGTATGGTGCGGCTGGCCCGGGGATTGACCTCAATGATGTAGACGGAGGTGTCAGGGGAGTCCTCCCGGGGAAATAAGGGACTCCTGTAAGGCGCGCCTCCCTGGATAACGAACTGTACGTTCATTAGCCCACGTACGTTGAGGGCCATGCCGATACGAGTTGTGTAGTCCACAATGGTGTCCACCTCTTCCGTGGTGAGGTTAAGACCGGGATAGACGGCCATAGAGTCGCCACTATGCACCCCTGCCCGCTCAATGTGCTCCATTATCCCCGGTATAAGCACCTCATGGCCGTCGCAAATGGCGTCCACCTCACACTCCCGCCCCTCCATGTACTTGTCAATTAGCACGGGCCTTCCCTGGCCCGCCTCGGTGGCCACAGTCAGGTATCGTATAATCTCAGTGGCATTCTGTACTATTTCCATAGCCCTGCCACCGAGCACGTAGCTGGGACGTACCACCACAGGGTAGCCGATGTCCTGGGCCAACCTTAGCGCTTCCTCGACGAAGGTTACGGTGGCGCCGGGGGGCTGGGGTATACCCAGACGAGCCAGGAACTCCTCGAACTTGTGGCGGTCTGAGGCGATGTCTATGGCCTCAGCTCCCGAACCCAGCAGTGGCAAGCCGGCTTGGGCCAGGCTCTGAGAGAGGTTTATCGCCGTCTGGCCGCCGAATTGCACCACGGATGGAGGTGGACCGTCACCCGTCGTCTCGTTCTCTATTACGTCCCGCAGGCTTTCCTCGTCCATAGGCTCGAAATATAGGCGGTGACTGGTATCGAAGTCGGTGGAGACCGTCTCCGGGTTGGAGTTGACCATTATGCTCTTGACGCCCTCTTCCTGGAGTGCCCAGGCAGCATGGACGCTACAGTAGTCGAACTCGATACCCTGGCCTATTCTTATGGGGCCGCTGCCCACGACAACGGCTTTCGGACCCTCCAAGGGTGGAGCCTCGTTCTCCTGCTCGTAGGTACTGTAATAGTAGGGCGTCGCCGCCTCAAACTCGGCGGCACAAGTATCCACCATCTTATAGACCGGATGGATGTCCCATGATTGCCGGAGTGCCCTCACCTGCTCTGGGAGCATATCTGCAAGGGTCCCCACCTGATCGTCAGAAAAGCCCAGTCGCTTCACTGTCTGCAACAGATTTGGGGTCAGGGTTTCTCCCAGTAGCCGGGTTTCCATCTCTACGATTCGTTGCAAGGCATGGATAAACCAAGGGTCTATGAAGGTATGGCCAGAAAGGGCCTCTGGTGTTGCCCCGCGTCTGAGGCCGTACATGATTGTCCACAGCCGAAAATCGCTTGCCTGGAAGAATGGGGAGGACCGACTCAGAAGGCTCTCATCCCGTCTCCAGGCGGGGTCTTCCCACAATAGAGAGCGCCCCCCTATTTCCAGGGAGCGGACTGCTTTCTGTAGGGCGGCCTCGAAGCATCGGTCAATGGCCATAACCTCGCCTGTAGCCTTCATCTGAGTCGTAATAGCCCTGTCACCTGCGGGAAACTTGTCGAAGGGCCACCGTGGTATCTTCACCACACAGTAGTCCAGGGCGGGCTCAAAGGCTGCAAGGGTCTTTTGGGTGACTACGTTGGGTATCTCGTCAAGCCGCTTGCCGACTGCTATCTTGGAGGCCACGCGGGCGATGGGGTATCCGGTGGCTTTGCTCGCCAGAGCGGAGCTACGGCTTACCCTGGGGTTTACCTCAATGACGTAGTAGGGAGCGTTCGGTTCCCAGTTGGAGCCGAGGGCCTTGCCCACCACCGGGTGTGGAGGCAGGGCGAACTGGACGTTGCAGCCACCCTCTATGCCCAGGGCGCGTATTATCCTTAAGCTGGCGGAACGGAGCATCTGGTACTCTTTGTCGGTGAGGGTCTGACTGGGGGCTACCACGATACTGTCTCCGGTGTGAACGCCCATAGGGTCAAGGTTCTCCATGTTGCACACGGTGATACAGTTGTCGGCACTGTCCCGCATCACCTCGTACTCAATCTCTTTCCACCCCTCCAGGGAGCGTTCAAGGAGCACCTGATGAATGGGGCTGGCGGATAGCCCTCCTCTGACTATTGACTCAAACTCCTCTGTTGTGCGGACCAGCCCGCCCCCGGTGCCTCCCAGGGTATATGCAGGTCGCACTGCCAGGGGTAGCCCCATATCCTGGGCTACTCTGCGTGCCTCATCCATCGAAGAGACGGTAATGCTTGGTGGCTCCGGCTCTCCGATGTCAGACAGCAGCTTACGGAAAAGCTCACGGTCTTCGGCGCTACGAATGGTCTCCAACGGAGTGCCTAAAAGTCGGACGTTGTACTTGTCAAGTAGGCCCGCATCGGCTATGTCTACCGCCAGGTTCAGACCGGTCTGGCCGCCCAACGTAGGTAGAATGCCATCGGGACGCTCGCGGGCGATGATCCGGTCCATCACGTCAACCGTGAGGGGCTCGATATAGACCATGTCGGCTATGCCGCGGTCCGTCATTATGGTGGCGGGATTGGAGTTTACCAGAACGGTGGTGATACCCTCCTCCCGGAGGGCCTTGCAGGCCTGAGTCCCGGCGTAGTCGAACTCCGCCGCCTGGCCGATTACGATTGGCCCCGATCCAATGACTAGGACTTTACCGGCTCTGGTTCCCATCATTTCCCCCACCTGTATATCCGGTGAGTATCGTGCCAATCGCGCTCAATACAAGCGACTCACAAAGGGACCTTCGACCTTACATACTTGCCTATGGGGACTTCAGCGTATCGGCAGCTGCCCCGGCAAATCCATCATCCCACGATTTTGAAAGGTGTTGAGGAGATGATAGACAAAACCGGAGAAGAATCGCCCTTCTGAGTCAAAGGCCTTTGACTTATCATCGCCCCATTCGTCTCTTGGGGGTATCATGAAGCGGGTTTCGCCATTGTCCAGCTTATCTATCTCAAGATACCCTATTGTAAGCGTGGGTTGGATGCTGGTGGACGTGTCCCAGAGCTTCACCAGAAGCTTCCATTGAGACCCTACTATACCCTTGGAAGAGCTTATCCAATACTTGTAGCCATCGTAAGAGAAGTCATACATCACATTGTCCAGTAAACCTACGACGTCCTTCATATCCGCCCTCAACTCCACTTCCAACCCCCAATCCAGAAACAAGCTGCCCAAAGACATGGTAGGCCTCCCGTAAAGCACCGTATTTGCTGCCTCAGTCGGCCTCGCAAGCACGTCGAAACCGACTTCGAACCGACAGGGGACGTATCCCTAGTCCATTTTAACCTTATGCGTGTGTACCTAACAAGGATTGAAATACTGCCTTATTTATCACTTTTGCCCGGTGAAGCTTCCCCGCCCGGTCGTTCAGGTCAAGCCCCATTATCCCTCACCATCTCCAGGAACCTGTCAAAAAGGTACTCACTGTCCCTGGGACCCGGGGAGGCTTCGGAATGGTACTGGATGGTCAGGATGGGCAGGTCGCGGTGGCGTAGCCCCTCGACAGTCCCATCGTTGAGATTGACGTGGGTCGCCTCCAGCCCGGGTGGCAGGGATTCCCCATCTACGGCGTAGCCGTGGTTCTGGGCCGTTATGTAGACTCTGCCTGTGGATAGGTCTTGCACAGGATGGTTGGCCCCTCGATGGCCGAACTTCAGCTTGAAGGTATCGCTGCCCAGCGAGCGGGCCAGTATCTGGTGGCCCAGGCAGATGCCCATGATGGGCACGTGCCCTATCAGATTGCGGACTGTTTTCACCATGTACTCCAGCAGGGCCGGATCGCCAGGCCCGGGAGAGAGTACAATCCCCGCAGGATTGAGGGACATCATGTCGTCGGTGGAGGTTGTGGCGGGTACAGCCATGACCTCGCATCCCCGACCCCTGAGCAGACGCAAGATGTTATATTTGAGGCCGAAATCTGCTACCAGGATACGGCCGTGTTTGGACGTTGGAACGTCGGGGGGCACGTTCCAGACGTAGGGCTCGCTCGTAGTAACGCTTTTTACGAAGTCTACGTCCCCATACTTCGGTATTTCTCTTAGCCGGGCAAGGACTTGCTCAGAGGTGGCCTCCTTTGACGTGTTTGACATGGATGACGCTACCTGGAGGGGGACCGAGGTTTCCACAGGGTCGGAGTAGATGTAGCCCATCATGACTCCCTGTCTACGGAGCCTGCGGGTTATAGCTCGTGTGTCCACTCCCCTTATGCCGGGAATTCCCTGCGAGGCCAGAAACTCGTGGAGAGTAGAGGTGCTGAGGCCATGACTAGGGTGTTCAGAGTGTTCTCTTACCACAAGACCCGCCACCTGAATGCGCTTGGACTCAAAGTCCTGGGCATTGATGCCGTAGTTGCCGGCCAGTGGGTAGGTGAGCATCACAATCTGCCCCGCATAGGAGGGATCGGTAAGGACCTCCTGGTAGCCGGTCATACTGGTATTAAAGACCACCTCGCCGTGTGCTGAGGTCTCGGCTCCGAAAGCCTCCCCATGATAGACGGACCCGTCCTCCAGCACAAGGTACGCATCCCTAGCCATTTTCCGCTCCGCCGGCGAATGAAGTGTTGGCTATTCCCCGATTCTCCATTCTCTATACCCTGCCGGCCATCTTCCTGGAAGGTCTGAAGTTGCTGTCGCGCGCACTGTCCTCGTCAGGAAAGAAGGTAAACCTGGATGGGTCCAATGGGCAATCGAGGAGTTCATCGGCTGGGTAGTACACCTCTCCCCTTGGATAGGCACAGAAGGCTGGAAGGGCCTCCCGCTCGCAATAGCTACAAACGAAACGCAGCCTGGGCTTCTGAAAGAAGGCAAACTTCGCCTCTGTGTTCTGGTGTTCTCTCTGTGTTGCACAGGCATCATTCATGCACTTGATACCCTTCGGGTTACAGACGGCGGTCCCTTTCTGGGGAGGTAGGCTTCCTTGTTCGGGTTCGGAGCTATGGGTCCAGGGTTTCAGCCCCAGGATAAGGGCTATCAGGGCCATTCTTATGGGGACCCCGTTTCGTGCTTGAACGAAGTATTTGCTCCTAACGTCCGAGTCTACGTCTGTCGACAATTCATCTACTCGTGGAAGGGGGTGCAATACGACAGCCTTGGAAAAGTCCGCCCTGTTCAAGACTTTTGCATTGATACGCGGATATTTCTTGGCTCGCTCATTGCTCCCATTCACCTCGCGTTCAACCTGCATTCGAGTTACATAAAAGGCAAAGGACTCATTTTTGCGAATGCGGATCTGGACAGAGTCAACGAGGGTGGGACTGTGAGGCTGACTGGGGGTCATGTATATAGCGTCCACCACCGCCCCGGATTCATCCGTAGCCTGGTCGTACATCGCTTCCAGACCTGGGTGGTGAATCTTCCGTATGGGTCTGCCATATTCGGTCTCAATCCTGCGGAACACATGGTCCGGTAGATCCAGCCCCTCGCCAGGTACAAAGATTACGTCTGCTCTAAAGCGCAGGAGGGCGTAGATCAGGGAGTGAATTGTCCGGCCATTTTTCAGGTCGCCACAGAGGGCGATCTTTCGCCCCTCGAGTGTCCCGAACTCTTTTCGCAAGGTATAGAGGTCTAGCAAGGTCTGAGTTGGGTGCTCGTGGCTCCCGTCTCCCGCGTTAATAACCGGAACGTCGCTATACTCGGCGGCCAGGCGTGCTGCCCCTTCCCAGGGATGCCGGAGAACAATCAGGTCCGAGTAGCCGCTCCATATCCTGATGGTGTCCGCAAGGGACTCCCCCTTTTCCATGGAGGAGGATGTAGGGTCTGCGACAGTGATAGTATCCCCTCCAAGCCTCTTCATAGCTGCCTCGAAGGAGCCCCTCGTTCTGGTGCTCGGCTCCAGGAACAGGCTCGCCATTATCCGGCGGGACGCGAGACCGTGGAACGCATCTCGGTTTTCTTCGATGTCCTGGGCGAGGTCAAGGATGTCTTCGATTTGCCCACCGGAGAGATCCTCTATGGTCGTCAGACTCCCCTTGTACACCGTCTACCCCCTAGCCTGTAGTGTGTGAAGCCGGGCTAATTATTTCATCCGGGCTTCCCGGAATTCCAGGTTAGAGCTACCTCATCTTTGCCGTCTATTTCAGTCAGCCGCACCTGCACTCGTTCTCCGTGGGCGGTGGGCACGTTCTTGCCCACGTAATCCGCCCTTACGGGTAGCTCCCGGTGTCCCCGGTCCACGAGGACGGCCAGCTGCACCCGTTGTGCCCTGCCCAGGTCGGTAAGAGCATCCAAGGCGGCCCTGGCCGTTCGTCCGGTGAACAGTACGTCGTCCACCAGCACCACCTTGCGATTGTTAATTTCCACCGTGAAGTCGCTGTCGGGTGCGACCTTGGAGCGGGACCTCATCGGCACGTCGTCCCTGTATGGCCGTACATCGAGGGCGGCCACAGGCACGTTGGGCCCCTCAAACTCCCCTATCATTCCGGAGATGCGACACGCCAGTGGTAGCCCCCTGGTGCGGATTCCCGCGAGCACTAGTCCATCCACCCCCCTGTGTCGCTCCAGAATCTCATGGGCGATGCGGGTAAGGGCGCGGCGGATGTCGTCTACGCTCAGTATCTGCTTTTCCATTCCCCCGCTTCTCTCAGGACATTCATGGCGCTCAGACCAACGCTCATCCGACATCCAAGCGTAAAAGACCCTTGCCTATAGCTGGCAAGGGTCTAAGCTAGTTGCCCACTAACCCGGGGCTCGAGAACTAACCAAGTGGCCTTACGTGCCTTGCCAGCCTCACAGGACTGCCCTTAAAGGCTCACTCCCGCCCATCGGGAGCGGTCCTTCCGGCCTATGGTGACTATTTCTTTGATAGCAAGCTCATGGTAGCACAAAGGAGGTGAGGGTTCAAGGCGTGGGCAACGACTCGGATATGCAGTCTTTATCTACAACCGCCGAGAACCCAACACGTCATACACTGCACCCGAGGGAGTCAAGGTGCTGCGTATCAGGTCCACCTCACTGACCTGCCATGACACGTCAGTCTCCCAGGCAACCTCGGTCATCGCCTTCCCCGCCCGGCGGCGCTCCTCGCCGGGTGCGTTGTCCCGCATCCTGCCCAGGGTGAGATGGGGGGTGAAGGCGCGGGTCTCCTTTGGGAAGCCAACTGCCAGGTGGACCTCCTCGTCAATCCGCTCCTGTAGCTCCATCAAAGTGTCCAGGTCTCCCTTCAGGCCGACCCATATAACCCTGGGGACGTTAAGATTTGGGAATGCTCCTATCCCCGAAAGAGCGAGGGTAAAGGGGACATTCCCCTGAACTGCCCTGTCCATGGCCCCTAGTACCCGGTCCACGATGTTGGGGTCTATTTCGCCCAGGAACTTGAGGGTGAGGTGGATGCCCTCGGGCCTGACCCACCGCACCCATGAGACACCCCCATCTTGCAAGCTTTTTGTGACTCCTGCCAGGACACCCTTGGCTTGCTGAGAGATGTCTACTGCTATGAAGGTGCGGACCATTCTCTCCACCGGCCACTCATATCTTTAGAAGGGTCCGGGCATTGTCCCCCAGTATATTTTTCCGGGCCTCATCTGACATGGCGGCCTCCTCTATCTGCTTTAGCAGCCGTGGGTGCTTTATCAGTGGGAAGTCCGTCCCGAAGAGGACCTTGCCAGGCCCGTTCAGGCCCACGACAGTTGGGAAAATCTCCCGGCTGTAGAGGAATGGAGAGGCCGACGTGTCGTAATAGACGTTTTTCATCTCCTCGGCCACCTCGGGCATCAGGCTATAGAAGGGCAACCCTCCACCCCAGTGAGCGCAGACAATGGTGTTCTCCGGGAAGTTGCGGGCAAAAGTGTACAGTTTGTCGGGGGTAGTCCGTCCTTTCCCCGGATAGAGGTGTCCCACCGGCTCTGAGGAGTGGGTGAGAACCAGCAGACCCAGCTTGTGGGCCGCTTCCATGAGAGGAGCCATGGCCTCTTTACTGCCCACGTCAAAGCCCTGGCTGTCGGGGTGAAGCTCACCGATGCCCTTTACTCCCTCACTGGCGCAACGCTCCACCTCTCTTATTGCGCTCTCACCCCACGCCGGATTTACTGAGCAGAACCCCACGAGCCTCGTTGGAAAGTGGTTCACAGACCGGATTATGTAATCGTTGGCCTCTATCGCTGTGTCAATATCGGTCCACCCGACGCCCATGACAACCGCCGCATCCACCCGGGCCTCGTCCATAGCCTCAACCAGCTCGTCAACGGTAGCCAGTCCGGCCTTGGGACTGGAGAAGAGGGTAGCGAAGGTTACGTCTCGACCCACGTACTCATCTCGGGCGGCTCGAAACGAAGGCGGGAAAATGTGAGTATGGAAATCTATTATCATATTGGGTTAATTATAGAAAGGTTGTACAGGAAATAGCTAGACACAGCCCAGCACGGTTGTTATAATCTGGCTGCAAAAAGCGACAATGGCGCCACAAAGAGAAGGGGATACCCTTTGCCATCCTCGAAAGCGGAGCGATGGAGCAGGCCAATCTCGGCTACCGGAGCCACCGAGGTCTTTCACCCCTTAAAGCAAGGTAGTGTAGCATGGATAATCTTAAAGACATAGCTAAAGAGCTAAGACGCGACGTGGTTGAGATGACCTTCACCGCCGGGAGTGGGCATCCCGGAGGCTCCCTCTCAGAGATAGAGATACTCACAGCCCTCTACTTTCAGATTATGAAGCATGACCCGGAAAATCCCGCTTGGTCAGACCGCGACCGCTTTATCCTCAGCAAAGGACACGCTTCCCCCGGTTTCTACGCCGTGCTAGCCAAGCGCGGCTACTTCCCTCGGGATGAGCTGTGGACCTTCCGCAAGCTGGGAAGCCGGCTTCAGGGCCATGCTCATACCGTAACCCCCGGGGTTGAGATGAACTCAGGCTCCCTGGGGCAGGGACTATCGTTTGCTGTCGGGGTTGCCCTGGCAGCTAATATAGATAAGAAGAGCTACAGGGTCTACGCACTACTGGGTGACGGAGAGTGTGACGAGGGCCAGGTATGGGAGGCGGCAATGTCTGCGGCCCATTATAATCTGGACAACCTTACAGCTTTTGTGGACAGGAACAGAATTCAGAACGACCGCTTTACCAGCGAGGTGATGAGACTTGAGCCACTCGCTGAAAAGTGGAGCGCTTTTGGGTGGAAGGTTCTGGAGGTAGACGGTCACAATATAGACCAGGTCCTGGACGCCGCAGGTATAGCCCGGAAGACCCAAGGCTGTCCTACGGTGATTATAGCTCACACCGTAAAAGGCAAAGGGGTGAGCTTCATGGAGAACAACCCGGACTTCCATGGCCGCGCCCCCAATAAAGATGAATATGAGAAGGCGCTGAAAGAGTTGGCCTAGCCGTTGCGAACATAGCAAGAGGAGTAGTCTGTCATGGTTACTGCCTTTCCCACGGCCTCAACCCGGCAAGTCTATGGTGAGACTCTGGTTGATCTGGGTAGAGAAAACCAGGACATAGTCGTGCTGGGGGGTGACCTCAACAAGTCCACGTTCACATACCTGTTTGGCCGAGAATTCCCGGAGCGGTTCTTCGACTTTGGTCCCGCTGAGCAAAACATCATGGGTGTTGCCGCCGGCCTGGCCTCATCGGGCAAGACTCCATTTGTCAGCACCTTCGCCGTCTTCGGTGCGTGTCGCCCCTTCGATCAGATAAGGGTGAGTATCGCCCAGCCACATCTGAACGTAAAGATTGTGTGTACCCACGCAGGCATTATGACCGGTGAAGACGGTATGTCTGCCCATAGCATTGAGGACCTGGCCCTCATGTGCTCCCTGCCGGGCTTCACCGTATTGGCCCCCGCCGACGCAGTAGAGACCGTCAAGGCGATTCGCGCCGCCGCCGAGACTCAAGGCCCTTTCTACATTCGCCTTTACCGCCCGGCCACTCCGGTAGTACACCAGGACAATAGCTGCGACTTCAAGATTGGAAAAGCCGAGGTTATGAGGAGCAGCAAGAATGATGACGTAACCATTATCGCTGTTGGAGGTGTGGTATCATCGGCGCTACAGGCAGCGAGCGCTCTGGCTGAACAGGGGACCGTCTGTCGCGTCATCAATATGCACACCCTCCGGCCAATGGACGAGGGCGCGGTCCTGGAAGCGGCGAAGGAGACCGGGGCCATAGTCACCGTTGAGGAGCACTATATCCACGGTGGCCTAGGCAGTATAGTTGCCCAATCCGTGGGTACGGGCCATCCTGTCCCTATGGAGATGGTAGCTCTGGACCGCTACGCCGAATCGGGCAAGGCAGACGAGCTACTGGAAAAGTACAAGCTCACTCCTGAATACATAGCGAAGGCGGTAAACGCCGTCCTGGCGCGGAAACGAGGTGGGTGATGGGTAGGCCGGAGCTTTACAGCGAAACTTAGCTCCTAATTGGGCCATTGTTGGAATCATCATCCCCATTGCCGTTTGACCCGAAGCCATTGTCACTGAAGACCCCAGTCTCGCGTCCCTGGTAAACGTGGACGATAAACTCCTCTCTGGACACACCCATAACGTCTACCACGTCCTCATCTATGGTCTCGATAAGCTCTTGGACCTCTTCCTGGGTCAGGCTTTCGAGAACACACAAAGTGCCATGTACAATGGTTGACGTGTAATGCAAGTCTATCCTACCAATGGGATTCTCGTCACCCAATATGGTATAGGACTCGGAATGAGGAGTCCTGCAATCTCTTTCAAAGTAGTAGTCCGCCACAGCTTACCTCCGTATTTCGCCCGATGAGCTATTAGCCATCAGCCCTCAGATGCCGGTGCTGAATCAGGAACGCACCTGTCCGCTTCCCATGACTATCCACTTGTATGAAGTCAGTTCCCTCAAGCCCATAGGCCCTCTGGCATGGAACTTCTGGGTGCTTATTCCAACCTCGGCTCCCAGGCCAAGCTGGGAGCCGTCGGTGAAGCGCGTGCTGGCGTTTACGTACACTGCTGCGGCATCCACCTCGTCCAGGAAGCGCATTGCCGCCGAGTAGTCTTCAGCCATAATAGCCTCGGAGTGGCCCGACCCATACTCCTCTATGTGCTCAAGGGCTTCGTCCAGCGAATCTACAACCTTCACTGATGCCACCAGGTCCAGGAACTCCTTGCCCCAGTCATCCTGTGTAGCCGGCACAGCCTGAACTCCCTGGACGGGGCCAAGAATACTGAGGGCGCGCATGTCGCAGCGCAATTCAACCCCGGCTTTGGCCCACTCATGGGCGATGCGTGGAAGGTACTGGGCCGCTACCTCCGAATGCACCAGTAGCGAGTCCAGGGCGTTGCAGACTGTGGGGCGCTGTACCTTGGCATTATACGCTATATCTACTGACCTATCCAGGTCCGCTGACCTGTCGACATACGTATGGCAAACGCCGATGCCGCCGGTGACCACGGGCATCGCCGACTTCTCGGCCACGAAGCGGATT
This sequence comes from Dehalococcoidia bacterium, assembly GCA_965219825.1. Classification (GTDB taxonomy): domain Bacteria; phylum Chloroflexota; class Dehalococcoidia; order Lucifugimonadales; family JAGWBF01; genus JAGWBG01. The sequence goes on along the minus strand of OZ244792.1, from coordinate 1,323,285 downwards.
AGGTCCGGGCCACCACGGGGCACCAGGAGGTCTATGTATTCCCGCATCTTCAGCATGGGCTCTACCAGAGCGCGGTCCGTGTTATCTATGAACTGGATAGAGTCCTCTGGGATACCGGCGTCGGCTATGGCATGGCGGATAAGCTTGGCTAGGGCAGTGTTGGAATGGATGGCCTCTCTGCCACCTCTGAGGATGCAGGCGTTGCCCGATTTAAGACAAAGCGCCGAGATGTCTACCGTCACGTTTGGCCTGCTCTCGTAGATGGACCCGATGACTCCCAGGGGGACCCGTTTCTTGCCTGCCAACAGCCCGTTGGAAAGAGTACGCATGTCGAAGACCTCGCCCACGGGGTCGGGAAGTGCCGCCACACCACGCACGTCCGAGGCAATGCTTTCCAGTCTTTGGGGATGGAGGAGGAGCCGGTCCAGCAGCGCTTCTGTGAGACCATTGGACTTTCCAGCCCGGTAATCTACCTCGTTGGCCTCCAGCACGTCTTCCTGCCGGGATGTCAGGGAGCTTGCGATGTTCAGCAAGGCCCTGTCCTTAACCTCTGAGGACAGCCGGGCGAGCCTTCGTGAGGAAGTCCGGGCTGCCTTCGCCTTTTCCACCAGCCCATCAATAGCGGTTGTCATCATCCACCTCGTCCTGTCCCATACCTCTTTTTGAGGCTCTTCCGCATCGTTTGTGCAGGTAATCTGCGCTGCCTATTCTCATATACCACCCATAATTCCACTTGAATGAGCATCTTCAATCCCTGTTTCAGTATGAGAAATTCGCAAGATGTGAGCCAGTGACACCAAGAATATTGTATCACAACGCTTGCTTGAGCACTGACCGGGACCGCTGCCTTGCTATCCGTGGACCATCCTCATTGACCGGTCATCTGTAAGGCGCTATGATTGCAGTGAGCTTCCTGGACCTATGGGTGGTTGGAAGTCATCATAGTTTAGAATCGCTTGCTGATGGCAGGCCCGAATGGATAGCTAAAGGTGGTTGGGTGGCAAAAAGGAGAAGGAACATGTGTCTGAGTTGCGGATGTGGCGAGCCCAATGATAACCACGGAGACCCCAGGCATATCACCCAGGAGATGTTGGAGGCGGCGGCCGAGGCGGCTGAAATCAGCGCCGATGACGCTGCCCACAACATAGTTGAAGCCATGCACTCCCACGGATCACATTAGGTGTAGGTGCCGGTTTACTCCTGGGACCTCCCTGGGCAGTTGGAGAGTTATGCAGACATGAGCATCAAAGATGTGCTACAAGGAAAACCACTAGGCCATCCCAGCCACCCCATGTTTGTCCACTTCCCAACTGCCCTTTTCCCCACAAGCCTTCTCTTTGACATCCTCTCCTGGGCCATTACCGAACCCGAGCTGGTAAGGGCAGCCTTCTACAACATCGCTGTGGGCCTTGCCGGTAGCGCGATAGCCATACTCACAGGCTTCGTGGACTACTTCGGCATGGTCTCTGGCTCCAAGAAACACCGGGTGACCACCTGGCATATGCTTGCCAACCTGCCGATGGTGCTCATATTCGCCATAAGCCTGGGACTCAGGGCCCTAGAGCTAGACGCCACGAGGACACCCATTTACATTCTGGTACTCTCCCTCATTGGGTTGCCGTTGCTTGTAGTAGGGAACTACTTCGGCGGTGAGCTGGTCTACCGGATGGGAATGCGTGTGAGCACCGGTAGGCTCCCGAAGCCTCCACTGCTCCACCGTGTGGTGAGCCACTTCTTGAGACGTGCGAAGGAGCCGGAGCGGGTCTAGTGAGGCCCTGGACAATAATATCAGCTATCCATCTGTCAGAGGAGGTACACATGGTTGACCTCAGACATGCAGCAGCTATCGTAGGGATACATGAACACCCCATCAGATACGCCCCGGACAAGAGCGAGCTACAGATTCAGGGCGAGAGCGCCATCAAGGCCCTTGAGGATGCGGGCCTGTCCAAGAAGGATGTGGACGGCCTTTTCACCTCCTCCATGTCCACTCGCATGAGCGGCCTCAATCTTGCTGACTACCTGAACCTGAACCCTAGGTACGTTGACAATACTTCGGTGGGGGGTGCATCCTTCGAGTTCCATCTCTCCCACGCGCTGACGGCCATCGCCGCCGGGCGGATTAACTGCGCCCTGATAACCTACTCTACCCTGGCACGGTCCGGGGGAGTGGCAGTGGGCACCGGCGGTGTCGCGCGGTACGGCCACCCGGCTCTTGAGCCGACTCCCGACAGCTTCGAGGAGCTATACGGCTTCACCACTGTGGGCCTCTACGCTATGATAGCCCAGAGGCACATGCATCTCTATGGAACCAGGCCCGAGCAGCTAGCGGAGGTCTCTGTGGCTATGCGAAAGCACGCCTCTATGAACCCCCATGCCCTGTTCCGTAACCCCATAGGCATAGAGGACGTGGTCACCTCTCGCATGATTTCGTCTCCGCTGCACATTCTGGACTGTTGCGTCATAACCGATGGTGGCGGGGCGGTGGTGGTGGCCTCTCCGGAGGTGGCGAGAACGTGCAAGAACGTCCCCGTGTGGGTGCTGGGTGTTGGGGAGGGTGTGGCCCACCAGGGTGCGGGCCGACGAGACCTGGTCTATATAGCGGCGAAGCAGAGTACAGGCCCCGCGTTTTCTATGGCGGGGGTGACACACCAGGATATTGACATGTGCATGATATATGACTCCTTCACCATCACGGTCGTGACCACTCTCGAAGACTTGGGATTTTGCGAGAAGGGTGAGGGAGGAGATTTCGTGTCGGGAGGCCGTCTACAGATAGGGGGTGATTTGCCCATCAATACCGACGGTGGAGGCCTTTCATCGAACCATCCGGGAATGCGGGGCATCTTTCTGCTGCTGGAGGCCACCAGGCAGCTTCGACACGAGTTCGCCGGGACACCCCGCCAGGTTCCCGATTGCAAGATAGCCCTGTGCCACGGCACGGGAGGGGCCATTGGCTCCCGTCACAGCGGGGGCACAGTAATCCTTGGGAGGGACTAGCCATGCCTGAATGGAAGAAGCCATTGCCGACAGTTTCCGGTGAGACCAGGCCCTTCTGGGAGGCCTGCCTAAGGGGAGACCTCCTCATACAGAGGTGCAATAGCTGCGGGGAGTATCAATGGTATCCCCGGGGCATCTGCGCCAACTGCTGGACCACTGACATCGCCTGGTTGAAGGCCAGTGGCAAGGGAACCGTCTGGACCTTCACAGTGACTTACCAGAACCGTACCGCCGGTTTCGCCGAGGATGTGCCCTACGTGCTGGCCCTTGTGGAGCTGGATGAAGGGGTCAGGATGTTCACCAACGTCATCCAATGTGATCCCAGGGATGTGAAGATTGGTATGCCCGTGGAGGTAACTTTCGTCCAAGCCACAGACCGGATAAGCGTCCCATTCTTCAAGCCGGTGGAGGCCGGCTAGAGCTTCAGCAGGCTACGGAACCGGCGGTCACTGCGATAGGGTCCGACCACCGCCAAGTTCAGCTTGTCCTCCCGGATGATGTCCGCAGCCACACGCTCTATGTCCTTGGTGGAGACATCATCCAATCGCTCCACCACCTCGTCCACAGTGCGCACCCTTCCCGTCAGCGTCTCCTGTGCTCCCATCCACATGGCGACGCTCCGGCTGTCCTCCATGCGCAGGAGCATCCTGCCCTTGGAGAGCTCCCTGGCCTTCTCAAGCTCGCTCTCGGGGATGTCGTGCTGGAGGCCGTTCAACTGCTCCATGATGGCGCTCACGGCCCTCTGGCTCTTCTGAGGTTCCACACCACAGTAGACAATCAAAGAGCCGCAATCTCGGAAGAGGTTTATCGAGCTATGTACGTCGTATGCCAGGCTCTGCTTCTCCCGTAGCTCAAGAAATAGGCGGCTACTCATGCCCTCACCCAGAATCACGTTCATCAGTCCCAGGACATACCTGTCCGGGTGGGTAAGGGGCAGGCCGGGGAGTCCGATACACAGGTGGGCCTGGTCCGTCTTGCGCTGTTCCACCCGAATGCGGGGCATCTCCTGCCCGTCCTGTACCGGATACCAGCTCATGGGCTGCTCAGGAGTCCAGTCTTTGAGGGCTTCGCTCAGCAGGTCCACCACCTCTTCGTGGGATATGTCCCCGGCCACTGCCACCGCCGTGTTGCCGGGGGTGTATTGGTGTCTAACGTAGTCCACTATCTGCTCACGGGTAATGTTGCTTACCGACTCCTGGCTTCCTCCCACGTCCCTGCCCATAGGCTGGTCAGGCCAGAGCGTTTCATCAATCAGTAGGTCAACGCGATTGGTGGGATAGTCATTGATCATCCTCAATTCTTCCAGCACCACCTCTCGTTCCTTCTCCAGCTCAGTGGGGTCGAGAAGGGGGTTGAGCATCATGTCCACCAGGATCGAGAGTGAGCGCTGGAAGTGGGGCCTGGCCACTTTGCACCAGAACACCGTCATCTCCCTATCGGTGCTGGCGTTCATGATACCGCCAACCCCTTCAACAGCCTCGCTTATCTCCCTGGCAGTGGGCCATTGCTTCGTGCCCTTGAAGAGCAGATGCTCCAGAAAATGAGACGTGCCCGCGATTTCGTCGGACTCGTATCTGGACCCCGCTCCGATGAATATGGCCATAGATACAGACCGGGTATGGGGCATAGATGAGGTAAGCACAGGTAATCCGTTATCTAGTACAGTCCTTTGGTACATATCCACTCCCTAAGATAAAGCCATCGGCAGTCAGCCCTCTGAGAGCCGGTGGCTAACTTGTTAGCTCTTTAGCCACTCTACGTCGCCGTGTAGGTCGTCCGGGTGAGGCTTTGAATCGAACTCCTGAACCTGCCTCCTGGCCTCGCCTATAGTGGTGTCTATGCCGTGTCCGGGGTAGACGGCAGTCTCGTCCGGCAGTGCCAGGAGCTTCGTGGTTATGCTATCCTTTACCTGTCGGAAGGCTTCAGGGGAGCCGGTCCTGCCAGGGCCGCCGGGGAATAGGGTATCTCCCGTAAAGAGGAGCTTTCCGATGAGCAGGCAAAGTGCACCGGGCGTATGGCCGGGTGTGTGCATTGCGCGTAGCTGGACATTGCCCACCTGATAGGTATCGCCATCCTTTAGCTGGATTTCGGGGGGCATGGGCAACGCCGGAGCGTCGTCGGGGTGGACTGCTACAGGAGCGCCCGTACCATTTTTCATCTCTTGGAGGCCGGCCGTGTGGTCACCGTGCCGGTGGGTGATGATGATAGCATTCACTTTGACATCTCCCACTTCCTTAAGAAGCTTCTCCGGCTCGGCGGGGGCATCAATGATTACGGCCTCTCCCGTTTTCCGGCATGACAGAATATAGCTGTTGTTGTCCAACGGTCCCATGTGGGGTACTTTAACTACGTGTACTTCGCTATCTTCGTAATGAAGGGGCACTTCTACCCTCCTTTAATAGAGCCATCAGTTTTCGGCAAGCTAACTGCTGACAGTTGCTCGCTCGATAGTCCATAATTATCTTACCAGAAAAAGCATCCGACGGCATAGTTAATCGGGGTGGCAAATGCGGATGGCTGTTCCGCTTCTAACCGCACCTCTCGCTCAGGACGAGCTTGACACCCTTGGTTGGTGAATCTAATATGAGGTCAGCCTGCGGATGGGAGATACGGAGAGGGAGCATCCGGCCGGATGGCTCAGGCGTGGGAACTTTTCTCCCCATACCTCCGTCTATATTGCTAGTGAAGGCATTGCCTTCCAGCATGGTGTCAGGAGGCGTGAAATGACCCGTCGCAAGGCTCTTTTAACTATCCTGGGTATGTCTATTGCCCTGGTCCTGCTAGTCGTGGCTTGCGGTAGTGGCAGGGCAGAAGGGACCGCTATAGACGCAAGCTCGGGTGGTCTTGGATGGTACTCCACGCAGGATGACGGGAGCGCGGAGTTCGCTGCGGAACCGACGCCGGCGGCGGCACAACCAACGGGGACACCTGCGCCACAGATGGCGGTACTGGCAGACCCACAGATGATGAGGGCGAGGGTGACGGAGTCGGCGGTGCCGATGCCGGCGATGGCGGAAATAGCGTCCCTCTCGTCTGAGGCTCAGTCAACCCCAAGGCAGCAGCGCCTGATAGTTCGCACCGTGGATATAATGCTTGTAGTGGACGACGTGTCAAATGCACTGGATGACACCAATGCCCTGGCCCAGGAATTGGGTGGATGGGTTGTCACCTCGAGCCACCACGAAGATCATCGGGGATTCATCTCAGTCCGTGTTCCGGTAGACAGGGTTGACGAGGCCATAGGCCGCCTGCGGAGTATGGCCGTGGAGGTGAAGTCGGAGATTTCCGACAGCAGGGACGTAACCGACGAGTACGTGGACATACAGGCCCGGATTAGAAACCTGAAGGCTGCTGAAGGGCAGTTGATCAAGCTTATGGAGCAGGCCGGAAAGGTAACTGAGTTGCTGGAGGTCCAGAGGGAGCTAACCAGGGTCCGGGGAGATCTTGAGAGCCTCCAGGGACGTACCAAGTTTCTCGAAGAGACCTCAGCCTTCTCCCTCATCAACGTGAACCTGGAGTTGGCCCCTGCCGTCATAGAGGTGAATGGTGGGCCGGACCAAACGGCGAGCGAAGGCGAAACTGCCAGGTTTCGGGCGACATTCACTCCCCCGGAGGGTATTGACGACTTTCGCTACGAGTGGGACTTCGGGGATGGTTCAGGACCATTGGTCGGCACCCGCACCGCACCTACCCTGGGTGGCGACTCTCGTACAACCGCCACCGTAACCCACGTGTACGACGATAAACGGGACTCCCCATTCATCGTCACTTTCAAGATTACCGGCACCGGCGAGGCGGGAGTCGCCGAGGGTGAGGATACCCTCATCGCCACTGTGACCAGAGTACCCAAGATTGAGGTATTCGCTGGGTCGGACCAGGCGGTGGAAGAGGGAGAGACCTTCAAGTTTAACGGCTCCTTCACCCGCCCGGAGGGTATGTCAGACCTGACCTTCAGATGGGACTTCGGCGATGGCTCCGAGCCTGTCACCGGCAACCTCACCGAGGCCGGTACCACCGCTTCAGCCTCCTATACATATCCCAATCACCGTCCCCTGCCCTTTGCTGCGGTCCTCACGGTCAGTGGCACGAGTGATTCCGGCGAGGTTACGGGCACCGATTCCGTTATGGTCCAGGTGATTGAGGCCTCACCGTGGAGCGCCGGAGGTGTGGCCGGGGGAGCTGTGGGAACGCTCGCAGCAGTGGGACGTGGGCTGGCCCATGCAGGCATTTGGATAGGCATATTCAGCCCCTTCTGGATAGGTGGCCTCGTGGTTGGCTATCTAGTCTGGCGGCGTAAGGGCCGATCCGTATTCTAAAGGTTCAGATTTATTATCTTATTATTTAGGAGGGTTGGACCATGTTTCCTCAAAGGGTCTTCCCCGATACCACGGAGATCAATAGCCGGGGCAATCTTGCCATAGGCGGCTGCGACGCCCTGGAGTTGGCTTCTCAGTTTGGCACTCCCCTCTATGTCTTTGATGAGGAGATGCTGAGGGACCGGTGCCGCCGGTTCGTCCAGGAGTTTTGCTCACGCCACCAGGAGACTATTGTGGTATACGCTTGCAAAGCCTATGTGAACCCGGCCCTCGCCCGTATATTCATGGAGGAGGGCCTTGGACTGGACGTGGTATCCGGGGGAGAGCTGGCCGTCGCCAGGGCTGTGGATTTCCCGCCCCGGATGGTCTATTTCCACGGCAACAACAAGGGTCAGGAGGAGTTGAGGGAGTCCCTGGCCTGGAACATCGGGCTGGTCGTGGTAGACAGCTTTCACGAGTTGGCCCTTCTGGACCGGCTGGCTAATGAGGCGGGTAAGATACAGGAGATACTTATCCGCGTCTCTCCAGGCGTGGACCCTCACACTCACGTCCACACCACCACTGGCATCCTCGACAGCAAATTCGGATTCCCCATCCAGACCGGACAGGCCGAGGAAGCGGTACGCGCAGCCCTCCGTTCATCCAACCTGAAGCTGGTGGGGCTACACTTCCATCTGGGGTCGCCTATCTTCGAGTTGGAACCCTATAAAGTGGCAATGGAGCTGGTGCTCAACTTCGCCTCCCAGTTCAGAGAGGAGGGGCTAAAGCTCCAGGAGATAAGTCCCGGGGGTGGCTTCGCCATTGCCTACACTCGCGACCAGGAGCCGCCACCCATCGGCGACTATGCCGAGGCCATCGTCTCCACAATGCTGGATACTTGCCGGACACTTGGCATGGAAGCCCCCCGGCTGGTAGTTGAGCCGGGCAGGGCCATAGTGGGGCCTGCGGGGGTTGCCTTGTACCGTGTGGGGGCCGTGAAAGACATACCCGGTGTCCGCAAGTACGTGTCGGTGGACGGGGGCATGGGAGACAACATCCGGCCTGCCCTGTACGATGCGGTTTATGAGGCTGTGGTGGCCGGGAAGATGCGGATGGAGCCGTCGGATAAGGTCACCATCGCAGGGAAATACTGCGAGTCGGGAGACGTGCTGGTGCGGGACATAACTCTGCCCCCGGTGGAAGCCGAGGATGTCATCGCTATACCGGCCGCCGGAGCTTACTGTCTCTCCATGTCCAGCACCTACAATCTCAATCCCAGGCCGCCCATAGTTCTGGTTAAGGACGGCGAGGCTCGGCTTATCCGCCGGCGCGAAGCCTACCAGGACATGATGCTGTGCGACGTGATTTAGAAACGGGTGAGCAAAGGGGACTTCGTCATCGGCCTGCCGGTGGAAATTCCCTGTGCTGAGGGAGAGGAATACCGGGGCCATGTCTCGTGACCTGAATGCTCAGGGAATTAAAGGGAACCAAAGGGTAGAACTCCTTGAGTATTCGCCCACCCAACCTGCATAATGTACGGGCGATGTGGCAGGTACGGGGCCAAGAACCCCTGTTGAGGCAGCTAGACAAAAGCATCAAGGAAGGCCGATACGCCCATTCCTACCTTCTGGTAGGCCCTCCCCAGGTGGGCAAGCGCACCCTCGCCATAAATATGGCCCAGGCGGTGAACTGCCTCTCTCCGGAATCTGCTCCCTGTGGGCAATGTAACCAATGTCAGCGCATAGCTTTCGCTCAACACGCCGACGTGTTGGTGATTGGGTTAGGGCGTGGGGAAGAAAATGGGCCGTCCCGGAAAGAGATTGGGATTGGTGACGTAAGGGAGATAGAGCGTCAGGCCAGCTTGAAACCCTACGAGGGCAGTCACCGTGTGTTCATATTCGACGGCGCCGAGCGTATGAGCGAGGAGGCCGCCAACGCCCTTCTAAAGACCTTGGAAGAGCCTCCTCCACAGGTGCTGATAGTCCTGCTTACCTCCCAGGAAGAAGCTTTGCTCCCCACAATACTCTCCCGATGCCGCCGGCTGGAGCTAAAACCCTTGCCATTCTCAGAGATAGTAAAAGAGTTGATTGAGACGCATTCCCTGAGCCTGGAAGAGGCGGAAAAGCTGGCACGGCTCTCTATGGGATGCCTTGGCTGGGCTATCTCTGCCGTTGGCAACCCCTCAATTATGGAGAAAAGGAATGAGGAGCTAGAACGAATCTCCGAGCTTTCTGTCTCTGGCCTGGAAGAGCGGTTTAGCTACGCTTCGGACCTTGGTTCCCTCTTTTACAAGAACCGGGAGGAGGCCGGAGACGCACTACGCCTTTGGCTGAGATGGTGGAGAGACTTGCTGCTAATTAAGGAAGGCGCCGGAGAGTACATCCATAATATAGATTGGTCTGACACTCTGCGCCTTAGAGCCTCTGAACTTTCCACGGCCCAGGTGGCGGCCTTTATCAGGGCGCTGCTGACCACCCTTGAGGCCCTGGACCACAACGCCAATGCGCGCTTGGCCCTGGAGGTCATGATGCTGAGCTTGCCCCGTGATAGGACAGGGGTTTAGGGTGATTCCCCTTACTCAAAATCTACCCAGGGGATAAACTTGCGCCACTCCTCCAGGATGGTCCGGTTGTGGAGAGTGTAGTAAGGGCTGGGGTATGGCTCTTTGGGACGCCGCATGAGAATCATACCGGCCTCCGCAGGAGTGCGGCCCGCCTTCCGCCGGTTACAGGGAATACACGCGCTGACGATGTTCTCCCAGGTATGCGCCCCTTCCTGACGACGGGGTACGACGTGGTCCAAGGTCAGGTCGTGGGCCCGAAGGCCACAATACTGGCACGTGTGACGGTCTCGCAGGAAAATCTCTTTTTTTGACAGCTTGCGCTTGGCGAAAGGACGTCTGACCAGGTACACCAGACGGATAACGGAAGGGCTGGTCATGCTGAGCGTGCGGGTGTGTATCTCACCGAGACCGTTCTCCAGTAGCTCCGCCTTCCCCTTGCCGAGCAGCACTACCGCCCGCCTTACGTTACAGACATTGATAGGCTCATAGTTCAGATTTAATACCAAGACCGACGAGCTTAGCATGCGAATTATTATAATACTGCTGCTTAGGTTTAACTAGAGCCGGAGGAGCAATAGTTCCTGATGCTCCGGTCTCAGGTCCCCAGGTCGTCAGGGACTAGCTTGAGTCCCCTCAGCACCGTGTCAAAGTTGTCGGCCAGGAAGGAGCCAAGGGCAGAACCGTCTATGGTGTTATCCAGCCCATGTACAGGATAGCTCTGAATGGCGGAAAATATTGCCGAACCCGCAGCGAAGACTACAATCACCCCCAGGATCATCCCGGCTACCTTGTCTACCCATCCCAGCATCAGCTTGCGCAAGATGGTGTCTGCCAGGAAGCTAGCTAGGACTGACGCGATAAGCACCAAGACAAAAATGGTGATAAAAGCGGCGACCTCAGCGCCATTCCGGCCATCTATGAACCGGGAGAAGAGGGGTTCAACCTTTTCGTGCGTACGGCTTGCCAGAACAATGGCTACCAGGACTCCCACTCCGGTTACGGCTATGCGTAACGCGCCCATCCTCCATCCCACCAAGGCGATAATTCCGGCTACCGCAACCACGACAATATCCAACCAGTTCATGGTTCCTCCAGCAACTCCGGGCATAGCCGGGATGAGGATTACTTAATCTAATATGCTAACACGGCGATGCATCCGGGGGAAATTACTTGAGGCCCCGATTAACAAGACTTTTACGCACCCACAGGATAGCCACTATGGAGAACCCACCCAGCAAAAAGCCTCCCAAGACATCACTGGGCCAATGGAACCCCAGATACACCCTGGACGCTCCACAAGCAAGTATCATAAACCCCAGCAATCCCTGGATGGCTGTTCTCAGCCAGAAAGGCTTGATTGTCTCCCCCACTATAATGATGAGCAGACCAAAGAGCAGCAAGGCATGGACCGAGTGTCCACTGGGAAAGGATGGGGTGCTCGGTGGAGAAATCAGGGTGGAGAAATCGGGCCTTGGCCGGTCCACCAGGACTTTCAAAGCAAAGTTAATTCCGTCAGCAATGAGGACCAGAAGAACGGCCACGGCATCGGCACTCCTTTTGCCAAGCCACAGGGCTAATGAAATAGCGGGAGTTGAGGTTACGGCCACCAGGGTATTGGCCTGGTAGGATGCGACCAAGGCAGCATTATCCAGCCAGGAGTTCCGGAGTCCCTGGAATTTCTTGAGAACGTACACGTCGCCGGGGAAGGTGTCAAAGGTGGCTGCCAGATAGCAGATAGCGCCCATGATAGCAAGGGCTGCGAGGATTCCTATTTGGCTTATTCTTATGTTTGAAAAAACCGGCATGTCTGTACAGCCTGGCCTGGGTTGATATATACTTCTTAATGATTTGGAGTGAGCTATTCATGTTGGCCGGAGTTTCCCCACCCAAAGCGGTTGCTATGATACCATACTACACACCTAGAGTAGGAATTTGCCAAGGTCAGCTATAATAGCAATAGATGGGCCTGTGGCTTCTGGCAAGACATCCGTTGGGAAGCTGCTCTCCGGGGAGCTGCAATACCGTTTTCTGGACACGGGAATCATGTACAGGGCCATCACGTGGCTCGCATTGGACCGGTGTATAGACGTGGCGGACGAGGACGCCCTTGGACGCCTGGCCTGGGAGACGGTCATACGGCTGAAGGAACATGCCGGCGACGTAGTGCTCATAAATGGGAGAGAAGTATCGGAGGAGCTGCGGCACCCCGACGTTGAACGGGCAGTATCCCTGGTATCCAATGTGCCGGAGGTACGCTCCGCGCTGGTGGCCCGGCAGCGGGAGATTGCCGGAGAGGGCCGTATAGTAGTAGTGGGAAGAGATATAGGCACGGTGGTGTTGCCCGACGCCGATCTCAAGCTGTACCTGTCGGCCTCCGTCTCCGAGAGGGCGTGGCGGCGTCACGCCGAGCTGATGCACCAAGGCCACAGCGTGGAGTACGACCAGGTGCTGAATGACCTGGAGGCCAGGGACAAACTGGACACGGGGCGGGCCCACTCACCCCTGCGCCTTGCTCCCAACGCCGTCATGCTGGAGACCGACGGTATGAATCTGAAGCAGGTCACAGAGATGGTGTTGGATATTTTAGGAGAGGACTTATGCCCGTAATCTACAAGTTAGGAGCGAATCTGGCAAAGCTATGCTTTACCGCCTTTGCTCAGTGGGAGGTGGAAGGCAGAGAAGCGGTGCCACCTAAAGGCCCCCTGCTTGTGGTCTCTAACCATTTGAGCAACGCTGACCCGCCAATGTTAGTGGCAAGCATCCCACGGACATTGCACTTCCTTGGGAAACGCGGCCTCTTCGCCAATCCTATAGCGGCCCACTTCTTCAACGCCGTTGGTGTGCGTCCTATGACCCCGACCGGGGTGGACTTGCAGGCTCTCCGGTGGGGTGTGGATATTCTCAGACATGACCAACCGATGGGTATCTTCCCTGAGGGCACACGTAGCCTCGGCGGAGGCATGATTAGAGGAAAGCCGGGAGTGGCGTACATAGCCGCCAAGTCTCAAGCCCCCATACTGCCGGTGGGCATTACGGGGACCGAGAATGTCCAGGAGTACTGGCGGATGCCCTTCCCGATGTGCCGTATCAAAGTGAATATAGGAGAGCCGTTTACCCTCCCTATCATGGAGGGCAAATTGAGTCGGCCTATCTTTGAGCACATGGCAGACATGATAATGTACCGAGTTGCAGACCTGCTGCCCCCGGAGTACAGGGGATATTACTCGCGGCAAGAAGCGGGTAGCACAGGATAGCACCCGATAACACCAGGGCATAACATAAAAGGTATAAGTCGAGCCGCCCCCGTCATTCTGACCCGCAGCCGGAGTTTTTCCGGCCAACAGACACCTTCCCTCCACTCAGATTTACGGGTGCGGTGCCTGACTAGCGCTCATGTATGCCGTTGATGAAATTGACGAAAAGGAGAAGAATGATGCAGCAGAGTTCCAGGTTCGGAATCTACCTCAACGCAAAAGAGAAGGTAGTGGTACGCATCAATTCCCCCTACTGGATACCCGAAGAGCCCGACTGGGTGTACCTTACCCCGGAGGTCAACGCGACCATCCTTCAAATCCGCGACATGGCCGGGGAGAAGAGCTTGGTCCCGGATGCCAACGAGCTGACCTGGGGCGCCATCCCAATGAAAGACTAGCCGGCCCATGATAAAGGCATCACTTCCCAGACTTTCAGGAGTTACCCCACTGAAGAGCAGGTTGCGCATCCCGAGCGCTCTAAAATACCCGGATTTTCGCAACTATTGGTTTGGGATGCTGGCCTCGGTCACCGGCTACCAGATGCTGGTCCTGTTCAGTCTTGGGTGGCTGATTCGTAACGAGCTAACGGGGGATACCAGATATCTGGGATACATGAGTACGGCGATTGCAGTGCCTGCGGTCTTGCTAAACCTCTTTGGAGGTGTGCTGGCTGATAAGCTGAACCCGAAACGCCTGATGGGCTTCTCCCAGACTGCCACCGCCGCCATAGCATTCAGCCTTGCTATCCTTACGATGAGAGACATAGTAAACGAGTGGCACGTATTGGCCGCCGCTTTCCTCATTGGTGCGGTGCAGGCCCTCGACACCCCGGCTCGTCAAAGCATTTTCCCGCGTCTGATAGAACGGGAGGCTCTGTTCAACGCCGTGGCCCTCAACGCTTCCGTGTGGACCGGAACACGTATCTTTGCTCCTGCACTGGCCGGGGTGATTGTCGGTCTGGCGGATATATCTATGGGCATCTTCATCAGCGCCGCAGGCTTCCTTGTCCTTGGCCTTATTTCACCCACACTGAGGCTCTCACCTGTGGAGCGGGCCAGAGGAAGTGTGTTCAAAGGGATGATGGAAGGCTTTAGCTTTATCAAGGGGACGCCGATTTTCTCCATCCTCATTGGTATGACCTTCTTCAATGCCATGTTCGGAATGTCCTACGTCTTCTTGATGCCGGCGTTCGCCGAAGAAGTATTGGACGTGGGGCCGGGGAAGCTGGGGTTGCTGATAGGAGCCGCCGGACTTGGGGCCATGATAGGCATCCTAATCTCCGCCAACCTGGTCGAGTCTCGATATAAAGGCTGGATACTTATCGGAGCCGCCATACATTTCGGCATCTTCCTCATTCTCTTTGGTATTGTGGCAAACGCCGGGCAGTACGAGCTCTCAATGGTGATGCTGTTCCTGGGAGATATGGGTGGTTCCATATATCTGATGATGGTGATGACTACGCTCCAGGCCCAGGTCCCCGACCAGGTTCGAGGAAGGGTCATGGGGTTCTACTCGATTACATGGAGCCTGATACCGCTGGGCGGCCTTCAGGCCAGCCAGGTCGCCCATTACGCAAGCCCCCATGTCGCCGTGATTATTGGGGGAGCGCTGGTAATCGTTTTTGCCTTTGGGATAGCTTTCACTAGCCGCCATGTTCGGACCCTTGGCAGGTCCAATGAGGGGAATTGAATCAATCCGGTTAGAAACTCTTTGCCAACGGTGCTAGAATATAAGAGACAATCCCAATTCGAGGCAAAAGCGATAGGGACTGCCGCAAGTCTGTCGTAAGTCTCACTAAGATGTTCGAGGAACACCTGAGTAAAATACATTTTGAAGCCGTATGACCATAGTAAATGAAATAAAGGGCCGATTGGACATCCTGGAGGTGGTATCCAGGTATGCTAATCTACAGCATTCGGGAAGGAGCTACAAGGCCAACTGCCCCTTCCATGCCGAGAAGACACCCTCGTTCTTCGTCTTTCCCGAACGGCAGAGTTGGCGTTGCTTCGGGGCCTGTGCTACCGGTGGTGACGTGTTCTCCTTCCTGATGCGCGTGGAGAACCTGGAGTTCAGCGAAGCCCTCAAGGTGCTGGCACAGCAGGCCGGTGTGACTCTTGTAGAGAAAAGGGGACAGAAAAACGAGAACGATGTTCTTTACGGCATAAATGAGGCCAGTCGAGAGTTCTTCTGTGGTCTGCTGAAGTCGGACGAAAGGGGCTCCGATGCCAGGGCCTATTTACACAAGCGAGGACTGGACCAGGGGACCATTGAGAAGTTCCAGCTTGGTCTCAGCCCGTCTGATGGTGAATCCCTCAAGCGACATCTGGCATCCAAGGGGTATACCCAGGAGCAAATGGCTCTGGCCGGCGTGGTTACTCAGGTCAGGGATGGTAGCTATCGTGATATGTTCCGGCGTCGTCTCATGGTTCCCATTCAGGATGCGGAAAGCCGGCTGGCGGGCTTTGGAGGTAGGGCGCTGGACGATTCCAACCCCAAGTACCTCAATTCCCCCAAGAGTCCCGTGTTCGATAAAGGCCACATACTCTATGCCCTGCACCTGGCCAAGGATGCTGTGCGAGAGAGTGGCGTTGTCATTGTAGAGGGCTATATGGATGCCATAGTAGCCCACCAGGGCGGCTTCTCGAACGTTGTTGCCTCGATGGGTACGGCCCTCACCCAGCAGCAGGCATCACTGGTACGTGGGCTGGTCCGTAGGCCCGGCTCATCTGCTCCCGGGGATGTTATCCTTGCTCTCGACCCGGATGAAGCCGGTAGCAAGGCTACCTCGGGGGGCCTTGAGTCCGAGTCATCCTTAAACGCGTTGCAAACAGTGTTCAAAGGACGCGTTGGGCGCACAAATTTCTATGAGCGTCCGGATTCACCCTCCTTCAGAGTGGCTCTGTTGCCTCATGGGAAGGACCCCGATGAAATAATTCTCGAAAGCCCTGAAGAATGGTCCCGGTTGGTGGCAAGTGCCGTACCTTTTATGGACTACCTGTTTGCCGTCTACTCATCTCGTGAGGACCTGGGCACTCCCCAGGGTAAGTCCAGGGTCGCCGATAAATTCAAACTGTTCATAGCCGCAACGCCGGACCCGTTTGAGCAGGACCATTACTTCCAACGGCTTGCCACACTTCTTGGGGTAAGCGATGCGACCCTTAGAGCCAGCCTTGGAAGACCGGGACCCGGGACGGCCTCCAGCAGGGACAGGTCAACCGGCCCCGACCGGGCCAGGAGAGGCCAGCCGGGCCGCGTTGATAGGCAGGAACAGGATGCCACCGCAACACCCTTCGCCCGGATGGACCACGACCCCCTGGAGGAATATTGCATTGCCCTTATCCTCCGAGACCCGGGAATTATGTATCCTCACGGGCTTGGGGAGAATGGCAACGGCGAAACGGAGTTCGCTGACCCCGGTGGAGAAAATGGGGATGCCCACAGCCCCCGCCCGGAGTATTTCCATCGGGTGGAGAACCGGGAGGTATTTACAAAATGGAAACAATGTTCCACACTAGATGGTCTAAGGGATTCGTTGGACGAGGGGCTGAAGGAACATCTGGAGCATCTGCTGGCTAAATTTCTACCCCCCGCTGATCGTAAACAGAGAGAGGTAGCTTTCAAGGACTGCGTCCGCCGCTTGGAGGAGCGCTATCTCCGTGATCTGAAGAGGGAAGAAGGGATGAGGCTTTCTGAGGCCACCGTGGAGGAGGTTGAGGAGCAAGAACAAGAAATACTGCAGCTCAACGAGCGGTTGAAGCAAATCTTCGGAGGGTAGAGGAACAGAGTTGTTCCCTGCCTCGCGTATAGTATAGAGGGTGAAAAGATGGCGAATCGAAGGCGTGGACGACCCGGCGATGTCAATGAGTTCTTGGAGAACGCCAATGGGAATGGAGACGGAATAGCGCAAGAGGGGCTTCTCGCTGTAGTTGGGGCGGTGGATGCAAAAAGAGCCAGCGAGGACCTCTCCGATGAGCAGCAGCCCGCTCCAATGCCTGCGGAGTCAGTGGTGGAAGTGTGGGAGGAACCTGCTCCGGGAGTGCAGGGTTCTGAAGCCGAGGCGGAGAAGGCGTCTCCCGATAGCGAGGAGTTGGAGTGGGAGCCTGAGGTTGATGGCACTGAAGTCCTGGATGACCCGGTTAGGATGTATCTGCGGGAAATCGGGCGTGTGCATCTCCTGACCTCCAAGGATGAGCGAGTTCTGGCCCGCAAAATGGAGGGTGGCCGGCACCTGGAAAAACTGGGGAAAGAGCTACGAAGCGTTGAAGACAGGCCTCCTAAAGCATGGGAGTCCTGCTGCGCTCTTCTACATCGTCTGGGCCAGGCATCTCCGCTCGTGGTATCTCTGGGAGAGAACCTGGGTTTGCCCCGGTACCTGACCCTTTCTCAGATTGCAGACCATCCCAAGCTCAGGGCCGCAATAGATGCCGAGCTTGACCAGGAGATGATTGCAAGCATCGCCGAAAATCTGGGTGTGGAGCATTCTGAGGCGGAGAAAAAGGTCATTCAGCTATCTCTGGATAGTTGGGTCCTTCCCACGGATGCAATAGACGTACTTGAAGACTGTACCCTGGAGCAATTGACACAGGTAGTAAACACCGCTGATTGCTTCTTCAAGCTTCAGTCCATGGATAATCTGTTCAGGGCGTACTTCGAGCGTATAAATGAGGAAGGGCTGCGTGCCCAGTCACACCTGACGGAAGCCAACTTGCGCCTGGTGGTCAGCGTTGCTAAAAAGTACATAGGCAGAGGCATGGCACTCTTGGACCTGATCCAGGAAGGGAATATCGGCCTTATCAGGGCTGTGGAGAAATTCGATTATCGCAAGGGTTATAAGTTCAGCACCTATGCAACCTGGTGGATACGGCAGGCCATAACCAGGGCTATCGCCGACCAGGCCCGGACTATTCGCATACCGGTGCACATGGTTGAGACCATAAACAAGCTGATGCGTCAGCACCGCCGGTTACTTCAGGAATATGGTAGAGAGCCGACTGCTGAGGAAATTGGCCTGGCTATGGAGGTACAGCCGGAGAAAGTAGAGGAAATCCTCAAGATTTCTCAGGAGCCGGTCTCTTTGGAAACCCCAATCGGCGAAGAAGAGGACAGTCACCTGGGTGATTTCATAGAGGACAGGAGCGCCCCGGCTCCATCTGACGCCGCCTCGTTCCAATTGCTGAAGGAGCAGATACAGGACGTGCTGGATACCCTTACGGATAGGGAGAGCCGAGTACTCCAGCTTCGCTTTGGACTGGAGGATGGCCGCAGCCGTACACTTGAGGAGGTCGGGAGGGAATTCGGGGTGACGCGAGAGCGCATACGTCAGATTGAGGCCAAAGCATTGAGGAAATTGCGACATCCCACCCGCTCGCGCAAGCTCCGCGACTTCCTCGAGTAGCCCCGGACGCATTCTCAAAGCTCTTATTAGAGAGTTCAGACTATCTTTGGATGGGTGCGGAACCGTGTGTTTATATCTCTGATGAAGGGAAGTGTCCCCTTACCTCCACCGACAATTGTTAAGCGAGGAGGTGTGTAATGATAAGTAAAATTATTCCCCAAAACACCACTTTCCTCAGCCTTGTAAAAATTTGACATGGGGTGATACACTTCCGACACGTTGGTTTGGGAGGAGGTTTTAGTGGAAGAAAGGGCAATTCCCAAGTGTCTTAAGTGCAGCGTAGGCCAGTTGCTTCCCCTTTCCGACTATGGAAGTCAGGGCGCAGCTGTGCACTACAAAGCGTGGGTATGCACCAATCCGGATTGCGGGTTCAACATCAAAATCAGGAACGGTGACATATATCTCAATGAACCCATAAGTAACGGGGCAATGCATTCCCCCAGGGTACGTTAGCTCTCCAAGGCTTCTCCTTCGGGAGTCGCACCTGGCGGACCGGAGGAGTTCAGGCCCCAAGAGGGTTTAGTCTTACAGTTCCGGGCAAGCCGGTTTCCCCAGACCCATTGGCCTCGTTGTGTGAAGGGGGTGGCGGAGGTTAACGAACAAAGCATTGGCAGCCTCATGAGACTTGGCCTCTCTAGCCTATTTTTCACTTCTTTAACAATATAGAGGGAGGTAACATGGAAGCAGGCTACGACTATCTTTTGATGCGATCTCGACTGCAACATCGGTTTATCCGTGGTTCAGCAATATTCCTCGTGATTATCGGCGCCCTTCTGCTCAGTGCAGGGGCAGCTTACTTTATCTATGCCCAAAAGGCCCGCTCCGACCTGGACGACCTGAACTATGCTGTCCCCAGCGTCCCGGGAACCGATGAAGGTGTGACGGCCATAACCGGTGTCATACCATCGAAGGCAGACCCGGAAGTTTCGCAACCTCCCTCCGTTCCCCCTGTTGTGCCCGTGGAATCCGCAGTCCCACCCGTCGCGCCGGTGCAGGACCCAACCGGGGACTCTTCCGCACCGAGCAAGCCGGATACTGTGATACCGCCTGTTCAGGGTGGGCAAACAACGGTGGTCACAGGAGTCGGAGAAACACCCCCCGAAACACGGCCTCAAATTTCCGCTTCGGCGATAGCGGACCAGCAGCTTTATCCTGGGGAGGCCATCACATCTACATACTGGAACAACACCCTGGAATATGAGCCGTCGGCATCGCTAATCCAAGGGTTCAAGCCCTTTGACCCCAGTGCAGCAGCACCCGTGGGGTCCCTCTCCGTCCCGTCGAGAATCCTTATACCTTCCATCGGGGTTGATTCTCTGGTGACGGGCCTGGGAGTACTTGACCTGGGAGACAGCCGCGCCTACGAAACGCCCAAGCACGTGGTAGGCCACATACCCGAGCTTGCGAACCCTGGAGAAATGGGGAGTGCGTGGTTCTTCGGCCATCTGGAGAGCCCGATAGCGGGTGAGGGGAACGTGTTCTACACCCTGCCCGGGATCCCCGATCTCCTGAGAAGGGGGCTTGACGTATACGCCATCATTGAGAGTGGCCCGACGTCATATCTCTACCGGATAGTGGAAACTCGAGTGGTACATCAGAACGAAATGTACATGTACGATACCGGACGTTCCACTATTCACCTGGTGTCTTGTGTGCCTCGGTTCGTGTACGACCATCGTCTGATAGTCACCGGCGAGCTTGTGGGCATCCGTAGCTAGTCAGCGACAGCCCTGCAATTAACGACAGGAAGCTCACCGGCAGCAGGGTAAGGGACTCACGTCCCTTACCCTGCTGCCGGTTCTTGGGCGCTACCCGGCGGACTACCCGCAGAACTATCCTTAACACGGGCCTCAACACCGGGCTAACGTCATTCCAATCCTCAGTCCGGTCGGCGGCTTCACACGGTTCCGCATTACCGGTCCTTTGGCTCAGTAAATTCCAGTCCGATTTTGGCCGCACACCCCATAAGACGGCGGCTTATCTGAAAGTACCCGATGTATGATATATTTAGATTAGGGATTTCACTTTTTCTGCCAGGCTGGAGGACAGTCCCCCTTGCGTAACCTAGTATCTTCCAAGTCCACGTTAATTCTGGTGGCTATCCTGGCGCTTGCCATCGCCATCGCGAGTTGTGGCGTTCAGATGGGACGTCAGCAGGAAGACGGCGGCGCAGCCGGTGCTGATACTTTGCCTGAAGGAGTTCCGGAGGAGTTCAACTTACTCTTCGAGGTGTGGAATACCATCAGGCGAGACCATTTTCAGGGGGACTCATTGGACGCTGAGCTACTGAGCCAGGGAGCCGTCAAAGGTATGTTGGTGGCCCTGGATGACCCCTACGCTTCATACCTGACCGCTCAGCAATATGCCATGGCCTCTCAGGACTTCAAAGGCTTTTTCGAGGGAATAGGTGCAGAGGTATCCATGCGGAATGGGAGAATCATGATTGTGGCACCTATTCCCGATACACCCGCCGAGAGGGCAGGGATACGTCCGGGAGATATTATCCTGGAGATTGATGGCGAAAGCACCGAAGGTATTAGCCTTCTGGAAGCCGTAAATAAGATACGAGGAGTCAAGGGCGAGTCTGTAGACCTGGTAGTTCTCCACCGGACGAGTGCCGAACCCGTCCTTATAACTATAGTTCGAGACGTGATACAGGTGTCGAGCGTTAAGCTGAAGATATTCGTAGGTCAAATAGCCCACTTGAAAATCACCAGCTTCACGGGGACCACAGAACGAGAGTTGGTTGAGACTCTGGAGAAGATAAAGAGATTTGAGGCGCGGGGCATAATTCTGGATTTGCGGAACAACCCGGGAGGGTTGCTGGACCCCGTGGTTAGGGTGACCAGCCATTTCATTGATGATGGACTCGTGCTTTATGAGGTGGATGGCAGGGGTAATCGCAAAGACTGGGAAGTTAATTCCGGTGGAAAGGCCGAGGAAATACCTCTGGTAACACTGGTGAACGAGTTTACCGCAAGCGGTGGTGAAGTGCTTGCGGGAGCGCTCATTGACCACGAGCGGTCTACGGTTATTGGAGCTACGACATTCGGGAAAGGCAGCGTTAACAGCTTCCGACAGTTGAGTGATGGCTCAGGACTATACTTTACTATAGCGCGCTGGTATACCCCTGGCGGCACTCTTATAGAGGGCGAAGGAGTCGAGCCTCACATCGCGGTTGACCAGTCGGAGGATGACCTGGAAGACTTGCAGCTGGATAAAGCCATTGAAGTCCTTGAGAGAGAAATTGAGACCCATGAAAAAGACTTCGGACAATAATAAAGCAGTAACGGTTAACCGAAAGGCATATCACGACTACGAAGTGCTGGAGCACGTCGAAGCAGGTCTGGTGCTTAAAGGTACGGAGATAAAGTCTATTCGAGGAGGGCGCGCAAACATACGCGAGGCCTACGCCAAGCCCCAGGGCGGAGAGCTATGGCTGGTCAATGCCCACATAGCGACCTATCCCGCCGGTGGTATTTTTAACCACGATCCCACAAGGCCCCGAAAGCTGCTCCTGCACAAGGACCAGGCCGCCAACCTGATAGGGAGCGTGACTCAAAAAGGACTAAGCATAGTTGCTCTCAAGCTTTACATAAGGAACCATGTGGCTAAAGTGGAGCTCGGGCTGGTCCGGGGCAAAAGGCAGTACGACAAGCGCAGGACTATCATAGACCGCGATAGAGAACGAGAGGCACAGCGCTCTCTGAAGCGGGCTGTGTAAGCGCCGGCGTTGTGGAACTCCGTGCAATGAGCCTGGGAGCCATTCTTGCAGTAAGGGTTGTGAGTATCGAAATAATGGAGCACACGCCCTTGACACAGGGCATTTGAGAAGCTACAATTATCAGCGCTGCGCTTGTGCGGTAATTTATGTAGGTGTTCTGCAAAGAATACCGGGAGGTGATAGATGAGCGAATATTTAAGTAACAGGGGGCGGTGGTAGGCACCTGTCTGGACCTGAAAGGGTCAATGTCCCCTAAAGGTATCTAAGGTTGGTCGGGCCCAGGCGAGTGCCTACCATCGCCCCGGGGCCAAGTCGCCCCGGCTTAAAGGGAGCTTCACATGGGCCCGGGCCAACCCCTTAAATGTACCCATATACTACGGTAACCCTCCCCCAATATTCTCCAACCCGCAGTCGTATGTAGCGCGGACCTTAAACCCCACCGGTCTTGCTCTCCATCTAAGCAGCGTTATGATACATCCGCCCTATCCGCAAGCCGCCCACCACTTCCCCGACCAACCGGTCCATCCGGTCACCGGCCCACCGTTCACGTGAAAGGAGATAATATGACTGTTGTTGGTTTTGACCATGTTGTCCTTCCCACCAGCGATGCGGAACGATTCATCGAGTTCTACAAACGACTTGGTTTTAGCATCATTGATGAGGACCTGTGGCGCAAGGGGGAGACCAATCGTTTCGCCATTCAGGTGGGCGAATCAAAGATTAACGTCCATCCGCCTGACCTAACGGGAGTTATGCGTGGGGCTACTGCCACTCCGGGCTGTGGCGACCTGTGTTTCGTATGGGATGGGACCATCGAAGACGTGCTCCGGATGATGGGCAATGCGGGTGTGGAGATCGTTGACGGCCCAGTGCCTCGCCGTGGCGGACGCATGGGTGGTCAGACTATGGCTACCAGTGTATACGTGCGCGATCCCGACGAGAATATATTGGAGTTCATGGTCTATAGCTAGGCAGGTTCAACAATCAGGCAGCTTTCCAGAATTTGCGGACCCATTCACCGTCCTGGATGATAGCGTAGGATGCGATCTCGACGTTCACCAAGAACAAATGGTATTCAGGTTCTTCCGGTCTCCATCCCATCTTCTCGTACAGGGCATCACCGTAGCGCCGCCGCATCTCGGTATCCTGTACGTCAACCGCCCGCCCGTACACCTTGAACTCGCCGTCACTCCCATCACGGTCCAGGACAGTGCTGTGGACCGTACAGCGTGGGTCTCGCAGCAGGTCGAGGGCCTTCCGGGACTGCCACATCATCCCAAGGTAGAGATGTCCATCGGCGATGAGGGCCTCGACCGGTGAGATGCGCGGCCAGCCGTTCTTTCTGAGAGTGCCTATCAGGACGAGGCCGGTGCGCTCGAACCGCTCTTCACCGAGGGCGGCCAGACCCGGGTCGCTACGTTTGAGATTCTTCCACATCACCTACCGCTCCTTGAGCAAGCATCTAAACTCGCCCCCACTCCGGCTCTCACCTGTGGTGGAGAGAGAAAAAGGCCATCCCCCGTCGTATGGAAAGAAGTATCCCGCTTGCGTATGGCAAGCATGTCAAAATCATTTTTATAGAGCACTAGCCGAGGCGGTACACTCTGGCGGCGTTGCCACCGGCGATCCGGGCCTTCTCGTCCTCCGTACACTCCGCCAGAATTTTATCGAGTATCTGCCTGCTCCTGGGGAAAGTGGACTCCTGGTGGGGATAATCGGAGCCCCACATCAGATTATCCACGCCTATTATGTGCCGGTCCTGTATGCCCCTTGCGTCTTCCTGGAAGCCGACAAACACGTTGCGGTGGAAATAGTCGCTGGGAAGCATATTCTCCTTAATCCGGTACTGGGTTTCCCCAAGGGGCCTTTGCGTGTAGGCATAGTCCAAACGCTCCAGGAAATGAGGTATCCAGGACAGCTCGTACTCCACCGCTCCCAACTGTAGCTTCGGATGGCGCTCAAACACACCGCTCAAGATTATGTCGGCGAGAGACATCCGCGCCCAGTAGTCCATATTTATAAGGAAGGACAGCTTTGTGGAGGCGGCGCTGAACATAACGCTCCGGTTCGTGGCTGCATGGAGGCTAACCGGTATATCCATGTCCTGGGCGGCGGCCCAGAGGGGTTCGTACTCCGCCGAGTCGAAGGCCCGGTTTTCCGGAGGGTATGAGGTAATCATCGCACCTACAAATCCCATTTTGGCACACCGCTCCATCTCCTTTATACCCGCTTGCACGTCATCTACGTTGACCATGCCGATGCCCTTCAACCGGTCCGGGTACTCCTGGCAAAACTCGGCGAGCCAATCGTTGTAGGTGCTGAAGATAGCCGACAGGAGGGCGCTGTCCTGCACACTAAATAGCAAAAGCCCGATGGTGGGGTAGACTATACTCACGTCAACGCTGTCGGTTTCCATGTCCTTAATGTGCTCTTTGGGGATATATCCTCCGGGCCGGACGTTCTCGAAGGTGTCCTTGCGGCTCAGATTCTCCGGCTCATCGAATCTCCTGCCAGTCTGGGTTCCGGGCTGAACGCTGATAACCTTCACACCGTCACAGTACCACCAGTCGTAGCCATCCTCGTTGGCAATCTGTGGGGCCCGTTCCCTGAATCGGGGCTCAATTCTATCTACCCACAGGTCTCGTGGCTCAAATACGTGGTTGTCCGATGATATTATCCTATAACCGGCCATCCCTAATCCTCCTAAGTTCCCAAATAATAGGGAATTATATACTTGTGTACGTCGAATCTTGATCTGGTTCGGGAATCGGGTTTCTGGTCATTGGCTACTAACAATCAGGGCGATTGTATCGTTCCACATTACCCTCAGTGCGCCGGGTGTATCCTGAGATTCCAAGAGGACAAGTAGCCGTTCGATGAAGTGAGAGCGACCTCTATAGCCGCCGGACGGTTTTCAATTTGCACACGTAGCAATCGCAAAGCTATTTCGGGAAGGGACTCCACACTGCCCAACCAGCGAGAGACAACTCCAGACATACCCGAACGGCTCGTATTCTTGCAATTTGCCCACCTGCCGAGGGTGGCGGTTTGGCCTAATCCCGTCCGGGCCTGTCTCGCACGAACGAAGAACTGCAGGGCACGTGCAATCGGAGGGATATGTTCTCGTTGATCGGAAAGCGCGAGAAAATACTCCTCTCGTGAAAAGGGAGTCAAAGCGATCATACTGACCAACTCATCTCTCTGCTCACGCAGGACGCGGAAGAAATTGACGACTTCCCCATCCAGATCGTTGTATGTCTCTACGGGGGAAGGTGGCCGATTGATCAACGCAGCCCCTGATCCACCGAAGGGTTCGCAGTAATGGTGCGCCGTCGGAAGCAAAGGGAGGAGCCAATCAAGGTGATTGAACTTTCCCCCGTACCATCCAAACGCAATCAGTTTGCGTTTTCTTGGTTTTGCGACCCCATAGCTTGAGATGCTATGTGACTCAATATCGTCCTGTTCTAAATAGATGCGAGATGGAGAACGTGACATACTTCGATCCTTACGTGATTTGTACTTCTGGTGCGTCATCAGTCGTACACCACGGCGGCTTGTTTATAAGCCTATTGGTATACACAAGTATATAATTCCCATTCAAATACCGTCAAGCAAGAGCGGATTTGAAACAGGGTCTTTCGATTCTCAACGTTGCACGAATACAGACCCCCACCGCCCTTCATGCCGAGGAGCGGAACGACGAGGAATCCAAAAATCCTCGCGACCAAGACGAAAACGCAGACAAGGACTTTAGGAAACCTCTGAACAAGTCCTCAATCGGACAAGTTTTCCTATGTGAATATGGCGCGATCAATAACGTGATATCTAATCACTTGGTTGATTGTCGACCGAGAAAATCCTGAGCCTGTACGTTCCGACGCTTCCATGAGCACCGTCCGAGGCAATGTAGTACTCCTTGGAATTCGGTGCCACCCATTCAAACCAGTGCCCGTCCGATGACGCGGCGTCACGAATCTTATTCCACTTATTCCAAGGCCAGTTTGCAGGTGCAACCCCGTCGGCCGCGTACAGGCTGGTCAGGAAGTATTCCAGTGTTCCGCCCGTGACTTCGGATACCCGGTACCTGCGGCCCTCCACTGCCCGGAATCGGAAGTAGTCGTAGTCATGTCCACAACACCCCCGACGACCTCCCCTAACGATATGTCGGTGGCGGTATCCAAGGTATCGCCATGGTCGTCCGCGGGGTCGTCAACCGCGGTGATGGTGAGCGTGTACGGGCCGGTCTTCCCACCGAAGTTCTGCACCGCGAAGTAGTACTGACCCGAGCTTGGCGCCATCCAGAGTATCTGAGGTCCGGTGGACACCCGCCTCCGGGACTTCCAATTCCCAAAACCCCCAAATTCCTGCGTCAGCCCGTCCGGGGCATACAGCGTGACGCTGGTGGCACGCAGTGATTCGTGATTGACGTTCATGCGGTACCTCTGGCCCTCTTCCGCATGGAACCGAAAGAAATCAAAGTCGAACATGCAGTCCAGCGTTCCGCCGGCGGACTCCCCCACTTCGATCGCGGAGGCGGTCTCCACTTCGTCGCCGTGGTCGTCTGAGAAGTTGGTCTCCGGGAATGCGGCTGTCGCACCGTGCAGTCTCCGGTACAGGTCACGAAACTCCTCCACCCGTTCGGATGGGATATGTTGCAGAAAGACGTAATATATTTCATCTTCAGTATTGGCACGTCCTTCCGACAGGAGAACCAACAGTCCCCCAATAATGCCCAGAATCGTAACCCCGGTTCGCTGTCTCAATCCGAACCTCCAGTGTGATCCCCCACTTTATGGACGCTCCTATGCCTTGAAATGTTCCCGGGAAGTGGGCCGAGACAAGGAAGCCCAAGCGGGTTCTCCCTGCAAAGAAGCAGAGATGACAAAAGTATTCAGTACGAATTTCACCATCTCCGGCAAGTAGTTTGGTAAGAAGAAGCGCAGGGGCTGTCAATGGTAAGGTGCAGACAAGCCCAGGAGGGCTAAGGCGGCGGTGAGGTTCCATAATTAAATGACCCTGGGATTTGGAACCCGCCCCTATATGGTACGCTTGTCCTCTGTTAAACTGTTACCGGTTACGCTACTGAGGAGGATTATTAGGATGGATGTGCAGCCCTTCGAAATACATATCCAGGAAGAGGTACTTGAAGACCTGCGAGAGCGCTTGGCCCGTACCCGTTGGCCCGATGAGATTGCCGGCTCAGGCTGGGACTATGGCTCGAACCTGGCCTATGTCAAGGAGCTTGCAGAGTACTGGCGTACACAGTTCGACTGGCGCGCTCAGGAGGAGGTAATCAACACCTACCGTCATTTTCGTACCACCGTAGACGGCCTGGGCATCCATTTCATCCACGAGCGTGGCAAGGGACCCAACCCCCTACCTCTCATCATAAGCCACGGATGGCCCAGCACCTTCTTCGAGATACTCAAAGTCATACCCCTACTCACCGACCCGGCCAGCCACGGAGGGGACCCGGCGGACTCCTTCGACGTAGTAGTCCCGTCTCTACCGGGGTACGGGTTCTCGGACCTTACCACGCAGCGAGGGATGGACTTCCGCCGGATCGCGGACCTGTGGGTGGAGCTTATGGACGGGCTGGGATACGGGCGATTCGTCGCACATGGCAGCGACTGGGGTACGCTGGTTACGTCCTGGCTCGGATATACCTACCATCCGGACCGTGTGATAGGTATTCACGCCACTGGGGCAGGTGGCGCTCGACCCTACCTGGGCCCAGGGTCACGCGAGCTGTCCGAGAGGGAAAGGGTTTACCTTGAAGAGCAGGAGAAGTGGCGTCAGGCTGAGCAAGGGTACTTCCATATTCAGCAGACCAAGCCCCAGACCCTCTGCTATGGTCTGAACGACTCTCCGGCGGGTCTGGCAGGCTGGATCGTGGAGAAGTTCCGGACCTGGAGCGACTGCGATGGCGACGTGGAGCGGCGCTTCACCAAGGACGAGCTTCTCACCAACCTCACTATCTACTGGGCAACCCAGACTATCAACTCCGCCACAAGGCTCTACTACGAGTCCCGCAATAGCTTTTCGTCCTGGTATCTGGCCCAGGGAGAACGAGTCCAGGCCCCGTCTGCCGTGGCCCGTTTCCCAAAGGACCAGGTCCAGGTGCCCCGGGAGTGGTCCGAGCGCTCCCACAACATACAGCACTGGACGGAGATGCCAAGAGGGGGCCACTTCCCCGCTATGGAGGAGCCGGAGCTACTGGTGGAAGATATGCGAGCCTTCTTCCGAGGTCTTAGAGGGTAACGTACAAATTACTTACGTTACTTGCAATGTAAGGGTGAAGGCAGGGGGATGGGTGTGCATAAGGACGGCGCTTGTCCATCCCCTTGCGCGCTTTACAGGTTCAGGGCCGCAAGGCCGGCCCTGGCGATGTCCTCGTCCTCCTTGCCTGTGGGTAGCCCGCCGACCCCGATGCCGCCTAGTATGATGCCGTCACTGGGATTAACGACCACCAGTCCGCCCTGGAGGGTTATCAAATTGGGGTCACCGATGCTCTCGATGGACATGTTCCGGCTGTTGAGCCACTCCGCAAAGGCCACAGAGTCCATTCTCCTGATGGCAGCGGTGTATGCCTTCCTCTGGCCGAAGCTGGGCCGCATACACTTGTCCATGCGGGCATAGGCGAGGAGGTTCCCCGCATCATCCACAATAGACATATCCACCGGGCGGCGGTTGGGGTCTCTGTTGAAATCCGCAACCATAGCGTTAATCGCAGCCAGGCACTGGTCAAGGCTTAGCATGGGTTTGCTGTACATATCTCCCACCTCGAATCACCAAATTTTGACCGCTATATTGTACTCCCTGACGGTAGTGACGACAAGGAACGAGTTCTAGGCACCAGGGTATTTCAATAGTCAGGTACAAACAAGCCCGGGAGGGCTAGGGTGGCGGTGAGGTTCAATTGTCCTTAGTCGTTGTCGGGAGTGGGGGCGTATGGGGAAGGTGTGTCTAGGTCAAAAACCTTATAAGGCTGCCACTGATCTCTGGGCTTGTTATAGCAAATTATTGCCAGTAAACGCCCATCCTGGGTGTAGGCCCTGTATCTTTCCATGTACCCGGCATATACACCTACGTGTGGGGGCAGGCTTATGGACTGTCCGCTACGGATGTACCGCTCCGCAGCTTTGCCAACGGATACTTCTTTCATGGAAAGCAGAACGAAGTCCACCGACTGGAGGTACTGCTTCCAGTGTTCAGTCCCCTCACCCTCCTGGATTTTCTCTATGGGTATGGCGTCCTCTACGTTGAACTTCCCCGACCTCAGCCTGACAAGGTTGCTCAGATAGCCACCACAGCCCAGGGCTTCTCCCAAATCGTGGGCCAGGGAACGCATATAAGCGCCCCTTCCGCTATCTACGTCCAAAACTAGAGATGGTGGGTCGAATTCCAATATCTCGATTCGGGGAATTTCTACCTTTCGAGGTTGGCGCTCCACCTCTACGCCCGCCCTCGCCAGTTTATACAGGCGCTTCCCTTCCACCTTAATAGCGCTATACATCGGCGGCGTTTGATAGATGGAACCCAGAAATGGTTTGATGGCCTCTTCTATAGCGTCCCGGTCCAGGCCGGAAGGGTCGCCCCGCTTGGTCACTTCTCCTTCGCCGTCATAGGTTGAGGTAGTGATCCCTAGATGGACTTCCATCCGATACTGCTTTTGACTCTCCACCAGGTGCTCCATGAGACGAGTGGCCTGGCCGAAGCAAATAGGGAGCACCCCTTCTGCCAAGGGGTCAAGAGTACCGCCATGCCCCACCCGCTTTCTCTGGCCCGTGAGTCTTTTTACCTGTCGCAACATGTCCATAGAGGTGGGCCCGGGAGATTTGTAGAGGTTGAGGAACCCGTTTACTTGCGCTTTAGTTTTGTCCATTCCCTAGCAGACTCTCTCCAATAATTCACTCGAACCGGTACTATCCGTAGATCAAGAATTGCCCAGAGGTGATGATGCGGGCCACGACCTCGCCGTCCATCGGGCCGGTCTGCGTGTATATCCGGAATTCGCAGAGGCTGATAAGGCCCGTGGCACATCGGCTATCATAGACATTTCTCTTTAAGCCGGTCGAGGGCTCGGCCATAATGAGTATATCGGCGCTCCATAACAACGTCAATCCCGCGTTCAAACAGGGTCATTTAATTATCAACGTTACGCGAATACAGGCCCCCACAGTCACCCCCATCCTAACCTTCCCCCATCAAGGGGGAAGGGATTATTCACCCTTCGCTGTCATTGCTATGAAAATCCATTTTCATCCTCTTATGCGGCTCCCACCGCCCATCATTCCCGAATACAGGCCCCCACTACCCGTCATTCCGAGGGGCGGAGCGACGAGGAATCCAAGAAGCCTCGCGACCAAGACGACAACGCAGTAGGGGCAGTTCGCGAACTGCCCCTACTCGACCCCTCGCTGTCGCTCGGGGTGACAATTAAATGACCCTGCGCGTTCAACCCCTGGGGCCATCATAGCAGCCTCGCACGTGACAGCCTGCCCGGTTACACCCATATTCCGGGGGCCTCGTTAATCCCGCGCCAAGTCTCGTCGCTACACCACTTACTGTTGGTAGTTGGACCTAACGGCGGCAAGGCTTTCTCGAAGCACTGAGATGAAATTCTGTACCGGTCGGGAAAGGGTCTTGCCTTTCAGAGTTAATATGCCGGTCTGCTCTATGGGAAGAATAGTGGAAAGGTTTATGATTCCCAGCTTGTATTCGTCTCCCCGGTCTACGGCCAAACGTGGCCCTATGGCTACCCCTAACCCTGTAGTAACGTACCGCTTGACCATGTCCATGCCGTCAATCTCCATCACTGTCTCGTAAGATAGTCCTCTACGCTCGAACTGTTCCTCCAGTAGCGTGCGGGTGGCTGTGCCCCGTCCCATCAGAATCAGAGGCCATTGAGCTATCTGGTCGAGGGAGATTGGATTCACCTCCAACAATGGGTGATTGATAGGGACCAAGAGGACACGCTCATAGGGAAATAGTTCCTGGAAATTGAAGTCCGTGTCCCTCTGAAGCCCCGGCACGATTCCAAAGTCAACTTCCCCTTCCTTTACCATCTGTAGCACCTCCCTCTTGGTCCTGGACTGGATGCGAAGATGGACCTTGGGATACCGAGACAGAAAGGAGTCCACAGGGCCCAGAAGGGTGTGGGATATGATTCCGTTGGTCGAGGCCAATCTTACAGGACCCTCATCCTCGGCTTTAGAGACGCTGGACACCAGCCGGTCTATTTCTTCAACCAGTGACGCAGCCTGCTGATAAAAGGTGGCCCCGACTGGGGTAAGCTGGATTGGGCGCTTAATCCTGTCGAATAGCGGCGTCCCAAGCTCTTCCTCGAGCCGCTTGATATGGTTTGTCACCGCCGGTTGACCAACTCCCAGATAATTTCCGGCCTTGGATATACTTCTCAGTCTGGCAGCGGCACAGAAGCTCCGCATTTCGCGCAACTCCAATTTGGCATACCTCCCATACATTATTGCGAATACGCATATACTATATCATAGATTATTGCTGGACATTATACTGGATTGAGCTTACATTGAGATAGTGAAAAAAATCACATAGACTTGATGCGGAAGTTGTATGTCAGCCTACAATTCGAATGTGAGTCGCGAACATAGGGGAGCGCGGTAGAAGTGAGCACAGACATTAATTGTCGAAACCCCGTCAAAACGCCAATTACGCTGGTAGAGTTGCTGGAGCAGGGTGTGTCATCCCATCCCGCCATTCGCATCCCTGATGGCCCTACCATTACCTACGGCTCACTCAGGCGTCAAACATCCGCCCTGGCCGGGCAGCTAAGAATGTTGGGTATAGGCCGAGGCGATCGTGTTGCTATTATGGTCCCTAACGGAGTAGAGGCTCTGGTATCTTTTCTGGCTATCATTGCTGCTCGTGCTACGGTCGCACCTCTTAACCCTGCCTACAAAGCCGACGAGTTCCGGTTCTGCCTGGAGGACATCAACGCCAAGGCGCTTATCACCCTCCCGGATGGGAGTGAGAAAGCCGGAGATGCTGCTCCCGCTTCGACAATGCTGATTGACGTCACCTCTGACGACAGTGGTGAGGTGAGGTTCTCATTCCCCGGATATGATGGCATACCCGGGACTGACGACCGCCCTGAAGCTGATGACGTGGCGTTGTTACTCCACACCAGTGGCACCACAGGTCGTGCCAAGCAGGTGCCCCTTACTCACAGCAATCTGACAATATCAACCCACAACATAGTGGAGACATACCGGTTGACCCCGGAAGACGTGTCCCTGTGCGTGATGCCCTTATTCCACGTACATGGCCTGGTGGCATCCACCCTGGCTACCTTACTCTCAGGCGGGACGGTGGTGATGCCACGCCGGTTCAACGCTTTGAAATTCTGGTCCCTGGTGGAGACAAATGGCGTCACCTGGTACTCAGCCGTACCCGCCATCCATCAGGTATTGCTGAACCGCGCCAGGAGCAGAGCAAACCGCGGCTTGGGCCGGGGAGGCTATCCCAAATTGCGCTTTATCCGCTCTTGCAGCGCTCCGCTACACCCTGATGACCTGCTGGGAATGGAGGAGCTGTTCGGTGCACCGGTACTGGAGGCATACGGAATGACGGAAGCAGCTCACCAGGTGGCCTCCAATCCCTTGCCCAATGACAAGCGGGTGTTGGGCTCCGTTGGCCGTGCTACGGGAGTGTCCATCGCCATTATGGATGAAAATGGGGTGATTCAACCTCCTGGAATCAGAGGCGAGGTAGTGATTCAAGGTCCCAACGTTACCCAGGGGTATGCGAACAATCCCGAAGCCAATATTGCATCCTTCACCGGCGGGTGGTTTCGCACCGGCGATGAGGGTATAATGGACTCCGAAGGCAACCTGACTCTGGTAGGACGATTAAAAGAGCTAATCAACAGGAGCGGGGAAAAGGTCTCTCCTTTCGAGATAGACGAAGTG
Source organism: Dehalococcoidia bacterium (assembly GCA_965219825.1). Classification (GTDB taxonomy): domain Bacteria; phylum Chloroflexota; class Dehalococcoidia; order Lucifugimonadales; family JAGWBF01; genus JAGWBG01. Next base: position 1,290,105 of record OZ244792.1, on the reverse strand, counting down.
CTGTTGGCCCATCCCGCGGTAGCCGAGGCGGTGGCCTTCGGTGTCGCGGATTCGGTCCACGGTGAAGAGCCCTCGGCGGTGGTGGTGCTTCGTGAGCGAGTAAGCCAGGCGGACCTGGTCGCTCACTGCCGAACGCACTTGGCGGAGTTCAAGTGCCCCAAGGTTATTCACATCGTCGAAGCTATCCCGCTAACGGACACAGGCAAGGTACAGCGTTGTCTGGTTGCTGCGGCCGTTGCCGGTGAGTCCGACAGGTCCTCCAGGGTCGGAATGCCCGTGTAGTCCAGTCCCACGCAGGAGATGGGTCCATGCGATTCGCCATCGTGGGTGCGGGTGCTATCGGCGCCTACCTGGGTGCCAAACTATCCCAGGTGGGGGAGGACGCTTATCTTATCGCTCGTGGCCCTCACCTTCGAGCGATGCAAGCCCACGGAGTGCGTGTTCGTAGCCCTGAAGGTGACTTTGAGTCCCATCCCACAGTCACCGACGATATTGAGTCTATAGGCCCCGTAGATTTCGCCTTCCTCACTGTAAAAGCCCACAGTCTCTCAGAGATAGTGCCTCTACTTGCCCCCTTGCTAGGTCCGGAGACGGCGGTTGTTTCTGCTCAAAACGGCATACCCTGGTGGTACTTTCAGCGTCATAGTGGGCCTTTGGAAGGGACTTCCCTTGAGAGTGTGGACCCTGGCGGGGTTATCGCCGGTGCCATCGCGCCCCACCGGATTATCGGATGTATAATCTATCCTTCAGCCGTGATTGTCGAGCCGGGGGTGATTGAGCATATTGAGGGCAATAGGTTTGCCATCGGAGAGTTGGATGGGTCTCAGAGCGAACGCTGTAAGCGTCTCTCGGGTGCCCTCACCGGAGCAGGGTTCAGGTGCCCCATACGGCGACAGATACGCCACGACCTGTGGGTAAAGCTTCTGGGGAACGCAGTCTTCAACCCCATGAGCGCCCTTACAGGGGCCACTCTGGTGGAGATGGCAACACATCCGGAGGCGGGAGCCGTTGCGCGAGCGGCGATGGCCGAAGCGGATGCCGTGGCCCGGGCCCTGGGAGTGGAGCTTGCGGTGAGCATAGACCAGCGTATGGCCGGCGCTGAAAAAGTGGGCAGCCATAAGACCTCGATGCTTCAGGACCTGGAGACCGGAAGGTCCCTGGAGTTGGAGAGCGTTGTTGGGGTGGTGGTAGAGTTGGGTGAGAAGCTGGGGATTCCCATGCCCCACACCCGGACTCTTTATGCCTGCACCAAGCTGCTGGCCCAGGGCCATGCCAGACCATCAGCCCCTTGAAGCCGTGCTTAGCCCAGTCCGTCCAGACATTCCTTCAGTGGCTTGTGGACACAGGTAAAGATGGGGGTATCTCGCTCCGTGTAGGGGCGAGCCTTCGACTCCCGTAGGGCCATCACCAGGTCCAGGAAATCTGAGGGGCTATCCGTCTCGAAGCCCAGCACGAACTCCTGGTCATCCAGACCGAAGGAGTAGCTAGTGCTTATTTTCACCGAAGGATAACGGTGCCCCATCTCGAAGTGCTCGCTCATAATCATCTGCCTCTCCTCTTTCGGCAACTGGTACCAGTCGTGGGTCTTCACAAAGGGATAGACAAAGAGGTACTCTCGCCCGATAGTCCTCATCGTCTCCACTGCGCCTTCCTGGCCGGAGTGTCTGTGGTGGTCAATATAGGGGGAACGCCGGGTCATGGCCAGATATGAGTGCGGCGTGTGGAGGTACTTGCCGAGGTCAGTACGGTTAATCTGCGATGCCAGCCCATCCAGTAGCTCCAGGGAGGGGCTAACCTTCCACAACATGAAATCCACGTCCCCCCTTGTACCCAGCAAGCTATAGCTGTTGATGCTTATCTGAGAGCCAAGCTCATCCAATACTGTGGCGAACTCCGTCTTACTCCTCTCCCTGTCACCCTGGCCCAGCCGCCGCCATTCGAGGTCAACTTTGAAGAAGGTATATTTGACGAAATGCCTCTGTGCTTCCTGGGCCATGAGTCCCCCCTGAAAATAGTGCCGGATGTCTTAACTATTATACCATCTGGCTTTACACCAAAAGTCCGATGGCTGAATCAAAGGTCAGCCCGGCTCATGGGCCTTTAGAGGAAAGCCACCTGGGATAATGTTGACAATACATAGTCCTTAAAGTTACAATAAGGCATATAAATCGTGACAATATCAAAACTGGAATGTGACAATGACAGGGAAAAGGGCACCCGGGGAGGCTATTAAGTCTTTCATCCTCAACAATGTGACAGAGCATCCTAGCAGTATTGTCTCTGTGACGGCAGAACGATTTCAAGTGAGCCGTCAAACAGTCTCTCGATACGTCACAGCATTAATGAACGAGGGCCAACTGAAATCTGTGGGAAATACAAGAGGGAGGAAGTACGAGTTAGTCACACTGGTAAGCCATAGCGATCAGATAGCCGTAACCCCGAAGCTTGAAGAGCACATTATTTGGCGTGAATCTATAGTGCCTTACCTTTCAGACGTGAAAGACAATGTTTTGGAGATATGTGAATATGGGTTCACCGAGATGGTGAATAATGTTGTATCTCATTCCAGCGCGAGTGACTTGACAGTATTGGTTGAGAGAAACCCCGTGTCAATCAGCCTCAGAGTGCTTGATAATGGGATTGGCATATTTAAGAAACTTCAGCAGGCTTTTGGCTATGATGACCCACGCCATGCCTTATTAGAGTTAAGCAAAGGCAAGTTGACATCGGACGCCGAGCGACATACCGGTGAAGGAATTTTCTTTACATCAAGGATGTTTAGCAATTTCTCAATCTGGTCTGGGAATCTCTTCTACATACGCCTCAATAAGGCTGATGACTGGTTGATAGAAGTAGAAGACCGCCAGAAAAGTGATGGGACTGTAGTCGAAATGCAGATAGATACAGACTCAACTCTGACGGCCCGCGCGGTTTTTGACCAATATGCCGGTGGCGAAAATTTTGACTTCTCGAAGACTCACGTGCCTATATTACTGGCTAAGTACGAAAAGGAATCTCTGTTGTCTCGATCACAAGCCAGGCGTGTACTAGTACGTTTCGATCGATTTAAGGAAGTCCTGCTGGATTTCCAGGGAGTCGAATTCATTGGACAGGCCTTCGCCGATGAAATATTCAGAGTTTTCCACCAAGAACATCCAGAGATTGACATAATCCCACTCAATGCATCTCCCGCAATCAATGAAATGATTAGCAGAGTTAAAGGCAGTGCAGACCCAGGCATCATCTAACCCCAACCCCACACTTGATTCAAAACTCCCCTGGTTAAACCAAAAGTCTGATTCAGAGGCTATTTTATGTGTAAAGCCATACCATCTATATCGTCACCGGCCTGACTCGTGCCCGTGCGGGTTGATTTGACACGGATTCAGGCCACGAATATAATGGCGCTCGTGTCATATACATCATATACAGGGGTAGCCGCATAACCGGAGTCAGGACTATTATCAGGGTTCGTCCTGCGAAAAGCTTGACTGAACCCTCTTCAACCGGAAGAGGCCCACCCGGACTGAGGAGCTATGACGTGGCTAGAGTTCAGAAATCCAACGGTGATTCCGCTTCGGAAGAGGCCTACCGGTCAAGGACGGCAACATCTCACAGCATGAACTTGAAGGCCCGGGAGTACCTGCCGGGAGGGGACTCGCGCAGCACCATATACTACACCCCTTACCCGATGTTTTTCGCAAGGGGTGAGGGCTGCTATCTCTACGACGCCGACGGCAACCGGTTCCTTGACTTCACCTGTAACCACACGAGCCTTATCCTGGGGTACGGGCACCCCGAGGTGAAGCGAGCTTTGAGGGAACAGATAGAGATGGGGACCTGCTTCCCCGGGCCAACGGAGCCACAGATACGCCTGGCACAAATGATCTGTGAGCGGACCCCTTCCATGGAGAGAGTGCGGTTCGCTAACTCAGGCACTGAGGCCACAATGAACGCCATTCGTGCTGCCCGTGCGTTTACCGGAAGGACGAAGGTGATAAAAGCCGAGGGCGCTTTCCACGGCACCCACGATGTTATGGAAGTCAGCATCGCACCCAACCCGCAAGAGGCAGGCCCCCAGGAGCGGCCCATTGGCCTGCAACACGTGGAAGGTATACCGGGGACGGTCCTCCAGGACGTGGTGATTATGCCCTTCAACGACCCCGATGGGGCACGGCGCATTATTGAGGAGTATGGCGATGAAGTATCATCTGTCATTGTAGAGCCGGTAATGGGGTCTGCCGGCATGATTCCCGCCACACAAGAATATCTTGAGACCCTGCGGGAAGTCACTGAGAATCTGGGAACTCTGCTGATTTTCGATGAGGTAATAACCTACCGGTTGGCCCTGGGTGGTGCTCAGGAATACTATGGCGTAACCCCCGACCTCACTTGTCTGGGGAAGATGATAGGCGGTGGCCTGCCTCTGGGTGTCTTTGGTGGCCGGGCTGACATAATGTCCTTGTTCGACCCCGTCCCGGGCAAGCCGGCCATACATCATGGTGGCTCATTTAACGCTAACCCCATGAGTCTGGTCGCCGGCGCCGCCACTCTTGAGCAGCTTACCCCGGAAGTATACGGAAAGCTATCCTATTTGGGGGATAGACTGCGCCACAACCTGGAGGAGCTGTTCATGGACGTGGAGTTGCCAGCCCGGATAACGGGACTGGGCTCTCTATTCGGAGTTCATTTGACCGACGGACCGGTGAATACCTATCGGGATGCTCAGAAGGGAAACACCGCCCTCAGACATCAGATATTCCTGGGTATGCTGAACGAAGGCATAGTTATGGACCCTCGCGGCGCAGGCTGCCTGTCAGTAGCTATAGGGGAGAGCGAGATTGACGACTTCGTGACTACCATGCAGAGGGTGTTGGGTCAGATGGACTACGCCAATTTCGGATAGATCGTTTGATATTCCGGTCATGGGAATATCCATATTTCCCAGTAACTACTTGACAGTTGTATAGATTGGAGATAGACTATGTCAGAAATGAGATTTGAAGACGACCTCTTTCATCTGTGTATGCGCCCCCTGAATTAGGGGGCAGACAACTATTCCCTCAGGTAAACGTCTGCGCCCGTAGAAGACCCGTCTATCTATGGGCGCAGCTTATTTTGTCCGGTTCAGGAGGATCGCGGTGAGTAGCGGAGTAGGACGTACCAAAACGGTTCGACAGGAAGACATCCATCAAGAGAGTATGAAGCTGGCCCAAAGCTCCAAGGGCATCATACCCTACATAGATGAAGAGATAGTAAACCTCGAGGATGAGATAAGGGCCTTCAGAGCGGGGGAGCGAGAGCCGACCCAGTTCATGCCCTTCAGGCTCCGCCAGGGGGTTTACGGCCAACGCCAGCCCGACGCTCAGATGATTCGGGTGAAAGTACCCGGTGGTATCCTCACCCCGGAGTCCCTTGAGGCCCTGGGAGAGATGACAGAGAGATACGCGCCATTGAAGAAGGGCCACGTTACCACGCGGGAGAACGTGCAGTTCCACCACATTCCTCTTGAGGACACTCCTGACGCTCTGCGCCTTCTGGGAGAAGTGGGCCTTTCCACACGGGAGGCCTGCGGCAACACGGTGCGGAACGTGGTAGGCTCACCCACCGCCGGGGTTTGTCACGACGAAGTGTTTGATATTACCCCCTATCTGGCGGCCTACGTGCGATTTGCCGTCCGCCACCCCGTGACACAGAATTTCCCTCGGAAGTTCAAGACCTCTTTTACCGGATGTACAGACCATGACACTGTGGCTTCCGCCGTCCACGATTTGTCTTACATAGGCCAGGTCAGGGAAGAGAACGGAGTCCAGGTGCGTGGCTTCAAAGTGATGGTAGGCGGTGCCACGTCAATCATGCCCCGTCTGGGCAAGGTCCTCTACGACTTCTTGCCTGAACAGGACTATCTCAGGGTAGCGGAGGCCCTGTGGCGTGTCTTTGATAACGCAGAAATGCTTCGGAAGAACCGTATGATGGCACGTATCAAGGTGCTGATAGACCGTATCGGCTTCGATGCCTTCAAGGAATTGGTGGATGAGGAGCTAAAGGCCATAGGCCCCATTGACCCCACCCCCTTGATGGACGTGGAGGAAATTCACAATGAAACTCCCCCTCAGCCCCCGGTAGCCGGCAGCAACGGCCAGGAAACCCCGGCGGAGTTCCTCTATTGGAGGAACACAAATACGTTTGAGCAGAAGCAGGTCGGTTACCACGTAGTCTACGTTAAGCTGCCACTGGGCGACATCTACGTCAATCAGTTCCATGCGCTGGCTGACATCGTACGGAAGTACACAGGGGGCAGGGCACGCACCACCCAGGAACAGAACCTGGCCCTGCGCTGGGTGCCCGAAGCCTATCTATACGACGTGTGGAAGGCTCTCAAGGAGATAGGCCTGGTGGATGCCGAGGCCCACACCATCACCGACGTTGTATCCTGTCCCGGCACCGATAGCTGTAAGCTGGGCATCACTTCTTCAATGGGCCTGGGGGACGCCATAAGAGATGCGCTGGATTCCTGGAACGGCCTGCTGGAAGACCCGATGGTGAAGAAAATGCACATCAAAATGAGCGGCTGCCCCAACGGCTGCGGCCTGCATCATATCGCCAACATCGGCTTCCACGGCGCGGCCATGAAAGGGCCGGGCGGTGTGCAGCTTCCCGCTTATGAGATGTTCTTGGGTGGAAACTACGGCGACAAAAGACACGAAGATACTCGCTTCGGCCAACGGTTGCCCGGCGTGAAGGTCCCCGCTAAGCGAGTGCCCCAGGTGATAAAGGACATCGCCGGTTTCTACAAGGAAAACCGCCAGGACGGTGAGGAGTTCAACCGGTTCCTTGACAGGGTGGGAACCAAGCCAATCGAGGAAATAGCGGGCCGTTACAAAGAGGTGGCCCCGTTGGGTCCGATTCCACGGACCTGTACATGGACTGGGCAAAGACGGACATCTACAGGCTGGAGCGCGGCGAAGGGGAGTGTGCCATCTAGGAGGCGCCATGTCTGTAAGTCGCAAGAGGGCCCTGGAGTACGCCGATGAGGTCATATCCGTACCCAGGGCCCACGTTCGTGTAACCTTGCGCCAGGTAGGAGAAAGCGTAACCCTGCTCCACGAGGGCAGGAGGGTCCTTACCAAATGCTACATAAACCGGTCGGGCATGAGGGCCGCCCATTTTGTGGCTGAAGCCCTGGGTGTGGAAGTGCCGCCACTGGGGGAGTCTGTGGAAACCAGCGTGTCCACCGGAGTCCTGTGGCGGGCCATATCCATATCATGTCTTGACTTCCGCAAGAAGGAATCCTACGTTCTTCTGGAGAGACTGCTGGAGGAGGCCCGGATGCAACGAGGGTCGGGTAGTGACAGCGTTTAGCCCTCTTTGTATCCGTGCTTCGACAGGCCCGGGACATGGGGCGCTATCCTGCCGTGCCCGCTTGCGATGGGCTTACCGGACGACCATCCCCACGCGCACGTCCGTGAGATCTTGGACAGGAACCGGGCGTTAGCCTTTGAGCCAGCGCTTAAACCGGTCCCACAGGGGTAGGTCATCCTCGATGAGGCGGCCCCTCCACCGCTTCTTATAGCCTGCGGTGGAGGTCGGTCGGACGAAGAACAGGGCATAGGCGATAACGAAGAGCACCAACCCTGCAACTACCAGAATCACCGGGCTGGCAAGGCCGGCAGCGCCCAGAATCAGGGCCAGTAGCAGCAGAACCAAGCTGGCTAACATCAGCTTGCCGGCGGAAATCTTCAATCTCCCACCGGTGGAAAAACGGCTCAGAGGATTGGAGGAGCTGCCAGGTGTTTTTTGTCGCTTGCCCGCAGACGTTGCCCTTTCTTTGGGCATTACCTCTTCTGCGTGTTTGAGAATCTCTTCAATCTCTTCCCTGTATTTTTCTGACATAAGCCTCTCCCGCCAGAGTCCCTAACTTAAAATTAGCATCAATGCTAGGATAAGTCAAAGATGGTATTGAATCTATCAAGGCCCCGACGCGTTGGGGGCGTTCATGACACCACGTAGGTGGAGATCGGGAGGGCAGAACCCATTACTATACAAATATACACTATTACCGGGGATTAAGGAAGGGTATTATCTCTTTCCCACATCCTCTTCATTTGGTCTGCCAGCCCCTTCTCGCGGCCTTCCTCGGAGGGTTCGTAATACCTGCGCTCTTTTAGAGATGGGGGCAAGTAGTCCTGGAGGACAAAGTGACCCTCATAGTCGTGGGCATACTTGTATGATTTACCGTAGCCCATACGCTCCATGAGGCCGGTAGTGGCGTTGCGAAGGTGCAGGGGCACCGGCTCGTTGCGGCTCTTGCGAACATCTTCCATAGCCCGGTTCAGGGCGGCGTAGGCGGAGTTGCTCTTGGGAGCAGTGGCAAGATACACAGTGGCCTCAGCCAGTGGAATTCTCCCTTCCGGCATACCAATAAAGTGGACAGCCTGCTGTGCAGCCACCGCCAGTGGCAGAGCCATAGGCTCGGCAAGGCCGATGTCCTCTGACGCCAGTATTACCAGCCTCCTAGCTATGAACATGGGGTCCTCTCCCGCCTCTATCATCCTGCCAAGCCAGTAGAGGGCTGCGTCGGGAGCGGAACCCCGCACCGACTTGATGAAGGCGGATATGGTATCGTAATGCTGCTCGCCTCCCTTGTCGTAGAGGATGGCGCGCTGCTGGAGCGCATCCTCAATGGTTTCCAGGTCTATGTGCCTGCACCGGTCATCGCCGGGTTCGGTTGCATGAGCGGCGGTTTCCAGCCCGTTGAGGGCCACCCGTGCGTCTCCGTTGGCGACGTTTACCAGGAGCTTTACAGCCTCGGGGTCTATCTCCACCCTCAGATTTTTCAGTCCTCTTTCCGCATCACTTATGGAGTGCAGGACAATGCTCTCCACCTGGTCATCGCTTAGTTGGTGTAGGGTGAATACACGGCAACGAGAGAGAAGGGGTGCTATTACCTCAAAGGAGGGGTTCTCGGTGGTGGCCCCGATAAGGGTAAAGGTCCCGTTCTCCACGTGGGGCAGGACCACGTCTTGTTGGGCCTTGTTGAAGCGGTGAATCTCGTCTATGAATAGGATAGTGCTCTGGCCGTACATGGAGCGGCGCTCCCGGGACTGGTCAACCGCACGGCGCAAGTCGGCGACCCCGGAGGCAACGGCGCTGATGTGCTCAAAGTGGGACTGGGTGACACCGGCGATGAGGTTGGCCAGGGTGGTCTTGCCGCTGCCTGGTGGCCCCCAGAATATGAGAGATGGAACCTTGTCTGCCTCAATGGCCCGCCTGAGCACCTTTCCGGGGCCAACGACGTGCTCCTGGCCCACAAACTCGTCGAAGCTTCGGGGCCTCATCCTGGCTGCCAGGGGGGCCTCCCTCTCCTGTTGTGCCCTGCGTCCGTGCTCGAAAAGCCCCACGAGTTCACCTCCTGCACTTGGCTTTAGTGTACAACAGGGGGACTGTGATTGTCAGTGGGCCTGACCGCAGTATAATTCTGATATCAGGGATGATTCACCGGTTCGCCATGTCCAAGTAACGTTCTGGAAGAAAGTGTGTCTTGGAGGGGCGGATCAATCTGACGGTAGCAGGGTTAGCTGGAACGCCTCGTTGAAGTTGGACACGCCCACACCGACAAGGCGGAATCTCCTCCCGGGTCCTATCTCCCGGTGCAGTAGGTCCCAAGCCACTGGAAGAATGGTCTCTGCTTCGTCAGTGGGAGCCTGGAGAGTCACTTGTCTTGTGAAAGTGGTGAAATCTGCGAGGCGTAGCTTTACCTGGACCGTCCTTCCCCTGAGACCACTTCTCCTGAGACGTTCGGCTACTCCCTGTGCCAGCTCCTCCATACGTTCTCTCAGAGTGGCCTCATCGCCCACGTCTTGGGTCAGAGTTGTTTCCGCGCTGACCGACTTGGTCTCACGATGCAGTGTGACCGGGTGGTTGTCCGTTCCCAACGCACGTTCTTTTAGCTCATGGCCACGCTTCCCAAAAGTATTCTGCAACCACCCCTCATCGCAGACTGCCAGGTGTCCTATAGTATTGACGCCGTGGTCCCTGAGGACGGACTCGGTCCTGGGCCCTACACCCCAGAGCATACCCACGTCCAGAGGGGCAAGGAAAGCACGCTCCTCCGTGGATTTGACCAGTAGGAGGCCGTCAGGTTTCGCTATTTGGGAAGCAATCTTGGCGACTGTCTTGGACGTTCCGCCTCCAACGGTTACCGCCAGCCCGGTCTTATCCCTGACGCTGGTTTTGAGGCCATACGCAACCCCACCCACTTCATCCACCGGCACTTTCTCGCTGATGTCCAGGTAAGCCTCATCCAGAGAGAGAGGTTCAATCAGAGGAGTCAGGCTCCGGAAAATATCCATTATCTGGAGGGAGACCTCGCGGTACCTGCTGAAGCGTGCTGACATGCGGACCAGTTCCGGACACAATCGGAGGGCAACCCTCATGGGCATAGCGGAACGAACGCCATACTCACGGGCCTCGTAGGATGCCGCTGCGACCACACCCCGGGTCTCGGGTGGTCCGCCTACGACTACAGGCTTACCCCTAAGGTCGGGGTTGTCCCGCTGCTCCACGGACGCGTAGAAGGCGTCAAGGTCGGCGTGCAGTATGTAGCGCCAAGGTGGGGGCGTCATATTAACATTTTACACCGCTGCCCTATCTTCAACTACCGGGGAGCATCCAATGGCTCGGAGGGCTTTCTCGACTTGGCTAACGTGAGACCGGTGTCTCGTATTAACGAGCTTACGGACGGCCCCCTCGCTAAGGCCCAATCGGGCGGCGAGGGCGACATTGGTAGTGCCTTGCTTGCGCATGGCGGTGTAAAGAGCAATTTTCGCCGCGACGATGAGCGGGATGTTGACCAACACCTGACCGTCGGTGACGGGGCTGGGCACGGGGATATCTTCATGGGCTTTGACGTACATGCCCAGAGCGACGACCAACCCATCCTGTGCCATCTCCAAAGCTTCCTCTTAACTCCATCCGCCGGTGGTGGCCCCGTATACGTCGGGGAAGGTCACTACATAAGCCTCCCTTTCTTCTTCGTCGCGAACGATTTCGCACGGGAAAGCGTATCGCATGGTTCAGAACTCCTTACAGAGCCGGTGTCCGGCAAAAATCCGCTACACCGGCCAGGCTTCCTGTTTGTAAGCCATATCCCAGAAGAGGTACTCGTATCGGCTGCTGGTGATGAAGGCATTGCGCATAGCAGCCCTCTCCCTGGGGCCGGCTTCCGAAGCCTCCTGGTCCAGGAACCCGCGCCAGGCGCTTGTGCTCTGCTCAAGCATACCTTCCAAGTAGGGTGTAGCCCATTGGCCATATATGGGGTGCTCTACCGGCTTTAGCCTGCTGCCTATCTCGTGGTAGCTCCAGGGGCATGGGAGCAACGCCGCCGCAGTCTGTCCCAATCCACCCAGCGCCGATGTCTTAATCATGTGGTTGACGTATGCCAGGTTGGTTGGAGAATGGCCAATGCGCTCCACGTCCTCTACGGTTAAGCCCACAAGCGACATGAGCTTCTGGTGCAGGGGTCGCTCCACAGGGGTAAATACCCTGCGGGATAGAAGATCCATATTCCTTGAGTCGGGGGCTTTGGCAAGCGCTAGGGCGACTGCCCTGCCAAAGCCCTCAAGGTAAAGATAGTCCTGCGCCAGATAGTAGCGAAACTTCTCCAGGGGCAAAGTGCCCTGTTGTAGCTCTCTTAGGAAGGGGTTGTCAAATACCTTCTCCCATAAATTGTCCGTCTCTGCCCGGAGCATCTGTGAAAAGCTCTCATCACTCATCGGTATCACCTCCCTGCAAGGTAAGAGGGATCGCTTTCACCCTCGTTCCCCCTCCCAACGGGAGAGGGAAGTCCGCAAGATAGAATGGGGGTAAGTAATCATAAGTTCTCTCCCTGGAACCTGCCCACGTAACCATCCTCCACCGGTCTTGCCAGGTATATGAACACGATTTGCAACAGGCGGGCACCCTTTGCCACCCGGTACCCGGATGGGTTGTAGACTGTCATGAGCGCTTGAGAACGTCCCCTGTACCCTGCGTCCCAAACGGCGGTATGGATAGCCACACCTGAGCGGAGAAGGCTCGAGCGCGGCCTTGCCAGGGCCATGACATGACGTGGCAGGCCCACTACCTCATTGAACGTCACCAGATAGGCCCCGCCGGCGGACAGATGCAAATAGCCGTCCGAATCGAAGGGAATCCCCTTGTACTGAGGAAGAACCGCCGGCTCTCTGACGGGCCCCGTTCCGCCTGCCGAGGCGAACTGAAGCACCTCACGCAGGGTCAGGTCAAATCCGTTGGGCTGTAGCTGAGCATCCAGGTCAAGATACCCATCCACCAGCGGTTCAGGGGCTTTTATAAGCTCCAATATGCCCTCCCTGCCAAGCACACCGCCACTCGTGGACATTTTTCACCGCTCCCCACGGGTTAGTTTCTTGAGATGCTTGATCCCGCACCCCCGGTCTGCTCACTCACTATGAATGCAGCGGTGTCTTTACCGTAAGCAGTGTCAAACTCCGCGTCAAAGCGCTGACCGCCCATGGAGCCTAGAATTTCATACCGCCTTTCGGTGTACAATTTGCCTTCAAAATTTGGACCCTTTACTTCCCTTTCCTCCTCACCAAAAAGATACATTTCGGTAGCTTGTATCATTAAGTCCGTCAATTCCTCACCGGGGATATGGGAAGTTGTGCGCAGAAAAGTATATCCCCATCGTATTCCCAGATGCTCTAGCATTGCGTTATCACCATACACGCCATTGGCATTGTTTTAATAGTTGCGCTCTTGGCGGCGATTCCTATCGAACCGCGACATCCGCCCTGTTGGACTAAGGTTGTCTGAAAGAAATTCACCTAGAATTCTAACATAATTAGATAGGTCTGCGAACAAGGGAGAATTGGGTTGACGGTGGCTCTCCATGTCCGGCTATTGTTGATGTCACAAGCCGGTACGGCTAAAATGCTCTCAGACAATCACAAGGAGGAAGGTGGGATGAAAATCGGCATTTGTCTACCGAACAACTGGGGAGTGGAGGACGTACAGTCCGTATTCAGGATAGCCACAAGGGCGGAGGACTTGGGGTTCGACTCGGTATGGGTAAGCGAGCATGTCTTCAATGTAAGCTACGTCTTTAATCGGATAGGCAGCAGACCTTATTACGACCCCATGACCATCCTCAGCTATGTGGCAGCAATAACCAAAAGGGTGCGCTTGGGCACGTCCGTGCTGGTGCTTCCTTACCACAATCCAATCAGGCTGGCCAAGACGGCAGCGACCCTGGACGTTATGTCCGGCGGCAGGCTGATGCTGGGCGTGGGGGTTGGGGTGATAGAGCAGGAGCTGAACGCCATGAATAGCCCCTTCGCTGAAAGGGGGGCCATAAGCGACGAGACTATCGCCATTATGAAGGAGCTATGGACCAAGGATGACCCCATCTACGAGGGAAGATACCACAGCTTCTCCGGCATGAAGTTTACACCCAAACCCCGGCAAAAGCCCCACATACCCCTGTTGATTGGCGGGGTTAGCGACGCCGCCATCCGCAGAGCAGTTCGTGTGGGCAATGGCTGGCACTCCACTACCATCCCTCCGGAGGAGCTGAGCCGGCGGCTCCGCTATCTCAATGAGAGGGCCGAGGCCGCCGGCAGAGATATGTCTGAGATACCGGTCTCTGTCAGGCTGGACATCGGTACTCCCCGCTCCGCCGGAAGCGCCACCGCCAACTCGTATTCTTTGGGCACAGACCCTGGGGAAATACTACAAAACGCTCGTGCATTTGAGGACCTGGGAGTTGATGAGATAGTTATATCTCCTACCACAGGGGATGCCGAGGAGCTACTGGCCGCCCTGGAGATGCTTGCCAGGGATATAGCGCCCGCTTTTCATCAATAGCACCTGCCATCTAGGGACCGGAGTGAAGGGATAGGGAAACCTACCTGTCACAAGAACGGTCCACTATCCTGAATCTGTAACTGTTGCTTGGAGATAATGGCTGTGCTATACTCATTCCTAGAATTTCCAATAGCGGACTGGGATATACACTTATCCCGAATAGCTTGCCTCTATACATGGCGGCGGGCCACGTATAGAGGAGTAGGGACAGGGCTGGACGGCATACCTGGGGCATGATGCCATCAGATATGAACGCCAGGCAATAAAGAAAGGCAGGTCCTATGGTACAGACGGAAGAGGTAGCAACTACTAACATTCCAAGAGAACCCATAACGATGAAATCCCTTCTTGAAGCGGGTGTCCACTTTGGTCATCAGACTAGGCGGTGGAACCCAAACATGAAGCGCTTCATTTTCACGCATCGTAACGGGATTCACATCATTGATTTGCAGAAGACCCTGGTAATGTTGGAAGATGCCTGTAAGTCCATAACTCAGATAGTCGCTAACGGAGGCGACATTCTTTTTGTGGGAACTAAGAAACAGGCCCAGGACGCCATACAAAGCGAGTCTATGCGTTGTGGTATGCCTTACATCAACCAGCGCTGGCTGGGGGGGACGCTCACCAACTTCCAGACTATCCGCTCCCGAGTCAACTACATGATTGAGCTTGAGGGGCGGAGGGATAAGGGCTATTCCCAGATGCTTACGAAGAGGGAAGGTCTGAAGCTGGATGAGGAGTTGGCCCGTCTGCATAAGTATTTTGGTGGCATAAGGGACATGAAAAGCCTGCCTGGGGCTCTCTTCGTAATAGACATAGAGAAGGAAGATATATGCGTAGCCGAGGTGCGCCGAATGGGCATTCCGGTAGCGGCAGTGGTGGATAGCAATACCGACCCGGAGCTGATAACGTTCCCAATTCCCGGCAACGACGACGCTATAAGGTCCATAAGGCTTATGGCAAGCCGTGTCGCGGAAGCGGTGCTTGAAGGTATGCGACAAAGGGAAGCCCTTCGGAAGGCGCAAGCAGAGGCTATGTTGGAGGCTGCTCCGGTGGGTGCAAGCAGCGACGACTTCCTTGATATTGAGGCCGAAGAAGGGGACCACCATCAGTTTGTAGGAGATGAAAACGAGCTGGCAGAAGCCCTATTGGCCAGGAATCGGGAAATCCTTGCGGAAGCGGGCCAAGGTGCGGTTGTAGATGCGGAGGACGAATTGTCTGAAGCCATTTTGACCCCCGGTGAGGGTAGTCACGCGCTGACAGAGGGCTATGGCAGCACAGGTGGCCCGGGAGAGAACGAGTAAGGTAACTTCCGGTCACAACATTCAGGATTAACAGGAGGATGGCCCTTGGAGGTAACGGTAGACATGATAAGAGACCTCCGCCAGAAGACCGGAGCGGGGGTCATGGACTGCAAGCGCGCCTTGGAGGACGCGGCAGGTGACGTGAACGAGGCTCAGGAGATGCTCCGAGAGAAGGGGTTTGCTGATGCCGCCAAGAAACTAGGCAGAGAAACCAGGGAAGGCATAGTAGAGGCCTATATCCATACGGGAGGCAGGCTGGGAGCACTGGTGGAGATAAACTGCGAGACCGACTTCGTAGCTCGCACTCCCGACATGAAAGACTTGGCCCATAATCTTGCCATGCAAGTGGCGGCTATGCCATCAACCTCCTACGTAGACCGGAGCGAGGTAGGCGAAGACGAATCGCGTCCCTTAGAAGAAGTCTCACTCTTTGATCAGTCCTACATAAAGGACCCCTCCCGCACCGTCCGAGACGTGGTCCAGGAAGCAATAGCCAAGGTGGGAGAGAACATCAGGGTCAGACGATTTGCCAGGTTCGCCCTTGGCGAGCAATAGACCGGTGGAACCGTGACCACGCCTGCTTATAACCGGGCGGTCCTAAAGGTAAGTGGAGAGTCGCTCAGAGGCGAAGCTAAATACGGCATTGACCCCGGCTGCGTACGATACGCAGCCGACCAGATAAGTGAAGCCGTTGGCTTGGGTGTAGACATAGGGGTTGTGGTTGGCGGGGGGAATATATGGCGTGGCCACTATGCTGAGACCTGGGGGATGGAGCGTGCCACAGCCGACTATGCCGGAATGCTTGCTACAGTGATTAACGCCCTGGCTTTGCAGGACGCTCTCGAGAAAATTGACCTCGATACACGCACCCAGACGGCTATCCAGATACAGGCTGTGGCGGAGCTTTACATCAGGCGGCGCGCCATCCGCCATCTGGAGAAGGGACGGGTGGTCCTCTTTGCCGGGGGCACTGGCAACCCTTACATGACCACAGACACGGCCGCTGCGCTGCGAGCCATTGAGATAGGGGCAGACGTGCTGCTGATGGCTAAGAATAACGTAGATGCCGTCTACAATTCCGACCCTAACAAGAATCCGGGAGCACAGCGATTTGACCGTCTTGACTACCTCGACGCACTCAATTTGCGTCTGGAAGTGATGGATGCCACAGCCCTCACCCTGTGTATGGAAAACAAGTTGCCTATCATAGTGTTCGACCTCTTCCAGCCGGGCAATATACGACGTATACTTTCGGGAGAGACGGTTGGCACACTTATCTCCGGGAGGGTGTAGACATGGCAACTCAAAAGGGAGATGACACCAAAACTGTAGATGAGGTTCTATCTGACGTTGACTCTAGAATGAGCAAATCGGTTGAAGTCTTGAACAGGGACCTGACATCCCTCCGCACAGGTCGGGCTACTCCTGCCCTGCTGGAAAACCTGATGATAGACTATTACGGCGTCCCTACTCCCCTGAATCAGATTGCCGCCGTATCGGCCCCGGAGGCCAGCCTATTAATGGTCCAGCCCTGGGACAGGCAAGCTTTGAAGGACATCGAGAAGGGCCTTCAAAAATCTGAAATGGGATTCAATCCTTCCAACGATGGGAACACCATCAGAGTCCCAATCCCGCCTCTGAGCCAGGAGCGTCGCAAAGAGATGGTGCGGGTGCTGAAGAAGAAGATTGAGGATGGAAAGGTCGCCGTGCGTAACGTGCGTAGAGATGCCCTGGAGCAGTTGCGCAGCATGGAGCGTAATAAATACCTCTCCCAGGACGACAATCGCCGTGCCCAGGATAGGCTTCAGAAGGCCACAGACGCTTGCATCACCCTGATAGACCAGGTCTCCTCGGGAAAAGAAGCGGAGATTATGCAGGTCTAGGGCAACTTAATCTGGACTAGAAATGCAACTCAAGGGTGGACCCAAGTCCAGCGCAAAGAATGATGTCCCGCAAATTCCCATCCACGTGGCTATTATCATGGATGGAAACGGGCGTTGGGCGCAGCAGCAAGGCCTCCCTCGGCTGGTAGGTCATAGAGCGGGGGTAGGCAACATTCGCCCTGTGCTGGAGTCCCTGTCAGAGTATGGTGTCAAATATGTCACCATCTACGCTTTCTCTACCGAGAATTGGTACCGTCCTGTCGAGGAAGTAGAGGGCTTAATGGCTATTCTCCAGGAGTATATCTACGAGGAGACTCAAGCGCTCCACGAGCGGGACGTGCGCATACTCCACCTGGGGAGGATGGACCGCCTCACCCAGGACCTCCAGGATGCGGTGAATTACTCTCAGGAGCTAACCCGGGCCAATGAGGGTGTCACCCTGAGCGTGGCCTTCGACTACGGTGGTCGCTCGGAAATCCTGGAAGCCGTAAAGCAGATAGTTTGTGAGGGGGTTCCACCTGAGCAGCTGGATGAGGCCCTCTTTGGCCGGTATCTGTATACTGCTCACCTGCCGGACCCTGACCTCATAATACGCACCGGCGGCGAGCTACGCCTGAGCAACTTCCTCCTGTGGCAATCAGCCTATAGCGAGTACTACACTACGCCCACACTATGGCCGGACCTGGGGGAGGCAGACGTAGACAGGGCTATGGACGCCTTTAGCCACCGCCAGAGACGCTTCGGGACCCTCCAGCCAGAGGACGCTTCAGTCTGAGCCGGGGCGCGAAGGCTAGAAATTGGTCAGGCGAATACTTACTGCCCTGGTAGCCATACCCATCCTCATTGGTGCAATCTGGGTAGGGTTTCCCTGGTTGAGCATACTGGTGGGGGCGGCGGCGCTTCTCGGGCTACTGGAATTCTACAGAATGGCACCCGGCCCTGGGCTTCCTCCGGTCATCCGGCCCCTGGGTGCTCTATGGACAGTTCTGTTTATCGTCGCCGGTCAACTCACGGACCATCGGTACGATTATGCTCCACATATACTGCTGGGCGCCGGCGTTATTTTAAGCCTTCCCTGGCTCATCATTAGCCACCACAGACACGGGGGAGCATTCGTCAACTGGGCCTACGCCGTAGGAGGGCCGCTGTACGTTGGATTCCTCTTGGCGCATGGCCTGATGTTGCGAGAGTTAGATGGCGCCGCCAACCACGGTCGAGACTGGCTGCTCTTCGCCGTGCTGGTGACCTTCGCCACCGACACCGGGGCCATCTTCACCGGACGGACCCTCGGAAGGCATCAGATGGCGCCTTCTATCAGTCCGAACAAGACCTGGGAGGGAGCAATTGGTGGATTCACCTGGGCCGTAGGCATTGCCCTTGCCATCGGTGTCCTATTGCAATTGTCAGTGCCTATCTGGCAATCGGTCTTGATGGGTGCCGCCATAGGCGTTGTGTCCCAGATGGGAGACCTGATTGAGTCTCGGCTGAAGAGGATTTCGGGTGTCAAGGATGCAGGGAGCCTCCTTCCGGGGCATGGCGGAATCCTGGACCGGCTCGACTCAATTGTCTTCACCCTGCCGGTAGTGTATTATCTTGTTGCACTGGTACTCAGGCCGTCGGGCTAGGTTCATAGCGAACCTGTGAGGTGATAAAGCCATGAAGGGACTTGTAATCTTAGGTTCAACGGGGTCCATAGGTCGCCAGACCCTCGATATAGTCAGGGCGTTCCCGGATGAGTTCAAGGTGGTGGGACTCGCCGCCGGACTTAACGTGGAGCTTCTTAAAGAGCAGATCGAGGAGTTCCGGCCTGGCCTTATCTGGTGCGCACCCGAGGGGCACAGAGAGCTTCTACCCAATGGTATCACGTTCACTCCTATGGAAGAGATGGTGTGCGAACCCGACGCAGATTTGATAATGGCTGCCACTATCGGCAGTGCCGGGCTGGTGCCGACTGTTCGCGCCCTGGAGAACAAAAAGCCCGTCGCCCTGGCCAACAAGGAAGTTATCATAATGGCGGGAGGTCTGGTGAAGTCCCTTGCCGGGCCGGGCGGCGGCACCCTGCTTCCAGTGGATAGCGAACCAAGCGCCATCTGGCAGTGCCTCCGGGGAGAGAATGAGGAAATACGCCGCATCATTATAACTGCCTCCGGTGGCCCATTCCGAACGTCGCCTGTAGAGGACATGGAGAAGGTTACACCGGAAGAAGCCCTGAATCACCCAACGTGGAGTATGGGCAGAAAGATAACGGTGGACTCGGCTACACTGATGAATAAAGCCTTCGAGGTGATAGAGGCGCACTGGCTTTTCGACGTACCCTGGGATAAAATAGAAGTGGTGGTCCATCCTCAGAGCATTGTCCACTCAATGGTGGAGTTCGCCGACGGCTCCGTAAAGGCCCAGCTTGGCCCGCCGGATATGCGTCTGCCCATACAGTACTCGCTCTTTTACCCCACCCGTCTCCAGAACCGGCAAATACCCCGGCTGGACACCGGACTGTCCCATTCCCTCACCTTCCAGCCCCTTGAGCACGAGCGCTACCCCTGCTTTGACATGGCGGTGGAGGCGGGCAAAAAGAGCGGAACCTATCCGGCCGTGCTCAGCGCCGCCGATGAGGTTGCCGTGAAGCTCTTCCTCCAGGGAAGGATAGGCTTCATGGACATCTACCGGACTATAGACAGGGTGCTGGGGGACCACACGTCATCGCCGGGTGAATCCCTGGATGAAATTCTGGCAGCCGACCGGTGGGCTAGAAATCGGGCTCAGGAGGTAGCCGAGGCGTTGCCCGGCCATCCCATGGTCAGGCGGAGCGCCTGACGAGAGAAGCAGTACAGCATGGATGTTTTGATTACTGTTCTGGAGTTTCTGGGAGTCATGGCGGTGGTGGTAATAGTACACGAGTTCGGCCATTTCGCCGCCGCCAAGGCATTTGGGATAAAGGTAAACGAGTTCGGCTTCGGATTTCCACCCAAGGTGGTCAGGGTCTTCCGCAAAGGTGAGACCGATTACACCATCAACTTGCTGCCAATTGGTGGCTTTGTCAAGCTTGAGGGCGAAAACGACGACAGCCATCCCCGAAGCCTCGCAGGAAAGGGTATCGGCACCCGCGTAATCGTACTAGTCGCAGGGGTGTTCATGAACCTGGTCCTGGCCATCGTCCTTCTGACCGGGCTTTTCTTGTTTACCACCGATGAGATACGCATAGGGCAGGTCGCCCCAGGCTCTCCCGCAGAGCGTGCGGGTGTGCTTCCGGGAGATGCCCTACTTGAGGTGAGTGGCGAACCCGTGAAAACCTTTGAGGAGCTCGCCGGCCTGATAGCTTCCGCCCAAGGAGAAGAGATTGAGTGGCTAATTAAGAGAGACGGCATAGAGCAAAGGGTGTACCTGGCACCACGGGTGGAACCTCCCGAAGGAGAGGGAGCTACGGGGATAGGCGTGGAGATTGGGGGCGTCCAGCGCACGTCGCCTACCCGGTCCCCCTGGGACGCGTTGTTCAGAGGCGTCGAGCTTACCTGGTCGGTTCCCGGGCTTTTGAAAGACGCCATCACCGACTGGCTGGTAGATGATGGTCCAACCCCATTCGCCGGGCCGGTGGGTATCGCCCAAACTACGGGTGAAGTGACGAGGGAAGCGGGTATAATTTCCCTCGTGCCGCTGGCTGCCATGTTCAGCATAAGCCTGGCAATCTTCAACATCCTGCCTATACCCGCGCTGGATGGGGGACGGCTCTTGTTCGTGCTCTTGGAGTGGGTGCGCCGGGGCAAGCGTATCCCTCCGGAGAAGGAGGGCCTCGTTCACTTTGCAGGGTTTGTGGCCCTCATAGTTCTGGTATTGGGTCCCCTGACCTACAATGACATTGCCCGAATCGTGAACGGCGGCAGTCTGCTGCGATAAGAGGCCAGGATGAAAGTCTATGCTTTGACCTGGTAGACTCCACGGTCGAGAAGACCGCATATCCGGTAACAGGAGTATTTAACATGAACAATCGTCGGGTCACCAAACCGATATACGTGGGAGATGTCAAGGTAGGTGGGGACGCGCCGGTAACCGTCCAGTCCATGACCAAGACCGACACCAGGGACGTGGCGGCCACCGTACGCCAGATAAGGGAGCTGGAGGAGGTGGGATGTGACATCATCAGGTCGGCGGTCCCGGATATGGAAGCGGCCAAAGCCATCCCTGAAATCAAGAAGCAGATAAATATTCCCCTGGTGGCTGACATCCACTTCCACTATCAAATCGCCCTGGAGTGCATCAAGGGCGGAGTGGATATGCTGAGGCTCAACCCTGGCAATATACGTGACGAAGAGAAGGTGAAGCTGGTAGTGGAGGCCGCCAAAGAGCGCGGAATACCAATCCGCATAGGTGTCAACTTTGGCAGCCTCCCGCCCGTCGGCGGCATAGGCAAGACCCGAGGATTCTCCAGGCACATGGATATGGTGAACAAGCTTCCCAAAGCCGGGGAAGCTACCGGAGAGGAATATAGCATCGTTGACCACATGGTCGCTACGGCCTTATGGGAGATAAGCGTCCTTGAGGCCCTGGACTTCGATCTTATTAAAATATCACTCAAAGCTTTCGACGTCCCAACGACGGTGGAAGCCTATCAACGTATCGCCGACATGGTTCCCTATCCACTACATCTGGGTATTACCGAGGCAGGCACCGTAAAGTCAGGCTCCATCAGGAGCGCTATAGGTCTGGGTATGCTCCTCTACGAGGGTATCGGTGACACCATACGAGTCTCCCTCAGCGGCGACTCCACGGAAGAGGTAATGGCCGGCTACGAAATCCTCAAGTCTCTGAATTTACGCCAGAAGGGGACCACGCTGGTGGCCTGCCCCAGCTGTGGGCGGGCTGACGTGGACGTGATAAAGCTGGCCAATACCGTGGACGAGATGCTGAAGAAGATTGACAAGAACGTCAAGGTGGCCGTGATGGGCTGTGAGGTCAACGGCCCCGGGGAGGCCAAGGACGCCGACGTGGGCATAGCAGCCGGTGCGGGCCGCGCCGTCATCTTTCGCAAGGGCCGGAAAGCCAGGGTAGTCTCCGCAGACGAGATGCTGTCCGCCCTCATGGAAGAAGTGGAAGCAGTCGCGGCGGCGGCAGGCGATAGCTAGGTCAATAATATGACAAACGCTCTGCTGCATTCCCTAAACTGATGAAGATAAGACGAAGGAAATTTATATTGTCCACATAGGGCATTCCTTTTTAGCGTATTGGCACAGACGAGAATATTCTAACGGCTGCCGGCGGCCCGAAGGCCGACTATCCCATGCCGGTTTGCGACGCTTGGACCGTTGCTACGGATGTTTCGTTTGCCGCTACACTCGTGCATGGAGGCCCTGAGTTCGACCCAACACAAGAATTGTCACGACTTGGAATTCTTGCCTAACATCGTACCCTTCCGATGACATTTACCCTCGGAGCGATTTCCAGCTATACTGGTGCCAACCTATCCGTAACCGGAGTAGTGTCCATGAAATTCTCTAAGCTCATCTCCAAGACTATGCGTACCGAGCCCACCGAGGCCGAGACTGCCAGCCACCGTCTAATGCTAAAGGCGGGCATGGTCTATCAGGTGGCCTCGGGCGTCTACAGCTACCTCCCCCTGGCATGGCGCTCACTGCGCAAGATTGAGAACATCATCCGGCAGGAGATAGATGCCGCCGGAGGCCAGGAAATCCGGATGTCCGTCCTCCAGCCGGTGGAGCTATGGGAAGAGACAGACCGCCGCTCCGCCTTTGGGGACAACCTGTTTACCCTTGAGGATCGCCGTGGACGAACTATGGTACTGGCACCGACCCATGAAGAGGTCGTAGCCAGCATAGTCCGAGCCAACGTGCAGAGCTACCGGGACCTGCCGGCTATCCTGTACCAGATACAGACCAAGTTCCGGGACGAACCCCGGCCACGGGCCGGACTCATTCGAGTCCGTGAGTTCGACATGAAGGATGCCTACAGCTTCGACGCCGACGAGGAGAGCCTTGAGAATAGCTACCAGGCTATGGCCCAGGCATACAGAAATATCTACAAGCGGTGTGGCCTGCCCGCGCTGATGGTAGAGGCCGACAGTGGGGCCATCGGTGGCAAGGACTCCCACGAGTTCATCTTGCCCACCCCCAGCGGTGAGGACACCGTCTTGACCTGTCCTAAATGTGGCTACGCCGCCAATACCGAGAAAGCTGAGGGAGTCGTGTCCCCCACGCAGATAGGCCCCCTACTACCGATGGAGGAAATCTCCAGTCCCGGAGTCAAGACCATAGCCGGGCTATCCGAATATCTGGGAATCCCCGAGAGCAATACCCTTAAAGCCGTCTTCTACTCCGCTGATGGAAATGTAGTCTTTGCCACCATTCGCGGCGACCTGGACGTGAACGAGGTCAAGCTGAAGAATGCCCTCCACTGCCATGACCTGCGGCTGGCCAGCGAGGAGGAGGTAGGGGCGGCAGGACTGGTGGCCGGCTCTGCTTCGCCGATAGGTCTGGGCAACGTAAAGCAGGTTGCTGATGAGTCCATTAAATCGGGCACCAACTTCGCCGTGGGAGCCAACAGGCCGGATACTCACATTATCAATGCCAACTATCCCAGGGATTTTCAGGTGGACATCCTGACGGACATTGCCCTAGCCCGGAAGGGGCATGGCTGCATCCGTTGTGGGACTCCCTTGGAGGCTACTCGTGGTGTTGAGGTGGGCCATATCTTCAAGCTGGGCACATTCTTCAGTGAGACCCTGGGAGCATACTTTCTGGACAGCGAAGGACGGCAACACCCCATCATAATGGGATGCTACGGCATTGGAGTCGGGAGGCTCCTGGCCGCCGCCATCGAGCAGAACCATGACGACCGGGGCATCACATTTCCCACACCCATAGCTCCCTACCAGGTACACCTGGTAGGTCTCAATATGGCGGATTCCGAGGTAGCCCGGGCCGCTGACGAGCTCTACCAACATCTCTGGCAAGAGGGCATTGAGACCCTGTACGACGACCGCCGTGAGGAGGCCGCCGGTGTAAAATTCAACGATGCCGACCTGCTGGGTCTGCCGGTGCGCCTGGTGGTTAGCCCACGCAACATCCGGCAGGACTCCGTGGAGCTAAAAGCGCGGTGGGACAAGGAGGCGACGCTGGTGCCGGTGGGCGAGGTGGCAGGGAGGGTAGCTCAGACACTGGCCCTCTCTCTCATAGCGACGCCCGCTCCTGCTGAATAGTCGCCGCCCACGCCGGAGAGTTGCCCACGGAGCAGACCTCTATCTTAGTCTTTAATCCCTCGGATAGTAACCCTGCTGGGCCATAATCCCTCAGGTGTATAGCCTTCTCGTCATCCGCTCAACCTCATCGTGGTGGGGGAGACTTTTGCCCGGTGGCAGATAGCTCCCTTTCTCCGGCAGGGTACAAGGGTTATAATGGGGTTAGCCGGGCCCTATCTATAACAAGGTTACTGAAAGCGAATGGCAGCCCTATACGCCAAAGGAGGCCCCTTATGACCAGCCATAGCAAGGAGGAGTGGCAGGAGAATACCCTGGCTCCTGTCGTTAAGCGGTACCCTGAGCGAGAAGACCGGTTCCGTACCGAATCGGGTATCGAACAGGACACTATCTACTTTCCTCCGGCCCCGGACTCATCAGGTTTCGACTACGACAGAGACCTGGGTTACCCCGGCGAGTACCCCTTCACCCGCGGAGTACAGCCCAATATGTACCGGGGGCGAATGTGGACCATGCGCCAGTATTCGGGGTACGCTACCGCCGAGGAGTCCAACCGTCGCTATCATTACCTCCTGGAGCAGGGCCAGACGGGTCTCTCCGTCGCCTTCGACCTGCCCACCCAGATAGGTTATGATTCGGACCATCCCCTCGCCCAGGGAGAGGTCGGCAAGGTTGGTGTCCCCATAAGCAGCCTTCGTGACATGGAAGCTCTCCTGGACGGCATACCCCTGGACAAGGTGAGCACCTCCATGACCATCAACGCCACGGCATCTATCCTCCTGTGCCTTTACATTGCCGTAGGTAAAAAGCAAGGTGTGACACCCGACGGACTCAACGGCACTATTCAGAACGACATCCTCAAGGAATACATCGCCCGTGGCACCTATGCCTACCCACCTCGGCCATCCATGCGTCTGATTGTGGATGTGTTCAAGTATTGTGCCCAGGAAGTACCCCGGTGGAACACCATCAGCATCAGCGGCTACCACATGCGGGAGGCAGGCGCAACTGCCGTGCAGGAGCTGGCTTTCACCTTTGCTAACGCCATAGCCTACGTCCAGGCAGCGGTGGATGCGGGCCTCGACGTGGATGATTTTGCGGGACGTCTCTCCTTCTTCTTTGTGGCCCAGAACAATCTCTTCGAGGAGGTCGCCAAGTTTCGCGCAGCCCGCCGCATCTGGGCCAATATCATGCGTGAGCGGTTTGGGGCGAAGAATCCACGGTCTTGGATGCTCCGCTTCCATACTCAGACCGCCGGTGTGACTCTCACGGCCCAGCAGCCCGACAACAACCTCATTCGCTCTACTGTCCAGGCCCTGGCGGCGGTCCTAGGGGGCACCCAGTCGTTACACGTTAATTCACGAGACGAGGCCCTGGCCCTTCCTACTGAAGAGTCGGTGCAGCTCTCCCTGCGCACCCAACAAATACTTGCCCACGAGAACGGGGTGGCCGACGTGGTGGACCCCATGGGGGGGTCATATTATGTAGAAAGCCTCACCAACCGCCTGGAGGAAGAGGCCTTCCACTATATCGAGAAAATTGACGACATAGGGGGCGCAATTGTCGCCTTGGAGCAGGGCTATCAAATACGGGAGATACACGATTCCGCCTACAAGCACCAGGGGGACGTGGAGAAGGACAAGCGGATAATTGTGGGAGTCAACCGCTACGTCAGTGAGACCCCCCCCATCGGTGGGTTGCTGAAAGTGGACCCGGAGCTAGCCCGTCACCAGATAGAGCGCCTCCGGCAGCTTCGCCAGGACCGGGACAACGCGGTGGTCCAGAAGTCCCTGGCAAACCTGGCGGAGGTGGCCCGCAGTGACGATAACACCGTGCCGGTGATTCTGGAGTGTGTAGAAAACTACTGTACCCTGGGAGAGATATGCGGCGTCTTCAGGGACATCTTCGGGGAACAGAGGGAATTTATGGCGTTCTAGATAACTCATTGTGAGACGTTCGTAGTTGTAGATTGCAATGGGAGGTAACATCATGGCGGACCTACTACTCACAGAAGAAGAACGGATGCTACAGACGGCGGTGCGGGAGTTCGCTGACCGGGAGCTTGCGCCCCGTGCCAGAGAGTTGGACGAGAAGGAAGAGTTCTCGTGGGAGAACTGGAAGGGGATGGCTGACCTGGGTCTCACCGGCATCGGTATAGACCCTGCCTACGGTGGCAGCGGTGGTGGCTACCGGCAGATGGCCATCGCTGAGGAGGAGGTGGCGCGGGGAGATGCCGCCACCAGCGTGACCCTCGTCGCCCACATGTCCCTGGGCACCCATACCATCTACCAGTATGGCAACGAGGAGCAGAAGCTAAAGTTTGTCCCACCCTTGGCGCAGGGGAAGAAGATGGCTGCCTGGGCACTTACCGAGCCGGGCGGCGGCTCCGATGCAGCCTCCCTCCAGACCACAGCCATGCACCGTGATGGCGCTTATTACCTCAACGGCAGCAAGATTTTCATCACCAACGGCGACGTGGCGGAGTACATCGTAGTCTTCGCTACCCAGGACAAGAGTCAAGGCTCTCGAGGCGTCAGCGCATTCGTCCTAGAAAAGGGCGCGCCCGGATTTGATGCGTATAAGCAGCACGGTAAGATGGGCATGAGGGGTTCCAGTACCACAGAGTTGACTTTCCAGAACACTCCGGTGCCCGAGGAGAATCGTCTGGGCGAAGAAATGCGGGGCTTCCGATACGCTATGGAGATACTGGACTCCAGCCGTATTATCATTGCTGCTCAGTGCGTGGGAATAGGCCAGGCGGCCCTGGAAGCGGCGGTGAGATATGCTCAACAGCGTCAGTCCTTTGGCCGGCCCATCGCCCAGCACCAGGCCATACAGTTTATGCTGGCCGACATGGCAACGGAAGTTTATGCGTCCAGAGTAGCCACGATGCACGCCGCCACCCTCAAGGATAATGACCTTCCTTTCATAGACGAAGCATCAATGGCCAAACTCCTGGCCTCTGAGACGGCAGTGCGGGCCACGTCCAATGCCGTTCAAGTCTACGGTGGCTACGGCTACTTTAAGGACTCTCCGGTCGAGCGACTCTTCCGGGATGCCAGGGTCACCACCATATACGAGGGCACTTCGGAGGTGCAACGTCTGATAATCGCCCGGCAACTCCTTACCCAGTACCCGTTGTAGGCGGGACTCATCTGAGTTTGACCCCCAGGGGGAGGTAAAAGAAAAGTGAACGACATCTGTACAGTCCAATACGTAGACCACGTAGGAGCGGCGGTCAAAGACCTCGATGCGGCAATCAAGCTCTTCCGGGATGTTTTTCAGATACAACCGGGGGAAATCAAGGAGCTACCCGACCAGGGCGTTAGGGCAACCCTTTTGCTTGTAGGCCAGACACGTTTGGAGCTGCTTCAGCCTCTGTCAGCCGAGAGTCCGGTGGGCCGTTTCCTGGAGCGCCGCGGAGAAGGACTGCACCATCTGGCCTTCCACGTAGATAACGTGGCTGAAAAGCTGGAGAACCTGGGCGACAGAGGGATAGAGCTGATAGACCGGGAACCCAGAGAAGGGCTGTCGGGGATTATCGCCTTCATTCACCCAAGGTCGGTACACGGTATACTGACCGAGCTAGTCCAAACACCCTAGATTAATCTGAAAGGCTATGCCGTAAGGTGCAAGGGTGGTATGATATTCTCTGAAGAAAACCCGGCTTGAGGTGATCAATTTATGGCGCAGGAAAGCACCAAGATACGGGTCCTTGTAGCCAAACCGGGCCTTGACGGACATGACCGGGGGGCGAAGGTAGTGGCAAGGGCCTTGAGAGATGCCGGGATGGAGGTAATATATACCGGCATACGCCAGACCCCACAAATGATTGTGGAGGCGGCATCTCAGGAGGACGTGGACGTAATAGGGCTCAGCATACTCTCCGGCGCCCACCTTGAGATTTTCCCTGCAATAATGGCACACCTGCGCGAGAAGGGTATGGATGACGTGACAGTAGTGGCGGGGGGAATCATACCGGAGGAGGACCGGGACCCCTTGCTTCAGATGGGTGTTAAAACAGTGTTTGGCCCCGGCACGTCCACCCAAGATATTGTGAAGTTCATTCAGGAGGCTATGAAAAAGCGGGAGACCGGCGTCTGAGCACTTTGTGATACCCTCAGCAATCCGGCCACAATATATGGAATTACTTCTAGTAGAAGGTACTGATACTTGACAGACTGCCTAGGACACCTCTTATAATTACCACCTAGATTGACGAATCAGAGATTTCTGTCTTATGCACTATAACGTAGCTCGACTCCTTAAAGAGTCGGTGGGCTCCACCCGCACATACGGGATCAGTGAGCCTGTCCACGCTGATGACGGCGACGCCTTTACATCCCCCCAAGGTCAGCTTTCGTTGATGCGTACCGACAAAGGCGTATGGGTGAATGCCAAAGTGGGGATGAAGGTATCAGTGGCCTGTGGCCGTTGTCTCAGAATCTTCCCGTGCCCCGTGAAGGTACTCATACAAGAAGAATACCTTCCTACTGTGGATATACACACAGGGCAATCGTTGCACGTCCCCGAGAGGGAAGAGGGTTCCTTTACCATTGACCAGCGTCATACACTGGACCTGACGGAGGCGCTACGGCAGTACGCGATAACCAATCAGCCAATGAAACCCCTGTGCCACGACGACTGCCTGGGGCTATGCCAAATTTGTGGGACTGATAGAAATAGCGGCCTCTGTTCCTGTGAGGAAGAGACTCCAGACCCCAGGTGGGCTACTCTGCTGGAACTGAAAGAACAAGGTATAGGCTGAAACTGGACTTCCTGAAAAGCAAAAGAGGTATACTATGGGCGCATTACCCGTAAAAAAGCTAACCAAGTCGCGACAAGGGAAAAGGATGGCCCACTACAAGCTAAGCCCGCTATATCCGTCACGATGTCCCAACTGTCGTAACGCCAAACTGCCCCACAGGGCCTGCCCCAGTTGTGGGTACTATAAGGGGCGGCAAGTGATGGGCACTCAAGGAGAATAGGTACGGCGTGCGGGTCTTGCCCGTATTCGGAAAGCTCCAATGTGGAGAAAGGAGGTGATTGGCCGGATAAAGAAAGGTAGACCATAGGCCAATTTGTACTCGTATTACGCACTAATCTGTTTTTTAGTTTATTTAGTAGCAAACAAGTCCAAGTATGGAGGCGGATACGGAAGCGCAGAGGTCTCCCAAAACAGCATACGTTTTTCCAGGCCAGGGTGCCCAGTCCGTGGGCATGGGACTAGAGCTTTATCGCTCTTCGAAAGCTGCACAAGAGCTATATGACGAAATAGACGACATACTGGCTTTCCCACTGACCAAGTTGATGTTCGAGGGACCTGAGAAGGAGCTCGAGCAGACCGTAAATTCCCAGCCCGCTATAATGGCAACCAGCCTCGTTTGTCTTGAGGCCCTTAAAGAGTTACATCAGGTGGACACGGTCCAACCGGTTGCCCTGGCAGGACACAGCCTCGGTGAGTATACTTCTTTGGTGGTTTCCGGCGCTCTTGACCTGGCCGACGGTATGCGGCTGGTGCGTGAGCGAGGAAGGCTCATGCAAGAAGCATCGGAAAAGCACCCTGGCAGCATGGCTGCTATCATTGGACTGGACGAGATTACCGTAGAGGAAATATGTCTGGAGACGAATGCCGAAGTAGCCAACATCAATGGAGGCGACCAGATAGTGATAAGCGGCGATCGGGTATGTGTGGCCCGCGCCGTAGACATGGCCTCCATTCGCGGGGCGAGGAAGGCCATACCACTGGCCGTGAGCGGCGCTTTTCACTCCTCTCTGATGTCCCCGGCCCGGCAGGGCCTGATTGCTGCCATTGAGGACATAACATTTCAGGACCCGGTCACCCCTATTGTTGCCAACTCTACGTTCATGCCACTGACCACGGCTGAAGAGGTCAAGGGCGAGCTTCTGACCCAGCTTTGTAGCTGTGTCCAATGGAAAAAGTCGGTCAGCTGCATGATAGACTTAGGCGTTTCCAGCTTCATCGAGTTCGGCCCGGGTAAGGTCCTGGCAAGCTTGATAAAAAGAATAGGTTCTACTCCCGCATATCAGGATAGGCACGTAGAGGTCATGAATGTGGCAGATTTGGCCTCCGCCAGGAAAGTGGCGGAAGCCGGCGCTAGAGGAGGACTGACAGGGTATCCTCTGGCAACACTTGAGAAATTCTAGCTATAGACCAATGGTAAGAGGAAAGTCTGCCTATTCCAGAAGAAAGGCACGGGTCTTGGCCCTTCAGGTCCTGTACGAAGTGGACTTGGCCAGCCATCCCGTGAGCGCCTCCTTTGAAAGGCTCAAAGTAGAGTCCGAGTTACCGGAAGACTCCTCGGCCTATACCCTGGAGCTTATACAGGGAGTAGTTGACCAGCGAGACGAGATTGACGAGTTCATTCACAAATATGCGCCAGCATGGCCGGTAAAGCAGCTCCCCGTAGTGGACCGGAATATTCTTCGACTAGCCCTCTTCGAGATTCACTTTAGCAGTGGAATACCTCGCAAGGTAGCGATCAATGAGGCTGTTGAGTTGGCCAAGACCTTCGGTAGCGGGAGTTCGCCGAGGTTTGTGAACGGAGTCCTGGGTTCTGCGGTGGACGAGCTTGACATTGGTGGGAGGGGATGGGTTGAAGCTATCTCCACTAGCCCGGCGGAGATGAGCATAATCTCCGAAGACAATATCAGTCAGGAAGGAAAGTGAGGCCATGCCAACAGTTTACGAACGAATGAAAGTGATTGTGGCGGACAAACTGGATGTAGATGAGGAAGCCGTTGTGCCCAGCGCCTCTTTCATAGATGACCTGGACGCGGATTCCCTGGACTTAGCAGAGCTTATCATGGCCTTTGAGGAGGAGTTCTCCAGCGACGAGAACAAAATCGAGATTTCCGACGAAGACGCCGGGCAAATTATGACCCTTCAGGATGCGATTGACTATCTGAAGCAGCATGGGATTCAGGATAGTTAGGACGCTCCACTCCTATCCCGGATAAGTAGCGCAGACTAGGTCGTTCGACTCAGGCTTGCGGCAAAGCCCATTCCAGGCCAAATGAAGTAGATTCCTTCTACCTGTCCGGATTAGTATAGAAGTACAGACCGCGAATCTCCCATAACCTTTTGTCACTTGAAGATGAACGGTACAGCAAAGCAGAAGTGTAAACATGTCTGATATGAATAGCCTTGAGGACATAGCCCGGCAAGTCCACGCCTGCACCGATTGCCCTCTGAGCGGCAGCCGCACCAATGCCGTCCCCGGAGAGGGACCTGCCGATGCTGAAATCATGTTCATAGGGGAGGGTCCGGGTTATCAGGAGGACCGCCAGGGAAGGCCCTTTGTAGGGCCGGCCGGAAAGTTCCTGGAAGAGCTTCTGACCTCTATCGGACTCAAGAGAGAGGACGTTTTCATAGCCAACATGGTGAAATGCCGGCCCAGCAACAATCGCGACCCACTGCCAGCCGAGATAGCCACGTGTAGCAAATATCTGGACAGACAGATAGAGCTGTTAAAGCCGAAACTGGTGGTTACACTGGGCCGCTTTTCCATGGCTAGGTATTTCCCCAAGGAGAGCATCAGCAGGGCCAGGGGGAATGCACGTAAGGTTGGCAATCTGACCATATACCCTATAATGCACCCCGCCGCCGCCCTTCACAGACAGGAGTTGAGGAAGACCATAGAGGACGATTTCAAAGCTATTCCTGATGTCCTCAAGCTTGCCATCAGCCAGGCTAAGGAAGAGACTGCGGACATTGTAGGCGGAGACCACGGCGACTTCACCTCTCCCGATCAACCTCAACAGCTATCTATGTTCTAGGTGATAGCCACTATGCCAAAAACCCCACTGAGAGTAATTCCCCTGGGTGGACTGGGGGAGGTAGGCAAAAACATGATGGCCCTGGAGTATGACCGGGACATCATCGTTATAGATTGTGGAGTCCTGTTCCCGGAGGAGGATATGCCGGGGGTCGACCTTGTAATCCCTGATATATCCTACCTGGTAGAGCGACGGGAACGCGTCAAAGGTATCCTCATAACCCACGGCCACGAGGACCATACCGGAGCCTTGCCCCACGTACTGCCCAGGCTTCCGGTTCCCGTTTACGCGCCCAAGCTGGCCCACGGACTCATATCCGTAAAGCTCAAGGAGCGCCGAGGGCTTCGGGGAACAAAACTGGAAATCGTTGAGCCTGGCAAGTCAATAAGACTTGGCAAATTTCGGGTGGAGTTCTTTCCGGTTTGCCACAGCATACCCGATGCTATGGGCTTGGCCATAGACACTCCCGTGGGGCTGGTTGTTCACACCGGTGACTTCAAAATAGACTATACCCCTGTGGATGGCAAGCCCACCGACCTGATGCAGCTTGCCTCTTATGGCTCCCGCGGAGTGCTGTTGCTCCTCTCCGATTCCACCTATGCCGAGTTGCCCGGCTTCACCCCATCGGAGCGAGTGGTTGGCGATGCGTTGGACAGGGCTATTGGAGAGGCCCCGGGACGGGTACTGGTAGCCACATTCGCTTCCCTCATCTCTCGGATTCAACAGGTGATTGATGCTGCTGCTAAGCACAACAGGAAAGTGGGCATCGTTGGGCGGAGCATGGTAGAGAACGTGAAAATGAGCATTGAGATGGGATACCTTTCACCTCCTCCCGGCGTGCTCCTTCCATTGGGAGAGACCAGACATCTTGCTTCCGACCGGGTGGTACTGGTTACTACCGGGAGTCAGGGAGAGCCTACGTCAGCCCTTGTACGCATCGCAAACCGTGACCACCGAGATATACAGGTCACGCCGGGGGACACGGTAATCATATCCGCAAGCCCCATCCCCGGGAACGAAACAACCATTACCAAGACCATAGACAATCTCTTCCGCCAGGGGGCCAAGGTACTCTTCGACAGGATAGCTATGGTGCACGTCCATGGCCACGCCAGCCGGGAAGAGTTGAAGATGATGCTTAGTCTCACGAACCCACGGTTCTTTGTGCCCGTTCACGGCGAGTACCACCACATGGTGGCCCACGCGGGTCTGGCCCAGACGATGGGCGTGCCTGAATCGGGTATTTTCGTTCTGGAAGACGGTGATATTCTGGAGCTCACCCAGGACGGCGGAGACGTCGTTGACAAGATTTCAGCGGGCCACGTGTATGTGGACGGCCATAGCATCATAGATTCCAAAAGCTCAATCTTGAGAGACAGGCGAGCGCTCTCCAGAGAGGGTGTTTTGATGGTGTCAATAGCCCTGAATAAAGATGCCGGCACACTTGCAAGAGCGCCTCAAGTTACCTCCAGGGGCTTCATGGACCGGGAAGATATGTCGGAATTGTTCCAGAAAATATCAGAGTCTTTGGCAGAGTCCTTGGACCATACCCGTCAACATCCAATTGAATGGAGCGCCATTGATGCCCTGGTAAAGGACACGGTGAGCAAGCTCCTCATTAAGGAAACGGGCCGTCGGCCTATGATAATGACATCAACATTGGAGGTGTAGTGCCACTAACGAAAACGGCGAAAGCCCGCAAATCCTCCGCCCGCCGGGGAGGGCGATCCGGCAGTAGTGCCCTTGCCACCCTTTTGCCCGGCGCAAGGCAGGCCCAGGCCCTTTTCCTGTTAGTCTGGGCTACTCTGCCGCTGGTATTATCCCTAGCGCTCCTAATCGCCTCAATTATCTCCCCCGCCGTGCGTCACCGTGTGTTGGACTCTTTGGACTATGGGTTGGACTCCCTGGGCTATGGACTGATTCCGGTGGCCCTATTGGTAGTCGGTTTCGCCCTGGCCATACGCTATAATTTCACCGCTTGGGTCAGAAGCTACTGGAGAGCGTGGCTGGCGTCGGCCCTGCTGGTGTCCATCGCCCTGGGCATAGTGTCCATGATTCCCGCATCAGACGGCGTATTGGGGGACGTATCCCTTGGTGGTCACTGGGGGCAATACCTGGGTGGCTCACCCCTTGCCCTCGGCGCACTCAAGGTAGCCGTTCTTATGTTCCTGACCCCTCTAATCATCTTCCCACGACGAGTGGGGCCGGTCTACCTGCTCAGTGGGGAGAAATTCCTACGCACTTCAGCCCCCGTGTTAAAACGCCTGACACTTCGCCTTGCCAGCTCTATAAAGAGCATCGTGACGAAGCGTGACTACGAACAACAGAAGGGAAACAGAATCGTTAGGGTCATGGGTAAAGTATCCGCACCCTTCAGGATGGTCCGGAGGGCGCTCTTTGGTGGGTCGAACCCCGAGCCCGAACCTGCCCATGCTGTTGATACCGCCTCTCAAGAGTCTCCCACCCCCCGGCAAAAGGTTCCGGCTTCCGGCTGGCAGCTGCCATCTACTGAGCTCCTTAACAAGGGAGAGAGCCGTCCGGTCTCCCAGGCAGTCCTCCAGCAGATGGCCCAGCATATTGAGAGTACCCTGGCCGACCACCGGGTGGATGTTGTGGTGGAGGATGTTCGGACCGGACCAAGGATAATCAGATTTGGTCTGGTGCCGGGCTGGATGAGACAGTATCGAGACTCCAAGCCCCCTAAATCCAAGCCTGGCGGCGATGCGCCCCAGGTGGAAATGAGCCGGGTGAAAGTCCAAAGTATACTGGTTAGAGAGAAAGATTTGGCCCTTGCCCTTAAGACTCCCTATCTACGGCTTGAGGCCCCGGTGCCCGGGGAGGCCCTGGTAGGGCTTGAGGTTCCGAACCCATTTCCCCGCCAGGTTGTACTCAGGTCAGTTGTGGAGAGCTCGGCCTTCCAGAAAATCGCAGCCAAGAACAAGCTGCCCGTCGCCCTGGGTGAGGATACGGGGGGGGAACCAATAGTTGCAGACCTAAGCGGCCTGCCACACCTTCTTATCGCCGGGGCCACCGGCAGCGGAAAGAGCGTGTGTATAAATACCATTGTTTCATCTCTGCTCTTGACCAACCCGCCCGACAGGCTCCGTATGGTTATGGTGGACCCCAAGAGGGTAGAGCTTACGCCTTTTAACGGGATACCCCACCTGGTTGCCCCGGTGATTGTGGATACGGACGAGGTGCTGGTGGTCCTGCGGGCCATGCAAAACGAGATGCTCCGCCGCTACAAGCTGATGGAGGAGATAGGCGTAAGGAACCTGGAAGGGTACAACAAAAAGTCCAAAGTTGATATGCCATTCCTGGTTATTATCATTGATGAGTTGGCTGACCTGATGATGGCCGCCTCCTACGAAGTGGAACAGGGCTTGGTGCGACTGGCGCAGCTGGGCAGGGCAACTGGGATACACCTCATCCTGGCGACCCAACGCCCCTCGGTGAATGTGGTCACGGGTCTGTTGAAAGCCAACGTACCCTCCAGAATAGCCTTCGCAGTGGCATCCCAGGTAGATTCCAGGGTAATTCTCGATGCGGTGGGAGCGGAGAAGCTGCTGGGCAAAGGAGACATGCTTCTCCAAAACTCCGACTCTCCCAAGCCCCAACGAGTCCAGGGCACCTTCCTGGATGACAGTGAGATAGAAAAACTGGTGGAGTTCTGGAAGCTTCAGTCCGGTCCCCCGTTGCCGGAGATACCCCTGGACGATAGTGTTCCCTCCAATGTCGGCTCTGACGGAAGAGACGACGACGATGAGGATGATGTCTTGGACAAGGCCCGTGAGCTTGCCGGGAGGTATCAGAACCTCTCTCCCTCCGTGCTCCAGCGGCGGCTCCAGGTAGGACACGCCAAAGCCACGAAGCTGATGAAGCAGTTGGAGGATGAAGGGCTCGTTCCTGCCGCACATGCCCGGGCATGAAGCCTGCCTGATTGGGGAAGGTGGTTTGGGTTGCCCTACCGGGGTACTTTACTCCCTTCCCTTTCCAAGGTTTTCGTTGTACCATTGGTATACGAGGCATTAAAGCTGGTGAGGTCTTTGACACAGGCTTCCGTTGAATGTTGATCTAATCATGAGGAGCCTCCGTGAGAAATCTGTCCGATTACCTTGTACACCTTCTGCGAAGGGGTACTACCCTTGACCGTAGCTATTTGTCCGTGCTACGAGACCATTGTCTCGTATGTGAAGAGGTTATCAGCGAGGCACCCCTGTACCTGAAATATCGCCTATGTCCTTACTGCCGGTTTCACTACAGCCTCACCGCGCGAGAGCGTATCGAGTTGCTGGTGAACAAAGGGAGCTTCAGGGAAACCAACAGGTCTATCGCATCCCTTTACCCATTGTCCTTCTCCGGTCGTGGTTCCTATACCAACCGTCTTTCCCAAGCTCAAACGAGAACGGGCCTTACGGAAGCCGCCATTACCGGTGGATGCACCATCGCCGACAGCCATGCGATGATGGTGGTGTTGGACTTCGGCTTCATGGGTGGCAGCATGAGCAGCGTTGTTGGAGAAAAGGTGGCTCTTGCCTTTGAGTCGGCTGCCAAGCGGGAGTACCCCCTTGTGGCATTGGTCAGCGGAGGCGGCGCTCGGATACAGGAAGGAGTCCTCTCACTCATGCAGATGGCTAAGACCGTGACGGCGGCCAACCGGCTAAGGGGGAAGCAAGTTCCCTTCATAGTGGTGCTTTCAAACCCGACAACCGGCCAGGCTTATGCCAGCTTTGCCAATCTGGCTGACCTTATCTTTGCTGAACCCGGCTCTCTTATCGGCCTTGCCCCAATGAAAACTCTTAGGGAGGCATCGAGGAGGCCCCTGCCACTGGACGCCCACACAGCCGAGGCCCACCTGGACCACGGCCTACTGGATAACGTGGTGGACCGGGAGGACCTGAGGGAAAAGCTGAGTATTGTCCTGGATATACTTGGCCCACAGCGCAACTCTCGCACAGACGGCAAACGTAGCGTAAAGCTGACCGCCGCCATCGACGCGGATACGGGCACCGAAGCGGAGCAAGCTATGGAGATTGCAAAGCACCCCGATCGCCCTTCATCTCTCACATACATACGCTCAGTTGTCGAGGGATTTATCGAGCTTAAAGGCGACCGTGTAAGCGGCGATGACAGGTCCATAGTGGGTGGCTTGGGCTATCTGAACGGCGAGAGAATAGTGATTATAGGTCAGGAACGGGAGATGTGTGATACGGGAGGTATGTACCATACTTATCCTGAGGGGTTCCGCAAAGCGCGTCGCCTCATTGACCTGGCCGCTCGGTTTAAGCTGCCGGTCATAACTCTGATAGACACCCAGGGGGCACATCCCGGCTTGGAGTCCGAAGAGCAGGGCGTAGGCAACGCCATCGCCACCACTCTGTCCCGTATGGCCGAGGTGCCTATACCAATAATCTCGGTGATAATAGGCGAGGGAGGCAGCGAAGGCGCCCTGGCACTGGGGATAGCGGACGCCGTGCTTATGCAGCAATACGCCATTTACTCCCCCATTTCGCCTGGACAGACCGCCAGCCGGCTCTATCGCAACCCTTCAAGTCGGAGGGACGACGTACAGGTCCCCATACTCACCGCACAGGATTGCAAAGAGCTGGGCATCATAGACGAGGTCGTGGCGGAGCCGGAGGGAGGCGCCCATAACAGCCCCCAAGAGGCGGCCCAAGAGCTACAACTGGCCTTAGCCAGGCAATTCGCTGCCCTCGCCAAGGTTTCCTCCAAGAAGCTGGTGAAGAACCGGTATAAGAAGTTCAGAAATATGGGTGAATACACCAGCCACTCCAAGGCGGCGGTACGCAGAGAAGTCTCCTTGCTGGAGCACATCGTGCTTAAAGACCAGCCGGGCAAGAAAGCTAAAGCAGTGAGAAGGGTCGAGGAGGAGGTCACGGAGGCGTGAGAACCCGCGAAGCCCTATCGTGGCCAGGGTTCTAGCCCGACTCTTTTCCGAGGGCTTCCAGGCTGGCCCTGATATTCTTGAGAATCCCCCGGTACTCATCCATAACCTCGGGGTTGGCGAGAACGGTGGGTTTAGAGATGTCCCTGTAGTCGGGCCTGAGGGCTATGGAGCCCAGCGAGGGAAGGTTCATGTCTCTGGCCAGATTATCGCCTGCTCCCTGCCCAAACATCTCTCCGGTGTAGTTCTCCACAATCCCCAGAACGTTCACCTTCAGCTTTCTTATCATGTTGATGCACCGTTTGGCATCCAGACTAGCCAGGTGTTGGGGGGTGGTTACCACCACGAAGCCATCCAGGGGCAACGCTTGCATGACGGTGAGGGGTGCGTCTGAGGTGCCCGGGGGAAGGTCAACCACAAGGTAGTCCAAGTCACCCCAGGCAGTCATCTGGAGGAACTGGTTGATGGCATTGTGAATCATGGGCCCCCGCCAGATGATGGCTTCTTCCTCATTCTCCTGGAAGAATGCCATAGAGACCACCTTCACACCGAAGCGCTGAGAGGGAATGATCTCCTCATTTTCGTACACCGGCTTGTCTGAGATACCCATGACCTTGGTAACATTTGGGCAGTCTATGTCGACGTCCAGCAGGCCAACCTGCTTTCCCTCGCTGGCCAGAGCAGCGGCCAAGTTGACCGCAATGGTGGTCTTACCGACGCCGCCCTTGCCGCTATACACTGCCACTTTGGTTTTTATGCTTGCCAGACGCTGAGTTACCTGGCGTTTCTGCTGCCAGGTGCGCTTGATAGCCTCAAGCCTGGCCTGCTCTTGGGGAGTTGACATTCCTCACACCCGCCTTAATTTTCAAAAAGAGCCGAAAAAGTACCCGCAGGTTAGTCCAAGCCCAGGAGTTTCTTGCCGTCTTCGCTGATTAGGTCAGGAGACCAGGGTGGATCGAAAGTCATCTCCACCTCAACATCCTCCACGCCCTCCACCTCCGA
Source organism: Dehalococcoidia bacterium (assembly GCA_965219825.1). GTDB lineage: Bacteria > Chloroflexota > Dehalococcoidia > Lucifugimonadales > JAGWBF01 > JAGWBG01. The sequence continues at coordinate 1,251,123 of OZ244792.1, read as the reverse complement.
GACTGCCCACTCGGCCTGTTGAGCGATCATTGGCCCCATTCCGCAGCCTGGAGCGGTAAGGGTCATCTGGACAAAGACGTTGCCCTCATCCACCTGGATATCGTAGATAAGCCCCAAATCTACCACGTTAACGGGTATCTCGGGATCGTAGACGTTCTTCAGTGTCTCCCGGATAGCTTCAGCAGTGACTGTCTCCCCTGCCATATTCGCCTCCACAAGCTTTCCTTAGAATCCATTAGGGATTGTACCAAATCTTGATAGACTACGTCAACTTTATGACAGTCCCACTATCAGGCCCATTCGCATCGAATCCATCTCAATCCACCCAGCCCCCTAACGGCCATCCTCGTCCTGCCCTAACTCCACCCTGAAGATACAGGTCTTACTTGACTGCTCCACCTTGCTAACGAGACTCCCGGGACCGGGCCGGGGGTAGCGACCCTTTCTCATCCACTGCCAGGATACGCCTGAGCTCGAAAATCTCATCCCTCATCATTGCAGCTTTCTCGAACTCAAGACTCTTGGCAGCCACTTTCATCTGTGTCTCCAGGTCCTTGACGACACGGAACATTTCGTCCCTCGACATGGCCTGCCTCTGAGTCACGTATGGGGCCCGGGTCTCGGCTACAGCCTTGATCCGGTCAGTTATATCCTTGACCGCCTTTTTGATACCCTGCGGGACAATCCCGTGCTCCAGGTTATAAGCGTTCTGTATGTCCCGACGCCGGTAGGTCTCGTCTATGGCCCGCTTCATGGAACGGGTGACCGTATCGGCGTACATGATGACGTGGCCTTCAGCGTGTCTGGCAGCCCGGCCTATCGTCTGTATCAGGGACGACTCGGAGCGCAGGAAGCCCTCCTTGTCGGCATCCAGGATGGCTACAAGGCTCACCTCCGGCAAATCCAGTCCCTCTCTGAGGAGGTTAATCCCCACCACCACGTCGTACACGCCCAGGCGCAGGTCCCTGAGAATCTCGCTACGCTTCAGGGTCTCCAGGTCCGAATGGAGGTAGTGAGTCCTGATGCCCATCTCACGAAGATAGTCGTCCAACTCCTCGGCCATCTTCTTGGTGAGAGTGGTTACCAGGCAGCGCTCGCTCTTATCCACTCGCTCCTTGATCTGGTACATGAGGTCATCTATCTGTCCCTGGGTTGGCTTTACATCTATAGTGGGATCCAGCAGCCCCGTAGGTCGTATCACCTGCTCCACAACCTGGTTGCTGACCTCCATCTCGTGGGGTCCCGGTGTGGCGGAGACGAAGATGACCTGGTTTACGTGGCCCTCGAACTCTCGGAAATTAAGGGGCCTGTTGTCCAGCGCTGAGGGCAGCCTGAACCCGTAGTCCACCAGGGTCTGCTTGCGGGATATATCGCCGTGGTACATGCCCCGCAGTTGAGGCAGGGTCATGTGAGACTCATCAACGAACATCAGAAAGTCGTCTGGGAAGTAGTCCAGCAGGGTCCAGGGAGAGCTGCCGGGGTTCCTGCGCGACAGGTGGCGGGCGTAGTTCTCTACGCCGGAGCAGAAGCCCGTCTCGCGCATCATCTCCAAATCGTAGTTGGTGCGAGACTCCAGGCGGGCCGACTCCAGCAGCTTGCCCTGGGACTTGAGGTGCCCAAGGGTTTCCTCTAGCTCCACCTGAATATCCTGGATCGCCATGTCCAGCTTCTCCTTGGAGGTTACGAAATGCTTGGCCGGATATATGTCCATCTCCTGGCGCTGGGAGAGAATCTCCCCGGTGAGGGGGTCTACCTCAACGATGCGCTCTATCTCGTCTCCCCAGAACTGCACGCGGACCGCCACCTCTTCGTAGGCGGGCAATAGCTCCAGGGTATCGCCCTTGATGCGGAACTTGCCCCGGCTCAGGTCCATATCGTTGCGCTCGTACTGCATACTCACAAGCTGTCGCACCAGGCTGCTCCGGTTGCGCGTCTCTCCCACCTTCACCTGGGCCACGAAACTGTAGTAGTCCTCGGGGTCGCCAAGGCCGTAGATGCAGGAGACCGAGGCGACGATCAACACGTCCCGGCGGCTCAGGAGTGCCCTGGTGGCGGACAGCCGCAGCTTGTCTATCTCCTCGTTGATGTCGGCATCCTTCTCAATGTAGGTGTCCGTCTGAGGAACGTAAGCTTCAGGCTGGTAATAGTCGTAGTAGGATACGAAGTACTCCACGGCGTTGTCGGGGAAAAACTCCCTGAACTCGGTGGCGAGCTGGGCCGCCAGGGTCTTGTTGTGGGCGATCACCAGGGTGGGCCGCTGCAAGCGCTCCACGATGTTGGCCATGGTGAAGGTCTTGCCGCTTCCCGTCACACCCATCAGGGTCTGGTGATGGTGGTCCAGGTCCACTCCCTTCACCAGTCTCTCCACGGCCTGGGGCTGGTCGCCGGTGGGCTTGAAGTCCGAGGCTATTTTGAACTCAGGCATCTTTCTAACCCTCTGCACTAATTGGTTGGAGAAATGACGATTACAACTCTGGCGGCAAATGCTGCCTGCTATGTAGCACAGCCAGAATGTCTAACTGGTCTTCCTTTATTCGGTAGATAATCCGGTACGGGCCTTCTATGAGTTCGCGTATGTCCTGTATTTTGTACTCCGGTACTATCCGCCCTGAGAGTGGGAAAAGAGCGATTTGCTCCGAGCGTCTGGTCAATCTATCAACCACCTGTCGAGCGTAGAGTGGCGAATTCTGATCGATGTACTCATATATTGCCAGCAGATGTTCTAACGCTGTGTCTGTCCAGTAAACTCTCATTCAGGCAACCCAAACCTGGCGCGGACCTCCTTTACATCAACAGTCCGGCTGGCTTCGCTGTCTTCAATCCCGGCTTCGATGACCTGCCGCACATATATTCGGTACATCAGGTCTTCCCACGTGGCATCCTCTGGTAGGTCATCTACCAAGCGACGCGCTTCCTGCTTGACGTTGGAAGTTGGCATCTCGTACCCCCACTTAGTTGCTTTAGTCAATAATCGCTATAGCTTGCTCGGTGGTAGCTAAACGGACTCCTTCTCTCGATAACAGGTCTTCTATCTTCCCAAAATCTTCTCTGTCCTCCTGCACTATACACACGACGGGGTTATTCGCTTCTCTTGTGCTTACGGATAGGGCAGCAGCGACGTATTTGTAGTCATCGTCGTGAAAGCCCATTCTTCGGAGTTCCTGCCTGATTCTGCGGGGGACTTGTTGAGAACTACGCCTCAGGTTATTTGATCGCTGCATAGAACGCCACCATCGTGTTCCCAGACCGTTGGAGACTTCTGCGCTTCTTCGCCAATATTCTGCCTCGATTTCATTGTTCAACACTATTTGAGAGGCTGTCCTACCCAATCTGTTCAATAACTCAGCAGAGTTGAGGCATTGAAGATGTTCCAGGTTATTGGCTACACCTAATACGCTGGCATCAATTACCCAGAACTGTACCCTGGAACGTACCAAAGTGTTAACTCACCTTGGCCGACTCTTTTTCTTTCCTTCTTCGCTCCAAAATAGCTTTGGAAAATTCATAGGTCTCGGTGAAACCCTCGTCGAAGAATCCTTCGGGCAACGTCTCCGAAACGTACTGGCCGTATTCCGTCAGACCCACCTCCCTGATTTGTGTTCCATGTTCGGTAGCTTCAAAGTAGTAGATGGCGACGTCGGAGGGGTCTATAGTTTCGTCGGCGATGCGGAGCTGGACCCGATTTATGAGATGCTCGCTGTGGGTCTCCACGATGACCTGCCTGTCGTTCTTGGATAGGTCAACCAGCAAGTCTCCAAGGGTGGCCTGAGCCTTGGGGTGGAGGTGGATTTCGGGCTGCTCTATCAGGAAGGTACAGCCCGGAGGGCTATAGAAGCCCTCTACAATGACAGGCAAGACCTGGGACGCTCCAAAACCCACGTCGGCAATGTTCACGGAGATATTGGTATGAGGGTCAACGAAAAGGACCTCGTACACGGAGGACAACGGTTTTGAAAATTTGACCTCAAGGCTGAATCCAAACCTCTGGACCCATTCCTCTACCTTTGCCACCAATTCCCTTGACTCGGACTCGACCGAGGGCCTGATTAGCCGTCTGTGCATCCGGAGCACGTCTACGGCCCGCTCCCCTGCCAGGCCCACGTCCTGGGGTGTCTCACCGCCGGCGATATACAACCTTTCCGGGGCTGCTCTGAGGGGCCCCAGGTAGCGTATACGGTGAAGGAACCCTTCGATGAATTGTCCGAATCCGGCGAGGAGCATGAAATGGTTCAAAGCCCGCGTAAATTTTTCTAAATGGGCTTTACTTCGACTTTGAGGATTTAGACTTTCGAGATCAAGTGACTCCTCAGGTCTGAACGAGTAGAACTTGTTTAGTGCGACGTTACCGATGGACGGTGGGGTCTCTATTTTGTACTTCCCTCGCGGTTTTCGGGCTGCTCGGAGCAGGTGTTCCTGCCCTTGGGTAGCCGAGACTGTCTTGACCTGAATCTGTTGTGTCCTTTGGTTGTACTGGAACTCTACTTCAAACCCTATATCATCTGTGGATGATGGTAAAGGCATCTCAGAGGTCTTATGGGATGGATTTAGCGCTCTTTGCACAATGTCACTGAATGGACTATCACCACTCAATCCGGCCTCTATGGAAAACACCTTGCTTAAGTCATGCCCATAAATAAAATCCCGGTAAGTCCCCAGCTCCACATAGTCGCCGTTTACTTCTAGTGGGCTTTGAAGGTCGCGGCTTTCGGCGGTCTGCTTCAGGGCGAGGAGGGCCTTGAACAGGGCGCTCTTGCCGGAGCTGTTGGGCCCGACCAGGATGGTCAGCGGCTTCATTGCCAGGTCGCCCGTGTCTGCCAGTGACTTGAAGTTTCTGATTCGTAGCTGCTTAAACATTTCAGTATCCTAACACCTTAGCCGAATTCACGCTTTTCCGGCGCCCTTCAGGGTGAGGAATCATCCCCCCGCCGACTGCTGGAGCGCCCGGCGTATCTTCTCTTCCAGGGTAAGGTCTCCCATGGTGCCCAGGGATTCCACCGCTCGACGGGCCTCGACGGCGGAGTAGCCCAGGGCCATGAGGGCCGAAACCACATCTCCGCCACCGCTACTGCCCGTGGCCATTGCCGGGGTTTCCATCAACTCCTTTTCAAGTCTACCCTTCAGCTCCAGCACCAGGCGGCCTGCGCTCTTCCTGCCGACTCCGGGCACCCTGCTAAGGGTGCTTACGTCCTCTGTGGCTACTGCGGTGACGAGTGTCTGGGGACCAAGTGATGAGAGCAGGGCCAGGGATGTCCGGGGGCCTATGCCGGAGACGCCGTTGAGCATCTGGAACAGGCGGAGGGCATCGGGGGTTGGGAAGCCATATAGCACTGCCTCATCGTCCCTGATGTAGAGGCGGGTGTGGAGATGCACCTCCTCACCAATGTTGCCCAGGTCTTCAATAGCGGAGGTAGGCGCGAAAATCTGGAGGCTCACACTCCCTCCGACCCTTACTTGCACCCAGTCCGGCCCCCTGGCTTCCATGATACCCGTGATTCCAGTTATCAAGGGCAATACCTTTCTCTGCGGTCAAAGCAGGCTCTAAATTATGCGGTGAAGTACGGGGCACCCTTACGGATTTATCTCTCTGTTCAGGACATCCTCCATCTGTTGCTGCCGCAGATGGCATAGGGCAATAGCTAGAGCGTCGGCGGCGTCGGAGGGCGAGGGAGTTGACTCCAGGCGCAGGACCATTCTCACCATCTCCTGCACCTGCTTTTTGGTGGCTGCCCCATGGTCCGCTATGGAACGCTTTACCTGGGCCGGCGAGTAGCGATGTACAGGGACCGCCTGCCCGGCGGCGGCGATAAACACCACTGCCTGGGCCTGGCCTACGGCGAAAGCGGGGCCAACGTACTGGCTTTCCCCCTTGCCCATGAAAGGTTCCTCGACGGCCACCGCATCGGGTTGCCAGATGCTGATCATGTTCAGTACATGGGAGTAAAGCTGGTACAGGCGCTTTTCCAGGGGCATTGACGCAGGCAATGCGACCACGCCCCAGTCTGCGGCCACGGCGTTTCCTCCATTCTCCACCAGCCCATAGCCCATCTTGATGGTGCCCGGATCAATTCCGAGGACTCGCATCACAACGCCTTTCGACTTTCTTGAGGCAGGCCCTAACCATCACTTCGGTACTTTTCCAGCACTTCGTCTGGGAAGTCCGCGTTGCTGTACACCTTCTGGACATCCATCAGGTCTTCCAGGTTATCAAGGAGTTTCAAGGTCTGCTCCGCCTCTTTCACGCCCAGGGACACCGTTGACATGGGCATCATGGAAATCTCCGCAGATGAAGCGTTAATCTCATGATGCTCAAGCTCCTTGCGGACGGCCTCCAGGGCCTCCGGTTGGGTGTAAATCTCCAGATACCCACCATCTACCTTGACATCATCCGCCGATGCGTCAATGGCCAGGAGGGCTATGTCCTCGACCCGGTTCTCGTCCACCTCCAGGGTGATGACTCCCCGTGACTCGAAGTTCCACGCCACACAGCCGGCTTCCCCAAGGTTTGCGCCGGCCTTGGTAAAGACGGAGCGCACCTCAGAGGCCGTGCGGTTCCGGTTGGGAGTGAGGGCCTGGAGCATTATGGCTGTACCGCCGGGGCCATACCCTTCGTAGATGAGGTTTTCCAGTTGCTCATCTGAGTCCCCTCCACCGGCGGCGCGGCTGATAGCCCTATCTATCGTATCCGTGGGCATATTGCTACCCTTGGCCTTATCAACGGCCAGGCGAAGGCGATAGTTAAGGTCGGGATCGGAGCCGCCTCCCTCTCGGACAGCTATGGCAATATCACGACTTAGCTTGGTAAAGAGCTGGCCCCGGCGGGCATCCGTCGCACCTTTCTGACGTTTGATGGTTGACCACTTGGAATGCCCTGACATACTTTTCACCTCCCCTTCTGTAGAACAGGGGTGTCTCTACCTGGATTTTATCATCCCCGCATTTGCAGGTCAAAGAGCATTTTCCTCAGCCGGAGCCGTCTTTAGCTTGACTCGCTACTCAGATAATCCTAGAATGAAGCCAGACCAATCTGTTTTTCAGGTATAGTATGACCGAAAGAGTCATTTCCGGAGAGTCCACCCAGGAAGACCATGCCCTGGACATCTCCTTACGCCCCCGGAGCCTGGCCGACTTTGTGGGCCAGGACAAGGTGAAAGATAACCTGAGCATCGCCATGCAGGCGTCCAAGATGCGGGGGGAGCCTCTGGACCACGTTATTATCTATGGGCCGCCGGGCCTAGGCAAGACCACGCTTGCGCACATCATTGCGCAGGAGATGGGCGTAACCATCAAGGTCACTTCAGGGCCGGCTATTGAGAGGGCGGGAGACATGGCTGCCATCCTTACCAGCGTGGGCCAGGGAGACGTGCTCTTCATAGATGAAATCCACCGCCTCAGCCGGGTGGTGGAAGAGGTGCTTTATCCGGCTATGGAGGACTTCTTCCTCTCGTGGGTGGTGGGCAAGGGCCTGGGGGCTAAGAACATAAACCTCCGCGTCAACGCTTTCACCCTCATAGGCGCTACCACACGGTACGGTATGCTCAGCCCGCCCCTGAGAGACCGGTTTGGCGCAATTTACCGCATGGACTTTTACGGTCAGAGCGCTATGGAGCTAATCGTGGACCGTTCGGCCCGCATCCTGGACGTGGAAATAGAGAAACCTGGAATCAAGGAGATAGCCAGTCGCTCCAGGGGCACCCCCAGGGTAGCCAACCGGCTCCTCAAGAATACCAGGGACTATGCTCAGGTCAAGGCCGATGGTAGAATAACAGGAGAGGTCGCTCTTGAGGCCCTTGGCAAGCTGGAGGTTGACAACCTGGGCTTGGACGAGATTGACCACCGCCTGCTGCTGGGGATTGTGGACAAATTCTCAGGCGGCCCGGTAGGGCTGGATACACTGGCAGCGTCCGTTGGTGAAGACTCCGACACCATTATGGACATATACGAGCCATACCTTCTCCAGCTGGGCTTTCTGGACAGGACTCCAAGGGGTAGACTGGCTACCCGCCTGGCTTACGAGCATCTGGGTAGAGAATACAAGGTCAAGGGCGAATCGCCCCAGGGCAAGCTCCTGTAACAGGATAGGGCAATATGAGGAGGTGTCCGGATGATCCATGAGTTGCGCCTTTACGAGACCGTGCCTGGCAGGCTTCCCGCCCTCAACGACCGCTTTGCCAAGCACACGGTAGAGCTTTTCAAGAAGCACGGCGTAAGGATGCTGGGGTTCTGGACGGACGAGATAGGCAGCAGCAACCTTCTTAGCTATATTGTAAGTTTCGAAAGCTCGGAGGATAGAGAGAAGACATGGGAATCCTTCCGAGCAGACCCGGAGTGGATTAAGGTGAGGGCCGAGACGGAAAAGGACGGGCCTCTGCTTGCCAGAGTCCGGAACACTATCATGAAACTCACCCCCTATTCACCCGAACCCAGAGTCAACTCCAACGTACAGGAGTTGCGGGTTTACCAATCTATGCCTGGCAAGCTTCCCGCTCTCAACGACCGCTTCGCCAATCACACCATACCCTTATTTGAGAAGCATGGCATTGAAAATATAGGCTACTGGACCGACGACGTAGGAACCAGCGAACAGCTTATCTACATGCTTGGCTACCCCAGCCTCGGAGACAGGGAGAAGAGTTGGGCAGCATTCCAGGCAGACCCAGAATGGCAGAAGGCGCGGGCTGAGTCGGAGGTGGACGGGGTGCTGACGGCCAAAGCAGTCAATACAATTATTCGTCTCACCCCCTACTCACCCAGGTAACGACCCTTTTGGCAAGGAAGAGCGAAATATGCCTCTAAGTAAAACCGGTGTACCATCCCATTCCGACGGGCATGGACTGACTTCCCTGGCTCTGGCTCAAATGGCCGGACTACTGGAGGCGGGTGACCCCTTGTCTGGCCTGAGCGATGGCTTGAAGGAAGTCGTAGACGCGGCCATCCAGGGCGGGGAGATTGCCCCGGATGAGGCATACCGGCTTGCCCAGTCCACCCCGGACGACCTGGCACCCCTGTGCCGTGTTGCATCCATCTTGCGGGACAGTGGGATGGGGCGGGACGTGAGCTTCTCGCCCAAGGTATTCATCCCCCTGACCCGGCTGTGTCGCGATTTCTGCGGGTATTGTACCTTCCGCCAGGCCCCGCACGAAGCCGAGCGCCTTTACATGAGTCCCGAAGAGGTGTTGGCGGTAGCCAGGGCGGGTGAACGTCTGGGCTGCACCGAAGCCCTGTTTACCCTTGGGGAGAGGCCGGAGCAACGCTATCCGGAGGCCAAAGAGTGGTTGAAGGAGCATGGTTACAGAACTACACTGGAATACCTGCATGATGTCTCCAAGCTTGTGCTCCAGGAGACATCCATGCTCCCCCACGGCAACCCTGGAACCATGAGCCGGCGGGAGATGGAGCAACACAAGGAAGTTAACGCCTCTATGGGAATGATGATAGAGAGTACCAGCCCACGACTCTCAGAAAAGGGCGGCCCCCACGAGTTCGCCCCCAGCAAGCGGCCCAGGGCGCGCGTCAAAACTGTGGAGATAGCCGGCGAGCTGAAGATAGCCTTTACCACAGGCATACTCATCGGCATAGGTGAGACCAAATTGGAGCGGATAGAGTCCCTTCTGGCAATACGGGAACTGCACCGGCACTACGGCCACGTCCAGGAAGTAATTGTCCAGAATTTCCGGGCCAAGCAAGACACACCTATGTCCGAACACCTGGACCCATCCACGGAAGACCTTCTGTGGACAGTAGCCGTATCGCGCCTGGTCCTGGGACCTGATGTCAACGTTCAGGTGCCTCCCAACCTGAGCTACGGCGATTATCCCATCTATCTGCTGGCCGGAATCAACGACTGGGGAGGTATCTCGCCCCTGACCATTGACTACGTGAACCCCGAGGCCCCCTGGCCTCAAATCTCTGAGTTACGACATCGGACCGAGGAGTTGGGCTTCAGGCTCAGACCTCGCCTGCCTTTGTACCCTGAATATATTATTGAAAACAATGAGTACATGCCTGCATCTCTTGCAGAGCGAATCAAGTCCTTGGCGGATGAGGAAGGATACGTGAAAGGGGGCATCGAAAGATATGCCAGTAACACCTCGTGATACTAACGGCAACGGCAATGCAACAGCTTTGGAACACATGCTGAAAGGCACTGTACCGGAGGTTGCTCATATATTAAACAACAGCCTGGAGGGACAGGACATCTCAGTGGAAGATGCCCTGGTGCTTTTCGACACCTCGGGCCTAGAGTTCAATGCCCTCGTTATGACCGCCGACGAGCTTAGAAGGCGTCGTGTGGGTGATATAGTCACCTACGTGGTGAATCGCAACATCAACTTCACCAACGTATGTATCAAGCGGTGTGGCTTCTGCGCCTTCAGCCGCGACCACCGGGAGGAGGAAGGCTACTTCCTGCCCCTCAGCGAGGTGATACGGCGGGCGAGGGAAGCCTGGGAGCTTGGCGCTACAGAGGTGTGTGTTCAGGCGGGCCTTCCCCCGCAGATGGAGGGAGACCTCTACATAAAGTTGTGCGAGGCCATAAAAACTGAGCTCCCCGACATTCATATCCACGGCTTCTCCCCCGAAGAGGTGCTTTACGGCTCCGTGCGTTCCAAATGCAGCACAAGGGACTACCTGGTAGGGTTGAAGGATGCGGGGGTAGGGAGCCTGCCCGGCACTTCCGCCGAGATTCTGGACCAGGAGATGCGGGACACGATTTCTCCGGGCCGTATCACGGTAGACCAGTGGATTGAGGTTATCACCAACGCCCATGACCTGGGCATACCCACCACCTCCACCATCATGTACGGCCACGTGGAGACCCACGAGCACATAGCCCGCCATATTGCCCTGCTACGGGACATACAGAAAGGCACCGGCGGTTTCACCGAGTTCGTGCCGCTCAGTTTCGTAGCCTCCGAGGCCCCCATGTACAGCCGGAATCTGGTGGAAGGGGTGCGTGAGGGACCCACGGGCAACGAGGTGACAAAGGTTCATGCCATCTCCCGGCTGATGCTGGATAACTGGATACCAAACCTCCAGGTGTCATGGGTAAAAGAGAGCCTGCGCTTCGCCCAGACGCTCCTAAACGCCGGTGTCAACGACATGGGCGGCACTCTCATTAACGAGAGTATATCCACCTCCGCCGGAGCACAGTTCGGGCAGCTTGTGAGACCGGGCCAGTTCCGTCAACTCATTCGGGATGCCGGAAGGATACCGGCCGAGCGCCACACCACCTACAAGGACATGCGGGTGTTCGAGGACCCGTCCGAAGACCCGGTGGAGCCGCTGGATCTGGTGGGAGACAACCCCGAGGAGCAGTTTGGGTCCTACTTCCGTCTCATAAAGATGGATGACTTCCGCTTCAAGCACCCCAAGCACGCCAGGCAACCGGATGCCCAGGCTGAACATCCCCCGGAGGCCTAGACTTCGATGAATACGAAATTCCTTCCCCCTTTGTGGGGGAAGGTTAGGATGGGGGGTAGTGACCACAGCCAGGGCCGGGGAACTGAAGAAAAACCCAACGCAAGCTGAAAGTGCTTTATGGAAACACCTTCGTTGTGGGCAGCTTAATGGGTACAAATTTCGTAGGCAAGCCTCCATAGGACCATATATAACTGGCTTTGTGTCCTTTGAGAAAAAGCTGGTCATAGAATTAGACGGTGGACATCATGCCGGTCAAGCGGCTTATGACTCGGAACGTACTATTTAGTTTCAATCGCAAGGGTTCCGCGTATTAAGGTTCTGGAATTGCCGGGTCTCACAGGACATAGAGGGTGTCAAGGAGGCTATATTAGAGGCGCTAGAGGTGGGCAGATGATCCCCCCCATCCCGTCCTCCCCCCACAAGGGGGGAAGGGGTAAAGGCCCCTCCACCGACCTTCATTCACAAGGGTGGATGGCGCAATGGGGGAAGGACGGGCAGCGCCTATGAGCGGCCCCGTCCTAGCCCTGGCAGGGGGAGTCGGCGGAGCCAAGCTGGCGCTGGGGCTTTCCAGGATTATTCCTCCTGAAAGTCTGACCATTGTCGTCAACACCGGCGACGATGAGGTGTTCCACGGCCTCCACGTGTCACCGGACCTGGATACCATGATGTACGCTCTGGCAGGGCTGACCAATCCCGAGACGGGTTGGGGTGTCGCAGGCGATAGTTTCAACGCCCTGGGGATGCTGGGGCGCTACGGCGGGCCGACCTGGTTCAACCTGGGTGACAAAGACTTCGCAACCCACGTGCGGCGCACCCAGATGCTGAATCAGGGCCTGTCCCTCTCAGAAGTAACGAAAACCCTGTGCGAGAGCCTGGGAATCTGCCATAGCATCGTGCCCATGAGCGATGACAGGGTGCGCACCTTTGTAGAGACCGACGGCGGAGACCTGGCTTTTCAAGTCTATTTCGTTCAGCACCGGTGCCAGCCTGTGGCAAAGGGCATCCACTTCGAGAGTGCCGGTGGCGTAAGCGCATCCCAGGGCTTTCTCACCGCCCTGGAGGATGGCAAAGCGCTTATTTTCTGTCCCTCAAACCCATTCCTAAGCGTTGCCCCCATTCTTTCGGTGCCGGGAGTGAGGGACCGCATAGAATCTTTCCCTGGGACCAGGGTGGCCGTTAGCCCTATCGTGGGTGGCGAGGCCCTCCGAGGCCCGGCGGCCAAGCTGCTTGAGGAGCTGGGTCACGATGTCTCCTGCTTAGGAGTAGCAAGGCAGTACCAGGGGTTGTGTGACGTGTTTTTGATTGATGAAGTAGACCGTCACCACGCCGACGCCATCGGTAAACTTGGAATGCGGGTAGAGGTAGCCCCCACGATTATGGTCACCGATGAGGACAAGGTGAGGCTGGCAACGCACATCTGCCGGTTGTTGGACCACTGAGCACGTCCTGAGCATGTGGAAGGGACTGCCTTGAAAGCTACTAGGACTGTCGCCATTGTCCCCATGAAGCCTTTTACTCTCGCCAAGACCCGGCTCTCCGGGGATTTGACACCCACTCAGAGAATGGCCCTTAGTCGCAATATGCTCCGGCGGGTGCTGAAAGCCATCCTTGGCCCCCTTCCAGGTCTGCCGGGAGACTCCCGGATGGAGAGCGTGTGGGTAGTGGGAGGGGACGCAGATGTCAGGCAGGTTGCCAGCGAGGAAGGGGCCTTATGGTCTGAGGAAGATGGCTTGGACATCAATGACACTCTGGAACGGGCCTTTCATCGGGCCTTTGAATCGGGCCACGCTGCCCTTTTCATCCCTGGAGACCTCCCTTTCCTGCGGCCAAGAGACGTATATGGCATGATTAGCGCGTCGGGGCGAATGAAGAACATAACCCTGGCTCCTGCAAGGCAGGATGGGGGCACCAATGGCATTCTCGTGCCTCCCAAGCTCTCACAGCCTTTTCATCTCATGCTTGGGCATAACAGCTTCAAGCGTCATCTGTCCCAGGCTGCCTCGTTGGGCCTGTCCGTAGCTATCTATTATAGCCAGGGAATTGCCCTGGACCTGGACACCGGCGAAGACCTCAAGGCTTACGAGTGCATAGAGCCCGGCTTGATGGAGCGGTTGACTGCGAGGGAGAGCGATTGGACGTGAACAACCACGTGGTGATGATAGATATTTTAGAAAAGTAGCATGGCAATATCGTGGTATCATAAGGAAGGACAATCATGCAGACCGATAATAATAAGGTAAAACTGGGCATCCTCCTCCCCACTCGTGGCCTGGTGATGACCGGGGACAGTCCCAAGGATGCGGACATCATCCTCTCCCTGGCCCAGACAGTGGAAGAGGCCGGGCTGGACTCGGTATGGGTTGGGGATAGCCTTACCGCCAAGCCCCGGATGGAGCCTCTCACTACGCTGACGGCCGTGGCAGCCCGCACCCGGCGAGTCCGGTTGGGTACGGCAGTGCTTCTAGCAGGTTTGAGGCACCCTGTTATAATGGCCCACGTGGTGGGCACCCTCGACCTCATATCAAGGGGGCGGGCGGTGCTTGGCGTGGGCGTAGGAGGGGCCTTCAACGAGGACCAGCGCAGGGAATGGATAGCCGCGGGGGTGAAGCCTTCTCGCCGAGCCGGGAGGCTGGAGGAGCTGGTGGAGATAGTGAAGCGACTGGGTGCGGGTGAGACGGTCTCTTACGACGGACGCCACTTCAACCTTGACGCTGTCAGAATGGAGCCCAGACCCGTGCAACAAGGAGGCGTTCCCATGCTTATTGCCTGCCACTGGAGGGCGGGCAGGGAGGACCAGTTTCGCCGGGCGGCCCACCTTGGCGACGGATTTATCTCTATATCGGATACACCCGCAGAGTACGCCAAAGTTGCCGAGAAGGTACGCATCTACGCCGGTGAGGAGGGTAGAGACTTCGAGCAGATGGAGTCGTCCTTCTACATGACCGTGAATCTGTGTGATGACCCAAAGAAGGCCACTGAAGAAGCGGAAAAGTACCTGCTGATGTATTATGGGGCCAATATCTGGGGAAGTCGTTGGGGTCCCTTCGGCCCAACAGAGATGACTATAGAGCGCATCCGAGAGTATGTACAGGCCGGGGCTGGCACCATAATCGTGCGCTTCGCCTCCTTTGACCAGGAGAGACAGCTAGACACCTTCCTGAAGGAGGTAGCCCCCGTCTTTCAGTTAAGCTGACGACTCCCGGACTGCTCCTGTCCTCATGGCCTGCCTGTTTGCGTTGGCCATTAGTTGGCGGCCCGTATCTGCGGGCGTGGATACTCCGACGGGGTGGGCTTTGGCAGGTTACTGCGTTTCGTCTACGCCGATGGTATACTGATGAACGCCGAATTGGGCGGAGAAGGATGCGTACGAGCCAGGGGATACCGGCCATGCGGAGCGTTTTGCCGCCCTTGAGCGGGAGGCGAAGGGTGGTCTGTGGAGGAGACAATAGGGAGAGTCGCTAAGTACCTGTGAAAGGAGTCAGATGCGGAAGAATATAGTGAAGGAGAAACTTCAGAGGGGCGAGCCATCAATCGGCACTTGGGTTGCTATTGGCAACCCCTTGGTGGCAGAGATACTGGCCCACGCCGGTTTCGACTGGCTGACGATGGATATGGAGCACAACGCCATTGATATAGAGTCCCTGCAAAACTGTTTCTACGCCATATCCACCACAGACACCGTTCCCTTCGTCCGTGTGCCCTGGAACGATCCCCAGATATTGAAGCGGGTCTTGGACATAGGCGCTTTTGGAGTGGTTGTACCAAACGTAAAGACCCCCGAGGAGGCCGAGATGGCCGTCCAAGCGTGCCGCTACCCCCCGGAGGGATTTCGTGGCGTCGGCAGTATTCGAGGTCGCCTGTATGGAGGCCCTGACTATTTTCAGAAAGCCAACGAAGAGATTGCCGTCATACTCATGATTGAGGATACCCAGGCTGTGAGGCGAATAGCCGAGATATGCAACGTGCCGGGAATAGACTCCCTCTTCATCGGGCCCAATGACCTGGCCGCCAGCCTCGGAGTGCCCGTTGGCTATGATAATCCCCATCCCGACCACAAAGCTGCGGTGAGCCAGATACTACAGACCGGAAAGCGATTTAACGTTCCCGTAGGCATCCATTGTGGCAGCGCTGCGGAGGTGAACAGGCGTATTGAAGAGGGCTTCCAGTGGATGCCCATCGTCAGCGATGCTCGTTTCCTCTCCTCTGCCGTGCAGAGCGCTATGGAGCAAGTCAAACTGCCCAGCCTTACTTAGGATGACGTGGGGATGACGTAGGGGATACTGTAGCCATCTTCCACTCGCCGTAACGGAGGCCTCTCGTGTACCAGATAGACCTGTCAGGAAAGAAAGGGATCGTCTTCGGGGTTGCCAATGACCGCAGCATCGCCTGGGCCATTGCCCAAATCCTCGGTAGGGCGGGGGCACAAATGGCCCTCACCTACCAGAATGAGAGGCTCAAAGGCAGGGTCTCAAAATTGGCCGAGTCCCTGGACAATGCCCTGATTCTGGAGTGCGATGTCAGCGACGACGAGCAAATAGCCTCGGTTTTCCACGGAGTCGCCCAGCGGCTGGGTGGACTGGATTTTCTAGTACACAGTATCGCCTATGCCAACAGGGATGATCTGGGAGGCGACTTCTCCAGTACAGGCAGAGAAGGCTTCCGCATAGCCCTGGACATCAGTGCCTACTCTCTGATTCCCCTGGTCCGGGAGGCCGCACCTCTCATGGAGAAGAGCGGTGGGGGGAGTATCCTGACCATGACGTTTCAGGCATCGGAGCGAGTGTTCCCCGGATACAACATCATGGGTACTGCCAAGGCGGCCCTGGAAAACGAGGTCAAACAGCTTGCCGCCGAGTACGGGAGGCGGAACATCCGGGTTAATGCCATCTCGGCGGGACCGCTGGAGACCCTGGCGGCCCGAGGTATCCACGGCTTCCTGGATATGAAGAAAATCCATGCGGAAAAGGCCCCGCTAAAGCGCAACATTACCCATGCGGAAGTGGCGAAGACGGCCCTGTTCCTGTGTAGTGACCTTTCCAGCGGTGTGACCGGCTCGGTTATTCCCGTGGATGCAGGCTATCACATCATGGCAGTGTAACCGGATGGACTCAAAATTTGCCAGAGGCTTGAGCCGGGTTGCAATCTAAAATATGAGTACGGGTCGGGTCGCTACTGATTTTCAGCGATGTGAACATTACCCCGGAGAACCGGAAATCCCTGAAGAAGATGCCGCCTGGGATTGACGCGTCCCCCCGGGGCCAGCTATGATGTTCAGGCAGCGACCGGTATGGGCCGCTCCGTCAGCGGCCCCGCTCCTACGGAGCCCGGCCGCTCTGTTTTTATGCGGGCACTACCCCAAGCCAGGCTTTGCCCAAGATCTTACTGAGAAGGCCAGTCGGGGTGGAATGACACACCGATCTCCTCGGCCTTGAAATCAACCGCGTACAGCGGCTTGATGTGGTCCATGTACAGGTCGTATAGAGGCTTAAGGTTTTCCAACTCATCCTGGCTCAGACTCAGCCCGGCCCGCTCTATGAGAAACCTGAACTCATCCAGGGTCAACGAACCTTCACCTGACGTTGCCATAAACTCTCACCCTCCTAGTATTACAACGACGGTTCAAGGAGGAATGTCCGGGGATGTACGAAGGGCGGCTCGGCGCTTGGCATGGGAGCGTCTGGCCCGTTCGTTGCATTCTTGCGTCTCCTCCAGCCACCGCAGCAGCTCATTCGGCCCGAACCGTTCCCGGGGCAGCATTTCCCGCACCACCCGGTAGACTTGGGGCCGGGTGATCCGGGGCATCTTTTCCCCCCCAATCCTGCTGCAGACTCAGGAGAAAGGCTCCAGCCAGCAGGCACAGGGCCACATGGTGATGCCACCCAGCCCAGGTGCGGGTCTCGTACTCGTCCAGTCCCACGTCGCTCTTCTCCGTCTCGAACTCCGTTTCAATGCGCCACCTGGAACCGCCCACGTAGGCCAGCGTCTCCAGGGGAGTGTCCTCGGGAGCGTTGGACAGATAGTAGCGGGGCTCGCTGCCGTCCAGGTTCCGGCGGTAGATGGCCCAGTGGATTTCGCCGGGCTTCCGCTTGCTGGTTGGCCGCACCCGCTGGGCGCTGAACCGGTAGCTGCGGGGACCCTGGCTTCCCTCTGCCACCGTTATCTCCCGCCAGGCATCCCCCGGCAATTCATCGCTGCGCTGCTCCATGGTCCGGCGCTGACCGTCTCGCAACCTGGGTTTGCGGGGACGCCCGAATCCCTGATACTCCGCACTGGTCCAAGCCGGCTCCAGCGGCCACACCGTGGTGCCGCCGGGGACGTCCAGCACGTAGTGCATCCCCAGCGCCGCCAACCCGTCCCGGAAGGACGGCGACATCCCGAAGGCGTCGTCCCCAGCAACCCACTTGGCCCTGAGGTGGCCGCGCTCCAAGGCCCGCTCCAGCATCTCCAAGGCCAACCCGGTCTTCGACCGGTAGCTCCGTCTCTCCTCCGGCACCCCCGCCGCTGCGCACCGGCCTTTGTCCGAGGTCCAGTTCTCCGGCAGATACAGCCGTTTGTCCACCAGGGCCCGCCCCAGCGGGCTGACGTAAGCCAGGAACATCCCGGCCTGGCAGTTGGCCACCTTGCCCAATCTCCCGCAGTACTGACGGGCCACTCCCGCCGACTTCCTGCCCTGCTTGGGGAAGTCGCTGCCGTCCAGCACCCACACCGCCTCAGGGTGTCCCAACCTGGGCGATAAGTACTCCTGCAACCGGCCAATCACCGCGTCATCATCCCAAGGCGATTCGGCGAGAAACCGCTGCATCACCCTGGCTGACGCCGGAATCGTCTCCGACAGATTCTCGGCGTTGCGCCGCTCCACGGACTGTACCAGCAGAGCCTGGAGATAATGACGGCTGTGGTCCCGCGCCTCCCTCCGGCCAAACAGCGGACCGAAGTAAGCGTGAAAATCCCCAAAGGCCCCGTACACCTGCTCGAAAGCTGACGTATCCACTTCCCTGCCTCACTTCCCCAAGCCTTCCCAACTACCAGGTCATCCTATCATGCCAACCGTCGTTGTAATACTAGCGGTTATCGCCCGGAGCGCTATGCAGCGCTCCCATCAGCCCCATCTGAGCTTTGCCGATATTCACCGGCACGTCGTCCACGTTGGGCGGCATCAGAGTGCCTGTGCGCATGTCCCGGGAACCTCGGCCCAGGGTCATGGCCTTGTTAGCCGGGCGACCACAATCCACCCGTATGGCCTTTGAGGTGGTTTGCAGGGCCGATTCAGACTGTTTCCAAGTATACAGGAGGAATTGTTCCCAGGCTAGGGTGAAGAGCTATCCTATCTAGCGGCTCAGGAATGGGATGTGCAGCGACTTTATGAAGAAGGAGAGTAAGAGTGTCGCCAGACCGACGACCGCAATGATGATAGATGGGAATATAAGGCTGCCGGCGACGTCCGAGGCCATGGACGTAAGAACGTCGCTGACAATATTTACCAACGCAGGTGGAATAGGCGAGTCTATAGGGGTCTCCTGGGCTATCAGGACATTGACCCAGTCTTCCAATCGGCGACTCAAGACCAGGTTGACTATCAGAAAGATCGCACCTGATAGAAATAGGGTAATGCCGGGCCATCGGAAGCTGGAAGCCAGGCGGGGGAATTGTACAATCATCATGAGGAGGGTTCCAACGACTACCATGATGATGCTAACCCAGATCACTACATCTCCACGATCTATGACAACCCGCATGGCGTCCAATTCCTCCAGGAACTGGTCCTTGTCCTGGTTGGAGTGCTCGGCGGCGATACCTGTCACGTCGAGGCGCTCCTGGTCATCCAACTTTTCTCGTAGCTCGTCCAGTGCCTCATCAATGCGAGGTCCCACCAGCGCTCGGGCGCCCACCTTCAACGACTCCTTGACCTCCCCATCTCCAAGGAGTTCCCGTATAACGTCCCTCTGCTCGTCCAGCCCGCTCAGAGCTTCTTCGGATAGACCCGCGTCTTTGATAGACTCAAAGGCATTGTCATAGGCGTCGTCTACGAATTCCCTAACGGAAGCCGACGTCAGGGGGACGGAGGCAACCCCCAGAGCACCTTGGACATCGGCTTCCCGAAGTCGGCTCTTGATTTGCTCGTCCTCGTCAGCCAGGCCAGTTTTGATTTCATCAGGTATGCTCGGGTCCCTAAGTACTGCTTGGAGAGCCAGGTCGTAGGCAGTGATGCGCTCGGAAGGGGACAATGATTCGATGGAGGGGATATGGGTTGGTAGCTCCCCATCTGCCAGGCCACGGTAGATGTCTCCGATTTCGTTCTCGAAATCTTGTGGGGTGCTCGCCGGGACTTCGTCTAGCTCAGCTATAGTCTGGTCTACATAGTCAACGATCAGGGCCTCGGGGTCTTCTATAAAGGGCGCCTGGGTGGGTATTCCCCCCTCTCCAAAGGTGCGGTAGAGGTTTTCCAACCCTATTTCCAGCTCCTCGACGGTGGTTATGGGCACGTCTTCAAGCTCGTCAATGCGCTTGTCCATATAGCTGAAGAGGACGGGTTTGACTTTATCCAAGGGGGAGGCAAGCTCTATAAATATTTCCGGGGTATCGGTTTCCTTGTTCAGATAGTCTATCGCGCCTATCACAGCCCCTTCGACCTGGTCTTGTAGGTAATCAGGGGGTACGATCTCGCGCGCGATTCCGACCATATCCGCTTGTGGAATATCAACATTGCCGAGGAGTTTGCCGGTGGTATCATCGAATGCAGGATCAATGAGTACCTCATCATAAAACCGGTTGTAGACGTCATTGTCAGACAGGTTTTCGTTGTAAAATTCGGCGGTGAGGAAGTTATCTCGGAAGTTGACCGTAGTCAAGAAGCTAAAGAGACCAAAGCCGACCACCATCATCAATATGGCAGTCACTACTGAGCGGAAGACGGTGAAAAAGCAGCCAAACACTCTTCCGGCAAACCTCTCCGAGCACCGGCGGCGCCTCTATTCTCTATGCTGGGAATTCGGGCATTGTATCACATCACCGGTCCCATGCTAAAGGGTTATGCCATCCTGATTCAGGGTCATTTAATTATCAAGGTTACGCGAATACAGGCCCCCACAGTCACCCCCATCCTAACCTTCCCCCATCAAAGGGGATGGGATTATTCACCCTTCACTGTCATTGCCATGAAAATCCATTTTCATCCTCTTATGCGGCCCCCACCACCCGTCATTCCGAGGAGTAGGGGTGACAATTAAATGACCCTGCATCCTGATTGGGTCCATTCGGCTTCCATCCAACAGCACCCGGGTGTAGGGCCGACCCCACTTCTTGGTGGGGGTGGGGTCGGCTTTGGTTGGTAGAGGCTGAGGCCGTCTCGAAGGTACGGTTCACGTTGCCGTCGGTCTTGTGGGAGTTGAGGCTGACGGGGGCCTGGATTTAAGGGTGGTGAGGTCTGCATAAGCGTCGGTCATACTATTTTCCTATCTCACGGCCAACGAGGGGGAGGATGTCGGATGGAGCATCGGGGGGCTGAAGCCTTTCCTTAATCTCATTGAGAAGCTCACCATCGGTCTTGAATCTATGCTGTCCCTTGGGAGTAGTTTTGTACATCTCGGCGCCGGTCCACGTGTACTCCCGAACATCCCGGTTGTACTTCGCTCCGGCCTCGTTGGACCAGGAGCTACCGTCAGCTTTTGCCGTAGTCCCATCCTGGCCGACGTACTCGGGGTCGTCGGGGTTGAGGCAGACTCTGATGACCTTGCGAGAGCCATAGTCCTTGGCTGAGATTACCTTCATGGTTATTCCTCCCTATAATGGATTACACCAAAACAATCGGAGCCGACGTCGGCTCCCGTCACCATGGAGACGGCGTCATCTACTGCTCCCACGGGGCCTCCTCCATCCGGCCAAGATCGGTATATGTTACCGTAATTGTCTCGGTCTACCTGAGCGTAGGCTATGGCCTTGGCAGATGCGGTAGCTATGTCTGCGCCGGTTCCGAAGTATACTTGCAAGCCGGTGCGGGTGTTGGCGCCGCTGTTGTTGCTGAGTTCGATGCTAATGACCCTTATCCTTCTGCCGGACGTGGGTGTAACCAGTGTCTTCCTTGCGGTGGATGGCGCGGTGGTAGCGAAATATAGAGATTTAACCTCGCTTGCGCCAGGCGTGGCCGAGATGGGACTGAGGGCGTCGCTGTCCTTGTACAGCTCTACGATGAAGTTGCCCTCCGGGCTGGCCCGGAACCTCCTGACGTTCCCCTCACCGGCGGTAGAGGGAGAGGTGTCATCCACGCTGCCGCCTATCTGGACAGGGTTACCCACCTGGGGGGAGTCGCTGGCGGCCGGGCCAACCACTATGGGTCGTCCGGCCGAGTCTACAAGAAGGTGAACGTTATCACCGTCGGCTACGCTGGGAGCGATAGACTGGTACTTGGTGCCAACTCGCAGGAGACGGTCCTGGGTGTCGGCTGGGTCATTGTGCTTTCCTTCTGTGTATCCGGTCATGGTTTATACCTCGTAATAGACGATGTAGACGTTGCCGACAAGGCTTGCGGCTGCCCCGGTTGCCCTGCTGCCGGTGATATAGTCAGTGGTGCCTCCTCTTGCGTCCAGTCGCTGAAGAGCCTTGCCGTTGGTCTCCTTGTCCTCAATTTGTTGCTTCGCTTAAGCAACTCCGGTTATGTTGTACTGAAGCGCGGTGTGGGTGGCGCCGGAGCGGGAACCTGAGCGCTCGGCGAAAGCCATCCGCAGGCTGACCACCATGATGTTCTGTCTCTTCTGGATGTCCCGGTCTGTTTCGATAGCCATCTCCCTTCGGAACCCCACCCGCCACTGAGACCGGTTCACTATGAGTAGCCGTCCGGTGTTGGTGACGTTGTCGCTGTCAGTTACCTTGCCATCAGCATCGGCCAGCTTCATCTGCTCCGAAACTATTACCGGAATGCCCTCCACGGCCCCAAGCTGACCCCGGAGTAGCGTGGCGTTGGGGCCCAGCTTGTCCAGGGTCCGGAAATTGCCGATGCTGAGGGAGCGAATATAAGTGTTGACATCCATGATGTATACCAGTTCTGAGGGTCGTACTCCATACTTCCCCAGCTTGCCCCGGATTTCGTTGAACATATCGTCGGAGACGGCAGCCCCGTGGTTGTTGGCCTGGCCTGGGTTGTCTATGATGGGCAGGTGCAGCAGGCCATCGAATCCCAGCAGCCAATGTCCCTTCCCGGCATCTGTCTTTGCTATGGTGGCTCCATCGGCGTTGATGTTGTTAGTGGTAGAGGTGTCACCGTTGAGAAGGATGTCGTCAATGACCTCCGCTGCGTTGCGGACGAGGGCTGCCCTCACCTCCTGGGCCATAGCGATTACCGCATCCTCGTCCAGGGTAAGGGACCAGGGCACCTGGCCCACCAGCTCGTAAGAGGTGAGGGTCTGCTTGGCCGTAGTCAGCGCCGTGCTGGTGATTGCCAGGTTCTCTGTCCCCGGGAACCAGTTGACGTCACCCAGCTGTAGGGGTATCTCGAAAGGGTCCGAGGGCATGTCTATCCTGGAGAAGAGCGGCGAGATCATGGTTTCCAGATTTACATCCATCCAGAGGTTAGACGCTTCCTGAGTGGAGACAAGCTCGTCGCCGGTCCCGGAGGTTGTGCTGTCCATGGCGGCCTTGAGGTTGGCCTGCCACTCCTCCAGCATCCTTGGGCTAAGTCCAAGGGGTTGGCGGAGCTGGGCGTTAAGAAGGCTCCTCATGTAGGCCAGGTCCAGCAAATCGAGTCCCTTGTACTTGCCGTAAGGCACCCGGGGCCTATCCAGGCCGCCATAGCTCGCCAGTATGGCCTGCTTCTCGCCTTCTCGCCACATATTCTGGATGCGCCCTACCTGTGCAGCTATACGGTCCACCTCCTCCCTTATAGGAGGTATGTCAGCGTCCAGCCGGGCGCTGTAGAACTCCCGTATGCCCGCCACCTCCTTCTTGATAAGCTCCAACTCGTGTGCTCCGATAGTCATGGTTTCCTCCTTATGATATTTCCTTATTGTCTGGCGCTGCGGAAAGCTGCCAGAATCTCCTCAAAGACGTGGTCCGGCTCCAGGTCCAGATAGTAGCCCCGGAGTCGTGGTGTGGTATCCAGGGCCTTGCGCAGAGCGCTGGGATTGGCCGGCACAGGTGCAGCGCTAATCTCCAGAAGCTCTTGCTCAATGAAGTGAATACCCAGTATCTTTCCGGTCAAGGCGTCTCGTCTCATGTCGTATTGCAGGGGCCTGAAGCCCACCGACACCCCTTTCTGAAACCCCTTCTGGTACAGGGTAGACACTTCCTGGGCGAAGGGTGTGGGGGCGAACTCCATTGTGGCGAGAAGGTTATGTCCCTCCTTCCATATATCGAAGGCCCTGCCAATGGCGGGACGGGTATGGTTGTGCGCCCAGAGGAAAACGGGGTTCTGCCTGTAAGCGTCGAGACGCCAGCCTTCCACGGAAACAATGTCGCCGTGGCGGTCCACCTCGTCGGTGGAGACGACAAAGGTTAGAACGTCTTGAGGCGAGGCCTGCTGCGACCCATGAGAAGGTCCCAGGGCGCTCATGTCGGTCCACTTGCGGAGGTGGGGTGCGTCGCCGAGTCCCCTCTTGTAGGAGTCCAGGGCTTCCAGCAGCCGCTCCCTTTCCCAGGTCCGGGTATCTGTCATATACTTCTCCTCCTCTCTTGGTAGCTTCTCAACTCTGCCAGTCCGGTCCGGAACTGAGAAGGTCCGGTGGTGCGGGTTATAAAAACGGGACAGACCTACAGGGGTCTGTCCCGCTGTTGTTACCCTATCTATTTTTTGCAGTGCCTTCGGTCTATTGATGCTCAGACATGGCCCAAGACCGGATACCAAAACAGAATTTATGTGCTATCGCAATGCTAAGATTAAATGGCCGGAAATTGGGAGTCAATGAGGGGGTGTCAGTGTGGACTATGCCGGAACGATTCACTTCACTGACATCTTACCCTATTATGTTATACTGTCTGATGTGGAAACGTACTGCCAATGAGCGGGACTCCATAGCGTAATCCGGTGCAGCCCAAGACTTATGTGTGGGGGTATGAAATGGCGAGCACAGAGACCAATCTATGCTTCTTGACCATCCGCGAGGCCGGCGAGCTAATACGTCGCCAAGAGCTATCGCCCGTGGAGCTTATCCGAGCCTTCCTCGACCGCATCGAGGCCATAGACGGCCAGCTCCACTCATTCATCACCCTTCTGAAAGACGAGTCCCTGGCAGCGGCCCGTACCGCCGAGGCTGACATACTGCGAGGCGACTACAAGGGTCCCCTCCACGGTATTCCCATAGGTCTGAAGGACATCTACGACACCGCAGGCATCCGTACTACCTCCGGCTCCAGGGTGGATATAGATCGAGTCCCCACAGAGGATGCCACCACAGCGGCCAGACTGAAGGCCGCAGGAGCAATCATCTTGGGTAAGCTGATGACCTATGAATATGCCCTGGGCGGCCCCGACTTTACCACTCCATTTCCGGCGGCCCGGAACCCCTGGAACCTGGACCACATCACCGGGGGTTCCAGCAGTGGCTCCGGAGCAGCCGTAGCAGCGGGGCTGTGCATGGGTGCAATGGGTTCCTGCACAGGCGGGTCAATTCGAGGTCCCGCCTCTCTGTGCGGCATCGTGGGACTCAAGGCTACCTATGGCCGGGTGAGCCGGTACGGTGTGGTGACCTTGAGCTGGTCTCAGGACCACTGCGGACCCATGACTTGGACGGTGGAGGACACGGCCCTGATGCTCCAGGCACTCGCGGGGCACGACCCCAAAGACCCCACGACCAGCACTGCACCCGTCCCCGATTACTCCCAATCCCTGAGAGAGGATATCAGGGGCCTCACAATCGGTGTGCCAAGGCACTACTTCTTCGACCCCAACCCGGACGTTAATCCTGAGGTAGTCGCTATTGTCGAGAAGGGACTGGAAGCTCTCCAGGAGCTAGGGGCCAAGGTGGAGGAGGTGATCATACCCAGTCTGGCCTACGTGCGCGCCGCCAACTCCATAATTATGCTCAGCGAGGCTTACGCCTTCCACGAGCGGAACCTGAAGGCACGCCCCCAAGACTTCGGTGAACTGGCCCGGGCGCGGTTCCGCATCGGTGGGCTATTCAGAGCCGGCGACTACGTGCAGGCCCAGCGCGCAAGACAGGTGGTCAAAAGAGAGTGTGCAGAGGTCCTCCGCAAGGTGGACGTTCTGGTCACGCCTACAATGACACAACCGGCGGCCCCCTTCGAGGGCTACGACGCCACCGCCACTGCCCGAGGGCCGAGCTTTACCGGGCCTTTTAATGTCACGGGTCTCCCGGCAATTTCCGTTCCCGCTGGATTCACCGCCAATGACCTGCCGGTAGGGATGCAGATTGTAGGCAAGCCCTTCGACGAGCCCACCGTCCTGCGGACAGCCTATGCCTACCAACAACGTGCCCGATGGTTCGAGAGACGGCCCCACTTGCCGCACTGAGGCACCCCAACATTCTTCTCCCGGTAGTCCAAGTACGCTTTACCAAGCCGCAGACGGGACAGACACTCGGCGAACTCCGGCCCTTCTCCCCCGGGCCATTTGGCCTGCCTGGAGGCCGGGCGCGGTGGCGAGGACGCTTATCGTCGCCAGGCTGAGTTTGTTCATGCTATTATTCGGGATCATACTTCCCCGGTGGAGTGTCCGGTGAACGTTATCGGAGGGAGCAAGCTATGCCCGGTCCCATGGAAGACCTCCGACGTTGTTATAGGAGTAGTCGCACTCGTCATAGTCTTTTTGGCGATTCTGATAGTCAGTTTGGCTGCAAGTGGAGATTCGGAGTTGGATGTGTGGCCCGGACTGGCAATAATCGGCGGTATAAGTGGCGTGATAATGCTCCTTATCTCCTGGCTCATCGGCCCGGCCAGGTATAGAGTACCCCTCAGCAGCCTGGGCCTGAAGCTACCGGTCCCCCAAAGCCGCACTCAGATACTCCTGCCTGTGCTGGTACTGATAGCAAGCCTGACCTTTACCGGCATCTACGGCGCCATCATTTCGGCGCTGGGATGGGATACCCCACAATCCCTACCGGAAGGATTAGACCTGGAAGGCCCCCGGGCAATTGGAACCCTCGCCGTTGTCGTGGTTCTGTGGGTGCCTTTGGCAGAGGAAGTGTTCTTCCGGGGGTTCATGCTACCCGGCCTTGTGGGCAACCTGGGTCTTATTGGCGCTGCAATTGCAAGCTCCCTCGTCTTTGCTATTTTCCATGTTGACCCCAAGTTGATAGTTCCTATTTTCGTCACGGGCCTGCTCTTTGCCTGGCTGTACAACAGGACCGGCTCCGTATGGAGTTGCTTTGCGCCCCACGCTATGCAGAATGCCCTAGCCCTTTCTTTCGGTATATGGCACTGATGATGTGTCGCCACGATTCCGGGGTCTGCCCAAGGCAATCGTATTTGAATAACCCCTTCAGCGCTCCGGCGAAGGCTCAAGGCCGGAATGACGAAGGCGTGACAGTCTGGCAACTAAGGGACCCTGATATCACGGGCAAGAAGGTAAACAAAAGCGCTGGCATACGCTATAATAGCAGGAGCCTTTGAGAGGGAGGGGTCGTATGCCGAAGGCGTTAATAAATGGGGTGAATCTTTATTATGAAGTGACCGGGCAGGGGTTCCCTCTGGTATGGAGTCACGAGTTCGCAGGAGACTATCAGAGTTGGGACCCCCAGGTCAAGTTTTTCTCCCGGCGTTATCAAGTCATCACCTACAGTGGCAGGGGCTATCACCCCTCCGACATTCCATCAGACCCGGAAGCTTATTCCCAAGAGCAGGTCGTAGAGGACCTGTATGGTCTGCTTCAGCACCTTGGGATACGGCAGGCGTATATCGGCGGCCTATCTATGGGCGGCAACGTGGCGCTCAACTTCGGATTCGCCCATCCGGAGATGGCAAAGGCCCTTGTCGTGGCTGCCACCGGCTCCGGCACTACCAACCGTGAAACCTTTCAAATAGAGGGGACCGAGGTATCGAGGCGCTTTGAGGAAGAGGGCATGGAGGTGATGGCCGAGGAATACGCCCGCGGACCCGCGCGGGTACAGTACCTGCGAAAGGACCCCAAGGGCTGGGAGGAGTTCAAAAATGGGCTTGCAGCTCACTCCGCTATAGGCTCGGCGTATACCTTCCGGGGCATCATACTCAGGCGGCCCACCATCTTTGCTCTGGAGGACAAGCTTCGCGCCCTCAACGTGCCCACGTTGATAATAATTGGCGATGAGGACGAGCCCTGCATCGAACCCGCCGTATTTATGAAACGCCATATCCCCAGGTCCGGTCTGGTTGTCTTTCCCCAATGCGGTCATACCGCCAATCTGGAGGAGCCTGACCTGTTCAACAGGGCCGTACTGGACTTCCTTACCGCAGTCGAAGCTGACCGGTGGGTGCGGCGTGGCGTGCACCCTCGGGGGCCGTGCTCACGCGTTAGCTCTGAGGGTCAGGGGTAAAGCTGCCTCGACGGACTCTTCAGCTTTGGCGGTCGGCGATTCGCCGGTGTCCACGTTAAGTTTCAATAAATCACCTTAGGAGAATCCGAGATGGACAAAATAATTCAGGCAGACAGGTTCATTGATGGCTGTGGCGGGCCCGTCGCAGGGAATATTGCCGTGGTGGTATCCGGAGGCCGGATCAAGGAAGTCGTCCCCAAGGAGCAATTGATTGTACCTGAAGGTGATACCTACGAAATACATGACTTCCCCGGAGCAACCCTCCTCCCCGGCCTCATAGACTGCCACACCCACACCAACATGCCGGCTAACGGCCGCCGTGGTGAGGATGTGATACCCGATGGGGACGATATAAGGTTGTTGCGATCGGCCCACAATGTCCGTGTGGCTCTCAGGTCGGGAGTTACCACCATGTGTGACAATGGCGCATGGAACCTTACGGTATTCTCCTTAAAGGAAGGAATACGGGAGGGACTGGTGGAGGGTCCGGACCTGCTGGCATGTGGACGCCCTATTACCACGACGGGCGGTCATTGCTGGTTCATGGGATCGGAAGCCGATGGGGTGGATGGTGTGCGGATGGCGACACGCCAGCTAATTAAAGAAGGAGCCGATTTTATCAAGGTGATGGCTACCGGTGGAAGTACCCTGACCAGTAACCCATATCGCCCTGCGTACACAATAGATGAGCTTAAGACCATAGCGGACGAGGGCCACAGACGCGACAAGGTCGTCGCAGCACACTGCCGTTGCAATCAGGGCATGTCAAACGTACTTGAGTCCGCCTTCGACATTATCATTCACGGATTTTTCGCCGATGAAGATGGAGTACGGAGATTTGACCCCAGGCTGGCAGAGCGAATAGCAAAGCAGGGTGTGTGGGTAAATCCCACCCTCCATATCGGTAGGTCACGCATCTGGCAATTGCAGGAAAAGAGGGATATAGAGGGACTGACCGAAGAGGAGGCAGCCATCCTCATAAGAGCGGAAGAAGGCTACCAGGTGGGCCTCAAAGAATGTGGTCAGCTTATTGAGGCCGGAGTTAAGCTGGCAGCCGGCTCCGATTGCGGATGGGGTGTTTACCCCTTTGGTCAGTTCGCCCACGAGATAAGCGCCATGGTAGAGGCGGGCCTCACACCCATGCAAGGCATCCTGTCCGGTACCAGGAACTGCGCCGAGGCTCTCAGAATCATTGACCGAGCCGGGACTGTAGAAGTTGGTAAGGCGGCCGACCTGTTGGTCGTGGAAGGCAATCCTGACGAGGACATTGCCGCTCTTACCAAAGTTGCGGCTGTATTCAAGACGGGTAGGCTAGTCCGGTAGACAGCCTCCGGCACCTGCGGAGTATTGTATCTGAGATGTGTGTAGGGGGCTATCCGGCGTACCTTCACCTGGGTCCAAGACTTGTGGTACACTCCGAAAATTGCGTTTCCAAGCCTGTAGGCGTTACGGCATGAGTAAGCTATAATTACAAGACAGCAACGTGGGGTGTACTGCATACATGCCTATCATAAACAGAGTTGCTCAAGAAACAGCGCAACCATAGCATCCAAGGGCGGTTAGCTCAGCTGGTTAGAGCACCTGCTTTACACGCAGGGGGTCAGAGGTTCGAGTCCTCTACTGCCCACCCGAACACGCTCGAACTCCCCGTGAGGGTGGCGGTTCTGAGGATCAGAGAGTTCCCAACCACATCTCAAAGACGGTGCCATCTACCGTCCACGTCGGCCCACCATACCCAGCCACGTGTACTGTATTCATAACTCCTTGGCCTCCACACCGGCACTAGGTGGCATACTCTCTGTGTGTAGATTAAAGACTGAAAAGGAAGGAAATTGCACAGCCGCATAAGAATACTGGCAGGGACTGGTCTGATGGTTGTAGCCATCCTGGCCGCCGGGTGCGGGCAAGACGCTACGGCTACGCCCGTTCCCACCCCGACAACGACGCCCACTATCGCCCCAACGCCCACACAGGCTCCCATCCCTCTCCCAACGCCAACGACACCCGCGCCCACCGCTTCGCCAACGCCTCTACCGGCGCCGGACAGCGCCGCCGATGGCGATCCCATCGACGCCTACTTCGCCCTCGACCGCGTTCTGGACATAGAAATCGAAATCGCGCCCGAGGATTGGGACACCCTGCGCCATCAGATCCGCACCTTCGAGGACGTGATGGCGGAAATCGAGGAATACGGACTCTCCCGTCCCTTTGCCAACATCTACACCTGGTTCTCGGGCACCGTAACCGTGGACGGAGAAACCCACTCCAACGTTGGCGTCCGCAAGAAGGGTTTCCTCGGGTCCCAGAGCGACATCAAGCCGTCGCTGAAGCTCCGATTTGACAAGTATGTGGATGACCAGTCTCTTGGCGGCGTCATCGAGCGGATGGCCCTGAACAACAGTATCCAGGACGCCTCGATGGTCAACACGTGCCTGACGTACCAGATTTTCGCAGCCGCAGGGTCGCCTTCGCCGCGATGCAATTTCGCTACGGTTACGGTGAACGGAAAACCCCTGGGGCTGTACGTTCATGTGGAGGAGCTCAAGGAGCCCTTCTTAGCGCGCCATTTCAATAGTGCCGAGGGCAACCTGTATGAGGGAACAGTAAGCGATTTCACGCCCGATTTTCGAGGCACTATAGAGAAGAAAACCAACGAAGACGCCGACGAATGGTCGGACATTGACGCCGTGGTGGCCGCCCTTCAGGACCCGTCGGACGCCGGGCTGGAGGCCTTGGCCAAGGCCGTTGACCTGGACAGCTTCCTGTCCTTCTGGGCCACGGAAGTGCTGGTGGGCCACTGGGACGGCTATGCCGGCGACCGCAACAATTACCACTTCTACCGGGAACCCGACGGCCCCTTTGTGTTCATTCCCTGGGGGGTGGATGACACTTTCCACCTGAAGGACGACCCCAATTCCTTTGACAACATCAGCAACCCGCCCCCGTCGGTGCTGGCCCTCTCTGCCATTCCCAACCGGTTGTACAACAATGCCGACTGGCGATTGAAATACGTCGTCCGCCTGAAAGAACTGATGGATACCGCCTGGAACGAAGATGAGTTGCTGGCAAGCGTTGACCGGATGGCGGCCATCGTCCAGCAGCACGCCTTGCCCGAAGCCAGGGCGGCGGCTGAAGACACCGGGCGGGTGCAAAAGTTCATTCTGAAGCGGCGGGGCGAAATTCTGGCCGACATCACGCCGGAGCCGCCGGATTGGCCCGAACCCGAAGAGGTCGCAGCGGCTGGGCAATCAGGCTCCCTGGAACTGAGCTTTGAGACCACTTGGGGAAGCAACAATAGCGCCAACCCCTTGGAGGAGGGGGTGGTCGCCCGTCTGCTGATAAATGAAAGTGAAGAATCCGTAGAGGGCGTGGCCGTGATTGCCGGTCACGCCAGCCCGGAGGAACAGGCCATCCTGCCGGGAGCCGGAGAGTTGGCATCCATAGCCGTTTTTGGCGTCGAGCCGGACGGCTCCGTCAATGGTCTAACCATTGTGCTGCCCCTTTCCCAACTGACTGGCGGCACCACGCTGGTCATCGGCGAGGACGAAGTCGCCGGGGGTACGTGGAGCATACCCGCCGGGGCCGCCGCACCGGATAGTTACTCACCCTTCACCACAGGCACTCTGGAGCTGTCGGAAGCGGGGACGGAGCCAGGAGCCGCCATCGTCGGCAGCTTCTCAGGCGTCTTTGGGGGAATCCCGTCCTTCTCTGAAGACAGCTCCGGAACAGCTGCGGCAGATACCGGCCTGGTCATAAACGAGGTGGCTGCCAAAGGCGATCCTCTGGACTGGTTCGAGCTGTACAACGCTTCCGGCGAGGGGATAGCGCTGGCCGACTTCGTGGTGGCCGACGACCTGAAGGACGCAGCCAAGCGGGTTGCCTTCCCTGCCGAACTGGTAATCCCACAGGGCGGATACTTGCAAATCGAGCTGGACAAGGGCGGCTGGCCCGGTTTCGCGCTGGGCGGGGACGAAGAGTTGGGCATCTGGACGAGGGACGGCGCGCTGGTGGCCGAGGTTGATTGGGACAAAGGGCAGGCCGGTGAGGGTATGAGCTTCGCGCGGGTGCCGGACACTGCCGGAGAGTTCCAGACTGTCGGCAACCCCACGCCGGGCACCGCGAACCAGACTGGCAACTGACTGACCGCGGGAAACGCAGAGAGATTCACGCGAGAAATCGCTATAACCACTGCGCTCCCTGGTGGCGAAAAAGAGCTAAAGAGGCGCGGAATACGTCGAACTGGGCCGGCGCGTCCGGCCCAGTTCGACGTGCATCAGGTGACCCGCAACAGCGCGGTGGTGCAGCGGCCGGCCAAGCCTCAGAGACCAGCCACATCTCGAAGATTGTACTGCCTACCGTCAACTTAGGCCTACCAAACTACACAAAATAAAGAACCTTCACCCTGAGGTTTAGCTTGCTCCTGTAGGTTCTTCGAGCGTATAATGGCTATGCGGGATTGACGGGCTTTTCGGCGAGGCCAAGAAGCGGGTAGTTAGCCTTCACACCACGTGTAAGGGGGTGTATTTGGGAGAGTCCATTCGACGGACAGTAAGGGTTGGGCTGTTGTGTTTGCTGACCGCCGCTTTGCTGTCGGCAGGTGCTGTCTCATGCGGCGGACAGGATTTCGAAGCCGGCCCCCTGGGAGCGGTGGAAGTGGCCCGCGGCGAGGCCATCCAGATACGTTCGGTACAGGTCCTTACAGGGCTTGGCGACTTGGGCGCCCCGAGCCAACGCGGCGTGGCGCTGGCGTTGGCGGACTATGGCCCTATCAAAGGGCACGATGTCTCGATGGGCGCAGGCCTCGACTCGCTCTGCACCGAGGAAGGCGGACGCGCCGCCGCCGATGCGGTGACCGGCGACCCCCGGGTCGTCGGCGTTATTGGCACGTCCTGCTCCGTTGCCGCCTCTGCCGCTTCACCAATCCTCAGCGAGGCTGGCCTCGTGATGATCTCTTCCTCTAATACGGCCCCCTCGCTGACCTCCGACCTTCGCGGCAAGGCCGGTTCCAACTACCATCCCGGCTACTACCGGACCGCCAACAACGACCTCTACGAGGCGCGCGCGGTTGCGCAATTCGCCTACAACGATCTCGATCTGCGCAGGATAGCCGCCATCCACGACGGCGACCCCTACACCACCGGCCTGACCGGCGCCTTCACCACCGCGTTCGAGGAGCTTGGCGGCTCGGTCGCCGTCGCCTCTGTCAGCAGGGGCGACACGGAAATGGTCCCCGTCCTCACCCGGATTGCGGCTGGCAGTCCGGACGGCCTTTTCTTTCCGCTCTTCCAGGAGGAAGGCGGCCACGTCGTCCGGCAGGTCGGCCAGGTCCCTGGACTTGAGGACATACCACTGATTGGCGGCGCGGCCCTGCTGGTCTCCGAGTTCCTGGGCATTCCCGAGTCGGAGGGTGTCTATCTTCCAGGTCCGGAGCTGAGCTTCGGTGACAACACCAATGAGGCAACCGGCAAGAGCGGCGAGGCGCTCGTCGCCGACTATCGAGAGCGGTACGGCGAGGCCTCCACATCCGCCTATTTGGCCCACGCCTACGACGCGACCACGATGCTCCTCCGTGCGATCGAGGAGGTCGCGGTTGAAGACGGAGATACGCTGTACATCGACCGGGCCAAGCTCCGGGAGGCGCTGACCGGAGCTACCGGCTTCAGAGGGGTCATCGGGGTCATCTCCTGCGACGATTTCGGCGACTGCGGCACTGGCCGTGTTCACATAGCCCACCACACCGATTCCAGCGTCACCGATGTTGCAGAGCTACCCGTCGTCTACAGCTTCGCTCCCTGATTTGACCAACCTGCTTCGTGGCAGGATGACCCCGCGCGAGCATGCCCTAATGTCCCTACGAGGCATTTGACGGGCTTTGCGGCGAGGCCAAGAAAGAGGGAAGCAGTTGGCGTTCACTTCACGTGTTATGGGTGTATTGGGAGAGTCCATTCGACGGACGACATGGATTGGGCTGTTATGTTTGCTGGCGGCCGCTTTGCTGGCGGCATGTGACAACGGGCCGCAACCTGCTGCTACGGAACAGCCGACCGACACACCGACTCCAACCAATATGCCAACGTCGCCGCCATCCAACACGCCAACTCCCACAGTGACTTCTGAACCCACTGCTACCCCGCCTACAAAAGAGGAGAAAGTGCTGACCATCCTGTATTGGCAGGCCCCTTCTCTGCCTAGCCCGTACCTGTCGGCTGGCATCAAAGACCGGGACGCCGGCGCAATTACCCTGGAACCCCTGGCCAAATACGACCCGGACGGCGACCTCGTGCCAGCGTTGGCAGCCCAAATTCCAACGCTGGGGAACGGCGGCATTTCCCCGGACCTGACGTCAATTACGTGGAAGCTGAAAGGGGGCCTGAAGTGGTCGGATGGCAGCGACGTGACGGCCCATGATGTGGTCTTCACGTGGGTCTATTGCGTGGACGAGGATACGGGCTGCACGTCCAGCAGCGCGTTTACCGGCATCGCCTCCGTGCAAGCCCTCGACAATCTCACCGTCAAGGCCACATTCCACGCGCCCACGCCCTATCCTTACGGTGCCTTCGTTGGCTTCGGAACGCCCATCATCAGCCGGGCGCAGTTTGCCGACTGCGTCGGCGCGGCCGCCGCGACCTGTGAGGCGGAGAACACTGCCCCGCTGGGCACCGGTCCCTATCGCATCACCGGTTTCAAGACCAACGAGGAGGCTATTTATGAGCGCAACCTGTTTTACCGGGAGGAGGCGCCCTACTTCGACCGGGTAGTCCTCAAGGGCGGCGGCGATGCGATTTCGGCTGCCCGCGCCGTTCTGGAAATGGGCGAAGCCGATTACGCCTGGAACTTGCAGGTGGAGCCGGAGACCCTTGCCCAGATGGAAGCGGCTGGACTGGGCAAAGTGGTCTCCGCGTTCTCCAGCTTGGTAGAACGTATTGTCGTCAATCAGACGAATCCGGACCCCGAGTTGGGCGATAACCGCTCGGAGTACCTGGACGGACGAAATCCTCACCCATTCCTGACCTTCACTCCGGTTCCTAAAGCCATGTCGATGGCCATCGATCGCAGCCTCATATCGGAGAGGCTCTACGGCTTTGCTGCAGAGCCCACCTGCAATCTGGTAGCAGGCCCGCCGAATTATGCCTCGGCCGCAAACGATGGATGCCTATCCCAGGACATTGAAGGCGCCAATCGGCTGCTGGACGACCATGATGTGCTCGATACCAACGGCGACGGCATCCGTGAATACAACAGCGTCCCTCTGCGGCTTACCTACCAGACCTCGGCCAACTCTATCCGACAGGATACCCAGGCGTTCATTCGCGATTGGTGGCGTCAGATAGGCATTGAGACCGAACTGGTGCAACACGACGCCAGCGTCTTTTTCGGCGGAGACCCCGTGGTCAATAGGGCTGAGTCGTATCGCAGGTTCTTCGCAGACGTACAGATGTACGCTGGCGGTCCCGACATCGACCCGCAGGAATATCTATCCGGCCAACTCTGTAATCAGGTCCAGACCCGGGACAACAACTGGGCCAGCGGGAACAACCCCCGCTCGTGCAACCCGGAGTACGATAAACTCTTTGCCCAACTTGCCCAGACCCGAATCGGACCGGAGCGCGCAACGCTGATTAAACAGCTAAACGATGTCCTCGTACAGAACTATTACGAGATTCCGCTCGTGAACCGGGGCGTCGTTTCCGCATACCTGAATACCCTGCAAGGCGTCCGAATAAACGGCTGGGATACCGAGATGTGGAACATTGCCGAGTGGCGGCGTTAATTGCCGTATGACCCACATGCATACCGCTTCGAGGCCAGCCAGAGGCCGACTGCGCCATTGTGCAAGCTCAGCGCTCCGCTTCTCCTTCAACCGACCAACAGCGCTCGCCGATACCGGTGCGTCCTCTCCCAGCAGTCCCCGCAAAGCCAGGTCGAAGCCGCTTCCGAGAGACCATGCAGATACAGCTCAGGGATCAGCTCAGCGACTTTCCTGGTCCTGTTGACTAACAGCGGCGGCGGCAGACTTCCTCGAATCGATCCTCGGTGTTGTGCACTCGCGGTCTCCTCAACCAACCGTATCGCTCCCGAACTCAGCGTAAGCCTCCGGATTCTGGCGTATCCGTTGCGATAGCCAATGTCGCTATCTGAGTGTGAGCGGAGAGCTGACTTGGCCCTTCCCAAGAACTCTGTTACATTTTCCTCCAGCAGTTCCTGATCAGCCTCTGGGCCTCGCTTCACACCCAATCCTCAGGTGCTCCCACTCCGGCCTTGACTCCGACCTGCCCCCAGCGCTTTTATTCCTCATGGGCGATGTATCTCCCCTATTGGGCTTCGAGCCTGTCTTGTTCAGAGAGAGGTTACACCTTAACGGGAATTCGCTTGGCTGGGGACACGCTCCCCCGAACGGATCAACGAGATATCAGAGGCGAGCTGAGTACATAACATGGGGCCAGTGGGCCGATACCGTACCCAGAGGGGTGACCTGTGTAGACCGTCAGCGATAATGGGACTGCGATAATCTCACCCGGGCCTCCTCGGCTCGGGCCTGACCCGTAATGGGACCGGCGCAATGCCCTCAATGTGATCTGTCGACTCGTTCTCGAGGCGGCCCACCAAGCCCACCGACCAGTTGAGCAGTGACCTCATAGGAGCCTGGCCGTAGACCCCCTCGCAGTCCTGTCCACTCTCCTGGCCGGCTGGAGCTAATCCCGTCGAGCATGAGGAGACAGCTGTGACAGATACTAACCCCCTAGGCGCTACCAGGGTCATTGTCGGAGTCGATACACACAGAGACGAACACGTAGCCGTAGCAATTGACTGGCTTGGCGCCCGGTTGGGTCAGTACTGGTTGCCAGCTGCTTTCGGTGGCTACGAAGGCCTCCATTGCTGGGCGTCTGGGCTAGGTGAGGTCGTTGCCTTCGGAATCGAAGGTACGGGCTCTTACGGGGCCGGACTGGCTCGATACCTCGCCAGACGTGGCCGCGCCATCATCGAGGTCAACCGGTCCGACAGGTCTACACGCCGCAGACTGGGTATGAGCGACCCTGTAGATGCCGAGATGGCGGCACGATCTGTCCTCGCTGGAGTAGCCAGGGACTATCCCAAGTCAGGTCTCGACAAGGTGGAGATGATCCGGATGCTCAAGATCGTCAAGGACTCGGCCATCAAGGCTCGCACCCAGGCCATGAACCAGATGAAGGCTCTTATCGTCACTGCGCCTTTAGAGTTGTGAGAGGAGTTCACCAGGCTCGATGGCTGTAGGCTTATGGCTCACTGCGCCGGCTTTCGTCCTAGTTATTTGGTGATGCCCACAGCGGCAGTGAAGTATTCCCTTCGGTTATTGGGCCGTCGTCATGGCCAACTCACCTCTGAGATCGAAGGCATTAATGACGAGCTGTTACGCCTCACCGCAGAGACGGCTCCAGCATTGGTGGAAGTCTTCGGAATCGGACCCGACACCGCAGCCACACTCCTCATTACCGCAGGGAGCAATCCCGAGCGACTGAGGTCTGAGGCCGCATTCGCCGCCCTGTGTGGTGTGAACCCGGTCCCTGCCTCATGGGGCAGGACCAACCGCCATCGACTCAATCGCGTAGGCGACCGCCAGGCCAACGCTGCGCTCTATCGCATCGTCCTCGTGCGCCTGCGCTACCATGAGGCAACGAAGCAGTATATAAGCCTCGTACAGGCGAGGGAATGACAAAGCCTGAGGTCATCCGTTGCCTCAAACGCTATGTTGCTCGTCAGGTCTACTCCATCCTGAGCGACATGGGACGCAACAACCTTGCCACGTCAGCGACTTGACATCTATAGGAGCATCACATCCGAGGGCAGGGAAAACCCGAGAGTATGGAGTGGTGAGAGCTCCTGCACTGGGGGTAGAGTTACTTCAGCAAAGGAGCAGACATGTCCCAGTCGGATACAGACAAAGCAGTGGGGGTCACCGATGCGTGGGTGGTCCCCACTCTGGTAGTTTGCAGTCAGCGTCCCACGGCTCCCCTGTAGCCGGCTAGGCCCGCCAGCATCCCCTCCACGGCAAGGTTCAGCCTGATCCCGTTGGTCCTCCAACCCTGCCAGTCCTCCACGCTGTCCTTTCGGAAGCAATGCGGCAGGCGTGCACGCAGCAATTTGGTATGGTTGAATGAAAAGAACGTGTGCGCTATCATGGGTACATAGTTCGCAGCAGCCTTGGTTCAGCTCTGAACTGGCGCTGCGAATGGTGGCCAGGCCGCCATACCGCTTTGTACTATGGCAAGACGCAAGCCCGTGAGCCGGGTGGGAGATCCAGTATGAGTGTTCTAAAGCGTCTGGCAGCAGTCTACATGTAGCTAGGTTTGTCCGTCGTCTTGGACACCCTGATTGATTGGAGGTACAGAGCGCGCAACGGATTGCTTCCCGGTGGATTGGCGGTGGTGTTGTCTGCCGCTGCGCTGGTTATCTCCGTCATCGCCCTCATCTCCCTGCCCGACACGCCGGACGAGTTCGACGGCGACTACGAGTTCCACCTGTCAGACCGGGGAGAGTTCACGGTGGACCTGGTGCGGCAGGCGCTCCGGCGTTATGACGAGGAGGGAAGGGAAGCTACCGTCCGCTACTACAACTCCCTGGAGAGCGGCGTCGGGGAATGGTACGTCTTTATCTATGACGAGAATGACCAGGCCATAGCCCATCTCCGCCAGGACCTGCTGGGTCAGGACTTGAAGGACGACCTGGGCGTCGACGCGGCCAGCTACCGGTTCGGCGAGGTGATGGTCGGGGCCGGCGAGCAGGGCCTGTGGGTGGACTACCTGTTCCTCAACCCCAACACCGGCAACCAGGAGTTCAAACATTCCTGGGTCGTCCGGCACGACGGACTGCTTTTCGGCTCCGGCTGTCACCAGGTTCTGCCCAGTTCGCCCCTGGACGTCACCAAGGCCGACCCTGCGGAGTACACGGTGGCTGTGGTGGAACGGGCCATCCGCTACTACAAGGCCCACGGCAGAGCGGGAGCGGTGCAGTATTACAACACTCCTGAAAGCGTGGACGGGGACTGGTACGTCTTTGTCGTCGATGAGAATAACGAACTTGTTGCCCACCGGGACCCATCCCTGCTGGGCAGGCATATTGATGAACTAGGCAACACCATTGACGGGGAAAAGTTTTCGGAGTTGGAGGTCACCGAAGCCGGGCGCTGGGTGGACTACGTCTTCCTCAACCCCGCCACCGGCGACGAGGGAATCAAACACTCCTGGGTGGTGCGCCACGACGGGCGGTCATCGGCTCCGGCTGGTACGAGTAAGAAACCATCTCGAAACTGGACGTGGTCTCCGATGCGGTCTTCAGATCGAGACCTCCCACCGAAACATTCGCAGTACAT
The DNA here is from genome assembly GCA_965219825.1 of Dehalococcoidia bacterium. GTDB lineage: Bacteria > Chloroflexota > Dehalococcoidia > Lucifugimonadales > JAGWBF01 > JAGWBG01. Next base: position 1,211,904 of record OZ244792.1, on the reverse strand, counting down.
AATAGACATCTAAAACTCAGGTACTCGTGGGAGATGGCCTTGAAGCCAGAACGTAGTCGGACGACACCATTCGTGCGGGGTGCCATCGTACTTGAGGAGGACCCGTTGTCTCCCCCTTCGGCATCCTATAGCCGACGCGAGGCTCGGTGAAGATGTAGGTGGGCCGTACACCCGGAAGCTCAGGCACCTCGGCCACGAATGCGCTGTACTGAGTCACCATCAATTGTATTCTGGATGTGAGGCTACCCGAACGGATTCCCTATGTCTTCGTAATCTCCCAGAAACCTGTATGGAGGTATTCTTCAACAATGCTTACCTCGCCGTCTGAGTACTCCGCATGGGTGATGGATTTGGTCCAGTCCGGCAAAGGCTTGTCTACGTATGGGTTTGAGTAGAAAACTGCCTTCGTGTTTCCTATGGACCACGGGTGCAAGTTAGAGAACGCTACCACTCCTAATACATGTTGATTCTGAGAACCTGAGTTATTGGCCCAGAATCCGTCGCTCCTTCGATTGTAGAAGAGACTCTGAAACGCTCCGGTCCTGGTTATCTCACGCTGACCGCGGAAACTTCGCCCTCGTTTCCCCATTAACGCTTCGTCTAGTCTGTCATTCGTTTGGTCACACTGCAAGGCAATGATCAAGTTTTCTACAATTTTGTGTTGATTCGCTTTTTCATATAGCCGATCCTTCGTCTTGCCTATGTCGTCGATGTAACTGACTCTAGAAGGATAACGCCATATGAGCCTTCCAGTTTTGGGGCGGTTCTCTGGTAAAACCGGAATCAGCCGACCTATTAGTGTCCAGTTCCCGTGCTGAAATAGGGTTGTAGGGAGAAGGTTTGGGTTTTGATCGCAAAGCATGTAAATGCGAAGCTGATCGCTATAGTCCGTCTCCTTTATCAGTTTTTGAAAGTGGCGCGTTAGATCCCGTTTAGTAGGTAGTGATTCCAGTTTCCCTTGGGTTTCGAGATGTAAGAAAAAGTCAGGGGAAGAAATCTCATTCAGTGTGTCCCAAAGCGACAGTTCTTTCTGATCCCTTTCTAGGGCGGTACTACTCTCCAGATTGATAACGGTGGCTTCAACTATGTAGGTGAGCTGAGTGAAGTCGTTGAGGTTCACTCTAACTCTAAAGTCCGGTCGCCGTTTCCCAATTAGAGGCTGGGCCTCGACCGACCCTTCTTTACTACTCAAGAATTCATGCAAGAACAATTCAAAGAATGCGGCATAGAATCGTTTGTCATTCGCTCTTGATCCGGAACCCTTGACGCGCATAGAGTTTACAATCTGGCGGTGGTGCTCGGATGGGTATCGGTCGACCCAACGTTGAAGCATGCACCGCACTCGCTCATATTCAGGGAGCGAGGAGCGGTCGAGAAAAGCATAAATTGACTCAGCGCTGAGCGATGGTTCGGTGTAGTCTCTGGGTTTGTCGTCGAATAGTCGGACCATCAGACTTCTCCAAACGGCAAAGACGCTCTAAAGGCATCACTACTCCTTGTCAAAGGGATTCTGCATCTCAACCCCTAGCTGTTCAAAGTCACTCACGTTCCGCGTGACCACCGTCAGCCGGTGTACCGTGGCTGTCGCCGCGATCATGGCGTCTTCGGTCATAGTGTCAGACCTCCTGTGCATGAGCCGTGCCCACTCCCGGAAGGCGGGCGCGTCCATCGGCAATACACCGTAGGAAGCCAGGACCTTGTCCAGCCAGGCTTCCAACTCCTCCGCCTTCGCCTCGTCCTGCTCACGGGTGATCTCGATCCCTGCTTGTATCTCTCCAACCGTAACGGCAGACACGAAGAGCCGTTCCCCTGGCACATCGGCGATCCAATCCAGCACAGCGCGATGTGGACGGGGGCGGCGCAGCTCCGAGACCACGTTGGTATCGAGGAGGTACATGGGCCTACTCCAAGACCAAAGGTGTTCGGCGGCGATGCTGCCGCCGCGGCGGCGTAAGGTGCTCGGTCCGTGCCTCCGAGGCGAGAAGGAGCTCCTTCAGGTTCGGCCTGGTCATCCGTTCCAGCCTTCGCCACTGCTCGATGGGAAGGAGCACTGCGGTTTCCACCCCGCGCTTGGTCACGATCTGCGGCCCTTCGGCGAGGGTGGTATCGAGGAGCTCGCTGAACCTAGATTTGGCATCTTGAACAGGCCATTTCTTGCTCATGCCTTACTCCCAATAACTATCGCTCTGACTAGCTATCAGACTAGACGTAATGGCCATCAATGTCAAGGAGAATGGGCGACTACTCGAAGACGGCGTGGTCTGCGGTTATGTTATTGCCCTATGGCTTGAACGTGCGGGTGTAGGCCTCGTTGCCTAGCATGGTGTGGACGGTGGTCTTGAGCCACTTCTTGCCGTTGGTGGTGGGTATGTCCTTGGCATTGAGGGCCTGGGTGATGTCGAGGATATTCCTACCTTGGAGCACCAAAGCGAAGATGATTGAGTAACTAAGTCGTGGGCGACCCGATTTGCCCCTATGAGGGGGTTCATGTGAACCCCCTCATAGTATTACAGCCGCACTTAAAGGGAAGGCCTGGAAATGTGTCTCTTGTAATGAGATTTCAAGGCCCTGGCCTGATGCCTCCGTCGCCACCGTGACCACCATACAGCCAGACCAGCGCTCTCATGGGGCAGCCAGAGCAGCCTGTATAACAACCGCCTCACCTCGGGCACTGTCAGGGGTATGAGTTCCTCCCTGACGACCATCCCCCCTTTTCATGAGTCCCAGCGGCACAGGACCTGGTCACCGCCAGAAAGGCATGGACCAGCAGCGCCAGGGTGATGTGACGGTACCACCCGGTCCACCGACGTACCTCATACTGGTCCAGCCCCACCTCACTCTTGGCTTCCTTAAAGGCATCTTCGATCACCCACCGGGTACCCGCCACACGCACCAGTTCTTCCAGCGGCACATCCCAGGAACCAAAACACCCATAGTATGCCAGGTCCCCAGGGTCTGTGACGCTGCGGCGCACCAGCAGCCAGTACCCCTTGGCCTGCCCAGACAAGGGCCGTATTGGCACCCGGCCCCAGTCGTAGATCCGAGGTCCTTTGGACCCATCACCGGCACTGATACGATGCCATTCCTCATCCGGTATCTCCTCTGCCAGCTCCCTGGCAGCCACCTGAACAGGACCACGGTCTGTGTTTACCCACAGAGGCTCATTGCTTTTCACCCCCAGAACATAGGGTATCTCTCCCTCCTCCAGCCACAGACGCAGCCGGCGGTCATTGCCATACACCTCGTCTCCCGTTACCCAGGCAAAGGGAACCCCAACCTCAAGGGCTCTTGAAATCATCTCCCTGGCCAACTGCCCCTTGGTCCTGAAGGCCACATCCTCCGGCACTCCCGCTTCCTCCCTCCTCTCCCTGTCCTCATCCCATTCCCTGGGCAGGTATAGCTCTCTATCCAGAAAGGCATGGCCATGACGGCTGCCATAAACCAGGAACACCCCTATCTGGCAGTTGTCCACTTTCCCTGCCGTGCCGCTGTACTGCCGCTTCACTCCCACCGACTTTGTGCCTTTCTTGAGGAAACCCGTCTCATCCACCACCATCACTGCTCGGGGTTCACCCAGATGTTCCACCACATACCCTTGCAGGTCATCCCTTACTTGATTGGCATCCCATCTGTAAGCAGCCAGCAACCGTTGCACACCGTCAGGAGTGGCGTCTCTACTGTGTTCGGCCAGTTGCCACCCGTTCTTGCGCTCCACCGACCCCAGCAGTCCCTTCAGGTATGCCAGCACCCTCCACCGGGGCTCACTGCGGCCAAAGCGATGAGCGATGCGAGCGTGCAGTGCATGGAGGCCTGCTTCCCAGTCAATCACCTCCTTCAGCACGTCCTCTCCTTCCATTTCCATGACTGTCTGACTCATAACCAACCCCTCCTCTCCCACTATTTCCCATGGCTCTATTCTACCTGTTTAAGTGCGGCTGTAGTACTAGGGCGTGTTTCTAAAGTTCGCAGTACAGTCCCTTTAGGCCCGCCAGGCGGTTTCGAAGACCGTCGGGACCAGTTGCAACCGACTTCTGCTCCCGATAGAATAAAGAGGGCGGTGAGAGGCTAATGGAGCAGCGGCGGGAGCTTGGAGGACCGAGTAGCCGGCGCAAGCGAGATTCATGATGTTCGGCAAGGCGATACCGATCACCGAGGGGGTATTTCAGGTCCGGGCTATCGGTGCTAGGGTAACCGTCCTGGTCGAGAATGGCGAGGTGCTATTGGTCGACGCGGGGCTCTGCGGAAGCTCGGGCACGATACTACAGGGACTGGAGACCCTGGGATTGTTCCCCGAACAGATAGGGAGAGTGGTCATTACCCACGCTCACCCGGACCATTCGGGCGGCCTGGGTACGCTGGTTGCCGGAAGGGGAGTCGCGGTCGCCGTGCATCGGCTGGAGGCCGACATCATCTCAGGCGCCGTGCCACCCCCAAGCCCTCTGAAGAACGTACTGTGCGCGAAGTTGGCGCACCCAGTCCTCAGCAGGCTCATGGGAAGCTCCGTTCCCGTCGACGACCGGCTTGAGGACGGCGACGCAATTCCCTTCGGGACCGAGGTGCGGGTGGTCCACCTCCCCGGGCACACCGAGGGCAGCATTGCCCTCCATCTCCCGCAGAAACGGACCATCATCGTCGGAGACGCGCTTCAGCACAGGTTCGCCCGCAGGCTCAGCCCTCCCGCCCCCGGAGTTACCCAGCTTCCCGAGCAAGCCATGAGATCGGTCGAGAAGCTCCTAGCCCTAGACTTCAATACTATATGCTTCAGCCACTTCCCTCCCATGAGTAAGGAGCCCCGCGAAGCTCTACGAAGGCTCATTCAACAACATGCCGCATGACTGGCATGGCAGTGGACGCGATGGCCAGGGTCTACCGGTCCCGAACGCTGCCGTCCGACGCACCTTCACAAAGGACCTAAAATCCTTTAGACTGCCCGCAGTGACCAGGAGGTAGCCATGAAACATGCTCCTATGTCCGGTACGCCGGTAGGTGAGACCATTGTGGATTTTCTCCGGGGAGCGGTAGAAAGGTACGGGTCCCGCGATGCTCTCCTGTTCAAGCCGACGTTTCGGTACCAGCGCTGGAGCTACTCCAGGCTGTGGAACGAGTCCGGCCAGGTTGCAACCCTCCTCCAGCGCCGGGGGCTGACCAAGGGGGACCATGTCATCCTGTGGGGTCCCAACTGCCCCCAGTGGGTGCTCGTCTTCTTGGGGTGTGTCAGGGCGGGAGTAGTATTGATTCCCCTGGACCTTCGCAGCGCGCCAGACTACATCTCAAGGGTCGTATCCAGAACGGAACCGAAACTGGCCTTCACGTCGAGACTCACTCCCAAGGACGACGTGGATCTGGGGGTCCCCGAAATTACCTTCGAGGAGCTGGAGGCCGCTGTCCGGGGCTTGCCCCAGCCGGAGGATGTGGACATCGCGCCGGACGACCTTGCCGAGATCATGTTCACCTCCGGCACGACGGGCGACCCAAAAGGGGTTATGCTTACCCACCGAAACCTGACGGCGAACATAGAGGGAATATCCCAGTACATCTCCTGCAAGCCCTCCAGTCGGCTCCTGTCCATCCTTCCCCTCAGTCACATGTACGAGCAGATGGGTGGCCTGTTTATCGTGTTGTACCACGGTGCCAGTGTCACATATCCGACCAGCCGCCAGCCGACTGTTCTAGCCCGGACGATGCGGGAGCGCAGAGTAACGATCATGCTTCTCGTCCCTCAGGCCTTAGAGTTGCTGATGAACGGAATCGAGCGGGAGGTAAAACGACAGGGCAGGGAAGCCCTCTGGAACAGGCTCCTCAAGATGGCTGCGGGCCTACCCTTTCCCCTGAGACGCTATCTGTTCCGCCGGGTCCACAAGCAGTTTGGAGGCAAGCTCGACTTCATCGTGTCAGGCGGCGCTGCGCTGGACCAGGACCTGGGGCGCAAGTGGGAACTGCTTGGAGTCAAGATCGTACAGGGCTATGGTACCACCGAGGCATCCCCCGTCATCAGCAACCACAGCTTACGAGAACGTCGCCTGGACTCCACCGGCCGCCCGCTGCCCAACGTAGAGGTAAAGATCAGCAGCGAAGGCGAGATTTTGGTCAGGGGGGACAACATCACCCCGGGTTACTGGCGTGCACCCGAGGAGACCGCGGCAGCCTTCGAGGGAGATTGGTACAAGACCGGCGACCTAGGGTTCTTCGACGACGAGGGGTTCCTGCACATCCAGGGCAGGAAAAAGGACATGATCGTGCTCCCCAGCGGCCAGAATGTCTTCCCCGACGACATCCAGGCGGTGCTGTCGAAGCATCCAAGCGTCACGGATGCGGCGGTGGTGGGGCTGACCAGAGGGTCATCGGTGGAGGTGCACGTGGCCCTGATTCTGGACAACGCCGACACTGCCCAGGAGGTTGTTTCATGGACCAACGGCCAGTTGGCGGAGCAGCAAAGGATCCGGGGCTTCACCGTTTGGCCGGAGGAGGATTTTCCCCGAACCCACACCCTAAAGGTAAAGAAGGGGATTGTGATAGACACGATTCTTGGGAAGATACAGCCGGAGAATCCGGCTGTATCACCCGCCGGAGGCAGCCCGGCCGGTGGGGCAAGAACCCTGCACCAGATCATTGGCGAGGTGAGCAGACGAGGTGTCGGGGAAGTACGGGACGACGCAACCCTGGGCGACGACCTGGCCCTGGACTCCCTTGGTCGTGTGGAGCTGCTGTCGGCAGTTGAGGCGGAGTTGGGCGTCTACATGGATGAGAGCCAGTTGACCCCGGAAATGACGGTCGGGCACCTTGAGGCCCTTATCGAAGAGGGGTCAAGGAACCCACCGATGATGAGCTTTCCAGGTTGGGGGATGCAATTGTGGTGTCGTATCATTCGCGGACTTCTCCAACGAGCAGTTATCTTTCCTCTTGTCACTCTTCCCTATGGCCTGAAGGTCGTGGGGCGTGAGAACCTGGAAGGCATCACTGGCCCTGTGCTCTTCGCATCGAACCACAACCTCGGCCTGGACAACCCGTTGATCATCAAGGCGGTCCCCCTCAAGTGGCGCCGCCGGATGGCAGTGGCTGGGGCTGCCGATCTCTGGAAGAATCCGGTCTGGTGGATCGTGAACCCTCTCTTGGGCAATGCTTTCCCGCTGGCCCGGGAGGGGTCCGTGAGGCCCAGCTTGGAGAACATGGGCAAGATCATGGACAACGGCTGGTCGGTGCTGATATATCCCGAGGGCGAACTCACCGTCGGAGGGCCGATCAAACCCTTCATGAACGGTACGGGTCTGGTGGCCGTCGAGGGCCGGATCCCCGTAGTCCCGCTGCGCCTACATATCCACAGGCTTGGCTCTCCCACACGATTCCCCATCCTCCGGCGGGGGAGGGTCGAGGTCCGCTTGGGAGAGCCGCTGACCTTCCCGCCAGGAACGGACTATCAGGACGCAACGTCGGCCATCGAGAACGCGGTCAAGTCCCTATGACAGACGCCTATACGACGCATAGAGAGCCGGTGGAGTCCTGTGTCTTTTGCAGGGTCATCGCCGGGACCTTGTCCGCCAGCGTGGTCTATCAGGATGACACCGAGCTGGCGTTTATGGACATGCAGCCCGTCACCGAAGGCCTGCTGTCCTATAACTCAACTTCCAGCTCAAAGATGGTACTGTGTACGGTCAACTCAGGCCCCACCAAACTGGACAAAATCAAGAACCTTTGAGTGGGTGGTAATCTTGTGAGAAGGGCGATTTGTCATTGGTTACACCACCACGATTGAGCACAATCGAATAGAATAGATAGGAGATTTTCTGACTAGGTAGGCTAGGAGGGTCTGAAGATAGGCAGTCGGGCAGCCGCTTTGAACCTTTGGCCAACGCCTGGCACAGGGCGTCGAAGATGACGTCGTGGGCCTTAAGGAGTTAACGTTCCAACCACCATCGGGTCTGTACCGTCTTTAACTGACAATTGCTAGATCGTGGTCGGCCATGCACAAAGGGTGAGGTGGACCCTAGAAACTGGACAGGTAGTTAAGATCGTGACCTGCTCCTAAAATGACAGAGATAGAGAAGGAGGAGCAGACCATGAAACAGAGTCGGAAAAACCACAGTTCATTGTTTCAGGCAAAGGTGGCCTTGGAAGCACTGAGAGAAGAAGAGACCACGGCAGAGATAGCCAGTCGCTACGAGGTTCATCCGAGCCAGGTTCGCACATGGAAGAGGGCTTTGGTGCTGCGGCCAGGGATTGGAAAAATCGGCGTCACCTTGGGATACCAGCTACACAGCCAGCCGGAACCGTAGCGTGAACATTCGCAGTACACAATAGACACGAAAAACTGAGGTACTCGTGGGCGGTGGACTTGAAGCTAGCCCATAGCCGGACGTGACCGTCCTCGGCGAGGGCCATCAGACCCTAATGGGCGGTTCGAGTCTCGTGGGATGGGCTTAAGTTGACGATGGGCAGTACGGTGTTTGAACCCCTGCTGGCCGTAGTGGCCCTCGCCTAGCAGTCTGTCCGAGAAATACCAGCCGACAACGAAACACGTCATAATTACACTTAGTATGCATTAATTACTTCACATTCAGCCGATAAAAATAAGTTATTGGCCTCACTTTGACGATATTCGGAGCACAAATTTATTCTCGGACAGGCTGCTAGCTGGCCTGTTTCCCGCTACAGCTGAGGAAAGCAGCCTCATACATTACGCGCTCCCTAATGGGCGTCCACTTCAAAACCTTTGTACCAAACATCACCAATCCGGGAGATAATTGTGGCATGGCCTGCAATGGCGTGTGCTGGCAGGTCGAAGCAGGAAATGCCCTCTCCGTTGATAAAAAGGCACCCTTGATCTCCTACGGCGGTCATTCGGAGATGATTCTGACCGCCCTTGCTCGTATCGAATGGGACGCCTATCTCCCCGCTGTCAATGATCGTGTCCGTCAAATGAGTCCATCCCCCTTCGACCTCTTTCGGGGTCCAGCCGATGGCCTCCCAGGTCTGCTCGCTGGTGACGAAAACTGTGGCGTACTCCCGGACTTCGAAGCCATACTTAAAGCGGTCCGCTCTGGTCGGGTTGATGAACGTGGCCTCGACGGAAAAATCAGAATAGGACTTGCCATCCGAGTATCCGATCTGTCTGCACGATGGCTCGAAACAGAACAATGCGCCGTCACCTAAAGAGAGAAAGTCTTGGTATTTGGGGTCGTCTTCCCCCCAAGCCGAGACCCACCGCGTGAAATCGGCTTCGAAGTCACCGTAGCTCTTCCCCGCAACGCGGCTTATCGCGGCAGAGACCTCTACTCGTTCCAGCATGAGTTCCAGTACCTTCGACAGCGCAGGATACCCGTAGGTCTCGATGATGTAGCTGACCGCCATGTATCCGCGGGAGTAGGGGTTGATGTAAGGGTCGTTTAGCGAGAGAACGGCCGTATTGCCAGCAATCTTCTTCTCGCATGAAACGTCAAAGAGAATGTGACCGGTCGGGTCGGTGGAAACCATGTGGTACGTATAATACTGGGCCAGTCCCTCATCCAGCCAGCGAGGCGCATCATAGTCCTGGAGGGCAAAGTGGACGTATTCATGCGCGATAGTCTCGCCCACTGTGCTGCCTGCAACGTATATGCCTGGCCTATCCCCCCAGCTCATAAACCACGCTGCCCGCTTGTCCCCCTCACCACCATCAATGCCTAAGTATTTCCTTATCGTCAGCGTCTCGTCTGGGCTGTCGGACATATGGATTGAAGGTAGGCCGTTTGCTTCTGTGTCCACGTTTAACTGTGTTTCCAAGGCGTTGCTAAGGGACTCCAACAATGGGTCGATGGCGAGATCAATGCCCCGATTGAGAATGGAAGCGATGCGGTAGAGGTTCGCCCTCTGGGTGTGGCACCCATACAACCGGACATCAAGGAAGTCCAATGGCGGGAAAAAGGATGAGTCAACGGCGCACAGTGGCAAGCCTTGGGCGTTTAATTGAGGCGGCTCGGGGGTAGGCATCGGCGTTGGAGTCGGGGGAGGAGTGGGCGTGGACGAGGGCCTTGGGGTTGGAGTCGGGGTAGGTGTAGGAGTTGCCGTCGGTAGGGGGATGAAGGTAGGCGTGGGTATAGGCGTCGCTGTCGGGACCAGAGTGAAGGTTGGGGTAGGCAGGGGTGTCGCCGTTGGGCCTGGAGTGAAGGTTGGGGTAGGCAGGGGTGTCGCCATTGGGACCGGAGTCGGCGTCGGTTCAGGGGTAGGCTGGGGGGTATCCGTCGGTGGCGGAGACATAGGGGTGACCGTGCTCTCCGGTATGGACGGAGGAGTAGTGGCCGTGGGGGTCGGGTCCGGCGGGTCAATCACCTCTTCTGGCGGGGGCTGCGAGCAGGCAGCCAGTACCAAGAGGGTGAGCAGGGTAAGCGCTATGAGAATCTTCATTCACATCTCCTAGTATTACAGCCGCACTTATTAAAGGGAAGGCCTGGAAATGTGTCTCTTGTAATGAGATTTCAAGGCCCTGGCCTGATGCCTCCGTCGCCACCGTGACCACCATACAGCCAGACCAGCGCTCTCATGGGGCAGCCAGAGCAGCCTGTATAACAACCGCCTCACCTCGGGCACTGTCAGGGGTATGAGTTCCTCCCTGACGACCATCCCCCCTTTTCATGAGTCCCAGCGGCACAGGACCTGGTCACCGCCAGAAAGGCATGGACCAGCAGCGCCAGGGTGATGTGACGGTACCACCCGGTCCACCGACGTACCTCATACTGGTCCAGCCCCACCTCACTCTTGGCTTCCTTAAAGGCATCTTCGATCACCCACCGGGTACCCGCCACACGCACCAGTTCTTCCAGCGGCACATCCCAGGAACCAAAACACCCATAGTATGCCAGGTCCCCAGGGTCTGTGACGCTGTGGCGCACCAGCAGCCAGTACCCCTTGGCCTGCCCAGACAAGGGCCGTATCGGCACCCGGCCCCAGTCGTAGATCCGAGGTCCTTTGGACCCATCACCGGCACTGATACGATGCCATTCCTCATCCGGTATCTCCTCTGCCAGCTCCCTGGCAGCCACCTGAACAGGACCACGGTCTGTGTTTACCCACAGAGGCTCATTGCTTTTCACCCCCAGAACATAGGGTATCTCTCCCTCCTCCAGCCACAGACGCAGCCGGCGGTCATTGCCATACACCTCGTCTCCCGTTACCCAGGCAAAGGGAACCCCAACCTCAAGGGCTCTTGAAATCATCTCCCTGGCCAACTGCCCCTTGGTCCTGAAGGCCACATCCTCCGGCACTCCCGCTTCCTCCCTCCTCTCCCTGTCCTCATCCCATTCCCTGGGCAGGTATAGCTCTCTATCCAGAAAGGCATGGCCATGACGGCTGCCATAAACCAGGAACACCCCTATCTGGCAGTTGTCCACTTTCCCTGCCGTGCCGCTGTACTGCCGCTTCACTCCCACCGACTTTGTGCCTTTCTTGAGGAAACCCGTCTCATCCACCACCATCACTGCTCGGGGTTCACCCAGATGTTCCACCACATACCCTTGCAGGTCATCCCTTACTTGATTGGCATCCCATCTGTAAGCAGCCAGCAACCGTTGCACACCGTCAGGAGTGGCGTCTCTACTGTGTTCGGCCAGTTGCCACCCGTTCTTGCGCTCCACCGACCCCAGCAGTCCCTTCAGGTATGCCAGCACCCTCCACCGGGGCTCACTGCGGCCAAAGCGATGAGCGATGCGAGCGTGCAGTGCATGGAGGCCTGCTTCCCAGTCAATCACCTCCTTCAGCACGTCCTCTCCTTCCATTTCCATGACTGTCTGACTCATAACCAACCCCTCCTCTCCCACTATTTCCCATGGCTCTATTCTACCTGTTTAAGTGCGGCTGTAGTACTAGAGGGTGTCGTCAAAATAGCTTGGTCCAAAGCGCCAAGGCCCTGATCTGGCAGGCAGCCAGGAAAGAAGCGGACCTTTTGGCATAACGGGTTGCCACTCCACGCCATTGTCTGAGATGGAGGAAGGCATTTTCCACCAGATGCCGTATTTTATACAAACCCTGGTCATACTCCCGGGCTTCCTTGCGGTTGCTTCGGGGTGGAATCTCCGGTTTTATCCCTCTGGCTAACGCGGCGGCCACGATTCCATTGCTATCGTAGCCTTTGTCCGCCAACAGGTGTTCCGCCTCGATGCCTTCAATCAATGGGATTGCTTGAGAGCAATCTGCCGTAGTCCCATTGGTCAGAATCAGACGTACCGGCATACCGTGGGAATCCACCGCCAGATGCAGCTTGGTATTCAGCCCCCTTTTGTGTGGGCCATTTCCTGATTTCCTCCCACTGCGCCCGCCGCATGGGGGTGGACCTTGATATGACCGGCGTCGATCATCAACCATTCAAAATCCGGCTCATCAATTACTATATCCAGCAGCTTTGCCCAGACGCCCCGGTCTCGCCAACGGCAAAAACGGCGATGAGTGTTCTTCCAGTCCCCGTAATCCGGGGGCAGGTCCCGCCAGGGTGCCCCGGTGCGCAAAATCCAAAATACCCTATTCAAAAACAGCGGGTTGTCGAAGGCTGGCCTACCCACCTTACCTGCGCCCCCGGCAAACGGAGTTTCAAGCAATCCCAGACCCGGTCCGATAGGTCGTGCCGACGATGTGATGCTGACATATGCTGCTCCTACCACACTCTTACAGCTTCAACTTACCATCATCCCCTTGATTTGACGATACCCTTTAGAGATATCGCAAAGTGCATGTTCGGCGGCGGCGATTGGCCGTTATGGTCATCTCCCCAACAAACGGGCGACCCATCCAGGCGCAGCGCGCATGTCTGAAAATCACCACTGCTGATAGCCACGAACTGCTCATCCTCGGTCCGTGATGCTTGCCCTTCCAAGTCAAAATCCCAGCACACTGGCGACCTATCCAGACGCAGCGCGCATGTATGATACATACCGATGCTGATAGCTACGAACCGCTCATCCTGGGGCGGCGATGCTTCCCCTTCCAAATCTAAACCCCAGCACACGGGCGGAGCCGTCCAATCGGAGCGCGCATGTATGCCCCGAGCCACTGCTGATGGCTCTCAATAGCTCGCCCTCAAACGGCGAAGACCGACCACCCAAGTTAACCCCCCAGCACACGGCCTCGCCGTTCGGGCGTAGGGCGCACGCATGACCTAGACCGCTGCTGATGGCTAGGAATCGCTCGTGGGGGGGCAGGTGGTTCCAGTTCTTTTGCAGAGGGATCCCACGGGTCACCAAAATATTCTTCCCTCTCAATCGGTCTGAGCATATAAGGACGGTGACAATAGGAACCCCAACACCCAACGAACCGTCAACACGAAGGCCGCAATTATGTGCTCCACCGCTGGTGATTGCGGTGAATTTAGGGCAGGGGCGCGAGGAATACCTCCGGCGCCTGGCCGTAATCATTCAAGCCCCAGCACACTGCGAACCCGTTAGGACGAAGCGCGCACGTATGGTGACCGCCTGAGCTGATAGTAGTGGCAGATCAGGTGTAAATGTAGGCATGGGGGTACTATTCACGCACCCCGCTGCTGCGCAGCACGCTCCCGACAGTAGGACAAGAAGCTTCAGAATCGAGATCATTCCTATCTACCAACTCTCTGGTACAACGTATAGATCGCCAGGATGTCGAATGGACGCGGCGAACATCAATAAGCGCGCTTATTGGGACTATTGGAATCAAAATAGGTCACCACTGATTCCTCCAATGGTATAGATGGGTGATGGGCGTAGTGCCCTCCACGATAGGTCGTAGGTCATGGGCTGTTCCGGCGAACTCGGCATCGGCACAACTCCCCTTGAATGTCAGAATTGTAGCATCTACACCAACACTCAGCAACGCGGCAACACCTGCCACGCAAACGGTTCCCTGGGAGGACGACGGTGCTAGAGGAAGAACATGACCATTCCAGGATCTCAACTCAGCAGATGGTCTCACCACTGGGCGCAGGACTCCCCCATCGGCGTTCCAGCCCGGCTTTCAAGACACCTACTGCTCAGTTGTAAACTGGCTGGTCCGGAACAACCTCGACGGGCTGGTCTGTCAGAACGGTCGGCAATGGCTGTTTAGTCCGTCTCCCGAGCGTGGTACTCTTTCTCCACCAATGGCTCTCGTCCGGCAGCAGTTCCCTGCGACTCACGAGCACTATGTGTTGTGCATCTGATATGGGACTCCAAAGAAATACTTCCCATCTCCCAATATCACCCTGATTGACTGCCTGTCACTCGCCGTTGCGTACAAGATGCGGATGTCCGCTCTGCCCGGGCAACTCACGTCATTGATGTCCACCATGACGTGTCTGGGGATAACGCCTTTTATCTGGCTGACGACTTCCGCGTTCTGATGATTTGGAGAACAATGGCCGGGGCGTAGGCGACTTTGGCACCATCAATTCACTCCAGGATTTGTGACAGGAAGGTCTTGGTCCGCTCTTGTTGGGGGTTGTTGAAGAAAGCATTAGGAGTGCCTTCCTCCATGATTTTGCCGTCGTCGAACATGATCACCCGGTCCGCAACCTCTCTGGCGAATCCGACTTCGTGGGTGACTATCAACATGGTCATACCGGAAGTAGCCAGCTCCCGCATAACGTCCAGCACTTCTTTGATCATCTCCGGGTCTAGGGCTGAGGTGGGCTCGTCGAAGAGCATTATCCTGGGTTGCATGGCTAGGGCCCGTGCGATGGCAACCCGTTGCTGCTGGCCGCCGGATAGCTGGGCGGGAAACTTGTGCATCTGCTCCGGGATTCCCACCCGCTCAAGGAGTTCCCCGGCTATTTGGCGGGCCCGAGCTCGGGGCCATTTTCTGACTTTCATGGGCGCCAGAGTGATGTTCTGCATTACAGTGAGATGGGGAAACAGGTTGAAGGACTGGAACACCATCCCAACGTCCTTGCGGATTGCGTCTATGTTCCGAATGTCGTTGGTCAGAGCTATCCCGTCGACTATGATGTCGCCCCTCTGATGCTCTTCAAGCCGGTTGATGGTGCGGATGAAGGTCGACTTGCCCGACCCTGAGGGACCCAGGATCACCACCTTCTCCCCGCGCTTCACCGAAGTGGTGACGCCCTTGAGCACGTGAAACTCACCGAACCACTTGTGGACATCCCTGCATACGATGATTTCCTCCTGATTGTCCAATGGGGGTTGTTGCCCGTCGTCTGCCATCGCTAGCCTCCAGCCAAAAATCAGCGCCTGCCCACACCCAATCTGGTCTCTATTCTCTGACTGGCTTGGGACATGGAATAGGTAAATATCCAATAGACGAACCCGATGAACAAATATATCTCGCTCTGCGAACCAATCCATTCAACGTTGCCCAGGACTATAGACTTGGCTATGCCCAGGACATCCAGCATACCCACGGTTATGACCAGGCTAGTATCCTTGAACAGGCTTATGAACTGGCCTACGATAGCCGGTATGACGGCGCGAAGGGCTTGGGGCAGGACTATGAAGATGGTAATGTAGGGCCCTCCAAGGCCCAGGGCTTTTCCGGCTTCGACCTGGCCCGGCGGCAGGGCTTGGAGTCCCCCCCTCACGTTTTCGGCCATGTAGGCCGAGCTGAATAGTGTAATGGCAAGCAACGCCCGTAGAAGGCGGTCGAACCCGGCTCCCTCCGGTAGAAACAGGGGCAAGACCACCTGAGTCATGAACAGCAGCGTGACCAGGGGGACGCCCCGGATTATCTCGATGAACAAGACGCTGAAGACTTTGACGACGGGCAGGTTGCTGCGGCGGCCCAGCGCCAGCAATATCCCGATAGGCAAAGAAGCCACGATGCCGACGACAGCCAGGATGAACGTGAGGAGCAGCCCTCCCCACATTCCGGTGGGTACGTTGGGCAGCCCGGGTACGTTCCCGAATCCCCGCAGCAGAACGATGATTACTGCGAAGGATGCTATCCAGGCGATAATAATCCCCTTGGGTGTTGGGTTAAAGACCCGGCCTGCAAGGTAGCCCAGGGCAACCAGCCCTGCGCCGGCTGCCAGCCATATCCGGGGGACCAGGGTCAGGTCGGGTATGCTTAAGGGAAGGATGGCGAGGATACCGAGGCCGATTCCGAGGAACAACCCAAAGGGCTGGACCACATCTCGCCATACCCCCCAGGAGAGGCCGGTAAGAAAGGATATAAGGAGGACGCAGGTGCCGACCCTCCACATTTGATCACTGGGATACTGCCCCACCGCAATCAGTTTCAGGCTGGAGGTAATGGCATCCCATTCGGCGGTGAAGATTACCCAGCCGAGGATTCCCCACAATGCCAGCGCGATCAACCCGGCGGCTACCACCGTCAGGAGGGTATTGTACCAGCTATTAAAGAGGTTCTCTCTGAGCCAACCGGATACGGGTGGCCGAGGGGGTGGTCCCAAAGGAGGCAGCGAAGACGCCATTTAGCCGGCCCTCCGTAGGTGACGGTTGTAAAGATTGCCTATGGCTGCATAAGTGAGGCTCATGACCAGGTAGGCAAGCATAATCAGGAGAAAAACCGGCACCGCTCGCCCGGCTTGATTGATCATGATCCGGCCAACCGCAAACACGTCGGGATAGCCGATGACCAATGCCAGGCTGGAATTCTTGGTCAAGTTCAGGTACTGGCTGATTAGGGGCGGTATGATAACTTTGAGGGCCTGGGGAAACACAACATGCCTCAGCGCCTGCAAGTCGCTCAGCCCCAGGGCTTTGCCAGCCTCTACCTGCCCACGCAAGACCGACTGTATCCCCGCACGGACAATCTCGGCGATGAAGGATGCGGTATAGATCACCAGCCCCAGCAGGAGGGCCGCGAACTCCGGCGTCAGGGTTAGGCCCCCTTCGAAGTTGAACTTGCCAAGCGTCGGCACATCGCGGGTGAGGGGATTTCCGCTCAGTACGAACCATCCCAACGTGGGTAACAGAATCGCCACGGCCACCGGCAGTGTCAGGAAGATAGCCGGCGGTATCCCTGCCCGTCTAACTCGCTTTAGCGCGAGCCATAGGAGCACCCCCGCGATGATGCCGCCCGCAAGGAAAATCATCCACTCCGCGAAGTGGTCTGACGGGCTGAGCGATGTTATGAAGACTCCCCGATTGCTCAGATAAACCGGCCCAGGCCATTTTATGCTGGACTGGACCGCTGGCAGGGCCTGAAACACCGCGAAATACCAGAAGAACAGTTGGACCAGCAGAGGGACGTTGCGGATGGTCTCGACATACAGGCCGGCAATCTTGCTCACCAGCCAGTTGGATGAAAGCCGGGAAGCCCCGATGAAGATGCCCAATGCCGTAGCCAAGACTATCCCTATAAGGGATACCTTGAGCATATTGAGGACTCCGACCATAAAGGCGCGTAGGAAGGAATTGGACTCTTCGTACCCGATGACGGATTCTGATATGGGGAAGCCCGCCTCTTGGCCCAGGAAGTCGAAGCCTAGCGAGAGGCCGCGCTTATCTGCGGCGCTGAGTACGTTGGAAACAATGAATGCTAACGTAGCCACCACGAGGGCAGCCGAGGCCACCTGCAAGGCGGCTTGCAGGAACCGGACATTCCTCCATACGGGGATGCCCTGATAAGTGAGCAGCCTTGTAAAAGAGTCCAGTTTCATCTATCATGTACCTAAGATACAGGCCGGACACAGTGCTGTGTCCGGCCTGTATCTTGGTTAACCGTTATGCGGCGGAGAGATACTATCTGAGGGGAGGAGCGTATATCAGACCTCCATTGGTCCACAGATCGTTAAGTCCCCTGGGGAGAGTGAAGGACAGGCCCTCCGGTCCCATGTACCGGTTGTATATGTCACCGTAGTTGCCCACCAACTTAATCACGTCCACTGCGAAGTCCGCATCCAGGCCAAGGTCGCTCTGACCGAATTCTCCTTCGGCCCCCAACATCCGGCGGATTTTTACGTTCTCACTCGATACCATTGATTCTACGTTCTCCTGTGTCACACCCATTTCTTCAGCATTGATTAGCACGTACATCACCGTCTTCACCAAGTCGAACCACTGGTCATCACCGTGGGGAACAATAGGGGTCAGAGGCTCCTTGGAAATAGTCTCAGGCAAGATAACGTGGGCATCCGGGTCCGCCAACCCGCTGCTGATGGCTGCCAACTGGGACCTATCATTGGTAAAGGCATCGCATCGCCCCTGCTCGTAAGCGCTGGATACCGCTCCGGTATCCTCAAAGACAACGGTCTCGAGTGCCATGCCGTTCTGCCGGAAGTAGTCCGCAAGGTTCAACTCCGTCGTCGTGCCGCTGGTCACACAAACGGTAGCCCCGTCCAGGTCGAGGGCGCTTTCAAAGTTGGCGTCCTTCCGGGCCATGAAGCCTTGACCATCGTAGAAAGTCACGGTTGTAAAGTTGCCCCATTGAGCGTCCCGGGTCGAAGTCCACGTCACGGTGCGGCTCAGGATGTCCACCTCTCCGGACTGGATGGTGGGACCCCGCTCGGTCGCAGTTATAGGACGAATCTCCAACGCATCCGCGTCGCCAAAGATGGCAGCGGCAACGGCCCTGCACAGGTCCACGTCAAAGCCCATGTTTCTGCCGGTGGAGTCCAGATAGCCGTATCCGGGCACGTCAGTCCGGCCCGCGCACACCACCTGCCCGCGCCCCTTTACGGTCTCGAGACGGCTGCCCGTTGTCCCTGTTCCGTCCTGGGTTGGAGCAGCCCCAGACCCGGACGTGGCTGTGGCCGGTGGGATGGCTGTCGCTGCTGGCTCCGAGGCCCCATCGCA
The DNA here is from genome assembly GCA_965219825.1 of Dehalococcoidia bacterium. Taxonomy (GTDB): domain Bacteria; phylum Chloroflexota; class Dehalococcoidia; order Lucifugimonadales; family JAGWBF01; genus JAGWBG01. Next base: position 1,193,221 of record OZ244792.1, on the reverse strand, counting down.
GGCGCCAATCAACAAAACCGCAAGCAACGCCACTGCCATAAGAAGCGTAGAAGTCCCCAATAAGGTAGCTATCCGACTCAACATATAATCCCTTCTCCTGTAGTATCAAAGTACCATTCTTGACTGCAGCAAAATATAGCAAACAAGTATAGTAAAGTCAATGACTGAGGGGGTACGATACCAGGGCTTTGCTCGGGACGGAACCGGTATACTAAGAATGTTTCGAGTGCTGGATAAGGTCATGAAATTCATGCACCCTCGCCGATCAAGCCTGTGGCTTAATCCGGCAGTTGCTCGGACACTTGAGACCAATCATCCGGCGCGCCCAGGAATCTCTGGGGACAGCGACGCAGGGCCTTTTCCTTCTCGACGTTACGCGAATGCAGGCCCCCACAGTCACCCCCATCCTAACCTTTCCCCATCAATGGGGGAGGGGCTATTCACCCTTCACCGTCATTGCTATGGGAATCTATTTTCTTCCTCTTATGCGGCCCCCACCGCCCGTCATTCCGAGGAGTGGAGCAACGAGGAATCTAAAAAACCTCGCGACCAAGACGACAACGCAGACAAGTAGGGGCAGTTCGCGAACTGCCCCTACTGTCGATCGGGGTGACAATGAAACGGTAGATTGGACTCTGGCGAGGATGAATATCAATCGGAGCCAGCAGAACCAATTCAGGAAAGCTTTAGAGGTTGGTTATTCCTGTGCCAAGAGGATTTGTCCTGAAGTGATGCACGATGATGCTCCTCATCCCTTCGTTGAACTGGACGAAGAACGTGAAATCTCTGACACGGGAAGGGTTGTTCACTACAGCATGGGAATCGGGACCAGTGACGATATTACGGGCGAACCGCTGTACGCCGGCGCTTTGAGCTCGGGAACACATGGTACGCCCTTGTGTCTATGCCCTGGCCCTCAAAATGGCATACGATTATGGTTGGACGGAGGGCTGGGAAGAAAAGCCGGCCATCCTGCTGATTGACGAGATAGAAAACCACCTGCATCCCACCTGGCAACGGCGGGTTATCCCGGCGCCGCTGGAGCATTTTCCGGGGTTGCAGATATTCGCCACAACCCACTCGCCCTTTGTAGTGGCCGGTTTGAAGGCCGGGCAGGTGCATCTGCTGAAGCGGGACAAAGACGGTAACGTCACTGCCACGACTAACACCGAGGATGTTATCGGCTGGACGGCGGACGAAATCCTCCGGACGATGATGGGTGTGGAGGAGCCAACTGACCAACTTACGGTTGACCGCGCCAACCGATTACGGCAACTTCGGGAAAAAGAGACGTTGACACCCGCGGAAGAATCCGAACTGAGCGGACTGCGCCGCCAGGTAAATGAGGACCTGCTGGCCAAGAGCGGACCATTGGAAGCTCAGCGGGAACGTTACGCGGACTTGATGCAGCGTTTCCTGCTTTCACGGCAGTCGGACTTATCACAGGATGGAGAGTAGACGGATTGCGATGGGTTGACCGGGGCCTGAACCCAGTGGAGTTGTCGGATATGCCCGGCAGTTCACCCAGGGTTGGATTGACTATTTTCAGAATGCGGTTGGCGGGCGGCCTGCCGATTCCTATTGGCGGGAGTTCCGGCCAACGCTGGGGAGCCTTACCAACAATATCTGCTGGTATTGTGAGCGGCAATGTGATGTCGGCGCCGAGTCCGCCGGACTCGCGCCTACGGTTGACCACTTCCGGCCTCTCAGTCGTTGTCCACAGTTGGCTTATGCCTGGTCTAACTGGATTTTCAGTTGCCAAATGTGCAACGGCAAAAACAAAAAAGACAAATGGCCGGAATCAGGTACGTTGATCCTTGTGCAATCGATATTACGGAACGCCCGGAGCAGTATTTTGATTATGATGCGGACACCGGGGAAATAGTCCCTAAGAACAGCCTTTCCGGGACTGCTCGGTGGAAAGCCAGTAATACTATTAACGACTTGGGCTTGAATCGGCTGGATGTGAGATTTTTCCGCTTTGAATGGACACGCAAGTTGAGAGAAGACTTGTTATTGTTGCCGATAGTGGACAGGCAGGCACTTGTAGAGTATATCAATCAACAACCAGTTGAATATGCTGGAGTAACCGAGCTGGTTATAGAGCAACTCCGCCGGGATGGGCACATCTAGCCGGTTTGGGCTTGGCGTACTTGTTAAAGATTGGGTACTATTCCCTTCATCTCCACCTGAACTCTTCCGGCAGTATTGATGCCCGGACAGACTTAGCACGAATTCCAATGAATTTGTTGCAGTGTTCTTTCATGTTGGGTCCTGTAGATGGCTCCGGTCGTGGCGTTATGCGGCCTCAACGTCGGTAAGCGCGAAGTCTCGGCCCTTGAACAGAAGGGATTCCCTGGTGGCTTCTGCCAGCGCGTAGGCGAAGCAGTCACCGAAGTTCAGCCCTGCGGGGTGGTTGCCTTTGCCGAATCGCCGCCAAGCCCGGCGCGCGGCCTGCGCATGGTCAGGGGTCACCGGCGCCAGCTCAATCGGCGCTCTTTCCAGGAAGAGATCAAGCTCATGCCCGGCCTCGGCGCCGGTGCGGCTTTCGAGAACGATGGCCGCCTCCAGAAAGCTAACGACCGACATGCGGCAACGCGAAGCTCCCGCTATCGCCCTCTCATAGCGCTCGGCGTCCGGCTCGCCAAACAGGACCGCCAGGACCGCTGACGTGTCGACAATCACTTCGGCAGCCCACGCTCGTCATATAGGAAATCGCCGTGCTCGACAGCCGGCGGCCCTTCGCGCAGCAGGCGAGCGCAGCGTTGCCCGATGGCGTGCAACTCCCGGACACGGGCCTCAACGCTTCGCTCGCGTCTCTCGCGCTCCAGGCGCTCCCTGAGCGCGACCGTGATCGCGCCGGTCATCGTCTCGCCGGTAAGGGACGCCAACTCGCCGGCCAGCCGACAGGTCTCTTCGTTTTTGATGTTGAGGCTCATCGGACCTCCCTTGGGGTAGAACTATATTGGACATGTCTACCATACACCGTCCCTCTGCGTTATGCAACGTCGTCCGGCCCTCCTCCACCGCTCCCTTGAGAATATAGCCCGTGCAAACGTTCTGCGTTTGCACGGGCTTATGGATTTTTGGGGGAGTGGGGGGCTAGTGGAGATCGTATGAATAACATAGGAATTGACTGAGAGCGGTTTTCAAATTACTTGTATGCGTGCTAGGGGCGGGAGTAAAGTTATCCTATAGGGTTCAAGAAGCAATATTTTAATTTTTCGGTACCGGAGGATAAACATAATGTTTGGTCAGAACAGAGAAAAGAAGCGGTTCCCCTGGCGATGGGCCATGCTGCTGGTAGCGCTGGTGGCGGGGGCTTTGGTTTTCGCGGCGTGCAGCGAGTCCGCAACGCCGACCCCCAATCCCACCGCCACTCCCGCCGCGCCCGTCTCAACGCCCACTCCCGCCGCGCCCGACCCAACGCCCACTCCCGCCACGCCTGACACGCCCGCGCCAACACCCACGCCCGCCACTCCTGACACGCCCGCGCCAACACCCACGTCCGACCCAACGCCCACTCCCGCAACGATGTCTCTGAGCGATATTGATGAGACCACCACGGTGGCCGAACTGATCGCGTCGCTTTCCGAAGGTGAAGCCGACTGCCTGCGCGCTGCGGTGGGGGACGCGATCTACCAGGCCGTGCAGGACCTGACCCTGTCCGAGAGTGCCACGGGATTCGATACGTTCCCGCTGCAATGCCTGGAGCCGGACACCGCCATCAACCTGAGCGTGGCCATGATCTCGCTCCAGGCGGGCGGGCTGTCCGACGATAGCCAGGCCTGCATCAAGGGCGTTTTCGCAGACCTCGGGGTGCCGGGCCAGACGATGAGCATGACAGACTCCATGCGCTCCTTCTTAACCATGCAGCTCTGCCTGACCGACGAAGAGGCCCAGGCCCTCGACATGTCCGGTGGTGAAGACCCCCTGCCTCTGCCCTCCCAACTCCGCTGCGTAGCCGAGCAGACGGACCTGGAGAACCTGTTCATCGTCTACCAGGCCTTTGCCGACCTGGAGTTGAGCACGGCGCCGCCCACACCGTCGCCGGATATGATGATGGCGGTGGCCGAGATAATGGCGGCCCAGGAGGCCTGCGGCATTCCCACCATCATCCAAGGGGATGGGTCAGCGCCCTAGGCGGCGGCTCAGGTTACTGCCTGCGCAGGAATTACGGATATAGGAGAAGGTGGGGGGCCGTCCAGCACGGCTCCCCACCTTCTTTGGCTGGGGAATCGTGTATGCCTTCCCTCTTGGTGGAGACGGGGGAGGCTTAGCCGCATCTCCAACAGGTATGCCGTCCGGAGCGGCGGGCCGGTCATTCCCCCGGTCATTCCAATGCAGCCGCTGCCCTGCGCCGTCACACCGCTCGTCTCCCGGAACCCTTCGCCCTGCCGGGAATTGCCTATGCCTCCGCCACCACCGGAAAATGAAAAGGCCCTGGATATGTGTTCCTAATATCTTGACACTGGGTTTACTTCGTGGTAGATTCTCAGCGTTGTATAATCTTGCAACTGTGGGAACAAACTCGTGCCATCCAATATCGGCGAAGTGAGGAATTGTATGTTGAACCGTCCATCTATCGCAGTAAGTAAATGGGCAGTTGTGCTCATCGGCGCCTTGTTGGCGTTGGTGGCGATTCTAGTGCTATCCAGTCCCGCACCGACTGGAATCTTTGCGCATGACCCTGCCCCAGCAGACCACGACGCGGCTGACCACATCCACTACGACGAGAACGGCACTGGTATGGTGCGGGACTTCGATTCGACAGACCCCGAGGGCTCAGGGATCGAGTGGAACGTGAGGGGAGTCGACGCCGCCGACTTCGAGATCGACAGCTCAACCGGCGTGCTCACCTTCATGGAGTCGCCCGACTACGAGAACCCGACGGACCGAGGCCTCGATCTGAATGCTGATGGTGATTTCACCGGCGACGGCGAGTTCGCCGCTGAGGACAACGATTACCAGATAACGGTGAGCGCCACCGAGATGAGCGACGCCCTTCCGGCCAAGAGGACCGACATCGCCCTCACGGTGATTGTCGGAAACTTGGATGACAAAGGCGAGGTAACCCTGCAGTGGCTGCAGCCCGAGGTTGGCACTCCCATAACGGCTACCCTGACCGACCCGGACGGCGGCATCACCGCCACTGATTGGACGTGGTACAGATCCAAGGTTGGCGGCGAACGCGACGAACTCGATGTCACCGACTCGACCCAATGGATCGAGGTTGCCCCTGTAACGGCACAAGCAAATGAAGCCACCTCATCCTATACCCCGCAGGGGGACACCGTGGCTGATAAAGATGACGTAGCGATAGACGAAGACGACTACTTGCGGGTCGAGGTTGACTATGAGGACGCGCACGGCGTAAGCAAGACCATGAATGGGATATCCATGAACCCGGTGCGGGCCGAGGTGTCCCCTGGCGCGAACGCCTCCCCCGACTTCGAGGATGACGCGGACACCAGGACGGTGCCCGAGAGCACGGCCGTGGGCGACCCCGTGGGCGACCCGGTTACGGCCACTGATACGGACAACGACACGGTGACCTATGAGTTGATGGCAGCAGCCGCCCCCAACGAAGGCGATGATGAGTTCTTCGACATCGACCAGGCATCGGGACAGATCACTGTGGCGCAAAATCTGGACTACGACGCAGTCGGGGACCGGACAGATACAGCCACGGCTGGCGAGTACAAGGCAATCGTCAGGGCCACGGACCCTTCCGGCTTGTCTGACACAATTACGATAACCATCACGGCCGAAAACGTGAACGAAGACCCGATAGTGACCGGACGGGCGGAGCTCAGCGTCGCTGAGGGGACCATTGATATCACCGATCCCGACGCTGTCCTCGTCTACACCAGCCTTCCCGATGCTCCCGCTATAACTGCCCCCCCTACTCCAACCAATCAGCAAAACGAGTACTTGTACGAAGACCCGGACTACCTCGACTCCATTGCCGGGTGGGACCTGGAGGGAGACGACGCCGGCGCCTTCAATCACAGCGGAAGGTTTGAGCCGCGCTATCTCCAGTTCAGGGTGGCGCCCGACTACGAAAATCCCACCGACATGAACAGGGACAACGTCTATGAGGTGACCCTCGTAGCCACGGACACCGATCCCTTGAGGACCGGCGCCGGCATCGGCAAGGTAAACGTTTGGGTAACCGTCACCAACGTCGACGAAGCTGGGATGGTGGTGTTTACGGAAGGGGAGACGGCTTTCCTCGACGAGATGCTGGTTGCGGAGGTGCAGGACCCGGACGACCACGGCGGCACGTTGGGCGAGCCCTACCAGGGCGTCCACATCGTCAAATGGCAGTGGTCCAGGGCGCTCACTGATGTGGCGGGGACAACATTTGACGACATAGTCGGCGCCACGACGAACAGGCACACCCCTCGAGACATGGACAGGGGCTACTACCTGCGGGCAACCGCAACATACACCGACCCGAACAGCGACGCAGACGATCCGGAGACGATGGTAGACGAACGCATATCCACTACTGGTACGCCTCCCTCGCTGAGGACCGAGATGGCGACAACGGAAAACGCGGTGAAGGTGGCGCCCGGCCCGGAGAGCGCACCCACCTTCCCTGATGAGGCGGGCGCCGTCACGAGACGTGTGGCCGAGAACACCGCGCCCGGCGGGAACGTCGGTGCCCCGGTTGCGGCCAAGGCCGCCAACACGGGCGAAGTCTTGGCCTACACACTGGCCGGGCCTGACGCCGAGCATTTCGACATCGGTAGTACCGATGGTCAGATCAAAGTCGGCACGGGTACGAGCTTGAACTACGACGACCCCGACACGCCGAACATGTTCAGCGTCACCGTTAAGGTCGAGGTCACGGGCGGCGACGCAAACCAAAAGGCCCAAGTCGATGTGAGTATCATAGTCACCGACGTCGACGAGCTGCCCGTGATCACGGGTGCCGAGACTGCGGTGAATTACCCCGAGATCGATGAAGACGGCGAGCCGAATGCGGCGGCCGTGGCCACCTACGTGGGGGCCGACCCCGAGGGGGAGACGATTAGCTGGGACCTGAGAGGCGCCGACGCGGCCCTCTTTACCATCGCTGGCGGCGTGCTCGAGTTCATGGCAGCGCCCGACTTCGAGGACCCGAAGGACGTGGCGGGCGCCAATACGGCCACACCTGATGCCGTGGCTGAGAACAACGTATACGACATAGTCATTAGGGCCATCGCCAGCAGGGCCTCCGGCTACACCGGCCCAGCTGAAACGGTCGATACGACCGTCACCGTCACCGTCACCGACGTGGACGAGGACGGGGATGTAGTCATTTCATTGCTGCAGCCCGAGGTTGCGATCCCGATAATGGCCAGACTGACCGATTCGGATGGGGTCGTCACTAGCGTCACCTGGCAGTGGGCAGTCTCCGAAATTGAGCAGGGTTCCCTCGATATTGACAACGACGATCATTGGGGAACTGCCCCTGGAGGCGGACCTACTACAGAGAGCTATACCCCGGATGGAGCCGACCTGACTAACAATCCAGGTGATACAACAGACGATGACCCGATAGACGAAGGCAAGGTTCTGCGGGTAACGGCGAGTTACACGGACACCAATGGCCAAGACAAGACGGCGCATGCGATGTCGGCCAACCCGGTGCAGGCGCGGGGCCTCGGCGCAAAGAACGAGTCCCCTGACTTTGAGGGTGATAAGGTCGAGCGAAGTGTGGCGGAGACCGCTGAGGTGGGCGATGACGTCCCCGGTCCGGTTGTGGCCACGGTGGTGGCTCCCTCCTCCACAGATATACTGACCTACGGGCTGCGCGCCTTTGCCAGCGATGATGTCGGTTCCACCGGCGTCACTGCCCCGGCCGACGCCTACGCCGACGTTGCCGCCTTCGACATTGACAAGGCGACGGGACAGATCACCGTGGCGCAAGGGTTGAACTTCGAGAGCAGAGGCCCTGCGGACGAGACGAAGGATAGGGATGGAAAGTACGTCGTGGTCGCCACGGTCACGGACCCCAGCAACCTGAGCGACAGCATCGTGGTGGTCATCACGGCCGAAGACATGAACGAAGACCCGGTGTTGTCGGGACGGCCGGAGCTGACCATCAATGAGATAGACGGTGGCGATGAGAACGCCGACAACCCGGACTTTGTGGATAACACAGACCCAGCAAGCGTAAACGTCTACAACGTGGTTGACGAAGACCGCCGTTCCGCTACCGATCAGTGGAGCCTGGAGGGAGAGGACAAGGACCAGTTCCAGCTTATCGGTGAGGTAGGACGCACCCTTGTCTTCAGGAACCAACCGGACTACGAGACCCCGGCTGACGCCGACGGGGACAACGTCTACAAGGTAACGGTCGTGACCCTTGACGGCCACGGTGGGCGCGGCGAGTTCGACGTGTGCATAGCCGTCATGAACATCGATGAGGACGGAAAGATAACGCTGCTCGATGAAGACGGCAACGAGCTGGTACAGCCCCGGGCCCAGGGACCCATAACGGCCAGTTTGGTCGACCCGGATGGGGGAGTCACCGGCGTCACCTGGCAGTGGGAAAGGTCCCAGTTCAATCCGCCCGTCAGCCCAGACCCCCAAGACATACCCGGCGCCATGAGCGCCAAATACACGCCGACCAACGACGACACGAGCTTCTTCCTGAAGGTGACGGCGACCTACATGGACGCGAAGAATGATGCGGATGACGCGACAGCCCGCACGGCGGAAGTGACAGCGGCGCATGCGGTGCTGGAGGTGCTTGACGAGAAGCAGGCGCCCGTGTTCCCTCAAGCTGATATTGAGGTAGAGGTGGCCGAGAATTCACCCTCAACCACGTACGTGGGCGAGGCCATCGGCGAAGCCGTCGACCCGGACAAGGGCACAACCCTCAGCTACTCGCTGGAGGGCGACGATGCGGCGAGCTTCGCACTCGCCGACATCAGTCAGATCCAGATCGTGGTGGGGCACCCAGCGGACTTGGACAAGGAAAAGAAGAATAGCTACACCGTCATGCTCAAGGCCAGCGACGGGGCCCTGAGCGACACCCTCACGGTGACCATCACGGTGACGGACAGGAACGAGGCGCCGTCGAGGCCGGTGGAGTCCACTGGCGCCCCGGCGCCGGACCCAACGCCCGCAAACAACGCACCTGAGTTCCCATCCACGGAGGACGGCATGCGAAGTGTGGCCGAGAACACGGCCACGGGTATGCCCGTAGGCGACCCGGTCGAGGCCACGGACGCCGACGCCGGTGACACGCTCACCTACACGCTGGGCGGCGCTGACATGGCCTCGTTCGACATAGACGGCGCCACCGGCCAGCTGATGACCAAGGACCCACTGGACTTCGAGACCCCGGCGGACGCCGATACGGACAACGCTTACGAGGTTACCGTAACAGCCAGTGACGGTAACACAGCCGACGACGCCACCATCGCGGTGACCATCACCGTGACCGACCTGGCCGAGGGTTCCGAGCTCAGCCCGTACGACATTGACAATAGCGGGAAGATTGAAGGCTCCGAGGTCATCCAGGCCGTAAGAGATTACTTTGACAACACTATTACCGGGCCCGAGGTGATAGAGGTCGTCAAGCTCTACTTTGCCGGCAGGTCCAATTAGTAGGCCAATCCGGGGATGTTAATGTTAGAAAAGGAAGTCCCGTTTGCTTGGACGGCGATGAGGAGGTGATCTTCCGCTAGCCAAGCAAACGGGACCGATTAATAAGTACAAAGCTTGATCAGAAAAGCGTTGCCGATGTTGGTGGTCGTTGCAATGCTAGGGATGATAGGTCTGTTGGGCCTGAGTCTTGTGACTGCTCAACAGACCAGTGTTAGCAGGTCGTTGCCGGCGGATCCGGTGGCCCCGGATGGTGAGTTCACTGTGACCATCAACAATGTCGGTCTCGCCGACGGTTTTGGGGAGGTGGTGGAAACGCTGCCCGCCGGCTTCAGCTATGTAGAGAACTCTGCCGCCAGCACCGGTGCCAATGCGGTTATTGACGCTGTGGTCGATGGACAGACTGTCACCTTCACCCTGGTGGCGGTGGACTCGTTCACGTACAGGGTTACAGTCGGCTCGGACGTGGCAGATGGTGAGCATACCTTCTCCGGCTCTTTGGAGAAGTTGAGTGGCGATGAGACGATTGCCGATTCCAGCGTAAGGGTTGGGGAACCTGCTCCGCCGGCGGGCGATCTTACCAGGTCGTTGCCTGCGGCCCCGGTGGCCCCGGATGATGAGTTCACTGTGCCCATCAACAACGTCGGTCTCGCCGACGGTTTTGGGGAGGTGGTGGAAACGCTGCCCGACGGTTTCAGCTATGTAGAGGACTCTGCCGCCAGCACCGATGCCAATGCGGTTATTGACGCTGCGGTCGATGGACAGACTGTCACCTTCACCGTAGTGGGGGTGGACTCGTTCACGTACAGGGTTACAGTCGGCTCGGACGTGGCGGATGGTGAGCATACTTTCTCCGGCGTTTTGGAGAAGTTGAGTGGCGATGAGACGATTGCCGATTCCACCGTAACGGTTGGGGGACCCGCTCCGACGCCGGGCGGTCTTAGCAGGTCGTTGCCTGCAGGTCCGGTGGCCCGGGACGGTGAGTTCCCTGTGACCATCAACAATGTCGGTCTCGCCGACGGTTTTGGGGAGGTGGTGGAAACGCTGCCCGACGGTTTCAGCTATGTGGACAACTCTGCCGCCAGCACTACTCCCAATGCGGTTATCGACGATGAGGTCGATGGACAGACTGTCACGTTCACTTTGGTGGCGGTGGACTCGTTCACGTACAGGGTTACAGTCGGCTCGGACGTGGCAGATGGTGAGCATACCTTCCCCGGTGTTTTGAAGAAGTTGAGTGGCGATGAGACGATTGCCGATTCCAGCGTAAGGGTTGGGGAACCTGCTCCGCCGGCGGGCGATCTTACCAGGTCGTTGCCTGCGGCCCCGGTGGCTCCGGATGATGAGTTTGATGTAACCATCAGCAACGTCGGTCTCGCCGACGGTTTTGGGGAGGTGGTGGAAACGCTGCCCGCCGGCTTCAGCTATGTAGAGAACTCTGCCGCCAGCACCGGTGCCAATGCGGTTATTGACGCTGTGGTCGATGGACAGACTGTCACCTTCACCGTAGTGGGGGTGGACTCGTTCACGTACAGGGTTACAGTCGGCTCGGACGTGGGGGATGGCCCGTATACCTTCTCCGGCGTTTTGAAGAAGTTGAGTGGCGATGAGACGATTGCCGATTCCACCGTAACGGTTGGGGCGGCAACACAACCAACGGTTCCCGGTGTTGGCGGAGGCTCCGGTGCAGGTCCCAACCGGCCGCCTGTGGGCGTCAATGTAGACCGCTCGATAGCCGAGAATTCCCCCTCCGGAACGGATGTAGGTGAGCCTGTAACGGCGACGGACCCCGACGACGACAACCTTATCTACAGACTCCTTGGTGCCGGCGCGAGTTCGTTTGCCATCGACAGGAACACGGGCCAGATCACGGTGGGTGGTACAGACCTGGATTATGAAGCCAAAGACTGCTACACCGTCGACGTTACGGTCACGGACCCATCCAACGCCGGTGCCGTCATCATGGTAACCATCGAGGTCACCAACGAGGACGAAGCGGGAACAGTAAGCCTGCCGTCGGAGCAACCCCAGGCTGGGTCTGCACTGACCGCTACTCTTGACGGGGACAACTATCTGCGGGCGACGGCGACCTATACCGACGGAGAGGGTTCCGGTAAGACCGCGGAGGCTGAATCGGCCAGTGCGGTGCATGTCCCGAACACGGCCCCGAGCTTCCCCACCACGGAGAGTGGCACAAGAAACGTGGCCGAGAATACGCCAGCAGGTGAGGACGTGGGTGCGCCGGTTGCGGCCATGGACGCCGACGGCGACACAGTGACCTACGTGCTTGGTGGTACCGATGCCGCGTCCTTCGACATTGACGCATCAACCGGTCAGCTGAAGACGAAAGCCGGATTGGACTACGAGGCGAAGGCCAGCTACACGGTTACAGTAACGGTTTCTGATGGCCGTGGTGGCAGCGAGTCCATCGACTTAACCATCATTGTGACAGACGTGGACGAGGCTCCGCCCGTTACGCCAACGCCTACTCCGACGCCTAGGCCGACAGCGACGCCAACGCCAACGGCGACGCTCAGGCCGACAGCGACGCCAATGCCAACGGCGACACCCAGGCCGACAGCGACGCCGGAGCCCACGGAGGTGATGATCGAGTCCACACCGACGCCGGAGCCAACGGAGGTGATGATCGAGCCCACACCGACGCCCACAGTCGCACCTGAGCCCACGCCGACTCCACCGCCTACTGAAGAGGGTGGAGGCTTCCCAGTCTGGGCGATCGTGCTTATAGTCTTGGCGGTTGTCGGTGTGGTGGGCGCAGGAGCCGTTGTTTTCCTCCGCTCCCGTGGAAGACTCTAGGACCGGATAGAACGGCTTGACTATTAAAACAGCTTAGTTGACAGGGCGTGCCTGGATAAGGGTTTGCGCTGGAGCTAAGAGCGTGTCCGGGTGATCAGGCCTGCCTGGTGCGCTGAATCGGAAGAAAGACAGACTGCTGGGGTCTCCTCAAAGGAGACCCCAGCAGTCTGTCCGACAATTCCGGGGGCCAAGGGTGAGATAAGGGGGTAAGATGGGAGTAGCAGGTAAGCAAATGGAGGTGTTCCATGGCTAAGGAGTACCGGCCTTACTGCCTGGGCCAAACGTATCTTTTGCCCTAGGCGCCGCGAGATTGGTTGCCGGAGGGACATCTGGCCCTGTTCATAGAGGAAGCAGCGAGCCTGCTTGACCACAATGACGCCATCGTTGACTACAAGCTGTTCTGGATTGCCTGTAAGGATACGCCGGAGGCTCACTATCTCCTGGCTATCATCAACAGCGATGCTCTGTTTGAGAAGGTGACGCCGCTGATGTCGAATGGTCAGTTCGGTGCTCGTGACTTGCAGAAGCACCTATGGAAGCTGTCCATCCCCGAGTTCGACCCTGAGATTCCACTGCATGTCGCGGTATCCGATGTTGGTGAAGCGGCGGCGGGAGCGGCCGAGTGTCTGGCTAAACTGCGCCAAGAGCGGGACAGGGTGACCGTTACCATCGCTCGCCGGGAGCTGCGCAGGTGGCTTCGGGAATCGTTGGAGGGCCAAGCGGCGGAGGACACGGTGAGAAGGCTACTGTCGAGGTAGCACATCCTTGTCGGGTATTGCCACCACTTGTATCGTGCATCTACTGCTGTAGGCTGGCAGACTCTGGGAAGCTCACAGTCCCATCCACATCTCGAAGATGGTACTGTCTACCGTCCAATCAGGCCCACCAGACTGGACAAAATCAAGAACCTTCGTGTTGAGGTTCACTTTGGCGCTCTAATCAGGCTCTTTCCTTGCCCGACAGGCGAAAGCCCACCACGAACGGACTGGGGAAGTCGGAAACACCTGCTGTCATGGCGGGGTCTCCGACTGTCCCAGACTCACCGGTCGCGACCGACGTGACCGCCGGAGTCCACCACATGTACCGGGTGAAGGCGATTAACGAGGCCAGTGTGGGCGGACAGTCGAACTACGTCAACGTCACGCTTCCCATCACGGCCCCGGCTCTGCGGCTAGTTCCGGGTGGGTGGTCTTCAGGTGGTGCCGTTCCGCCACTGGGCGAACGGCCATGTTAGCGAAGAAGCCAGAGCCAGCAGCCCGGCCATGACGAACATCGTGATGTTGTACAGGTTGGGAGTGGGGTCTACCGTTCCCGGCGGGGCCAATCTCCATCAGCTTGCTGATGGTAACCGTCTTGGCGGAGATGAGTTCCTCCAAGCTACCCAAGGGGGCGCCGAAGTGAGCCTCGAAGGCGCCCGGGTCAACTTTGGCGGCTAGGTCGGTGATTGACCGCTTCACCGAGAAGTCGCGCGGTAGGTTATAGCAAAAGGGCCCAGCACGCCCGTCGTGCTCCACGCCGTCAGCCGCCGCCCATGGATGGCCCCCACGTGCAGCGTACCGAATACGTCGGACAGATAGGCCGGAATGGTGGCGAAGCCGCCGCCGTACATGGTGAAGGCAATCATCGTCGCCGCATAGAACATCACCAGCCAGGCCACCAGAGGGTTGACGCTGACTGCGTTGGCAGCGATGGGAATCGACAGATAGAGCAGCGCGCCCAAGGCGAAGAAGCCGTAGAAGGTGTTCTTGTGCCCCAAGTAGTCGGAGATTGAGGCCCAGAAGAATCGCCCACCCATATTGAAGACGCTGATCATCGTCACGTAGCCGGCGGCGAAGGCGGGCGTCACGATGTGGGGCAGCGTGGAGCCGAATATGTCGGTCATCATCGTCTTGGCCACGCCGATGACCCCGATGCCGGCGGTCACGTTGAAACAGAGGACTATCCATAGCAGATAGAATTGGGGCGTCTTGTGAGCCTCGCTTACGTGAACGTCCTCTCTGGTTATCCGCAGGCGCCGCCGTGTAATCCGGGCCAGCCGAGCGATGACGCGCTCCGGCAGCCGCGACGGCACCCGGTCCCCTGCCACGCCGGGAAAGAGGGTCAGCGGCTCCTGCTCCGGCTTCCAGCCTTCGGGCCGCCAGCCTTCGGCGGGGACGCGGAAGAAGAAGGAAGCGATGAGCATAATCAGGAAGTAGGCGATGCCCAGGGCGAAAAAGGTGTGGGCCGCGCCGGTGCCGCCGGTGCCGACCCATAGATGCCTTCCAGTTCTGGCGCAATCATGGCCGGCACGTCGGCGGCACCGGCCACCACCACCTCGGCAAGCCGCCCGCCGGTCTCGGCAAAGCGGCGTCCCTGCTCCGTAATCAGCGGCACGGCGCCGGATGGCCCCAGGTATTGGGGGGCTTCGTAGAAGGCCTTAATCAGAAATTCCTTAAGGGGAGCGCCGATTATCGCGCCGCCCCCGAAGCCCATGATCGCCATCCCGGTGGCCATGCCCCGCCGGTCAGGGAACCACCGTATCAGCGTCGATACCGGCGAAACATATCCTAGCCCCAGGCCGCAGAGCCGCCCAGCACGCCATAGCCTAGATACAGCAACCAAAGCTGGTGGAGGTGAACCCCCACGCCGCCGAGGATAAACCCGGAACCCCACAGACAGGCGGCGGTGACGCCTACAAAGCGTGGCCCCACGTTTTCCAGCCACTTCCCCCCTACTGCCGCCGACAGACCCAGGAACAGGATGGCGACGGGGAATATCCACACCACCGAGCGGATGCTCCAGTCGTCCGCCGCGCTGGTCACCACCCCCAGCTCTTTGGCCAGGGCGGGGTTGAAATGCTCCAGGAGTAGACCGAGCCGATGCACAGGTGCATGGCGATGGAAACTGGCGGAATCCGCCAGCGGTTAAATCCTGGCGGCGCGACAACCCGGTCCTTCATCAGAAAGGCGAAGGGGCTGGAGGAGAGCCGGTAGGTCAAAGGACGCTCCTCATAATCTTCCATTCTACACCAATAGCTGTCGCTCGGGGTGACAATTAAATGACCCTGAGTTCCCCCCAGGGTCATTTAATTATCTGAGAAGTAATAGAAAATAGGGGCATGGAAAGGAAGAAAGTAGAAAGCCTTGGGCCAACACAGCTGGAAGCATTGGGGCAGGTGCCAGAACCCCGCTCTCGACACGGTCGCCGTCACCCGTTGCCAGCCATCCTGACCTTGGCCACCTGTGCCATGCTCTGTGGGTGCAACAGCTTGTACGCCATAGCCCAGTGGGGCAGGGAACCAGAGGGTCTGGCAGGACTCTGGGCTTTCCCAGTGGACAGACTCCCTGCGTAGCCACCCTGCATTTGGTGTTCAAGAGGCTGGATAAAGAGGCCTTCGAGGAAGCTCTAAGCGGGTGGAGCCAAGGGGTTCTGGGGGATGGAGAGGAGGCAATAGCAATAGATGGCAAGAGCCTTAGGGGTATTCATGGCGAAGAACTGTCCGGGGTGCGTGTGGTGGCTGCCTATGGACAAAAGAGTGGCCTGGTACTGGGGCAAAGGGGGGGGTGGAGAGGCAGGCTAAAGAAGGGGAACTGACGGTAGCGGCTGAAGTGGTGGGCCAGTTGGAACTGAGAGGCCGAACCGTCACCGGGGATACCCTGTAAGCCCAAAGGAAACTGAGCCGTCATGTAGTGGAACAGGGAGGAGACTACTTCTGGGCAGTGAAAAGGAACCAACCCACCCTCTACGAAGACATATTTCTACTATTTGCTCAGCCCCCCTGGGGAGAGAAGGGACCTCAGGGCCTCTTGCCCTTAGGGAGTATCTAGACTGGCCCTATGGGGAGCAGGTGTGCTGCATAGAGCGGGAGGTGACCCGCAAGGGGGCGACCAGGAGAGAGACTGCCTATGCCATCACCAGCTTGGGGCGAACTAGGGCCGGGGCCAAGGAGTTGATGGAACTCTGGCGGGGGGATTGGAGGATAGAGAACAGGCTGCACTGGGTGAGGGACGTGAGCATGGGAGAAGACGGCTCTCAAGTGCGGAGGGGAGCCGCACCGGAGGTGATGGCGGCGTTGCGCAACGTGGTGTTGAACTTGTTAAGGTGGGCTGGAGCCAGCAATATTGCAGCAGCACGACGCCACTACAGTTGGAAGGTGGCCGAAGCCTTATCCCTTATCGGCTTGCCCCACATGAATAATTAAATGACCCTGCTCCTCCAACCGCGCCTCAGCCTCTTTTATCTGGGTCAGCCGCCCCTCCTGACGCCGCAATTCCTCGGGCAATTCGTCCCCGCGAACTGCCGCGCCATACTCGGCGTCTTCCGCTTCGTCCACCGCCGCGGCCCGCTCCAACAACTCCTGGACCTCCGCTTCCAACCGACCCTCCGCCTCCTCCATCCGCCCATAGCTCATGGCCTTGTGCCGCGACGCATTGGCCTGGTACTTGCTCCCATCCCCCATCCAATGAGAGATGACCCAGCCGCACCATTCCCGCCTCCCGGCACAGCCGCAGCGCCTCAATGAATATGCCTTGAAAAGCTTCCAAGTGGTTCTTCCGAAAATCGGTCACCTCCGGAAGTCTGGGAACCGGCCTCCCGAAAGAACCCGGAATGCCACGTCGCTTTCGCAGCCCGCCGCTATCTTTCGAGAACTGTAGACCCCACGGCAGTAGCCCGTAGAGCAGCAGCATTCGAGGGTGGTAAGCCCGCGGCCCAGGCGATAACGGGAGGTGATTTCCCCAAGATCCAATTGGCTCACCGTGTACTCCAAGAACAGGGCCGGATGTTCTTCGGGCAGCCAGTCCCCCGGGGCCTCTGGGGCAGAACATGCTCCTGGTCCAGTCAATAGTCCCGATACTCTTGGGCCATAAATCCTCCTTCCAGGCCGGTTGGTCCCCCACGCTCCCCTTATTTTATAGGCGTATGTCCCTCCAGGGTAGAGGAAATATCGGACAGGCTCCTAGTATTACAACGACGGTTCAAGGAGGAATGTCCGGGGATGTACGAAGGGCGGCTCGGCGCTTGGCATGGGAGCGTCTGGCCCGTTCGTTGCATTCTTGCGTCTCCTCCAGCCACCGCAGCAGCTCATTCGGCCCGAACCGTTCCCGGGGCAGCATTTCCCGCACCACCCGGTAGACTTGGGGCCGGGTGATCCGGGGCATCTTTTCCCCCCCAATCCTGCTGCAGACTCAGGAGAAAGGCTCCAGCCAGCAGGCACAGGGCCACATGGTGATGCCACCCAGCCCAGGTGCGGGTCTCGTACTCGTCCAGTCCCACGTCGCTCTTCTCCGTCTCGAACTCCGTTTCAATGCGCCACCTGGAACCGCCCACGTAGGCCAGCGTCTCCAGGGGAGTGTCCTCGGGAGCGTTGGACAGATAGTAGCGGGGCTCGCTGCCGTCCAGGTTCCGGCGGTAGATGGCCCAGTGGATTTCGCCGGGCTTCCGCTTGCTGGTTGGCCGCACCCGCTGGGCGCTGAACCGGTAGCTGCGGGGACCCTGGCTTCCCTCTGCCACCGTTATCTCCCGCCAGGCATCCCCCGGCAATTCATCGCTGCGCTGCTCCATGGTCCGGCGCTGACCGTCTCGCAACCTGGGTTTGCGGGGACGCCCGAATCCCTGATACTCCGCACTGGTCCAAGCCGGCTCCAGCGGCCACACCGTGGTGCCGCCGGGGACGTCCAGCACGTAGTGCATCCCCAGCGCCGCCAACCCGTCCCGGAAGGACGGCGACATCCCGAAGGCGTCGTCCCCAGCAACCCACTTGGCCCTGAGGTGGCCGCGCTCCAAGGCCCGCTCCAGCATCTCCAAGGCCAACCCGGTCTTCGACCGGTAGCTCCGTCTCTCCTCCGGCACCCCCGCCGCTGCGCACCGGCCTTTGTCCGAGGTCCAGTTCTCCGGCAGATACAGCCGTTTGTCCACCAGGGCCCGCCCCAGCGGGCTGACGTAAGCCAGGAACATCCCGGCCTGGCAGTTGGCCACCTTGCCCAATCTCCCGCAGTACTGACGGGCCACTCCCGCCGACTTCCTGCCCTGCTTGGGGAAGTCGCTGCCGTCCAGCACCCACACCGCCTCAGGGTGTCCCAACCTGGGCGATAAGTACTCCTGCAACCGGCCAATCACCGCGTCATCATCCCAAGGCGATTCGGCGAGAAACCGCTGCATCACCCTGGCTGACGCCGGAATCGTCTCCGACAGATTCTCGGCGTTGCGCCGCTCCACGGACTGTACCAGCAGAGCCTGGAGATAATGACGGCTGTGGTCCCGCGCCTCCCTCCGGCCAAACAGCGGACCGAAGTAAGCGTGAAAATCCCCAAAGGCCCCGTACACCTGCTCGAAAGCTGACGTATCCACTTCCCTGCCTCACTTCCCCAAGCCTTCCCAACTACCAGGTCATCCTATCATGCCAACCGTCGTTGTAATACTAGGCAGTTATGCTGTTCCCCTGAGAGGCCTAAATGCGAACCACGCCGGCCTCCTCGCCCGGGTCGGCCACAAAGTAAACACGCCCGGGTCGCGGACAGGGCCAACGACCGACTCTGCGCGGCCGGGCTCGAGATAGCTACTACATGTTACGAAGTCGTCCATGCCCGTGCCCACCGCGCTGAGGGCAATCGCCGGGGACGGCGTGGTCATGCTCCGCTGGGACGACCCCGGCGACTCGAACGTCCGCAGCTACCAGCTCCATCGCGGCGGCGACAGCTTCTGGCGCACCATCGAGGCCACGTCGTTCAACCTGGAGAACGGCAATAGCAAGAACTCCTACCTGGTTACGGGGTTGGACAACGGCACGACCTACAGCTTCCGCCTTCGCTCGAAGGCCAGGGGGATCCACGTCAGCGAGGTCTCCGCGACCGTCACGGCCACCCCGGCCGCGAGCGCGGAGACGCCCAACTGCCCGCCAACCTTCAACCAGCCCACGGACGACTACCCACGGATACGCAACGACCAGGGCGCCGGCGTCGTGGTAAGCACCATCACCGCTACCGATCCCGACGGCGATGTCCTGACCTACAGCCTGCAGACGCCGAACAATCCGAGAAGCTCCAACGGGAACTGGTTGCCGCCCCACGAGTCCTCGCACTTCAGCATTAGCAGCAGCGGCGTCATCACGACGCTTGGGACGGTGTCGGCGCTGCCGGAGGGAACGAGCTTCTGGCTGGGCGTCAAAGTCACGGACCACGACGGCGACAGCGACTACGCCGCCGTCAGGGTCAGCATCGTGCACGTTGCGTGGTTGGAAGCCCCACCAGTCACCCTGCGGTGATGCAGACAATGATGGGGTTGACGACTGTGCAGATGTGGTGAAGTGATCGGGTCGCGTGAGCCCGGCTAGGACATGGATGGATAGACAGGGGAGGCCATCGCAGATGCAGCGACGGCCTCCCCTGTTTCTATGCGGTCGGCGCAGGGCGCTGACCGGCTCCGCCTCCCGCTCCTACTCTGGGCCGAGCAGGCCGGTTGGCCTTATCCCAAGAGGGCGGTTCCGACTTCTTCACAGCAGGGGTTGGTGGTTTCTGTTGGCCTTCCAATTCAGCAATTCGGGCTTCCAATGCCCTATTGTGGCTCAGAAGTTGACCAATCAGTTCAACCAACTCCTCTCGGGAGATCGCGGCTAAATGCAAAGTCAAGTCCATGCACACAGTCTACCTGGCCCGTCCGGTTTTACATTCGTGCCCTTGATGCAGATTCTGGCCAGTCTGAACAGTTACGCATCCTCGGAATGACGGGCGGTGGGGGCCTTTATTCGCGTAACTTTGCGAATGAGAAGGCCCCGTTTGGATGGCATCGTCCAATGAGCGACCTAGCGATAAAAGTGGCCCCCCCGTCCTGTGGGTATCGAGTTTTCCCTATCTTTACCCCGTCCGGTACTTTACTATGTGCTTCCGGTGCGATATTTTATTGACTGAGACCAAGTGTCGCAAGTGTTGGAGGTAATGCAAGTGGAGACATGGCTGGCTGTGTTGAGCATCTTTCTGGGATACCTGCTTGGCTCGATACCTTCAGCCTATATTCTGGTGCGGCTGACCAGAAAGGCGGATATCAGGACTCTCGGGACCGGCAACATGGGGGCGCTGAACACCTACCAACAGCTGGGACCTGCGGCCGGTATCGCCATCTTGATAGCCGACGTATCCAAAGGCATGGTAGCAGTCTTCTTATCATTATGGATAGGCGCGCCGGACTGGGCACGCTATGGCAGCGCTATTGCGGCGGTTGTAGGTCACACGTGGCCCGTTTTTCTTAGCTTCCGTGGTGGCAAAGGGGCCGCTACCATTCTTGGGGTGGCACTGGCGCTGGCACCACCTCTAGCCGCCATAGCCGTCGTCCCATTAGTGGTGGCTACCCTGACTATCAGGAACGTGGTCATTGGCGTAGCGGCAGGGTTTATTCTGTTCAATGTCCTCACAATTGTTACCGGGGAGCCTTGGTCTCTGATTGCAGTATGCCTGGGCCTGACGTTTTTTGTCGTGGGTAACTACCTCGTTCGTACCCTTCGCCATACGTTGACTGCCATACGACAAAGGCGCTGGCACAGTGTGGTCTATTGAGAGCGGATACCTGTATGCTATACTGAGTCATCCATTATCCCACACTTAATTAGTCCTGAAGGAAGATATGGCAAGGAGAGAGAGTCCGGACAAAGAGCAAGCCCAAGAACTGGCAGTTCTGAGGCAACATTTGCGCCATTCCGCCGCCCACGTGATGGCGGATGCGGTACTACAGCTTTTCCCCGAAGCCAAAATAGGCATAGGTCCGCCGACGGATGACGGCTTCTATTACGACTTCGAGGTGTCCAGGCCCTTTACGCCGGATGATCTAGAACGTATCGAAGCGATAATGAGGGAAAGGATAGCCGAAGATTTCCCTTTTCAGAAGGAAATCATAAGCCGGGATGATGCCAGAGAGCTCCTCAGCGAACAACCTTACAAGCTTGAGCTCATTGATGACATACCCCCCGAAGAGCCCATCAGCACCTACCAACATAACCGGTTTGTGGACCTGTGCCAAGGGCCTCATGTTGAGTCCACGGGTAAGATAGCCGCCTTCACACTTCAGACGGTAGCGGGGGCTTACTGGCGGGGCGACGAGAACCGGCCCATGCTACAGCGTATTTATGGCACGGCTTTCGAGACTGCCGGCGCTTTGGAGGAGCATCTGAAGCTCCTCGAAGAAGCGGAGAAGCGGGACCACCGCCGGTTGGGTCGGCAACTTGACCTCTTCAGCATACATGAAGAAGTGGGGCCGGGGCTTGTAATCTGGCACCCCAAGGGAGGACGGGTCCGCACCATCGTGGAAGATTACTGGCAGGAGCTACACTACAGGCGTGGGTACGACCTGGTCTATTCACCCCACGTGGGCCGGTCTCGCCTGTGGCAGACCAGCGGTCATCTGGATTTCTACAGTGAGGGTATGTACTCGCCTATGGACGTTGATGGGCAGGAATACTATATGAAGCCCATGAACTGTCCCTTCCATATTATGATTTATCGCGCAGACCTACGGAGCTACAGGGAGCTTCCCATTCGGTACGGCGAGCTTGGGACTGTCTATCGCTACGAACGGAGTGGAGTGCTTCATGGGTTGATGAGGGTCCGGGGGTTCACTCAGGACGACGCCCATATCTTCTGCCGCCCGGACCAAGTCGAAGACGAAGTGCTGGGCGTTCTGGACCTCACCTTTGAACTGCTGGACGCCTTTGGGTTCACCGATTATGAGATATACCTTTCCACCCGGCCGGATAAATTCGTCGGCGACGTTGAAATGTGGGAACATGCCACCCAATCTCTCGCTGACGCTCTTGCGACTCGCAACCTGGACTACGACGTGGACGAGGGTGGCGGTGCATTCTACGGTCCCAAAATAGATATAAGGATAAAGGACGCACTGGGTAGGTCGTGGCAGTGTACTACTGTGCAGTTCGACTTCAACCTGCCGGAGCGATTTAACCTTACCTTCCAGGGTTCTGATGGTGGGCAGCACCGGCCCTATATGGTGCATCGTGCCATCATAGGCTCGATGGAGCGCTTCCTGGGGGTCTTGATAGAGCACTACGGCGGTGCCTTCCCCTTATGGTTGGCACCGGTGCAGGCAGTGATAATTCCTATCGCCGACCGGCACATTGACTACGCTCTCGAAGTCAGAGATACGCTGAGCGGCCAGGGATTCCGGCCCGAGGTGGACTCCAGAAAAGAGCGCATGAACCTGAAGATACGGAATGCTCAGCTACAGAAGGTTCCGTATATGCTCGTTGTCGGCGACGGAGAGATGGGCCAGGGCACGGTTTCGGTGCGACTCAGAAGCGAGGAGAATCTGGGCCCAATCGCTCTTTCAACCCTTCTGGACCGTATGAAGGATGATCTCAGGAGCAGGAGTTGAACGAGTGGCAGGTGCAAGGCGAGCAACTCCAACCCCGGCTCAGGGTCATTTAATTGTCATCCCGAGCGACAGCGAGGGGTCTAAAGTCTTTGTCTGCGTTGTCGTCTTGGTCGCGAGGCATTTTAGATTCCTCGTCGCTCCGCTCCTTGGAATGACGGGTGGGGGGGCCGCATAAGAGGATGAAGATGGATTTTCATAGCAATGACAGTGAAGGGTGAATAATCCCTTCCCCCTTGATGGGGGATCTTTGAACAACTCGGGAGCGGCCCTCGGCGTGAGGTTTCCGGTGGGGAAGGGGGAGCTTTTGGCCCCTGGCAGGGGGTCTTGGTGATGCCTTTTGCTTTTCAGGTGGGGCGGTCCCCGTCCCAGTTCCCCCATTGTCGGGCTTCAGGCCGAGCATCCAGACAACTTGGCCACCTTCCTCAGGTTGTAGGCCGTCAGCTTGGACCACATCTCTATGGCGATTCGACCCAGTCCACCGTAGCGGACACGGCTGTACCCATAGCTGCGCCTAAGTGTCCCGGACACCTTCTCCACCAACGCCCCCACAGGCGCCATCAGTTCGTTGCGACGCTTCTG
Source organism: Dehalococcoidia bacterium (assembly GCA_965219825.1). Classification (GTDB taxonomy): domain Bacteria; phylum Chloroflexota; class Dehalococcoidia; order Lucifugimonadales; family JAGWBF01; genus JAGWBG01. The sequence continues at coordinate 1,169,866 of OZ244792.1, read as the reverse complement.
CCAGTCCGGCAGTTCCCGTTGATCCTTGTGGGAACGGTGCATGATACAGTCGTCTATCCCCTGAGACTTCAGCCACTGGCGCCTCCTCTTGGACTCGTAGGCCCGGTCTCCGTGCACCGCCCGCTCATCACCGCTCACCAGGTCTCGGCCACCTCGCTCTCATAGACCTTGGCCAGCGTCAGAGCCGCCCTGCGCACCAGCCCCGTCCCAGCCTCCACCCCCAGATGCACCTTATAGCCAAAGTGGGACCGCCTCTCACGACCGTTCCGGGTCCAGTCCGCATCCGGGTCTGTCCGACTCTTGGCCCCCAGACCCGCCGAGACCGGCGGTCGGCGCACCTGGGCTTCCACCAGCGTGGCCTCCATCAACGTCCCTTCCTTCTATATCAGTCCCATCTCGTCCAACTGGGTCTCCTACTCCTTGAACAAACTCTCGCTCAACCCTCGCTTTTCCAACTCGGCCCCAAAGCGTCTGACGGTGGAGTAGTCGGGCGTGTCGTCCTGAAGCCCCAGCCCCACGAAGCGCCGGAAGGATATGCGGTCTCCGAGGGTCTCCTCCATCTGGGGCTCAGACAGGTTGTACCACTGCTCCAACAACAGGACCTTGACCATGGTCAGCGGTGGATAGCTGGGCCTGCCTTCACCGGCTGAGTAGACTCCGGCCACCAACTCACTAAACCGGTCCCAGTCCACCGCGTTGTCTATGCGCTCCAGCCCCACGTTCTGGCCCAGTGTCTCCGGCAACAACGATTCCGCTAGTGACGGTCTGCCCATTTCCCGGTGCATAGCGCCCTCCTATCATCTTGTGGCTCTCTCCCCCATTTTCGCACCAACACCGGTGGTTATGCAAAGGTCTCCATCAAGGGGGAAGGTCAGGATGGGGGTGACTGTGGGGGCCTGTATTCGCGTAACCTTGATAATTAAATGACCCTGTAATCTTTGCAATCTCTCTTTAGGTCATGTTATAATCACCGCCGATGACAAATATATGGGTGGTGAATCGTCTGTGGTTGGAATGAGGCAGGCCATTCGCCCTTATGGAGGGCAGATCAGGTGCATCCTGATACTGCTCTTTTATTCGCTCAAGCTCGTGCGTACAGGCACTCCAAAGCCCTCCCTCGACGGAGGGCTTTTTATATGCCTGAAATCTCTTGTACCAGACGGATCAGTGTATCTCAAGTTGCAAACTCTTTCGAACAGCCCAACTCGTTTAACTAACAAGAACCCTCCACTAACAGAGGGCTCTTCCCAAATTAATTTCCTTCATCTGGCTACTTTAGGTTGTGTAAATACAGTCCCTATACTCTATAATTAGTGGAGGTAAAAAGATGCAAGTACAGTTCTTCCGACTCAGGAATAGCGTTCTGATGAGTGCAGTTGGAATGCTGGGCATCTGCCTAATCGCGCTGGCATTGGGATGCTCATCGGGTGCTACCGTCATAAAAGCGGATGGCTCCAGCACGGTTTTCCCTATCACTGAAGCGATGGCTGAAGAGTTCCAGAAAGAGCGAAGCGGTGTCCAGGTTACTGTGGGCATATCCGGCACTGGTGGGGGGTTCAAGAGGTTCTGCAATGGCGAGACGGACATATCCAACGCATCCCGACCAATCAAGCCCGTGGAGGTCGAAGCCTGCAACCGGAATGGTATTAGCTACATAGAGCTTCCCGTGGCCTTTGACGGCCTTTCGGTCATGGTGAACCCCAGCAACGACTGGGTAGATTTCCTGACTGTCGAGGAGCTAAGGGAGATATGGGAACCCGGTTCCAACATCAAGAAGTGGTCTGATGTGCGCTCGGAGTGGCCCAACGATGACATAGTCCTTGTGGGGGCCGACACTGACTCTGGCACCTTCGACTACTTTACCAAGGCCATAGTGGGGGAAGAGGGGGCATCCCGGTCCGATTATACGGCTTCGGCTGACGACAACGTTCTGGTGACGGCCATAGCCGGCGAGAAGAATGCCCTGGGATATTTTGGCTTCGCCTACTATGTCGAGAACACTGACAAGCTGAAACTGGTTCCCGTGGACACTGAAACCGGGCCTGTGTCCCCATCTATAGAGACCGTCAGAAACAACACGTACGTGCCCCTGAGCCGGCCCATATTTATCTACGTCAACAGTGAGTCGGCGCAGCTTCAGGAGGTCGGCGACTTCGTGCGCTTCTATCTCAGCATGGAGAATACGGGATTAGTGCGCGATGTAGGATACGTGGAGCTTCCCGACCGAGTTTATGAGCTGGCCCGGCAGAGGTTCGAGGGTGGCACTACCGGATCGGTGTTCGGTGGTACAGGCTCGCAAGTAGGGGTAACTATAGAGGACCTGCTGGAGGGGAGGTAGCCTGTGTGGCAGGAGGGGAGTCCCTTTACCCAGGGTTCCGGTGGTGGCCCATCGCGGCCATCATCGGAACCGCCGTCCGGCGCCTCTGTACTGGCCCGCAGGCATCGGCGGCGCAAGCTGGGGGAGGGCGCTATTCACGGCCTCTTGCTTCTGTGTGCCCTAGTATCCGTAAGCACTACTATCGGCATTATAGTCATACTCTCTACCGAGACGGTGAACTTCTTCCGAGACGTGCCCATCGCTGATTTCTTCACCGGGGCCAGATGGGCGCCTCTCTTTGTGCCCCAGCACTTCGGAGTCTGGTCTCTCATAGCGGGTACATTGCTGGTGACCGCAGGGGCCTGTATCATAGCTCTTCCGGTGGGGCTTGCCACAGCCATATTCCTCAGTGAATACGCCCCTGACCGAGTGCGCCGTGTGGTGAAGCCTTTTCTGGAGGTGCTGGCGGGCATCCCCACAGTGGTGTATGGCTACTTCGCGCTGACCTTTGTAACTCCCCTCCTTCGCTTTCTTAACCCGGAAACGGACGTGTTCAATGCGGCCAGCGCCTCCATTGTTATGGGAGTTATGATAATTCCTATGGTCTCTTCTCTCAGCGAGGACGCCATGATTGCCGTGCCCAGGTCCCTGCGAGAGGGGGCCTATGCCCTGGGGGCCACAAAATTTGAGACGGCAGTGCGGGTCGTGGTGCCCACTGCCCTGTCTGGTATAGTAGCGTCCTTCATCCTTGCCATCTCCAGGGCGATAGGTGAGACTATGATTGTCACCCTGGCGGCGGGAGCATCGCCCAACCTCACGGGGAACCCCTTTGAGGGCATCCAGACCATGACAGCCTATATCGTTCAGGTTAGCCTTGGAGATACGCCCCAGGGCAGTACCGAGTACCGCACTATTTTCGCCGTAGGAATGACCCTCTTTGTCATGACCTTCGCCATGACTCTCATTGCCCACTATGTGGTGCGACGATTCCGGGCGGTGTACTGAAAGGCATGGGGATGATTAGCTTTTCGGGTGGGTTGGCTCCTCGACGGTCGAGGAGCGTCTCGGGGCGGAGGCTCCGGGGTGGGGTATTCTACGGCCTATCTATAGCGGCCACCCTGGTTGGCATTGTGGTGCTCTTCGTTTTGCTGGGGACTATTCTGGCCGATGGGGCTGGAGCTCTTTTCCGGGACTTTCCCCATTTCATTACCAACACTCCATCCAGGTTCGCCGAGCTGTCAGGAATCAAAACCGCTCTCCTGGGCACCCTCTGGATGATGGCCTTCACAGCCTTGTTCTCCTTCCCTATCGGAGTTGGGGCGGCCATCTACCTCGAGGAATACGCACCACGTCACTGGCTTGTCCGGCTGGTACAGATAAACATCACCAATCTCGCAGGAGTGCCTTCCATAGTGTACGGTATCCTGGGGCTGGCTCTCTTTGTCCGAGCATTGGCCCTGGACCGCAGCGTTCTCTCCGGGTCCCTCACCATGAGCCTGCTTATCATGCCCATAATAATCATCACTACTCAGGAAGCCCTTCGCAGCGTTTCCCCCTCCCTACACCAGGCCTCCTATGCCCTGGGGGCCACCCGGTGGCAGACTATCTGGCGCGTTGTCCTGCCCCAGGCTTTTCCAGGCATCCTTACCGGAACCATACTAGCCCTCTCCCGCGGCGTTGGAGAGACTGCGCCCCTCATCATGATTGGCGCGCTGACCTTCATCGCTTTTAGCCCCTCCGGTCCCCTTGACCCCTTCACCGCGTTACCCATACAGATATTCAACTGGACATCCAAACCCCAAGATGAGTTTCGTGCGATTGCTGCTGCTGGTATTATTGTATTGCTGGTGGTGTTGCTGACCATGAATGCGGGGGCGATATACCTGCGCAACAAATTCCAGAAGCGGTCTGAGGGCTAGAAAGGTAGAATGTTGGAGACAGGCATCAGAATTGCGTTCGGCCGCCCAGGGCCACAGGAACCCCGTGGCCCGGAGGACCAATTCACTCCTGAGGTCGGGTCAGCGTCAGTAAAGCTCAAGACTGTAGGGCTTAGCGTAAGATATGGGGGGACTTCGGCCCTTAGGGATATTAACTTGAGCATCCCGGCCAACCGGGTGACAGCTATCATCGGGCCTTCGGGCTGCGGCAAAAGCACCTTGCTGCGTTGCTTCAACCGTATGAACGACCTCATCTCTGACGCCCGGGTGGAAGGCAAGGTGCTATTCAATGACCTGGACCTGTATGCGCAGGACGTGGACGCCACGGAGATACGGTATCTCATCGGGATGGTGTTCCAGCGACCCAACCCGTTCCCCAAGTCCGTGTATGACAACGTGGCCTTCGGGCTGCGCATCAACGGCTACGTGGGCAATCTGGATGAGTTGGTAGAGAGGTCACTCCGGCAGGCCGCGCTGTGGGACGAGGTGAAGGACCGGCTGAAAAAGAGTGGCCTCACCCTTTCCGGTGGTCAGCAGCAGAGGTTGTGCATAGCGCGGGCCCTTGCGGTGAATCCCGAGGTCATCCTCATGGACGAGCCTTGCTCCTCGCTGGACCCCATTGCCACTCTGGCCATAGAGGACCTCATCCGCTCGCTTTCCCAAGGGTATACGATTATAATAGTAACCCACAACATGCAGCAGGCTGCGCGAGTGTCCGACGAGACCGCGTTTCTCACCGTGGGGCCCGATAGAGCAGGGTTTCTGGTGGAGCATGGCAACACTCGCCAAATATTTACCAATCCCATGGATGAGCGTACAGAGGCTTACATCACCGGGCGGTTCGGTTAAAGAGCGCCATCATCCGTCAGCTCGAAGGAGGGCAATATGCGTGTAAGGTCGGGGCTAGACCGCCAGCTACGGATGCTCCAGGACGAAGTGTTGATGATGGGCGGTATGGTGGAGAAGTCTATTGCCAGGGCGCTGGATGCCCTCAAGCGGCGCGATTTGGAGGCTGCGGAGCAAGTGATCCGTGAGGACGACTACATCGATAGAAAGCGCTTCGATATTGAGGAGCAGTGTATAGACTTGATTGCCACCCAGCAGCCTATGGCCAGAGACCTGCGAATACTGGTCAGCATACTGCACATCACTGTTGAGCTGGAGCGCATGGGTGATTATGCCGAGGGCATCGCCCGGATCAACGTGCTAATGGGCGATAAGCCTCTCCTGAAGCCCCTTATAGACATACCCCGGATGGCTGAGAAGGCCACGTCCATGCTGCGGCGGAGCCTTGATGCCCTGGTGAACAGGGATACCCTGAATGCCCTTCAGGTCTGCAAAGATGACGATGACGTGGATGCCCTTTATGACCAGATTTATCGGGAGCTACTACTGTTCATGATTCAGGACCCCACCACCATCCAGCGGGCCACTTACCTGCTGTGGGTTGCCCACGACCTGGAGCGCATCGCCGACAGGGCCACCAACATCGCGGAGCGGGTGGTCTATATGGTCACCGGCAAGATGGAGGAGATTAACGTATCCAAATATTAGGATGGCTCTAGCCCTTCTTGTAGAACATGTGTAGAAGGTTACGCTGATGTGCCCAGCTATGGGCGCGTCTCAAAAGCGGGACAGGTATCTGATTCCCTTTGTTCGTAATCCTTATGGTCTCGTACTTCTGACCCACAGGCGCCGGCGCATCGGTGATGTGGACGACCTCGCACCCCTCGGCTTCCAGATGTAGCTTTAGGGCCTCGTAGCCCTTGATCTTTCTGCTGGGGTGGCGGTACATATACAACTCTACACTGCCTATCATTTCGTCGAAGTGCTCACTTGCGACACCATCTCCGGCGCCGGAACCGCCTCGTATGTCCCTTCTTGAGAAGCCGTAATCTCGAATTGACATAAGTTGACCCATCTCTTGCTTACTAAAGCATCCCGTCCATAGCTATTGCTGTTTATGGGTACTCCGGCACAGCCGATGGGAATATGATACATCAATGGTATCCAAAAGACCATATTTTCGGGCTGACTCCAAACGCGAGCCGGGTATTGACGTATCAAATGAGAGTGACTCTTGAAAGCGGTATGATTCCTTTACCTATCCTGCATCCCAACAGCGCCGAAGCTACGCCAACTATTCTATATTAAAAGTAAGAAATAGCCTTTGAATCTCTTGACCGGCCATCTCATAAGTAGGACACTAGACCAGACTAACGCCAAGACCACATTCTGACCAATCAGGATATCGTTGCGTGGCATACCTTTGTGATAAGAGCCCCGAGGTCCGAGAGGCACCCCGAGAAATAACCAGTATGGCCCAGTTGCCCTGGACACGAGTCCTTGTGAGCGTGTTGGGGACACTCCTGGTAATGATGCTGGCTGCCCTCGACCAGACCATCGTGGCTACCGCTTTGCCGAGAGTAGTGTCCGACCTCGGAGGATTTGATCAATTCGCCTGGGTGTTCACCGTCTACATGCTGGCTTCTACCATCAGCATTCCTGTAACGGGCAAACTCTCCGATATGTATGGACGCAAGTGGATAATGGTAGTGGGAGTTGCCATATTTCTGGGTGGCTCCGCTCTTTGCGGTAGCGCTCAGGATATGTTCCAGCTCATACTGTTTCGAGGCATCCAGGGGTTGGGAGCGGGCAGCATAATCGCCAACTCCTACACAGTAGTGAGCGATGTCTTTCCGCCGGCGCAACGTGGCAAGTGGGCGGGAGTCGTGGGCGCCGTGTTCGCTCTGGCAATCGTCGCAGGGCCGCTGGCCGGGGGATACGTCACCGACCATGCAAGCTGGCGCTGGATTTTCTTGATGAATCTGCCCATTGGGTTCGTCGCCCTGATAGTGATACTGATGGGTATGCCCAATGTACGGTCCGCAGAGACAAAGTCTAGCATAAACTACAGTGGTGTAGCTGCCTTCATAGCCAGTGTGGTACCGCTACTCCTGGCGTTGACCTGGGCGGGTGACGAGTTTTCCTGGGCCTCTCCGCAGATAATAGGCCTGTTGATGATTTCCGGTTTCATGGCGGTGCTGTTCATACTTGTTGAGAAACAGGCCAGGGAGCCGATAATCCCCCGGTTCCTCTTTACCAACCCGATATTCACTGTCGGAGTGATAGCAACCTTTCTCACCTCTATCACCATGTTCGGGGGTATCTTGTTTGTTCCCCTGTTTGTGCAGGGGGTTATCGGCTCCTCGGCCACCAATGCAGGGATGACACTCATGCCGGCGATATTGAGTGTGGTGCTATCGGCCATAGTAGCGGGGCAGGTTATTTCCCGCACGGGCCACTACCGCATTTTGGCGATTGGCGGGGTATCCATCATGGCGTTGGGCGTATACTTATTTACCACGCTGGATGCTAACTCTTCCGGCACCGACGCCATTGGTTACATGGTCGTAGTCGGAGTTGGCATGGGGGTCACGTTACCCACGTTCATGATCTCAGTGCAAAACGCCTTCCCTCATCACATGTTAGGCGTTGTTACTGCTTCTCTCCAGTTCTTCCGCAACATCGGTGGCGCCGTGGGCACTGCCGTGCTAGGCTCGTTTATGACCATAAGGCTGGGAGACTGGCTATCCGGGTCCTTGGCCTCGGTGCCCGAGAAATCGCTGCCGCCTGAAGTGATAGAGCGGCTGGGAGACCCTCAAGTCCTCATGGACCCTGGGATCATGGCTGAGATTAGGCGCTTGGCGGAGCAAGAGGATGGCGGCGGCGCAGCCTTGAACGTTGTAATAGAAGGGCTTCGAGCCACCTTGGCGGCGGCGATGCACGACGTGTTCCTCCTTGGCCTCGGGATAACGGTCCTGGCCGTAGTGGTAACCCTTTTCTTCAGGGAAATTCCCCTGCGCGATACCATAGTGGAAGGCCCAAGAGAAATAGATGCAAGCAGTCTGGGTTCATAAGGTTGACATAGCCAGGCATTGTTGGTAAAGTAATACGTTGCTATTGTCTACACCATAAGGAGAGGTATGCCTACCGTAAACCAGCTAGTAAGAAAGGGCCGGAAAAACATAAAGCGGAAGACCAAGGCCCCGGCGATGCACTGGCTCCAAAACTCCTTGCGAAACCGGGTAGTTTGGGGGCCTGGAGCACCCCAACGGCGGGGTGTTTGCGTGCAGGTGCGCACTATGACACCCAAGAAACCCAACTCTGCCTTACGCAAAATTGCCAGAGTCCGGCTCACCAATGGGTTTGAGGTGACGGCTTACATTGGTGGCGAGGGGCACAATCTCCAGGAGCACTCTGTGGTTCTGCTGCGTGGTGGCAGGGTAAAGGACCTCCCCGGTGTCCGGTACCACGTTGTCCGTGGTGCCCTGGACTGCCAGGGCGTCCAAGGCCGGAGAAGAGGTCGGAGTAAGTATGGGTCGGAGAGGCCCAGAGCCAGATAGATTCCTTACTAACGATGCTAACGATATAACACACGGAGGCGTACTCCACCCTGCGGTCCAGGCTCAGGGCAGGGTATAGGAAAAGAGATGTCCAGAAGAAGACGCGCCGAAAGGCGTGAAGTGCCACCGGACCCTAGATACAACAGCGTAGAACTCGCTCGCTTCATCAACAAAGTCATGAAGTGGGGCAAGAAGACCGTTGCCCAGCGCGTCGTATACGGTGCATTGGACCACGTGCAGCAGGACGCTAGAAGAGACCCCCTGGAAATATTCAACCAGGCGTTGAAGAACGCCACACCTCTCCTGGAAGTAAAGCCCAGGAGGGTGGGCGGCGCTACCTATCAAGTCCCCACCGAGTTGCGCAGCAACCGCAGCGAGGCCCTCGCTATACGGTGGATTATCCGAGGGGCCAGAGCCCGCAAGGGTATGACCATGGCACGCAGGCTGGCTATGGAGTTCATGGATGCTTCCAGAGGCGAGGGCGCCGCTGTGAGACGCCGTGAAGAAACGCACCGTATGGCCGAGGCCAACCGGGCTTTCGTACACTACAGGTGGTAGCGGTTTCGCCACATACACACTGAATAGGGGCGGCGTACGCCTCATCTTTATTGGCCGAGCAGGTATAGGACTATGTCCGACAAGTTTCCCATAAGTCACATCCGTAATATTGGTTTCATAGCTCACATAGACGCTGGCAAGACCTCCGTCACCGAGCGGGTGCTATACCTTGCCGGTCGGATTCACAAAGTCGGTGGAGTTGACGAAGGCACTACGGTGATGGACTGGATGCCCCAGGAAAAAGAACGGGGCATCACCATAACCGCCGCTGCAACTACCTGCTATTGGGACGGTCATCGCGTAAATATCATAGACACCCCGGGCCACGTTGACTTCACTGCCGAGGTTGAGAGGAGCCTACGGGTGTTGGACGGCGGCATCGTGGTGCTGGATGCGGTAGCCGGGGTCCAGCCCCAGTCCGAGACAGTGTGGCGACAAGCAGACAGGTACAACGTCCCCAGAATTTGCTTTGTGAACAAGATGGACCGCGTAGGGGCCAGCTTTGAGCGCACCGTAGACAGCATCAGGCATCGGCTGAAGGCAAACCCCGTTCCGGTCCAGCTTCCGATGGTCACTGATGATACTTTCGACGGCGTAGTGGACTTGCTGGAAAGTAAGGCCCTGGTCTATGAAAGTCATAACGGCACAGCCCCCCAGGAAGGCCCCATCCCACAGGAATACGAGGATGCCTTTAACAGGTATCGTGAGGCCATGGTGGAGAAAATAGTGGAGACCGACGAGGGGCTGATGATAAAGTACCTGGAAGGGGAGCGTATAGAAGCCAATGAGCTAAAGTACGCCCTCAGGCAGGCAACCATCAACGGCAGCCTGGTCCCCGTACTCTGCGGCACCGCCCTAAGTGGGCGAGGAGTACACCCGCTGCTGGATGCCATAATCTACTATCTCCCTTCCCCTATAGACATCCCTCCGGTGGATGGAATCCTCGTCAAATCGGGCGAGGTGGTCACCAGGGAGGCCCGGGATGACGACCATCTTGCTGCCCTGGCATTCAAGGTAACCACAGACCCCTTCGTGGGTAGGCTGGTATACCTGAGGATATACTCGGGCACTGTGCAGACCGGCGCATCGGTGGTCAATACTACCAAAGACATAAGGGAGCGCATGGGTCGGGTGCTTCAGATGCACGCCAACCGCCGGGATGAGCTGGAAGAAATATCCGCTGGCAATATCTGTGCAGCCGTGGGTCTTAAGAACACCTTCACCGGAGACACGATATGCACCAGGGATGCTCCGGTCATTCTGGAGCCGCCCCAGTTCCCCGCTCCGGTGCTTTCAGTGGCAATCGAGCCCATGACCAGGGCCGACCAGGACAAGCTGACCGATGCCCTGACGAAGCTGGCTGAGGAGGACCCTACCTTCGAGGTGTTCTACAATCGGGAGACCGGACAGACCCTCATTTCCGGTATGGGCGAGCTACATCTGGAGGTGCTGGTCGAGCGGATACGCCGGGAGTTCAGTGTGGAAGCGTCGGTCGGCAAGCCCAAGGTCGCCTACCGGGAAGCCATCACCACCCCTGTACGGCAGGAAGGCCGGTTCGTCCGGCAGACCGGCGGTAGGGGCCAATACGGACACGTGTGGCTGGAGATTGAGCCCAGAGAGCGAGGCCAGGGCTTCCTGTTCGAGAACCGTATCGAGGGCGGCGTGGTGCCCAGAGAGTATATCTCCGCTATCGAGGCGGGGGTAAAGGACGCTCTACAAAATGGCCCACTGGCAGGGTATCCTCTCATAGATGTCAAAGTGGCTGCGGTGGATGGCAGCTATCATACCGTGGACTCATCCGAGCTTGCGTTCAAGACCGCCGGCTCCATCGCTCTGAGGGAGGGAGTCAGGAAAGCCAAGCCGGTCCTCCTGGAGCCCGTCATGGAGATGGAGGTGCTTACGCCTGAAGATTTCCTGGGAGACGTACTGGGCGACCTTAGCTCCAGGAGGGCACAGATAAAGAGCATAGAGGGCCAGGACGGTATACAGGTGGTGAGGGCGTTCATGCCCCTCGGCGAAACATTTGCGTACACCACAACCCTCCGTTCCGTTACCCAAGGCAGGGGGAGCTACACAATGGAGTTCCGTTTCTATGCCCCCGTGCCCGAAACCCTAATTCAAAACATAATTCGAGGCGTATAGTCTGGAAAGGGAGCCATGACCACCCGTCAGAAGATAAGAATAGTCCTCAGAGCATTCGACCATAAATCCCTTGACCTTTCCGCCGGCCAGATAGTGGATACGGCAGAGCGCACGGGGGCGCTGGTGGCCGGACCGGTCCCATTGCCCACCCACATACGCCGCTTCTGCGTTATCCGGTCTCCCCACGTGGACAAGGACTCCCGGGAGCATTTCGAAATCAGGACTCATAAACGTCTCATAGACATCCTGGACCCCACGTCCAAAACCATAGATGCCCTTACAAGGCTCAATTTGCCTGCGGGTGTGGACATATCCATCAAACTATAGGCAAATTATAGGCAAGCTATTGGGACACGAGAAAGTATGACTTCGTTTCGAGTTTTACGAGAAGTGGCTTCCTCTCAGAAATGTGGAGCAGGCTGCTGAAGAATTAAGTCGGCTCCTCCGGAAACCGGAGGGGCTTCTAGGGGTATCCGCATGATTCAGGGACTGTTGGGCAAGAAAATTGGAATGAGCCAGGTGTTTCGCCAGGATGGCCGGGTGGTGCCCGTCACCGTGATTGAGGTCGGTCCATGCACCGTCACTCAGCTCAAGACCAGGGACAGGGACGGCTACGAAGCAGCGCAGGTGGGGTTCACCCAGGTGAAACGCCTCAACAAGCCCCTCAGGGGCCATCTGGGACGCACCGGCCTTTTCAGGTTTCTGAGGGAGCTATCCACGGACACGCTGGATGACCTCCAGGTGGGGCAGCAGGTGAACGTAGACCTGTTCCAGGTGGGGGAGAAAGTGGACGTGATAGGCACTTCCAAAGGGCGAGGCTTCCAGGGTACAATTAAGCGCCACGGCTTCAGCGGTGGCCCCAGGACCCACGGCCAGTCTGACAGGGCCAGGGCCCCAGGCTCTATCGGAGGCACCACCACCCCCGGGAGAGTGTTCAAAGGCAAGAAAATGGCAGGGCACATGGGCAACGTAAGGATAACGGTGAAGAACCTGGAAGTGGTGGAGGTAAACACAGAGAGGAACCTTCTCTTGCTGAAGGGTGGAGTCCCCGGGGCACCCAACGGCCTGCTCACGATACGCAAGTCTAAATAGGGAGCGAAGCCCGCCCCCATTCCAGCCATATTGGAGCAATTGTTATGGAGATTCCGGTAAGGAGTATGCAGGGAGACGTGCTAGGGACCGCTCAAGTAAGCGATGCCGTCTTCGGCGTGCCCATGAACAACTCCCTGGTACACCAGGCAATGGTCATGTACCAGGTAAATAGGCGTCAGGGGACCCACAGCACCAAGACCCGGACTGAGGTCTCCGGCGGTGGCCGAAAACCCTGGCCCCAGAAGTACACGGGTAGGGCTAGGCAGGGTAGCATACGGTCTCCACAGTGGCGTCATGGTGGCGTAGTGTTCGGGCCTCATCCCAGAGACCACCGGCTGGAGATGCCCAGAAGGATGCGCCATCTTGCCCTTAAATGCGTGCTGTCAGACAAGGTACGCCAGGACAGGCTCATTCTTCTGGACACTCTCACTCTGGATGCGCCCAGCACCAAGGGCCTGATTGAGGTACTGGGCAATCTGAGTGTTTCCACTTCCACCCTGATAATTACCGCTGAGCCCCAGATGAACGTGATACTCTCGGCCCATAACTTGAAGAAGGTCTGGACCCTCCCGGTATCACAGATAAACGCCGAGAGTCTTCTCAAGAGGGAGTCCGTTATAATGACCCTGGACGCGGCCCGCAGGGCTGAGGGGCTATGGGCTGTTGAAAGCCCCAAAAGAAGGGGTGCGCCAGGCGATGAATCCCTGGTCGTTAGCTCAGGTCAGGACGAAGATACAGAAGATACAGAGGAAGGGTAGGTAGCCTATGGATCCCCATGAAGCTATTATCCAGCCGATGATAACCGAGAAAAGCACCGTGCTCCAGGAGAGCGGGAAGTACGTTTTTCAGGTGGCCCTTAAGGCCAACAAAGTGGACATAAAGCGCGCCGTTGAGAGCACCTTTGGGGTGACGGTGATGGACGTGAATACCACCAAAATCCGCGGCAAGGGAAAGCGCTACGGCCCTCGTATCAAGAAGATGCCGGATATAAAGAAGGCAGTGGTCACCCTCCGCAGAGGCGAGAGGATACAGATCATTGAAGGGGTCTAGTAATGCCACTTAAGATACCCAAACCGAAGACACCCGGGACCAGGGACGCGGCTCTGCCGTCCTTTGAGGAGATAACGCGTAAAAAGCCGGAGAAGTCTCTGTTGCGCCCCTTGAACAAGACCGCCGGCAGAAACAATCGTGGCAAGATAACCACACGCCACCGGGGTGGCGGCAGCAAGCGGATGTACCGAATCATAGACTTCAAGCGAGACAAGATGGGCGTCCCGGGCAAAGTGGCATCCATTGAGTACGACCCCAACCGGTCGGCCCGGATAGCCCTCATCAACTACGCAGATGGGGAGAAGCGCTACATCCTGGCACCCGTGGGCCTTGAAGTGGGTGCAAAGATAGAATCGGGACCCAGATCGGAAATCAAACCTGGCAACACCCTACCCCTCAGGCATATTCCGGCAGGCACCTTGGTGCATAACCTGGAGCTTACGCCGGGAAGAGGCGGTCAGGTGGTGAGAAGCGCCGGAGTTGCTGCACAGGTCCTGTCCAGGGAAGACCCATACGTGCTTATACGGCTCCCGTCGGGCGAGGTGCGCAGGGTCCTGGTGAGTTGCCAAGCCACCGTGGGGCAGGTGGGTAATATAGACCATAAGAACGTCAAGCTGGGCAAGGCGGGTAAGACGCGGTACCAGGGCCACAGGCCCGAGGTTCGAGGTGTCGCCATGAACCCCAATGACCACCCTCACGGTGGTGGTGAGGGCCGCTCTCCCATCGGCCTCCCGGGTCCCAAGACGCCTTGGGGCAAACCGGCATTGGGATATAAGACCAGGAGCAAGAAAAAGTCCAGCAGCAAGTTCATCGTAAGAAGGGGGAGATAGGGATGTCTAGGTCCATAAAGAAAGGCCCTTATGTTCACCCCAAGCTGATGAAGAAAGTGATGGCTATCCAGAACGTCGGTGCGAAAACTGTGATACGCACCTGGTCCCGCGCCTCGACTGTCATGCCGGAGATGGTGGGCCTCACCATAGCCGTCCACGATGGCCGCAGGCATGTACCGGTTTTCATCACCGAGAACACGGTGGGTCACAAGCTTGGTGAGTTCGCCCCCACGCGCACCTTCCGAGGCCACGTAGCCAGGTCGGAGCGTACCAGCCAGGTGGCAAGAGGCCGCCGGTAGGTTTGAATAACACGGGAAGGAGATACCATAGTCGTGCCTGAGGTCAAGGCCACTGCAAAGGATATAGGAGCCTCTCCCAAAAGGCTGAAACCCATCGTAGACCTGGTCAGGGGCAAGCCCGTGAGTGAGGCCCTTGATACCCTTGGTCTCCTGTCCTCCCCCTGGGCGAGAATGGTGGCTAAGGTAGTCCGGTCCGCCGCTGCCAATGCCGAGAACAACCTGTTGATGGACCAGGATAATCTGGTCATCGTAAAGATAGTTGCTGATGGTGCTCGTCCCCTCAAGCGGTTCAGGCCTCGCGCCAGAGGCCGTATCGGACGTATCACCAAGCGTTCAAGCCATGTAACTGTCGTAGTAGATGAGGAGGTGTCTTAAGTGGGCCATAAGACTCATCCCATAGGTTTCAGACTTGGAATAGTGAAAGACTGGCAGACCCACTGGTATGCCCCCAAAGGCAAGAGCTACAGGGCCTTGGTGCTCGAGGATATGAGGTTAAGGGAGAACATATATGCCGAGTACAAGGGGTTCTCCAACGCCGGTATCGCTCGCATAGAAATTGACAGGGGCACCCAGGATATAGTGGTAAATGTTCATTCGGCCAGGCCGGGCATACTTATCGGAAGGGATGGAGAGCGGGTAAAGCGCCTGCGAAGTAGGCTTGAAGGGGTTACCAGTAGACGGATTCAGCTCAACATCTTGGAAATATCCCAGCCGGAGTTGAACTCCTATCTGGTGGGCAGGAACATCGCCGACCAGCTGGAGCGCAGAGTATCCTTCCGAAGGGCTATGCGTCAGGCGGCCCAGAGGGCCATGCAGGCCGGGGCAAAGGGTATAAAGATAATCATTAAGGGCCGCATCACAGGGTCTGAAATCGCCCGCCGGGAGAAGCTTATGGAGGGACGGGTTCCCCTCCATACTCTGAGGGCGGATATAGATTACAGCATTGCCGAAGCCCATACTCTTATGGGTCTTATAGGCGTGAAAGTCTGGATTTATAACGGGGACGTGTTGCCTCCCCAGCCGGAGGAAGTCATGGACGATCTGGAAACTATCGAGGTAACCATACCTTCTGAACCTGAAGAGGGGGCTGAAGATGTTACAGCCTAAAAGGGTCAAGTACCGCAAGATGCATAGAGGCCATCGCTCAGGAAAAGCCACGTCAGGCAATACTGTGGACTTCGGCGAATTCGGACTGAAGGCGATGGAAGACCATTGGATAACCGCCCGGCAGATAGAGGCGGCCCGTATCGCCATTACCCGCCATCTACGTCGTGGTGGCAGAGTCTGGGTGCGCCTTTTCTCGGACAAAGCCGTGAGCAAGAAACCCGCAGAGGTACGCATGGGCGGAGGCAAGGCTGCCGTAGACCACTGGGTAGCAGTGGTTAAGCCGGGCCACATCATGTTCGAGGTAAGCGGAGTCAGAGAAGACCTCGCCGTGGCGGCCCTGCGTCTTGCCTCTCACAAGCTGCCCATACCCACGCGGGTGGTGCGGCGAGATAATCTTCAAGCGGCCAGCGGAGGTGGGGCCTAACCCGGCCAATTGGGTAGGCTTGCATCAAGTAAGTTGGAAGGGAGAATACACCCGTGCGCGCTCATGAAATAAGGGAGCTTGGCGACCAGGACCTGCGAAAAGAGTTGGACAACTCTCATAGAGAGCTACTGAATCTCCGCTTCCGCCTCGCCACCAAACAGATGGCGAATACATCCCAGCCGCGCACCGTGAAGAAAAAGATAGCACGAATCCATACCATAATGCGCGAGCGGCAGATGGGGGCGAGGTAATATGGCGAAGGAGAGACGAAAGGTCCGGGTGGGACGTGTGGTCAGTAACAAGATGGACCAGACAGTAATAGTAGCAGTGCGGTGGCAACAGCGTCATCCCATCTATGGGAAGAGCCTCCGCCGCATCACCAAGTTCTATACCCACGACAAAGGGAATGAGTGCAGGGTGGGCGACATGGTGCGTATTGAAGAGACACGGCCCATCTCTCGTACAAAGCGGTGGAGGGTGCTGGAAATCCTCGACCGGCGGGACGTGGCAGAGGTGAAACCATCCGAGCTAGATGAAGGGATGCTCTCTGAGGATGAGGGCCCAGAGGAGGAGTAAAAGTGATCCAGACTTTCACCCGTCTGGTGGTGGCTGACAATAGCGGCGCCAAGGAGATCATGTGTATCAACATACCCGGCAGCAGCCGGCGCCGCTATGCCTCCATAGGCGATGTTATCGTGGGTGCCGTTAAGGAAGCCGTGCCACTGTCTCAGGTCAAAAAAGGTGAAGTTGTGCGGGCTGTAATCGTGAGGACTGCCAAACCCCATCGTAGGGCCGATGGCACCTACGTGAGGTTCGACGATAATGCCGCCGTCATTATCACGGACAAATTGAACCAGCCCCGTGGCACCCGCATTTTCGGGCCAGTGGCAAGGGAACTGCGGGACCGGGGGTTTATGAGGATCATCTCGCTGGCGCCCGAGGTGGTATGATGAAGATACGCAGAGGTGACACCGTCATGGTGGTAGCCGGTAAGGAAAAGGGCAAGAGGGGAAGGGTGGATAGGGTGCTACCTTCTCACGATAGGGTGATGATAGAAGGGGTCAACTTCGTAACCCGCCACATCAGGCCCCGACCGGATGTTAGGCAGGCGGGCAGAATCCAGAAGGAAGCTTCCGTCCCCTTGTCGAATGTGGTCCTCGTATGTGACAAGTGCAGCAAGCCCACACGGGTACGGCACAGCTTTCTCGATGATGGTAGAAAGGTGAGGGTATGTCTACAGTGCAGGGAGACGATCGGGTAGAAGGGGAGGGGGCCACCCAAGCCGGCCCCCCAGAGCAACAGCAACAGCCGAGAGCAAGAGGGACTCGTAGCGCAAGCCGAGGTGAAGGCTCATCCTCCGGTTCCAGGCGTAGGGGTAGGGCAGCCGCCGCCCAGGCGGTGGAGGAGCAACCTTCGCCCGGGGAGAATGGCGCTTCTTCCGCCGCCGTGGAGGCCCTGTCGAAACCCCGTCTCCGGGACTTGTACCGCTCAGAAGTCGTGCCCGCCATGATGCGAGAGTTCGAGTACAATAACATCATGCAAGTGCCCCGGATGACAAAGGTGATGCTTAACATAGGTTTGGGAGAGGCGCTAACAAATCCGCGAGCTATGGAGAGCGCCACAAGGGACCTCACCACTATATCCGGTCAGAAACCCATTGTGACGCGAGCCAGGAAGTCCATCGCAGGGTTCAAATTGAGGGAAGGCAATACTATCGGTGTGTGTGTGACCCTCCGAGGCACCAGGATGTACCATTTCGTAGACCGGCTCTTCAACGCCGCCCTGCCCCGTATCAGAGACTTCCGGGGTGTTTCCCCAAGGAGTTTCGATGGACGCGGCAACTACTCCATGGGCATCCGGGAGCAGATAATCTTCCCTGAGATAGACTATGGCCAGATAGAGCGCATCCGGGGCTTCCAGGTGACTATCGCCACCACCGCAAGGACTGATGCAGAGGCGGAGCGGCTTTTGTCCCTCCTGGGTATGCCTTTCGCAAGCGTTTCCTTATCCTAAATTTGAGGCGGCCCGGAGATGCAAGACCATCTCAAGACCCGGCACTCGGCTCAGGGTAGCGGAAAAGAGCACCCACTGAGTGAATCTAAGGAGCGGACTTGGCTAAGAAATCTCTAATCGAGAAATGGAAAAAGCCCAAGAAATTCGAGGTACGCCAGTATAACCGGTGCCACCGCTGCGGCAGACCGAGGGCTTACATCAGGTACTTCGGCCTCTGCCGTATCTGCTTCCGCCAGCTCACCCTCAGGGGAGAGTTGCCGGGAGTTAGAAAGGCAAGCTGGTAGGCTTCGTTGTGAACGAGTCGAGCGGAATACTCTCGTGGAGTAAAGTAATACTATGCCTGTGACTGATCCTGTAGCAGATATGTTGACCCGGATAAGGAATGCCCAGACTATGAGACACGAGTCCCTGGTGATGCCTGTCTCAAAGATGAAGGTCTCAATAGCCCGGATACTGAAAACGGAAGGATTTATCAGAGACTACGATATGCTAAGGGGCCAGCCCCAGCCCGTGCTTCGTGTACACCTGGCTTACCGTGAGGGCAGACAACCCGCCATCAGCGGCCTCAAACGAGTGAGCAAGCCTGGACTCAGGGTTTACGTGGGCAAGGGGGAGATTCCCCGTGTGTACGGCGGGTTGGGTATAGCAATCCTGTCCACGTCACAAGGATTGATGACGGGCCGGGATGCCTGGCGTCAGGGCATAGGAGGAGAGCTACTCTGTCATGTCTGGTAACGGTAACGGAACTATCAACGGAAAAAATGAAAGGACCCTTTCCAGAATAGGCCGAAAGTCCATACCCATACCCGCCGGTGTACAGGTCGCCGTAGGTTATGGTGAGGTGACTGTCACGGGGCCTAATGGTACGCTGGTCCAGTCTATACACCCCGACGTGAAGATAAAAGTGGAAGACGGCCAGGTGCTGGTGGAAAGGTACTCAGCCAGCAAATTCCATCGTGCCCTACATGGGCTTACCCGCAGCCTGATTGCCAACGCCATAATCGGAGTAACTGAGGGATACCGGAAAACTATGGAGCTTATGGGTGTGGGTTACAGGGTGCAGCAGTCCGGCAACGGCATAGTGCTCAACGTGGGGTACAGCCATACGGTGGAGATTAACCCGCTGGAAGGTGTCACCCTGACCGTCGAGGGCAACAACCGCGTCCACGTCCAGGGCAATGACAAGCAGAAGGTGGGAGAGGTGGCGTCTGTCATCCGCAGGGTGAGGCCACCCAACGCATACAAAGAGAAGGGCATAAAGTATGCCGGAGAGGTCCTGCGCTTCAAACCGGGCAAGTCCGCAGCCAGAAAGAAATAGAAAGAAATGAAAAGCACATAAGCCATATTGGGGGAGCAACTTCTTGGCAAGCTGGAGGCTACGCTAAATGCCTAGAGATAAGGATTCACGGAAACTGAGGCTGGCAAGACACCGGAGGGTGCGGCGCAAGGCGTCCGGGACACCCGACCGACCCAGGCTTTGTGTCTTCCGAAGCCTCAGACAGATATATGCCCAGGTTATTGACGATGTCAGAGGACATACTATAGCGTTTGCATCCAGCCTGGAGCCTGAAATAAGGTCGTCGGCGGAGCAAACAGCCAAGGGCGAGTTATCAAAGCTGGTGGGCGCCGCCATAGCCCAAAGAACTTTAAGCACAGGTGCAACCAAGGTGGTATTCGACCGGGGAGGGTATAAATACCACGGTCGAGTAAAGGCACTGGCCGAAGCTGCAAGAGAGGGAGGTCTGAATTTCTGATGGTCTCCGTACTGCCACAAACCGCTATCCAACTTACCGGTGGGAAGATAGACTCTTCCGACCTTAATCTGAACGAGAGGGTGGTATCCACCCGTCGCATAGCCAAGGTTGTCAAGGGGGGACGTCACCTGCGCTTCAATGCCCTGGTGGTCATAGGAGATGGAGAGGGCGTAGTAGGAGCCGGCCTCGGCAAGGCTCTCGCCATCCCTGATGCCGTTAGAAAGGGTAACGCCTCCGCCAGAAAAAGCCTGATTAAAATTCCGCTGAGGGGGAGCACCATACCCCAGGAGGCCTCCGCCAAAAAGGGCGCCTCACTGGTTCTCATCAAACCTGCGCCCCCGGGCACCGGCCTCATCGCGGCCGGTGTAGTGAGGGCGGTCCTGGACCTGGCAGGGGTGAAGGATGCCGTGGCCAAGTCCCTGGGCTCTCGCAATCCCATCAACGTGGTCTATGCCACCCTGGAGGCCCTGCAAAAACTGAAGGACCCCGCTAAGGAAATAGCAATGCGCAAGGGGCTGGGAGTACCGGAACGGTAGATACGCGTAGAATGTCACAGGTGCGAAACCCTTCTTAGCAGAGATAACATATCACTCCCACGGGTTCACTTAGAACATGGAACATGATGTCTTTGATTCCCGCGGGTTTTGAGAAAGTGGGAGGTTTCCGAACATGATGGAACATCAGGTAGCCCCTACCCCCGGAACAAGGAGGGGGAGGAAGCGGCTTGGCCGTGGTGATGCTAGCGGCCACGGCAGCTACTCAGGACGGGGCATGAAAGGCCAGAAGTCGCGCTCGGGCAGGGGCATGAGGCCAGGGTTTGAGGGGGGCCAGTTGCCCCTCATAAAAGGGCTTCCCATGAGACGCGGATTCACCAACATATTCAAGAAACAGTACCATCTGGTGAAAGTAGAGGAGCTAAATGAGTTCCCCAGTGACTCGGAAGTGCTCCCGGAAAGCCTGGTTCAGGTGGGAATATTGAGGAGCATAAAGCACCCGGTGAAAATCCTCGGCAACGGCGAAATCACAGTTCCGCTCAGAATTTGCGCCCACAAGTTCACCGGTTCAGCCCGTGAGAAGATAGAAGCGGCCGGAGGAAGGGCAGAGGTAATCTAACCATGATGGCGCAAGAAATAGAGGGGAGACCACGGCTGCTTCAGGCGGCCATTGACTCCTTTCGCATCCCAGACCTGCGGGGAAAAATTTTGTTCACCCTGGCCCTGCTGGCCGTGTTCCGGTTCATGGCCCAGGTGCCGCTCCCCGGAATAGACCAGAACGAGCTGGACAACCTCTTCGATTCCAATCAGCTCTTGGGGTTCCTTGACCTGTTCAGCGGAGGTGCTCTCAGAAATATGAGCGTCGCCGCCCTGGGTGTGTTCCCCTACATCACCTCATCCATCGTGATGCAGCTGCTTGTCCCGGTCATACCCAGCTTACAGCGGATGTCCAAAGAAGGTGAGCAGGGACGGCAGAAGATTAACCGTATCATCCACTGGCTGACGGTTCCCATAGCGCTTGCCCAAGGCTATGGGCAATTGCAGCTTATCCAACAGGCCGGAGTTATCAGCAATGTCTGGTCGGGGCCCGGCAGCGGCGACTTTGTGGCCACCATCGCAATGCTGGGTTCACTGGTTGCCGGAACCATGTTCCTTGTCTGGCTGGGCGAGCTAATCACCGAGCGGGGCATCGGAAACGGTATCTCCCTCATCATCTTCGCCGGTATCGTCTCAGGTTTCCCCGGTCTGATGCAGCAGACATCGGACCAGACCGACGCCCTGGGGATAATCGCACTGGCAATTATCGCCTTGGGGGTCATGGCCCTCATTGTGGTCTTCACAGAGGCCCACCGCAGGATACCGGTGCAATATGGGCGCAGCATCTTTCGCGGGGGCAGGATGTACCGCCAATCGGGTGCTACCTACCTGCCCATAAGAATAAACTCGGCGGGGATGATTCCCCTGATCTTTGCCTTTTCCGTTGTCATATTGCCGGGCACTATAGCCAGCTTCGTGGGAGTCCGGGAGGACTGGGTAGGAGACGTGGCCGGCAAGCTCTCTGTTTGGTTCAGTCCCACCCACGGCTTCTACTGGGTACTGACCTTTGCGTTGGTGGTAATCTTCACCTTCTTCTACACACTGGTGGTTTTCCAGCAGCAAGGCCTTGCGGAGAACCTCCAGCGAAACGGAGGATTTGTGCCCGGCATCCGACCGGGCAAACCTACCCAGGACTATCTAAACCGTGTCATTCTGCGCCTCACCGTAGGTGGAGCTCTATTCCTGGGCTTCGTGGCGATTGTGCCTTACATTGCCTCTCAGCTTACGGACGTGCAAGCGGCGGTGCTTCCCAGCGTCAGCTTGCTGATTATGGTGGGGGTAGCCCTAGACACCTTGCGCCAGCTGGAGGCCCAGTTGCTCATGCGAAACTATGAAGGATTTTTGAGGTAGGCCCCTGCCATGAGTTCATCTCAACGCGTGTCCGGCGCAAACCGGCTGATATTGCTAGGCCCTCCCGGAGCGGGTAAAGGCACACAGGCCAAGATGCTGGCCGGTAGTTTGGATGTGCCCCACGTCGCTTCAGGAGACCTGTTCAGGCATCACCAGCAGCAGGGCACGCCGCTTGGCGTGAAGACATTGGAGTATATGGCCCAAGGGATGTTGGTCCCTGACGAGATAACCATTGCGATGGTGCTGGAGCGAATCCTGCCACCCCTGGCACAGAACGGGTTCCTGCTGGACGGGTTTCCACGAAATCTGGCCCAGGCTGAGGCCCTTGACGAGGCCCTGGCCGGTAGAGGGCAATCTATAACCAAGGCTATCCTGATCAAAGTCCCTTTGGACGAACTGGTAATGAGACTCGGTGGACGCCTGGTATGCCACCAATGCCAGACTCCTTATCACAGAGATACGGCACCTCCCAAAACCCCGGACGTATGCGATTCCTGCGGAGGGCAGCTATACCACCGGCAGGATGATGCGCCGGAGGCGATCAGGGTGCGTATCCAGGTCTACGAGGACGAGACGCAGCCTCTCGTAGAATACTATGGCCGGGACAATTGTCTGGCAGAAGTTGATGGAGTTGGGACGGTGGAAGAGATAAGCCGGAGGCTCCTTCGGTCCTTGCAAATCGAACAAATCGAAAGAAGCATAGAGTCGAGGTAACCCGATGGGGTCCAAAAAAGGGACAGCCTGTCGTAAAATTGGGAATCGGTTCGTGAAAGTGATAGAATGAGTACGAGAAAAATCGAAACAGCATCCAACTCACCGTCGCGCTATGCCGGCGGCATAACCATCAAATCTCCCCGGGAGATGGATGCCATGCGGCGAGCCGGCGCCGTGGTTGGTGCAACCCTTGCCGTATTGCGAGAGTCGGTCAAGCCTGGCATGAAGACCCGCGAGCTGGACGCTATCGCAAACAGGGAGATAAAAAAGCTTGGGGCCAAACCGGCATTCAAAGGCTATCGCGGGTTCCCGGCCACTATATGTATCTCCGTCAACGATGAGATAGTACACGGGATACCGGGAGATAAGGTGCTAAGAGAGGGCGACCTGGTGAAAATGGACGTGGGAGCAGTCATTGACGGTTTCATAGGCGACGCCGCCATTACCGTCGGTGTAGGCACAATAAGCCCGGAGTCCGCAGACCTCATTGAGGTTACGCGCCGTTCCCTTGAGGAGGGCATCAAAGCTGCCAGGGGAGGTGCACGGGTAGGGGACATAGGGGACGCTGTACAGAGCTTTGCAGAGGCTCGTGGGTACAGCGTAGTCCGTGAGTACGTTGGACACGGAGTTGGCCGGTTCCTCCACGAGGACCCCCAGGTCCCCAACTATGGCCCAGGCGGTAGGGGCGCCCTTCTCCGCAAGGGTATGACAATAGCGATTGAGCCGATGGTGAACATAGGCGACTGGCACACACGACTCCAGGATGACCAGTGGACGGTGGTCACAGCCGATAAAAGCCTCTCGGCCCACTTCGAGCATACCATCGCCATAAACGATGGTGTGGCCGAAGTCCTGACAGTCCCAAGATAGGTATTTCTCCCAGTGCTTGGAACTTCCGAAGGAGGTCTATGGCTAAGAAGGAAGCAATAGAGGTGGAGGCGACAGTCGTAGAAGCCCTGCCCAACGGTATGTTCAGGGTAGAGCTTCCCAACGACCATAGGGTGCTGGCCCACGTTTCAGGTAAAATCCGCCTCCATTTTATAAGAGTACTCCCGGGAGACCGGGTGCTGGTAGAGCTATCGCCCTACGACTTGAGCCGAGGACGCATTACCTACCGGTTCAAATAAGCGAATAGGTGCTGAGATGAAAGTAAGAGCTTCAGTGAAACCACGCTGCGATAAATGCAGGGTCATAAGGCGCAAAGGGGCAGTGCGTATCATCTGCTCAAACGCCAGACATGCTCAGAGACAAGGTTAGCATCACTAGCATCAAGGAGGGGAAACATGGTGCGTGTGTCGGGTGTAGACATACCTGATGGAAAGAGGGTAAACGTGGCCCTGTGTCGCATCTACGGCATAGGCCCCGCTGTGGCCCAGGATATTCTGGCAAGGGCTGACATAGACGGCGATCCCAAGCCAAAAGTAATGGAACTCTCCGACGTGCAGATTGATAGAATAAGAGAGATAATTGACCGGGACTTTGTGGTTGAAGGCGATCTGCGGCGTGAAGTTACCATGAATATACGCAGGTTGATTGAGATTGGGTCCTTTCGGGGCCTCAGACACCGTCGCGGACTGCCGCTCCGGGGACAGAGGACTCGTACCAACGCCAGGACTCGCAAGGGACCCAGAAGGACCGTAGCAGGACGCGGACGCCGCACCGGAGCTAAGAAGTAGCAAGAGTTAGCCGGCACAAGTAAAGGAGGCTCATGGCAAGACCCAGAAATCGCCGAAGAGAGAGGAAAGTTGTACCAAGAGGCCGTGCGTACATTCACTCTACCTTTAACAATACCCTGGTAACCCTTACGGACCCACAGGGTAGCGTACTGGCGACATCCAGCGCCGGCACGTCAGGATTCCGGGGGTCGCGTAAGGGCACCGCCTTCGCCGCACAGAGAGCAGCCGAGCAGGCTGCCCGGAAGGGAATGGACCAGGGACTCAGACACGTTGACGTTCTTATTAAAGGCCCAGGCTCCGGCAGGGAGGCAGCCATACGCTCCCTACAGGCAGCGGGGCTAATCATAAGCAGCATCAGGGATATAACCCCCATACCGCATAACGGCTGTAGACCTCCTAAACGCAGAAGAGTATAAGGATAGTACGATGGGACGATATGCAGGACCTGTGTGCAGATTGTGTCGCAGGGTTGGAGAAAAACTGTTTCTCAAAGGGGAGCGCTGCTTCACGCCCCGCTGCGCCATAGAGCGGAGACGCACAACCCCCGGGAACCAGTCAGGTCGCCGAAGGCGAGTCTCCGACCATGGCATCCAGCTTCGCGAAAAGCAGAAGGCACGGTACATTTATGGCATAATGGAAAGCCAGTTCAGAAGGTACATGGCGCAGGCTTTCAAACGGCCGGGAGTCACAGGACAATACCTTCTGGAGCTTCTTGAAAGACGCCTGGATAACGCAGTGTACCGGCTGGGCTTCGCCGAGTCCCGACGTCATGCTCGCCAGCTTGTGCTTCACGGCCACTTCACTGTAAACGGCCGTAAGACAAACATACCCTCCTATATGCTGCGGCCGGGAGACGTAATTGCCTGGAAGGAGTCCCACAAGCAGAGGGACTTTTTCAAAGCGCTTACGGTGGACATACCCAAGAGGCCGGTGCCCCATTGGCTTGACCTAGACACCAACAACATGACCGGCAATGTGTCCAGCGTCCCGACCGACGAGGACTTGGAGTCGGCGATAGATACACGACTGATAGTGGAGTTTTACTCGAGGTAGTAGCGATGATGTTGGAAACCTCTATAATGTCGAGAGGAACAACTCAGGGCGGGACTGAAACCCTCACCCCGGAGATCAAAATACTCCAGGCGGATGATACCTACGGCAAGTTTACCATAGAACCGCTACAACGAGGCTATGGCATAACTATGGGTAACCCGATGCGGCGTATGCTCTTAAGCTCCATTGAGGGGACCGCCATCACGTGGGTGAAAATTGATGGGGTTTTGCACGAATATTCCAGCATTTCCCACATGAGAGAAGAAGTCATGGAATTTCTCCTGAGGGTAAAGGGGATACGCATACGCTCCGTTACCGGCAGGCCGGGTAAGATGCGCCTTGAGATAACCGGACAGGGCAGGGTGTGTGCCGGGGACATAGCCACCTCCGCCGATTTCGAAATCGTCAACCCGGAGTATCACCTGGCGACCCTGGACTCGGATGACGCCACTATTTCGGTGGAGTTCAACGTAGACCACGGTAAGGGCTACCAGCCTGTTAGCCAGAGTGACGGATTATCTGGACCTCTCATGGGTGTCTTGCCGGTTGATGCCATCTTCAATCCTGTAAAGAAGGTCAACTACACAATCGAGAGGACCCGCGTAGGGCACGTCACCGACTACGAGCGTCTGGTACTGGAGATGTGGACTGATGGCACTATAACGCCCATAGATGCTCTCAAGAAATCATCGGACGTGCTGGTCAACCACTTCTTCCTATTCAGCAATCTGGGCAACGAGACCAAGGGCGCCGCCGATAGACCCTCAATTACAGTATCTCCCGAGATATACCAGACCCTTATCGAGAAGCTGGACCTTACTCCCAGGACTCTCAACTGCCTCAAGCGGGCCTACATCAGTAAGGTCGGACAGGTGCTTGAGATGAGCAATAATGAGCTCCTCAAGATTAGGAACTTCGGAGAGAAGTCACTGGAGGAGCTTCTAACCAAGCTCAGGTCCAAGGGTATGTTGAGTGAAGAGGACTCGGCAGCAAGGATGTCCAGATACGAGACCGGTGAAGGCGCTCAGCAGGAAGATGGGGCGTTCCGGGTGGATGATGGGATTGATGATGATAGTCGCTTTGCCGCCCAGGTCGAGGTTGACGATGACAAGCCCATCTGGCAAGACGAGGGTGGCGATGATGACGACGCCTCGCCTGTATACGATGCCAAGTTTGATGGCTCGTTCAGACAAAATAGAGAGGAGAATTAGGACCGGCGATGGTAGCACACCGTATAGCTGGTAAGAAGTTAGGCAGACCTAAGGACCAACGGATGGCCCTCCTCCGTTCTCTGGCCGGTGAGGTCGTGCGTCACGGACGCATAGTTACCACTGCGGCCAAAGCTGTGGAGACTAGGAGGTTCGTTGAGAAGCTTATAACCCACGGCAAGAAAGGCACTCTTCACCACCGCCGCCTCGCCCTGGCCCAGGTCCCCAACCAAGAGGTGGTAAAGAAGGTCTTTGATGAGTTGGCCCCCAGATATGCCAGCCGGCCCGGAGGTTATACCCGTATAATCAAGCTAGGGCCCCGAAAGGGAGATGCAGCAGTCATGGCCCTCGTCGAACTGGTGTAACGCCTCCGTTGAGCGTGATCCACAATTGCATGGCTCCAACGATAAACGGAGGATCGTCCTCATCTTGGACTATGATGGTACCAGGTATAAGGGGTTCCAATGGCAGGCCCACGACCCCTCTATACAGGGCGAAGTGGAGAGGGCGATAGAGAGTCTGACACGAGAGAAAGCGAGGGTCAGAGGCGCCAGCCGTACCGACGCTGGCGCTCACGCCCGTGGACAGGTAGTAGATTTCCTGACCCATGCACCTTATACAACGGAAACCTTCGTAAACGCCCTGAATTGGTATTTGCCACCTGACATCAAGGTCAGGGGAGCATACCGGGTCTCGCCGGACTTTAGCTCCAGGAGGGATGCCGTCGGCAGGACGTACCGGTACACCTTGCTGAATGCCAGGTGGCCCTCAGCCCTGCTGCGGGACTTCTCTCACTGGGTATCGTCACCGCTGGACATAGCGAGGATGAAGGAAGCGGCGAGCTATCTGCCGGGTACCCATGATTTCGCGGCCCTCACGTCATCACTGCCCCTCGGAAGGAACGCGGTGCGAAGGGTAGGGCGGTGGGACGTATGGCGAGATGGAGAGTTGGTGTTTATCGAAGCTGAGGCCACCGGCTTCCTGCTCCATCAGATTCGCCGGACCAATGGTATCCTGGTAGATATTGGGCTAGGTAGATTGCCAGTGGAGATAATGAAAGAGATAATGGATGGTACACGCAAAGAGTTGAGCTATTGCCCATCCCTGCCGGCCAAGGGGCTATGCCTGATGAGCGTGAATTATCAGAACTTTCCACCCAGGGTTGGAGGTAGCTATGAAGCGAGATAAAACTTATATGGCAAAGCTGTCGGATGTTAAACCGGAGTGGCACCTGATAGATGCTACCGGACAGACTCTCGGGAGGCTTGCCACACGTATCTCAAGGACATTGCAAGGCAAGGATAGACCTGACTATACGCCTCATATACTGACCGGCGGCTACGTGGTGATAGTGAACGCATCTAAAGTAAGGTTCACAGGCAGGAAGCTAACCCAAAAGACCTACTATCGGCACAGCGGCTATGTAGGCAATCTGAAGACGTTCATCTTGCGTGACATGATGGAGACACACCCGGAACGCGTAGTGCAACTGGCTGTGAGAGGTATGTTGCCCCGGAACAAGCTGGGCAGAGAAATGCTCAAACGACTGAAAATCTACGGCGGTGATACCCACCCCCACCAGGCCCAGATAGCCGGACCGATGCCCGCCGGAGATAGAGACAGCTAAGGGAGGTAAGTAACCACTTGGTACAGGAAGCTACTCAGCAATACTATTACGGAACCGGTAAGCGTAAGACATCTATCGCCAAGGTGCGATTGTACCAAAACCTTGGCTCCGGAGAGTCCGGGCCGTCTATTCAGGTGCAAGTTAACGGAAAGCCCCTTGAGGAGTTCTTCCCCTGGCCTACCTGGCAGGCGGTGGTACAGGAACCCCTCCGAGTGACGGAATCCCTTGACAGGTTTCGGATTGTCGTCAAAGTGGAGGGAGGTGGAGTGTCGTCCCAGTCCCAGGCTATACGGCACGGTATCTCCAGAGCATTGGTGGTCTTCGACGAGACCTTCAAGCCCACTCTGCGCAAATTCGGGCTTCTGACGCGGGATGCCAGAATCAAGGAGAGCAAGAAGTACGGCTTGAAGCGGGCCCGTCGCGCTCCTCAGTACACCAAACGATAGTTACCCAAGAAGGTCAATCGGCATATTGCTATGTGGTCCCCTTAGATATGATCATCGGCCCACCCTGCCACGTGGCGAATGATTGCGAGGGAAGAAGCGGGCAATACTTAGGCCGGGTCGGCCAACCGCTCCTTAATGTAGTCTATGACCGAGACCGGAGACGGGTCTACTCTCTGAAGCAGCGCAAGATAGTAGCTTACGTAGTCTCCCAGAAGAATGGTACTTAGCATCTGGCTAAGCGCGCTTTCACCCCGACCTTCCAGTGCCCTCCAGGGAATAGATTCCCTCTCCAGGAGGCTATAGGTAATCTCGTATCTAAGCCGTGTCCTGTGATGCAGGTGCCCCGGCATCAGAAGGATGGCGAAGGTCCGGTCTTTCACCCCGGCGGGCAGAGAGTATCCCACTACCGAGTTGTGATGCGCCTCCGGTAGCGACTCAAAGGCAGACCATACTTTGGAGTTCTCGTTGAACTGGGTCTTCCACCTGCGGGCCACGCCATGAAAAATTCCGGCGCTATAGATAACGATGAGTTTGCCAAGGAGTTCCGAGGCCATTGCTTTAGCGGCGTTGCCGTGTGAAGGGTGCTCTTCAGCCAGCTTCGGCACCAGGTCATCCAGAATTGGCATCGCTTCATCAAAGTCCCTGACCTTGTCGGACATAAGACCAAGCTTCATGAGCAAAACTGTAGGTACAATGAAGCTATAGCCGAGAGCGCTCCTTGGCTCACCTTTGTACGTTATCCTGAAGACCGGTATATCGTGCTCCCGCGCCTCGGCTGCAAGGGTCCCTCCTCCGGTGACAGCCACAACCTTTGCGCCTTGAGATACGGCCTGGCGAAAGCCGGAGAGGGTCTCTTCCGTCTCGCCCGAGTAGCTACAGGCGAGCACAAGTGTATTTTCATCCACATACCGGGGAATCCGGTAATCGCGGGAGACGGCTATGGGGGGTGAGTCCTCCAGGGAAGCCAGGTCAGCCAGTAGGTCCCCACCGATGGCCGAGCCGCCCATGCCGGTCACTACCACCCGGTGCGCCCTGGCATAGCTGGGGGGCAAGCTGAAGGCCCGAGCTTCGTCCCAGGCAATCCTGCATTGGTCGGGAAAATCTCGCAGCCTATGTCTGAGGTTGGTGGAGTCCAATTCGGAGTAAAAGGACGGGTCATCAAGGAATTTGGTAGGAGCGGGTCCTTCAGGGACCAATTCATCGGGCATCTATCTACCGTCATTTCCGTAGGGGCGGCTTGTTGGGCCGCCCCCACTATATGGATAGGGTTCCGGGCGGTGGAGGGACTACCTTAGAGGTCCAGAAAGGCCTCAGCACCATCCAGAAGCCGGCCCACCTTCTCCGGGCTATCCGCCTCAGCGTATATGCGGAGCAGAGGCTCGGTGCCTGAGAACCGGACCAGAAGCCAGGCATTGGAGGAGAAGGTAAACCGCCGTCCGTCTATGGCATCGGTGGACACTACAGGCATCCCGGCCACCTCATCGAGTCTGCCACTCTCCAGCTTGCTTTGAAGGCTTCCCCTGGCCTCGGGTGGGAAGGAAATATCACGGCGCTGATAGTGATGTGGGCCTACTACTTCAAATAGATGCTCCATCAACTCTGATGGACGCTTACCCGTCTTCGCCATGTACTCCAGTAGCAGAAGGCCACTCAATATGCCATCGCGCTCCGGTATATGGCCTCGAAAGCCGTAGCCTCCGCTCTCCTCGCCACCCATAAGGGCGTTTTCTCGCAATATGATGGGACAGATGTATTTGAATCCCACCGCCGTCTCAAAGACGGGCACGTCGTAAATCTCCCCCAACCTGTAGACCATGCCGGTAGATGTCAAGGACTTCACCAGAGCTCCCCTGGACCCCTTTATCTCCAGGAGATAGAGGGCAAGCAGGGCAAAAGCCTCAAGTGTGGTGACGTAGGTCCCCTTCTCATCAATTATCCCCACCCTGTCAGCGTCGCCATCGAAAGCGATGCCAACGTCTGCTCCTTTTTCAACCACCAGACGAGAGAGGGACGATAGATTGATTGCGATTGGTTCGGGCCTCTCCATACCCGGGAAGGCCGGGTTGCGCTCCCCGTTTATCTCAAATACCATACTCTTATCCCCATTCCGGGGAAGAATTGATTGCAAGTAGCCTGCGCCCGCTCCGTGCATGGCGTCTACTACTACGCTAAGGCCTGCTCCGGAGATAGCTTCTATATCCACAAAGCGGGCAATCTGCTCCAGGTATGGTGGCATCGGGTCAATGCTTTGAACAAGCCCCTCATCCCTGGCCCTGGGCAGTGGCATCGAGCTTACACCCTCGGTTTCCGCCCGCTCAATCTCCTGCTCCAGCCGGGCGGTTACCTCGGGGCTGGCGCTACCGGCGTAGTCGGGCTTGTACTTGAACCCGTTCCAAAGGGCCGGATTGTGGCTTGCAGTTATGATGGCGGCGCCTGCGGCCTTGCGATGCAGGATGTTATAGCTCACCACCGGAGTAGGAGCCGCCCTGTCAGAGAGAAAGGTGACGATGCCATTTCCGGCCATGACCTCCGCTACTCGACCGGCAAACTCCTCGGACGCGAAACGCGTGTCGTAGCCGACGACCAAGCCATCCTCGGCTCTCCCCTCCCGGCGCATATAGCCGGCTACCCCCTGGGCGCACAGGGCTACGTTATCGAAGGTGAAATCTCGAGCGATGAGGCCGCGCCATCCATCCGTCCCGAACCGGATTATCGCCATCTCGGACTCCCGTGAGATTATGCCGAGCTTTCGCCATGATTTACCAATTAGCCGCGGAGAACGCTGACCGCACAGGGCATTTGAGTCATATTTATTCGCTCTCTGCGGTATGACGTTTAAGGTAGATTTCTAGCTCAGGCCGGCCTCCGACCTGAGAATGGCTGCCTTATCCGTGCGTTCCCAGGGCAGGTCCAGGTCTTCTCGTCCGAAGTGACCATAGGCCGCCGTGCTCTTGTAGATGGGCCTCCTCAAGTGGAGGTTCTCTATTATGGCCGCGGGTCTCAGGTCAAAGTGTTTCTCTGCCAGTTCGCTTATGATGGCGTCGTCCACTTTGCCGGTGCCGAATGTCTCCACGCTTACGGATATGGGGTGAGCCACACCAATAGCATAAGACACCAATACTTCCGCCCTGTCGGCCAGTCCTGCTGCTACTATATTTTTGGCAACGTACCGGGCAGCATAGGCCCCGGAGCGGTCCACCTTCGTCGGGTCCTTTCCTGAGAAAGCGCCTCCGCCGTGCCTGGCTATCCCCCCATAGGTATCCACCAGTATCTTCCGTCCGGTAAGCCCGGCGTCCCCCTCGGGCCCGCCTGTGACGAATCTCCCACTGGGGTTGATATGGTATTTGGTCTCCGAGTCCATAAGCTCCTCGGGGATCACGCTCTTTATAACATGCTCCATGATGTCTTTCTTTATATCTTCATTGTCGGTATCCGGGTCATGTTGAGCGCTTATGACCACCGTATGCACCCGGGTGGGTACACCATAGTTATACTCCACCGTAACTTGGGACTTGCCGTCGGGCCTGAGATATTCCAGCACACCGTCCTTCCTCACCTTGGCCAGCTGCCGGGTAAGCTTATGGGACAGACTCACCGTCAGGGGCATCAGTTCCGGGGTCTCATTGCAGGCGAACCCCACCATCATCCCCTGGTCTCCGGCCCCTATACTGAGCTTGTCCTCATGGCCGTTAGCGCCCCCTGCCCCCTCACGAAGCTCCAGAGAGCGGCTCACTCCGGCATCTATATCTTTGGACTGCTCCTTGATGGAGACCATAACCCCGCAGCTTTTATAGTCAATGCCATAATCGGCGTGAACGTAGCCGGCCGCTTTCAGAGCATCCCGCACCAGAGATGGAATGTCCACGTAGCAGTTGGTGGTTATCTCTCCCATGACCACCACCAGGCCGGTTGTGGTGCACGTTTCACATGCGACCCTGCCTTCTGGGTCCTGGGCAAGAATGCAGTCAAGGACTGCATCGGAAATCTGGTCGCACAGCTTGTCGGGGTGGCCTTCCGTAACCGACTCCGAGGTCAGGAGATAGCGTGCTGAGTCCATAAAGGTAAAAGCCATCTTGCGGTTCCTCCTCGCTATATGCTAAGTCCCCTCTTCCCAGCTTTCCAGGTATCGCTCCTGCTCTGAAGAGAGGGTGTCTATCTCAACCCCCATAGAACGGAGCTTTAGGCGTCCGACCTCCATGTCGGTGTCCCGGGGCACCGGGTACACTCCCGGAGATAGGCTGCCCTTGTGCTTTGCCACGTACTCCACGCTAAGGGCCTGGTTGGCAAAGCTCATGTCCATGACGCTTGAAGGATGACCCTCGGCGGCAGAGAGGTTTATCAGGCGGCCATCGGCCAGGAGATAGATTCGTCTTCCATCCTTGAGGACGTACTCATCCACGAAGGGACGTATCTCGCTCTTCTCCTTGGACATGGCTTCCAGGGCGGGTATATCTATCTCCACGTTGAAGTGGCCGCTGTTGCACAGAATAGCTCCGTCCCGCATTACGTCCAAGTGTTGCTGACTGATGGCTTTGAGGCCACCGGTGACGGTGATGAACACCTCTCCTGTCCGGGCCGCCTCCACGCTGGTCGTGACAGTGAAGCCATCCATAATTGCTTCGAGGGCCTTGACCGGATCAATCTCTGTGACAGTAACGTGTGCTCCCATGCCACGCGCTCTCATGGCAATCCCTCTCCCACACCAGCCATAGGCGAAGACCACCACCTTTCTGCCTGCCCACATGATGTTGGTAGCACGGGTGACGCCGTCCAGGGTACTCTGTCCGGTGCCGTAGCGGTTGTCGAAGAAATGCTTGGTATCGGCCTCGTTGACGGCGATGATGGGGTACTTGAGTTGGCCGTCCTCTGCCATAGCCCGCAGTCGGATAACGCCTGTGGTGGTCTCCTCCGCACCGCCGATGACGCCATCAATCAGGTCCCGGCGCTCCTTATGGATGGCGGTGACGAGGTCGGCGCCATCATCCAGGGTCACGTTGGGCTTATGGTCCAAGGCGGAGTGGATGTGGCGGTAGTAGGTCTCGTTGTCTTCTCCCTTAATGGCGAAGGTAGGTATGCCGTATTCGCTCACCAGTGCAGCGGCAACGGCGTCCTGAGTGCTCAGAGGGTTGCTTGCACACAGGGCTACGTCGGCGCCCCCATCCTTCAACGCAAGGGCGAGGTTGGCTGTCTCGGTGGTGATGTGTAGGCAGCCCGAGATGCGCAATCCTTCAAAGGGGCGCTCCCTGGTGAACCGCTCCCTTATTAGTCCAATGACCGGCATCTCTCTGGCGGCCCAGCGTATGAGATTGACTCCATCCTTGGCCAGGGATAGGTCTTTGACATCTCCCCGGCTTGATTTCGCTTCCAAAAATCCCTCCTCAAATAATTAACGTTTTGTTTGTGGCCCCTTCACCCCGGTCTTCGCCCACTCCTCTCTCCCGGTCGGAGGGTCTAGGGTGATGGTGGGGACTCACTCATCAGGTATCAGGGACCCGCATCCTCACGCCAGGGTAGCGTCTCATCGGCCTTCAGGCCATCGAACCGGCTCAGCTTGGTGAACTCGTGGAACCTGTTGGTGAGCTCGGGGCGAGTCAGAGAGCACAGCCGCTCTACGCTGAAGCACTCCACTGCAAAGGACCCCATGACCGAGCCCAGTACGGTGGCCCTGCGGAAGGCCGACCGGCTCAGGTCGCCTGTTGCTGCAAGGTATCCCACGAACCCCCCGGCGAAGGAATCTCCCGCGCCTGTGGGGTCTACCACACTCTCAAGGGGATAAGCCGGAGCAAAGAAAATCGAATCTTCCATGAATTGCATTACTCCGTGCTCGCCTCTCTTGACGATGACCATTCTTGGGCCCAGGCTCAGGATGTACCTGGCCGCCTTGACAATGTTTACGCCGGCGACGTGAGGGGCGGCGAACATACGAGTCTCGTTCTCATCTATGAACAGGACATCCACCGCTTTCACGACCTCGGTGAGGGCATCCCTTTTGCCGTCTATCCAGAAATTCATTGTATCGGCCGCCACCAGCCTGGGCCGCTCATCCATTTGTCCAAGCACCTTGAGTTGAAGCTCCGGGTCAATGTTTGCCAGGAAAAGGTAGGGCTGTTTCCGATGGTCTTGGGTTAGCTCCGGCTCGAAATCAGCGAATACATTCAACTGGGTATCCAGGGTCTGACGGTTGTTCACGTTCTCCAGGCTGTATTCCCCTGCCCATCGGAAAGTCTTGCCGCGAGACACCTCAAGTCCTGAAGTATCCACGCTATGTGACTTCAAAAGCTCCATGTCTTCCGGCCTGAAGTCGTCTCCGACCACCGCTACGATTCCCACTTTAGCAAAGTTGCTTCCGGATATGGCGAAATAGGTGGCTGACCCACCCAGAGCATCCTGCCTGCTTCCCTGAGCAGTGGTTACCGAGTCGTAGGCCACTGATCCTACTACGAGTATGGACATATTTGGCTCTCACTTCACGATGCAAGGCTTACCGGAGGTTTGGACTGTATTGGCTCCGGCCTTGAAATATGTGCTAAGTAACTATGTATGTGATATAGGTCCCGGTGCTTTTATCTATGGGTCATCGCCGTAGGAGGTTGGATGATTCCTCTCAATCCAGGTGGGCGTGCCGTCTTCCACGTTGTACAGGTTTTCGCTTGGAAAGCCCGTAGAAGCAGCCATCTCGCAGGCCAAGCCGCTACGCACTCCGGCGGCACAGATGAACAAGAGCTTCTTTCCCTGGGGGAGCTCATCTATCCTGCCCAACAGGTCGTCAATGGGTATGTGAATCGCGTTACTGGCGTGCCCGGCCACCCACTCATCATCGCGGCGCACGTCTACTACCACAGCGCCATCCCCCTCCCTTTCGAGAATCTGCACGGCTTCGTCCGAATCTACGCGGAAATATGGTTCACCAGGGTCTTGCCTGGCCATAGCTGCCTCTCCTCACTTCAAGTATTTTCCTATGATGGGCTGCATCTTTCCCCTCAACTCTTCGGGGATGCGGTCTCTTGAGGTAATGATTGAGTCCTTCAGAGCTGAGGCGCAGGAACAGGAGCGTTCTGCCGGAATCCGGGGTAGGACTCTTCTCAACACTTCCTTGGACGTGGATACGTTCTTCATCAGATTCCCCACCACCATCTCCACCGTCACCGCCTCGGCAGTCTCGTGCCAGCAGTCGTAATCGGTGACACAGGCTAGGGTCGCGTAGCAAATCTCCGCCTCGCGCGCCAGCTTGGCCTCAGGAAGGGTGGTCATGCCGATGATGTCCGCATCCCATGAGCGGTAGAGCGCGCTTTCGGCCCTCGTGGAGAACGCAGGACCTTCCATCACAACATAAGTGCCGCCCCTGTGGGCCACGGCAGCGCTGATCCGGCTTCGCTCTGCGCAGGTTTGCTGAGCGCTCTTGTAGAGCAGACCACTGAGCACCGGACAGAATGGGTCGGCGAAGGCAATATGGGCTACCAGTTCATCTTCAAAGAATGTACTCGCCCGCTGACGGGTACGGTCTATGATCTGGTCGGGGACCACAAGGTCCAGCGGCTTAAGCCCCTCTTTCAGGCTACCTACGGCACTGACGGATATAATCCATTCGACTCCCAGGGTCTTGAGAGCATATATGTTGGCCCTGACGGGGAGTCGAGTAGGACTTATGCGATGGCCTCTACCGTGGCGCGGCAGGAAAGCGACCTGCATACCCTCCAAATCGCCAATGGTGATGACGTCGCTAGGGTTGCCGAATGGAGTGTCTATCTCCACGTCACGCACGTTGGTCAGGTCCTCCATCTCGTAGAGGCCGCTGCCGCCAATTATCGCAATTCGGGATTCAGTCACGATTCTACCTACATACCCCTAACAGTCTCAGATAAGCTTTCCGTATAAGGCTCCCGCACTATGCCCTTCTCGGTAACTATAGCGGTAACGTACTGGTGGGGTGTTATGTCAAAGGCGGGGTTTCGCACACCAATGCCTTCCGGCGCCGTTTGCGTGCCGCCGAACCGGGTCACTTCCTCGGGTCGCCGCTCTTCAATGGGTATCTCACTTCCTGATGATATATTCAAATCTACGGTGCTGGTTGGTGCGGCCACGTAAAAGGGTATGCCGTTCTCCCTGGCTACCACGGCAAGGGAATATGTACCTATCTTGTTGGCGACGTCGCCGTTGGCCGCGATGCGGTCTGCGCCAACTATCGCACAGCTTACTTCGCCGCGCCTCATCAGCAACCCTGCGCCGGAATCCACGATGAGGGTGGATGGTATTCCCAGCTTCACCAGCTCCCATGAGGTGAGACGCGCGCCTTGAAGAAATGGGCGGGTCTCGGTATTGAAGACGTGAAAACGCTTTCCGCTTTCCCAGCCGGCCCTAATCACTCCCAGGGCTGTGCCATAGCCCGCTGTCGCGAGTGCCCCGGTATTGCAGTGGGTCAGAACGGCCCCACCTTCGGGCATAAGCTCGGTGCCATATTTGCCCATGCGCCGGTTTATCTCTACGTCCTCTTCCTGGATACGCTGCGCCTCGGCGAGGAGCCGTGCCCTTATCCGGTCCAGGTCAGGCTCGGACACGGCTACGTCCAGCATCCGTTGGACAGCCCAGGCTATGTTCACGGCGGTTGGTCTGGCCGAGGCTATCTCGTTGCCTGACTCGGCCAGCCGGGCCAGGAATTCCTGGTGAGTTTCCGCCTGGACCTCTCTGGCAGACATGGCTACGGCATAGGCGGCGGCGACCCCTATGGCGGGCGCGCCGCGAACTCGCATCTCCGCGATGGCCTGCACCACTTCCCTGTAGTGGCTCAACACCAGGGGCGTCTGCTCCGATGGGAGCTTGGTCTGATCGAGAAGCCTCAGCTTTCCATCGGCCCACTCTATAGCTTTCACCTCGGCCATGAAGCCATCTCCCCGCGCAAGAAAAATTGCATATAAAAAGCTTCCTACACGAAGGAAGCTTAATTTGTATAAGCCCCCCTCATCTCTCCCCGAACATTCGGGGCCGAAGTTGGCACCGTATCGTGTCATAGGCCCCTGCCATGACACCGACCGGTTGCCCGGCTTCTCAGGGTCGTTCCCTCTGCCTCTCTGGATAAGGTGGGTGTTACCTTATGCGATTTTATTCACAAACAATATTACTAGGGCCTGGCTAACCTGTCAAGTCGGATTAGCAGCCTACGTTAGGGCAGCGATGCCAATGGACCACCTAACCCGCTTCTTGTCCCCGGTGCCCCATGAAATCAAGCAACCCTCGCTGCAAGTGGCCCACCGGGACTGTCGTTAGAATTGTGATTCCTTTAGCCCGTTACTGCGGCCTGCTTTCGTGCGTCTCTCCAGCCTGAACCACCGCATTTCCAGCACCTGGAAGTCCCCTGCTTGCCCTTTCCCCCGCATTGTGCGCATATAGTAGGCGGTGGCGCTACCAACACGTTACCCTGGCCCCCGCATGGTCTGCAAGGGCTTCCGGAAACCTCTCCCGTCTCTCCACATAGAGCACATGCTTCCTGAATGTAGCCTGCATTTGCTTGTGCCATTCTACTTCCCTCCATTGCAGCAGATTCTCAATGTGATGGATGTTATGATGAATCTAATGGTATTACAATATACGTCAGAATTTAGCACTTTACAACTGGAGCTCAGGCGCTCTCACTCACCCTCCTGGATGGTGACGGTGATTTTCTGGGGCGGATTTTGGCCTAAGAACCATTTCTGAACGTAGATGGTTCCAATGGCCGGAGGCTTACCGTCCGCTTGCTCCTGATAGCGGACAGTGTTCTTGGTCTCTCGTTCGATAGCAAAGTTTATGGTCTGGGGTTCCATGTAGTCCATCCTCCTGTAGTAGTGGCATAAGGGTAGTATAACACCAATGTGTTTGGGGGTTGAGTCCTTTGCGGCAGAGACTGGACGCCCTTATTGCTCAACCGTCATGCCAACATCTGCTGAGAGCGCACGCCAGGATATGTATCCGGTGTTATAATCTTAACTGTTCCCTGCTTACGTGTTGGAGAAAGGTGCATTATGGCTGAAATCATAACCGGTATAGATGTTGGTGGCACGTTCACCGACTTCGCGGTCTTGAAGGATGGACAGATTACCGTACACAAGTTACCCTCTTCCCCCGCCGATCCCTCTCAGAGCATACTTCAGGGCATAGAGGAGCTGGGAATCGGAGATGCCAACCCGGGAGGGCAGAGTCTCTTCGTCCACGGTTCCACGGTGGCGACTAACGCTCTACTGGAAGGGAAAGGAAGTCGCACCGCTCTGGTGACCACCCGGGGCTTCGAGGACGTGCTGGAGATAGGGAGGCAGAGCAGGGCCGAGCTTTACGATTTGATGCTGGAACGGCCTCCTGTGCTGGTGCCCAGGGAGCTTCGGCATGGAATAAAGGAGCGGGTAGACTACACCGGCGCCGTTTTGCTCTCACCTTCACCGGAAGACCTGGAGGCCGTGGCCAAAGCTATAGAAGCGGCGGAGGTTGAGGCGGTGGCCGTATCGCTTCTCTTCTCCTTTCTGAACCCGCTACATGAGGAGATGCTACGGGAGGCCCTGGAGCAATTGAGTGCCAGGCCCTTCCTCTCCATATCCAGCCGGGTATTGCCCGAGTTCCGGGAGTACGAGCGCACCAGCACCATTGTAGTCAACGCCTACGTGGGGCCAATTATGGCCCGGTATCTGGCTAATCTTGAAAATGCCCTGGGTAGCGGGCTGCGCATCATGCAGTCCTCCGGCGGCAGTATAATCGCATCGCTGGCCTCATCCCAACCGGTGCGCACCGTATTGAGTGGCCCTGCCGGCGGTGTGGTAGGCGCCTTCTACACCGGCTCCCTGGCAGGTTACAAAGACATCATAACCCTGGATATGGGTGGCACCTCCACCGACGTCTCCCTTTGTCCGGGCAGGATAAAGGAGACGACGTCCTCTGCGTTGGGTGGATACCCCATCAGTGTGCCCATGATTGAGATACACAGCGTAGGTGCGGGAGGCGGCTCCATCGCACGGGTAGACGAGGGAGGTGCATTGCTGGTGGGTCCCCAGTCCGCCGGAGCCGACCCGGGCCCCGCCTGCTATGGGAAAGGAGATAGCATCACTGTCACCGATGCCAATCTCGTCCTGGGAAGGCTACAGCCTGAGCATTTTCTTGGTGGACGGCTGCCCCTCGACTATCATCGGGCCGAAAAGCTCATGGACGGTCTGGCAAAGGATATAGGGACCGGTACACAGGAAGCCGCCCTGGGTATCATTCGCGTGGTGAACGCCAGTATGGAGCGAGCCATCAGGGCCATATCGCTGGAGCGGGGCTACGACCCCAGGGAGTTTACCCTGGTTCCTTTCGGAGGTGCGGGGCCTATGCATAGCTGTGACCTGGCCGAGGAATTGGGCATACCCAGGGTATTGGTCCCTCCAAACCCGGGAATTCTATCAGCCCTGGGTGTCGCCATCGCCGACATTGTAAAGGACTATTCCAGGACGGTTATGCTCCGGGGACAGGATGTCAGCCGGGAGCGGCTGGAGGAGGATTTCGCTACCCTGGAGGGCCAGGCCAGGGAAGACATGGGACAAGAAGGACTGCATCTGGAGCGTCTCGTGGCCCGGAGGTCCTTTGACGTGCGCTACGTGGGCCAGTCCTATGAGCTTAACTTGGACTATCCGTCGCCCCGGTCGGTGCGGTCTCTGGACCGGGCCATTGCCGACGCCTTTCACAAAGCCCACAGGCAGCGATTTGGATACGCCGACCCCTCGGAGCCAGTGGAGATAGTGAACCTTCGGCTAAAGATGGTAGTACCCGTGGATATGCCCATAATCGAGCCGGAAGCGCCAGCCACCGAGAGCCCCAAGGAGGCTCAGACCGGCGAGGTTAACGTAGTCTTCCGAGAAGGCGCTTTTGCCACGTACCTCTACCTGCGGGACAGGCTACATTGCGGCAACCGTATCCCCGGCCCGGCCCTGGTCCACCAGATGGACTCCACGATAGTTATACCACCCGGGTGGTTGGCCGAGGTGGACCAGTGGAAAAACCTGGTAATCACTCCCGGATAGTGTGGTAATTGACGCATGAGGCAGGAAGCCCTGGACTGGTTCAATGAAGGTGAAGCGGACCTCCAACGTGCGCATAGGAGCCTGGAGGCAGAGGACTACGCGTGGGCTTGCTTTGCTGCCCATCAAGCAATTGAGAAGGCCATGAAAGCCCTAATCATAGGTCTTGGACGAAGGACACCTCCAAGGACTCATGACCTCACGGAACTCTTTCGGGAGATGGTAGATTTGGAATTGGGGATACCTGAAGCAGACCTGTCAGATATCTCTCAGTATTATGTGACTGCCCGTTACCCCAACGCCGGCCTTCATCGCCCTTCCCTGTCCTTCACTCAGCCACAGGCAGAGCGTGCCATACGAATCGCAGAGGAGATGTTTGCCAATGCGCGCCAACTCCTTACCCCTTAAAGTCGAGGATGCGATACATTCCTTCATCCAACGACTGAAGGAGGTCCACCCAGACGCCCGCATCTACCTGTATGGCAGCTTCGCTCGTGGCGACTGGCTTGAGGATAGCGACGTGGATATGGTGGTGGTCTCCCAGGACTTCACAGAGGGGCTGGTGGAGCGCATGCCGAAGCTGCGTCGCTTGGCGCCCTATACGGTGGCCTTTGAAATTCTGGCCTATACCCCTGATGAAATAAAACGGAAGCTCCTAAATAGCCTCATCTGGCAGGAGATAGCATCCTACTGGATAGAGCTGACTGAAGAGGTGATAGATGGTTGACCCCATAAGTCTGGAAGTGTTCAAGAACCTGTTCATCTCCGTGAGTGAGGAGATGGGGGTAGCCCTTCAGCGCACCGCCTACTCGCCCAATATCAAAGAGCGGCGGGATTTCTCCTGTGCCCTCTTCGACCCCCAGGGCCGGATGGTGGCCCAGGCCGCACACGTGCCCGTCCACCTGGGAGCCATGCCCGCCTCGGTGAGGGCGGCAATTGATAGCTTCACAGGCTCATTACGACCCGGCGACGTGGTGATACTTAACGACCCCTACCTGGGCGGAACCCACCTGCCCGACATAACCCTGGTGGCACCCGTCTACGTTACTGAAGACGGCGCGCAATCCCTGGCGGGCTTCGTCGCCAACCGTGGACACCACGCCGACGTTGGGGGCATGACCCCGGGTTCTCTCCCACTGTCCACCGAGCTTTACCAGGAGGGGACCATCATCCCTCCTCTGAAGTTGGCCCGCAGCGGGAGGCTGAACCGGGAGGTGGTGCAGCTAATATGCCGCAACTCCCGGACGCCGGACGAGCGCAAAGGAGACCTGGCAGCCCAGTTCGCGTCCATCCGTGTGGGGGAACGAAGGCTGAAGGAGATAGTCGCTCGGTACAATCAGGAGACTACCCTGGAGCACATGGAGGCCCTTCTGGACTACTCGGAGCGACTTACCAGGGCTGCCATCAGCCGCATACCCGACGGCTCATACCACTACATGGACTATATGGACGACGACGGCCTCACCGACCAGCCGGTGCCCATAGCCGTGACTATCACCATAGATGGCGATGAGATGGCAGTGGACTTCACCGGTACATCCCCTGAGAGGCCGGGCTGCATCAACGCTCCTCTGGCGGTAACGGTCTCAGCGGTCCTGTATATGGTCCATTGCATCGTGGGTGCGGAGGTGCCTCCCAGTCAGGGCTGTCTGCGGCCCGTGAGTATCATTGCGCCCCAAGCATCTCTGATAAACCCGGAGCCGCAGCGGGGGGTGGCCGGGGGTAACGTGGAGACCTCCCAGCGTGTCACCGACGTACTGCTGGCGGCCATGTCCCAGGCCCTGCCGGAGCTTATTCCCGCTGCCAGCCAGGGGAGTATGAATAACCTGTTGATTGGCGGCCATGACCTCACTCGCGACAAGC
Organism: Dehalococcoidia bacterium; assembly: GCA_965219825.1. Lineage (GTDB taxonomy): Bacteria > Chloroflexota > Dehalococcoidia > Lucifugimonadales > JAGWBF01 > JAGWBG01. The sequence continues at coordinate 1,126,898 of OZ244792.1, read as the reverse complement.
CATTCGTCTACTACGAGACCATCGCCGGTGGGATGGGGGCCAGACCCACGAAAGACGGCGTCTCGGGCATCCATACCCACATGACCAACACTATGAACACCCCCATAGAGGCCCTGGAGTTCGTTTACCCCCTGCGCCTACATCGCTACGCTCTCCGTAGCGGCTCCGGTGGCGCTGGGAAATTCTCCGGGGGAGACGGCCTTGTGCGGGATGTAGAGTTCCTTGCGCGGGCGAGGGTGACCGTCCTATCGGAGCGGCGCAGGTTTGCTCCCTATGGACTCCACGGGGGCCACCATGGTGAACGGGGAGAGAACGTGTTATTCCGTGGCGGCTATGAAGAAGTAAAGCTCTCGGGTAAAGAGGTGCTGGACGTAGAGCCGGGAGACGTGTTGAGCATCCGTACCCCTGGTGGAGGTGGCTGGGGCGCTCCCGCTTCTTCATAATATGTTGGGGAGGGAGATTCAGCGCCATGACAGGAACGGAAGGGCGGCAAAAAGCCTTGCCACAGAGCTTGCAAGTCGTGATGAAGAGAAGCCATTGAGGTGGAGCAAATATATCACGTAGGAGAAGTGTAAAAATGGCGGGAAGTTTGGAGTCCAAAGTTGCCCTGGTGACGGGTGGAAGCTCAGGGATGGGGCGTGCTACTGCCCTGATCTTTGCCCGGGAAGGGGCCAAGGTGGTCGTGGCAGACATGAACTCTGAAGGCGGCGAAGATACGGTAAGCATGATAAAAGGCGCCGGCGGGGAGGCTATCTTCGTTCACGCCGACGTATCCAGTGCTGATGATGTTGAGGCGATGGTCAACAAAGCTGTCGAGACCTATGGACGGCTGGACTGCGCCCATAACAACGCTGGCATAGAGGGCCCGGTCGGGCTACGCACCCACGAATACCCTGAGGATGCCTGGGGCCAACTGATGGGTGTCAACCTCAAAGGTGTGTGGTTGTGCTTGAGGTACGAGATTCCTCAGATGCTCAGGCAAAGTGGAGGAGCCATCGTAAACACTTCTTCGGCTGCCGGCCTGGTGGGCATGAGAGGTGCGTCGGCCTACGCTGCCACAAAGCACGGAGTGGCCGGGCTGACCAAGACAGCCGCCCTGGAATACGCTCCGTCAGGTATTCGTGTTAACGCGGTCTGCCCCGGCTTCATTCATACTCCGATGTTTGACCGCCTCAATGTGAATAACCCAAGGGGTGAAGAACAAGCCAAGGCTATGGAACCAATCGGACGGCTGGGGGCACCGGAAGAGGTTGCAGAGGTTGTGGTGTGGCTATGTTCCGATGCGGCCTCATTTGTAACTGGGAACGTCATGCCTGTGGACGCAGGCTTTGTCATAGGATAGCTGTACGACCAATACGATAAGGAGTCCCCAATGGATACGGTGAAAGTCGAAAGCCTGCACAATCTTCAGCAGCTGGTCACCACCACCCGCCACGCTTTCGTGGCAGATGATTCCCACTACGATGGCGACGAGCTTGGCCCCAACCCCTACGAGCTTCTCCTCTCAGCCCTGGGCACGTGAACGGCCATGACCCTTATCCTCTATGCGAGGAGAAAGGGCTGGCCTCTGGAGGGGGTCACAGTGGACCTGAGCTATGACCGAGTGCACGCACGGGACTGCGAGGAATGCGAGGAAAATGACGACACAATGCTGGACTTAATCCGCCGCCACATTGTTGTGAAAGGCGACCTCAATGAAGAGCAACGTCAGCGGTTGCTGATAATCTCCCGCCGATGTCCGGTGCATAGGACGCTAACGGAAGGCCCCAAGATTCTGGACGAGATGGAAGTGGCAGGGTAGGGGGGTTGCCGGGGGCCACACGACAGTTTTTGCGGTCGTTGTCTGTCTCACATACCACTCCCGCTCAGGAGATGATTCAACTCCTATTTCGGTGCGAATCTCCCTCATCGAACCCCCCAATTCGCTCCATTAGTCCACGTAGGTGGTGGTGGGGTTATCCGTGGGGAATATGGTGTACATCTTGGCATCGGCGCCGGACTCGTTCACCAGCCTGTGGGGCGTTCCGGGTGGGGCCAGCAGGGTGTCGCCTGGGCTGCCATCGTGGGACTCGTCACCCACGATCATCCGGATGCTGCCCTCTATCAGTATGATGGCCTCATCGGTGGGATGGGTGTGCAGCCGCAGCGCAGAGCCGTGATGCATCACCAACTCCCCTACGGTAAGAGAGGCGGCACCTGCCTCTTTGTTCACAAACCGACGCGACTCCCGGCCATCCGCGGGCTCCAGAGGGGGATGGTTCCTGTGGTCAATTATGGGCATTACTACACTCCTTTTCGTACATAGGAATAGTCTACCACTGGATTTTATTGCTCTCAGCGGCTGTTGGCAAGTGGCTGTTAAGCCTTTGTGCCCCAGTGTACTGCTACGGCACCCAGACCCATTCGACGGTAGCCTACGCTTTCCAGACCCACCTCCTCGAAGTACCGGGCCAGTTCATCCGGAGAAAGGAACCCGTCCACAGATTTGGGCAAGTACGTGTAGGCCGCCCTGTCTCCGGCGATAAACTGCCCCATCAGTGGTACGACGTGATGGAAGAAGAGGCGGAAGGGGTATCGAAAGAGACCTACCTGGACAGGCAGCGATTCCAGGGACACCACTCTCCCACCAGGCTTAACTACCCGTGTCATTTCCCCCAGGGAGCGCCGCAGGTCCGGCATGTTGCGCAGGCCCCAGCCCGAAGTGACGCAGGCAAAGGTGTTGTCGGGGAAAGGCAGCGAGAGGGCGTCTCCTACCATAAGCTGAACGGCATCTCCAAGCCCTCGGAGATGGGCCTTAGAGCGGGCGCGACTGACCATCTCCGGGAGGAGGTCGAGTCCTACCACACTACTTATGCCTTGCGCCCGTGCCAGGGTGAAGGCCAGGTCTCCAGTGCCCGTAGCCACGTCCAGCGCCGCTCCCTCCAGGCCATGAGTAGCGACTTTCACCGCCACCCTGCGCCAGCGATGGTGCATCCCCCCAGTCATCACGGTGTTCATGAGGTCATACCGGGGTGCAATGCGGGAGAACAGATCGGACACGTAGCGTCGCTTGACATCCCCTTGAAATGTGTCCGGGCTCAGGTGATCAGCCATCGCTACCCATCCGACCCCCGGTACTGGTACTTCTCATCAAGAGTCTCATCAATCCCAAGAGCCATCAGAATCCTTCCCACAACAAAGCGCACTATATCATGGATACCGTCCGGTTTCAGATAGAAAGCAGGCTCAGGGGGCAACACCACCACGCCCATCCTTGCCAGAGTCAGCATATTTCCCAGATGGACTTCGTGAAGGGGGGTCTCCCTGGGGACCACCACCAGCTTTCGCCTCTCCTTGAGGCAGACATCGGCAGCGCGCAGCAGCAGGTTGTTGGCCAGGCCGTGGGCTATGGCGGCGATGCTGCCCATGCTGCACGGGACAACTACCATACCCTGAGTCGGATAAGTCCCGCTGGCGATGGGGGCTTTCATATCGCCGATGGAGTAGTGGACGAGGTGGGGGTGCTCCCGCCACTGGGACAGAGTCTCGCTGAAGGGGCTATCCATTTCCTCCTGCCACACCAGTCTGGCGTCGTTGGAGCATACCAGGATGGTGGGCACCTCTCGGCGCAGCAACTCATCCACGGTCTCTTTCGCCAGAAGGGAGCCGCTGGCCCCCGAAATGCCTACAACTACAGGTCTCAAAGACGTGTGCCTCCCGTATTGTGAACTTGCCGGGCCATCAGATGACCACCGCCAGAGAAGTGAATAGCAGCAGCTCCGCCGAGATGTAGCTGTTTATCGTGAAAAAGGCCAACTGTAGCTTCGACAGGTCGTGGGGCTTGACCAGAGTGTGCTCGTAGACCAGAAGCGCCGTAGCGATGGCCCAACCGATATAGTAGAAATAGCCCAGGTCCATCCAGATTCCCACAGCCAGCAGGGCAGCGGAAGTACATAGATGCATACCCCTGTACCACCAGAAGGCTGCTTCGACGCCAAAGCGGCGTGGGATAGAGTGGACGCCGTACCTGGCGTCGAAGTCAACGTCCTGGCAGGCGTATACTATGTCGAATCCGCCAATCCACATAGCTACGGCGAAGGACAGAACAACGGCCTCGGGGTCAAGACCGCCCGCTACTCCTATCCACGCGCCGGCCGGTGCGATAGCGTCGGCCCATCCGAGGATGAAGTGGGTAGTCCACGTATAATATTTGGCGTATGAGTAGGCCACCGCGTAGACCGCCGCCACGGGTGCAAGTATGAGGGACAGTGTGTTTAGCTGGGATGCCGCGAAGAAGAAGACCCCAACCGACACCAGCATCAGCAGGCCCATCTCCCAGGGCTTGAGCAGGCCCCTGGGCAGGTGTCGGTTTGCGGTACGGGGATTGGCGGTGTCCTCCTTGAAGTGGATGAGCCGGTTGGAGGACATGGCTATGGTACGAGCCCCCACCATTGCCACCGTTATCCAGATGAACTGGGAGAGGGTGGGCAGACCATCGGCGGCCAGAAACATCCCGATGTAGGCGAAGGGCAGGGCGAACAGGGTATGCTCGAAGCGCACCGCCTGGAAGAAGAGATGTCCTCGACCCAGCAAAGCCTTTGCACCTCGCCACTGTAGCCGAGTGTTTCTCATCAGCTATACGTCCTCATCGGGCATTATATTCCCCTATATCCCGTACTCCGGCCACTTGCTGTCAACCAGGGCCACCATCTCCGGGCTCATGACTATGTCCGGGGGCCATTCACGCTGGCGACCCTCCATAGTGCCCTTGGCGGTGGCGTCTATACCCATTTTACTACCGTACTTCGGTGTGGGCGACGCATGGTCCAGGTCGTCTAGGGGGCCGCTGGCGAATAGTATATCCTGGGAGGGGTCAATGTTGTTGGTGACCCGCCACGTCACCTCCGATGGATCGTGCACGTTGACGAAGTGGTCCACCACGATGACGGTCTTGGCCAGGGACATAAGGCCCATACCCCATAGCCCGTACATCACCTTCCGTGCCTGCCCAGGGTACTCCTTCTTGATGGAGACGATGACCAGGTTGTGGAACACCCCCTCGGCAGGCATATTTATATCCACCACCTCCGGGAGAACCATCCGTATAATGGGCAAAAAGACCCGCTCGGTGACCTTGCCCATGTAGTAGTCCTCCATCGGGGGACGCCCCACGATTATGGTGGGGTAGATAGGACTCCTGCGGTGTGTTATGCATGTTACGTGGAACACGGGATACATATCTGGCATGGAGTAGTAGCCTGTGTGGTCGCCAAAGGGTCCTTCCATCCTCTCATCACCGGGGACTACATATCCCTCTATGATCATCTCGGCGTGGGCCGGCACCTCCAGGTCAACAGTCTTTCCCTTGACCATCTCCACCCCTTCCTGGCGGATGAAGCCCGATATCATAAGCTCGCTCATATCCGGTGGCAAGGGGGCTGAGCCTGTCCAAATGGTTGCAGGGTCGCCTCCAAGAGCTATAGCCACGTCAATGCGTTCCAGCCCTCTCTCGCCACCCATGCGATAGTGGTGTGCCCCCACCTTGTGGGTCTGCCAATGCATACCTGCCGTGCGAGCGTCATAGACCTGCACTCGGTACATCCCTATATTGAGAGTCCCGGTCTGGGGGTCTTTGCTGATTACCAGAGGCAGGGTGATGTATCGTCCGCCGTCCATGGGCCAGCACTTGAGTATAGGGTACTTGTTCAGGTCCACGTCTTCCCCGGTGATGACCACCTCTTGGCAGGGAGCGCTCTTCACCGTCTTGGGCTGGAAAGAGGCCATCCTCACCAGTTGACCAAGGGTCCGCATTTTCTCCATGATGCCCTGAGGGGGGCCTTGCATGAGACCCAGGAGCCGATGCACCTGTTCCACCAAGTCGTCCAAGCTTTCTACGCCCAGGGCCCAGGCCATCCGACGCTCCGTCCCGAACATATTTATCAGGACCGGCATATCGTAGCCATCCACGTTCTCGAAGAGCAAGGCGGGCCCGCCCCTCTTTACCACCCGGTCGCAGACTTCTGCTATCTCCAGTTCGCAGCTTACGGGTGCTTTTATCCTCTTTAGCTCACCCCGATTCTCCAGGAAGCTGATGAAATCGCGGAGGTCCTTGTATTTCATATTGCTATCCTCACGTGCCCTTTACGAGCAACGCCCTCGCCGGACCGACCGGCCCAATTGTAAGCAAAGCCTCCCTGCCCGTGTCAAGGTTATGGATGGTCGAGAGATATGAGGGGGTCAGATACTGGTGCTTATGAAAAAGGAAGGAGCCCCGACCTATAAGGGCTCCTCCTTCTGTGGTCTGCCTGATAATTAGCCACAATAGAATGGTAGCCAGCCTACTAAACTTCTTGGGGTTGAAGGCTGTTAGTCCGAAGGGAGGGCTGAGCGCGCTATCTCCAGCAACTCCTCATTGGATGCCTCCATGTCTATGCTTTCGCCGTGGGGTTGAGGCACAGGGAACCCAGTCTTGTAGTACAGCTCGATGCGGTTACCTTCGGGGTCGAAGAAATACATTCCCAAGGCGTTCCCGTGACTCACAATCCGCTCAATCTCCACACCCTCCGCCTTGAGCTTGTGGTGATATTCCTTCAGGTCGTCTATCGAGGGCACCTTGAAAGAGATTTGCTGGACGAGCTTGCCCTCATAGGGGACATCTCTGCCCTTCATTAGGACGAACTCGTGGTGCTCCTCCTCGGGGTGAGAGCTGAGGAAGACCATGCCCCGCTGCTCCAAGTCTTCGTCGGCGATGGTCAGCCCCATAACCCGTGTCCAGAAGTCCCGCTGCTTCATCAGGTCTTGCACGTGTATTCCGACGTGGCCCAGTCCTTCTATCATTGCCATATCAACTGCCCTTAAAAACAGATTTCGAGTACCATGAACTCTTTATTAGTCCAGCCTCATTGCCTTCAGCCCGGCTCTTGAGATGTCCTCGTCGCCCTGGCCTGATGGCAGCCCGCCGACCCCTATACCTCCCAGGATCGCGCCATCACCGGGGTTGATTATGGTAACGCCACCTTGCATGGGGATTATCCTGGGATCCCCCAAATCGGATGTATGCCTGTCTTGCTCCTTGAGTTGCTGTGCGTAGACCCCGCTATCTATTCCCCTCATGGCGGCAGTGTAGGCTTTCTTGATGGCATTGCCAGCGGAGCTGGGCCGACACATATCTGTGCGGGCGTAGCCGAGAAGGTCGCCTCTGTCATCTACGATGGCCATAGCCACAGGAGCATTGTTGGGGTCTTTCCGGTGTTCGACAATCATTGCCTTGATAGCAGACCGGCACTGATCAAGGCTCAACTGAGGTTTGTTGTACATGCCCACCACCTCCTGTAAAAGGTCGCTCTCATTATACCCACACCCAGGGGCATTGACAAGGGACTGGTCCGGCGGGGAGTTAGTTACAAGAACGAAAGTCGGGGCCATCTCAAAGCTGAGGCAGGGGTGAGTCAGCCCCTACAGGCCCATTGCAGGAAGCAATTTGATTCCACAGCACGTTCCGGCTTTACAGGTTCAAGATTCCCCAATGCCGGAACGCGGCATTAGCAGGTCATCGAACCCCAGGCTGAAACCCTTAGGTATCTGACGTGGGATCAACTTGGATGGCCCTGTCTCATTGAAAGATTTCTTACTCAGCGGCGTTGTTCTAACGGTTATTGGCCGATCCAAAAAGAAGAGCCGTACCTCATGATGCAAAAAGCCCTCTTTCTCGGCGCGCTTGCGAAGCGAGGCCAACCCTTCGGACCACCGTCGGAGGGGCTCGTCGGTCGGCGCTTCAAGAATATGTTCGGTGTCAGCGAGTTTCAAGGTCTTAGCATCTCTGACACGGCTGATCATTGATATGCCGCTGTTGGCTCCTTGTCGAGTGAAATAAGGAGCGAAGTACAGAGGAGCCTTCTTATTCCTTAGGTTAGTTACATACAACCAGCTATCCTTGAATATCCCTGCATTGAGGGGATTGACGTCTTGAATAAGGATTTCGGCATCGTAGTAGCCCATGCGATAATCTCTCCTGATGTAGCGGATGAACTGGTCAAGAAGGTATCGTGATACCTCTGAATCATCTGAAGTCCTATAACCGAGAACCAGGTCAAGGATTTGATGCCACTGAACGTCGTAAAAGCAGATCCTCTGGTCCGATAGTTTCGAACGAACCGTTTCTCTTGTCACTGTAGGTAATTCAGTCTGAGTGAGGGCGACGACTGCATGTATCTCATATTGATTCCATAGTTTGCATTCACCTGCATACTTGAGGAGCTGTCCAGCCGTAGGTTCGGAGCCACCAATCTTAGCCTCAATGACAATGCGCATTCCTCTGGCCTCGATGACGATGTCTCTGCGGCCAAAGCCGGGATCGGTTACTTCCTGTAAGTGTATGGAGTAGCCACGTTTGAAGGTCTTACGCGGGGCAACGCCGAAACGTCGCACTATCTTGGCGCAGAAAGCCGGGGCGTAGGCGAGCAAGAATCCCAAAGCGTACGTGAGAGCGTCTTCGTCGCTACCCACCAAACGAAATATGCTCTGGACAGGGGCGGTGTCGGCCTGGTGATTCTTACCGATGCAAAGCTGCATCGTGCTGGCAAGTGTACCACGCGAGTATGTTCCTAGCAAGTTTGGTGAACTGGGTGACTGCTATAATTGACCGGAGGAATAACCTTCTTGATAGGTACTGTTCGAGGTTCAGCTTTCTCCCTGATATATTTTGGTATCCGATTTGAAAGCCCCCCAGGCGAACCAGAAGTGGTTGGCGTGGACAATAGGGGCCAAGGTCTTCCCAGTGAGGGGGCCTTCCACAGCCTCGCCCAGAATATTCCAGACACTACCTGTCTCATTGTCCACTATATCTTCTCCGTCCGTGCGAAAGCTGAGTTTTTGTCTGTCCACAATCGGATCGAACACTCCTGTAGCGCCCACGTCCCTGGATTCCTTGATAGAGCTACGGTCCAGGGCCGACACAGTTCCGGGCTTAAAAAATACCGTCAAGTCCCGACCGTTTACTGAGTAATTAACAACCCTTTCCCTTTCCAGAATTGAGAACGGAAAGGCCACATCCACGTCTCCGATGGTCACCGCCACCACTCGTTCCTTGGGCGGAAGGCGCCCGTCCGGCTCGTCCAATAGCAAGAAGGGAGGATTATCCACCTTGTCATAGCCGATGTAGGGGTTGCGACCATACGAGCGGGAGAAGCCTGTAGACCTGGAAAGCACCTTGCCGTCAGTATTGACGGCTTTGAAATCTTTCCATGAGACGATTGGAGCCGGGAGGAAGGTGAGCACTTTGCCGGTAAGCTCCCCAACGATGGCTTCTCCGGTGAGCTGTTGCCACCAGGACTCGGTCTGGCGGTCCCACATGACCAGGTCGCTGCTACGCAGGTTACCCGAGGTCCCGAAGTCGTAAGTGACCCCGTCCAGCCTTCTATCAAAGACTATGGCAGAGTTGCACAGGGGGCAGAACGTGACAGTTACCGGCACGTCACCAACCACATCGTTAACTATCTCGTGCCAGATCATGATCTGGAGAGGGTAGGCCCTGACATCTCCATCTATCTCCAGAGCGATGACCGGCTCCTGGCCGGTAAGCCACCTGTCGGCATCTTCGGGTGACACGAATTTGGGGTCGTCTATGGGGGGAATACCGTCTGGGGGTGGGCCACCGGAGATGATCTCACTATAAGGAACGCTGTGCCTGCTAAAGTCGGTCTCCCAACCACTGGTGGAGAATCGGGCCTCCCTCAACTCCCTCTTGAAATTGGGGTCGGGTGCCACACGTTCGTCAAGTGAAGAGGTAACGTCCGTTTCAGACATTGGAGTAGGAATAGGTGTGGTCGTGGTTGAAGGTGAGGTGGTTGGTTCCCGGACATTTGTCGATGAAGGGGCATCCGAACCCAAGGCTCCGATCAGGCCCAGGCTGGCGACGATTATGACTATCCCTATGAGGCCCGATGCAATCAGTAAAATGGGCAGGTTCTGCCTTTTGACCATGAATTTTTCTCCGCCTTATCCAGCCGGGGTGTGATCTTCTGCTACAGGAGAATCATAATGTAGCGTTCCTATTGTAAGCCAGCAGGTTGGTCAGTATGCTAGGTTGATGTGAGTTGTCTCTAAGAGATTTACAGGGCGCATTGAATAGTTTTCCACTGCCTATAGGCTGAGCCAACCGGTAATGTCTATGGCACCCTGGTAGATACTGAGCGACTTAAGGCCCGTGCTTATGCCAGGGCTATCTCGCAGCTAGGAGATGATGGCGTTACCGACGCACTGTTACCATAAGCGTGTCAAAGGGTGAGACATCACCAAGAGGGGGTAAGCTATGGAACTTGGCATGGTTGGACTGGGCCGCATGGGCAGCAACATGGTACATCGGCTTATATCGAAAGGCGGCCATCGTGTGATAACTTACGACCGCAGTGACGAGGCAGTGAGGGCCAGCGAGGCTTGGGGCGCTTTGGGAGCAACTTCCCTGGAGAATTTGGTCGAGAAGCTGGCGGCGCCTCGTGCAGTGTGGGTTATGGTTCCTGCCGGGGAGGCCACCGAAGCCACCATCAATGGTCTTATTCCCTTGCTGTCCGGCGGTGATACTGTCCTGGATGGCGGAAATGCCAACTATAAGGACACCATCCGCCGCGGGGAGAAGCTTCGCCAGCACGGGCTGAATTTTATGGACGTAGGCACTAGCGGGGGAATCTGGGGCCTCACGGAGGGCTACAGTCTGATGATAGGTGGCAACCGGGAGGTGTTCAAGCGCCTGGAGTCCATATTCCAGGCCCTTGCTCCCGCATCTGATAGGGGGTACGGCTATGTTGGCCCCACCGGCGCCGGACATTTCGTGAAGATGGTCCACAACGGCGTCGAGTATGGGCTGATGGAGGCGTATGCGGAAGGGTTTGAGCTATTGGAGGCGAAGGAGGACCTTGGACTTGACCTAGCCCAAATTGCCCAAATCTGGCGGTATGGTAGCGTGGTGCGCTCCTGGCTACTTGATATGACCGCAGCAGCCCTTGAGGATGATCCCAAGCTGGAAAATCTCCAGTCGTACGTGGAGGATTCAGGAGAGGGCCGGTGGACGGTGGAGGAGTCCATAGAACTGGCGGTCCCGGCACCGGTCATCGCACTCTCTCTCCAGATGAGGTTCCGCTCTCGCCAAGAGCAGCCCTTTGGCGGTAAGCTGCTGGCCGCCATGCGGAACCGGTTCGGCGGCCACGCTGTCAGGAGCTCCGAGTCTTAGGGGAGGGAATGGAATGGCGATGGCTGAAGGTACGTTCTCTCACGCGTTCTTACGCCACGGGCGGTTGCATCGGTGATCAGGCCAACCCGCCGGTAAGGAACCTCACCCACGACCCCTCTCCCGCCGGGAGAGGGGTCGTGGAAAGCCGACGCGCGGTCTAAATCATTGCTAGCTGGCCGGGCTTGCCCACCTCAGCCCTCTTGGATGGTGGACGATCTCGATCAGGTTGCCATCGGGGTCGCGGATGTAGGCGAAGTTAGACCCGTCGTGGCTCCGGAATCCGCCGCTGGGTAGGGTAGAGCCTATGTCGTCCTCAAGGGAAACACCCATCTCCTTCAGGTTGGCTATCATCTCGTCCCAGTCGGTGATCTCTATGGCGACGTGGTTTATAGGACGACCGGGGTCCGGATTCTTGTAGAGGTGGAACTCTCCCGGCCCTGCGAACATCTCCAGCATCCTGTTGGAAGATTCAGGCCCTAAATCCTTGCGCTCTATGCCGAAAACCTTCTCGTACCACTCTTTGCTGCGCTCTATGTCGGTAATCCCATAGTTCACGTGGTGTATCATGCTTATCCTGGACTTAGCCATATAGCTCACCTCCCGGTAAACATATTTCTTCGACCATACCCGTCTCCGATGAGTAGATGATATATTCGTTGCCCCTCTGCGTCAAGCCTTGGTCTAATAGCCTAGCGACCCTTTCCCCAGGTGTTCCAATGGGTCAGCTCTTGCGCGGGGCGACGCTCAGCGGGTTTGAAATCAGTCCCTGTGAAGTAGGCGACAGGCACCAGAGCCGCCTGTACCATGTTATCGGGAAGTCCGAGGATGTCCGCCGCTTCTTTTTCATGCACCAGATGGATGGTGGTCCAGGAAGACCCAAGACCGCGAGCCCGTAGGGCCAGCAATAGTGACCACCCGGCCTGAATGATAGACCCGTATATCGTCGCATAGTAAAAGGAATCGTATGTGCCTCTACCGTATAGGTTTGGAGCTTCTTCAGTTCTTCCCTCGATGCAGGGGATGATATGTACGGGAACGTCTTGGAGATGGTCGCCCAAAAATGTGCTGGATTCACCAACTCGCTGCATCTGTAAAAGGCGTGGATCGTTCTGATCGTACTGCGGTCGCCGACCGGCTTGAAAATCCCTGTAAGTGCTAAGCCCCTTGCGGTAGACCTCGGCCAGCCCGGCACGTTTTTCCGGGTCTGTAACGACCATGAAGTGCCAGCCCTGAAGGTTTGAGCCGGTGGGTGCCTGGAAGGCAATCTCGATGCACCGCTCAATCACATCGGGCTCCACCGGGCGGCTGAGGTCCAGCCGCTTGCGCACACTGCGGGTGGTAGTTAGCAGATGGTCTACGGTAGCTAGGTCCATTGGCATATCTCCTTGATGTAACGCCTTAATGTAATAATCGTGCATTCATCTAGCCCGGTTGCCCCCAGGCGTTCCAGTGGGTCACCTCCTGGGCAGGCCGGCGCTTGGCGGGCTTGAAATCGGTTCCTACGGTATATGCTACCGGAAGCAAGGCTACTTGCAGGATGTTGTCGGGGATTCCAAGGACTGCTGCAACATCTTTCTCGTGTACAAGGTGGACCGTAGTCCATGCGGTGCCCAGGCCGCGAGCACGCAAGGCCAGCATAATGGACCATACGGCTTGCAGGATGGAACCGTATAAAGATGCGTTGTAAAAGGAGCTTGGTATCGGCGCTTTGAATAGATGGGGCTGCTCTACTGCGCGGGTATCAATGCCGGCGATGATGAATGCCGGTGCTTCGTGTATGTGCCGGTTCAGGTAGTCGCTAGAATCAATCATGGCTTGATTCTGTACGCCACGCCGGTCTCCTGGGGCGTACTCGGGGGGGTGTTGTCTCTGAAGGCTTCCATAGGTCTCCATTGACCTGCGATAAATGTCGCCAATGGCCTTTCGTTTCTCCTCATCTGTGACCACGATGAAGTGCCAGTGCTGGGAGTTGGCCCCCGTCGGAGCCTGAAGCCCAATCTCGATGCAACGCTGGATGACTTCCGGCTCCACAGGGAGCGTGAAGTCCAGGCGCTTGCGCACGCTACGGGTGGTTGTGAGTATGTGGTCTATGGCATCAAGGTCCATCTATCTACCTCCTCGCAAACATGGGCTATCATGGGATCACCACTTTATTGGTCTAACTCCGTTGTTGCCCCCAAGTGTCCCAGTAGGTCAGCTCTTGTGCGGGAATCCGCTTGGCAGGCTTGAAATCCGTGCCCTTGAAGTAGGCAACGGGCAGCAGGGCCGCCTGGATGATGTTGTCGGGGACTCCCAGTATTGCGGCGGCTTCCTTCTCGTACATGAGATGGAGGGACGTCCAGGCGGAGCCCAGCCCACGAGCGCGCAGCGCCAGCATGAGGGACCAGGTGGCAGGATAAATGGACCCATAAATGGCGGCATGATAAGCGGTCCCGTATTCTGTCAGCTGGGAAAGGTGTGGCGCCTCCTCCATCCGGCCCTCAATACATGGGATTATATGCACAGGGACTTCATGCAGGTGCTCGCCCAGATAGAGGCTGGACTCGCTAACCCGCGCCCTCTGGGCGGCACGGAGGTCACCGGCTGGAAGCTGGGGCGGCTGGTCCGCTTGCATCTCGTAGTAGGTCTGTCGCGCCTTGCCGTATATCTGCGCCAGAGCCGCACGCTTACCCGGGTCGGTGACGACCATGAAACGCCAGCCCTGAAGGTTAGACCCCGTAGGGGCCTGTAGTGCAATCTCGATACACCGTTGGATGACCTCGGGCTCCACCGGGCGCGTGAGGTCCAAGCGCTTGCGAACACTACGGGTGGTGGTGAGTACGTGGTCTATAGCGGCAAGGTCCATCGTTCTTCCTCCTTTGGGGGACGCCGGAATGGGGAGCGAGTTGGAGAACGCTCAGAGTTGGTTGCCTAGGGCTACTATCTCATCCCATTCATCCTTGGCTACGGATTGAATGGACAGCCGCATACCCCGGCGTACCAGCAGCATATTCTCCAGTCGGAGGTTCGCCTTAATCTCTTTCAGCGTCACCGGCCTGGCGAATTCCTGGTCTGCCTTGATGTCCACCATGAACCATATAGGGTTGTCGGGCGTGCTTTTGGGGTCGGGGTGCCTGGAATTGGGGTCCCAAGCGGTTTCATCCGGGTAGCCCCCTCGGACGACACGGGCCGTTCCCACCACTGCCGTTGAGACGGTGCTGCTGTGGTAGAATAGCACGCCGTCGCCCGCCTTCACTTCGTCACGCAAGAGATTGCGTGCCTGGTAGTTGCGTACTCCATCCCACTCGGCGGTCTGGTCCTCTTCGCTGAGCAAGTGGGAGAAGGAATAAGCCGTCGGTTCAGACTTGAATAGCCAGTACCTCTTCTCTGCCATATATCTTCCTCTGGTTAAGGTACGTTGATGGTAACACCTACTGGCAACAGTCCTCCAACAGGCAAGCTACACCGGTTCTCGCATTTCGCTACTATGATGACCGGACGATTGCCTGCCCGCGCTGAAAAGGGCGTTGCGTTGGGTCGCTAAGCTTGCTCGGACGCCCGGTTGTTCAGCTCCGTCTGGGTAATGAACCAGGCGGCGGGTGAGAAGACCAGCCACAGGATAAAAACGATCCATTTGTTAACGCCACCCTCGGTAAGGGCCTCCACCGCCTCACCCTGCTTGTAGAAGGAATACAAATCAACGAAGGGGAAGATGTATAGCACGGTCCACAGGCCCGCGCTCCCGTTCAGGTTTCTGTACGCTATCATCTCCTTGGAGGTAACATAGAACCAGTAGATGCCGTAAATGCCGAGGGTAATGATCATTAGTAAAACCTGCACCACCATGTTACGACGCTTAATCATTGTCTCCTCCTCATTGTAATCTCCGCCGTCAGGACCAAGTTAACAGGCGTCCACGGATGCCCTACTCCTCCAGAGTGGTGATGTCCCCCGGGTCCAAGCCTAGCTCCTGGGCCTTCAGGAGGCGGCGCATTATCTTGCCCGACCGGGTTTTGGGTAGGGTTGAGACGAAGTCTATCTCGGAGGGGATGGCGATTGGGCCTATCTCATGGCGCACGTGGGTCTGGAGAATGGATACCATGTCCTGGGAAGGGTCGTTGCCCATCCGTAGCGTCACGAAGGCCTTGATGGACTCGCCTCGAATGGGGTCGGGCTTACCGATGACCGCCGCCTCAGCCACGGTGGGGTGGGAGACCAGGGCGCTCTCCACCTCCGCTGTGCCGATGCGGTGTCCGGCCACGTTAAGCACGTCGTCGGCCCGGCCCACCACCATGATGTAGCCATCCTCATCCTTCAGCGCCACGTCACCGGTGAAGTAGCATTCGGGGATGCGGGTCCAGTCCTGGGCGTACCGCTCCGGGTCGCCGTACACTGTGCGGAATAGATGGGGAAAGGGGCGCTTCAGCACTAATAGGCCGCCCTTGTTTGGCTCGGTGATGGGTTGTCCTTCCCGGTCAACTATGTCGGCTATCACTCCGGGCATTGGCTTGCCCACCCTACCAGGCTTGGTGGACATAATGGGCAGAGTTGCCAGGCAGGGGCCTCCCGTCTCCGTCTGCCACCAGTTGTCGGTCATGTACCCCCATTCGCCTGAGCCGCACAGGTGTTCATAGGCCCATCGCCACGCCTCCGGGTTCAGAGGCTCTCCGGCGCAGGTCAGAAGGCGCAAGCTCCTCAAGTCCCGGCCCTGGATATAGCCTTCTCCATAGCGCATGAGCATACGCACTGCCGTAGGAGCCGTGAACATGACGCTGACCCCATACTTCTCGATAATTTCGTAGGCTGCCCCCGGGCTGGGATAGTCAACGGCCCCCTCCCTGAACACGGTGGTTGAGCCGGCTATGAGGGGCGCGTAGACAATGTAACTGTGCCCCACAACCCACCCTATGTCGGAGGTACACCAGAACACATCCTCGTCTTTAATGTCCCAGAAAGTTTTGAAGTGGTAGTAGGTTCCCACCATGTATCCTCCGTGGACGTGGAGCACCCCCTTTGGTCTTCCGGTAGTGCCGCTGGTGTAGAGGATGTACAGAGGGTCTTCAGAGTCCATCTCTTCCGGCTCGCATTGGGGGCTTCCGGAGTCCAGAAGCTCGTTGAAGTCTACCTCTTTGTCGCTGCTCTTGCTGCCATCGGTGGCCTCACGATGCCACACCACCACTTTCTCAACTACGTCAAGGCCATTAACGGCCTCGTCGGTGATGCCCTTCAAGTCCACCTTTCGGCCCCTGCGATAGCCGGCGTCTGCCGTAATAACCACCTTGGCGTCTGCGTCCAGGATGCGGTCCCGGAGCGCCCCAACGCTGAAGCCGGCGTACACCACGCTGTGGATGGCCCCAATGCGGGCGCAAGCCAGCATTGCGATGGCCCCTTCGGGGGTAAGCGGCATATAGATGACTATCCGGTCCCCCTTCTTTACACCCAGGGATTTCAGGCCGTTGGCAAAGCGGTTCACCATCTGGGCCAGTCGCCCGTAGGTGAATATACGCTCGGAGCCGTCCTCCCCCAGCCAGATGAAGGCCGCCTTGTTCTTCCGTGGGGAATCAACGTGGCGGTCAAGGCAATTTGTCGTAATGTTGCACTTGCCACCCACAAACCATCGGAAGGTGGGATAGTCCCACTGGAAGACTTGGTCCCAGGGCCGGGACCACTCGAACTCCGAGGCGACGTCGGCCCAGAACCCCTCCGGGTCCTCGATGGAGCGTTGGTACTCCTGCTCGTAGTCTTTGAGGTTGGCGTTGGCGACCAGAGAGCTGGGTGGGTGTACTATGTCGGGCTCTTTCAGCAGGTGATCAAGCTGCTCTTGCTGTGTCATCATGCCCTTCCTTTTTGTGATGATGTGGTTGGTTTGTTGGTCGCTTTCCCGCTATCCGAAATGGGGCCGAAATGGGGCCAAAATGGGGAGAAAAGGCCCCCTCGCATTGCCGGAGTAGTATGGGTGTGAATATTCAGGTCTCCGTTCATGGCCCGGTAGGGGGTACTACGACCGCGCTACGCCTACTGCCTAATTCTCCGGTGTATCTACCTGTCCCAACCCTTCGAGAGCCAGTCCGTACCCCAGCATGTCGTGCATGAGGCTCTTCAGGTGCTGGGTAAGGGCAACGCGTGTGTAGCGTATCACCAGCGGGGGCTGCTGGGCTATTTGCTCGGCCAGCTCCCATGCACGAGGCAGCAGCTTGTCTCTGGGCATTACCTCGTTAACCAGGCCAATCTTCTGGGCCTCGCTTGCCGATATGGTCTGGCCGGTCAGGAGGAAGTACCTACCCCGGTTCATGCCCATTAGCAATGGGTAGATAATGTGCATCCCGTCTCCTGGGACAACCCCTCTGGGGAAATGCCCCGAGTCCTGGAAGGCTGCCTCCTCGGCGGCCAGGACGATGTCACAGAGCAGCGGTAGGAAGGAAAGGCGCAAAGCCGGGCCGTTGATGGCGCTAATCACCGGAACCTCTATGTCCAGCAGGTTCATTATGAGGCGTTTGCCTTCCCAGTAGGTGTCGTCCCACTGGCGGGCGGTTATCGGAGGCCCTGAGTAGGGCGTTGCGCGGGGTCCGGAGAACTGCTCGCCGGCCCCCGCCATAATCACCACTTTGTTGTCCGGGTCGCTGCCTATGTCATAAAACGCCCCGGGAAGCTCCCGGTGTGCAGGCCCACTGCCGATTTGCATGGTGCCGCCGTTGGTATGGAGAGTGACCTGGATGATCCCATCCCGGCGCTCCATACGGACGGTCTCGTATTTGTTGGCGTACTCTTCAAACTTTGCCAAGCTCCCACCTCCCGGCGAGTTCCATTTCGCAAAACAGGAACGGGTGGACGGACTACGCTCCAACCTCGCCCAGGAACTTGAGGACCTTCTCTATGTACTTTTCCGGTTCCTCAGTAGGACGTCGGACCTCACCCCACTGACAGCCTGGAACGAGGCGATGTACTATCTCCGCCTTGGCGCGGGGATGTATGTCGTCGTTTCCGGGCATGACGAGAGACGGTGTCCGTACTCCCTTGAGCAACTGCTCCGTCGTTCCAAGGGTTACGTAGTTGCCATCGAAAAGGGAGTCCACTGTGTCCCGCATTACCTGTACAAAGTCATCTGTCGCAACTGACTCGAAAGCTTTTCGGAATTCGGGGTCAGTCTGAATCGCGTCCGGGATGAAATGGGCGTAGCGGTTGGTGGGGTCGGGGCCTTCAGCAACTGCCTGCATCCCCTTGCTGAGGGCCAAATCGGCTGCGCTGAGCAGCTGCGCTCCAAGCATTACGTCGCAAGCTACGCCACCGGCGACGGTGCCGGGCAATATCGCGCTGACCCGGTCGGGGTACCGGTAGGCGCAGTTGAGGGAGATGGCTGCGCCGAATGAGTTGCCGCCCAGGGTGGCCTTATCTATGCCCAGGGCGTCCATCAGGCCGATCACGTCAAGACAGCATAGGTCCCAACTCTGCACCACCATCGGGCTCTTTGATAGGCCGCCAAACCTGCGGTCATAAGTCACGACCCTATGGTCCTTTGCCAGTTCCCCGACTATTCCACTGAAGTAACCGTGAACACCCTTGAGGCCGCCCGCCGTAAGGACTATTGCGGGCCCGCTGCCGGCCTCCTCATAGTAAATCTCTGCACCGTTCACTTGTGCTGTAGGCATTGTTCCGCCTCCTTAGTTAAGATAAAGTTGGTTCCTCAAGGGAGGTTCCGTCCGGTATGAGACTATAGTGATTATAGCGGTCAAAAGGAAGGAAGGGAACCCTACAGGCAGGGTTCCCTTCCCAATGGCTGCCGGTTGCCGCCCTATCGTAAGGGCGTTTCGGGAGACCTTCTCCCCCGACGGAAGATGGGAGTCGTCTACTTATCGGGCTGGAAGGGTCAGGGTGAACCTTGAGAATGTTAGCATTTTGGTGAACAATTTATCAGGATGAGTTGCCTTGCTTGGCGCCATTCCACAGAGCCGCCCCAAGGAATAATAACGCAGGGACGATATACACGATAGTAAAGAACATGAAACAGGCAACACCAATGAGGATGCCAACCATGACCAGCACGGCTGCTTTGTATTTCCCACCGTTCTGGTCGCTCCAGATGATAACTATTCCGGTAACAATGCCCCAGGTGGTCGCTGCCACATACGTGAAGACCGTGACTACCGCTTGCGGGACTTCTTCCAGAGAGCGGAAGACATGGCTGAGGTAGAAAATACTGATAACTATATGTACCCATATAGCTACCCATGCAGCAGTGGATGGACTCATTCCCCGCATCCTTTGACGGGATGAAACGTAGGCCCAGTCTATCCCCGCGCGTGCTGGGGGACCCTAATATAATGATACTCATTATTTATTGTTGGATATTAATTGTCAAGGAATGTGCCCTCGGAGTCACCCTTTCCCTCTCGCCCAGGCGATGGCCGGAGGCTCGCCGTGCGAAGGCGTCCGCCGCCTGCTTCTGCCAGCCCGGGACACCCCCTTTACCTTCGTCCACAAAGGGGAGAGGGGATGCGCTGACGATGCGTTGCGGGGGTTGCCCATAGCTGTGGGCGGTGCCAGCAAAATACCCATCCTCGCGTGTGTGTGGGGCCTGTCACCGCGGTTCTAGTTCGTATCCAATCGAGACGTCCCCGTTCCTGTTTACCTGATAGAAGTATATGATAGTTGCCCTTCCGGGATAGACGGACAAAGTGGCTATACCTTCACAACGTAAGATGCTCTCAGACCGTGCTCTTGCGATTGGCCTGTGTATGACCCTCACTTCCCCATTGGACATCTCCATAATCTGCTCTTGGAATTTTTCATCCTTGCAATCAAGTTGAATAGGAGTAAGCACGTGTGTCGGTGACGGCGTTGGAATATCGGGACCACTTTCTTCTGAGCAACCTGCCAAGAGCACTAGCATAACGACAACTGCAATGTACCGCTTCATGGGAAGCACTTCTTACAGTTAATTGGCCGATTAGGTTCTAAGTCGTATACACATTCTGCGAATCGGAGGCAGAACTCATAAAGCTTGTCTGCCTGTATCTCAGCTTGCCAACATATATCCTTTACCGTAATCTTTACTTCCGATAGATGCCGGCAGTCCGATGAGAACGTATATCGCCCATGAGCAGTCGCATTGCGAAGGTGACGAATAAGACAGCCCAGGGTTTCATAGGCCTCCTTGGTACTGGTATTCCACTCAGGCCAACCCTGGTCCTTCAGGCACTCCAGTGTGAGGTCCTTCATATTTTTCTTGAGACCCTTTTCCCAGGGCAGTTTCACGGTCAGGAGCGAGGAATGGCTCCATAAGCGAATAGGGTTCCAATGTAAAGACGATATACTGTCCATTTTCCATTTGCGATATGCAGTAGAGCAAGAATCGTCCTTCCCTTTCACCAGAATACAAGATTTCCAAGTTCCCCATCTAAATCACCTTCCTTAGTCACCTTCCTCCATCGCCTGGGCGAAGGCGTCCGCCGCCTGCTTCTGCCACGCGGGCAGCTTGTTGGCGTAGATGTCCGACATGATGCTCACGTCCGTGGGAGAAGGGGCTTTGAGATATAGCGTCTCCCCTGCCTGTAGCAGACAGGGGAGACGAAGCTTTGGAAATACCCTGGGATGGGGATGGTCCGATTTCTGTGGGCCACAAGTGCCCACGTTGAGGGCTACACTGACACGCAGGCTATGCCCATCCCCACGTTGCTGTTCTCCTCCGGGAGAGGGGGTTCCTCGTTCCAGGTGGAGCCGCCATCGTGTGTGCTGAAGATCTGGCCCAGCCGGGAGACGAAATACACCTGTTCCGGGTGCTTATCGTTTATCGTGATTCCCATGATTGTGCTGTTCGGGTTCACGCCATGGTCAAAGCGCTCCCATGTATCGCCAAGGTCTTTGCTAATCATGATCCCGCCCTCTTGAGCGCCCACATTCAGGCCTATGCCGGCATAGAGGGTGTTGGGGTCGTCGGGGGCCACCTTCACACACCGGGAGTAGTAAACCTGAGAGAACTTGTCAATGTGGGTGTTCTCCCAGCTGGCGGCACGGTCTTTGGTGCGCCATACGCCTGTCCGGTTGGAGACAAAGACTGCCTCCGAGTTGTGACCGCCCACGGCTATAGCGTGGGAGTCCAGCATGTCCACCAGTGGTGCAAGGTTCTTGTTGGTTACCTCCCAGTTATTCCCACCATCCAAGCTCCGCGCTGTACCTCCCACCTCCAGAGCGGCGTACATGTGGTCCGGGTTGGCGCGCTCCATAGCCAGGCCAAGGATACGGATTGGGAAGGACATCTGCACTGCGCTTGGGTTAACGATGGTGGACATGTACTTCCAGTTATCTCCGCCATCGTCGCTGCGGTAGACCTCGTTGCCCTCTGTGCCCAGGTACATTATGCTCGGGTTGTCAGGGCGAAAAGCTATGGACAACACGGTTCGCCCCTCGGCCAGTTCGGGTCTCTTCCAGGTGTTGCCACGGTCCGCGCTTTTATAGAGACCGCGCTGAGTGCCGATATACATCAGATTGGGGTCTTGCGGATGGAAAGAGATAACCCGCGTTGCGGGACCCGGCGGAAGACCTTCGCTCTCGCTCATATTATGCCAGTGGTCGTCACCGGCCTCCTTGCCCCAGAAGCCCGGCGCGCCGGAACCGGCAAGGTTTCCTGCTCCTACGTAGATGTAATTATTGTCTGCCATGACTCCTCCCTAATTCTTTATTAAGGGTTACCAGCTATGATGACCTTTTCGCATGTGCAGGCACAGGAGCGCACGGCCGTGCGCTCCTGCCAAGATAGTGATGAGGTGGAGTTACGCTGACACAAGTGCCAGGCCCATGGTGGTCTTGGCCCCCTCGGGAAGGGAATGCTCCTTCCAGGTGGCACCGCCGTCTTCAGTGCCGATTACCTGACCGGAGAGGGTGCAGAAGAACACCTGCTCCGGATGCTTGGAATTTGCCTCCACGTGGAAGGTGGTGGCAGTGGTCTCCACGCCATGGTCAAACCGCTCCCACGTGTCTCCTAGGTCCTGGCTGCGCATGATTCCGCCCTGCTGGGCGCCGAAGTTCAGGCCAATTCCGGCGTATATGGTGTTGGGATCGCTGGGTGCTATCACGTTGCATCGGGAATAATGATGCCCTGAGAACTTCTCGACGTGGGTGTTCTCCCAGTTGCTGCCACGGTCCCGGCTGCGCCAGATACCCGTCCGGTTGGATACGAAAACGTTATCCGACGCGGCACCGCCGACTGATATAGCGTGGGAGTCGAGCAGGTCCACCAGTGGTGAGAGGTTCTTGTTGATTATCTCCCAGTTCTTCCCTCCGTCCAGGCTTCGTGCCGCACCGCCAACTTCCAGAGCGGCGTACATAGCTTCGGGATTGCCGGGTTCCAACGCCATGCCCAGTATCCTGGGCGGGAACCCCATCTGGATCGCATCCGGATTGATGATGGTGGATAGGTAATTCCAGGTCTCGCCGCCATCATCGCTGCGGTAGACTTCGTTGCCCTCCGTCCCCAGGAACATCACTTCCGGGTTGTTGGGATGGAACCTGATGGGGAATACGGTCCGCCCCTCCGGGAAGTCGGCCCTCTGCCAGGTGTTGCCGCGGTCCTTGCTCAGATACGGGCCCCGCTGAGTGCCTATGTACACTTTGTCGGCGTTCTGTGGGTGAATGACTATCTCGCGCGCCTCGGGCGACGGGCAAAGGCCACTCTCAGCAATCGGCTCCCAGTGGTCGTCACCGATCTCTTTGCGCCAGAACCCGGCTGAACCGGAGCCTGCGGGGTTGCCTGCTCCCACGAAGATATACGTCTTGTCTGCCATATTACTTCCCCCCCTTTTAAGTTATAGCATGGGAGGCTAGTGGATAGGGACATGTTCTATTCCCATTCCGGCCCCTTACCATGTGCCTCCTCCACAGTGGAATTGCATCATAAAATTGACCCCTTGTCAACCGTATGTGCCTGTGTTACCCTTGACGAAAGATGCTCGGCTAGCAGTGTCACTATGATTTGGGTTGACATTTGCGAGAATGTCAGGAGTCAAGCGCATCGGGCATCTATATGTATATGCGCTCTTACCAAGACTGGCCTGCCTGAAATCTGACACTTCAACCGGTGGATACATCCCCGGCGTCTCCGGGACCGTGGCTCTACCCATATCCAGACAGCTTCATAAGCCCGCCGCCGTAGCCCTATCGCTGACACACATATTTCCGTCGTGGGGGCCGGACCAGTGAATGATAATCATCATCTGGAACAAGCTCGGGAAATCGGGAATAGGATAGTCTCGAATGTAGAGAAGGTCATCGTAGGCAAAAGAGACCTGGTGCAGTTGGGGGTGGCAGCTCTATTTTCCCGTGGGCATATATTGATTGAGGGTGTTCCCGGCGTTGGGAAGACTATGTTAGCCAGGAGCATATCCAGGTCCCTTGGTGTGACTTTCGGACGTATCCAATGCACCGCAGACCTTCTGCCAAGCGATATTACAGGCGTTTACATATTCGACCAGAGCACCCGGGAGTTTAATTTCCGCGCCGGACCGGTGATGGCCCACATAGTGCTGGTGGACGAAATTAACCGCGCCTCGCCCAAAACTCAGTCGGCCCTCCTGGAGTGTATGGAGGAGCGCCAGATCACCATAGAAGGGACTACTCACCCCATGCCGGATCCATTCTTGGTGTTGGCTACCCGAAACCCGACCGAGCATGGCGGCACCTTTCCACTCCCTGAGACCGAGCTTGACCGCTTCTTGCTGCGTGTCCAGATGGACTACCCCACGCCCGAAGAAGAGATATCCATCCTGGAGCAGCAGATGCCCGTTCATCCTATTGACGCCATGGAACAGGTGGCCGATGAAGAAGATATACTCTCCGCACAGGCGGCTGTGCGAGGGGTTTACGTGGACAGACTGGTGAAGGAGTACATAGTCGGGCTGGTAAACGCGACTCGCCAGCACCAATCGGTTTATCTGGGTGCCTCACCTCGTGCCTCTCTGGGACTCCTCAGTCTGGCCCAGTCTCGTGCCTTGCTCCAGGACCGGGACTTTGTGCTCCCCGACGACGTTAAGACAGTGGCTCCGGCAGTCCTTGGACATCGCATGGTCCTGACGGCCGATGGCCGGACCAGTATGAGTGAAGACGAGACCATCGCACAAATCGTTGACTCGGTCCCCGTCCCCGGGAACATAGCAGTCGAACGTTTTCCCTTCCCCAGGCTGCGCAGCCAGGAGGAAGGATAGCCTCCTGCCGGGACGTGAGAAGCAACCTCATCCCGGGGATGTGGAGTATTATTAGCTTCGTGGTGTAGAATCGTCATGCGTAGAGCCATCCGGATAGTCGGGGCACTCATAATTGTGCTGGTTCTTGCCATGATTACCGGCTTCCAGCCTTTGTACTGGCTTCTTTACGTGGCAGTGGCCGGCGCAGTAGTGGGATACCTGTGGGCCTGGGTCCAGAGCCGGGGCCTGGAGACCGATGTCTATACACTTTCTCCCCATCCTCAAGTAGGACAGACTGTCCATATCAGAGTTACGGTAAGGGAGAAGGTGGGGCTACCCCGCATGGGTCTGCGAGCCAGGCTTGTTGGCGATTTCGTCAACATGGACGAAGACGAATTTAGCCTACGGCCCCAGGGTACTACCTCTTGGACGGTATCCGGCCTCTGCCGGCGCCGCGGCCTGAACAACATCGGCTCTCTGGCCATAATGTCCAGCGACCCCTCCGGGCTGGCAAATCTGGAATGTCGTGTTGGTCAGCCTCAGACTACCCTGGTATACCCGTCCACAGTTGACCTGTCCCGGACGTTGATTGAGGGTCAAGTGAACGGCGGAGAGTTGGGCGAGTCCGGGCCGTTGGTCGGCCACAGCCCCGCGGCCTTTATGGTCCGCCAGTACATTCCCGGAGACAGCATGACCCGCATTCACTGGCCTACCACAGCCCGCATGAATGAGCTGATGACCAAGGAATTCGAGGGTACGGGAATCAACGAGATTTGGGTTTTTGTAGACCTTCAGGAGTCCGTCCAGGCCGGTACGGACGAGGACGGCACTGAAGAATATTGCATCACAATCGCAGCATCATTGATAAAGAGCCTCATTCTGAATGGTCATGCCGTTGGGTTGATGACACAGGGGGACCAGGCCTACAGATTCGGCCCGGCAAGGGACCCTAATCACATGTGGTCAATGATGGGCGCCCTCGCCGTGGCCCGGGCCAGGGGGCGAACATCCCTTGCCACTCTCATATCCGAAGAGAGTGGCAATCTGGGGCCCGGTAGTGTAGCGATGATTGTCGGGCCCGGGAGCGGCCCCGGTGTAAGCAATCTCTTTCAATTTCTGACTCGGCGCGGGGTACTGGTGGTCCCCATATTTTTGGATACTGCCAGCTTTAGCAGGCCCCTCGTTTCCCTCCGGCCTTCCGATGGCCGGGCAGAAATCCAAGATTCGGCCTTTGTCGTGCGACGGGGAGATGACCTTTCGGCCACACTGGGTACTGTGCTGGACCGGCTGACAAGCATATAGGTCTCTTCAAATCGCGGGGCGATGGAGCAGGCGGTGTTTGAATTTTCTGATCGGGGAAAGCTCTTATCCCTCCGGGAGGTCTTTGTCCTCCTTCTTCTGGGCCTACCGTTGCTGGTCACTGCATCCGTCATTGAGGCCGCGAACTGGGTCCACGGGCTACCTTCCCTAAAGGCCCTGGCTCTGGTCCCTCTGGTGATGTGGGCCTATCTGGCCCGGAGTTCGGTATCCGGTCGGGTCGGCCATTCCCTGGCGTTCCTGATTGGGCTGATAGTGGCCTTCATCCTGGGATCTCTTACTATCTCCGGGTCCGGTGGTCTGGGAGGCCTGGCAAGCCAGCTCGGCTCCTGGTTTGGGGCCATAGGGAGCAGCGGGGAGCACGGGGGCACCAGCATGACAGGGGTGTTTCTCATTGCAGTTACTCTCTGGATGGGACACGCATCCGTCTGGCTGGCCTATCGCAAGCCACTTGCCCTGCTGGCCGCGTTGCCGGGCCTTGGGGTGCTCCTGGTATCGTTGACTTTCTTGCCTACAGACTTTTACTGGTATTTTTTCATGTACCTGCTTGCAGCCGCTCCTGGAATCGCTTATCGCTACAAGGGTCGCTGGACTGTACAAAGTCAGCGGGTCCCGATAGCCGGCACTCTGGTGGCTGCCGTGGCACTGATGGGAATAGCTCTGGTTCCTGCCTGGCGGGCTGCTCCTCCCGCAGGGGTCGTGATTCCTCTGGCTGCCCAGGTCGAGGACCCCTGGTACTCATTTCAAGAAAACTGGTCAGATCTTTTCCACGGTGTGCCGGATAGGAAAGATTGGCCCTCTTTCTCACCACCGCACGATTTGCCATCCACGGGACCTATACGCCTTGATGACCAAACCCTATTCGTTGTGAAATCCACGGAACCTCACCGGTGGCGTATGCGGGTGTACGACACATATACCGGCTCCGGCTGGGAGAGCGAGGGGCCTGTTGAAGAGGTGGATACTACTGAGGGGACATCTGTCCTGCGGCAGGTGGATGATTTACAGACCCGGACGGACGTGGAAATTGTCGTCCGTTTGTTCTCCAAGTCAAGCACCCTGATTTCCGTGGGCGAACCGTTAGGCGCCAGTATTGAGTCCGCGGTAGAGGTTTCTCCCCAGCCCAGCTTCAAGCTGTATACGGAAGGCTCCCAGCTTAGCTATCTCCCACCGGAGCTAATGGAGCATCGTGATGGGCTGACCGCTATGTTGCGTACCGGCAGGGAACTCGAGTCCCGCGCCAGCCTGGGTGACCTGGGATTCGAGGTATCACAAAGTGTGTCCCCTGACGCGAGCGCCACTGAACAGGACGCTAGTGTGCCTGAACCGCCTTATATGGAGATAAAGCGGGATGACTCGGCGATTGATGAACAACGGCCAGTGGCGAGCTTGCCTACGGCCCTCTTGGGCCAGCGGCTTCTTGTGCCACCCAGACAGTACAGCACAGTGGGCTCCATCTCTACGGCGGGCGCCGACACGCTTCGGAGAACGGAACAGAACTACCCGACTTCCATAACCGATAGGTATCTGCAACTTCCCCACGACTTCCCGGAGACAGTAAGGGGGTTGGCCAGGGAGTTGACCCGGGATGAGGACAACCCATACGATATGGCAGAGGCGATCCGCCGCTATTTGCTCAGTCTGTCTTATAGTGTGGACGTCGTGGCTCCACCTCCGGGACAGGACTGGGTGGAGCATTTCCTTCTGGTGCACCGGAAAGGGTATTGCCAGAACTACGCTTCGGCGATGATAACCATGCTGCGTTCCCTGGGTATACCGGCACGCCTGGCGGTTGGGTTCGCCCCCGGTGTCTGGGACCAGGGCAAGGAGGTGTGGGAGGTGCAGGCTAGGCATTACCACGCCTGGCCCGAGGTGTATTTCCCCGACTATGGCTGGATTGAGTTTGAGCCTACCCCTGCCGACGTGCAGCCATCCCTTGAATACATGGGATTCCGGCCCCAGGGCGACCTTGTGACCACGGCGCCGATACCTGATGGCTGTATAGAGATAATTTTAGCGGGCGAGATATGCGAGGGTATGGAAGCTCCTGCGGATAATTTGGAGGATATATTTGAAGACCTGGTGCCCCCGGAGAATGACTCCTCTGATTTGGCAGCCTCAGCCGGCGGTGGAGGGAATTTCCTCACCTCTCCCTGGTTGTTTGTGATTGTTGGACTGGTGCTGGCGCTCGTAGTGCCGGTTGGCACTGTCTCATACATCCGGCGTGGCCTAGTACAGTTGGGATACCCCACCTACACGTATGCGTTGATGTGCTTCATGGGCCGGTTGGCAGGGGTGGGGCTACGGTCTCAAGACACCTCCTGGGAATACAGTTCTCGTCTGGGTCAGGCGTTCCCTGAACACGCCGAGACCATTACCCGCATCACCCGGACGTTTGTGGACTTCCGCTATGGCCCATTCAAAGGAGGCTCAGATGGTGAGACGGAGGTCCTGAATCCCTCTTGGCCCAACCTTCGCAGCACCCTGCTACGTCATGCCCTACGGCGGCTTGTCCCCCATCGGAAACTTTCGACCTGATGAGGTCAAGTGGCGGCATGGAGAGCGGCTTAACGATCGGCTTGAGATATGGCCCTATGGGACAATCTGCCGGTATGGCCTGGTAAAGGTGTCCCATCGTCCGGTGTCGGGGTCGTACCTTGAATTGACGAAAACCCTCCAGTTGGCGTCGTCCAGATTGGGGTAGTCGGAGCGGTAGTAGTAGCCGGGCCATCGAGTCTCTTTCCTGTGTAGCAAGTGCCTCACGTGAGCCTCCGCTACCCATGCGCGGTGCGATAGCTCCCAACACCTCAACAGCTCGTGCAGGTCCCTTGCTCCCAGCTGCTCCAGGTCTTCACGGAGCATACTCAGTAAATCGAGTCCCCTTTGTAATACCGGCTCGCTGGTGGTGTACTGGGCCGATGCACCGGCGGCATATTCATCCATTATCTTCTGGAGCCTCACCAACCCCTGTTTGGGCAGCAGGTAGTGCGGATTGACCTCCTCGCTGGTGGATGCCCCGCGGTATTTTTCCAGAGTCTCAAGGGGCTGCCAGCTGACCCTTCTAAGCTCATCTACGCGGGCACTATCAACTCTTGGGGTGTCTCCCATATCCTGAACGTAGGCTACTGCGGATTTGGCCGCTATCCTGCCCTCGGTGAATGACCCGGAGGAGAACTTATGGGGGGCTGCCCCAACGCCATCTCCCGCTGCGAAGAGACCCTTGACTGTAGTCATCCTGTTGTAGCCCCAACGGTAATCGGGAGTAGCCAGGTCTTCGGGGCCGCTGACCCATGCTCCCGCCTCTCCGGAATGGGAGCCCATGATATATGGCTCAGCCAGGACTATCTCTGATGGCGTATCCTCGGGAGCTATATTCTGGCTGGCCCACGTCAACGCCTGAGAGATGGTCATATCCAGAAAATCCTCCCATGCCTCACCCTTCACCTGTTCAAGCCTGGCTGCGTCTCCACCGGCCAGCCGCGCAATGGCCTCCTCGGTCCTGATGTAGATGGGCCCCTTCCCCTCGATAATATCCAGAAACATCTGGTGGTTCCTCAAAGGTGTAGGAGTGGGCACCGATGAGCCATAAGGCTCGTACTTTCTTAGTTCAGATTCCCTGGTTACGGTGTAGTCCTCTCCCAGGGCATTGGTGGCCCTGGCCCTGAAGAACTGGAACCACATACCAATGGGACCGTAGCCGTCCTTGAACCTGGTGGGGACGAACCTGTGCTCCATCTGGGTCATCTCGGCGCCTATGGGAATCACGAGGCCATAAACCGAGCCGGTATCGAAGACGGAATACCAATTTCTGCCAAGGCCTTCCCCTGTGGAGCGGGGCCTGAAGATGTTGGAAGCCCCGCCGGCAGTGCAAATGACTGCTTTGGCCCTGAACTCGTAGATACTTCCGTCCCTTACCCCAAAGCCAATGGCCCCTGCGATTCTGTCGGGGTCTCTCTCATCGGTGAGCAGGTGGGTAACCAGAATCCTTTCGTAGAGGTTCTCCTCACCCAACGCAAACCTGGATGGCTCGGCGACTATGGGTTTGATGGACTCTCCATGAATAGGAATCTGCCACCGGCCAACACGCTCGTAGGTTCCGTCGGGCTTCTTCCAGATAGGCAGGCCCCACTCTTCCCACATGTGGACTGTGGCGTCTACGTGGCGTCCCACATCGTAGACCAGGTCTTCCCTGGCCAGCCCCATCATATCATTGCGGACGTAGTTGACGAAGTCCTCCGGGGTATTCCAGCCCCATCTCATGCCCATGTAGCAGTTGATGGCAGAAAGACCCTCGCCGGTGGCCCCGCTTCGTTCGATGGCGGCCTTTTCCACCATTATAACCCTGAGCCCCTTGCCCCAGTAGCCGGCCTCAAAGGCGGCCCCGCACCCGGACATTCCGCCACCGATGATGAGGATGTCGCACTCTATGACTTGGGTGTTGGGCGCTGCTGGCATAAGGTTTTCCTCCTCGCGTGGGATAAGCCATCAGGACTTGGCGATGGCTTGAGTCTGATAGCTATGTCTCCAGAGTGGGAAGGTCACTGATCCCAAGCCAAAGTCCTTCTCCGGCCAGACCAGGTCCTTTGAAGTCTCCTTCATTGGGTTCGACGAACCCTTTATACGGGTCTGACGAACCGACCGGGGTGCTCCGTACAGGATAGGTGTAGCTCAAAGTGCGTCCATCTCGAAACCGTATTTCCCAGGAAATCTCCCGGTCATTTCTCTTGGGTTTTACCGAAGCGCCCAAGGGTACGAAGTCGGCATAGCCCCGCACCTCAATGGCATCTTGAGGGCAGAGCTTGACACAGGCGAAGCATTCGGAACACATATCATGCTCCCGGTTGAAGCCTTTCATGCTTTGCGGGTCGAGGACCATGAGGTCGTTGGGGCAAATGTAGACACAGAGGGGCCCCTGGTGTATATCCGCACAGGCGTTGCAGGCGTCCGGGTTGACGAAGGTAGGCATATTGTTACCTCTCTCGGGATTGGGCCAGGCTATCTGAAAGACCTGCTCAATTGCCCTAGTGGTCCAACATCTTTGCTATTGAGGCATAAACCGGGCAACCACAAGGGTTGCCCTACCATCGGCGGCCTGTTTCATAGGCGTCCCTTGTGGACGCCCTTATTGCCATAGGGTGAACCGAAAATTCGCAGCCAATTATAGCCGTCTCAAGCGAATTTGTCCATGTCCGATTTCCTTGTTGGGCCTATACCCTACTGTTATAATTATGCTACCTCGGAATTGGTGAAGAGGGTATGGAATTTCGTGGCCCATGCGGGCACATTTTCTACTTCCATACACGGGCATAGGCGGAATTGATCTATGGAATCTTACAGTGCCAAGTCTCGGGATAGATCCGATGAAGGCAGTATGACTGATGATCAGGGTCTTTCATCCCTTCAATATAGACGCCTGGTAGTGAAAGCGGGAACCGGTGTTCTCACCGGTGGGACCGACCGGCTGGACCCGGAGGTGATGTCGGGTCTCGTCGGCCAGATTGCAGGGCTTCACTCCTTGGGGGCCGAGGTGATATTGGTAACCTCGGGCGCCGTGGCCGCCGGAAGACGCGCCCTCCGTATCTCCCAAGAGCGTAGAGAAATTCCGTTCAGACAGGTGCTCGCGGCAGTAGGGCAGAGCCACCTCATGCACTTCTACGAGCAGCATTTCGCAGAGCATTGCATCAGTGTGGCCCAAGCCCTGCTTACCTGGAAGGACTTATCCGACCGCCAGGGCTACCTCAACGTGCGTAATACTCTTCTGGCTCTCCTGGAGTTGGGAGTAGTGCCCGTATTGAACGAGAACGACGTTGTCGCAGTGGATGAGATGGGAGAGGTATTTGGCGACAATGACAGGCTCTCGGCCCTGGTCGCCAACCTGGTAGATGCCGATCTGCTCGCAGTCCTCACCGACACGGATGGCCTCCACACCGCCGACCCTCGCGTTGACCCCGGTGCTCAGCTCATCCCCCGTGTTGAAAAGATTGACCCGGCTATAGAGGCCCTGGCAGGCAGCCATCGTAATCCCCATGCGCGTGGAGGGATGTCCACAAAGCTGGAGGCCGCCAAACTTGCGACTTCTTCCGGCGTCGCAACTGTCATTTGCAACGGCTGGGAGCGCGACATTCTCTCTCGACTGGCCCGGGGAGAGGAACTGGGTACGATGTTCCCTCCTACCTCCAGCAGACTGGAGAGCCGCAAGCGATGGATGCTTAGCGAGCTCTCCACGCGTGGTGAGATTGTGGTTGATCAGGGCGCTGCTCTGGCCTTGAGGGGGCACAACAGTAGCCTCCTGCCTGTGGGGGTGAAGGGGATAAAGGGAGAGTTTCATCGGGGTGATATTGTCTATGTCGTGGCGCTCGGAGCGGAGAAAGTAGCCTGTGGCATCGTCAGCTATAGTTCACAGGACATCACTAGGATAAAGGGTGTGCGATCCGACCGCATACAGAGCGTGCTGGGCTATCATTACGGCCAGGAGGTGGTGCATCGCAACAACATGGTGCTGCTCTGATAGCCTGTTTCTCCTAGCTATCCCCGCTCATCGCCATCACCGTTTCCCCGACTCCGTCCAACACCTTTAACAGGTACTGGCCCGTGTATGAGCCCTCCGTCCGCATTACCTCTTCCGGAGTTCCGGTAGCGATTACGTGGCCGCCCTTGTCTCCTGCTCCGGGGCCCAAGTCAATAATCCAGTCGGCGTTCTTCATCATATCCAAGTGGTGCTCAATGAGCACCACGCTGTTCCCGGCGTCCACCAGCCGATGAAGCACTCTGAGGAGGGCTGCGCAGTCCTCAAAGGAAAGTCCCGTAGTAGGCTCGTCCAGGATGTATATGGTCTTGCCGGTGGCCCGGCGGGAAAGCTCGGTTGACAGCTTCACCCTCTGGGCTTCGCCACCGGAGAGAGTGGTAGCCGGCTGACCTAGACGGATGTACCCCAGTCCCACGTCCCGCATGGTCTCAAGTCTGGAGCGAATCTTGGGGATGTTCCAGAAGAACTCCAGGGCCTGCTCCACTGTCATGTTGAGCACATCGGCGATGCTCTTTTCCCTCAGCAACACTTCCAACGCCTCTCGATTGTACCGCTGTCCATGACAGACCTCACAGGGCACTGTCACGTCGGGGAGGAACTGCATCTCGATTTGGATATACCCCTCACCCTGACAGGCTTCGCAGCGTCCCCCTCGGACATTGAAGGAGAAGCGGCCTGGAGCGTAGCCGCGCATTTTGGCCTCCGGCAGATTGGAAAATAGCTCTCTGATAGGGGTGAAGGTGCCGGTATATGTGGCAGGGTTGCTGCGAGGAGTGCGCCCGATGGGTGACTGGTCTATGTTCACCACCTTGTCTATGTGCTCGATGCCCAGGATGGCGTCGTGTAGCCCCGGCTTGTCCTTGCCCCGGTAGAGCAGTTGGGCCAGCTTCTTGTACAGTATTTCGTACACCAGAGTGCTTTTGCCTGAGCCGGAGACGCCGGTGACACAGACCAGAAGCCCCAGGGGAACTTTGACGTCCGCATCCTTCAGGTTGTTCTCTTTGGCCCCCTTTATCAGCAGGTGTTTCTCGTTGGCGTGGCGGCGCTCTTGGGGTATTGGTATCCTTCTCCTGCCGCTGAGGTAGTTGCCGGTGATAGAGCCGGGACAGTCCATCACGTCCTGCATTGTGCCTGTGGCCACCACCTGCCCGCCGTGTTCCCCTGCGCCGGGACCTAGGTCTACGATGTAGTCGGCGGCTTGCATTACAGCCTCGTCATGCTCCACCACGACAACGGTGTTTCCAAGCTCGCGAAGGCGTTTCAGCGTCTCGATGAGTCGGGTATCATCCACGGGATGAAGCCCGACGGTGGGCTCGTCGCACACGTAGAGGACTCCGGTAAGGCCGGAGCCTATCTGCGTAGCCAGGCGGATTCTTTGGGCCTCGCCCCCCGACAAAGTCTGGGCGCTGCGGCTCAGACTCAGGTAGTCCAGCCCTATATCCGTAAGGAACTTGAGACGGGCCTCTATTTCCTTGAGTATCTGCCGGGCAATGGTCATCTCTCTGGGAGACAGAATCGGCTTTGCCTCTACTTCATCTCCTTCAACTCCATTCTGCCGCGCCTTGGTGGGAGATGGGTCGACGGGATAGGCGAATTCCGGGACGGAAGGTTCTG
The DNA here is from genome assembly GCA_965219825.1 of Dehalococcoidia bacterium. GTDB lineage: Bacteria > Chloroflexota > Dehalococcoidia > Lucifugimonadales > JAGWBF01 > JAGWBG01. Next base: position 1,093,087 of record OZ244792.1, on the reverse strand, counting down.
AAGCTATCTCCTGTGCCCACCCAAAGGCATTGTCTATAGTCAGGGCGCAAACATCCATGATGCTCATGTCACAGACCCTGACGGCCAGGGCCTCGGGCCTCAGGCGCCTACCGTTACACGAGGTGCATGGCTGTGCTGTCATGTATCGCTCAATCTCGTTACGCATGTAATCGGATTGAGTCTCCTTATGCCGGCGCTCCAGGTTGGGGATAACCCCCTCAAAGTTGGTTTCCCAGCTATACACGTGGCCTGAGTGGGTCTTGTGGCGCATGGTCACGGACTTACCGCTGTTTCCATACATGATTAGCTTTAGCGCTTCCTCCGGGAGGTCCTTCACCGGTACTTTTGTGGAGAAATTGTGGGCTTTTGCCACGGACTCTATGAGGCTTTTGTACCAGCCGCTGGAGGTGCCGGAGCGTACCCAAGGCATTATGGCCCCTTCACCGAGGGAGAGGTCCTTGTTGGGTATGATGAGATCGGGGTCTACGTCCAGCTTGAATCCCAGTCCCGTACACGCAGAGCAGGCACCGTGGGGGCTATTGAAGCTGAAGGTGCGCGGCTCTATCTCTGGGAGGCTGGTCCCACAGTGGACACATGCGAAGTGCTCGGAGAACACCAACTCCGTACTTTCTCCCTGCACGTTCACCAGCACCACGCCGTTACCATGCCTGAGAGCCGTCTCCACCGAGTCGGCTACACGGTTGATTTCGATGTCCGCGCCCACTATCAACCTGTCTACCACTATCTCTATGTAGTGCCACTTCTGCTTGTTCAAGGCCAGGTTGCCCATGTCCTCAAGTTGATGGATGGCGCCGTTGACCCTGACCCTGACGAAACCTGCCTTTCGAGCCTCCTCAAAGACCTCCTTGTGCTCTCCCTTGCGACGACGTATTTTGGGGGCCATTATCATGATTCGGCTGTCCTCGGGCAGGTTGAGAATGGCGTCTACAATCTGCTGCACTGTCTGTTTCTCCACCGGTCTGTCACACCGTGGGCAGTGGGGATGCCCCACTCTGGCAAAGAGCAGGCGGAGGTAGTCGTACACCTCGGTGACCGTTCCCACCGTTGAGCGAGGGTTGTGAGATACACCTTTCTGGTCTATTGAGATGGCAGGAGAGAGGCCCTCAATGTACTCCACGTCGGGCTTCTCCATACGACCCAGGAACTGGCGGGCGTAGGCAGAGAGAGACTCCACGTACCTACGCTGTCCTTCAGCGTAGATGGTGTCGAATGCCAGGGAGCTTTTTCCTGAGCCGGAAACACCGGTGATGACCACCAGCTTGTCCCGCGGGATGGTCACGTTTACATCCTTAAGATTATGCTCCCGTGCTCCCTTGACGTATATGTAATCTTGAGGCATGGAGTTCCGCTCCTTCCACTTCACTCCCCTGAACTCCGGCCTGCGCCGGAGTGACGAGCCCACCCCTATGTACCCGAGTGTTGGGGTTACTCCAACTCCACCATCGGGTCGTCGGCGCCTACCTGCTGTAAGGGGCGCACGTGTACCACCTTTATAACTCCTCCCTGGGAGGTGCTGATGCTCTGCTCCATCTTCATGGCTTCAACCACACACACCTCCTGCCCGGGAGAGACTGTGTCCCCCGGTCTCACGTTCACGGCCACCACTCGTCCGGGCATGGGAGAGCGAATGATTTTTTCGGAGACCCCGGGTGTGGGCGGCCTGACTTGAGGTGGCCCCTGTTGAGGGGTTATGGGTGATGTGGCCGTAGGGTTTGCCGGAGGTAGGCCCTCCACCTCCACGTCGAAGATTTCCCCTTCTACCGTGACTCTGAGGGGAGAGGTAGAAATGTTATCCACCTCAACAGTATACCACCGCTCCCCAACTTTAACCCGAACAGTCCTTAACGCCAAGCCCTGCCCCCGAGGGAACGGGAAAGCATCTGGTCCCGCCGACCATACAACTTCCAGGGACTGGGCCACGCGCCGTGGTGATACCTATTGACCGGGGAACCCCCATTCATAGAGACAAGCAAGGCAGCCCCTATGGCCGCGGCAAGCTCCTTATCCGTCCCCCCATTCCGAGAGCCATGAGACAGGCCATCGCCGGATTCAAGCCTGGCAGCCTCGGCCATCCTGACCAACAACCCGGTGTCATAGCTGCCCTGGGCAAATTCCGTGCCGGTCAACACCCTCCTGAGAGCGGGGATATTGGACTTCACCCCCTCCAACCTGAACTCATCCAGGGCATCCAACATGCGGACCCTGGCCTCCTCCCTGGTCTGTCCCCAGCACATCAGCTTGGCGATAAGGGACTCGTAATGGGTACTCACCTCGTACCCGGGGTATAGAGCGCTATCCACGCGGATATGCTGCCCCGAAGGCTGGTGGAAATCATTGATGGTCCCTGCTGAGGGGATGAATGATTCGGGGTCCTCGGGATAAATGCGGACCTCAATGGCATGGCCGCGAGAGAGAACATCATCCTGAGAGACGGGCAAGTACTCGCCGGAGGCTATCCTTAGCTGTAGCTCCACCAAATCAAGGCCGGTGGTCAGCTCGGTGACCCCATGCTCCACCTGAAGGCGTGTATTCATCTCAAGGAAATAGACCTCTCCCTCTGGGGAAGCGAGGAACTCCACAGTGCCGGCATTGGTGTAGCCAATGAGGCGAGCGAGGCGAAGAGCGTAATCCCAGAGCAGGGAGCGTTGGTGAGAGGAGAGCTTGGAGACATGAGAGGGGCTCTCCTCAACGATCTTCTGATTGCGCCTTTGGACGGAACAATCACGTTCAAAGAGATGGACCAAATTGCCATGCTCATCACCCAAGACCTGGACCTCAATATGGGAAGCATTGGGCATATAACGTTCGAAATAGAGATGAGGGCTGCCAAAGGCATTGGAAGCAACAGAACGAAGCTGGTGCAAGACGGGGGCAAGCTCCTGAGGGGAATTGATAATGCGAATGCCGATACCCCCACCGCCCTGAGCGGCCTTGACCATGAGAGGGAAGCCCAAGTCTCTTGCGGTTGAGTCAGCGAGGGAATCGGGAACAGGGGAATCAGTACCCGGGAGAATTGGTAGGCCGGCCCGTTTAGCTAGATTGCGAGCCTTGACCTTATCCTCCATAATCTCCATGACATAGGGATAGGGGCCGATGAAACGTATGTCAGCCTCCTGGCAAGCCCTGGCGAAGTCGGGGTTCTGAGAGAGGAAGCCATAGCCCGGGTGGATGGCGTCGGAGTGAGAAGAGCGAGCGATGGAAATGATACGAGAGATATTGAGATAGCTCTCCTTGGGAGAGGGGGGGCCGAGGAGGAAAGCCTCATCGGCGAGCTTGACGTGAAGGGAATTCTGGTCGGCCTCAGAAAAGACGGCGACGGTGCTGATGCCGAGCTTACGGCAGGCGCGGATGATGCGGCAGGCGATCTCGCTTCTGTTGGCGATGAGTACCTTGCTGAACACTGGGCGCTCCTTGCCTTTCCCAACCGAGTCCTATTGAAGGCTCTCGATAGAGGTCTCCGGCATTATGTGGCATGGCCGGTGGGTGGAACCGTGCTCGATGAGAGGGATTGTAGTAGCACCCCAGAGCTATGTCAAGCATATACAATCGTTCATCATGGCCTTTTAATTTCCGGTGTGGGGCAGCCGGACCGACGGGCCAACCACTAGGGTTGCTCCTGCCGTACACCCACCCCCAGGCGTAGGAGCAATCATTGTGTGGCTTCAAGAATCTCGAATGTAGCCCAATAGCCGTTATTCGATTGCCCCATTTCCTGTGGTGGTGACTAAGTATGAAATCTCGATTATAATATGCCGGTCATCAGTTGGATGACCTTAAGAGTAGATGAGCGAGGTGGAATAGCTATGACTACGGGACCTGTGAATATCTATGAGTACGAGGCCATCGCCAAGGAGAAGATGCCACTGTTTGAGTATGACTTTGTCGCGGGTGGGGCAGCAGATGAGATTACTCTGAGGCGAACCCGCGCCGCTTTTGACTCGATAATGCTACGTCCCAGGATGTTGGTTGATGTCGAACATCGTGATTTGAGCACTACAGTGCTGGGACAGAGAATCGAGTTCCCCATCATGGCAGACCCCTCCGGCGGCCACGGCAGGGCACATCCGGAGGGGGAGCTTGCCACCGCTAAGGCTGCGGGTGCTATGGGCACTGTCATGGTACTCAGTTCCGGCTCGACCTATACCATTGAGGAGGTTGCAGAGGTAGCGACGGGCCCAATCTGGTTCCAGCAATACTTGTTCCAAGACCGCGGCCTTACTACGTTAATGGCCCAGCGTGCCCAGGAGGCCGGGTACAGCGCTCTGTGTATCACTCTGGACTCCTCAATTCGAGCCAAACGAGAGCGCAATATCCGGAACAACTACACGGGCCAGCCTTCACGCAACTACGCGGGGATTGTGGATATGGCGGAGTACAAGTGGGGCCTTAGCTCGGATGCGCCGACAGGGGTCAATGAGCTAATAAACCGCTCGGCAACCTGGCCCGAGCTAGACTGGCTGGCCGCAAATACGCCGTTGCCTCTGCTGGTGAAGGGGATAATGACCGGAGAGGATGCCCACCTGTGCGCCGAGCATGGGGTTAAAGCCCTGATAGTTTCCAATCATGGTGCCCGCCAGCTCGACACGACCTTCGCTACCATCGAGGTGCTTCCTGAAGTCGTCGCTGCGGTAGATGGGAAACTTGAGGTCTATATGGATGGTGGCATAAGGCGGGGTACGGACGTGCTGAAGGCGCTAGCTCTGGGTGCCAGGGCCGTTCTCATTGGACGGCCTCTATTCTGGGGTCTCGCTGCGGACGGTGAGGCCGGAGTTCGTGATGTTCTGGAGATGCTGCGAGATGAGTTGGACCTGGCTATGGGCATGTGCGGGCGGTCTACAATCGAAAGCATAGATATCGGACTGCTGGGGACCGTATCACCCCTGGCGTCGGTGCTGGAACAGCCCAAGGACATTCGGCTCCCCCGGCTTTAGACGCTGGGCGTCAGTCCCCATAGTTCAACGGGACAGCGCCAAGAACGAAATTTAAGGCGAGTGTACTACCGGCCTATTGCCGGAGTACAGCAAGCTTTCGCCTGCAACGTCCGGGGCCTTTCCCGAAGCTGGGATGCCCCCACCCTAACCCTCTCCCACAGGGAGTTTGGGGGTTACTCAAAGGTCTCCGAAAGCGGGAATTACCGGGAGCGATGCAATCCAAATGCAATAGCCCTGATATTCGATATGTACGTATTGACTTGGGCGAAATAACGGTTAAACTGGATTTATGTCTTGGCAGTGAGAATTCATTGCCGGCCCAAACACAAGGCTGGAGACGGCCATTGCATAAGGAGGGTGCCCATGTGGAAGATCAATATTGAGATCGTTTATTGCGTCCCCTGACAGTACCATGCAACCGCCACGTGGTTGGCGAATGAATTCTTCCGGTTCTATGGCCCGGACGCAGCCGTCACCCTGACCCCCGGCGCCAACGGCCGGCTGGAGATATACCTGGATGGTGAGAAGATATTCGACCGTAAGGAAGAGGACGGCAAATACCCTGACCTCACACGCGTCCGCGAGCTAAGAACGGTAATCCAGGAGAAACTGGACTCCGTCGCAGCAGCAGCCGACGACTAAACCGGGGTGGCTATAAGCCAGATATGCTTTGATGACCTAGGTCCTGTCAATGGGACTCCGGCTAGTAAGCCAAGAGCCAGGCACAGATGTCTATCTATGCTAGATGTCTATGCCTGGCTCTACTGTTTTGAAGAATGAGACTCACCACAATATCGCCAGGCTAACTGCGTTGGCTGTGGCCTTGGCTGCTTGGGTTTCCTTGCGGCTCATGGTGGCTCACGGTTTGGCCCTGAGAAACACGATGCTTGCAAGCAAGCTCTTCCCGTGACCAATGACTTGCCAGGCCTCCCAGAAGTGGCTTAGAGTAGATATGCCCCGGTAACATAAGCCCGATGGTGTGAAGGGGCGCTAAACATCCGGTGAAAGGAGCCTGACGTTGGACTTCCAGAACCTTATTTACGAGCGTAAGGACTCCATCTGCTACCTGACTCTGAATCGCCCTGAGAAGCTGAACGCCCTGAACCCCGACCTGATGTTCGAGCTACGGGAGGCGCTAACGACCATTGAAGCCGACCCTGAAATTCGTGTGGTAATTCTCACAGGGGCGGGACGGGCCTTCTCCGCAGGCTTCGACATTGAGCGGGGGCCGGATAACCCGGATCCGCAGGAAACGCAGCCCGACGCCTGGCGGGAGCATCTCAAAGGCCATATAGACACCTTCATGATGATATGGAACTTGAGCAAGCCGGTCATCGCCGCCGTCAACGGCTATGCCCTGGCCGGAGCCTGCGAGCTGGTCCAGGTCTGCGACATCAAAATTGCATCCGAGATGGCGATACTGGGTGAGCCGGAGATACGTGCCGGTGTCGGGCCTCCCCTGCTTATTACCCCCTTCAGTGTGGGAATGGCAAAAGCCAAGGAGCTACTGTTTACAGGTGACACGATTGATGCCCACGAGGCGGTACGACTAGGGATGCTCAACAAGGTAGTGCCCCATGACCGGCTTATGGCAGAGTGCGAGCGCACCGCCCACAAAATCACCCGGATATCCCAGGTTGGCGTGAAGATGAGCAAAATCGCCGTGAACCGGGCCATGGAAGGCATGGGGTTCCTGTCCTCAATAGAACATAACCTGGAGCTGATGGTACACTTTGACACCAGCCGCACGCCTGAGCAGGAAGAGTTCAATGCAGTCCGCCGAGAAAAGGGACTAAAGGCCGCCCTGGCTTGGCGGGACGACCGCTTCAGAGACCTGTAACCTATTGTAGCCGGTTATGCTAAAATCGTAAGTGCATTCCTTCGAAAATAGCCTGTATCCTCAGCCCATCCCCAGGGGGAGAGGGGCCGGGGGTGAGGGTGTAGCCAGCAAGATGGAGGTGAAAAGCCGATGGCTTCCAACATAGTGTTATCTACTCAAGAGTACAACGTGGTGGGTACCAGACCCATCCGCCACGACGGAACGGACAAGGTGACGGGCCGTGCCCAGTTCGGTGCCGACATCCATCTGCCGGGACTTCTGCACGGCAAGATCCTCAGAAGCCCCCATGCCCACGCACGGATTGTTTCCATTGACGTCAGTCGGGCGCTGGCCCTGCCGGGGGTCAGGGCTGTGGTCACCTCCGCAGACCTTCCCCGGCTTTCGGGTCAAGTAGCCGACCCGGAAGAGGCTGCAATGGTAACCTTGAAGTACCGGAGCGACAATTGTATGGCATCAGATAAGGTACTGTACAAGGGCCATGCCGTGGCGGGGGTGGCAGCTATCAGCCCCCACATAGCCGATGAGGCGCTGTCGCTGATAGACGTAGAGTACGAGGTATTGCCTCCGGTTATCAAAGTGCTGGACGCCATGAAGGAGGACGCTCCTCTTCTCCATGAGGACATCTTCACCACAGACATGAGTGGCGAGGTCGCCGACAAGCCCAGCAACATTGCCTCCCATTTCATTACCGAGATGGGAGACGTTGAAGCCGGTTTCGCCGAGGCTGACGTGGTGGTGGAGCGCGAGTATGAGACCGGCATGGTACATCAGGGATACATCGAGCCTCATAACGCTACCGCATTGTGGCAAGCCGATGACAACATTACCATCTGGTGCAGCAGCCAGGGCCAATTCAACATAAGGGACCAGTCAGCACAGATTCTCGGTATTCCAGTGTCGAAAATCAAGGTTATTCCTATGGAGATTGGTGGTGGGTTTGGAGGAAAGAATACACCATACCTGGAGCCTATCGCTGCCCTCCTTTCCAGAAAGACCGGTCGCCCGGTGAAGCTGACCATGGGCCGGGCGGAGGTGTTTGAGGCGACCGGTCCCACTTCGGGAGGCTACCTGAAGGTGAAAATTGGTGTCAACAAGGAGGGGCGCATCACGGCAGCGGACGCATACCTGGCCTACGAAGCGGGCGCTTATCCGGGTTCTATGGTAAACATTGGTGCTATGTGTATATTCGGCCCCTTTGACGTTCCCAATGCCCGCGTGGAGGGGTATGATGTGGTGCTGAACAAGCCAAAGACTGCTCCATACAGAGCGCCGGGAGCACCGGCCGCCGCTTTCGCCGCAGAGGGGGTCGTGGATGAGATTTGCGAAAAAATCGGCATGGACCCTCTGGAATTTCGCCTACTCAACGGAGCCAGGGAGGGCAGCCAACGGATCGGTGGCCCCCGGTATCTACGCATAGGGTGTCTGGAAACTGTCCAGGCGGCCAAGGAGCACGAACATTATTCAACGTCCCTTGGAAAGCCCGACTCTTCGACTGACTCAAGCCGGCGCCGTGGCCGAGGCGTGGCCAGCGGCTTCTGGATTAACGCATCCGGCCAGGCCAGCGCCGTAGCCAGCGTGAACACCGACGGGACCGTGAACCTGGTAGAGGGGTCGCCCGACATCGGAGGCTCCAGGGCGGTTGTGGCCATGCAACTCGCAGAGGTGTTGGGCATCGCTGCCGAAGACGTGCGGCCTATGGTGGGAGACACGGACTCAGTCGGCTATACCTCTACGACTACCGGGAGCGGCGTGGCCTTCAAGACCGGATGGGCCTGCTACGAGGCAGCCCAGGATATAAAGCGGCAGATGGTAAAGCGGGCGGCCAGGATGTGGGACGTCCCTGCTGATGACGTGGACTACTCCGACGGGGTGATCTCCCACAAGTCGGACCCGGAGCTACATCTAACCTTCAAAGAGCTTGCAGCTAGATTGAATTCCACCGGCGGCCCCATTGCCGGACGCGCCACGGTAAACCCGTCGGGGGTGGGCGGCGCCTTCGCGGTCCACCTTGTGGACGTGGAGGTGGACACTGAGACCGGCAAGGTGGACATATTGCGGTTCACGGCGTTGCAGGACGTAGGGAAGGCCGTCCATCCCAGCTATGTGGAAGGGCAGATACAGGGTGGGGTAGTCCAGGGCATTGGCTGGGCGCTTAACGAGGAGTATTTCTACAACGACAAGGGCGAGATGGTCAACTCCAGCTTCCTGGACTATCGGATGCCCACCAGTCTTGACCTGCCCATGATAGACACGGTGATTGTAGAGGTGGCGAATCCGGGCCACCCCTACGGTGTCCGGGGGGTGGGAGAAATGCCCATCGTCCCCCCTATGGCAGCCATAGCCAACGCTATCTACGACGCTGTCGGCATCCGGTTGCGGGAGCTACCCATGAGTCCCGGCAGGGTACTGGAAGCGCTGTGGGAGAAAGAGGGCTAGTCGGCCAGCGGAACGACGGCTGTAATACTGGGGCCACTGCTTACAACCCGGGTTGTATGTCCCTGGCCCGTCGTGTCCTCCACCAGGCGGGCGTCTCCCGCTCCGAACCTGTGCAGACTCCCGTCACCCAGACCTATCTCCAGTTCGCCCGACAGGGATATGACGTACTGTCGGCGCGGCGCCGGGTGCCAGTCTATGAAATTGCCTGGGGGAGACTCCTGGAACATGATGCCCGTGGTGGGCCGCAGGGACTTGAGTTCAGAATGTCCTCCCAGGTCCACATCCTCAATGTGGGACTGACCATCGTTGCCAGTGTACAGCCGGTAGATGCCCATGGAAACGCCTCCCTTGTAGTGTATTTCGTATTGTCGGCAGTATAGCACAAGATAAACGACAATGCCCTGACCCGATAAGTATTTCCCTGTGGTAGAATATGCCGGTGACGACACTTGGAGAAGACTTACCTCACGGATATGGGAGTTGACATGACGGAAGCGGAGGACAGGGATTTCTATGACCCGCCCGGACGGGATGCAGACCTCCTCCCGGAGGGAGGGATCAAGGAGCTTGCAGACCGGCTGACTGAATACATGACCCGGATAGAGCTGGCCGATATACCTGAAGTCTTGGAGCAGGTGCTGGATGATTTCCTGATTCAGTGTAATGGAATTCCTGATGACCTGGATGACCCCGATGCCTTCGAGCAGATTGTGAGCAATCAACTTGCACTAACATTGGCCTTTCAGCTGGGGAGGCTGGTGGGAAGGTCTCCCCAGCTAGTTGAGCGTTTTACCAAAGAGGCCTTCGAAAAATGGGGAACTTTTCATCTTGATAAGGATACCGAGGTTACCCTCGAGGACTTTGACCGGCTGGCCGAGAGGGTCCTCCCCAAGCTCCGCCGGTGGAGGTACTATCTGGGAAGGGAATAGAAGCTGAGTTTGTCGGAGGTCAATAATCACGCAAAGAGGGGAGTACATGGCGACTCAACAGCACGCATACGATTTGGTCCTGAAAGGCGGGACCCTGTTGGACCCTGGCCAGAACATCCATGACCGTAGGGATGTGGCTTTCAAAGACGGCAAGGTGGTCGCGGTGTCCGAAGGCATTGACCCCGCTCAGGCTGCTCAATCGGTGGATGTCACCGGCAAGCTGGTTACGCCGGGACTTATAGACATTCACGGCCATTTTTATCATGGAGGGAATACGAGCGCCACAAACGCCGACGAAACTTGCCTATCCGCCGGAGTGACCACAGGGGTTGATGCCGGCAGTGCGGGCTGGGCGAACTACGTGGCCATGCGCGACTACGTCTTTCCCGCCAAAAGGACTCGCCTCCTGGCTTTTCTGCACATAGGCGCCACCGGACTGCTGCTGAACCCTGTACTCGGAGGCGAGCTTCGGGACATGCGTCTCATTGATGTCGACCGCACGTCGGATACCATCAAGGAAAACCCGGGCTTCCTTATCGGAGTCAAGGTGAGGATGCACGCAGACGCCGTCTCTCATTGGGATGCCCATAACGCGCTGAGGAGTGCCCGCGAAGCCGCCGACAAGGCCGGGGTCAAGCTCATGCTGCATATAAGCGGTACGCCGATACCTCTGCCCGACATTTTGGAACACCTGGGTCCGGGAGACATTGCCACCCACGTCTTCAATGGCAACCCGGAGGGCATCCTCGACAGCAACGGCAACGTCAGGCCGGAGGTGAAGGCCGCTGCCGACCGGGGGGTAATATTGGACGTGGCCCATGCCGGGGTACACTGTGATCTGGATGTGGTAAAAGGGGCGCTGCGGCATGACTTCTTCCCCACGACCATCAGCACCGATATACACATCCCCCCGGCTGACAGGGTGGTCTACAGGCAGAATGATTTGGTAAGCCAGTTCCACGCTATGGGGATGTCGCTTGTGGACACTGTTGCCGCCAGCACCTCACGACCCTCCAGGGTGCTGGGCCTTGACGGTGAGATAGGCTCTCTGGTGCCCGGCATGGCGGGAGATGCAGCAGTCTTTGAGCAGAGGGAGGGGCGGTTTGTCTGGCAGGACATGTCCAACCACACCACGGAAGGTAAGCTCCGCCTGGATACTTTCCTGACGGTGCGGGATGGTGCAGTAGTATGGCGAGAGGGCCGCCTACTGCGGATGGGAGAATGCTAGGTTGGTCTATGCTGATGAGTCTTGGCGCGGTATGTGACCCCATCTGCCCACGTGATGAAAAAAGTATTGTTGATGGGAGTGATTGGCTGCGTTCCTGTGTGTCCGGGTAATCGTCAATATCAAGGATTATGGGTTCCTTGGACGCCCCAATTTAGACGAGGAATGTGTCGGCGTAAACTTGACGGTTCCTTGGTAGCGTGATACTTTACAGTATAGTAGGTACTGTTTCATAGTTGTCAGAATGTTTATGAAAGGGGACTGCAATGCCACTGGGAAATATTGGAATCACTCTGAAAAACGCTATTATAGGAACAGTCAAAGGCGCCGGTGACGTCCTCGGGCAGACAATAGACACCACCAGTGAGAATACTGTGAAGGCCCTACAGGGCGTCCGGGTGGTGGGGCAGGAAGCCTCCAGCCTTGTCATGGACGGAGTGTCCGGGGCAATCCAGGGGGCGATAGAAGTGGGGGTAGACGTAGGCTCGTCAGCAAAGGGGGCCGTCATAGGAACCATCCAGGGCGTGGGAGAGGTGGCGACCGTAACCGTCGGCACCCTCAGCGACACGGTCCGAGCGGCTATCCAGGGCACGCGTGAGGTTGGAGGAGACGTGGCCGAGGCTGGCCGGGGCGCCGCGGAAGGCGCCATTTCCACAACCAAGCAGTTGGGCCTGAGCGTGGAGGACGCGGTCGCCAGCATTGCTCAAGGCGCAATTAGAGGGGCCAACGACGTGGGAGGCGACCTCGCCGTCACGGCCAAGTCTATCGTTTCGGGCAGCGCCACCGGAGCTCAGGAGGTCGGCGCCGACGTGTTGAGGGCCGTAACCGACAGCACCAGGGGTCTGATTAAGGGGGCCGCAGACGTGGGCGGTGACCTGGCGGGCGTCGCCAGAGGTGCCGTGGAAGGCGCCATTGACGCTGCCAAATCCACCGGCGTCAAGGCCGAGGACGCCGCGTCCGCCGCAGCCGTAGGCGCCATCGAAGCCGCCGATAACGTCGGAGAGGCCGCAGGCAGGACGGTCAGAGACGCCGTTTCCGGGACCATCAGTGGGGTCGCCGTGATTCTCAAAGCCCCATTTGCCAAGGGCGAGGACAAGAAGTCCTAGAGTCCGCAACGATTCGCTTTCCCGGGCGACTCTGAAAAGCCCAAAAGAACCCAAAAGATGCAATATGGCCAGCCGCCATTGACTTGTGCGGCTGGCCTATAATTATGGGTGCGGACTGCTGGTTTGGTCCGGGCGGTCGGCGTGGTGCCGAAGGCGTTTGATGGAAAGGTGTGGATGAATGCCGTAGCAACCAGGTTCTTGCGAATCGTTGACAGAATCCAACTTGCCGGCAAGGCCTTTGGCATCGGGCTGGAGCGGCTGAAGCTCGAATTGGCCGCCACCAAGCTGGGCAGGACCATGCCCGTGCGCCTTGCTGTCAGGGTGATCCAGGATCTGGGGGACGACGACGCTACTCACATGGCAGCGTCCGTCAGCTATTACGCCGTTCTCTCCCTGTTTCCCCTTGCCTTGGGCTTGAGCGCCATCGTGGGAATAATCGCCCACTCCCCAGACAGGCAGGAGCAAGTCATAGAGTTCATTGTCGATTACCTGCCCGGTTCGGAGACCTTCGTTCGGGACAGCGTTGAGGGCATTGTGAAATTTCGCACCGTTTCCGGCATCACGTCCCTACTGAGCTTGCTCTGGGCCGGCAGCGCCGTATTCGGGGCCATAACCCGCGCCGTCAACCGGGCGTGGGACGTGCCCAAGGACCCGCCTCTCTACAAGAATAAACCCAGACAGTTGGTCATGGCCCTTGGGGTCTCCCTGCTCTTCCTTCTTTCCGTGAGCATAACGGGCGCTATCCAATGGGCGGCTTCCATTGAAATCGGCGGCTCCACCCTGGAAAGCACTGTGGGCAGAGAGGTCGTTTCGGGCGTATTCCGACTGCCCGCATTGTTGATAAACCTTCTCATTTTTGCCGTAATCTATAAGATACTGCCCAACGTCGAAACTCGTTGGGGGGATATATGGTTGGGAATCGTAGTGGCAGCGGCCCTCTTCGAAGGAGGGAAGGTCATCTTCCTATGGTACATTGGCAACTTTGCTCAATATGACCAAGTGTACGGCAGCATCACTTCGGTGGTGGTCCTCATGGTGTGGGCCTATATCTCGGCCTTCATTCTCATCCTTGGCGCCGAAATCGCTTCTGAATATGGCCGCATCAAGAGGGGAATTGAAAGAGGGCAGTTCCATCCTGCTCCTGCCTAGCTAGCTAATCCGTCGGCCAGCGCCCTGTGGAGGGACCGAGGCTTCCGACGGCCTACAGGAGCAAGATTCGCTTCAAATAGTGGCGGGCGTTTCGGTTAACCTTCGCCGGTAGTCCTCGGGTATACCCCTCATGCGTTGCCAGGAGCGTGAGTCTCGCCGCCGGCACACGCTGCGGGCGGCCTGGACTATTAGCTCCACTCCGCCGGCGAAGTCGTCTACGTGGATATACTCGGCATCCACTCCGCCATCGGGAGTTGCATTGTGATAATTCCCCAGGGGAAAGGCGATGCCGGTGGTGGAGTAGCCGTAGTACCTGAAGGCGCTGGCCTCACAGGTTCCACCACTCATAAGCTGGCGCTGTGCCTTGAAATCGGGCTGCTGCTCTGACAGTTCCTCCCGCGCCTTCAGGAGCACTCCCTCTGCCTCAGCGTCGAACGTGAAGGTGGCATCTCCCACCCGTATCACCGGCCCCTGGCCGATAGCCGCTCCGGGTAGAGTCCGGCTGGCCTCCAGTGACACAACGATAGTCTCCTTCGGTAGTGTCCCTTCTTCAGCCAGGAGGCGGGCCCCTATGAGACCAACCTCCTCAGCCCTGGTGAACACTCCGTATACCTCTCCGACATCTTCATCATCGGCCAACGTCCCCAGGGCCACCATGATGCTGGCGCACCCTGCCAGATCGTCCAGCGCTCGCATGTGAATCAAGTCTCCGTCGAAATGGTAGTCGGGAAGGTCAAATACCACCGTCCTGGGGAACTCCAGGGCAAGAGACTCCGCCGGACGGAGGGATACCATTCGTTGGTCCTGGGGGCCATAAGCCCCTGCAGTCTCTGCCATGAGACTCTTTCCATCGGGAAGGATTACCCGCACGGGCACCTTTTCGGAGAAGGACGCTTGAGGCACACCCCCCAAGGCCCGAGCAATTATCATATCTCCTTCGACCCCAATAGCCTCGAATCCCGGGTGGTCCATGTGGGCCATGAATGCGATAGGCGGGTTATCTCCATCTTTGTCTGAATGTCTCAGGTTATGGGCAATCAAATTGCCGTAACCGTCCTGCTCAACTGAGAGACCCGTACCTTGCAGGGTCCTTCGGATGCAGTCAGCCACCGCACCCTCCATGAATGACACGGCAGGACAGCCTCCCAATTCTCTCAGAAGGTCCAGGGAGAGGGTCTTGATTTGTTCACGGGTGTCCATTAGATATTTGTCCTTCCTTTCTTGTCGTTCCCGCAATTGTCTGACAGCTTGATGGCCGACTGTTGTAATTCATGGCTGTAGAATTGTTTCCTGATGGATGATAGTGTCTGTGTTGCGGTCTGGTACAATCGGCAACGTGCCAATTTTACACTACTATGATCAATAGTGGGGGAAAATTGAAGAGATGCTATTACGGATGAACGAGGGAGTGATATTATACTGTTGAGGAGGTTAGTTGAACCCTTGGAGGGCGGCGCGTCTCCCGGAGATTCGGAGAACCTCCCAGGGATGACCGGGACGCTTGCGAGGGTAACAAGGAGAGACGTTCCCAATGGTGGAAGTAGACGTGAAAGTCCGAGATAGGGCCGCTCAGCTAAGGGCGGGCGTTGAGTACCATAATTACCGCTACTACGTGCTGGACGATCCGACTGTCAGCGACGGCGAGTATGACCGCCTCATGCGGGAGTTGCGGGAGCTTGAAGACGAGCACCCTGAGCTTGTTACACCTGATTCACCCACCCAGCGGGTGGGAGCGGCACCGGCAGAGGGGTTCGCTCAGGTGCAACATGCCATTCCGATGTTGAGTCTGGCCAATGCGTTCAATTTCCGGGAGCTTGAAGCGTGGCATAACCGGGTGGCGAATCTCTTGGAGCGCCCCGAATTCGACCTGGTGTGTGAGCTAAAGATAGATGGTCTGGCGGTCTCACTAACCTACGAGAACGGACGGCTGGCACGGGGCGCTACACGGGGTGACGGGTACAGGGGCGAGGACGTGACTCAGAACCTTCGTACCGTGAAGAGTATACCCCTTGTGTTGCTCGGCCAGGCCCTTTCCACAGGCCCGGAGCAGGCCCCCGGTGTTTTAGAAGTTCGGGGCGAGGTGTACCTGTCCAAGGAGAGCTTCAAGAAGCTCAACGAAGAGCGAGCGGCCAGGGGCGAGCCAATCTACGCCAATCCCCGCAACACGGGGGCCGGCTCTGTGAGGCAGCTGGACCCCAAACTTACGGCTTCCCGAAACCTGGATATCTACATATACAGTCAAGGTCATACGGAGAATGGCTCCATGCCTGACGATCACTGGGACTCCCTCCAAAAGCTCAAGGAGCTGGGTTTCAAGATAAATCCCCACAACGTACGCTGTCGGACACTGGAGGAAGTGGAAGCAATATACGTCTCCTGGCTTGAGAAGCGTCACAGTTTGCCCTATGAGGCAGACGGGTTGGTGGTAAAGGTCAATGATTTCCAGTACCAGGACATTTTAGGCTATGTTGGCCGCGAGCCCCGGTGGGCCATCGCATACAAGTTTCCTGCCGAGCAGGCCACTACCAGGTTGCTGGACATCAGCATCAATGTGGGGCGGACCGGCAGTATGAACCCATCTGCCATACTGGAGCCCGTCAACGTCAGCGGCGCAATGGTAAAGATGGCTACCCTTCACAACGAGGAAGACATCCGCCGTAAGGATATCCGTATCGGAGACTGGGTGATTGTCGAAAGGGCCGGTGAGGTAATACCTCAGATAGTAGGGCCCGTGACGGCGCGGCGCACCGGTGAGGAAAGAATTTTCCGGATGCCGGAGAACTGTCCCGAATGCGGCACGGAGGTCGTAAAACCGGACGCCGAAGCCATGCATCGCTGCCCCAACACCACCTGTCCCGCCCAGTTCTTCGAGTTGCTGAAGCACTTCGTAAGCAAGGGTGCTATGAATATTGACGGCCTGGGAGAGCGTTGGTGCCGGATTCTGATAGACACTGGACCGGTCAAGGACGTTGCAGATTTATACTATCTGACAAAAGAGCAACTCCTAGCCCTGGACCGAATGGGCGACAAGCTGGCTACCAAAATCATGGACCACATTGAAATAAGCAAGGGACGACCACTATCCAGGGTCCTCTTTGCGTTGGGAGTCCTGCACGTCGGGTCGGAGATAGCCGACCTGCTGGCCCAGCGTTACTCTGATATAGACCGGTTATCCAGGGCTACCGAGGAGGAGCTTACCGCCATTCCGGGTATCGGTCCCAAAATTGCGACCAGCATCATCGCGTATTTCAGTGTAGACCTGAACTTGCAGGCCATCCAAAAGCTACGCCGGGCCGGGGTGGAACTCTCCCGGAAGGTGGTCTCAGGAGAAGGATTTGGTCAAGGGCTTGATGGAGCCGGGGAGCTTCCCCTGGCCGGTCGGAGCTTTGTTCTCACAGGGACATTGACCTCGATGCCCCGCTCTCACGCAGAGTCCCGAATCAAGGAGTTGGGCGGTTCCGTCTCCTCAAACGTAACGAAGAAGTCCAATTACCTGGTGGTGGGAGAGGAGCCGGGGTCTAAGCTGGAAGCTGCTGAACGGCTGGGCACTCAGTTGCTGAACGAGGAGGAGTTCCTGGAACTTATGGCATTCTCGCCGGAGACGGGAGAGCCGGCGCCGCACATACGCCAGCCTCTTGGCAGTCCATGAAGCTCATAATCGGCCTGGGAAATCCGGGCGCCAGGTATAAAAATAGTCGCCACAACGTGGGCTTTGATTGCATTGACCACATGGCTAGAACGTGGAACATAGAGGTAGGCGAGCGACGCCCAAAGGTGGTATTGGGTCAGGGCCGGATAGCCCGCCCGGATTTTCAGGATAGCACGGCGGTGGTGCTGGCCAAACCCCGTACCTATATGAACAACAGCGGAGAAGGGATAGCCTACTTGCTCAGCCGCTTTGCGGCCACCCCACGAGATATGGTGATAATCTACGATGAGATGGGCCTTCCCCCCGGCAAGATTCGCGTCCGCCCCGAGGGCAGCTCCGGAGGACACAATGGCGTCAGGTCCATTATCTCCACACTGTCTACCCAGGATTTCCCACGGGTACGAGTGGGAATCGGCAAGCCTCCACCGGCATTGGACGGGATGAGCTACGTTTTGAGTACCTTCCCTCCCGAGGAGAAGCCTGTAATCGCAGAGGCAGTGACGGCCGTAACTGACGTGGTCGCGTGTATGATTCTGGAGGGCATTGAGAAAGCCATGAATAGGTATAACTGATCTTCAAACCGTGTTGTGCTCTCCGGTCCCAATCCGGGATGATGTTTTGAGGGGTCCCGGCTATTTCCAGGTATAAGATGATAAAATTCAGACACCGGGTATTATGGTTTGATGTCCCTTACCTTCGATGGATGAGCGAGAAGTTGTACATTCCAGGGCTTCTGATGGTCGTTGCCGTGGTTATCATGGTAGCTTGCGACTCCACACCACGACCATCCCCTGAGAGTGCGCAGGGCACGTCAACCGTGCCTACGGAGGCCCCATCAACCTCTGCTACCCTTACGTTACCCTCGTCCCCCCTGCCTGGGCAGACCACTACCCCTCCGCCGGGCACAACCGATACACCCACTAATCTACCAACGCCTGCCTCCGGTTCCACTCCATCTACCGACAATCCCGCAACCCCTCCCATCCCTCGCTCTATACCCACCCAACTTATAGACGGGGAATTCCCGGATGCCCCGGACCGGGACCTATTCGAGCTGGCCCGTTCCCTCTCCAGGGTTGCCGGGCCTATTCCGAGAATAGTTAACCCCACTCCGGTGAGCTACACGGAAGGGCGCCGGGAGACCTTCTGGGTGACGGACTTACAGGAGATACGGGTCTACACCAGCCAGGCCACCTTGCGTCTGGTTAGTCCCCATGCCTACTGGTACATAGAGGATGGGTTGGACGTATCCCAGGGGGACCTGGAGAGAGCCGCAAGGGCCTTCGAAGATGAGATATATCCCAGGGTTACCGCCGCTTTCGGCACTGAGTGGACACCCGGCGTGGACAACGACCCGCACATTACTATACTCAACGCTCACCTCAGAGGACCAGTGGCCGGCTATTTTAGCTCCGTAGATGAGTACCCTTCCATGGTGCGCCAACACAGCAACCAGCGCGAGATGATTTACCTGGATGCCGGTTCCCTCATTGTGGGTTCCCCAATATACCTGTCAGTCATTGCCCACGAGCTACAACACGCCATCCACTGGCACGGTGACCCCACGGAGGAGACCTGGGTCAATGAAGGACTTTCAGAAGTGGCAGCCTCCGTAGCAGGGTACAGACCTTCCAGCCAGGGTGCGTTCCTTGGCTCTCCGACCACCTCTCTTGTTAACTGGCCTATAGACTCGAACACCTCTCCCCACTATGGCGCAGCGTTCCTCTTCTTCGATTATCTTGCCGCCCATTACGGTTCACCGGGTGATCTGGCGCTACTGGTAGGTGAACAAGCGGATGGCATCAGGGGGGTCGACTCTTACCTGGCGCGCCAGGGCTATGACATGGACTTCCGTAATATCTTCAAGGACTGGGTAGTTGCCAATTACCTGGACGAGCCCGACGATGGAGTGTATAGCTATCCCGATAGCTATGTACAGGCGGTAATCACGTCGCGAATGAGCAAGCCGGGTGAGAGGGATTACTCCATACCCCAGTACTCGGCAGAGTATATCGCAATTGACATAACCAAAGGTGACATAAAGCTGCGCTTCCAGGGGCAGGAGGAAAGCTTCCTATTACACCCTTCACTGGATAGCGGGAGTTGCTGGTGGAGCAATCGCGGGGACTCGATAAGCTCCTCCCTCAGCCGCACGCTCGACCTCTCTGATACGGACAAGGCCACCCTCAAGTTCAGAGTATGGTTCGACGTGGAGGAGGACTGGGACTACGGCTATGTGGAAATCTCTTCAGATAAGGGTGTTACCTGGGATATAATTGAGGCCCCCGGGACCTCTCTCGGAAATCCCGTAGGGAACAGTTTTGGCCCAGGCTACACGGGAATCAGCAATGGTTGGACCGACGTGGAAGTCTCCCTGACGCCCTATGCAGGTCGGGAGGTGCTTCTGCGTTTCCACTATGTTACCGACGATGCAATCAATGGTATGGGGCTTTGCTTCGACGACATATCCGTGCCTGAGATTGGCTTATTCGACATCGGCCTGGGAGACGACGGCTGGAATGCGGAGGGGTTTCTCAGGATAAATAACCGGGTTCCCCAGGATTACATCGTTCAGGTCATCGAAGTGAGGGACGAAACAAGAGTGAGAGAGATGGCACTGGATGAAAATAACCGGGGCGAGATGGTGATTAGTGGGTTGGAGGACCTGGACGACGTCGTGGTGCTCGTGGCAGCCCTGGCTCCCAAGACCATTCACGAAGCCAGATATACCCTCGTATTAGAGCCGGCGGCCCCCTAGTTTCCCAAGACCAAGTTATTAAAAGCTGTTAAAAGCAGCGCCGAATCCCACTCAGCCCCGTCCCACCGGTTTTGTGAATGTCTATTGGCTACATACCAAGGTGCTTCGCCAGCATCTCTCGAATCTCTTGGACGGATTCTTGCTGCCATGCCGTAAAGCGTTCTTGGGTTCGGGGGCGAGCGGCGGCCCTGAGCTGCTGCTCATTACCATCAGGCAACTCATTCTTAACCTGAGCAGCTATCTCGGCCATCTCACGTTCCGCCAACTCAGGTCGCTCAATCCAGTGGCAGATATACTGATGGTCGCCGGTGTAAAAGACGACAGTGGGGATTGATGCCCACTTACCCTCTTTCAAGAATTCGTTCATGATATCCATGTGTGAGTCGCGAGGAAAGACTCGTACTTCCATATCCGCCGCCTCAGCGATCCGAGCCATCATAGGCATACCCCTGTATACATCCGGGCACCAGTCCTCACCGATAATCATCATTTTAGTAGGCCCGTTGGGGTTTTGGGCGGCCTTCCTGAAGAACTTGGCATCTTCGGGTTGGAGCTGGAAGGTGTCATAAAGCTGCTCAAACCAATTCTTGTTGACCTTAATCTGTGCAAGATAGTCCTGATAAGTGAACCCGCCGGCGTACTTTTCCGGTGTCACCACACTTGTCTCGCGTGCCATATCTCCTCCCTCTTACCCGATTGAATATCCAAGTTGTAGGGTCTCGCCGAGCGTAACTAGCAGCCTCGGCTCTGGCAGGACGCAAGGTGGCTCCGCCACCTTCAGGCGAGAGCTCAACCTACCTCACCCTCGAATCCTATCTCTACTCGGCCATCGGGGTAAATAATCGTGGGAGCGACGTCGGAATAGTTCAGGAGTTCATCAAGCCACTCCTGGCGCTCATCTACCTGGCGCTCCTCAAAGGCAATGCCCTGGCGAGTCCACGACTCCCTCAGCTTCTCGCTGGTGCCTCAACTAACGAGGGTATAGACGATGGGTATGTCCATACCTTCCTCCTGTAGCGTCCAGTCTCAAGGTTACAGTTCATGTTAGCATGGTGCTTTCTCTGTGGCAAGACCTGCGAGTGGACCGGCAGGGTCATTTAATTGTCACTCGGGGTCGCGAGGTTTTTTAGATTCCTCGTCGCTCCGCTCCTCGGAATGACGGGCGGTGGGGGCCGCATAAGAGGATGAAAACGGATTTCATAGCAATGACAATGAAGGGTGAATAATCACTTCCCCCTTGATGGGTGAAGGTTGGCTTTGCTCCAAAAGTCCTATTGCCAAGCCACTTTTGGAACAACTGCCTCTTTTGTTCCAAAAGTCTCCGTGCCGAATATCGGCTCTATCCCTAGTTCATAGATGGACTGGATGAGGACACAGATATATGACACAGAATCTTGACCAAGACCTCGTTAACCTGGGCTACCGGCGTCTTCGACCGGACGGAGCCACCGAACTTGGCCTTGACCATCGAGAAGGTCGTTTCCACGTTCGATCGCTTGTGGTAGTGGGCCAGGAATTCGGACCGGTTGAAGTTGTAGTAGTGGTACGTCCGCTCCCACAGGCTATCCCACTTGTGGTGACCTTGATGGCCTACAGAGTTGACTTTGAAGGGGATGTACGCTGTCCCGCCCACTGCCTGGACCGCACGAAGATTCTTCTTGCTCAAATAGGCTTTGTCGCCCGAAACCTCATCAACGTCGAAATTGCGAGCCGTAGTTTGAACGAATGGCGCAAGAAACAGAGCATCTGCACTATCGGTCGGGGTAACATCCACACTGGTGACAATGTTGGTCTTGACGCCGCACATCAGATGGGCCTTAATCCATTTGGCCTCTTTCCGTATCTTGCCCCATTTGTAATCGAACCAACGTTTGTAGACCGAAGTAGAGAAGCCACTGGCATCCACAGCGAAATCTGTTTCCACGGACCGAAGTGGCAACGCGCTCCGTTCAATCAAGTCCTTCAAGAGAGGGGCCAAGTCAGGATTTTCCAGGTAGCGGAAAGTACTTGTGAAGGACGGGACCTTGTCCAACAATCCTTTGGCTTGCGCATCTCTGAAGTCTGTCATTGCCCGCCTACCTGACATTGTGGAATAGACCTTGAGTCCGATGCCAAACATCACATCGGAGAGAAGCAACCGAGGCTGTCCGAAGGTCTGAGGCGGCTGAGGAACGGTATCGCACAATTCACGGAGCAGCTTGGTGAATTGTTCTTGCTCATGGGTCTGAGCTGTATTGTACGCGGGCCAGTTCTGGGGGTAGGTCCTGCGAGTTTGGGATTGAGAGGGCGTAGTTGGGGTGCTATAATCACTGGTGATCATGGTGGAGCTTGCACCTCCATCTTGATTAGGGGGCGGCGGCGTTACCGCGCCGTTCGCTCCCGTCTTAAATGTATTATCTCGGATTTCGTCGAATAAAACAAGCCTCAAATCGGGATTTTTGCAGTAATCCTTCTGGGGCTTTGGAGGTCTTCGACTTTTAGTACGACTACCATGCATTAATGAGTCAACTCCGGCCGCCCCGTGAGTGCAATTTGCCGGGCGGTATGGTGTCAAGGGCCCCGGGCCAGGCTATAGCTCGCTGTTACCCCTTCCGACGGGGGCGCTCTACTCCACTGAGCTACTGGGGGATGGTTCACAAGCGGCGTGGCTATTGCTTGGCCGGCAGTCACGCCACTTGCTTGGTACTCACGATAGCATAGCTCCAGACCTTGGCTACTACATTTTTGGGGTGTCTTTTGGTCGTCGGCCACGCTACTTCCTCACAATTTGCCCCAAAACGACCCTACGGCGTGGTCAACCGTGGGGTCGGGGGCATCCTCGCTGAATATGGAAGGCCCAAGGGAGCACCCCCTGGGCCTTCTGAGTTGCCTACTTCTTGGTAGGTCCTGGAGTTGGACAGCATCACCAGGGAATTATCGTTACACCCTTGTAATGAAGCTAAAGCCGGGGGAGTGGCCACCTCCAATAATCCCCACCATTTCGCCCATAGACCCGGGACCGGAGGAGGAAGAGATGAACCGCAGACTGCGGGAAAAACGACTGCAGACCAAAGAGCGCGGCCCGTGCACCAAGTGCCCCCGAGAGCCCGCCAAGCTAAACAAGGCCCGCTGCGAGCAGTGCCGCAAAAAGACCCAGGAATACGTAACCAGGAAAAAAGCAGAAGCCAAACAGGCCAAGTAGACCAGGGAGTAAGCTTATCACACGCCCACAGAGCAAAGAAGGCCCGGCGCAAGTCGGGCCTCCTTTTTGCCGTCAGCCAGACCGGCCGGCGCGCGACTATGGATCATGCGCCAGCCGGAGACAAAAATGACGGCGAGTATACGGTGGCAGCCCGTATCTGTATGGCTACAGTACACCCTAGTCTGACTATAGCACATCTTTATCAGAGAGTGTGCTTTATGGGGGCCTTACAGCTACGATCTCGGAGGAACGAGGTCTGACTATAGCACATCTTTATCAGAGAGTGTGCTATACGGGCCTTACAGCTACGACCTCGGAGGAACGAGGTCTGACTATAGCACATCTTTGTCAAAGAGTGTGCTATACGGGCCTTACAGCTACGACCTCGGAGGCACAGGTCAAAGACTCGAATTATGAAGCAATACCTGGTACACTTACTGGGGACAGGTCACTCCGCAAGGATGGATGTCGGTTGCCTTAACTTCCATGGTCTGACATAATCTTTCCCATCCCTCCCTTGAGGTCCTCACACTGTGATCTTACGAACGGCTTCATTCAAGAAACTGCACGGACATTTGAATCCGGAGTTATCCTTCCAGCCAGGCGTGAATATCCTGATCGGAGTTAACGGTTCCGGAAAAACCTCCATCTTAAACGCTATAGCGTGGACCCTCTCACCGGCTTCAATCCAAGACGGTGTCCCAGCGGCGTATCTCCTCTCTGAGCTAAAGTTCGCCGAAATCAATATTGCTTTTAGCATTCCAGGACAGCGCAAATACGAACGCGTTAAAGCAGTGCGGCACGAGAACAAAATAACCATTGAACTTGCTGAGGTAGACGATCCTCTTGAGATACCTATCGTCAGCAAAGCCGAACCGTCTCGGCGGAGTACTGCAAGGGAAGTGGACGAATCAGCGACCTTTGTTGCGAGGCTTATGGAGGATCAGAGGAATAGCACTGTTCTGCAACGCTTGAGTGCACTACCCGGTCCCTTATATCTACCACTAAATCGCCGATGGACCGAAGGAAGCGAGTTTTCGACTAGAATACGACCAAGACGCTCGACAACAGCTGGCCACCTTCCAATCTCAGAAGTCTTGGATCTAGCGGAGAGAGTCTTTCGTCAAGAGCAAGCCGAAACGTTTGCTCTCAATGAAACGTTGTGCAGTAGCATAATCACGTCGCTGTTTTTTGAAGTAAGTGGGAGACCTTTCGCCTCAACGGTGTGGACCATTGACGAATTAGGGGAGCGTCGCAATAGGGTAGTGACGGCTTTAGATAGCCTGGGTTTGAGTGAGGCCCGTAAACTGAGCGAACAGTATTTCTCCAGGCTGGAAGAAATCGTAGATGAACTACATGGTGAGAAGATGCCGGAGAATTTCTCAGATGATCCGAAATGGGGAACGTGACTTGATTGGATATTTGAGGCCTCACCAACAGCATTCAGAATTGAGCGGTTGATTCCGCTCATTGAGAAATACGAATCTGATAGGGTGAGGATAACGCAACGATCTTCAGCTTTTCTCAAATCAGTCAACAGTTTCATCAGTGATAACGGCAAGCAGATCGAGTTCCTGCGTGGGTTTGATCTATCGGTGAAGCTACCCAACGGACAGCAAATTAGCAGCCAAAACTTGTCGTCTGGAGAACTGCAATTGCTCATCCTATTCACGTTTCTCTATTTTCGGTTCGACCCAGAGCAAGAATTCGCAGTATTGGTCGATGAACCAGAGTTGTCCCTGCACGTGTCATGGCAGAATCGCTATGTCAATAGCGTCAAGGCAGCGAATCCAAACGCACAATTCATATTAGCCACGCATTCCCCGGAGATAGCTGGACCGGCGGCCGAGGACACTATAATTGACATTAGCTCTAGGTAGATGAAGCATGCTCAGCTATAGCGACGAAGGCCTTGCTGCGAGGCCAACCTTTTTGCCCATTACAACGACATAATCATTATTGTTGAGGATGAAGGCAAAGAGAATTTCTACACCGAGGTGATAAAGAGGTTGCTTGGTGATAATCCGAAAATCACCAAAGTACTTGGGATCGGGGGAAAGCGACAAGTCTTCAAGCGGTTTGAGGAACGTAACGCTAGGGGGTGTTTGCAAAGTGTTGGAAGGGAGCTAAACTGAGGAGCAAAGGTTAAGAGGGAGGTGAGGAAAGTGGGACGGAGAGACTTGACTGACGCCCAATGGTACAGGTTAGCGCCTTTGTTGCCAGCCCAGAGGCCAAGCCTCGGACGGCCCAGCAAAGACCATCGGACCATCATCAATGGCATTCTGTGGGTGGTGCGCACCGGTGCCCCTTGGCGAGACTTGCCAGAACGATATGGCCCCTGGCCTACGGTAGCCAGCCGTTTCTACCGGTGGCGGGGAAAGGGGTTGTGGCAGCGACTCCTGGGGCAGTTGCAGCAGCAGGCCGATGCCACTGGCGAGTTGGAGTGGGGAGTACATTTCGTGGATGGCACCGTGGTCCGGGCCCATCAACACGCCGCTGGAGCCAAAAGGGGAGCGGGGACCAGGCGCTAGGCCGCTCCCAAGGGGGCTTTGGCACCAAGGTTCACCTGCGGGTGGAAGGGAAGGGCAAGCCAGTGGCCTTCGTGCTGACCCCGGGGCAGCAGCATGAGGCCCGGGTATTCGAAGAGTTGATGACTCTGGGGTGGGTACAAAGAAATGGGAGGGCCATCCCCGGATAAGGCCTCAGCGGGTCTGTGGCGACAAGGGGTACAGCAGCCGGAAGATTCGCTCCTATCTCTGTCGGCGGGGCATTCGTTACACCATCCCCCGGAAAATGAATGAGAGGCGCACTGGGCCTTTCGATAAAGCACTGTACCTGCTGGGCAACTTGGTGGGACCATCAACCGGCTGAAACAGTTGCGCAGGATAGCCACGAGATACGAAAAGAGAGCCGACAACTACCTGGCAATGCTCCACATCGGCTCCATTTTACTCTGGTTATAGTTTGCAAACACGCCCTAAACCAAAGCCAAGGTGGGATGTGCATTTGCCGTGGGTTGGGAAGGGGACTGGGAGTCCCGCAGTAGCCCTTCGGCCCTTGATTGCAGGACGGTGCGGCAGCGCCGTTTCACCTCCTCTTTCCGGCTGGCCAGCGAGGCGAGGAAGTTTCCGACCCTTTCCTGCACCAGGGACTTGGTCCCCAGGCACAGGTTCCCGGTCGCTTCCTCCCTCACCCATTTCCAGATCGCCTCATCGGAGTTGAAGTCCGGGCTGTAACCCGGCAGGTTCATCAGCCGCAGATCCAGGCCGGGTGCCCGAAGGTACTCCCGAACCGACTCGCCACGGTGCGCCGGAGCGTTGTCCCAGATCACGTTCAGCGGTCCAAGGTACCTCTCTCTCAACTGTCTCAGGAACACGGCCGATGTTTCTGAGTTGCTGTTTCCTTCCAGATCCATCCACTCCACTTCCCCGGTCTCCAGGCACACCGCAGAGTAGTAACTGGCCTTTTCGCCATAGCGCGGGCTGCTCGAGTCCACCAGGCTGGCTCTCCCTTCAGCACCCACTTGCCCCGGAGTTCGGCGTCCGCACGGAAATGGGCCTCGTCAGCGAAGAAGATCCTGGCCCCAGACCGCCCTGCCTCGTCCCACAGGGCGGCGTACTCCGCCACGAAGGACTCCCGCTTCTGCTTCTCAGCCTTGACCAGACGTTTCTTGGGGCGCTTGAGCACGAATCCCAGGCGGTGGAGGTAGTTCAGGCAACTGCTGCGGCTCAGGCTGATGCCCAAACCTTCCAGGACAAACTGCCGTACCACTTTCCAGTTCCAGTTGGCCAGTTCGATGCCCGATGTGGCGGGCATCTCCTGCACCGCTGCCCTCAACTTCCCCTGCTGCGCCTCGCCGAGGACGGGGGGGACCCCCCGGACTGCTCGAAAATCAAGGTTGCGGGACCGCCTTCGCCGAAGGCGGCGGCCCATCGGCCGATGGTGTGGGGGTCCCGTTCCAGGGCCTCGGCCACCGCCGAACCCGTCCAGCCTTGGGCCAGCAGCAACAGGGCGTACCACCGTTCCCGCTCCCGCGGCGTCGGCGCCAGGTACATCCTCTTCCGCACATCTCCTAGTATTACAGCCGCACTTATTAAAGGGAAGGCCTGGAAATGTGTCTCTTGTAATGAGATTTCAAGGCCCTGGCCTGATGCCTCCGTCGCCACCGTGACCACCATACAGCCAGACCAGCGCTCTCATGGGGCAGCCAGAGCAGCCTGTATAACAACCGCCTCACCTCGGGCACTGTCAGGGGTATGAGTTCCTCCCTGACGACCATCCCCCCTTTTCATGAGTCCCAGCGGCACAGGACCTGGTCACCGCCAGAAAGGCATGGACCAGCAGCGCCAGGGTGATGTGACGGTACCACCCGGTCCACCGACGTACCTCATACTGGTCCAGCCCCACCTCACTCTTGGCTTCCTTAAAGGCATCTTCGATCACCCACCGGGTACCCGCCACACGCACCAGTTCTTCCAGCGGCACATCCCAGGAACCAAAACACCCATAGTATGCCAGGTCCCCAGGGTCTGTGACGCTGCGGCGCACCAGCAGCCAGTACCCCTTGGCCTGCCCAGACAAGGGCCGTATTGGCACCCGGCCCCAGTCGTAGATCCGAGGTCCTTTGGACCCATCACCGGCACTGATACGATGCCATTCCTCATCCGGTATCTCCTCTGCCAGCTCCCTGGCAGCCACCTGAACAGGACCACGGTCTGTGTTTACCCACAGAGGCTCATTGCTTTTCACCCCCAGAACATAGGGTATCTCTCCCTCCTCCAGCCACAGACGCAGCCGGCGGTCATTGCCATACACCTCGTCTCCCGTTACCCAGGCAAAGGGAACCCCAACCTCAAGGGCTCTTGAAATCATCTCCCTGGCCAACTGCCCCTTGGTCCTGAAGGCCACATCCTCCGGCACTCCCGCTTCCTCCCTCCTCTCCCTGTCCTCATCCCATTCCCTGGGCAGGTATAGCTCTCTATCCAGAAAGGCATGGCCATGACGGCTGCCATAAACCAGGAACACCCCTATCTGGCAGTTGTCCACTTTCCCTGCCGTGCCGCTGTACTGCCGCTTCACTCCCACCGACTTTGTGCCTTTCTTGAGGAAACCCGTCTCATCCACCACCATCACTGCTCGGGGTTCACCCAGATGTTCCACCACATACCCTTGCAGGTCATCCCTTACTTGATTGGCATCCCATCTGTAAGCAGCCAGCAACCGTTGCACACCGTCAGGAGTGGCGTCTCTACTGTGTTCGGCCAGTTGCCACCCGTTCTTGCGCTCCACCGACCCCAGCAGTCCCTTCAGGTATGCCAGCACCCTCCACCGGGGCTCACTGCGGCCAAAGCGATGAGCGATGCGAGCGTGCAGTGCATGGAGGCCTGCTTCCCAGTCAATCACCTCCTTCAGCACGTCCTCTCCTTCCATTTCCATGACTGTCTGACTCATAACCAACCCCTCCTCTCCCACTATTTCCCATGGCTCTATTCTACCTGTTTAAGTGCGGCTGTAGTACTAGGGCGTGTTTGCAAACTATAACCAGAGTAGAATCGACCCGATGTGCAGCATCGCCAGGTAATTCTCAGCCTTCTTCTCGTACCGGGTGGCGATACGGCGGAATTGCTTCAGCCGGTTGATTGCCCGCTCCACCAAGTTGCGCGTCCGGTACAGGGCCCGGTCGAAGGGGCCACTGCGCCGTTCATTTCTTTTCCGCGGGATAGTGTGGCGAATCCCCCGCCGCCGGAGATAAGCGCGAATCTTGCGGCTGCTGTAACCTTTGTCGCCGCAGACCCGCTGGGGTCTGATTCGCGGACGCCCGCGCCCTGGCCTCTTCACCACCCCGCGGGTCATCAACTCTTCAAACACACTGGCCTCATGCTGCTGCCCTGGGGTCAGAACGAAGGCCACCGGCTTACCTATGCCTTCGACTCGCACATGGACCTTGGTGCCAAACCCTCCCCGGGAGCGGCCTAAAGCCTGGTTCCCGTCCCCCTTTTTGCCCCGGCGGCGTGCTGATGCGCCCGGACGTTGGTCCCATCCACATAATGGACTTCCCACTCCACCTGCCTGGCGGCATCGGCCTGCTGCTGCACCGCAGCCAAGAGCCGGTCCCACAACCCCTGCCTCCTCCACCGGTAAAACCTGCTGGCTACGGTACGCCAGGGACCATATCTCTCCGGCAGGTCCCGCCAGGGAACGCCGGTGCACAATACCCACAGGATAGCGTTGATGACCGTGCGATGGTCTTTGCCGGGCCGTCCGGTACGCGGCTTCTGCGCTGGCAACAACGGCTCCAGCCGCTGCCACTGGTCATCCGTCAAGTCCCCTCGTCCCATACGCCTCACCCCCTTCTGATGCTCACTCAGCCCAGTTTAACCTCACTTCTTGAGTTTGCAAACACGCCCTAGTACTACAGCCGCACTTAAACAGGTAGAATAGAGCCATGGGAAATAGTGGGAGAGGAGGGGTTGGTTATGAGTCAGACAGTCATGGAAATGGAAGGAGAGGACGTGCTGAAGGAGGTGATTGACTGGGAAGCAGGCCTCCATGCACTGCACGCTCGCATCGCTCATCGCTTTGGCCGCAGTGAGCCCCGGTGGAGGGTGCTGGCATACCTGAAGGGACTGCTGGGGTCGGTGGAGCGCAAGAACGGGTGGCAACTGGCCGAACACAGTAGAGACGCCACTCCTGACGGTGTGCAACGGTTGCTGGCTGCTTACAGATGGGATGCCAATCAAGTAAGGGATGACCTGCAAGGGTATGTGGTGGAACATCTGGGTGAACCCCGAGCAGTGATGGTGGTGGATGAGACGGGTTTCCTCAAGAAAGGCACAAAGTCGGTGGGAGTGAAGCGGCAGTACAGCGGCACGGCAGGGAAAGTGGACAACTGCCAGATAGGGGTGTTCCTGGTTTATGGCAGCCGTCATGGCCATGCCTTTCTGGATAGAGAGCTATACCTGCCCAGGGAATGGGATGAGGACAGGGAGAGGAGGGAGGAAGCGGGAGTGCCGGAGGATGTGGCCTTCAGGACCAAGGGGCAGTTGGCCAGGGAGATGATTTCAAGAGCCCTTGAGGTTGGGGTTCCCTTTGCCTGGGTAACGGGAGACGAGGTGTATGGCAATGACCGCCGGCTGCGTCTGTGGCTGGAGGAGGGAGAGATACCCTATGTTCTGGGGGTGAAAAGCAATGAGCCTCTGTGGGTAAACACAGACCGTGGTCCTGTTCAGGTGGCTGCCAGGGAGCTGGCAGAGGAGATACCGGATGAGGAATGGCATCGTATCAGTGCCGGTGATGGGTCCAAAGGACCTCGGATCTACGACTGGGGCCGGGTGCCGATACGGCCCTTGTCTGGGCAGGCCAAGGGGTACTGGCTGCTGGTGCGCCGCAGCGTCACAGACCCTGGGGACCTGGCATACTATGGGTGTTTTGGTTCCTGGGATGTGCCGCTGGAAGAACTGGTGCGTGTGGCGGGTACCCGGTGGGTGATCGAAGATGCCTTTAAGGAAGCCAAGAGTGAGGTGGGGCTGGACCAGTATGAGGTACGTCGGTGGACCGGGTGGTACCGTCACATCACCCTGGCGCTGCTGGTCCATGCCTTTCTGGCGGTGACCAGGTCCTATGCCGCTGGGACTCATGAAAAGGGGGGATGGTCGTCAGGGAGGAACTCATACCCCTGACAGTGCCCGAGGTGAGGCGGTTGTTATACAGGCTGCTCTGGCTGCCCCATGAGAGCGCTGGTCTGGCTGTATGGTGGTCACGGTGGCGACGGAGGCATCAGGCCAGGGCCTTGAAATCTCATTACAAGAGACACATTTCCAGGCCTTCCCTTTAATAAGTGCGGCTGTAATACTAGTCATCCGCTCCAGCCTTCGCCAATGCTCGATGGGAAGGAGCACGGCGGTTTCCACCCCGCGCTTGGTCACGATCTGCGGCCCTTCAGCGATAGTGGTATCGAGAAGCTCGCTGAACCTCGACTTGGCATCCTGAACCGGCCATCTCTTGCTCATGGTGCACTCCATCTGCCATTTTCCTGACTAGCTACAAGCCTAGCTTAGGAGTTCCGCCGGTGTCAAGCTGCGGATGTTGGGTCACGGAAGCCTTCATGGGGGATTCTTCGTTGCTGGTTGCCACCACGGAAACCCACTCGCCCCTACCACAAAACCGCGCCGAGCACAATGTCCTGCAGGGCATTACATCACCGTTCTTCCCGTTCACAATGGATAGTTGGGCCATTGTCGACGGGAGCAGACAAGTGAACACGACGGAACGAAGAACGGGGACACTAAGCAGGACGGCACTGGCTGGCCCTGCGGCGGCGGTCACTCTACGACCGGCTGAGAGCCATAGCGGAGTACGACTACACGCGCCGTCCCGATCCTGACGCCCAGCATCTGGGAGCGGAGGCTGACGGCGAGGTTCTGCATTGAACGGAATCTCCATGACTGCTTCGTCGCCGTGGAGTCGAGGGACGCGCTCGAAACACGGGACCTGCGCCTCTGGTGTGAACCCACGTGGGTGTTCGGCAGCAGGTTCTTCACGCTGGAGACTGTCAACTCCCACGGCAGTCCCGGCGGAGGGCTTCGCACGCAGTCGCCAAGTCGGAAGCGGGCATCGATACCCAATCCGGAGCGGATGGTGCAGGCTGCGCCGACCTACGGCATCAGCCTATCGGAGAAGCGGACGCTCGACCTTATCACCGACCACCCGATGATCCCCCCTGAGCACCTTGCCCACTGGCTTAGCGTCTCGGAGGGGCGGGTCAACCTGAGAAGGCTCGAACGGTCATCAGGGTCGAGGCGATACCCCTAACCGTTCGTATCCAAATCGACCGCCCACGAGTACCTGAGTTTTCCGTTGCTATTGTGTCTGGCGGATGAAGGTTCTTGTTTTGTCCAGTTTGGTGGTCTACGGAAAGCCGGAGGACTGCTAGGCGCCAGCGTTGGGTTGGTCCAAGGCTAGGCCCTGACTACGCTCTGTGTTGTTGCAGGACCGATAAAGCATCAGGGTGTCTTGTCTGATTGCCTTTGTGTTGAGGGTGAGACCGTCAGGGCATACGACTGCTACTCGTAGATTGCACCACTGAGTATTGCCTGTGTATCGATGCGGTGGAAGGCCCTGCGCATGGTATCCACTATCGCCTCTATTCCTTCCCAATCGTAGTGACTGATCAGATCAGGGCGCGTTTCGCAGCAGGCGAGCTTTTCCGCGAATCTGTCGAGAACTGTCTGCTTATCCAGTATCTCTCCCTGGTACGCATGGATTTTCCGATCGTAGCCCGTCCACTGCACGGGCGAGAACACGCCTTCATCGTCTTTGAGAACATCTTGCCCCAAATAAAGCTCTATACTGCCTGCCAGCCCATTGACATCCATTGTAGCTCCGCCCGACGGACCGAGTGTCGGATAATCCCTAGCCAGGGGAAGACTCGGGTAGTGCCGAACCGAGATGTTGTCTGGAAGGCTGTCTGTGTCGAGATTGCTTAGCGCCGCCTTAGCAGCAGTGTCATTGTCGAATAGGGCAAGTATGCGATGGCGAACGTCAGCCGCGGCGAACGCTCTAACTAGGTTGGCAAGTTCTCCAGCGCCACCTCCTACCCTCCTTCCGGTGAAGTCGAAGAAGTGGAAGTACTCCACAAGATGGGGATACAGGAGCCTGAGTGAACGTTCCAGGATTCGCCGGTCGGTATCTCCCTCAGTGAGAACGATTACTCTTTGGGAGAGCAGGAAAGTCTCGTTCATGAGGTTCTCGGCTGCTGCGACAAGATTATCTGCCTCATCCACCCAGCCGCCGGCGACCAGGTCACTCAAGTCATATGTGAGGTGCTCTTGGGGAGAGGCCGTCTCCAGGGCGATTCTAACGACGTGTCGACGATCGACTTCGGGAAAGCCGTAGAATCCCCGACTGCCCCGCCTGCTATCAAGCATGTACCGTAGAAGTGGCAACTGGGTATCGTTGCCGGGCAGTCCATCAAGCATGTCTTGTGACAGTCGCTCTTCCTTGATGCGAACAAGCGCCTCCAGCCAACTCCTGACAGTGAGAGATCGCAGCACTCTGAGCTCTTCCTCAATCAAGCGAGAAACGCCTCGAAACCTCCCGTCCCTTATGTACCCTTCATACCGTTGGACATCGGCTTTGAGCCCCCTTTTGAAATCCACCTCAGCCACCTCGTATGTGAAGCCTTTGAGATCTAACCGATCCCGCGCCGCAGCCGCCGTACACCGATACTCTACGCTGGTGAATGGGTTGTTTTCGTCGTACTCGTCGATGAAGTCTTCTTCCACGTATTTCGCCAGTTGTCGACGGTCCCGCCGGTCGAATAGCCTAATGCGCTTGTCGGAGGGACGAAAAACCCATATGAGTCCGGGATCGATGTCATCCTTTGTTGATCCCAACTCCAGTGATCCAAGAGACAGTGTCGCGTAGCTACCCATAAGTCGTAGTGCTACCTCGGTGGCACAGATTGGCGAGAGAAGGTCCTCTCGGTCTATTCTAATGGAAACGCTTGGATTGTTCTATCCTCCGCCACAAGTCGGCGGCGTCGGTGAATCCAAAGGGCCGAGGCCGCAAGCCGTAGCCCGCCACAACCTCGATGTTCGAATGGGCGCTCAGCCTGGATCAGGAACGGAAGGAGGAGCCGGTAGGCGCGGATCGCGGATCGTAATAGACAGAGGAAGGTGGCCACAAGAGGCGACGGCTTCTCCAGCAAGGCCAAGTCTGCGGCCTCTTTGCGCTTCAACCCTTGGCACGCAGGCGCTTACCCGACATGCGGCCCAGGCGCAACTCGTCAGATACACGCTCCACTGCAGGCTGGGCTACGAGCCTTGTTCTCAGTAAAGTACGCTCTGGCCCACCTGCCTAAATGCGAACCACCCACCGAAAAGTTCGCAATTCAGTACGCCCCGGCCCACCATCGGGTAAAGTAGATAGAACAGACCCGTTCAGGGCCACCTTTTCGGCGGCTCTCCCAGGTATCAAGCTGTCGTCTGGCATAGGGACTGTGTATCTGAGCAGGGCGTCGCCGGGCACGACGACGATCTCCTTGATAAAGGACTGGATGAAGGCCCTGCGCTCGGTCAGTTCGCTCTCCTTCAGGAAGTCCTTCATGTCCTTGGCGTAGGCCGCGATGGTGTTCACGTCGTCGAGGACCTTCCGGCGCTGGGCTAGGACCGCCCTTGCCTGCTCAGCGAAATACTCCAGACGTTCCTGCCGCTCTCGGTGCTCCCTGATGCGGTCTGAGGCGTCGGCCATAACGGCGTCGGATGTCTCTATGAAGTGCCAGATGCGGCCCAGCTTCCGCTTCACCTCTTCAAGCTCATCCTCAATGGTCTCCAGCCTCTTGCGCTGCTCTCGGGTCACGCCGTCCATCTCCTCGGCCACCCCCTTGACCAGATCTCGGATGTTGCCCTCAGTGAGAATGTTGGAGCGAATCTTGTTGACCACCAGCTCCTCGAAGCGGCGGGCGTTGAGCGTGGGAGTCTCGCAGGCGTCCCTGCCGAGCTTGATGTTCGACTGGCAGACGTAGTAGGAGTACTTGCCGCTCTGGGCGAACCTGCCGATGAGCGGCGTGTTGCACGTCTTGCACTTGGCGAGGCCGCTGAGCAGGTAGGAGCTTCCGACTCTTCGCGGGTGGCTGAACTTGGGTGCGCGGGAGCTCAGATGCTTCCCGACGCGCTGCAACTGTGCCCTGGTGATGATGGCGGGAAACGCCTTCTCCACCCGCACCGGGTCGGCGTTGTCCTTGGCGTTTGCGCCCCAGACCAGTGTGCCCGTGTACGCCTCGTTGGTGAGGATGTTGTGGACGCTGGTCCTGGCCCAGAGCTTCCCCCTGGGACTGGAGATGCCCTCGTTGTTGAGGGTGCGGATGATTTCGAGCGTCCCGTTTCCGGCCTCCGCCATGTCGTACATGCGCTTGACGGTGGGAGCCACATCGGGGTCAATCTCCAGGGTGGGCCTCTTTTTGGGACCGTCCTGCACCATGACCCGGTTGTAGCCGTAAGGGGCGTGGCTGGTAATCCAGAAGCCTCTCGACGCGGCTTCCCGCATCCCCCTCGTAACCTCCTGGGCAAGATTCTCGCTGTAGAATTCGTCCACGCTCTCGATGATGGCCTCCATCAGCTTGCCTGTGGGTGTGTCGTCGGCGTGCTCGGTGATGGAGACGACGCGGACGCCCTTACGCCTGAGCATGGACTTGAAGGCGACGGCGTGCTCGCGCTTGCGGGTGAAGCGGCTGAACTTCCAGACGAGGATTTCCTTGAAGGGGGACGTGGTCCTGCTGGCCTCGTCGATCATCTTGCGGAACTCTGGGCGGTCGGCGATGCGTCCGCTTTCGGCCTCGTCGATGAACTCGCGGGCGACCAGGTAGCAGTTCTTCTCGGCGTAGTCCCTGAGCGCTCTGAGCTGCGCGGCCACTGACAGGTCCACGTCCTGCCGGTCGCTTGAGACCCTGGCGTAGAGGGCCACTGGCGTGTAGTCGGTGTTCTGGTTCATGGGTGCGTCCTCCTTGTTCATTCCTGGTCGTTCCGGCGGGCCTCGGCCCGTTCGCGGCGTTCTCGCCGCAGCCACTCCCGCTCCTCCATATACAGGCGGATGGCCTCGCGGAGGAACTCACTCATGGTGCGGCCTTCCTCCTTGAGCAGTTGCTGTACCTGCTCCGCCAACTCCGGTGGCATGGAAAAGGTGATGGCCTTTCGGGTTGTGGGCATTCTCTCTTTTTGCCTCCATAAATATGACAACGTCATACCTGTATCATGAACGAACTGGCCTGCCGTTGTCAAGAGCACCCCTGAGTAGGCGATGTTCCAAGGCCAGCCACCAAAATGGGGAAATTGGAGCATGGACACGGAATTGCCACCGCTGGTTCGTTCAAGCCTAGGTGCAATGGTATGGCCGTCGATCTTGACACTGAGACAAGTATAACCTAGTCTGGTAGCTAGTCAGGATTGTATCAACTGGGGTGAACAATGACTAGGAAATGGCCAGTTCAGGATGCCAAGTCGAGGTTCAGCGAGCTTCTCGATACTACCCTCGCCGAAGGGCCGCAGATCGTGACCAAGCGTGGCGTGGAGACCGCCGTGCTCCTTCCCATCGAGCAGTGGCGAAGGCTGGAGCGGATGACTAGGCCGGACCTGAAGGAGTTGCTCCTCTCCTCAGAGGCGAGGACCGAGGAGCTTACGCCGCCACGCCGACAGCATCGCCACCGAGCACCCCTGACCGTGGAGTAGACTCATGTACCTCCTGGACACCAACGTGGTTTCGGAGTTGCGCCGTCCCCGTCCACATGGCGCTGTTCTGGATTGGATCGGCGATGTGCCGGCGGAGCAACTCTTCGTATCTGCCGTCACGGTTGGGGAAATACAGGCGGGGATCGAAATCACCCGTGAACAGGATGAGGCCAAAGCGGATGAGCTGGAAGCGTGGCTGGACAAGGTGCTGGCTTCCTACGCTGTACTACCAATGGACGCGCCCGCCTTCCGGGAGTGGGCACGTCTCATGCACAGAAGGTCGGACAGTATGACCGAAGACGCCATGATTGCGGCGACGGCCACCGTGCACCGATTGACGGTGGTCACCCGGAACGTGGTTGACTTCGTTCAGCTTGGGGTCGAGTTGCAGAATCCCTTTGAATACGAAGCTCGGTGACCCCAGTTTGGCAAGGACAGCCTAAGACCGAAGCTCAATAAGGTCCATAGAGCAAGGGATATCGAGATTTATGCCAGTTGACGAACGCACCTTCGCCGCGGAAGTGGCCGGCTGGGTTACCGAGGTCCTCAACGGTAGGCCAGATTTGCCTTTCAGCCACGCGCTTGTCGAAGACCACGTGGGCAGCACCGCGCGGCGGCATGATTTCCGACTGTACAGACGTCAAACCGGCCAACCTGTCCTAACCGGCGAGATCAAGATGCCGGATACCATTCAGGGCAATCATCCCCTAAACGCCGATCTGGTCGAGGACGCTCTGGACAAGGCGTTCCGGGCAGGAGTCAGATACTGCTTCACCTGGAATGTTCGCCAGTTCGTCTTGTTCGACTCCCACATACAGGGCGTGCCGTTGGCACAACGCCACATCGAAGGACCGACAGGCGTAGTGGAGGTGGCAGTCAGCGACGAAGTCCACCAAGACTGGGCGCGGGATAACATCAGGGGTTTCTGGGAACACTTCCTCGAACAGTTTGCCGAACTGATCAACGGACGCCGCACCTTCGAGCCATCGCCTCTGGATCAGCGCTTCATCAGCTGGCTAGAAGGTGCTCTCGAAGACCCGATTGCCCACACCGCAAACGCTCTCTCCGCACTGTCGAGGACCGACTCTGAGC
Organism: Dehalococcoidia bacterium; assembly: GCA_965219825.1. Lineage (GTDB taxonomy): Bacteria > Chloroflexota > Dehalococcoidia > Lucifugimonadales > JAGWBF01 > JAGWBG01. Next base: position 1,055,547 of record OZ244792.1, on the reverse strand, counting down.
TCAATGACCGATTGAATCAGTGGATGCTGTCTCAGGGCTGGGAGCTCTCGTCTCAGTCGGAGCAGCGCAGGCAGAATCTGGGACGAGCCTCGCGACTGTCGTGCTACATACTTCTGACACGGCTGGTCTTCTACCAAGTATTGCGTCGCCGATTCAGGCGGATGTCACCGCTGACTACCTACGGCATCGGTACATCCGAGCATCTCCGAGAGATCCTCCACGCCAGATTCGAAGAAGCCGTCCAATACTCACACGACTACGAGACAGTGTTCGTTCCGGATGAAGACGACTTCGGTTACGCGATTCCCTTCCTTTCCCCCACGGCTCCCGGAGACTGGGCACGACTCATCCAGCGCATCGAGGAGTTCGACTTCTCCAGCCTGGACTTCGACGTGATCGGCCAGATGTACGAGCGGCTCATAAGCTCCAGTGAGCGCAGGCGATTCGGTCAGTTCTACACGTCACCGGACGTTGTAGACCTCATCAACGCTTTCTGCATCCGCAATCCAGACGACCGAGTGCTCGACCCCGCATGTGGAGGCGGCACGTTCTTGGTAAGGGCATACTCCCGCAAGCGGACTCTCGCCCGGTCCTCCGGCGGGCCACTGCTATCTCACGAACGGCTGCTTGAGGACATATTCGGTATAGACATCGGCGCGTTCCCGGCCCAGCTATCCACAATAAACCTCGCCGTCCGTCACCTTAGCGACGAGGCGAACTACCCCCGCGTTGCCAGGGCCAGCTTCTTCGACGCGCAGGCTGGCATTCCCTTGTACGACATACCCTTGACAGGCGACTCGGTGCGGAGTGTTGCCCTGAAGGAAGTGGACGCAGTCGTTGGCAACCCACCCTACATCCGGCAGGAGGGCATCGGCCGGGTCGAGAAGTCCAACTACGCCGAGTTGTTTCGCAAAGAGTGGCCGGGCCAGACGATGCTGTCCGGTCGGTCGGATATATACGCCTACTTCTTCAGCCATGCCGCCCACTTCCTAATGCCGGGCGGATACCTGGGGTTTGTTACCAGCATCGGTTGGCTGGATACCGAGTACGGATTCAGGCTCCAAGAGTTTTTCCTGCGCAACTTCAGGATCGTCACGGTCATCGAGTCGCAGGTGGAGAAATGGTTCGAGGACGCGCGCGTCACCACCGCTGTAACGATCCTCCAGCGTGAGCCAGACCGGACCAAGCGTGACAACAACCTGGTTCGCTTCATCCAACTGCGGAAACCCCTCGCCGAAATCTACACTCAGGCACTCGACCGGCCTCCGGGCGACGAAGGCGAAGCAACACGCCAGGCCGACATGGACACCATTCGCGACCTGATAGAGGAGATAGACACCAATCAAACCACCGACTATTGGCGTGTGCAGGTGCGGTCCCAGCGACAGCTGTGGGAAGACGGAAGCGCGCTCCGGACGGAAGACGGCGAGGATGTCGGCGGCTCCGCTCAGTACGCAGGCGGGAAGTGGGGACAGTACGTGCGCGGCTCCGACTCGTGGTTCGAACTTGTGGAGCGCACTCGAAACCACATGACCCCGCTTCAGGAGTTGGCTGAGATTAGTCGCGGCTTCACTAGCGGCGCCGATCGCTTCTATTGCGTGCGCGACGTGACCCAGCGGCACCTTGACAGCATCCCGGACCCACAGGAGTTCCTAGACCGATGGGGCATCTCGCAGAGCGATACCCGATACACACGCATAATACGCGACGGCATGAACGTAGAGCACCTCATCGAAAGGCGGTTCCTAGAACCCGAGCTTCACTCCCTGATGGAGGTCAAACGCGCCGTCGTCCGCAGGGCAGACGTAGGACGTATGGTCATCAACGCATCCGTCTCGCGGGCGCGGCTCAGGCGGACGCACTTCGCAGACTACCTCGCATACGCTGAACGCCAGGGCTGGCACACCGGGTCCACCATAGCCAGTCGCGCCCTCACTCGTCCCTGGTACGACCTGGGCCTGAGGCCGAAGTCGGAGAGGGCGGATATGTTCTGGACCAAGTCCCAACAATACAGGCACGTTGTACCCCTGAATAAGGACCGATTGCCTGTAAACTCCAATCTATACGATGTCTGGGCACTCGATACCACTTTGACTGAATTGCTATGGGCAGTCCTGAACAGCACTGTGGCAGCACTTTCCAAGCACCAGTTCGGCAGAACTGCTGGAGTCGAGGGCAATCTCAAGACGGAAGTCGTGGACGTGAAAATGTTGCTTGTCCCCGATGTCCGCAGGGCGTCGCCGGAAGCCGCGGCGCGAGCTGTCGCGGCCTGCGAGCGGATGTCCCGAAGAAACGCAAAGCGCTACTTGTACGAGGAGTTCACTCTCGACGACCGCCGCGAGCTCGACGACGCGACGCTCGAGATACTCGGAATCGAAGGCCCTGAAGATCGGGCGGCACTGAGGGACAGGCTCTACCGAGATGTCACCGATTTACAGCAAGCCACCAGGGAAAGGGAGGTCATCGCGCAGCGCGACCGTGTCCGCTCTAGTCAGAGAGCCGCAGCTTCTCCACAGTACGTCGCCGACGAGTTGTGGTACGAGCACGAATCCGACCTCGACTTACTTCAATTCCCGGAGGACTTCGTTACTCGTTCCAACGAGGGAGACATCTTTGATCTGCCGTCTGGCGAAGTAGAAGTCGGTACCGCCCTGATGGACATCGGGAACCTGCTAAGAATGGGCACGATCCGGGTTGGAGGACGGGACGGCGAGGTCATAGACGTGGGGAGCGACTCCCGAGCCCGATTCCTTGAGGCCTTGTCCGTGTGCCACCGCACGGGTCAAGTCAGGCTGCCAAGCGAGGAAGTATGCGACGATGCCATCAGCAGCTTCGCCCAGTACCGTCAGGATCTGCGAGACCGCTGCTCCCAGCTTGCGCAACTGAGAACGCCGGACCAACGCCGCCAGAGAGCAGTAGTCGACGCACTGCTGCGAAAGGCGCTGCAATGGCGAAGAATATGAGCACACGTATGGGAAGCTACAGTGCCGGACGACTGGTCACGACTACCGGCCCTACATTGTGCGGTACGGCACGACACAGGTTGAGCTACATAGTCTCTTCGATGAATCAACAGATAATCTGGAAGATTCGACCTGACCGCACGTTAGTCGCGTCTTGACTCAGTCAATCAGTCATATGGAGATACCAGATGGCCGAAGTGTCTAGAAATGAAGCAATCGAAATCGCTCGCCGCACTCAGAGGAATCTGCAATACATCAAAGCTGAGTTTGACCGCGAGGGAGAGGATTCTCCGATTCACGTGGTTACTCAGCTGGTGAACTCCCTTCTTGGGATGGTTGTGCTACCTCGCGAGCAGTACCTTGAGGTTCGCAACGAGGCTACCAATCTCAAGAGTCTCACCGCACAAGGTTGGCCCGAGTGGAATATTGCCAAGTGGAGTGTTGAAACCAAGACTCTAGGACAACTCTCTTGGCATATCCGCAATGCGGCAGCCCACGGTCGTATCACATTCTCATCAGATTCCCGCTACCTGCATGAAGTCAAGATTACTGTGAAGGATTCAGGAGACCAAGGTGTGTCGATTAACTGGCACGCTGAGATCAGGGGCGACGAGCTATACGATTTCTGCATGAGATTTGCTGAACACGTGGAGGAGACCATTGGATAAGCTCCGTCGCCATTGTAGCCAACGGCGTGCTTGGGACAACCCTTTAGATTCGATTCAGACTCACTGTGGGGCGCAGGCGAGCGCTGGTGGGGAGTGCCGTCCTGCACTGGAGCGCCGATGTGCAGATGTCAGACGCGTCGCCAGAAGCTACCTACGACCCAGCCCTGATGCTAGCCTGGTCAAAATGATGCTCCCAGACAATCCAAAAATCAGGAGACAATAAGACCGGCTGACCGTTGGAGGAGACAGACGAGGTATGTCCAACAGGCCGAACTGGCAGATCAGCCACCTAGGAAAGAATGTATCAGCCTTGAAGGGTGGACAGATGGACGACAATCGGGCATGGAAGAAGACATACTTCACAGACCGTTCGGGAGAAGGTTTGGTATCACCGAACGGCATCGTGACGATGAAAGGTCTCCTCATAGTCCTGCTAGATCTATGTCTTGAAGGCAACTATCACCCCATATGCAAGAAGGATCTTACACTTTATAGCAACTCCGCCCGAGGAGTCTCAGGACGCTATTATGAGTTGACACAGAAGGATGAGGACGTTCTATCTGGAGCTATTTCGCTTGGTCTTCTGGAGTACCACGAAAAGGCTCAGCTAGAGGGATATCTAGGGTTCACGGAAGCTGGACTTCAGCAAGCTCTGAGGACGGGTGTTCCCTCTCCATTGGCTTCAATACTGGGAGAGACGGACGATACCCTACTCAAAGCAGCGTCAAGGGATGGAAATGCCGTATGCGAACTAATGCTAAGATTCGAAACCGATCTAATTAGAGCGCGCTCCTTCGATGCTTCAGACTTCACGTATCATCCGGTCGTGAATATTCTGCATAAGATGATGCTAGATCCGAAAACCGCGACGGAACATCTCACCCGGAAGCAGAATCGGAAGGTTCGCCAAAAGCCCATAGAAAACGACTGTTCTTTGTTTGATTTGTACATCGGGCAAAAGGCGCGGGTTGTGAATTCATTCGAGCAAGGTATGTTTATGTCCGTTCGGCAGGACGATTCCGAATATCGGCTCGGAAAGTGGGACGGTGGCTATAACCATTTGGGAGACTACAATCCCCTTAACTACGGTCGCAGGTCACTAACACGCGCCGAGTGGTTGGGTACGAAAATCTTCGAGGTGTACAGCGAAGAGTACACGGTGGGGCAGCTGGTAAGTGTCCTGCGCAATGATGAAGTCAGTCACAGCTCACTCTCCAAGAGGGAGGCGCTGAAAAGAATGATGGAGATTGCCAACAGAAACCTGAGAGGCGACGGCGATGTAGGTCAGGATGATGCGCGGGGAGTTCACGAGACCTTGGTCTACCTTGGCTACCATGTGGGAATGCTCCTCCGAATCATTAGATGCTGGCGCGCCACCCTGTAGCGCGACTTGCATCGGAGTCAGAGGACAGGGCTTATGCCGTCCACATTCGCAGCTCACAGTACACAGGAAATGGTGGCTATTCATGGCTGGTGAGGCTAAAGTCAATGCGTAGTCGGACGACACCATTCATGGGGGTTAGGACCGCCCCCCCCCCAAAGGACACCAGCGTCTCCCCATTCGACATCACGACCGTAGTGGGAGGTTTGAATCACGTGGGGTCGGGCGTGTCCAAGCTGACTGAAGAATCGGAATGCGCTACAGGCCAGAACTTGAGGTCGCAGGCCGTCTGCCGCTCCCAGATTGCGACTTCACGATGAACTCGATAGCGCAGGTGATGAGATGCAGCTTATTGGCGAGTAGAAAGAACCTCGCTGTTCAGCGCCGTCTCTTCGGCGTTCTTGCCGGGTATGCGGCTATCGTCGGACGTGGGGATGGTATAGCGGAAGAGGGCGTCGCCGGGCGTGACGACGATCTCCTTGACCAAGGACTGGATGAAGGCTCTGCGCTCGGCCAGTTCGCTCTCGTCGAGGAAGTCCCTCATCTCCTTGGCGTAGGCCGCAATCGTGTTCACGTCGTCGAGGACCTTCCGGCGCTGGGAGAGCATCGCTCTGGCATCCTCCGCGGCATCCTCCAAGCGCTCCTGCCGGTCCCGCAGCTCCCTGATGTGGACCGAGGCCTCGGCCATGACGGTGTCTGACGTTGCTATGTGGCGCCAGATGCGCTCCAGTTGCCGCTTCACATCCGCAAGCTCATCCTCAATGGTCCGAAGCCTCTTGCGTTGCTCTCGGGACACTCCGCCCATCTCCTCGGCCACCACCTTGAACAGCTCGCTGATGTTGCCCTCGGTGAGGATGTCGGAGCGAATCTTGGCGACGACAAGCTCCTCGAAGCGGCGGGCGTTGAGCGTGGGAGTCTTGCAGGCGTCCTTGCCGAGCTTGATGTTCGACTGGCAGACGTAGTAGGAGTACTTGCCGCTCTGGGCGAACCTGCCGATGAGCGGCGTCTTGCACGCCTTGCACTTGAGCAGGCCGCTGAGCAGGTAGGAGCTTCCGACTCTGCGGGGGTGGCTGAACTTGGGCGCGCGGGAGCTCAGGTGCCTCCCGACGCGCTGGAACTGCGCCCTGGTGATGATGGCGGGAAACGCCTTCTCCACCCGCACCGGGTCGGCGTTGTCCTTGGCGTTGATTCCCCAGACCAGGGTGCCCGTGTACGCCTCGTTGGTAAGGATGTTGTGGACGCTGGTCCTGGCCCAAAGCTTCCCCTTGGGGCTGGAGATGCCTTCGTTGTTGAGGGTGCGGATGATTTCGAGCGTGCCATCACCGGCTTCGGCCATGTCGAACATGCGCTTGACGATGCGGGACGCATCGGGGTCGATCTCCAGGGTGGGTCTCTTCTTCGGTCCGTCCTGCACCATGACGCGGTTGTAGCCGTAGGGGGCGTGGCTGGAGATCCAGAAGCCGCGTGAGGAGGCTTCCCGCATACCCCTCGTGACCTCCTGGGCAAGATTCTCGCTGTAGAACTCGTCCACGCTCTCGATGATGGCCTCAAGGAGCTTGCCCGTCGGTGTGTCGTCGGCGTGCTCGGTGATGGAGACCACGCGGACGCCCTTCCGCCTGAGCATGGACTTGAAGGCGACGGCGTGCTCGCGCCTGCGGGTGAAGCGGCTGAATTTCCAGACGAGGATTTCCCTGAAGGGGGCCTCGGGCTTGGTAGCCTCGTCGATCATCCTGCGGAACTGCGGGCGGTCGGCGATGCGGCCGCTCTCGGCCTCGTCCACGAACTCTCCGACGACCATGTAGCCGTTCTTGCGGGCGTGGTCTCGGAGCGCCCTGAGCTGTGCGGAAACGGACAGGTCCACGTCCTGGCGGTCGCTGGAGACTCTGGCATAGAGGGCCGCTGGCGTATAGTCGTCTCGTTCAGCCATTCGTCTACCCTCCTTTTCTACGTCCTGGGCGGTCCGTCCAGCCCTCGGCCCGGCGCCCGCCCAAGGCCAGGGGCGGCTCACACGCCGCAGTGACCCTCGCACTCGTTCCCGAACCCGTCCGCCTGCCCTCCGGCTCCCAAGACCGCCTCATCGAGGGCGACGGCCTCGGCCAAGGGCATGCGAAGCATGTGCAGGTATGGGGTCTTGTCCAAGGCGAGCCCTTCTCGCAGGTTTGCGTCGATCTCCACCGCCTCGGCGAACAGCCCCGGCCACCGGCGCTTCGCCTCCACCCAACGCTGGCGTGACTGGAAGGGGCAGGCGACGCAGGCCGAGCGTTCCAGGGGCCTGTCGTAGCGGGCCGCCCACCAGTCGGCGCAGTCGCTGCGGGACATGCCCGCCTCGATGAGCGGGTAGCGGTTCGTCATCCAACGGTCCCGGGAATCCTTCATGCGCATGGCCTCGTCGGTGGAGATGCCGAGCCACAGCTCGACCGTGGTTCCGGCGGGGACGCGCTGGCGGGGCCGCAAACCCAACAACTCCCGTATCCTGCGGCGGATGGGTCTGATCTTGTAGTTGGTGGTGCACTGGCGTCTGCCGATGCCGTCGCCCTGCCCGTCGCGCCCCTTGAGGTAGACGGGTATGTCCACGTAATTTCGGGAGCCGGAGTGGTTGGTGAGGGCCTTCACGTCCTCGCGGAGGCTGCGCCCGTTGTCCACGACGTGCAGGGGGAAACGGAGCTGCCCGGCAAGCCATTCGATGTGCTCGTAGATGCTGGGCGGCTCCCAATGGGTGTCGGCGAAGATGGCGCAGTCGGGGATGCGGTCGAAGGCTCCCTGGCTTGCCATGAGCGCCATGACGGAGGACTGCACTCCTCCGCCGAGGCTGAGGACGGTCAGGGTCGGATGCGAATTCATCAGCTCGCCTCCTCGCCGCCGTCGGGCGCAGCCTCGGGCAGGGGCGACGCGTCCCCGTGCTTGCGCATGTAGGAGCGGATGGCGACCTTTGCCCAGATGCGCAGGCCCTTGCGGAACATCCTCCGCTGCTCCGGGGTATAGGCCGCCGGGCCGTCCTCTCCCGTCCTCTCCTGACTGTTGTGTTCGTTCTGTGCGTTGGTATCGTTCATGTTGCGTAGTCTCAGCGGCGTCTGCTGGGCCGCTGGCCTCTCATTACGGGATTGCGGCTGGGCCACCGGCGCCGACGGAACGGGCGAGCGCCGGCGGCATCCAGCCGTCTCAGGCCCCGCCGTGCCGCCGTTGCGCCTGCGCCCGGCGGGGCCGCTTGTCTAGCTGTGCTCCTTGAAGAAGCTCATCTGGAAGCTCTCGGTCACGAGGATCGCCATGCCTCCGGGCATCCGCGCTGCGAAGCGGAAGAGGGCGTGCATGGCCCAGCCGCGGGGCTCCACCCCGTTGCGCCACCGGTGGACCAGCTTGGGGTCCACGCCGATGGCCCTGGCGAAGGCGGCCCACGTGAGGCCGCTGACCTCGTGCAGCCGTTCGAGGCGCTTGGGGAAGTCCACCGCCAGCACGGCGGCCTGGAGCGCCAGGTCCTGTTCCTCGTCGAAGGTCTGTTCCGTGATCCCGTCGAAACGGGACGAATCGTTATGGTTCGTCATCTCTATCCTCCATAGTGAAAAGTTGGTCGAAGTCGTCGAAACCCAGGGCCCTGAGCATCCGGCGGCGAATGCGACCGGAGGGTGTGCGCCCCGCGTTGACCAGCATCGAGATGTAGCCGGGGCTGACCCCGACCTCCCTGGCGAGCCAGTTCTGGGAGCGGTTCAGCAGCGTGAGCCGCTCCCATAGGGCCGCCGTGTTGAGCCGGACAACGGTCCGTCCACCACGCCTCCGGGGGCCTTTCTTCTTGTTGTGGTCGTCTTGCGAACGCATGGCTCTTCGTCTCCTCTGGGGAAGGGAGCGCGAGCCGTCGCGCCGCTTCCCCGATGTCAGTCGTTGGTCATTGCGGCGGCATGGCCTGGGGGGACTGCCAGTCGTCCGGGGCGCGCCATGCGCGTCCCAGCGGCCCCATCTGCTCGATGGCGCCCCTGTGGGAGACCCACAGGGGCACCGTCACGCCCTTGGCCTGCATCTCGTCCCGCGCCAGGCGCAGGAAGTGGGTCTGGACGATCTCGTCGTCGAAGACGATGAGGACGGAGGGCCGCGTGCCGTGGTCGTCGGTGGGCCGGTGTGAGGAGAAGTAGCGCAGATAGGGGGCAAGGCGCTCCGACATGGTCGAGGGCCGCACGGCCCTCCGCTCCCACTCCAGCAGGAAGGGCCATGCGGTCTCGCCCTTTCTGAGGACGCCGAAGGCGTCGGGGTTGACCGAGCGCATCCCGTCGCCGTGCTTGAAGTGTCGTGAGGCCCTGCGGGGCGGGTCGACCTGGGTGACCTCCCAATCCAGGAGGCCCGCCTGCACGGTCATGGAGGCAAGGAAGGCGTGGACGGCGGCGGTGTGCTCGACGTTCCTGAGCAGCTGGCGGCTCCTCGCGCCGGTCACGTTGTCCCAGACGAATGGGGTGCCGGGGAACAGGGGAGCGGCGCTCCACCGCTTCTTCGCGACGGCCACGGACGTCCGGTCCCTGCGGGCCAGGAGGGCCAGGGCCCGGTCGGTGAGGGCCATGCGCCCGCTCCCGGCGATGGGCCGGGTGACGAGGCGGAACCCTTCGAGGGGCGTCACCAGCTGGGAGGCCCGGGGGACCGAGACGCCCAACATTCCGGCCAGGTCCGTCAGGGTGATCCAGGGCCAGTCGGAGATGAGGTCGAGGGCGCGCTTCTCGGCGGGCTTGAGGGTGGCGGGCAGCAGATAGTCGGGGACCTTCCACCCCGGACCCTCGACGGAGAGGTCAGCTGGGACCGAGACCATCCGGGGCTCGTCCTCCTCGGGAAGAAGGCTTCCCTTCTCTATCCGGTCGAGGACCGAGCGCAGCTCGACGGAGGCGCTGACCGCGGGCGGACTCCACACCGGGTCGTCCGGCGACGCCGCGACCGCCTCGCGCTCGAGGGCGAGATAGAAGGGAACGGGGGCGCCGGCCAGCGTCCTGCGGACGTGCTTGAGCCGCACGTCGTCGGCCATCAGCACGAGCACGGCTCCGGGGAGCGGCCCCTGGCGCAGCCTCCACATCCGGTTGGAAAAGCCGGTCCTGTCGGCGGTGAGCCCCTGCCTGACGATGCCGACGGTGCGGCCGCCGGGAAGCTCGACGGCGGCGTCCAGGGTCGAGGCCCTGTACCACCGGAACCGTATGGGGTATGCGACGCCGGAGACGGCGGCCGCCAGCCGGTAGATCGTGGCGAGGGAGTCGAGCCGTCCCATCAGGTTGCGCCGCCACTGGGCGGAGACGGGGCGGTCGCGGACAAGCTCGTCCAGGGAGGCCTCCTCCTCCTCGGCCAGCCGCCGGAGCCCGGCGGCGGTGAGGTGGAACCTCTGGGTCAGTGAGGGAAAGAGGGCGGTGGCGTGGGGCACGGCGGCGCAGAAGCCGCCGGAGTCCAGCCTGTCGACGGCCTCGTGGACCGCGGCCTTCGACCAGCCGGTGACGGCCACCATCTCCGTCCGGTCGAGGAATGGCGTTGACGCCAGGGCTCGGAGGGTCTGGGCTTCACATCCTTCAGTTCTCATTGCTCGGCCTCCTCTTCCGCCGCGTCCTTACTGGCGGCCTTGTCTTCCGTTTCCTCGCCGTCCTTCTCCAGGTCGGCTGCGCGGTCCTTGAAGTCCCTGACCTTCTTCTGGTTGGCGGACTCTGAGTCCTCCAGGTCCTGGGCCGTCAGGGTGTATGCGGAGGCCGCGCTGCGGATCTGCGCGGCGACGGCGGGGTCTCCGTCCTCCGGCTTTCTGACCATCATCGAGAAGGCGGGCATCCGCTCGATGCCGACGGTGGCCCTGACGTAGCAGTGGTGCACCGGCAGCGACGTGATGTCGTCCTCGGTGACCCGCTCCTTGCCCAGCTCCCAGACCAGCTGCCTTGCATCGTTCCCGGCCACCTGGAAGACGGCCAGGCATCCGACGTTGGCGAGCAGGGTGTCCCGCATGGTGCGGGAGAGGTCGTCGAGCTTCGCGAGGCTCTGGGTTGCGAGCACAAACGACGCGCCGTACTTGCCCAGCTCCGAGAGCATCGACTCGTAGTCCACGCCGGGCATCGACTGCATCTCGTCCACGACGACCAGCGCGCCGCGCCGCTGGCCGAGTGAGACGCTCTCCTGCTCTCGTATCACCGAATCGACCAGGTTGAGGAGGGACGCGCCCACCAGGGCGGACACGTCCCTCCCGACGGCTCCCTGGGCGGTGGAGACCAGCAGGATGCCGCCGCTGAGGATGGTGTCGCGCAGGTCGATGGTGGAGCGGCGCTGGCCCAGGATGGCCCGCGCCCGCTTGGAGGATGCGTAGTAGGAGAGGCGGGTCTGCACGGGGGCGAGGGCCTCGGCGCGGTACTGCTGGTGCCAGCCTCCGAAGTCCCTGGCCCACCATTCAAGCAGGTAGGGGTCATCGATCCTCTTGAGCACGCCGTCCCGGAACTTCCGGTCCGAGAGGAGCTTGAGGCCGTCGAGGATGGTGTGCTGGCTGCCCTCGTCCGTCTCGGGGTGCTCGTTGGCCTCGTGCAGCGTCTTGACGGTCTGTTCGAGTATGGACTGCATCCTCGGCCCCCACTGCTCCCACAGGCCCTTCGCCACGCGCACCACCGAGTCGGCGGTGCGGTCGCGGTCGGTGAAGATGCGGGTGTCGAGAAGGTTGATGCCGGGCGCCCTCCGCTGGTCGGCGAGGTCGATGAGCCGCACCCGGTCGATGAGGGACTCCGGCACCTGCCGGAGCAGCCCCGCCACCAGGTCTGCGTGGGGATCGACGACGACGATGGCGTCGTTGTCCCTGCCCTCGGCCTTCTCCCGCATCTTGTGTGTGACGAGGTGGTGCATGAGGGTGGACTTGCCCATGCGGGTGCGCGCCACGTAGAGGTGGTGCCGCCTGAGCAGGTCCTCGGGGAAGCGGATGGGCCGGGGCTTGCCCGCGGTGGTGTCCCCCACCAGCGCGCCGCCCCTGACGCCCTTGGCCGAGGGCAGGAGCGCCCTCGCGCCGGAGCGCTCCACCAGGGGCGTCTCGTCCCCCGCGCCGGGCGGGTGCCACAGGCAGGCGATCTCGCGGACGCCCAGGACGCTGCGCCCGCCGAACAGGCCGGGGCCTGCCGGGTGCATCATGTCGGGGTCGGTCGCGGTTGGCCGGACTTTGCCGACCTTGAAGCGCGCCCCGGCGGGGTTGTCGAAATGGCGGTAGGCGGCGGCCACCGGTCCCAGGAGCTCGCCGGCGCGCTGGGGCCTCGTCCCGGCGGGCAGTATGGCGGTGACCTGAACCTCGGCGTCGAAGGCGACGCGGGACACCTTCTCCTTGATGAGGAGTGGGTCCTCGACGCGCTTGCGGGCCTTCTTCCAGCGGTGCGATGCCCAGCCGCCGGCCGCCAGCCCCAGGGCCGTGCCTATCCCCAGGAGCGCCGCCTTCCATATCTCGCCGTCCTGCACCCACAGGTAGCCCTTCAGGGCCGCAAGCGCGCCCAGGCCGAGGACGGCCATCGTGATGCCGTCCATCTGCAGGGGCTTGGTCTGGAAGGTGTAGGCGGGCTCCCTGGGCTCCATGCCGGGCCGTTTGTGGGCCTTGTCCAGGTGTCCCTGCGACCAGTCGGGGCCGAGGGAGCGCAGCATCAGCCGCGCCACGATGCGCTCACCCTTGTTGATGTTGGAGAGAGCGCCCATCAGGGCGATGAGGGGGTCGGAGCCGGGGTCGAGCAGGTCGTCGTCCCTGAAGGTCCTCAGAGGCACGTACTCGGGGCCGTCGGCCCGCAGGGTCATGCTCCACGCCTGCTCGCCCTCGCCCATGCGCAGGGGATCGTCGTCCGGGTCCACCTTCCCGATGCGGGCCTGGGGATAGTGGGCGGAGAGCTGGCCGCGCACCACCTCGTCGTCGAGGCACCGGGCCATGAGGGTGACGCCGTCCATGTCCCCGGCCAGCTCCAGGGAGAAGGGCTCCGGGACCGCGATGGAGCCGAGCATGTTCTCCACGCCCAGCAGGGTGCGCTCCCCGGCGCGGGGCGGCGTCACCGTCAGCAGGACGGGCTTCTTCTCGGTGTCGTTCCCAAACAGGATTTCCTTCGGGTTCAGCTTCATGGGTATAGTCCTTTCTCTAATGGCGTCCGGGCCTCCACTCGATGACCGCTGTCTCCTCCGGGGTGGCCTCGATGCGGACGGGGAAGCGGTTGCCCTTCGCCAGCAGCAACCCGTCCCCCCTGGGGCACGACAGCAGCCAGCGCTGAAGCTCCTCGGGTAGGTCGAAGGCGTCGCCGACGGTCCTGATGGCGGCGGCGTCTTGCTGGAGCAGCAGCTTGAAGGCGGCGTTCTGGAGGAGCGCCCTTCCCGAATGGCCGGTGATGGTGCGGGAGGAGTCCTCGGAGAGGAGGTCCTGCACGTCCTGGGTGATGAACTGCAACCCCAGCCGGTGCTTGCGGGCCCGCTTCGCCACGCTGACCATGAAGGCCGCGCCCTCGGGGTGCTGCATGATGCTCCACACCTCGTCCACGACCAGCAGCCGGGGCTTGGGGTCCTGGGCGGCTGCGGCCCACACCGTCTCGGTGCAGACCATCGCGGCGGCGGGCCTAAGCTCCGGCTCCAAGAGGTGCAGGTCGAAGACGGTGACGAGGGCCTCGTTGCCCAGCAGGTCGTCTCCCTCGTCGGAGAGCAGGTGGCGCAGGCTGCCGGTGGCGAATGGCCTCAGCAGGCGGGCCAGACCCGCGTCTCCCGCCTCGTCTTCCTGAAGGTACTTGTAGAAATCGCGGAAGCCGGTGCGCTCGCGGGGCTGGGCGTAGTAGCCCGCCAGGGCGTGGTCCAGGGAGGCGCGGCGCTCCGCGCCCAGGCTCTCGCCCACCATCACCTCGATCAGCCTTCTGAGACTGCCGATGCGCTGGAGCATCTCTTCGGAGTCGCCCTTGTCGATGACGAAGGGGTTCATGCCCTGGCCGGGGACGCCGGGGGACAGCACCCGCCCTCCGGCTGCGCGGGCCATGTCCGCGTACTCGCCCTCGGGGTCGATGACGTAGGCCGTGATGCCGCGCGTGATGCCGCGCAGCACGCCCAGCTTGGTGGCGAAGCTCTTGCCGCTGCCCGACCGTGCGAGGACGGCGGTGTTGGCGTTCATGTGCGTCCCGTCCCAGGGGTCGTAGACCACGGGGGAGCAGGCCCGCATGTCGATGCCGTAGAGGGTGCCGCTCCGGGTGTCCAGGTCCGGCGGCGAGAAGGGGAAGAGCCGGGCGATGCTGGACGTGTCCAGGCTGCGCCACTCGGCCACGGCGTTGAGGGCCAGCGGCAGGGTCGAAAGCAGCCCCTCGCGCTGGCGGAAGGCCAGATTGTCCAGCTTGCCCAGGGTGGCGGCGAAGTGGGCCTTCGCCCGCTGGGTCATCTCCCTCAGCGACGCCTCGTCCTTCGCGTGAAGGGTCACAGACAGGGAGGCGTGGAAGAGCCGCTCGCGCCCGCGCTGGACCTCGTCGCGGAGACGGGTGATGTCCTCCAGGGCGATCTCCGCCTCCGGGGACATGGTGCGGCCCCGCTTGAAGGAGAGGGACTGGGCCGACTCGAAGCGGACCTTCTGCCACTCCAGGGTCCTGGCCGCCTGCTCCGCCGGTATCGGGCCGACGTGGACGGAGAGGTCCATCGGCGCTCCGGCTGCCATCAGCCCCTGGAGGAAGCCGGGGGCCAATGACCGGGGCCACTTGCCCAGGTGAAGGGAGCGCACGAGGCTCCCGCCGACGCGGATGTCACGTCGGCCAACCGCCACCTCGGTGGGACTCTCCTCGTCGAACTCTGTGGGTGAGCCGCCCAGGGCGGCTGCCGCCAGGAACATGCGGAGTTGCCTGCCCTTCAGCGGGTGGACGGAGAGCCCGGCCCTAGCCAGCAGGCCCCGTAGGTCGTCGATGCGGCCGAACTCGCACACGGCGTAGAAGCGCCGGTCGAGGATGCCGTCGCGGGCCTCAAGCTCGGTGAGCAGCCGCTGGAGGGACTCGGCGGCCTCCCTCGTCTGCGGGGGTAGGTCCTTCGGCTGGGCCTCCCGAAGGTCGTCTCGCAGGCGTTCCAGGCGCGGCGCGTGCTGCCTTATGAGCAGCTGCGCGGGGAAGTCAAGGGCGTTGAGGGCGCCGGCGAAGGCCCCCAGCTTCGGCTCGTCCAGCTCCAGGCCCATCACCTCGCACACCCCCAGCTTCACCCCGTCCAGGCGCACGGGACCGTCCTCGTCCAGGTGCGACAGCATGAAGAACAGGGGCAGCTCGGGCGGGAGCTTGGGAGGGGCCTCCGTCGTTCCACCGGGTGCTGACTCCGTGGGGAGTCCGTCCCCCGGCATCTCCTGCGGAGCGGCGGACTCCTTTGGCGGGGTCTCCCCTCCGCGTCTTGTGATTCGTTCAATCAGCTTCTTCAATTCGGTAGATTCCTTTTCTCTATGGGGTTGGGAAGTCCACAAGGCCGCTGCTTAGCAGCGCGGCCACGCCCTTGGCCGACAGGACCAGGACGAGGCCCACCACCGCCATGACGACGGCGGCCTTTGCCCTGCCGCCGCCGCGCTCCTCGCCGCCCTCGGCCATCAGGATGAAGCCGGCCCAGACGATGGCGAAGACGGCAGATGCCGGCGGCGGCGTAGGCCATCGCCGTGAGCACGCGGTCGAACTGGCGGAGCATCTCCTGCTCCTCCGCCGGGGCCGCGCCGGTTGTCGCCAGCGCAGCCCCGGCCAGCAGGGTGACCGCAATCGCGGGCCTCACCAGGGCCACTCCCATCCCAGCAGGTCGAACCACTGGCGCAGGCCGTCGGCGGGCTCCTGCTCGGCGGGCGGCTCTTCCGGTTCCGGCTCGGGCAGGACCAGCGCCTCGAAGGGGTCGTCGCTGCCAATGGCGGACGCCAGAGACATCGTTTCGCCCCTGGTCCTCGTGATGGGCGACCGCTCCACCGTCTCGGCCTTGACGTGCTCCTTATGCAGGACCTCCACCGTCACCTGCTTGGCGATGGTGGCGCTGGGGACATAGGCGTACGCCGTCGCGGTGGCGGACGCCGTGGCTCCGTCCTCGCAGGTGGCCGTCGCGGTATCACTGTCGGAGTCGCTGTCCCCCGGGCGATGGAGGTGCACGGTCCTGGTGACCTGCTCCACCCGCTCCGGGTGGTGGGTCAACTGCGTCAGCGGGGGGATGGGAATGCGGAGGCTCGCCTCAAGGCTCACGTCCACGCTCACGGCGTGAATCGCCTGACCGTCCCCAATGGGAAGCCGGAAGGTGGTCTCGCCGCCCGGGACGAACGAGACGCTTGCCTGCGACGCGCCGGTCGCGGCGGCGACGGTCCCCGTGACTGCCGTCACCTGGCCGTCCATCAGGGACGTCTCGGTGACGCTGGCGTGTCCCGCCACCATCTGAAGCTCCACCGGGTGATCGGTGTGCGTGACGCACTCGGACTCGATGACGCCGCTGACCGCTCCCGGCGTCCAGCCCAGGGACGCGAGCCGCAGGTCGCAAAGCTCCCCGTCGATTACGGGGAGCGGGTACGGGATCTGCTCGGGCTTGACGGTCAGCGCCCCGGCCTGGCCCAGGGTGTCCTCCCAGGAGACGGTGAAGGACGGCGCCGGGCCGTTGAGGGGGAGGGAGTAGTCGGTGCTCTCCCCCTCGGCCAGCGTTGCCGAGCCCCAGAAGCGCAGCCCGCTCCCCTGCGGGCCGCCGAAGGCCCGCACCCGGATGTCCAGGGCGGTGGCGGCCCGCAGGGTGACGGCGGCGCGGTCGCCGGTGACGGTGAGCGCCTCGACGAATATCCGGCGTCCCTCCACCGGCTCGGTCAACTCGAAATCGATCTCGTCCCGCCAGGGCTCGTGGCCGTCGGCCAGGGCCGCCTGGGGGACGGTCATGACCGCCGCCGCCAGGACGGCCAGAGCCGCGATGGCGAGAAAGCCCCTGTGGGGTTTCCGGCGCCTGATCTCCAGCGTCTCGGCCATGTTGTCGTGACGCTGGCGGTTCCCGCCGTCCTTACCTCTGCGCTTGCCGAACCAGCGCATCCGTCCGTTGCGGCGCTCCCTGCTCTGGCGCGTCTTCTTGCGCTGCCTCCGCAATCCGCGCCGGGCTTTCCTGACCATCAGCCGAATGGGGCCGGGTCCGGTCTTCACCGGCTGCGGGGGCGCGGGCGGCTCGGCCCTCACCAGCTGGGCGGTCTGCCCGGCGTAGCGCCGCGCCCCCAGCCGGTACTTCAGCAGGTCGGCGGCCACCAGGGGCAGCCGCCGGCCGCCTATCTTGCCCACCACCATCGCCACGCCAACCAGCCCGAAGAGGACGGCCAGGGCCATGCGCACCTCGGAGGGGCCGACGGGGGCGTAGCGGTAGGCCCCATAGGACAAAGCGAATACGGCCATCACCGCCACGACCTGCGGGAAGGTGAACCCCAGCAGCACCCTGTCCTCGGCCTGCACGTGAGTCGGTACCTCGTGTTCTCTCATCTCTCGTTCTCCTTCCTCACGTTGCCTATCCGCTGCCGACGTCGCCGGCGTCGCCGGCGTCCGGCACATCCGGATCGGGCAGCACGTCGTCGATTTCGATTCCCGGGTCCACGACCGCGTTCATCACCAGCTCCACGACGCCGTAGGCGACCAGGGCCAGGACGATGCCGGCGAGGGCGGTCATCATGGCGCTCTTGCCGCGCTCCATCTGGTTGGGCGCTCCGCTGGCGGTGAGGTACATGTACGCGCCGTAGATGAAGAAGCCGACGCCCACCGCTCCCACGACGCCCAGCAGGATGCCCACCAGGTTCGATATGGTCTGTGTCAGTTGTTCCATTGCTATTGCTCCTCTCTGCCGCCGGGCGGGTCTCCCACAACCGGCGTTCATCGTTTCGTCTTGTCTCCTCGGTGACTCCCCGTTATCTGCACATCGCTGGTCCTCCGTCGTGTCGTTCGCCTGGCGCGGGTCTCGTCCGCGCCGTTGCGTTGTTGTCGTGTGGTGGGGCTACTCCCCGCTGCTCCTGGGCTCGCCGCCCCCGTCTCCCCCGCCAGCCGACGGGGTGGCCAGAGAAGCCGCCGAGCTGAGGCCGCTGGCGGCGGCCGAAACGCCCGCGCTGGCCGCCATCGCTCCCACCGCCATGCCTCCCGGCCCTCCCGCCGCCCCGCCCGCCACCAGCCCGATGGTCCGGGCCGAACGCGCCAGCGACGAGGGCAGGTTCATGCCGAAGTAGAGCATCGAGAGCCAGGAGTCGAAGGTCCCTGAGTTGCCAAGCATCGACGGGACGCGGGTCGCCATGTAGACGAAGGCCAGCGACATCAGGAGCTTCCAGATCAGGTCCTGCACCGGCTCGAAGGCGGCGATGGCGGCGAACTCCTTCAGGAAGCCGAACCCAAGCGCCAACGCGATGAGCTGGATGGCCTGCTGAAACACCGTCGTCATGAAGAGGCGCAGCCAGTGGCGGCCCCAGCCCGCCGTGTGGGGCAGAATCCACAGCCCAAGCGCAATGGGGGCCAGGGCCAGGAGGATGTCGATCAACGCGAGGCGCAGCACCATCTGGACGATGACGTAGAGCACGAAGAAGCCGTAGACCAGGTAGAGGACCGCCAGGAGCAGGGCCATGCCCACGCTCCCGGCCTCCACCGCCGTCATCAGGGTGCGAAGCGTCGAGCGGAGCATGTCTCCGGCGGTGACGTTCAGGGAGACCGCGATAAAGCCGGACACGGCGTCGGCCACGTCCAGGACCAGGGCGCACCACCAGAGGGACGATGCGGCGGCCACCAGTCCGAGCACCAGGCGGGGGACCATCTCCCGCCAGCCCGCCTGCTGGCGTCCAAGATGCTCGGAGACGATGAGGCTGAGGCCCATCCAGCCGAGGATCACCACCAGGGCGCCCGACGTGATGGCCCAGACGACCATCCAGGCATGGCGCACCATATCGTTGGCGTAGGTCAGGTCGGGAGGGGTGCCGGTGAGGATGTCGCTCATCTGCCGGATTCCCTCCGGCAGTTGTCGGCGTCCTCGCCGCTGGCCCGCTCCACCACGCCGCAGAGGGTCCCGTGGACGCCCTCGATCATCCAGCCGGCGAAGGCCCTCGCCCAGCGTCCGGGGTTGAGGGCGGACAGGATCTTGTCCCAGATGCGGCCCGGCTGGTAGATGGGGACGACGGCGTAGAAGTCGCCCCTCAGCCCGTCCTCGGCCGTGGCCAGCATGACCAGCAGGTAGGCCCGGTCGCGGTCGAGCTCGGTGTGTTCGTCCAGGTCGGGGTACTCCCAGGAGTACTCCCAGCCGTCGCCTCTCTTCTTCTCGCCGCCCTTCACCCGGTACATGGCGCTTATCCAGTCGCCGGTGTCGGCGTCGCGGACGGCGTAGAAGAGGTCCGCGATCTCCCGGTCGAAGAGGGGCCGGGCGACAAACTCGCCGCCCTTCTTGCGCTCCACGAAGTCCCGGTCGGCGTTGACGAGGGTCAGCTCGTCGAGCGGCGTCTGGGCCAGGGCGATGTTGCTCGCGGGGATCGCCAGGAGCGCCGCCAGGAGCAGCGCGGATGCCAGGGGGATAAGCCGCCTGAGTGACCGGAGTTTCGATTTCAGCGCCATCTCGTCCACCTCTCTGCCTATTGCCGCAAATCAACGATTCGCAACTTCTGCAACAGAGTTTGAACAAACGAAATGACGGTGGAAACTGCCCAAAAGGGACGACAAAAATGTCGCCCCTTTTGAGGTTCTAGGCAAAAGACTCCCTCCCGTGCAGTATGGGGGCTGTACAAGAAAACGAAGTTGGTGGCGAAGTTGTCGGTGAGGGCACGGCAAAGCTGAAACAGGAACAAATGGGGGCGGAATTGCGCAGAAGTTGTGAACACTTGGACTTAAGTCCCCAGGTCGGCCTCTCTCCGCAAAAAGGGGCGCAGCGGGGCCGCAAGAAAGAAGGGCGGAAACGGGGCGGAATCCCGCATTTCCCCCTACAGGTGGTCCACATGGCGCAGCCCGTGAGAAATCGGGCCTGGGTCGGGGGCGAGACCGGGGACTAAGGCCGGCGAAAGGAGGAGGACTCATGGAACCGAAGAAGGACGTGGTCGAGAAGGGCAGGGGAGCGTGCGGGACATGCACCACCTGCGGCTCATGTCGCTGTTGCAGGAGATGGAGCGGGACAACGGGCGCAAGAAGGCGGCCGAGGTCCTGGGGGTGGACCGCAGGACCCTGGACGCCAGCCTCGACGAGGGTGTGCTGACGCGGCGCATCCGGGGGGCGCTGGAGAAGGCGCTCCAGTCGGGGGTGGGCTCCGCAGCCGCTGAGCAGCGGGACCGCAACGACCAGCTGGCGGACCGTCTGGAGGACTTGGAGGGCGGCTTCGAGGAGCTTGGCAAGGAGATGCGGGAGAACAACAGGGCCAGCGAAGACAGAGACAGGGCCATGCGTGAGGAGATGGCGCAGGGGTTTCGCCAGCGGGAGCGGGAACAGGCGGAGCGGAGGACGGCGGGGGACGCCGGGGACGAGGCGAAGGCGAACGACGCCGGGCCTCAGCCCAGGCGAAGGGCGACGCTGCGGCGGGAGTTCCCCGACCTCGTGACGCTGGAGCCCGCCGAGGACGACGAGGACGTGTTCGGAGAGGTCTGGCCCCTGATCGTCGACTGGCGGGAGCTGAAGGCCGTTCATCCCGACGAGGGAAAGAGCCTGTCCTGGCTGCTGACCGAGGAGCGTTTCCTGGCGTTGGAGCTGACGCTCTTGGAGGAGCACGGGCTGACGCTTCCCCCGGCGACGTTTCCGCTGCGGGGCTTCGACCGCAACGGGCAGGTCAACTGGCGCAAGACAGCGCTCTCCGACACGCGGAGAGCGCTGAGAAAGCGGGAGCTTCTGCACTCACTGACCTTCGGAGTTTTGTGGAAATAGCCCGGCGGGTTGCCGCTCCGGCCGCCAGTGAACTTCAGTGAAGTTTTGTGAACACTTTGGGCGCGGACTGCCCGAAAGCCTTCACATCGGGTCTTTGGTGGGGTAATAATGGTTGCACTGTTTGGCTTTCAACCAAGGTTTCCGACCATAGAAACCTGGGGGCGCGATCCCTGTTGCCCGGGTCTGACTTGACGGATGATTCGCTCTCTGGAAGGTCTCCCACGAGGGAATTGCTGCCGCTGCGGATTTGACGTAGCTCTCCGTAAGCAGCACGGGCCGAAACGACGAAGTTTGACGTAGGTCCTTCGTCCTCGGTCCACGTCCGTCGGTTGGAGTTTGACGTAAGTCCTTCTCCCGTCGGGCACCGTCCGGCGAGTTGGAGTTGATCGCTTCTCCCGCTGGACTCTGAGGATGGAGTGCCTTCTGCGCCTCGTCCTCACGCAGTCGGTCGGAGTGCGTCTTTCGCCCCGGCCGATTCAACATGCCTGCGGCATAGCTGACACACAGCTAGGGCCGCAGCTTCGACACGCGCCGGTCTGCGACTGAGAAGCAGGCTGGCCGCTTCACGTTTCGCAGCTTTCCCCCAACTCGGACGGCATCCACCCTGGGCCGAGCTGCGTCTTCTTTCACCCCACTCCGTCTTCCGCGTTCGACATGCGACCGTGGGCGGAGTGCGTCTTCGGAACGGAGTCACGGGTTCAGCAGCATCGGCATACCAATCAGTAAGGAGGTACATGGGCATGGACGAATCACGGACACAGGACAGGACGGAAGGAGGCCTGGACATGACGACACTGCAAGAGGGCATTCGGCTTGGTCGGCGTCGGGGATGCGGAGTGCAGACCATCGGCGACCGCGTGGTCCTCAACCCGCGCTTCCGTCTCGCTGCCCAGAGAGACGTTGGCGGCAACGTCATCGAGACGGTCAGGCTGTCTCTCGAGGTCTGCGGCTGCGGGTATTCCTACGCTCGGCCAGGGGTGGGCTACGCCGGGCGGGACGGCTGGTACTGCAAGCGATGCGGGCAGCTCCACACGCTGGACGAGGGGGCAACCGTAGGCGACGCAGCCCACCTGAAGCCCGATCCCGCGCTGGTGAGAGAGTTCGACACGCGGGTCCGGGTGTCCCTCGACTGGTCAACCCCTGAGGATCTGGAGGCCATCCAATGAACGCACACGCAAGCGAAGGAGGAACGGACATGGCGGAACAGTACGTGGGACCGAGCGCAATGCGGATCGCCAACCTGCTGGGGCGCCGGGTCAGCTTCGAGCGGGGCTGGTTCTGGACGACGACGGCCATCTGTCACGGCGGCAAGTCGGACGGGCTGGCGTTCCGGCAGCGACCGGACGGCAACGGCATCGAGGTCAAGTGCCACACCGGGGGCTGCTCGGCCGGCGTGGTGATAACCGAGCTGGAGGCGCTCATCGGGCTGCCCATCTGGACGGCCTACGCACAGGTCATGACACCCCGGTCAAGGCCCCTGAGAAGCAGCCGTGGTGGAAGCGGAAGCGGGTCATGGTGGCTGGGGCGGTCGCCCTGGTCGTCGCGGCGCCGCTGCTGACTCTGGACATAGAGCTCTTCTTCCTGAACCTCGTCGGGCTGGGCATCGGGGCGCTGCTGCTTCGGCGGTTCATACCCCGGCGTCCGGTAGGGAGGGTCCGTCGCCGCTGACGACGGGGCCTCGGGCTCCCTCATACCCATCCCAACTCAACGCAAAGGGCCGTCTCCCATCCGGGGGCGGCCCTTCTTCTTTGCCCACAAGCGGGCGCAATCGGCAAGGCAACAAAGCAAAGGCACTAAGGAGGTGCACGATGACGACGGCAACACTGGCAACTGGAACGCGGTCGATGGACACGGTGGACAGGCCCCGGCGCAGCCTCGAAGAGCTGGTCGACCAGCTCATGGCGGCGATGGGATTCAAGGAGGAGGAGCCGGAGACGGCATCGGCGCCGGAGATACCGAGCGTGGCCAAGAGCGTTCACGAGGCGAGACGTCTCAGGCAGGCGGGAGACGTGGACGGTGCGCTGGCGGTCCTCGCCGGCGTGGACGCGGCGACAGCGGAGACGAAGGAGGCCCGGTGGGCCTTCTCCGAGTGGACGCAGCTGGTGAAGCGGCGGTTCGGCGGCCGCGGCGCCCTGGTCTACAGCCAGGGCACGGGACGGGCCGCCGCGCTGGTGCCCACCGGCGACGGGGGGACGCTGGAGGTCGCGGCGGTCCTGGGGATGCGCTGGCGGCCCGGCAAGGTCCTCTCGGGGCGCAGCCTCCGGGGCCTGCGTCCCCTGAACGGGGGTGCGTAATGGTCACGGCCAACGTGGACATCACCGCGCTGAAGGCCCGGCACCCCTTGGGCGACACGGTGGAGGCGGCGGGAGTTCGTCTCAGGGGAAGGGGCAGGGTCCGCCAGGGCGTCTGCCCCTTCCACGACGAGAACGAGGGCAGCTTCACGGTATACGCCGACTCGGAGCGATTCTACTGCTTTGGGTGCGGTCTCGGCGGCGACGTGCTGGACTTCATCCAGCGGGCCGAGGGCCTGTCGCTGCCGGAGGCCATCGCGCGGCTGGACGGCAGCCCTGGGCTTGCGCCCAAGGCCGCCAACCGTCCAGCCGGACCGCGGCAACCTCCGGAGGCCGCGGCGCTGCCACCCCGCGACCCCAACCTGCTGACGGCGGCGGCGCGCTTCTACGCCGGGCAGCTCCGGCGTCACCCGGAAGCACGGGAGTACGTGGCCTCACGGGGCGTCGGCCCCGCCGCCGCCGCCCGCCTAGGCCTCGGCTATGCGCCGGGCAGCGGGCTGCGGCAGGCCCTGGAGTCCCAGGGCTTCTCTGAGAAGCGTCTCAGGGACTCCGGGCTGTTCATGGCGCGGGGGGCGGAGCGGTTCGCCGGCACGGTCGTCGTTCCCGACGTCTCCGGCGGCCTCGTCCGCTGGCTCGTGGGCCGGGCGGTCGATCCTGACCGGACGCCTCGGTTCCAGGCGCTGCCCGGTCCCAAGCCGGTGCTGGGGCTGGGGCGTCTTGGCCGCCCTCCGTTGTGGGCGATCGTCACCGAGGGCGTCTTCGACTGGATCGCTCTTGCCGCCTGGGACTTCCCCGCCTGCGCAGCCCTGGGCACCCAGGGCGTTGAGCGGATCGCCGACGCCCTCCGTGGCAGCGCCCGCGTCTTCCTCGCCTTCGATGCAGACGACGCTGGCCAAGAGGCGACGGAGCGGCTTCTGACCCTGCTTGGACGCAGGGCCGCCGTCGTCGCCCTCCCCCCCGGCGTCGGCGACGTGGCCGAGCTTGCCGCCCTTCCCCACGGGCGCGCCGCCTTCCTCGGCCTCCTGACTCAGGCGGCCCTCTACGCCCGCTAGCGGCTCCCCGCCGCTCGTCGGCGGGCTCCCTCGCCCGCCATTCACCCTTCCCCACTCTCACCGTACAGGAGGAGCTATGCCCAATGCACGACGGGCTTCGCCCGCGCACGGATTCCCGTAGAGGAACCCGCAACTTGCTCATTCGCTACAGGACACAACACCACAGACAAGAAGGAGACACGAGATGTTCAACAGGAACGGAAGCAACAACGGACACAACGGCAACGGGACGGGCAACGGCCTCGTCCAGGTCAACGGCAACGGGCACAAGCCCGACGCCGCAATCGTCAGCGAGCACGAGCTGCTCTGGGACGGTCTCTCGCCCGCCGTCAGTCAGGCGCTCGGACAGCCCCTCGACCCGGCGCTGGCCTCCCAGCGCAAGGGTCGCGGCGGCAAGTCCTTCGACTACCTCGAAGGCCACGTCGTCATCGAGCAGGCCAACCGCATCTTCGGCTACGGCGGGTGGGGCTACGAACTGGTCGGCGACGTCACCCTGCGCCGGATCGAGACGGTCGACCCCCAGACGGGCGAAGTGAAGGTGGAACAGGGCTACAGCGCACCGGTGCGGGTCTCCGTCGCGGGCGCTCTGCCCCGCACCGACCTCGGCGTCCACCCGGTGGCCGAGGAGACCTTTGACGGGCACGACACGGCGATGAAAGCCGCCGTTACGGACGGTCTGAAGCGGGCGTTCAGGAGCTTCGGCGTCCAGTTCGGCAACGGCTTCTACGGCGACCAGCCGCAGGTCGGCAACCCGCCGCAACCGCAGCGCGTCTCCGCTCAGACCAACGGCAACTCCGATCAGGCACAGGCCAGCCGCCCCACGCGGCAGGGGCAGGGCGGGCGCAGCGAGTCCCAGATTGAAAAGCTGCGGAAGCGGCTCATCGAGATCGCCGCCGAGCAGGGCCTCGACGAGGACCAGGTGCGGACGGCCGTCACGGACCGGACGGGCAAGAGCCTCGACGACCTGGACGGCACCGAGCTTGGCCCGCTGGTGGAAGCCGCCGCCAACAAACTCCGGCAGATGCAGCAGGCCCAGGCCGCCTAAGCCTGCCGGTCAATCGGGTTCGGTTCGAGAGCGGGGCCGTCTCCTTCGGGGGGCTGCCCCGCTCTCTCATTACAGGACAAGGAGGCAACGAGCCATGACAACGACTGAGACCTTGGTAAGCACACCCTGGGGCTGGACGCACGACATCGAGGAGCTGGCCGAGGGCGTCTGGCGAGTCTGGACGCCCAGCCACGGCGGGCTGAAGCTCAGCCGCGAGCGGTGGGCCGAAATCCCGGACTGCGTCCGGGCCGCCATGTTCACGCCCACCTTCGCCGAGGAGGACTGCGAGGAGCCCATCGTCAGGACGCTGCTCGGCCTGGGCGACGACAACGAGGGGGAGATGGCGCTGAAGGTGGCGGGCTACTTCGACCGCTACGCTCCGGCGCTCCCGCACCTCCGCGACTGCCCGCCGGGCATCCACTACCACGCCGTCGCCTACCGGGGCGGCTTCGGGACGGACCCGTTCGGGCGGTTCGACACCCGCATCGAGGCCGAGTCCTTCGTGGGCGACGCCGAGATGGTGCGGGCCTACGGGAAGCTGAAGGCCGTCGAGTGCACCGGGACTCGCCCGCTCTGCCTCGGAAAGGCGGGCAGGCCATGACCGCGACGACACGGCCCAGGCCCCGCAGCCTTCCCAGCACGACGACCAAGCTCCGGACGGAGATGGGGAACCTCTACGTGACCGTCTCGACGGACGAGGACGGAGAGCCCTTCGAGGTGTTCGGCTGGCTGGGCAAGGGAGGCAGCTTCCAGCACGGCGTCACCGAGCTGGCCTGCCGGTTGATCTCCCTGCACCTGCGGCGCGGGACTCCCCTGGAGGAAATCATCGATCAGTGCCGGGGGATTCAGGAGATGCAGCCCTTCTTCAACACGATGCCCGACGGCAAGAGCGTGGCAATCCTCGGACTCGGCGACGGGATAGCGCACATCCTCAAGGCCCACCTGAAGGCCAGGGAGGAGAGAAAGACGGAGCAGGCGGTCGAGGCGAAGGCCGCATGAGCCGCACGGACACCGGCATCGAGGCGGGACGGTCTCCTTCGGGGGCGGCCCCGCTTCTCACTTACAGGAAGGAGGCGACGACGATGGTAACGACGATTGACGAGCGGGCGGAGGTCTTCTCCCGCCCTGCGGCGCGGTTCGACGACGACGGCAACATGGAGGTGCGGGCATCGTCAGCCCTGGGCTGCCGCCGCTCCCTCTGGTACGCCGCGACCGGCTACGAGCCCACGAATCCCCCCAGCGAGGATTCGCTGACGGCGATGGAGGCGGGCAACGCCCTGGAGCCGGTGGTGGTGCGGGCGATGGAGCGGGCGGGCTGGAAGGTCGATGCCGCCGACCCCCAGGACCCCCGGCAGGTGGCGGTCAGGGTAGGACCGAACCTGCTGGTCACCGGACACCCCGACGGCACGGTGCGGATGCCGATAGAGCGGGACGAAGCGGCTGCTCCGCAGCTCTTCCTCTTCGAGGGCGAGCCGCAGGGTCCCGCCTACGGCGACCCGATGGTCGTCGAGATCAAGACACGGGGACCGGAGGCGTTCAAGCGCTGGCAGACGCTGGGAGCGGAGCGCAGCCACCCGGCGTCGGTGGCCCAGGCCGCCCTCTACTCGCTCGGCGAGTTCGGCGACCTGCGGGACGCGGTGATCGCCACGATGGACACGGGGGCTCGCACCTGGGACTGGGAGCGGATTCCCGCCGGACGGCTGGAGAGGGCCTTGCAGGACGCCAGCGCGTGGCTCGGTGAGCTTGCCGCTCACCACGTCCGTAGCGGGCCTGACCCCGACGCGCTGCCGGAGCGGGACTTCTCCGCGACCAGCTGGCAATGCCGAAGCTGCCCCTTCCTGGCGGTCTGTCTGCCGGGTGCGGCTGAGGTCGGCGAAGACGCAGAGATCGAGACAGAGGAGGTGAGCGACGAAGAGGCGCGGGACGCGGTGGCGGCCTACGCAGAGGCTCAGGAGTC
Source organism: Dehalococcoidia bacterium (assembly GCA_965219825.1). GTDB lineage: Bacteria > Chloroflexota > Dehalococcoidia > Lucifugimonadales > JAGWBF01 > JAGWBG01. The sequence goes on along the minus strand of OZ244792.1, from coordinate 1,028,408 downwards.
CATCAAGGAGCCTGAGAAGGCCAAGCGCGCCGCGCTGGACACCCTGAAGGCGTGGATGCGTCGGCAGGATGACTCGAAGGCGACGGTGGGGGGCCGGACGGTCACCCTCGTCAGTTCCACCAGGTACTCCGTGAACCACCGGAGGCTCAACGAGGCGCTCGACCCGGAGGTCCGGGCCGAGATCGTCACCGAGAGCGAGTCGGAGTACGTGCGGGTCAGCTAGACGCTCTCCCTGTTGGGAGCGCTGGACGGGGCCGTCTTCCCTCTATTGGGGAGTCGGCCCCGCTCTCATTCAAGACGGGCGCGGCAGTACCGCGCCACTACACACAAGGAGAATCACATGTCACGCACCATCAACAAAGTCGAGCTTTTGGGCAGGGTCGGAACGGACCCGGAGATGCAATACACCCCCGGCGGCACCGCCGTCACCAAGCTGCGGCTGGCGACCGACCGCTACCACAAGGACGCCGAGAACGAGACGGATTGGCACAACATCGTGGTCTGGGGCGCCACTGCGGAGGCCGTGAACCAGTACGTCGGGACGGGCCAGCGCGTCTACGTCGCGGGCCGCCTTGTCCAGAACAGCTGGGAGGGTGACGACGGCCAGCGCCGCCACCGCACCGAGGTACACGCCTCCGAGGTCGTGTTCCTCGACTCCAGGGGCGGGAACGGCAACGGCGACGCCGCGGACATCGAGCAGCCGGTCGGCGCCTCTCCCTTCTAGCCAGTCGACCCACAACCGCATAGCGACGCCTTTTCAGAGGCGCACCACGGGGCCGCTTCTCACTACAGGGGCGGCCCCGCTCTTTGTTCTAACCGATAGCGAAGGAGGCCGACATGACCAGGAAGAAGACTTTCACCAAGGACGCTGTTCTGCTGAACGCGCTCCGCATCAACCTGAGCCTGCTGGGGGAGTTGGCGGTCCGCTACGACGTGGCGACGAGGCCGGAAGGCCCGGAGGACCCGCCCTCCATCGGCTGCCCCGAAGACGTGCGGAAGCTGCTGGGGCCGGAGATGTCCGGCCTGGCCCAGGAGCAACTCCGGGTGCTGCTCCTGAACACCAAGAACCTGGTCGTCGGCCAGCGGGTCGTCTACCAGGGCAACGTCAACTCCTCGATGATCCGGCCGGCCGAGGTGCTGCGCCCCGCCGTCATGGAGGCCGTTCCCAGCATCATCGTCTGCCATAACCACCCCAGCCAGGACCCGACGCCCAGCCCGGAGGACGCGGCCATCACCAGGGAGCTGGCACAGGCGGGCAAGCTCCTGGGCATCGAGCTGCTGGACCACGTGGTCATCGGCGGGGAGCGGTCCGTCAGCCTCAAGGAACGGGGCCTCATGTCCTGACGGCCCACGCCGTCCGGCTCTCACGCGGGGGACATGCTCCCCAGCGCATAGCTCCCAACCCACACGCAAGGAGGTCGCAATGCTCGCGACTCACACCATAGACCCCGAAGATCTGTTCACGATAAGCGCAGGCGGCTTCAACGCCACCGCCGACGCCTTCGCCCGCGACGACCGGACGGACGGCCTCTGGTTCGTCTCGATGGTCGGCTCCCAGACGGCGCTGAAGGCGATCTGGGCGTCGCTCCTCAAGCAGCCCCCGGACGTCGCCCACATCATCAGGGGCGCCGACGGGATGGCGCTCCACGGCGGCTACCAGCGGTGCATCATCCCGTACGAGACCATAGGAACGTGGACGACCAAGATCGCCCGCCTGCCGGCGACCGGGGGCTGGCACGCGCTCGTCTACACGAAAACGGCGGAGTACGGCTACGAGAAGGACTCCTTCCTCCTGCTGGCGCAGTCGGAGGAGGAGGCCCCGGCGCTGCACCACCGGTTCCTCGACAAGCGCAGCCCGCTCCCCCTCCACGGCTCCTGGGCGGGCTGGCTCTGGCAGCGGGGCATCGAGGAAGAGGAGATAGTCCCCCTGCAATCGGTGGGCGTCTCCGCCTACAGGTGCTCTCCCAAGGCCAAGAAGCTGCGGGACGACCTGTCCGACGCCGTGGCGTCGGGCAGGCTGACGCTGCCCAGGGAGGCGTCCGATGGATAGGACGCTGAAGCGGGCCAAGCGCAACAACAAGCGGCGCGGACAGCGCAACCACGGGGCCTGGCAGCGGTTCTCCCCCGACGGGACGACCTGCCGCTACTGCGAGCACGACGGCTCGCAGCACCTGTGCCGGTCGGGGCAGCCGCACTTCTTCCGGCCCGCGACGGAGGCGGAGCGGCGGGACCCCTCGGTCATGCTCTACCGCCACACACTGCCGGACGGCGGCTCGATGCTGGTGCGGCGGATGACCGTCGCTGCCCACGCCGAGCTTGTCACCGCCTTCTGCACGGCCTGCGCCGAGAGCATCGGGACGCACCAGGTCCTGTGCTACCAGCGCAACGTGGCTATTGGCGAGGTGGTCGGCATCGACACTCGCCACAAGGACCTGGCAATCGCCGCCTGAAGCGGCGCACGACACCAGACACGAAAGGAGAGACGACATGAGACTCGCTGCACAAGCCAAAGGGGGCTACTATCCGACTCCCGAGCGGGTGGTGGACCTGGTCGCCGAGCTGATTCACACCCCCACCGGCTCCTACCACCGGGGCCGGGAGACCATCCGCATCCTCGACCCCTGCTGCGGGGCCGGGGACGCGCTGGAGAGGCTGGCCGAGGGCCTGGACAGGCCCAACGCCATCCCCATCGAGACCTACGGCGTGGAGCTGCACCGGGACAGGGCCGAGGAGGCCGAGAAGCGGCTCCACCGCACCCTGGCCTCGGACCTGTTCGCCACCTCGATAGCGAACGGGGCCTTCGGCCTGCTGCTCTTGAATCCGCCGTATGACTTTGATTCCGAAGACAAGCGGACGGAGCACGCCTTCCTGACGCAGACCACGCGCTACCTGGCCGAGAGCGGCCTGCTGGTCTTCATCGTGCCACGCCAGCGCCTCGCGGTCTCGGCCCGGTACCTCTCCACCCACTACGGGCGGATGCGATGCTGGGCCTTTCCCGACCCGGAGCGGGAGGTCTTCGACCAGGTGGTCCTGATGGGCTACCGCAAGGCCGACCCCGTTCCCGACGCCACAGCCGAGAGCATGGTGCTGGAGTGGGCGGTGGGGGAGCCGGAGCCCCTGCGCTCCCAGCGCAACTCCTACTCCTACGCGGAGTACACCCCCGCCACGACGCCGAGCGGTGACGTCCCGTTCACCACCCGCACCGTCGATCCGGTCGCGGCTGCGGCTGAGGCCAGGCGGTCGGGGCTGTGGACCAGCACGGAGATCACCGACACCCTCTGGCCCGCGAACGACAACCGGACCCGCCCGCTGATGCCCCTCAAACGGGGGCACATGGCGATGCTGGTGGCGGCGGGCTTCCTGAACAACCTGGTGCTCGAAGCCGACGACAGGCGCATCCTGGTCAAGGGCCGCACCTCGAAGGACATGGTGTTGGTCGAGGACGCCCCGGAGAAAGAGGTCCACCGGGAGAAGCTCACGACGACCGTGGTGGCCCTCGACCTCGACGACGGACGGATCGAGGACATCGCCGCCTAGCTCGGACGGCTCACCCCGAGCCGCGCAACGAGGCCCCGTTGGTCCATTCGACCTGCGGGGCCTTCGCTCTATCGGAACGACTCTGAAGACCCCTCTTATCAAGGAAAGGAAGGTCGAACGATGCAGACCACCATGACGCTCGAAGCCTGCTGCCGGTGCGGGCAGCCCATCGCCCCCGGCGAACCGGCCATGCAGACCGCCTCGGTAGACATCGACGACTACGGGAGGGTCGTGTCCTCCCCGGTGAAGGCGTACCACCTGAAGGGACGCTGCTACGACGAGTACAGGGATGCCGAAGCCGCCCGCAGGGAGACCCTGAAAGCCGCATAGACGGCTCGCACCGAGCCGCACTCACGAGGCCCGCCGACTGCGCGGGTTCGCACGTTCAAGCAACCGCCTGGGGACGTTTCCGGGGACCCGCGATACGCAAACGTCCCCACCGGGGGCGTGGTGCGTCCAGGGTCCCGGCGTCGTCCTCCGGCCCACCACGGAAAAGGAGGACGACTGACATGAACCTCGGAGGTTTCATCGACAAGTTCAAGGACGCCATAGCGCGAAGGGTGGTGGAGTCCTACCCGCCCCTCTACCGGCCCTCGGAGAACGGCGGCACGATCCCCCGCCTGCTCCGCAAGCCCCTTGGGGCGCAGACCGACGCCATCAGGGGCGCGGCCCTCTCCCTCAAGGCCCACCGGGGCACCACGGTCGTCGGAGAGATGGGAACCGGCAAGACCTTCATCGGCGCGGCGGCGGCATACATGGCGGGCTTCGAGCGGGTGCTCATCATCTGCCCGCCCCACCTGGTTCCCAAGTGGAAGCGGGAGGTGGAGATGACGGTGCCCTTTGTCCGCGCCGCCATCGTCGAGTCCATCACCGACCTGGAGCGGCTCCGCCTCTCCGTCGGGTCCGGCCCCCTCTTCGCGGTGATGAGCCGGGAGAAGGCCAAGCTGTCCTACCGCTGGATGCCCGCCGTGATACAGCGGTGGGCCGTCTCGAAGGGAAGGCTCCTGCGGGACGAGGAGACGGGGGAGCCCTTCCGGGTCCCCTGCTGCCCCGACTGCACCGCGCAGGTGGTGGACAAGGACGGCGTGCCGCTCACGGACGCCGACCTGAACCGCCGCAAGCACACCTGCGCCGTCTGCGACGCCCCTCTCTGGCAGGCCGACAGGTCCGGCCCGGCCCGCTATCCCTTGGCCGACTACATCAAGCACCGGATGAAGGGCTTCTTCGACCTGCTGATAGGAGACGAGGTCCACGAATTTAAGGGGCGTGGCTCGGCCCAGGGCATCGCCGCGGGCATCCTCGCCGACGTGTGCGGCAAGTCCCTCAGCCTGACCGGGACGCTCCTCGGCGGCTACTCCTCGACCATCTTCCACCTGCTCTATCGGTTCTCGCCGGAGATTCGCACTGAGTTCGGGCGCTCCGACGAGCACCGCTGGATACAGCGGTACGGCTTCGAGGAGGTCACGGTCGGCAAGCCCGACGACGACGCGGTGGAGGACGGGCGCAACAGTCGCCGCCGCAGCTACCGCAAGGTCACCAGGGAGCGGCCGGGGCTGGTGCCCTCGGCGTTGTTCCACATCATCGGGAACACGGTGTTCCTCAGACTGGCGGACGTTGCCTCCGGCCTGCCCGACTACGAGGAGAAGATCCTCGTGTCCTCGATGGACTCGGAGGAGGACGCCACGGGCTACTCCCAGCGCAGCGCCTACAAGCACGTGTTCGAGACGCTGAAGGAGGAGCTGGCGAAGGCGCTGAAATCCGGCTCGAAGCGGCTGCTGGCGACCTACCTCCAGACCCTGCTGGCGTACCCCGACGGCTGCACCAGGGGGGAGACGGTATTCGATCCCAGGACGGGCGACGTCGTAGTGCAGGTGCCGCCCCTGTCCGAGGAGAAGCTCTACCCGAAGGAGAAGGCGCTCATCGACCTGGTGGCCGCCGAGCGGCTGGAGGGAAGGCGAGTGCTGGTCTACGTCACCCATACGGGGACGCGTGACATCACCGGGCGGATGGACGACTTCCTCACCCGGCACGGGTTCAGGGTGGCGGTGATGAAGGCCGACGCCGTGGCCCCGAACCGCAGGGAGAAGTGGGTCGCCGACAAGGTGAACGAGGGCATAGATGTCCTCATCTGCCACCCGCGCCTCGTGCAGACCGGCCTCGACCTGATCGACTTCCCGACAATCGTCTGGGACGAAACGGATTACTCGGTCTACGTGGTCCGGCAGGCGTCGCGGCGGTCGTGGCGCATCGGGCAGACCCGCCCGGTGAAGGTCGTGTTCATGAGCTACCGGAACACGCTGCAGGCCGACGCGCTGAAGCTGGTGGCGAAGAAGATGCAAAGCTCCCTTGCCGTCGAGGGCGAGCTGCCGGAGGACGGGCTGGCCGCCTACGGCGACGACGGCGACGACATGATGATGGCCCTGGCCCGCAGGATCGTCAGCGGCGACGAGGAGGACGAGGCCGAGACGATGGAGGAGGTGTTCGCCCAGGCCAGGAACGCCGAGAGCGAGGCCGAGGGGCTGCTGGTGGACGACGGCTGGAAGGTCGTCGAGATCGAGCCGGAAACGGTCTCGGTCAACGGGAATGGTAAGCACGCCAACGGCAACGGCCACCACGCCGACGGTATCGGGCCGACGGTCGAGCTTGTCCCGGCCAGCGGTCACGCCAACGGCAACGGAAACGGCCACCACAGCCTGCCCCGTACTGGATACGGGGACGAGGCCCCGGAGCCGCAGCAGTCGCTGTTCTCCTGGGCGGAGTTCATGGCCGAGGAGCCGGTCAAGCCCAGGGGCCGCAAGACCCAGGCCCCGTCACTGTCCCTGTTCGCGTGGGCAGTGGAACAGGAGCGGGAGGAAGAGCCGGTCGGCGCGAGACGCTAGACCGCAAGGACACGGGAGAGGTCGTCGCCAGTGGAGCGGCGGCCTCCCCGCAGGTTGCAACGCAGCGAAACACAACACGCACAAAGGAGATGAACCAATGGCACGCATCTTTGTCTACGACGACCGCGAGTTCCCAGACCCCGACCCCCAGATGAGCGTCGACCAGGTCAAGGCAACCCTGAGCGACTTCTACGGGGAGATCGCCAACGCCTCGGTCAAGGAGACCAGCCGGGGCGACGACACCATCTACGAGTTCCAGCGGCGGGTGGGCACCAAGGGGGCCTGCACCCACGCAAGGAGCTAGAGGAGGGAGTCCGATGGACAACCGGATATTCACCGGCCTGCTGGCGGCGACCCCGCCAGCGGGCCTCAGCATCCTGGAGCTCACGGCGGAGCTCACACGGCCCGACGGCTCCTTCGACCTGGACGCCGCGGCCGCAAGGCAGAAGGAGGTGGAACTGGCCTGCGTCCAGGCGCAGGACTACGCCGCTTCCACGGGGCGGCTACTGGAGGCGCTGCGATGGCAACTGCGGCCCCGGCGCAACTGAGCGGCCTGGCGAACCTGCTCCTGCGGCGTCCGCCGTCGCTGCGGGAACTGGTCACGCTGGTCGGATACGCCGACGACTACGCCTGGTTCGTGGGGCTGGTGCGCCGCCTCTTCCCCCAAGAGGCGGAGGCGGCGCTGGCGGCCCCCGACGTACGCGGGAGGGTGGAGCGCTTCGCCGGGCTCTTCGGGGAGCGCCACTTCCCCCTCTACGCGCCCTTCATCGAGTTCTGGACGGAGGAGGAGGGGGAACAACCTCCGTGGTCCTGGCTGAGGCAGGGCATCCCCTTCGATCTGATGGGCTTCGGCTACGACGGCCTCCACGAGATGTGGGACGGCTACCGCGAGGGGCTCTCGGCCATGGCCCTCCTGGTCAAGCCCTCCGACGCCTACTACGACGGCCCCGACGGGATACGGGTGGCCTGGCTGGAGTCAGCCGCCGAACGCATCCCGCAAGAGACCCTGCTCCGAATCCCCGAAGGCGGAATACCCCTGGACGACCTCACCGACGCGCTGAAGGAGACCCGTTTCGAGGGGGCGGCGCAAGCCTGCTCCTGGGTCATTGCCGAGACCGGCAACTTCTTCCTCGACCACACCTATGAGGACGGATCGTACGACGGCTTCTCCGACCCCTGGGACGATGACATCATCTCGGAGGGCACCGAAGAGTGGCGCAAGGCCAGCGCCCTCATGGACGCGGTGTGCAAGCTGGGCGACTGGCTGGAGGAGGACCTCCCCGGTCGCTTCGCCGAGATGCTGGAGTTCGTCCTGGGGCGGCTCCCCAATCACAAGAAGGAGGTAAGCGATGAGTGTTGAAGTCGATAAGACCCATTGGTCCCTGCCGGGTCCGGCGGACGCGGCAAGGGACGAGCTCCAGATGCAACTGGAGGTCTACAAGGAGACCATCCTGCTGCGGGGCTTCGAGAACGACTCAAACTGGGTGAGGACCGTCTCGGCGGACGCCATCGCCAACGTGTTCACCCAGCACCTGGGGTCCTCCTCGGGGCTGCTGCCCCAGGACGCCCTCTGGTGGAACCAGGGCGAGACCGGGCAGGTGGTGGCCCTGTGGCGGCCGCCGCAGGTGTGGTCGGTGGCCCTGCAACGGGAGGCGTTCAAGCCACCCGCCCGGCTCCGGCTTCCCATGCCGGGGTTGGTCTTCGTCTGCTCGCCGGGCCGAACGCCCTGGGTCTACGCCGCAACGGGCCGACCCACCGACACCGAGCAGCACCTCTTCCGGGCCCCGGCCTTCAACGTCTTCAGGGACGGTCGGGTCTGCCCCGGAAGCCACCGATTCCCGGAGGAGGTGGACCTGATACCGGAAGGCTTCTTCCAGTCCTTCTTCTCGCTTACCGGAGACACCCGGGACCGCTCGAAGAGGCACCCCGACAACCTGCAAGCGCTATGGGAGGAGATAGATGGAAAGACTGAGTACCCGGCTGAAGACCTTGTTCCCCAGTGCACGGTGGGCCAGGCGATGGCGGTCTCCGAGGGGAGACGTGGCTACCGGTAGCGCCGGACCGGGGCCGGTGGGCTACCTGGTCAACCACCCCGCAGGACTCGCGGGTGTCCACGGCATCGGCTACGACTACGTGCTGGGATCGGGGGGCGTCTACGTCCAGTCCCAGGGCGCTGACCTGGTGGCGCGGGTAGTGGTGGCCCCCGGCGCGGTGCAGGGGCTCGCTCCCGTGGCCGAGAAGCTGCAACTCACTCACGGCCCCATCCCGGCAAGCCTGTTCGAGCTGGGGCTGCGCTGGTTCCAGGACGCCCCGGACACCGAGCGGTTCTTTGCGGTGCGCTGGGACGGGGACGGCTACCGGCTGGTGGTCCCCCCGCAGGCCGGGACCGCCACGAGACTCGCGTATCAGCCCCCCGCAGGGGTGGTCGCCGAGTTCCACTCCCACGGAAGCTCCCGCGCCTTCTTCTCGGCCACCGACGACCGGGACGAGCAGGGCTTCCGCATCTACGGCGTCGTCGGACGCCTCGACGCCCCACTGCCTGAGCTGCGTCTCCGGGTCGGGGTCTACGGCCACTTCGCTCCGCTGGACTGGTCCCAGGTGTTCGACGGCCCGGAACCGGGCGTCCTGCTCATGAGCGATGGGCTAACGCGAACACCCACTGAACGACAAGGAGGTGATTGAAATGCCCTACTACCTGGACAACGCGTTCCTACTCGACAACCCCTGGATCACCGTGGTCGGCTGCGGCGGGACCGGCGGCTTCGTGGCCGAGGGTCTCTGCCGCCTCTTCCAGGGACGCAAGGCCACCATCGTCCTGGTCGACCACGACCGGGTGGAGCCCCACAACCTGCTGCGCCAGAACTTCTACGCAGAGGACGTGGGCAAATTCAAGAGCCAGGTCCTGGCCGACCGGCTGGCGCGGGCCTACCGGCGTCCCGTGGGCTACTCGGTCTACGCCTTCCGGGAGGAGGACTCCCAGTCCGATGGAGGCCGCTACCCCGGCCTTCCCTCCTACGGGAACTCCCTGCTCATCGGCTGCGCCGACAACGCCGCCGCGCGGCGGGCGATGGCCGAGTCCCTACCGGGCGACCCGCGCCGGTGGCTCATCGACTCGGGCAACGACACCAACTGGGGGCAGGTGCTCATCGGCAATGTCGCCGACCGTGACTTTGGGGACGAACAGGCCTTCGTCGACCAGACCTGCTACCTGCTGCCCGCTCCCACGGTGCAGCGCCCCGACCTGCTGACGGCCGTGTCGACCGCGCCGCCGGACGTGGACTGCGCGGCCGCCCTCGACCTCACCGACCAGGACCCGACCATCAACCAGATGATGGCGTCGCTGGTCTTACAGGTGGTCCGCCGCATGGCGGCGGGGACCTGCCCCTTCATGGGCCTCTACCTGGACATGGAGCAGGGGACGGTCACCCCGACCTACGCCACCCCGGAGACGGTGGCGCGGGTGGCGCGGTCCGACTCCGAGCCGGGGATAACGTCCCAGTGACCAACGCTCAGCAAACGCATTCAAGGAAGGAAACAAGGAGAAGGAGAAACCATGTCTGACAAGAACGGGACCACCACGACCACGACCATGTGGCAGGACAACCACAGCGGCCTCCGCAGGCACAAGCTGATGACGAAGGAGCTCGGGGACACCATCCCGCCCCTATACGCCAATGACGGCGCGGACGACCCCGACGCCGTGGTCGCCAGGGTGAAAATGTTCAGCCCCTACAACGGCTGGCGCTGGTACGTCACCGAGTGGGACGCCGAGACCGGAACGTGCTTCGGCCTCGTCGAGGGGTTTGAGACGGAACTGGGGTATTTCGATCTGACCGAGCTGGCTGAGGTAACCGTGTTCGGCAGCGTCCCCGCCGTGGAGCGCGACCTGTACTGGAAGCCGCTGACCCTCGGCGAGATCAGGCGACAGTCGCGGTAGAGACTCGCGGCGCAACGCAGTCAGAGAAGCATCAAGGAGAGGAGCAACCATGCCTGACGACTACGGAACGGAACCAACCCGCTCGGATGCTCCGAGCGCAGACGAGAGTCTCTTCGGTGAAGCTGCGGAGGACACGGAAGCCGCGGTTGCCGATGAGCAGGACGCCAACGAGGAGACCGCACAGGAGCCAGAGGGTGTTGACGACGGGGAGGGACGGGCCGTTGGAGACGAGACCGGCTTGTCCGAGGACCTGAAGGTCGTCGTGTCCATCAAGGGCGGCAGGGCCACCATCGGCGTGCAACAGCCCTCGTCGGACCCATACATCGAGTCCTTCGATGACGCTGACCTCTCCGGGCTGACCCAGGAGGTCCCGGCGGTGATCGAACGGGCGAGAGCCAAGTGGGAGGACGAACCCAAGTACCCTGCCCACGAGAGGCCCGCTCCCCCGGCCAGGCGCCGGACCTGGCGTGAGCAGGGGGCGGCGCAGGCCGAGACCGCCGAGGGAGAGGCGGAGCAACAGCAGCAGACGCTGCGGCTGTTCTAAGAGCCGGACCTTGGAGCTGGTCAGCGTAGGACGCTAGACCGCAACACACAGGGGGGAGGACACTGATTCACGGTGTCCTCCCCCCCCTGCACGGCTATGTATGCGGCCCTTTTTGCGTTTCAGGCCAATGCCGTCGAGGGCCGGCCTCAGCCGGTGAACAGGTGGCCGAGGCCGAGGTCGTCTGCCAGGTCCTGGAGCGCCTTCAAATGCCGATAGTTGGGCCGCACTCCTCGCTGCCACCAACGCCTTACGGTGACGGGGTCGACGCCGAGACGACGGGCGATCTCCACCCACGACAGGCCGGACGCGTGCTTGAACCACACCAGCCGTTGCGGGAAGTCGTCTGGGAAGGCGTGGGGCGTTCTCCTGTACTGTGTGCGCTGTCGAGGCATAGCGCGAATCCTTGTCACGGACGACCGCAATCCCCTCCGCGACGGGGATGCCCGGGCCGTCAACCGTGCGGTGCGCGATCAAAGCCGTTCTCCCGCCGCCCCGAAGCTCCGACTCATCCAGACCGGGAGAGGCCGCTAGCCCTCCCCCGGCCATCCCCATATGAGGGCTTTTCTTGTTGCCAGGAAGACCGAGCGATTGACTTCCAGCTCTATCCGCCCGGACCGCTAACGGTGAACTCCAGCCGGTTGGAGAGCTTCCTGCCGTCCGCGGTGCAAACGGCTCCCTCGGCGTTGCAGTCCGTGGTTACGGGCAGGACGATGGTCACATCGGCGGCCGAGTCGGGCGTCACGGTGATGATCCACCCGATGTTGCTCCCCTGGGTCAGCCGCCGGGCACTGGTCACCTCGCCGTCCGTAACACTGAAGGCGTCGTCCCGCAGAGTCACGTAGCTGATTCCGAACTCCTCGCTGAAGGTCAGGTCGAAGGTTAAGGCGCTGCCGTTATGGGTAGCTGGCATGTTCGCGAAGCTGGCGGTGAGGAGTACCGCCGGCGTCTCCGCCGGCGGGTCCTCCTGTATTCCGGAAGACGATTCGCCGTTCTCAATGGTCCCGGCGCCGGTGGCGTCGTCCAGGGTGGCTTGGCTGGGGTTGGACAGGGTCAGGGTCAGGGTTTCCTGGCTCTCGTCCTCCGAGTCGGTCAGGACCGTGACCTGGACGGTCTGGGACGTGTCACCTGCATTGAAGGTGAGGGCGCCGCTGGCTGCGGTGTAATCGGACCCGGCCACTGCGGTCCCGTCGGAGGTGGCGTAGTCCACGGTCACGGTCCTGCTTGAGGCGTGGCTCAGGGTGGCGGTGAAGACCAGGACGGCTCCCTCGGCCTCCTGCACGGTGGCGTCGCTGACGGATATGGCGGGTGGCCCGGCCACTGTCGCCGATGTGGAACGGGACAGTTTTCTGCTGTCATCCGTGCAGATGGCGCCGGCGTCGGAGCAGTTGGTGGTCTCGGGCAGGGTGATGCTGACGGCTCCGTTGCCGGTGGGGTTTACCTCCACGTTCCAGCCCTGGTTGCTGCCCTGGGTGATCCGGCTGGCGTTGTCTATGGTGGCACCGCTGACGGTGAACGCGTGGTCTTGGATGCGGGCGTACCCGGCCTTGACGTTCTCGCTAAAGGTCAGCTGGAAGGTGAAGTTGCTGCCGTCGTGGTCGGCTGGCACGTTCGCGAAGCTGGCGGTGAGGAGTACCACCGGCGTCTCCGCCGGCGGGTCCTCCTGTATTCCGGAAGACGATTCGCCGTTCTCAATGGTCCCGGCGCCGGTGGCGTCGTCCAGCGTGGCCTGGCTGGGGTTGGACAGGGTCAGGGTCAGGGTTTCCTGGCTCTCGTCCTCCGAGTCGGTCAGGACCGTGACCTGGACGGTCTGGGACGTGTCACCTGCATTGAAGGTGAGGGCGCCGCTGGCTGCGGTGTAATCGAACCCAGCCACTGCGGTCCCGTCGGAGGTGGCGTAGTCCACGGTCACGGTCCTGCTTGAGGCGTGGCTCAGGGTGGCGGTGAAGACCAGGACGGCTCCCTCGGCCTCCTGCACGGTGGCGTCGCTGACGGCTATGGCGGGTGGCCCGGCCACTGTCGCCGATGTGGAACGGGACAGTTTTCTGCTGTCATCCGTGCAGATGGCGCCGGCGTCGGAGCAGTTGGTGGTCTCGGGCAGGGTGATGCTGACGGCTCCGTTGCCGGTGGGGTTTACCTCCACGTTCCAGCCCTGGTTGCTGCCCTGGGTGATCCGGCTGGCGTTGTCGATGGTGGCGCCGGTGACGGTGAGGGCGTGGTTCCGGATCCGGGCGTAGCCGGCGTCCACGTTCTCGCTGAAGGTCAGCTGGAAGGTGAAGTTCTCGCCGTTGTGGTCGGCCGGCATGTTTGCGAAGCTCGCGGTGAGGGCGTCGACCGGCGCGGACCTGGCCAGCACGGCCGTTGTGGCCCCGCTTATCAGGGATTCCGCGTTGCCGGCGTCGTCTTGGAAGGTCACCCTTACCTTGATGGTCTTGCCCTCGTCGGCGGGGACCAGCTCGTAGGTGGAGCTGGTCTGCCCCGCAATGTCGGCGTCGTGCCGCAGCCACTGGTACTGGTAGGAGACGTTGTCGAGGCCGTCCTCGTCCGATATGGCCGAGGTGCCGGCGGTCAGCGTCTCGTCCACCTGGGGCGTTCCGCTGATGGTGGGCTCTCCAGCGGCGGCCGTATTGGGCTTGGCTGCCACTGCCAGCGTCTCTGCGCTCGTCAGGGACTCCTGGTTGTCCGCGTCGTCGGTGAAGGTCACCTTGACCTGGACGGTCCGGCCCTGCTCGCTGGCGGTGAGCAGGTAGCTGGAGCTGGTTGCATCCTCGATGTCGGAGCCTCCGGCCAGCCATTGGTACCTGTAGGAGACGTTGGTCAGCCCGTCGGCGTCCTCAATTCCGGAGACGTCCGCTGTCAGCGTCTCGCCAACCTGGGGCGTTCCGCTGATGGTGGGCGCTCCTGTGGCCTCTGTGTTGGGCCTGGCAGCGACCGGCTCCGTTGCCGCGCTGGTCAGGGACTCCTGGTACCCGTCGTCGTCGGTGAACGTCACCCGCACCTTTATGGTCGCGCCCTGGTCGGCCGGGGTCAGCGCGTAGGTCGGACCGGTCTGGTCCGGGCTTTGGAAACCAAGGGAGTAAGAGATTCCTGAGGTCTCGTCGACGACCACATGGGTGCCCATCCACACGTAGGTATATGACACGTTGGTGAGCCCGTTGGCGTCGTTAATCGCGGATGTGTCAGCCGTCAGGGTCTCGTCGACCCGGGGCGTGCCGCTGATTGTGGGAAGGCCCGTGGGGTCGGAGTTCGGCGCTGCCGCCACGACCACATCGGTGGCCTCGCTCGTCAGGGTTTCGCTATGCCCGCGGTCGTCCGTGTAGGAGACCTTGACCTTTATGGCCAACCCCACGGCAAGTGGGGGCACTGTGTAGGTCGGGCTATTCTCTCCGTGGAATTCCAGCGTGGCGAAGCCAGTGGTGGCGAGCCACTGGTATCTGAAGACGGCGGTTTCCATACCGTCGGCGTCGACAATCTCCGATGTGTCCACCGACAGTGTCCGGCGCACCTGGGGGGTCCCGTTGATGGTGGGCGCCCCCGTCGGCGGGTTGTTTGGCCGGGGCGCAACTGCCACCGTCGCCGCGCTGGTGCGGCTTTCGGCGTTGTTCGCGTCGTCGGTGAAGGAGACCTTGACCTTTATGGTCTTGCCTTCGTCCGCGTCGACCAGGGTGTAGGAGGTGTCCGTCGCTTCCGGTATCTCGGCGCCATTCCGGAGCCACTGGTACAGGTAGGTGTAGGACGCGTTGGTCAAGCCCTCGGCGTCGGCAACCGCCGAGATGTCCAGCGTGAGTGTCTGCCCCACCTCGGGGGTGCCGCTGATGGTGGGGCTGCCGGTGGCCGGCGTGTTAGCCGCGCTCGTCGTCAGGTTGTAGTTGTCGCGGAGTTTCAGCCACGCCGCGGCGGTGGCCCGGTAGTTATCGCCGGTGGCCGTGTGCCGCAGAATCACCCAGCGGTCTAGGTAGTTCGAGTCCTCGGTGGAGCTGATCGTCACGGTCTGGGGCGTGTTCCAGTTGTCCGCGGTGAAGGTGAGGCTGGTGGGACTCACTGTTGCCCGACCGGCCGGGTGGTCGGCGACGGAGACGGTGACGTCAGCTGCCGGCTGGGACGTCAGTACGACGGTGTAGGTACCGGTGGACCCTTCATTGATGATGAGGTCAGTGCGGCTGAGCGCCATGCCCCCTCCGGGCCTGTTCACGTCCGTAACCGTGGAGTGGTTTGTGGCCGGCTGCTTGGTGAAGGCGGGCAGGTGGTTGCCGTGGAGGTCGCTGAAGATGCGTTCACTGTTGGTGAACAGGTTGTCGTAGGAGACGGTCACCGTCTGCCCTTGGGTGATGGGTTCCGACATTGTCAGGGTGACTGTGTCTCCGGAGACCGTGGCGTCGCTGCGAACGGGCAGTTCATCATCAACCCAAACGTCGAGGGCCAGGCTCTGGAGCAGGCTGGTCTGCAGTCCGAAGGCTCTCAGGATCGACGGAGACTTGATGTCCTCGGTCAGGGTGACCATGACCTGGGCGCCGTCGGCGGACACCTGGGCGCTGGAGAACTCTGGGACAACTGCGTCCACGCGGTGCTTCGTGCTGAGGATGCCGTTGTGGTCCAGGACCGCGTCAGTGCCCTCGGAGTTGCGGATGGAGCCGTCCTGGCGGCCCCGTTCCGAGAACAGCTTGAGGCTGTTCAGTGGCAGCTTGAGCGCCACCGGCGCTTCGTCGCCGGGCAGGACCGTATATTCGAAGATGACCTTTTTGCCATCTGTCCGTTCGTAGTAGGCGGTCCTGGTCTCGCCGTTCATCTCCAGCTCCAAGCTGGCGGCTTGGCGCTTTGACCCGACGTACCGGACGGTCACTTCTTGGTCGAACGTGAGGGTCGCCTGGATGGTTGAGTACGGGCCGTAGGTCTGGTCATCCCCCGGGTTTGAGGTGAACTCGACTGACGTGACGGTGGGGGCCGGGGTGTATAGGCCGTGCTGACTGCCGGTGTTCTGGATGCTTGTTGTGCTCCTGGCCGTGGCCGGCCGTGGCGGGGCCAGAAAGTCCGCGACGATGTCGGAGTGGTTCGCCAGGTCCAGGTGTCTTCGTTGAAATTCCTTGTAAGTGCGCACCCATGTGAAGGAGACGTCGCGGCCTGACCTGGACCGCTGGATGCCGCCTTCTGTAGCGGCCGCTCTGAGCGGGAGCGTGTAGGTGGCTGCGCCCTTGCCTACGCCGCCCTCGTGGTAAATCCACCTGAGGAACAGCGTGTGGAAGTCGTCGAACTGGCCTTCCCAGTACCCCGTCCAGGCGACAGATTCGTTTGGCGCCGTGAATGTGGCGGTAATCCAGACCGGGTCCGTGTCGCCGGTTTTATCGGTGATTACATTCAGACGCAGCAACTCCCACGAGACTCCTGGGCCGAACTTGCCGTCTCCTCTTGCGGGCGAAATACCAGCAACATCCGGTTGTCTTGGGTACGTAGAGTGGGTCTTTCCGTAGACGATGTTGCCCTCACGATCTACCGTTGTGCTTCTTCTTGCCTTGAGGTATACCAGGCCGTACCGGTTCTGTACGTCTTTAGTGCGGATGGAAACCAACACCTGGTCTCCGACGTTCCAGCCCGGGTCGTAGGAAAAGTCCCATAACCAAGGGGTAGCGGCGTGGACAATATTCGCGTTCGCGAAGGGCAGTTCCTTCCCGCCAATGACCAGCGTCCAATCGGCAACATCATCAGAGCTGGGGTAGGAACTTGAACCAAAATCGATTTGTAGCGTCGTGCCTTCGTCAAACAACTCGGTGATCTCGTAGCCGGTCCAGGGGAACCGGGGCTGGTCTTTAGTCCCGATTGTTACGGTCTCGTCCCGCCGGTCCACAATTAAGTTGTTGGTCATACTTCCGGCAAAGCCCTCTGCGTATCCGACCTGCGTACTTCTCAGTGCCGCCGTCATCAACGCGTTCCAGATGGTCCTGTAGCCGTAAGCGTTCGGCGGCGGGGGACCGGTGATCTTCACCGCGAGGGAGTCGCCGGCGGACCAGGTGAGGCCGGTGCTGGGCCAGGTTATCCTGCGTTGGCTGCCTTGGAGCATTCCCGCCCCCAAGTTGTACGAGTCGCTGCCGACGTGCAGTGTGAGTTTGTCGCGGGTTGCCTGTGTCGCTATGTCTCCAGCGTTCGCCGCTTGGAAACCGAGAACTAGTACTCCTGCACCAATGTATATTTCCTCTAGGTCGTAGGTATCCCCGCCGAATGTGAAATTCTGGTCTGTCAGGCTTGCCCCGCTGAAACCCCCAAAGTCGTTCCATCCTTCGTATGTGGTGCCAAAGGTCAGTTGCGTACCCACCGTCAGGGTGGCCGACCAGACGGTGATCTCCGCCGGGAGGGGGTCGTCTTCGTACGTGGGGCAGCTTTCGGCCGGCGGGCTCTGACAGACGACGTTAGCCTCTTCCAGGGCGTGGGCGATCTGCACCGGAGTCGAGGTCTCCGCCAGCACTGCCACCGCTGCCAGCATCACCGCTACCAGCAACAGCGGCGCAAGCCTGATGCCGCGGTGGGATGAAGCGGGACGCGGCGCCGAGGGAACGGCCCGTGGCTCAGGGTGGGGCTGCAATGCCCGCGGAATCCACGGCATGGCTGCCAGGGTAGTGTTCGCCCTACGGAGACCCATTCGCTTCACCAGGTTCGAAATGTTCAACTGATTCCTCCGTTTACTCGGTCTGGTTGCCGGTACGGCCGGTTCCATACGACAGACTCCCCCGCGCCCAAGGCCCTGAACTGACTTGCGAGAGGCGGACTAACCTTGGGCATAGTTGGCCTCCGACTGTTGCCTTCGGAAAGGTGCGGTCGGGCAAAGGCGGACTGGTCGCCGGGCAAGCGTGTATGCGCCAAGCGAGGGCGCGTGCCGGTGGGCGTGTTTGTCGAGACTCAGAGGGCACGCTCCTCTCCGGTTGGGTTCCGGCCCGACCCCGCAGTACGTTGACGAAGTTGGACATTGGGTAATTCTCTCCGCCTCTCAGCGCCTTGACCCGGTAGACGAACACCAGCCCCCGCCTCGTTGGCCGTCATGCCGTCCGCCGTCTCAGGTGCATGGACCGGTCTGTCGAGCGCCAAGTGAACACCTCCCGTGAACCGGGGTAGTCGAGGCTAAAGTATCACCTCACTATGAACGTTCAATGGAAAATACGCCCATTTTCGGTGGCAGTCTGGTGAAGTTTTCCAGGAAGAGGTATAATCGGGCCTGATTGCGACCCATTCACAACTATTTGGCTCAGCAGCCCGTTTCGCCGTGCCGAGACGCTTGAGCGCCTGGTTAGATTTCGAAGAGGTGAGGCCTGCCATATGAACGAGTCCGACACTCCCAGCCCTGAGACTGAGCCCCCTCGGGACCGCCTGTCCCGGCTCAGCGAGGCCAGCCTCCGCATCAACGAAAGCCTGGACCTCGACGCGGTGCTCCAGGGGGTCCTGGCCTCCGCCCGTGACCTGACCAGGTCGCGCTACGGCGTGTTCATCCTCCTCGACGATGCCGGGGGAATGCGGGGATTCTTCGGCTCCGGCATGACGCCCGAGCAGGGACGGAAGCTATGGGCCGAGCCGGACCGGGTTAGGTTCTTTGATTACGTTGGCGGTATCCAGCAACCGCTGCGAGTGCAGGACTTCCACAGCCACGCCCGGACGCTGGGTCTTCCCGAGTTCCCCCCGGCCATGACGGCGAGCTCCCTCCTGTCTTTTCTGGCTGCTCCAATCCGCCACCAGGGCGAGCACTTGGGCACCATCTACCTCGACGAGAAGGAGGGTGAATATACCCGGGAGGACGAGGAGACGCTGGTGATGTTCGCCTCCCAGGCGGCGTTGGTCATCGCCAACGCCCGCCGGTACCGGGAGGAACAGCGGGCCAGAGCGCGCCTGGAGACGCTGATCAACATCTCTCCAGTGGGTGTGGCGGTCTTCGACGCCCGAACGGGAGCGCCGCTCTCCTTCAACCGGGAGGCGGTGCGGATCGTCGAGAGCCTGCGCGATCCGGATCAACCCCCGGAGCAACTGCTGGAGGTTCTGTCCTATCGGCGGGCCGACGGACGGAATATTTCTCCGTTCGACATGGCTAGGGAGCTGATCGGGGGAGACACGGTGCGGGCCGAGGAGATAGTCCTGAGCGTCCCCGATGGCCGGTCGGTCACCGTCCTGGTCAACGCCACGCCGTCGCGGTTGGAGGAAGACAACGAGGCGGAGACGGTGGTCGTCACCCTACAGGACATGACGTCTCTGAATGAGTTGGAGAAGATGCGAGCCGAGTTCCTGGGGATGGTGAGCCACGAGTTGCGGGCGCCCCTGACCTCCATCAAGGGGTCGGTCGACACCCTGCTGGAGTCCTTCAACTCCCTGGACTCCGCCGAGATGATGCAGTTCCTCCGTATCATCAAGTCCCAGAGCGACCGGATGCGGGACCTGATCAGCGACCTGCTGGACGTGGCCCGTATCGAGACGGGCATGTTGTCGGTGACTCCCGAAGCGGTGGAGGTGGGGGATCTGGTGGACGAGGCGAAGAACACCTTCCTGACCGGGGGCGGCCGGAGAAACTTCACTATAGACATGGAGCTGGACCTGCCCTGGGTGATGGCGGACCGGCGGCGCATCGTCCAGGTCCTGGGCAACCTGTTGTCAAACGCAGCCCGGTACTCCCCCGAGTCCTCCTCCATTCGGGTCAACGCCTCGCTGGGGGACGACTGCGTTGAAATATCCGTGGCCGACGAAGGCCAAGGCGTGTCGCCCGACGAAATGCCGTTGCTGTTCCGGAAGTTCTCCCGGAACATAGGCCAGGGCGTGGAACGCGAGGCCCCGGACACCGGCCTCGGCCTTGCGATCTGCAAGGGGATCGTGGAGGCTCTCGGCGGCCGCATTTGGGCCGAAAGCGCTGGATTGGGACAGGGCTCCACGTTCACCTTCACCCTGCCGGTGGCCGGCGCCGCCGGCGCGGCGGTCGAGAGTTCCAGTCCGAACGTCACGTCGCGACCGGGGGCCAGAGACCTGGCGCGGATTCTGGTGGTGGACGACGACCCGACTGTCCTCCGGTATGTACGGGACGCCCTCTCCAGAGCTGGCTATGCGCCGGTTGTGACTACCGACCCGGACGAGGCCCTCCGCATCCTTGAGAGCGAACGGCCCCGCCTGGTGCTGCTGGACCTGATGCTGCCGGGCGGCGACGGCATCGAGCTGATGAAGAGCATCCTGGACATCGCCGAGGTGCCGGTGATCTTTCTGTCTGCCTATGGCCGGGACGAGATCATCGCGCGGGCCTTCGAGGCCGGGGCCACCGACTATATGGTCAAGCCATTTTCACCCACCGAGCTGGTCGCAAGGGTCCGGGGGGCCATGCGCCGGCGCATGGCTTCCTCAACGGGAGAGCCGTCGGAACCCTTCGTGCTGGGCGACCTGGTCGTCGACTACGCCGAACGGCGTGTGAGCGTGGCCGGGAGTGCGGTCCATATGACTCCCACCGAGTACGAGCTGCTCTTCGAGCTGTCGGTGCATGCCGGACGGGTGTTGACCTTCGATGCCCTGTTGGACCGGGTGTGGGGCTTTGGACGCTCCGGGAACAGGGGGAGTGTCACCACCTACGTGAAGCGGCTCCGCCGCAAGCTGCGCGAGGACGCCGGGAACCCGAAGTATATCTTCGCCGAGCCTCGCGTCGGCTACCGGATGCCGAAGGGGGAGTCGCGGGAGCAGGAGAAGCCATGAGCGTGATTTTCTTCCTTGTAAAGTTCTTCGACAACGAGGTCTATGCCAGGGACTTTGTCAAAGGGAGGATCTACGCTAACACGCTTGCAACGTTCAAGATGCTCGAAGGCATTGATGACTCCGGGCGAGCGGGCCGCCACGAAGGAACGATTGCCTGGTTGCAGCCGGGTGATGGGCGATTGGAAATCAACGGGATGGACATTACTGATGACTTGGCAGGACCCACACAGCTTCAGAGGAACTGGCTGAACCACCTCCATATTGTCTGCCTCCACGCCGTGCATAGCGACAGTTTGGACATGGTGCACGTCTCGAACGACAACATTGAGGAGCTTAGACAACAGTTGGTCATTCCTGATGAGTGTCGTGCTCTGGGTGAACACGCCGTAGTCATCAACAATGTCCCTGAGTTCATTAGACGAATGGAAGCCGCCGCACAAGTCAACAGCTACAGAATGGCCCGGGGCCTCGTCAGATACTACGACCCCGAATCGTTTCACGGGAACTTTCATGACGTGGAATCTATCTTCCGTAAACAGGAACGGCACAGCTACCAGAGGGAATTCCGATTCGTAATCGATAACAGCCCCGTTAGTGCTGCTCCTCTAATCCTGAAGATAGGCGATATCAGCGACATCACACGCAGGTTCGACTTCGCTGAACTCAATGGCAAAGAATTCCTGGGCGGCGAAATGGCGATGCCTGAGTGAGATGGGATCATCTTTGAGGGGGACGAACACGGGGCCAGGCTATAGGCGTGCCCTCCAACGTGGATAGGAATCAACGATGTATCACCTTTACGAAATAGTCCTTGAGAGTCACCAAATGTGGATAAAGTTCCAGGCGTCGTGCTCTTCGCCGGAACAAGCCGTAGCTTTCCTGCAGAGTCGGTTAGGTGGGGAAGACCCCAATCCACCGGTGCCCGAGTATCCGTACCTATCTCTTGAGATACCTACTAGGCTGTCCGAGTGCGTCCACAACATCGCGAACTGGGAATCCGTCAAGGACAGTTTCCCTGACGGTTGGGATGACCACGAGTTCCGGTTGGCTGAAGGTCCCTACCCGTGGTGCGAGAGCCTGTCGGACGACTGCGACTGTCACGGGGAAAAGGGCAGGCTGGACATCGTCTATTGCTCAGACTTCGGCTTACGCGAGGATGATGCCGAGCGGAATACTAAGTCACCGAACACCTGGCGTTCCGAGTATCTCCAGGAGTTACGTCGAATCTTACGTACTAGGCAGAGTGCCCCGAGGGCAGTCGGCAACGCTGCCATCGAATCTCGTCAAGAGGCACCTCCGCAAGAAGGATTCTACTGTCAAGTCGAGGGGCGCTACCACACATACAGCGAGCAAGTCAAACGGAGTGTGGAAGCCAACTTAGCCGTCACCCGTATGGAGTTTGCCACTCGGAGCGAGGAGGAACGCCGGGTGTTGATGTCAAACATACAGGGAATCACCTCCCACTGGCTCCGAACATTTCAAGTCCAGGAGTGCGCGGATAGGCTGGCAGAAGGCCGGGCAGAAAGCCCGGACGTTTTGTACAAGTACATCCCTAGAGAACGCATCGGCGAAGGGGCACCGAATAGCCTGCGGGCAACCCAGCTATTGGCCTTGAACGATGACATGGAATGCAACGTCATAACCATGCCGGATAGGGAGATGGATGCAATCGACTTCCTGACTCTTGTGCAATCCAGATTGAAGGAATGTCTGGGGATCAAAGCATCGGACGAGGAACTCTTGGAACGATCACTACGTCACGGCGATCTGAGGCTGTCGACCTTCATCCAAGAGTATCTGAACCCACGGGTGGGAGTGGTCGCCCTCAGCACGGATCTACTTGTTCCCACGATGTGGGCACACTATGCTCGGAACACGGGGATAGTAGTTGGATACGACGCGGAGGTGTTGCGGGGCCTTGGCTTTGAATTGAGACGGGTGAGTTACACAGAAATTGCCCCTATATACGAACCATCGAGGGGCGATGTTATTCAGTTGCACTTTACCGACCGTGAGCGGATGGAGCAGCAGATAAGGGCAGGCAGCACTGCCAAAGGCACACGGGTTCTAGGAACGGTAGCCCTCACACAGTTAGGGGCGGACTGGAAGGCCCTCTCTCGGCTGCTGTTCGTAAAGGGCACATCATGGGAGTACGAGAAAGAGGTCCGACTGCTGGTGGACCTGGAGGAGGCGCGGGACACCGGGATGAAAGACGACAATTGCCACCCAATCAAGGTGATAGACATCCCTCCAGACGCTATCAAGGAAATCTACCGCGGGGCGAACACCCGTGATGAGGACGTTGCACGAGCCGTTGAGGCAGCCCGCGGCGAGAACAAACGCGGGCTGTTCGTTGGCCACGTGTCGTCCCACGCCTTCAGAATACAGAAGACTGGCGGAGTACAGCACTGAGCCCCAATTGGCGCGAGCCTGCCACGAGAGAGATGTAGTAAAGACCATATCAATGCCTCTGAGGATGCCAACATGAACCACTACGAATGCGGAAACCTTTTCCGGGCAAGTAAGAAACTGTTAGAAGGAAGCGGGCTCGTCCGGTACAGCAACGATACTTTCGTGTGCAATAGCAACGAGGAGGGCCTTGAGAAATGGTGGAGAGAGAACTTTGATCAGGAGTTCGGCAGGTACAAGGCCTGGGTGTGGTTTTCGGTCGGTGCGGAAAACTTGGTTAAAGCCGCCCTGGTCTGCAATGGGCTCTTGGAGCAGAAGCAGGAGAATTCCAGGTACCCGTTCTACTGGCGAGACACGGACAAAGGGGAATGGGTCGACAAGGTTCTGCGATCGCGGCGAGGACCAGGGGGAGGGTATCCGACTCTAGGGCCTATCTGGGAAGTCAAACTCGATGAATTGTGCCAAGAGCTCGGGATCGCAGAAGCCGAATGTAAAGAACTGAAGGCCGCCTGCAAGTACCTTACACAGGCAATCAGGAACCGAGATGCTCATTCATATAGGGAAAACGAGCGCAGGAAGGACTTTCCAGCGGTCGAAGATATCTTCGTGCCGGCATTCAACAAGCTCGTCCAGGCTATGAAGGACAAGGGGCACTTCAAGGCGATTGGTCTCCGATAAGGATGCCCTCCGCTTGTTCGTCCTTGCATGAGGGCTTCTCCATGCTGCCTGGCTCTGGACAGAGTATTGCATATCTTTCCGTGTTTATCATATTCTTACCCTACAGTATGAAACTAGCGAGGATAGGCGATGGAGGCCAAGAGGAAGAGACTCACCCTGGACTTAGACCCCACGTTTCAGCGTCGGCTAAAGGGCATCGCTGCACTGAAGGGCGTCAGCATGCGAGCGTACTGCCAGGCTGCCATCGATCGGGAGTTGACAATGGATGAAGCGAACGGGATGGCGGGACTGTTGTCCGAGAAGCCGGACCATGAGCTCTTTGCAGAGCTTCGGCAGGAGATATTTGGGGGCAAGCCTCTTCCTGGGAGTTCCGCCGACTTGATCCGAGAGGCCCGTGAGATCAGGGATGCCGAAACCGCGGGGTGGGCGTGAGCGGATCCGTCGTCGTCGATGCAAGCCTGGCTGTCAAGTGGCTGGTTGAAGAGGATGACTCAGACAAGGCTCACGCCGTCCTCCAATCCTGGGTTGCCCGGGACGTAACCCGCATCGCCCCGCACCTCATGCCCTTCGAGGTCGCCAACGCTCTCCACCGGCGCGTCTTGCGGGGGGAACTGAACGTCGGCGATAGTACCCGCATGATTGCACGGCTGCTTGAGTCGCGGCTCGAACTCTACCAGCCGCCAGGCCTCCACGTCAGAGCGCTGCAACTTGCAAGCCAACTCAGTCAGAATGCGGTCTACGACGCCCACTACCTGGCGCTGGCGGAGAGTTTCGGCTGCGAACTGTGGACTGCTGACGAGAGATTCTACCGGGCGGCAAGCCCAAGCATTGACAACGTGCGCTGGATAGGAGAGTTCGGTGAGCCGGCGTAGCTGGTAGGGGTGATCCATATCGTTGACACCCCGGAATACTCAGGTGGCCGATTGGGCAAAGGAACACGAAGGCAAAGATAGATCCGCTGGGGCCGAAGTACGGTGCCAAATTGAAACAGGACATCTGAATTTGCAAACTGACGCTTTACGTTCTTCCGGACACCTTCCTGACAGCGCGTCTCTACAAAGAGATATCCACAGGCATCTGCTGAGCCTTGGATTCTCCAAAAACGGCAGCGGGTATTTCGTGGATGGTGAGTTGACGAAGCAAAAGATTCGCAACCTCCATGCTGCACAACGTCTAGATATCCTGGAGCAGCGTCGGCCCTTTGTTGAAACTCACGGTTCTGAGCTAGCCGAGCACTTTGCGAGCGGCAATCAGGTCGATCCCGCTTTGATTGATCCCGAACTTATTGAAGTCACACCGGAGTCTCTGGACTCCCGGCTCTTCAGATTCGCCTGCCTTCTGTGGTCCGTTCCTGTATCCCAGGGATTCGGCCGCCGCCTTCGATTTCTGGTCAGGGACCGGCAGAATGGCCGTTTGATTGGGCTCTTTGCTCTTGGAGACCCGGTCTTTAATCTTTCCGCCCGCGACAACTGGATTGGCTGGACTCATGAAGACCGCCGAGACCGACTCGTTCATGTCATGGACGCTTATGTCGTTGGCGCTGTGCCTCCCTACTCTCAGTTGATAGGCGGCAAGCTCGTGGCGGCGCTAATGGCAAGCACAGAAGTAAAGCGAGTTTATGAGAGAAAGTACCTGGGGCGTCAAGCGGTCATCAGCGAGAAGAAACACCGTGCCCGCTTGGTGTTGCTAACAACGACATCAGCCCTAGGCCGTTCATCGATCTACAACCGCCTCTCTCTGCCAAGTGGCCCTCGCTTTCTCAGGATTGGGAAGACGAAAGGTTTCGGCCATTTTCACTTGTCTGGCGCGATATTCGAGTCGTTACGAGGCTACTTGGAAGCAATCGGACATCCCTACGCGTCGGGGCACCGGTTTGGCATGGGGCCAAACTGGAAATTGCGTGTTGTACGGGCCGCTTTGGATGGGATTGGTATTGATGGTAACTCGATCCTGAAACACGGCATTGAACGGGAGGTGTATGCAATCCCCTTGGCTGGGAACTGGCAGGAGGTTCTATTGGGTAGGCATAGAAATGTCCGCTCCCTTGCAACCTCTGCCGCCGAGATCGCAGACTTCTGTGTGAACCGTTGGATAGTACCCAGAGCAAGTCGGGACAACCGCTACAAGAGCTTTGACCGATGTAGCATTATGCAATCCTTGTTAAACGGCGGGCCTGGATCATCATGGTGACCGAAAGGGAACTGATAGACTGGCAGGCTCGCTTGGCAACGCACTTCGCAGCACTTCGCGAGAGTCGACTAAGAGATGGCCTTGAACGACCGGTCTTCGGCCTTGAGCATGGCCTTGACCCATCAGAAGTACAAGCCCTCGAGGATGCGGTGCGGGTTGACATTGCCTATCGGCGGCCATCACGGGCTCACGCCCTGGTTTGGATCGTCTATTCGTCAGAGTTAGGGTACCGATACTCTGGCGACGAATACTGGCAAACCTTCGAGCGAGAGACTCCCGGTTGGGTTCAGAACGGAGATCGCTACCGGATTCGGGATTTCTATTTTCAGTTTCATAAGGATTTCGGGGGCGCGGTGCCGTCTGGTGTGTGGGCTGAGCATTTCTCAATCATCTGCTGGCCGATCACGCATGCAATCCTCCCCAAGGACCTGCAACTACAGCTGGCACGAACCCTCTACGAGTTGAGGTATTCCTATTCTGGAGATGTCCTTGCATCCCCAGAATCGCTCGGCGATCTCATTGCCGCACGAAGTTGGAACGCGACATCGCGTTTCCAAAACTTTGCGCAGGAAAAACAGCTTGTGGGTCAGATCGCGGCTGCTCTTCTCCTGCAAGGTGAGTTCGGCACGAGCAATCTCATACATGCTGTGACACTTAGAAGAATCGGGGCGGATGTGGACCACGAGCGTCAGGCGCGCGAGTGGTTGCGGAGCGCACGCCAATCAGCAGGGGAACGTGTGAAAGTCCGTGGCTTGGGCTTGTTGGAGCGAGACACGAAACCCTCCAACATCAGTCGCTTGGATGAAGCCCGAGCTGAGGTCGCTGCACTCGGCATGGAACCCCGACTCGTACTTCGACCAACAGGCTCACTCGGCGGCTCATGGGACGTGTCGCTAGAGATCCCCGACTTATCTCATTTACTCTTACGATTCCCCCAAACTAAAGAGAGGCTATCAGGATCCCGTTGTACAGTCGCTGGTTCTTCGGGACGGCCCCTCGCACGGGGACGGCTCCTACATGGCGCGCAGCGTATCATGCTCGCCCGGTGGCCGCGTTCTGATGAGGTTCTGTTGCAATTCGAGCAGCCAGAGTCACAGCTCGACTTCCTTCTCCGTACGGAATGTCTCCTCCGCCCCGGCCCCAAATGGCTGTTTAGAATCGCCTCCGACGGGCTTGCATACGAATGCAGGAACCTGAGAGTCCGACCTGGCGAGCAGTACATACTGGTCAACACCGATGGGCCCGTAAGGTCGGATGAGCAGACCACTCCAATAGACATAACGTGCGAGGGAGTTGAAGGCGTCTTAGTGAACCTGCCACAAGCGCTCACCTCGGATTGGGAAGAATTGCTTCGAAACCTTGGACTCGGGCAAGCAAGGACTGTCGAGGTCTGGCCTGCCGGATTAGCCCCCGTTGCCTGGGATGGAGAGGGATACGGAGAGTGGCTGGCATCCGAGGCCCCGTGTCTTGCAATTCTAACGGATCATCCTTTGGCGTCCCTTAGTGTCTCAATGGGTACCAGTACTCATAGCTCCCTCGAGTTGACATCAGTGATACCTGGGGAACCAGTTTTCGTCGAATGTCCCCAACTGCCGGTAGGTGTTCATAGGCTGCACTTCTCTGCCCGGAGCATGGCGACAGGACAGCCGGAACAACTCGGCGACCTGGACGTCGTGGTGCGCATTCGCGAAGAGCGGCCTCAGTCACCGACAGTCAACCCTCTTGGGCCACTGTCCGTGCATATGGACCCTGTATCGCCCACGCTGGAGCAACTCTGGGAGGGGAGAGCCGACCTCTCACTTCGGGGGCCGAACGGTCGCGATGTCGAATGCACCGTGTCGCTTTTTGAACGGGATGGCGGAGCTGCGATCCTTGCCCAGCGACTCCCTCCGATTAGTGCGCCCTTCACCTCAGACGATTGGCGAGGCCAGTTCAGGGAACACTTCCAAGAGAGGAGGAGCGCGCAAGAAGCCTACGACAGAGCCCGCATCTGTACGCTGGCTTTTAGCGCCGACGAACTGGGGCGTTCACCGTCCGCTGTGAGCGAGCCTTCACACCTCTCCGCTGGGCTGTCAGGCGGCATGGCAACGGTCACGTTCTGCGATTATATGACGACAGGGGACGGACGGACCTGCCTCTGGTCAGCCGCGCGGCCTTTGAGACTCCATGCGTTGAAGAAGCACTCGCATTCGACTCTGAGTATCAAGTCCCGGCTTCTGGCGGAATGTACATCGCGCAAACAGAAGGTTTGAGGACCACGGTCATTGTGCCTCCTGCCCTTCATGGTCTTGGGTTAAAGGAACTGAGATTCATACCGAACGTCGAGCGACAGGATCGCTCAATTGAGTCCGTCCTCAAAACAATTGGATTTGCAAGTCAATGGGGTCAGGCTAGACTGGCTGGCGATCTGTTATCAGCGATACGCCAGCGGGATATCATGCTTACGCTTGTAGCCGAACTATTTCGTCTCCTATGCGGAGAGAATTGGGCAAAAGCAGAGAAAGAGTTCTCTTCGAGCGACAACCCTAGAGCGCTCGAAACACTCTCTGGCGCAGTGTCCAGGAATTCGTTGGAGGCGGGCGTAGGCGCTACTCTCTTCCGCGATGCCGAAGCCATAGCGCACGGTACACATAGCGACCGCATTCGTAGGCTCGCTTCACTCGCAGTCGAGTATCGTCTACTGAGTTCTGCGCCAGTAGCCAATAGGCTTCGCGGGGCGACAACGAACTCTCAGGCGTCCGCCGATGTCGATGCTCCTGCATGGCTCACAGAATTCTCGCTGAGACTCGCAAGTGATCCTGCTAGCGCCGAAACTTGGGCAGGGAGGCATCTCCATAGCGGTCTTACTCGTCTTCTGGACACAACGACTCTGGCAAAAGCCGCTAGGTTCCTTGTCATCGCGACGGATTGTTATCTTCAGCCTGGATCTGTGTCTGGGGAGCTTTATGGAGGTTGGAGATGGAGCTGAGACGCTTGACCAACATGGAAGTTCACGCCAGCAAGGTCGCCCAACTGGGGCTTGATCCGACTGCTTTGGATCTCACGTCGGTCGAGGCTGTCGCCGCAGCGCTGAGGAGGGTGGCATGCTTTCTCTGCCCCTGCGCACCATCGACGCTAGTTCGTGGAGTCGTGCGCCCGTTACGCGGGCTCGTGGGGGACATCGAAGCGGTGAAAGGTTTAGTTGAGGAGACGCTTGACGCCATGGTCGCGCACGGCGATTTCCTTGAGCACCGTGATATTGAAGAAGATGCGGCGCACGGAACGACATCGCTCTTATACGCGGCCCCTGCCAGCTTTGTCGCGCGCGAGAGTGGCACAATAATCTTACTGGGGATCTCGTCGAATCAATTCCACGGGCTTCCTGATGATCTTGCGTCACGCATCGAATACATAAACCACTTGCGACGTCTATATCCGGTTCCAGGAGAGGACTTACCCGCCGATCTCAATGAACTTGGGCTTATCGACGCTGGCTATGACCGATGGCTGCTAGCGCCTGAAGAGGAGACTCCGGCCCAACATCTGTCGCGTTTGGACCGCCTACTTGACTCCGTGCAGCCATCGCGCGACGTGCCTGGTCTATCTCTACTGGATCCTGAACGCCCCGTCCGTTACTACCGCGGGCGATGGACGGAGGCACGCTCCCAGGCCGGACGGTTCGTGGCGCGCCGCAGTCAAGCCTACGGCGCTGACTTATGGTGTTACATGGAACTGCGTGACGGCAATCCCGAACGGCTAATTGACTTTCCGCTTGCGGGTAGCCGATGGCGTGGATGTGACGAGGCATGGCGTCTCCAAATGGCTATCGACGAACAACGAGGGGATGCCCAGCGAGTCAGACTGCAACCGGGGCCAGAAGGAACACGCGTAATCCAGTTCTTCTCGCCCGTCCCCATGTGGGCTCAGCGCAGGTGGGACGCGGTTGGCGAGCCGGTTTCAAGCTCCGGCTGCCTTTTCGCCTATCGGCTGGCCGAGGCTGAGTTGGCCGAAGAGATGCGCTATCTTCGTGAAACGCTATGGCTCAAAGAATTGGGAGAGTCGTAGAGTACCCTTGCAGAGGAGTGAGTGATGTCGCTAACAATAGGTGAGACTGTCCAGCAGCTACATAACGCGCTGCGGGACTACATCGAAGCAACGTATCACGTGAGTCACCCGACTCTCGTTGCTCAACGACGGCAAATTCTCCGAGAGCCAGGTGTGATTCACCAGCACCCGTACTTGGAAAGCACGCCTCGTTACAAGCCGGGAATGGCGTTTCGGGATCTCGGACTCAACGCGGCTGCTCTAGATGTTTTCACGGCCGTCTCGAAGGTGGAAGGCGATTTGGACCTACTCATTCACGACCCACCCTATGATCACCAGGCTGAGTCCGCAAAGCTCTCGCTCGTCGACGGCCGAAGCTTGGTAGTCATGACCGGTACCGGGTCTGGCAAAACAGAGTGCTTTCTTTTGCCCATACTCGGTAAGCTCGCTTCGGAGGCGAAGAGGAAGGGTCCGACCTTTGGAGAAACACCGGCTGTGCGCGCGATGGTGCTTTACCCAATGAACGCGCTCGTAAACGATCAACTTGGTCGGCTCCGACTCCTGTTCGCCGATCCACGGGTCGTCGAAAGGTTTATTAGCTGGACCGGGAGGCCGGCGCGATTCGCAAGATATACCAGCCGAACACTCTATCCTGGAGTCCGCGATGCCAAGAAGGACCAGGATAGGCTGGCCCCGATCAGGGATTACTATGTGCGTAACTTGGAATTCGCTCAGGGACCCGCGTCCCCTCAGCAAGCTGCCGCAGCGGCGCTGGTTGCAGAGCTGAAAAGGCGGGGGAAGTGGCCCGCCAAACCGGATTTGATCGGCTGGTATGGCAGGAGCGGCACGCGATGGCAGCACTCGAAGACCGGCGAATTCCTGAGATGCGTGACGCTTCCTGAGGACCCGGAATTGTTCACGCGACACGAAGTGCAGGAAGCTCCGCCTGACGTCTTGGTGACAAACTACTCAATGCTTGAGTACATGTTGATGCGCCCCCTTGAGCGACCGATCTTTGACCAAACGCGCGATTGGCTTAGCGCGAATCCGGATGAGCGCTTCTTACTTGTCATTGACGAGGCGCACCTCTATCGGGGCGCCGCGGGTGCAGAGGTGGCTCTCCTAATCCGCCGTCTCTGCACGCGGCTGGGTATTCCGCCTGAACGCCTACAGGTCATCTGCACCAGCGCTAGCATGCAAGACCCAGACTATGCCGTGAAGTTTGCGGCGCAGCTCACCGGCAAGGACATGGCTGACTTCAGGGAAGTACAGGGAGACCTCCTGCTCCGCTCTGGTGCCGCCAAAGGTACGCTCCAAGACGCCCTTGCCCTAGAGGCAATAGAGTTGCAAACCTTTTACGATTCTGAGACCGACGATGATCGGCTCACGCAAATTGCAGAATTCTTACGATACCGGAGGATTGAGCCGCCGTGGAAACTGCACCTGGCACTTTACGATGCCCTGGTCTCCTTCCCTCCTATGGCGAACCTTATCAACCTAACGATGAACGAGGCCCAGCCGGTCGGCTCGCTTCATGAAATGCTGTTCGACGATGTCCCACCTGATGTCGCGACGAGGGCGGTTACAAATTTGGTTGCCCTTGCCAGCATGGCGAAGCCCGACTTAACTCAGCCGGGTTTGCTGCCCTGTAGAGTGCACTCCTTCCACAGGGGACTCGCCGGACTCTGGGTCTGCATGGACCCACAATGCGTGGAGTTGCCGGCAGAGCAACGGGGCGGACCTTCTGGCAGACTTTTCAGTCAGCCACGGGACATGTGTGGCTGCGGAGCCAGGGTCCTTGAACTCTATACATGCCGCAACTGCGGTACAGCCTATGCTAGGGCCTATACCGACGAAGTCGAGGATCCCGATTTTCTTTGGCCGGAGCCAGGCGGGGCGCTCCGAACGCTGACTGGGCAGTTTGACGAACTTGCTCCTGTTGACCTGCTTTTGGAGAATCCGGTCTTCTCCGACGAGGTTGAACCTGCGGAGTACGATCTAGTCACCGGGCGGTTGAATCCCCGGCAGTTGGGGCCTCGGAATCGTCAGGTCTACCTCCGCACGAACCGCGCGGGACCACGCGAGACCGATGAAGAACCAAGTGCCGCGACGCTCGGCGAGTTCAAGCCCTGTGCCGTTTGTGGCGAGAGTGCTGGGTATGGCCGCTCGTCTGTGCAGGACCATCAGACCAAAGGTGACCAACCATTCGAAGCGTTGATTGCAAGGCAGATCCAGGTTCAACCACCCGGCCCGGTCCAGGCGACGGAACTAGCGCCCCTGAGAGGCAGGAAGGTCCTCATATTCTCCGATTCCCGGCAAACGGCAGCGCGTCTGGCTCCAAACCTCCAGACATACTCAATTCAGGACGCTCTTAGGCCGTTGATTGTCTACGGATACGCCACTTTGGCGCGCTCGCCTGTAGTTGCCAGTCTGCTGTCTCTTGAGGACCTCTACTTGGGAGTGTTGATTGCAGCTAAGGATTTGCGCGTCCGGCTTCGGCCCGAGTTGAGGGTCGGCGAGAGTTTCCAAGACGAAAAGGTCGTTGGCCGGGCGGTCAGCGATGGTGTTCTCCAGAATGACTCAGCACTATTGCAGTTACTAGTGAACATTAGGGGCACCACTCCGCCGGAGTCGCTCCTTAAAGCGATCACCAATTCAATTGGCGACCGATATTACGGCTTGGAGTCGCTTGCCCTTGCTTCACTTATCGAGCGCTCGGAGCACTCCTCCAAGATTTCTGCTCTGCCCGACATACCGGATTACGCGCAGTCGCCTGACGAAAAGCTCGCGCTGGCACGTGCTTGGCTACGTTGCTGGAGGCGATCGGGAATCTGGCTGAATAGTATGCCGCCCGCAAGGTGGCTCAGAGATGTCCGTCCTCGGTCAGGAAAGTTCATGGATATGCAGCGGCTTCTGAGCGATAGGGCCGCGCGTGCACTATTCGATAAAGAATGGCTGCCGCGATTGTTGGAGCTATTTGCAGAACAAACTGGGGTAGGTATGTACCGGCTAAAGGGAAGAGAGTTGTCCCTGGAGATCGGTGGCGTCTGGGCCTACTGCCAGACCTGCCGAACGGCACAGCGCCCCCTCCCTGGACGAACTACCTGTGTCAACTGCGGCTACGACGCCGCTGCACCCATCGACCCGAGTACGGATCCTGTATTTGTGGCTCGGAAGGGGTACTACCGGGCGAGTACGTTGGATGCGCTAAGGGAACCACCTACACCTCCGATGGCCCTCATTGCGGCGGAACACACTGCGCAGATCAACTCTGCACAGGCTAACGAGATTTTTTCGAAGGCTGAGGCGTACGAGCTTCTCTTCCAAGACGTGGACTTGGGGCCAGGAAATACTGGCCTAGAGCGTCCGGCGATCGACGTTCTCTCCTGTACGACAACAATGGAGGTCGGCATCGACATCGGCGCGCTTTCTGGAGTGTCGCTCCGAAATATGCCTCCAGCTCGGGCGAACTATCAGCAGCGCGCTGGCCGAGCCGGGCGGCGTGGAAACGCCGTTGCCACGGTAACTGCATTCGGCAGCGCTGATAGTCATGACGAGCACTATTTCCAACATCCTGACCAGATGATTCGAGGCGCGGTCAATGATCCGACCCTTACCCTCGACAATCCTGAGATCGCCCGGCGGCATGTCACGGCGTTTTTGCTGCAACGGTATCACGATTCAAAACTCCCGGAGATTGAGCCGGCGGCTCAGCCGCACTTGTTCGCCGTCCTTGGAACCGTGGAGGACTTCAAGAACCGGGAGAAGGTGCTTAATCGTGTTGATTTGGAACAGTGGCTGCGTTCGAATGAGACCGCGCTGAAAGAAGATGTCGCAGCATGGCTTCCGACGGAGATAGATTCCATAGACCGCCAATCTCTTCTGGATCGACTCATAGAGGGAACTCTACGGCCTATCGACGATGCCATTGAATTCGTATCCAGCATTCCGGACGGAAGTGGCAGGACAGACGGTCCGGAAGAGTTGATCGCCATCGAAACACAGGAGGAGCAAGGCGAAGAGGTGCCCGGTCGGGACCCTGCCTCTGAGAATCTCCTTGACCGCCTCCTTTACAAGGCAGTGCTCCCAAGGTACGCCTTTCCGACAGATGTCGCTGCATTTCACGTCTTCGACCAGGACCGGTCCACACGCTATCGCCCAGCCTTTCGCTTCACGCCGTCGCAAGGGCTTCCCGTAGCACTCTCACAATACGCACCTGGCAAAGAGGTGTGGATTGACAGCAAGCTTTGGATGTCTGGAGCGGTCTATTCGCCAATGCCAAGCGATCGGTACCGTGCCTGGCAGACCCGGAAACTCTACTCTGAGTGTAGAGACTGCCACTACGCTCTGACGACATCAATTGAGAACGGGAAGCTGGGCGAGACAAAGGATTGCGCCGGGTGCGGCGGTGTGGGCACATTCGGTCCGGCGACAAACTGGTTGCGCCCACCTGGGTTTGCGCATCCGGTGAGCAAGGAAGAAGGCACGTCACCAGACGATCAGCCCGCGCGGAGTTATGCCACACGCGCCAAGCTGACGATGCCTACTCCCTCTGATCCGGCGGGATGGAGGGAGTTGAACGAATCCCTCCGAATGCATCACGCGCGGCAATACTTACTGGTTACAAATCGTGGTCCTCGTGATGAGGGTTACGCCTACTGCACGAAATGCGGCCTAATCGAGCCGACTACGTTGCGCACGGGAGAAGTCCGTGGAGCGCATCGTAAGCCCTATCCGGACCTAAGGGAGGCAAATTGTCCAGGTGGTGGTGCAACCACGGGGTTGGTACTCGGAACGGACTTCGTTAGCGATGTGCTCCTTGTGTCCATCAGTGTTGATCATCCAATAACCCTGCGTCCTGGGTTGTTGGCGACCGATGTTGCGCTGCGAACGATTAGCGAAGCGCTGACCAAGGCCGCATGCAGGAGCCTGGAACTGGAGACCAACGAGTTGCAGGCCGAGTACCGGCCAGCGCTCACGGCCCCTGGGCGTGAAGGTCGCCAGGCAGAGATATTCCTCTATGACACCTTGCCGGGTGGCGCCGGTTTTGCTAAGCAGGTCGGCGAGTTAGGGCTGGCCGTTTTTGAGGAGGCCCTGCAGATCCTGGAGGAGTGTCCCGATGATTGTGACCGATCGTGCTACCGCTGCTTGCGAAGTTACAAGAACAAGTTCGAGCATGATCTTCTGGATCGCCATTTAGGCGCGAGTCTCTTGAGATTCCTCATTCACGGAAGCGACCCGACAATGGATTCCGGACGGATTGAATCTTCCACTACCTTGCTCTTCGAAGATCTCCGCAGGCAGGATCTTGACGGTGTTGCCGTTGAAAGGCATCACATCATGGCATTGTCTGGCCTTGGTACAGTGACAGCTCCCATTTACGTGAAGCGGGCTGACGGTCACGAATTCATAATTGGTCTGCATGGGCCGCTTACACCTGACACCCCGCCCAATGATGCGCTAAGAGAAGTCAGGGAATCCTGTCCTTCGGTCTCAGTGCTGCTTTGCGATGAGCTAGTGGTGCGGCGAAATCTCCCAGGTGCTACCAGGCTGCTTATCGCGGAAATAGGGAAGACGTGATGACCGTGGACAATATCACTGAGATAGTTGGTGCCAATCTTGGCCAAGTGGTGAAGCTACGTCTTCAGCCTCATCGCTTATCCAGAGTTGCTCAGGCCTGCCGCCCAAGAGTACCTTGCCAACACCTCCCCTCCGCCCTTGACGCACCATAGAGAGCTTTCCACAATCATTGCTTGGGAGACCTGGGTGAGCATCCCAGGCCCAACCACATCTCGAAGGTGGTTTGTCTATCGTCAAAATAGGCCCACCCGAAGAGCCTCGAACTCCCCGTAAGGATCGCTGTGGCAAGGTTCACAGAGCCCCCAGCCACATCTCGAAGATTGTTCCACCTACTATCCACTTAGGCCCACCAAACTTGACAAAATCAAGAACCTTCATTTGACGGACTCAATCGACACGGAAAGCTTAAGTGTTCGTGGGTGGTCGGTTTGGGTCCGTTCAAGCCAGGTCAGATTGTTAGACAGTAGCATGCCCCACAACAGCCCTCCCGAGCAGGGTGCGACCGCTGAGACCAGGCCTGGCGCGCAACCTAGGCACTGAACCCTGCTACCCCGTCCGGATCTGAACTGGCGGAGCCCAGCCCGGATTAACGAGTGGGCCTATGGGGA
The DNA here is from genome assembly GCA_965219825.1 of Dehalococcoidia bacterium. Classification (GTDB taxonomy): domain Bacteria; phylum Chloroflexota; class Dehalococcoidia; order Lucifugimonadales; family JAGWBF01; genus JAGWBG01. Next base: position 992,333 of record OZ244792.1, on the reverse strand, counting down.
TTCCAGTCCGCGTCCGTAGAGTCCCTTGAAGGGCGCTCGCCTTGGAGACGGGAACAGCAGGCTGAGCCAGTCAGCGCGGGTGGTACTCCCCGGTCCTGGCGGCCTGTCCTTGAGGGCGGGGCAGCAGAGATTGAAGCCGTCCATTTTGACGTTGTTGATCAATCTCTACTCCCCAACAAAGACAGAGACCGCCCTGAGGGGGCGGTCTGACCCTACCGCCGAAGAGATAGGGGTGGTAGATCAAGGCTACCACGAAGCCTCCAAGTAGATCAACGTCGAGAGGCCGAACCAGTCGCTACGAGGGAGCCTCAGCCTTCTCGTCACGGGCGGCGAGAGCCGCCACCATATCCCAATCCATCGCTAAGCTCAGCCGGTCCCCGGTAGCGATCAGTGAGGGCAATGCCCCACCGCCCCTCGAAGACCAAGTCGGTCGTCTAGCCGCCGCTAGCCGGAAACATCCCTGGCCGTGGCACCGCCTGCAGTGGCTGATGACGCGATTGGATTGCACTACTCGTAGACTCGCTCCCAACAGAGGATTAGGGTCTTTTCATCCGCCGGACACGACAGACACGGAAACCTGAGGTACTCGTGGGCGGTCGGTTAGGGACTATTCAAACGAGTTCGGATTTTTGGACAGGAGCGCGCCCGTCCCAACGGCCCCAACCTCTCCGGCAGGCCGTTGGGACGGGCGTAGCGGGCAACTAGGCGCCGCACCCTGCTACCCCGTCTGGATCTAAGCTGGCCCAGCCCGTATGCACGAGTGGGACCACCGTGGACGGTAGCTGGCACCGTCTTCAAGATGTGGCCTGGCAGCTTGAGACCACGAACATTGTGATGCGTTGGGGAGGACCACCGCTAGGGCCTTCAGGGGCACCACTGCTGTTGCTTGACCGTCTAGATCCAAAACCTCCACCACAAACAAGTTGCACGAGAGCAGGGCCTTCATCGAGACCTTCGGGAAGGAGACGGTGGTCACGCCCGGCAGGGCCGCGATCCGCTACACCGTTCCCATGCCTGACGACAGCCATACGCCCGGAGCGGACTCTGAGGAGGACCTCTTGGGGGGTTCAGCTACGTCCGCTGCTGATCGTGCCCAGTAGCTCGCGGAGGGAAACCAGAGGGCGGACTTCCTTGCGGGGCCGGTTAGGTTCGATCACTCGACAGCTATTGCTGAAGCTGGAAAATCATCCATCCAGATCGGCTTGAGCTAATCAATCCTCTGGGCGGCGAGGTGTTGATGACGGACGGCAAATGGATTTGGGCTCCAGTGCTCGGGCGGAGCGTCAGGGCAAATGGCTGGTCTCCAGACATCAGCTGATGAGCAAGGTATTCATCACCCGACCATTGGTTGCCCCAATCAAGTCTCACCCGAAGGGTCATCCCCTCCAAGATATACTCAAGCTCTTCGTCTTCGGTCACCACAGACACCCAGCCAGTCGGAGGGAATTCAAAGGCAGAGAACGAAGGCTCAGGCTTTTCTCCCCGGGGAAGCTCTGCTGCCTTGACTTGGGCAATGTAGAAGACAGCGAAGGTAGGGCCAGTGTTACGGATTGTCACAGATGGCATCTGGGGACTGACGTTGGGCGATCCCCTGTCCTTCACCTTCTCCACGATTTCGCCGACTATCTCCTCCATGCTTTGAATCGATGAGTTTAGTGCAACTATGTCTGCCAACGGAGGAGCCTGCTCGATGATCTCGTTCTTGGTAATCCTATGCCAGATTGGTAGGATGACTCGATTCCCGGCTGTCTGACGAGCGACGAAGCCGTTCATTTCAAGCTGGGTCCAGTGTTTCCTAAAGAATGTTGGCGAGATGACCACCACCCCGTAGCGACTTCGAGACAGGCCATAGTTGATTTTCTCGTTAAGACTGTCCCCGATGCCAAGTTCAAACTCATCAAACCAAACCCTCAATCCTGCCGAGCGGAGTTGGTGTGCAAGGGGGCTGGCAAAGTCCTTGTCCTCCGTGGCATGGGATATGAACACGTCGATCTCGTCGGTATTGCTTGGTTCTATATCACCCGGCATGCAATCTCCTTCTAGCCAACGGAGAGTTTATTCAGCCCGTCAGCGATGTCCAAGATTCTCACCGTTGCAACGCGTTCAATCAGGACCTAGGTGTGGCGCGGGGGCTGCGCTATTCGCCCCAAGCATTCGGATCGTTCATCATGACACTACCCTTGTTCGTCCTGACGGACACACCGCGTGGCGACCTTTTCTGTCCACATCGTAGGTTTTCCAATCGGGCACGTGCGCTGTCATGAGCGCCTTGAAGAGCTTCCCATGGTTCGGTACGCGTAGGTGGAGCAACTCATGCGCGATAACGAAGTTCTGGAACCCGACATCCTGGTTGCCCAGATCGGTCGCGAGGGTAATCGTGCCGGCCGTCGAGCAGGAACCCCACTTGCGGGTCATATCCCTGACTCGCATGCGCGGCGCAGGGACGCGGAGGCGCTCCGCCCAATACTCCACCCGTTGCCGCAGTCCCCATGATCTGTCGTCACGCCTCGACATCGGCGTCCCCGCTCAGCAGTATCGCCAGGGTTTGGTCCACGATCCGGCCTCGCTCACGGCCCGCCACCCTCAGCAATGGGTTGTACAGTGAAGTCCTAAGCCGTCGTTGCTCGTCGGCGTTCACGGCGGCGTTGGGAAAGCGTTCCACAAGCGCTTGGGCTTCTTCTGCAAACCCCATCGCGCTCACACCAGCGGCGTGGAGGGCAGCGTCGTCCTTCAGCGTCCAGTACACCCCGAAAGCTCTTGGAGGGAGTGTGCTGTCCCTCGCGGCGGCGACGGCGGCCTCCTTCTCTTTGGCAAGAGCCTCAAGCATGTCCAATGCCGCCAGTCCGGAAGTCGCGCGCCCTTCAAGGTCTTTAAGCACGGACTCTGCGCGTTCCTTGAGAGGCCGCAGCACGGACTCCAGCCCTGGCTCGCTCTCTACCTCCGCTTGGAGGCCGCGCACCAGGTTGAACACCTTGGCTTCGTCGGAACCGGACTGCTTCCGCAGAGCAGTGAGGGTGCGAAGGTCGAAGGTCACAGATTTGGTCAGGTTGCCCAAGCCATGCATCGCAGCCGATTCTTCGACGAGTCGCCGGGTCTTGTGAGCCAGATCCGCTTCGAAGTTCGGTCGGTCGGCGTAGGCGTTGCGGACTACGGCATAGAGCTGGGTGAGGTGCCTGAAAGTGTCGATGTGGTCGCGCAGCTCAGCCGATGGCGAAAGTATCTCCCACAACGCCTCTATCTCCTTGTAGGTCGAGAAGAACCCCTTGCGGGTATCGGGATCGAGAAAGCGCGTGTACACAATCTGCTCCAAGCGTTGGTCTGCGCTTCCGCCAGTAGTGGCATAGGCTGCTCGCGTCTCGGCTACTCTGCCGCCATCCGCATTGTCCAGGTAGATTGCCTTCGCCTCGGCAATCTTGTCTTGGAAGTCGTGCATCAGCAGGTCGAGGTCCTCAATGACGCCGCTCACGTCGGAGGAGTCGAACTGCAGCGCCTTCCTCAGCTCGCGCAGCACGCCCACGAAGTCCACGACGAGTCCGATGGACTTGCTGATGCCTGTCCCGTCCACGTAAGGACGGTTCACTCGCGCAATCGCCTGTAGCAAGACGTGGTCACGCATCGGCTTGTCCAGGTACATGCAGTACAGCAACGGCGCGTCGAAGCCAGTCAGCAGCTTATCGGTGACGATGAGCAGCTTCGGGTCCTCACTCGCCTTCTTGAACATCAGGCGAACGTCCTTCTCCCGCTCCTCCGAAAGTTGAAGCTCGGCAACGAGGGGCCTCTCCACGACGTCATTGGAATTCTCCGAGTACACCGGCACGGTCCATTTTGGTGGCAGCAGCTTGTCAAGGGCCCGCTTGTACTTGGCGCAGGCTTCCCGGTTGACTGCCACCAGGAACCCCTTGAATCCGAGGGGCAGCACGTTCTCCTGGAAGTGCTTGGCAACGAACGTCGAGACCTTCTCGATGCGGTCGTCGCCTGTGAGGAAGGTACGCAAGCCTACGGCCCGGTCCAGCACGCGGTTGAGCTCATCGACGTCAGTGACGCCCTCCATTGCGGCAAGGGCAAAGAACTCGCGGTCAAGCTGTTCGGCAGGCACGGTCATTTCGCTGGGCGCCATCATGTGGCGGATGGGCAGCGTTGTCTCGTCCTCGATGGACTCGGCTATCGAGTACTTGTCCAGGTAGCCCTGCTCGTCGTCGGCCCCGAATATCTTGAAAGTGCCCTCGCCGTGCTCCGTTCGCGCGATGGGCGTGCCGGTGAAGCCGACGATGGTCGAGTTCGGCAGTGCGGCCATCAGGTACGTGCCAAGCTCTCTGGCGACGGAGCGGTGGGCTTCGTCGATGAACACGTAGATGTTGTCGCGGGCGTTGGCGTCCTTCTCGATGCCCTCGAACTTGTGGATCATCGAGATGATCAGCCCTCTCCTATCAGTGGCCAGCAGCTCTCGCAGTTGTTCCTTCGAGCTGGCGCGCCAGACGGCGATGTCCTGCTGCTGCATCTCGCCGAGCAGCCGCTCGACCCAGCCCGCGAGTTGGCCCTCCAGCTCCGTTCGGTCCACTACGACGACCACCGTCGGGTTGCGGAACTCCTCCTTGGCCTCCAGGACCAGGCGGGCGGCGGTGAGCAGTGTGAAGGTCTTGCCGGCCCCCTGGGTGTGCCATACGAGGCCCCTGTGTCTCTCCGTCTCGGCGCAGCGTTCGACGATGCGGTCCACTGCGCGGCGCTGGTGCTGGCGCAGCACGGTCTTCCGCGTCTCGCCATCCTCGACATAGAAGAGAACCCAGTCGCGCAGGGTGCGCAGAAAGTCCATCGGTTCGAAGAAAGACTGGACGGCGAAGCGGTAGCTCTCTTCTTGGGGCTCCTTCCACCGCGCCATGTAGCGGCGCGACAGGTTCCAAGTGACGCCGTACCAGTAGTCGAGGAGATGGGTCACGTTGAAGAGCTGCGCCGCGCCCACCAGCTCGGGTGTCTCGATCTCGTAGCGGTGTAGCTGCATGACGCCCCGCTCGATGGCGTCGGCGTCCGTCGGGTTCTTGTGCTCGACGATGGCGACCGGCACGCCGTTGACCACAAACATCACGTCGGCGCGGTTGCCCTTGCGGGCCGGAGGCTTGAGCCGCCACTCCCAGGTCACTTGCAGGACGTTGGCGACCGGTTCGTCGAAGTCGATAAGCCTGACCTGCCGGTGGCGCTGCTCGGCCTCGTCGTACCACTGCCGCTCGCCACGCAGCCAGGCGAGCATCTGCCGGTTGCCCTCAATCGTCGTTGGAAGTGCCTGGATGTTCTCTACCACTGACCGGACGGCATCGGCCGTCATCCAGGAGTTGAAGCGATGCAGCGCCTCTTCCAGCACGCCGCGAAACAGCAGCCCGGCCTCGCCCCCTCGCATGGCAAGGGCGTCTGACGGCGGCAAAGGTGCCCAGCCGATCTCCGCCGCATGGCGGACCATCGGAAACTGGACGCTGCCTGCTTCTGTGATCTTCGACTCGGTCATGGTCTGACCCCTATCGCGCCCCTATCTGACCGCAATCACGCCCCCAACGCCGTCAACATCGAGTCCAATAGCGGTCTATTGGACTCCCTTGGACCCCAAGGGATCTATTCGCTGCCTTGATCCCCTTCCCACAGGGCTCTATCTGACCGCTATCGCGCCCCTATCTGACTCATATCTGCCCCCTATCGCGCCTCTCTCCTCCAGCGTGTCAACGGGCCGCGATTCGTGGACACGACCAACCCTCCGTTCTTCAATTCACTTAGTGCCCTTCGTACCTGCCGTTCGCTGACCTCGGGACCCAGACGCGCGTGAAGCTCTTGGCGCGTCAAGCCGTCCTCCACGCCTTCCAGCAGCGCGAGTATCGTCTCCCGTCGTTCTTCAGGCCCGCTCACGCCACTGGTTGTAGGCTTTGGAACGAACCGACCATGCCGGAAGCGCACGGTGACGGCCCCGCCGTCATCCTCGATCTCCGGGACCGGAAGCCCTGCGCTGCTCGTCAGCTCGGCTATCTTCAACGTCCCACTTCCCCACTCCTCAATGATCCCGCGCCGGTAGAAAGTCCGGGCGATCAACGGGTTCCACGGGCGCGACTCATGTGGGCCAAATAGCTTCTCCGGCGTCAAGCCGAAGTGCAGCGATCCGGAGGATGTGACCTCAAGGCGGTCGTCGTAGACCGCTATACCAACCGAACCGCCTCCAATGGAGTAGTCGCGGTGGCACAGAGCATTGGCCAGCGCCTCGCGAGTGGCGAGTGGCGGGTACAGAGGCTCGTCGATCCGCTCGAATCGGTCCTGCTTGAACCGCCCGGCGATGGGCAGGGTGTCGCGCAGAAAGCGCTCCGCGTTCGCCAGGAGTGTGAAGGCGTTGCCGTTGAACTGGCGGTTGTCTAGGAACTCCATCCGGTCGAGTCCTCGGAAACGGGCGACGCGCAGGAGGCATTGCGGCATCTCAAACTCCAGCCGCTCCGTGCTGCCGAACAGCACCGCCGCGGCCCGCAGTAGCACACCATCGCGCAGTAGGCCGAGACCGCGCAGCAGGTCGGACGGCTCGCCACTTACAGGCTCCTCCAGCCGTCCGCGCCGGACCGCCTCAGCGACCGTCCGTCGAATCTCAGCCGCGTCAAGGTCGTCGACGGACCACCCGACGGCGGGCTGATTCTCCCAGCGCAGCTCGCTGTGCATTCGCTCGAAGAGCATCCGGTTGTACTCGTCGGCGGACATGGAGAGGGTAGTGTTCCCGACGCGGCGGTAGGCGGTGCCGCGGTAGGAGTACGGCCTCGACGCTCCTTGGCCAGTGCTGACGATGATGACCTCACGGCCGCCGTCCACGGCAACTCGCTCGACCGTGGGGAACGCTGGAGGGTCGATCTGCCGAAGCTCGGCGCTCAACTCCTCGATGGTGCGCTCGCTGACCTGCTGGCCCACCACAGTTCCGTCCGGCGTGACACCGAACAACACCTGCCCGCCGCCCTGGTTCAGGAAGGCGCACACCGCCATGGTTGCTTCTCGGCGCGTCCCGGTCGTGGCCTTGAACTCCAGCGTCTCGGACTCCCTGGATGCGGCTAGGGCAGCGATTCGGTCAAGCGTCATCGGCCACCCGCGAATCTTGATTTGACGATTGGCGAAGACATGCTCTTGTGGTTTCCAGAAGGCCCACCGCAAGTTTCTCAATGATGTCCAGGTAGTGATGAACAGTAGACTCGCGAATTACCAATCGTTGCCCCGCTCGTTGGGATGTGTCATTGCTGCGTGTGATGTAATCTTGATCAACGATCCCTTGCGTGTGGGCAAGAAGATGACGCTGTTGAAATGCTCGCTTCAACTCCATCATGTCCGAATGGGCAAGATAGTCAGAGTATTTCTTTCTTGTGGCGTTGTGCCAAAGCTCGCTACCCTCTGCGAGGTTTTGGAAGGCGTTTCGACGAGGCTTAGGACCAGCTACAAGTCGCGAATAGAGGGCCTCAGCGTACCTCTGAAACGCAGTAACTCCAGATTGGAGCCCGTTTTCTACTAAAGAACGCACTGTGTTTGCTGCAGCATCCGGATCGGAGATCGCGGCACTTACCTCGGTAAGTGCGCCAAGGGATTTTCGAATTCCTGATATTGTGTGGTTGAACAGCACTTCTGCATCGCTATGCCCACAGGCCGGACAGAAATACGCGGCTCCAATGACAGCATAGCGACATTCACACTCAGTACACGTTATTCGAAGTCGCATTGGTTCAGCTGCTGCAGGAGGAACTGGAATGTGCCTAGGGCCATCTGTAACCTTCATAGTGACGCTTATGAAGCTGTTGCGCGGTTGTCGTCTGTTCCACCGCTCAGCGTCGCGTCGCAATGCTGGGCCAAGAGTCTTGTTTACGTGTGAGATGGCAGTCTTCCTGAGGTGCTCAGTTTGTTCCATTGTGTGCCACTCCTCTCGGAGGGCGGAGTGCCCACAGAAAGGACAACCAGCCACTTCTCTTACTTTCTCACCCCAATCACCGAAATGGACTTTGAACAAGAACGCGCATTCTTCAGATGGGCATTCTCGGTCGAAATACCCATCATCATCGCATTGCAAAGATACGGGTACGTGCTGCCCATCTTCGAGGCGGCGCAGTGCACGACGCAGTTCATCAAACACGGTAACTCCTCTTAGTGGAATACCTGACTGAGACTATCTACCCGAATTCCCCTCGTCATTAACTTGTGCAGCAGCGCCCCGAACAGCACCTGTCCGCCGTGTTGGTTCAGAAAGGCGCAGACTGTCATGGCCGCCTCTCGACGCGTGCCGGTCGTTTCCTTGAACTCCAGCGTCTCAGACTCGCCGGATGCGGCCAGGGCTACAATTTGCTCGATGTTCATATGTGCGCACTACCTACCCGAAGATGTCTCGTTTCAGTTCGTCGTACACGACCATCCCGGGCTCGATGAGTGGAGCGAGGGTGTCCCGCATGAAGGTCTTGGCGTTGTTTCCGGGATTGGTAAGTTCCAGTAGGGATTTGCATGCGTTGTAAATGTCACCACTGGCCGGCTTTAGGTCGTCAGGAGCATCTCCAGTCCTCTGGCTGAGGATGCGCTGCTTTTCAGCTAAGAGGTCATCAGCCTTATCGGTCTTCCCTACTGAATCAGTCAGTGCCCGTAGGACTTCGTCGTCGAACAAGTAGGATTCCAGATTGCGTCCTGACAACACTCGGACGCCAAGACTCATCAACTCGGCTATTTCGTCAGGAGATGAGGAATCGCGGTCAACGAGCCTTACGACTTGCGTACCTTGCGTCAACACACCAAGTGCATAGGCGATGCCTCGCCGATCACTAGCGACTTCGGAAGCACTGCCTCCAGGAATGAACTGGGTTTCTGGAAATTCATCCTGAAAGATACGCTCATAGCAACGAGCGTCGTGGGAGTAGTTCTGTCCGGCATTCCGATTCATCGGCTCGCCTTCGCAGATCACTACGCGCTCAGGGGTGAGCAGGGCTGCGAGGTCGTGAAGTGCCACTTCGTAAGCCCTCTGCCAGAACGCTCGATCGGGGACTGTCGGCTCAATCACTTGAGGTTGGTCGAAGTCGCGATCACCGAAATCGAGGAAGACGACTGTTCCGGGGTGTTGAGTTTCTATGTCCCGGGCACGACGCATCATACCTATAGAGTGAGTCGCCAGCATCAGTTGACAAGTCTCAGGGACTAGCTCATACAGCACAGACAGCAACTCCGCTTGAAGTCGGGCGTTCATGTGAGATTCAGGTTCGTCGATACAGAACAACGTGTCGTCATAGGAGCGCTTTGCAATAGCAAGATCCAGGATTAGATCAAAAGCTGCCTTCTCTCCTCCCGACAGGTTCATGAAAGCAAATCCTGTGCTGGTGCCCTTAGAAAAATGAAAGGTTCCGTTTTCCAAGGGGTTCCCCAGACTGTTCAATGCTAGGTCTGGGAACAATCTGAGCAATGGCTCCCTCACTGCCCCGATACTCTTCTCTAAGTATTCATCGAATGTTGTTGGCCCGCCTTCGTATAGGTCGACTAGACCCTGACTGGCCAACCGTTGATAGTTCCTTCCAACTGCTGCGTCGTTATCAATCATGCGGCCGAACGGCATTAGGTCCAACAGGTCTCCCTGTCTCTGAAGCCTGGTGATTCTGAATTCAGGATCGTTTCGGTAGGCCGACCTCACGTACAAGGACTTTTTTGTCGGATGGTACCCCGATTCATGAAGCTGAATTGTCGAGAGACTATTGTTCCAGCCCCCATGGTCAGGCCTGCCAGCTTTGGCATGGTAATCGGCTTCCCATGACGGGCTTTTTTGAGATGTCCATCGGTGCCAGGTGTGCAGCGCGTCAAAGAATGATGACTTACCAGAACCATTGGGACCGGCAAGCATTATGAGGCGAACGGTTTCGGGGATGCCTTGGACAGTCAAGTCCGTGAAACGCTTGAAGTCCTTGATCGTGACGCTCTTGATTCTCATACCCTATTCCCTACTGACTCACCTGCCTCGGTGACTGCTGTAGTGTCGCCGAGCAACATTGCAATACCCAACTCCCCCACATGTATCTCCCCTATCATCAGCTTGTGCAGCAGCGCCCTGAACAGCTCCTCCAGCACGGCGCGCTTCCTCTGATGCAGGTCTATTTTGCGGTCGATGGCGTCAAGGATAGTGACGATCTCGCGTTGCTCGCCAAGAGTGGGGATCAAGACGGGAAATGCCTTAAGTTTCGTCGAGTTGATGGAGGCCAGATTCGTGGTCTTATGAGCCACCTTCAGAAAATATGCTTTCCCATAGTCACTCTGAGCTTCGTAGGTAAAGAAGTCCGGCAACAAGCGACTTCGATCCGTCCTCACTGCAAACACATGGTTTTGATGGACACACGGCTTCAACTGAGCCTCCCATATGAATCCCCGACCGAGTTTGTCGAAGTCTCCTCCCTCAGTCATCAGGACATCGCCCCGTTGGAGACTATAGCGATCAAGCTCCGACCTCCGGATGGAAATAGTCTTTACTTCTGCCAGATCGAGATAGCCATCTTGCACATTGGCTACCCGTAGATACGGAACTTGGACAACTTCCGCGCTACCAAACTTTCGTCCTTTTGCGGCACCTGTCTGGACGACGGCGCAATCTTCCAGCGGCACGACCTCCCACTCTTCAGGCACTGGCCCGATCTCTGTCTCCTTCTGCGCCTCGCCACGCAGGCCGCGAGTGAACAGGATCCGCATCGCGGCACGCTTGAGTGCTTGCGCCCCACTGAGTAACTGGTCCTGCAGGCTGATCGAACGTCTGAGCATATCAAGGATATCGGCGATGGACGACTGCTCCTCTTGTGGTGGGAGCAAAACTTGGATTCGATTGATTTTGTCTCTATTGAGAGTGTTCCCCTTGACCTGTCTGTCCTGAAGTTCCTCGTAATCGACCTGTGCAAGAAAGTACCCGAGATACCTCTGATCGATATCATTACGCGGATATATGGAGATTATTGCCTCATTGTGGCAGGCGTCGATGCCAAGCGTAGCGACCCGACCTATTGTGAGCTTGAAGCTCATGAGTAGCGTGCCTGCGGGTACTATCTCTCGCCGAAAAACTTCCTCAAACGCTGTCTTAGTAATTCGCTCCTTCGTATGAGAGACTACACCGAATTGAGTCATGTCAGAGATTGATAACCAGGGCACACCATCATCAGTCCCCTTCCAATAGTCGGGGTTAGCGCGAGCGGGGGTACGGCCCGCCCTGTAATTGGCGACTTCAGGGAAGAGTCTGGTTGTCCATCCTTCCGGTATCACTCGGCATTCCCCAAGCTGCTCAGCATTCCTGCCAAGGACGCGTCCACCTTGCTGGCCTCTTCATCGAGATGCTGCATCTCAGCAATGATCTCCGAGATTGGACGCTGAGTCACATCATCGGCCTGCCCCACCCACCGGCTCGGACTGAGGTTGCAGTCGGCCTCCTCTGCCTGCTCCCGCGTGATGACAGCGACCTCGCCCTCCACCGGCTCGCCCTTCAGGAACATCATCGCGATGGCGCGGATATCCTCCCCCGGGATGTAGTTCTTGGGACGGCCCTTGCCAACGCGACGGCTGGCGTTGATCAGCACGATCTTGCTCTTGCGCGTCTCCGGCTTGCGCTTGGACAGCACGACGATGACGCCGGCGGCGTTCGTGTTGTAGAAGAGGTTGTCCGGTAGCAGGATCACGCCGTCTACAAGGTCCCGCTCCACGAACCACCTGCGGATGTTCCGCTCTCTGTCTTCGTTCTTGCTGCCGGAGCCGCGCGTCACCGCGCCGGTGTCCAGCACCACAGCAGCCCGACCGCGCTCGTTTAGGCAGGACAGGGTGTGCTGGAGCCAGGCCCAGTCTCCCTTGCCGATGGTGACGCCTCCGCTCGTGCGGAAGCGGTCGAAGGGGTCGTTCTCAAAGATGTCCTGGTTGAAGTCCTGGTTCCACATGGGATTGGCAACCACGATGTCGTGGCCAGTGATGCGGCCCACGGCGTCCTTGAATTTAGGGTTGATCATGGTGTCGCCCCGCTCTATCTGGACCTCCATGTCGTGGATGATGGCGTTCATGTGGGCGACGGCGTAGCTGTCGGCCTGGAGCTCCTGCCCATTCAGCTTGAGGGGAACGCGGCTGGTGGGGTCGGTCTCCCGAGCGACCAACTGGAGCTTGATGAGTAGTCCCGCCGAGCCGCAGGCGTAGTCATGGCACGTCTCGCCGGGCCGGGGGCGCATGATGTGGGCCATGAGGAAACCGACCTCGGTGGGGGTGAAGAACTCGCCCGCGCTCTGACCGGAACCTTCGGCGAACTTGCGGAGAAGGTACTCGTAGGCGCGGCCCAGGAAGTCGGGCTGCACGTCGGCGAGGCCCAGGCGGTAGCGGGGATCGGAGAAAGTCTCGACTACGGCGGCGAGCCGGGCCGGATTCAGGTCGCGCTCTCCATTGCGCTCCGACGCAAAGTCCACGAGGTCTATGACGCCAGAGAGCGTGGGGTTGTAGCGCACGACGGCGCGCACCGCGCTGGTCAGATGCTCGCCGATGTCTCTGGGACGAGTGCTGCGGCCCTGAGCATCGAGGGGCCAGTCGTGGGCCTCTCGACCGTTGACCACGCTCCAGCGAGCCTCCGGCGGCAGGTAGAAGCGGAGCAGATCGTGGTCACTTTCCGCGATCTCCTGCGCGACTGCACGGTCCCCAAACTCTTCGGCCAGCCGGTCGATCTCATCGTCGAACACGTCCGAAAGGCGCTTGAGGAAAAGAAGCGGCAACAGATAGTCCTTGAACTTGGCCGCGTCCTTTGCGCCTCGGATGGAACAGGCGGCGTCCCACAGCATCTGCTCCATAGGCTTGGTGTCAGGAACGTCGGCCTGCCGACGTCGGGACCGCCGCCGGGTCACGCTGGCCGCGGACCCCGCCTCGTCTACGGCTGGCTCTTCGGCGTCGATGCCCGCCTCGGCAGCGAGCGCGGCAATCGCCGTCCGCGCCGCCTTCTGCGGTCTGGTGACGCCGCCCTCCCAACGGTTTACCGTCGCGAAGGACACGCCAAGCCGGTCCGCAAGCTGCTCCTGCGTGAGATCCAGCCTCGCACGGATGGCTTGCAGGGTTGGGGGGATATTCTGTTGGTCTGCTATGTCTGCCATAAACGGTGTTTCCTAGTCAGTTAGAGAGCCACTGGGCGTACGCATGGACATCAATCATTGGCACCGTGCCGCTAAACTGAAGCTGCGAGATTAGCGTGAGCAGGAAGGCGGTCGCAGGCTTGCCACCTGAGTGTGTCTCGTATGCCTCGCTCCCTTCGTCAAACCTGAAGTATCCGTGGGCTGCAACGCAACCGAGGTCCAGATGGTCATCGCCCGTGCCGTCGCCAAGCGCTGTGAGCAAAGACTCGCCAAGGGCTGGCTTCCAATCGCTCTCAAGAGTCAACAGACCACCACATATGGGAATGAGTGGCTTGGGAGGATAGGTTCCTCCTGCGTGGGGAATCGGCAGGCTGGTCCGGTGAAGTCGACGCACGCTAGCTACCTTCTCGCGTGCGTACTCTACATGCGCTGCATTGAGCGTCTGCTTGGCCTCGAACACTGCGTACACACTTTCAGCAGGTATGATGGTCTGCTCTTCGTACCGGAAGATGAAGGGTGAGTACTGACGGTCGTATACGACCACGTCAATCTGGTCGCTGAATACACCTCTGCTATCCACCACATGAGCCTTGGCAGCTTGGTAGCGCTGAGGCAGGTACGTGCTGAGAAGGTCCAGCCACACGTTCTCGCTGGCATCTCCCTTGGTGCCAGGGTGCGCGAAACTCCGCCTAGCTGTCTCCAGGCGTCGCTGGATGTCGTCATGCAGTCCGGCGAGGAGTTGTTTCAACGACCACTCGCTCATGGAGCACCATCCCGGAAGGGCGCTGTAGGAGTCATTGCTTGGGTGATCTTCAGGGCACGGTCCGCGTCTACTGGGCCGTCGGGATACGCATCGAGCACAATTGCGGGTAGAAGCCTCTGGGTGAGATCTGAGAATGTAAAGCCGTAGTCCCCATGCTGGCGTGGCCCGGTGGTATCGACCACAGCTGCGACCTGCGTCTGCGAAAACCCCAACTGGTGTAAGTGCGGCGCTAGTACGGCCGAGCGTTGCCCGCTGTCTGGTCGAGTGAATGTGAGGATGTCTGCTGCACGACGCTGTACTGCCGGGTCCAAAGCCCCGAGCCGGTTCGTGCACATGATCACGGCAGCCGGGAGCTTGCTGTTGGCAAGGCGGTCTACCCCTCGGATAAAGGCGTTCACACCTGCCCGGTCTTCATGATGCATCTGTGCCGCCTCACGCGATTGGGCGATGGCATCGGCTTCGTCTACTAGGAGAATGACTGCTCCACGTGAGGTTCCGCTAGTGTCCTTGCGTTTATGGGCTTCCTCCTGAACGTGATCGAAAGCAGCGGACAACAGTTGGGTCATCTCACCGACACGCCCCTGCCCACGAGTGGAGAGGCTCATGGGGAACAGCATGATGCTGACTTTCTCCCGACGAGCTACCTCGTCGCCAATGGTCTCCGCGAGCTCAGACTTCCCGGACCCGACGTCCCCAGCGAGCACAACGAGAGGAGGCCTTCGCAATACTGTGTCGAGCACTCCGCTGGCTCCAGGATGGTGCTCGCTTACCCAGGTTTCCAGCCCGGACGGGTTGATGAGCAGTCCGAGCATCTTGGCCAAACGCGTCTTGTGATCGTCCAGCCCAACGAGGCGGTGCAGGCGCTCACGTGCTTCAACATCCGGGAGGGCGATACGACGATCAAACAGTTCGTCGATGGCGGGCTGAGTCGTCATCGGTAACTCCTCAAGCTGGCGCGTTCGAGGGCACGGCCACCCGACGAGTAGGTAAGGTCTGTGCTCCGGTAGCCGTTGATGCCGGGTTCTGCTCCCACAGTTCTTTGGAAGGGGAGCCTCCTGGCGAACTCCTCTTGCTGCTGCCACGTCAACTGGTTCCACACAGAGTTGTATGTTAGGTAGCTGTAGAAGGACGCCCCGCTTGTCTGGGCACCGGGTCGAACCCGTCCGGGGTCATCATCGTTAGCAGTCACACCCTTTAGGTCTCTAGCTGTGTAGAACAGCGTCGGCTCGATCCAGGAGCCGTTCTGCCTAAAGCCATAGGCCACAGTATCAAGGAGTCCTTCCTTGAGGAACTCAACGACCTCTACTTCAAAGGCGTCGATCCAATTGTCCGGCGGCTCGTCGTAGAACCTTTGCATCCGCTTGAGGTCGGTGGCGACCTTGGCCGCAATATGCCTAGCGTGCGTCCGAGTGAAGCTTATTGTGTCGGTAACTGTATAGCTGTAACTCATACCCTCCTCACACTTGAAACGAAGAGCCAAACACCCTTCGCCAATAGTAGACAGTCTCTTGCTTGGTCGGTGCAGCGAGGGCCGCGTCTATGGCATCGCCAGCGTCAAGGGCTGCCTCAACTATTGCGTCAGCTTGCGTGGCTGTGTAAAGGCTGGCGACATTGTTCTTCTCATTCACCGGGTCGATGATCTGCACCGGATCGGAGAACTGTCCGACCGCCGATGCCCGGTAATAGTCGGCGAATATGACCTTCTTCCGCATGTCAGTGTGGGCGACGTACGTGAAGAAGTGCTGAAGTGCTTCAGGGTAGTCGGAAAAGCCGAGCCCCTTATCACAAAGATGTGAAAGGATCATCTCTATCATGAAGGACTTGAATCGAAATCCCGGCGACTCGTCCTTCACCCTACCAGCCCAGAACTTCACCAAGCGTACGACCTGCGCGAAATGCTGCTCCTGTGCCTTTTTGCGCTTGCCTATGAACTCGAGGTGAAGCGGGATACTGGTTTCCAGGAAAGAGCCATCGTCTTGACTGACGAGCTTCCCGTACCACTGTGGGTCCCCATCGTAGAGTATCGGCACTACGTCAACGTCGAGTCCCGTTCCTCGGAAGGAGACCGTGACGCTGTAAGTCTGGGGTGCTACCTGGTTCGGACTGAAGTTGGGGAATGCCTTGCGGAGGCGCTCGGCTAAGTAATTGAGGAGATTAGCTACGTCCTGGGGAGTGTCAGCACCGCTGATGTAGCAGGCAAGGTCGATATCGTTCAGGGAGCGCAGCGCCGTACCCTTCGCAAGACTACCTGATAGCAACATCTTCTTGAGCGTAAAGTCGGGGTTCTCACTCAGATATCCGTCGAGCTTCTCTCGAAGGCGGCGAGCCTGGGCCCGATATTCACTCGCCTTGTCCCTTGGAAGGTTTACCCTGTCTTGGGCGAACCTCGCGATGTCGCCATGATCAACATGTTGTCGTGTCATGATCTTTACCTTGCACCGTCACGGAAGTCTTCGGCAGCAAGGGTGGCGATGGACCTGGTGCCACCGCTCACCCAGCGATTCGCCGTCCTGAAGGACACGCCAATCAACTCGACAAGCTGCTCCCGCGTCTGGTCGGCCGTGCCCGAATAGCTTGTAGAGTAGGGGAGAAAAGGCCGCTGGTATGCTATATATGCCATGTATGCAGTATAGCATACCAAGGGTCAATAGAAAATCGCTCTGCGCGGTCAGGATATGGCGGCGTAGATCGGAGCCGGGCGCAAGGCCCTCCACCCTGCCTGTGGCCGCCGCCGCGATAGCCCGCTACCATAAGGATGCGATCTTGACGTGCCTGTCCATCACGGCGTTGCCCGGACCGCGCTGGACGACCGGGCGCAGAATGATGCTCCCGGTCCGAGCCGGGTGCTCCCGCTAGACCGGGACTGCTATTTCGCCATACGGAAGACGGCGCACGAGCCGCGTCCGAGTAGGGGCGGCCAGCGGGAGTGCGCTGCCAGCGCCCGTAACCGGGGAGCGGTGGACATTGCCATGATGGGCCTGATGCGGAACGTCAGGCTGCGGGTGAGCGAGGCTGCCGCCCTGATTTGGGGAGAGGTCCGGCACCTGCGCGGCGGCTCCCGCCTGGTGCGTGTCGGTGGCCCTGCGGAAATTCGAATCCGCGTCCGTAGAGTCCCCTAAGGACGCTCGCCCTGGAGGCGGAAACGGGAGGCTGAGCCAGTCAGCGCGGGTGGTGCTCCCTAGTCTTGGGGGCGTGTCCTTGAGGGTGCGGTATTAGAGATTGAACGCCGTCTGTCTTGATGTTGTTGATCAACCGTTGCTCCCCAACAAAGACAGAGACCGCCTCAGGGGCGGTCTCGACCCTACCAGCGAAGCGATAGGGGTGGTAGACCAACGGTACCCAAAGCATCGGCGTATGTCAACTCAGAGAGATCGAGCCGGTCGCCAACTACCAGAGCGCAACCGACTCATAAGTCGATATCCCGTCAGAGACTTCACTATGGGGGACATAGGAATCTCGATCCTACCTCCACGACGATCTCCCTCCCGTCGGATACCCGAACTGGCTGAAACTGAACAGCACAGACTGATTCGTTGACGGTCCATCAATCTCCGTGAGGCAGGGCACCCATTCACGCGCCTCCCCACACGGGGGCACACATGGACCCCCTTATAGGGTACAAATGCTGTACAAACTCTAGGACGCTGGTCTCAGAGTACCTCAGCACGAAAGGCTGCTGTGGGATAGGGTTCACCCACTGGACAAAATCAAGAACCTTCGTATTGAGGTTCACGTTGGCGGTGTAAGAGAAGGGCTGACCTTCCAAGGCGAACTCAGGCGGTCGCCCAGCCTTCGGACAAGACCTCGGCCTGCTCAAGAACTGTGATGGTCGCCTTCTCCTGCTTGTCGGGCGGGTAGCCGTGCTTGCGCAGGATACGCTTGACCAGTGCCCGTAGCTTGGCCCGGATGTTCTCCCGTAGCGTCCAGTCGATAGTGACGTTGCTCCGCACGGTGTCGACCAGCTCGCGGGCGATGGCGCGGAGCGTCTCGTCGCCCAGCACCTGCACCGCGCTGTCGTTGGTCTCCAGAGCGTCGTAGAAGGCCAACTCATCATCGCTCAGACCCAATTGCTCGCCGCGGGCGTTGGCTTCCCGCATCTCCTTGGCAAGCTCAATCAACTCCTCGATGACCTGCGCCGCCTCGATCGCCCGGTTCTGGTAGCGTCGGAGGGTCTGCTCCAGCATCTCCGCGAAGGACCTCGCTTGAACCACATTCTTGCGGCGGCGGATATGCAACTCCCCTTTGAGCAGCTTTTGCAACAGCTCCACGGCGAGGTTGCGCTGAGGCATTCCCTGTACCTCGGCCAGGAACTCGTCGGAGAGCACCGAAATGTCCGGCTTCTCCAGTCCCGCGGCGGCGAAGATGTCCAGCACTCCCTCGGAGGCCACCGCCCGCGAGATGATCTGACGCACGGCCAAGTCCAAGTCTTCCTCGGGGCGGGCCTCCCCCGTTGCCCGCTTCGACAGCGCCGCCCTCACCGCTTGGAAGAATCCCACGTCGTCCCGAATGCGAAACGTCTCCGGGTGCGGCACAGCCAGCGCGAAGGCTTGCGACAGCTCGCGGACGGCGTTGAGGCAGCGCTCCTTGCCGTCCTCTTGGGCCAGGACGTGCTCCTGCGCGGCGGGTAGCAGCCCCAACCGTTCCTGAGGCGTGCCCGCCGTCCACTTGGACCAGTCGAACCCGTGGAACAGCGCGCAGCAGACCTCGTGCTTCTCCAGCATCACCGCCACCGCATCGCCTTGGTCGATGGCGGTCCGGCCCGTGCCGCCGCTCTCGGTGTAGGTCGCCAGTGCCCGCTTCAGGTCCTGGGCCAGCCCCAAGTAGTCCACCACCAGGCCGCCCGGCTTGTCCTTGAACACCCGGTTGACGCGAGCGATGGCCTGCATCAGCCCGTGGCCGCGCATCGGCTTGTCCACGTACATGGTGTGCAGGCTGGGCGCGTCGAAGCCCGTCAGCCACATGTCCCGCACCAGCACCACGCGCAGCGGGTCGTCCGGGTCTCGGAACCGCTGGGCCAGCGCTTCCCGCCGCGGCTTGTTCCTGACGTGGGGCTGCCAGTCGGGAGGGTCTGAGGCGGAGCCGGTCATCACGACCTTGACAGCGCCCTTGGTGTCATCGTCGTCGTGCCACTGAGGACGCAGGCGCATTAGCTCCCGATAGAGGTCGGTGCAGATGCGCCGGCTCATGCAGACGATCATCGCTTTGCCGTCGAGGGCCTCCAGGCGCTGCTCGAAGTGGGCCACCATGTCCTCGGCAACCTGCTTCACCCGCTTCTCCGCGCCGACCACAGCCTCAAGCTGTGCCCACTTCGTCTTGAGCTTCTCCCTGCGCTCGATCTCCTCGCCCTCGGTGGCCTCCTCGAACTCTGGGTCTATCTTCGGCCTCTCGCCTTCGTCTAGGGTGAGCTTGGCCAAGCGGCTCTCGTAGTAGATGGGCACCGTGGCCCCGTCCTCGACGGAGCGCTGGATGTCGTAGATGCTGATGTAGTCCCCGAACACCGCCCGCGTGTTAGCGTCCTGTAGCTCGATGGGTGTTCCCGTGAACCCGACGAAGGAGGCGTGGGGCAGGGCGTCCCGCATGTGGCGGGCGAACCCGTCGATGAAGTCGTATTGGCTTCGGTGCGCCTCGTCAGCAACAACCACGATGTTCCGCCGCTCCGACAGAGTGGGGTGGGTGTCGCCTTTCTCCTCCGGGAAGAACTTCTGAATTGTGGTGAAGACCACGCCTCCGGCGTTCACCGAAAGCTTGCTGCGCAGGTCGGCGCGGGTCTCCGCCTGCGTTGGCGGCTGGCGCAGTAGATCCTGGCAGCGCGAGAAGGTGCCGAAGAGCTGGTCGTCCAAGTCGTTGCGGTCGGTGAGGACCACGACGGTCGGATTCTCCATTGTCGGCTCGCGGACGACGGCCCCGGCGTAGAAGGCCATGGTCAGGCTCTTGCCTGATCCTTGAGTGTGCCACACCACGCCGATGCGTCGGTCCCCAAGCTCTCCGCCAGGTTTGCGGCCCGCCTCGCACCGTCTGCCCTCCTCGGCAACTCGGACTTCGGCGCGTTGCAGCCTCGCCGCCCGCAGGGTCTCGTCCACGG
This sequence comes from Dehalococcoidia bacterium, assembly GCA_965219825.1. GTDB lineage: Bacteria > Chloroflexota > Dehalococcoidia > Lucifugimonadales > JAGWBF01 > JAGWBG01. Next base: position 972,409 of record OZ244792.1, on the reverse strand, counting down.
CTACCCTAACGGCGTGGAACTGGTGGTAGCCCGCCATCTTCTTGACCAGAGCACCGCTGCCGTCGTCCTCGAACACGATGAAATCGCGGACAAGAGAGAGGAAGCGGCCCCGCTCGAAGACGCCTTCTAGCAACACCTGAAGCTCGGTCAGTTGCGAGTCGGCCAGCGTCTCTCCGGTGACGGTGCGCCAGGGTTTGAACCACTCCCGCCCGGCGGTCAGCGTGCCGACGCGGGCCTCGGTCCCGTCGGAGACCATCAGCGCCTCGTTCATGGAGAACAGGGTGGGCAGCTCAGCCTTGTAGGTCTGGAGCTGCTGCCATGCTGTCCAGATGGTGGCGTCCTCGTCCGCCGGGTTCTTCAGTTCAATGACGCCCAGGGGCAGCCCGTTGACGAACAGCACGACGTCCGGCCTGCGGGTATTCCTATTCTCGGTGACAGTGAACTGGTTGACGGCCAGCCAGCCGTTGTTGCTGGGGATGTCGAAGTCTATGACCTTCACCTGCGCCCCGCGGATCGTGCCGCCGTCCGTCCGGTGCTCCACCGTCACGCCTTCGACGAGCATCCGGTGGAAGGTGCGGTTGCGGGCTTCAAGGGTTGAACCTTCGGGGCGGGTCACCTTGTGGAAGGCGGCGTCCAGCGCCGATGCGGGTAAGCCAGGGTTCAACTCTGCCAGGGCATCCCGCAGCCGCTGCTCCAGTACCACCTGGCCGTAGTCGCGGCGCTCCGCCCCCGGCGCATCGGGGGCGATGCCCGGCCCGTGCGCAACGGCCCAGCCGAGGCCAGACAGCCAGTCAAGGGCGGCCTGCTCAACGTCGGCTTCGGTGATGGTGGTCACAACGATTTCCGCTGTTCTAACCCACAAGAGGCAAGGTTAATGCCGGAAACGCGCATGGGATTACCCTTCCGAGCCAAGCAAGTTTTGTACCAAGCACCGAGCACGCTCCACAGCATTCGCTTTGATGACGGAGAGCCTCACGGGAACTAATTTTCTTACAGGAGTGGACAGGTTTTCTGCGTGGACGCGACATTCGATGGCCCCTCTTACTTCCCCTGCTTCGGTGCCAACAACAATTTCCCCATCAAAGTAAATTGCGCCGGTTCCATGCCGCCATTGTTCGCATTCAAGACTAAGCAACTTTGTGGGGGCAGTTGGTCGATTCGGTTTGTAATAAAAGGCGTTGGGGTCTCGCCGACTATTGTGTGTGAGACTTGGAGGAAGGAAAGTGTTGCCACCTAGAATAGGGCTGTCCAACAGTCGCGATAAAGATTCCCGAACCAGTGGCACGTTAACACCTTGGAGGGCAAAAAGGGACGACGATTGAGCGGTCCATTTCCCTCGGGGTGGTCGCGGCGGGAGGGGGAGTTTTGGATATTGCTTGTCATGGCTCGTGGACTCCTCATCGTCTTCCCGTAACGGTGGGCAGATCATGATATTTCCTTTTGCTTCTATCTCGACCAAGGTGTCTATCCCTGGACGGCTACCCCTGTTCTCCACCATAAGGGTGAAGCTCGGTTGACCAACCTCTTTCTGCAATATCTCATGAAGAGAGGACAGCACATCTTCACAGGCTTTGAGCCAATCGGGATACTGCTTGTTCTTGTAGTTGGGGATGTCCTCATCTGTGGCAGGGGTGAAAACTTCCTTCATCGCAAAGATGCGTACTACGCCTGTCGGCTGCCTTTCGGCGGGTTCCCGTGGCCCAAAGTCATGGGCCAGCGGAAACCGCTCCTTTAGCGAAAGAATATAGGATGAAATGTCGTCGCTGGTTAGAGGCTCATATACTGTGTACTCAATATCTACCGAAACTATTTCAGATGCCTGGGCGTCCTCAAACTGAACGAAGAACTGTGGCTCGGACTTCTCGAGTTGGGCGACCCGATCCTTCAAGCGGGCAACCTCTTTCTCCGACTCATTATGTTCGGGCGGCAGAAGCCATTCATCCTTGATTGGAATAAATGGTATTCCAAGGGACTTGGCTGTCATCATTGGGCCACCGTCGTGGGTTAATAGCCTAGCATCTTCATTTGGATTCTCTTGCCTGTACTTGTGCAAGCAGCCAACTATTTCGTCATCTGCTTTGCCATAGTCAAGTGTGCCATTCAGTTCTTCACTTGGTAAACTCGGTCCTTGCAAGTAGAGTCTTACTTGTGGGCCTACTAGTCGAACCAATTCGAAACCACTTTCGCTGTCGATAATGCGCATGAACACACCGTATGTGGTGCGTGCTCGTTGGGCTACGCGGTCATTTCCGCGGTTCTTCTGGCTGTCTATTTCTCTTTGGACAGGACGGCAAGCAATCAAATGAACCTCTTCAAACTCGTCCCATTCGGACCAATCTAGATCTGCTAAAGGCCGGCACTGAGGTCGGATGTCAATAGTGGACACGAAAGCTTTCATGCAGCCAGTAGCCCAGCATAGAATCTCTTTTCATAGGCTGCAGGTGAGAGGAATCCTAGCCTAGCCTGCCGGCGCTGGCGATTGTAGAAGCTCTCGACGTATTCCGTGATGTCACGAACTGCCTCTCGTCTGCTCCCGTAGTGGCGGTGGTGAACCAGTTCTTGCTTGAGGGTGCCCCAGAAGCTCTCCATCGGCGCGTTGTCAAAACAATTGCCTGTCCTGCTCATGGAGGTTTGCAGTCCAAACCGTTCCAGAAGACTCCTATACTCCTGGGAGCAGTACTGGCTGCCCCGGTCTGAATGATGCAGGACTCCCGCTGAGGGACGCTTGCTGGAGAGCGCCCGGAGGAGTGACTGGCTCACCAGGTTCCTGCTCAACCGTTCTCCCATAGCATAGCCCACGATCTCTCCGGTAAACAGGTCCTTGTGGCCTGCCAGGTACAGCCAGCCCTCATCTGTGGGGACATATGTGATGTCTGTGACCCACACTGCGTTGGGCCGGTAGACCTTGAACTGCTGGCCCAAGACGTTCTCCGCGACCGACAGCCTGTGCCTGGACAGAGTGGTCGCCTTGAACCTCCTCTTTTGCTTGCATCGTATGCCCAACTTCTTCCGGATACGCTTGATGCGGCCAATGCCCACCCGAACGCCATGCTCCGCCAGGTCACGCTGTAACCGTTCCGGGCCATAGGTCTGTCTCGTCCGCTTGTGGGCCGCCTTGATCTCAAGCCCCAGCCGCACTTCCTCTCGCGCTCGTTTGCTCGGCGGCCTGTCCACCCAGGCATAGTAGCCACTGGCCGATACGACCAACATTCGGCTCAGGACAGATGTGGGGTAATCGAGCCGCAGTTGTTTCATCATCGCGTACCGGGCAGCGACTCCCTGGCAAAGTACGCGGCTGCTTTTTTTAGGATGTCCCGCTCCATCTTCACTTCCGCCAGTTCTTTCTTCGTCCGGGCCAGCTCCATCTCCACGTCGGTCAAGGGCCGGTAGCTCTTGCCCACGTCTCCCAATTTGCCGGCCTTATATAGCTTCACCCAATACCCCAACGTCGATGGCGGTAAGGACAACCGACGCCCTGCCTCTGGCAATGACAGATTCTCTTCCAATACCAGATTCACTGCTTCCTGCCGGAATTCCCTGCTATACCTTCCTTGCGGGGCCCTCTTCATCCTGACACCTCCGTCTCTCTAGCTTATCCGACTTTGGTGTCCACTTTTCCCATCCTACCTCACACTGAATGAACAGATTAGTATCTGGAAATAGATAAAGCGTGCGCTTAGTCAAGATTCACTCCGTTCATCAAGCTTATGCCCCCCGACACCAGCTTCGGCAACAACGCATCACGCAGGGCGGTGAGATTCTGACTCTGCTTCTCGTTAGCCAAGATCATTTCGTAGAGAGACGACACTTGATTTTCAAACGCGCCAATGGCTCGCATATCAGCATCCAATATCCCAAGAGCACTGAAAGTCGACTTGTTCATGTTGTGAAACACAGAACCTCCACTGCCGCCCGTCATAATCTCAGACGCCATTTGTCTACACGACCAGTAAAGATACTTGCTGGCCCTCATATCGTTGGGGACGATGCTATTGATTTGCTGGTTAGTATGGGTCTTCCTATGATTCAATATTACCAACCCAGGTGTGGCAATACAGCTAACTGATACACTTCCCGAAGGTAGGGCTTGTCTGGACTGAGACGTTGCCCCATCGTTTGAGAGCATGGAGCCAGTTGTCACTGCGTACATCCTTCCGTGCATATCGGGGATTCTCAAGAAAGGCACGTCTGTTCCATAGAAGGTGGAATTGCGAGTGCTGGGGGTCTTCCCCGTAACGATCTTGCCGAAACTACTCAACCTCTTCACCCTCCACCCCTTCGGCAGTTCCCTCAACTCCGAGTCCACTAGGCGATCTGGAAAGAGGTCATAGAGGTGGGCCGGGAGGCCGGGCAGCGACTCGCCGGGGCACCAGCGGCCCTCCATCTTGGCCCGCACCGGCTCGAAGTCCACGAACCACGACTTGAACAGCGCTCGCGCCATGGCCTCCAGCGTCTCGTTCATCCGCCGGTTCAGCTCGATCTTGTCGTCGAGCGTGCCGAGGACGTGGGCGATGGCGCGCTGCTCCGGTAGGGGTGGATACACAACCGTCACGTCACTAAGGATTTGAGTGTTGAGAGAGGGCATCGTCGCGCCTACAGCGATTGACCTGATGTGTTCCTGAAACGCCGGTAGGCCGAAGAAATAGGACAGGTAGGCTGGGTGAATCTGGTTGGGCTCTGGTCTCACCCGTAGACAGCGCCCTGAGAACAACCAGCCTTCTTCCGTGCCGCGCACCAGACTACGGCGGTCCACTGATCCGACACGGCTAAACACAATATCACCCTGGCGAAGCGTATACTTGGACAACCTGTCTCTGTCGTAATCGGACACGCAAGGCAGATCGTGATGGGTGATACGATTCTCGCCCAGATGCTCCACAGTAATGATGGGGGTTCCCGCTGGCACATAGTCCTTTTGGTGCAGTTGGCTTCCAAAGGGTCCTGTCTGGATACCATCCGTTTTGTCGCACAAGTCAGCTAGCGAGGATTCGCTGAAGGTGTTAGCGAATCGGCCATAGACGGTTCCCCGCCATTCGCCGTCCGTTGTTTGCTTGGCCCCCTTCTGCACCACCACGTAGTCCCGTTCAATCTCGCGGTGGAAGCTCTCCGGCAGCATCGCCCAGTCATGCGCCTGGATCAGGATGGGGATGTTAGACTTCTCAATCGCCTCCAGCAAGTCATAGAAGCCCGCATCCAACGGTTCCAGGTTTGGGCTACGCAGCGCCAGGTCCAGGTCGCTCCCGTCGTGGCTCTCGCCGTTTACGCGGCTGCCGTATGCCCATACCTCAACGTCGGGCACATGCTTGCTCAGCAGCGCCTCGAGCTGGTCCCGGTAGCGGAGAGGCAACGCCAGCCTGTCAGTCATCCTCCCCCTCCGCTATGACGCTTGCCAGTTCCCCGGCGTCCGTGATGAAGTCCGGCAACAACTTCAGCGTCGTCTCCGCGAACTCCTCTCCATAATCGTGGGCTGTATCGTTCCTGTTATCCCGGTAGGCGAACCAGCGCTCGCAGGCTTCCACCGATATGAGGTCATGCTTGGCTGCATGACGGAAGGCGTCCTTGAAAGTCAGCCGGTCAGCCTGCCTGTTGCTAGCGAAGTAGGGCCGCAGCCGCTTCTTTAGCAGGCTGCCGGACTGCTCCAGCACGATTTCGAACTCCTTTACGGAAGCGGCGCGAAAGATTTCATAGAAAGTATCGCCGGGTTCGCGCTGTTGCAGTTGCTCGAAGGCCGACTCCAGGGTGTTAATGCATCGGACGAGGAAATCCGTGTTGATGGGCATTGGCCTATTCTCCCGCCCCAAACCCCAGCCGCGCCAGGTTCGATTCGATCTCCGCGTCGAGCCGCCGAGCCTCGGCCTGCTGCTCCCGCCATTGAGCGGAGAGTCGGGCCATCTTCCCCTCAAAGGGTTCGCCGTCGTCCTCCTGTGGCTCTGCGCCAACGTAACGGCCGGGGGTGAGGACGTGGCCGTGCTTGCGGATTTCTTCCAGCGTTGCGCTCTTGCAGAAGCCGGGCACGTCGGCATACTCGCCCGGGCCATCCTCGCCGCGCCAGGCGTGGTAAGCATCGGCGATGCGGGCGATGTCGTCGTCGGTCAGCTCCCGATGAGTACGGTCCACCATGCGGCCTAGCTTACGGGCGTCGATGAACAGCACCTCGCCCCGCCGGTCCCTGTGTTTGCCGCCTCTGCGGTCCCTTGCCAGGAACCAGAGGCAGACGGGTATCTGGGTAGAGTAGAAGAGTTGGCCGGGCAGGGCCACCATGCAGTCCACCAGGTCCGCCTCGATGAGCTTCTTGCGTATCTCTCCTTCGCCGGCCTGGTTCGACGACATGGAGCCGTTGGCAAGGACGAAGCCGGCAGCGCCGCGCGGCGACAGGTGATGGGCCATGTGCTGCACCCAGGCGAAGTTGGCGTTGCCTGTGGGCGGGACACCGTACTCCCATCGCTTGTCATCCCGAAGCCGCTCGCCGCCCCAGTCGGAGACGTTGAAGGGGGGATTGGCAAGGATGTAGTCGGCCTTCAGGTCGGGGTGGCGGTCGTTGTGGAAGCTGTCGCCGTGGGCGATGTTGCCCTCTATGCCGCGGAGGGCCAGGTTCATCCTGGCCAGCCGCCAGGTGGTGTAGTTGGACTCCTGGCCCCAGATGGAGATGTCACCCCGCGTCTTGCCCCCGTTGCCGTTGCCGGTGGCGTGGGCCTGGATGAACTCCATCGACTGGACGAACATGCCGGAGGAGCCGCAGCAGGGGTCGTAGACGCGGCCTTGGTAGGGTTCCAGCATCTCCACCAGGAGCTTGACGACGCAACGCGGGGTGTAGAACTCGCCGCCCTTCTTTCCCTCGGCGCTGGCGAACTGGGAGAGGAAGTACTCGTACACCCGTCCCAGCACGTCTTTGGAGCGGGCTTCCTCGTCTCCAAGCCGGATGTTGGTGATCATGTCCATGAGCTGGCCGAGGCGGGTCTTGTCCAGGGCGGGCCGGGCGTAGTCCTTGGGCAGCACGCCATTGAGCGCCGGGTTGTCCCGCTCGACGGCGGCCATTGCGTCGTCCACCAACTGGCCGATCGTAGACTGCCTCGCCTGTGCCTTGAGGTGAGGCCAACGAGCCTCCGGCGGCACCCAGAAGATGCTCTCGCCTCGGTACTCGTCCATGTCCTCGGAGTCGTACCCCTCTGCCGTCTTGGACTCCAACCACGCGTGCATCTCCTGGAAGGCGTCGGAGATGTACTTGAGGAAGATGAGGCCGAGGACTACGTGCTTGTCTCGGCGGCGTCCATGCTGCCCCGCAGCGCGTCGGCCATCCGCCAGAGCTCGGCCTCGTAGCCCGTCAGAGCGCCGCTACTCGATTCGGCGTCCACGCCGGAGGCCGTCAGTCTCCGTGGCACAGTCGTCATCATGCCTCATCCCTTCGTTTGCTCTTGGAACGCCACCTGTCTACTTCACGTAGAGCGTTCTTGCCACCCGGTCCGTAGCCGTGATGGACTAGGAAGCCGGGCACGCCGCCGTACTCCACCGAGATCACGGCGGATTCGGCGGTCTTGTCATGGCCCGGCAGGAAGAAGGAGCCGATTGCCGTTTCCGCGCCGCACCCGCACCAGCACTCGCCGGTCGGGAGCAGGCGTTTGGTTGAAGCCATTCTTACAGCCTCCTCGAAACTGTACCCAATGGTCTTGGACACTGTTCAAGGATATGCTCCTAGACACTCGCAGTCAATGCTTTCCGTCTTGATTGCTTACTCGCAGACAGCAATAGCACTGCCTCCTTACCATTCCCACAGTCTCAGAGCTGAGGATCCGGTGCACCGCCGTCTCCGCTCCACCTGCCGCATCGCCCTGGCTTGTGCCTCTCACAGCCTTGATCTATTCTTCGACGGTTGTCCGGACTTCTGTGAGGCTACTTTGGGGCGTACTCTCCAACTTCACGCACTCCTCTAAGACCTCGCTGCGCTCCCGTTGCCGAGCAGCAGTTGAGCCGTCCGGCAAACCCTTCGCCCCCTACCACAAAATCGACTTCAGCACAATGGCTTGCAAGGCCTTATGTTCGACGTTCCCGGCGTTCACAATGGAATGTTGACCATCGTCTTTGGAGGACAATGATTGATTACGACGGAGCGCAGGACGCCAACCTTGGGCAAGGCGGCGTCTGCGGACGGCAACCTCAACGACGCCATCCGCAGCTACGTGCGGACCTACGTCCTGTGGCATGGACGCCGGCAAGCGGCCGAGGCCTTCGGGGTCTCCCGCCATACCCTCTGGCGCTTCCTGGAACGGGGCCACATGGGGCGAGCGGTCCCCTGCGCCGTAATTGACGCTGTTGGCGGGAGCTCCCAGACCATCGAAGCGGCCACACGGGAACTGGCTGTCAGGAGGCTAGTCCGGAGACGGGACCCTGCGCCGCGCCCTCTGCCCCAGACCCTGGAGGATACCCTTCTGCTGGTGTGCGCCGCGCCTCTGGCCACGGCGGGGGAACTGGCCCGCTTCGGCAGAGTCTCCGCGTCCACCCTGCGCGAGCGGCTGGGGAAGCTCAGTCAACGGGGTCTGGTGGACTCCCTGGCACACCGCCTAGGCGTCCTGGGGCCTCACCCGCAGCGCCGGTACTTCCCTACCGAACAGGGCATCGTCGCCGGAGGCGGGGTCGGACACGGTCGGGAGACCTTCCTGCGGGAATACCCGGTGTCCAAAGAGTGGTTTCGGCTGCTGGCCGAGCGATTGGACGCCGTGGCCGCCCTCTACCGCGTGGCCGCCCTGGTCGCCGACGCCGACCCCCACCAGCAGCCGGTGCGGGTGGACCACTATCGCCAGGGTCCCTACGACGTGCTCATTACTCTTTCAGGGGGCCGCTCCGTGGGCATCTCGCGCCAGGGAGCAACATTGCCCTCGGCCAACCTGCGCTACCGCCTGAGAAGCCTGGAAAACCTGCTGTCGAAGCAGCGTCCCACAGTGACCTTGGTGCTGACCCACTCCGACCAAGCCACCCGCCGGGCCGTCCGCACCCTGGGCCACCCGATGCAGCACCGCACCACCTTCGTCGCCACCGAAGGGGAGCTGCTGGCCGGAGACCATAGGGGTGCCGTCTGGCAGCAGTGCGGCGCGGGCATGGGGGATAACCCTCCCGTGAAGGTAGTCCCGGGAGTCTCCCTAGACGACATCGTGAGATGGACAGACCGGCTGGTGGAGATTTCCGAAGCAGACCGCCGCAGGTATGGCTTTGAGAAACCGAGAAACCCGACGCCGGACCCGGAGGCTCTGTACCCTTCCCACCGGCGGGCCACCATGCCGGAACCCGCTCAGCAGTTGGAATCGTCTCTCGCCGTGCAGCTGACCCGCGCCGAGAAGGATGCCCTAGACCTGATGGCGGCATGGCCTCTGTGCACCACCGAGCAACTGGCCGGGCTGATGGGGGGCGTCACCCGCCGCCGGGCCAACCAGGTCCTCCAGTCACTCACGCAACGTGCTCTCGTGCGCACCGATGGACAGTGCCACGTCCTCACCGGCGAGGGGCTGACATATCTGGCCCGCCGGGACCGGGCCGCCGTGAGGATGGTCCTGGGCCGCTGGAGCGCCCGGCAACGGCGACCCCGCAACGGCAAAGCACGGGGCTACGCCGGGAGCGCCCTCCGCGCCGTCGCCTCCCAGATGGAGCACCACGACGCCCTCGCCGGCTTCGCCGCCGCCATCACTGCCGAGGCCGCCCGTTCCCAGGAATACGGCGTCCTGGACCTGCTGCCCACGTCCCGCTCCAGCATCGGCTACTACTACCACGGCACAAACTACGTCGTCCACCCCGACGCCTCCTTCACCCTGGACCTGCGTGACGGCTATCGCTACTGCCTGCTGGAGTTCGAGCGCCGGGCTACCACGCCCAAACGGGTCCGAGCCCGACTGGAGAACTACCGCCGGTACTTCGCCAGCGGCTGGCCAAAGCGTGACCACGGCGGGTAGCTTCCCCTGGTGCTGTTCGTGTTCCAGACCCCCGACGCCGAGGACGCCTTCCTGCGAGTAGCCGCCAGATCCAACAGCGTGCCCCTGTTCAGCTCCAACCTCCAAACCCTCACCGAGCGTGGCGTGTTGGGTGACGCATGGCGTCTCCCACCCCCGAATCCCGCCGACCGGCTGCCCTTGCACCGACTGGACAAAGTGCAATTCTGTCCGCCGGGCCGTTCCTCACACTTCCTATAGGGGGCCTTCCACCAAACACGAATTCCCGCTTACCAACGCTGTCAGACCCAAAAAGCCCAAAACGCTTGCATTTTGTTGCAGAAGCCAGACCCCGGAACATCGGCGAAGGCGTCCGGGACCGGCCCAGGAATAGCAGCCGTCAGGCCGATGACGTGTATGACGTGTCAGGCTTGACACATGATGACGTGATGATGAGCCGGAAAGATCGAGGGTAAAGCGAGGAGGTAGAGCATGAGACTGCTGACGAAGGCCGAGGCTTGCTGGGAGCTGGCGGTGTCCCTGTCCACCCTGGACCGGCGGATCGCCTCGGGGGAGCTATCGGCCATACGGGAACCGTACGGACGGCGGCATCGGGTGTACGTGATGCTGGACGAAGACCCGCCGGAGAACGGCGCGGATGCTGAGTCGGCGCTGGCGGTGGCCCAGGAGCGGATTCGCGGTCTGGAGGAACAGGTGGCCTTCCTGCAAGGGCAGCTCGAAGCGGAACGGGAACGCTACGCCGGACTGCTTGACGACGTGAAGGCGGGCAAATTCCCCGTGCTGGCTCAGGAGCGTCGCCGTTCTTGGTGGCGGTTCTGGGAGAAGGGGCGGTGAAGGTTGCCGGTCACGACCCGTGCAACAACTCTGCACGTCCCCAAACCCCACCGGCGCTATGTCCACTTTCGTAGCTGTAACTGTCCTATAGGAGTGGAGGGCGCACCAGAATCAAATTGCTCGCTCCGATGTAGCAGGCAGACCCGTTCACGTCGATTGCAGCTACGGAGTCGCCCAGACTGCAACTTGCCCCCTCCCCCCGCATTCTCCTGTACACGGGTAATACACTCCGCACGGCCCGGCGATTCTCGTGCCCCGTGAGGGGGACCTGTGCGCGAGCCCGGGTCGATTTGTGCAATGACAACACGGATGTTGACAACAACGCAAATGTTGTGCATGATATGAAGAGATGAACGCACGAGAGCTTCGACGCTGGCTGAGAAGGCAGGGCTGCACATTCCACAACCACAAGGGAGGCAGCGGGCATCTCACCATCCGGCTCGGAGACCGCACCAGCCAACTTCCGATGCACGGAGGCGGCAAGGAGCTTGGACGCGGACTCGTAGAGAAGATCAAGAAAGACTTGGGGTTGGACTGATGCTTGCCTATCCGATAACGCTTGAAGATGATAACGGAACCGTGTTGGTGACCTCCCCCGACTTCCCGGAGTTGACCACCTTCGGAGACGACCGGGAGGAAGCCGTCGCCCGCGCCGTCCACGCGCTGGAAGAGGCGATAGCAGCTCGCATCCACGACCGCAAGGACATTCCCGCTCCGTCCCGGAGTGAGACCTACGCCGTACTGCCGACGCTGACTTCGGTGAAGGTGATGCTGTACCAGGGGATGAGAGACCAGGGCGTCGGCAAGGCTGAGCTGGCCCGTCGCCTGGGGTGGCACATGCCGCAGGTGGACAGGGTGCTGGACGTTCAGCACCGGTCACGGATCGACCAGATGGACGCCGCCCTGGGAGCCATCGGACAGCGGTTGCATGTGACCGCTGCGGTCGCGGCGGACCCAGAGGTCGCCGTTGAAGAAGAGACGAGCAGCTCAAACTAGCTGCGTGTATCGACTGAGGCTCGCCGAGGAGATTTGAAGCAATTGCTACCGCACCGTACCAAACTTGGGAGGGCTAGAGATGGCTAACTCGCGTTATGTGGCTAGTCTCGCGTCGGAAGAATTGCAAGCTTTCCGTGAAAAACTCCATAGCATCCAGTCCGGCAAATGCTACATATGCCGAAAACCAATCGACCTACAGCTGCATGAGGGTTCCTTAGAACTTGACCATATTGAACCTCTAGCGGTAGGAGGGAAAGACACTGATATCAATTTGGCACTGACGCACTCTATCTGTAACAGGAATAAGGGAGCATCTGATCTGAGAGCAGCTCGATGCCTCGCCGAACTCCATGAGCTGGAACAGGCTGCGAAGGATCGTGGGGACAGAGGAGCTAATCTTGGAGATGTGCTTCAGAATTATGGCGGGGCCGAAAGAGCGTTACGTCTTAAGCGAAACGGCTCTCGCGTTGAGTTTTCGTTTCCCCATGCCGGCGATAATGGTATCCACATGGCTCCGCTCTATGAGGACAAGCTAAGTGGAGCACAGTATTTCTTTGCGCTCGTTCCCTTAAAGTACATCCACCACGATGACGTGATCAACCCACGTTCGATAGGGTCGAACATCCGGGGTCTTATAATAGAGGAGTTTCTGAAGGAGCGTCCTCAACTGCATGTAGGTCTTGCGTGGTGGACGCCTGATAGCGACGACGCAGGGAATCTGAAACTGTTCGATGGGCAGCACAAGGCCGCGGCACAAATTCTCCTGGGCGCCACAGAACTGCCTGTACGGGTGTTTGTAAATCCATCCGTGAATGTGTTAATTCAGACAAATACCAACGCAGGCAGCAGCCTGCGACAAGTGGCGTTTGATAAAGCGGTCATGCGCCATCTCGGTAGTACTCTTTATGGAGACCGCCTGAAGCAATACCAGAAGATGCACAGCCTTTCAGAGGATGATTTCTCGTTCAGCGAACAAGACCTTGTTCACCACTTCCGGGGCGAACGTCGCCAGATGCAGCGGTTCATCATGGACGCCCAGAGGAACGCGATTGCACGCAACGGCGAAAACCGTTTGCTTGAGTTCATCGAGTGGTCCGGTAAGGGAGCCGACCGACCGATGGCCTACTCAACTGTTGATAGGGCATTCTTCCAATTGCTATATCAGAATGCCCTCAGTACCTCAATAGATCAGGGTACTGAACGAGGACTTGAACGTAGGCAAATGGCGTCTCTGATGAATGCGTTCGCTGACGCTTTCTTTGTCAGAAAGTGGGACTTCGACATCGGTGGAAGACAGCTTGAAAGCAGAATCCAGAAAGGCGAGAAGTTCCCCGCTGAACATCTACGAGCTTGGAGGATTTCACGTGAAGAAGTGACTGTAAATGTCATGCGATGGGTTCGATTGGTGATAGAAAACTACAATGCGGTTACTGGAAAACAAGTAGAACGTGAGCGTTTGTTTCTCGAGGAGTTTCCCGATTTGCTTTGGGGGAATATCGAGAGGTTCCTCAGGAGGCTTTCTGAGCTTACATGTTGGACCAACACCGAGCTTAGTTCGTCAGTGTTCGGTCCTAAACAGAACCTGGATTATTGGGAATCAGTATTCAGAACCGGAGAGTCCCCAAGCGGAACCGTGATTCTCCCTCGTGGGCTTGAACTGCAGGAGATGATTGCCCAGACTTAGGCGATCCGACCACTGTTTATAGAGTGATTGAAAACAAGACGTTCTAATAGGAGGACAGCAATGAAGAAGAAGCATCTACAGCCGCTCACACCGGCGGCCCTCTACGCCAGGGTGTCCAGCGACAGGCAGGACGTGGACCTGTCCGTGTCCGCCCAGCTAAGGGCGCTCAAGGACTATGCCAAGTCCAACGGGTACTCCGTCGCCCGCGAGTACGTGGACGAGGCCGAGAGCGGCCGCGTCGCAGACAGGCCCCAGTTCAGGGAGATGATCGAGGAAGGCAGCCAGCCGAAGGCCCCGTTTGAGGTCATCTTGGTCTGGAAATTCTCACGGTTCACCCGAAAGCGGGAGCACGCCGTCGCCTTCAAGTCCATGCTCAGGCGCAAAGGCATAAGGGTGGTCTCCATCACCGAGCACGCTGACGACTCCCCTACCGGCAAGCTGATGGAGGCCATCATCGAGAGCGTCGACGAGTTCTACAGTGAAAATCTCGCGCAGGACGTGACGCGGGGGATGAGGGAAGCCGCGTCGAGGGGCTTCTTCCTCGGCTCCAAGGCCCCCTTCGGCTACACCCGCGTCAAGGTCAACGACGGGATGAAGGAGCGTCCCACCCTGGAGGTGAACCCGGCCGCCGCTCCGGTGGTGAAGGAGATGTTCCAGAGCTCGCTGCGGGGCAGCGGCCTCAAGGAGATATGCAGGGAGTTGAACGAGAGAGGCATCACCAACCGGGGCAAGCGCTGGTACAAGGGCGGACTCCACTACCTCCTGACCAACGAAGCCTACACCGGCACCGCCGTCTGGGGCCGCACGGCGAAGGGAGATAAGGCTCAGGACCCGGTGCGTGTTGAAGGAGCCTGGCCCGCGCTGGTGTCGAGGGAGCTGTTCGAGGCGGTTCAGGAGGCGATGCGGGACCGTGCGCCGAAGGTGCGGAGGCCCGCCAGGGTGGGCAGCAAGTTCCTGCTGAGCGGGCTGCTCAAGTGCGGCGTCTGTGGCAGGCCCTACTCCGCCCAGGGAGCCAAGAGCGGCCAGTTCGCCTACTACATCTGCGGCACCCTGTTCAGGGAAGGCGCGGGGACGTGCAGCGCCCGCTACCTGAACGCTCCCAAGGTCGAGGACTTCGTGGTCGAGAAGATCAGGGAAAGAATTCTGACCGAGGAGACTATCGTGGAGCTTGTGACGCTGGTGTCCGAGGAGATCGACGCGATGGCCGGGGAGCTGTCCGGTAGGCTGGAGGTCGTCGACGCCGAGCTTGGAGACGTGCGGAAGTGGCTTGAGAGGCTCTACGAGGTCCTTGAGACCAGTGAGCTGACGTTGGAGGTCCTGTCGCCACGCATCTTCTCTCTGAGGCACCGTGAGGAGCAGCTGGAGGCTGCCAGAGACGACGCAGCCACTCAGCTTGAGCAGCGGAGGGTGGAGCTTCCCACCACCGAGGAGATCAAGGGGTACGTGGCGGACTTCCGGGACTTCCTGAAGGACGGGACGATCCCCGAGCGCAAGGCGCTCATCCGCAACTTCGTGGAGGGCATCGAGGTGATGGGAGACGAGGCTACGCTGACGTACACGGTCCCCATGCCGAGCGACGGAGCGATGTCGGAATCGGCCTCGGTTCTTGATTTCGTCAAGTCCAGCCCACCTGAGAAGACTCGAACCACGCATTATAATATAATGCCAACACGGGTTCCGGCGAACACTCCCTTTCCTTCGACTCTTCCTCCCGGAGGGCCTGGTCTCCGTGGAACACCTCGGCCGGGGTCTGGTAGCCCAACACCTGATGGGGCCTCTGTTCATTATGGGACCGGAAATGGGTCCCCAGTTCCCTCCTTGCCTCCCGGGCGTTGGCATAGGCTTTCAGGTACACCTCCTCTTACTTCACCGTTCGCCACAACCGCTCGGCGAAGATGTTGTCGGCGTACCTTCCCTTCCCGTCCATGCTGATCCTCACCCCTAATCCTTTAGAACCTGGGTGAACTCTTGACTGGTGAACTGCCCCCCTGATCGGTGTTGAACACCTCCGGCCTACCCCTCTCCAACGCCTTGGACAGGGGGTCTACGCAGAAGCCGGCTTCCAGGGTGTTGGACAGCCGCCAGCCACCACCTACCTGCTATGCCAGTCTATGACTGCCACCAGGTAGAGAAACCCCCGGGCTATAGGCAGGTAGGTGACGTCCGCGGCCCACACCTGGTTGGGCCGGGTGACTTTGACCTCCCCCAACAGATAGGGGTAGATCCGATGCTGTGGTGATGGTTGGCTGGTCTTGGGACACCGGTAGATGGCCCACAACCCCATGATGCGCATCAGCCTCTGCACCCGCTTCCGGCTCACCGATATACCCTGCAGGCCCAGCCGGGCCTTCATGCGCCTGGAGCCGTAGAAGGGGGTCTCCAGGTGCTGCCGGTCCATCTCACCCATCAGGGACAACCCCTCTTCGGAAGCCCCCTTGGACCGGTAGTAGAGGCTGGAGCGGCTCACGCCCAGCAGAGCTCACTGCCCCGCTATCGGCAACGTTGGGTGTTCCCGGTCCACTATCTTCCGCCGCACGGCCGCACTAATGGACCGGACCTCTCCGCCAAGAAATCCCGCTCCACCTTCAACTGACCGGTCTCCTGGTATAAGCGGGAGACCAGGGCGGCATCCCTCTTGGATCTCTGTTCCTGGCTGTTGCCGAAGACCCCGGCTCCCTCGGTCAGCGCCTTCTTCCAAGCTTGAATCTGGCCCGGATGGACTTCGTAACGGGCGGTCAGCTGGGCTACCGTCTCCTCTCCCTTCACCGCCTCAATGG
Source organism: Dehalococcoidia bacterium (assembly GCA_965219825.1). Classification (GTDB taxonomy): domain Bacteria; phylum Chloroflexota; class Dehalococcoidia; order Lucifugimonadales; family JAGWBF01; genus JAGWBG01. The sequence goes on along the minus strand of OZ244792.1, from coordinate 956,186 downwards.
CCACCTTGGCCTTGAAAACCGGGGTGTGGTTCCTTCGTCCTTTCGTCATGTCCTTCTCCTCCCCGACAGTTACGGCTGTCCTTAATTTAGGAGCAGAACTCTCACTTAACCACCTGTCCAGTTTCTTGGGTCCACCTCAGAGCTGTACAGGGACCAAGACGCCGTTCCGCTGGAAGATGCGAGAGTATGCGCCACCTTGAACCAGATGGCAATCGGGAACAGCGACGCTTATCTTAGCGGTCTGATTACGACTTTTGGAACAGAAACCTGACTTTTGGAACAAAGCCGGTGAAGGTTAGGATGGGGGTGACTGTGGGGGCCTGTATTCGGGTAACGTTGATAATTAAATGACCCTGAGTGGACCGGGGCAATCGCGTTTGAGGCCGGCGCCGGCCAGGGGCAAGCACAAGGTCCTGTAGAAGAAGGCCCCCACCGGTTGGCAGGGGCCTCTTGAGGTATTATCTTCAGACAGGCTACGTTCCGTCTTGTTGGAGGGACCTGGAAGGGCTAGCTTAGAGAGCGCAGCAGGGTAAGCTCATCGGACAGCAACCTGGGAGTAAGGTAGTTGGACCGGATATGCTGCCGCCCCCTCCGGCCCATGCTTTTGGCGACGTCCGGATGCCGGAGCAAGTAGAGGACCTTCTCCGCGCACTCTTCAACGCTATCTATCAAAAATCCTCCCTTGCCGTCCTCCAGCTGGAGGGGTATGCCACCTGCCCGGCCGGCTACCACAGGTGTGCCCTTCCACAGCGCCTCTGAGACCACCAGACCGAAGCCCTCCCTTATGGATTTCTGAATGACCACGTTGGAATGGCGCTGGAAAGCGTTCACCTCAATGCTGCTTGCAGCCGTGAAGTTGGTAAAGGTATAAATGTCAGAATCGTCACCGATGGCCTTCAGGACCTGATCATACATCTTCAGTCCTTCAGGGTCATCCATAGCCAGATGGCCTAGGAGAGCAAGCTGTAGTCCGGGGACGTGTTTCCTGACGTTTCGATAGACCTCAATCACTCCCAGTGGGTCTTTCCAGGGATCGAATCGGGATACCTGGGTGATTAGTGGACGTTTAATGTCTATCCCCACCCAGGTGACGATTCTCTCACAGAGTTCCCTGGACAGAGGGATATTCTTAGGGCTCAACGGGTCTATGGCGGGGGGTGTGAGAAAGACCTTTTCTTTGGGCAAGTCAGGGGACACGTACTGCTCCATCGTATACACGGCAGCGTCGTAGGCTTCGACGTAGGGTTTCAGGAAATTCCATACCTTGAGGTTCGGGTTGGAAGTGTCTATATGGCAGCGCCAGACCCATTTGGGCCTGTCAGCGCCGCACAGGGTCCGCATTGCTGCGGGTTGGGGATCGTGGACAACGATATAGTCGTAGTCTTCACTCTTGAGAGACCGGGCGTTACGGGTGTTAGTTTCCAGGTATATCTCTTTGGCCTTGGCCCTCAGGTTATACGCTCCCCCCTGGAGGGCGTTATGAAATGCCTTGGTAACATTGTAGAAGGGATCATCTCCTTGGATTACCATCCACTCAGCATCAATGCCCAGGTTGCAGAGAAGTGGTATATGGGAGCGCAAAATCTCGGCGACGCCGCCTCCGTAGGCTGTGGAGTTGACGTGAAGCACCCGGGCACCCTTCAGACCGGATGCCAGAGACTCCAGTTCCTCTATCTTCTCCTCTCCCAATATGGGCCTATAGTCATCTATGGACTGTGTCCCAACCCTGATGGTTTGCAGCAATTCTAACCTTCCGGCACTGCCAACTTGATTAACTGGACCCGATAGAGCATCCTCTTTCCCGTTAGACCCGCTAGACGATACACTATCATACATGACAACGGATCGCCCGGTCCCGGTTACGTCGTTTGGCAACTTTACTCCCTCCTGTGTCCGGTCTCGCCATTTTACGGCTACAACATATCATATCCGGCTAATGCCAACCGGAATAGTACCATTGCAATATTTGGCGAGTTTTTTGTCCCAGGGTACTCCTCTCTTGACGGCTCAGGCCATGTTCCAAGTCACCTCAGCGAGTCAATGTTCCTCTCCCGGTCCATCCCCTTCATACCATATTGACTGTGGTCCCCATTGATAGGATACTTCCTTCGACGAGCGGTTATATTCTCTCAGGAGGGTTCCCATGCAGGTTGGGGTAGTCTTCCCCCAGGCCGAGGTAACGGCCGATCCCGGAGCGGTACGTGAATACATTCAGGCGGTGGAGGACCTGGGTTACGACCACGTCTTCATTGCCGACCATGTTCTGGGTGGTGACTCTCAGTTCCACCGGTGGATTGACGACGTAGCCCCAATCTATACCCACCGGAGCCTGGTCCACGAGCCCCTCACCCTTATGGCATACATGGCCGGAATCACACGAAGCCTGCAACTGGTAACGGGAATTTTAATTCTTCCCCAAAGACAAACGGCCCTGGTCGCGAAACAAGCTGCGGAGGTGGATGTCCTTAGCGGGGGGAGGTTGAGGCTGGGGGTAGGTGTGGGTTGGAACCCGGTAGAGTATGAAGCCCTCGGCCAGGACTTCCATACAAGGGGAATACGATGCGAGGAGCAGATTGAGGTCCTTAGGGCTCTATGGACTCAGGACGTGGTCAGTTTTCAGGGCCGATGGCACCGGATCACCCATGCAGGCTTGAACCCTATGCCCATTCAACGCCCTATTCCTATATGGATAGGGACCGGCAGCAGTCAGAACTATGCCCCACCTGAGCGCGTGCTCCGGAGAATCGCACGGCTTGCTGACGGTTGGTTCGCCTACCCAAGGCTCATGCCGGACGAGGCCGGGCGAGAGGCTATTGCACGTTTGCATGACTACGCCAGAGAAGCCGGGCGTGACCCATCGTCTATTGGTATGGATTGCCGAATCGGAGCGGCCGGAAAGGGGCAGGAGGAATTGGCGAATGAAGCGAAAGCCTGGGAGGAGATGGGCGCTACCCATCTATCTGTGGAAACCAGGCGGGGAGGGTTAAAGTTCCCTCAGGAGCATATAGAGGCCATCCGGCGTTTTAGGGAAGCGGTACACTAGCGACCTTTTATCGTCTGGAAATGCTTAGTTTAGAATCAGGGGGCGACGTATGAGACTGGAAGGTAAGGTAGCGATTATCACCGGAGGGGCACAGGGCCAGGGCGCAGCCGAAGCCAGGCTGTTCGCCAGCGAGGGAGCCAAGGTAGTCATCGGCGACGTTCTCGACGCAGAGGGGTCCGGAGTGGCGGCGGACATATCGGAGGCCGGTGGTGATGCCGTCTATGTACATCTGGACGTGACCAGTGAAGCAGACTGGCACGACGCTATCGAGATGGCGGTCTCAAGGTTTGGGAAGCTCGACGTGTTGGTCAACAATGCGGCAATCTGGCGAGGTGGCAACGTAGAGGAAACTAGCTCGGACCATTGGGATGCGGTGTTGGATGTCAATGCAAAGGGCGTCTTTCTTGGAACGAAGCTTGCTATTCCTGAGATGAGAAAAGCGGGAGGGGGTTCTATAATCAATATATCCTCCACAGCAGGATTGGTGGGCAGCAACACCAGCACGGCGTACAGCGCCTCGAAAGGCGCCGTACGGCTGTTCACCAAGTCTGCCGCTATCCAGTACGGCAATGAGGCTATCAGGGTCAACTCTATACACCCGGGTCCCATAGACACTCCAATGGGGGACCAGGTGTGGGGCACTGAGCAGCGTCGAGAGGCTTTTATAGCCAGGACTGCTATAGGGAGGATAGGCAAACCCGAAGATATTGCTTACGGGGCACTATACCTGGCTTCGGATGAGTCTTCCTTCGTCACTGGCAGCGAGCTGGTGATAGATGGCGGGGTCACGGCCCAGTAGGGTCTTCTCTTTCGATTGTACCTGCTTCTCCGATTCCGCTTACCCCTCACACGCCTTTCCCCCTCATCCTAGCCTTCTCCCGCCAGTGGAGAAGGGACAACGCCCTCTCGCCCTTGACGGGAGAGGGTTGGGGTGAAGGGGCCTTGCCTCCAAACTTGCCCCCGATTCATAAGTCCGCCACATGGCTCATACTGGCGCACAAAGACATATTGATTCATAAGTAGTCCTGTTGCGGGTGTAAGCGGAGAACCAATGAAATCGGGGGGTTATAACACAGTTCACCGATTGACTAATAGACGCTCGCTGGAATAAATGAGTCCCGGCTAGACCCCCAAGATTTAGCCGGGACTCATTACGCTCAAGGCTGGCGGGTGAGTATGTCAACACTCCAACGGCCTACAGGAAGGGGAGCCAATGCTTCAAGCAGCCTTCCTAAAGGACGACTGTCCTCGCCTGGGTCAGCACGGACGCCTTACTCACCTATATAAATTTACAAACCTAGACGTGGCCCGGATGTACGTACATAGCCTGAAGCACAAGGGATACAAGGTAAGCAAGTGCCGGGAATGTAATTACAGTTAACGTCGGCGTGACAGACCAGAGACAATCAACCCTATCACTATGAACGGCACCAGAAAGCCCGCCAGTAAAAACAACACCGACACAATATAAGATACCGTATAGAGAATCAAATTGGCGGCATCATAAATAAAGGGCATCATGGCCTCCCAAGTCCATTATACCAGATAGGGCACAGATACAGCTATTGACAAGTGCAACCCGTCCGAGCTATGGTCTCCAACCATCTTAACAGTGGAGGCCACAATGGAAAGCGCATCAGAAACCCATGTACCAAATGAAATCAAACAGTTAGCGTATCATAACCGCACCTCCTAAAATAACATGATATTAATCATCCATAAAATAATGCGGCTGTCAAGAGGCCCGTAGAGCGATATAGTACAAATATCCACAAATCGTGGATATAATAGGATGTGCCCATCTGCAAAGCCCCCCCTGCACTCTCACCTGCAGGGACGGGCAGGACACATCCAACGAAGAGAGGTTTCGATGGACGCTAATTCACGTCGGAAGCACACGTGCAAGAAGGAAACCTGCAAGGAGTGCCGTAAAGATGAGCAGAAGCAGAGGAGTATTGCAAAAACGCCGAAGGTGTACGTTATCACCGAACATCCGGTAGTGGACGTCAGACGTGTTAAGTAGCGGCTCCTGTCGTTTTACGCCTATTGAATCAAAAACCGAAAACTGATTCATAAGTCTGCCTCCGGTATTAGTTTTGAATCAAGGTTGGGTGAAGGTGAATAATCGAATAACCCTGCCTTCCTCATCTATTTATTACCCTTGACGCGAGCAGGTCGTGGACTTAGAATCGCATCATCCGGTGAGGTGACTCAAACTTAATGAAGGGGGTTCGCCATGCGTGGAGGAGATGCAGTCATCCATGCGTTGGAAAAGGAAGGGGTTAGCTACATCAGCGGGTTTTCTGGAGGTGGCCTGAATCCCCTATGGCCGGCATTGAGGGCATCTGAAACTATCCGAGTATTTGCGGCGCGCCACGAAAGATTGGGGGTGGAAATCGCCGATGGCTATGCTCGCGCCACTGGCAAAGTGGGAGTGGCAATGACGGGTACCGGCCCCGGAGCTACCAACACACTTACTGGTATAGCGGCCTGCTATGCTGATAACGTTCCGGTGCTCCTCCTCATGGGCCAGCACCCCTTGGGCAGCATGGGCAAGGAAATTCAGCAGGAGGTCCCCTCCACCATATTCGACAGCCTGGTCAAGTGGAAAGGCACAATACACCGGGTCGAGCAAATCCCTGAGATTATGCGCCGTGCGTTCACGGCTCTGCGTACCGGTTCCCCGGGCCCGGTGGTCTTGGAGCTGCCCCAGGACGTTATGTCGGCAGAGGGCCCGGATGAACGTCTCCAATACCAGCCGGTGGGGCCGGGAAAAAGGGCTGCGGCAGACCGGCAAGATATAGAGACCGCCGCCGATATCCTGGTTCAGGCCAAGTTCCCAATTATGAACGCCGGTGGCGGTGCGCTATGGGCCGACGCAGCAGAAGAAGTGAGGGAACTGGCTGAACTTCTCTCCATGCCGGTAGCGAGCACCTTGGTGGGAAAGGGTGTTTTCCCGGAAGACCACCCCCTTTCCCTCGGCTTGGGGGTCTACCCTAAAAGCCGGTTCGCATCGGGGGCAGCGATTCATATAAACCGGAAGGCGGACGCCGTACTCGCCGTGGGCAACTCATTCAGGTTGCCCAACGCGACGGACGGACGTCCTATCCCACCTCACGTCAAGCTCATCCACATCAACGCCGACCCGGCGGACTTGAACAAGATATACCAGGCAGATGTCGCCATACTGGCAGACGCCAAGCTGTCATTGCGAGACCTGATAGATGTGGTCCGGGACCGCCTCGGACAAGGCAAAGGCGGGATTAAAGAAGAGGTAGTGGCAGAGATTCAACAAGCCAAAGCCAAATGGCTTGGAGAATGGATGCCAACTTTCACCGATGAGACCACCCCTATCAACGGCTATCGAGTAATCTATGACCTCATGCAGGTCGTCGATCCTGATAAGACTATCGCGATCCATGACGCAGGGGGTAGCCGTGGTTATCTAAGCCCCTTCTGGATTACGACGCGGCCCCGTAACTACGTTGGCATGGGTGGGATGGCGGCTATGGGATGGTCCATGGGCGCTGCCATCGGGGCCAAGCTGGGCCGGCCCGACCATCTGGTAGTACACCTTCTTGGTGACGCCTCCTTTGGCATGACTGGAATGGAGATTGAAACGGCGGCTCGAATGGGGATTCCCACCCTCACTATAGTGGTCAACAACGGGGGCACGGGAGGCGCCTTGATGACCGCAGACCGTCCCAACGCTGCCCCGCTCAGCATGGCGGCCCTGGGTGGTGACTTCAGCATGGTTGCCAGGGGTTTGGGTGCTTACTCGGAAAGGGTAGAGCAGCCTGGCGAGCTTATCCCCGCCTTCAAGCGGGCCATAAAGGCCACAGAGGATGGGCAAGCGGCGCTGGTAGAGGTGATTACCAGACATCTCCCGACACCGGAGTTGGCCGACGACTGGTCTCTGTAAATCGCTTGTATATCTCATAAGCATATGCCAACCTATCCCCATATAGAACTTTACCGGGAACACTTGCAGCAGCTTATCGAGTACGGCGGCTCGGATAATGAGTCGAGCATCCGGCGCGCCTTTGCCAACTGTCTCGATGCCTACTGCCGCGAGCATCGGGAGAGGATGGCTTTGGTCGATGAGCTGGATGCCAGAGGCAATTTCCCCGACGGCACGGTCAAGGACTCGCTGCGCATGAACCGGGGCTACTGGGAGGCCAAGGACACCCACGACGACCTGGACACCGAAATCCAGCGGAAATTCAACCGGGGCTACCCCCAAGACAACATTCTATTTGAAGACTCCCAGACCGCGGTCCTTATTCAGAACCGGGAAGAGGCCATGCGGGCCGATATGTCCCGCCCCGACGAGCTACACCGCCTCATTCGCGCGTTCTTGGACTACGAGCTGCCCCAAATCGAAGAGTTCCGTCAAGCGCAGCAGCAGTTCAAGACCGACCTGCCCGCCGTAATCAGCAACCTGCGGGAGGCCGTTGAAGCAGCCGAGGCTGGTAATCCAGAGTATCAGGCCGCAGCCGCCGATTTCCTGGCGCTATGCCAGCAGACCATCGGTCCAGCCGTGTCCGGCGGCGACATCCGGGAGATGCTGCTACAGCACATCCTGACCCAGGACATTTTCCTGCGGGTGTTCGCCGAGGACCAATTTCACCGGGAGAACAACGTCGCCCGACAGTTGAACGCTCTGGAGCAGACCTTCTTCACCGGCGACGTGCGCCGCCAGGCCATTGACCGCTTGCGCGCCTACTACGGGGCTATCGGCCGTGCTGCCGACGGGATCGCCGACTACGCCGAAAAGCAGCAGTTCCTTAAAGCCATCTACGAGGACTTCTACAAAGCCTACAATCCCGCCGCCGCTGATCGCCTGGGCGTCGTCTACACCCCGAATGAGGTGGTGGACTTCATCATCCGAGGCACGGACCATCTTTTGCAGAAGCACTTCGGGAGGAGTCTGGCCGACGACAACGTACAGATCCTCGACCCGGCTACAGGCACCGGGACCTTCGTCACCAGCCTCATTGACTACCTGCCGTCAGACCGCTTGGAGCGCAAGTACCTGAACGAAATCCACGCCAACGAGGTTGCGATACTGCCCTATTACATCGCCAACCTGAACATCGAGTACAGCTACAGGGAGCGAACGGGTCGCTACCTGGAGTTCCCCAACCTGTGCTTCGTGGACACCTTGGACAACATGGACTGGCAGCAGGCCGGCGCGACCGGCGGCGCCGTCACCCGCCAGAGCGCCTTCAACCTCGGCGGCCTCTCCGAGGAAAACTGGATACGGATTCAGGAGCAGAACGAAAAGAGCATCAGCGTCATCATAGGCAACCCGCCGTATAACGACAGCCAAAGCAATTGGTACGAAAACAACCCCAACCGCAAATACCCCGAGATTGACCAACGCATTAGCGATACTTACATATCGGCCAGCATGGCGCAGCGCACGCATCAATATGATATGTATAAACGTTTCCTGCGGTGGGCATCAGATAGATTGTCAGATGACGGGATTATCGGTTTCGTCAGCAACAGCGCGTTCTTGGGTACCAAGCAAGATGACGGTTTTCGCAAAATTGTCGCTCAAGAGTTCAACGAGTTGTGGGTACTTGACATGAAAGGCAATGCCCGTACCAGTGGGGAGCGCCGGCGACGAGAGGGCGGCAACGTTTTTGATGACAAAATCCGCGTTGGCGTCGCCATCTACTTCCTCGTGCGTCGGCAAGAGGCGGAAGGATTCCGTGTGTTTTACAACGTAGTTGACGATTACACTAAATCCCCCGATAAAATTGACTACATCAAAGATAAAGCATTTGACACTTTTGACTTCGCTGAAATCACTCCCGATGCCAATGGGCAATGGCTCAACCAGTCCAACACCGATTTCGCCAACCTGATGCCCCTCGCCAATAAGGAAACCAAGCTGGCAAAGTCACCAGCAGATGAGGAGGCAGTTTTTGGGCTGTACTCGGTTGGCATCAGTACCAACCGCGATGAGTGGGTCTACTCATTTAGTCGTGAAGCCCTCTCCGCCAAGGTCCGCTATTTCATTGACACGTACCGGCGGGAATTGAAGCGGTTGGACGAGGAACAACCTGACGTGAGTTCCATAAGCGACTGGGTGGACAGGTCCATAAAGTGGACCAGTGAACTGGAACAGCATCTATTGAGAAAGGATGCTCTTTCCCTAGCCTCGAGGAATATTGTTTCCAGTTTGTACAGGCCGTATACAACCATGGCTTGTTACTACGCGCCAATCATCACCCATAGGACCTACCAAATGCCGCAGGTGTTCCCCATTGGCTCCCGGGCCCAGAATAAAGCTATTTGCTTTCCGGGCAATGCGTCTAGTAACGGCTTTCAAGTTTTGGCTGTTGACCGAGTGTTTTCGCACGATATGCTCAAGACGACCCAATGTCTCCCCCTCTACCGCTACACGGCGGACGGCGAACGTGTCAGCAACATCACTGGGTGGGCGATAGAGCACATCAACGAACACTACCGCGTGGAGTGGGGCAAGGACTACCGACGGATTGCGGGGACGGACGGCATCACCGCCGAGGACATCTTCGCCTACACCTACGCCGTGCTCCACGACCCGGAGTACCGGGAGAAGTATGCCGTTGACCTGCTGCGGGAGTTTCCACGTCTGCCGCTCTACCGGAACTTCGCGGTGTGGGCGATACTGGGCAGGGAGCTGCTAGACCTGCACCTGGGGTTCGAGTCCGCCGAACCCTACGCACTGGAGCGGGTGGAGCAGGCCGGCCCGGCCGGGCGTCCCATCCTGCGGGCGGACAGGGAGCGCGGCACCATCGCCCTGGACGGCAAGACCACGCTGACCGGCGTTCCCGAATCGGCGTGGCGCTACCGCCTCGGCAGCCGCTCCGCCCTGGAGTGGGTGCTGGACCAGTACAAGGAGCGGAAGCCCAAGGACCCGACTATAGCCGCCAGGTTCAATACCTACCGCTTCGCTGACCACAAAGAGCGGGTGATAGACCTGCTGCAACGGGTTTGCGCGATAAGCGTGCGGACGGTGGAGATTGTCGAGGATATGGCGGACTGGTCGGATACCGACCCCGATGAGGGCTTGGAATATAGAAAAGAATTTGTGGAAGAGATGGAAAGGCGCTTGTCGTCAGATGAGCCGGCCATCCCTTGGGAGGAAGTAAAGAGGCGGCTTGGGTGGGATTAGTGCCCTACTCCATAGAGATTACTCCCGGCGCAGACGGCGAATTGGCCTGATTGAATCCACAAGTGGCGCGGCGCGTGCGCGACAAAATTGACTGGATGGCTGAAAACGCCGATTCGCTTCGCCACGAACCAATGACTGGGCAGTACCGAGGTTCATTCAGGCTGAGGGTCGGTAATTACCGGGCAATATATGACCTCGACCGGGAAAATCGCCATATAAGCGTTCGCAAAGTTGGGCATCGCAGAGAGATTTATGACTAGCAGTCCAATCTCATAGGTTGTGTCGCCCGACGCCTGTCACTACCGTCTGGGCACCCGAAACGGCTTCGCATTTCAAAGTGAGGCTCTATCCAAAAGCAGGATGATTTGACACCATTTCCCCTGAGGCATAATATGGCTAAGGAAAGCCAACTTGGTGAATCTGACAAACACCATCCGGAGGTATACACGGACAATGATGAAGAAGAGACCCGATCAGGTGAAGAGTGCGCCCGATCAGGGGCATGGAGACAAAGTGCCTCCCGGGCAGTTTGTGACCAAGAAGTTCCCGGTACTGACCTACGGCCCAACTCCGAAGATTGACCTGCCGACCTGGAGTCTCCGCATATTTGGTCTGGTGGAGCAGGGGTTGGAGCTTGATTGGGAGCAGTTCAAGGGCTTACCCTGGAGCACTGTCGGGGCCGATTTCCACTGTGTGACCCAATGGAGCGCCTTGGATAACACTTGGGAAGGGGTCCTCTTCAATGACATTATGCGGCTGGTGAAGGTCAAGCCGGAGGCCAAATATATTACGGCCCACTGCTACGGTGGCTACACCACCAACCTGCCTCTGGAAGTCGCCGCTGAGGAAAACGTCATTCTTGCCCACAGGCAGGACGGCCTGGAGTTGCATCCGGACCACGGCTGGCCGCTCAGGTTGGTTGTGCCCAGCCGGTACGGATGGAAGAGCGCCAAATGGCTGAATGGAATCGAGTACATGGCAGAAGACAGGCCGGGTTTTTGGGAAGTGCGTGGATACAATAACAACGCCAACCCCTGGAAAGAAGAACGGTTCTGGCCGGAGCTTACCTAGACGTGGATTAAACTAATACCGCCGAGCGTACATTCAGGACCCGTTGGAGGACGTACTTTCGGCGGTTATGGTGCAATCGCTGGCCGGAAACCACGGTCCCGGAAAGATCGTGGCCTTACCACCCGGTGCGTCTCTTGCCGCAGTCCTTGCAGAAGACACTGCGCGATGGGCCGTTCTCAACTCCGCAATGCTCACAGCGCCACATGCCGGGCACCCCCTTTCGCCCAAGTATTCTTTCAGGCCGCTTCCACCTCTGTCTCACGCAAAGGCTTTATCGGGACCCTTGCATCGTCCTGTTTCTCCAGTACATCTCTCATAAGGCCGCACTGGAGGCACCTCGTGTATCTCCCATATATATCACTGTCAAATGTAATGTCCCCGCCACACTTTGGGCACGCCTTGAGCAACATCATCGGAGTCTAACCTCAATGGTAACACCTATTCTCATTAGTCAATTAACATTATATATATTGACATAGTCTATGTCAACAGGTAAGATATAGACAGGCTTAATTAAGGTTGTAATATGCCGGACAAAAAGGCCAAATTAAGAGATCAAAGTGTGCTGGAGATTGGCTCTATACCGGTAAGGCTCAGGCCGGAGCACTTGGAGCTTGCTCGTAAACAGGGTCAGACATCTCAGCCCGACAAGGCAGCACCCCCTCAAGACGTAAGGGACTTGAAGGGTGTCTATGTGATAAGTGTGGCCGCACGCCTACTTGAGATGCACCCCCAGACTCTCCGAAAATACGAGAGACTTGGGCTTGTAAGTCCTTCTCGGACCATTGGTATGCTCAGGCTTTACTCCGAGGAAGATATCCAGAAACTCCGGCTGATAAAACATCTTGAAGGAAGCCTTGGGCTTAATCTCGCCGGAGTTGAGTTCACACTGAACTTGCTTAGCCATATCCTGGATATGCTTCAGCGGCTTAGCGCCATTCAAGATTCGGAGCAAACCTTCGATGTTGTCGAGCGGGAAGTGACCCAACTCTTGCAAAGCCTCAACCTTCCTCTCCAGGAATAATCGAGCTTTCAGCGCCTGGCGCTCAGCTATCAGACCTTTGCCTGGGCCGGTCTCCTGGTGAAAGCTGAAAAGGGATGGATTGGCATGGTACAAGAGGGTAACGACGAAACACAACTCTCGGATGACAAGATGAAACCGGAGGATTCAATGGAAACGGGGACACCCATGAGCCTGGAGACCCAGCTGGATACCCTGAAGGCTGAAGCTGAAGAAATCAGCAGGGAAAAGGACCAGTTCAAGAGTATGATGCAAAGGGCCCAGGCAGACCTCATCAACTACAAGCGCCGCAGTGAGGAGGAACGGGATGAGCAGCAGAAATATATCAGTTCCAGGCTCATCCTTAAACTTCTCCCCGTAATGGATGACTTCAACCTGGCCATTGGGCACACTGCGGATTCAGACGCAGGCAGTCCCTGGCTGGAAGGAATAAAACTGATACAGCGCAAGCTATATTCTTTGTTGGAATCGGAGAATGTCACCAAGATAGAGACAACGGACAAAGAGTTCGACCCATTTGAGCATGAGGCTATGGCATATCAGGAAAGTGCCAAGCATCAGGAAGGCCAGATAATGGCTGTGGTCCGCGATGGATATAAGCTGCATGACAGAGTCATTCGCCCTGCCCTAGTGATACTCGCCAACGCTCCGGCGGCCTCCAAGCCCGAACATCAGGCCGAGTCTTCTTGAAGCCCGGGCGGACTGAGAGCTAATTTTCATAAGACTGAAAAGAATAAACACAGCCCTTCCATAGGAAAGGAGTCCGAAGATGCCTAAAGTCATAGGAATAGACCTCGGTACTACCAACTCATGCACGGCGGTCATAGAAGCCAGTGAACCGGTTGTGCTTGAGAATGCAGAGGGTGGGAGGATTACCCCGTCCGTAATGGCAACCAACCCCAAGTCCGGGGAAACTTACGTGGGGCAGATGGCTAAACGACAGGCAGTCACCAACCCTGAGAATACCATATTCTCAGTAAAGCGACTCATGGGGCGGAGGTTCGATGACGCAGAGGTGCAGAAGGCGATTAAGACCCTACCTTACAAAATCATCCAGGCCGCCAATGGCGATGCCCACGTGAATATGGGAGATAAGACCTACGCCCCTCCACAGCTTTCGGCCCTCGTTCTCCAAAAGATAAAGCAGGACGCTGAAGCCAAGCTGGGAGAGAAGATTACCCAGGCGGTTATCACTGTACCGGCTTACTTCAGCGACGCCCAGCGGCAGGCTACCAAGGACGCCGGCCAGATTGCGGGTCTTGAGGTACTGCGGATTATCAACGAGCCCACTGCGTCCTCCCTGGCCTATGGTATGGACAAGCAGAAGGCGGACAGCACGGTGGCCGTGTTTGACCTGGGTGGTGGCACATTCGATATATCGCTTCTTCAGATGGGGGAAGGTGTGTTCGAGGTCAAGTCCACCAACGGAGATACCTTTCTTGGAGGTGATGACTTTGACAACCGGATATTGGACTGGATGGTCCAGGAGTTCAGGCAGGAATCCGGCATAGACCTGAGCCAGGACCGGATGGCACTCCAGAGGTTGCGGGATGCGGCGGAAAAGGCGAAGATAGAGCTTTCCACTGTATTCGAGACGGAGATCAACCTGCCATTTATTACCGCCGATGCCAGCGGCCCCAAGCACATGGTTATGACCTTCAGTCGCTCCAGGCTGGAACAGTTGGTGTCAGACCTCCTGGATAGGACCGAGGAACCGTGCCGTCAGGCCATATCAGACGCCGGACTGACCCCCCAGCAGATAGATGAGGTGATTCTAGTGGGTGGCATGACCCGGATGCCTGCCGTCCAACTCAAGGTCAAGGACATCTTTAGTAAGGAGCCCAACAAGAGCGTCAATCCTGATGAGGCAGTGGCACTGGGCGCCGCTATTCAGGCAGGTGTACTGGTGGGAGATGTCAGGGACATTCTGCTTCTGGATGTCACACCGCTCACCTTGGGACTGGAAACCCTCGGTAATGTGTTTACCACGTTGATACCTCGGAATACTACCATCCCCACGTCCAAGAGCGAGGTATTCACCACTGCCGCCGCCGGCCAGACCAGCGTGGAGATTCACGTGCTCCAAGGCGAGCGGCCCATGGCTGTTGACAACAGGTCAACCGGGAAGTTTATCCTTGATGGCATATTGCCCGCCCCAAGGGGTGTGCCCCAAATCGAGGTAACCTTTGACATAGACGCTAACGGAATACTCAGCGTGTCTGCAAAGGACAAAGGTACAGGGAAAGAGCAAAAGATTGTCATCCAGGCCAGTTCCGGCGTATCCGCGGAAGACGTGGAACGGATGGTGCAGGAAGCTCAGCAGTACGCTGAGGAGGATAAGAGGAAGCGCGCCGAGGTCGAGACCCGCAACCAGGCCGATTCCCTGATCAACACTGCCGAGAAGCTCCTGAGCGAAGTAGGTGACAAAGCCCCTGAAGAGCTGAAGCAAGACGTGGAAAGCAAGGTTGCAACCCTGCGCTCGGCCATACAGCAGAACGACGTGGCACAAATGCAGACTGGCATGAATGACCTGAACGTTGCACTTCAGAGTCTGGGACAGGCCGTATACAGCCAGACGGAAGCCGGTCCGCAGGCAGGGACTCCGCCGGATGACCCAGGAGAGGGACCGCAGGGCGACCAGCCGCCCGGAGGTACAGTAGAGGGGGAGTATCGGGAGCTATAAGATAGCCTGTAACCTTTCCCTTGGTTAGCCCGCTCTGTGGGTCGGGAATATGAGTTGCTTCACTGACTCCACGCTCTTTTCAGCGAAGCTACGGGCTTCTTGCCTTACATTCTCCGGAACGACCGTTGGCACTTTCGAGTCCAGCAGTCGTTCCCATCCATACTTCTCCCGGTATTCCGTGGGAATCTCATCGGGCCAATCTTTCCCCAGCATTATCCCATAAGCTAGAGTCCAGCACCGGGCCACCGCGCCCAGGTCATACCCTCCCCCTCCAGTGGCCAGCCAGGGCAGCCCCATGCGAGCGAACTCCCTGACAGCCCCTCCAAATCCTCGCGAAGAAATCTGCAAGTGGGCCAAAGGGTCGCTATGGTAGCTGTCTATACCGAGTTGCGTGACCAGTACGTCGGGCTTGAAGGCGGTTACCAGGGGAGGGACTATCTCCCGGAACGCCCATAGGTAGGTGTCGTCGTCGGTATAGGGGTACAGGGGCACGTTAACAGAGAACCCTGTCCCCGGACCCGTACCTACCTCCTCCACAAGTCCCGTTCCCGGGAAGAGGAACATCCCCGATTCATGGAGGGATATGGTCAGCACGCGATCATTGTCGTAGAATGCGTTCTGTACACCATCGCCGTGGTGAGCGTCTATGTCCACGTAACAGACCCTCAATCCTTTGTTGAGAAGTTGCCGTATGGCTATTGCGGGGTCGTTGAACACACAGAAGCCCGAGGCATTTCCGGCAGCGGCGTGATGGAGACCCCCGGAAATATTGAAGGCCACGTTCACACGGTTGCCCTCCATAAGCTCCGCAGCTACGATAGACGCCCCTGTACTCAGCAGGGCCGCCTCGTACATGCCCTCGTAAATGGGGTTATCTCCCCCGGCACCGAAGCTGAACCTGGAGGGGTCATACTTCCTTTCGCCTTGGCTGAAGCTCTTCACCGCCTCCACGTACTCAGTATCATGTACGCCGGTTATCTCTTCCTCAGTCGCCGGTCGAGGCTCTACCAGAGTAGAATTGTCGTCCTCGAAAGCATGGTACGCATCCAGAAGCTCGTAGGTATACTTCAGACGCACCGCTCTGAGAGGATGATCGGCTCTCAGAACATGGCGTGACATAGAATCGTGATAAACAAAGGCGGCCTTCCTACTCATCTCCCCTCCGTCCCTTCGGCTACGCTCCGGACAGCCCCTAAGCCATGCCAACCCGTTACGAACTCATTGCTCATGTTTGCCCCGCCGTATTATCAGAACCACCGGCGGCTACGGAAGAGTAGCAACATCCCGCCGGCGACAATAGCCATCACCGCCAGTACAACAAGGAAGGCATAGGGAGAACCATCCAGTGGCAGGCTGACGTTCATCCCGTACAGGCCCGATAGCACCGACAGAGGAAGCATTATAGTAGCAATAATGGTAAGGGTACGTATTACCTCGTTAGGTCCGGTCGGTGGTAAGGGATACATGGGTATCATGCAGTCCCTGGAGGACCTCCTTAAGGTCCCCCAACTCCACGGATATGCGGCGCACGTGGTCGGCCAGGTCTCCAAAATACACGTCGGGGTCCACCTTGAGGAAAGGGTACTCCTTCTTTTCCAAAAGCTCTAGCACCTCTATCTGGGGCCGAACAATGCGCCGGTAGGCAAGTATATCCCTCTTGGTCACCAATAGCTCTCTAGCCAACTCCTTGGCAGCCATGTCGAATATCCTGACCTCCAGGCCATCCACGGTCTCTATTATCTTGTTCAAGCTGGGAAAACAGTAGTCCACCAGGCCATCCAGAATTCGATAAAGTAGATAGCCGGAGCTATGACCCATTACAGTCTTCCGGACCGGTTCACTGGCCGCACAGTCGGCAAATAGCTTCATCAATGGCCTCAGATCGCCTCTATGCACAGTCACCAGATAATCGCCGCTTACAAAGATACTGACCTGGCTGGGCACGGTGAGACCTGCGTCCCGGTTGAAGAGAGGAAAGTGGAGCACCAGGAACAGATAGTCGTCGTAGTCGTCCATCTTGGGGAGCTGGACTCGGCTGAGGTAGTCATCCAGTGCGAGGGTGTGAAAATCGAAAGTCCTCCTGAGATATTCCATCTCAGCGAGGGTGGGCATCTCCACGTCTAGCCAGGAGATGGGGCCATGGGCGATCTTCTTTATATTCAGCTGTTGTTGGGCGTGCTCTACCGTGACCATAGTGCACCAGCTATAAGAAACAGTCTCTAAGGAATGGAGCCGGAAGGCTGAAAGGGACTATCATAAATTGCTAGTTGAGTCTAGTGAAATTCTGCATAATGGTCAAGGGCCTTTTGTACGTTTGTCGCACAAACGACTGTATGCATAATGGTATTCATGTTGTTTCCGTGAACCGGCGCCGCCAAGTGGGGAGAACATAGACCCGTTGAACTTCAAGGGTTGATACGCTTAGAATGTAACCACCATTTCAGACCCGTAATTTATGTAGTGAAAGGGGGGAAGCGTGACTACCGAAGAGAAACGCGCATATCTGGACAAGATTCTTAAGGACCGGGGCTATATCCTAGAAATGCATGGGATCATGGTGGAAGCTGACCTGGACTGGGTCAAAGCCTACGACCCGTTCATAGAGGCCACCTATACAGGTCAGCGCACCTTGGACCGCAAGACAAAAGAGCTACTTCAGATTGTTGTAGAGGCGGCGCTAAGGGCAGACGTGGAGCACATACAGGCCCATGTAAGAGTGGCCCTGGAAAACGGTGCAACCCCCCAGGAGATACTGGAGGCCATGGAATCGGTGGTAATGCCTATGGGAATGTTGGCCTTCCGCCGAGGTCTCCAGGCCTGGGCAGCGGAGGTCGGGACCGGGCCGGCAGCAACGGAGGGGACGTAAGACCGGCTTTCCCCGGGATAATCCTCAGCTATCAGGCAGCCCCGTTGACGAGTCTTTAGCCATGATTCATCCAAAACCCTGAATCTCGGGGGAGGGCCTTTTCATTCTCAACGTTGCGCGAATACAGACCCCTACCGCCCTTCATTCCGAGGAGCGGAGCGACGCGGAATCCAAAAAGCCTCGCGACCAAGACGACAACGCAGACAAGGACTTTAGCCCCCTCGCTGTCGCTCGGGGCGACGATTGGGAACCCCCCGAATTTCGGGACGAACGTCCTTGACAATTGGTACTTTTCTTATATAATTGAGTTTTGCAGCATACCTCAAAGAACGGACTATCTCTATTCCGCGCGTACCATTTGGGTTCCACTCATTCCCCGCCTTAATCTTAGTACCTAGACCTTTCTTTACCTTGAGGAGGATAAAGCATGGTAGTATCCCTGTCTCAGTCTGACGTTATGCCCCTTGCCGACGCCAGGTCATACGCTCGTATCTCCCAAGTCCTGGATATACCCAACCTGATACAGAGCCAGATTGACTCCTTCGAGTGGTTCAAAATGGAAGGGCTCACGGAGGTCTACAAGGAGATTTCGCCCATCAAGGATTACACAGGTACCAAGTACGAACTCTCCTTCGTAAGAAAAAGAGAGGAAGGAGAGGAAGAAGAGTTCGTAGAGTACTACTTCCGGGACCCAAAGTACAGCCCGGAAGAGTGTAAAGAGAAGGAGATCACCTATTCCAAGCCTCTATACGTCAAGACTAAGCTACTGATGAAGGAAACAGGAGAGATTAAGGAGCAGGAAATCTTCATGGGCGAATTGCCCATGATGACCTCAAATGGCACGTTTATCGTGAACGGCGCCGAGCGAGTTGTGGTTAGCCAGCTTGTGCGCTCTCCCGGCGCATACTTCGTCTTGGAAAAGGACGTAGCCAGCGACCGGGCGCTGTGCTCTGCCAAGCTCATACCATCCCGTGGGGCGTGGTTGGAGTTCGAGACGAGCTCCAAGAACGTCCTTTCAGTCAAGGTGGACAGGAAACGCAAAGTCTCGGCTACCACTTTTCTGAGGGCTATAGGCATCGCAACCGACGAGGAGTTGCTGGCGCTCTTCTCGGACGTGGATAACCACGATGCACATTCCTTCATCAAATCTACGCTGGACCGCGACCCCGTCCAGGATGAAAAAGATGTACATTTTAGAGAAGACGATCTCAAAGCCCTCTGGAGTTGGCTCCGACCAGACGATGAGTATGACCGGGCAAAGGTCAGGAAGATTGCCAGTGCCCAGGTAGAGTTCTATCGCCGTCTGCGCCCCGGGGAACCTCCGAGCCTGGAAAATGCCCGGACTCTGGTCAAAGACCTATTCTTTGAGCCAAGGCGTTACGATTTGGGTAAAGTGGGGCGCTACAAGCTCAATAGCAGATTTGGACTAGACCAATCCCTTAACACACGCACCCTCACCATAAATGACCTTATATCCATGTTCCGCACCATGATAAAGGTGAACAACCAAGAGGACGCTACCGATGATATTGACCACCTGGGCAACAGGCGTGTGAGGGCCGTTGGAGAGTTGGTGCAGAACCAGATAAGAGTCGGGCTGCTACGCATGGAGCGGATGGTCAAGGAGCGCATGACCCTCATTGACCCTGAGCAAGCTACTCCACAGGCCTTGGTCAATATCCGTCCTGTGGTGGCGGCTGTGCGGGAATTCTTTGGGGGGTCACAGCTTTCCCAGTTTATGGACCAGACCAATCCTCTGGCCGAGTTGACCCACAAGCGCCGCCTGTCCGCCCTGGGTCCGGGGGGGCTATCAAGGGAACGAGCAGGATTCGACGTGCGTGACGTCCATTTCTCTCATTATGGACGTATCTGCCCCATCGAGACCCCGGAAGGGCCTAACATCGGACTCCTAAGTTCCCTGGCGACCTATGCGCGTATAAACCCCTTGGGGTTCATCGAGTCGCCCTACCGCAGGGTGCTGAAGGAGCTTCCCAATTCGGACCCGGACCTGGAAGGCCGTACTATCACGGAAGCCGTGGTGAACGCCAAAGGCACTACCGTTGCGAGTGAAGGTGAGCCGGTCACAGGGAGGAAGCTAAAGAGAATCGCCGCCCTTTCCGAAAGGAAAGTACGTGTCAAGCCCTACGTTTCCGGTAAGGATGACGACATAATCTACCTGTCGGCGGACAGGGAGGAGACTTACAGAATCGCCCAGGCCAACTCTGCACTGGACGAGAAAAACCAGTTCGTGCAAGAACGGGTAGAGGTAAGAGTCGGTGAGAAATACTCCGAGGAATCGTCGGACACGGTAGACTATATGGATGTATCGCCGATGCAGATTACCAGTGTGTCCGCCTCTCTTATACCTTTCCTCGAGCATGACGATGCCAACCGGGCACTCATGGGGTCCAATATGCAACGGCAATCCGTACCCTTGCTCAGACCCCAGGCGCCCCTGGTCGGCACGGGGATTGAGGGCCGGGTCGCCAGAGACAGCGGGCAACTGGTCCAGGCGCGTGTAAGCGGTGTGGTTACCTCGGTCACCGGCGACCAGGTCATAGTCAAGGACAGTGAGAGCAAAGACCGTGTCCATACGATGACGAAGTTCGCTCGCACTAACCAAGGCACCTGTTTCAACCAGAGGCCCACAGTTCAGACAGGCGACATAGTTGAGGTAGGGGATGTCCTGGCTGATAGCTCTTCGACTGAGAGGGGTGAACTGGCGTTGGGCCAAAACTTACTGGTAGCCTTTATGAGTTGGGAAGGGTACAACTACGAAGATGCAGTGATAATCAATGAGACCCTGGTCAAAGACGATTACTTTACCTCCGTGCATATAGAGAAATACGAGGTGGAAAGTAGGGAGACCAAGCTGGGTCCTGAGGAGATTACCCGGGATATACCCAACGTTGGTGAAGACAGCCTTCGAGACTTGGATGAGTTCGGAATCATCCGAGTCGGCGCAGAGGTTGGCCCCGGTGACGTTCTAGTTGGCAAGGTAACCCCCAAGGGCGAGACTGAGCTTACGGCTGAAGAGAAACTGCTAAGAGCCATCTTCGGGGAAAAGTCCCGTGACGTAAAGGACACCTCTCTCAGGGTGCCTCACGGAGAGCGGGGCAAGGTAATAGACGTTAAGGTGTTGGACAGGCGAAACACGGATGAGCTTCCCCCCGGAGTCAACCAAGCGGTAAGGGTATGGATTGCCCAGACTCGCAAGATTTCCATAGGCGATAAGATGGCGGGAAGGCACGGCAACAAAGGCGTCATAGCACGGATATTGCCCACCGAGGATATGCCCTTCCTGGAAGACGGAACGCCCGTGGACATCATACTCAATCCTCTCGGTGTGCCCTCGCGCATGAACCTGGGCCAGGTACTGGAGACCCACCTTGGGTGGGCTGCTAAGCACCTTAACTTCCGCGCGACGACGCCCGTTTTCGACGGTGCCAGGGACATCTCCATTGAGGATGCTCTGGCCAGAGTATGGTTCGCCCAGAAGTCCGGCGGCATTGACCCGGCGCCCTCAGACGCCCCACCCAAAATTGACATGGAACGCATAGAGCAATGGCTGGCTGAGAAAGGCTACGACGCGCAACGTCTCCACGATGACTCGATATTGGGCGAGGCCCGCGATGCGTGTCTCAGAATATGGCTCAAGGAAGAGGCCGGACTGGATACATCCGACATGAGCATGGAAGATTTGAGGAACGAAACTGTACGTGTCCACAGAGAGGAAAAGCTGGCCCCGCCTATATTCGGGAAGGTAGTCCTGTTTGATGGACGCACAGGACAACCCTTTGACCAGCCTGTCGCTGTCGGATACATATACATGCTGAAACTCATACACCTGGTTGAGGATAAAATACATGCACGTTCCACCGGTCCCTACTCACTGATTACCCAACAACCCCTGGGTGGCAAGGCGCAGTTTGGCGGGCAGCGATTCGGTGAGATGGAAGTATGGGCCCTCGAAGCCTACGGGGCTGCTCAAAACCTGCAAGAGGTTCTCACCGTTAAATCCGACGACGTAGCCGGGCGAGTAAAAACTTATGAAGCTATAGTAAAGGGGGAAGATGTATACCAGCCGGGAGTTCCCGAGTCCTTCAACGTGCTCCTCAAGGAGCTTCAGAGCCTCGGGTTGTCAGTTGAGCTCCTGAACGAGGAAGAGCGTGCCGCCACGCCCAAGGAATTGGCCGAGACCCTAGAAATGGGAGAAGGCCTGTAGAGGAATTAAGGAGATGGTGAATATGCCGGACAGGACAGATACTCAGACCACAAACTTCAACGCTATACGGATCTCCGTAGCTTCCCCAGAGCAGATTCTTAGCTGGTCTCACGGCGAGATTACCAAGCCCGAGACTATAAACTACCGCACTTTGCGCCCGGAAAAGGACGGCCTTTTCTGTGAACGCATCTTTGGACCCACCAAGGACTGGGAATGTTTCTGTGGTAAATACAAACGAATACGCTATCGGGGAGTAGTTTGTGACCGGTGTGGTGTTGAGGTTACCCGCTCCAAAGTCCGCAGAGAGCGCATGGGGAACATCAGACTCGCATCGCCGGTAGCCCATATATGGTTCAGCAAGGGCACTCCCAGCCGGCTCGGGTTGCTTCTGGACCTCTCGCCTAGGAACCTGGAAAGGGTGCTCTACTTCGCCCAGCACATCGTGGTCTCCGTGGATGAAGAGGCCCGGCAAAGAGCCATCCAGGAGGAAGAAAGTAAACACGAGCAGGAGGTAGAGAAGCTTCAGGGGGCCACCGAGGAAAGGAAAGACCAAATAGAAAAGGCTTTTGAAGCTTCGGCGAGCTCGAAGGGTGAAGAGGAGCTAGAGCAGGAACGGCTCGCTGTAGATATAGAAATAGGTGCCATTAGAGAGGAGAAGGAAAAGGAAAAGGGTAGGCTTCACGGGGAAATGGAGTCCAGGAAAGATGAGTTGGAAGACCTTCGAGTGGGCAAGCTCATCATCGAAAGTCGCTATCGCGAGTTGAAGGAGCGGTACAGCAACGTATTCAGGGCTATGATGGGAGCGGAGGGGGTGCTGGAGATACTGCGCACGACAGACTTGGAGGCCTTGCGAGAACAGTTGCTCCAGGAAATGCGTTCCACGTCCGGCCAGAGGCGCAAGAAAGCCATAAAAAGGCTGCGGGTAGTGGAAGCCTTCCGAAGAAGTGGAAATAAGGCGGAGTGGATGATACTCACCGTTCTTCCGGTCCTTCCTCCCGACCTGCGCCCTATGGTGCAACTCGATGGCGGCAGGTTCGCCACCAGCGATTTGAATGACCTGTACAGACGTGTTATCAATCGGAATAACCGGCTGGGGAGGCTATTGACCCTTGGCGCACCCGACATCATAGTACGCAATGAAAAAAGGATGCTTCAGGAAGCGGTAGACGCACTGATAGACAACGGAAGACGTGGCAGACCCATCCAGGGTAGCCACAACCATAAACTCAAGTCCCTCTCAGACCTGCTTAGGGGTAAGCAGGGCCGCTTCCGCCAGAATCTGCTGGGGAAACGGGTTGACTACAGTGGCCGCTCTGTAATAGTAGTCGGCCCGGAGTTGGAGCTTCATCAGTGTGGCCTGCCCAAACGGATGGCCCTTGAGCTCTTCAAGCCTTTTGTAATGCATAGGCTGGTGGTCCTGGGAATATCGCCCAATATCAAGAGCGCCAAGAGAATGGTGGAGCGAGCGCGCCCGGAAGTTTGGGACATCCTTGAGGACGTGATTAAAGAGCGCCCGGTGCTCCTTAACCGTGCCCCTACCCTTCACAGGCTGGGCATCCAGGCTTTCATGCCGGTCCTTATAGAAGGAAGTGCAATACAGATTCATCCCCTGGTATGCTCCGCATTTAATGCCGACTTCGACGGAGACCAGATGGCTGTCCACGTACCCTTGTCCCGCAGGGCTGTGTCTGAAGCCAGAGATACCATGCTCAGCGTACATAACATGCTATCCCCCGCATCCGGCGAGCCCCTGGTAGCTCCCACACTTGACATGGTGCTTGGCTGCTACTATCTGACGGATGTGGAGGCAGGCGCCAAGGGCACAGGAAGCCGGTTCGCCGACTTCGATGAGGCCCGCATGGCCTACGACTCAGGAGAGTTGAACCTGCGCGCCGAGATAGAAGTCCCGCTTTCCGCGGCCGGAAGCCCGGCGTCATCTGCCAATGGAACGGACGGGGCTGACGGCTTCCAGTGGGCCAAGATTACCCTTGGCCGGATGATATTCAATGAAGTGCTTCATCCGGACATAGGCTTTAAGAACCGGCTTATGGACAAGGCCGCACTTAAGGACCTCACCTCAGAATGTGCGCGAAGCCTTGGCGACGTAGAGGCAGCCGCGGTCCTGGACCGGGTGAAGTCTCTGGGATTCCACTACGCCACCACCTCCGGGCTAACCATCGCCATCAACGATATCCAGGTGTCGCCAAAGAAAGCAGAGATCATCAATGAGGCGAACCGTCACGTGGAAGAGTTCGAAGACCAGTACATGATGGGCTTGGTAACCGAGGATGAAAGATACAGCAGGACTGTGGATACTTGGACCAAGGCCAGCGACCAGATGGAAGACATCGTAAAAGAAGACCTGAGCAACTATGGATCGGTTGCCTTGATGGCTGTGTCCGGCGCTAAGGGCAATATCGCTCAGATTAAGCAGATGGCCGGGATGCGTGGTCTCATGAGCGACCCTAAAGGTCGCATCATAGACTTGCCCATCAAGTCCAGTTTCCGTGAAGGACTCACCGCCCTTGAGTACTTTATATCCACTCACGGAGCGCGGAAAGGTCTGGCGGATACCGCCCTTAGAACGGCAGACAGCGGCTACCTTACGCGGAGGCTCATAGACGTTTCCCAGGAAGTGATTATCCTTGAGGAGGACTGCGGCACAACTGATGGCATCTGGCTCAAGGCAAGGACCGGCGACCCTTTGCTCTCCCCGCTTGAGGAGAGTATGTTGGGCAGGATTGCGGGGGCCACTACGGTCCATCCCGATACGGGAGAAATCCTGATAGACCGCAATGAGGCGATAGACGAGGTGAGGGTCCTGGCGTTTATGGACGCCGGAATCAACGAGATGTATGTGCGTTCACCCCTTACCTGTGAGGCACACCGCGGAATTTGCCGGCTATGTTACGGACGCATACCTGCTACCGGCAAGTTGGTGGATGTGGGCGAAGCCGTAGGCATTATAGCCGCCCAGAGCATCGGTGAGCCGGGAACTCAGCTAACCATGAGGACTTTCCACACAGGTGGCGTGGCCGGCCTGGACATCACCAGCGGACTGCCTCGCGTAGAAGAGATTTTTGAGGCCAGGGTTCCCAAGGGCTACGCCGTCCTTGGCGATATAGACGGTTTGGTCATCGTCGAAGATGATGCCGAAGGCCGGCGATTAAGGATAATAAGCCGGGAGGAGTACAGGGAGGGCTACTCGCTGCCACCGGGGTTTGAGGTCTTGGTAGGTGACGGGGAGCACGTAGACGCAGGCGTTTCTCTGGCTCGTGCCCTTCCCGATCCCACCTTGGAAGACGAAAGTTTTGAAGAGGAGCCTCCCGAGGTTGTGGCCAGCATAAGTGGCAGGGTAGAGATTGGGGCGGACGGTCTCTCGATAGTATGGGAAGACATTGAGGAAAGAGAGCATATTGTTCCGGCTTCCGCCCATGTTCTGGTAGAGAATGGTACCATGATCAAGGCAGGTGACGCTCTTACTGCGGGTCCCTTGAACCCCCATGACATCTTGAGAATCCGCGGTAAGGATGAGCTACAGCGTTACCTCGTAGGTGAGGTGCAGAAAGTTTACCGTTCCCAGGGTGTGAATATCCACGATAAGCACGTTGAGGTTATCCTGAGGCAAATGTTACGACGTGTACAGGTGGATACCACGGGGGATGCTGAGTTCATACCGGGCCAAATCGTGGACAGGTTTGAGTTCCAGGACAAGAACGCCAAGGTGCTGGCTGAGGGTGGAGAACCCGCCACCGCCAAATCGGTACTCCTCGGAGTCACACGGGCATCATTGCTCACCGATAGCTTCCTCGCTGCCGCTTCATTCCAGGAGACCACTCGTGTGCTGACAGAGGCAGCTGTGACCGGTGCCAGGGACCGGCTATTGGGCCTGAAGGAAAACGTGATAATAGGCAGGCTAATACCCGCAAGAGCTAACTTCTTTGCTGAGGAGGCGAAACAGCTTGTCGCAGCCCAAGAGGAGGAGGGATTCTCTAGCCCCTGGTACGATATGTCTGAAACGCCTCTGACCAGTAACCAGGAAAACGGGCACGAGACAGATGAGGAATCCGGAGAATATTCGGCAGAGTAATTTAGCAAGACAAGAGGCACGGAGCACATTGAGGATAACCGGGAAACCCAAGTTGTCGACGGAAATAGCGCCCCGACACCATGTGGGCCTTGAGCTTGCGAACCCGGTGATGATAGCTTCAGGCACTTTTGGATGGGATGGCTATGGCAAGGGACTCCTCGATGAGGAGTCCCTTTTTTTGGAAGAGGTGGACATTCAGCGTCTTGGTGCGGTGGTAGCCAAAACTGTCACCATGCGCCCAAGACAGGGAAACCCGGAACCGAGGTGGTACCCATCATCCTGGAGGCAAGCCCGGAAGGCCGGGGAGTGCATATACATCAACTCCATTGGCCTTACCAATCCGGGAATCAGGGTGGCACTCGACGAATTGGCGCCGTTATGGGCACGATGGGATGTTCCCGTCGTCTTGAGCATCGCCGGTGAGACGGTAGGGGAATTCGGCTTGATGGCCGCTATGGCTGATGGGAATTCCGGCATCGCAGCCGTTGAGCTCAACCTTAGCTGTCCGAACATAGAAAACGGCGCCCACTTCAGTCACAGTGAGGAATTGGCAAGAGAAACGGTTGACCGGGTCAGGGCCGCCACGTCATTTCCCGTGATAGCCAAGTTGAGTCCCAACGTGCCCGATATAGTGCCAATCGCCAGAGCGGTTGCACAGGCCGGCGCAGATGCCATTACGATTTCAAATACCGTTCCTGCTATGGCGATAGACCTGGAGACCGGAAAACCGGCCCTGGGCGGTATCACCGGAGGCATCTCCGGGCCGGGCCTGCGTCCCATAGCCGTAGCCCTGGTCTACCGAGCGGCCCAAGCGGTAGATATACCGATTATTGGCGTTGGGGGAATTTTTACTGCCGAAGACGCCTTGGAGTTCATCATGGCCGGGGCAAACGCAATACAGGTAGGAAGCGCCAACTTAACAGGTCTAAGTGCGCCTCTGGAAGTCCTTGATGGGTTGCAGGCCTACATGGAAGAACGCAGAATAGAAGACATGGCCGATCTGGTGGGGGTTGCCTGGAAGTGTCAATAGTCTTGACTGGGATAGACCCCCTTGCTACACTTTCCTCAAAACCTGCGGTGCAATTGCCGCAAGCTGCATACGTGATAAGCCACAACCACCAAACCATGAGACCCCTATGGCAACTTTGGGCGGTTAGCTCAGCTGGTTAGAGTGCTGCCTTGACATGGCAGAGGTCGGAGGTTCGAGTCCTCCACCGCCCACCAACCGGCACGGTAGATAGCACCGAGCCGTTGAGCGCCATGTCCTCGGCGCTCATGCCGGGTGCGAGGCTATCCTCCGGCATGGGCACCGTGTAGCGCATCAGGGCATTGTCGGGCGTGACGACGATCTCCTTGACGAAGGACTCGATGAAGGTCCTGCGCTCAGTCAGCCCGCTCTTCTTCAGGAACCTGCTCATGTCCTGGGCGTAGGCGGTGATGGTCTCCACCTGTTCCAGCACCTTCCTGCGCTGGCCGAGGCTCGCTCTCGCCTCCGCCTCCGCCGCCTCAAGACGCTCCTGCCGCTCCCTGTGGTCGCGGATACGGGGCCTGAAGTCGTTGATTTCCATATCAGTGGTCTCCACGAGGTCGTAGAGCCGGTCGAGCCTGCGGCGCACGTCGGCAAGCTCGGACTGGATGGTCTCCAGCCTCTTGCGCTGCTCACCCGCCACACCGTCCATCTGCTCGTCCACGACCTTCACCAGGGCGCGGATGTTGGAGTCGGTGAGGACGTTGGAGCGAATCTTGTTGACGACCATCTCCTCGAAGCGCCGGGCGGCGAGCCTGGGGGTGTTGCAGGCTTCCTTGCCCCGCTTCATAAGGGACTGGCAGACGTAGTATGGGAACTGGCCGCTCTTGGAATACTGGCCGCTGAGCGCCCTCTTGCAGGTCTTGCACTTGATCAGCCCGCTGAGCAGATAGGAGCTTCCCGCCCTCCGGGGGTGCACGACCTTGGGGGCGCGGCGGCGCAGCTGCCTTCCGACGCGCTGGAACTGGGTCTTGGTGACGATGGCGGGGAACGCCTTGTCCACGCGCACCGGGTCGGCCCCGTCCTTGGCGTTCACGCCCCACAGGAGAGTCCCCGTGTAAGCCTCGTTGGTGAGTACCTTGTGAACGCCGGTCTTGCCCCAGAGCTTTCCCCCAGGGCTGGCGATGCCGTCGTCGTTGAGGGCGCGGGTGATGTCCACCATCCCGCTTCCCGCCTCGGACATATCGAAGATGCGCTTGACGACGGGGGACGTATCCGGGTCCTGCTCCAGCGTGGGGCGCTTCTTGGCCCCGTCCTGCACCATGACGCGGTCGTAGCCGTAGGGCGCCTTGCTGCCCACCCAGAAGCCGCGAGACGCGGCCTCTCTCATGCCTCGCAAGACCTCCTGGGCCAAATTCTCGCTGTAGAATTCGTCCACGCTCTCGATGATTCCCTCAAGCAGCTTGCCGGTCGGGCTGTCGTCGGCCTGCTCGGTGATGGAGACCACCCTGACGCCCTTGCGCCGGAGCATGGACTTGAAGGCGACGGCGTGCTCGCGCTTGCGGGTGAAGCGGGAGAACTTCCAGACCAAAATCTCCTGGAACGGAGCGTTGGGCCTGCTCGCCTCGTCAATCATCTTGCTGAACTCCGGGCGGTCGGCGATGCGTCCGCTCTCGGCCTCGTCCACGAACTCGCGGGCGACGAGGTAGCCGTTCTTGTCGGCGTAGTCCCTGAGCGCCCTGAGCTGGGCGGCCACCGAAAGGTCCACGTCCTGCCGGTCGCTGGATACCCTGGCGTAGAGGGCTGCGGGTGTGTAGTCGTGTCGTTCACTCATCTGTTACTCCTCCTTGTATCTTCCTGTTCGGTTTGGCGTGAGCGCCGCATCTGCATCCGTTCCTGTCTGCGCCACTCCCTCTCCTCCAGGTAGAGGCGGAACGCCTCGCGCAGAAGCTCGCTCAACGTGCGGCCGTCTTCCCTGACCACCTGCCTGAGCTGGTCGTCCATCTCGGGCGGCAGTGAGAAGGTGACGGTCCTTCGTTTCTTCGGCATATTTTTTTGCCCTTCAATGTAACACAGTGTCTTACCCTTATCATGGACGATGCGGCTCCCGGTGTCAAGGGGCGCTGTCCGACGTGTCAAGCCGCGACTGTTTCAGGTGGAATTCTGCTTCTGCCGAACCAGTTTGCTGAGGGTGCCCATCGTCTCGTCCTCCAACTTGCGGCTCGCCCCCACAAAAACAGAAGCGGTCAGCCGCTTGTTGTATCGACAACCGATCTGGACACATTGGCCTAACGTTCAGAGGGCGATGGACAGCGCCTCGACCCGAAGAGCCGTTATCGCAACAAAGTCCTCACTAAACTCCTCATGAGTGAGGGAGCGATACACCTCACCAGCGAGAGTCCTCTGATTGTTCTGCAATTCGCTCTCCACTCGACCGAGCAGCCGGTTGGCTTCGTCTTGCAGTAGGGAATGGCATTCCCCTGCCAATCTGCTTGCCGATGAGAGCCGCTCATTGAAGACTTCTTCATCCGTAGGCAATCCCGCCTGCTCGCGCAACCGGAACAGTGTGGCCGCACGGGAAGCATCGACGAGCGCGGCAACGAAATCGTCCCAAGCTTGTAGATGACTCGACTCCATAACTTCGGTGCCGAGCCCCGACGCGATCACGGTTAGTTCGTCCTCATCCGCAGGCCAGAATCGCGATCCACCCAGCTTGACAGCATTCAGAGGTATAACTTGTCCCTCCGCGCCAAAAACGATAAATGTCCGAAAGGCGAGCTGCTCAGCCATGTTTTCTGCAAGGCGGTCGGTGAATGTCGGTTGGACAGAACCATCATCATCAGCCGCAGAGTTACCTTCTACTGGCACGAGGAGCACCCACCAGTCCGTGAGAAATCGAACGGATTCCATATCCGTACGACTGATCTGCTTGACCTCGAATGTTGCATTTGTTGTTTCTAGAGCTTCCCTTAGGGCCTCCCTCTCAGCTAGGTAGCCGCTGGAAGCAGCCGCATCCACGAAACGGCTTGCGACATCCGCCCATGATTCAGATTTGCGTCTCCTTAGTGCCCTCCACGAGGGTCCTTGGGGTTCAGCAGAAGCAAGCAGAACATTGGCAAGAAGCATAAGCATGTCGTCGAGCAAATCAGGTAGCGGGTCGCCTACAGTCGAAAGCTTAGGAAGATTGCTCTGACGAGCCTTCACGAGGCGCTTTACGGAACTCCTGCACCGTACGCCAAGTCTTCGCCTCTCAAGATCATCGGCCAACCCGGATACCGCAACATCTCGAACTACGGTCAGTGCATCGCTGAGGGCTTCCCTAGCACTACTGCGATCTTTCGTATCCTCATCATTCACTGGCTCCCTAGGTCCGGCAGCAAGACGGGCTATCAGGGAGTCAGTGAGTGCAGCCGCTTCCCCCCGACGCCTCGCATTGTGATGGGGATTAATCACCCAGGAGACAGAATCCTCCCACAGTTCAAGGAGTTGGGCTGAAGAATCTGCTAGAACCCGGATCGGCTCTGTCCAATAGCGTGAAGCGAGCAACAACCGTCCTGCCCGAAGGAAGTCTGCATTGGTAGCCGTCAATGGTGGTCGTGGAAGATTCTTCCGAGGAATGCGCTTGTGCCCTGGCTCGAAGCCGGCAGTGGAATGGCGGTCGCCGTCGGGAGTTAGCACAATCACTTCGGCGATGTCCGCTTCGGGGCAAAGGTCTAGCACCAACTGGCAGCTATGTACACTCCTTTCGTGAAGATCCGAATCGTTGTCAGGCACCAAGAGACGTAAAGTCACGACTCTGCCATCCGATTCAACATTTGACTCTATGCCCACGCAGTCCGGCAAATCGTTTGCCAACCTGCTTAGACGGTGGTCGAAATCGCCGAATAAATCGGAGGTCGGCGTGGAACCGTCAAAGGAGGCCAACGATGTGAGGGTCGCAGAGAGACGAGCGGCGATCTCGAGATTGGCTCCACTGAAATATGTCCAGACCTGTTGAGTCGGAACGGTCTGTGCAGCGATGGAGCCTTCAAGAGACTCAAGCAACCGAATTGCTTCATCGGACGTTCCTCGGGTAGCAATATCACGTATTGTTTCTGAAGACATGTCCTGAAGGGAGATGTCCCTCAAAGACTCTGGACGTGTCGGCAAGGCGTCTGCCATACCAGTCAGGTGCGAAAATCCAGGACTGATGTCCTTGAAGCTATCGAAACTCACCCCAGCGAAACGATGCGTGTAAGCAAAGAGGAGGGCCGTCTCGGGGTCTAGTCTCTTTGGCCTGAGGTCCTCTACGACGCGGAGGCACTCGCGAGCGTGACGGAACGCGTCGGCCATCGCTAAACCCGAGACGAGTAGTGTTCCATCTTCGGGGCCGACATCCCGTGAACCGAGAATCTCGGATACAGCTTCCGCAGAAGGCACTAGATCGGCATCCAGACGTGCATATGCTTCTATGATTCGTGAGGCATCCCTTGCTGGGAGATGCTCCACAAGATGCCGGATAGTGGTCGCGATGGTCGGAGGCGGCAACCCGTGGAGGAAGTCCCGAGCAATCGTGGAGCGGAGCTCATGCAACCCCTGCCATCGGCTTTCATCGTCCGAAACGAGGATGTGCTCTCGATGCAGTAAGGACAGAGCGGGGGTTAGGTCTTGATCCGGTATCAGGAATCCGAGAACATCGGCAGGCAACGGGACGCCAGCGGCGTGAGCGGTTGCAACATATCGAAGTATTTCGCGTTCCGTCGCTTTCTCCTGAGTCAACCGGGCCTCTACTTGCTCCTCTACAACCTGTCGTAGGCGACGGCCTGTTAGCAGCATGGAGAGGAACTCCATCAGCAAACCCTCAGAAGCCTCGAACGCTTCGGCGACGTCCAGGACAGTCGGGACTTGGCTACTGGCAAGCGTTTCGGCGATGGACGATGCAAGTTCACGGTCAAGTTTTGGATCGACGAGGGTAGTTCTGCCAGCCGCCAATTCTGTGCGATAGTCTTCCTCGCGGCAGGCCCCTAGCAAGAGGACACCTGGTACGTCTATGAACTCGCGGGCGATTGATGTCCATCCAGCAGTAAGAGGACGGCCGAGATTGTCTGCGCACAATAGCAATGGGAAACTCTTTGTAGGCTCTTGGAGGCGAATCCATCTCGACAACTCCGGGACGTCTTCGGGCAAGAGTCGAAGCAGGCGATAGGGACGCACGTGGCCAGCCAATTCGCGTGCGGTTCTCCACACTAATGCGGACTTACCTGATCCGGATGGTCCGGTGAGCAGTGCCGAATGCTGCTCCTCCAACGCAGTGGTGAGTGCCCGAAGCTCGGCGGGCCTGGGGAGATCAAGGCCTGCGGCAATGTGCGTCGGCAGAACGTCAACGCCAGCTAGGAAGTCCTTCGCGGATAAATCTGCCCGCGTGCCAAAGTCAACGGGCTCGACGATTCCTACTCGGACCGCCTCATCGAGGCTCTCCACATCGACTGCTTCCAGTACTCGCGTGACGAGGGTGTTCAGGTCGGACGGGGCAATCCACTCGGCGGTCTTGGGAGTCGCATAACGCTGACGAGTTGCAATCTCAGTAATCTGCTCAATGAGCCGAGCGTACGCTAGCACCGCCACGGATGGATGGATTGCTAACACCCGGGCGAAGTCGAGTCGGCTCTCTTCGACCACACTCCGTTCGACACTCAAGATATGTGTACGGGTTAAGACCTCATGGGGCTCATCGAAAAATTCCCCAAGTTGTGCGGCGAGTCTTTCCACCTCATCTGTTGGAATACACTGCGAAAGGGCCTGGTCCCAGCCGGTGACAGCTAAGCCTCCGCCGAGTGTCGCGTCTGTCGCTAGGACAAAGCGGCAACGAACATTCTGTGCCAATGCGGCACTCTTCTTCGCCAATGCTTCTGCCAGGTCGGAGCGTCTAAATGCCGTAGTTGGAGAGCGCTCCTTAACTTGAACGAGCGCACGGGTGTCGTCGCTGAACTCGATGTCGATATCCTCGTAGCCTTCCGGGGTTACACGAGTCAATGGCAACTTGCCAGCTTGCCCATCAAGCAGAAGGCTTGCGGTCACCGCGACTTGGAAGCTCACGCCCGCAATATTGTGTGCGCCTGCTCGACTCCAATTCTGGTCAAGAGGAGTAGAAGGCGCGGCCTTCTTGGGCTGAGCCTTCTTCCTATTCTGCTTACCTCGGCGTTTCTTGCTACGGCTCAATTCAGATTCCAGCCTCTGTTACGCGTGATTACGTCCCCGCACGGCAATCTGGCAGCATGGGGGAGTACGTGGTTCTCCCTAACTAGCTGTAGTGTCAGCACGCCCGGCGACCCCCTCTGGACCGCGCCTCCCCGGTATCACCTCGACGGGCGTAGGAATCAGCCACTCCGCTCCGGCCTTGGTCGCTCCGCTCACTCGGCCGTCTCGGGCCAGCTTCCGCACCCTGCGCTCCGAGACGCCCAAGCGGATAGCCGCCTCTCGAACAGTGACGTTGGCGACATCATCGGCTGATTCCTCGGACTCAAGCTCGAACTCGACGGGGCTCGGCTCCTTGAGGGTGCTCATCTCGTGGATGAGGAACCCGATGACCTCGCCGTCATCGTCCAGCCGTTTGAGGATGCGCTCGTCCTGTGTGGGGGTGAAGTAGCCCTCCCTGAAGGCCCACAGCACCTCAAGCATGTCACCCTCGTGGTCGTAGGAGACAAACACCTTCTTGATCGTCATGCTCACTCTCCTTTGATGCTTCGACTCAGGTAGGCGGTGAGGACGAAGGAATAGCCGCTTTCCGCCTTCACCACAAGGCAGATGTAGCGGTTCCTGCCCCGCAGGTCCGGGTAGAGCCGGTAGTAGAGCTGGACCGCCGGGCTGGACCTGGAGGGCCTCACCGCGTCCGGGCTGGCGAGAGTCTCGGCGAACCGGTGCATCTGGAGGGCCATTTCAGGGTGCCTTCGCAGGATGTGGCCGAGCCGTTCGTCGGTGAGCCTGACCTCGTTTCCATGCTCATCGGTGAAACGCCGCACGCCGGACTCCATCACCAGATACCGTACCGTAAAGTATACCGCTCAACGGCATAAACCGGCAATAGATTGCCACCATGCGGTGTCGTTTGGGCGTTCATCGGCTCTCCTCCTCGCCGCCGTCCTCGGCCTGGGACTCCTTGGACGCATCTGCCTCCTCTTCCATGTAGGAGCGGATGGCGACGCGGGCCAGGATGCGCAGTCCCTTCAGGACCTTCTCCCGCTGCCTGGGGGTGTAGGACGACAGCAGCGCGTCCAGCGAGTCGTCGGGGCCGTCCTCGCCGGGCCTCTTTGGTCTCCCCTTGCCTTCGTTGTCTTTCATGGGTCACAGTCGCAGCGGCTTCTCTCTCGGGGCCGCTGGCCTCTCGTTTCAGGTGTGGGGTTTGGCCGCCGGTGCGGACGGACGGGGCGAGCACCGGCGGCGCTATGGGATCAGTCTCTGAGGAAGCTCATCTGGTAGCTCTCCCCCAGGAGGATCTCCAGACCTCCGGGCAGCCGGCTGGCGAACTTGTAGAGCCGGTCCATCGCCGCGCCGCTGGGCTCGACGCCATGCTTGCGCCACTTGTACATCTGCCTGTAATCGACGCCGATGGCCCTGGCGAATCCGCTCCAGGTGAGGTCGGCGAGCTCCTTCAGGCGCACCAGGCGTACAGGGAAGTCGTCCGACAGCCGGTTTCCGTAGAGCAGGCGCTCCTCGTCGTTCACGTAGTCTTCGATGCTCCCGTCGATGCGGGGCTTACCGTTAGGTTGTGTCATCGCTATCCTCCAGTTCGAAAAGGTCTTCAAAGTTCTCCACTTCAAGGGCCTTCTGCATCCGCGTGCGGATGCGTCCGGAGGGCGCTCGCCCCGTGTTGACCAGCATGGAGAGGTATCCGTGGCTGATGCCGACCTCTCCGGCGAGCCAGCTCTGGGAGCGGTTCAGCAGTGCCAACCGCTGCCAGAGCGCCGCCGCGTTGAGCCGGACAACGGCCCGTCCTCCACGCCTCCGGTGTCCCTTCGCTTCGTTGGCGTCCTGCGATCTCATGGCTATTCGGTCTCCTGTGAGCAATAGAGGCGGGAGCGGCCGTGCGGCTCACGCTCCCGCAGTCGTGTTCTTCGTTCATGGGGGCGTCGGGGCCTGGGGCGACTCCCAATCGCCGGGGACGCGCCATGCGCGTCCCAGCGGCCCCAGGGCGTGGACGGCCTCCCTGTGGGACACCCACAGGGGCACCGTCGCGCCCTCCGCCCGCATCTCCTCCCGCGCCACGCGCAGGAAGTGGGTCTGTGCGATCTCGTCGTCGAAGACGACCAGGACCGAGGGTCTCGTGCCGTGGTCGTCGGTGGGTCTGTGGGATGAGTAGTAGCGCAGATAGGGGGCGAGTCGCTGGGACATGGTTGAGGGCCGCACGGCCCTTCGCTCCCACTCAAGGAAGAAGGCCCAGGTCGCATCGCCCTTCTTCAGTACGCCGAAGGCGTCGGGGTTGACGGAGCGCATCCCGCCCTCGTGCCTGAAGTGCCTCGACGCCCTCCTGGGCGGGTCGAGCTGGACGACCTCCCACCCCAGCAGTGGGGCCTGCGCGGAGAGGGCGGCCAGGAAGCCGTGGACGGCGTCGGTGTGCTCCATGTTCCTGAGAAGCTGCCTGCTCCTGCTGCCGGAGACGTTGCGCCACTCCAGCGGGGCGTCGGCGTCCCGCGGGGCGACGCTCCACCGCTTCCTCGCAAGGCCGACGGAGGTGCGGTCCCTGCGGGCGAGCAGGGCCAGCCCCCGGTCGGCGACCACGAGGCGTCCGCCCGCGTCGCGGGGCCGCGCCGCCAGGTCGAATCCCTCCAGGGGGTTGACGAGCTGGGATGCCCTCTGGGGCGAGACGCCCAGCAGCCCGGCCAGGTCTCCCAGGGCGATCCAGGGCCAGTCGGAGATGGCGTCGAGGGCGCGCTTCTCGGCGGACTTGAGCATGAAGGGCAGCATGGGGTCGGAGATGTCCCACTCCGGCCCCTCGATGGCGACGTCGGCGGGGAAGTCGGCCCGCTGCGGCTCCGGCTCTGCCGGAAGCTGTCCGCCCGGACCCAGCCGGTCGAGGACGTAGCGCAGGTCGAGGGACGCGCTGACGGCGGACGGACTCCATATCCGGTCTCCGGGCTTGGCCAGGACCGCCTCGCGCTCGACGGCGAACAGGGCGGGTATGCGGGTGGTGGCGAGCAGCCTTCGGGCGTGCCTGAGCCGCACGTGGTCGGCCATGAGCATGAGCACGGCCCCGGGCATCGGCTCGTCGCGCATCCGCCAGACGCGCTTGGCGAAGCCCGACCTGTCGGCGGTGAGTCCCTGCCTGACGACGCCGATGGTCCTGCCGTCCGGGAGGGTCATGGCGGCGTCCATCGGCATGGCCCTGTACCAGCGGAAGTCGATGGGGTAGCCGACGTTGGAGACGATGGATGCGACGTGATAGACGGCGGCCAGAGCGTCCATGCGCTCCATGAGGTTGCGCCGCCACTGGGCGGAGACGGGGCGGGAGCGCACCAGCTCGTTGAGGGTCATGCTCTCCTCGTCGGCGAGCCTGCGCAGCCCTGCGGCGGTGAGGTGGAACCTCCGCGCCGGGGGGAGGATGTCGGTGGCGTGGAGCGCCGATGCGCAGAAGCCTTCCGACTCCAGCTTTGCGGCGGCCTCGTAGACCGGTCCCCTCGACCAGCCGGTGACGGCGACCATCTCCAGGCGGTCGAGGAAGGGCATCGCGGCCAGGGCGCGGAGCAGCTCCGCCTCGCATCCTTCGGGTCTCATAGCTCAGCCTCCTCTCCCTCGTCTTCGGCGGCGCGGTCCTCGTCGGCGTACCCCGCCTCGCTCGCGGCGTCCGACGCTCCCCGGTCTCGCTTGCTCTTCTGCGTTCTGCGGTCAGCGTCCTCCTCGGCCTGCGGCTCTCCCGTCCCTCCCCCTTCGAGGTCCTCGATGCCCTTGCGGTAGTCGCCCACCTTCTTGTGGCCGTCTGCGTCGGCGTACTCGCCCTCGCGGTCGGAGACGGTGTAGGCGGACGTGGCCTCGCGGATGCGGTCGGCGGCGTCGGGGTCTCCGTCCTCCGGCTTGCGCACCATCATCGAGAAGGCGGGCATCCGCTCCGTTCCCACGGTGGCGCGGACGTAGCAGTGGTGGACGGGCAGTGAGGTGATGTCGTCCTCGGTCACCCGCTCCTTGCCCAGCTCCCACACCAGGGTCCGGGCGTCGTTGCCCGCCACCTGGAAGACAGCGAGGCATCCCACGTTGGCGAGAACGGTGTCCCGCATGGTTCGGGAGAGGTCGTCCAGCTTGGCGAGACTCTGGGTGGCGAGGATGAAGGAGGCGCCGAACTTGCCCAGCTCGGACAACATGCTTTCGTAGTCCACGCCGGGCATGGACTGCATCTCGTCCACGACCACCAGGGCGCCGCGCCGCCTGCTCAGCGGCAGGCTTCCCTGCTCCCGGATCACGGCGTCCACGAGGTTGAGCAACGACGCACCCACCAGGGCAGCCACGTCCCTGCCCACCGTCCCCTGGGAGGTGGAGACGAGAAGCACGCCGCCGTCGTGGACGGTGCGGCGCAGGTCGATGGTGGAGCGGCGCTGTCCGAGGATGGCCCGCGCCCGCTTCGACGAAGCGTAGTAGGAGAGGCGGGTCTGGACGGGGGCCAGGGAGTCGGCCTTGTAGTCGCGGCTCCAGCCGGTGAAGGTGCTGCCCCACCACTCCAGGAGGTAGGGGTCGGAGACCTTCTTGAGCACGTCCTTGCGGAAGGGCTCGTTGGACAGGAGCTTGAGCCCGTCGAGGATGGTGAACTGGGCCTCCGCCTCCATCTGCTCGTTGGCTTCATGCAGCGTCTTGACGGTCTGTTCGAGGATGGACTGCATCCTCGGCCCCCACTGCTCCCACAGGCCCTTCGCCACGCGCACCACCGAGTCGGCGGTGCGGTCGCGGTCGGCGAAGATGCGGGTGTCCAGCAGGTTGATGCCGGGGGAGCGGGTCTCGTCGGAGAGGTCGATGAGGCGCACCCGGCCCGCGAGGGAGTCGGGGACGTGTTCGAGGATGCCCGCCACCAGGTCGGTGTGGGGGTCCACCACGACGATGGCGTCGCCGTCCCTGCCCGCCGCCTTCTCCTGCATCTTGTGCGTGACGAGGTGGTGCATCAGGGTTGACTTGCCCATGCGGGTGCGGGCCACGTAGAGGTGGTGACGGCGCAGCAGGTCTGCGGGAAAGCGGATCTCCCTCCTGGCCCCCGCGGTGGTGTCTCCCACCAGCGCGCCGCCCCTGGTTCCCTTCGCCGACGGGCTGAGCGCCCTCGCGCCGGATCGCTCCACCAACGGCGTCTCGTCCCCCGCTCCGGGCGGGTGCCACAGCGAGGCGATCTCCCGGACGCCCAGGACGCTGCGCCCCCCGAACAGGCCGGGTCCTGGGGGGTGCAGGTTCTCCGGGTCGGGCGCGACGGGCCGGACCTTGCCGACCTTGAACCGCGCCCCTGCGGGGTTGTCGTAGTGGCGGTAGGCGGCGGCCACGGGGCCGAGAAGCTCCCCGGCCCGCTGCGGACCCGTGCGGGAGGGCACTATCGCCGTGACCTGGAGCTCGGCGTCGAAGGCGATGCGTGACACCTTCTCCTGTATCAGGATCGGGTCTTCGACTCGACTCCGCGCTCGCTTCCACCGCCACCACGCCCAGCCGCCTGCCGCCAGTCCCAGGGCCGTTCCCGCGCCCAACAGCACGGCCTTCCATATCTCCCCGTCCTGCACCCACAGGTAGCCCTTGAGGGCGGCCAGAGCGCCGATGCCCAGCACGGCCATCGTGATGCCGTCCATCTGCAACGGCTTGGTCTGGAATGTGTAGGCGGGCTCCCTCGGCTCCATGCCGGGCCGCTTGTGGGCCTTGTCCATGTGGGCCTGCGACCAGTCGGGGCCTAGGGAGCGCAGCAACAGACGGGCCACCACCCGCTCCCCCTCGTAGAGGGCGGACAGAGCGCCCATGAGGGCTATCAGAGGGTCGGAGCCGGGGTCGAGCAGGTCGTCGTCCCTGAAGGTCCTGAGGGGGACGTACTCGGGGCCGTCCGCCCGCAGGGTCATGCTCCACGCCTGTTCCTTCTCGCCCACGCGC
This sequence comes from Dehalococcoidia bacterium, assembly GCA_965219825.1. Taxonomy (GTDB): domain Bacteria; phylum Chloroflexota; class Dehalococcoidia; order Lucifugimonadales; family JAGWBF01; genus JAGWBG01. The sequence continues at coordinate 916,977 of OZ244792.1, read as the reverse complement.
AGGGGGTCGTCCTCCGGGTCAACCGTCTGGATGCGGGCCTGGGGGTAGTGGGCGGAGAGCTGGCCCCGCACCACCCGGTCGTCCAGGCAGCGGGCCATGAGGGTCACGCCGTCCATGTCCCCGGCAAGCTCCAGGGAGAAGGGTTCGGGGACGGCGATGGACTGGAGGAGGTTCTCGACGCCCAGGAGCGTGCGCTCCCCCGCTCTCGGCGGCGTCACCGCAAGAAGCACGGGGCCTTTCTCGTCGTCGTTTCCGAAAAGCAGGTTCTTCGTGTTCAGCTTCATGGGTGCTATTCCTTTCTCTAATGGCGTCCGGGCGTCCACTCGATTACTGCCGTCTCCTCCGGCGTGGCCTCGATGCGCACGGGGAAGCGGTTGCCCCGCGCGAGAAGCAGCCCGTCACCCCTGGGGCACGAGAGCAGCCAGCGTTGGAGGTCCTCGGGCAGGTCGAAGGCGTCGCCAACGGTGCTGATGGCGGCGGCGTCCTGCTGGAGAAGCAGCTTGAAGGCGGCGTTCTGTAGCAGGGCGCGACCGGAGTGGCCGGTGATGGTCCTCGACGTGTCCTCGGAGAGGAGGTCCTGCACGTCCTGGGTGATGAACTGCAACCCCAGGCGGTGCTTCCTCGCCCGCTTCGCCATGCTGACCATGAAGGCCGCGCCTTCGGGGTGCTGCATGATCGACCACACCTCGTCCACGACCAGGAGGCGGGGCTTGGGGTCCTGGGCCGCCGCCGCCCACACCGTCTCGGTGCAGACCATCGCGGCGGCGGGCCGAAGCTCCGGCTCCAGCAGCCGCAGGTCGAAGACGGTGACGAGGGCCTCGTTGCCCAGCAGGTCGTCGCCTTCGTCGGATAGCAGGTGTCTGAGGCTGCCGGTGGCGAAGGGCCTCAGCAGCCGGGCCAGAGCGGGGTCTCCCGCCTCGTCTTCTTGCAAATATGCGTAGAAGTCTCGGAAGCCGGTGCGCTCCCTGGGCTTGGCGTAGTAGCCCGCCAGGGCGTGGTCCAACGATGCCCTGCGCTCCGCGCCGAGACTCTCCCCCACCATCACCTCGATGAGCCGTCTCAGGCTGCCGATGCGCTGGAGCATCTCCTCGGAGTCGCCCTTGTCGATGACGAAGGGGTTCATGCCCTCGCCCGGCACACCGGGGCTGAGAACGCGCCCGCCCGCTGCGCGGGCCATGTCCGCGTACTCGCCCTCGGGGTCGATCACGTAGGCGGTGATGCCCCTGGTCAATCCCCTGAGCACTCCCAGCTTGGTGGCGAAGCTCTTGCCGCTTCCCGACCGTGCGAGGACGGCGGTGTTGGCGTTCAGGTGCGTGCCGTCCCAGGGGTCGTAGACCACCGGGGAGCAGGCCCGCATGTCGATGCCGTAGAGGGTGCCGCTCCTCGTGTCCAGGTCGGGCGGGGAGAAGGGGAAGAGCCGGGCGATGCTGGAGGTGTCCAGCGTCCGCCACTCGGCCACTGAGTTCAAGGCAAGGGGCAGGGTCGATAGCAGCCCCTCGCGCTGCCTGAAGGCCAGGTTGTCCAGCTTGCCTAGCGTGGCGGCGAAGTGGGCCTTGGCCCGCTGGGTCATCTCCTTGAGGGACGCCTCGTCTTTGGCATGGAGGGTGACGGACAGGGACGCGTGAAACAGCCGCTCCCGTCCCCGTTGCACTTCGTCCCTGAGCCGGGTGATGTCCTCCAGGGCGATCTCCGCCTCGGGGGACATGGTGCGGCCCCGCTTGAACGACAGGGACTGGGCAGACTCGAAGCGCACCTTCTGCCACTCCAGCGTCCTCGCCGCCTGCTCCGCCGGTATCGGGCCGACGTGTACGGACAGGTCCATCGGCGCTCCCGCCGCCATGAGTCCTTGCAGGAAGCCGGGGGCCAGGGAACGGGGCCACTTGCCCAGGTGGAGGGAGCGGGTGAGATGCCCGCCTACGCGCACGTCGCGCCGGTTGACCTCCACCTCGACGGGAGTCTCCTCGTCGAACTCGGATGGTGAGCCGCCCTGGGCGGCTGCCACGAAAAACATCCGAAGCTGTCGGCCTCGCAGCGGATGGACTGACAGCCCGGCCCTCGCAAGCAGTCCGCGAAGATCGTCGATGCGGGCGTGCTCGCACACGGCGTAGAAGCGCCGGTCGAGGATGCCGTCGCGGGCCTCAAGGTCGGTGAGCAGACGCTGAAGGGACTCGGCGGCGGCCCTCGTCTGCGGGGGAAGGTCGTCCGGCTGGGACTCCTTGAGCTTCTCCCGCATCCGGCCCAGGCGCGGAGGGTGCTGCCTGAAGAGAAGCTGGGCCGGGAAGTCCAGGGCGTTGAGCGCCCCGGCGAAGGCCCCCAGCTTCGGCTCGTCTATCTCCAGGCCCATCACCTCGCAGACGCCGAGCTTCACCCCGTCCAGGCGCACCGGACCGTCCTCGTCCAGGTGCGACAGCATGAAGAACAGGGGAAGCTCGGGCGGCGGCTTGGGGGCCGTAGCCTCCGATTCGGCGACGGGTTGGGAGTTGGCCGCAATCCCGGCTTCCGTAGTCTCCTGCGGGGCAACGGATTCATCCGGTGGGGCCTGTGCTCCACGTCGTACAAGTTGTTGGAATAGCTTCTTCAATTCGGTTTGTTTCCTTTGCTCTATGGGGTTGGGAAGGATGGGATGATTCCGTGCTTCAGCAGGGCGGCGACACCCTTGGCCGACAGCACCAGGACGAGACCGACGACCGCCATGACGACGGCGGTCTTTGCGCGTCCCCCGCCGCGCTCCTCGCCTCCCTCGGCCATCAGGACGAACCCGGCCCAGACGATGGCGAACAGGCAGAGGCCGGAACCGGCGTAGGCCATAGCCGTGAGCGCCTTGTCGAAGGCGTCGAGCATGGCCTGCTCCTCCGGGGGCGGGGCCGCGCCGGTGGTCGCCAGCGCAGCCCCGGCCAGAAGGGTTGCCGTGAGCGCCCGCCTCACCAGGGCCACTCCCATCCGAGGCGCTCGAACCAGCCGCGCAGCCCGTCCGCTGGCTCCTGCTCTGCGGGCGGGTCCTCCGGCTCAGGCTCGGGCACGACCAGGGCGGCGAAGGGGTCGTCCGATCCCACGCCGGACGCAAGGCTCAACATCTCCTCGCGGGTTCGGGTGAGCGGCTCTCGCTCCACCGTCTCGGCCTTGACGTGCTCCGGGTGAAGGACGTCCACTGTCACCTCCTTGGCGATGGTGGCGCTGGGGACGTAGGCGTAGGCCGTCGCGGTGGCGGACGCCGTGGCGCCGTCCTCGCAGGTGGCCGTCGCCGTCTGACTGTCGGAGTCGCTGTCCCCCGGGCGATGGAGGTGCACGGTCCTGGTGACCTGCTCCGTCCGCTCCGGGTGATGGGTGAGGTATGTCAGCGGGGGGATGGGGATGCGGAGCGCGGCCTCAAGGCTCACATCAACAGTGATGTCGTGAATCGCCTCGCCAACCCCAACGGGCAGCCTGAAACGGGTCTCGCCGCCCGCGACGAAGGGGACGCTGGCGGTCGATGCTCCCGTGGCTGCGGCGAGTGTCCCCGTGATCGCCGTCGCCTGGGCGTCCATCAATGCCGTCTCGGTGACGCTCTCGTGCCCGGCGACGGTCTGTAGCTCCACCGGGTGCTCGATGCGCGTGACGCACTCGGACTCGACTACTCCCGTCACCGCTCCCGGCGTCCATCCGAGGGAAGTCATGCGCAGGTCGCAGAGCTCGCCCTCGGCTTCGGGGAGCGGGTACGGTATCCGGTCGTGCTCGATGGTGAGCGCCCCGGCCTGCCCCAGCGCGTCCTCCCAGGACACGGTGAAGGACGGCACTGGACCGTGCAGGGGGAGCGAGTAGTCGATGCGCTCCCCCTCGGCCAGGGTTGCCGAGCTCCAGAAGCGGAGCGACGCGCCCTCCGCCCCGCCGAAGGCCCGCACCCGGATGTCTATGTCCGTTGCCGCCCTCAGCGTGACGGCGGCCCGGTCGCCGGAGACGGTGAGGGCCTCGACGAATATCCGCCGTCCCTCCACCGGCTCGGCGATCTCGAACTCTATCTCGTCTTGCCAGCGGTCATGGCCGTCGGCCAGGGCCGACTGCGGGACTGCCACGACCGCCGCCATCAGGACGGCCAGGGCCACTACCGGAATCCAGCCCATGCGGGGCTTCCGATTCCTCGTCTCCAGGGTCTCGGCCCTGTGCTCTTGACCGTGGTGGTTCCCCCCGTCCTTCCCCCTGCGCTTGCCGAACCAGCGCATGCGCCCGTTGCGGCGCTCCTTGTTCTTGCGGGTCTTCCCCTTCTTGCGCAGCCTGCCCAGCCCGCGCCCGGCGCGTTTCGCCATCAGGCTCACGGGGCCGGGGCCGCTCTTCACCAGCTGGGACACCGGCCCGGCGTAGCGCCGCGCCCCCAGCCGGTACTTCAAGAGGTCGGCGGCCACCAACGGCAGCCGCCGACCGCCTATCTTCCCCACCACCATCGCCACCCCCACCAGTCCGAAGAGGACTGCCAGGGCCATGCGCACCTCGGACGGGCCTATGGGGGCGTAGCGGTATGCGCCGTAAGAGATGGCGCACACCGCCACCACCGCAACGACCTGCGGGAAGGTGAATCCCAGCAGCACCCGGTCCTCGGCCTGAACGTGAGTCGGTACCTCGTGTTCTCTCATGTCTTTTTCCTCCCTTCTCACGTCCGCCTAGCTGTCGGCGGGTGCGTCCGGCGCTTCGGGTTCGGGCAGCACGTCGTCGATGTCGATTCCCGGGTCCACGACGGCGTTCATCACCAGCTCCACCACGCCGTAGGCGACCAGGGCCAGGACAATGCCCGCCAGGGCGGTCATCATGGCGCTCTTGCCGCGCTCCATCTGGTGGGGCGCTCCCGATGCCGTCAGGTACAGGTACGCGCCGTAGATGAAGAAGCCGACGCCTATCGCTCCCACGACGCCCAGCAGGATGCCCACCAGGTTCGAGATGGTCTGCGTCAGTTGTTCCATTCCTGTTGCTCCTCTCTTGCGCCGGGCGGGTCTCCCCACCCGGCGTTCATCGCTCCGTCTTTTCTCCTCGGTGACTCCCCGTTAGCTGCACATCGCTGATCCTCCGTCGTGTCATTCGCTCGGCGCGGGTCTCGTCCGCGCCGTTGCGTTGTTGTCGTGTTTGGGGGCTACTCGCCGCTGCTTCTGGGCGCTCCGCCGCCGTCCGCGCCTCCGCCCGATGGGGTCGCCATCGAAGCCGCAGAGCTGAGGCCGGAGGCTGCCGCCGACACCCCCGCGCTGGCCGCAATCGCTCCGACGGCCATGCCGCCCGGCCCTCCCGCCGCGCCGCTCATCAGCCCGATGGTCTTCGCCGAGCGCACCATCGAAGCGGGCAGGTTCATGCCGAAATAGAGCATCGAGAGCCAGGAGTCGAAGGTCCCGGAGTTGCCCAACATGCTCGGAACCCTGGTCGCCATGTAGACGAAGGCCAGGGACATGAGCAGCTTCCAGATCAGGTCCTGCACCGGCTCGAAGGCGGCGACCGACGCGAACTCGTTGAGGAAGCCAATCCCCAGGGCCAGGGCGATGAGTTGGATTGCCTGCTGGAACACCGTCGTCATGAACAGCCGCAGCCAGTGGCGGCCCCAGCCCGCCGTGTGGGGCAGAATCCACAGCCCCAACGCGATGGGGGCCAGTGCGAGAAGGATGTCGATGAGGGCCAGGCGCAGCACCATCTGGACGATGACGTAGAGGACGAAGAAGCCGTAGACCAGGTAGAGCAGAGCGAGCAGCTGCGCCATGCCCACGCTCCCGGCCTGGACGGCTTTCAGGAAGGTGTCGAGGGGAGCCCTGAGCAGGTCTCCGGGGGTGACGTTGAGGGAGACGGCGATGAACCCCGACACGGCGTCGGCCACGTCGAGAACCAGGGCGCACCACCACAGGGAAGACGCGGCGGCGACAAGTCCCAGCACGAGTCGGGGCACCATCTCCCGCCAGCCCGTCTGCTGGCGGCCCAGGTGCTCGGACACGATGAGGCTGAGGCCCATCCAGCCGAGAATGACCACCAGCGCGCCCGACGTGACGGCCCAGACGACCATCCACGCGTGGCGCACCAGGTCGTGGGCGTAGGTGAGGTCGGGGGGAGTGCCGGTGAGGATGTCGCTCATCGGCTACCCACCCCCACAGTTGTCGGCGTCCTCGCCGGACGCCCGCTCCACCACGCCGCATAGGGTCCCGTGGACTCCCTCGATCATCCAGCCGGCGAAGGCTTTGGCCCATCTTGCGGGGTTGAGGGCGGCGAGAATCTTGTCCCAGATGCGGCCCGACTGGTGGGGGTGAATGACGGCGTAGAAGTCGCCCTGCCTGCCGTCGTCGGCGGTGGCGAGCATGACCAGCAGGTAGGACCTGTCGGGGTCGAGCTCGGGGTGCTCGTCCAGGTCGGGGTACTCCCAGGAGTACTCCCAGCCGTCGCTCCGCTTTTTCTCCCCGCCCTTGACCCGGTACATGGCGCTTATCCAGTCGCCGGTGTCGGCATCCCGGACGGCGTAGTAGAGGTCAACGATCTTGCGGTCGAAGACGGGCCTTGCGACGAACTCGCCCTTCTTTTTGCGCTCCACGAAATCCCTGTCCCAGTTGACGAGGGTTATCCCGTCGCCGGGCGGGGCCTGGGCCAGGGCGATGCCGCTTGACGGGATCGCCACCAGCGCCGCCAAAAACAGCGCGGTTGCCAGGGGAATGAGCCGCCTTGCCGACCGGAGCTTCGATTTCAGCGCCACGTTGTCCACCTCTCTTCGGTTTCGTGCGGCCCACCGGTTGGAGGCCGCCGCAGGAGAGTGTGAACAACCGAAAAACGGTTAGAAACTACCCATAAGGTGCATCAACAGTAATGCACCTTACGAGGACATTGGAAAACGCCTCCATCTATGCAGTAATGGGGCTGTACAGGAAATTGAGTTTCGGAGGAAATCGAATAGCGGGTCGTGGCAAAGCTGAATTGGGCATAAATCACCCCCTACAGGACGTGAACAGCGAGCACTTTGTTGAAAGAGTGCGTTCAGGTCATCCGGCTCAAAACCCCCTCGACGGTAGGGGGCACGCATCACGGCAGAGCGGCGGGTGGAGCGGAAAACGGGGCGCAAAACCCCGGCGACGTGGGGGTGCATGACGTCCGTGGACAACCGAAGTCAACGCCGGGCCAAAGCTGGGCCGTAGCTGGGGCGAAGTCGAAACGAGGTTCTGAGAAGGAGGAAATTGCTATGAAGACGACCGAACACGGCATCGAGGAGAGCCGGGCGGTGGAGAACATGTACCACATGCGGCTCATGGCGCTGCTGCAAGAGCTGGTGCGAAAGCGGGGTCCCAAGGGCGCGGCCAGGGTGCTGGAGATAGACCCGAAGACCGTGGCCGAGAGCATCAGGACGGGTCGGCTCTCACGGCGGACACGGGACTCCCTGGAGCGGGCGTTGCAGGAGGGCGTCGGCTCGGCTGCGGAGCGCCAGCGGGAGCGCAACGAGAAGCTGGAGGCCCGTGTCGATGCGCTTGAGAAGGGCCACGACGAGCTGGGCAAGGAGCTTCGCAGGCGGATGGCCTCCGTCGAGGGCAAGCTGGCCTCCCTGCGGCGGGACGACGGCTACGAAGCTGCGCAGGAGGCAGAGGAGCAGTCCGGGGCCGGTGCTGCGGACCGGGACGGGAAGCCGCCGTCGAAGCCCTCGATGCGCCGGGAGTACCCCGACCTTGCGACGCTGGAGCCTGCCGATGACGACGAGGACATATTCGGCGCGGCCTGGACCCTCATCGTCGAGTGGCGGAAGCTGCTGGACGCCCACCCCGAACGGGGCGAGAGCGTTGAGTGGCTGACCACCCAGGAGCGGGTCTTGGAGGTCGAGCTGGCCCTCCTCGAAGAGCACGGGATGACCCTGCCGCCTGAGAAGCAGCCGCTGCGGGACTTCGACCGGAGCGGCCAGATCACCTGGCGCAGGACCGCTCTCTCCGACACGCGGAGAGGGCGGAAGAAGGCCGAGTTTATGCGCAGAGTGACCTTCGGGCTTTGGCGGAAGTGAAGGGCCGCAACAATGCGCCGGAGCGCCGCACGGGACCATATGAACTGTGTCGGATGTTTTTATGACGTTTACATGAACTGAATAGACGGATTTGGGCGGTCACGCTTCCAAAGCCTTTTCAACGCCGAACAGGTCTGGTAATAATGGTTGCACTGTTTGGCTTTTACCACGGTTTCCGACCCTAGAAACCTGGGTGCATGATCCCTGTTGCACGGGTTGACCTTAGCGTCGCCCACGAGGGAATGCTGGCAATGCGGAGTTTGACGTTGGTCCTTCGCAACCAGCGCGGGCCGAATCGACGGAGTTGACACTGGTCCTTCGTCCTCGGTCCAGTCCGGCGGTTGGAGTTTGACGTTCGTCCTCCTCCCGCTGAACACCCGTCCGGCGAGTGGAGTTGATCGCTTCATACGTCGGGCACCTGTCTGGCGGTTGGGGTTGATCGCTTCACTCGCTGGGCATTGGTCTGGCGAATCGGAGTTGATCGCTTCGGTCGCTGGACACCGGTCTGGCGGTTTGGAGTCAATCGCTCTCGCCGTTGGACTCAGGGACGAAGCGCGCCCCTTGTGCCTCGTCCTCACTTAGTCGGTCGAAGTGCGTCTGTCGCTTCGACCGACTCCTCATGCCCGCGGCATGGCTGACACGCAGCCGGGCCGCAGCTTCGACATGCGCTGGTCTGCCGTCTCAAGCAGGCTGGCCGCTTCACGCCTCGCAGCCCTTCCCCCCTTGACGCCATTCGCCCTGGGCCAAGCTGCGTCTTCTGTCATGCGTCGGCCTGGGTCACATCGTGGGCTGGCCGCTTCACGTCTCGCAGCCCTTCCCCCTGGACGCCATTCATCCCGGGGCGAGCTGCGTCTTCTTTCACCCCGGTCTCCCATGCGTTCGCATCGCTGGCGGGCCGGGTGCGTCTTCGGAACGGAGTCATGGGGTCAACGGCACACAACACACAAGGAGGCATCGCACATGGACGAATCACGGACACGGGCAACGACGGAGCAGTACGTGGGACCGAGCGCGGCACGGATTGCAGACCTGCTGCCGCACCGGGTGAGCTTCGACAAGGGCTGGTTCTGGACGAGCACGGCGGTCTGTCACGGCGGCAAGTCGGACGGGCTGGCGTTTCGGCAGCGACCGGACGGACAGGGCATCGACACCAGGTGCCACACGCGGGGCTGCTCACGCGGTCTGGTCATCACGCAGCTCGAGGCGCTCGTCGGCCTGCCCATCTGGACGGCCTTCGAGCCGGTTCCCGACGCGGCGGCCAAGGCCCCTGAGAAGCGTCCCTGGTGGAAGCGTAAGAAGGTGGTCGTGGCAGGGGTCGTCGCTCTGGTCGTTGCGGCGCCGCTGCTGACCCTCGACCTGGAGCTCTTCTTCCTGAACCTCGTCGGGCTGGGCATCGGCTGGCTGCTGCTCAGGCGGTTCCTCGTGCGCCGCACGGTGCGCGGGTTCAGGCGCTGACCGAGCGGGCTCCGGCCCCTCACAACCCATTCAACGCAAAGGGTCGTCTCCATCCGGGGGCGGCCCTTCTTCTTTGCCCGCGAGCGGGCGCAGACCGACGGCAACACAAAGCACAGGCACTAAGGAGGTGCGTAATGACGACGGCGACATTGGTGACTCACGGACGGATGACGGACACGGTGGACAGGCCCCGGCGCAGCCTCGAAGAGCTGGTCGACCAGCTCATGGCGGCGCTGTTCAAGACGGAGGAGGCGGAGACGGCGGAGCCGAGCGCGACGCGCTCGATCCACGAGGCCCGGCGTCTCCGGCAGGCCGGAGATATGGACACGGCGCTGGCGGTCCTCGCCGGCGTGGACGCTGCGAAGACGACGCAGAGGGAGGCTCGGTGGGCCTTCTCCGAGTGGACGCAGCTGGTGAAGCGGCGGTTCGGCGGCCGCGGCGCCCTAGTCTACAGCCAGGGTACGGGACGGGCCGCCGCGCTGGTGCCCACCGGCGACGGTGGGATGCTGGAGGTCGCGGCGGTCCTGGGGATGCGCTGGCGTCCGGGCAAGGTGGTCTCGGGGCGCAGCCTCCGTGGCCTCCGGCCCCTGGCGAATGCCTACCCTCGGCCCTGACCGGAGAGTGGCCCGGCGCTGACGTGGCCCAAGCAACGGTTGACGACTCGTGAGGCAAACGGGGCGCCTCAGTGCCCTGCTTGGACCCTGGGTCGTCGCCTTCTGGCGACTGCTTGCACGGGCGCTCCGTTTCACCAGGCAGCGCCCCGCATGGGGATCGCTGCCTCCTCCGCCCGCTCCCCTGCGGGCTTCCATCCCTCTTCTCCCAACCCCACACGCATCGCACAGGTCTGCTCCTCGACTCCGGCCGGGGGTGGGACCTGTGCCCGATGCACGACGGAGCCTGCCCCGGACTTGATTCCGGGGGCTTGCCCCGCACACGGCCTTCCGCAGAGGCCGCCCCGGACTTGATTCCGGGACGCCTCACCGGCCATTCGCCACGGCAACAACGCCACCCAAGGAGACAGTCCCGGCCACCGGGACAAGGCATCAAGCGGGACTGTCTCCCAAAGGGGGGCGGTCCCGCTTCTTCATTACAGGAGGAAGCGACATGACGACGGCAACGACGACACAGACCAATCGGACCAAGGAGACGGCGGGAGCGGAGAGCGAGCTCAGGGCTGCGGCGAGGCGGCGCGGGGTCACCATGAAGGAGCTTGCGGCGCTGATGGGCGTGTCCGCTGGCTACCTTTCGCAGATTGCGAACGGGGGTAGGCCGTGGACGCCGAAGATGCGCGAGAAGGCTGCGGCGGTGCTGGGAGAGGTCCCTGGGCAGGGGATCGTCTACCGCCAGGGCGGCGTCGTGACCGGCGAGAGCAGCTTCATCCGGGAGCGCGCACGCACGCTGGGCATGACCATGCAGGACCTGGCCGACCGCGCTGGCGTGTCCTACGGCTACATGACGGACGTATCCCGTGGCCGCAGGCACATGGGCGTCAAGGTCCAGGCGCGGGTCGAGTCGGTGTTGCAGGCCCCGGCGAAGGTTGCCCCGGCGCAGTGCGCCAACCGCAAGGGCGGCGTCGTGACCGGCGAGAGCAGCTTCATCCGCGAGCGCGCCCGCGAGCGGGGTATGACCATGCAGGACCTGGCCGACCGCGTCGGGGTGTCCTACAGCTACATGACCCACGTCGCCCGCGGCCACGGCCACATGGGCGTGAAGGTCCAGGCCAAGGTCGAGTCGGTGTTGCAGGCCCCGGCGAAGGTTGCCCCGGCGCAGTGCGCCAACCGCCAGGGGGAGGTGGTGAGCGGCGAGTCCAGCTACATCCGGGAGCGGGCCAGGGAGCTGGGCATGACAATGCAGGAACTGGCCGACCGCGTGGGCGTCTCCTACGGCTACATGTCAATGGTGGCGCGGGGTCATAGGAACATGGGCGTGAAGCTCCAGGCCAGGATGGATTCGGTGCTGGAGGCTCCGGCGAAGGTCGCTCCCGCGCAGCCAGCCTGCATCGACCGGGAGGCCGTGTGGGACCGCATGAACGCCCACGGGATCAGCCAGAACGAGGTCGCCCGGCGCGCAGGCATCAGCTCCGCCAACCTCTCCCAGATCATGAACGGCAGGAACAACCCGTCGCCGGGCGTTCTGAAGAGGCTGCACGGCGTCCTGTTCCAACCCACGAAGGCGGAGCGGGTCATGCCTGCCGAGGTGAAGGTGCTGGGCTGGCGCAAGGGCGAGCGGAGCGGGATGGTGGTTCGCGGCGCCGGTGGCCCCGGGCGCGGCGCCAAGTCCGGCGGCGGCTCCATTCGGGTCGGCGGCCGGGTGCCCTGGGGCGCGAAGGCGGAGTACGCCTACCGCGCCGGGTACGACGGCATGGGCCGGGTCTCGGTCACCCACGTCGTCGAGAGGGGCTACTCCGCCATGCTGAGGCAGCCGGAGACGGCGGCTGCGTAGGGCTCCGTGACGCACCGCATGATGGGCGGCTGCCTCGAAGCAGCCTGGGACGGCCCGCACCGGGCCGCATACGCGAGTCCCGCCGTGGGCGGGCCTTCGCACGTTCAAGCATTCGCCTGGGGGCGTTGCCGGAACCCGACCGCCCCCGATGGGGCGGTGCAGTCCGTCTCCCGTCGCTCTCCGCCTGGCGGCGGCGACTGATGGAGACGTGCGTCCGGGTTCCGGCGTCGTCCTCTAACCACCACGAAAAGGAGGACGACTCAAATGAACCTCGGAGGATTCATAGACACTTTCAAGGACGCCATCGCCCGGAGGGTGGTGGAGTCCTACCCGCCGCTCTACCGGCCCTCGGAGAACGGCGGCACGCTCCCCAGGCTGCTCCGCAAGCCCCTGGGGGCGCAGGCCGACGCCATAAGGGGCGCGGCCCTCTCCCTGAAGGCCCACCGGGGCACCACCGTCGTCGGCGAGATGGGCACCGGAAAGACCTTCATTGGCGCGGCGGCGGCGTACATGGCGGGCTTCAAGCGGGTGCTCATCATCTGCCCGCCCCACCTGGTGCCCAAGTGGAAGCGGGAGGTGGAGATGACGGTGCCCGGCGTCCGCGCCGCCATCGTCGAGTCCATCACCGACCTGGAGCGGCTGCGCCTCTCCGTCGGCTCCGGCCCCCTCTTCGCGGTGATGAGCCGGGAGAAGGCCAAGCTGTCCTACCGCTGGATGCCCGCCGTCATCGAGCGGTGGGCCGTCTCGAAGGGAAGGCTCCTGCGGGACGAAGAGACGGGGGAGCCCTTCCGCGTCCCCTGCTGCCCCGACTGCACGGCGCAGATCGTGGACAAGGACGGCGTGCCGCTGACGTTCGCGGACCTGAACCGCCGCAAGCACACCTGCGCCGCCTGCGACGCCCCCCTCTGGCAGGCCGACAGGTCCGGCCCCGCCCGCTACCCGCTGGCCGACTACATCAAGCACAGGATGAAGGGCTTCTTCGACCTGCTGATCGGGGATGAGGTCCACGAATTCAAGGGGCGCGGCTCCGCACAGGGCATCGCCGCCGGCATCCTCGCAGACGTGTGCGGCAAGTCCCTCAGCCTGACAGGGACCCTCTTGGGAGGGTACTCCTCGACCATCTTCCACCTGCTCTACAGGTTCTCGCCTGAGATTCGCACGGAGTTCGGGCGGTCGGACGAGCACCGCTGGATTCAGCGGTACGGCTTCGAGGAGGTCACCGTCGGCAAGCCCGACGACGACGCGCTGGAGGACGGGCGCAACAGCCGCCGCCGCAGCTTCCGCAAGGTCACCAGGGAGAGGCCGGGGCTGGTGCCCTCGGCGTTGTTTCACATCATAGGGAACACGGTCTTCCTCAGACTGGCGGACGTTGCCTCCGGCCTGCCCGACTACGAGGAGAAGATCCTCGTGTCTTCGATGGACTCGGAGGAGGACGCCACCGGCTACTCCCAGCGCAGCGCCTACAAGCACGTGTTCGAGACGCTGAAGGAGGAGCTGGCGAAGGCGCTCAAGTCGGGCTCGAAGCGGCTGCTGGCGACCTACCTGCAAACACTGCTGGCCTACCCGGACGGGTGCACCAGGGGGGAGACGGTCTTCGACCCTCGAACGGGCGACGTCATCGTCCAGGTCCCGCCCCTGTCCGAAGACAAGCTCTATCCGAAGGAGAAGGCGCTCATCGACCTGGTGGCCGCCGAGCGGCTGGAGGGAAGGCGGGTGCTGGTCTACGTCACCCACACGGGGACGCGGGACATCACCGGGCGGATGGACGACATCCTCACCCGGCACGGGTTCAGGGTGGCGGTGATGAAGGCCGACGCCGTGGCCCCGAACCGCAGGGAGAAGTGGGTCGCCGACAAGGTCAAGGAGGGCATCGACGTGCTCATCTGCCACCCCAGGCTGGTGCAGACCGGCCTCGACCTCATCGACTTCCCGACGATTTGCTGGGACGAAACGGATTATTCGGTCTACGTCGTCCGTCAGGCGTCGCGGCGGTCGTGGCGCATCGGGCAGACCCGCCCGGTGAAGGTGGTGTTCATGAGCTACCGGAACACCCTCCAGGCCGACGCGCTGAAGCTGGTGGCGAAGAAGATGCAGAGCTCCCTGGCCGTCGAGGGGGAGCTGCCGGAGGACGGGCTTGCCGCCTACGGGGACGACGGCGACGACATGATGATGGCCCTGGCCCGCAGGATCGTCAGCGGCGAGGAGGAGGACGAGGCCGAGACGATGGAGGAGGTGTTCGCCCAGGCCAGGAACGCTGAGAGCGAGGCCGAGGAGCTTCTGGTGGACGACGGCTGGAAGGTCGTCGAGATCGAGCCGGAGACCATTGCGGTCAACGGCAACGGGAATGGCAACGGCCACCACGACGACCTGTTCGGGCCGACGGTCGAGCTCGTGCCGGCCAACGGCCGCCACGCCAACGGCAACGGGAACGGGACCAACGGCCACCACGACGAAGAGCCGGAGGCGCAGCAGTCGCTGTTCTCCTGGGCGGAGTTCATGGCGGAGGAGCCGGTCAAGCCGAAGCGCAACCGCAAGCCGCGGCCCGCGACCCTCTCGATGTTCGAGTGGGCGATGACGCTGGAAGAGCAGCGCGAGGAAGAGCCGGTCGGCGCGGGACGCTAGACCGCAGTTCACGGGGGAGGTCGTCGCACACGAGGCGGCGGCTTCCCCCTGCGCATGAGCATAGTCAGAAAACAAGCAACGACAGGAGAAACCTATGTTGGACGTAACCGGAACCACCACGACCGCCACGATGTGGCAGGACAACCACAGCGGGCTCCGCAGGCACAAGCTGATGACGAAGGAGTTGGGGGACACGATCCCCCCGCTCTACGCCAACGAGAACGTCAAGGACTACGACACCGTGCTCGCCCCGGCGAAACTTTTCAGCCCCTACAGCAATTGGACCTGGTACATCACCGAGTGGAACGCGGAGACCGGACTGTGCTTCGGCCTCGTCGAGGGCTTCGAGACCGAGTTGGGGTATTTCGATCTCACCGAGCTGGCCGAGGTCACCGTGTTCGGCAGCGTCCCCGCCGTGGAGCGGGACCTGTACTGGAAGCCGAAGACCCTCGGCGAGATCAGGAGTGAGTCGGGATAGGACTCGAACGGCAAAGCAGGCCGGTCGGCACGGGACGCTGACCGCACAGATACGGGGGAGGTTGTCGCACTTCGGGCGATTGCCTCCCCCTGCCCGTCGATGTGTGTGGCCTTTTTTGCGTTTCCGGCCCCTGCGGTCGCGCCGCCTCAGTCCGTGAAGATATGGCGGAGGCCCAGACTTTCGGCCAGGTCGAGCAGGGCCATCATGTGCTCCATGTTGGGGCGGCCCCTGCCCTCCTTCCAGCGCCATACGGTGTAGCGGTAGGTTCCGATGCGCCGCGCAATCTCCGACCAGGACAGGCCGGACTCCTTCTGGAACCGCTTGAGGCGCTCCGGGAAGTCGTCGGGGAACTCGTAGGTTTGTATGTAGTAGTCAACTCGCTGTCTCGGCATCGAGCCGGTCCTTCAAAGGTGTACGCCGGGCGTCCTCCCACGGGAGCCTCCGGGCCGTGTGACAACCGCGCAGAGGACGGAACAGCGCTTGCGATCCCGCCGCTTTCCGTCCGCTCCCCCATGCCCGGGAGAGTCCCGGTCCGGGCGCGGCGGCGGCCCCCGCCCGGACGTACCCATGTGTGAGGCTCTTTTTGGTTGTCCGCAATTCCGAGCAAGGGGGCAGGTCACTCGGCCAGGGTGAGGCTGACCTCCACAATGTCCCCATCCGACAGGTCCGGTATCTTGTTCTGCCATTGGTAGCTGTAGGAGGAGGAGGACGTGGTGACCTCGGCCTCCTCCGACCTGAGGGTGGTGTCGCCCACCTGCAACGTGAAGTCGCCCGGAAGGGCCTGGTCCAGCACGAAGGCGAACATCAGGTCGCCATATCTGTTCAATGACGTGACGGTGTAGTCGCTGCCGTCGATGTTGAACCCATCGGGCGCGAGTGATCCCATGAAGTCCTTCCAGTAGCCGTGGAAACTGCCGGAACTGCCCACGGTCAGCGTCGCCGACCAGATGGAGGAGTCATCCGCCGCCGTCACCGCCGCCGTCGCTGCGCTGGTCAGCGATTCCTGGTGGTTCCTGTCGTCTCTGAACGACACCTTCACCTTGATGGCCTTGCCAACGTCGTCGGCAACCGGGGTGTAGGTGTCGCTTGTTGCGCCCGTGACATCTGCGCCGTTGGCGAGCCACTGGTAGCTGAACACCGCCCCGCTCATTCCGTCGGCGTCGGCAATGTCCGACGTGTCCACAGTCAGGGTCTCGCCCACCTGCGCCGTTCCGCTGATGGTGGGCGCTCCGGTGGCGGGAGAGTTGGGCCTCGGCTCCACCGCCGCCGTAGCCGCGCTGGTCAGCGTCTCCTCGTTATCGGCATTGTCGGTGAAGATGACCCGCGCCTTGATTGTTTTGCCAACGTCGGTGTCTACCAAGGTGTAGGTGTTGTTTGTTGCGCCTGCGATATCTGCGCCGTTGGCGAGCCAATGGTAGATGAACACCGCCCCGCTCATCCCGTCGGCGTCGGCGATGGCCGAGGTTCCCGCCGTCAGGGTCTCGCCCACCCGGACCGTCCCGCTGATGGTGGGCGCTCCCGTGGCCGGAGTGTTCGGCCTCGGCTCCACCGCCGCCGTAGCCGCGCTGGTCAGCGTCTCCGGGTTGTTCTTGTCGTCTCTGAACGACACTTTCACCTGGATGGCCTTGCCAGCATCGTCATCTACCAGGGTGTAGGTGGGGTCCGTTGCGCCCGCGATGTCCGCGCCGTTCGCCAGCCACTGGTAGCTGTAACCTACGTTGTCCAGCCCGTCGGCGTCGGCAATGGCCGAGGTTTCCGCCGTCAGGGTCTCGCCCACTCGAGCCGTCCCGCTGATGGTCGGCGCTCCCGTGGCCGGAGTGTTGGGCGGCGGGGGAGTGTTGTTCACCACCGCCTGGTCGCTGAAGGACGCGGCAGGATTGCCCGCGTCGTCCTGGATTCGGGGAGCGGCGGTGTCTGCTGGCGCGGCGTAGCTCACCGTCACCGTCGCCCCGGACGCCACCGCCGACCCCAGAGTCAGTATCACCGAACTGCCGGCCACCGACACCCTGTCAACCGCCCGGCCCGTGCCGACGACGGCTACCGAGAAGGCGTCCGCCGCCAGTCCCGATGCCTCGTCCAGGGCCTCGTCGTAGGTCAGGGTCAGCGTCGTCCCGTCCACCGTTGCCGTAGCAAGCTCCGGCGGGGTGGTCTCCCTGGGCGTTCCCGTCGCCTCGTCCGACGGCGGTCCGTCGCCGACATCGTTGACGGCGATGACCCTGACCGTGTACTCCACGCCGTCGGTCAGTCCGGTGATGGTGTGGGTCCGGCTTGCCGGGTCGGTGATCTCCGCCTGCCGGGTTGAACCGGCGCTTCCGTCGTAGTCCTCGGAGCCTGACTTCCACTGCACCTTGTAGCCGGTGATGGCCGAGCCGCCGTCGCTGGCTGGGGCTTCCCAGGACACGTCCAGCGTGCCGGTGTCGTCCGGGGAGACGTTCAGGCTCCGCGGAGCATCAGGCGCCGCTGTTTCGGCTGCAACCGCCGCTGTCGGTTCGCTGGTCAGCGTCTCCTCGTTATCGTCGTCGTCGTTGAAGATCACCCGCACCTTGACGGCCTTGTCAAAGTCGGCTTCGACCAGGGTGTAGGTGTCGCCCGTTGCGCCCGTGATCTCCGCATCATTCGCAAGCCACTGGTAGCTGAACACCGCACCGCTCATTCCGTCGGCGTCGTCAATCCCAGACGTGTCCACAGTCAGCGTCTCGCCCACCTGCGCCGTTCCGCTGATGATGGGCGCCCCGGTGGGGGGAGAGTTGGCAGCAGCCGGACCCGGAACGGTCAGCTCAGACCGGTTGGAGAGTTCCGTGCCGTCCCTGGTGCAAACGGCATCTTGGGCCGCGCAGTCCTCGGTGATGGGCAGGACGACGGTCACGGCGGCGTTTGAGTCCGGCTCGACCGTTATCTCCCACAGGTCGCTCTGACCATCCACCCGCTTGGCCTTGGTAGCCGAGCCGTTGGTCACTTCCAGGGAGTCGTCCCGCAGGGTCTTGTAGCTGATGGAGATGGGCTCGCTGAAGGCGATGCGGAAGGTGAAAGCGCCCGTTCCGTCGTGTTTGTCCGGCGCGTCCCGGAACTCGGCCGTCAGCGGCGTGACTACGGTAGCGGTGGCCTCGCTGGTCAACGTCTCCAGGAAGTTCAGGTCGTCGTCGAAGGACACCCGCACCCTAATGGCCTTGCCCCCGTCGTCGGCCACCAGGGTGTAGGTGGGGTCCGTTGCGCCCGCGATGTCGGTGGTTCCGGCAATCCACTGGTAGGAGAAGGTGGCGTTGCCGATGCCGTCTGCGTCATCAATCCCGGACGTGTCCACGGTGAGCGTCTCGCCCACCTGCGCTGTTCCACTGATGGCGGGCAGGCCAGTGGCGCGACTGTTCGGCTTGAGCGTCACCGCCGCTGTCGCCTCGCTGGTCAGCGTCTCTACATTGCTGGCCCCGTCCATGAAGGACACCCGGACCTTGATGGTCTTGCCCAGGTCGGCCACTAACGGCGCGTAGCTGGACCCCGTTGCCCCGGAGATGTCGGTGGTTCCGGCAATCCACTGGTAGGAGAAGGTGGCGTTGTCCAGCCCGTCGTCGTCGCCGATGCCGGAGATGTCCGCCGTCAGCGTCTCCCCCACCTGGGCCGTCCCGCTGATGGTGGGTGCTCCGGTGGCTGGAGTGTTGGGCTGCTGTGTTGCGGTTTCGGTCACGCTGAACGAAACCTTCAGGGTTCCCAGGACGTTTCCGCCCAGGCGCGCCTCGGAGTAGGCGGTCGCCGTCAGCGTGTACTCGCCAACGGGCAGCGACTCGCCGCTCAGGTTGCCGCCACTGTCACCGTACAGCGAGTACGGCGTGATGTTTTCCGTCTGGTCATGGGTCTTTTCCCCGGTGAGTTGCAGACGCATGCTGCCGATGGTCGCGCCGGACTCCAAGTCGGCCCGGATACCGAAGCTGCCGCCGTCCGGGTCGTCGAGCGCCAGGGTGCCGCCGTCAGCCAGGGCGCCTTCGACCGACTGGTCGGAGGCGTCCACCACGGTGAATCCAGTCATCGGACCCGGGTCCGGGTCCACCGCCGCCGTAGCCGCGCTGGTCAGCGTCTCCTGGTTATCGGCGTCGTCGCTGAAGGACACTCGAACCTTGATGGCCTTGTCTTCGTCGGCGGCCACCAGAGTGTAGGTGGGGTCCGTTGCGCCCGAGATCTCCGTGCCGTCGGCAAGCCACTGGTAGGTGAACGTGACGTCGTCCAGCCCGTCGGCGTCACTGATGGCCGTAGTGTCAACCGTCAGCGTCTCGCCCACCCGGGCCGTGCCGCTTATCGCAGGCTGGCCGGTGGCCGGAGTGTTGGCCGGCGGGGGGGTGTTGTTCTCCACGTCCTGGTCGCTGAAGGACTCGGCGGCATTGCCCGCGTCGTCCTGGATTCGGGGAGCGGCGGCATCCGTCGGCGCGGTGTAGCTCACCGTTACCGTGTCCTCCGACGTAACCGCCGAGGCTAGCATCAGCGTGACCGCACTGCCCGATACGGAAACATGACTTACTTCGGCGGCGGTGCCGCTTACGGCCACCGTGAAGGCACCTGTTGCCGGGACTGAATCCTCGTCCAGTGCCTCGTCGTAGGTCAGAGTCAGGAACGTGCCGGCCACGATGAGTGTCAAGTCCGGCGAAGCCGTTTCTTCCGCTGTGCCAACGTCCAGGGACAAATATCGGCTGTCTCTGTTGAGCACCCCTGTATCGCGGGAAGATTCCTTTGAACGGGTCTGCAAGGGCGTCATCGCGGCGCGGGTGACCGTGAGGATGTAGGTTGTGAACTCAAGTCGGGCGTCCTCGTCGGCATTCCACACAAAGACCGCGAAATGGTTATCACCCTCTTCCAAGGCCAGTTGGTACCCGGGCGCGTCGACGTCGGCGTCGGGCAGAGTGTCTTCGTCTTCGTAGGGCTCGCTGCAACTCCAGCGCCAACCCCCTGCGCCGGGCGAGCATAGCCAAAAGATGGGGCGGGCATCCCACGGGATGATCCCGACGGTAAGTCCCGTCTTCACGGCGGTGGTGACGGTTATCATATCGTTGGCGTTGGGAACGTCCCCCACGGTGTACTCGACGGTGTGGTTGTGGAACTCGGGCGAGAGAGTCCCCGGGTTGACAGTCAGGGCAGTCAGCCCCGGCTCTGACGAGTGGGTGCCAGGCTGGGGTCGGTGCAGGATGCCCTGGGGGACATAAACAAAGGAGACACCCCGGCCCGATTCAGATTCAAGGGTCCCACAGTACACCTTCACTTCGAATCCAAACCCTGGGGAAGTGTCTTGTACGTTGGACAGTGACTTGGCTATCTCGGAATCAGCCGAGGCCGCTGATCCCAGGTGAATTTGGAATCCCTCTAGGTAGGTTCCTCCTCCGATCACGGGAACCCCATAAAGGTGGGTGGCGAAGTAGGCGTTGTACTCGGAGGCACAGTCTTTATAGTCCCGCCAGGTGACCGCGAAGCTGGTGATCACGTTGTCAGGGTCTGAGTTGTCCTGCGTCACCACGACGGTTACGGAGCCTACCAGGACCGGCTCGTCTCCGGAGTTAGCCTCGGCCGCCTCCGGCTGCGTTCCCAGATGTACGCTCTTTACTGTCGCCTTGGTCAGGACCGGCGCGGTGGCTTCGCGCGGCGTTCCGGTTGCCTCGCCCGAGGGCGGGCCTTCGCCCACGTTGTTGGCGACGATGACCCTGACCGCGTACTCCACGCCGTCGGTCAGCCCGGTGATGGTGTGAGTCGTTCCGGTGGCCGTTTCCTCGGAGACGTCTGCCGGAGCGTCCCAGTTACCGGCGATCTCCTTCCATTGCACCCGGTACTCGGTGATGGCAGAACCGCCGTCGCTGGCTGGGGCTTCCCAGGACACGTCCAGCGCTCCGGTGTCACGGAGGGAGACATTTAGATGCTCCGGTTCATCCGGGACGTTTGCCAACACCGCCGTCGTCGCCGCGCTGGTCAGCGTATCCGGGTTGTTCTTGTCGTCAAAGAACGACACCTGCACCTTGATGGTCAGGCCAGCGTCGTCATCTACCAGGGTGTAGGTGGGGTCCGTTGCGCCCACGATCCCCGCATCGTTCGCAAGCCACTGGTAGCTGAACGATACGTTGACCAACCCGTCTTCGTCGTCGATGCCAGACGTATCCACTGTCAGCGTCTCCCTTACTTGGGGAGTACCGACGATGTGGGGCCCGGAAACGGCCTCCGGGCGGTGGCCTCTGACGATGACGCTCCATTCCTTGAGCTGGCCCTGGTATCGCGAGACGTGGTCGGTGATCCGCAGCGTCCAGGTGCCGACGGGGTTCTCGCCCAGGTGTTTCGAGGAGCCGAAACTGTATTCGAAGTCAAAGACTCCTCCGCGCAGGTCGTTGTCGTGCGAGGCCAACTTGGACACGGTTCCGGTGGGGGAAACGAGCTCTACATCCAGGTCTCGGAAGGACGGGTGGTCGAACTTGACCTCTATCTCCACGTGCTCGGTGAATAGGGGAGTGGAGTGGCCGTCGTCCTCCAGAGTGACACTTGTTTCAACTGTGGTGGGTGTTCCGCTGTTGGGTGGGTCCGGTATGGCTAGGTTGGTATTGCCCGAGTTCGCGCTGGCAGTCTGCATTGGTGGCAGGTTGGTCCAGGTCGCGGCCAGGTCCACCGCGGCTTTGGCGTCGACCACGCCGAACCCGTAGTTCGGGTTGAACGAGTACGTTTCGGTTGTCGAGCCGTACTTGAGGGCACCGGCCTCCCAGCCGGCGTGGTCGGGGTCGTTCTTGACCGCTGACCCGGCCAGGATCAGCTTGACGTCGCGCCAGGTAAGCTCCATGTCTGCCGAGCGCACCAGGGCGGCGACTCCCGACACGTGGGGCGCCGAAAACGACGTACCTACCGCCCCGCCGTAGTAGTTGTTGTTATGCGTCGTATAGCCGCCTAGCGGCGCGCACATCCACAGGTTGTATCCGTGGCCTTCGTGGATGGACTTCTTGCCGTCGGGTCCTACCCCGCAAACCTGAATGACCGCGTAGTGGGAGCTCAGTTCCCAGAGGTTCCCGTCTTCATCTATCGCGGAGAATACGTACAGTGTGCCTTTGCCGTGGAATCCTTCATTGATGCCCTTTAGTAGGCTCTGGGTTCTCAGCTCATCCATCTCCCCCGGCACATATCCCAAGAGGCCAGTGCCCCAACTGTTGTTTGAAACCGCGACATCTGTATGGTGGAGCGTTAATGGATCGCCCAGGGTTTGGGAGGTCCGAGACTCGTAGGGGTTAGTAGACCATTCCCTGAAGCTACTGTCTTGGAAAAGCCTGAAGCTGTAAATGGTGGCTTCTGGAGCAATTCCGCGGACTCCCACCGTGTTGTGCTGGGCAGCGATGATGCCGGCTACTTTCGTACCGTGCTGCGATCTGGGATCATAGAGCCTGGGTAAATGTTCGGTTTTTCCACTCTTTCCCACGACGACGACGCCGACCAAGTCCTGGTGTTGGTCGTCGATTCCTGTGTCCACCACAACTACGTTGATGCCTGCTCCAAAGTGTCCTGCCTCCCATGCAGGCACCACGTTGATGTCCGATCCTGGGTATTCGTCGTAATCATCATCGGCCTTGAGGTGGCCCTGGCAGCCGAACAGGGGGTCGTCGAACCCGGAAGAGGAATCTCTACACTCTTCGAGCCTGTCGTAGTAGTGTTGGTCTCTCGCCCAAAATACATAGTAACCTCGATTTGCCCCCACAGAGTCAGTATCAAGGTCGTGGTGAGGTCCTGTTATACGGAGGTAGTAAACGCCGGGTTGCACGTAAGCCTGCAAATAGCCGGCGTCAGTGCCATTGTCCAGGTCACACAGCCTGGTGACGCAGGTCCCGTCGCCGTTGAACAGTGCTAAGCGGGCATAGAAAAGGCTCGGGTCGGGGTCCGAGTCCTCCCATTCATAGAAACTGACTTTGATATAGCCGGAGTTTTCGTCCGTCACTTCCAAGCGGAAATAGTCGTAGTCGTCGCGAGGGTATACGGTCCCTTGCGTCGGATTGGAGTTTGGAATATCCACCGGAAGTGGTGTCGCCGTCTCTGGGGTGTCGCCGTGGTCGTCCGTCTCGAACACGGGCACTGTCGCTGCACTGGTGACGGACTCCTGGTAGCCACCCTTATCCGTGAAGGTCACCCGCACGTGGATTGTCTTGCCAGTGTCATCGGCGATTGCCGTGTAGGTGGAATCATCTGCCCCGGCGATGTCCGTGTCGGTGGCGCCGTCGCTGACGACCCACTGGTGGCTGAAAGCGGCTGGGTCCAGCCCGTTCTCGTCCGAAATCCCGGAGGCGTCCACCGTCAGCGTCCTGCCCACCTTGGGCGCTCCGCTTATGGTAGGAACGCCGGTGGCAGGGATGTTGGGGCCGGGCGATACCTGCGGCGAGGGCGCACTGGTCACGGTTTCCCGGTGGCCCCTTCCGTCATTGAACTCGACCTGGACCCTGATGGTCTTGCCCGCGTCGTCGACCGTCAGCGTGTAGGTGGTGTAGTTAGGGAACCCGGAGTTCCCTGGACCATAGCTGAGCTCGGTGTCGGTCACTCCATCGTTGGCTATCCACTTGAACTGGAACCTCACCCTGTCCCGGTTGATGCCGTCAGCGTCTTTAATACCGGATGTGTCCGCAGTCAGCGTCTCGCCGACCTGCACGGTCCCATTGATGGTGGGCTCCCCGGTGGCGGGCCTGTTGGGCCGGGGTCCGATAGCGCCCGTGGGGACGCTGAGGAGTGTCTCCTCATAGCCGTCGTCGTCGGTGAAGGTTGCATCCACCTGGACGGTCTTGCCTTCGTCCGCTTCCGCCAGGACATAGATGGGTTTCTCGGAGTCCTGGACGACCGTTTCGATGGTCCCGTCGGTGGCGGTCCACCGGTACCGGAAAGCTGCGTGGCGTAGTCCGTTCTGGTCGTCAATCCCCTGGACGGAGGCCGTTAGCGTGCCGCTCACGTGGGTTGGCCCGCTGATGGCCGGAGCGCCTGTGGGCGCTATGTTGGCTGCGGACTCCAATGCCGCCGGGGTTGCTGCGCTGGTCAGGGACTCCGCGTACCCGTGTCGGTCTATGAAGGATCCGCGCACTTTCAGGGTCTTCCCCTCGTCGGCAGCTTGGAGCCTGTAAGCGCTCTCAGTTGCGCCCTCGATGTCAGTATCAGTTGTCCCGTCGTTGGAGACCCACTGGTATTGGAACTTCACCCGGTCCAGGCCGTTCCCGTCCTCGATCCCAGAAGCGTCTGCGGTTAGTACCTTACCGACCTGGGCGGTGCCGCTGATGGTCGGCGCGCCCGTAGCAACTACGTTCTCGGGCCTTTCCTTCCTTCCTGCTTCAAAATGGTAGGTGGGTTGCATCAGGTACGGGTCCGACCATTCTGACGACCCCTTGGCGTTGTTGGCCCGCACTTGGAACCAATACGTGTAACCATCGTGGTTCAGTTGGCTGATGATGGCCCCTGCCCCGTAGAAGGCGATTTCAACGCCGTCTCCAGGCAGGTCGATCCACTGGACATTTCGGAATAGCTGGACTTCGTAGGACTCCGCTCCCGGTACGTCGGTCCACTCAAGGTCCACCCCGCCGACGAAGATGGCCGTTCCCTCGAGACCTTCGGGTGTGTCAGGAGGCTTCCCGGGACCGCTGCTCTCGGCGGTCGTGGGGACTGCGGCGAATAGAATGGCAAGCCCCACCAGAGCCAGCAGGACTGGCGCGGCTCGCGAGATCAGTCGTCGGTTAGCAGGACGGGCGTTCATGCTCCCTTTCGTCTCGGGGTTCTTTGCTGTCCGGAAGACCGGCGGACAGCCCACGGGAGTTGCGCGCGTGCGGCGGCGCAGCGGTGTAGAGCGGGGTTGAAAGGGAGTAGAGCGGCCCGGCTACGGGCGGGTGATGAAAATCGGGGGGGGGGGGTGAACAATTGTGCGAAAACGTCGTTGGCGGAGGACACCTCGGCCACGGTCGTCACTGCGGCCTTCGCAGCCAGTGAGCGCGGCCTCTCAAGCGTAGGTTGTCCCCATTCGAACGCCAAGTGAATATCTCCCTCAATCGGACAAAGTCACTCCTCACTATACCGCACGCGTATCAACTTGCTATCAACTTTCGACGTGTTTTTCGTAATGTCTTATCAACTTTCGCCCAAAATGCTAGAATTGCCCCGGTTGTCCCAATTCCAGCCGGTCAATGAGGGTGGGAGTATGGGGCCTTCCGCAGCACAAGCGAGGTGGCGCATTGGAGCCAGCAGACGACCTGAAACGGGAGATTGAAACCCTGCGGAACCGCCTCTCCGGACTGAGTGAGGCGGGCGTCCGTATCACCGAGGACCTCGACCTCGATACCGTCCTGCAAGAGGTGGTGGACGCAGCTCGCTCCCTCACCGGCGCGAGGATCAGCGGCCTCACCGCCCTCGACGAGGCAGGGGGGTTGACGTCATTCATCACCTCCGGCATGGACGCCGAAGAGCGCCAGCGGTTCGTCGATCTGCCGGGGGGACCGGAGTTCTTCGCCTACCTGAGCAGCCTTCCCGAACCGCTCAGGGTCTCCGACTTCTCCGCCTACACGACGGCGCTGGGTCTGCCGGAGATCGGCCCTCCCCTGGGGCCGGTGGAGGGCTTCCTGGGCGCGCCCATCCGTCACAGGGGGCGACACATCGGCAACCTCTATCTATCGGACAAGAAGGGGGGCCTTGAGTTCACCCAGGAGGACGAGGACACGCTGCTGATGTTCGCATCCCAGGCTGCGATGGCCATTACCAACGCACGCAGGCACAGGGAGGAGCAGCGGGCCAGGGCCGACCTGGAAACCCTCGTCAACACCTGTCCCGTGGGCGTGGTGGTCTTCGATGCGAAGACCGGAGCCCCGTCGTCGCTCAACCGCGAGGGGAGGAGGATCGTCGACGGCCTGCGCAACCCCGACCAGTCGGCGGAAGAGCTGCTTCAGACGCTGACCTACCGGCGAGCCGACGGGCGGGAGATTTCACTACAAGAGTTCCCGATAGCGCAGGCGCTGAGCACGGGGGAGACGGTGCGGGCCGAGGAGATCGTGATGCAGGTCCCCGACGGGCGGAGCGTCACCACCATCATCAATGCCACGCCCATCCGTTCCGAGGAAGGCGAGCTGGAGTCGGTGGTCGTCACCCTCCAGGACATGACGGCCCTGGAGGAGCTTGAGCGGCTACGCGCCGAGTTCCTGGGGATGGTGAGCCACGAGCTGCGGGGGCCGCTGACCTCCATCAAGGGCTCCGCGGCAACGGTGCTGGGTTCGTCCACCGACATGGAACCCGCAGTGGTCCGCCAGTTCTTCCGCATCATCGAGGAGCAGGCCGACCACATGCACGATCTAGTGGCCGACCTGCTGGACGTGGCCCGCATCGAGACGGGCACGCTGCCGGTCGCCCCGGAACCTGCGGAGGTGGCGGCGCTGGTGGACCGGGCAAGGAGCGCCTTCATCAGTGCCGGGGGAAGGAACAACCTCGCCATCGAGATCGGACCCGACCTGCCCCTGGTCATGGCGGACAGGCTGCGCATCGTCCAGGTGCTGGGCAACCTGCTGTCCAACGCCGCCCGGCACTCCTCGGAGTCGTCGGTCATCACGGTGACCGCCGTGCGGGAGGGCGTTTACGTTGCGGTCTCGGTGGCCGACGAGGGCAGGGGCATACCCTCCGAGCAGCTGCCCTTCCTGTTTCGGAAGTTCACCCGTATCGAGGGGGACGAACGCGGAAGCGGTGTTCTCGGCTCTGGCCTGGGTCTCGCCATCTGCAAGGGGATAGTGGAGGCGCACGGTGGCCGCATCTGGGCGGAGAGCGAGGGTCCGGGCATGGGAGCGCGGTTCACCTTCACGCTTCCGTCCGTCGAGGAGTCCGGTAGCGGCGCGGCGAGCGTCCCCACGCCGCGCTCGGTCCGCTCCTCACAGCGAGCGGTGGGGGAGGCGGGTCAACCGGTGCGCGTCCTCGCGGTGGACGACGACCCCCAGGCGCTCAGGTACGTCAGCGACGCCCTCAACAGGGCGGGCTATGCGCCGCTGGTGACCGGGGACCCGGGAGAGGCGCTCCGCCTCGTGGCAGACGAGAAGCCCGATCTTGTCCTGCTCGACATGATGCTGCCGGGCGCCGATGGGATCGAGTTGATGAAGGACATCCTGGAGACGGTGGACGTGCCGGTGATCTTCCTGTCCGCCTATGGACAGGACCAGCTTGTTGCCAGGGCCTTGGACATGGGGGCCGTGGATTACGTCGCCAAGCCCTTCTCGCCAACTGAGCTTGCGGCGAGGATCAGGGCGGCCCTGCGGAAGCGGGCGGCGTCCGAGTCGTCAGAGCCGTATGTGCTGGGCGGCATTGTGGTCAACTACGGCGAACGCCGTGTGACGCTGGCAGGCCGTCCGCTCCAGCTGATGGCCATCGAGTACCGGCTGCTCGCCGAGCTTTCGGCGAACGGGGGACGTGTGTTGACCTACGAGCATCTGCTGCAACGGGTGTGGGGGGAGAAGACCGACAGCGACGTTCGCGCCATGAGGACCATCGTTAGCAGCCTCCGCCGCAAGCTGGGCGACGACGCGGACAACCCCACCTACATCTTCACCGAGCCTCGCGTCGGCTACCGGATGCCGAGGGGCGAGACGCAGGGACGGGAGACGGAATGAAGTAGGCCGTCGTCGCTGCCAAACACTCGATATGAAGCTTGGTCCGCTGACTCTCAAGAACGAGAAGTGGGCGGTGTAGCTAGAGAGGTGATCCAACTGATGGCCTTCTACGTCAACGAAGACAAGCCTGACAACTTGGCGACAGTGCACCAGAACCAAGGCCCCTGCCGCGTCCCCCAGCCTAAGCAGGCGAAGGATGGCCGATGGCACGGTCCTTTTGACTCCAAAGATGAGTCGTTGCGCGTCGCCCGCGAAACTCACCGTCCAGTCAAGGAATGCGGACGGTGTAGGCCCTGACCGGCCCCAACCATCGGAGGGGGCGTGACAGAGTTGAAAGCCAGAGGCGGGGCCACCATAACGCTCGTTGTGTTCCTCCGCCCTATCACGCCATAATAGTTAGGCCCCGGTTAGACTCCGGGCTTTGGTAGGCGCCCCCAGCCACATCTCGAAGATGGTGCCATCTACCGTCCACTCAGGCCCACCAAGCTTGACGAAATCAAGAACCTTCACTCCGAGGTTCAGGCTGATGCTGTAGATGTGGATGATGGGTTGGTCACAACTGTCAGCCATCGGAGCGCGACGGGGGAGCGGAATCTACTCGGCTTGTGTCAATACTTCCCTTGCTTTCAATCCGTAGTACCTTACGTCCCCGTGCTCCGAAGATATGGGGATGTCCTCTGTCAAGGTGCGTCCTGAGAGGTAGAAGCAGGCAATCAAACTTCCATTGGCGTGGAGGCACCATTTATCTCCAGTATCGACTACCTCTCGTTGCAGTTTCATTCGCGCCCGTTGCTGTATGTCAGGAACACCAACGTGTCACTTCAAGTTCGCTCAGGTCGTCCGGCAGTTTGATCTCGATGCTCGTGACATCGGCGCCGTCGACCTGGACTGGAGTACCATTGTTTGCGGACCGCGTAAACCCGCCGGGCCCATACGCGCCCACGATATCACAACCTTCTTTGACTATGAACAAGAAGTACGAGTCGTCTTGTACACTTATGTGGAATCTGCCGTCCGGTGCGGTCACGTCGTAGTGGCTGATCTTCACGCCTCCATATTTCTCAGACTTGACGTCCGTGGCTTTTATCAGAACTCCTTCCAGAGGCTCTCCGTCCGGTCCTGTAACCGTGCCTTGAATGGAGGTGAAAGAGTTGCAGGACGATGAGACCTCGGCGTCGCCGAAGACCTGTTGAATCAGGGCGGTGACCGCCGGATCGTATGCCGACAATTCCGAACGATTATCCAAATCAAGCTCTTTACCCAGACCGAACCATATCCCGACTGCCTGGGCCCAGTATTCACTCGGATTCTTCGACGCGTAGGTCGCCGGCCAGAGACCTGCATCCATTGCGTCTTTGTAAGCCGATTCCAGTCTTGTACGAAAACCCCTAAGTGGCTCCGCATGATCGACAGCGTGTGCGAACTCGTGGACGAAGACGTCGTATCCTTCATAAACATTGGCTTCCTGACAGAGGAGATTCTCCTCTCCTACAACGGTTAGCCGCATGCTTCCGCGGGTATAAAGACCACCTTTCTCAACTCTCGTGTCCCAGTATCGGGAATTCTTGCGGAACTCCGGAAGGTTGGTGACAGCCGAGCCGCGGGCCATTATAGCCACTCGGACCCCCAGCCTTGACATGTCCGCGTGTAGATCGGGTCGATCGGAGAGCATCTCGTTGATGATGTCCCGAACGCGAAACAGGGCCTCGTCGGGCGCCAGAGAAGATGCAACAATGGGGATCCCTCCGGCGTCCAGGTACTTCCCGTAATACGTGTCCAGACTGAGGGACGTGGGTGGAGCGGACAGTTGAGTTTTGGGAGCCTCCGCCTCTACATCGTCTGCACCTTCACACATTGGCAGGCCTACCTCGGCAAGATCGCTATGGGGTACGTGCCAGAGGTATCCGGGTATGCAGCCTGCCAGTCGGTTGCTTCCTCCGAGCCGCAACCTTTCCAGGTAAGCGAGTTTGACCAGGCTCGGTGGGATCTCCCCGCTAAAACGATTGTCGTTGAGGAACAGCCATTCCAGTTTGAAGAGGTTACCCAGCTCCGCCGGGATCTTACCGGTCAGGACATTCGCTTCCAGGTTCAGTCTCTCCAATTTAAACAGCTTCCCCAGCTGTGGCGGGATCTTTCCACTCAACCTATTATTGTTGAGCCTCAAATACTCTAGTAAGAAGAGATTGCCGAGCTGTGGTGGAATCTCTCCCCTGAAACGGTTTTCATAAAGGGACAGATATTTCAGGTATGAAAGATTGCCCAGTTCCGGAGGTACTTTCCCGCTCAACCGGTTTTGCGCCAGTTCCAGGAATCTCAGTCTGTAGAGGTTGCCTACAGACGGAGGGATCTCTCCGCTCAACTGGTTTTGCGCCAGGTCCAGGCGTCCCAGTCTGCGTAGGTTGCCTAGTTCCAGTGGGACCTTCCCGTTCAACCGGTTCTGACTTAGGGACAGGGTTTGCAGGTATGAGAGGTTGCCCAGCTCCGGCGGGATCTCCCCACTCAATCGGTTCTGACTTAGGGACAGGAATCGCAGGTATGAGAGATTGCCCAGTTCCGGTGGGATCTCTCCACTCAACCAGTTAGCGTCGAGTTGCAGCCCGGTGACTCGGCTTTTTCGGTTGGCAGTGACGCCAAACCACTGATCGAATGGCTCCTCGCTTAGCCAGCCGTCGTCTTGCTTCCAGTTCGGTCCGTTCGTGGCGTGGTAGAGTGCAACCAGCGCGGTCCTGTCTGATACAGCCTTATTGTCTGTCGGCATCTCACCTGGAGCTGAGCAAAACTGCAGGCCGAGAAACCCACTGTCTTCTGTATGCCGCAGCTCCCAGGGTACGCATCCGGTGAGTTGGTTCCCATCTAGACTCAGAGATTCTAGGAAGGAGAGGTTGCCCAACTGTGGTGGGATCGCCCCAGTCAACTGGTTATCCTTGAGGGACAAGGCCTCCAGGTATGAGAGGTTGCCCAACTCCGGTGGTATCTCCCCGCTCAACCGGTTCTGACTCAGGTACAGGCCCCGCAGGTATGACAGGTTGCCCAGCTCCGGTGGTATCTCCCCGCTCAACCGGTTACCCCATAGAAACAGGGATGCCACGGAGGAGAGGTTGCCCAGCTCCGGTGGTATCTCTCCGCTCAAAATATTCTCACTTAGGGCCAGAGATATCACGTATGAGAGGTTACCTAGCTCAGGCGGAATGTCTCCGCTCAATCGGTTCTGACTTAGGGACAGGGTCCACAGGTATGACAGGTTGCCCAACTCCGGCGGAATCTCTCCGCTCAACCGATTCTGACTCAAACCCAAGGTTTCTAAGTATGACAGGCTGCCAAGTTCAGGGGGGATCTCCCCGCTCAACTGGTTCTGACTCAAGTGCAGGGTCTCTAAGTATGACAAGCTGCCAAGTTTCGGCGGGATCTCTCCGCTCAACCGGTTGTCATTGATGGACAGTACTTCCAGGTATGACAGGTTGCCCAGCTCCGGTGGTATCTCTCCGCTCAATTGGTTGCCCTGCAGGGACAACACAGTAACACGACCTCTTGGGTCGGTGGAAACGCCATACCAGTCTCCTATTGGAGAATCGCTCAGCCAGTTCTTGTTGTTGATCCAATTCACGCCGTTCGTGAAATTGTAGAGCGCGACAAGTATGGCTCTATCGTCGCCTGGCGTTGCTAACACCGTGGTCCCGGTGGCAATGTTCGACGCAGGCCCCGTGCCGGCGGAGTTGGTGGCCGAGACCCGGTAGTGGCGCGTGATTTCCGCCTTCAATCCTATGTGGGAGTAGGTGGTGGTGCTATCTCCGGTGTCGGCCGACAGATCGCTCCACCTTGAGCCGTCCCTGGATACCTCAATGCGGTAGCCCGTGATGGCCGCCCCGCTGTCGTCGGATGGCGGGGCCCACGACAGGTCGATCCACTTTTCCCAGTTCCCGCTGGCGGTCAATCCCGTCGGCGCCCCAGGTACGGTCGCCGGAGCCGTAATCCCAGCAGCGATGTTCGACAACAGTCCCGCGCCGGCGGAGTTGATGGCCGAGACCCGGTAGTGCCACGTAGCTTCCGCCCTCAATCCAGTATGGGAGTAGGTAGTGGCGGTGACCCCTGTGTTGGCCGCGAGGTCGTTCCAAGCCAAGCCATCTGCGGATACCTCAACGCGGTAGCCCGTGATGGCCGCCCCGCCGTCGTCGGATGGCCCGGCCCACGACAGGTCGATCCGCCTTTCCCCATCCCTGGTGACAGTCAATCCCGTAGGCGCCCCCGGCGCCGCTGGCAGAGCCGTAATCCCCGTGGCGATGTCCGACGCCGGACCCGCGCCGGCGGAGTTGATGGCCGAGACTCGATAGTGGCGCGTAGTTTCCACCCTCAATCCGGTGTGAGAATATGCGGTAGCGGTGACGCCAGTGTCGGTCGCGAGGTCGTTCCAGGTCAAGCCGTCTGCGGACACCTCAACGCGGTAGCCCGTGATGGCCGCCCCGCCGTCGTCGGATGGCCCGGCCCACGACAGGTCGATCCGCCTTTCCCCATCCCTGGTGACAGTCAATCCCGTAGGCGCCCCCGGCGCCGCTGGCAGAGCCGTAATCCCCGTGGCGATGTCCGACGCCGGACCCGCGCCGGCGGAGTTGATGGCCGAGACCCGGTAGTGCCAAGTAGCTTCCCCCCTCAATCCGGTGTGGGAGTAAGTGGTCACGATGGCCCCGGTGTCGGTCGCGAGGTCGTTCCAGGTCAAGCCGTCTGCGGACACCTCAACGCGGTAGCCCGTGATGGCCGCTCCCCCGTCGTCCGACGGCCCGGCCCACGACAGTTCGATTCGCCTTTCCCTGTCCCTGGTGGCGATCAATTCCCTCGGTGCCCCCGGCGCCGTCGCAGGAGCCGTAATCCCTGTGGTGATGTCCGACGCCGGACCCGCGCCGGCGGAGTTGATGGCTGAGATCCGGTAGTGCCAAGTAGCTTCCCCCCTCAATCCGGTGTGGGAGTAAGTGGTCACGATGGCCCCGGTGTCGGCCGCGAGGTCGTTCCAGGTCAAGCCGTCTGCGGACACCTCAACGCGGTAGCCCGTGATGGCCGCCCCGCCGTCATCGGACGGCGCCGTCCACGACAGTTCGATCCGCCTTTCCTCG
The DNA here is from genome assembly GCA_965219825.1 of Dehalococcoidia bacterium. Taxonomy (GTDB): domain Bacteria; phylum Chloroflexota; class Dehalococcoidia; order Lucifugimonadales; family JAGWBF01; genus JAGWBG01. The sequence goes on along the minus strand of OZ244792.1, from coordinate 884,316 downwards.
TCCCTGGTGGCGGTCAATTCCCTCGGCACCCCAGGTACGGTAGCCGGAGCCGTAGTCCCAGCAGCGATGTTCGACAACGGTCCCGTGCCGGCGGAGTTGATGGCCGAGACCCGGTAGTGCGGAGTAGCTTCCCCCCTCAATTCGGTGTGAGAATACGCGGTAGCGGTGACTCCTGTGTTGGCCGCCAGGTCGGTCCAGGCCGAGCCATCTGCGGATACCTCAACGCGGTAGCCCGTGATGGCCGCCCCGCCGTCATCGGACGGCGCCGTCCACGACAATTCGATCTGTCTTTCCCCATCCCTGGTAGCGGTCAGTGCTGTCGGTGCCCCAGGCGCCATCACCGGTTGAGCAGTAGGTGTCCTGGTAGGCGCACCCGTAGGAACCGGTGTGGCCACAGGCGCAGGAGTGGCGCTAGGAGTGGGCGTTGCGGTGACCGCGGGCGCCGGACTATCGCTGCAGGCGTTTAGTATTACAACGACGGTTCAAGGAGGAATGTCCGGGGATGTACGAAGGGCGGCTCGGCGCTTGGCATGGGAGCGTCTGGCCCGTTCGTTGCATTCTTGCGTCTCCTCCAGCCACCGCAGCAGCTCATTCGGCCCGAACCGTTCCCGGGGCAGCATTTCCCGCACCACCCGGTAGACTTGGGGCCGGGTGATCCGGGCATCTTTTCCCCCCCAATCCTGCTGCAGACTCAGGAGAAAGGCTCCAGCCAGCAGGCACAGGGCCACATGGTGATGCCACCCAGCCCAGGTGCGGGTCTCGTACTCGTCCAGTCCCACGTCGCTCTTCTCCGTCTCGAACTCCGTTTCAATGCGCCACCTGGAACCGCCCACGTAGGCCAGCGTCTCCAGGGGAGTGTCCTCGGGAGCGTTGGACAGATAGTAGCGGGGCTCGCTGCCGTCCAGGTTCCGGCGGTAGATGGCCCAGTGGATTTCGCCGGGCTTCCGCTTGCTGGTTGGCCGCACCCGCTGGGCGCTGAACCGGTAGCTGCGGGGACCCTGGCTTCCCTCTGCCACCGTTATCTCCCGCCAGGCATCCCCCGGCAATTCATCGCTGCGCTGCTCCATGGTCCGGCGCTGACCGTCTCGCAACCTGGGTTTGCGGGGACGCCCGAATCCCTGATACTCCGCACTGGTCCAAGCCGGCTCCAGCGGCCACACCGTGGTGCCGCCGGGGACGTCCAGCACGTAGTGCATCCCCAGCGCCGCCAACCCGTCCCGGAAGGACGGCGACATCCCGAAGGCGTCGTCCCCAGCAACCCACTTGGCCCTGAGGTGGCCGCGCTCCAAGGCCCGCTCCAGCATCTCCAAGGCCAACCCGGTCTTCGACCGGTAGCTCCGTCTCTCCTCCGGCACCCCCGCCGCTGCGCACCGGCCTTTGTCCGAGGTCCAGTTCTCCGGCAGATACAGCCGTTTGTCCACCAGGGCCCGCCCCAGCGGGCTGACGTAAGCCAGGAACATCCCGGCCTGGCAGTTGGCCACCTTGCCCAATCTCCCGCAGTACTGACGGGCCACTCCCGCCGACTTCCTGCCCTGCTTGGGGAAGTCGCTGCCGTCCAGCACCCACACCGCCTCAGGGTGTCCCAACCTGGGCGATAAGTACTCCTGCAACCGGCCAATCACCGCGTCATCATCCCAAGGCGATTCGGCGAGAAACCGCTGCATCACCCTGGCTGACGCCGGAATCGTCTCCGACAGATTCTCGGCGTTGCGCCGCTCCACGGACTGTACCAGCAGAGCCTGGAGATAATGACGGCTGTGGTCCCGCGCCTCCCTCCGGCCAAACAGCGGACCGAAGTAAGCGTGAAAATCCCCAAAGGCCCCGTACACCTGCTCGAAAGCTGACGTATCCACTTCCCTGCCTCACTTCCCCAAGCCTTCCCAACTACCAGGTCATCCTATCATGCCAACCGTCGTTGTAATATTAGAGAGACGACAACGAATAGAATCCCCAAAAGGGTGGCAAGCCATCTAACACGCGGAAAAGGTAAGGCCATCTAAATCTTCAACTGTCAGAGCACGTCAATGGTGCTCTTGGAGGAGAGTTTTGACTATACTAGGAATATGAGTGTGCTAGATAATCAGTGGGGCTGCATTGATCGACTGGGCTAGAGTTCCTGCCTTGCTCAGCCTGTTGCTGGCGTCCATGAACTCGCCCAGACCTGTCGACAATCGACGCTCATCGACGTGCGCCAGGTTCTGGCTGGGTTCAACTCCCAGGGTCACCACATCGCGGTACACCCTTTTAGACACGGATCTGCTCTTCGCTTCAGGTTCACCGTTCGCGCTGGTCTGGGACACCCTCTCCGGCCGGTGCTGAGCGTCCTTTCCCACTTTTGATCACGCCAGTCCCGAAGGTATCCCCAACTCCAATGCCCCCCTAACCCGTGAGGACATGCTTTCCATCTTCACGCACGAGGATACCACTGGCCTGGAGTCCATGTCAAACGCCGCCGTGCCCACGATAAGCGCCTCTCCCGGCCTCGTCATCTGTCGAAATTCCACGTCCATGTTCCACTTGACCCATTTCGTATCCACCTCTGGAACATCGTCCGCTGAACTTGCTATGTTCCACTTTCCCCATGAGTAGTCGATTGCGCTCCATGACCGTTGAAGGAATCCCGGAATCAGAGCGCTTGCTCAGATGTAGTAGGCTGCCCCTGGTGCCGTTGGTATTCGAGCCTCCGGTGACCATCTTGTCCCCGCTGGTATCTGTGAGCGTTCGATGAACCGCAATACTAAACCAAAGCCAAGGTGAAATGCGCAGAAGGATGGGGTAAAGTTGTAGGGGAGTTGGGTTAATCCGTCTTGGAGTGAGAAAGGGGTTGGTGATGGGTGTGAGGGAGATTGAGCGATTCCTCGAACAGTGGCAGATGGATGCCAGGGATTTGCGCTGGCGGATGATTCGGTCGCCGACGCCGCGGGAGCGGGAACGGTGGTACGCCCTGTTGCTGCTGGCCCAAGGCTGGACGGGTTCGGCGGTGGCCGAGGCCCTGGAACGGGACCCCCACACCATTGGCCGATGGGCCGCCGCCTTCGGCGAAGGCGGTCCCGCAACCTTGATTTTCGAGCAGTCCGGGGGGTCCCCCCGGCCCTCGGCGAGGCGCAGCAGGGGAAGTTGAGGGCAGCGGTGCAGGAGATGCCCGCCACATCGGGCATCGAACTGGCCAACTGGAACTGGAAAGTGGTACGGCAGTTTGTCCTGGAAGGTTTGGGCATCAGCCTGAGCCGCAGCAGTTGCCTGAACTACCTCCACCGTCTGGGATTCGTGCTCAAGCGCCCCAAGAAACGTCTGGTCAAGGCTGAGAAGCAGAAGCGGGAGTCCTTCGTGGCGGAGTACGCCGCCCTGTGGGACGAGGCAGGGCGGTCTGGGGCCAGGATCTTCTTCGCTGACGAGGCCCATTTCCGTGCGGACGCCGAACTCCGGGGCAAGTGGGTGCTGAAGGGAGAGCCAGCCTTGGTGGACTCGAGCAGCCCGCGCTATGGCGAAAAGGCCAGTTACTACTCTGCGGTGTGCCTGGAGACCGGGGAAGTGGAGTGGATGGATCTGGAAGGAAACAGCAACTCAGAAACATCGGCCGTGTTCCTGAGACAGTTGAGAGAGAGGTACCTTGGACCGCTGAACGTGATCTGGGACAACGCTCCGGCGCACCGTGGCGAGTCGGTTCGGGAGTACCTTCGGGCACCCGGCCTGGATCTGCGGCTGATGAACCTGCCGGGTTACAGCCCGGACTTCAACTCCGATGAGGCGATCTGGAAATGGGTGAGGGAGGAAGCGACCGGGAACCTGTGCCTGGGGACCAAGTCCCTGGTGCAGGAAAGGGTCGGAAACTTCCTCGCCTCGCTGGCCAGCCGGAAAGAGGAGGTGAAACGGCGCTGCCGCACCGTCCTGCAATCAAGGGCTGAAGGGCTACTGCGGGACTCCCAGTCCCCTTCCCAACCCACGGCAAATGCACATCCCACCTTGGCTTTGGTTTAGTACTACAGCCGCACTTAAACAGGTAGAATAGAGCCATGGGAAATAGTGGGAGAGGAGGGGTTGGTTATGAGTCAGACAGTCATGGAAATGGAAGGAGAGGACGTGCTGAAGGAGGTGATTGACTGGGAAGCAGGCCTCCATGCACTGCACGCTCGCATCGCTCATCGCTTTGGCCGCAGTGAGCCCCGGTGGAGGGTGCTGGCATACCTGAAGGGACTGCTGGGGTCGGTGGAGCGCAAGAACGGGTGGCAACTGGCCGAACACAGTAGAGACGCCACTCCTGACGGTGTGCAACGGTTGCTGGCTGCTTACAGATGGGATGCCAATCAAGTAAGGGATGACCTGCAAGGGTATGTGGTGGAACATCTGGGTGAACCCCGAGCAGTGATGGTGGTGGATGAGACGGGTTTCCTCAAGAAAGGCACAAAGTCGGTGGGAGTGAAGCGGCAGTACAGCGGCACGGCAGGGAAAGTGGACAACTGCCAGATAGGGGTGTTCCTGGTTTATGGCAGCCGTCATGGCCATGCCTTTCTGGATAGAGAGCTATACCTGCCCAGGGAATGGGATGAGGACAGGGAGAGGAGGGAGGAAGCGGGAGTGCCGGAGGATGTGGCCTTCAGGACCAAGGGGCAGTTGGCCAGGGAGATGATTTCAAGAGCCCTTGAGGTTGGGGTTCCCTTTGCCTGGGTAACGGGAGACGAGGTGTATGGCAATGACCGCCGGCTGCGTCTGTGGCTGGAGGAGGGAGAGATACCCTATGTTCTGGGGGTGAAAAGCAATGAGCCTCTGTGGGTAAACACAGACCGTGGTCCTGTTCAGGTGGCTGCCAGGGAGCTGGCAGAGGAGATACCGGATGAGGAATGGCATCGTATCAGTGCCGGTGATGGGTCCAAAGGACCTCGGATCTACGACTGGGGCCGGGTGCCGATACGGCCCTTGTCTGGGCAGGCCAAGGGGTACTGGCTGCTGGTGCGCCGCAGCGTCACAGACCCTGGGGACCTGGCATACTATGGGTGTTTTGGTTCCTGGGATGTGCCGCTGGAAGAACTGGTGCGTGTGGCGGGTACCCGGTGGGTGATCGAAGATGCCTTTAAGGAAGCCAAGAGTGAGGTGGGGCTGGACCAGTATGAGGTACGTCGGTGGACCGGGTGGTACCGTCACATCACCCTGGCGCTGCTGGTCCATGCCTTTCTGGCGGTGACCAGGTCCTGTGCCGCTGGGACTCATGAAAAGGGGGGATGGTCGTCAGGGAGGAACTCATACCCCTGACAGTGCCCGAGGTGAGGCGGTTGTTATACAGGCTGCTCTGGCTGCCCCATGAGAGCGCTGGTCTGGCTGTATGGTGGTCACGGTGGCGACGGAGGCATCAGGCCAGGGCCTTGAAATCTCATTACAAGAGACACATTTCCAGGCCTTCCCTTTAATAAGTGCGGCTGTAATACTAGTGTGGTGTAACCAAAGTTAGTTGCATATTTACCGGCTATTGTATATCCTCCTGACGACTTGGCAAAAGGGAGGATGAATATGGGCAGGGGCAGACCAATCGCGCTTTTGGCCCTAGGAGCCTGTCCGAGGATTCGTTCCTGGAGGCGAAAACCGCCACGCAATAACATGCTTACAGTATTCTGGACTTTGTTGTGGAGTAATTAGCATCTTTACACTCCACTAATGACGCATATCGTTTAGCACATTGTTTCTCGGACAGACTCCTAGACGGCGCCGAACGGGAAACCTTGGAACAATGGACCCGCCGGCCCAAAACTGCCCAGGCGTTGGCCCTGCGGGCCAGAATCGTTCTGGCCTGTGCCGATGGCCGGAGCAACACTGGGGTGGCCGCCGAGTTGCGGGTATGCGTTGACACGGTGGGGAAATGGCGTTCCCGATTCCTGGAACAACGGCTGGACGGCCTGTTGGACCAACCGCGCATCGGTCGTCCCAGGATGATTGACGATGCCGACGTTGAGCGGGTGATTGCGTTGACCTTGGAGGCCACCCCCAAGGACGCCACCCACTGGAGCACCCGGTCCATGGCCCGGCGTTCCGGTCTGAGCCACAACACCGTGAGCCGCATCTGGCGTGCCTTCGCGCTGCAACCCCACCGCACCGAGACCTTCAAGCTGTCGGCGGACCCCCTCTTCATCGAGAAGGTGCGGGATATTGTGGGGCTCTACCTCAACCCGCCGGACCGGGCGCTGGTCTTGTGCGTGGATGAGAAGTCCCAGATCCAAGCCCTGGACCGCACCAGGCCGCTTTTGCCCCTGCGTCCGGGCCAAGCCGAGCGGCGCACCCATGATTACGTGCGCCACGGCACCACGTCCCTCTTCGCCGCTTTGGACGCCAGGACCGGTCAGGTGATTGGCCAGTGCCACCGCCGCCGCCGGGCCCTGGAGTTCCGCAAATTTCTCGACGCCATCGAGTCTGAGGTGCCCGCCGAGTTGGACGTGCACCTGATTGCCGACAACTACGCCACCCACAAGACGGCGCTGATCCGGAACTGGTTCGCCAAGCGGCCCCACTTCCATATTCATTTCACGCCCACCAGACTGTACTGTACTGCGAACTCGCCCGTTCAGGGCGACCTCTGCGGCGTCCGCTCCCCCTATGGGAGAGTCCTCCGGCGTGGGTATGGAGTAGACGATGGCGGCCTTGCCGGGCTTGACCTCGACCTCCTTGACGAAAGAGTGGACGAAGGCCCTGGTCTCGGTAAGCTCGCTGGTCTTGAGGAACTCGCTCATCTCCTCGGCGAAGGTGGCGATGGTGTCGGCGCTGTCGAGGAACTGACGCCTTTCCGAGAGAAGCCCTCTGGCCTCCTGTGCGGCGACCTCCAGCTTCTCCTTGCGCTCCCGGTGCTCCCTGATGCGCTCCGAGGCGTCGGCCATCTCGATGTCGGTGGTCTCGATGACCTGCCAGATGCGCCCCAGCCGCCGCTTCACGTCCTCAAGCTCCTCCTCGATGGTCTGAAGCCGCTGACGCTGCTCGTGGGCCACCCCGTCCATCTCCTCGTCCAGCAGCTTCACCAGGTCTCGGATGTTGGACTCGGTGAGGACGTTGGCCCGAATCTCATCGACGATGAGCTTCTCGAAGGACTTGGCGTTGAGCCTGGGGGTCTTGCAGGTCCCGCTGCCCCGCTTGAGGAGGGAGTGGCAGACGTAGTAGGTGTACTTGCCGCTCTTGGCCTCGGCAGCGGTCATGGCCTTGCCGCAGGTCTCGCACCGGAGCAGGCCGCTGAGCAGGTAGGGGCTGGCGGAACGCCGGGGGTGGACTTTCTTTGGGGCGCGGGACCCCAGCAGCTTGGTGGCTCGGCGGAACTCCCGCTTGGAGACAATGGCGGGGTGTGCGTCCTCGACCCTGACCGGCGGTGCGCCGTCCTTGGCGGTGATTCCCCAGACCAGGGCGCCCGTGTAGGCTTCGTTGAGCAGCACGTTGTGGACGGTGGTCTTGAGCCACTTCTTTCCCCTGGGGCTGGCCACGCCCTCGGCGTTGAGGGTCTTGGTCACGTCGAGGATGCTGCTGCCCTGGAGGATCATGTCGAAGATGCGGCGGGCCACGGCGTCGGCGGGCGGGTCGAGCTCCAGCTTGGGGCGCTTCTTCACCCCGTCCTGGACGTAGACCTTCCGGTAGCCGTAGGGGGCGTAGGTGGTGACCCAGAAGCCGCGAGATGCGGCCTCCCGCATGCCCCGCGCGACCTCCTGGGCAAGATTTTCGCTGTAGAACTCGTCCACGCTCTCGATGATGGCCTCAAGGAGCTTGCCGGTGGGGGTGTCGTCGGCCTGCTCGGTGATGGAGACCACCCGGACGCCCCTGCGCCTCAGCATGGACTTGAAGGCGACGGCGTGCTCGCGCTTGCGGGTGAAGCGGCTGAACTTCCAGACGAGGATTTCCTTGAAAGGGGCCTCGGGCTTGTTGGCCTCGTTCAGCATCTTCTGGAACTCGGTCCGGTCGGCGATGCGCCCGCTCTCGGCCTCGTCCACGTACTCGCGGGCGACCAGGTAGTCGTGCTTCTCGGCGTAGTCCCGGAGCGCCCGTAGCTGGGCGGCCACGGACAGGTCCACGTCCTGGCGGTCGCTGGAGACCCTGGCGTAGAGGGCCGCCGGCTTCAGATCAAATCGCTCTTTCATCGGTCTCTCCTCCTTGTGTTTCACTCTGTCCAGTCCGGCGGGAGCGCAGCCGTTCCAGCCGCTCCCGTGTACGCCACTCCCGCTCCTCCATGAACAGGCGGATGGCCTGGCGGAGCAGCTCGCTCACGGAGAGGTCATCATCCTTCATCACCTGCCGCACCTGCGCCTCCATTTCCGGGGGCAGGGAGAAGGTGATGGTCTTGGACCTCCTGGGAGTGGTCACTTTCTTTTTGCCTCCTTGGGTAGTGCATAGTCTTACTATACACTATCACGACATTCGCCTTCAAGTCCCTACCAGGTGCCGACCGACGGCGCCACGGGCGTGCTCCTGCGCCCGGGCATGTCGGAGGCGACCATCTGGGGGCCGAGGACGGAGGCGTCGTCTTCGGGCACGGCGACCACGACCACCCTCGTCAGCCTGCCCTCCCGGATGACGGGTCGGGCCATGGCGGCGTGGCCGCCGTCCTGGGCGTAGCGCGCCGTGCCGTAATGGGCGGCCTGTTCCGCCAGGGAGCCCGGAGGGATGGGCCTGCCCCAGCGGGGAACGCCGCCCCGCTCTCCGCAGATGGGGAAGCCGCTTGGAGTCCCGAATCCCCGCGTCCGCCGGACGACGATGGCGCGGAGGTCCGGGCGGACAGCCCGATCATTGGGGTTTCTCCCATCCCTCCGTGCGTACAGGACGGCCATCAGTGGAGGCTGGCGCACCACCTCGGCCAAGCGGATGGTCACGGCGGCGTAGGAGCAGCGGAAGGCAAGCTGCAACTTCAGCACGTCCAGCCCCCACTCCAGGGCCAGCGGCTCGAAGGCCCTGGGCTGCATCAGCACCGCCGCCGCGAACCGGTCGGCCTGCGTGCACACCTTCCGGTCGGGCGGAGAGCCGGACTCCATGTCGCAGAGGGTCTCGTGGATGATCTCGTAGGTCTCGTGAAGCACCGAGTAGTCCTGCGTTCCCTCCCACAGGTCCTCCCGGTAGTGGATGTCGTAGCCGCCTCCCGGTGCGCTGTAGTGGATGCCCTTCACGTCCATGTGCCTGTTGCCCGACACCTCCCCAAACCCGGCCCGCTTCAGCAGGGCCTTTATCTCCTCCATCGTCGGGCGGGCGGACACGTCGAAGTAGCCCACGAAGCGGGCGGCGAGGGTCTCCGGGTCCAGGGCCTCGCGGGGGTGGTCGTCCAGCAGGGTGCGGCAGAAGTCCTCTCTCGTACCGTTCATTCTCACTCCAGCAGCCTCTTGTTGGCGAATCGCTCGTACATCTCGACGATGAACCGCTTGGTCTTCAGGGTGATGGGACCGTCGGGCCGGGTGCCCACGCGGAACACGGGGTCGGCCAGGACGTACTGGTAGGCCCGTTCGATCTCCATCGCCTCGCCGCTGTAGGGGTCGGGTTGGTCCACGCGCCCTGCCCGCTTCATCAGCTCCTGCTCATCCAGGTTGTAGAGGGCGGCCAGCTTGCGGAGCATGTTGGAGCCGGGCTTGCGGCCGCCCCGCTCTATCTGGGAGAGGTAGGAGGAGGAGATGCCGGTGCGCCGGGTCACGTCGCGCAGGCTGAGGTCTCCCCGCAGCCGTCTGAGCAGCGGCCCGATGTCGTCATCGCCCTCGATTGCCTCCCGGCCCTCAAGGTCTCTGTTGTCGTCAGGCTCGTCCAAGGTGTCTCCTCCCCTGCATCCGTAGTTGCGAACGGTGACGCGCACGGCGTTCCTGCTACATTGCAGCTATATTACTGCTAACTAATTGTTACATCAGAGCGAGCAATTGTCAATGAGTTCTTCTGGAAGGCCCGAAATACGCCTCTCGGCCATTGCCTCTGCCTGCACGATATTGCTACACTTACGCCAACAGAACACATTATCGTATTCCGAGCCGAGTATACATCACCGACGCCGGCGAAGGCCACCCCTTGCTGGCGCTCCCGAACCCCACGAGAGAGACGGAACGCGTGAACAGCAAAACCAGGCGAAGGCTGACCAAGAACCAGGAGCGGCGGCGCATCGAGGGCCTGCGGATACTGGCCCGCATCATCGCCCGCCACTACCTTGCCAACCCCCACCTGTACCCCAACGGCGCAGCCGGGGATGGGCCGCCTTCCGCCGCCAACGGTAGAGCCATCGGCGAGGGGGGAGAGACCCGGAAGGAGGGCGAGGCGTGAAGCGCAGGCAGCCCGCATCCCGGGTCAAGCTCAACCCCCAGGCCGTGTGGGGGCTTCTCAACCGGCTCAACATGACCCAGAACGAGCTGGCGCGGCTGGTCGGCACCTCGTCGAGCTACCTCTCCCAGCTCATGTCCGGGAAGCGCTGCCCCTCGGCGGCCTTCCGCAAGAAGCTGATGAGCGCCCTGGGCGTCACCCGCTTCGACGACCTCTTCTACCTGGAGGACGTCGAGTGAGGCCCAGCTCCATGCCCCCGCGCCGTCTGCTCTTCAGCGACACATCTCCGCCGGAGGACTTCGGCACGCGCCTGAAAGCCTTCAAGGAGGCCACCGGGCTGACGTGGGAAGGTCTGGCGGCGTGCCTGGGCGTGGACCTGCGGCAGCTTGAGCGGTGGCGGGACGGCACGAATCCCGGTTGGAAGGGAACGTGCGCCCTGGTAAAGCTGGCGTCCGGCATCCCAGGCGGTCTGCACATGCTGTTCGGGGTGCACGTCCTTCCGCCCGCGGGTTGGGTGTTGCAGCCCCCGCTATCCGCCGGGTCCAAGCGTTCCACGAACGGCAGGGAGGGCTAGGGCCGTGGCAGAGCAGAGCCGCGGGCATGGGCTGCCCGTCGTGTGGGTCTTCCCGCCGGACTTCCCGGAGCGGCTGGCGCTGTTCCAGAAGGAGAGCGGCCTGTCCAACCGGGGCCTGGCCCGTCTCCTGGGAGTAAACCCCGACCGCATCAGGAAGTGGAAGAAGGGGGACGTGGCCCCCAACCACACCCATCTCTTCGCGCTTTTCACCATCGCCGGAGCGATGGGATTGCCGGTCGGGATTCTGACGCAGCCCGAACGGGACCTGGCCGAGGGGTTGGACCTGGAGGCCGTGCGGGCGATGAGGCGGAAATAGAGACGATCTTCAAACAGAGGAGGAGGGACTGTGACGACTGAAGTACGGAAGCGGACGTTGAACCACCGGCCCCCGCCCTTTCCCGAGGACTTCGGGGAGCGGCTGGAGCGGTTGAAGGAGCTGTCTGGGCTGTCGTGGGGCGAGTTCGCCCGGCGTCTCGGCGTGACGCAGCGGGGCCTGGCGAAGTGGCGCAGGGGAGGACCGCCCTCGGGGGCCTACTTCTGGGCCATCCTGGAGCTGGCCCGCGAGATTCCCGGAGGCTTCGATTTGATCATGTACGGCGACCCTTCGTTGGAAACGTAGAATCGAAATGCTGGCGCATTGCTCCCAGCCCCGGCCGCACAGGGGCTTGGGGGTGAGGTCGCCATCCAGTGCTGGCAAACCGAAAGAGGGCCGGGCGGGATAACCGCCCGGCCCTCTTTCGGTTTCCTCGACTCAGCCCTCCTGCGTGTCACCAGCCTTCCGGCTTGGTGATGACGCCAACCCGGTCTCTCAGGGTAAGGGGAAGCAGGCTCCGTCTCAGGTGGCTCTTCCAGAGGCGCTTGACGTAGGTTGCGGCGTCGGCCAACTCCCTGGGACTGACGTTCCTGGGATCGGGGTTGACCAGCGCAACGCGGAGTCCGAGGTCGTCGCGCACGTACCGCATCGCGCCGGCGAAGTCTGCGTCATTGGACACGACCACCGCCTGCTCGTACTCCCCGTTGAACCCGTCCACCAGGAGACGGGTGGCGAGGTTGACGTCTGACCCCTTCTCCTCCGAGTCCCTGACCAGCACGTAGTCCGGCAGTCCCGGCGCCGGCTCGGCCAACGGGCGGCGCTTCACCCCCGAGCGGAAGTGGCCGTAGTAGGCGTCGAAGCTCGGAAGTGTAGCCAACGCTCTCAGATACACCAACTGCCGTCGGGGTTGATTGGGATTGCCGGGGCGCGGATCGAGGCGTGCGATAAAGTAGCAGACCCTGCGGATGTCGTCTTGAGGAAAGAGTGTCTCGGCCAGCTTTCGAAGGTCCAGCCATCTGAATGGCGTGTCCTTGAGGGCGCGGTAGTAGAGATTGAAGCCGTCGATGTAGACGTTGGTGTTCAATCGCCGCTCCCTTACAAAGACAGAGACCGCCCCGAAAGGACGGTCTCGACCCTACCGGCGAAGCGATAGGGGTGGTAATCAGACTCTAGCACGAAGAGGAGCTTGCGTCAACTGCCCTGTCATGCGGTCGGGGCCGCCGTGGGGAATCTACTCCTCCGCCTCCTCGGACCACAGGGATGCCAGCAGCGTCTCGGGCGAATCGTGGCGCCGGTCAATCCACCAGGCGGCCTCCGGCTGGGCCTTCAGCGGTTCGAGCACGCGCTCCTTCTGCGCCTCGAAGAGTTCCACGTCCTTCGCCACCCTTCCCTTCAATTGCCCGCTCTCCCGCAGGTGGTCCAGGTGCGCCTCTGCCTCGGCGAGGGACTTGTGGCGCAGGGTGATCGCCCAGTCTATCTGCTTGGGCGTCCCGGTTAGTGGGGGGAGTCCCTCGGCCTCCGCCGCCGCTTCGGCCTGCGCCTTTTGGCTCTCGATATAGCAGGGGCGGCATGTCTGCGTCCGCTCCCGGCCCAGCTTGAGATTCAGGCGCTCCTTTGACCCGCGTATCGTTACGACCTCTGTGTGCCCACAGGCCCGGACAATCGTGTGCTTCGCCATTCCCCCGGCGCTCAGTGCTGGCTGTCCATCCATTTTACGCCAACTCCTCCGCCTGCTTAAGTCAGCACGAGCGGGCTTTGACATCTAAAGGCTGGCGGGACTTGTGAGCCTCTCCCATCCTCCTTACCCCGGAAAAACAGATCACCAACGGCTCACGCCTCTGCAATCCGCTATTGGAGAAGCCTGGAGGACAACTCTGTCAGAGGAATCCCATCGCTTTCCCAGATTGACCTCGCGATACCTATTCGCGTGTTCCCACCTGTCACTATCAGATGCACACCGTCAGTGTATTCACCGCTAATCTGGCCTCGCTCCTCCTCGAACTTATCAAGTTCGTCGCATAAGTCCGAGACACGTTCACCAATGTCCCCCACGAACCTCATGTTGTCTCTAACGTCGTCTAGGTCCGGATCATCTTCGGACTCCACAGGAACGACGCAGAGCAGGAAATGGTCTCCTTGTTTGACTGCCTCTCTCGCCTGGCTCGGTGTCATTCGCGCGTCACTAGCGCGTGTGGCCTTTACCTCTACGAGCCAGCTCTCATCGCCTTTCGATATTTTCAACTCCGTCGCGTCCTCCTCCTCTAGGTTGTCAGTCTCATGGGCTGCCATCTTGAGCACCAAGTCGGCGCCAACTCTGGTTTGCTCGACCGAGAATCCTTCATTCTGAAGGTTTTCCTTTACGAGGCATTCGACGAGATTTCCAAATTGCTGATTGTGATGGACTTTCTGGGTCTGCTTAATGCGATCCGCCAGGTAGTCGGAGAGACCTTCGTCTTTGCTCATTTGCGTCAAGAACTTAGGGACTACATCCAATCTGTCGGGTCTATTCTCTGCCGCAATCAGTATTGCCATAAGTTTGTTGTCCACACTGACGCGAGCTTGAGGGTCCACAGCCATGGATTCTCTCATTAGGTCAAGACGCGAAACTCCAATTGCTTCGAGCAGTCCGTCAACGGCAGCGTCGTTGGGAATTGAAGGTGTACCGCCGTCACGGAACAAACGGCCAAGCGATTGAGCGGTCGCTCTTGTGTGCCTGTCATTTCCAAGAGGCACCCAGTTGTTTTCGACCACCGTCAGTAACCATTCGCTCCGATAATAGTTGTGGTTGGCATTGCACGTGCAGGGTGCCTCTTCCGTCTGCAGTCCTTGAGCATCATGGACAACCAACCATTCAGTTATGAATCGCCAGAAAAGGCGAGCACGACGCTGGCTCCCGCGCGCCCGCCTGATGACACTGTTGTCGCCCCTGAAATGTACAACGTCCGTTAGTTCGACTGCCTCGCGTGCTTCATGCCTTGCGTCTTCAGACAATGCTGGCAAAGGTTCGTCGGGCAAAAACCTGGGATGTCGAATCTCGCGGGAGACTATCTTAGCCCTAACGATTTGGTGCTCGCTCAGCTTTTGCCATACCTCAGCACTTGGGACCGCGTCATAGAATGCTGTTGACAGAATTCGCGTTGGTGGGAAGAGCTCTAAGAATTCCTGAAGGTCTTTGTCCCAAGTAGTTACTGGCGCAAGAGGGACATCTTCGTCAATCTGTCCGTCCGGGGCCAGCCAAACGGCATGCCTATCGCTGTCTTCTTCCTCTTGGCAGAATACAGGGAAACCACGGAGGCGGTCCCATTCTTCATTCTTAGTAGTCCAAGCGAACGCTCGAGTACTGCCCATAGCAAAGTCATCATCTAGGTCGCCACGATCAGCCATTTCTCGAAGCTCGTCAATGACTTCTTTAACTACATTCTGATTCCCTTTGACCCCTTTCCCGTCTTCACTACCAAGAGAAGCAAGCCGTTTGTCGCGAAGTTTCTCTCTCAGATCCAAGCCGATTCCATCGGCTATGTCCTTTAGTTCTTCATCTATGTCGTCGTCGAGAAAGAGGTTAGCCAGCCTATCAAGACATCCTGCCTGGTTCAAGATAATGTAGCGATTATCCACTTCATCGGCATGTTCGCTATCCCTTAGGAATGCAAGAACTCTATCCAGCCATCCAGTGGCGCATACGCCCTCTTCTAGAGCGTTCTGGAGATTCTCAAGGCTGCCATACGTCTCGTCCTCTGAACTTCTCGCGGTCTCCTCGATGTGTCGAGCTAGTATACTTGCATCAATCACTCCTCTAAAATTGGTCGCGTTGCAATTGTTCAAACTGGCCCAGCTCTTTACGGTCTTGTTCCAGCCAGCTACCTCTTTCCGCTTTGGTAGTCTTGAACGAAAAGCTTTCAGACCACTCAGCAAGTCCCACAGGACCTCGACTTTCTCATCTTCTTCGGCGTGGGGAAGGATCGACTCCGAGGGAGCTAGTACACCTTCACCATACTCGCAGAGGACCATAGGGGTACGAAGTAGAGGATCTAGCAGATTCTCAGTGAGGTGCTCCCGAAGCTTGTCGGCGTCTAGCCAGTCCCTATCGGAGATAGGTGGCACTTCTGCTAATGCGAATACATTGTCCCAAGCCAACTCACCCGCAAACTGAATCAGCCGGATAAGCAGAGCGCAGGCTTCTTCTATGGCCGCCTGATTGAGCAGATTGGCCTGGTCGCTATCGTTCAGCCAGAGGTTTACCCCGTCCCGATCTTCATCTGACGGTGTAAATTGAAAGCTGTTTATGACAGCGGGAAAACTGAAGTTCTCAGTTCCAATCAATGGAAGTCCCAGAAACAACCTTGGAACGTTGGCAACTCGTAGACAGCATGTGGAATCTCCTACCGTATCTGCCTGCACAGCAATGGAAGTGTCTCCGTCCTTGACTAAGAAATACTTGCTGTCGGTCCAATTGTCGGCGTTTCTTCGCCTTACCGTGATTGCCTGGGCTTCATAATCCTGTAAAGGTTCTCTCTTAGTTATCTCGAAACTCACCTTCCCGCCTAGAGAGTCAACTGATATGCGACTAAACTCTTGATTGAAAACAAGGATGTAAGGAGCTAGCATCCCTAGACTCGAGATACCTTGACTTACGACCTTATCTGCTGCCTCACCTTCAACGGAATATCGGAACCTAGTAGTCAAACCATGCGGCAAGTCAATTGACTCGGCAGATGACAGAGAAGCACGAAAATCTCCTGCCGACTCTTTCATACAGTCATCTATCGTTTGGATTGAGGTGGGTACTCTTCTCAAAGGGAAATTGAAACCCCGCCCGTCATCGAGCTTCCCTGAGACATAGATTTCGTGGGAAAGCAGATGCGTCGTGAGTAGCCCGCTTCCATATTGCCCTAACTTCGATCTATCCTCGGCCTTCGTTGATCCGTGGTAGATGACGCGAGCTATTTCTTCCATTGCGAAGGGGCGTCCATTGTGCTCAAGCAGGACTTCCCCTTGTTCAAATCTGACTGAACATATGAGACTCGTTGGGTCGTCAGGAGAAGCGTCACGCGCATTCTGCAACAGCTCCCATATCCAACGTGTTTGTACACGGTTTTGCCGTGCCTCCAGATTCTTGAGAAGTTGATAGACACGCTGTGCATTTGTCGCGGTAAGCGTGTCGCGTTCGATCTGTTCCCAATCACGCTCGTCCATTATTGTCTTCTCCGAAGTCTATCCAATAGACCGGCAGGGTTGAGGCTAGGGGTTATTGTAGCCCAAGAGACGCTTGGGGTCTATCGTCTTTTTCCCTTGCGTGTCTATTGAAACGCGTGGCCTCTCACCTTCTGACGACGCCCTGGGGGTCCCGCCTCGACGCCTTGCGGTTGAGGGCGCGGTCGAGGATGCCGAAGGCCAGGTGGATTCCCAGCTCCTTCACCCTCTGGGACGGCTCCTCTTCCTGCTTGAGCAGGGCGTGGGCGATGAGGTCGGCCATCTGGAGCAGGTCGTCGTCCTGGGAGCTTCGGAAGGAGGGGCCGCCGATGATCCGCTCTATGGGGATGTCCCTGGTCGCCTCGCCGTCCTCCCACGCCTCGTACCTGCTGGGCACGGGGTTGCGTCGTCTGAGTCTGCCGTAGAGCCGCCTGACCATGCTTTCCCCGCCCTCGTCGAAGATGAGATGGGCGTAGCGCCCCTCCGCCGCGACGGAGGTGTTGATGCGGTTGAGCAGCCGGTCGAGGCTGACCCGCTCGTAGCCCTTCACGTCGGCCTTGCGCAGGCAGACGTTGACGACCTCGACGCCGCCCGGCCGGTGGGCGGCGCTCTCGATGATTCGCAGGCCGTCCATGAAGATTTCGGCGCCCTGCTCCGGGGTGAGCCTGCGGCCGGTGTTGTCGATGCTGACCAGATTGCCCCGTCCGGCCAGCAGGTCGCAGGCGTGCAGCTCCCGGCTGGTGGGGACGTTGTAGTCGCCCGCCACGGCGTGGCGCCAGTCCTGGACGCTGCCGTGCAGGTCGTTCCACCGCTCGGCGTCCACGCCCAGGGCGGAGCGGACGTAGCAGGTGGGGCCTTCCGACTCGTCGATGTAGTAGATTCTCATGGCTGTCGTTCTCCTCTTGGTGTTCGGGCGTCAGCGGCTTCGGAAGGCGCGGCCGGGTTCCGGGACGCCCGGCGCGAGCCAGGCGCGTCCCAGCGGCCCCTCCCGCTCCAGCAGGCCCCGGTGCGAGACCAGCAGGGGGACGGTCACCCCGGCCCGCGCCATCTCCTCCCGGGCCACGCGCAGGAAGTGGGTCGTCGCCAGGTCGTCGTCGAAGACGACCAGCACGTCGGGCCGCTCGCCGTGGTCGTCGGTGGGCCGGTGGGAGGAGTAGTAGCGCAGGTAGGGGGCCAGGCGCGCCGCCATGGTGACGGGGCGTACGGCGCGGCGCTCCCACTCCAGGAAGAAGGGCCACAGGGCGTTTCCCCTGCGCAGGACGCCGAAGGCGTCGGGGTGGATTGAGCGGAGCCGGTCGGCGTACCGGAAGTAGCGTGAGGCCCTGCGGGGCGGGTCGAGCTGGACGATCTCCCTGGAGCGTGAGCGGGCCTGCCTCGCCAGGGCCGCGATGAAGCCGTGGACGGCTGCGGTGTGCTCGACGTTCCTGAGGAGCTGACGGCTCCTCTTGCCGGAGACGTTGCGCCACTCGGAGGGAGCGTCGGCGGCCAGGGGCGCGACGCTCCAGCGCTTCCTTGCCCCGCCAACGGAGGCGCGGTCCCTGCGGGCCAGCATGGCCAGCCCCCGGTCGGCGACCGCGAGACGGCGGCGTCCGTCGACCCGGCCGTCGACGATGAGGCGCAGCCCGTCCAGCCGCAGGAGGACCTCCGAGAGCCTCGACCGCTTCAGCCCCATGAGAGCGCCCAGGTGGGCGGGGGTGAGCCAGGGCCAGTCGGAGATCAGGTCTAGGGCGCGCTTCTCGACGGGCTTGAGCATCGTGGGCAGCATCCAGTCCTCTCCGGCCTCTCCGCCGAGGTCTGCGGGGAGGTAGGCCCGTGCCGGCGGCTCCTCGTCGGGCCAGGGGCCGCGCGGCCCGGTGTGGTCGAGGACGGTGCGCAGGTCGAGGAGAGCGGCCCCGGAGGGCGTGCGCCAGAGGGGCGCTCCGGCCCCCGCGGAGGCGGCGTCCCTCTCCAGGGCGAGGTAGGCGATGAACGGCGCTCCCGCCAGCAGCCTGCGGGCGTGGCGCAGCCGGGCCTCGTCGGGCATGAGCAGGAGCGCGGCGGCGGGCTGCGTCCCCTCCCTGAGCCGCCAGAGCCGCTTGGAGAAGCCCGTGCGGTCGGTGGCCGGTCCCTGCCGGACGACGGCGATCACGCGCCCGTCGGGGAGCGCGACGGCCGCGTCCATCGGCATGGCGCGATACCAGCGGAAGCGGATGGGATGGGCGAGGGTCGATATGGCGGAGGCGAGACGGTAGACGACGCCAACGGCGTCCAGCCGCTCCAAGAGGAGCCGCCTCCACTGGTTCGAGACCGGCTGGGCGCTGAGCAATCCGCCCACCGGCGTACCCTCCTCGCGGGCCAACCGTCGCAGCCCGTCGGCGGTGAGGCAGTGGCGGCGGGTCGCCGCCGTCAGCTCCGAGGCGTGGGGCACGGAGGCCGCCAGCCCCCCGCGTTCGAGGCTCTCGACAGCCCGGTAGACCGCGCCCCTGGACCAGCCGGAGACGGCGACGGCCTCCAGCCGGTCGAGGAGGGGCATGTGGGAGAGCAGCCGCAGGGTATCGGCTTCGACGCGCCTCATTCCTCAGCCTCCCCGTCGTCCGAGTCCTGGGCGGACCCGCCGGTCGGCGGCTGGAAGTGCTTGCTGCGCTGATCGCCCCGCTCCAGGTCCTGGGGCGCGTCCTTCTTCTCGTTCGTCGAGGTGTCCCTGCCCTCTCTGATGTCCTTGACGGCCTTGCGGAAGTCCTCGGCCCGCCTGCGGCCCTCGGCCTGCTGCGCGGCGATCTCCTCCTCGGTGGTGAGGTAGGAGGTCGCGTGGGCGCGGATGCGCTCGGCGACGGCGGGGTCTCCGTGGTCGGGCTTGTCCACCATCATGGAGAAGGCGGGCATCCGCTCGGTGCCGACGGTGGCGCGGACGTAGCACTGGTGGACGGGCAGGGACACGATGTCCTCCTCGCTGACCCGGTCCTTGCCCAGCTCCCACACCAGCTGCCTGGCGTCGTTGCCCGCCACCTGGAAGATGGCCAGGCATCCGACGTTGGCCATCAGAGTGTCGCGCATGGTGCGGGAGAGGTCGTCCAGCTTGGCGAGGCTCTGGGTGGCCAGCACGAAGCTGGCCCCGAACTTGCCCAGCTCGGAGAGCATCGACTCGTAGTCCACGCCGGGCATGGACTGCATCTCGTCCACGACGACCAGCGCGCCGCGCCGCCGCTCCGGCGGCAGGCTGCCCTGCTCCCGTATCACGGCGTCCACGAGGTTGAGGAGGGACGCGCCCACCAGGGCGGCCACGTCCTTGCCCGCCGTCCCCTGGGCGGTGGAGACCAGCAGGATGCCGCCGTCCTGGACGACCCGCCTCATGTCGATGGTGGACCGGGGCTGGCCCAGGATGGCGCGAGCCCGCTTCGAGGATGCGTAGTAGGAGAGGCGGGTCTGGACCGGGGCCAGGGCGTCGGCCTTGGTCTCGCCGCGCCAACCCTTGAAGTCCCTCCCCCACCACTGGAGCAGGTAGGGGTCGGTGACCCTGGTCAGCACGCCGTTCTTGAACTTGTCGTCGGCCAGCAGGGTCAGCGCGTCCAGGATGGTCAGCTGCTCGTCGTCGGCGGTGGAGGGGTGCTCGTTGGCCTCGTGGAGGGTCTTGACGGTCTGCTCCAGGATGGACTGCATCCTCGGCCCCCACTGGTCCCAGAGACCCTTGGCGATGCGCACGACGGAGTCGGCGGTGCGGTCCCGGTCGGAGAAGATGCGGGTGTCGAGGAGGTTGACGCCGGGCGCTCCCCGGTCGTCGGCCAGGTCGATCAGCCGCACCTGGCCGATGAGCGACTCCGGCACCTGCCGGAGCAGGCTGCCCACCAGGTCTGCGTGGGGATCGACGACGATGATGGCGTCGCCGTCCCTGCCCGCCGCCTTCTCCCGCATCTTGTGGGCGACGATGTGGTGCATCAGGGTGGACTTGCCCATGCGGGTGCGGGCGACGTAGAGGTGGTGCCGCCTCAGCAGGTCCTCGGGGAAGCGGATGGGCCGGGCCTTGCCCGCCGTGGTCTGTCCAACCGGCGCGCCTCCCCTGACGCCTCTGGCCGAGGGCATCAGCACCCTCGCTCCCGACCGCTCCACCAGGGGCGTCTCGTCCCTGGCCCCCGGCGGGTGCCACAGGGCGGCGGCTTCGCGGACGCCCAGGACGCTGCGCTTGCCGAAGAGTCCGGAGCCGGAGGGATGGAGCGCCTGGGGGTCGGGCGCCGCGGGCCGCACCTTGCCGACCTTGAAGCGCGCCCCGGCGGGGTGGTCGTAGTGGCGGTAGGCCGCGGCCACCGGGTCCAGCAGCTCCTTCGCCCGTTTCCGCGCCGCCTTGGGCTCCATCGAGGGCATGATTGCCGTGACCTGCAGCTCGCCGTCGAAGGCGATGCGGGAGACCTTCTCCCTGATGAGGAGCGGGTCGAAGACGCGCTTTCCGGCCTTCTTGAAGCGGTGCCAGAGCCAGCCGCCGGCGGCCAGCGCCGCGGCGACGCCCACACCCATGAGCACGGCCTTCCAGGTCTCCCCGGCCTGCACCCACAGGTATCCCCGGAGGGCGGCCAGGGCCGCCACTCCCAGGACCGCCATCGTCACCCCGTCCGTCTGTAGCGGCCTGGTCTGGTAGGTGTAGGAGGGGTCCCGACGGTCCTCCACCGCCCGCTTGTGGGCCTTTTCGAGGTGGGCCTGCGACCAGTCGGGGCCCAGGGAGCGCAGCATCAGCCGCGCCACGACGCGCTCGTCGTCGCCCAGGTTGGACAGCGCGCCCAGGAGGGCGATGAGGGGGTCTGAGCCGGGGTCGAGCAGGTCGTCGTCCCGGAAGGTGCGCAGGGGGACGTACTCGGGGCCTTCGGCCCGTAGGGTCATGGCCCATGCCTGCTCGCCTTCACCGAGGCGCAGGGGATCGTCCTCCGCCGATACGTCGTGGATGCGGGCCTGGGGGTAGTGGGCGGCGATCTGGCCCCGCACCACCTGGTCGTCCAGGCAGCGCGCCAGGAGCGTCACGCCGTCCATGTCCGCGGCCAGCTCCAGGGAGAATGGTTCGGGGACGGCGATGGACTGGAGCAGGTTCTCCACGCCGAGCATGGTGCGCTCCTCGGTCCTGGGCGGCGTCACCGCCAGCAGCACGGGGGTCTTCCTGTTGCGGTGGTCAAAGAGCCTCTTGATGGGGTTCAGTTTCATTTTCTCTTCCTTTCTCTACCGGGGTCGTCGGTCGGTTCGTAGTCGCGCCGGTGTCGGTCGTCCATCGGATTCGTCCTCCCTTCGCCCCGCTAGCGCCTGCCCGGCCGCCACTCGATGACTGCCGTCTCCTCGGTTGTGGCCTCGATGCGCACGGGGAAGCGGTGCCCCCTCGCCAGGAGCAGGCCGTCCCCACGGGGGCACGAAAGCAGCCAGCGTTGCAGGTCTTCGGGCAGGTCGAAGGCGTCGCCGACCGTGCTTATCGCGGCGGCGTCCTGCTGGAGCAGCAGCTTGAAGGCGGCGTTCTGGAGGAGCGCCCGCCCGGAGTGTCCGGTGATGGTGCGGGAGGAGTCCTCGGAGAGGAGGTCCTGGACGTCCTGGGTGATGAACTGGAGTCCCAGGCGGTGCTTGCGCGCCCGCTTCGCCATGCTGACCATGAAGGCCGCGCCCTCGGGGTGCTGCATGATGCTCCACACCTCGTCCACCACCAGGAGCCTGGGCTTGGGGTCCTGGGCGGCTGCGGCCCACACCGTCTCGGTGCAGACCATCGCGGCGGCGGGGCGAAGCTCCGGTTCGAGGAGGCGGAGGTCGAAGACGGTGACCAGGGCCTCGTTGGTGAGCAGGTCGTCGCCCTCGTCGGAGAGGAGGTTGCGCAGGCTGCCGGTGGCGAAGGGCCGCAGCAGCCGCGACAGGTCCTGCTCCTCCCCCTCGAGGTAGGCGTAGAAGTCCTTGAAGCCGGTGCGCTGGCGGGGCTGGGCGTAGTAGCCCGCCAGGGCATGGTCCAGGGAGGCCCTTCGCTCCGCGCCGAGGCTCTCGCCTACCATCACCTCGATGAGGCGTCTCAGGCTGCCGATGCGCTGGAGCAGCTCCTCGGAGTCGCCCCGCTCGATGACGAAGGGGTTCATGCCCTGGCCCGGCACGCCGGGGGAGAGGACGCGCCCTCCCGCCGCCCTCGCCATGTCCGCGTACTCCCCTTCGGGGTCGATGACGTAGGCGGTGACGCCTCTCGTCAGGCCCCTGAGCACGCCGAGCTTGGTGGCGAAGGACTTGCCAGCCCCCGACCTTGCGAGGACGGCGGTGTTGGCGTTCAGGTGGGTCCCGTCCCAGGGGTCGTAGACCACCGGGGCGCAGGCCCGCATGTCGATGCCGTAGAGCGTCCCGCTCCTGGTGTCCAGGTCCGGGGGCGAGAAGGGGAAGAGCCGCGCCAGCGACGACGTGTCCAGCGTCCGCCACTCGGCGACGGCGTTCAGGGCCAGGGGCAGCGTGGACAGGACGCCCTCGCGCTGGCGGAAGGCCAGGGGGTCGAGCTTCCCCAGGGTGGCGGCGAAGTGGCCCCTGGCCCGCTGGGTCATCTCCTTCAGCGACGCCTCGTCCCTGGCGTGCAGGGTGATGGACAACGAGGAGTGAAACAGCCTCTCCCTGCCCCGCTGCACCTCGTCCCTGAGCCGGGTAACGTCTTCGAGGGCGATCTCCGCCTCCGGCGACATAGTGCGCCCCCGCTTGAAGGAGAGGCTCTGCGCCGACTCGAAGCGCACCTTCTGCCACTCCAGCGTCCGGGCCGCCTGCTCAGCGGGAATCGGCCCCAGGTGGATGGACAGGTCCATCGGCGCGCCTGC
Source organism: Dehalococcoidia bacterium (assembly GCA_965219825.1). Lineage (GTDB taxonomy): Bacteria > Chloroflexota > Dehalococcoidia > Lucifugimonadales > JAGWBF01 > JAGWBG01. The sequence goes on along the minus strand of OZ244792.1, from coordinate 861,227 downwards.
GGCCAGGGAGCGGGGCCACTTGCCCAGGTGGAGGGAGCGGACCAGCCGGTCTCCGACGCGCACCTCGCGGCGGCGCATCTCCACCTCCACCGGCGTCTCCTCGTCGATCTCGGCGGGCGTTCCGCCCAGGGCCGAGGCCAGCATCAGCATCCTTAGACGCCTGCCGCTCAGGGGGTGGACGGACAGCCCGGCCCGCGCCAGCAGGCCCCGCAGCTCGTCGAAGCGGGCGAACTCGGTGACGGCGTAGAAGCGCCGGTCGAGGATGCCGTCGCGGGCCTCCAGCTCGGTCAGCAGCCTGCGAAGGGACTCCGACGCCGCCTCGGTCTGCGGGGGAAGGTTCCCCGGCTGGGCCTCCCTGAGCTTGTCCCGCAGCCCGCCCAGGCGCGGCGGGTGCTGCCTGATGAGCAGCTGCACGGGGAAGTCGCAGGCGTTGAGCGCCCCGGCGAAGGCCCCCAGCTTCGGCTCGTCCAACTCCAGCCCCATCACCTCGCACACGCCAAGCTTCACCCTGTCCAATCGCACCGGCCCGTCCTCCTCCAGGTGGGAGAGCATGAAGAACAGGGGCAGTCCTGGGGGCGGCTTGGGAGCGGGCGCCTGGGGTTCCGTGGATTCCCGGGTCTGCGGAGCGGCTGCGACTGGCGGCGGCCCCTCCGCTCCATGCGTCTTGTCTTGTTCGTTCGGCTTCTTCAACTCGGTGTTCTCCTTTGCGCTAGGGGGTGGGGAACGGGACGAGGCCGCTGCGCAGCAGCGCGGCGACCGCCTTGGCCAGAAGGACCAGCACCAGGCCGACGACGGCCATCACCACGGCGGTCTTGGCCCTGCCGCCGCCCCGCTCCTCGGCGCCCTCGGCCATCAGGACGAAGCCCGCCCAGACGATGGCGAAGAGGCAGAGGCCGGAGGCGGCGTAGGCCATAGCGGTCAACACCCGGTCGAAGGCGGCAAGCATCGCCTGCTCCTCGGCCGGGGCCGCGCCGGTGGTCGCCAGCGCAGCCCCCGCCAGAAGGGTTGCCGTCAACAGACGCCTCACCACGGCCACTCCCATCCGAGCCGGTCGAACCAGTCGCTCAGGTTGCCGTCCGCGGGCGTCTGCTCGGCGGGCGGTTCGACCGGCTCAGGCTCCGGCAGGACCAGGACCTCGTAGGGGTCGTCGGCCCCGACGCCGGACGTGAGCGAAAGGGACTCGGACCGGCTCCGGCTGATGGGCGAACGCTCCACCACCTCGGCCTTCACGTGCTCCGGGTGGACTATGGTGAAGTTCACGTGCCGGTAGATCGTCACGCCCGGCACGTGCGCGGTGGCGGTGACGGTGTGCTCCGTGGTCGTGCCGTCGTCGTGGGTGACGGTGATGGTCTCGGTGGCGGTGTCGCTGGCCCCCGGCCTCCACAGGCTTACCCCTTCGCTGCGGTGCTCCGCCCGCTCCGGGTGGTGGGTGAGCACGGTCAGCGGTGGCATGGGGATGCACAGGCGGGCCTGCAGGTCGACGTCCACCGTCACGGCGTGGACGGCCTCGCCCGCTCCGACGGGAAGCCGGAAGCGGGTCTCGCCATCCGCGACGAAGGGGACGGTCTCCAGCGAGGCGCCGGTCGCTGCCGAGAGGGTCCCCGTGATTGCCGTCACATCGGCGTCCATCAGCGCCGTCTCGCTGACGCTGGCGTGTCCGGCCACCGTCTGAAGCTCCACCGGCTCCAGGGTGCGGGGGACGCACTCCGACTCGATGACGCCTCTGACCTCTCCGGGCGTCCAGCCCAGGGAGGTCATGCGCAGGTCGCACAGCTCCCCGTCGATGGACGGGAGGGGGTGCGGGATCAGGTCGTGTTCGACCGTGAGCGCACCCGCCTGTCCCAGCGCGTCCTCCCACGAGACGGTGAAGGACGGCATGGGGCCGTACAGGGGGAGGGAGTAGTCGATGCGCTCCCCCTCGACCAGGGACGCGGATCCCCAGAAGCGCAGGGCGCCGCCCGTCTGCCCCCCGAAGGCCCGCACCCGGATGTCCAGCGCGGTGGCGGCCCGCAGGGTGACGGCGGCCCGGTCGCCGGAGGCGGTGAGCCCCTCGACGAATATGCGACGGCCCTCCACCGGCTCCTCTATCTCGAAGTCGACCTCGTCCCGCCAGGGCTCGTGGCCGTCGGCCAGGGCCGCCTGGGGGACGGCGACCGCCGCCGCCATGACGACGGCGGCCATGACCGCGAGGAAGCCCTTCGGCTTCTTCTTGTGCTTGTCCATGCTGCCCCCGTTGCCGTTCCCGTTGATGTTGTCCTTCTCCGCGTCCCGGCGGCGGCGCTTGCCGAGCCAGCGGTGGGGGCGGAAGGGCATCCTCCCGCCCTTCCGCTCCCGACCCTTGCGCTTCGGGCGAAGGCGGCGCAGGGTCTTGCCCGCCCGCCTCGCCATCAGCCGCAGGGGGCCGGGGCCGCTCTTCACCGGCTGCGCCGGCGCGGGCGGCTCGCTCCGCACCAGCTCGGACGGCGGCCCTGCGTAGAGCCTCGCCCCAAGCCGGTACTTCAGCAGGTCGGCGGCCACTAGGGGCAGCCGCCGACCGCCTATCTTCCCGACGACGGCGGCGAGCCCCGCCAGGCCCAGGAGGACGGCAACCGCCATCCTCACCTCGGACGGCCCGACGGGGGCGTAGCGGTATGCGCCGTAGGACAGGGCGCACACCGCCATCATCGCCACGACCTGCGGGAAGGTGAACCACAGCAGCACCCTGTCCTCGGCCTGCACGTGGGTTGGAACCTCGTGTTCTCTCATGGCTTCTCTCCTTCTTCCTATGCGTCAGGGGCCGGCGTGGGGTCGGGCAGGCTGGGGTCCACGGGGGATCCCACCACCGCGTTCACCACCAGCTCCACGACGCCGTAGGCGACCAGGGCCAGGACGATGCCCGCCAGGGCGGTCATCATGGCGCTCTTGCCGCGCTCCATCTGGTGGGGCGCGCCCGTCGCCGTGAGGTACAGGTAGGCCCCGTAGATGAAGAAGCCCACCCCTATCGCTCCCACGACGCCCAGCAGGATTCCCACCAGGTTCGATATGGTCTGCGTCAGGTCATCCATTCGTTTTCTCCTCTCTGTCTTGGCTGCCGGGCGTTCCCCGCCCGGTCTCCGTCCGTTCGTCCGTCTCTACCGGTCCCGCCGTCTCCGCTCGCCTAGCTGCACATCGCTTCCACCTCCTTTGCGTTCTCGATGGGCGCGAACGGCGTCCGCGCCCGTTGGGTCTTTCGCTTGTCGGGGCTACTCGCCGCTGCTCCGGGGGGCGTCTCCCCCGCCGCCGTCGCCTCTGCCCGATGGGGTCGCCATCGAAGCCGCCGAGCTGAGGCCGCCGGCCGCCGCCGACAGGCCCGCGCTGGCCGCCATCGCGCCCACGGCCACGCCTGCCGGCCCCCCTGCGGCCCCGCCCGCCATCATCCCGATGGTCCTTGCGGACCTGACCATCGAGGCGGGCAGGTTCATGCCGAAGTAGAGGGTGGAGAGCCAGGCGTCGAAGGTGCCCGCGTTGCCCAACATGGAGGGGACCCGGGTCGCCATGTAGATGAACCCCAGCGACATGAGCAGCTTCCACACCAGGTCCTGCACCGGCTCAAAGGCGGCGATGGCCGCAAACTCGTTGAGGAAGCCGAACCCCAACGCCAGGGCGATGAGCTGGACCGCCTGCTGGAACACCGTCGTCATGAAGAGCCGCAGCCAGTGGCGGCCCCAGCCCGCCGTGTGGGGCAGAATCCACAGCCCCAGGGCGATCGGGGCCAGGGCCAGCAGGATGTCGATGAGGGCCAGGCGCAAGATCATCTGCACGATGACGTAGAGGACGAAGAAGCCGTAGACCAGGTAGAGCGCCGCCAGCAGCAGCGCCATGCCCACGCTCCCGGCCTGCACCGCCGTCATCAGCGTGCTCAGGGTCGAGCGCAGCATGTCTCCGGGGGTGACGTTCAGGGAGAAGGCGATGAAGCCGGACACGGCGTCGGCGACGTCCAGGACCAGGGCGCACCACCACAGGGACGACGCGGCGGCCACCAGCCCAAGGACCAGGCGGGGGACCATCTCCCGCCAGCCCGCCTGGGCACGGCCCAGGTGCTCGGAGATGATGAGGCTCAGGCCCATCCAGCCGAGGATGACCACCAGGGCGGCGGAGGTGATGGCCCAGACGACCGTCCACGCCTGCTGCACCAGCCAGTGGCCGTAGGTGAGGTCGGGAGGGGTGCCGGTGATGATGTCAGCCACGCCTACCCTCCCCGGCAGTTGTCGGCGTCCTCGCCGGACGCCCGCTCGACAACTCCGCAGAGGGTCCCGTGGACGCCCTCGATGACCCACCCGGCGAAGGCTTTGGCCCAGCGCGCCGGGCTGAGGGCGGCCAGGATCTTGTCCCAGATGCGCCCCGGCTGGTGGATGGGGATGACGGCGTAGAAGTCGCCCCGCTCGCCGCTCTCGGCAACCGCCAGCATCACCAGCAGGTAGGCGCGGTCGCGGTCGAGCTCGGGGTGCTCGTCGAGGTCGGGGTACTCCCACGAGTACTCCCACCCGTCGCTGCGCTCCTTCTCGCCGCCCCTGACCAGGTACATGGCGCTGATCCAGTCGCCGGTGTCGGCGTCGCGGACGGCGTAGAAGAACTCCGTTATCTTGCGGTCGAAGACGGGGCGGGCGACGAACTGTCCTCCGCCCTTGCGCTCGACGAACTCCCGGTCTGCGTTGACGAGGGTTAGCTCGTCGCCGGGCGGGGACTGGGCCAAGGCGATGCCGCTGGATGGGATGGCCACAAGCGCCGCCAGGAGCAGCGCGGCGGCCAGGGGCGCCAGCCTTCTGGCTCTGCCAAAGGTCCTTCGGACGGTCGATTTCGCTCCCACGTCTTTGCCTCCTCGTCGATGGGTTCGATTGCCTGCCATCGAGTCTGGGGAGACGGAATCGGCTTAGGAATGGTGCGTGAGGGGGACACGCGCAGGGGGTCCCCCCACGGGGCCTGCCTATCGGAGGCGGTTTGTGATGTCATGGGGGTGTACAGGGATTTGCGTCAGTTGCAGAAAGACAAGTCGGCAAGACAGCCACATCGGAGCAAGCAATGCGGTGGAGGGGCCTGTTTGTGGGGGAGCGAAGCCCCTACAGGAGACCCCCTACAGGACATGACAGCGAGGAGGTATGACGTATGGACGAGAAGCGGGTGAACGGGACAGAGGCTGACGAGACGCAGGGGGCTGAGGCGCAGTGGGACGAGGACGAGGCTGACGGGACGCCGGACGGCGGCGGGGGCGATGGCCGCGACGTGGCGCAGATGCGGCGGCTCAGGCTCACCGGGTTCCTGCGGGAGCTGGTGCGGGCTGAGGGCCGGATGGCGGCGGCGGAGCTGCTGGGAGTCGCCTACCGCACGCTGGTCAAGGCCGAGGAGTCGGGCGAACTGACGGGCCGCATGAGCGATGCGCTGGAGCGGCTGCTGGGCACGGGCGAGGACCCCGAAGCGGCGAAGCTGCGGGAGCGCGTCGGTGCGCTGGAGGAGGGCATGGGCGCGCTGGCGCAGGAGATGCGGGACGGCCTCGATGGGATTCGGGCTGCGGTCGCGGGCGGAGCGCCCCAGGACAGAGAGGAGAGTCAGCCCCAGGCGGAGGAAGCGGCAGCGCAGGGGGAAGCGGAAGACGAAGGGGCGGGCCGGTCGACGACCGGGACCGCCCCTCCGGTGGCGGGGTTGCGCTCGAAGAAGCCGTACGTTGAGCAGCGGCTGGACCCGGAGATCGTGACCGTGGAGCCTGCCGACGACGACACTGAGGTCTACGGCGCGGCGTGGCCGCTGGTCGAGGAGTGGCGACGGCTTCGGGTAGACCATCTCCGCCAGGGGAAGAGCCTGTCGTGGCTGGTGACGGAGAAGCGACTGCTCGTGCTGGAGCTGGCGATGCTGGACGATCACGGGCTGACGCTGCCTCCTGAGAAGCAGCCGCTCCGGGGCTTCGGGCGCAAGGGGCAGACCAACTGGCGCAGGAAGGCGCTCCACGACACCCGGGTGGCGCTGAGAAAGCGGGAACTGCTGCGCTGGGTGCGGCGGGTCTGCACCCTGTGGCTGTGGCGGAAGTAGGGCGTGGCTGCGGTGTTGGCTGCGTTGCCACATCGCAGCAAGTGATGTGGGTCGAGTTGGCCCAAAACCCCCTCGGAAGGCTTCCATTCGGTCGGTTGTTCGGGTGATAATTGACGCAGTTTCTGGCTTTTCCAGCGTTTCGTGCCTAGAAACCTGGAGGATTCCCCGTCCCCCGAATCCGGGACCGGCTGCATAGGATCGAGCCTTCGCTCTCCGAACAGCCGCCCAGGGGTCAGACCGGAAGGATTGAGCCTCGCTCTCCCGAAGGCCGCCCCGGAGGACAGACTCGCAGCGGTTGGAGCGTCTGACGCTTCGGCCCCTCGTACACCACCGTATCGAGTACGGTGCAGGCTCTGGTCGGAGTGCGCCCTGCACACTGGCCGGTTCCTCACGTCTGCGTCGCAACCGTCACGCGGTTGGGTCGCAGCTTCATCACGCGCCGGTCTGCGATGAGGTCTTCGCAAGGCTGGCCGCTTCCCTCGCAGCGTCCCAAGTCGTTCCGCAACGGATCACCTGGGCCGAGCTGCGTCTTCTTCATCCCTCACGTAGCAGCAGCTCCCCCTGAGTCGGTTCCCGTGATGTGACCCTGGCCGAGCTGCGTCCTTCCCACCCTGCGCCGTCCCGTGACCAACTCCCAGGCCGGTCGCTTCACTCCTAGCAGCTCCCCCTGAGTCGATTCCCCAACGAATGACCCTGGGCAAGCTGCGTCTTCTTTCACCCCCTGCGCTGGACTGCGATCACGTCGTGGGACAGCCGCTTCACGCCGGTAGCAGTTCCCCCACGAGTCGATTCCCAAACGACCCACCCTGGGCCGAGCTGCGTCTTCTTCAACCCCGCTCTGTCTCCCGCGTCCGGCATCCGGCCCGTCTGCAACAGGCAGGCCGTGGGCGGAGTGCGTCACTGGTCAACCCCATAAAATAACGACCTGCGCCACCGGATGCCGGCACGGGTCAGCAACGGAAAGCAACTGTCCATGCACGTCGAGAACATTCGGGCAACGGTTCCAGGAGGCAAGGGGGTCGCGGTCCAGGGGGGCGAATTCATGCGGCGGCGCAAGCAGCTGACGGTGGCGGTCGGGTCGCGGCGCTGCTGTTCGGGCCGCTGGTGACGATCGGCGTTGAGGTCTTCGCGCTGAACCTCGTCGGGCTGGGCGTTGGCGCGCTGCTGCTCAGGCGGTTCCTGGTGCGGTGCACGGCGCGGAGGCTCTATAGACGCTGAGGACGGGGCCGCCGGGCCTCTCACATACCTATTCCAACCCAAAGGGTCGTCTTTCCGAGGCGGCCCTTCTTCTTTGCCCGAAACGGGCGCAACGCAAAGGCAACAGAGCACAAGAACAAGGAGGTTCACGATGACGACGGCAACGGCAGCAATGGGCAATCGGACGATGGACAACGCGGAGCGTCCCCGGCGGAGCTTGGAAGAGCTGGTGGACCGGGTGATGGCGGCGCTGTTCGGAGATGAGCCGGAGACGGCGGCGCAGGCGGCAACCCCCAATGTGGCCCGCAGCGTCCACGAGGCGCGGCGGCTCAGGCAGGCGGGGGACGTCGACGGGGCGCTGGCGGTCCTCGCCGGTTTGGACACGGCGGCGGCGGCGCAGGAGGCTCGCTGGGCCTTCGCCGAGTGGACGGACCTGGTGAAGCGGCGGTTCGGAGACCGGGTGGCGCTGGTCTACGGCCAGGGCGCGGGCAGGGCCGCCGTCCTGATTCCCCGCGACGACGGGACGCTTGTGGTCGCGGCGGTCCTGGGGATGCGCTGGCGGCCCGGCAAGGTTGTCTCCTGGCGCAGCCTGCGGGGACTGAAGCCCCTGGCGAAGGGCGACGCGTCGCGGGCGTAGCCAACGCTCCCGTTGACAGCTCAGCGCTGAAGGCGCGCCCCCCCTGTGCCTCGGCTACGTGCCGGGGCCTGGACGACGCCCGCCTGCGTAGACGATTCACGCCGCCAGGAGTGGGCGACCGCCTCCTGCCTCTTCACGGCACTTGACCACTGAGGGGCTTGCCCGCTCCGCTCCCTTGCCTGCGGGTCCTTGATCCCGTTTTCACCCAGCCCACTCTCACTCACCTAGGAGTACCTATGCCCGATTCACGACGGAGCTTGCACCGGACTTGATCCGGGGGCTTGCCCCGCACACGGCTTCCCATAGGGAGTCCGCACCGGCCACTGGCCACGGCAACAACACCACCCAGAGGAGACGGTCCCGGCTACCGGGACACGCCATCGAGCGGGACCGTCTCCCCACAAGGGGGCGGTCTCGCTTTCTTCATTACAGGAGGAAGCGACATGACCACGACGAGCATTGACAAGCACGCCCCCATATCGAGGACGGGGAAGACACTTGAGATTCAGGCCGAGGCGGCGGCGCCCAGGCAGAGCAAGGGCAGGGCCGAGAGCGCCCTCAGGGTTGCCGCCAGGCGACGCGGGCTAACCATGAAGGAGCTTGCGGCCAAGATGGGCACCACGCCGAGCTACCTGTCCCAGATTGCGACGGGGAACAAGCCCTGGACTCCCAGGATGCGGGAGAAGGCGGAGTCCGTGCTGGGAGAGGTTCCCGGACAGGGCATCGTCTACCGGCAGGGAGGCGTGGTGAACGGAAAGAGCAGCTACATCAGGGAGCGTGCCCGCGAGCTGGGCATGAGCATGCAGGACCTGGCCGAGCGAGCGGGGGTGTCCTACGGCTACATGGTCCAGGTGTCCCGAGGCCACAGGAACATGGGCGTCAAGGTCCAGAAGCGGGTGGAGTCGGCGCTTCAGGCTCCCGCCAAGGTCGCGCCTGCCCAGTGCGCCGATGTGGACCGCCAGGCCGTGTGGGAGCGGATGAATGCCCACTGCATCAGCCAGAACGAGGTCGCGCGGCGGGCCGGGGTCAGCTCCGGCCACCTCTCCCAGATCATGAACGGCAGTCGCACCCCGTCACCGGGGGTGTTGAAGAGGCTGCACGGGGTGCTCTTCCAGCGGACGCAGACGGAGCGGGTGATGCCCGCCGAGGTGAAGGTGCTGGGTTGGCGGAAGGGCGAGCGGAGAGGAATGGTGGTGCGTGGCGCGGGCGGCCCTGGGCGCGGGGACGGAGGAGGCACCGTACGGACCGGCGGCCGGGTACCCTGGGGCGCGAAGGCGGAATTTGCCTTCCGCGCTGGGTACGACGGCCGGGGTCGGGTATCGGTGACGCACGTGGTCGAGCGAGGCTGCTCCGCTATGTTGAAGCAACCTGAACTGCGTGCTGCCTAGTCTTCCCCTAACAGACAAGTGATCTTGAGAGGCAGTGAGAGGCCGAGCTGGACAGCGAGGGGTGCTGGGCCGCCACTGACATAGGGTAGGGTCATCGAGTTGCCAACGATGACCCTACCCCAACACACCTTACGTATGGTGGCATTTTTGTTGACTATTTTCAGTGGGATATTGAAGCTGTTTCTGTGTATGTACTATAATTCCGATAGCAGGACTCACTCGGAAGGAGCAGATCATGGAAGTCAAGAAGAAGAGGCTCACCTTGGATTTGGAGCCAACTTTTCAGCGCAGGCTGAAGGTGGTTGCAGCCCTCAAGGGAGTGACCATGCGCCATTACTGCTACACAGCCATAGACAAGGAGTTGGCGCAGGACGAAGCACAAGGCATGGCGAGTCCTGCCTCCAATTGGTCTGACGCCGAGCGTTTCGAGGAGCTCCAGAAGAAGTACTTCGGGGACAGCGTGCTCCCTGGCAGCGGTGCCGAGTTCATCAGGGAGGCACGGGAGGCTAGGGACGCTCAGTTGGAGGGCCTACGGTGAGCGGCTTCATGGTTGTAGACGCCAGCCTTGCCTTCAAGTGGTTGGTGCGAGAGGAACATACCGACAAGGCTCTGGCGATTCTCCGGAGGTGGCACAACGAGGAGGTTACGCCGGTAGCTCCCCACATGCTGCCCTTCGAGGTCTCCAACGCCCTCCACAAGAGAGTAATCCGAGGAGAGTTGAGCGTTGAGGCAGCGGTTGACCTTATCGGAAACCTGCTCACCTCTCAGATTGAGTTACACCAGCCGTGGAATCTCCACGGAAGAGCGTTGGAGATGGCAAGTCGATTCGGTCAGGGCGCCGCCTACGATGCCCACTATCTGGTGTTGGCCGAGAACCTCGGTTGCGAGCTGTGGACCGAGGACGAGAAGTTCCACCAGTCTGTAGGGCAGGAAATGGATCACGTGCGTTGGATAGGGGAGTACGTTGTATAGGAATAGTGGAACAGGAATAGCCGGTCTTCTCATGGATTCCCGTTTGAGACGAAGACTTAGGAAACCTCGTGCAAATGAGGCAATTCTTTCCGAAAGCGACACCACCCGAAATGATTCGCTTCAGCTATCCCGATCCCCGAACAAGGCTTAGCTAACAGAAAACGGTAATCCCAATTCCTCTACAAAAGGACTGATGAAACCTGCTTCCCTGCTCATCAGCATTACTACCCGTCGTCTAGCTCGAGTGAACGCCACGTAAAACAACCGCCGTTCCGCTTCCATTTCACGCAAATCCTTTGTTCTTTGGTAGGGCCAGATTCCTTGGACAGTGTCAAGCAGTATGACGGTGTCGAACTCCTTCCCCTTCGCCCTAGTAGCGGTCATTAAATGCAGGGGTCTTTCTAAAATGGCACCTCCATCATCGTCGTTCCCATCCGCGTCGAAGTCCCTATACTCTTGGACCTGTATTTTCACAGCATCAATTTGGTCTATCAAATCCGTGGCGCTAAATCCTTCGTTCTCGCAGATGTCAGCAAGTTGTTCAAGCGGAGGGGCAGTATAAAAGACATCATCCTCCGCCCGTTCCCGATCAAACTGAAGGCCGTCAAATCCGCTGCTGATGCTTCGCAACGCACTGTCTACTTCCGGCGCCCTCAAAAAATCGTTGGAAATTTCGTGAAGTTGCAGATGAGTCTTGCCACTGAGTTTCGGTCCGTTGTAGTCTTTCAGTGTGGCTACCGCTTCGGCGACCGACTTGGCATTGGAGCCTCGAAGGTGGCGACTTAAGTCGTCTCTGTTTTTCTTGCTCAAAGGCCGACGCCTGATAATGTCGCATATCTGAATCGCATCTTCTACCACTTGCCCGAGTCTGCGGCGGTCTTGGGAGCGTTCCCAAACTTCCAGCAAGTTGACTAGGCTATCAAACGCGTTGCTGTTGAATACATCCAGGTCCACCGCCGTATTGAAGGGTGCCCCGTCGGACGCGAAGTAAATCTGATAGGGTATCAGCTGTCGGCGCAGGCGACTAATTACAGCCACCTTGCCAGGGTATACAGTATTCCGTACCAAGTCCGTCACCAGAGCCAACCGCTCACTAACGCTGTCGGTTCTCTTGACTTCAATTTCCGCCATATCCGCGCTCTCGACTGCCCTAACCAGCTTGCTGACACGGTTCTTGTTGTTGCTTATGAGTCGTTGAGAGTGTTCGACGATATTCTTGGGCGAACGATAGTTAACCTGAAGATGGTAGTCGTCGAATGAAGCGTCCAAATACTGCTCAGGGTGCAGGATGTACTCTGGAGTTGCGCCGCGCCATTCGAAGATGGCCTGATCATCGTCTCCGACGATAGTCAGCGTTGCCCGGTGCCTCTGGGCTATCGCCTTTATTAACGCCATGTCCAAAGGATTGATGTCCTGGAATTCGTCGACCATTATGTGGTCGTAACGGGCTGCCCCTGTAGGCCCGGCCTGTGTCCTGCCGTCGGCGGCATCGGCTTCAATATCGAGGTAGTTCCAGTATTTTTGGTCCTCGAACGTGAAGGTGGATTCTTCAAGCAAGCGTCCTGAGGCTTTCCTCCAGAAAGTGAAAAATCGATCATAGAAGTCGCCGCGGCTAGTAGATGGCCCTTCCGTGTCCCCGCGCTTGGGGCGGTCAAGCACTCCAAGGTCGGTTAGCAACTCAAACTGCTCATCTATCCGCCAAGCCAATCCTTGTTGAGTCAACGCTTCAAGGCGTTCCTGGTAGAGAGAACGGTTGACGTCTCTGGTGTGGACAAACCCCATTGATTTCAAGTTGTCCATCACCGTCATCAGAGTCCTAGCCCCATTGCCTGGTTTGGTAACAACCGGCTCCAGATGCTGGTCGCCTGCCCATACGGGATGAAGTTGGTTTTTCATCGCGAAGAACAAGTCGTTGGCGGTTGTCAGCAATCTGGGATTACTAACCCGGCTCAAATTCCTGATCCTATTCCACCCCCAAGCATTGAGGGTGGTGATGTTGGCCTGCCCCCTAACGGATTCGAAATAGGGGTCGTGTTCAACGCGGTCCTTGAGTTCCGCAGTGGCGGTCTTTGTGAAGGTGACAATTAAGAATCTTGGCTTCCGGTCTGCCCGCTGGATTAGCTCCCGGCAACGGTGCAGCAGTGATGCCGTCTTGCCACAGCCGGCAGGCGCAAGCAGCCGGATATTTTGCGAACCTGATTTGCAAAACTCCAGCTGAGACTTATCCAGAACGATGTCGGGACTGTGATTAGTCATCTGTGCAATCCTCAATTGTTACTTGGTTCGTTTTCTACTATCGTGGCTGCTGGCAAAATCATAGGATGTTGGAAGAGGCCAGTCAATCGCCTCTTGAATGATTGGGCCGGTGGCTGTGTGTATCTCCAGTGGCGGTCTGTATCTATTTTTTGGAGAACCAATTGCGACACACAGGGGCGGCACCTACCAGGATTAGCGGGACAGTATGCACAAGAGGACAACCTCTGCCCCCTTCAGTGTAGTGGCAGGCCTAGTCCCACAGCCAGTCAAGATCGGAAAAGGCGAGCTTTCCCTCGAAGTTCTCGATGTTGTCCCTGACGTTTAGAATAAGGCAACGATCATTGCCTCCGTTTTTCACGCCTCGCAACCCTCTGCCAATCATTTGGAAATAAAGATTGGGGCTGTAAACCGGGCGGGCGACGATTATAGCCCGCGTCTTGGGCGCATCAAACCCCTCTCTGAAGACTCCATAGTTGACCAGCACTTTGATCTCTCCAGACCGAAATTCCTCCACGACTCGCCGCCGTATGGAAGTTTCCGTTGACCCGCTCACTGAACGGGCTTTCACACCCATGGAGGTGAGCAGGGCCGCAATTGTCTGGGAGTGCTCAACCGACGTGGCGAAGATCAACGTGGGCCAAGATTGGTCCACACGTTCCTTGTACGCGCCGATTATGCGCTTTGTGCGTTCGGCATCCCCAGCGATTCGATCTTCAACGCTTCTTGGAAGCCAGGGTACACCCTTGGTCTGCTGCAACTCATCGCGCGACAAGGAAAACTGGCCGCCCTCGATGGTAGCGTGGTCTGCCCGCGCCAGTATCCGCATTTCTTGCAGCTCGCGGATAACGTCCTCAGGGTCGTCGCTTGAAAACGCGCCCGAATCCAACCGATTTCTGCCGTAGCGACCTACTAACCTTTGAGTTTCGCCCTCATCGTAACCCCGGTACGGTGTCGCCGTGAGACCGATCAAGAGCGGCTCATCAGAGCGCTGCCAACGAGTCAGCCCCAGTTCCTGCATCGCAGATGTAAAAATTGGCGCGATAGAACGGTGGGCCTCGTCGAAGACTAAGAGCTTGAAGTCAGAGAGGAAATCGTAAGTATCAGGCCTCCTTTCCATCCTGGAAGCCAGCGTCTGGATGGTCGCCACAATTACATGCATATTGGCGGTTGGCAAAGGGGGTGGCTGACCTCCCCACATACGAGAGATTCGAAGCTTCTCGTCTTGGGCGCCCTCGCTGGACCAGACCTCTCGCCAGGCTTCGACGGCTTGCTCGCAAAGTTCATCTCTGTCGGTTACCCACAGAACGCCCCCTTGGAAGCCGTCATCGCGTATCGCCTCGACGACGGCTTGAACAGCGACGCGCGTCTTCCCCGAGCCAGTGGGCATACTGATCATCCCGCGCCCTTCGCCGTCGTTCGTCCTCGAGCAAATCAAATCCCTCACGTTCCCGACAACCCGACGTTGAAAATCGTGAAGAGGTGGCAGATGTCTAGGCCCCTCTACCTCTAGGTACGGGTCGTGTCTCATGTTCCTGTCCCCAGCCCACTCTTCCCCGAACCCCAAAGAACGGACGAACGCAACGGTTTGAGGGCCCCCGGTCCACTGCTTGGGAGGATTCAATCGGGTTAAGGCATGACGATACTCTCTGAGCGCACCGCTGTGGTAGGTTGAAATCGCGGCCTGCGCCATCTGAATTCCCGAAAGAGGCCCCTGACTCTGTTCCATGATCGCGATAAGGCTTGCTGGTAGCCGCATTCTCAGATTGGCCTCACCCACCGCCGCCAGGAGGCGCTCCTCATCTGTGGAGCATTTTCGTATCTCTTCGCGGGCTGACCGAACATCCGCTGGGGCTGTGCGACTCAGGATGGCCTCTACTTGTTCATCGCTGAGTTGAAGGCCTAGCTGCTCCAAGATCACCTGGAACTCGTCCCCCTCGGAATCCTTTCGAGCGATGTAGATCGCGCCATCCTTTTTGAGACACTCCACCTCATCTTCTTCCATAACGCTGCCAGCATTGCTGAATCCATCACAACGGACCAGTTGCAAGTCCTCGTGTTCCGATGACAGATACAGCTTCAACCCAGGCCACATATCGAGCAAGGGGACTGGGTCATCAACGCCAATTGGTTCAACTGCCGTCTCTTCTGCAACAGGGATGCTGAAAAATCTGCGAATCGCATCGGCCATGGGATGAGCCAGCAATTGCCGTGTCACGGAAGGCTCTTGAGGAGAGTCGCCCAGCCCGGCAGAGAGGCGTTGGATTCCATTTTCCGTCCGAAGGCGGCCGTGGACCATAAGGGTGTCCCATGACGGCGGCTTGAGAGCCATGGGACGGTAGATGTCCTGGGTGTCGTGACGCATCGTCCATAGGTTGTAGGTATCGGGAATGTGCAGCAGCGCCTCGGTATAGAGCACTTTCCCTTCCTCAGAGAGATCAGCGATCACATCCAGCGGCCCGCAGGTCGTTTCTCTCTCGAAGTTGAGGTAACCCTCCTGAGGGCGCCGGCTCACACTGCGTATACAGAAGTCCTGGTAAGTTGTCCTTGAACGATTGCGATACTTGTCCCGCTGGGCAATGGATAACTCATGTGCGCCTTTGGGACATTCAACAGCCCCCAATCGTGCAAGCAGTTCCATGTCCGCTTGGTGATAGCGCGTGTCGATGGCCACCCCAGTCTCCCGGCTTCCGTCTCCCGGCACTATGGTCCCGGGAAGCAAACTCCGAAAAAGGGAACTCCAACCTCCCCCAAGAGTTAGGACGCAAAGAGAGTCACGCCAGTTCTTCCACAGCCGTCCTTCCCGGTACTCAAACTTGTAACTTCGAATGATCCCTTCTACTACCGATTGATCGACGTCCCGGGCGAGTTCCCAAAACTTGCGCCACTCAGCGTCCTTAGGGGATCGTGTTTCATACAATCCACCCCCCAAGAGCGCCATGGCAGATTCCCTGAACGCCGTCTCCGCCGAGGCGCTCTTGATTCCCAACTTGTCCAAGGCAACTAGAGTCTCACTGTCCCTCTGCAATTGGGGATGCACCATTCTGGCAGGTGAGAGCGATTCGTCTTCACCGAGGAAGACAGCGTCCGGGTCGGGAGTAACCCACTTCCCGTCAGCCGTGAGTATGATTCTGCCGAGTTGGGAGTAATTCCCCAAGGTGGACTCAGGCATCAGAGCCGCAGTCTGTATGGCAGCCATCGAGTTCTTGACGTTCTCCTCCGTGGAGGCAGAGGGGCTTACCAGGGCCTCCAACCAATCCGAGATGCTTGCCCTCGGCAGCGGTCGTCCAAACACTCGCTCAAGGGTAGCCAGCCGATTGCGGTTCAACACGCTGTGGTGTACCCAGCCAGTCGGACGGCCGCCATGGAAGGCCCATCGGTCCAGAATCTCCCAAGCTATTCGACCATCAAGGGTCAACTCCCTTGGCGGATAGGAAAGTTCATCCAACTTCCTCAGTGTGCAATCTTGATCAGGGACAAATTCCCGGTCCCGCAAGTACGTGTTAAGCTGGTTCCGCAGGCGGCTGCTGTGCTCGGTGTCTCCCGGTTCAGGCCTGCGAGGAAGGGCATCCAGATGCCTGGCAGGATCATCATCGGTGGCGATGGCTGACAGGCCGTCTACCGCCATTTTGGCCGTAGCCCTTATCAGTTCGTCGTTGTAAACCCCAGGAAGGAGATTCTGCCGATCTTCGTTGGTCTTCCATGGCGCGTTAAGAATGCCAGACAATAGGCTTGTAGTTAACGTCGGGAAGAAGGCCCAGAACTTGCCCGGTTCATTCAACCTTTCTATCGGCGCAGCCCAAGCGATCGGAATTTCATTGGTGTCGTCTAAGCTTCTTCGGTCACTCCTGGCGTCTGGAGAAAGTGTGTGAATCCTCTTTAACACTTTCCAGCGAGTTGACCTTGTTCCTTCGTCGAGAAGAAATTCGTCGCCTTCCCGCGACAGTGCCAACGTACGGGGTTGCTCTGGTTCGATGCCCTGTAGAATGAGTTGAGTCACGTGTCCTACGAATAGCAGAAACTCCGGCGGGAAATCCCTAATCTGTTGCTCAATGGTCTGATTGGCACCGGTAATGAGAGGGAGTCTGACTACGTTCGATGCCCATTCCATCATTTCGCCTAGAATAGGGTCGCTGTTGCCTTCCGGCCAAGGGTCAAGAACTTCAGGCAACCGCAGCACCGGATACCTGCCGATGTCTGGGGCGACCGACTGGATGATCTTGGCGGACCTTTCCTTGTCGAATCGGAACGAGCCTGACCTGCTGAAGAATTCCGGTCTGTCAGTGACTCCAAGCACCGATTTGAATCCCAATCCGAATCTGCCGATCTCCGATGTGCCGCGCTTGGGGGACAGATGGGAGAACATCAGCGCTCTGACACCGTCTTGGTCGATGGGTTGTCCTTCGTCGGCGCAATACAGATGCGTGGGCGTCAGCCTCAGCCAGATCCGCCCATCTGCTGACGCTGACAGAGCGTCAGCGCCATTTTGGATCAGCTCGAACAACTGGCGCGTTGCATATCCGCCGCGCGCCGTGTCCTCCTCATGATTGGCATGTTCAAGAACTAGGTTCGGTTGGCTGCGGTACGCTGCCAGGGTCCTCTCCGATTCCTCAAGAATGTATGCTCCGATGGGACCATCGGAGCCAGACCAGTAGGATATAGAGTGCTGTCCATTGCGCCGTGCATTTTCATCCGACACCTCCAACGGTTTAGCCATAACGGTTCGATTCCGAGAACTCTTCGACTTCTTTCGGCGCCGGCTTCGTTTGGCCATTTCTATTTCTCCCGAACCAATGCCATTGTTTCCATTTTCATTGGGGAACCAAGTCGACGTTGCTTCTACCGCCGTCGGCGAGTGGACGATAAGGACCGCCATGGCGAGGAAAGCGGACAAAACAATACGGAATTCGATTTCCATGCTAGCGAGAATGATCCTTTGCGCTCATCAATTTGCATTTCTGCTGTGTCTCGGTCATTTTTGGGTCGCCACGAGCGATAAGTTCCTTGATAAGGAGACCCGCCATAATCGTCTTGCCAGCGCCAGGATCATCTGCAAGCAGAAATCTCAAGGGCTGGCGCTCGATCATTGCCTCGTAAACTGCCGTAATCTGGTGAGGCAATGACTCAACTTCCGAAGTATGGACAGCGAGGACCGGGTCGAACAGGTGGGCCAACTTGACGCGGTTAGCTTCAGAAACAAGGCAAAATGGCTTCCCATCTCCGCCGAAGCTCCAAGGGCGACCATGCTTAACTACCTCAATTCGAGATTCAGAGTCTCGGAAGAGAATCTCTTCACCGAGCTGGCCAGTAGGAGTCCTATAGGTAAGAGTAACGACATCAGGCCCGTGCCACTGGACACTGACCACTGTGACGAAAGAGTCTGGTCGAATACCACGTACAGCAGTATCGGGTGTCAGGTCTTCGAGTTTGCTCACATTGCAACTCCTACAAGGTCACAGCAATTAAGTTGAACGGGCTATCCGCTGGACGTGCGCGCGGAGCGCTCCGTTGATGTCCGTTTGGTATCCGAGACCGTCCCGAGCTTGGGCCTTGAACCAGGCTATGATGTCCGCGTCCAGCCTCAGCGTGATCTGTTGCTTGACGGGCCGATAGAAGACCCCGCGCCTGGCGTCGGACCAATCGAGAATCTCTGGGGCGTCGGTCGTATCGATCTCGTCGTCTGGCAGAGCCTCCAACGCGCGTATCTGCTCCTGTACATCTGGCGGCAATTCAGTAATATCCTTCTTCATAGGCCTCCCTCTCTCGCCTAGTCGCCTTACGTGCGGAGATGATGCGTCCAACCTCTTCGCCTGTTTCCGTGTCGGGATCGGGCCAAGTGTGGACGGCCATCATGACTTGAGTGCCCACCATGCCAATGGTTCGCCACCGTTGCTCATATGGGTATGGGTCTTCCCGGGTCGCGGACAAATGGTCGTCAAACACGAAGATCGCGGCCTCAAAGCTGAGGCTGTGCGCTCGAAGGTTCGCCTCGTTCTTTGCCTCATCCCAAGTCCAGCGCAAGCGCAGTAACCCCTTACTATACTACGCAAGTGTAGTTACAGGTACGCCCGATGTCAATACCTATTCCGTTGCCCGCGCAGAAAGGTGTCCACCCAATGGTGTGGTGAGCAGGCAAGAGAGGATTTGACTATATTCGGGAGCTAGAGTCTCAACTTGAAGGTTCGGTTTCGTCCGGATTGATGGCCTTCTGGTTGCGGGTAGTGTGAGCCCAGGGTCCCGCCTATTGTCCTCTGGGACCGGTTGAACCTGTCGGCGGTCGGCGGGTCTGTAAGCCCTGGCTGCCTACTGCCTCCCTATTCGACCCCGGCTGACTTAGAGGCAGCCGTCCATGAGAACCGTATTTTTTGTGTCTATTGGAAGACAAAGAACGATTACAGCGTGTACGTCGTCCGGCAGGCGTCGCGGCGGTCGTGGCGCATCGGGCAGACCCGCCCGGTGAAGGTGGTGTTCATGAGCTACCGGAACACGCTGCAGGCCGACGCGCTGAAGCTGGTGGCGAAGAAGACGCAGAGCTCCCTGGCCGTCGAGGGGGAGCTGCCGGAGGACGGGCTTGCCGCCTACGGGGACGACGGCGACGACATGATGATGGCCCTGGCCCGCAGGATCGTCAGCAGCGAGGAGGAGGACGAGTCCGAGACGATGGAGGAGGTCTTCGCCCAGGCCAGGAACGCCGAGGCCAGCGCCGAGGAGCTGCTGGTGGACGACGGCTGGAAGCTGGTCGAAGTGGAGCCGGAGACCATTGCGGTCAACGGCAACGGACACCATGCCGACATCGGGCCGACGGTCGAGCTTGTCCCGGCCAACGGCCGCCACGCCAACGGCAACGGGAACGGCCACCACGACGAGGCCCCGGAGCCGCAGCAGACGCTGTTCTCCTGGGCGAAGTTCATGGCCGAGCCGGTCAAGCCAAAGGGCCGCAAGGCCCAAGCCCCGTCCCTGTCCCTCTTCGAGTGGGCGGTGGAACGGGAGCGGGAGGCCGAGCCGGTAGGCGCGGGACACTAGGCCGACGCGCAATGAGGGGGGAGGGCATCGCCGAAGGTGCGGTGCCCTCCCTCTGGCTGCGCTGGTCATGTATGCGGCCCTTTTTTGCGTCTTCGGTGGGGCCGCTCCATCGCCTGACAATGTACTCGGCCTCTCTTGGGTTTCAATGGGTCTATGCCTGTGTCTGGACCGTGCTGGGGACTAACCGGCATGGGCGCACTACCGCAGCTAGTAAACGTCTGGGCTAGATTGGTGTCTCCGTTTGACAGCCCATGTACGCCGCCTTTTTTGTTGCCCGAAAAACTGAACTCCTGTCTTACAGTTTTCGAATCGCTGCAGATTGACGGTAGAAGCCCGCAAAGCTATACTTTCATTGTAATCTGTAGGTTTTCATTGTAAGGAGTAAGCGGGACATGGTGTCTGAAGAAGGTTGGGTTGGTATTGGAGACGTAGCTGCCCACCTGAGCGTAGGAAAAGACTCCATATACCGTTGGGTTGACTCAAAAGACTTCCCAGCGCACAGGGTGGGACGGCTTCTCCGCTTTCGGCTCTCCGAAGTGGACGAGTGGGTGAAGGCAGGAGGTGGCAATAGGCCGAAGACTCATCAAGGTCGTAGGACGACCTTGGCCCAAAGTCCGAATAACGAGTAAAGCATCCATGCCACGTATCTTTGACAACCTTGCACCTGGCTCCAGTCTCCTGCCCGCGTTGCGTGAGACCTTGGCCCTGTCGTCACGGGCGGACTTCTGCGTCGGCTACTTCAACCTGCGCGGTTGGGGTAGTCTTGCTCCGTTCGTGGACCATTGGCAGCTGGGTGATGGACCGTGCCGCGTGCTTATCGGGATGCAACGACTGCCGCACGAGGACCTCCGGGATGCCATGAGCCTTGTCGACAGGCCCTCCAGCATCGACAATCAGACAGCGCATCGTCTGAGAATCCAGTTGGCTGAACAGCTACGCCAGCAGCTCACCATCGGCGCTCCTACTGATGCCGACGAGAGGACCTTACGGCGACTGGCCGAACAGCTTCGCGTCAAGAAGGTCGCCGTCAAGCTCTTCCTCAGACATCCCCTGCACGCCAAGCTCTATCTTCTGTTTCGCAACGATCCCATCAACCCCATCGTCGGCTACATGGGCAGCAGCAACCTAACCTTTGCGGGCCTCGCGGGACAGGGCGAATTGAATGTGGACATGCTCGACCAGGACGCCACGGTGAAGCTCAAGCAGTGGTTCGAGGACAGGTGGAACGACCGCTTCTGCGTGGACATCACGGACGAACTGCTCCAGATCATCGAAGTTAGCTGGGCGCGGGAGGCGCTGATACCGCCCCACCACGTCTACCTCAAGATGGCCTACCACCTCTCCCACGAAGCCCGCGCTGGCCTTGCCGAGTTCAGGATTCCCAAGGTGTTCGGAGACCGCCTCTTCGACTTCCAAGCTGCTGCGGTCAAAATAGCAGCCCATCACCTGAACAAGCGCAACGGTGTGCTCATCGGGGACGTGGTAGGTCTAGGCAAGACGCTCATGGCCACCGCCGTCGCCCGCATCTTCGAGGACGACTACGGGCTAGAGACGTTAATCATCTGCCCGAAGAACCTCGTCCCGATGTGGGAAGACTATGTGTACCAGTACCAGCTTCGGGCTAGAGTGCTGTCCCTGAGCAGGGTGCTCGGCGAGTTGCCCAGCTTGCGCCGTTACCGCCTTGTCGTCATCGACGAGAGCCACAACCTCCGCAACCGCGAGGGCCGCCGCTACCGTGCCATCCAGGAGTACGTGCGCGCAAACGAGAGCAAGTGCATCCTTCTATCGGCCACGCCTTACAACAAGACGTACTTGGACCTGTCCAGCCAACTCCGCATCTTCGTGGAGGAAGACCAAGACCTGGGCATCCGCCCCGAACGACTCCTGCGGGAGTTGGGCGAGATCGAGTTCAGCAGGCGTCACCAGGCCTCGCCGCGCACGCTGGCGGCGTTTGACTTCAGCGAGTACGCCGACGACTGGCGCGACCTGATGCGCCTCTACCTTGTGCGCCGCACCCGCAGCTTCATCCAGGACAACTACGCGCAGACGGATCGAGAGACCGGGCGGAGGTTTCTCACCTACGAGGACGGAACCAAGTCCTTCTTCCCGACCCGGGTGCCGAAGACGGTCAAGTTCGCTATCGACGACTCCAACCCCAACGACCAGTACGCCAAGCTGTACTCGCCGAAGGTGGTCGACATAGTGAAGGACCTCTACCTGCCCAGGTACGGCCTCGGCAACTATCTGCTGGACAACCCGGAGATGCCACCCACCAGAGAAGAAGAGCGACAGATCGACGACCTGTCCCGGGCTGGCAAGCGGCTCATCGGCTTCTGCCGCACCAACCTGTTCAAGCGCCTGGAGAGCAGCGGCGCGGCCTTCCTGCAATCCGTAGAGCGGCACGTGCTCCGCAACTACGTCTTCCTCCACGCCATCAGGAACGGCATGCCTCTGCCCCTCGGCACGCAGGATGCCGAGATGCTGGACTCCCGGTTCACCGACGAGGACGCGGACCAGGCGAAGGGCGCTCTCTTCGATCCTGACGACGATGATCAGGAGGAAGCTGTCGAGAGGACCGGCGACGCTTGGATTGCCGCAGACTTCAAGGCGAGGGCGGCCCAGATATACGCCGAGTACCAGGGCCGCTACAGCCGCCGCTTCAAGTGGCTCCGCGCCGACTTGTTCAAGAGTTCCCTTGAGAGCGAGCTTCTCTCGGACTCAAATGCCCTCTTGGACATACTCCAGACCTATGGGGACTGGGACCCTGCCAAAGACGCCAAGCTCGACGCACTCAACTCACTTCTGACGGAGACCTTCCCAGACCAGAAGGTGCTGGTGTTCTCCCAGTTCGCCGACACGGTTGACTACCTGGAAGCGCAGCTCAAGAAGAGAGGGATGGCGGACATGGCAGGAGTCACGGGGAACTCCGCCGACCCCACGGATTCGGCATGGCGCTTCAGCCCGGACAGCAACCAGCGGCCGGGCCAGGGCAAACCGGAGCGAGAGCTTCGCGTCTTGGTCGCCACCGACGTTCTAAGTGAGGGCCAGAACCTCCAGGACTCCCACATCGTCGTGAACTACGACTTGCCCTGGGCCATCATCCGTCTCATCCAGCGTGCGGGTCGCGTCGACCGAATCGGGCAGAAGGCGGAAGAGATACTCTGTCACTCCTTCCTGCCCGCCGAGGGTGTCGAGCGCATCATCGACCTGCGCGGGCGAGTACGGGAGCGGCTGAGGGAGAACGCCGAAGTGGTCGGCGCTGACGAGGCGTTCTTCGAGGACGAAGACGACGACCAGGCCATCGTCAACCTGTACCACGAGCGTGCGGGCATCCTGGACGGCGACCCGGAGGGCGACGTAGACCTTGCTTCCCACGCTTACCAGATATGGAAGAACGCCATCAGCGCGGACTCGCGATTGGAGAAGGCCGTGGCCGACCTACCGGACGTCGTATTCTCCTCGCGGAAGCACGCGCCCATTGCCCAACGGCCCGAGGGCGTGCTGGTATTCATGCGAACCGCCGTTGGCAACGACGCCCTTGCCTACGTGGACCGCGAGGGTCACAGCATCACGGAGTCGCAGCTTGAAATCCTCTCCGCCGCCGAGTGCAGGCCCGACACCCCGGCACAGCCTCACCACGAGAGCCACCACGAGCTCGTTGCCGAGGGCGTCAGGCACGTCGTCAGAGAGGAGAAACGAGTCGGCGGCCAGCTGGGACGGCCCTCTGGCGCCCGCTTCCGCACCTACACTCGCCTCAAGGCCTACGCCGACGCCATCAAGGGCCAGCTGTTCGACGTGGATGCTCTCCACAAGGCCATAGACGACATCTACCGCTATCCTCTGCGCCCTTCGGCAGTAGACACCCTGAACCGGCAGCTTCGCAGCGGCGTCTCCGACGACCAGTTGGCCGAAATCGTCATGTTGCTGCGTGAGGAGGACAGGCTCTGCCTGACGGGGGACTCCGCCGCCGAGGCCCAGGAGCCACAGATCATCTGCTCCCTGGGATTGTTCGACACGGAGAGTGACTCCTGATGCCAGTCTCCATTGAAGAGCTACGGCCCCACCTACAGGCCTTCGACTTTCCGCGTCTCTTCATCGAGGGATTGGGTTGGGACCACTACGTAACGGAGCCGTTCGTCGTCCGCGTCAACGAGCGGGACTATACGCTCAATCCCATAGCGGAGAAGTCGGGCTTCGCCGTTTACGAGTGCGATTCCAGCGTCGACAACAACGTCCCCCAGTACCCGGTCCGACGCAAGATTGAGAGCGAAGTTGCCAAGCGCACCTTCGAGCACCTCATAATCTTCACCGACCCAGATCGCAAGGCGCAGGTCTGGCAGTGGGTCAGGCGAGAGAGCGGCAAGCCAGCCGCCTGCCGCGAGTACGCCGTTACTACGGGTGCAAGCGGAGACCACCTACTCCAGCGCATTCAGCCTCTGTTCGTCTCCTTAGACGAAGAGCCGTCGCTGAACATCGCCCTCGTCGCATCCCGGGTCCGGGCGGCGCTGGACGTGGAGAAAGTCACCAAACGTTTCTACGAACGATTCCAGAAAGAGCTGGAGGACTTCGGGAAGTTCATAGAGGGCATCACGGCCCAAGGCGACCGCGACTGGTACGCCTCCCTCATGCTCAATCGAATGATGTTCGTCTACTTCGTCCAGAAGCAGCGCTTCCTCGACGAGGACCCCGACTATCTACGCAACCGCCTGAAGATGGTGCAGGAACAGAGTGGCGGCGGGCGTTTCCAACAGTTCTACCGCATCTTCCTTCTGCGGCTGTTCCACGAGGGTCTTGGCCAGCCCGATGCCCAGCGTAAACCCGAGCTCGCTGCACTCCTCGGCAGGGTCCCATTCCTCAACGGCGGCCTATTCGACCAGCACGAGTTGGAGAAAGACAACCCGGACATCTCCATCCCCGACGTCGCCTTCGAGCGGGTCTTCGACTTCTTCGACGGCTACCGTTGGCACCTGGACGAGCGGCCCTGCCGGGAGGACAACGAGATCAACCCCGACGTGCTTGGATACATCTTTGAGAAGTACGTCAACCAGAAGCAGATGGGGGCCTACTACACCAAGGAGGACATTACCGGCTACATCTCCCGTAACACGGTCATCCCATTCCTGCTCGACGCCGCCAGGAAGGAGTGCTCCGTGGCCTTCGAACCGGACGGCGGCGTCTGGCGCTTGCTTCGGGACGACCCGGATCGCTACATCTACCCTGCCGTCGGCCACGGCATTGCATGGAACGCCCGGCAGCCCGAAGACCCCAAGCGCCTTGATGCGCCCTTCGATCTGCCCGAAAACATCGCCGCGGGCATCAATGACGTATCTCAGCGCGGCGGCTGGAACACCCCTGCACCGGACGACTACGCCCTGCCCACAGAGACCTGGCGTGAGGTCGTCGCCCGCCGCACCCGCTACGAGGGGGTCAAGGTCAAGCTCGCGGCTGGCGAGGTGACCGAGGTCAACGACCTCATCACCCTGAACCTCGACATCGAGCGCTTCGCCAGGGACGTCATCGCCCAGAGCGAGGGACCGGATCTGCTGCGTGCTTTCTGGCACGCCATGCGGGACGTGTCGGTCCTCGACTGCACCTGCGGCTCTGGTGCATTTCTGTTCGCCGCGCTGAACGTCCTGGAACCCCTCTACACCGCCTGTCTGGAGGGGATGCGGGGATTCTTGGACGACGCCGAAAGGTCCGAGCACAAGCGCAGTCCCAAGCATCTCAGCCACTTCAAGAACGTGTTGGAGCAAGTGGACAAGCACCCCAGCGAGCGCTACTTCATCCTCAAGTCCATCGTCCTCAACAACCTCTACGGCGTGGACATCATGGAAGAGGCCGTAGAGATATGCAAGCTGCGCCTCTTCCTGAAGCTCGTCGCCCAGCTTAAGACCTACGACCAGATTGAGCCGCTGCCGGACATAGACTTCAACATCCGTGCCGGGAACACCCTGGTGGGCTTCACCTCCCTGGACGCCGTGCGCCATGCCATGACGATAACTCGGACCCAGGACCGACATAGCCCCGAAGTCCGGCATCCTGTCTCAGGCCAGCAATATCGCACGGTGGACGACGAACAGCAAAAGACCCTCGACCGCATCAATGAGGAGGCCGAGATTGCCAGCGCGGCCTTCAATCAGTTCCGTTGGCAACAGACCATGCTCGGCGGGGAGGTAACCTCCGCCGACAAGCAGTCCCTACGTGACCGCCTCCGCAGCCTTGACGACGAGATGGACAGCTACATGGCCATCGAGTACGGCGTAGATGTAAGCGACGCCACCGCCTACGATGACTGGCGCACCAGCCATCAGCCCTTCCACTGGTTCGTCGAGTTCTACGGCATCATGTCGAAGGGCGGCTTCGATGTGGTCATCGGCAATCCACCTTACGTCGAATACAGCAAGGTTAGGGATGGCTACACCATTCGAGACTACGTGACTGAGTCCTGTGGCAATCTCTATGCCTTCATCTTGGAGAGGAGCAAGGCCTTAGCCAATAGCAAATCATCCTTGAGCATGATTGTGCCGATAAGCGGCCACAGTACTCAACGGATGCAGCCTTTGGTCACAAATTTTTACCAGGAATTCAGGTCCCGTCACATCTTCAACATCAGCGCCGACGCCAACCCAAGCGTTCTCTTTAACGGAGTCAAATTCAGGTTGGCCATATTCATCGTGTCTAATCACCGACGTGGTGCCTATACTACGGGCTATTGCAGATGGTACTCTGAGCAGAGGGATTGGCTATTTGATCTCCTTGCCTACACAGAAATCGGGAGCCTCCAATACGATTCGGCGATTCCCAAAGTATCTAGCCCCATTCATCTAAACGTACTCATCAAGATGCTCGGCGCGGCCAAGACGATTGGCACCGCGCTGACTGTCCCCAAAAGCGCGACCAAGGAAATCCTATATCACTCAGCTCCCGTAAACTGGATTCGAGCTCACACTAGCCCACCGTACTTCCACAGTCAGCGAGACGGTGAAAAGGTTCCCACTGGACTGAACAGTCTGCAGCCAGTGGTCGAAGCATCAGAATCAGTCCATTGCGTCCTGACTAGCACTTCTTTCTTCATTTGGTGGCTATCGCTGTCGGACTGCTACCATCTCAATCGTCCAGAAGTGCTAGCGTTTCCCTTCTGCCAAGATGGCACCCTAGAAGCTCTCTCCATTGAACTTGAAAGGGACATGAATGCGAAATCGAAACGCCGGGTCTACCACTATAAGACAAGTGGCCGTGTGGAGTACGATGAGTTCTACCTGAAGGAGTCTAAGGAAGCTCTGAACAACTCTCTCGGATTGTGGCATACTGGAATTTGGAAGAGCCTTTAGCAGTGGAGGATGTAGGAGATGGAGCAGCCAACCTTTGCCGACCTGGAATACCAGAACAAGAAGCGCAAGACCCGCCGAGAGCTTTTTCTGGAACGGATGGACGGCTTAATTCCCTGGCAGCGGTTGGAGGAGCGCATCCGTCCCTACTATGCCAATGCTGGCCGGGGACGGCGTCCCTACGACCTGTCGGTGATGCTGCGGGTTCACGTTGTCCAGCTATGCTACAACCTGAGCGACCCTGGAATGGAGGACCTCTTGTACGAGGCGGAGTCGGTGCGGCGGTTCGCGGGGCTAACGCTGAGGAACCCGCTGCCCGATGAGAGCACGATCCTGCACTTCCGTCATCTGCTGGAAGAACACCAACTGGGCCAGGGGCTGTTTGGGGAAATCAAAGATTATCTGAAAGAGCGGGGGCTGCGGATGGAGGGGGGAACCATCGTGGACGCGACCATCATTGAGGCGCCGTCGTCAACGAAGAACCGGACCGGCCAGCGAGACCCGGAAATGCATCAGGTAAAGAAGGGGAACCAATACCACTTCGGGATGAAGCTGCACATCGGGGTGGACGCGGTCACGGGCCTAGTGCATAGCCTCACCACCACGCCGGCCAATGTGCATGACGTGACCGAGACCCACCGACTGCTGCACGGGGGAGAGTCACGAGTGTGGGGTGATGCTGGATACGTGGGAGTGCAGAAACGTGGGGAGAACCAAGAGTTGACATTGGACTGGCAGGTGGCAATGAAACCGGGGCAGCGGCGGAAGCTGGAGCCGGGGAGCCTGGTGGCATTAGCGGAAAGGGTCAAGGCCTCCATCCGAGCCAAGGTGGAACATCCCTTTTTGGACGTGAAGGGGCACTTCGACTACGCCAAGGTACGCTACCGGGGTCTGGCCAAGAACAGGGAACGTGTAGCGCTGCTGCTGGGACTGTCCAATCTGAAAAGGGGCCAGCGCATCCTGGCCGGTTGACCCAGGGGGTAGTGGGCCCAAGACTTTGGCAGGCCCCGAAAGCGGGGTTGGCGAGGGGGAAACCACCGCAATCAAGGCCAAAGTCAGGGCGCAAAAGCTCTGATTGGGAAGCCGGGGAGCCGGAAACCCTGCCGGTGCTCACTTGTTCAGAAGTTCCCTAAGTCCATATTGGACAAGGTTGACCGTGTACTGGCCCAGCACTACGGCTTTACGGATGAGGAGTTGGACTTCATCATCAATTACGACATCAAGTACCGCATGGGGCGGGAGGGGTGATTGATGCCCCAAGGAATTAGTACAGGCGAAAAGGATAGGCATGGATACGAGCTACCATTATCCACCTGAACTTCTTGAACTGCTAATTGACACGATACCGCGTCTTTGCAGAACGAAACAGGGTGTGATCTCCTTCCTACGCGGCGCTGGGGTAAATCAATCGATTGTGTCGGGTCTCGAAACACAGCTAGCTGCTGACCGCTATAGTATTACAAAGTATCATATTGTCCGAGATGTACTTACCCGCCTTAACGAGTCTGGTGACGCGGCACTCCGGGCGCGGCGAGAGGTTATAAAGCGTGTCGTCGAGTTTGAGGACTTTTCCATGTGTTGGCCTGATGACCGTCTTGAAGCGGAAGGCTTGGTTTCCCGCGTCCGGAGCGTCGTCAATGTGAAGGACGCATTTACCAAGATGCACCAAGAGCGCGAAGCAGAGGTACGCAAGAACTTGGAGAACAAGCGCCGTGAAACGGAAGCACTCAAGCGGCGTCAGGAAAACCTCGAGGCAATCCGCAAGGACTTCTATCGCCTTTTCGCTATGGACGACGCCCACGAAAGGGGCCAACTCCTCGAAGGAGTTTTGAATCGACTGTTTGAGGTAACTGGTATCCTCGTACGCGAATCCTTCACGAGAGTGGGCGAGCCCGGGCATGGCGTTGTAGAGCAGATTGATGGTGTGATTGAACTTGATGGCCATATCTATCTAGTAGAGATGAAATGGCTCAAGGAGCCAGTTGGAGTTGCAGATGTCTCGCAACATCTGGTCAGAGTCTTCAGCCGCAATGAGAGCCGGGGAATATTTATCTCATACAGTGATTACACGACCCCAGCAATCGACGTGTGCAAAGACTCTTTGAGTAAGGCGGTCGTCGTGCTCTGTACGATTCAGGAGTTTGTCATCCTCTTGGAGAACGACATGAACCTAGTGGACTTCCTGAAAAAGAAAATTCAAGGTTCAATCATTGACAAACAGCCATACACAAAGGTTTTGCCGTAATCACTATAGGAGCCGGATTCATGCGAAGAGCACTTCACATCAAAACAACGGTACAACCTGGTGGCAAGGTGGAATTCACCAGCCCAGAGTTGGAGGCGGGGCAGACGGTTGACGTGGTGGTGACGCGCTCCTCGGCTACAGAACGCCGGTCCGTAGTCGACATCTTGGCTGAGGCACCGGGGCATCGCCTCTTTAAGACTGGGAAGGAAGTCGACGACTACATCAAGGAAGAGAGAGCATCGTGGGACCGCTGACTCTACCTACGCACGGTCCTGTTTACCTCGACGCCAATGGCTTCATCTACAGCGTGGAGCGTGTCGAGCCGTACCGCACGTTGCTCGAACCCATGTGGCGGCAGGCCCGGGCCGGTGAGTTCGATGTTGCGAGCAGCGACATCACGGTATTGGAAACGCTCGTCAAGCCGTTGCGGGAGGGTGACGAGGTTGTGGAGATGCTGCTCCGGTCGATGTTCGATGCGCATGAGGTTAGTCTAATCCCAGCCACTCGGGAACTGTGGGAGGACGCGGCACGCATTCGCGCCGATACGGGGTTGAAGACACCGGACGCGCTTCACGCAGCGACAGCTCTGCGCGCTGGCTGTGCTCTTTTCATCACCAACGACACTGACTTTCGCCGTGTCGAGGGCTTGCCCGTCGTCGTCTTGGACGATCTGGTCGAGGCAGAAGCGGAGGCATGACCCATGTCAGACGATAGGTTCAATGAGTACTGCGAGAACTTGCTCGTGCAGTACAAACGCAGAAATGGGAAAGCTGTCACGAGACATCTGAATGGTTTGTGCAACATTCTTAGCCACGACGACGATCATGTGGTGCAGACAAAGTTCGGCGGCTCCGTCCAGAAGGGCACTTTCGTAACTGGCCTCAGTGACGTCGATGTGCTTCTGATAGTGAACCAGTCTACGCTTAAGAACAAACCTCCCTCAAAGGTCATAGCGTATGTGGGCGACACGATCCAACGGCGGCTTCCCAAGAATCCTGTGAACAAGGGCAAGCTGGCAGTAACGGTAGGCTACGCAGACAAGTCCGAAATCCAGATTCTGCCGGCAATACGGACGACTGACGGCTTCCGGATCGCGGAACCCGGAAGCACCAAATGGAGCAACGTCGTGCATCCTGAGCGCTTTGTCGAGAGTCTCATCAAAGTGAACAACTCAAGGGGCGGGAGAGTTGTACCTGTAATCAAGTTTGCTAAGGCCCTAGCGGACTGCTTCATTACCCACGAGGATAGAAAAATCAAGGGATACCACATGGAATCTCTGGCGGTCGGAGCCTTCAAGGGCTATAACGGCGAATTGGACTCGAGGTCCATGCTCTTGCACTTTCTCGCCTACTCGATGAAAGCGGTGACGAGTCCAATCCCTGACCCCACGGGGCAGTCGACATACGTAGACGAGTATCTAGGACCGGCAGGCTCCAAACTCCGCAAGGGAGTCTCAACTCAGTTTGGACAGATCCAGGGCAAGGTCAACTCCTGTAAGACCAGGGCAGAGTTCAATACCTTGTTCTGCATAGGGGACTAAGCTGGATGTGTGTGGCATGGTGAACGTGGAACTACTACCGGAAGTCAACTTGAAGGGCAATCTAAGCCTGCTCGACGAGCCGCTTACGGCTCTGTTCTGCTCCAATCGCTGCCCCGGCGACCTCATCCTGAAGACCTATGACCTTGCCAGGGCCATGCGCGATGCTGGCGTGCCGGTTATCGGTGGCTTCCAGACACCAATGGAGCGCGAATGCCTGCGCCTACTGCTACGGGGCAATCAGCCTGTAGTCGTCTGTTCTGCCCGCAGCATCGACAACATGCGCACGCCTCGCGACTGGCGCCCAGCCCTAGACGAGGGCCGCCTGCTGGTCCTGTCACCCTTCCCGGTCACAGCCCGCCGCCCGACGGCGGAGCTCGCTGCTCAACGCAACGACCTAGTGGCGGACCTCGCCCAGCGAGTCTTCATCGCCCACGCATCACCTGGCAGCAAGACAGAGGCCTTCGCCCGCAAGCTCGCTGAATCCGGCAAGCCTGTGCTCACGCTGGAGAGCCCGGCAAACGCGAATCTGGCAGAAATAGGGACGAGGACAGTTCAATCGCATGGGGCAGAGTTTGGACTCAGCCTTGCGAACACCACAGATTGGGGGAGTCGACATGCTGCAAACGTCCAATAAGTACACCATGAAGATTTCCCGGCTTACCATCGACAAGCTGGGCATTCAGATGTACGACAGGGTGTCTGCCGTCCTAGCCGAATTGATAGCAAACGCCTATGACGCGGATGCCGAACACGTCAGAATCACGTTGCCCTTTGGTCAATACCTAGCCAGGAAGGTGCAAGGGCGTATCGAAGATCAAGGTTTTGAAATCTTCATCGAAGACGACGGTTTTGGGATGACTGCACAAGAGGTCAACGACTACTACTTGAACGTCGGCTATAACCGAAGGACTGGACGTAGCGAGCGGACACCTAAACACAATCGCAGAGTCATGGGGAGAAAAGGGCATTGGCAAGTTAGCGCCTTTCGGCATCTGCCATGAGGTTGAAGTCATAACTGGGGGGGGGCTAAAACTGGACATGGCTACGCAGTCTCCAACCTGATTCTCGACCTGGACGACATTTTGAACGAGAAGACTGACCAGCTTGGGAATGTCTTGCCCTATCACCCAACCCCGGGTCCGCGAGATGGGACCTACGACGACTCTACCGGTACAAAGCTGATACTGAGACGCTTCGACCGTAGACGTGTTCCTACGAGGGAAGAGCTAGATCGCCAGTTAGCCGCTAGGTTTGGACTGAGCCAAAGTAACTGGAGTGTCCGGTTGGAAGACGCTGCCGGAAAAGAGGACCCAATCGACCTTGGCACTCTGAACGTAGATACTATGCCCGGCACTCGCATCGAGGTAGACGACAGGCCGGTCAAAGTCGACGGCCAGTTCCTGCTTGTCTCCGGATGGGTTGGCTACGCTAAAGACCTATACAAGGACGAGGTGATGGCCGGGGTCCGCCTCTACGCTAGAGGAAAGATAGTCGCTCAGACTAGGACGAATCGACAAATAGCTAACCCCATATGATCGAGGAGACCAAGTACAGTGCTGAGAGAAAGTAGATGCTCCTGCGGTCATAGCGGGTGGCGATTCTACGCCAGTGCTTCAGTTTGTTGAAGGCCCGTTCAATCAGGTTGCGTTCCCGGTAGAGCTCCCGGTCGTATTCCCACGGCTCTTTTCGGTTGGACTTGGGCGGTATGACCGCTGTCGCACCCTTTGACCGGATGAATGCCAGATTCCGATTGCTCTCGTACCCCTTGTCGGCAATCACCCAGCCGGTCTCAATGCCGGTCAGCATGGGTATGGCTTGGGGCGCATCCGCCCTCTGACCTCCGGTCAGGGCGAAGCGCAGGGGCCTGCCCCGAGCATCGCATACCATATGTATCTTGGTGCTCAGACCGCCCCGGGAACGCCCCAAAGCCTGGTCCCGGTTCCTCCTTTTCCACCGGCTGCCTGCTGGTGGGCCCGGACTATGGTGGAATCGATCATCACGTACCTGTTGTCCGAGTCCTCCAGCATGACCCGGAATATCCTCTCCCACAACCCGGCTTTGGCCCAGCGGGTGAAGCGCTTGTGGACGCTCTTCCAATTGCCGTATTGGGCCGGCAGGTCTTTCCATTGGGCTCCGCTGCGCAGCACCCACAGAACCCCGTTTACGAAACCCCGGTTGTCCTTGGCGGTTACGCCCACGTGTCCGGGCCGCCCCGGCAGAAAGTCCTCGATGCGCCGCCACTGCGACTCGCTGAGTTGGTAGCGTTTCATCCTAGCCTCCCCCACACCTCACTTCGGCTCCAGGATTACACTCTACCTGCTTATGCTGATTCGCTCCCTCGTACTCCCATGTGAATTTCAACCATTTGTCGATTCGTCCTAACATTCCCTCTTGACAAGACTTGGAGTGAGGACCAGTGGTATATTGTGAGTATGGACTATGACACGAAAAACACGGACCGCCTGAACCCCAGCCGCTTGATAGTAGACCGTCAGTCGTCTGCGCTGAAGCAATTGCTGTGGCATCTGGTGCGGGGTGAGAAGGAGAGTGACGTTCTGGCTCCGGTGACCGTGGTTGGGCCGACGCGCTACGCAAACCTCAGCCTGCGCCATGAGTTCGGGCGCAGCGGCTTCGCCAACGTTCGCTTCATAGTCATGCCTGCGTTGTCGGAACTGCTGGGCGCCGCCGCGCTGGCCAGGGAGGGACGCAGACCGCTGACGGCGGTGCTGGAAAGTGTATCGCTGAGGCAGGTCATGGCGCAGACCACGGGGCCGCTGGCACCGGTGCGGGAACACCCGACCACCCTGACCAGCGTGCGCGCTTCCTTCAGGGAATTGCGCCGCACCGACGAAGGCGTTGTGACAGCGCTGGAAGGGCAAGGCGGAGTCCGCGGCGAGATTATCCGGCTCTACCGCGACTTCCGCCGGAACACCGTCAGCGATTGGTACGATGTCGAAGATTTGGCAGAAGCGGCGAGTGATGCAGTCCGCAAGGGCGAGGCCTCCGGCCTGGCGGATTTGGGCCTGATCGTGTTCTACCTTCCCCGCAACACTACTTCCGCCGAGACGAAGCTCATCGAGGCGCTAGCGAGGCAGGACCGTTGCGCCATTCTACTGGGAACGACCGGCGAAGATGAGGCGGACACGTCGGCGCTGACCGTGGCCGCCGCGCTGAAACCCATGTTGGGAGAACCTCGGGCGGCTAGCGCTATCCCCAGATTGCCGCTGCTGCCCGGGGAGGCGCGGCTGCACATCGCGCCGAATGCTCACGAGGAGCTGCGGTGGGTGATTCGACGGATAACTCAGGAAGCGGGGGAGCAGAGAACCCCCTTCCACCGGATGGCGATTCTCTATCGTATGGACAATCCCTACGCCTCGCTGATACGGGACGAGCTGCGTCTGGCTGGCATCCCCATGGCCGGGCCAGGCCGGGAAACGCTGGCCGACACCGCCGTGGGACGTACGCTGACCGGCCTGCTGGGTCTGCCGGGCGGCGAGCTCCGGAGAGCCGAGGTGATGGCTTGGCTCACTGGTTGCCCGGTTCGCCCGCACATCGGCCGTGTGGCCGGCTTCAACCCCAGCCGATGGGACTCCATAACCAGAAAAGCGGGAGTCGTCCGTGGGCTGGACCAGTGGCGCAACCGCCTCAACCTCCACGCCGAGCGGTTGACCGAGGAAGCCGCCCGGCGGGCAAAGGCGGAAGAGATTACGGAAGCCCGTGCCGGACGTATGAGGGCCGAGGCAGCAGCCGCCCGAAACGCCCTGGCTTTTGTCGAGAAGCTGGGAGAGGATGTCGAGCCCCCTGAGAACGGCAGCCCCTGGGGAGCGTTCTGCGACTGGGCCAACCAACTCCTCGAACACTATCTGGCCCACGACATCCCGGAGGCCGAGAGCGTGGCCTTGGACAAGATTCGCAGAGCGCTGGAGGAACTGCGCGGGGCTGACAACATCAGAGCGGAGACCACGCTGGACGAATTCCGGCAGACCATTGAGGACTCGCTGCGAGCGCCAATGGGACACCTGGGCGTCACCGGGCAGGGCGTGTTTGTGTCCACTATCGCCGCCGCTGCTGGCATGAGCTTCGACGCCGTCTGGCTGGTGGGCATGATAGAGGGTGGAACGCCGCCCGGCGTCCGCCCCGACCCGCTGCTGCCAGAATCGGACTGGCGGGTGGCTGGGGGACTGTCCCGATTCGCGCAGCGCATCGCGGCGGAGCGCTACGACTATCTGTCGGCGGTGGCCGCTTCGCCACACCGGGAGCTGTCGTACCCGGTGGCCGACGCCGCGTCGCGGCGGGAAGCATATCCCTCGCGGTGGTTCCTAGAGCAGGCGTCGGCCCTGGAGGGCGCACCAGTGTACACAAACGGCCTGCCCAATCTGCGGGACCGCCCATGGCTCACCATCGACGACTCCGGGGAGCACGCGCTGGCTCACATCGCAGACGCGGCTCTGGCTGACCGCCACGACTACAACCTGCACCGGCTCCTGCAATGGAGGCACGAGGGCGATAGCCTACGCCGCCACCCGTTGGCGCAGGAGGGAACGCTGTCCAACGCGTTCCGTCTGGGCCAGCGTCGGAACCTTCATCGGCTGACGGAGTTCGATGGCAACCTGTCGAAGGTCGCCGAAGAAGCAAGATTCGGACACAATCTAGAGCAGTCGCCGGTCTCAGCAACCAGCCTGGAAAGCTGGGCCGTATGCCCCTTCCGGTACTTCCTGGGCCACGTGCTGCGGCTGAGCGCCCTGGAAACTCCGGAGGAGACCACCGCCATCAGCGCCCTGGACCGCGGCTCGCTGGTACATGAGATCCTGGAGCAGTTCATCCAGGAGGCCAGCAATGACGGCCAACTGCCCGCGCCAGGCGAAGAATGGAACCGGCAAAGTGGTGAGCGGCTGAGACAGGTTGCCGAGGATGCGTTCAGTGCCGCCGAGTCGCGCGGGGTGACCGGCAAGCGTCTGCTGTGGGAGCTGGAAAAGCAGGACATACTGACCGACCTGGAAACCTTCCTCGAAGAGGATAGCAAGCTGCGGGCCAACCACGACACGAGCGGGCATCGAGTTGAGATCGGGTTTGGCTTTGGCGGCAACACGCTGGATGTTGTGGACCCCGAAACACAAGTCAGTTTCCGCGGGTACATCGACCGTATCGACGTCAGCGCCGACGGCCGGTCGGCCCTCGTCCTAGACTACAAGACCGGCAGCGCGTCGCCATACAGAGGGTTGAAGGATGACGCCATCGACCAGGGGAAGCGGCTCCAGCTGGGCGTCTATTCCCTAGCCGCGCAGCAGCTTATTCCCGATGCGACCGCAATGCAGGCCGCCTACTGGTTCGCAACCACCCGCGGCGGATTCCAGTTAGCCCCGCCCGGCTACTTCGACATCAACGACGGCGATGTGAGAGAGCGGTTCCGGGAGGGGGTGTCAGCGATTGTGTCGGGCATTCGCGGCGGCGTGTTCCCCGCCAACCCAGGCCCGCCGGATCGCGACAAGCCCGCCAATTGTAGATTCTGCGATTTCGATTCGCTGTGTCCGGCGCGGCGGGCGGACCTCTGGGAGCGAAAGAAGGCCGACCCGCTGTTGTCAGGCTACCTCGCCCTGTCCGGCGAAGGGAAAGAGAAATAGCGATGACCACCCGACCAACGCCCACCGGCCCCCGTCCGGCAGAATTGAGTCCCATCGACGCCCAGGCCCGCCGCATCATCGGCGAGCAGTTGGATGAAACGCTGTTTGTCGAGGCCAGCGCGGGCACCGGCAAGACGGCAAGCCTGGTGGGGCGGGTGGTGAACCTGGTGACGACTGGAAGGGCCACCCTCGACCGAATCGCCGCCATAACGTTTACCGAGGCCGC
Source organism: Dehalococcoidia bacterium (assembly GCA_965219825.1). GTDB lineage: Bacteria > Chloroflexota > Dehalococcoidia > Lucifugimonadales > JAGWBF01 > JAGWBG01. The sequence continues at coordinate 824,758 of OZ244792.1, read as the reverse complement.
CGCCGCCGAGCTGCGCGACCGCATCCGCCAGGGGTTGGAAGAAGCATTTGCCGATGAGTCCCGCAGCGAAGAAGAGCGTGCCCGCTGCCGCCAAGGCATCACTGACCTGGACCAAGCCGCCATCCGAACGCTCCATGCCTTCGCCGCCTCACTCCTCCACGAACGGCCGCTGGAAGCCGGGCTACCGCCGGCTTTCGAGACCACCGACGAAATCGCCGCCGGGATCAAGTTCAACGAAGCATGGGACACTTGGCTCGACGCCGTTCTGGAGGAAGATTCGCCCCTCGCACCACATCTGGCGTTGGCTCTGACACTAGGGATGACCCTGCCGCAGCTCAAGGATGCGGCCTTGGAATTTCACCGCAATTACAACGACCTGACGGACGTGAAATTCGAAGCGGTAGCCCCCGCGCAAACGGCAGCAGCCGGAATGCTTGTGGCCCAGATGCCCGAGTTGGAGCGGCTTTGCCGATTTTCCAGGATCGGGGCCGGCGACCCCCTATACAGCCATGTCCAGAGCAAGCTGAGCGCAATCCGCAGGTTGGCCGAAGCGCGGCCCAGCTCGCCCACGGCTTACCGCTTGATGCTGCGGATTCTACCCCTGAAATACAGTAGAGGCAGGCAAGGGGATTGGAACGTTGACCCCCAGACCGGCGACAACGCCTGTTCGGCCCTGAAAAGTCTGCTCAAGGAATTGGACGACGCCACTTCCGGGGAAATCGCACAGGCGAGGCGCGCCGTTTTCACGCCAGTCCTCGATGGACTGCGGGAGTTCGCCCTCAACTACGCCCGGCAGCGTCGGGCCGAGGGGAGGGCCGAGTTTCACGACCTGCTGGCTTGGGCTCACGAGTTGCTGCGCGGCAACCTCGAGGTGCGCGACCACTTCCGCCGCCGCTTCTCGCACCTGCTCATCGATGAGGCCCAGGACACCGACCCGATACAGGCCGAAATCGCCATGTTCCTGGCCGAACATGTCCCGGAGGGACAGCCGGCAACTTCCCGCCCCACGGCCTGGGAGCTGATAACCCCGGAGAAGGGCAAGCTGTTCGTCGTCGGCGATCCCAAGCAGTCGATCTATCGCTTCCGCCGCGCCGACGTGGCACAAATGAAAAGGCTTCAGCAGCGTATGGAGGAGGCTGGCGGGCGCACGGTCAGCCTGGTGCAGAACTTCCGCTCGCAGAAACGGCTCATCGCCTGGGTCAACCGACTCTTCGAGCAATGGATGGGGGAAGACGGAAACGATGGCGGCGGCGCGGGCTACTTCCAGGCCGGATACGAGGCGATGTCTCCACGCTGGGAAGGAGACGTCGGCCACGCCTTCCAGCCGCGCGTCTGGGCGCTGGCCGATACAGAGGTCGAGGACCGCATCGACGCTATTCGGCGGCAAGAAGCCGAAGACATAGCCGGTCTTTTGCGTCAAATCGTCAACCAGCAGTGGCAGACCCTGGACCGGGAGGCTACCGAGGCCACGGGTCGAGAGGCCTACAGGCCCGTCAAGTATTCCGATATCTGCATCCTGATGCCCTCGCGTACCGGCCTTCAAATTTTGGAGCGGGGGATTGAAGGCCAAGACATCCCCTACCGCTTAGAGAGCGCGTCGCTCATTTTTGAAACCCAGGAAATCCGCGACCTGTTGAACTGCCTCAAGGCTATTGATGATCCGGGCAATCAAGTAGCCACGGTGGCCGCGCTGCGCTCACCCGCCTTCGGATGCAGCGACGTCGACCTGCTGCGTCACTACGAAGGTGGGGGCCGATTCGACTATCTGCAAATGCCGGCAGAACGTAGGGACGGTCCAGTGAGCGAGGCTCTAGACACGCTGCGGGAGTTCCACCAGGCACGAGTTTGGGACTCCGTCGGCGCGCTCATCGACCGTTTCGTCCGCGAGCGGGAGCTGATGGAAGCGGCAATAGGTCACCCGCGGATGCGGGAGCAGTGGCGGCGCTACCGGTTTATGATGGAGCAAGCGTGGCAGTTCGCCGCCGCCGGCGGGAGTTCGCTGCGAGCCTTTGTGGAGTGGATGGAGGACCAAATCATTGAGGGCGCCCGCGTCACGGAAGCGCCGGTGCCAGAATCGGACGAAGAGGCGGTGCGGGTGATGACCATTCACGCCTCCAAGGGGCTGGAGTTTCCGGTGGTAATACTGACCGGCGTCAACTCGGCCTCCGGCAGCCGTACCAGCACAGCGCTCTTCGACCGGGGTCAGGGGCGCGTCGAAGTAGGCCTCGGGCCCAGGGATAACCGCTTCGTCACGGCGGGCTACGAAAAGCTGGCGGAGCGGGAGAATCTCATGTCCGAAGCGGAACACGTCCGCCTGATGTACGTGGCGGCCACCCGCGCCCGCGACCACCTGGTGGTCAGCCTGCGCCGCTCAACAAGCGGTAGAGGGGCGAATGCGGCGGCAGCCGCAATTTCGGAGTATCTGGCGGGCGCTCCTGAACTCTGGGAGTCCGTCGATCTGAGTTGCCCTCCCCAACCGCCGGAAACGGATTCCGAAGACGGGGGCCAGGACTCCGCAGCCCCCGCAGAGCATTCGGTGGAAGCTCGCGCACAGTGGGAAGAGCGGCGGGAGAATTTAATCAGCGAAATGGGTCGCCCCTCGTTCGCTGCCGCCACCGCTCTGGGCCGCCAGAAGCAGGAGGACAAAGAGGAGCGGGAGACCCCAGAACCCTGGCGGCGTGGCCGCGCCGGAACCTCGGTGGGCCGGGCTGTGCACGCCGTGCTTCAGTCTATCGACCTGGCCACCGGGGACGGCATTGCTGACAGGGCGCGGGCGCAGGCCGTCGCCGAAGGCGTCCCCGGCCAGGAGGGTGAAATCGCCCGTCTGTCCCGCATCGCCATAGAAAGCGACGTCGTAAAACGCGCCGTGTCCTCGGGCTGCCTATGGCGCGAGGTTCCCGTCGCCGTTCCTACGGGCGGCGGCTCGCTTCATGGCTTTATTGACCTGCTGTTTGAAGAGGATGGCGGGCTGGTGGTGGTCGACTACAAGACCGATTCCGTCGGCGCCTCGGAAACGGCCGAGGCGGTTCTGCGCTATCGCCTGCAAGGGGGGGCCTATGCCCACGCCCTCCAGCAAGTCACCGGCAAGCAGGTCAAGGAAGTCGTATTCCTGTACCTCCAACCACGCCGCGAGGAAAGACTGGACGGCTTGGCCCAGGCAATGCAGGACGCGAAAGAGGAAGCGGAGGCGCTCCTGGACGTGGCAGGAGAGTAGGCAGGTGCCCGGGGCATCGTTGCGGGCCGGAGGTTTAAGCAGTTCAGAAACGGCCCCTTTAGGAGGTCTTATAAGTTCTAGGACGAATCGACAAATAGCTAACCCCATATGACCGAGGAGACCAAGTACAGTGCTGAGAGAAAGTAGATGCTCCTGCGGTCATAGCGGGTGGCGATTCTACGCCAGTGCTTCAGTTTGTTGAAGGCCCGTTCAATCAGGTTGCGTTCCCGGTAGAGCTCCCGGTCGTATTCCCACGGCTCTTTTCGGTTGGACTTGGGCGGTATGACCGCTGTCGCACCCTTTGACCGGATGAATGCCAGATTCCGATTGCTCTCGTACCCCTTGTCGGCAATCACCCAGCCGGTCTCAATGCCGGTCAGCATGGGTATGGCTTGGGGCGCATCCGCCCTCTGACCTCCGGTCAGGGCGAAGCGCAGGGGCCTGCCCCGAGCATCGCATACCATATGTATCTTGGTGCTCAGACCGCCCCGGGAACGCCCCAAAGCCTGGTCCCGGTTCCTCCTTTTCCACCGGCTGCCTGCTGGTGGGCCCGGACTATGGTGGAATCGATCATCACGTACCTGTTGTCCGAGTCCTCCAGCATGACCCGGAATATCCTCTCCCACAACCCGGCTTTGGCCCAGCGGGTGAAGCGCTTGTGGACGCTCTTCCAATTGCCGTATTGGGCCGGCAGGTCTTTCCATTGGGCTCCGCTGCGCAGCACCCACAGAACCCCGTTTACGAAACCCCGGTTGTCCTTGGCGGTTACGCCCACGTGTCCGGGCCGCCCCGGCAGAAAGTCCTCGATGCGCCGCCACTGCGACTCGCTGAGTTGGTAGCGTTTCATCCTAGCCTCCCCCACACCTCACTTCGGCTCCAGGATTACACTCTACCTGCTTATGCTGATTCGCTCCCTCGTACTCCCATGTGAATTTCAACCATTTGTCGATTCGTCCTAGTACTCCGAACCAACCGTCTGCCGAGATTGTCCAAGGCCAAGAGGAGCTGGAAATCGCCCCTTACCCGGCAAACCTGGCCATCAGGGTACACCGAGCAATAAGTTGTATTCAGAAGGCTGAGATGGCTGGCGGTGACCCTGCCACCACGTTTGCCTGCTGACCGAGACCCTCGAACGTGGCCTCTACCGAAATTACTTCGACAAGATACTGAGGCTTGACAGAAAGCGAGCCATCTATGGAGCAATCCAGGATCGGTCCTCCGGTTCGGTACGGGTTCTGCCGGGCAACAAATACGTTTACCAGCCCTTCCGGAAGGGCGCTGACGGCTGTAGATTGTTAGGGGATACAGCGACTGGGAGACTCGCTTCTATAGTGAACAAGCACGGATAAGAGGCGCTCCCGGTCGTCAGGAGACACTGCTCATCCTAACCCTGTTGTTCGACCGGCTCTGCGTGCTGCGGAACCAGGTACTACACAGTCGTGCGACCTGGAACAGTAGCGTCAACTGCAATCAGGTTTGAGACGGCGCGGCGATCATGGGTTTTGTCGTACAGATTTCCGTCAAGGTAATGATGGACCACACCGGCGAGCGCTGTGGAGCAAATCACTATCCCGTCGTGAACTTCTAGTGCGATCTGGCAACCGCTGGTGGCTCCCCAACATGCGATTCGCGCGCCCATTCGGAGCCGTTTACCAACCGGCGGGGTACACACTTGACGCCACCCCCAGCCAACGGCTACTATGGACGTAATTCAGGGAACGGACTACGTAGCCTAAGAGTGGAGCTAGTCGGATAGTCTGGGCTAGGAAGATGGAGGCATTACTATGAACTGTGGGAAATCTGACGTTCTTAAATGAAGGTAGTGCTCTTCTCTGACCTTCATCTCGACAGCGCGTTCGCGTGGATGTATAGGACGCCAAGCCCCGCCAGGAAGCGACGACAGGCTCTCCGAGACACTCTACTCAAGATTATCAAACTGACAGCGGAGGTCAAGGCAGAAGCTTTGTTGTGCGGCGGCGACCTCTACGAGCATGACCGGTTCGCTTCAGACACCGGAGCCTTCCTAAGAAACGCTTTTGCGATGCTTGATCGGACCAGGGTTTTCGTTGCACCCGGCAACCACGATTGGTATGGACCACAAAGTCTGTATCGGTCGATGGACTGGTCACAGAATGTCCACGTTTTTTCCGAGCCTAGGCTGACTCCGGTTGGACTGGCCGATGGACTAACTCTGTGGGGGGCCGCCCACCGGAGTCCGGCCAATACTCCAGGCTTCCTTGATAATGGTTTCCAGGTTGACAGAGACGGAATACACCTGGCGCTGTTTCACGGCTCTGAACGGGCATGGTTCACTGAGCAGGAGACCAGTAAACAGCCCTATGCTCCATTTGATGCTTCTCAAATCCCATCAGCGGGCCTCCATCATGCCCTCCTTGGACATTTCCACCGCCCCAAGGACCATGAATGGTTCACTTATCCTGGTAATCCCGACCCTCTCGCCTTCGGCGAGGATGGCAAGCGCGGTGCAGTCGTAGTCACGGTACAACCGGATGGTAGTGTAGTGCGAGAACGGGTGGCGGTGGCGGTGAGCGAGGTACACAACCTTGACGTGGATGTTTCCGGGGCGGAAAGCCAACAGGATATTCGTAACCGGGTTCACGAAACAGCGAAGGAACTCCAGGGTTCAGCGCGGGTTGCACTAATTGGGGAGCTAGGCCCAAACATTGATATCCGGCTAGCAGACTTTTCAACGCTGGAATCGTCGTTGGATTCCCTGGTAGTCACCATGGGCGACCTACACGTAGCCCACGACGTTGATTTAATCGCAGAGGAGCAGACCGTCAGGGGGGAATTTGTCAGATCTGTGTTCGACCAGAACCTGCCGGATGACGACAAAAGACGCATCCTCTTCACGGGCCTCAGAGCCTTAGACGGCCGTGACGATCTAGAGGTCATCTAGGTGCGATTCGAATCTGTCACTGCCCATGCATTCGGACCATTCCGGGAGCGGAGTCTCCAATTGGGCCAAGGAATGACTGTGATACACGGACCAAATGAGTCCGGTAAGTCTACCTGGCACGCCGCCTTGTACGTCGGGCTCTGCGGCATTAGGCGGGCGTCCGGTCTCCGTGCCGATGACCGGGAATTCAGAAACCGGCATCGGCCATGGGATGGTGAGGGTTGGGAAGTCTCCACAGTTGTCCAACTGGCGGATGGCCGCCGTGTGGAGTTGCGACACGACCTAAACGGTAAAGTAGCCTGTCAAGCCCGCGATGCCGACCTAGGTCGAGACTACAGCGAAGAGGTAATATTTGAAGGGACTCCCGATGGGTCCCGCTGGCTAGGCCTGGACCGCAGATCTTTCCTGAGTACAGCCTGCGTACGGCAGGCAGACATTCAATTGGGCAGTGACCAGGCCGGGGCACTCCAAGAACACCTGCAAAGAGCGGCAGCGACGGCGGGGACCGATGCTACCGCAGCGGCGGCCATCGCCAGAATTGATAGCTTCCGCAGGGATTTCGTGGGGTCCGACCGGCGAAATTCCACCAAGCCCCTCCGCGTTGCAAGAGAGCAAGTAGACCGAGCACAATCTCAACTTGAAGCTGCGCAGGCGGACCACCGCGAATACTTGCGGTTGCAGGAGGAAACGGAGCAACTTCAAGGCTCCCTCGACAACGTCCGGTATTCATTGCGATTGACTCAGGCAGCTCAGGCCAGGCGCCTGTCGGACGCAATACGGCGGCAAGCCAACCGGGCTAGAGAGTTGGCCGGGAAGAACCCTGTAGAACCCCAAGACCCATCGGGATTGAGACAACAGGTGCACGCTGTGGGGAGGGCTCTGGGCATATGGGAGAATCGACCGGCGGCAATCACCGTAAGTCCGCGTACCTCCGAAGAGATTACCCGAGAAATTCAAGAGCTCCCTCCCATGCCCAATGGAGACACTAAGCCCCACCCAGATGTCGTTGAAGCGCAGGGCGTATTCCGTAATGCGCATTCCAACCTGGAAGCCCATCAAAGCCGCATGCCTAGCCAACCGGAAACAGTGGAGGCGGGCGGCTTGACCCCGGAAGAAATCCGGTCCCTGTCCGCTGATCTAGCCCTGGAAGAGCCTGCAGTCGACCCGGGCCTAGATGAGCGGTTTCAACGGGCGCGCGCCAAAGCTGAGGCTCTGCAACAACCGGAAGTCCAATCGCCTGACACTATACCCTCCTCGCCTTTCCTGCGCCCGCTGGTCATATTGATCCGAGTCCTTGCGAACTTGCTCCGATCTTTGCTCGGCACCCGGAAACCGGGGGTTGACTTTGCCGCAGTAGCCAGTGCATCCGAGGAGCTAAGGAAAGCGGAGACCGCCCTGGGAGAAGTGAGATTCCAGCTGAGCGAAGTGAGGCAGAGAAAGGAAAAAGCCAAAAACACTGTTAGTGAAAAGGGATTACCGGCCGACCCAGATTCGCTTATCGACCTTGCAAGACGCGCAGAAGAAGCGAGTGAGGCCCGCAATGAAACGAGCCGGTGGCGGGATGAAGACCGAAGACTGCGTGATCTATGTGCCAGCGCCATGGAAACCCTGAAACGGTCGCTGGAGTCCCGAGGAGCATCTACAGACCAGGGACTCCCCGAGGCTGCTGAGAGGTACATCCGAGAATGCGTGCAGCGGGATAGCCAAGCCCAGCAAGCAACCCGCAGGGCTCATCTGGAACAGTTGCTCGAAGACAAAAAGAAGCAAGAGGCTGTGGTGGCAGATTCAGACCGGCAAAGGACTGAGGCCGCCAAGACCGTGGCTGAGGCAGCGCATCCGGCCGGCGTTTCGGCTGATACCGAGGAAGCGCTGGTCGAAAGTCTCCGCCTTTGGCTTGGCGATAGCGAGGCGCTCATCAGGGAGCGGGAAGAAGCCAAAGATGAATGGAGAGAACTCCAAGAGCTGCTCAATGGCCGGGGTGTGGCTGACCTGGAAGAGGCCGCAACCCGCAGAACACAAGAGGCCGAGCAGTTGGCCACAGGGATCGACCAAGCTCCAATAGCAGCTGTCGACCTCGGCGAAGATCCGGAAAGGCTAATGGGCCAATGTAGACAGGCAGTGGGAAGGGCCGAGACTGACTTGGCGGAAAAGCGCGGACAATTTGAGCAATTCGCCAGCAATATTCCCAGTGTCGCAGAAGCCGAAGAGGAACTCGCCAAGGCCGAAGCTGAGCTGTCTCGAGTGAGGACTCTAGACCAAACGTTGGCCAAGACCCGCGATCTGCTCAGCGCTGCCCAAGATAGGGTTCACCGTTCGCTGGCTCCCCTACTCCGGGATGCCTTGAAGCCGTGGCTCCACGCCGTGACCCAAGGCCGCTATCAAGACGTGCGCGTGGACGTGGAGACGTTGGCAGTGACCGTCTCCGGAGACGGAGGGAGTTGGCGAGAAGGGAGCCTTCTTTCTCACGGTACAGCCGAGCAGATTTACCTCCTATTGCGGGTAGTGATGAGCCGCCATCTCACCAAAAACGGAGAGACGTGCCCCCTCATCCTGGATGATGTGACAGTCCACTGTGACCCGGACCGGCAGAGAGAGATATTGTCCCTTCTCCATGAGGTCAGCGGCAAGCAGCAGGTGATTCTATTCAGCCAAGAGCCGGAGACATTAGCCTGGGCTGAAGAGCACTTGTCGGACGTGAGGGATCAATTGATAGAACTTGACCCTCACGTCATATCACCGTAGCAGTATCTCCGCGTACTGAGGAACAACAAACCGGTCATCTACTTGGCCCGTGGTTCTTTAGTCGTTCCAGACATCGCATCTGACGCCGTGTCTATTTCGCCGCGTCGTTGCCCCTGTGTCTGTGGGCTTCACGGGTTGGGGGAAACGTCAGCGAAACTGATGCAACCGTCTTGTCTTCGCCGGGACGCATCAGCGATAATAGGGGTTGCACTCCCCTCGTGCCCGCTGGTGTGGCGTGGCCCTCCGATGAAATGGGAGCCTCCAACCCTGGTGCGCCGGAGGCTCGTGGGCTAAGCCGGGGGCTCCCGACCTGCTCCTTATATTAGGACCTCCCACCGAAAAGTTCGCAGTACGGTACACTCTGGCCCACCACAAGCTTCGGCCTTGCCAGAATACGCTGGCTACTATCCGGTGAAAACCACTGAAATGATTCGCCGGTCTTGATACCGGAACTAGGAATAAAAGGGAAAGTTCAGATGAGTAACGATTCGAGGACTCTGGACATCGTACACTCTACCGGGGAAGCGGTGAAAGAATTCCCGATTGAAATCGGACCGAGGTTTCTGGAATTATTCTCGGAAAACTTGTATTCGTCTCCAAATAAAGCCTTCGAAGAGTTAGTAGCGAACTCTTGGGATGCTGAAGCCACCGCAGTCTATATCTCAATCCCAAACAATCTGAACAAGGACAATGCCTCAATATGGGTACTCGATAATGGTGTTTCGATGGATGCATCTGGACTTGAGACGCTATGGAGGATTACCAGCGATCACAAGAGGGGTCTCAAAAGCTCCAAGAGGCCCCAAATCGGCAAGTTTGGTATCGGCAAACTCGCGACTTATATTCTCGCCTCTGAGATTACGTTCATTTGTAAAGCCAGTGACGGACAGATTCGCACCGTACCTGTCAATTATCGAGACATCGAGGAGCTAGCTGGTGTTTGGCGTCCCGATGAAGTTCCTCTTACTGTGAGAGTGATTACCGACGTAGAACTCCAAAACATCCTCTCGACTATCGAAGATGGTGACAAGATCCTTGACCTAATCTCTAGAAGGGTTCCTTATATGGAGTCGGCTCATTTCGCAGACGAATTTCATCACCCGAACCCTCCCGCAGTAGAACCATCGGGGACTTGAACTCTAGCTCTCTTAACGTCGCTGCGAGAAACCGGTAAGTCGATTCAAAGGGGCCGAATTAGACGAATGCTCCGTAGCGCCCTTCCTTTGACCAGTGACGTGTCCATTGCCCTAAATGGTGAAGTCTTGGAACCGACAAAAATCGAGATTGACCCCTATGTCACCTGGGTCTTGGGCAAAGACTTGGCTATTGACGAAGTGGAGCTTGAAGACGTGGACTCCCTCCCGGAACAAGATAGTACGACCGTCAATAAGTTTGACGATACCCATTATCCATATATAACAATTGATGGTATCGAAGGGCAACTCTCCGGGCAGATTACGCTCTATAAATCACGCATCTCTGGAGGAAAGAGCGATAACTTAGGAGCCTCAAATGGGTTCTTCATTAATATCCTTGGAAGAGTGATTAACCTCGAACAGACTGATTTTGGGCTAGAGAATTTGAGCCACGGTGCCTGGGCGCAATTTAGGGCGACTATCCGAGCCGATGGCCTTGACGGTGATCTTGGAGTAGAACGAAATGGGTTACGAGACAGTCGCCAAGTCAGGATATTCAAGCGGTTTCTGATGTCCACGTTCAACAGGGCAAGAACCGCGTTGAAGGAGGCCCGAATGACGGAATGGCCGAGGGCCGGCGATATACTTGATGGGTCATGGAAAAGTATTCCGATGAAGCCGTTGGCCGAGATTGTCTTGGAACGGTTGGCATCCAACAGAGAATTGCCAGGTTCCATCCGGAGCGAGGGGATAGAGGATTTCGCTGAAGTTCAGAAGCAGTGGAATAAAATCGTCAAAACAAATCCTGGGGACCTGATTTCGGCTGTCAGGTCAGAAACTTTCGGAGAACAACTCCCATTCTCGCGGTATGAACTGCAAACGAGAGAGATATTGGTCAACGAAAACCACCCATACTTCATCGGACGCAGTAGCACCATTGAGGAACGACAAGTCATGCAGGATTTCGCTCTAGCCAGCTTCCTCACCGAGCTTTACTTGATCGGAAATGACGTCGATTCTATAGCATTAGACGACGGGCGAGCATTCCGAGATGAATTCCTCCGTTTGCTGGCGCAGTTGCAACGTCGGACTGGACCGGAAATAGCCCAAATGTTGTACGATTCTACTACCAATGAGAAGGCCTTAGAAGTAATCGTTGGGGATGCCCTGGATTATATATGGTTCAACGTCACACGATTGGGAGGGAATGGGGAACCAGAAGGCATTGCTCAAGCCCCACTAACTCCGAATGACGACCCTGGGAAGGGATCATACTCATTCTCATACGATGCCAAGAGCACAAACCAATCCAGTGGACGTGTCTCAAACCAACACGTGCGCCCAGGGACGCTTGACCTTACCCCGTTAATAATATCAGAGGCTAGTAGAGTGGAGCTACCGCTTCAGCATACTCCTTTGGCGACCTGCCTTTCAACGAGCTGTGGGGTCTGACCTGATTGTAGTCCTGTCGCCAGCTCTCGATGACCTCCCTGGCATGTTTGATGCTCATGAACCAGTTGATATTCAAACACTCGTCACGCAGCCGGCCGTTGAAGCTCTCGGCGAAGGCATTCTCCACCGGCTTGCCGGGACGTATGAAGTTTAGCTTGACGCCCCTGCGGTACGCCCATTCGTCTAGTATTACAACGACGGTTGGCATGATAGGATGACCTGGTAGTTGGGAAGGCTTGGGGAAGTGAGGCAGGGAAGTGGATACGTCAGCTTTCGAGCAGGTGTACGGGGCCTTTGGGGATTTTCACGCTTACTTCGGTCCGCTGTTTGGCCGGAGGGAGGCGCGGGACCACAGCCGTCATTATCTCCAGGCTCTGCTGGTACAGTCCGTGGAGCGGCGCAACGCCGAGAATCTGTCGGAGACGATTCCGGCGTCAGCCAGGGTGATGCAGCGGTTTCTCGCCGAATCGCCTTGGGATGATGACGCGGTGATTGGCCGGTTGCAGGAGTACTTATCGCCCAGGTTGGGACACCCTGAGGCGGTGTGGGTGCTGGACGGCAGCGACTTCCCCAAGCAGGGCAGGAAGTCGGCGGGAGTGGCCCGTCAGTACTGCGGGAGATTGGGCAAGGTGGCCAACTGCCAGGCCGGGATGTTCCTGGCTTACGTCAGCCCCTGGGGCGGGCCCTGGTGGACAAACGGCTGTATCTGCCGGAGAACTGGACCTCGGACAAAGGCCGGTGCGCAGCGGCGGGGGTGCCGGAGGAGAGACGGAGCTACCGGTCTTAGACCGGGTTGGCCTTGGAGATGCTGGAGCGGGCCTTGGAGCGCGGCCACCTCAGGGCCCAGTGGGTTGCTGGGGACGACGCCTTCGGGATGTCGCCGTCCTTCCGGGACGGGTTGGCGGCGCTGGGGATGCACTACGTGCTGGACGTCCCCGGCGGCACCACGGTGTGGCCGCTGGAGCCGGCTTGGACCAGTGCGGAGTATCAGGGATTCGGGCGTCCCCGCAAACCCAGGTTGCGAGACGGTCAGCGCCGGACCATGGAGCAGCGCAGCGATGAATTGCCGGGGGATGCCTGGCGGGAGATAACGGTGGCAGAGGGAAGCCAGGGTCCCCGCAGCTACCGGTTCAGCGCCCAGCGGGTGCGGCCAACCAGCAAGCGGAAGCCCGGCGAAATCCACTGGGCCATCTACCGCCGGAACCTGGACGGCAGCGAGCCCCGCTACTATCTGTCCAACGCTCCCGAGGACACTCCCCTGGAGACGCTGGCCTACGTGGGCGGTTCCAGGTGGCGCATTGAAACGGAGTTCGAGACGGAGAAGAGCGACGTGGGACTGGACGAGTACGAGACCCGCACCTGGGCTGGGTGGCATCACCATGTGGCCCTGTGCCTGCTGGCTGGAGCCTTTCTCCTGAGTCTGCAGCAGGATTGGGGGGGAAAAGATGCCCCGGATCACCCGGCCCCAAGTCTACCGGGTGGTGCGGGAAATGCTGCCCCGGGAACGGTTCGGGCCGAATGAGCTGCTGCGGTGGCTGGAGGAGACGCAAGAATGCAACGAACGGGCCAGACGCTCCCATGCCAAGCGCCGAGCCGCCCTTCGTACATCCCCGGACATTCCTCCTTGAACCGTGGTTGTAATACTAGGGCCTTGCCAGCGAACTCAGGTCCGTTGTCCACAGTAATCACTTCAGGCAGCCCTCTTGTCTCCGCCAACCGCTCCAGGACGCCGACTACTCTGACACCGCCCAGGGAGGTATCCACCTCAATGGCAGGACACTCCCGAGAGTAGTCATCAACGACCGTCAAAGCTCGGAAGCGCCGCCCCGTGACGGCACTATCAGCCACGAAGTCCATGGACCACTTCTGGTTAGGCCGTTCGGGAGCAGGAATGATCACCCTGGCTCCTGCTGTGCCCTTACGACGCCTCTTTCTTCGTAGGCCAAGCCCCTCCTCCCTGTAGATACGCTCGGTCCGCTTGTGGTTGACCACCAATCCCTCCCTCTTGAGCATGATGTGCAGCCTGGGACTACCAAATCGCTTCCTTTCCCCAGCCAGTTCACGCATCCTCGTGCGGAGTTCATCATCATTACCCAGCTTCGCCTCATACCGATAGACCGAGGGTGATACACCGCTCAGCAGACAGGCCCTCCTCTCGCTCAGCCCAAGACCCTCCATGGCGTATGACGCCGCTATTCTCCTCGCCTTGGGCTTTAGAAGTTTTTTGACAGCAACTCCTTGAGCGCCCAGTTGTCCAACACCTGCTGGGCCACAATCTGCTTGAGACGCCGGTTCTCATCCTCCAGGGACCTTAGCCTCTTGAGCTCGCTCACCGTCAGGCCCGCATACTTGGCCTTCCAGTTGTAGAAAGTGGCGTCGCTCATGCCATGCTTACGGCACAGGTCGGCTGCCCTGGCCCCCGCCTCAGCCTCATTCAGCACGGCTATGATCTGTTCCTCTGTGGACCTCTTGCGAACCATGAGTCCTCCTTCAATGCTCTATTCTAGCGGAGAACTCTACTTCCCTGTGTTACTGTTTTATGGGGTAAGGTCATGGACCACTGAGATGTCGCCATCAATCCAGTCTGACTTTGGGTTGGAGGTGGCGCAGAAGGCCAAGACTCTACTTGGCACTAGGATGGAGTTCCAGTGGATCGATCAAGATCAGTCCACTAATGAGTATATTAATTATTGGTTTTCTTCCACTCAACGCGAACAGATTAGAGCATTGCTCGCCGCTAGCAGTGACCTTCGAGGCCAACGTAGGGATTTGGTTAGTCTCGCGCTGAGCCGGATCATAGTGACGAAATCAAAGGGAGCATCCCTCGCGGCAGATACTTCGCATAGTCGCCCCCACAGGGTAAGGGCAGATAACGACTTTGATGTCCTTACAGGATTCACGAGGTCTTTCGATCGTCTTCTGTGTATTCTAAAAAATTCACCAGTTCGAGCTAGTGGGAGGGTCCGACGCGGAGACGCGCGAACTTTGCGTGGAGTCAAACCAGCATCGGTCGACGCGGTAATTACGTCCCCTCCGTACATGAACGCAATTGATTATTTGCGAGGCCATAAACTTGCACTGGTATGGCTTGGCTATGCAACTCTGGAGATTCGCAAGATCAAGTCTCTAGGTGTTGGAGCACCGGCTCAGCATCAACGACGGGAATCAAATCGGTTGAACGAAATGGTCCGAATAGCGAGCGTTGGAGAGTTGTCTCCAGGTACCGAGCGGGTTGTCAAGCGCTACGTGTATGACATGATGGCTTGCTTCAAACAAACTTATCGCGTCCTTCGTCCAGGAGGTTATGCGGTATATGTGGTAAGTAATTCCAGGCTAGGCGGAGTTGAAGTGGACACGGCGAAACTCATTGTAGAAATCGCTTCTGAAGCGGGGCTGCAGCTAGAAGAGAGTTACGTTCGCGACATTCCCCGAGAACATAGGTACTTGCCACCTCCCCAAGCAACAGCCAATCCCCAACTTGCAATGCGAATGAGGACCGAATCGGTTCTTCGCTTCCAGAAGAAATCCGATCGAGAATCTCAATAATACTCACAAGCGGAGCTTACAGCGAGGGGCCTCCCATCGAAAAGTTCGCAGTACGGTACACTCTGGCCCACCAAACGTTGTGGAGGGGGTCTAGGGGCTTGGTGGTGGGGTTCAGCATGGTTCTATTGATTTTATCGCAACATTTGGGTGAAGGAGAGACCATTAGCTAATGAAGCGGGGCTTTGGGGCGCTTCTAGCTTTCGCCGCTTTGCTGTTGGCGGCGTTCGGGGCCTGTGGCGGTGATTTGGGTCCACCAGGCCCGACCGTGCCTCTGGAGCGGGAAGCGGCTATATCCCAGACAGCCCCGACTGCGCTCCCATCGGTCCCTACAGCGGCCCCGCCCTCCCAAGAGTCGGATGGTAGGGGCAGCAGCAAGGTGCAGCCGGCGCCTTTGGCCCAGAACCGTATCATCGTCCATACAGCGCGAATGTCCCTGGTGGTGGACGATGTGGCACATACGGTCAACAGTATTGCTGATGTGGCACGCGATCTGGGTGGTTGGGTAGTCAACTCGGACCGGTCGTCCAGGCACAGCGGGAGCATCGCCATTCGCGTGCCGGCCCAGCTGCTGGACGAAGCCTTTCTACATCTGGAGGCGCTGGCCCTAAAAGTTGAGTCTCGCGCGGTCACCAGCGAGGACTTTACCGACGAGTACGTCGACAGCCAGTCCCGGCTGGTCAGCCTACGGGCCACCGAGGAACGACTGATCTCTTTCTTGGACCGGGCCGGGAACGTGGACGAGGCCCTGCGCGTTCAGGAGGAGATTTCCGACTCTGCAACTGCAGATTGAAGAGATCCGGGGCAGGCTGAACCTCCTGGAGCAGACCGCAGCCTACTCTCTGATTGAGGTCAGTCTGAAGCTCACCGCAGGGGTCATAGAGGTTGACGCCGGAGACGACGTCTCGTTCCGGGTGGGGCAGATAGCGCGGTTCAGGGCGTCCTTCATAGCACCGCCGGACATTGATGATTTCTCCTTCGTCTGGGACTTCGGCGACGGGTCGTCGGTTGGGGGCAGTGGCAGCGTACTGAGGCCGGACGGGAGGCGGGTAACGGCCACGGTGAACCATGTCTACGATGACGACCGTGATTCGCCATACATCGTGACAATAGACCTGACTGGCACCGGTGGGGGTGGAATAGGCGAGGGTTCCGACTCCCTGGAGGTATCGGTGAGCCACGTGCCCACCATTGAGGTGTTCGCCGGAGAAGACCGGACAGTGGAGGAGGGCGACAAGGTGGACTACAGTGCGTCGTTCCTCCGTCCCGGGGAGTTGCGGGACTACCAGTACCTCTGGGATTTTGGCGACGGGTCGCCCACGGTAATCGGCAAGCCTGAGGAGGGGACCACCCGTGTGGAGACCACCCACGCCTACTCAGACCACCGGCCCACGGCATACACGGCCGTCCTGACGGTCAGCGCCATGAGCGATGCAGGCCGGGTGTCGGGCTCCGATTCGTTCTCCGTGCGGGTTACCGAGTCTGAGGGTTTCTTTATCGGGGATTGGGACGTGGGCGGTACGGCCAAGGCGGCAGTACGGGCGCTGTCGGCGGTAGCATGGGCGGCGATGACGGTAGCCCTCTGGCTAGGCATCTTCAGCCCGGTGATACTGGTGGTCGCTGGGATTGCCTACCTCGTAAACCGAGCAAACCGACGCGCCCGCCGCAGGGGACCCCCATCCCCGCCGTCGCCATTCCCTTAGCGGTGCTTGTTGGCCTTAGGCGCGGGGCGCCCGCATGGACGGTGGTAGGCTGCCGAACAAGTGGGGGGTAGCTACCGGCCCTCCAGCACATCGCTGGTGGAGTGGAATCGGATTTCAGGTAGTCCCGGTTCCCAAGTCCGGACTGGGGCCGCCACTGTCAATTACAGACGACACCCCGCAGTCCACAACCTGGGCGGGTCGGCGCTGCCTACGACTGGCGGGTATATCTAGGGCCTAACTAGAGGGGCGTTGACGCCGCTGCTGAAGATACTTCCGGTAAAGCCTTTTAAAATCATCGGCTTCCATCGGCTGTTGGGCCTAACCCTCCTCGGTGAGGACCCATACGCCCACGCCCGGTTGCGGGTTGTTTATCAGTCCGCAAGTCTTAAGGATGATGCGCGCCCAGCCGAGTTCCTCTTCCAGCTTGGGCTTGAAAGTGCTTTCGTCCAGTTGCTGCGTTACTTCATCTGGCAATTGCATCTGAAGAATTACCGTTTCAGCAATATTCTGTATCTTGCCCTCGCCTCCCAGTACACGGAGGGCCTGCAAGGTGGGGTGGCACAATTCATACTGGTCTGGAACCTCCAAGGGCGCCTGGGCGCAGGTTTCTGGGATTGTGGGGTTTGATATTGCATCCCATTCCGATTGCAGCCGCCTTATTTTCTATGCCAGTAGGTCTACCCTCTTCAGACGGCTCGTTAATTCGGCCACAGCGTCAAAGTCGCCGCGCTCGGCAGCAGTGGCAAGGTCTCTTAGCAGGCCCTCGCGGCCCTTCTGCAGTTCGTCCAATACCAAGTTGAAGGCCATGGATACCTGGTTGCCGTTCGTACCTTCAGCCATTGTTCACTCTCTAAGAGGGTGTTTCCGAAGTAAGTCATCAAGCGGTCAGCCTACGAACCATGAGATGAATCATTGCCAGATGCACCCAAGCCTCAGTCGTGGCGGGCAATGCCTCGTAGTCCTTGCTCAACCGACGGCAGCGTCCCAGCCATGCAAGCGTTCTCTCAACCACCCATCTTCTGGGCAGCACCTCGAACTGATGGCTGTTCCTCGGCCGCCTCACAATCTCCAGTACCCAACCCGATACCGACATGACCCACTCAATCAGTTGTCCAGCATAACCAGCGTCGGCCCATATCAATTGCAACTGCGGGAACCTGCCGAGTAGTCTGTTGAAGACCAGCTTTGCCCCATCTCGGTCCTGAATGTCAGCAGGATGGACCACGACCGCTAACAGCAACCCAACCGTATCCACCAGGATATGCCGCTTGCGTCCCATCACCTTCTTACCAGCATCATAGCCACGAGGCCCCCCTTTTCGGTCGTCTTGACCGACTGGCTGTCGATGATAGCTGCGCTGGGAGTTGGGCTTCTGCCCTCCGCCTCTCGGACGTTGGGGCGAAGTGTCTGATGGACTCTTTCCCACGTTCCATCCAGTGTCCACCTGCGGAAGTACTTGTACACTGTTTGCCAGGGAGGCAGGTCGTGCGGCAGCATCCGCCAGGCGCATCCGGTCCGCAGCACATACAGTGTGGCATTGACCACCTCTCGCAGGTCCACGGTGCAAGGTCTACCGCCGGGCCTGGCTGGGGGAAGCAACGGGGCGAGAATACTCCACTGGTTATCTGTCAGGTCGCCGGGATATCGTTTGCGTGTCATGAACCAAAGTATAGTACAAGTCTAATACTTTGGAAACACCCTCTAATGATACCGCCCCTATCCCGTATCATCCGCTTGATATCGACGTTCCAGCGGCCAAACCCTGGAAAGAAGACAAACCCTAAAGTTGTCCTTCCTCCTTCGATCACGAACTCAAACGAAGGGTTGGTCGGAGAGCCAAAGGGTCCTCTCATAGACGAGTGCTCACTAGCTAAGGCGAGCCCGATGAGGTGTAACGTCCGTTCGCACTCCACGATGTTGTCGCCATGTATGGCAAAGTACCGATGGGCCATGTTCACAACTTGTCTCCAAGAGTAGTTAGCATGGCCTCATTCGGAGCTTGCCTTGATGAATGTGATCACTTCGGAAATCTCCGTCATGGGGACGCGGGCCCGACGGGCGTGGTTGTTGAGAATCGCCATCTTGCGGCCTTGCTTCTGCTGGGTGCGACGAGAGGCATAAGTTGTGTCGTAGAGTTGGTAACCGACATCGCGGAATATGCCGCGCACTACGTCGGGGAAGAGATTTCTTTGTCCAGTGGCGATGTTGCGGTTGTTGGGAATGATAACGGTGCAGCGGCTGTTTGGGGGCTGTTGATCGTGCATAAAATGTGCAATGGTGCTCATGGCTTGCTTCCACTCGCTGGGTTTCATGTTAGCTAGGTCGTTGGGCGAGTCACTGTACTGTCCGTTCACCAGTCCTGGATAGGGTGGGTCCATGATGATGTAGTCGCATGGACCTTGAGGGAGCCCTTCAAGAAGGTCCTGCTGACGGATCTGCTCTCCATAAGGACCGCGGGGGTTAAGATCGGATGCGGCGACTGTCAGATTGGGCAGTCGGTCCTCTAGCCAAGTATGACGCTCCTGCCACACATGCAGCAGCATGCCGGAACCCGCCATTGGGTCTACCACAGAGTCGTCATCCCGGGCGTAGTACCAGAGACAGTTTGCATAGACGTCGCCCGGGATGTAGCCGTAGCCGTCGAATCCGTCAATTCGAGGCCAGCGTAGACTACTGAAGTTCCAGTTGTCGGTCGGTCGTATTACAGATGGCAGGGGGTTCGCCGACCACGGTCGAAGAGCTTTGATCTCGGGTTCCGTCATGGCTGGGTGGATGAGGCCATCCTTGGCTGCGGCCCTGATCTGCTGGGCCGAAAAGTCAGTTAGGGCGACCAGCGTGCGCAGACGATACGGCAGTCGGATGTTAGGGTGTTCTTCGAGTAAGAAGTGGAGGCGTCGTCCGATGTTAGCCAGGTTGGCAGCCTCTCGTGGTCTGATGTTAGCGCGGGCCAGAATTCGGACATATTGGGTTTCACTGAGCTGGCGGCGTGCTTCGTTGAGGCGGGACCCTTGTAGCACCAGGGCGCGTCCGGCGTCCGTGAGAGTGCTAGTCAAGTAGGCGGCCCAGTCTCTTACCATTTGGTAGGTAGCCTCTCCGTTTCAAGATTGGCGCAACGGGTTTATGTACCGGCGTGGTTGAGTCTTTTTAGGGGGCGACGGTAAGTCGCGACCGGGAAAGATCCATTTGGGCGAGCAGAAGTGTGAGGTAGGATGGGAAAAGTGGACACCAAAGTCGGATAAGCTAGAGAGACGGAGGTGTCAGGATGAAGAGGGCCCCGCAAGGAAGGTATAGCAGGGAATTCCGGCAGGAAGCAGTGAATCTGGTATTGGAAGAGAATCTGTCATTGCCAGAGGCAGGGCGTCGGTTGTCCTTACCGCCATCGACGTTGGGGTATTGGGTGAAGCTATATAAGGCCGGCAAATTGGGAGACGTGGGCAAGAGCTACCGGCCCTTGACCGACGTGGAGATGGAGCTGGCCCGGACGAAGAAAGAACTGGCGGAAGTGAAGATGGAGCGGGACATCCTAAAAAAAGCAGCCGCGTACTTTGCCAGGGAGTCGCTGCCCGGTACGCGATGATGAAACAACTGCGGCTCGATTACCCCACATCTGTCCTGAGCCGAATGTTGGTCGTATCGGCCAGTGGCTACTATGCCTGGGTGGACAGGCCGCCGAGCAAACGAGCGCGAGAGGAAGTGCGGCTGGAGCTTGAGATCAAGGCGGCCCACAAGCGGACGAGACAGACCTATGGCCCGGAACGGTTACAGCGTGACCTGGCGGAGCATGGCGTTCGGGTGGGCATTGGCCGCATCAAGCGTATCCGGAAGAAGTTGGGCATACGATGCAAGCAAAAGAGGAGGTTCAAGGCGACCACTCTGTCCAGGCACAGGCTGTCGGTCGCGGAGAACGTCTTGGGCCAGCAGTTCAAGGTCTACCGGCCCAACGCAGTGTGGGTCACAGACATCACATATGTCCCCACAGATGAGGGCTGGCTGTACCTGGCAGGCCACAAGGACCTGTTTACCGGAGAGATCGTGGGCTATGCTATGGGAGAACGGTTGAGCAGGAACCTGGTGAGCCAGTCACTCCTCCGGGCGCTCTCCAGCAAGCGTCCCTCAGCGGGAGTCCTGCATCATTCAGACCGGGGCAGCCAGTACTGCTCCCAGGAGTATAGGAGTCTTCTGGAACGGTTTGGACTGCAAACCTCCATGAGCAGGACAGGCAATTGTTTTGACAACGCGCCGATGGAGAGCTTCTGGGGCACCCTCAAGCAAGAACTGGTTCACCACCGCCACTACGGGAGCAGACGAGAGGCAGTTCGTGACATCACGGAATACGTCGAGAGCTTCTACAATCGCCAGCGCCGGCAGGCTAGGCTAGGATTCCTCTCACCTGCAGCCTATGAAAAGAGATTCTATGCTGGGCTACTGGCTGCATGAAAGCTTTCGTGTCCACTATTGACATCCGACCTCAGTGACCGCACGCCGAACAGGTCGACAAACATCTCGCCCGGGATCAACTTATCGGCCTGTTCGAGCATATCGGGACGGGCGGTAGGGAGGGCGTCCCTTAGTACCGCCATGTTCCGGTGCCTGCCAATGATGGTGGTGTTGAGGTTGTTCCGGATGTTTTCCGGCACGTCGCCGGCACTCTGTACGGCTACGACATATCCGATGTGTAGAGAACGGCCTTTCCGAATCTGCTCCGACAACATTCCTGTTGCGGCCTCGCGCAGGTATCGGGATTCAGCCCTGAAGATGTCAGAGGCTTCGTCGATGACTATCTCCAGATCGTGCGGCAATTCGCTGGGCTGTTGTACAGCAGCAGCCCTGTAGTCGGCTGCAGCCTGTAGCAGGTTCTGTAGAAACAGAGCATACCCCCGGCTGTGGGTCTCACTGATGCGGATGACGTTCAGGCCGGGATCGAATATCTGGGTGATATTGCCAGTGGGTCGTCTCTGGCCAGTAAATCCGCTTGCTGGTGTTTGTGGGTCGATGAACCCTAGGAAGCGGCTGCGGGAGTTTATCTTCCTGCGTATGGCACCCATTATCTGAGCGTTGAGAGAGCCACCCTGGCTACCGTACAGCCTTGTTCGCAATGCGCCGTCGTTGGTGTTTCTGATGTAGTCGATAAGATCGTGAATAGTCCAGTTCGGGTTGCCCGATGTCGCTTGGTCATCTGCGTAGCTGCTGGCAATGTGGGCGAATATCTCTGCTTGGAGGTCTTCGTTGGGCCGGTAGAAGGTGGTTCCGGCCAGTATCTCCGGGTCAAGGTCTTGGGCCCGAACGGAGACCACTGTCGCGTTCGGGTTGGTGTCATGCACATCTAGGGTTCAATACCTTACTGGTAACTGGTTGGGGTCCTGTCCGTTCAACGAGTAGGCCCGAGGGTTCTGAGTATTGGGGTCTGGATTCGGCAGGGTGGTGATGTTGGTGGTCGGGCTTGTGGTCGAATAGGATTACACTCCGCCCACCTGAAGTGGCAGCATGGCCGATGTTTGACAGAAGGTGAGACTTGCCTGAACCGGTCGATCCTGCCACTAGGATGTGATGATTCAGAATCCGGTCGGATGCATTGATTGGTACCTGCGTGTCGCCGCTTCGAGCCAGTGCTCCGATCCGTCGGTCTATGCCGACCGACGGAGGCAGATCTAGGTACTGAACGCTCTCGTCAGTTACAGCACAGCGATGGACTGTGCCCGTCGTGGGTCGTATGTAGGCTGTGGCAGCTTCATTGTTAGCGGGGTCGATAATGGCGTTGACCTCGGCCTCGTAGTAACTGATGTTCGCGACAATCGCGTCTGCGGAGTAGCCCTTGCCCTCAATTAGGGCGAGCATCTGGCTCAAAGAGATCGTGTCGAAGGGTTGGGGGGAGAACCGACTCAAGTTGCGATTTGCAGTTACAACCTGCAGGAAGAACGGGTTAGGTGTGGCCTCAGCGATCAAGTACGTAAACAGCGGAATCAATTCGGTCTCTCCAGTGGCGATGAGCCGGACTCTGGCTGTATCGGTACTCTGATCGTCGGCTATCTGGACTAGCCTTACGGTACTGGGTGTCAGTGACGCGGTGACGGAGGATGTAGACTGGCCTGTTGACGGGTTCTGGGGTGGCGGGCCGCCTCCTGCCGGACTCGATTGAAAGGTCATTACCTTAGGCTCCGTTCGTTCGTGAGGCTCAGAAGTCGGCTCGGGTTATGGATCGAATAGCGTGCGATGACTTCATCCCGGCCTCTGCTCCCGTTGAATTTGGCACGGACAGCTTGGTCCGCGAACTGAACAGCATTGGAATGTCATGATTCCTGGGACCCTGATTGTCGTGCTGGAGGATGGCTAGACCCAATGGGACATTCCCAGCGGTCGTTTCCATGCCGAAGGCGCGCTGGTCGGTGCGGTAGATAACACGGACCAACTGGCGCGCATTGTTATTCACCCACTTACTGATGTGGCCTTGCCGCATACTAAACCGATCTGACAGGATGTTGGACCAGTTCCCCACTATGAAGGCCTCACCGGGTTCCAAGGCGTAGCCGATGGCACTAAGTAGCGGATTGGCCGATAGTGTCTTAATGAACCCTATGGCACGTCCGGTATCCAGTAGCCGTTCTAGCATGTCACGAGCCGAGTCTTGGGTAAGCATATTCTGCGTCGCGATGGGCCCATCAATCAGCACAACGTGGTCTTCAGCCTCGTCTAACCATTCCAATGCCATTTCCCGTTCATGATATTCTCGAAAGGTGTTGACCCATGAATGTTCCTGATCACGTGCGGAGCGCAGGTACTCGGCCCACTGTTCGATGGCTTGCTGCCAATTTACGCTGGGAGCTTGCGTAATTGGAGCTAAGTGGTTGGCCTGAGTGCGGGTAACGTGAGCACGTGGGTTCATGTGGGTTTGAGGAGTTACGAGAACAACGCCTGCCGCATAGATCGTGTCTGTCACAAATTGCATAGTAGCGATAGCGTCGGTGCCATCAACGGCCGCGATGAGATTCGAGTGATATAGGTTCTTGGCCAGTCCGGCAGCTGGTATTGCGGTTGCGGCAATATCTGATGTGCCCCCTGCATCGTTGACGATGATGTCCCGGATGATGGAGATGAACGCATCCTCGTTTTGGGTTGAGACCCCGACTCTATCTGGGACGTCACCGAAAACTTCATAGGAATCCGTAATGTCCTGGCGTCCGCTTATAGCGCATGAGCGAAATACGGGTACTGTCCTGCTGGTGTTGTCATGGCGTCCTAACGCTCTGCTTTTTTGGTAGTCCGCTTATCTGCATCGGTCTTTTTTTCTGGAGATCGATCCATTCTTCGAGGTCCGATGGCTTGAACCTCCATGTGCCAGCTATCTTGAAACCTGGCAATTCGCCGCGTTGGGACAACCGATAGACCGTCTTCTCATTGACGTTCAGGTAGGCCGCTACCTTCCCCACACTCATCGCGCGAGCTGGCATATATTCCATGATTAAACCCTTGCAACTAGCTACTCTTCATTACATCAGAGTATTACAGGGCAAGCCAATCCGCGGTTGGGTATGTCAGGGTCATTTAATTATCTGAGAAGTAATAGAAAATAGGTGCATGGGAAGGAAGAAAGTAGAAAGCCTTGGGCCAACACAGCTGGAAGCATTGGGGCAGGTGCCAGACCCCCGCTCTCGACACGGTCGCCGTCACCCGTTCCAGCCATCCTGACCTTGGCCACCTGTGCCATGCTCTGTGGGTGCAACAGCTTGTATGCCATAGCCCAGTGGGGCAGGGAACCAGAGGGTCTGGCCAGGACTCTGGGCTTTCCCAGTGGACAGACCCTCTGCGTAGCCACCCTGCATTTGGTGTTCAAGAGGCTGGATAAAGAGGCCTTCGAGGAAGCTCTAAGCGAGTGGAGCCAAGGGGTTCTGGGGGATGGAGAGGAGGCAATAGCAATAGATGGCAAGAGCCTTAGGGGTATTCATGGCGAAGAACTGTCCGGGGTGCGTGTGGTGGCTGCCTATGGACAAAAGAGTGGCTTGGTACTGGGGCAAAGGGGGGGTGGAGAGGCAGGCTAAAGAAGGGGAACTGACGGTAGCGGCTGAAGTGCTGTGCCAGTTGGAACTGAGAGGCCGGACCATCACCGGGGATGCCCTGTATGCCCCAAGGAAACTGAGCCGTCAGGTAGTGGAACAGGGGGGAGACTACTTCTGGGCAGTGAAAAGGAACCAACCCACCCTCTACCGAGACATATCTCTGTTGTTTACCCATTCCCCTTGGGGAGAGGAGTGCTCAGAAGCCAGCCAGGAGGGAAGGTGTGGGGACACCGGTGGGAGAGAAGGGACCTCAGGGCCTCTTCTGCCCTTAGGGAGTATCTAGACTGGCCCTATGGGGAGCAGGTGTGCTGCATAGAGCGGGAGGTGACCCGCCAGGGGGCGACCAGGAGAGGACTGCCTATGCCATCACCAGCTTGGGGAGGACTAGGGCCGGGGCCAAGGAGTTGATGGAACTCTGGTGGGGGCATTGGAGGATAGAGAACAGGCTGCACTGGGTGAGGGACGTGAGCATGGGAGAAGACGGCTCTCAAGTGCGGAGGGGAGCCGCACCGGAGGTGATGGCGGCGTTGCGCAACGTGGTGTTGAACTTGTTAAGGTGGGCTGGAGCCAGCAATATTGCAGCAGCACGACGCCACTACAGTTGGAAGGTCCCCGAAGCCTTATCCCTTATCGGCTTGCCCCACATGAATAATTAAACGACCCTGGTACCTGTAAGGCAGATATAGCACACTCTGATAAAGATGTGCCATGGCCAACCCGGGGTGCGCCATAGCCGTAAATATACGTGCCGTGATGGGACACTAGCCTAAAGGTATGAGTTGGGGCACCGCCGCATCGAAGCCCACCACATCGAGGGTTCCCGGGTCGTGTGGGTCGGCAATCGAGAACCCGTTGCTCACCATGCCCACCACCAGCTTGGCAGGGATGCCCATTTCTTTCCGGTGCTTCCGCAGGGCCTCGACCGGGTGCATTTTGCCCGCCCATGTCTCGTTGTCCGTCAAGATCATGAAGCAGTCCACCGGCCACTTCTTCTCTAGGGCATCCAGCATGGGCAGGGAGCAGTCCGTCCCGCCGAAGGGCAGAGCATCCGTTTTGGCCATAGCGTCAAAGAGGTTGTCCTGCGCGGCGATGCCCAGGGGAGTCATCATGTTTGAGTCACCCCACCGGTGGGAACGCTCCGCCGTCGTGGAGAAACCCGCTAGGTAGTAGTTGGGCTCCCTGCGGACCACCGCCATGACCATCGCCGTCGCCGCCATACGTGCACTTAGGCCAGGAATACCGTCAACAGTATAGTGTGACATGGAAGCAGAGATGTCCACGCCGAGGTAGAGCCTCTGATTCGTCTGTGGGGCTTGGTCAAAGGAACGGTAAAAGACCTCATCCAGGGCGCTGCTGATGCGCGGGATGGGGCCCCAGGAGTTGCTGCCACGCACACTCCTGCCAGACCTGTAGTTGAGCATGGCCGTAAGGACGTTGATCGGATGGATGACACGCCGGTTGAGGTTTACCGCCGCTAACAGCTTGCTGACCAGCCAGCCACAGTCCATTGGAGTTGCCACGCCCAGCCTGGTCAGGTTGGCCAGGTTACGCACCAGGGCCATCATGGGCATCTTCTCAGCCAGCGCTCTCAGGACCATCTTGTTGTCGAGCATTTCGGTGGGGACCATCTCACGGGTCAGGTCATGTTCCCCGATTAGGGTTATCAGCCTGGTTACATCGGCAGTCTTGGCTTCCTCGTAGGCATTGACAAGGCCAGGTCCCGTGCCTCTCCCGGTGGAGGTGTGCCATGGGTTACCCACGCAAACAGCATTTGCCAGAGCCCCAGGTTGTCCGGGTTCTTCGGGTGCAATTTCCTCAGCAGGTACGGTGGGTCCAGTTGTAGCGTTGGCGGTACTTGATCATCTGGTACGCTGCCCATTTCACGTCCCGAGAGTAGTACCAGTCGCCAACCGCGCTTCTGAGTCCTCGTCCCCACCCTCGCATGGTACCGATGTGGTGACGATGCTATCGCGCGACGGCTGGCTGGCTTGGAGGAATAGGAACAGGCGCTTGGCGCCGCTGCGAGTGCAACGAAGACTGATACCTGACTGGAGATCTCTTTAGGTATATAAATGTCCAGATAGCCACAATTATTGCTGCATTGGCATTAAAATTACCAGTAGTTGTTACTCTCTTCCCGCGAAATATGAGACGAAACTGTACGGGCCATGTCTCAAACATGGCCCGTTTTCTGGGAAAGCCTGACTTCCACGGACCGCTTTACCTGCTCAGAAGTTGGTTTCGGAGGTCGACACAGGGGTAGTGCGTCGTAGGATGGTATTGCCTTTTCTGGACCACCGCCCACGCAAATACTCGCTGGCATCCAGGATACCTTGCAGGGTTTTGAAGCGTGAAGAGCTGACCTTCGGGACACCCAGGACCTTTGCCGCCTCAGCAGCTGCCTTGGAGCCGGATATAGGTTGGTCAGGTATATTGGACCAAGTAGCGTCCACCTCTACGTCCCAGGACTCACTGCTCGCAGGTACACTGCTCTCTTTGGGTCCTTCTTCCCGGTGGGGCTGGTCCCCGGTAAGCTCCACCAACACGTCACCTCTTCCCCTGGGACGGTGTAAGGCCACCAGGGGTGTGGAGTCCAGGAAGTGGGTGAATGTCCCGTGGCCCAGGGGCCTGAAGTCGAAGCTGGGGTCCATTCTCAGCATGGTATTATGCAGTTTAGCTGCTACAACCTGCCCTAGCTCGTCCGTGGACGCCTTCACGGCGCGCACCAGTAGGGATTCAGCCTGGCTTTTCAGGGTGGGATGGGTCTGGGCCGTGGGCTTGACTGCGTCCAGGTAGACGTATCTATCACATGAGTGAACCAGGGCCGGGGATACCACCCCCCGGTGGCCCGCCCCGATGACAGTCTTGCCTGCGGCCCTCAGGGCGCTCACTAACGGGACGAAATCGGTGTCCGAAGAGACTATGACAAAGGTATCAACCGGAGAGCGGTGGAGCAAGTCTATGGCGTCTATCGCAAGGCAAATGTCACTGGCATTTTTGCCGGAGTTCGTGGCGCGGAAGTAGTGTTTTGCTTCTATGCCCAACTCAAGCATTTGGTCGCTTCTGGAGGATGCTTTGGACCAATCAGCGTATGCGCGCTTGACGATGATCCGCCCTACATCCGAAAGTTGATCGAATAAAAAGTGGATAGAACCCAGACCGACGTTCTCATAGTCAATCAGGACCCCTATCTGGCTATCCGGCAAGTCGCACCTCCAATTGTATCGTCCATCCAATCATATCTTAATCTTAAGACCTTGAAGGTACAATGCTCATTCCAACCAGAATATCCCTACTTTCCTCTACGCCGGGATGCTCATGGGCGTTGTTGACGAGGTATGAGGGCAGTGCTATACTCGCCGCATCAAAGCTAAGGACAACTTGAGTCGCAATAGGGAGCTAAACTTTCCGGAGGTCCAGGAGGTTAATCATTGCTCCAAGACCAGTCCCATGAGGGTCAGCAGCCCCTCAGCGGTTACCGGGTCTTAGACCTGTCCGGTCCGCTGGGAGTCTACTGTGGGAAACTCATGGCCGATATGGGCGCTGACGTAATCAAAGTGGAGCCTGTGGGTGGAGATCCCATGCGCGACGTAGGCCCCTTTGTCCGCGACGAGCCCGGCCCTGAACTGAGCCTCTACTGGCACCAGTTCAACGCCAATAAGCGCAGTATCACCCTGGACTTCACCACGACTCCGGGTATTGACCTGCTTCTCCGGCTGGCCGGGAAGGCCGACGTGATCCTGGAGACCTGCCAGCCCGGCACCCTGGACTCTCTTGGACTCGGCTATAGTGATCTGAGTACCCGGAATCAAGGACTCATATTCGTTTCAATCACACCATTCGGACAGACGGGGCCTTACAGAGATTATAAAGGGTCCGATCTGATAGGGTTTGCAATGGGTGGCTATATGTACGTCACGGGGTGGCCCCATACCCCTCCCCACCGGCTCTGGGGGTCTCAAGCCTACCATACCGCATCCAACCGTGCCTTTATCGCCACACTCATCGCCCTCTATGACCGGCTGAACACGGACTTGGGGCAGTACGTGGATGTCTCCATGCAGGAGGCGGTGGCTGCCACCACTGAGCACGTCAACATTGCCTACCTCTACGAGGGTACTCCCGCAATTCGATGTGGCTTCCGGCATGGGGGGCAGTTCGTGGCTACCTGGAGGTGCAATGACGGTTATGCGAGTATCACCACCAATACTCAGCAGGCGTGGAACGACCTGCGTGCATGGATGGCCGAGGATGGCATGGCAGGTGACCTGATGGATGAAAGGTACAACGACCGCTTCATTCTGAGGGGTGAGCATTCGGGCCATATTGAACATCTCATCGAGACTTGGGCGTTGGGGCACACGCGTAAGGAGATTGCCGAGTGGGGGCAGTCTCGCCACCATCCCTGGGGTCCCGTAGCTACGCCGGAGGAACTTCTTGATAATCCCCAACTCTGGGGCAGGGATTTCTTCACCAAAGTAGACCACCCGGAGTTGGGAGCTACCTTTGTCCATTCCGGAGCGCCCTACAAGCTGACCACTTCACCCTGGAAGCTGAGAAGCGCCGCGCCGACCATCGGGCAATATAACGCCGAGGTGTACGGAGACGAGTTGGGTCTCTCCCTTGAGGAGATAGAGGGCCTCGCCAACGCGTCTGTGATTTAGCAATCTACTCAAGGCCGGATAGAAAAATCTGGGAGGACTTCACCCGATTCCCGGTTCTTTCCCATCAAGGGGGAAGGCTAGGATTGGCGTGAGGGAAGGGCTATGACTACTAACCCATCGGATATGGACGGGCGCTACGCTCTGCGAGGTACTCGCGTCGCGGACTTTACGTGGATTCACGCCGGTCCCTCTGCCACCCGCATACTGGCAGACCAGGGGGCTGAGGTCATCAAGATTGAGTCCAATTTTGCCCTTGCCGTTGCGGGAGGGCCTGCACCTCAGACGCCCAGGGGCGTGGGCCAGCGCCATAACTGGAACGTGGGCAAGCTGTCATTGTCTCTTAACATGCGGACGCCTCAAGGTATTGACATAGCCAAACGACTGGTGGCAGTGTCCGACGTGGTGGCTGAGAACTTCAGCGGCCGGGTCATGCCCAGGTGGGGGATGGACTACGAAAGCCTCCGCCGGATAAAGCCCGACATCATCATGCTCAGTATGTCCGGCCTGGGCCGCACTGGGCCCTGGAAGGACTTTGTCAGCTACGGCCAGACCCTCCAGGCATGGTCGGGGCTGTCATACCTGACAGGATTTCCTGACACCGACCCCAGCGGTCCCGCCAGCGCCTACTGCGACGCCGTTGGTGGAATGTCCGGCGCCCAGGCGGTGCTACTTGCCCTTATTCACAGAGCACGCACCGGCCAGGGCCAATGGATAGACCTGTCCCAGTTCGAGGCCCTCTCTGCCCTTATGGAGACTCTGTTTCTGGACCTTAGCGTAAACAACCGGGGTGGCGCTGTCCGGAGGACCGGCAACCAACTCCCTCACGGCGGTGGCGCTCCTCATGGCGCCTATAGGTGCAAGGGAGATGACCGTTGGGTGGCCATCGCGGTATTTACCGACGATGAGTGGAGCGCTTTCGTGCAGTCTATAGGCAGTCCGTCCTGGGCGACGAACGATCGCTACGCCACGGTCCGGGGCCGCCATAGCGATACGGACGAGCTAGACCGTCTGGTGGAGTCCTGGACTATGGAGCATACTCCCGAGGAAGTCATGCACCGGCTTCAAGCGGCGGGTGTCGCCGCCGGTGTGATCCAGTCAGGTAAAGACATGCAAAATGACCCGCAGCTGAAGGAGCGCGGGTTCTTCCGGCAAGTTCCTGACGATCAGGGTGTCCTCCGCACCATCGAAAGCGCCCCGTACAAGCTGTCCCGTACCCCGGGCGGGGCTGTCCAGGGTGCACCAGTGTTCGGCGCCTACCAGGACTACGTTCTACGGGAAATTCTGGGTATGTCCGACGAGGAGTTGGCGGAGTGCGCTATTGAGGGCGTTTTTGACTAGACCTATCAGCTAAATTACAGGTACGAAAGAATGGTAAGGGGGTCTTGAGCATGGAAGGACGTTATCCTAATGGGCTGATGTTTGCGATGACCAGTTGCAAGGATCCGGCCAGGGAGCAGGAGTTCAATGACTGGTACAACCATATTCACCTGCCGGACGTGACCGCTCCGGGCATATACAGTCACGCCACCCGGTTTGCCAATACCGGTACCAACGTCAAGCCGGGAGAGGGCGGGTATATCGCCCTCTATGAGACCAACTGGGAAGACCTGCCGAAAGCGGCGGCAATCGAACGGCAGGCCCTTGACATAGTGAGAGCGGAAGGCCGTGTCACTCCTCTGATAGATAACGTGCTTGTGAGTACCTTTAAGAGGCTGGGCGGTGAATTCCACAGTTCCAGCCGCCTTGCACGCGGGATATTGGCGGTGCTGTCTAACTGTACGGATGCTATCCGGGAGGACGAGTTCAACAACTGGTACAACGACATTCATATCCCGGATATTCTCGATACGAGGCTGTACCACACGGCCTACCGCTTTGAAAGCCAGGACCCACAAGCGACCCGTGGAAAATATCTGGCTTTGTACGAGACCGACCACGGCGACCCAGGGAAGGCGAGGCATGAGCTGGGAAAACATTCGCCCCGTTGGAAGGAAAGCGGGCGAATGCACGACGCCCTGGAAGTGGTGTTTGCTATATCTGCCCGCCGGATATGGCCCACGGATTAGGGACGAAGCCCATCGAAAAGGAGGTTACCACTATGGTAAGTCCGGTAGACCCCAACGAGGTACGGCTCACGGGAGAAAACTCATATATCCGCCTCAGCGAGGAGGACGGGGCCCCACTGACGACCCGCTCCAGCCACTGGAGAGTCCTCTACTCTCCGGCCGGCCCTGGGCACGTCCTTTTCATACAGAGCGAGCTCACAGACAACCAGGTCAGAATCTACGCCGACAACATTGCGCTGGTCCGATGGCTACAGGGAGAGATTGAGAGCACTATCTACGAGGGATTCGCCGATGAAAGTACGCCGGTGGCCGAGGCGACCTTCTCCAGGCATGGTGACATCAGGTCCTTCTCGACGGAAAAGGTCGTCTCCGGGGGCACTGAGATTTCTCTGACCTGGTACGATTTTGTGGAGCCTTTCGTGGTACGCTCGCAACCGGGCAGTACGGCTGGGCGGCCTCATGGAGTGTATAACACTCACGTCCCCGCCCGGAAGGCGCAGTTAACAATCAATGGCAAGCTCGCAAAGGGTCGTCCCTTCCCGATGGACAGGAGCGG
Organism: Dehalococcoidia bacterium; assembly: GCA_965219825.1. Lineage (GTDB taxonomy): Bacteria > Chloroflexota > Dehalococcoidia > Lucifugimonadales > JAGWBF01 > JAGWBG01. Next base: position 792,711 of record OZ244792.1, on the reverse strand, counting down.
GCACGTGAGCAGCACTTGCTCCCTCGCATGGTCGGAGACCTGGGTGAGGCCACGCTAAATCAGTTAGAGGGTGTCTCCAAAGTGTCTTCTCCCCTGGTGAGACCTTTGCAAAACTCCTTCCCCAGTCGAGGGGAAAGGAGCTCTGCACCCTGGAGGTTAGGATGAGGGGAAGTTGTTTCATCACCCTCACCCTGTATCGAGTACGGGGCAGGCTCTCAATCCTCTCCCTTGACACGCTTGATGCACATTAAACAAATAAGGGAAGGCCCGGGTTGGGGTGAAAAGGGAAGCGTGTGAAGAGCTCCGGGGAGTTACTCAAAGGCCCTTAAAACCCCCAACTGACGGTTGACATCCCTGAAACCCATGTTCTACAATAGAGACCAAATGAAATGAGCTATGGGAGAGGAGCAGAGTGTGAAGGGTGCATCAAAAGTCCCCACAACCGGAAACCGATTCGTTCCTCATTCGTTCCCCAAGAAACGAATCCAACCCTCCGCCCCCTGCCCAACCCGGCAACATCAAACGCCCTTTCACTGTCACCCCGACAGCCTCTGGCGTGTCGGTCCCCAGGCGGTCCCCCACCCTGTCATTCCGAGGAGCGGCCTGTCCGCCTTTGGCGGACTCGGAACGACACGGACCCGAAATGTCAACTGAGCCGAGCTAAGGACGATGGACAAAGGGCTAATTTGCATCAAGCGTGTCAAGGGAGAGGAAGTCCTGCGGCAACACCTTTGGAAACAGGCTCTTAGAGACTACGCAGTCGGAGGGATATATGGACCTGGGATTGCAAGATAAAGTTGCTATAGTTACCGGAGCCAGCATGGGCATAGGAAGGGCAACCGCCCTGGCCCTAGCCAACGAAGGGGCAGACCTCGCCATCTGCGCCCGTGGTATGGAAGCTCTGGAGGAAGCCGCGACGGAGATACGGGCCAAGACAGGTCGCAAGGTCCTGCCCGTCAGAGCGGATATGACCGTTGGGGATGACATAACGAATCTAGTTGCATCTACGGTCGCTGAGTTCGGCGGAGTAGATATATTGGTCAACAACGCGGTGAATGCTGCTGCTGCACCATTTATGGAGCTTACTGACGAGGACTGGAACAACCACATCAACGTAAAGGTGATGGGCTATATCCGTTGCGCAAGAGAGGCCATTCCTTATATGCAGAGGCGGGGTGGGGGTCGAATTATAAATATCGGAGGTATGGCCGCAAGGAGCAGTGGTGAACTTACCATGAGCAGCGGTGTGACCAACTCCGCCGTGTCCAATCTCTCCAAGAACCTCTCAGACCAGTTCGCTAGATATGGAATCCTGGTCAATTGTATTCACCCGGGTGGAACCAGGACCCCAAGGCTCGCCATGATTATCGAGAGGCGGGCCAGGGATGCCAACAACAGCGTCGAGGAAGAGACACGCCGTTCAGGGAGCGGTATCCCCATTGGGCGTCTGATTGAGCCGGATGAGATAGCTTCCACCGTAGCGTACCTGGCCTCCAACAAGGCTATTGCCGTCACGGGCCAGACCATAGCGGTAGATGGCGGCGGCGGCTTGGGGATACACTACTAGCGGCACCGGAGTCACGCCACGAAGCTTCAGGCCAAGGGGATAGACCTCAATCTCTTGTCCTGGCCGGTGCGCGGTGTCTGCCGGCGATTCCGGCGGTCGCCGGTCTTGAAGCTGGATTTGGGTGGTTCTGACAGCTAATGAAGGAGGCGTAAAGATGGCATCCTTTTGGGAGAGCATAAAGGTTGATGATAACGATATGAGGCTCCACGTGAGTGTGCCTGAAGGGACCGGGCCATTCCCGGCAGTCGTAGTCATTCAAGGGCAGGCGGGGGTTGACGAATTTCTCCAGGAAATCACAGAGCGCTTGGCGAGCGCCGGATATGTGGGAGTGGCCCCCGAGCTGTACCATCGCGATGGCCCGGACTGCCAGGATGATGGTCCGACGAGAAGGGCCAGGCTTCTGGATGTCAATATAGTTAAAGACGTGAACTCCACTATTGAGTTCCTGCGGGAACACAGGTCGGTTGATGGTGAGCGACTGGGAATCGTCGGGTTCTGCATGGGTGGCCGGGTCGTCTACATGATGTCAGGGGTGAACCCACATCTCAAAGCCGGGGCGGCCTACTATGCGGCCAGCGTGATGGTGTCCTGGGGAGATGGCCCGGCGCCCTTTGACCGGACGTCAGAGATACATTGTCCGCTAATCGGACTATTCGGAGAGGATGACACTAACCCTTCGCCTGAGGATATGCAGAAGATGGATGCGGAGCTTACCAGGCATGGGAAGGCTCATGAGTTCCACTCCTACGCCGGAGCCAAGCACGCGTTCATGACCACAGGAGGCAACAATTATCACGCCGTGGCCGCTCAGGACTCGTGGCTGAAGGCCCTCGCTTTCTTCGACAAGCACGTGGGCAAGGTTGCAGCGGCCTCCGCTTAAGAGTCCGCTTGGGGTTGGATTAGGAACAGGGTCAGAGGGGCCGGGTGGACTATCAGTAGGACTTGATTTCCAGGCCGTGACCGCTGGGGTCTTTGAAGTAGACCGCCTTCCCCAGTCCCTTGGCTCCGGTCGTCATGCCAGGCCCCTTCATGTTGTCCGCGCTATATGGGCCATCTCCGTAAGCTATGCCGGACTCGCGGACCCTCTGAAAGACCCCCTCAAACTCACCCGGTTCCATGGCGAAGGCGTAGTGGATACCTCGAATGTCATCGGACTGGCGGAAGTCCAGGTTGAGGGTATCGTTAACTCTGACTGCCAGGAAGGGGCCAACCTTTCCCAGGTCTTCGAAGCCGAATATCCTGGTATAGAACTCCACGGCCTCTTCCCTATCCCGGACCGGCACTATGGTATGGTCAAGAAATGTAGCCACGTCGCCACCTCCCCATAGTCTTTGATGCGTTTTGGCAAAGCATCCTATTTCACTCTACTTACTATCCCTTGGAATGTCAATCTACGCTTTGGCGTTCCATGAGACCACCTATTTAGCTTGATGGAAAATGATGCAGAGCTTGATACGGTAGTATGAGGCGCCGTGCATTGGTTCTCTTGACCAGTGACGTATAATGGTGCTGATGATTGTATTGTATTAAGGAGGGGAGGTTATATGCCTGAGGACATCAATTTTTTCGATGGAGTGTATAGCCAGAGGCAGTTTACACGGTACAAGACCGACCCGGTACCCAAGGAAGCCATAGATAAAGTCATTGAGGCGGCAACCAAGGCCCCTAACGGTGGCAACGCACAGCCGTGGCACTTCGTAGCCGTTACCGACCGCAACCTGGTAGAGGAAGTAGGGCGACACTATCGCGAGCAGTGGCTGGAAAACACGGGCGGCGGCGTACAGGGTGAAAAGTCCCCGCCGGGCGAGCCCAGAGTCTATCAGTTTGCCCGTTATCTTGCCAATCACATCCATGAATCGCCGGCGCTGTTGATTGCATGTGCCGACCACAGCCGGGGCTACATGCCCTATACCCCCGGTGAGCCAATAGTCCACGGACGCTATGCTTCCTCTATTTGGCTGGCGGTCCAGAACATGTTTCTGGCAGCTCGGGCCCAGGGTCTTGGGACTCGAATATGTGGCATAGGCCGCAGAGAGCAGGAAGTAAGGGAATTATTGGGGCTCCCGGACTATATGGAGACCGTGGTCCTTAGTCCTCTTGGATACCCCAGAGGAAAATTCGGCCCTGCCGACCGGATGCCGGCCTCCCAATTCACTCACTATAACCGTTGGGGCAATAGGCCCAACGGCGACTTCAAGACCGATGGCGCCAATACGGAGGTCGGGTTGATGGAGGCCATGAACACCCAGAGGCAGATGACCCGCTACAAGCCCGATCCGGTTCCCATCGAGGCCATTAACAAGATGATTGAGGCGGCCACCAAGGCCCCAAGCGGCGCCAACTGTCAGGCCTGGGAGTTTATGGTTATCACTGAGCCGGACCTAATATCGGAAGTCAGTCGCCACTACCGGGAGCTGTGGCTAGGGTCACGGGGCGGGAGCCCTGAAGGCCCACCGGATGAGCCGAGAGTCTACCAGTTCGCCAGGTATCTGGCTAACCATATTCATGAATCTCCGGCACTGATGCTGGTATGTGTTGACCATAAGCGAGGCTACATACCCTACAATGCGGACGAACCGCTGAGCAGGGACCGCTATGCCTCCTCCATCTGGCTGGCTATTCAAAACTTGTTCCTGGCAGGCCGGACTCTGGGTCTTGGGACCAGGTTGACTACGACCCACATAAGCAGAGAGACACAGATCAAGGAGTTGTTGGGAATGCCGGACCACGTGGAGACTGTGATGCTCACACCGGTCGGCTATCCGAGGGGGAGATTTGGCGCTCCGGACCGTCTCCCGCCATCAGAGGTAAGCTCCTACAACAGTTTCGGAAGCCAAGGGTGAGCACTGGCTGCCCTTAAAGACCGATTATATGCAAGACCCCAGGTTGGATGGCCTGGGGTCTTGTTTATCCTTATAGCCCGGAATCCCTTCAAGGCCCCACAATTCGGTCTGCCCTTCCCGGGGCTTGTGGAGTCGGCGCTTCCGTGGTAGCCAGAGCATTGCAGCACCGCTTGGCCGCCTCCCTCCCGTTTTACTATGGATGGGTAATCCTCTCTGTGTCTGCCCTGTCCAGCTATTCTTCGCGACCTGTGATGGCCGTTGCGACGTTGTCGGTATTCCTGGTGCCGATGACGGAGCAGTTCGGCTGGTCTCGCGGCCTTTTCTCCACCGCCGTCAGCCTTGGAGGAATTTGTGCCGTTGTCATATCCCCCCTGATAGGATGGTGGATTGATCGCTACGGCTCTGCCGCAGTAGTTGCAGTGGGTGGCGTCGTAGCCGGCGCCTGCGCCTTGGGACTTTCGTTCGTAGCGCATTCATGGGCTTTCTACGCACTGTACGTACCGGGGAGAATGGCGTTCACCAGCCCCCTGGAACTGGGGACCTCTACGGCAATCAGCAACTGGTTCATCCAACGTCGTGCATTCGCCCTGGCATTGCTGAATGTCAGCCAGGGGACAGGGTTGGCGCTGATGCCTCTGGTGGCGCAGCTAATCATTTCAGCCTGGAACTGGCGCACCGCCTGGGCATCCCTGGGAATTTACACGCTCTCCATCGCTGTCCTACCGGCGCTGTTCCTGCTTGTCCGAAGGCCAGAGGACCTGGGACTAGAGGTTGACCCCGGTCCTGATAAGGCCAGGACAGGGAAAACAGTCTCACCCTCTCAGGGGGCTAGAGGTGGCGTGTCTACTCTGCGGGAAGAGGTGAATTTCACGCTGCGCCAAGCATTGAACACCAGGGCTTTCTGGATACTGGCGGTCTTTTCCGGTGCCGGTTTCATGGTACAGGCCGGGGTCAGTCTACATCAGGCTCCCCACTATCTTGGACAAGGTCTGACGGGAACGGCTGCTGCGATAACTGTGAGCGTTTTCGCTCTTTCACAGGTGCCGGCGGGCCTGTTGTGGTCCGGTCTGGCGCAGCGTATGCCGGTCCGCTTCCTCCTGGCGGTATCGGGCCTCGCAGTTGGAGCAGGAGCTATAGCGACAATGGCGAGTGAATCATTAGCCAGTGGGGTGGCATCCGCAGCGACGTTGGGTGTTGGTGTAGGGGGTCTGCACGTGCTGCTGAGGTTGGCCTGGGCGGACTACTACGGGCGTCAGCATCTGGGCAGTATCCGAGGCGTGACGCTACCTGTCCAGATAACGGGCCAAGCCCTCGGCCCAATAATTTCCGGGTTCATGTACGACGTGACTGATAGCTATCGGATAGCTTTTATCATCTTTGCCATCAGTGCATCTCTGGTGGCGTTGTTGGTGTTAAATGCCACGCCACCAGGTCAGCAAGCTAATAGCCGGCAGGAAAGCCAGGGGATATGAACACGGCGCTATCCCTCGAAGATGTCCTCCGGCAGGAACGCGGACACCGTGACATTAGGCAGGTCAACGGCGTTGCTGATTTTCAGGTCCACAGCCACGCTACATATCACGTAAGCCTGCTGCCGGGTGTAGCCGCGCTCCTGGAGCAAGTCTATCATGTTGACCAGGGCGTTGCGGGCTGCCAGGGTCAGGTTCTCCCCATCGTTGACGCCTTCGTCTGTGACAGGCATTCCCATGGTGGCGATGAAATTGCGCGGCGCTGCCCACTCAGGCGAGATGAAATACCCGGGATGGGCGAACCTGGGCCATCGGATGTTGTGTCTGGCTGCCTCGCCCTCGTGTATTTTGAAGCGCACCGCGGTTGTCGCGCTCATCTCGACGGCTGCGATGCAGGCTTCACCGTCGCCCTGGGCAAAGTGGGCGTCCCCAGTTGAGAATAGGGCCCCTTCGACGTTGACGGGTATAAGGAGCCGGGAGCCTTTGGTAAGCTGCTTGGCATCCACGTTGCCGCAGTTTTCCCTGGGTGGCCCGGTGCGCAGTCCTGTGCTAGCGATGGAATCTATCCGTGGAATGGCGTCCTGGGGGTCAGGTGCGGAAGCGAATCCCCCACGCGCCGCCAACTCGGCCTCACGGCGTGTCCACGCCTCCATCTGAGCATGAGATGGAGCTATCCCTGAAACACCCATAAAGCAGCCACCGGGTACCCGGAGCTTGGGTATTTGTGGTGAGGTCGCCCAACCGTATTTGATTTCCCAGTGGACTAGATAAATCTCTTGGAACAGATCTCGCAGGAAGCCGATTCCGGGCCTGAAGAAGGTCCAAGCGTAGTTCTCAGGGATAACGTCAAGGAACTCGATTTCCAGCATGTCCCCCGGTTTCGACCCCTTAACGTATACCGGTCCCGTCAGGGCATGGGCAACTTTGCCGTCCATGTTGTCCAGTTCAGAAGCGGCCATACCCCACTTTATCTGGCAGTCCAGGGCATCCCGGGTCTGTATGACTACCTCTTCCCCGGGGTCCACCTCTAGGACAGGGGTGATGTCCGGGTGCCAGCGATTGTGGCCTTTGGCCGGCTCCTCTACGAGGCGTTTATTGCGGTCTATCTCTATGCTTTTCATTGTTTGCTCCTTGCTGAGGACTATGTGGTGAGTCTACCCATGCTACAGTGTGCTGTCAATGTGCCTAGGAAGAGCGGCATGGACACGACACCCTGAGTTTGCTATCATGCGCCTAGACGACGACAAACAGAAGCCCAAGCCAACGCTAGAGGTTGAGAGATGCCCATTTCAAGGGAGCTTTTCGACCAGAACCTTGATCCACTGGATGTTGCTATCCTTGATGTTCTGAATACTGACCCAGCGAACGCTTATACTCTAAATGAACTGGCCAGTAGAGCCTCTGTTGACATCGATGATTATTCCGACTGGCTCGGCTTATCACTTCGGCTAAGAAGACTGGGCGATAGAAGACTCCTGTTACAAAGCCTAATTAACGGAGTGGACTACTTTGCGAGCGTCAAACAGCCGGAGAAATAGAAAGAAGCTGCTTCAACTGTGGGGAAAGCTCCGGGTTTGGCAAATGCAAGAGGAACCAAGCCTGTTGACGAAGGTAGGCCGCGTCCCTGTCTCCACGGTCGTACTCTGATATGGCCAGTTCCAGTTCACCTAGAAGCATCCGGTCCAAAGGGGAAGGAGACTCCGCTAGCTCCCGGACATTCCCGGCTAACCAATGCTTCAGTTGATCGAGGCTTATTAACTGCTCAGAGTATCCATACAGGACAATGATGAGGTTCTGATTAATCAAGTCCATTGGCAACTCCTTACCCGGAGGTGACCCTGTGATACCTCCTATCAAACCTGTGCCCGTTCAAGTATCTGCCAGCCTGCTGCGCCGTCTCTTTGATGCCATGGGAATCTTTGACAAGGTTAGCAGCAGCTTTTTCACTTCCAGGCTATACTGGCAAAGCAAGAATACTCCAACCCATCTCGCAAGCGGCTCTGCAAGCCAAATCTGGGAGTACTTGAATGCTGAAGGCCGCGTATTCGCACGAGTGCATCTCTATCGAGACCCACGGGATCTGCCTATCGGCCGTCCGGACCCCAAATACCTGCGTATCAACCAGGTAGCGTTATATATAGGGTCTAGCTCCTAGCCCATTGTACCATGAGACCCTGAACGGAGCGAGATCTTTCTCAGGCTGTTGCCACAAGGGGGCTTCTTTGGTACTCTGGGTAGGAACGTCAACAAGGAGCGGCTCCGGTGACCGTGGATTCAAAGATAAAGGTCTCCCTCTTCGTTACCTGCGTGATTGACCAGCTTTTCCCGGAAGTAGGGGTGAGCGTAGTGCGCCTCTTGAGGAGGCTGGGCGTCGAGGTGGACTTTCCCGGCGACCAGACATGTTGCGGCCAACCCGTGTTCAACTCCGGCTTTAGCGCAAAGGGGGAGTTGCTGGCACGGCGCGTGATAAAGAGCTTTAGTCTTCCAGAAGATATGTCTGACAATCATTATGTGGTGGTGCCCTCAGGCTCATGCACAGCCATGATGCGGGTGTTCTACCCGCAGCTTCTCCGAAAAGACCCCGTGCTTCATAAGCAGGCTGAGGACCTGAGCAGCAGGGTCTACGAGCTCTCAGAGTTTCTTGTAAAAGTATTGGGGGTGACGGACGTTGGTGCTAACTTCGCAGGAAAGGTCACCTATCACCCTTCCTGCCATCTTCTAAGGGAGCTTGGCGTTTCCCGGGAGCCAACGACCTTGATTGACGGCGTTAGGGGTGTGGAGCGGGTGGAGATGGATGAAGCAGAGACATGCTGTGGCTTTGGAGGGACCTTCTCAGTGAAATACCCTCATATTTCCGGGGCTATGCTGGAGGACAAAGTGGAAAGCGTGGTCAGAACGGGCGCGGAGGCACTGGTAGCCTGCGACATGAGTTGCCTGATGCATATTGGAGGGGCCTTGAGCCGTAGAGAGACCGGCGTGAAGCCTATGCACCTTGCCCAACTCCTGGAATCGGGGAGAAAGTAGTTGGCGGACGTTAAGACTCAGGAATTCAAGAGAGCCTCTGCCAGGGCTATACTGGACCCTCAGCTCCAAGCCGCTTTGAAGCGCGTAGGGGGTGGATTCGACGGGGCTAGAAGAGACGCCATAGAGGAGCTTTCTTCCGAGCGCTGGGAAGAGCTCCGGGAGCAGGCCAGAGAAATCAAGCGCCATACCCTGGATAACCTGGACTACTACCTGGAGCTATTGCATGATAAGGTGACCCAAAATGGTGGTCAGGTACATTTCGCCGGAGATGACACGGAAGCTAATGCCATTATCGCTGACCTGGCACTCTCCCGTGGGGTCAAGCTGGTCACCAAGAGCAAGTCTATGGTCTCTGAGGAGATGGGCCTTAACCATGCGCTGGAAGATATTGGGGTAGAGGCTGTTGAGACCGACCTGGGCGAGTACATCATCCAGCTTGCCGAGGAAACTCCTTCCCATCTGGTTGCTCCGGCCATGCACAAAACGAGGAAGGATGTCTCCCGTCTCTTCAGCGAAAAGATTGACAGACACAATCTGGAAGAGATAGAGGAGATGGCCCAGGCCGCCAGGGAGACCCTGCGGGATAAGCTCCTTCAGGCTGACATGGGTATCTCGGGCGCCAACTTTCTGGTGGCGGAGACGGGTACTCTGGTCATAGTCACAAACGAGGGCAACGGTCGGTTCTGCACCTCCGCACCTCGTATCCACGTAGCTCTCACCGGTATGGAGAAAGTAATTCCTTGCCTTGATGACCTGGCTATATTCCTGCGCCTTCTGCCCCGGGCGGCCACCGGCCAGCGTATAACCAGCTACGTCAGCCTCGTTTCAGGCCCCAGACGCTCCGAGGATGAAGATGGTCCGGAGGAATTTCACCTAGTGATTGTGGACAACGGACGCTCTCGATTGCTGGGTGACCCGGAGCTGAGGGAATCGCTTCATTGCATACGTTGCGGGGCCTGTCTCAACATCTGCCCGGTATACCGCAAAGTGGGCGGCCATGCCTATGGCTGGGTCTATCCCGGACCGATTGGGGCGGTGGTCTCTCCCGTGCTGGTGGGCTTGAAAGAGGCAAAAGACCTTCCCTACGCATCCAGCCTGTGCGGGGCGTGCAAGGAGGTATGCCCGGTAAAGATAAACATACCCCACATGTTGCTGAGCTTACGCACCCGACTTATGGAGAGTCCATTGTCCGGGGAACGTAAAGCAACAAAGTGGGAAAAGCTGCTTGCATGGGGCTACTATCGGCTAATGAGCAGTCCGGGTATTCTATCAATGGTGCACAAAATGGGCCGTCTGGCGCAAACACCTTTCGTCAGGAAGGGAAAGATAAGGCGCATACCCATACCTCCATTCTCCCACTGGACCAAGGATCGGGACCTTCCATCGCTACCTTCCAGACCCTTCCGACAGATATGGGACCGGGAACTGTCAAAGGAGGACTAGGCTGGAGAAGGAACGGTTCATCAGGTCCGTGCAAGATACTCTGGGTAAGCGTAGGAGGCAGCCCGACGTGGCCTACGCTCCGCTCCAACAAACGGTCTCGCAGCTTGAGGAAAAAGCCGGTGAATTGAGGATGAGGTTGGCGGGAAGGGGACAGGAGCTTATGGACAAGCTGGCCGAGGTATCCATATTGCGGGGCTGGAAGGTCCATAGTGCCCCCGGCCCGGAAGAAGCTATGGGCTATATTTGCAACCTCGCTGCGTCGAATGAAGTCGGGCTGGTGGTGCGCTCGCAACAGGAGGTCTTTCAGACCGTGCGGATAGACGGCCCTCTTGGCGGCATGGGGATTGAGGTGACGGTCATGTCCCAGGACTCCGGGCTGTCCAGGGAAGAGTTGCGTCAGCAGTCATCCATCGCGGGAATTGGAATCACCGGGGTAGACTACGCCGTCGCTGAGACGGGCTCGGTGGTAGTCCTGCCGAGTCGGGGTCTGAGCCGCCTGGTTTCCCTGGTCCCTCCGGTCCACGTGGCTATCGTGCGCCCCCAGGATGTCCTGGAGAGTTTGGAAGACGTGTTCACGTTACGCCGTCTGGCCTATTATCAAGGGGGCGGAGATATGGGCAGCTATATGAACTTTATTACCGGCCCCAGCCGCACCGCCGACATAGAGCAGACCCTCGTCATCGGAGTCCACGGCCCGAAAGAGGCCCACCTCGTGCTGCTGGGATAGGTAGGGTGCGGGGTTCGTCCTCATAGTAAAGATAGCAAGGTGGCTTGAGGATAGTGAAAGGTGGGAGATGCCGGTAAGAATAGGATTTAGCAGGTATAGACGCCAGTCCCTGGAGAGGGAGCTTGAACGTATCTCTAAAATGTTCCCCCAACTGGGGGTTGAGCGAGCTATCCTGGTTGGCGACATGGCGACTGACGAAGTAGGACCGGAAAGTAGCCTTGACCTGATAATGGTCCAGGACATACCCGGCAATTTCACCAGACGCATGGACTTTTTCACCAGCCATCTGGGACCTATGCTGGCCACCAATTTCCTGGTCTATACCCCTGAAGAGTTCGATATGTTGAAAGAAAAAAACCTATCTTTGCGCAACGCCCTCCGGCGAGGAAGAGTGATCTATGAGTCCTGACCAACAATCCGAAGGCGCCCGGTGGATGCGACAGGCGGAGAAAGACCTGGATGATGCCAGGTTCCTTCGCGAGGGGGGTCGCCATAACCTGGCCTGTTTCATGGGTCAGCAGGCAGGAGAAAAGGCTTTCAAGTCGTATCTTTACTCACAAAACGCGGAGGACGTGTGGAGCCATTCCCTGGCCGACCTGTGTGAGGATGCTAAGGTCCTGAACGGAATGTTTGAAGTCATCAAGTCTCAGGCGGTCCTGCTAGACAAGTACCACGATTTGACTCGCTTTCCCCATTTCCTGCCGGGTGGGATTCCCAGCGAGGCTTACGATGAGGTGGATAGCGAGAGGGCTATCTACATAGCTGACGGGGTCATTTCCTTCGTCAAGGCGCAGATAATTGAGGGTTGAAACAATCCATGACGGCCATCCCTTTGTTGGGCAGTGACGAGGAATTTTCATGCCGGCCGGACGTGGGACAGTCCAATAATGGCGCAGGCTTGCTCAAGGGGAGGTATTTTCGGGGACCGGAAATGTCCCTCCCAGTTTCAGGACTCGCATTGTTCTCTCGGTGGTGCTTCGGAGGAGGTCATAGGTTCGGGATATACTGTCCTCGAAAGTCCTGGGCCTATCTAAAATCGGCACTATCGCGTCAATCCCGTGCTGGTATACTTTCTCGTACCCCATTCCCAGGCTTCCCGCCATTGCAATCACCGGTATACCTTTGACTTTCGCAAGACGCGCGACTCCTACGGGTGCTTTGTCGTAGGTCGTCGAGACATCTATGCGGCCCTCGCCGGTAATTACCAAGTCAATCCCTGTTAGGCGCTCCTCCAGTCCCAGTACCCGGCAAATCAGGTCTATCCCAGACTCTATTTCAGCGCTCATGAAGGCCATTAGCCCAGCAGCCAGACCGCCGGCCGCACCCACTCTGGGAATGTCTCTTACGTCCAGTCCCAAGCTGCGTTTAATCACTCGGCTGAGGTGGTCCAGCGCTCTGTCCAGCTCTTCCACGACTTTCGGAGATGCCCCCTTTTGGGGACCGTAAACGGCTGAAGCGCCGCTGGGGCCACACAAAGGGTTAGTCACGTCGGTGGCGGCTGTGATTTTGGCCTCCATGACGCCCAGGCGAAGATTGGATGTATCTACCCTGGCTAACTTAGAGAGGGCGGCACCGCCAAATGGCAGCTCCCTGCCATTGGAGTCCAGGAATCGCACGCCCAGGGCTTGGGCCATGCCTACGCCGCCGTCATTCGTGGCGCTGCCGCCAAGGCCGACGATGATTCTCCTGTACCCCTTTTCCAGGGCCTCACCTATGAGCTCCCCGGTCCCGTAGGTGGTGGTTATCCTTGGGTTGCGCCGGCGGAGCGGCACAAGGGCCAGACCGGAGGCCCGTGCCATCTCAATAACCGCAATTTGACCCTGTGCACGGGGCTCGGGCTTCGAGGAGGTGCGGTTATCAATGAGGGCAGGCTCCTTTTCCGGGTACGAGAATCCCTCGCCCATGACGCCCCAGAGCGCAGATACCGGCTCTTCCAATGGCCCTGTAACCCGGCTGGTGAACATCTGACCTCCGGTGCTGCGTACCAATGCGTCCAGGGTTCCGTCGCCGCCATCAGCTACCGGTATCTCCACAGTTTCAGCCTGGGGGTACACGCTGAGGACGCCCTGCTTGATTGCTCTTGCAACATCTACGCCCTGGAGGCCCCCCTTGAAGGACTGAGGCGCTATCATAACCTTCATAGTAGGCCCTATTATATACCCTTGGGGCGTTCAAGCGCCCAGGCCAAACTCGCGATTTCATAGACCTCGCTAAGTAGTGGGCCGGATGTGAGCTTTTGCGCGATTTGGAACCGTTCCTCGCACTTTTGGGTCATTTGCGTATCAACCATGACCTCTGTGCCGGGTGGGCCATCACAGCTTCAGCAGCTATGGTCATCCACATTAAAGGTGTAGTGTTTTTTGTGACCATCTCTGCTAAAATCGGTGCCAGTACTCCCGCACTCGCTCAAGGAGGTGGCCCGTGCCTTCCAGAGAAGAACTAAAGGCCAGAGTGTACACTGAGATTGAATCCTGCGCCGAAGAAATCATCCGTATATCTCAGACTATCCTGGAGAACCCGGAACCGGGGTTCCGGGAAGTGAAGACCTCCGGCCTAGTCTCATCCAAGTTCCGGGAGCTAGGTGTCCCTTTCCGGGATGGAATAGCCCTCACCGGCATTAGAGGTGAGCTTAAAGGAGGGAGTGACGGGCCTACTGTGGCCCTATTTGGGGAGTTGGACTCCCTCATAGTTGAGGCCCATCCCCACGCCGATACAAACACCGGGGCCGCTCACGCCTGCGGACATCATGCTCAAATTGGGATGCTCATGGGCGCAACCGTTGGACTGATGGCCCAGGAGGTGCTTCCAGCCCTGAGCGGACGTGTGATGCTCTTTGCCGTTCCTGCTGAGGAGTACATAGAGATAGAGTACAGGGACGTCTTGCGGCAAGAAGGCAAATTAGAGTTCCTCGGCGGTAAACCGGAGTTCATAAGGCTGGGAGAGCTGGACGACGTAGATATGGCTATGATGGTCCACACCACAAGCAATCCGGAAGAGAAACAGATATGTATGAGTGGCACTAACAACGGGATTGTAGCCAAGAAGATTCAGTTTATTGGCCGGGGGGCACACGCCGGAGGCTCGCCCCACCTGGGAGTGAACGCGCTCAACGCCGCTTCCTTGGCCCTCATGGCAATCCATGCCAACCGTGAGACTTTTCGGGACGATGATACTATCCGGGTGCATCCTATTATCACCAAGGGTGGTGAGGCTGTCAGCGCCGTTCCTGCGGACGTTCGGATGGAGACCTTTGTTCGTGGGAAGACCATTGATGCCGTCATGGATGCCAACCGCAAGGTTGACAGGGCCCTCAGAGCCGGCGCAATGGCTGTGGGTGCCAAGGTAAAAATCCAGACCTTGCCCGGCTATTTACCCCTACAGCAGAACAGAGACCTGGCAAATATTTTCAGAGCTAACGCGGTCACTCTGGTCGGGGAAGAGAATATGGGTCAGAGGGAGCATGGGACCGGCTCCACAGACATGGGTGACGTCAGCCATCTTATGCCGGTGATACATCCTTACGTTGGTGGTGCGACGGGTCTGGGTCACGGCGCGGACTACGTGGTACAGGACTACGGTCTTGCCGTAATTACCGCTGCCAAGGCCCTGGCGGCCACAGTCGTAGACCTCCTGGCCGATGGCGCCGTTCTCGCCGGCCAGAGAATATCAGGACACAAGGCAGCCATGACCAAAAGTGAATACCTTCGTTTCATGCGCGGTCTGGCCAGTGAGGAATTGTACGAATTCGCTAAATAGAGAGGAGAGGCGAGGTTTACCTCGTCCATACACTTGTATGACCAACAGAGAGGAACTGAAGCGGAAGGCTTGTGACGCTATTGAGAAGAGGAAAACTGAGGTTATAGGCGTCGCTAAGAGTATCTTCCAGAACCCGGAGATGGGCTTCAAGGAGCAAAGGACCGCACGCCTGGTGGCGAGGAAGTTCAGTGAGCTTGGGATTCCCTACAGGGATGGGATTGCTCTCACGGGAGTGAAGGGCGCGCTGTATGGGGAGGCCGGGCCTGGCCCCAGAGTAGCCATAATCGGTGAGTTGGATGGTCTGCCGGTCTTTGAGCATCCCCATGCTGATGCCGATACGGGTGCGGCCCACGCTTGTGGGCATCATGCCCAGATAGGCATGATGCTGGGCGCTACGATGGGACTCCAGTCATCGGAGGTCTTGCAGGAGTTGTCCGGCTCCATAGCTCCCTTCGCTGTGCCCGCTGAAGAGTTTACGGAGGTTGAACAACGCCTGGGACTTAGGGATGAGAACAGGCTGGAGTTCTTGGGGGGGAAACAAGAGCTTATTCGACTTGGAGAGTTTGACGACGTTGACATGGCTATCATGTGTCACACCGCCAGCGAGATGGGTGAGCGGATGTTCTCCATGGGGGGGACTAGCAACGGGCACGTGGTGAAGTACGTTGAGTACATTGGACAGGGTGCCCATGCCGGTGCGGCTCCTCACATGGGCATCAACGCCCTCAATGCGGCAAACTTTGCCCTGGCGGCGATCCATGCTAACCGCGAGACCTCGAGAGAGCAGGAGACGGCCCGAATCCACGGCATTATTACCAAGGGTGGGGAGGTGGTCAGCGCCGTGCCTGCCGACGTGAGGCTGGAGTGGAGGGTCAGATCGTCAACACCCGGGGACCTGGTGAAAAATAACGCCAAAGTTGATCGGTGCTTCAAATCCGGCGCTATGGCCGTTGGCGCCAAGGTGAAGATAACCACCATTCCCGGCTATTTCCCGCTGTGTCAGGACCTCGCCTTGCAGGAGCTGTTCCAAAATAATGCAACCCTGCTCCTGGGTAGGGACAGGGTATCGGTAATGCCACAAGGCATGAATCGGGGTGGCTCCACTGATATGGGAGATTTGAGCCAGATAATGCCGGTATGTCATCCCTACACTGCCGGAGCTACCGGGCCGGGTCATAGCAAGGACTACATGGTCAGCGACTACGGGCGAGCGGTTATCAACCCTGCCAAAATCATGGCGATGGTGGTCATAGACCTGTTGGCGGAGGGAGCCGCAAAAGCTCAAGAAGTCCTGGCTAAATCAAAGCCAAACATGACCACGGACGAGTACGTCAACTTCCAGAGACAACGCGCACGGGTGGAGGAGTTCGACGGGGCAGTACCATAGCACGGTTTTCAGACGCCCGCCCACGTCATAGCTGCGCCACTAATCAGGGGTATCGTCAAATTATCATCCAAAAATGACGGGGCCAACTCAACCAAGGCCGCTATGATGGCTCCGGCAACCAGGCCCCAATGGAACGGTACCACGTTGACTGCGGATAATATCCCGGCCACACCAATCGCTACAGCCATGAAAGCCAGGGTCCCCAGCGGAGACTTGCCAAAGACCCTGAACCCTCCCATACGGCTGCCCACCAGTGCGGCAACAGGATCACCCAGCGCCAAAAAGAAAAGGGCCGCTATTGCGATAGGTTTATCAAAGACGAGGAAGCAAGCGAGGGCGGCAAGGGCGATATAGGTCGCTCCGGTAATCCGCCGGTCTTCCGTGTCCTTTAGTAATGGCTTGAGCCACGCCACCAGAATCGAGTTCAAGCCGGAAAGCAGGAGCCGCGCCAACTCGACCAGCAGTGCGAGGCCGGACATGGTAGCCAATAAAGTCACCATGACACCGGAGCCGACGAATATCCCCAGAAGCGGGATTGCGCCACAAGCGCCTATGTGGAATAGCCTTCGCCATTTGGGAGGCGCCGAAGCGGGACGGACGTGCAGTCCAATGGGTATCCGCATTTCAGATGACGCATTTGGCGGACTGTGGGCCTGAGTCCATCAAACCATAGCCTTCAAGCTACGATCTGATAAATACAGTGTCCCCGGCATCCCACCTCATCTCCCTTAATTTGGCCCCCTTGGGCACCTCAAACACAATCCATCCGTCTATCGCATTGTTCTGCGGAAGCTCTATGGGGCCGGCGATTATGGGAGTATAGCGGTTTTCAGCGGGATGAGTCTCCTGCGCATCGGTTACATTCTCCTTATCAAGGAGCTTTTCTTTCGGCAGAAACAGGTTCACCGGCGTATATACCTCATTAGAATTGACCCCCCTCAGCTCTACCGCTTCCTCATCCACCGTCATGAGTACCCTGGTGGAGTCTGCATTGAACACGCTAAGGCGTAGCACCACCAACTCGTTGGCACTGTCGCCAGGGACTACCAGGTAGTGGGTCTGGTCGGTTCCCAGGAACCGTATTTCCCGGACCCTGGCAATATCTTCAATGCCGATTATCAGGGTAGAGCCTTTGGCCCGTTTCCCCACAGGGAGCAGGCCGCTATCCGCGCAAGCCCCAACAATGAAAAGGACTAGCAATGGCAGGACGAGGAACACCGGACGCCGGAGGGCTACCGGCAAAAGGGGTATAGGGCCGTGGTTTCGGCGATTCGTGGAGCTTGCTATGACGACTGGTTGTGGCATATCTATCTGAGAGTTATCCTCCGTATGTTCTATGCTCGGTCTCACTCATCTTATGTGGCGCTCATCTGCCGGGGCGTAGCATGCTTATGTATACGCGGTGTCAGATTTGGTCCTGTAAATAAAATGCGCCCTAATTGCCGGTGGGAGTTAGCGATGGCATCTCCCTCAAACGCCGGACCAGGTCGGGCAGCACCGAAAAGAGGTATTCGGCCTCTTCATCCGTGTTGTGTTTGCCCAGGGTCAGCCTGAGGCTACCTCCAGCCAGGTCAGCCGACTGCCCCAGAGCCAAAAGTACGTGAGAGGGCTCAAGGGACCCTGAGCTACAGGCACTCCCGCTGGATGCGGCTATGCCGGCCATGTCCAGACCCAGAAGGATAGGCTCGCCCTCCACCTGCTCGAAAGAGAAATTTACATTATTTGGAAGGCGCATGGTGGGATGGCCGTTCAGATGGGCGCCGGGTATTCTCTCCCGTATGCCCTGTGTGATTTTCTCTCTGAGAACATGGCAATGCCGGCTTACGTACTCCTTATCAGACTCCGCAATTTCAAGGGCGACAGCAGTGCCCACAATGCCCGGAATGTTCTCAGTACCGGAGCGGCGCTCGCGTTCCTGGCCGCCACCTAACTGCTGTGACAAAAAGGGTGTGCCACGCCGCACGCAGAGGACACCAACGCCCTTGGGGCCATAGAATTTATGGGACGATAGACTTAGCATGTCGACGCCCAGCTTGCCGGGGTTCAGGTCGAGGAACCCCGCGGCCTGGACCGCGTCGGTGTGGACAACTATGGTACGTTCCATAGCCACAGCCCGTGCCTTCACTAAGGCGGCAATTTCAGAGATGGGTTCAATGGTCCCTATCTCGTTGTTGGCGTACATTATACTCACAAGGATGGTGCGGTCGGTGACCGCTCGGGCGACGTCGTCGGGGTCCACGAGTCCATAGCGGTCCACCGGAAGGTAGGTTACCTCGAAACCCATGTTTTCCAGGTACTGGCAGGTGTGTAGGACTGCATGGTGCTCTATGGCGGAGGTCACAATATGATTGCCTGTGTCCTGCAATGCGGCGGCGGCGCCCTTTATGGCGGCGTTGTCCGACTCGGTCCCGCCGCTGGTGAAGACCACCTCGCTCATCCGGCACCCCAGTATACTTGCCACCTTCTCTCTGGCATCATCAAGGGCTCTCTTGGCCTCTTGACCAATAGTATGGACGCTGGATGGGTTCCCGAAGTAGTCGGAGAAGGCGGGAAGCATCGCTTCAAGCACCCTGGGGTCAAGGGGAGTGGTGCCAGCGTGGTCCATGTAGATGATTTCCTTGGTCAGTGCCATAAATTCCGCCTCAATCCGCCAGCTTCTATCGGCCTTGCCCTGAGGCTAAGTCCGGAAGGCAAGTTGCATCGGACTAGCCAACTGTCATTATGAGTAGATTGGCGGACCCGCCGCTTCTGAGTGCTATTGTAGCATAGGTAAACCGTATGTGAAACTATGCCCTGGTCCATAGAAGGATTAGTTTGACCTTGTTCCGGCGGAGCGAGGAGGTTTTATAATTCTTTTGAAAACGTCCTGGGATATAAAGCCAATCGGCGACCCGTCCACGGTGACCAGTGCGTAGCTAAGGTCGCTCCCTTCAATTAGCTCCATTACGTTGAACAGTGGCTCATCAGGGCCGACCGTGACTATCTTGTCAAATGGAACCATAATTGAATTGACCAGGGTCTCCGGCCACTTGTGACGTGATACTTGCCGGACCCTGTCAAGGGTGAGGACTCCTTGCGGGCGTCCGGCCCCGGTAATCACGATGAGGTCCTGGGGCCTGGAGAATTGGGTATAGTTTTCCATGACCTGATGGAGTGAAATATCTGCCGGAGCCGTCGGTAAACCGGTTGTCATTGAGTCTCCGGCCGTGTGGTCTTGCAGCCTCTGCCTGATGCGGGACTGGCGATGGCTGGAAGAAGCCAACACCTGAAGGAAAACCCCTACGAATGTCAACCATAGCCCCTGCACAATCTGGCTACTGCCAAATATTGCCAGGGCGATTCCTCCGATGATCATCACGAACGCTATGGCTTGGCCCATCATTGTAGCCAGCCAAGTTGCACGCCAGTAGCTCCGTGTAATTTGCCATACTGCCGCCCTCAGGACCCGTCCACCATCCATGGGGAAGCCCGGAATCATATTGAAGAACCCCAACGCTATGTTGGCATAAAAGAGTATCCAGGCAATGGCCGATAGATGCCCGCTTATGCCGTCAAGTCCAATCGCCAGACCCAGGAAAGTGAGTCCAAGCGCAATGCTTGCGAACGGGCCAACCACCGCCACGATAAACTCGGTAGAAGGTCTGCGGGCCTCTTGAGCTATTTGGGACACACCACCAAAGATGAATAGGGTTATGCCATTGACAGGTATGCCGCGACTTAGGGCAATCACGCTATGGGACAACTCATGGGCCAGCACGGACATGAACAGTAGAAGGCTTGTAGCCAGGGCGGCAGCCCATATCTCTCCAGCCGACCACCAACCGTAGCCACTTGCAAAATGGCGTTGAAAGAGGTAGGTGAAAAGAAGGAATATGATGAACCAACTGAAGTGAAGGCTGACCGGTATGCCAAACACTCTGCCTATTCTAATAGATGCTCCCATATCTCCCATTACCCCTTTGCCTGGTCCAAGGTGGACTCTCGGCCTTCATGGCCCTGTCGAGTGCTATGGTCCCTCACCCAATACGGTAGCGTATGCCAATAGCTTGTATACAAGTTTCGCGGCAGTATAGGCGCAGGCGGTGGGGCCTTCTCCGGGGCTTAGCTCAGTTACGTCGAAGCCCACTATGTGCCTTCTCTCCGCCACGGTCCTAAGCAAGGATATAACTTGATGCCAGTCCATCCCTCCAGGCTCCGGCGTACCCACGGCGGACATAATCGAGGGGTCGAAAACGTCGAGGTCTATGCTAACGTAGACATTCGGCGACAGAAGGCTGACTACCTCTTCATCGGGGGCCACGTGCGGCCAGAAGAAGGTATTGACTCCGCCATTGTCTATGAACTCTTTTTCTTCCAGGCTGAGGCTTCGTACTCCCACCTGCACTATGGGGCATAGCTCGGAGATTCTCCTAGCTACCGAAGCGTGTCCCCAGCCGGTGCCCATATATGTGTCTCTCATATCGGCGTGAGCGTCCAGGTACAGGACGGATAGGCCCTGGGGACTCCAGGGGTCGGAGTAGCCCTCTACCAAAGCTCTTACGTGGCCGGTGCTTATTGAATGTTCCCCGCCGAGAAGGGCCACCATCTTACCTTGCCGCAGGAAAGTGCAGACTCCGTCGCGCACGCGGTCTATCATGTGGTGGGGTCCCCCCATGTGGGGCTCCAGCCAGGGCGCAGTGTATATGCCCAGCTTGGCTACGTCTACGTCCAACTCCGGGTCGTAGTCCTCCAGATTGTATGATGCTTCAATGATGGCCCTTGGCCCTTCCCGGGCGCCGGTCTTGAAAGAGGTAGTGCTATCATAAGGCACGGGTATGACCACTGCCTTGGCCGTCTCCATCCGGCTATCTTCTTCCGGGATTGCCAGAAAATTAAATGGCACCCAGAAGGAGCCGCTCTCTCCCATATCCACTTACCCCTTATCCATACCGGATTTAGCGCTCCACGGCTTTCCGGGTACTCTTTGCATTGAGGTGCTCCAGTCCTCGTTCCAGTACCCAAGTCCTGACTTCTCCCAGAGAAAAAAGCTCTTTCACATCCTGAAGCGCTCGTTCATTATCAAATGTCTTGCATGAAAAAACGTCGACATTTACATAATCTCTATGAGGGAATGTGTGAATACTTATATGGCTCTCGGCTATAATCACAAACCCGGATACGCCTGAGTCCTCGGACTTTGGTCCATTATATTCCTGGACCTGAGGCTCGCATATCTTGGTCATGCCCAAAGTGGAGGGGCACTCATCCAGGAAGCGCCTCACGAGGTCCACGTCCCACATCTTGGCGGGGTCTCCCTTGTATCCATCTATAACCAGGTGCATCCTTATCTCTCCAACTCATTTTGGTGACGGCCCGGCCGGCCGGCAGCCGTCTAATGTCAAGAATTGAGTGTTAATATCTCTTGGCAAACCGGAATATATGGAATATCATCCATTGGGACATTACAATATATGTATGGGCGGGGACACCTGCCCTTTTGTAGAAACGATTCTTGTCTGGTCGTTACCAAGTATACTAAGTATAAAGGTTATGACTCCATAAGGCTATGCCCCCTCCGTCCTGCACAAAACATGAACATTGGTCTGCTTGGAGAAGGACTGAAGGGGCGAGCCTGGTGGGTAAGGGGGTCATGTGGCTGGCATGATTGAGGCCAAGGAGCTAACCAAGTACTATGGCAACTTTCCTGCGATTGAGAATGTTAGCTTCGAAATAAAAAAAGGTGAGATAGTGGGATTTCTCGGCCCGAATGCCGCAGGCAAGACAACCACAATGCGGATCATCACAGGATTTATGCCGCCTACCAGTGGATCGGTCACGGTGGCGGGCCATGACGTGGTGGACAAGTCGCGCGAGGCGAGAAAGCTCATCGGGTACTTGCCGGAGACGGTCCCGCTATACACGGACATGACCGTGGAGTCTTATCTAAACTTCATGGGGACATTGCGCGGGATGAATCCGAGGCGTATAAAGGTGCGTATTGGAGAGGTAATAGACATCAGCCGCCTGGGGGACTACCGTAAGACCATCATTGGCAAGCTGTCCAAGGGATACCGGCAGAGGGTAGGCCTGGCGCAAGCCGTTCTCCACGAACCGGAGGTGCTTGTGTTGGATGAACCCACCATAGGCATTGACCCCATCCAGGTGGTAGAGACCAGGAATTTGATAAAGGACTTGGGTCAGGAGCACACGATTATTCTGAGCTCTCACATTCTGCCGGAAGTGAGTATGGTGTGCCAACGGGTCCTTATCATCCACGAAGGCCAAATCATGGCCGAGGATACACCCAAGAACCTGGCGGAGCGGTTGCAAGGTGTGGAGAGGATGGAAGTGGAGATTCGTGGCCCGGAACCTCAGGTCACCAGAGCTATCCAGGGCATCAGGGGCGTGCTAAGCGTCACCCATCCATCGGATGGCGAAGCCCAGGGCGGTGAGCAGCGAATCACTTACACCGTGGAGACCACACGGGGACTGGATCTCAGAAGTACCATATCCAGGGTCGTAATCAGCAATGGGTGGAGCCTTCTCACCATTCAGCTGGTAAGTATGAGCCTCGAGGAGGTATTCCTGAAGTTGACCACTGATGAGGAGCTTGAGGCATGAGGGTTTCCGTCGCGATTGCCTGGAGAGAGATTCAGACATACTTTACCAGCCCGATGGGTTACATTGTGGCTCTGGTCTTTCTGGCGCTTACGGGTTACTTCTTTGGGTTGGGTGTAAGTGAGGACTTTCCAGAGGCGACCATCCAGAGCTACATTGACCCCATCGCCTTCATCTTGGTGCTGCTGGCTCCGGCAATGACCATGCGCCTCATGGCTGAAGAACAGAAGCTCGGTACTGTAGAGTTGCTTCTTACATCCCCGGTGAGGGACTGGGAGGTGGTGCTGGGCAAGTTCCTTGCCAGTTTCACCTTCTTCATAGTGACTCTTGCCCTGACCCTTTACTATGTAGTGCTTCTCTACGCATTCGGCAGTCCCGACTCCGGCCCCGTATGGAGTGGGTACTTGGGTATCATACTCTACGGAGCGACCGCCCTCTCTGTGGGGCTATTGGCATCCTCCCTTACCAACAACCAGATAGTCGCTCTGGTGGTAGGCTTCGGCATACTCCTGATGCTCTCCCTCATAGACCTGGCATCGGGTCAGGTAGACGGTGTCTGGGAAACCATCCTTTCGCAGATAGGGCTAACCGCACACCTGGATGACTTCTCCAGGGGTATAATAGATACGAACAACATAATCTATTACTTGAGTGTGACAGCCGTCTTCCTCTTCCTGACTGTGCGAGCCGTAGAAACCCGGCGATGGAGGTAATTTTGTCCTTTGACGGAGTGAATGGATGAGCAACGGACCCGCAGACTCAACAGAGCCCCCTGAAGAGGAAAGGCTCTCCGGTACGCTATTCGGTGGCTTGCAAAGCTTGACCAGTTCCTTGGGATGGCTAAGCGCCGCCCTGATGGTGGTGGGAGTCGCTGCTCTGATACTTGGAATTGTAGTCCTCACCTTCATTGAAGACCTGAGAGTGTATGCTTACATCATTCTGGGTATCGGAGCGGCCGTACTGTTTATCTCTATGGTTATCTCCTTCGCTACCGTTAGCAGGGCAGTGACCGGACGCAGGGGTAGGTACAGCACCAATACCGTCATAATGGTTATTGCGTTCCTTGGCATCGCCGCAGTCGTGAACTTCCTGGGTTTTGAGAACACGGCTCGCGTTGACGTCACAGCGACCAAGCAGTTCAGCCTCGCCCCTCGAACCGTGGACCTTCTGAAGGACCTCAATGAGGACATCGAAGTCAGAGCCTTCTTTGTACCACCACGTAGCGCTGATGAGGAGCTATTACTGGACTTTATCAAAGGCCAGACGGATGACATGCTCCGTGAATTTGACGTCCGAAACGGCAAGTTCTCCTACGAGTTCGTTGACCCTATCCTTGATCCCCTGATTGCTCGAGAATATGGGGTCTCCAGCTATCCTGCCCTGGTATTTGAAAGCAAGGAATCGGCAAAGAGACACCAGGTAATCCCTTCTCCCACCCTAGAGACGGACCCGGCAACCGGATTGCCCACTCCTGCTATGGCGCTGGAACAGAAGTTTGTGACCGCACTCCTTATCATCACCGGGCAGGAGCAAAAACGAGTTTACTTTCTCACGGGCCATGATGAGCGTAATATTAACGACGTTGAAGCGAATTCCGAGGGCTACGGCCGTGCGATTGATGGAATCATAGGTGAAAATTACGCCGTTTCTGCCATCAGTCTATTAGTGGAGGGCAAGGCTATCCTGCAGAGTGACCGTGAAGAGAGCAGGGTAAACATGATGGTGGTCTCCGCGCCCAAGACTGACCTTCTGGAAGGTGAAGCCGAGATTCTCGATGACTATCTGAAGAATGGCGGGAATATGCTTTTCCTTCTGGAGCCTGATACCCCTACGGGATTCCGGAACTTCCTTGCGCGGTGGGGAATAGTGGTGGGCGACGGCCACGTCATAGACCAGAGCCGGTCTCTAGGAGACAATAAACAGATAACCCTCCTCCGCAGCGGCCAGTACATTAGTCAGCTTCCTTTCCCTGATCCTTTCGGGATCCAGAGTTTTCTTGGGATTGGTAAACTGAGCATTGGGATTGACACCACGTACTTTCCGGGCCTTACACCCCTGGACGCGGCGGAAGGTGTGCTATTCCATCCTACGATCTCGGAGCAAGGGGATGAGGAGGACGATAGACGCCCCTCCGTCGTCGGGACTGCTCTGGCAATGACATCCGGAGACAGCTTCCTCATAGAGGACCCCACAAGAAATGACCCCCAGGAAGGGGATGCCAAAGGAAGTTTCTTCGGCAGTTTCTTCCCTGCCCTTGCACTCAAGGCTATTGGCCCCCTGGACGAGGAACCGGCCGACCCTACTGAAGACACTGTCCTGGCTTCCATAGTGGCCTTCGGGGACTCGGACTTCGCCAGCAACAGGTACTTCTTCGATGCCAATAACAGCGACTTTTTCCTCAACTCCATTAACTGGCTGGTTGGCGACATAGACCTGGCCAGCATCAGACCCAAGGTCAATCCCCGCCGAGACCTGGCACTTACGGACAATGAGAAGGACTTCATGCGATTCTCAGGCTGGCTTCTTCTGCCGATGCTCATGGTCGTTCTCGGAGGCTTTGTATGGTGGAGGAGACGGTAGACATCCGTCCTATTATAGACGAGTCATGCCTCGCTGCCGTAGCCGAAAGGCAAACTGTGCCAGTTCCAGGAGTGGTGCGTAAACTATGAACGTAAGGCTCTCCATTCTGTTGGTGATAGTGCTGGTTCTCATTGGTGGCTCCGTTGGCATAACGCAGGCCCTGCGCACCAAGGAGCCCAGGGAGCAGGAACCCTGGTTCTTCAAGCTCAACGTGGGTGACATCGAGCAAATTTCCGTAACCCACAATGACGAGCACACGGAATATGCCTACGAAGGCTCCCAGTGGGTGATCAAGGACGGCAACGACACACCCGTATTTGTGGACAAGTGGGCTGGCGCCACTCTACTCCTCAGCGGCCCCAGGTCCAGCCGTGCCCTGGATATTGAAATAGTTGACCCTGCCGAGTATGGGTTCGACCCGCCCCAGACCAAGGTAGAGATAGTAGATAAAAGCGGCTTCCCTCTGAGATTCGAGCTCGGAGACCCTACCCCTGATGGTGACAACTGGTATGCCAGGTTGGAAGAATCGCCAAGGCTATTCACGGTAGCTTCCAGCTGGTGTGAAGTTGTCTCCAAGCTGGCTACCGAGCCTCCGTACCCTCCCGCTACGGGAGACGAAGGGGAAAGCGTAATCCCAGACGACACCGGCACTTGATTGGTACGGTCCCGTCCGATTGAATTTGTGACTCCCACGCTATATACTCCTTCCTGCGCATAGTCATAGAGGGTCTCTCGACCCCTGAGGGGTGGTCAGTGAAAGCTGAGATTGTGTCCATCGGCACGGAGCTGTTGATGGGAGAGTTGACCGACACCAACGCCTCATTTATCGCTTCTCGGTTACCTCCACTGGGCATTGAGCTGCAATGGGTCTCCCAAGTTGGAGACAACCTGGATATGCTGTCGGAAACTTTTACCAGGGGACTTGGCCGTTCCGATGCCATCTTCACCACAGGTGGATTGGGACCCACTCAAGACGACCTGACTCGTGAAGCGATTGCCAAGGCCCTCGGCGAGGAGATGACAGTGGAGGACGACTTGCTTGAGGAGCTGAAAGGGTACTTCCAAGGCCGTGGAGTCAGTATGCCGGCTACCAATATCAAGCAGGCTACTCTGATTCCATCGGCCAAGTCCATACCGAACCGCCGTGGCACGGCGCCGGGGTGGTGGGTAGAGAAGGATGGGAAATTCATCGTGTCCATGCCCGGACCTCCGGCAGAGATGCAAGGGATATGGGCTGAAGAGGTAGTCCCCAGGCTGCGTCAAATAGTGAGAGGCGAGGTTATTCTGACACGCAATATTAAGACCACGGGCCTCTCCGAGGGAGGGCTCGATGAGATGGTATCCATGTACCTGGGCAAGGAGAACCCATATCTGGGTATTTATGCCAAGTCCGACGGTATACACCTTCGTATAATAGCCAAGGCTTCCGATGAGGCGTCGGCAAGAGGACTCATTCAACCCGTAGAAGATGGTTTGGTCTCTATCGTAGGGCCTTACATCTGGGGGTACGACGATGAGACTCCGGAGCAGGCGTTGGGACTGCTTCTGAAAGAGCGGGGCCTTACTCTCGCTACTATGGAGTCCTGCACCGGTGGACTTCTGGCCAGCAACATCACCGACATTCCCGATAGCTCCGACTATTTCATGGGTGGACTGGTGCTTTACGGCAACGGCTCTGCCATCGCCGGTGGAGTCCCGGCTGAAGTCATCGAAAAGTATGGTATTGCCAGCCAGGAATCGGCGGAAGCTATGGCTCAGGCCGCCAGGCAACAGTTCGGGGCCGATATAGGCATCGGGGTGGCCGGAGCGGTAAGCCCGGAGGATGACCAGGGTAGACCGGTGGCGTCCTCAGAACCCTGGGGAACCGTACATATAGCCATAGCTTTGGATGAATCCGTAAGGCATTTCCCGGGCCGCCTGCCTCCCAGACGGACTACAATAAGACGCCGTGGGGCCTCCACTGCCCTCATTGAGCTTCGGCGGCTACTCAATACTCTGTAAGCCGGATATCCGGAGGACTTCCACAACGTTCTCGGCCCCAGTCCCATCCTCGCATCCCTGCGGGCTTGACACCCCGGTAAGTGGGGCGTAGCATGGCAACTGTCTCAAGGTCCTCATCCTCGGTGTCTTTTTCGTCTGAAGAAGGATGTTTGTAATCGCAACAGGATGGGGTTGAGCAGCCACGTGCGGATATGGGGTTAATCTGTGAGTTCCAGAGGGATGCGGGTCCTGTTTCTGACGCCCTACTTTAGGCCCTATTTGGGGGGAATTGAGCGGGCCATTGAAGGGTTAGCCTTCGAGTATCTGGACTCTCCTCGGGTGGAGGCGGTAGGTGTTCTGACCGGCAAATACTCCTTCCCCAGGGTCCCCCACCCCGACTGGCAAGACAGAGAGATTACTCCTGAAGGCATCACCATCCTTCGCTTGTCCAGCTTTCCCCTCAGGTCCATTCCGCTGTACTCCGTGCCACTGGTCTGGTTTCCTCCCAATCAGATACGCCGGTACTTGCATGAGTTCGACCCTACAGTAATTCACTTTGTGGGAGACGGCTGGTTCTGGGGGCACCTCTGGTCGTGGTTTTGGGGTCGCCGGAGGGCCAGGCTTGTCTTTACTCCATCCTTCCACACTTTACCCTGGGGCCGGCAATGGCTCCGCCTATTCAATATTCCTCTGTGTCAGGTCGTGGATGACGTGGTGGCGCTGACGGAGTTGGAGAGAAGCCGGGTACAGAAAACGTATCACGTGCCCGAGGAGAAGCTGTCCGTCATTGGCTGGGGTGTGAGGGCGCCTGCCCTGGCGCACGCGGAGATGCCCGTGCATCCGGCAGAGGCGGAGTGTAGGGTGCAGGTCCTCTGCGTGGGGCGGCTGGGTGACCATAAGGGACAAATGTGGTTGCTGAATATCTACCGGCAGGCCCGATCACATTTTCAGCGTCCTGCTCGTCTCGTGCTTGTCGGCAGAGACGAAGGTGGAGAGGCCGAAATCCGGCGCACTGTGCGGGACTGGGGACTGGAAGAAGAGGTAGTCATCACCGGCGAGGTCAACGATGAGGACTTGGAGAGATGGTATATCGAGAGCGATGTCTTTGCTCTGTTCTCCGGATATGAGGCATTTGGACTGGTGTATTTTGAGGCTATGGCCTGCGGCCTTCCGGTACTCACCCACGACGTGGGCGCCAATCGGGAGCTTCTGACCAGGGGTTCGGTGGTGGTCCCGGCTTTCCACAACGAGGCGGCAGTTGATGCACTTGTGAATCTGGTCAACGATGAAGACCGGCGCACGGCCCTGGGCAATGACGGGAGGGAGTACGCACTATCTGAGTTCATCTGGCCGGTGGTGGCGCAACGCTACCTTGAGCTATATGATTTGGCCTAGACGGTAGCCTGAAATCGTAGGAGGGGATGGGTATGGATAGAGAGGCTTTGGAAGCGGGAGCGCGTAGAATTCTCCTGGGCAATCTTCGCCGGGGTAGGGCTGACTGGAATGGCAAGGAGTATACCTTCGTGTGCCCCGCGCTGCGGAGCTATCCTTTCCAGTGGTTTTGGGACTCCTGTTTTCATTCCATTGCCCTTATCCACCTGGACAAAGAGCTGGCCAAGGCGGAGCTTGCAACACTTTTGAGCGCGGCCCTGCCTTCGGGCTTCATTCCTCACATGATTTTCTGGGAACTGGAGAAGCGGGACGATTTTCTGAGCCACAGTCTGGTAGGCCGCACGTCTCCCTACTATAGCTCCACCATGCAGCCACCTATCATAGCGTATGCAGTGGAGCGGGTGTACCAGGCGACTGGGGACGAGAGCTTCCTGCGCAACGCTATCCCGACCTTGAAATCTTATTACCGGTGGCTCAGGGAGAACCGCGACCCGGACGGCGATGGCCTCATAGCGATCCTCCAGCCGGAGGAGTCGGGTATAGACTGCTCACCCAAGTATGATGATGACCTTCATCTGGAGGAGCTTACCAATCAGGGGTTTATAAGGGAGCTGACGAAGCTGTACCGGGCCTATGAGCCGATTCGAGGCGATGACAGGAGAATACTCCAGGCCGACCTGTTTAACGTTGAGGACGTGCTGGTCAACTCAATCTACGTCTTTGGTCTACGGTCTCTGGGCAGGCTCATGGCAAGTGTTGGGGAGGATAATAGCGAGTTCGTAAGAGAGGCGGATAGGTCCCGTGATGCCTTGATAAGCAAGTGCTGGGACCAGGAGGCTGGTGCTTTCTTTGACCTGTCAGGAGTTGCCGAGCGGTCGGTCAAGGTCATAACCATCAGCTCGCTGATGCCCCTGATACTGGAGGACTTACCCAGAGAAATCGTTCGCAGGCTCGTGGAGGGGCTTCTTACCTCTCCGGACCATTTCTGGTTGCCCTACCCTCTGCCCTCGCTATCGGCGTCGGAGCCAAAGTTCATGCCGGGGAACCCCCACGGCTTCATCTGGCGTGGCCCCACCTGGATGAACACCAACTGGTTCCTGAGCCACGCCCTGCGGCGTCATGGCTACCATGAGCTTGCCGACGAAATCGTGACAACGAGCCATCGGCTGATAGAGAGCGGCGGGTTCAGGGAGTATTACAATCCGTATAGTGGCGAACCCTACGGCGCACGGGACTTCGGGTGGTCCACTATCGTTCTGGATATGTAGCCATCCACCTCCGGCTGTGTAGCAACTAGAGACCCTTGCTATAGACCTGGATGCGGTGGCGGCAACTCTCCACAACGTAGAGCCTACCCTGGCTATCTACTTTGACGGCAATGGGTCCCCAGAATAGCTTCTCTACACTGGCCGACTCATCCCGCAGGTAATCGTCCATCTGTCCCAAGCTCGTCGAAGGAGGGAACAGGTCTAGCTCAGGCTCCAGGTCCGCTTTTTCCCTTTCCTCAAGCTCGTCTCTGTTGGGGACGAAGTACTCCTCGGACCATTTGGAAAGCCCGGCTTCGCCCCGGTACTTGGCACGAAAGCTACCGTCCGGGCCGAGCATCTGGACACGCTCGTTTCCCCAGTCTGCAACGAAGATATTGCCCTCGTGGTCAACGTCCACCCCCGATGGACGGCGGAACTCGCCGTCACCTTGGCCGGAGGTGCCGAAGCTGGCGAGATGTCGCCCGTCCTGATCGAATTTCTGGATGCGGTCGTTACGCCAGTCTGCCACAAACACGTTACCCGTCGGGTCAACTGTAATCCCCCAGGGTGTGTTGAACTCACCGTCTTTCGTGCCAGCCTGGCCCCATGAGTCCAGATGGTGTCCATCCTTGGTGAATCTCTGGATACGGTTGTTCAGGCCGTCAACTACCAGGAGGTTGTCGTCCTTGTCGAAGGTGATACCGGCGGGGCGGTCAAACTCACCGGCCCCCTTGCCCTTCACACCCCACTTGCCGAGGTACGTCCCCTTCTTGTCGAAGATAGAGATTCGTTGAAGGGCTTCATCCGATATGTAAACGTTCTCGTCTCTGTCTATAGCGATTGAAGAAGGCCACATTATCTGGCCGTCCGCAATGCCTCCGGTGCTGAACTCGCTGAGAAAGACCTGGTCTACCGTACAGAGCGTGACCCGTTTGTAGTACATCCTCACTTCCGTATCCGCGCCGGCCCGGTTCAGTACATACAAGATCCCGTCATGGCCGAAGGCTAAGTCAACCGGGTTGTTGAACCCCCTGCCGATTAGCCCATAGAAGCCAACTGTGTGGCTGTATTGTGGAATACCTTGGGTACTTGTACTCATCTCTGTACCACCTTCGACAAGATGCGGCACTTCGTTCATCGTATCAGGATAGCTGGTACTCCTTGGTAGGGACAATAAGCTGCAATATCTCCTTGATTCGTTGGGCCGATGAGTGAGCTTTGTCCTCGGTGTCGAACCTGATTTCACCGCCTGATGCTGCGTGGGCTAGTAGCTCCTGTCTGGTGGTCTCTGATACGGTGAGCGGCCCCAACAAATCGAGACAGGTATCTACCATGCGCTCAGGTTCTATGACATCTCCCTGGGCCCTGATTCTATCTACAATGGACCTGACTCCCGGCTTTGTTACGTTCCCGAATTGCTCGACTGCGAAGTTGATGCGGTCTACCAGTCCCCCGGTAAATATCCACTCAGTCCCCGTATGCCAGCCCTCGACGCTCGGCGGGTCCAGAAGCTGTTGTCCCATGAAGCCCGTTTGGAGGGCCAGCCCTATGTCGCTTAATTCAGGGAACCTGTATCCCCCTGCCAGACGTGCGGTCCCTACCACAAGCTCGGTGGGGCTTTTGACCTTGGCGAAGGCAGCGTCCTTGAAGAAATCTGAGTTGAGCAAGACCCGCAACACCGAGCGAATATCGTAATCATGCTTGAAGTAGGCGTCCGTAAGGATGTCAATTGCTTCCGGGTCGCGGGGAGGGACGCTTTGCCAGGCCGGGACTTGGGGTTCGTCGGCCACGAAGAAGTTGTACAGATGCCGAGCGATGAATCTGGCAGTCGCCGGCTGCTGGCAGATGATGTCTATGATGTCCTGACCATTAAAGGGTCCCGTTTGTCCCAGGAAGGTCTTTTCTGCGTCATCGTGGTCATCGTTTCTGTACTGGAACTGCCAGTCCAAGCGTCCATAGGGCCATACGGAGTCTCGAGCATTGCGGGAGGCCATGTAGGGTACATTGCGGATGGTCCAACCGGTAAAGGCGCGAGAAGCCTGTCTTACGTCATCCTCCGTGTAGTTTCCCACTCCCATTGAGAACAGCTCAAGCAACTCCCGGCCATAGTTCTCATTCACCCCGTCCTTATGATTATCCTTGTTGTCCAGCCAGAAAATCATCGCAGGGTCTTTGGAGAGCTGTACCAGGAGAGTATGAAAGCTCCCCAGTCCATACCGTCGGAACATCTCGACTTGATGGAGTATGGCCTTTGGGTGATTGAGCTTCGTATACCCGGTGGCAAACACACCGTGCCAGAATAGGGCCAGCTTCTCCTCCAGGGGTCGTGTCGTGTTAATCATGCGGTATAGCCAGTATGTCTGGCAGCTTTCTACCAGCATTAGGCTATTAAGGTCCACGTGGTAGCGCCTGATGAGGTCCTCGTCCTCAAGGGCCGGCGGAGCGTTCTCAGGATGCAATAGCTCGTCCACAGCCGTCTCGTAACCCTTGGCTACGTGGCTTTCCAACTCATCTCGGGTAGCTCCGAACCCGGCGCGACGCATAAGGTGGGCCATTAAAGCTAGCTCGTTCTGTGACATGCCGTAGCCTCCTTTATACATAAGCACGCATAAGACTTCTAGGCGTTAGTTGGGCCTAGCTGCTCCACCTCACGTAGGACCTCCTCCATGTCCGGAAGATGAGGGGCAGTATAGACCTGCCGGTAGCGGATTACACCGTCCTTGTCCACAATGAGGACTGCCCTGCGGCTGGCCCCCCGCTCGGGGTCCCATAGGTCGTAGGCCTGGCTTACCTCTCCCTTGGGGTGAAAGTCGGCAAGTTCCGGGTAGGGCAGGCCCCCCATACATGCCGACCACATCCGGTGGGAGGCCGCGTGGTCACAGCTTATGCCCAGTACCTGGGCATCCCTCTCCTCGAGCCGACTGTTGTACAGACGGAACGAGGTGGCCTGGTTTGTTCACCCGGACGTGAAGTTAAAAATATGAAAGGAGAGCACCACGTGCTTCTTTCCCCTGTACTGGCCGAGGCTAATCTTTTCGTTATCCCCGGAAGTAAGGGTAAAGTCCGGGGCCACGTCACCTATTTCTGCTACCATGTCAGCACCTTTCTTTGCCAGATTCCTCGTCCTGGGGATAGCAGGGCCTCAGCCCGTTGGGGGTCCACCGTCTCTCGAAGGTGTTGAGTGGGGAAGACACGGTTGACCTCCTCCCGCCCTGCTGTCCTTTCGTATGGGTGTGGGAAACTTGGGACCTGCCCCAGGGTGTGCTCTTAGACCTGGGGCGAAAGCTCCGGTCTTCTGTGGCCCTTATTCTGATTCTGCCACAACGATGGGGGAGAGTCGGAGAGGGTGTGAAGCCCTACCTCAACCAACCCTGTACTGCGGCGAGGAAGCCCTCCGGGTTATCTTCAAAGACCATGTGTTGGGCTTTCTCGACCTCCACGACCGTGGCGTCAGCTATGGTTTCCACCATCTGCTTGGCAACTTCGGGTGTAAGAAGGTCAGTCTCCGTTCCGCGTACGATGAAGGTGGGACACTTGATGTCTCTCACAAGTGCCCAGGGGTCGTCCGGGGGAGGCGCACCGACCCGCATATTCTCGCGGATGGTCTTGATGTCGTACTGCCAGCCCCTCTTGCCGTTGGGCAGGTCCGTGCTGGCGTATTGCAGACGCCTGTGCAGCACGGCCTCTGAGGCGAAGGTGTTCTCCTTGCTCATATATTCATAAAGGGCCTCAAAGGAATCGAACTCATCGGCGACTGCGAGGACTTCATCGCGGATGCGGGTAGCGCCACGGGGGTCTGAGACAGGGCCTACGTCCACCATAACGAGCTTGCTCACCCTCTCAGGGTAGCGGGTAGCGAAGGCTGCGCCGTTCCTCCCACCCATAGAATGCCCCACCAGGATGAAGGAGTCCAGGTTGAGGACTTCGCAGAAGGCGGCCAGGTCGGCCACATAGGCGTCAGTGGTGTAGTCTTTGTCCGGTGCCCAGTCGCTGCCACCCCGACCACGCTGGTCCAGGGCCAGTACGTTATAGTCTTTGGACATGGGCTCTGAGAAGTCATTCCAGGCGTGGGCGTGGCCCCGCAGCCCGTGGAGCAGCACCATCTTCGGATTGGAAGGGTCACCCCAGTCCAGATAGCGAATATTTATCCCATTGGCGGCGACAGTCTTGTCCTTGGGTTGGACTTGTGTGGTCATGGCTTTACCTCCCGCTTACTTCATGTCACACATTCTACAACGTATGGCTCCGGTACGCCACCCTTGCCGTATTTCCAGCAGACAGGAATGGAATGTATGGCCCCTGTTGTCTGCTCTAGCTCCCGCTTGCCATTGGATATACATGCTGGCTACGGGACATTTCCACTGGCACCTGGTCCTTGTCCCAGGTGTTGCCACCGTCGTAGCTGCTATAGACCTGGCCGTACCCGGCGCAGCAGTACACGTGTGACGGGGCCTCCCGGTTAATGGCTATATGGAACATACGGCTAGGTGGAGTGTCACCTATATCCAACCGCTCCCAGGTCTCTCCAATGTCGCGGCTGCGGAACAGCGCCCCCTCCTCGGCGGTCCCTGCCGGTGAGCCACCGCCACCGGCCCCGGCAGCCAGGTATATGGTCCTGGGATCGTCCGGTGCCACCAACAAGCCGCGGCAATAGGAGCCGCCTGGGAACATCTCACCAAACTGCACGTGCTCCCAACGATTCCCTCGGTCACGACTGCGGAAGGTGGCTACTTGAGTGATTATGAATACCGTGCCTGGCGCAGCAGAGCTGACCTGCACACCGTGCAAGTCGAGGGTATTATTCCGTAGATAGGGTCCATCAATCAGGGACTCCCAGCTGTCACCGCCGTCCCTACTGCCCAGCAAGCCGCCCACCTCAATGGCGGCGTACATATCAGCCGGGTTGGAGGGGTCTGCGGTGATTCCGATAACCCGCTTGCCCAGAGGCGGCATGTAGGTAGTGATGTGGGGGTACTTTACTCCGTCGGTGTTCATCTTTTTCCAGGTTGCTCCTGCATCTTGAGAACGATAGATGGAGCAAGGCTCGTAGCCGGCGTAAATGACGTCGGGGTCGTTGGGATGAAATGCGAGGGACCAAACATCCGTCCCGCCTTCGCTGGGCGCTCCCAGCGCCTCCCAATGCTCACCCCGGTCGTCGCTGCGGTACGGGCCCAGATTTGTACCGGCGTAGATGGTCTTGGGGTCATGTGGATGCACCGCCAAGGCCCGTATTTGCGGGTTCTCAGGTAGGCCGTTGGTGATGTTTTTCCACTCTTGGTCGCCATCGGCCCGGCGATATAAGCCACCCGGTCCAATGTGCTCACCCTCTCCGGCTAGACCGACATAGACATAGGTACGGCGATTTTCAGCAGTCATAGCTTCCTCTCCTCGTCCAGGATAGCTGGATTGTCTGGCTAATTGTACCGGTTGTCAAGTGGTATCCTTTGGGATGGACTTGTCCCGAATCGTTCAGTGACATATTGGATAGAGAAACCTGTATAATGCACGTGTAGCCCAGGTCGCGAAGGGGGTCTGATGGCCGGAGATCGCAATGCTACTTACACTACTATGATACGAGATATGCCAACGGGAGAGCGTCCAAGGGAGCGCCTCCGGGATCATGGCCCCGGTTCCCTGAGCAACTCTGAACTGATTGCTATCCTGCTCCGCACCGGAATTGCCGGGGAGAACGTTGTCAATATGGCCGTACGGATGCTTTCCCACTTCAATGGATTGCCGGGCCTCGCCCGGGCTAACTACGTCGAGATTTGTTCACTGAAGGGCATCAGCGAGGCGAAGGCATGTCAGCTTATGGCGGCCTTTGAGCTTGGGAGGCGGTTCGTCTCTCTCCATCCTGAAGATAGGGCTATAATCAATTGCCCCGAAGACGTAGCGAACCTTCTGTCGGCTGAAATGGGCCTCCTGGCACAGGAGCACCTGCGGGTTGTTCTTCTTGATACCAAGAATCACGTCAGCGGCGTCAGCGAGATTTACATAGGCAACGTGAACTCCTCCGTCGTGCGTCCCGCAGAGGTGTTCAGACCGGCCATCCGCGATAATTCCGTTTCGATAATTGTTGTTCATAATCATCCGTCAGGAGACCCTACGCCCAGTCCCGAAGACGTGTCTATCACAGAGCAGTTGAAGAAATCGGGCGATCTATTGGGTATTGACGTTCTTGACCATATTATCCTCGCAGGCCGAAACCACGTCAGTCTTAAAGACCGAGGTCTGGGGTTCTCATGGAAAGGGTAACGGCATGGGCGTCCTGTACATCGTAGCAACCCCCATTGGGAATCTGGAAGATATTACCTTCCGCGCCCTGCGAGTGCTGCGAGAGGTAGAGCTTATAGCCGCCGAGGATACCCGAACTACGCGGAAGCTCCTCAACCATTACGACATAAAGACGCGTCTTACCAGCTACCATGAGTACAACAGGCAGGTGAAGATACCCATTTTAGTTGAGGCCCTTGAGACAAAGGATGTAGCCCTGGTCTCCGAGGCGGGAATGCCGGGAATCAGCGATCCGGGCCACGAGCTTGTTCTGGAGGCCGTGAAATCGGGAGTCCCGGTCGTCCCCATACCTGGCGCCTCTGCCCTGACCACCTCCCTGGCCGTGTCGGGCAGGTCCCCGGAAGGAGTCCTATTCCTGGGATTCCTACCGCGTCGTAAAGGGGAGAGGCGGCGTGTACTGGAGCCCTTGAGAGCACAGCCTTACACTATAGTCATCTTTGAGTCGCCACGCAGACTGCGGGAGTCCTTGGAGGATGTCGTGTCAGCCCTTGGAGATCGAGATGTCGCAGTATGCAGGGAGCTTACCAAGATGCACGAGGAGGTGTTCCGGGGCAAGGTATCTCAGGCTATTTCACATTTTACGGAACCGAGGGGCGAGTTTACCCTGGTCATAGGTGGAGCAGCACCACCGGCCAAGGGTGTGGGCGACCTGGACAGGGCCAGGGACGAGCTACGCAGTCTAAAGGACCGTGGGGTTAAAGCCAAAGAGGCAGTAGCTTTGGTAGCCGGTGCAAACAACATTCCCAAAAAGGACGCATACCGGCTGTGGATAGAAACGAAATCCGGTTGACATGACAGGGCCTTCCACTTGTCTCCGGGCCGAGAATGAAGAGACTGCTCCCGTAAGGTTAGGTGCTTTGGGTGGTTAGCCTGGCGTCATAACCGGTGAGAATTAAAAGGCCCCGTTTGATATATTGCTACTCTTGCGTGACCTTATATATACAGATACAATTATCTCATCGGATTTGAGTCTGTCCCGGGTATGTTGGCTATCTTGATGAGTCCGAATTGAGTGCGGGAGGTTGGATATGGCACTGACGACCAAGCGGTTCCTCCAGGGGATGACTCCCAAGGAACACATGTCCAACATGAAGATTAACAAGGAGCGATTTTCACAGGTACTTGCCAACGTGGAAATCCCTGCTGAGGACAAGGAGTATTTTGCCAGCCTGCCCCTGACTCTTCGGGTCAGTGTGATCACCGAGGATTGGTGTGGAGACCATGTCTCTACAGTGCCGGTGCTGTACAAGCTGGCCGACGATACGGGCAAGCTGGACGTGCGGGTATTCATGCGCGACCAGAACTGGGACTTGGCTGATGCCTACTTGCCGGAAAACCGTAGAGATACCGTACCTGTGTTTGCCTTCTTCACTTCTGAGGATATGAGACACGTAGGTCTTTTTGTCGAGACATCGCAGGAGCTTGTCCCTGCCATAGATGGCATGGAAGATGAAATCAAAAAAGCCCACCCCGAGGTCCCGGACATCAACAAAGACGTGAACGAGATGAGCGACAGTACCAGGGCCCTCCTCCGCCAGGAGCGAGGTATGTTCCGGGTCAACCGCGCCAATGAGTGGGGGAAGGTTATATCCCGCAATTTTCGAGAGGTGGTGGCCGCCGGTCTGGCCCGAAAGCCTGAAGAGGGACCCGCAGAAGGTGGAACAAAGTGGCCTCCTGACTAGGCCGGTTGTCTGTCAGGCTTTACATAAAGCTCGTTCAGGATATGTTGGCAAGATACTTTGAGAACCGGCGAAATTGGTGGCCCCATTGACCCATAGATGCCCTTGGTAGTAACTGGTAGCAACTATTTCGTAAAGGATTTTGGTCTATGCCCCAGCGCATACTGGTAGCCGTGGCCTGGCCCTACGCTAACGGCGCACTGCATCTGGGCCATCTTGCAGGGTGTTACCTGCCTGCCGATATATTCGCCAGGTATCATCGCCTCAAGGGAGATGACGTGTTGATGGTTTCCGGAAGCGACCAGCATGGCACGCCCGTAACCATTCGCGCTGAGCAGGAGGGGATCACACCTCAGGGAGTGATTGACAGGTATCATCCCGAGTTCCTGCGGTCTTGGGAACGGATGGGTATCAGCTTTGACCTGTTTACCAATACCGGCACGGCCAACCACCGGCAGGTGGCCCATGATATGTTCCTGACCCTATACAACAAGGGTTACATCTACACTGATACTATGCTCCTGCCCTATTGTCCGGCCTGTCAGCGATTCCTTCCCGACAGGTACGTCGAGGGAACCTGCCCCCACTGTGGGAACCCGGATGCGAGGGGCGACCAATGTGATAGCTGCGGCAAGACCCTGGACCCCCAGGACTTGATTGGCCCGAGCTGCCGTATCTCCGGGACTCCACCCGAATTCAAAGAGTCTGAGCACTTCTTTATGCGCCTAAGCTCTTTCCAGGAACCCTTGCTTGAATGGGTACGAACCCAGAGTCACTGGAGGGCGAACGTACTGAACTTCACCCGGAGCTACCTGGAGGATGGCCTGCATGACAGGGCCATATCTAGGGACATAGCCTGGGGGGTGCCGCTGCCTCTGGATGGCTACGAGAGCAAGCGGATATATGTTTGGTTCGAGGCAGTCATGGGCTACCTTTCCGCATCAAAGGAGTGGGCCTTGCAGCAGGGCCGGCCCGATAGGTGGGAGGATTTCTGGAAGGACCCGGAGGCCAGGACATATTACTTCATCGGAAAGGACAATATACCCTTCCACTCCATTATATGGCCCGCCATTCTCATGGGCTACGAGGGCCTCAACCTGCCCTATGACGTGCCGGCCAATGAGTTCCTGAGTCTGGAGAACCGGCAGTTCTCCACCAGCCGCGACTGGGCGGTATGGTTGCCTGACTACCTGGAACGGTACGCTCCGGACCCTCTCCGGTACTATCTCTCCATAAATATGCCCGAAACCGGCGACTCGGATTTCTCATGGGCCGAGTACGTGCGTCGCAACAATGATGAGCTGGTGGCTACTTACGGGAATCTAGTACACCGGGTGCTTACCTTCACCTATCGCAACTTTGACCGGAGGATTCCCGGTCCGGGCGCGCTTGACCCCCAAAGCCGGCGACTTCTCGACCAAGCTGCGGGTATTTTGGACTCCGTTGATAAAAGTCTCAGTGATTGCAGGTTCAGACTGGCTATGTCACAGGCCATGTCCCTGGCCCAGGAGGCCAATAGATAC
The DNA here is from genome assembly GCA_965219825.1 of Dehalococcoidia bacterium. Taxonomy (GTDB): domain Bacteria; phylum Chloroflexota; class Dehalococcoidia; order Lucifugimonadales; family JAGWBF01; genus JAGWBG01. The sequence continues at coordinate 753,203 of OZ244792.1, read as the reverse complement.
CTGGACGGAAAGGCTCCCTGGAAGACGCTGAAGGATGACCGGGAGGCTACTGCTACCACTTTATGGGTCACTTTGAGTGTAATTAATTGTCTGAAAGTATTGCTATGCCCCTTCCTCCCGTTCAGCTCCCGGACTCTCCATGAGCTTATGGGGTTCCAGGGAGACGTGGAGCGATGGGACTGGCAGGGGACTACCGAATACCTGCCACCGGGCCAGATGTTGGCCCAGCCGAAGCCGATGTACACTAAACTTGACGATTCCGTAGTAGAGGAAGAGACCCTGCGTCTTGGCGCAAAGGCTATGTAGTTTGTCTTGAGCGCAATTAAAGGAGCATGAATTGCTTGAGGGTTTGGATGAGCGCACCGCACTGATATACCAGCCCATCAAAGATGACCTGATTCAGGTGGAAGAACGCCTTCGGGGCCTCTCCAACGTCAGGACACCCTTCCTGCCAGAGCTTCTTGACTACGTTTATCAGAGTGGAGGGAAGCGAGTCCGACCGGCTATTACCCTCTTGGCCTCTAATTTTTACCCCCATGACCATGACCTTCCCATAATTATGGCGGCGGCGGTGGAGCTGCTTCACATAGCCACCCTAATCCACGACGATACTGTGGACAACTCCCACCTGCGCAGGGGTAGGACAACGGTGAGTGACCTCTGGGGTAAGAATGCTGCGGTACTCCTTGGTGATTATGTGTTCGCCACGTCGGCAACATTCGTCTGTGATACCAGTAACGTTAGGGTGATACGGCGCTTCTCGGAGACCATCATGGAGCTTTCAAGCGGGGAGCTCCTGGAGTATTTCAACAGCAACAACTGGAAGCAGAGCGAGGATGACTACAACGATAGGATATGCCGGAAGACCGCATCCCTCTTTCGTACGGCCGCAGAAACCGGGGCGGTCCTCGGCGGTGCACCGGAGGAAAAGGTACAGGCTCTACAGAGGTACGGCTACAATATTGGAATGGCCTTCCAGATAGTTGACGACATCCTGGACGTGCAGGGGGACCCCGATGAGATAGGAAAACCCGTGGGTAATGATTTACTTCAAGGAGTCCTTACCCTCCCTTCGATAATGCTCATGTCCAGATACCCCACGGAGAATCCGGTTGAAAAGCTTTTCCGACGGGATGACCATGAGGGTAGTAACAGCTTGAAGAGGGCATTGGAGATGATTCAGAATTCAAACATCATAGAGGACTGCTACGCCGTGGTAAGGGACTATTGTGCCAAGGCGGACGAAGCTATAGAATCACTCCCTGACGGACCCGCGCATCGCTCTCTTGCAGACCTGGCACATTACATAATGGAGCGGACCCGCTAACGTTGCCATACCACTGCTCCACCCACCACCGTCATCATAGCTCTGATTTCTCTAATCTCTTCCGTCTCCACAATCGTCGGGTCCCGGTCTAGCAACACCAAGTCTGCCAGCTTTCCCACCGCAATTGAACCCGTCACTTGTTCCTTGAAGGAAGCGTAAGCCCCACCGAGGGAACTCATCCTAATGGCTGCCTCAACCGGTATTCTCTGGAATAGGGACAGAGTCCGGCCGCTCCCGGTCTTCCGAGCTACCGCAGAGTAAATGTCCATGACGGGATTTGGATATACAACCGGGGCATCAGAGCTAAAGGCCGCAGGTATGCCAGCCTCATTTAGTGACCCAACCGGATACAGGTGGGGCAGGGTTGTTTCCGCTACTTGGGAGAGGTACTTCTCGCCGTTGTGGAAGACGAAGGACGGTTGGGTTACCACCAAGGCCCGGCTGCTTCGGAGCCTTGCCACGAGGTGAGGTGGGCACTCTGAGCAGTGCTCGATCCGGTGGCGGGTTCCATGACGAGGAAATATCTTCTGAGCGCTGAGCAGAGAGTCTACGGCTGCCTCTACGGCCTGCTTTTCTACGGCATGGATAGCCACCTGGAACCCCTTCCGCTGGGCACTTAGGACTATCTCTCCCAACTCCTCTCGAGGCGGCTGCAATGTCCCCGTCGTGAGAGTGAGCATAATCTTCACCGCACCAACACTCAGCTCCTCATCATCGTAGCCCGGTGGAAGCCCCGCATCGAGAAAGGACTCCAAATGGGAAGCGCCTGCCATGACGGTGACCCTGGGAGTCAAATGCCCTGTATCTTTGAGACTGTGGAAGAATTTCCAGCGATGGAAGTCATTCCCGGGACTGGCATCCTGGATGGACGTTATGCCCCTGGAAAGGAGCAGGTCATTGGCCGACCTGACCCCTTCCAAAAGGTCAACGTCGTTTTGACGTGAGCCATTATCTGTGCGAATATAGTCTCCCATCTCAAAGAGGATACCGGTGGGTTCTCCGCCGGCTTCGTCCCGGTCAATGATTCCATCGGGTGGATCGGGGGTATCTTTTGTTATTTGCAGGAGTTGAAGGGCCACGCTGTTCAGCACGGAGGCGTGTCCGGTCCTGTGGTCGAGGCGCACAGGATGGGCGTGAGTGGCTCTGTCCAGGTCCCATCTGTTTGGATGGCGCTTCTCTGCCAGGTTAAACTCATCATACCCGAATGCCCGTACCCATTCCCCGGTTTGACGACTTCGAGCCTGACGACCTATTTCGTCCACAATCTGAGAGATTGAGCCGGCATTATCGGGCCGGCAGTCCACCCCGCGCAGACTGGAAGCCAATGCCAACAGATGGATATGCGCGTCATTGAAGCCGGGCACCAGGGCCATGTCCTGGCAGTCTATCTCTCTTGTGTGGGGGCCTTTGAATTGGTGGGACTCCTCAATGCTCCCCACCCAGAGGATTTTATCACCCCTGACCGCCACAAACTGGGCGGTGGGACTCCGCGGCTCCATAGTGATGACCCGCGCATTGCTGAAGATTAGGTCGGCATACCGTTGCTGAGCCACTTTCGCACCCTCACAATGAACCGGGTCTAAGGACTCGTACCGGTCTCGATGAATACCTTCACGGCGTGCCACAAGAACATATCAGGCGTCAGGCCCAACTCTTTGGAGTGCTCTCTAATCTGATGGGCAAGGGGGCCGGTGAAGGCGGCTGTCACCATCCCCGTCTGACCGGCCTGACCTGCCCAGGCAAGGAGGTTCCTGAATACGTCTACATCCCACCGGAGCAATATCGCGTCTTCGGGGGCCTGGTCTTCCGAAGCCTCGTTTTCTGAAGAATGTGGGCGGGAAGTGCGGTGTACTACAACCTGGCCCTCCTGAAGCTCCGCCCAGCAGACGTGGGTATCCGATGCCTCTATCTCAAAGGTCGTTCCAGTCATAACCTTCCTTATTCATACAATATGAGACTATCAAGGTGATACGCCCAGTTTAACCATCCCCCCCAATGATGTCACCCCTGAGCTTGGCTATGAGCAATCGTCCCTCGGCGTTGATTTCCAAGCTGTCAACATCAATATCATCTGACCATGGCGCATTGTAGAACGTCGAGCTTCCCTCCTCGATTATCCCGCGCAACCGTCCCACGTTCTCTTTCGCAGAGGCTCCGTCGGCGTGGACCAGTGCCAGTGCCATATGTGGCCCCTCTTCGTCCTTGCAGGCACCGACACCAAACTCCTGATAGGAGCGCAGCCAGAAACCCGACTCTGCCAGTTCCCGCTCCTTCGCCTCTATCTCCGCCTGAGAAGCATCTTGCCCCGCCAACGCCTTGGCGTGATTAGAGAGTCCCCAAAGCTGGATCTTATCACTCAAGAGCATGGTGTAGGCCCTCAGCTTGGACATCCCACCGGCCAGAATCCGGAACTCCTCCACGTCCGCCAGGGAGGGGGCTTCGTTCAGATGGGCATCTATCAACCCCTCCATCTCAGAGGTGCCCACGGTACGGAATACATACTCGTCCAGGACTGCGATACGCCCGCCTCTGCCGAGATAGTCGAAGGCCGGAGGCGCGAATACCATATCCCTATCAACAGCGTAGTCCTCGCCCCAGCTATAGTAGGGGACGCCCCTGTGCTCCTCCAAGTCGGGCGCGGGGCACTCGGTGCAGGCCTTCAGGGCCGCGTCGGCAGCCTGGGGGTCGAAACGGCCCCGGACTACATCATGGGCCTGGTTGGGTGGACCGGCTGCAATACTCTGGTCTATGTTCCGTATGTCGAGAGCAAGATGTTGGAAATTCTCAGCCATCTGTCTTGTATATTGGCCATATATGACCTGGTCAAAAAACCCGGATCCAAGTCCAAGTATAAAAGGATAATCACCATACCCCGTACCCAGGGGAGGAAGCCAGTCCATCGCCGTAAACGCCGCCACTGCGTCCTCGTCGTCCCCTGGCCCAGGCAGGGGGAAGGTGGCAGCGTCAAATACCTGCCGGGCCAGAGTGTAGTCGGCAATGTATACATCATTGCGGGTTTCGGGGATGTCGGGAATAGTTCCCAGCAGCGCCTCGTAAATAGCGGCCTGGGGCGTGGATGGTTCTCCTCCGCCGTCGCACGCAACCGCAGTAGCAGCCATCAGTAGCATTAGAGAGATTACGAAATAGAAGTATCGCTTAGTGCCTGTCATACATCCCTATGGATTAGACGAATCAGGCCCCGAAGCTCGCCGAGGCTGCTGCGTGCTGCTCGTCGGCGTGGTAGGAGCTGCGAACCAGGGGACCGGAGGCGACGTGCTTGAACCCCAGTGACACCCCGATGTCCCGGAGTCCGGCGAACTCGGCGGGAGTGTAGAACTTGGAAATGGGTACGTGTATCTCCGAGGGGCGGAGGTACTGGCCTATGGTGAGTAGCTCGCATCCGGCGCTGCGCAGGTCCTTCATCGTGTCCACGACCTCGTTGAAGTCCTCGCCCATGCCCACAATTATCCCCGACTTGGTGGGCATAGTGGGGTCTATCTCTTTGACCCTGGCCAATAGCTCAAGGGAGCGTTGGTAGTCTCCCTTGGGTCTGACCTTTGGGAATACTCGCTTACAGGACTCGATATTGTGATTGAGGACATCAGGCCCGGCGTTGACCGCCGTCTTCAGGGCTGGCAGAGAGCCATCGAAGTCAGGGACGAGGACCTCCACTTTGCAGTCGGGCATCTGCTGTTTTATCTTGCGGATGCACGTGGCGAAGATGAAAGCTCCACCGTCGGCCAAATCATCCCTGTTTACCGAGGTGATGACACAGTATTTGAGGCCCAAGTGCTTTACCGTGCGGGCCAGCCGGTCCGGCTCCATGATGTCAATTCCCGTGGGCCTGCCGGTGGTGACGGCGCAATAGTGGCACCGGCGGGTGCATACATCCCCCAGAATCATGAAGGTGGCGCTGCGGCGCTCCCAGCACTCGCCGATATTGGGACACTGGGCCTCTTCGCAGACAGTGTGTAGCTCCGCGTCGCGGAGAAGGTTCTTGAGCTCTATGTAGCTGGGACCGCCGGGCATCCGCACCTTCATCCATTCCGGGAGTCTGCGTTTAGGCTTCGTTTGTTGGGTCTGCTCCAAGGCCGTCCCCCTAAAGAGTTTGATGCACCGTGATACCTGAGAGGATAACATACTTGGCCGGTATCCGGTAGGGTTAGATGGAAATTTGACGTGGTGACGTGCGACACCGTTCGGCCAGGATGATTGCGTCTATACACGTCACCGACTGGTCAAGGCAGCCGTCGCGGTTCACCACGACATAGTCGAAGGATGACATACGTTCCATCTCATGCCGGGCGATGCGGGTACGGACCTCCAGGTCTGTGGCCGATTCTGTGGCCCGCAGGCTTAACCGCCGTCGTAGCTCCCCCAAAGAAGATGGGACCAGGAAGATGAATACCGCCTCCGGTGCCAAGGTCTTGATGGTAGCGGCACCCTGCACGTCCACCTTCAATATGGTGTCCAAGCCCCTTTCCCCGGCATGGCGTATCTGCTGTTTGGGCACTCCATACCAGTTTCCGTAAACCTGGGCGTACTCCAGAAACTCGCCTTGCTCCACCATCGCCTGGAACTTCCCAGTCTCAAGGAAGATATAGTCTGTGCCGTCTCTCTCACCGGGGCGTTTGGAGCGGGTTGTGGCGGTGACCGCGAAATGCCAGGGACGTTCCAGGGTACGCAGCACGCCGAGAATCGCATCTTTCCCCACACCGGAAGGCCCGGATACCACTACCAACAGTGGGTCTCCGGTAGTGTGTGGATAGTCAGGGTTTTCGGCGCTCAAGAAAGCTATCCTTTGGAAGATTGGTCCAGCTCTTGGATGTGCTGCCAGAACTGCGGGTAAGATATTGAGGCGGCCTGAGCGCCATCTATCACTGTCTCGCCGTCAGATACCAGCCCGGCCACTGCGAGGGCCATAGCCAGGCGGTGGTCGTCATGGCTGGCACATTGCGCCCCGACCAGGGGACCGGTACCACGAATCTTCATGCCGTCTTCCAACTCCTCAATGCTGGCGCCCAAACGGGACAGCTCATCCACCGTGGCACGGATTCGGTCCGATTCTTTGACCCTTAGCTCCTGGGCGTCTCTTATCACAGTAGTGCCCCTGGCAAAACAGGCAGCCACCGCCAGCACAGGCACTTCGTCTATAACGCGGGGGATCAAGTCTCCGGCCACCTCAATAGCCTCCAGGTCGCTGGACTCCACCACAAGGTCGGCAACGGGTTCACCCCCCTCAAACCGTGGGAACTCCTGGGTGATTCTGGCACCCATCGCCTCCAGCGCCTCAAGGATACCTGCCCGGCTGGGGTTCATGCCGACGCCTTTAATCGTCATCCTCGCGTCCGGGTGGCATAGGCCCGCTACCATCCAGAAAGCGGCGGAGCTAATGTCGCCTGGGACATTTACGTCCACGGATGACAGTTTCCCAGGCTTCAGAATCAAGTCAAGGTCGTCTTCCTGCACATTTCCGCCCATAGCCGTCACCATGCGCTCCGTGTGGTCGCGGGAGCGGGCCGTTTGGTGAAGTATCGTATCCCCGTCGGCTGACAATCCTGCCAGCATGATGGCCGACTTGACCTGGGCGCTTGCTACGGGCATAGTGTACTCGATACTCTTCAGCGAACCGCCCCGAATTGCCAGAGGGGCCAGGGTGTCGTTGTTTCTGCCCTGGATACGGGCGCCCATCCGACTCAGTGGCTCCACTATTCTGCCCATGGGGCGAGAGCGGAGGGAACTGTCTCCGGTCAGAACCGAGAGAAACGGCTGGCCGGCCAGCAGACCGGATAGTAGGCGCATGGACGTGCCGCTGTTGCCCGCATCCAGAATGTCTCCAGGCTCATTCAACCGGTCCTGGGAACCAAATATAGTGGCCGTGCCCTCAGCCTCTCCCGCTTCTATCCGGACTCCCAAGCCTCTTAGGCAACGTGCGGTGGAGACAACGTCCTCGCCACCGGAAAGGCCGGTGACCTTAGCCGTGCCGCTTGCAATCGCATTGAGGATAAGGGCGCGGTGGGATACCGATTTGTCACCGGGCGGCGTTATAGAGCCTCTAAGGACCTGTGGCCTTCGGATGATTTGCCTCAAGTAGGGACTTCCTTCCGATTATTTCTTCCGTTTGGTGTCCTGGTCGCTGTTCCCCCCCAGCAGTCCGAAAATGCGACGACGGGTCTGGTGGCTGCCCAAGAACAGGTCCGACATATTTTCCGACGCGGAAGGTATGGCCGGGCGGTTGGCAGCTTCCCTGTATCCGGGCGTCACTGCACCGACGAGCCACCGGTTGCGGGCCTCTACGGCTTGGCTGAATACCGCCTCCAGGTCTTTCAGCTTGTCTTCAGACTCACGGGTCAGAATTTGGCGTATGTCGTACAACTCCCTGATGAAGGCGTCTATCCAGTGGACCGTATTATTTGTGTCGTTGAGGAATATATCCTTATGCGTATCCGGATCGCCGGATGCCTGGCTGGTCAGGTCTTTATATTGGGTAGACGCCATCTGAGCTATGTCTTCCCACGATGGGCTTTTGGAAGTGCAGCCGACGAGAGCCATCGAAAGCAGAAGGGGCAGTTGGGTTACTGCGCACACAAAGCTATCGTGCTCCTCCACGCCTATGAAATATGGTTTGGCCCCAATGGAATTAATCATGTCCGACATCTGTCTCACCGCGTCCCGGCTCGCTCCCTGTGCCGGGATTATGCAGTAGGAGCGGTCACGGAAGAGGTCGCCATCAGCCTCCGATGGCCCATCGGCATACTTGCTGACCATAGGATTGCCACCTACAAAACTTGCATGACGTGGCAAGTATTGGTCTGCCCACTCCATGACCACACTCTTGCAGCTGCCTGTATCGGTAACGAGGCACCCATCCATCAGGCGTGGACCTATAATCTCCAACACGTCCTTGGTGGCCTGCACCGGGGTGGCGATTATAACTATTTGGGCATCTTCGACGGCACCCGGGATATTTCCTGAAGCATGGTCAATAGCGCCCATGCTCTGGGCTTTTGAAGAGTGACTTCGCTCCTTGTCGGTTCCTACGATTTCGATGTCCTTGAAACCGGCCCGCTTGATTGCCAGCCCAAGTGAAGCTCCTATAAGGCCGGTGCCGATGATTGCTATCTTACTCACTTCATGCCTCCTTCTGCGCTGGCTATGCCAATCAACGATTAGTCCTCTTCTTCCTCTTCCTCCTCCCGTCGAGAGGGAGGGCCGGATTGCTGGTAGATAGTTCCCGGTAGGATTGCCGTGGCCCTTTCGGACCTGTCTCTTTTGCGCTTGGGCAATGCTAATAGCCCTTCATGCAACCCCTCAAGCTCCTCAGCCGAAATGGCATCGGCGTCCACGATCAAGCCGTTCACACCGACGTCTCTCAACGCCTCCATCTCTTTTGAAGTAGGAGCGCCCGGCAACTCCAGCAAAAGGTACTTGCTGAACGCACGACGCATGGAGCCAATGGTCAGGAGGTGCTCAAGGGTCAGGGGTGGGTCAATAGATTTGAACGGCAGGAGCACAGCGTCCACCGGAAGGGCCTCGATAGCGCGAAGAAGCCTGTCGTCCGTATCCGGCTGAATACTCAGGATGTAGGCAGTGTCCTCTTCGCCAAAAGCTCCCAGACCGGCCTTTTCAGGCCCGAAGGCCAGGAAATCACATCCGTGTTCTTTGTAGTGACTCATCTGCTCGCTATCGAGCTCGGGGACTCTTGCGCCCCAGGGAACGTTGTCGAGAGCCTGGGCCAGTTGCTTTTGGATTTCTTCTGGGCCTAAACCATCTATCAAAGCGCCGTCAGCATCTATCCTTGCCAGATTAGAAGCTCCCTCAGCAGCCTTGCCAGGGTCGGACAATGTACCAATCAGGGCCATAGGCCGGACCTTCTTCACTCGGGCCGCTGCACCGAAACCCAGAGATGCCGTTGGCCCACGATTGACCCTTTCTAGCCTGTCCAGAAGCTTGCTCATCTAAACCTTCCTCCGATTTTGAATCAATGATACCATCTGGCGACAACCGATGCCAGAGTCAATGGCATTAGGACTGGGCAATCGCATTTTAATCCGGCCCGGCCAGGGGCTTAACCGTATACGTTGTCCGTAGAATGCGATTGCCATGCCTCTCACGCCGGTGCAGCAAGTATTAGGGAACTTCTGAACAAGTGAGCACCGGCAGGGTTTCCGGCTCCCCGGCTTCCCAATCAGAGCTTTTGCGCCCTGACTTTGGCCTTGATTGCGGTGGTTTCCCCCTCGCCAACCCCGCTTTCGGGGCCTGCCAAAGTCTTGGGCCCACTACCCCCTGGGTCAACCGGCCAGGATGCGCTGGCCCCTTTTCAGATTGGACAGTCCCAGCAGCAGCGCTACACGTTCCCTGTTCTTGGCCAGACCCCGGTAGCGTACCTTGGCGTAGTCGAAGTGCCCCTTCACGTCCAAAAAGGGATGTTCCACCTTGGCTCGGATGGAGGCCTTGACCCTTTCCGCTAATGCCACCAGGCTCCCCGGCTCCAGCTTCCGCCGCTGCCCCGGTTTCATTGCCACCTGCCAGTCCAATGTCAACTCTTGGTTCTCCCCACGTTTCTGCACTCCCACGTATCCAGCATCACCCCACACTCGTGACTCTCCCCCGTGCAGCAGTCGGTGGGTCTCGGTCACGTCATGCACATTGGCCGGCGTGGTGGTGAGGCTATGCACTAGGCCCGTGACCGCGTCCACCCCGATGTGCAGCTTCATCCCGAAGTGGTATTGGTTCCCCTTCTTTACCTGATGCATTTCCGGGTCTCGCTGGCCGGTCCGGTTCTTCGTTGACGACGGCGCCTCAATGATGGTCGCGTCCACGATGGTTCCCCCCTCCATCCGCAGCCCCCGCTCTTTCAGATAATCTTTGATTTCCCCAAACAGCCCCTGGCCCAGTTGGTGTTCTTCCAGCAGATGACGGAAGTGCAGGATCGTGCTCTCATCGGGCAGCGGGTTCCTCAGCGTTAGCCCCGCGAACCGCCGCACCGACTCCGCCTCGTACAAGAGGTCCTCCATTCCAGGGTCGCTCAGGTTGTAGCATAGCTGGACAACGTGAACCCGCAGCATCACCGACAGGTCGTAGGGACGCCGTCCCCGGCCAGCATTGGCATAGTAGGGACGGATGCGCTCCTCCAACCGCTGCCAGGGAATTAAGCCGTCCATCCGTTCCAGAAAAAGCTCTCGGCGGGTCTTGCGCTTCTTGTTCTGGTATTCCAGGTCGGCAAAGGTTGGCTGCTCCATCTCCTACATCCTCCACTGCTAAAGGCTCTTCCAAATTCCAGTATGCCACAATCCGAGAGAGTTGTTCAGAGCTTCCTTAGCAAAGTATTAGTAGGGGGACCAGTGTGGTGAGAGGGGCCATTCGAGTAACCTCGGAGATACCCTCGACGCACTCTGCTAATGTGGAGAACCGGACGGGCCCTGGAGCCGTGAGATCCCGCCGGATGCCTTTCCCTTGGACGATGCCAGGCGGCTTCGGATTGGCCCTACGGCCAAGGCCAATATGAACAGCGCTGCCGAGAATAGGACTATGCTTGCCCCTGATGACACGTCCACATACCAGCTGAGATAGATTCCTGAGAGACCACAGAAAGCACCTAGTCCGGTGGATAGAAGCACCATGTTCTTGAAGCTATCAGTCAGCAGGCGGGCTACCACGGGGGGAATAACTATGGCTGCGGCGATAAGGGTGACACCCAGAACTTGCATGGATGCTACGATGGTGGCTGCCAGGACCAGGGCAAACATAGTGTCAATCCATCCGGTGGGTACGCCATAGTAGCGTGCCACCTCCTCATCGAAAGTGGCAAATAGCAACAGCTTGTATCCCAGGAATACGATAATTGCTGCGGTGATAGTCACAACTATGATAGCCAACAGGTCGCCCTGGCTGACCCCGAGGATGTCGCCGAACAGGGCAGCATCGAAGCTGCGGGTAAAGGTCTTATACCGGCTGATTAGAGCGATGCCCACGGCGAAGCTGGCTGTGGTGACGATGCCGATAGCTGCGTCCGCACCAATCTGCCTTTTCCGAGTCGTGAGGGTGATGAGGAGAGCCGACAGAAAGCCCCAGATGCTTGCTCCAACGAAGAAATTAAATGACATAACGTAGCTCACAACTGCTCCCCCGAAGATGGCGTGAGCCAGGCCGTGGCCTATGTAGGACATGCGCCTCAGTACAATGTAAACGCCAATAAGGCCACATAGGCCGCCAACCAGTGTGGCGGCCACAAGACCTCTTACAAAGAATTCGTATTGAAAAGGCTCAAACATGCTCGGCTTCTTTTGTCGCTGCCGGATCTTCCGGGGTCTCCGACTGTCCGTTCCGACCAAAGAAGTGGGGGCTTTCTGCCACCAATGTCATCCCCTGGTAATGAATCACCGGCATCTCGGCATTATAAGTCAGCCTGAAAGTCTCAGGCGTAAACACGTCGGATGGCGGGCCGTCGGCCACAATACGGCCGTTCAGACACACCACCCGGGGCAGGTGTGCTGCGACAGCATTAATCTCGTGGGTAGTCATAAGAATCGTGACGCCCTGGTGATTAAGCTCATGGAGTAAGTGCATGACGTCGTCCCTGGTCTTGATGTCAACTCCTGCGGTGGGTTCATCCAGCAAAAGGAGGCTCGGATTGCTCACCAAAGCCCTGGCAAGAAAGACCCGCTGCTGTTGCCCACCTGACAACTCCCTGATGTGCCTCTTGAGGAGGTGTGATATACCCAGCCGCTCCAGCATCTCCAGTGCCAGCTCCCTCTCCTGGCGTCTAAACCAGGGGAAGAGCATATTGTTCATGGTGCATCCCATCATCACCGTTTCTTCCACAGTCACCGGGAAATTCCAGTCAATGGTCTCCAGTTGGGGCACGTAGCCTATCCTTGGCCGCTTCTTGGCAATTGAGACTCCGTTCACCAAGACCTCGCCGGAGTACACGTCCACGGCTCCAAGGATTGAACGCAGGAGAGTGGTCTTGCCCGAGCCGCTGGGTCCCAGAAGGCCGGCGAAGTCGCCTTCCATTATGCTAAGAGTAACGTCCGAGATCACGTGTTGGCCTTCGTAGCCGCAGGTCGCATCTTTTAGCTCGACTATACATTCGGCCGGCCCGTGCTCGTGGGGGAATGGATGAAGCATTTTACATAACCTTATTGGGGATAGATTGCTTGGCTATCCCCCTCAAAAACTTGGCTAGGGTCGAACTCGGCCAGGGCTTCCACGCTTCCGCCCAGAGCGGGTATCATAATCTCCATATTCTGGAGCATCAGACCAAGATAGGAGTGGCGTGGGTCGCCGGGAACACCCGGAAGGTCGTCATCTCGTAACCGGACGACGAACGTTGCGCCGCTCTCCCTGGCAATTGTTTCAAGTACGTCGCTGGGGAACACCTCTGAACCGAAAACGGAAGGCAAATTAAGGTCTTTAACCTGGTCTATTAAGCGAGCAACCTCTTGGGCCGAGGGTTCTGAAAAGTCAGAGGGTTGGGCAGCACCGATAACCGTCATGCCGTACCGCTTGGCGAAATAGGCCCAAGAGTCATGGTAGGTGAGCAACTTCCGGTTGTCAATGGGAATCGTCTGCACGGCGGCTATGATCCCTTTATCCAGTCCGGCTATGCGAGCCTGGAAAGCGTTAAAGTTCTCGCTGTAATATTTGGCGTTGGATGGGTCCAGGCCAACCAGCTCATCCTTGACCAACTCAGCGTATCGAAGGGCCAGAAGAGGGTCCGGCCACAGATGGGGGTTGGGACGGTTTTGGGACTCCGGGAAGGAGAAGTCAAACTGCCAGTCTTCCCTTGATATGGTCCTGCCGCCCAGCAGCAGGACCACTGCGCCCGGCTTCTTGTTGGCCTCGGCCATCTCCAGAGTGGGTTCCTCAAGGGACAATCCGTTGAGTACGATGAGGTCCGCATCCGCCAGTACCCTGGCAATGGATGGAGCGGGCTTGAAGGTATGGGAGTTAGCCCCTTCAGGTATAATGCCCTCCAGGTGAATGCGAGTGCCGCCTATATTCTCCACTATGCTTGTGATAGGTGAGACCGTCGCAGCCACTCTGAGCAGGCCGGACGGTGTGGCAGTCCGGCCTGTCTCGGGAGGGGAAGTCGCTGTTGTTGCCGGGTCACCGCCACAAGCCAGAGCGCCTACAGCGCCTACGAGGAAAATGACCAGCGACATCAGGACCCCACGCACCATTACGACTATATCATTTCCTCCTGAGCCAGCTTATTGGGTCTACCTTGAACTATAATAGCGGCAGTGCTGAGTGGGCCGACTCTGTGTCGCCGGATAATAACCGTCTTGCCTTCAAGGGCCTCCACCTATTCCCTTATGCAAATAGATGTTATTGCGTCTAATTGTAGTTATGTATTCTAGCAGCTTTGGTTTGATTGTCAAGACCGGCACCTTTGAGGTAGGGGGTCATTCAATTATCAACGTTACGCGAATATAGGCCCCCACAGTCACCCCCATCAAGGGGGATGGGATCATTCACCCTTCACTGTCATTGCTATGAAAATCCATTTTCATCCTCTTATGCGGCCCCCACCGCCCGTCATGCCGAGGAGCGGAGCGACGAGGAATCTAAGCCTCGCGACCAAGACGACAACGCAGTAGGGGCAGTTCGCGAACTGCCCCTACTGCGTTGTCCCTCGGGGTGACAATTAAATGACCCTGCCTTGAGGCAGGGGAAAGGCAAAGCCCCTGTAGGGCGTCGGCACTTATCCCAATCTAAGCCATCGGGGGCAGTGACTCTGGATGGCCTCCGGTACGCCGCTCATCAGGGCTATTTGGAGCGCCCCGATTAGCCTTTGAGCGCTCTCACACTGTTCAAGGTAGAAGCCATTGGGTCCGGTCCGGAGGGCGAGATAAATAGGCAAGGTAGGTCAACTCCGGCAGACCTATAGCTCTCCAGCTTTTCTGCCCATCGGGATGGGTCTCCCGCCAGGGACAGGGCATCGAGCATCCGGTCGGTGACGCGCTGCGTTGCCTCCTGTCTATCACCGCTCTCCAGGGACCGTACTATGCGATCGACATCGGCGCCGAAACCGTTGTTCCGCAGCAATTGCTGGTAAAACTCGCTACCTATGTAGCTGGCGATCCGCTCCCGACACACCCACTCTGCTTCAGAGCCGCCGGAACTGGCAGCTACGAGACATGAGATGTCCACCTTGTCCGGGTCCCTTCCGGCCTTTCTCGCTGCGTTTTTAACCCTGGGTATGACATCTTTGAGGTATTCCACTGTCCCCATGTTGAGCAGCACTCCATCGGCAATCTCGCCGGCCAACTCTGCCATCTGAGGTCCCAGGGCGGCCAAGTAAATGGGTATTTGTCTCTCAGGAGGAGCGGCTGCAAGTTGGAAGTCGGGAATGTCTAGGAGCTTCCCTTGATAAGACGCCCGACCGCTGCTGAGGATTTGGCGAATGACTTGAACGTACTCGCGCATACGCTGGAATGGCCGCTCCAACTTGATGCCGTGATTTCTTTGAAGCCGTGCAGCATGACCGGTTCCCAACCCAAGCACAAAGCGGCCGTTGGATATTTCGTCTAAGCTGGTCGCGGTTTGGGCGATGAGAGTCGGAGGGCGGGTGTAGATGGTCAGGATGCCCGTTGCTACCTTGAGCCTGGTAGTGGAGAGGGCGAATGCTGCAAGTTGTGTAGGTATTTCTTTGCCGGGGCTTTCTTCGCCGGGCATCCAGCATACCTCGTACCGCTGTTCATCGGCGGCCTTCACGGCCTCCCGCGTTAGATTCAGGGGTAAGTTGCTCTCAAATGACAGTCCTATCCGGGGCATAGTCAGCCTCCCTTGTAATACACGTCACAATGCAATATGAAGGTAATATGAAGCCACACGACTCACGACGCAGGGTATTATATTCGTGACTCGACATCGCATCAAGGCCCTACCGGACGGTGTCAATTCTAGGTAAACTTGACGACTCTCCGGGTTGCTACTATAATCGCCCTCGTCAAAGATTGGACGGAAAGCTTGATTCAAGTGGACCGGTCTCGTTCCGGTTAAGTCCATCTCATCACGTGGCTCAGCTATAATTTTGGAGGAGGTGCATCTGTGAAGGGACGGCTTGTGGTTCTAAAGGAATACGGAAAGCCTTTCGATATTCAGGAGTACGACGTTCCGGACCCTGAGCCTGGCGCTATAGTGCTCCAGATGAAGCAGGCAGGTATCTGCGGAACGGACCTCCATTTGTGGCGGCGTGATACGGAGGCGAACACACCGCTACCGCCTCAGGGAATTGCAATGGGACATGAAGGCACGGGAGTCGTGTACAAACTGGGTCCTGGGGTGACCACCGACTTTGTGGGCACTCCCATTCGTGAGGGTGACCGGGTAGTCCACTCTTGGGTTACTCCATGTAACAGGTGCCACATGTGCCTGCGAGGTGAGCCAAACCAGTGCATTGACCGGCCCCCTCGTACTGTCGGGGAGTTCCCCTACCTCAATGGCACCTATTGCGATTACTACTATGTACTGCCCACTCAGCCGGTGTTCCGAGTTCCCGATGAGCTCCCGGACGAGATTCTGGCTCCGGTCAACTGCGCTATGGGAACGGTGACACAGGGATTGACCACGGCAGGAGTGCGAGAGGGCGACTACGTGGTAGTCCAGGGGGCCGGCGGCCTCGGACTCAGCGCTACGGCGATGGCAAAAGACATGGGAGCCGATCGGGTCATTGTTCTGGACAGGCTGGAGCCACGCCTACAGCTCGCGGAAGAGTTCGGCGCTGATTACACTATTAACATTGAGGAGTACAACACGCCTGAGACTCGTGTAAACCGGGTGCTGGAGCTGACCAAGGGGCGTGGCGCCGATTTCGTCGTAGAGGTGGTGGGAATACCGGAGTTGATTACAGAAGGCATAGCCATGCTGAGAAACGGTGGTACACTTATCGAGCATGGGCACGGAACAAACACGGGACGCACCGTGGTCTTCGACCCTCATACCCTGGTGGCCAGGGGCAAACGTATCGTTGGTTCCCTCATGTACAGGCCGATTCTGCTAGCCACCATATTGGACTTTCTGGTGCGGAACCAGGACAAGCGACCCTTCCAAAAGATGCTATCTCACCAGTTCAAGCTGGCGGACGTCGATAGGGCCTTCGCTGAGGCTGAATGGGCACAACGTCAGACCCAGGTCCTTCGTGCGGTGCTTGTCCCGTAGGTCATTCCAGGTACGGCTCAACGACTAGGGCGTGTTTGCAAACTATAACCAGAGTAAAATGGAGCCGATGTGGAGTATTGCCAGGTAGTTGTCGGCTCTCTTTTCGTATCTCGTGGCTATCCTGCGCAACTGTTTCAGCCGGTTGATGGTCCGCTCCACCAAGTTGCGTAGCCGGTACAGTGCTTTATCGAAAGGCCCGGTGCGCCTCTCATTCATTTTCCGGGGGATGGTGTAACGAATGCCCCGCCGACGGAATAGGCGCGGATCTTCCGGCTGCTGTACCCCTTGTCGCCACAGACCCGCTGGGGCCTTACCCGGGGATGGCCCCTCTCGGTTCTTTTCACCTCACCCAGGGTCATCAACTCTTCGAATACCCGTGCCTCATGCTGCTGACCCGGGGTCAGCACGAAGGCCACTGGCTTGCCCTTCCCTTCCACCCGCAGGTGAACCTTGGTGCCAAAGCCCCCTTGGGAGCGGCCAGAGCCTGGTCTCCGCCCCCCTTTTGGCGCCAGCGGCGTGTTGATGGGCCCGGACCACGGTGCCATCCACGAAATGTACTCTCCACTCCAACTCACCAGTGGCATCGGCCTGCTGCTGCAACTGTCCCAGGAGTCGCTGCCATAACCCCTTTTCCCGCCACCGGTAGAAACGGCTGGCTACCGCAGGCCAGGGGCCATATCGTTCTGGCAAGTCTCGCCAAGGGGCACCGGTGCGCACCACCCACAGAATGCCATTGATGATCGTGCGATGGTCCTTCCCAGGTCGTCCAGTCTTTGGTTTCTGCGCTGGCAATAAAGGCTCTATTCGCCGCCACTCCCGGTCGGTCAACTCCCCTCGTCCCACACCCCTCACCTCCTTATCTACATATCCAACTCATTTTATCCCCCTACTTGGGTTTGCAAACACCCCCTAGCCTGTATTATCTTCGCTTGCGTGTGACGGTGTAGACTCCCGATTCCTGACCTTTACCACCGTCATCGCTGCAATTATTACACAGATGGTTCCGGCCACGCCCAGGAGCAAAATGGACGCTAAGGTGGCAAGAAACTCCGTGCCTGAGCTTTCAGATACCTGTTTCAACCCGACAGCCATACATCCGCTGAGCATGGTGATGCCATAAAGAGACCGTATACTTGCTGCATCCACAAACCTTGTAGCTACGACCCCAAGCTGTGACCCCATAGATGCGGTAGCCAACATGATTACCGCCATGAGCAGGTCAACGTTGTTGGAAAGGGAGTATATCATGGTTCCAACGGAGCCGGTAATGACAACCTGGAACAGGTCGGTGCCCACGGCAACGATGGTGGGGATACCCAACACAAAGATAAGGATTGGCATGAGGATGAACCCACCTCCCGCGCCCAACAACCCTGCCATGAACCCGACGCCAAAGCCCACGCCTATGGGAATCCAGATTGAAATGCTCTGGATGCTCGAAGTGGGCAGTGACACGTAAGTAGGTAGTGATATAAGTCCCGGTATCCCCACGGAATGGGGAGGAATTCTCAGTGATTGTACCTTCCGAGCCAGGCTGGCAGTAGAGACCTGGTCCTTCTGAGAACCGGCCCGCCTACGTGTTTTCCAGTAGTCGTAAAGGATAAGTGAGCCTAAAACTGCCAGAAAGACCACGTAGATATAGCGGATAACCGGTCCTGCCACGCCCCAGGCATCAAATTGTGAGTTCGCCCTTTCGGCAAGGAACACGGCCGGTATGGTCCCTATGACCATGAGGGCACCAAGCCGAAAGTCTACGTTCCCTACCTTTCGGTGCTTCAGGGTATTGATTATAGAGGAACCCATTATCAGCGTGAGGCCGGTGCCTACGGCGAAGAGAGGAGGAACGCCAAATACCAGAAGGCCACCGGTTATGAGGAACCCGCCACCTACGCCGAAAAAGCCGCTTAAAGTGCCTACCATGAGGCCCAGCAGTAGCAGAAGAGCTGGGTTTACCTCTACTCCTGCGTTGGGGAAAAGCATGTCTTTCCTTGTAGTCAGTGATTCTTATTTGTGCGAGAGGAGCCTGAAAATACAATTCTGAGGACCGTTTCCCAGAAAGAGTACAGTCCCAACGATATGCTGCCCACCACACCAAGGACGAGGACTGCCCAGAGTGCGGGGCTACTTGCGCTAAGGTCCTTCAGGAAATCGCTGATGGACTCGTACATCTTTTACAAGACTGCCTTATTTCTCCGCCTAATTTCTCCGTACGTAAATGGCCGGATTATTTTCCTTTATTTTATCATTAGACACCGTGCCCGGAAAAGCGAAGATTGATTGATGGCGGGGCAATTGCAAGATGCTTATCGCGGGCGATTACACGGATTACCCATAAGAAACTACCGGGGCGACAGCCATGGCGAGAGCGCCTTGTCACTCGGATAGGAAGGTATTCAAGGCCTTTGCCATCTCCTCGGGTTTGTGGTAGCCGATGTCGTGGATGGTATCAGTTATCCATTCCACCCTGCAATCGCCGATGGCTGCCTGGGCAGCATCAGCCATCTCACGGCGCATCCGGGAAAACTCCGAATTTCCACGACCCTCACGGGGACCTGCTGACACAATCATTGTAGGGCAACGTACCAGGTGGAACATGCTTGAAGGGGGTTCGTTCCACATGGCATCAAGCACCTGTGCGTGGTTGGTGGGCTCCAGAATATCTCTTACCAAGCCGTCAGGCCCCACGCGGACCATTGACATCACGATTTCTTCGAGTTGGTCGTTCCAGCACTCTGCCAGCTGTTGGCGTAGGCGGTCGAGGAATTCTTCCCGCGTTCCGGACACGTCCCTTGGCTTGAGAAGGTTCGTAAACCATTCCCAGGTCGCACCGGGCCAGCGTGTCCAGTCCATAAACCCGCCATCCACCATAACCAGCTTGGAGACTCTCTTAGGGTACTTGGCAGCCAGGCTCAGGGCCACATATCCACCCCAGGAGTGGCCCATTACCGCAGCTTCCTGGACGCCGAGCTGGTAACAGGCTTCTATTATGTCGGTCGAAAGGGTATGCCAGTCATATCCGATGGGCGGCTGGTCAGTCTGGCCGTGGCCCCGCTGGTCCAGGGAGATGCAACGGTAGCTGTCCACGAGACGAGGAATTACCAGGTCATACCAGTGGCAGGATGATGCAAGGCCGTGAAGGGCAATTATCACGGGTCTATGGTCCTGCCCATCACTTGATGGAGGACTGTTCCAGTCCAGGTAATGCATTCGAAGCCCAGGGGTATTCAGCCACCCCTCTTGTGGCGTTATTTCCTCCATCTAGGCCCCTCTCAGAATCCTCTCCAAATTTCGATTATTCATATCTCGACGAGTATACTTCAGAGATATTGGAATGTCTATCCGTCGTTATCCTAAACTCAGGGCTTTTTCATTGTCACCCCGAGCGACAGCGAGGGGTCGAGAGTAGGGGCTGTTCGCGAACTGCCCCTACTTGTCTGCGTTGCCGTCTTGGTCGGGAGGCTTCTTGGATTCCTCGTCGCTCCGCTCCTCGGAATGACGGGCTGTGGGAGCCGCATAAGGGGATGAAAATGGATTTTCATAGCAATGACAGTGAAGGGTGAATAATCCCTTTCCCTTTGATGGGGGAAGGTTAGGATGGGGGTGACTGTGGGGGTCTGTATTAGCGTAGCGTCGAGAATGAAAAGGCCCTGATCCTAAACTTGAGGGGTCTTTGGAAAGGTCACCAAAACGAGGCGGTCCAGGTGGTAAAACAAACTCACTGTCCGGTGGCCGTACTTCTTTTGAAACTTGGATAGGATTCTCTCGACCTCCTGCGGTTCAGGTACGACCTCTCCCCGGAGTTTCCACCTTCTCCTCCCAATTTGCAGATGTGCTTTTGGGTCGGCTTCCAGGTTTTTCCACCAGTCGCTGGAGGCCCCCCAACCCGAGAGGCAGTAGATAGCATCTCCATCACTGACATGCCATAGTGGAGTCCTCCGCTCCTTTGCTGATACCCTCCCTCTTGTGGTGAGAATCAAGACTTGCTTGGCAATCAGGAAACCGAGGCCCATCCTGTATGGTAGTAGGGCCCACTTCGCTAGCCGTCTCCTCAGCCGGTTTGGACGGAGCAAGGCGGCCCCGTTACCTGCACTCGTGGTCGTAGGCATTTTGATATGCTCCATTTACTTCTTCCTGAGCGTGTTTCTTCTATCTGTCCGCTCTGTCCGCGAGCACGTCGCCCGTACACCTGTCATAAATAGCTGTTCCGTGAAATCCGGTGCCCCGTGTAAAATCTATTGCACTTTGGCGAATCGGCCAGGCAAGAAGGGCTCTATTGGGAGGCCGGTATGGCCGTCGGTGATTAGGTCGGCCGTGGCCTGGGCCATAGCCGGCCCCAGAAGGATTCCCTTGCGCCCTGCACCCGTCGCAAGGTACACACCATCCCTGCCGGGCACCTCTCCTATTATCGGCAACCCATCCTCCGACACAGGCCGCAGACAAGCGGTCTGGAGCACCACATTCGCCTCTGACAGTGCGGGCATTACCCCCGTCGCCTCTTTCAGGATGGACTCCCTGGCCTCCGGGGTAGGCCGGTCATCGAAGCCCACGTGCTCCTCAGTAGTACCAGTCCATATCAGGCCGTCCGGCTTGGCCGAAATGTAGCCACCTCCGCTGTGATAGAAGGAGTGTTCCAGCGCAGGCCCTGCCAGCTCCAGACGTAGTATCTGCCCCTTCAGTGGCCCTACCGGCACGGGGATGCCCAACCAGCCTTCCACCTGTCCTGTCCAGGGCCCCATAGCCATGACCACCTTGCCACAGGCTACCTCTTCATTTTCTAGGACTACCCCGGTGACCCGCCCGTCGGACGACTGCCTGAGTCCTCGCACTGTGCCGTGCCGTATGGAAGCACCCAACTTCTCAGCAGCCTTGGACAAGGCCAGGGTGTACCCATAGCTCGATACCTGCCTGGTGCCCTCCACACGCATACCGTTTATCACGCTTGGAGAGACTCTGGGCTCCAGGGACCGTATGTCCTTGCTATCCAACCACTGTGCAGGGAAATCCTCCATCCTGCGGGTTAGCTGGAAAAGTTCCCCGACCCCTTCAGTTTCGGCCTCGTTGAAAGCGACCCAGATGGAGGACGTAGCCTCTATACGGGGGTCAACGCCGGTCTCAACTCTAACCTCGTCTGCCAGGCGCAGATGCATTCTAAAACTCTCCCGTGCCAGGGATTCCAACGGTCCTGGAATGCTGTCGCCGTATAGGGGGTTAAGCAGGCCCGCAGCGAACCCGGAAGCGCAGCTACCCACAGCTTTCTTCTCGATGATAGTGACTTGCACACCCTTTTGGGCCAGGAAATACGCCGTGGCACACCCTACGATGCCTCCGCCTACGATTACTACCTCAGCCGTCTCCGTCATCATATACTCCCGTATCGTTGCTAACTGCAATGTTAGCCTATTCTCGGATAAACTTAAACCGTATTTTGATATTGACGATCTGAGGCCCAGGGAATATTATTGTGCTTAGCCTACGTCCAGCGTGATGGAGTAGGGCAGGCAAGCAGCGTGCCCAGGGATTTTCAGATACCATGTATAAAGGAGTCCGTCATGTCCGGTGAGAGTCTAAGTCTGGACCCCAAGGAAACCGCCTTGATAGTGGTGGACATGCAAAATGACTTCTGTCACCCCCAGGGGTTCTACGCGAGAAACAGCGACCGGATGATGTCCATCGGCCTGGACCCTGACCTGGTGGCGGCCCGCATAGGTCCTATGAAGACTTTGCTCGAGGCGGCCCGTGAGGCCGGCTTGTTCATTGTCCACACGCAAATCATCCGTGACTCCGACTCCTTCAACAAAGTCGAGTTGCTGCATAGAATAGTCCCCCGCACTCACAGGGCCTATATGGACGCCGCGGGCGATCCGCCACTGGTCCCCAATTCCTGGGGCGCTGCTACCCATGATGAGCTTGCGCCACTTGTAGACGAATATGTTTTGGTAAAGAGGGCCTATTCATCCTTCTACCAGACCGACCTGGAAATGGTATTGCGTCGGAGGGGTATTCGCACTGTGATTATCACCGGAACGGTGACATACGCCTGTGTACTGCACACCGCATTTGATGCCAACGTGCGCGACTTTGACGTAATCATGGCCTCTGATGGCGTGGGTTCCTGGGCGCCGGACCTCCAGGAGCCGACCCTGCAAATTGTAGACCTAATTCTGGGGGCCGTGACGCCAAGCTCGGAACTTGTGGAGATGCTCGCCGTCGCCGCATCGTCTGACGTCAAGTGAGGGTTTTAAGCTGAATTTCGCTCCTGCTCCATCGAAAGCGAGAGAAGATGAATCCCTTCCCCTCGGTGGAGGAACGGCAGGATGGAGTGAATGCCATATTCTTGCAAGGAGGTTTTAGCCATGCCATTACCACCAGGTCGAGTAGACTACAGCCCCATTATCGAACGTCCTCCTATCAAATGGCCCAACGGCGCCCGCGTAGCCCTCTGGGTGGCCCCCAACGTCGAGCACTATGAGTACCTTCCCGATTACGATGGAGTGCGGAATCCCTGGACCCGGACCCCTTATCCCGACGTGCGCGAGTATTCCTACCGCGACTATGGCAATCGGGTGGGCTTTTGGCGTATGTTGGAGGTGCTGGATAAGCATAGCATACGGTGCTGTGTGTCCCTCAACATGGCGGTTCTGGAGCATTTCCCCGAGATTGGCGAGGCTATGGTCCAGCGCAACTATGATTTTATGAGCCACGGTATCTACAACACCCGCTATCTCAATACCTACTCCGAAGAGCAGGAGAGGGAGTTCTACCGGGATACCATTGACACCCTGAAACGCCATACGGGGAAACGGCTCAAGGGTATGCTGGGGCCAGCCATCACCGGAACGGAACGCACCCCTGACATCATGGCCGAGGCGGGACTCATCTATCACACGGACTGGGCCCACGATGACCAGCCCGTGCCCATCAGGGTAGAGTCAGGGAAGTTGGTCTCCGTACCCTACTCATTCGAGCTAAACGACGCTCCTCTTTTCAGGCTTCACTACGAGGGGGACTACTTCGCCCGGATTGTCAAGGCCCAGTTCGATCAGCTCTACAAAGAGGGCGCGGAGAGCGGACGCGTGATGTGTATCGCCCTTCATCCTTTCCTCATCGGCCAGCCCCACAGAATCAATTACCTGGACGATATGCTTGGTTACATCATGTCCCACGATGGAGTATGGCAGACAACGGCGGACGACATAGCCGAGTATTACATAGCCAACTACTACGACCAGATGGTAGACCATGCTCAAGGTTACAATAAGTAAGACCCGGCTATCTTTGAAAGTGCCGGATGGCTGGGTCCCGGATGTTGACTTAGGAGGTGACAGTATGCCCGCAGAGCGCCGTTTTGGGATGGACCATGAACACTATGACTGGTCCCCCCTGGTAAAACGAGGAGTGCTAAGGTGGCCCGAGAATGCCCGCGCCGCTCTCTGTGTCATCGTCAACCTAGAGCACATGGAATGGATTCCCCCTCAAGGCAGCTTCACCGTCGGAAATCTATCAGGTGGTTTGGGCGCACGCCCACATCCCGATTACGCCCGGTTCTCTCAGAGGGAATACGGCCATCGCGTGGGAATCTTCCGAGTCCTGGACGTGCTGGACAAGCATGGAATCAAGGCAACCATAGCTATGGACGCTCTGACCGCCGCGAACTATCCCTTCCTGGTTGACCACTGCAAAGGGCGCGGCTGTGAAATAATCGGACATGGCATATCGGTCACACAGATGATAAACACCAACATGTCGGAGCAGCAGGAGCGGGAATATATTCAGTCCTCCATTGATACCCTGAAGAGCGCCACAGGGGCGGCCCCTGCCGGATGGTTTGGCCCGGAGTATGGGGAGTCTCCCAGGACGCCACAGATGCTGGCGCAGGCAGGTATTCAGTACGTGTGCGACTGGGCCAACGACGAGCAACCATACCCCATAAAGTCTCCCCAGGGTGAGATGTTAGCCCTTCCCATGATGCTGGAGTTGGATGATGTCAATGCCCTATCGGAGCGCCGGGTTGCCATTGATAGGTACGGAGAGCTTCTGAAGGAGAGCTTCGACGTCATTTATCGCGATGGAGAGCAAAATGGGCGAGTTCTGGTGCTGAACCTGCATCCCTGGCTTATCGGCCAGCCCTTCCGCATTGGATACCTGGATGAAGCTCTGGGTCATATAATGCGCCGTCAGGGAGTATGGGCCGCTACCGGCTCAGAGATAGCGGACTGGTATAGGCGTAATCCCCCCTCCGCATGATGGGTCCCTGCCTCCGTAATGCCGACGTTAAGGAGATAAGCTATGGCAGAGGTGTTTGAAGGTATCACTGTTCTCGATTTTTCGCGTGGTATGCCAGGCTCAATTGCTACGATGGTAATGTCCGACTTCGGGGCCGAGGTCATCAAGGTGGAGCCGCCGGGTGGCGACCCGCTCCGTGGGTGGCCAGGCGCCATTCAGTGGAATCGGGGAAAGAAGAGTGTCATCCTGGACCTTAAGACTGCGGAGGGCCGGAGCAAGGCGCAGCGATTGTCTCAGCAGGTTGACGTAGTGTTTGAGAACTTCCGTCCGGGAGTCACAAAGCGCCTGGGCATTGATTACGAAACCCTGAGCGCCGGGCATCAGGAGCTAGTCTATTGCTCTCTTACGGGTTTTGGTCCCAAAGGTCCCTACGCCCACTATAAGGGGTACGAGGGAGTGGTGGCGGCCAAGAGTGGAAGAATGATGATGTTCTCCAAGCTGCATAGGAAAGAAGGCCCCAACTATGTCGCCGTCCAGGGGGCCAGCCACTCCGCTGCGATGGCCCTCATTAGGGGCACAATCTCCGCACTCTACGTGCGGGACAAGACCGGACAGGGCCAGAAGGTAGAGACCAGTCTCTTCCAGACCGTTACTCCATTCGACCACGTGGGCTGGATACAGGGCCAGATGGCAGAGAATAAGCCTGACAAATACCCTGCCGACCAATACATTGGAGGCGGCCGCCCCAATCCCCACGGCTACCTCGCTGCACGTACCAAGGATGGCCGGTGGATTCAGCTCGCCAATATTATGGAACGCCTCTTTCGCTCAATGATGGGCTATCTGGACATGGGCCATATTTATGAAGACCCAAGGTTCAAGACGGCGCCCGCCGTCACCGATGAGAACCGGGCCATACTGGAAAATATGGTGCTGGAGAGTGTCCGGAAGAAGACCCTGGACGAGTGGATGGACATTTTCGTTAACGAGACGACCAATGTGGCGGCGGAGCCTTATATGACTGCCCAAGAGGGCATGGACCATTCCCAGGTATTGCATAACTGCCAGATAAGGGACGTTCAGGACCCCCGGCTTGGCAAGACACGCCAGCTTGGTCCGGTCGTGTTGATGAGGGAGACCCCCGGTAACCCCAAAGGACCTGCCCCCGCCCCCGGCCAACACACGGACGAGGTCCTTGGCCGCCTCAATGGGGAGATAAAGAGGGCCACCAACGGCTCCCACGCCTCTCTGCCAAAGTACCCCCTGGAGGGCATCACAGTGCTAGACCTGGGAACCGTCATCAATGGCCCTCTGGGTTGCTCCCTTCTGACGGAGTTGGGAGCGCGGGTCATTCGCATTGAGGCCCCCGACGGGGACTACCATCGCCACGTGATATATGGACTTCCTGTCCACCGGACTATGGCCGGCACCGAAGGAATGTGCCTGAATCTGAAGGCTCCGGAGGGTCAGGAGATTATGCACAAGCTGGCGGCAAAAGCCGACATCCTGCTCCACAGTATGCGCCCCGGAGCGCCGGAGCGCACGGGCATCGGGTACGAGCAGCTGTCCAAGATTAACCCGGGGTTGGTCTATTTCTATGGCGGGGGGTACGGCTCTACCGGGCCTCACTCCCTGCGCCCTTCCATGGCGCCCATACCCGGCGCAGTGTGTGGCGGCGCAATGACCCAGCTGGGCCAGGATGTACTACCGCCTCCTGACCAGGATATGTCCATAGACGAGATTAGAGAGGTCTCGCGGAAGCTGGGCCGGGCCAATGATGGCAGCACCGACCATAACTCCTCTATGGTCAACTCTGTTGGAATGCTTTTGGGCCTGTATGCCAGGGAAAGGACAGGTAAGGCCCAGTATATTGAGTCCAATATGCTGGGGGCCAACGCCTATGCAAATGCCAACGACTTCTTCTGGCATGAGGGGAAGCCCCCACGGCGGCGTCCCGACTCCGAAGGCTATGGTCTAAGCGCCCTCTACCGTCTGTACCCCGCGCGGGGTGGATGGGTCTTCCTGGCATGTCCCAATGAGGACGAATGGCAAGCCCTGTGCCAGACCATTGGGCGGACGGACCTCCTTTCGGACCCTCGTTTCACCACCCATGAGGCCCGCGAGGAGCATGACGGTAGTCTTGCAGAGGCGTTGGGTCAGGTGTTCGCCACCAGGGAACCCCTGGAGTGGGAGAAGCTGCTAACAGATGCCGACGTGGCCTGTGTCAAGGCGGAAGACCGGGGAATGTACTGGTTCTACAATGAGGATGCCCACGTCCGGGAGAATGGCTTTATCACTGAGGTAGAGACCCCCCGCCTGGGTAAGTTCTGGCGTTATAGCCCCCTTGTCAGGTTCTCCCATACACAGGGTAAGGCTGGCCCGGGTATTTTGAGGGGTGAGCATACACAGGCCATTCTCCGTGAGTTGGGGTACAGCGATGACGAGGTCCGTGACCTGAGAAGCGGTGGGGTAGTAGACTGGGAGGAGCCGTAATCCCTTTCCTAATCGCCGGATGGGGCTTCAGATTGAGCTTATCTCGTACCCGGATGTATAAATAAAACGGAGGGATGTGTGCTAAAATATGTCTATGCAGCAGCAATATGAACAACCGGTGCACTGGGATAGGCACAAATCGGCTATCAACTTCACCCTGATTATGGCTATAGTGGTGGCGGTAATTGGCGTGCTTTCTGCCCTCCCGCTCGTGGTGGTAGGTATAGCTGTAGGAGCGTTCAGTTGGCTCACCACCCCATCTCAGTATGCAGTCTTCAGCGACCGGCTGATTATCTACTACGGCAAGCCGCGAGTGCGTCATATACTCTTTCAGCAAATTGAGCAGGTGGAGCTACTGAGCCTGGCGATTGGCAGTAGGCTGCGAGTACGCCTTCAGGGTGGTCGCCCTCTGTTTATCCAGCCCAGGGACGTGGAAGAGTTTCAAAGCAAGTTCCAGGTGGCCCTGGACTCTTACCGCCGCGATCACCCGGAGGAGTTGCAGGGCCAGGAAAGCTGACCTCATCCGAACAAGGCGAACAAGGCAAGGCATTCCCCGGTCAATCAATGCGTCTGGCCCATGCCACCCCATCTATGTAAATTGCCCGATCCCTCAAGCGTCCATTTCCGATGCCATCGTCCCAAGCGTGTAGC
Organism: Dehalococcoidia bacterium; assembly: GCA_965219825.1. Lineage (GTDB taxonomy): Bacteria > Chloroflexota > Dehalococcoidia > Lucifugimonadales > JAGWBF01 > JAGWBG01. Next base: position 725,341 of record OZ244792.1, on the reverse strand, counting down.
CCTCGTTCCTGATGCGCAAGTCGAAATAGACCAGTGCGGCACCGATGAAACCCATCGGCGTCACGGCACTGCCAAAGACGGAGAGCAGAACACTCCCCGCGATGGGGTTGTAGTTTGCCGCGATAGACCCAGGTACGCTGGCGACCAGACCTACTATCACAAGTAGCACCACGAAGACCACGGCAATTCCGAAAACACGCCACCAGCTTCCGCGCACTAGCTCGTGACTACGGCCCAGCGCCTCCCTGGGACCCTTCCTGCCCTCTATAATTATGGCCTCAGTATAGAAAAACCAGCGCACCAGGATGTAAAAGAACAGGGGAATCCCAATGACAGATGCTATAAGGATAGCTGAGGCTAGGATGAAAAATAGGGTACTGACTAGCAAAGACAGCACCCTATTCCAGGCCCTCGCGTAGCATTGGCTGATAGTGGTCTCCCTCCCCAGGTACTGGGATGCCACGGCAAAGGTTGTCGCTCCGGCCGCAAGGATTGTCATTACATAGCCGACTACAAAGAACGGTATAGTCGCTCCCCAGTGTATTGGAACTATCTGTCCGATGAGAGAAGGGACCTGGGCAACCAGTGCAATGAGAAAGAAGCGCCAAAAGCCGCCTCGGTACACCTTGAATGTTTCCCCCAGCAGACCGTCCAGATTCCTGGGTATAAAGACACCCGTTATCGGTAAATATTCTGGCCCTTGGATCCCGCCGTCCGACGGTGCGTCTCTTTCCGGTAGAGCTTGCAAAGGTGCACTACAGTTCACGCAGGACGTTGCCCCATGAGCGTTCTCCGTCCCACAGTTGGTACAGTAGAGCACAGGCTGTCCACCTTCAGACCGGGACTCAAGCGGGACACCACAATTAGAGCAATATTCGGTTTCGGGCGGGTTCTCCGCTCCGCAGGTAGGACATTTCATACTTGGACTTCCTTGGCCATAGATTTGGGTTACACCTTCAGTACCGGTCAACGCTCAAACGACAATGTTTATTGAATCATTCTACGCAAGGGCGCTGCCACAATTCGTGCAGAATTTACATTTGCCCGCACTCTTCATCAGCACAAAGTTTACAATGTAGCTTAGCGTGGCGCAATGGCCCTAAATTTTGAATTGGGGCTTAGGGATATGCGTTGTCCGTAAAATGCGATTGTCCATGCCCTATTCGGATTAGATTGATTCTGCTAACGGCGTTGTCGTCCCAGCCCAGGGTACTCGCGCATATCAAGCAGCCAAGCTATCCTTTGGTCCAGTGAAGCCACCTCTTCCTTCAACAGGAGGCGCACCAACTCCCGAATCCTCCCCCTGGGGTTTTTCAGCTTCTCCTGGCAAGCTGAAAGGTCATTCAGAAGTGGGTCGGGGATGGGCTCGCCGGCGAAGTCCCAGATCGTCGTCCTTACCTTGACGACAGAGTGGAAGGTGAGGCCGTGGTCTATGCCCCATATCTTCCCATCGTCCCCCTGAATACAATGGGAGGCCTTACGGTCTGTGTTGTTAGCCGCCAGGTCGAAACATGCGATCACTCTCAACGCATCGCTTTCGGATTCGGACTCTCGGATCGAGAAGTAGTTGATGCGGGGGTCGTGCTCCACAAAAAGCTGTAGAGATCCCACACCATACGGACCATCTCTTATGATAGTCAGGGGTATGAAGTCCCACCCCAGAATTTGGCTGAAGAGATAAGCAGCGTACTCGCGTTTGTAGAGGGTCCCACTGGGGAAGTCCCAAAGGGGGGCCTCGCCGTCCCTGGGTTTGTACACGGCTCTGCACTGCCTGGAACCGTCATCTACTTTCACCAGAAAGGTGTAGTTAGATCCCAGCCGGGACAACTGGAGGTCAGAGATTAGTCCATGCCGGAGTAGCTGGAGAGTTTCTTGCTGCGAGAGCACGGGCGTTTCGAATCCGTGTGGTCCGGCCAGCCTCAGTCTTGGAGGGGAGCGTGGCCGTTTGCCCGGACACACATGTGTCCATCCGGGTTAATAGGTTGCTCGCAGAGGTGGCATCGGGGCCTTCCTGCCGCGCAGACTTTCAGAGCCTCCTTTGCCAACTCCTCGCCCTGGCTCAAAGTGAGCCAGCAACTCAACGTGGGAGAGTTTTCATCCGTTTCTTCCATGTCGTGGATTATAACCAGGAAACAGTTGCTGGAGGTGTCGTGTCCCAGGGCCAGCCTACCGATTTTGAAGTCCACGGTATTGATTCCTCCGTCCCACGGGGGTTCCGGAGCCTCACTTTCCCCTTTTGGGGTGCCGCTTGGTAAAGACGAGATGATTTCCTGAATGTAGATGGCCAGCTGGGAAAGCTGCTCCTTTTCCAGCCACAGGAACGCCGATCCGGGACCCGACTCCAGGATAAGCCTAAAGGTCCTTTGGCCCGGGACTCCTATAGCCTCAGGCTCAATCCTGGATATAGCGCCAAATCTGTATCTTGCTCTGCTTGCGTCCATAGCAATGATATGATAATTCCTTGTTGCCTTATTTTACAAGCCTTCTAGCTGTCTGTACCATTGGTTTCTAGTCGTATAATTCTTCGTCGGAGAAGAACGGCTTATCCCAATCGAGATCGGGGCGGTCCAGCAGCTTGCTGGTGTACAGACGGCAAGCCCTCAGCCACAGCAAAATGACCGTGGTGTTGATAATTTCTCTTGGGTGCCGAATTGGCTGTCCGTATTTATTCAGGAGCCATTCCTTGTATCCGGCGGCGAAGAATTCGTTCAAGAACCCCGTTGGCTCACCCCCGGCATAGGAAGACGCCTCCAGAATCTCTACCGGGACCTCCGAACATAGCATGTTAGGATGGTCCTGGGCCATCTGAATGTACTGCTCCTCTGTCATTTCTCAGATTACAGGGCACGCTGAGGTTCCAAGTATTCCTGTACCTTGTTGTATATTTGAAGCCGGTGTCGCTGGCTATCGGCAACGATAAGCCGGTTCTTTTTGGGGTCGAAGGTCACACCTGTGGGGAAAGCGAATCTCCACTCGCTCTCAAGGCTCCTGACTTCACGACGACGTTTGATGGTTTCCGGGCTTGCATCTACAGTCATCTTTGCCCATTTTGATAGTTCCTGGGCATCTCCGGTGAAGCCGGTAATGTACTGACCTTCCGGCCCAAAGACCTGTACCCGATTGTTGGCCCAGTCGCACACGTACACGTCCCCATCCGGGTCTACAGCCACGTCCGAAGGACGGTTCAGTTCTCCACGTCCAGACCCATAGCTACCAAACTGGGCCAGGTATTCTCCATCCGGTGTGAACTTTTGCACTCTATGGTTATTGAAGTCGGCGACGTACACGTTCCCCTGGATGTCTGTGGTAATTCCCCAGGGAATTTGGAACTCTCCCTCGCCACTTCCGGGAATACCCCATTGGGACAGGTACTTACCTTCGCCGGTGAACTTCTGAACACGATTGTTGAAAGTATCCACAATATAGAGATTGTCTTCCCCGTCCACGACGATGCCGGAGGGACGATTAAATTGTCCGTCGCTTTCTCCTGGTGATCCCCAGAGCCTGAGGAAGTTGCCTTCCCTGTCGAAAATGGAGACCCGGTTCATCCATTCATCGGTGACATACACGTTTTGCCGGCTATCGAGAGCTATTCCGGCGGGCCAGATGAGTTGTCCGGGGGTGTCACCATACTTGCTGAATTCCCCCACAAGCTCCTCGTCGCCCGGCACCTTTCCAATATTAAGCATATTCACTCGCAGGGTCCTCCCTGCGCGGTTCCAGGGGACAATTGGGACAACTTCATATCCACGGTTCAATACGTAAATGAGGTCGCCCTCACCCAGCACCGCTTTCACTGGGCCGCTAAATCCCAGACCCTCTCCCCATCTGCCTACCACGTGGCTGAAGTCGTAGACTCGCCCTGCCACTATTTGCGTAAGCATATCTCTTCACCTCCCCTTGTTTTAGGCATCCGTCCAAAGATGAAAAGGGGCCTTGACCCCTCTTGCTCTGAAGGGGACAAGAGGCGTTGGGCCAATTCGGGCCCGGCAATACCCCCACATACATTGGGTCAAACCGGGGTCAAACCGGTACACCACTCCGGTCTCTAGCCAGTGAGGGCACCGGCGCCGGTGTAATCGGATAGAGTTTGAGGGCGTTGTCCCACATGATTTTCCGCTTGCTCTTCTTCGAGACTCCAGGAAGCTCCAGAAGGTCTTTGATCGCCTTGCCATATCTTCGACCTTCTGGGTGGCTGAGGTCTGTCCCTGTGACAATGTTGTCATCGCCAAGGACATCAATGACTTGTTTGATTCCAGGGTCATCCTGGTCAGCAGATATGTAGCACTGTCTTTGGAAGTATTCTAAAGGGGTTAGCTTCAGGCCAGACTTCTCCACGTCTCGGAAACCGCCTTGTACACCCGCGGCCAGGCGGTCTATCCAGAAGGCTACCCAGCCCGCTCCAGACTCCAGATGCACCAACCTCAGCTTGGGATGGCGCTCCAGCACTCCACCCATAATAAAGGCAGCGCTGGTAAGCATGTTGCCTATCGTGAAGGCCACTGTCACCTGTGTGAGCTGAAGGCCGGGAAGATAGTGGTACAGCATAACATCGCACGGATTACCCGCTCCTACGTGAATACCCACCGGCAAATCAAGATCAGCGATCTCAGCCCATAGGCGATCATAGTAAGCATCGTAGATACGGTATTCACCAACTGGCGTCGGGTTGATATGTACCGCCTTAAAGCCCAGGTCCTTGACACAGCGGCGAGCTTCCCTGATCGCCTCCTCGGGGTCACGCAGGTCCAGGGAGGCTGCCCCGAACACCCGTCCACCTGCTTCACGGCAAAAGTCGTACAGCCAGTTGTTATAAGCTCTCCGTATGGCCGCCGCAGTGGGGGCATCCAGGGAAGGGATCGCCGTAGAAAAGAGGCCTACAGTGGGGTAAATAACCATGTAGTCTATCCCGCTGGCATCCATGGCCTCTTGATAGATATGGGGTGGAAAATTGTCCCTGGCATATTTTTCATAGGCGTCCCCCAGGCCGGGCAATACCGCCCGCTCTGCGCCTTCCGGATGGGGATTCCTCGGGTCCCTGCCATCATTAGGGATAGTGTATCCGGCCACTTCGATTTTTTCGTAAAAGGCCAGGGGATCACCTTCATACCTGACGATGGAGCGGATTACACCTTGATATTTGGGCTCGAGATACCGGTCCCACATGTCCTCGGGCTCGAATATGTGAGCGTCACTGTCGATGAACCGAAACCTTTTCATGCTTCCCACCTCGGTCTATCACCGAACTGAATTCCAACCTTGGCGCCAATCATATACACAGAGTTATCGGGTGTCAACGGACGTTGTGATAAGGGGTACGCTGCCTCTTATACATACTGATAGTCCCTCAACGCAACTATTAGCTGTAGCATCTCCGTAACCCTGTGAGTGGAGGAACCGGACTCTTGCTCAGAACCCCAGCGAAGTGTGCCGCCCTCTGCTGAGTGGTCTACCAATTCTTGTCGAGTCTCCCGGTTTACATCCAGCGGCCCCATCAAATCAAGGCAAGTGTCCACGAGACCCTCGGGGGATAGCTCCCCCTGCGCTCTCACCCTGTTGATGATAGCCTGGACCCCTGGGCGACTCACGTCGGCAATCATGCCGGCGGCGAAATTAACTCGCCGCATCAGTGTCCCGCTATTTATCCACTCCGCTCCGGTGTGCCAGCCCTCTACACTGGGTGGGTTCAGCATATCCTGTCCCATGTAACCGGCTTGTCGCGACATCTCGCCGATGCCCGGTCCGGGGAACTCGGCCCCGCCCACCAGTCTCAAAGTGCCTACCACCAGCTCGGCGGGACTCCTTACCTTTGCGAAGCGGGCCTCCTTGAAGAAGTCGGAGTTAAATAGGACCCGGAGCGTGGAGCGAATGTCGTAATTGGACTCCGTGAATGCCTTTATCAGGGTTTCTATAGCTTCCGGATCCTCCGGTGGAATCACCGACCAGGATGGCACCTGGGGCTCGTCGGCCACGAAGAAATTGTACAGATGACGGCAGATAAACCGGGCTGTGGCCGGCTGCTGGCAGATTATATCTATGATGTCCTCTCCGTTGAAGTTCCCCGTATGGCCCAGGAACGTCTTCTCGCCGTTATCGTGGTCCTCTTCTTTGTACTCGAACTCCCAGTCGAACCGGTTGTAGGGGAACCTGGGGAGCTTGGCTGCGATGGTCCAGCCGGTGAAGGCCCTTGAGCACTCCTGTACGTCATCCTCGGTGTAGTTGCCCACACCCATGCTGAATAGCTCTAGTAGCTCGCGACCCCAGTTTTCGTTTACTGCGTATGCGTGGTTATCGCAGTTATCCAGCCAGTATATCATAGCAGGATTTCTGGATACCTCCATGAGCAACTCCCGATAGTTCCCCATCCCCTTCTCGCGGAACAGGTCTATCTGGTCGGTCATCTCGTCGTAGTTATCAATCTTAGATTGCCCGGTGGCGAACACGTGATGCCACAAGAGGGCCACCTTCTCTTCCAGTGGTGCCCTTGTGTTAGTCAGGTGGTAAAGCCACGTGGCGCTGCCCATGCCCGGAGACGTAACCGGCTTCCAGAATCCGGGTTGATACCGGAGAAACACGTATCTATCTACGGGATCCTGACCTTCGGGGTGCAAAAGCTCCTCTACTGTCGCCTCGTACCCTCTCACCACGCGGGCTTCCAACTCATCTCGGGTTGCTCCAAATCCGGCACGACGCATCAGGTGGGCCATCAAAGCTATTTCCTTGTCAGCCATTCCTCTGCCTCCTTATCAGGAAATTCCTCCGAAAATGGCGTCTCAGGCGACCTCCTCTCCCCTGATGAGAGAGGGCTGAGGCGAGGGAATTATCTCCGCCCTGACCTTCCCCCTAGTGGCTGAAGGTCAGGGCGGGGATGGAATCTATCCGAAAGCCCGCCTGTGGGAGGCAGCCGTCTCCTCACAGGTGATAAACTCCAGCAAGGCTGCTTGCCCGTTCTCCGTCGCCTTGCGGGCGCGCTGAATAGCCGGGCTGATTTCTGCCGGACTCTCCACCCGCTCTGCGTAGCCACCCATCGCCGTGGCCATATCTGCGTAGTTGCCACCCAGGTCCCTGGTCTTGTAAAGCTCATGGGAGATGGGCATTGACCGTGTCTCGGCTGCCATTGTTGAGTTGTTTGAGACGATTGCCAGTATGGGCAGGCCGCTTCGTACGGCGGTCTCAAAATCCAGGCCAACCATACCAAAAGCAGCGTCGCCCATCCAATGGATAGCCAGCTTATCCGGGGCTGCCAGTTTTGCACCAATGGCAAGCCCCAGACCGGTGCCCAGGCCGTGGGACTTGCCCCAGCCCAGATAGCTCCGGGGCACCGATGACCGGTAGAAGGGCACCATCTGGTCTCTGGGACTTCCCGAGTCGTGGGTGACGATGGCGTTGGCCGGGTCCACAGTCTGCATCAGCTCCCAGATGACCCGATATGGAGTCATGGGTACCTCGTCGGAGGTGAGTTTGGGCATCCACTCACTAAGCCACGCATCCTTTACCGTCTTGACCTCCCGGGCCATAGCGCCGTCACCATCCCGGCTATTGCTCCCCAGACGGTCTTTAACCGCCTCTATAAGTTGCCCCAGCACCAGCTTGGCGTCACCGATGATGGGATAGTCTATGCCGTAGTCCTTGTTAATATCCCTATCATCGTTGGTGGCCTGAATCATCACCTTGCCGGGAGGGATGGTCAAGGTCATACCGTGTTTGGTGAAGCTGGTTCCTATACCGAAGATTACGTCGGCCTTACTGACAAATTGGACGACGGGTCCGGCTGAGGTGGCCGCTCCGGTGCCCAGGGACAAGGGGTGGTCCTCTGGGAAGGAACTCTTGCCCGCCAGGGTGGTCATTACAGGGACCTGCAATAGCTCGGCCAACTGCTTCAACTCCTCCGTGGCCTCGGCGTACATCACACCCTGGCCGGCGTGTATCACCGGTGAGCGGGCATCCAGCAGGACCCGTGCAACCTCGTCTATGTCTCTGGGGTTGGCGGCAGAGCGGGTAACCTTCACCGGCTGGTACAAAGATGCAGACTCGTCAGCCTCTTGCAGGGCTATGTCCGCCGGAATCTCCACCATGACCGGCCCGGGACGGCCCATTTTCAAGGTGCTGAAGGCACGGCGCATAATCTCGGACACCCGCTCCACTGTGTTGACCTCCTCAACCGACTTGGTCACCGGGTCGTAGACGCGCCTGGAGTTGAAGTGGGGCAGAATGCCCGCCCTTTCCATTGGGTGACCCAGGGGGAGCACCAACATGGGTACGGAGTCGGAATATGCAGTTGCTATCCCGGAAAAGGCGTTCTCAGCACCCGGTCCGTACTGCATGGCGAACACACCGGGTGGGCGTCCATTGGTGACTCGGGCGAATCCATCAGCAATACCTACGCCAACGCGTTCCTGTCGGCAAACAATGGGTCTTATGCCTGCTCCGGCGGCAGACTCGATTACAGGTGTGGTGGGGAAACATGGAAGGTACTCCACGCCCTCGCGTTTCAGTATCTCCGATATGGCGTCAATCACTCTCATGGGATGTCCTCCTGTTCTTGCTTCAGGCACTCAATCGTCCTGGCCTTAAGGGCAAAGACTTGCCATGGTACAAGGGTCAGAGTCCGGATACCCCTGAGCCGAACATCGGCTGACTGAGGTAGCCTCTCAAATAGTTGATGATGGTCCCGTAGGCAGCATCCTTATCCTGGCTGAGGAAGGAATGTCCCCCCTCGAACATGTAAAGCTCAGCGCCCGGGATGGCTGCTGCGATGCGCTCCTGGTTCTCAGGGGGCTGCTGTGCGTCATATTTGCCGCCCAAGACTATCGTTGGTACGTTTATCTGACCCAGGCGGTCGTATGTGTTATGGGACTGACGGGCCTCTACGATGCGGGCTAGTCCCACAGGATTGGGAGGGTACGCTTCACGGTCCCGCTTGTAGTCCTCGGCCATCCTTCGCATCTCCTCGGGATGGGAGGCCGCGTACTCGGGAGTGCGCCGGCTATCTCCAAGGGCCAGGAATGCCATGATATTTTCGTCATGGCTCCGGTTGGGATTCATGAGGACAGGGCCGAAGTCTACGGCTCCACCCCCTTCCCCTCCACTGCTGGCGCAGCACAGTGTAAGTACCAACACCTTCTCAGGGTGCCGCAACGCCAACTCCTGGGCTACCATACCTCCGAAAGAGACCCCCACTACTAGTGCCGGGCTGAATCCGGTGGCTTCCATAAGGCCCGCAGCGTCGTCGCCCAGCATGGCGGTCGTGTAGGGCACGTCGGGGGCGTCCGTCTGACCTTGGCCCCTCTGGTCAAAGGCAAGCACACGAAAGTGGTCCACAAGGGGATTCCGGGCCATTGAGGCCGATCGCAGATCGCTTATCGCCCCCCCGATGTATATCAGCGGGGCACCTGACCCATGTACTTCGTAGTACATCTCAATGTCGTTAACCTTGACCTTCGGCATTTCTCACCTGTGTGTCCCGGATGACGGATTGGCGGTCAATCTGTGCGATCTCTATGCTGGGTTCCTGTGGTCAATCGGTACCCCTTGGACAGGCCCGGTTTTGGCCCTTACATTGTACCGCCTAGTTTTAATAACTACAAGCGGACACGTAAATTTCTTGTTTTCAACCCCTGGGTAGGGTATAGGTGGCCGGTGTCTCCGCCACACGGCCCTCTCGCTTGAGCTTGGCCAGGTGTGTCAGCACATTTCTCGCCGCCGCCCCACGAAGTCCCTTGTGAAGATTACGTGGGTAGACGTACCGCACTATGTCGTCAACGTTGGTGATTCCCTTCTCCAGGGCGGCGATTACTTGCCGCTCCCTTTCCTGCCTGTGGGCGATGTAGGACCGTATCCGTGAAGCCGCATCCGTCACTACCGGACCGTGGCCCGGGCAGATGGTCTTTGGGCGATACTTTGCCAGCACCTCCAATGACCTCATATAGTTGTACAGGTTGCTTACGGTCGAAGAAGAGGCTCCAAGTATAGTGTCGCCACTGAACATAACCCGTTCTCCGGGGAGATAATAGCATACGTGATCATTTTCGTGGCCTGGAGTAAATATGGCCCGCAGCGTCACGCCGCCTCCTGTCTTTATCACCTCCCGCGAGCTCAGTTTGAGAACGGTCTCTTGCCCCAGGATGTGCCCCAATCTATCCGCAAGTTTGGGGTGGCACCGCACCGGGCAATTCATTCTCTCCTGGAGCCGGTCCAGCCCTCCAATGTGATCGCCGTGTCCGTGGGTAATGACTATTGCGCTGATATGAGGAGACCCCAACTCGGTATAGAATTCCAGGATTCGGCGTGTCCATTCCCTGTAGTGCTCGCCGGTATCTATGACCACCATCTCCTGCAATGGATCGCCCACGAAGTAGATGTTAGACCCCCCTGGGTGCATAATACCGCCATCATTGGCGTCCTCGGCTATATGGAGTCTATGCACGTGGGGTGTGACCTGCATGGCGTGGCTCCTTCTCCGGTTGGAAGCACAAGAGACTATGGGTTGATTGTACCCGTGCGGGCCAGCGTGTCAAGGTGGGTCCGGGGTGGCGTGCAGGGCTGTGGAATCCGGACCTGGCTGGCACACAATAGTCAGCCATTATAGAATGTACCTATCCGGCCAAGCCCTGGACCACCTCGCAGGCAAGAGGAGATGAAACGTATGAAAGGTAAGGAAGTCAAGTTCTGCGTCCGTATACACCAAAGCGGGTACAGCTACGAGTCCTTGGAGCGCATCTGGACCGAGGCCGACAGGTTGGGATACCACGCAGCCTCCCTCTACGACCTACTAAACGTGCCAACACTGGAATGCTGGACGACTCTCTCCGCCCTGGCGGCGAAGACGGAGCGGATTAGGCTCGTACCTATGGTGTTAGCCAACCTGTACCGGTCCCCGGCCCTCCTTGCCAAGATGAGCTCTACTTTGGATGTCATCAGCGGTGGGAGGGTGGAGCTCGGCATAGGCGCAGGTGGAGGAGAGTCCGACCATATAGCCTCGGGATTTCCATATCCCCCCACGTCGGTGCGAGTCAAGATGCTTGAGGAGTCCGTCGAAATAATCAAGCTGCTATGGAGTGAGCCTGAAGTCAGCTTCGAGGGACGCTACTATACTCTGGACCGGGCGAGAAATGATCCCAAACCCGTTCAAAGTCCACGGCCACCCATTCTGGTGGGCGGGCGTGGCGAGACGTACCTTCTGAGAGCGGTGGCAGGATGTGCCGATATCTGTAACATGGGTTTCGAAATGAGCCTGGAGGAGCATAAAGCAAAGCTGGCTATTCTTGGAGAACACTGTAAGAAGATCGGGCGCGATGTTTCGCAGATTGAGGTGAGCCATAACACCCGGGTTTTGATTGCGGAGAGCAGCGAGGAGTTCGATAGAATGGTCTCCGAAGGAGCGGCCGGTTCGAATTTGGGTATTGATGCCTATAGAGCGTCGCTGGCCAAGGCTGTTGCGGGGACGCCCGAGCAGTGTGTGGAGCGGATAAAAACCTATGTGGATGACGGCATCACCTATTTCTTCCTCCTCTTCCCTGACCCCATTCCCTCTGAGAGCTTGAGGTTGTTCGCAAGAGAAGTTATGCCCCATTTTTCCTGAAGCGCAAGGCAATCGCATCTAAAAATGGTCCTGTCATTCCGAGCTCCTGCCTGGCGGCAGACAGGTCGGCAGGCAGAGAGGAATCTTGTGTGAAGAGGAGAATAGAGATGGGCATACCGATACTAACCAGCGAAGGATTTGTGGGGCAGAGGAAGATAATGGGGAAGACGGATAAACTACACAGATCGCTAGTGAGCGGCTTGCGGGTAAGAACGGGATGGCCGTCCCCACAAAAGGCTCGACATGTCAGTAGGGGGCTGACATGGACAGAACTAACGTACTAATATCCTCTATGAGTGCTGACGACGTTCTGAAACAAAACTAAGGGATAAGGAGGTGAATCTTGGTTACGAGGAAATCGTCGTTCAGGCTTCTGTTGGTCCTCATTTATGCTGTCGCCATCCTGTTGTTGGCGATGGCCTGCTTGTGGCAGAGTGAGCCTAATCCAAAGCCACGAGGAGGTTTCCGTGTTGGTTCCTGCTGCTTTTGTTATAATTGGGTTACTGGCCTAAATCATCGTTGATGGAGGTCTGTAATGGTCAGAAGAGAAGGTCGCCACCTGATCTCGTTTACACACCTATTGACGTAACCTCGGTTAAGGGAGGCAATATGCGCGACGCTACGCGAGTTCTTCATGCGGGACTTCCACAGGTGCAACAAGGCGCACCGTTTTTGCCAGGCCCCACGTTTGCGGCGCCGTACCATCTCAGTGGGGACCCATTGAATTCGCCATACCAGTATGGAAGGAATGACAACCCCACATGGTCGGCTTACGAGCAGGCTCTCGGGGAATTGGAAGGAGGGCCGACGGTATTGTTTAGCTCTGGGATGGCCGCAGTTACAGCCATGCTAGCCGTCGCGCTATCAAGGGGTGACACGGTAGTCATGCCTTCTGATGGCTATTACGCGGCCCGCTCATTAGCCAGCGATTTTTCTGAGCGGCTCGGTGTGGAACTTCGCCTAGCTCCAACTGCCAGCGATGTGCAGGCATCGCTGGTTCGCGATGCGAAGCTAGTGTGGCTGGAGTCTCCGACCAATCCTGGACTAGACGTGTGTGATATCAAAAACATGGCTCGTGCGGCCCATGAAGCTGGGGCGCTGGTGGTGGTCGATAACACCACCGCCACCGTACTCGGACAACGGCCACTGGAGCTGGGAGCGGACTTTTCGCTTGCTTCTGATACCAAAGGTATGACTGGGCATAGTGACATCCTCCTTGGCCATGTGGCTGCAAAAGATCCCGTGTGGGCGGAGCGACTTTGGGCATGGCGCAGTCAGACGGGTTCTATTCCTGGGCCTATGGAGACATGGTTGGCTCACCGTTCATTGGCAACGTTGGACGTAAGGTTGGAGCGGCAGTGCATCAACACCCTGGCCATATCCGAGTTCCTGTTGTCAAGGCCGGAAGCATCAATGGTGCGCTATCCTGGGTTGGCGTCAGACCCTGCACATGAAGTCGCTACGAGACAAATGTCCCGCTTCGGTATGATCGTTACCTTCTGCCTAGAATCTCGTGAGAAGGCCGATCGCTTTCTCCGGGCCAGCACGCTCGTCTGGGAAGCCACGAGCTTCGGGGGCGTCCATACCACTGCGGAAAGGCGTGGGCGCTGGGGCGGCGATGAAGTCCCCGAAGGGTTCATCCGGATGAGCGTCGGCTGTGAAGACGCCGAAGACCTCGCGGCTGATCTAAGCCGAGCGTTTGCAGCACTATGATTGTCGCTGCGGATGAGCCCTGCCTTCGGAGCCCTGCTATAATCCGGTTCACTTTATAGTGGAGAGTGTCATGGACCGTGACGCCATCAAAGCACGGGTCAGGGAGCTCATTCAAGAGCGGGCCCCGACGATTATCCAATCCTTCACCTATGGTCGTTGTCCATACAGACCTTGCCAATCTCGGTGTTTACCGGAACCCTCGATGCGTTCATGGATGTCAACGAGATCATGTCGGCGCAGCCCCAATCTGCTCTCCCCCTTCACCGCCTGACGATCCCCTGGGGGTCTCGCCGGGATGCCTTCCGGTTCAGGGCTTTATCGAGGATGGAGAAGGCTTCGTTGACCCCCATGTCCTCGACCCTGGGGACGGGTTCCTCCTCCTGCTTGAGCAGTGTGTGGAGCGGATAAAAACCTATGTGGATGACGGCATCACCTATTTCTTCCTCCTCTTCCCTGACCCCATTCCCTCTGAGAGCCTGAGGTTGTTCGCAAGAGAAGTTATGCCCCATTTTTTCCTGAAGCGCAAGGCAATCGCATCTAAAAATGGTCCTGTCATTCCGAGCGCCTGCCTGCGCCGATGCTCCTGCCTGGCGGCAGACAGGTCGGCAGGCAGAGAGGGATCTTGTGTGAAGAGGAGAATAGAGATGGGCGTACCGATACTAACCAGCGAAGGATTTGTGGGGCAGAGGAAGATAATGGGGAAGACGGATAAACTACACAGATCGCTAGTGAGCGGCTTGCGGGTAAGAACGGGATGGCCGTCCCCACAAAAGGCTCGACATGTCAGTAGGGGGCTGACATGGACAGAACTAACGTACTAACATCCTCTATGAGTGCTGACGACGTTCTGAAACAAGACTAAGGGATAAGGAGGTGAATCTTGGATACGAGGAAATCATCGTTCAGGATTCTGGCGGTACTCATTTGTGCGGCTGCCGTCCTGCTGCTGGCGGCCTGCGCGTCGGCCACGCCTACGCCTGGGACTCCCCCGCCCACGCCTGCCTATATGGCGTGTGAACACTACAACTCATTTGACGCCGCAAAGGAGGTCTGGCTTCAACACTACGTATCGCTTATTTCCGAAGGTACCGCGGTCAACTTGAACAATCTGTGGGACGAGAACGGAGAGTGGATTGAGGGGGTCTATGGCATTGTCATCCGGAATTGGACGATGCAGATTGATGGTTACCGCAAGCGAGGCGACTATGAGGTAACGACGCTGAGATGTCTGGACGGCGTTCCCGTGCAGACGGTATATGACTCCCTGTTCCAGGGCCCGTACAACCCAGACCCCACGCCCGTGCCCACGCTCCGTGCCAACACGTTCATACTACCGGAGTGTGCTGATAACAATGCAACAGAGGAGCGCGTGAAAGAGGTATTCGACAAGTACGAGTCCCTCCTCAGAAGCTATCCCAACAGCACCCACCAGGGCACATGGGGGTTTCGGGATTTGCATCTATACTCCCTCAGTCCACCGGGCATTCGTATTATGATATATCCCTGGGTGGACCCGGACTCTCTCCCCAGGAGGTACAGGCTCCCCGACTGCCTCGAAGGCATCCCTATCCAGATTCTGGAGCACCGCCCTTCCACGCTCCGTGCCAACACGTTCACTGCCCCGGAGTGTGCCGATAACGTTACGCTGGAGCGCGTACGAGAGGTATTCCAGAAGTACGCGTCCCTCATCTTAAGCTATCCCAACGGCACCTACCACGGTATCGGGGGGTTCTACTCCAAGGATGGGCAACCCGCCGATGCATCGGGCATTGTTATTCATGTCTACCCCTGGGTGGACCCGGACTCTCTTCCCAAGGAGCAGAGGATCCCCGACTGCCTCGAAGGTATCCCCGTCCAGGTTGTAGAGGGGTTCATAATCCAATATCTATAAATCAGGAGGAAGCTAATGAGCGACACTTTTCACGAACACAGGCCCCTCAGGGCCGGCGTTGGATAAGGACGGCCAAGCCCAACGACAGCGGTGGGCTGGATATAATCAGCCGTGGCACCATGACAGGACGAAGCAAGCAGCCAGGGCGAAGAGAGCGCAGTATTTCGACAGCAAGGGGAGTTTTGTGTAACATGATCAGGCTAAGGAGGTGAATCATGAATACGCGAAACTTGTCGTTCAGGCTTCTGTCGGTTCTCATTTGCGCTGTCGCCGTCCTGGCGGTGACGGTAGCCTGCTCATCGCCAACTGCCACCCCTGTGCCTGTGACAATTCCTTCGTGTAGGGCAGACTCACAAGAACATATAAGTGAGGTGTTCGACAAGTATAAGGGCCAGCTCTGGCGTGAGCCCAACACTGTTGCAGTCGTTAAAGGCCATTTGATGGACGAGTACGGAAACCGCGTAGGAGATGTTACCGATGGCAGAGCCGATGCCATCGTCGTTGTTGTGTGCAAAATAAGGAAGAACACGCGGCCAGGCGAGTACCGGGCACCGGACTGCCTTGAGGGTGTCCCGGTGCAGGTCCAGGAAGAGCCGACCTTTCCGATCATCTTTCATCCAACGTTCTCGAACAACCGCTACTCAGATTGCTTGCAAGAAGAAACCCATAAATAGAAAGGAGAAACACATGGCAACTCCCAATCTTACCGCAGAGCGCATCCACCAAGTACGGCTACAGAACGACGCCAAGTTCTGGCGGCAACCCAACGTTCATGCTGTTGGTGAAGGATATTTAAAGGACGCGACTGGGGGATGGAGGTCACTAATAGGCATCATCGTTTATGTTAGGGCAAGAGTTAATCAGAGCGCCTTGCCCGAGGCGGACCGGATACCCGAACTGCTTGATGGTGTCCCGACGGAGATTAGACAGGAGACCCTGACAACCATCAATTTGATGGGGACCCATAACGATGAGCACAGGCCGCTTACAAGCGGGATAACCATACAAAGTGTGCAACCCGTTGGGGATACTCTAAAACCTGTCGGAGCAGGCACATTAACGGGAGTGGCGTGGCGCAATGGGAAAAAGGTGCTCGTGACTGCCGCCCATGTTATGGCCGCCTGCGATGAGCTTAATCCTACCCTTACTGTGGATATGTACCAGGAGCTTGTCGCGGAGTCTGAACTGGAAAAACTTTGTGATGAGAACGCAATCTTATACACCCCGACCGAAAGCAAGAAGATTGGGGACATTCTGGTCTGGACGGCAAGGTCAAGTACAGGTATTCACGAAGGTGACTTTGCCATATGTGACATTGATTCCACAGTGACCACCGACTTTTTACTGCATGAGCACCCTCACGGCTCGAAGGTGGTTATCCCGGGCGTTGTCGACCCTACGATTTATCCCCAGGACCCCGGCAATCCCATGATCCTTACGATGGTGGGTGCGAGAAGCGGCATACACACGCTTGCCGTCAGGGCTATCAACGAGCGGAGAATTTTAAGTGGCGTAGAGTACAAGAATTTGACCGTCTTTGAACCTACCGACAATACTGGTATTAAAAAAGGTGATTCAGGGGCGGCGTGTCTCGCCAAAGTGCCGGGGACGGAAAACCGGTACAAGATGTCCTGCATTCTAGCGGCCAGCAGCGGTGATGAGCGCAGGGGATTCGGGTTCCCCGCATCCATCGCAGAGCGGCTGTTGGGCATTACTTTTGGCAATCATCCTCCGGTCGTTGATGCGGGGGACGCGCGGAATGTGGGGCCTGGGGATACTATCACTCTAGTCGCTTCTGTTAGCGACCAGGATAGTGGGAATGTCTTTTACTACCAGTGGAGTCAGGTGAGTGGGGATACAGTGACCATCACGAATCCGAACGCAAAGGTTGCTAAGTGTGTTCTTCCTAAACCAAAGCCAAGGTGAAATGCGCAGAAGGATGGGGTAAAGTTGTAGGGGAGTTGGGTTAATCCGTCTTGGAGTGAGAAAGGGGTTGGTGATGGGTGTGAGGGAGATTGAGCGATTCCTCGAACAGTGGCAGATGGATGCCAGGGATTTGCGCTGGCGGATGATTCGGTCGCCGACGCCGCGGGAGCGGGAACGGTGGTACGCCCTGTTGCTGCTGGCCCAAGGCTGGACGGGTTCGGCGGTGGCCGAGGCCCTGGAACGGGACCCCCACACCATTGGCCGATGGGCCGCCGCCTTCGGCGAAGGCGGTCCCGCAACCTTGATTTTCGAGCAGTCCGGGGGGTCCCCCCGGCCCTCGGCGAGGCGCAGCAGGGGAAGTTGAGGGCAGCGGTGCAGGAGATGCCCGCCACATCGGGCATCGAACTGGCCAACTGGAACTGGAAAGTGGTACGGCAGTTTGTCCTGGAAGGTTTGGGCATCAGCCTGAGCCGCAGCAGTTGCCTGAACTACCTCCACCGTCTGGGATTCGTGCTCAAGCGCCCCAAGAAACGTCTGGTCAAGGCTGAGAAGCAGAAGCGGGAGTCCTTCGTGGCGGAGTACGCCGCCCTGTGGGACGAGGCAGGGCGGTCTGGGGCCAGGATCTTCTTCGCTGACGAGGCCCATTTCCGTGCGGACGCCGAACTCCGGGGCAAGTGGGTGCTGAAGGGAGAGCCAGCCTTGGTGGACTCGAGCAGCCCGCGCTATGGCGAAAAGGCCAGTTACTACTCTGCGGTGTGCCTGGAGACCGGGGAAGTGGAGTGGATGGATCTGGAAGGAAACAGCAACTCAGAAACATCGGCCGTGTTCCTGAGACAGTTGAGAGAGAGGTACCTTGGACCGCTGAACGTGATCTGGGACAACGCTCCGGCGCACCGTGGCGAGTCGGTTCGGGAGTACCTTCGGGCACCCGGCCTGGATCTGCGGCTGATGAACCTGCCGGGTTACAGCCCGGACTTCAACTCCGATGAGGCGATCTGGGAATGGGTGAGGGAGGAAGCGACCGGGAACCTGTGCCTGGGGACCAAGTCCCTGGTGCAGGAAAGGGTCGGAAGCTTCCTCGCCTCGCTGGCCAGCCGGAAAGAGGAGGTGAAACGGCGCTGCCGCACCGTCCTGCAATCAAGGGCCGAAGGGCTACTGCGGGACTCCCAGTCCCCTTCCCAACCCACGGCAAATGCACATCCCACCTTGGCTTTGGTTTAGTATCTTTCGTGCTCCCCAAACGCTTACATTCAGGCTCAAGGTTACGGACAGTGATGGCGGTTGGGCCACAGACGATGTGGATGTAGACGTAGTGACTGGACTTGGCACGAATGAATTGCCCATAGCAAATGCCGGTATTACACAGATCGTAGAGCCAGGTGAGAAGGTTTTCTTGCATGGGTCTGCTAGTGACCAGGACAGTAATTTTCCAATTGCATACCGGTGGGACGAGGACTTGGGACCGAACCCGATTGGTGTAATCGGAGTACTGCTGAGCGACTATGCTGCTGCTGACGTTAACTTTATCGCGCCAATGGCAGAGAAGGTCCTGACCTTTGTGCTGACCGTTACTGATGCACGGGGAGGTCAGGGGACAGCTAGGGTATCTGTCAGAGTGGATACGTGGGGGCCGTGGACGGACACGGGGTCTACGGACGAGGACGACTTTGTTGGTTGGCTGAAGGAGCAGACGAGGACCTCCGCTTTGGGCAGTACGGATACTCGGTGGGTGCCGGATACTGCCCCACTGCCTACTACGCCTACGCCCACTCCTACTCCCACGACTCCCACGACTCCCACGACCACGACTCCACCTACGGACCCCACAGACGACCCCACAGACGATGACACAGACGATGACACACCTCCGCCGCCCCCCGAAGTATGGCCAACCATTGGGAGGCCTACTGGCACCACAGTCGGTTGTGGTCCAGGTAAGTGGAGTCAAGTAATGTTTACCAGTAATCTTGGAAATACGCGGATCGGCTGGGAAAAGACTCCTGAAGCCGACCCGTGGGGAGCGTGGACCGATACCGGGCGGACGGAGACCATTGATGCCTACACCGCGTTTAAGGAGCAGACGAGGACAAGCCATTGTGGCAACACCGAGACGCAGTGGGTTTCCATGTAACTGGGCTAGGGTATCATGGTATGGGAATCTAAGGAACCTCTGAACAACCTACGTCATTCCGGCGAAGAGCCGGCCCCGTACCCCGGTACGGGGCCGGCTCTAATCTTCCCCCATCGAGGGGGAAGGGGCTTGTTCAGAGGTTTCCTAAGGAGGGGAGTTTCTGCAAAATTGACAATGGCCGAGGGTTGGAGTAGCCTTTAGCCAGGAAATTTGCCAGGAAATTTGCCGGAAAGCTCGGATGAGTACCTGAAAGTCGGTTTTGCATGAAAGTCAGCCTTGAATGACCAGGAGGTGCCTCCATGTTTCTGATGAGGTTTACCGAGCGGGCCTACGTCCACTATACGGAGGATGACGTAAGGAATAGCCCCAATAGCGCAGTAAGACTAACCTTCTCCAACAATCACTTTGACCCACAAAAAGGTGCCGATCTCTACAACGAGTACCTGGATGAGTATGAGTACTGTGAGGAAATAGGGTTCGACGGCCTGATGCTCAACGAGCATCACAATACCCCGACGTGCATGGGAGCGGCTATGAATCTGGAGGCCGCCATCCTTGCCCGGATTACAAAGTCGCCCAAGATTGTGCTCCTTGGCAACCCACTGCCCATATTCGATAATCCAGTGCGCCTGGCCGAGGAGCTGGCAGAGATAGACATGATCTCCAGGGGGCGTCTCGTGTCAGGCTTTGTTCGTGGGACAGGGGTCGAAAGTCTTGCCACCAACACCAATCCGCTGCATAACCGGGAGCGGTTCCAGGAAGCCCACGACCTGGTTATCAAAACCTGGACCACTCCCGGACCCTTTCGCTGGGAAGGTAAGCACTACCACTTCCGCGTGGTGAACCCCTTTGAACTGCCCCTACAGAAGCCCCATCCCCCGGTCTGGATTCCCGGCACCGGAAGCCCGGAAACTCTGGTCTGGTGCGCCGAACACCGTTATCCGTATATCTTTCTGGAGACGGACCGGGAGGCGACCCAGGATATGCAAGCCATCTATGCCGAGACTGCCCACGAGTATGGCTATGAGCCGGGGCCTGAGCACGTCGGGTATTTGCTACGAATCCACGTGCAGGATACCGATGAAAAGGCCAGGGAAGTGGGTAAGGGTTTCCTGGTAGGCAACGTGGGCGTGGGCCGTGTTCCGCTTCCCAATGATTATATGTTTCCCACGGGCTACGGCAGCAGGGACAATCGCTACCTCAAAATGCGGGAGCGAATTCGCAGTGACCCCTTCCGGTCGGGAGGAGTTGATGCTGCGACGTACGAAGCGATTCTCGACGCCAATCGGATGGTCATCGGCAACCCGGATACGGTGGTGCGAAAGCTCCGGGAGGTGCTGTCGGATATTCGTCCGGGGATTCTGGGGGTGTGGACCAACGATGGCTCTATCGGCCATAAGGATGCCATGCGATGCCTGGAGCTTATGGGTCAGGAGGTCCTGCCCGCCCTTCGAGAGATTGGTGACGAGTTGGAGCTGACAGACCCATTCCAAAAGTCGCCCTAGCTCCGGCTTCTTATGTGTGAATCTATGCCGTGACGTAGCCAAGCTTAACACGCAGAGGGAGGCGACTATGGACTTCGGACTGTTTATGGACTTCCGTATCAGGAGAGGTATGACCCAGGCGGAAGCATTTGAGGAGTCATTCGACCAAGTGGAAATGGCGGAGAAGCTGGGTATTGATACTCTGTGGCTGGGGGAGTTCCACTTCAGGCCCGAACGCTCAGTTCTGGCTTCTCCCATCGTTATTGCCAGTGCCATCGCATCTCGCACCAGCAGGGTAAGGATTGGGCTGGCGGTACAGGTGCTACCCCTGTCCAATCCCCTCCGCATCGCCGAGGAAGCCGCTACGGTGGACCATATCAGCAGGGGTCGCTTCGACTTTGGCATAGGGCGCAGTGGGGTGGTCCGTTCTTACCGGGGCTACAACATCCCTTACACAGAGAGTCGCGCTCGATTCTTCGAGTCCCTGGATGTCATTATGAAGGCGTGGGGGGAGGAGCAGTTTTCCCACAAAGGAGAGTATTACTCCTTCCAGAACGTAAGCCTGGTTCCCAAACCCTACCAGCGGCCACACCCGCCAACAAGGGTCGCTGCGGCCAGCGCAGACACATACGCTCTCATGGGAAGCATGGGATATCCTATCTTCGTAGGCACGAATACACCGATGGCCCAGCTTCGGGACAGGTTGGAAGAGTACCGGAAGGCGTGGCAAAGCTCGGGACACCCCGGAAGCGGTGACGTGGTGCTTCGCTTGCCGGCCTACGTGGCGGAGACCGAAGAGAAAGCCCGCTCCGAGCCCGAGATAAGCACCATTCAGGAAATAAAATTCCTGGCAGAGGAGCTAAGCGCTGCCGCAGCCAGCCAGGAAGCTGCGGATAGACTAAGGAGCTTGGCAGGACTTCCCTATGATGACATACTGAGCCATAGAGTCATGTATGGCACGCCCGATGCGGTTATAGAGCGTCTCCAGGAGTATGAGGAAGAGCTTGGCATTTCGGGCGTTGTGATGGAGATGAACTACGGAGGTCAAGTACCCTACAGCCGCGTTGTTAACTCCATGCGGCTGCTCATCGAAAAGGTAGTGCCGGAATTCAAGTGATATGTCAGGCTGGGAACTTCATGGCTACTCTGCTTGATGACGTATCTAATAAAATTATCATCGCTCCCAGGCTCAAGAGGCTGTTTTGTGCTATCATATAGCCAAACTTGGGGGAATGAAAGGAGGCACCCTTGGACTTTGGCATGTTCACCGAATTCCATGTACGAGACGGAAAGACCCAACATGATGCCATTGTGGAGCATTTGGATGAAGTGGTCTATGCGGAAGAGTTGGGGTTGGATTCCGTCTGGATGGCTGAGTACCACTTTGCACCCCAACGCTCTGTGCTGTCCTCCCCATTCTCCATCGGCTCCGCAATCGCCGCCCGCACCGAGAAGATAAGAATAGGTGGTTCGGTATTTGTGGTGCCCTTAATAAACCCCCTACGTCTTGCCGAGGATGCTGCTATCTTGGACCACATCAGTAACGGCCGGTTCGAGTTCGGCATAGGACGCAGCGGGCTGACGATGTTCTATGAGGGTTTTAGCATGGACTATGCTGAGTCCCGCGACCGCTTCTTCGAAGGACTGGAGATTGTTCTCAAGGCGTGGGGGAGTGAGACCTTCTCCCATCATGGCCAGTACTGGGACTTCGATGACGTTACCATAGTGCCCAAACCCTACCAGCAGCCACACCCACCTATTCGCGCTGCCGTAGTCAGTCCGGAGACCTTCGCCCTGTATGGAAAGATGGGTTACAATATCTCCTTCTTCGCTGCTGACCTCGTTGCTAATCTCAAGAAGTCGCTGCAAGAGTACCGGACTGCCTGGAAAGAGGCAGGTCACCCCGGTGAAGGTGATGCAAACGTGCGCCTTCCCGTCTACGTGGCGGAGACCGCAGAGCAGGCCCGGTCAGAGCCCGAGAACAGCTTTAGACACCAGCAGGCTTACGACAATCGCGTGACGGCCCGCTTCGCACCCAATAACAGGTTCGCCGAGATCATTCGTGAAATGGCTAGCCAGACCTATGACAATGCGCTTAGTACGATGCTGATGTACGGAACGCCGGAGGCAGTTACCGAGCGCATCCAGGAGTACGAAGAGGAGACGGGCATATCCGGCTTGATAATGGAGTTCAATCACGGCGGGCAGATCCCGTTTGACCGTGTCAAGAACTCTATGCGGCTGTTCGCTGAAAAGGTAATACCAAACTTCAAGTAGCATATAAGGCGAGAGCACAGGGTAGCCATCATCCTGGCCTTCGACCGCCACTCTCCCACCGGGCGAGTGGCCGAAAGTGAGGGGCTGGCGCCGCCGCCTCTATCTAGCGGAAAAGGAGACACACAAATGAACTTTGGGATGTTCACTGAGTTCCATATGCGGGATGGCAAGACTCAGGCTGATGCCTTCGATGAGCACTTCCAGGCAGTGGAATTGGCGGAGGAGTTGGGGTTCAACTCTGTGTGGTTAGCGGAGTACCATTTCAGCCCGGACCGCTCCGTATTGTCCTCCCCACTTATGATTGCCAGTGCCATCGCTGCGCGTACCAAGAGGATTACGATTGGGCAGGCGGTGGTAGTGGTGCCTCTGGCCAATCCCCTTCGCCTTGCCGAAGAAGTTGCCACCCTTGATCATATCAGCAAGGGCCGCCTTGAATTCGGACTAGGACGCAGTGCTCTGACCCAATTCTACCAGGGCTATAACATGGACTACGGCGAGACCCGGGACCGGCTGTTCGAGGGACTGGAAGTTGTCATGAAGGCATGGAAGAATGAGACGTTCTCCCATGCGGGGGAATACTGGACTTTCAATAACGTGACGGTGGTTCCCAAACCCTATCAGAAGCCCCATCCCCTTACCCGCGTTGCCGCCCTCAGTGCAGATACTTTCCCCCTGATAGGAAGCATGGGATACCCGACCTTTCTCCTAAGCGGACGTGGGATTGATTACCTTGACGAGCAGATGAAAGAGTACCGCAGGGCGTACAAGGAGGCGGGGCACACGGGCCCTGACGACGTGTTGCTACGTATTCCGGCTTATGTGGCGGAGACCACTGAACGGGCCTACTCCGAGCCGGAGCATAGCACCCTGCACCAGCAGGCATACAACGCCAGGGTGTTAGCGGGTTTTCAGGTCACCGAAGAGGCCCGCCAACAGGCCCGGGCCAGGTCCGCCGTCTCCTACGACGAAATGATAGAGCAGAGACTGGTATTCGGCACGCCCGAGGCTGTTGTGGACCGGTTACAGGAGTATAAGGAGAGGCTGGGCCTGTCGGGCTTCATACTGGAGGTGAACCACGGCGGGCAAATTCCCAACGAACGCGTTGCTAACTCTATGAAGCTGCTGGCTGAGAGGGTGTTCCCCAAAATCAGGTGAAGTTGCGTGATAGGCCGGAAAGGGAAACAACCTACTCCAACACTCCATCGTCCTTAAGCGTTTGGTACTCATCATCCGACAGGCCGAACAGATTCTTCAGCACGTATTCGGTGTGCTGCCCTATGAGGGGCGCCGGCCTGTCCAGGCTGCCCGGCGTTCGTGACAGGTTGAACTCGCTCCGCTCGCTGGCATAGGGACCAATCTCCGGGTGGTCAAGGTACTTGAAGTGCTCCCGGTGCATCAGTTGGGCGTCTTCAAACAGGTCACGGCTGTCGCTGACCACGCCGGCGGGCACTCCCACACTCTGAAGGGCCTCCATAAGCTCCCTGGCATGCCACTCACCGGTCCACTCGCCGATTATCCTGTCCAGATTGTCCTCCTCAGACTTCCGGCCCGGGAGCGTAGAGTAACGCTCCCGGTGTACCTTGTCCTGACCGGTCGGGTCCATAACCCGGCATAGCACCTGCCATTCCGCGTCGGTGGTGCAGGCGATAGCTATCCACCGGTCCTCACCTTTGCATGGGTAGACTCCATGAGGAGCTGCTCCGGGGTCACGGTTGCCCATGCGTTCCTGTTCCCTGCCATTAACCGCGTGGTCCAGCATAAAAGGGGAGGAAAAGTGAATGGAGGTTTCAAGTTGAGATATGTCCAGGTGGGTCCCCACACCCTCTCGCCTACGGTAGTCGAGCGCCGCCAGTATAGCGGCCACGGCAAAGCGGGGCACTACGAAGTCGGTGTAGGCCCCATAGGGGTTTACCGGGTCCCTATCGGGCCAGCCGGTGATGTGGGTCAATCCGGCCAGTGATGCGAGCACTGGCCCGAACCCGGGCTGTCGTTCAAGCGGGCCGCCCCTGCCCAGCATCGAGGCGCTGAACATGATGATTCCAGGATTTACATTCTTAAGCTCCTGGTATCCCAGCCCCCAACTCTCCATTGTGCCCGGAGTGAAGTTCTCGGTGACCAAGTCAGCCCAGGGGACTATGCTTAATATCAAGTCTTTGGCTTTGGGATGACGCATATCTATGGTGATGCCATACTTGTTGGGGTTATTGTTGGCGAAGTAACCGCTGCGGTTTATGCCGGAGACACCGTCCTTGAAGGGTGCAGCCGTTCTCAGAGTCTCAGGTCTCTTGGCCGACTCCACCCGGACTACCGTGGCGCCGTACTCCGCCAGGTATTTTGTGGTCATTGGCCCCATCGCCACCCAGCAAAAGTCCAACACCTTCAGACCCTCCAGGGGTTTCTTATCCATCAGATTACCCCGCCTTCCTCCAGACTCGTTAGCTCTTCAGGAGTGAGGCCCAACTCATTCTGATAAATTTCTCTGTTATGTTCCCCGATTAGCGGAGGTCGCCTGCGCAGGCCCACCCTTTCTCCTCCGAAATCCTTTACGAAGAGCCCTGGGTAGGTCACCGAGATGTTAAGCTCAGGGTGGGGTAGCTCCTTGAAGTAGTCACGGGCCTTCAGTTGAGGATGTTCGAGGATATTCGCGGGCGTAGCCACAGGAAACAGCAAGATACGTCGCTCTACGCTGGCCTTGGTGAGTTCCTCCCGCGTGTGAGTGTCAAAGAAGCGTTGCAGTGGTCCAACGGACTTCTCCATAATATCGGCCCGTACGCGCCCATAGCCCAGGCTCTCCCAGTCCACGGCTTTCAGGTCCTCATCTCCCATTCCCTCTTCATCCATCCATTCCAGCAGGGCACGGGTGCTCCTGGACACTCCCGGACCCCCTCCTTGGAGCATGTAGTTCACGTAGCCGTCCTTGCAGCGCCAGTTGGTACGTGTCAGAGTCTCTTTCCCGGTTTGCCGGAAAGGCCCCATACGTTTCAATATCTCGCCTTCGAGGTCCCAACTTTGAGGTGCATGGGCCAGCGATCTCGCCACAGCCTGCTGGCAGGAGACATCCACGTGCTGGCCCTCGCCGGTGATGGCGCGATGGGTATGGGCAATCATGGCGCCTGTGGCGCCGGCCGCAGAGCCGTGAAGGTAAAACTGGGGGAAGCTCACTCGTAGAGGGGGGCGGTCGCTATCGCCCGTCAAATACATGAATCCCCCCATGGCCATACCCACAACGTCGGGAGCCTTATAGTGAGCGTAGGGGCCATCCTGACCAAAGGGCGTTATTGACACCATCACCAGTGAGGGATTGAGAGCTTCAAGGTCCTTATAGCCAAGGCCCAGACCGTCCAGATAGCCTGGTGAGTATGACTCGATAAGGAAGTGAGACCCTTTTACCAGATGTTTGAGAAGCTCTCGGCCCCTCTCAGTGTGCAGGTTCAGGGTGATGCCCCGTTTATTGACGGCGTAGGCCCACCAGAAGAGGCTCCTTTCGGGATGAACGTCATCCTTGTAATAGGGACCGATATTCCTCGCAGTGCTGCCCTCAGGAGGCTCCACTTGGACAACATCGGCGCCCAGGTCGGCCAGAATCTTACCGCAGAGAAGCCCGCGCTCGTCGGTGAGATCGAGGATGCGATAGGGGCTGAGAAGGAAGCTGCTATTCTCTCCGGCCATGCAAGTACCTCCGGTGAAGGGATGAAGCCCGACTTGCCTGAGTGCTATTTTAGCCCCCACGTGGGTGGTGTCAAGTTGAAGAGGCGGTGGCTCCAAAGGGCGCTAATATGTGCTTGATTAACATAACTGGCCGGCTCACAGTGGAAGCTCCGGGGTCATGCCGGCTGCCAATTCCACGTCGAAGGCCGCCAGAAACTGGCCCACCAGTAGGTAGTGGCCTATGAGTCCTGTCAACTCTATCGTTCCCCGGTCTCCGAGCCAGGCTTGGACGGCATTGAAGGTAGCGTCGCTAATTTTATGGTCCCGGAGAAGCTCATGGGCGTATTGCACCAGAAGCGTCTCGTCTTCCGAGAGGCCCTGGGGTGCTGTGCCCTGGGCGATGGAGCGGATAGTGTCGTCCGACACCCCGGCATTCCGGGCCAATCGCGCGTGAGCGGCGAACTCGTATTGGGACTTAATCTCCCGCGCCGTGGCCAGGATGACCACCTCCTTCAAAGCTTCGGAGAGGTCGAACTCGAAGCGTACGAACGCTCCGGTAGCGGCTACACGGGCGGCCAACTTGGGACTGTGAAGCAGGACACCATAGGGGCCTCTTACACTGCCCCGGCTCTCTGCTATCTCGTCGAAATAAGCCTGGTCCTCAGGGCTGAGCCGGTCCCTGTTGACTGACGGTAAGCGGGCCATCTTAGTACCTCCATTAGCGTGTGAAGTTGATATGGGGGGACGGTTCCGGGACACAGTTTGGTAATTATCGGGTCTAATCTACCGATCAGATAATACCGTGGCTACCGTGTCTCTGCCCTCTGACGTTGGGCAATCTCCGTCTGCGGCTTCAATCTTGATGCCGGATTTGGAGGGTCGTTATCTACTTGCGCCAATCCAGTCCCTCAGTGGCGGCTAGGAATCGGTTAATCAGATGAGGGCTTGAGGCGATAACACTTTCGCTCTCAAGAGTGGCGGGGTTTCCGTGCCGGTCCACAACTCTACCGCCGGCCTCCGAGAGCAGCAGCAGGCCCGAGGCGACATCCCAGGGGTAGAGCCGGTGATGAAAGTAGATGTCCACGCGGCCACAGGCAGCATAGGCCAGCCCCAGTGCACCGGAACCCATGACCCTGATGCTCTGCATCCCCGGCCAGAGAGATTTGACCATGTCCAGCGCCAGGACTGCCTTCTCGTCAACATAACCCATATCGAACCCCAGCAGACAGTCAGGTATCTCTTCCCTTAACGAGACTGATATGGGCATGTCGTTGAGGTAGGCCCCGTTGCCCCTTTCGGCTGTGAAAACCTCTTTGCGCAGGGGGTCGTAAGTCACTCCGACTATGACCTCCCCGTTCTGAGAGAGGGCTACCACTACGGATACGTGGGGTATCCCCGAAGCGTAGTTTCGGGTGCCGTCCAGGGGGTCCAGTACCCAGGTGTAGCTGGAGCCGGTGACTATGGGGTCCGATTCCTCAGATAGGATACCGAAGTCAGGGTACTCGTCACGAAGCAGTTGGAGTGCCGCTTTCTCCGCCAACACGTCCACGTCGGTCACCACATTGGCCCGACCTTTGAAGCTAATCTCTTTTTGTGTGTGGAACCGGTCTAGGATTATATCCCCGGAACGTCGAGCGGCCTCTATAGCGATTGTGAGAACGTCCCTACCGCTGGTAGAGCCGGGGATGGACTGTGAGATTGAATTATTCTTGGAGGAACGCTGCATGGGATGAAAAATCAGACCTTTCTTCCCTTGCTCAGGGAACGCTATCGTAAAACCAGTCCCATTTTCTCCTGGACCTCGCCTATGGTCTCCAGGGCGATGGCTTTGGCCTTTTGGGCGCCCTCGTTCAGCACTTCTCTGACATAGTCGGGACGGGCCTCATACTCATGCCGGTTCTCTCGGATAGGTTCCAGGTAACGGTTCACACCTTCCGCCAGATGTCTCTTGCAGTCTACGCATCCCCTATTGGCGGTGGTACACTCTTCATAGACGGTGTCTACTTCCCCCGGATTGAAGACCTTGTGGAGCGAGTACACGTTGCACAAATGGGGTCTTCCGGGAGTGTTCCGGTGGGTGCGCTGTGGGTCGGTAAAGGCGGTGAGCACCCTCTTGCTCGTCTCCTCAGGAGTGGCGGCGAGGTCAATGTGATTGTCCAAGCTCTTGCTCATCTTCTGCTGTCCGTCAAGGCCGACGATAAGGGGAGCTTCAGTGAGTTTGGCCTGGGGTTCAGGGAAGGTATCACCGAACATATTATTGAAACGCCGCACTATCTCCCTCGCAAGCTCCAGGTGGGGCAGTTGGTCCTCTCCGACAGGGACGGCGTTGGCTTTGTACAGGATTATGTCCGCCGTCTGTAGCACCGGATAACCCACCAATCCATAGTTAACGCTCTCCTCGGTCTCGCTCATCTGCCGCACCTTCTCCTTGAAAGTGGGCACCCGCATCAGCCAGCCGAGGGGAGTTATCATGCTGAGAAGTGTGTGGAGGGTCATCACCTCGGGCACGTGAGACTGAACGAAGATGATGCTGCGGTCCGGGTCCAGGTCTGCCGCCAACCAGTCCAGCACCATCTCGTATATGTTGGGCTGAATCTCCTTTGTATCTTCGGGGGAGGAGATGGTGGTAAGGGCGTGGATGTCCACGGCGCTATAGATACATTCGTAGCTATCCTGGAGGTCTACCCAGTTCTGAAGTGCTCCCAGGTAGTTGCCAAGGTGAAGCTTCCCGGTGGGCCGCATTCCAGAAAATATTCGTTGTTTCCCTTCCATTGCAATAGCCTCTGTATCTACGCTGGATTTGTTCGGGCGGACCCGTGCCCTTACGAGTATACGAGTATTGACCTGGGGTTGCAACAGTTACGACGGCTCCTTCGGCAAAGGTGCTGATGATGAGGAGTGGCCATCCCGGGCTATAGCGGTATTCTGAACACGGGTGTACAATTGCCCCATCCGGGTAGACGTGAGTTGCAGTAGCAAAGGCAGTAGGAAAGAAGGAGGTGGCTATGGCTCTTGATTCGCAGCAATTAATGGAGATGTACCGGAGGATGGCTACAATCCGAAGGTTTGACCAGAGGGCTGTGGAAGAGTTCCATGATGGCAACATCCCCGGGGTTGTTCATGCCTATATTGGACAGGAAGCGATAGCTGTGGGGGTGTGTACGGCCCTGCGCAAGGACGACCAAATCGCAAGTACCCATCGAGGGCATGGACATACCATTGCCAAGGGTGCTGACATCAAGCTGATGATGGCGGAGCTATTTGGCCGGAGCAACGGCTATTGCCACGGCAAGGGTGGCTCCATGCACATAGCGGATTTCAGCGTGGGAATGCTGGGGGCCAACGGTATCGTGGGAGCGGGAATGCCTATTGCCACCGGCGCGGCCCTGGCAGCCCAGCTGGAAGGGGGAGACAGGGTGGCCTTGGCCTTCTTTGGGGACGGGGCCTCCAACGAGGGCGCCTTTCACAGCTCCTTGAACCTGGCCTCCGTATGGAAGCTGCCGGTTATCTTCGTGTGCGAGAACAACGGGTGGGCAGTATCCGTGCCCGCCTCCTATGCCGTCTCAGTGCCGGACGTGGCGACTCGTGCAGTCAGCTATAACATGCCCGGCGTCAGTGTAAATGGTACCGACGTTCTCGCCGTCTACGAGGCCACTGAGCAGGCGGTTGGGCGCGCCAGGGCAGGCCAAGGGCCGACCCTGATTGAGTGCAAGGCATATCGGTGGCGGATTCATGCGGAGCAGAGGGGAAATCCGACTGACCCAAGACCCCAGGAAGCGAGGGAACTGGGGCCTCAGAACGACCCCATAGAATCCTTCAGCGAGACCTTGGTGGCCCAAGGTGTCGCTACCTCCGAGACGCTCCGGCGCATAGACGAGGAGGTGAAGTCCGCTGTGGAGGAAGCCATAGACTTTGCCAAGGCCAGCCCACTGCCCAGCCCCGAGGATGCCCTACTGGACGTTTTCGCGCCCTGATTGAGTCTGTTTGAGCCTGTTTGAGATGAATACATCGGTCGGAAGGTGGGGAAAGTGGGGTTGCAGCCGTAGACTGACATGTAAGGAGAGAGATTATGCGAGAGCTTACCTACATCGAAGCGTTGATAGAAGCCTTCCAGGAGGAGATGCGGCGAGATGACAAAGTGTTCCACATCTGTGGTGGCCTGGGTCCCCTTGCCGGTCTCGTACCCGAGTTTGGCGAGTCGAGGGTAAGGGTCTGCCCCATCTCTGAGGAGGCATACGTGGGGGCCAGCATAGGAGCAGCGGGTGGCGGGTTTCGCCCTATTGTAAGCCCCGGCATGATGACCTTTGCCTTCACTGCGATGGACCAGATAGTAAACCAGATGGCGAAAATCCACTATATGTTTGGTGGACAAGCCCCATTCCCCATCGTATTCAGGGCGTCTACAGGAGGAGGCCGGTCAGCCGCCGCCCAGCACTCTCAGAGTCCCCATCCCATGTTCATGAACCTGGCGGGCTTGAAACTGGTCATGCCTGCCAATCCCTATGACGCCAAAGGGCTTATGAAGAGCGCCATCCGGGACAACAACCCGGTGGTCTTCTTCGAGGACCAGATACTGGCGGCGAGTGGGGAGAAGGGATCAATCCCCGACGGCGAGTACACTATTCCCATCGGTGTGGCCGACGTAAAGCGCCAGGGTAGCGACATAACCCTGGTGGCTATCTCCAAGATGGTGCCGGAGGCCCTGGCCGCCGCCGAGGAGTTGCAAGCTGAGGGTATCTCGGCGGAAGTGGTGGACCCGATGACCCTGGCCCCGTTGGATAGAGGGACTATACGCGCCTCGGTGCAGAAGACGGGGCGGGTGGTCATCGCGGATGAAGCTTGTATGACCTGTAGCGCCGCTGCCGAGGTGTCAGCGACAATTACCGAAGACCCGACGACCTTCCGCGCGCTGAAGGCCCCACCCAAGCGGGTATGCGCCCCCGACGTGCCCATCCCCTACAGCCCCATCATGGAGCGGTTCTGCCTGCCGGACAGGGCACGCATTATTGAGGGGGTGCGGGAAGTGCTGGGGTAGCGACGTAAGCGGTCCGGAGGTTTCCCGGAACCACGCAGGGGTGTTAGCGGAATGGCACTGCAACGAAGGGTTGACTTCCGCCCACACCGATGCGAAACTCTTAATATAGCCCCATACGGTAGAGCACCTCGTGGTAAGTGTGAGAGGCAAGATTGCTCATAGACCTTCATACCCACACCTTCCCCAACTCAGATGACAGCCTTATTGGCCCGGATGAGTTGGTTAATGCAGCCAAGGGCCTGGGCCTGGACGGCATTTGTATAACTGACCATGACTACTTTTGGGACCCTGATGATATTCGTGCCCTCTCCAGAAGGCACGGTTTCCTGGTGTTGCCCGGGTGCGAGGTAAATACCGATGGAGGGCACGTGCTGGTGCTTGGCCTGGAGAAGTACGTATTCGGAATGCACAAGGCGGCCTTTCTTCGCAAGCTGGTGGAACAGGCAAGTGGGGTAATGGTGGCGGCCCACCCCTACAGAAGGCGATACCTGCGTGACGGCGCCCACAAATCGGGCGACTACTGGGCTATGGTCAACAATGCCTGCCAGGATGAGTTCTTCTCTATTTGCGATGCTATTGAGGTATTGAATGGTCGAGCTGCCGACGACGAGACCACCTTCTCCCATGACCTGAGCCGCCGTCTTGAGTTGGGAGCGGTCGGGGGTAGCGATTCTCATAGATTGGCACAGTTGGGCAACGTAGCTACCAAATTCCACAGAAAAATCGGCTGCTTGGAAGATTTAATCGGAGAAATGAAAGCCGGCAGGTTTGAACCGGCGACCTTGGACCGGAGCTTCGTATTGGACTCCCCAACTGAGCAGACTAGGGGATACAGTGTACCCTCAGCCCTGCCGGTGAATGAGACCACGTAGATGAGTGAAGTATTAAGGGCACAGGACCTTCACGTACATTTCTACACAAAGGATGGGGAGGTTAAGGCGGTCAACGGCGTGAGTTTTTCCCTCCAGGCAGGATCGATTCTGTGCCTTGTGGGGGAAAGTGGGGCTGGTAAGAGCACCACGGCGTTGGCTTTGTTGGGCTTGCTTCCCAAGGCGGCCAGGGTGCCAAGCGGCAGTGTACACTTCGACGGGCTTGACCTTCTGTCTGTGGACCAACAGACCCTCCGCCGGATCAGAGGCAAAGAAATATCCATGATTCCCCAGGAGCCGCGGGCATCCCTCAACCCTATCCTGACTATTGGAACTCAGGTAGAAGAGCAAATCCTTGCCCACACGGATTTGTCCAAGAAGGATGCTAACAGGTTGGCATTGGAGATGCTAAGGGATATGGGCCTGCCTGACCCCAAGAATATCCTGAAACAGTACCCATTCCAGTTGAGTGGTGGAATGTGCCAGCGAGTGATGCTCTCGATGGCCCTGGCGCTACGTCCGAGGGTGTTAATCGCCGATGAGCCAACCTCAAGCTTGGATGTAACACTCCAGGCGGAGATTCTGAGGCGACTCAAGGACACCTGTAGGGAGCTTAACTCCTCGATTCTTCTCATAACCCATGACATGGGAATAGTGGCTCAGATGGCCGACGAGGTGGCAGTGATGTATGCCGGCAGTATTGTGGAGTCTGCCGACGTTCAGACGTTATTTCGCTATCCACAGCACCCGTATATGTATGGTCTCTTCCAGTCCCTTCCGCGTCTGGACAGACCGGGACGCCGCTTTGAGCCTATCAGGGGGAACCCCCCGGACTTGATGAACCTGCCAGGACAGTGTCCATTTCTGCCGCGCTGTCCCAAGGCGATTTCAAAATGTAGACTGGAGCCAACGCCGGTTCTGGATGAAGTGGGACCCGGTCACAAAGTAGCTTGCTATAATACTTTGAATTATGACTGGATGGATGGCGGGGATGAAGGCTAACGCTGCCTACGTCGCCCGGAGGCTGCCACGAGTCCGGAAGACTCGCTAACCAGAAGCTCCAGGGCTAGGTCTTGCTCCAATTGCCCTCGTTTCACCGCTAGGTCCGCCTCCAAGAGGCTGCGATAGAGCCATTCGAGGCTACTCGGTGAATGCTTTCTGGCTTGCTCAATCGTCTTTCTAAGTGCGAAATCCCGATTGATTCCCAGCCTGTCCCCTATATCCTTCTCTCCATGCTTTCTGTCAAGCAGGTCTCTAGCCAATGTTGTGAGCCGGAGCTGTCTCGCTATCATGGCGACTAGGTAAGGGAACTCGGCGCCGTCATCTCTGAGACGGTGCATCAACTGCAGAGCTACCGCAGGTCTACCCTCGAGGAGAGCGTCAACGGCGCTGAAGACACTCGCTTCTCTGGTCTGGGACACCAGCAATCTGACATCCCCTTCCTCTATCGCCCGATTTACGGCGTAAAGGGTGAGCTTCTCCAGCTCATTGTCTACCGCCCTGAGATTGCCCCCCACAAACTGGGTGAGGAGGCGTATGGCACCCGGCGTTATCTGCGCCCCCTTTTCGGCCACTCGATTTCTGACCCACCGGGCAAGATTCTCTCCGGAGAGAGCAGGAAATTCCTGGACCCTGGCGATGGGCTGGAGCTTTTGGAAAAGGGGATTTCTTTTGGATAAACTGCCCTCCAGGAATACCAGGAGGGTGCTTGGGGGCATTTCCTCTTCGATGTAACGGGGCAGCCCCTCCCAGTTGGCCTGAGAGCGACGTCCTGAGCTTGTAGAAGTGCCGCGACTAGCTGAGGTATCCGGTCTCCTCCGACCTTCTCGGGGCTCAGCTTGGGATAGCAGACTTTCTACGACTACCAGGCGATACTCTGCAAGGAAAGGCATTGCGTTGCAGATAGTCGTTATCTCCGACAGGTCTATCCGGCTGCCGGAAAGTGTATGGCTATTGGCCTCAAGGACTTCAGGTGGTCCCACCTGGCCTTGAAGCTCCTTCAAAGCCTGGGAGACTAGGAAGCTATCTCCGTGAAGTAAGTGTGCTGGCACTCCCGTTCTCCGAAACAGTGGTGAGGTTTCAAAGATACCATACAGGGGTTTATAATAATAGTTGAAACAGTAAGGTTAAGGTACCGTTATGTGGTGGCGACTCGCACTTCCATTGGTTATTTCGTTTGCTCCCGGCATCATCTCAAGGGTTATGAGGACGGTCTACCTTGCGTGGAAACTCACTCTGGACAATCGAGTTCCCTTGATTTTGAAACTTCTTGTGCCTGCTTCAATCCTCTATTTTGTCACGCCTATAGCTCGTGTGCCCTACGTGGGACTTGCCGGTTATTTATTCGTCCTTTGGGTTGCGGTCTCAATCCTCTTCAACCTGGCACCTCGCCACGTGGTGGAGAGTTATGCACCCTGGAGAGCAAGCAGGAAAACTGGGAGTGCCAATAAAAAAGAGGACTCCTCGCGAGTAGTAGAGGGCAGCTACCGCTTGTTGGACGAAGAGGAACCCACCGAAGACAAGCCGAAGTGAGTGGGGAATTGACGGTCTCACCGCTCTTGGTGTCTTGTGCTGGGGCTTGTGATGAAGGGGGCGCCGTCGAGGGTGTTGTTGACCACTTCAACGTAAAAGAATGTATAAGATGGTGGTTAGTGTATATGCATGAGCGATCCTCAAAGGAGGGAATTCTGTCGGATGGCATCTCCCTCTACATCCACATCCCATTCTGCAAGAGCAAGTGCCCCTACTGTGACTTCAATACCTATCAGGGCATCGAGTCTTTGATGCCTCCCTATTCGGATGCCCTGGTACAGGAAATCCGGCTCTGGGGCAGGACTCTTGGGAACCCAAGGGTGAACACCATATTTTTCGGCGGTGGCACCCCCTCCTATATTCCACTAGAGCAGATGGAAAAAGCGTTGCGCGCAGTAGCTGATGCCTTTGAAGTTGTTCCAAGCGTAGAGACTACCATTGAGGCTAACCCAGGAGACCTCAACGGGCCGGCCCTGACCCGATTGCTGGAGGTTGGGGTAAACCGGCTGAGCATAGGAGTCCAGAGCCTGGATGATTCCTTGCTCTCCATGCTGGGGCGTCGTCATACTGCCCAGGAAGCCATAGAAGGCTACAGACTGGCACGGAATGCGGGCTTCGAGAGTGTGAACCTCGACCTGATGTATGGTCTGCCACGTCAGGCGATGGCGCAATGGGAAGACACTATGGAGAAGGTACTGGAGCTTGATCCCCCGCATTTGTCTCTCTACTGCCTTACCCTGGAGGAGGGGACTCCCATGGAGCGATGGGTACACCAGGGCCGGCTTCCCGAGCCGGACCCGGACCTCGCCGCAGACATGTATACGTCAGCCCGGGAGGCCCTGGGCCGGGCGGGCTATCACCATTACGAAATATCAAACTGGGCCATGCCCGGCTTCCAGTCGCGGCATAACCTGGCCTACTGGCTTAACCGGTCCTATCTGGGTATGGGGCCGGGAGCACACTCGTGTCTTCATGGGCACCGTTTCTGGGACGTGGCCTCTCCACGGACGTACATCCGGAGGGTGTATAGCTGGGGGTCTGATGATATGAAGCCGGTTGATACTCTTGATAGAGATACCTTGTTGCGAATTGGTCCGGTGGACGGTGTGGAGGCCATCGGGCCGAGACTGGAGATGGCAGAGACCATGTTTTTGGGGTTGCGCCTCCTGGACGGTCTGAGTATGGAGGACTTCAAGCGGAGGTTCGGCCATGATCCCATGCAGCTATACCGCCCTCAGATTGGTGAGCTTGAAGAGGAGGGTCTCTTGGAGCGCTCAGACGGCGTGCTCCGCTTGACCGAGAAGGGATGCCTCCTAGCCAATCAGGTCTTTATGCGGTTCCTTGATTGAGAGAATTCCAGAGAAGTGACACTTACGCACGGGAAGATTCATGATCTCGAAGCCTGGGCGGTACAGCCGGCCAAGCGGGTGGGCCGGACTCTGCACTACAAGCTAGGGAGAGCGCATCATGTACGTCATTGGCACCGCAGGACACGTCGACCACGGCAAATCTACCCTGGTTAAGGCCCTTACCAACATAGACCCCGACCGCCTGCCCCAGGAGAAGGAGCGGGAGATGACCATTGACCTGGGTTTTGCCTGGCTTACCCTCCCCAGTGGGCGTGAGGTCAGCATCGTTGACGTGCCCGGTCACGAGCGGTTCATCAAGAATATGCTTGCCGGCGTAGGGGGAATTGACCTGGCGCTGCTGGTGGTGGCTGCCGACGAGAGCGTTATGCCCCAGACCAGGGAGCATCTGACAATCCTGGATATTCTCCGTGTCAAGCGTGGCCTTGTGGTCATTACCAAGAGCGACCTGGTAGACGAGGAGCTGCTGGAGCTGGTAAAGGTTGAGGTTGAAGACACCCTCAAGGGGACCACCTTTGAAGGCTCACAGATGTTGGCCGTATCCGCCTATAGTGGGCAGGGCCTGGATGAACTCAAGGCCACCGTTGACGCTATGCTGGACTCCACCGAGGCCCGCAAAGACCTGGGTCGCCCCCGTTTACCAGTGGACAGGTGCTTTACCGTGGCCGGGTTCGGCACTGTGGTCACGGGCACCCTTATAGATGGGACCCTGTCTGTGGGCCAAGAGATCCAGCTCCTCCTTGCCGGAGAGAAAGGCCGAGTCCGTGGACTTCAGAGCCACCGGAAGAAGCTTGACTATGCCGACCCTGGAAGGCGGCTGGCGGTGAACCTCTCCGGGATTTCTCGAGATGACATCCAGCGAGGGGAAGTGATTACCACGTCGGGGTGGCTGAGGCCAACCACCAGACTGGACGCTCAGCTAAAGCTCGCTCGTAACGCCCCTAGACCCCTGAAGCACAACGAGGGGATTACCTTCCACCTTTTCACCAACGAGACACCGGCCAGAGTGCGTCTACTGGATAGAGACGAATTGAAGCCCGGTGAAGAGGGTTGGGGCCAGATACACCTCGAAGAGCCGATTCCGGTTGTCAAGGGGGATTTGTTCGTGGTCCGGTCCTCTGACACCACTCTCGGCGGCGGCAAAGTGGTGGACTCCTATCCGAGCCGTCGGCACCGGCGTTTCCTGGTTTCTGTGATAGAGCGACTTATGGCGATGGAGGCGGATACCGGAGAGGAGTCACTTCTCAGCGCTATCGAACGCTGGAGTCCCTGCGACCTGACTACCCTCTCCCAGCGCGCCAACCTCACTCTTGATGAGGTGCTTTCCAGGACCGCAGATTTGGCAGCAAGTGGGCAAGTGGTGCTACTGGGAGATACTCCCACCCAGCCCGATACGTTGGTCTATTCGGTCCCCGCTTGGAGCTCGCTGAAGAGAAAAGCATCGGAAGTATTGCAGTTGTATCACCAACAGTTCCCGCTGCGCAAAGGTGTCCCTCGCGAGGAGTTCAGGAGCCGTCTGGGTCTTTCCCAGCAGGTCTTTCCGGTGGCCCTGGAATATCTGGCAAGCGAGGGTGCTCTGGGTGAAGAAGAAGCGTGGGTGCGTCTGCCTGAGCACCGGGCGACCCTGAGCCAGGCCCAGCAAAAGCAGGTGGACGGCTACATCAAGGCCCTGGAGTCCGAGCCATATTCCCCTCCCACCGATCATCCCATTGACCCTGAGCTATTATCTCTGCTGACGGAAGAGGAGAGGGTGATAAAAGTCAATGAAACGGTGGTATTTGCTGCTTCGGCCTACAGGGTTATGCTTGATAAAATAGTTACGCATACCAGAGAGCATGGGAAGATTACTGTGGCAGATGGCAGGGACCTTTTCGGTTCCAGCCGCAAGTATATCCTGCCCTTGCTGGAGTACCTGGACCAGCAACACGTCACCCGCAGGAAAGGGGACGAGCGGGTGCTGAGGTAAGGAATGGCGCTTGACCTAAGCCAAACTCTGCAGCAGCTTGATAGCCTCGCTGAACGACTCAACGGCAGCAGGGATGATCGCGCTCAACGCCTTGCAAGTGCGGTGACTGCCATGAGGCAAGCTGATGCTTCAGAGGTGAGGCAGAAAATCGAATTCAGTCAGGGAAGACCGTACCTGTGTGCCAGCGTGGTAGATAGCTTTGCCGGCAGCTATAGTCCCCAGCCGGTCCCCGGCGATTTCTGCGTGGCATCGGTGGACGGGTCCCATATAGACGTAGACCGGCACATACCCGTGCGATGCTATCTTATAAACATCGGCGGGTGCCTTCTCACCTACGGCGGCAGTCCCGACGCCCGGCTCTTCAGCTCTCCCAGGCTTTACACCGAGGATAATGACCTTTACATAACTGATCCCGCACCCACGTCAAACAACTCGGTGGCCGTGCAAGGCCCCATTCTCGGCCTGAAACGTGCCGTGGATGAGGTCGTAGGTCTGGCATCTGCGGCTGAGACGGCACCCCCCGGATTGCCGGTGCTGGCGCTTATTGACGGGTCCCTGATTATGTGGGGACTGGCCGGGCGTGGGTATCAAACCTTTATTCGCGATGAGATACTCGGTGAAGGACTCATCCCGGCGTTTGAGAAACTTAGAGATTTGGGGCGTGACCGTGACCTTGTGGTGGCAGCCTACGTCAGCCTCACTCAGAGCACCGAGGTGGTGAATACCCTTCGCCTTAATCTTTGCCCTTACGACACGGTTGAGTGTCTCCGGCATTGTAGCGTCCATCGCTCCGGCCGGAACCCCTGCGACATCGTAAACGGGTTCTTGGACCGGCATCTCTTTCAAGAGATTCTGGGACCGGGAGAACGCTCTGATGTGTACCGTACCAACTCATCCGTCTCCAGAGACTCCTACGGGCCCCATCGGATATATTTCTACTACATGAATACTGGTGATGAGATAGCACGCATAGAGATGCCGGAATGGGTAGCTATGGACGAGAGATTGTTGGCAATGAGTCATACGCTGATTCTTGACCAGTGCAGACGTGGCATGGGCTATCCGGTGGCCATAGCCGAGGCCCATGAACAGGCGGTGGTAACAGGCCAGGATAGAGAGGCCTTCAAACAGCTTTTGGAGGATGCTCTGACTCGTCGGCGACTTCCCGTCTATACGTCGGAGAAGAACCGTTCTAAACAAAGGCGATGGTTGTGAGGAGAGGCTGGTCAGAAGAGAGACTTGAAGAGGGCCGGCGCGTTGGCGAGGTGGTGGAGGCCGCCTCGCACAGAGTTTTGGCCCAGTGCTACCGGCTGTACTGTTCGCCGCCTCTTGGAGCCTTTGTTCGCACTGAGTCTGTCCGGCCCCCTCTATCCCAGTTTGCTACTGGGAGACAACGAGGAATCGAAGGAGAGGCTGAGGGCGAGACCTCCCATGTCTACGCCGTTGTATATGGCATCAGTACCGAGTCCCTCGACCCCGGGCGGCCCGTCGTCGCACGGGGTCAAGACGAGATTAAGGAGGAGGACGTTTACCGCAGCAACCCTCAGCTTGAACGCCTTCTGTGTACGCGTTTCGAGGCCCTCATAGTAGGGCATAGTGACGGCGATACGTGTAATCAGTACCTGCCCGCCCTTCCTCCCCGGATCCATTCTTTCGTATACTCGTGCACACCCGAGGAAGTGGGTCAGTTTACCCGCTCTATGGATTTTCTGACCCTCCTGGTGAACTCGGTCCCAGCCGGTCCGGGGATTACGGATGAGGTCATCACCGCCTGCCTTCGCCAGGCCGGCGCTCAGCTAGAAGACCCCCGTAGCTTCCTGGTGGGTGCAGGGAAGGCCCTCGCGGTACAGCTGGCGGGAGACACGCCTCGCCTGAACTCCATCCTCAGGAAGCTTTCTCCATGATAGATGGAACGAGTCCCACTCCTGAAGAAAGCACAGGGCAGGCCCTTCCCCAGTCTAAGTACCTTGGCATGGTGGTGGAAGGCTCGCTGACCGGTGGGGTAGAGATACGCCTTGACCCCACCACTTCCGTAGAAGACATCAAGGTGGGCACCTTCATAACCGTGCAGGGGGAGAGGATGAATTTCTTCGGTGTCGTTACGAATGTCACTCTTGGCTCGGCAGACCCACGCCTGAAATACACGCCTCCGGATGTTCAAGACCCATTTATAGCCCAAGTAGTCGCGGGGACCACCGCATACGGCATCATCTCGGTGCTCCCAACCCTCACCATGCCCGCCGTGATGGGGGACTCCTTGAGACCAATGCCCGCGAAGACGGTGCCCGCCCATTTTTCCAGGGCCCGCATCGCCTCCGAGCAGGACGTAGAGACGGTGTTCGGGAGCGAGGATAAGCGCCACTTCCACATAGGAAACCCGTTGGATATGGAGACCAAGGTCTGCCTGGACCTGAAGGCCCTCACGGAGCGCTCCGTAGGCGTCTTCGGCAAGAGCGGCACCGGCAAGACCTTCCTCACCAGACTGCTCCTTATTGGCATTCTCCAGAGTGACCTGGCATCCACCCTCATCTTCGACATGCACAGCGAGTATGGCTGGCAGGGTGGGAGAGAGGGTGGTACTTTCGTCAAGGGACTGAAGCAGCTTTTCCCGTCGAAGGTTGCCGTGTTCTCCCTGGACGAGGAAAGCTCATTGCGCAGGGGCAATTCTCCTGATGAAGTGGTACGCATCGGCTACGATGAGATAGAGCCGGGAGACGTGGAGGCCCTCCAGGAGAACCTGGGCCTGTCCGACGTAGCTGCCCAGGCGACTTACAACGTGCAGCACAAGTACGGAGCGCGTCAGTGGCTTCAGGAGTTTCTATCTCTGGGGGGGCGGGAAGCGGTCGTTGGCCTGGCTGATGAAATCGGAGTACAGTCCCAGGCCCTGGGCGCCCTCCACAACCGGCTGTCCCGCTTGAAACGCTATGACTTCCTGGCATCTAAAGTGCAGCACGATTCCGTACAGCGCATACTGGAGCACCTGGATAGGGGGATGCACGTAGTGCTGGAGTTCGGTCGTTACGGGAATGACCTCAACGCCTATATCCTGGTGACCAATCTCCTCACCCGGCGCATCCATGAACGGTATGTAAATCGCAAGGACGAGGCAGAAGGGGGTAAAGGCGTAGATCCCAGGCCACTGGTGATAGCTATCGAGGAGTCTCACAAGTTCCTCAGTCCCTCGGTGGCATCCCAGACCATCTTTGGCACCATAGCCAGGGAGATGCGCAAGTACAACGTCACCCTCATGGTCATAGACCAACGGCCTGGGGCCATAGACTCGGAGGTAATGAGCCAGATCGGCACTAAACTCACCTGCCTCCTGGACAACGACAGAGACATTGACGCCGTGCTGGGTGGAGCGCCGGGCAGTCGCGAGCTAAGGACCGTGCTCTCACGCCTTGAGTCCACACAACAAGCCCTCATCTTCGGCCACGCCGTGCCCATGCCTGTGGTAGTCCACACAAGAGAGTATGGCTCTGAGCGGTCTTACGCACAGCTGAGCAAGTCCACACGGCAAATGCAAGAGGAAATCAATGACCTGTTTTGAAATACACTATCACCAGTGATCGTGACTGTTCCCTTTCGAGATAATGATAGACAGAATAAGCACGGGCGAGAGCGCCCCGGTCAAATTAGTCGAAATATATTACTCAGGTCGAAGGAGATAAACTATGCCTAACCCGGTAGTACACTGGGAAATCCAGTCCAACACCCCCGAAAAGTCTCGGGAGTTCTTCGCTCAGTTGTTTGACTGGCATATAGATGCCAATAACCCTTATAACTACGGGATAGTAGACACCCAGAGTGACGGGGCAATTACCGGTGGCATAGGCCCCACCGGTGATGGAGGGCCTGGCCGGGTACTCTTCTATGTTCAGGTGGACGATCTCCAGGCCTCTCTTGATAAGGCAGAGAGTCTTGGGGCCAAGACAATCATGCCGCCCACTGAAATTCCGGGTGTTGTCACCATCGCCCTCTTTTCTGACCTTGAAGGCAACACTATAGGCCTGATTAAGGGGTAGAGGCCAGCGTACAAGAGTGAAAAGTCAAAGCTCATTTGCCCGTTGCACCGAACTTCAGCGCTCCCCGACATACCTTATAGTGCCCGATATTTCCCGGCGTTCTTGCCTGGCATGTCAATTGCGCTTTTTGCAATGGCTCCTGTGCGGTATAGTGCGTTATAATGTAGTTGATGGATAAAATGTTTCCTCCATTGATAGTCATAACCCCGCCCATGAGTACACGAGAGAAAGGGCGGGGTTTTACTCCGTGAAAAAGGGAGCAATCGGATGGACATTCTCAAGTACATGGAAGAGCATGGGCACGAGCAGATTGTGATGTGCTCAGAGCCTTCGGTTGGGCTCAGGGCTTTCATAGCGGTCCACGACACTACCTTGGGTCCGGCAGTCGGCGGAGTCCGTATATGGCCCTATGAGACCGAGGAAGCTGCCATCCTGGACGTGCTCCGCCTCTCCCAT
The DNA here is from genome assembly GCA_965219825.1 of Dehalococcoidia bacterium. Classification (GTDB taxonomy): domain Bacteria; phylum Chloroflexota; class Dehalococcoidia; order Lucifugimonadales; family JAGWBF01; genus JAGWBG01. The sequence goes on along the minus strand of OZ244792.1, from coordinate 682,440 downwards.
GCTATGACCTATAAGGCGGCTGCTGCACACGTACCCCTTGGCGGAGGTAAGACTGTCATCATGGCCGACTCTCGAAAGGACAAGACCGAGGCGATGCTGCGCGCCTATGCCAGATACGTTGATACACTTGGAGGGCGCTACATCACCACCACTGACGTGGGCTCCTCCACTAGAGACCTGGAATATATCGCCCTGGAGACTAAACACGTAGTCGGGATGCCAATATCTATAGGTGGTAGCGGTGACACCTCGACGCTCACCGGTCTGGGAGTTTACATGGGGATGAAGGCCTGCGCGAAGGCGGTATGGGGCTCCGATTCCCTCCTGGATAGAACCGTCGCCATGCAAGGCTTCGGGAAAGTTGCCTATCGTACCGCCAAGCATCTTCTGGAGGAGGGGGCCTGCCTGGTGGTTACTGACATATACGCCGGAGCTTTGGAGAAGGCCAGGGAGATGGGTGCCACAGTGGTGGAGCCTGAGGGGATTTACGACGTACCCTGTGACATTTTCTCCCCCTGTGCCCTTGGAGGGACCCTCAATGCCGGGACTATCCCGCGTCTCAAGTGCCGTATCGTGGCCGGTGGCGCCAACAACCAGCTTCTTACCACTGAAGACGGGACGGAGCTTCACCGTAGAGGTATCCTCTACGCTCCGGACTACATCATCAACTCCGGTGGGATTATCAATGTATCCTGCGAGCTAGGGAGCGCTTACAGTCTCGAGCGCGCGACAGACATGACAGAGCGTATCTATGAGACTATGGAGCGGGTGCTAGACATCTCTTCCAGGGATGAGATACCTACGTCCCAGGCCGCTGACAGGCTGGCAGAGGAGCGTATAAGCTCTGTCAGACAAGTAAGGGGAATCTACCGCTCTCACTGAGCGGCCTCGGTAGGTCTTATTAGAACGCCGTCGTAGGTGCATCGAAACCGGGTTCTTTGTTCCGGTGGGAGAGGTCGCAGTAAGGCTTGTTGTCGGACTTTCCACATCGGCACAAGGCTATCCGCTCTCCCTCTTTTACTGTGAAATTGTTACCTTCCTGGTCAACTAGCTCGACCGGGCCTTCCACCCAATATGAGCCGTTGAGCCGGACCGTTATCTTAATGTCAGCCATGAGACCTCCTGCGGTTGATGAGATATAAATCGGATCCTTATCCGGTCAATTGCTTCGACTATTCTTGCACCATCGGCGAGGCGTGTCAACCACAACTCAATTCTATCCGCTTTGCTGAAGAGGGGCCTAGCGATACCCCATCCGCTCCAGGTCTTCCTCGTCCATCCCCATATAGTGGCCCACCTCGTGAAGTAGCGTGACCCTTATCTCGTTAACCACAGCCTCAAGGGACGGGCAGGCGGACTCTATGGGACCCTGAAATAGGGTTATCGTGTCCGGTAGGAGTGGTGGCCCACCTTCCCTTGCCGGCAGTGGCACTCCGCTATAAAGGCCTAGAAGGCCGTAGCGGCTTTCCACACCCGTCGCCTCCAAGACGGCCTTACTGGGCCAGTCCTCCACCAGGATAGCCACGTTTTCCATAGCGCCCATAATCCGGGGCGGTAGCTCCTGGACTGCCTGGAGGACGAGGTCATGGAACTCCTCCTGAGTTAGGCGCATCAGCTCTCCTTGGACACCCGGGCGCGAATCTCCTTCAGGATATCCAGGTTCTCCTTGTCCGGTCCCTTGTTTTCGAAGCCGGGCACCTCCAGGAAAAAGGGCACGTCCCTGAAGGAGGGATTGCTCAATATATTCTCGAAGCCCTGGAGTCCGATATACCCCTCGCCGATGTTCTCATGTCGGTCAACTCCTGCGCCGAGGGCGTACTTGGAGTCATTGACGTGGACGGCTGCCAGCCTGTCAAGCCCTATGCACTCGTCGAACTCTGCCAGCATAGCCTCCAGCCCGTCCTTGGTAGCTATGTCGTACCCTGCGGCGTAGCTGTGTTGGGTATCCAGGCAAATCTTGAGCCTGTCCCTGTAGGCAGTGTCCACCGATGTTATGATTCTGCCTAGCTCCTCGAATCTGGCGCCAATGTGCTGTCCCATCCCTGCCATATTCTCCAGGGTGAGCCAGGGGGCCTCCGGTGAGCTGTCCAGTACCCCTTCTATGCTCGAAACCGTCTGCTTGAGAATTCCGTCGTAGCCTGCTCCCTTGTGGCTTCCGGGATGAAAGATCACTCCGCTCGCCCCCACGTCCGATGCTAGATTCATATAGCTGACTAGGGAACTGATCCCCTTCTCAAGGCTGGCGGGATTGGGCGTACCAAGGTTAATGAGGTATATGGCATGAAAAAACACAGGGCCGATACCGGCTTCCTTTGCTTTCTCCCTGAAGATGGCGGTCTGGGCCTCGGGAAGGGGCTTGTATGCCCAACTCTGAGGAGAGGAGCCGAATATCTGTATAGCTTCGCATCCTATTTCTACGGCTCGGTTTATGGCTTTGTCCAGGCCGCCCGAGGTTGATACGTGCGCGCCCAGCTTCATAAATCACTCCTTTATGAAAGCTACGTTTTCAGGCCGGTGATTGCTCTGATGAAGTCACGAGGGGATTATAAGCCCTACATGGCTTGTAGTTGCAAGGTGTGAAAACTATAATTTAACCCTGTAGTGAAGGGCAACCCGAGTGGCGCGCGCTCAGAACGTGCGATGGATTGGGTGTGGTCGGCTATTGAATTGCTAGGTTATTATATTCGGAGGTGCAGGAATGAGTGAGAAGAGGATTGGCGTGATGGTAGGGGGGCCTCCTGCATCTACGTACAATGCCGCATACCTCCTTGCTGAAATAGAAAAGATGGAGGAGATGGGCATTCCTGCATCGTGGCTTGTTACCAGCGAAGCCGGTCTGGACGCCATCACCCTCTTTGCCGGTGCTGCAATGCGCACTGAACGCGCTCTGCTCGGCACCTGCATCGTACCAATATTTCCTCGGCATCCCGTTGTTATGGCCCAGCAAGTCCAGGTAATAGGCCAACTGGCTCCGGGCCGCTTCCGCCTGGGAGTTGGCCCAGCAAACCGGGCCAGCACAGAGGAGCCATTTGGCCTGAAGTTCCATGCTCCCCTTGGTCACTTGAGCGAGTATGTACATATCCTGAAGGCGTTATTGCAAGAGGGGTCGGTGGACTTTGATGGTCGCTACTACAAGGCCCATGCACAGATTGGGTCTCCCATGGACATACCCGTCATGGCCTCGGCCCTTCAGTCCAAGTCCTTTGAGCTATGCGGCGCCGAGGCGGATGGAGCGATTGGTTGGGTGTGCCCCACAGCGTACGTCAGGGACGTGGCATTGCCTGCTATGAAGAAAGGAGCTGAGAGGGCCAATCGCCCTGTTCCGCCATTGGTGCAGGGAATGCCTGTATGCGTCCATGACGACCTCGGAGAAGTGCGAAAAGCAGTAAGGGAGGAAAGGGGATTCGGACACCCTCAGCGACCATACTACCAGCGTATGTTCACCGATGCGGGGTACCCCGAAGCGAGCAATGGGAAGTGGAGCGACAGCATGATGGATGCCAGTATGATATTCGGCAATGAGTCCCGGGTGGCTGAGAAATTGGAAGAGGTATTCTCCACGGGAGTATCGGAGGTACTGTTACAGGTTTTCCCTGCGGGAGATTACCACGAAGCTTCTATGGAGCGCACGCTTCGGCTCTTGGCCGAGGTATCGCGGCGCTTGGACGTGGCTGACTGACGGCGCCACTATCCGGACGGATGGCTACGCGCTTCTAGCCGGCACAAGCCTCAAAAATCTCAGCGCCTTCCTTATCTCGCCCCGATCCCATACTACAAGGAGCTGGCTGGCTATGCAGACCGAGCTATAGGTCCCTATTACTACTCCTACGGCAAGCACCAACAAGAAGTCCCGGATGGTGGGGCCGCCAATGAGAAGCAACGCCATTAGGACAAAGAGGGTCGTAAGGCTGGTGTTGAGGGAACGGCCTATAGACTCCATAATGCTGGTATTTACTATACCGGGCAGGGGTTGGTCTACGTTGCGGGCTACGTTTTCCCGGATGCGGTCGAACACAACGATAGTATCGTTTACACTGTAGCCCAGCACAGTCAGCGTCCCTACGATGAACATGGAGTTGACCTCCATGTTTAGCACTTTCCCCAGAATGGAGAAGATGCCAATAATCAGCAGCATGTCGTGGATGAGGGCAACGATGGCCGCGACACCGTAGCGGAATGGGTTGGGCACTCCTCGGAAGGCCCAAGTAACGTAGGCAAGGATGCCTATGGCCGCAACTATGACCGCTATGATGGCAATCCGCACTGTCTCCCTGGCTACTATGGGAGATACTGTATCGAACTCCTTGAACTCTATCTCCGCTACATTGCTATTCAACGCCTCTTCGACAAGCGTTTGCTCCGACGTAACGGTTCCATCATCTCTAAGCACCTCTTCATTCAAAAGCTCGGTGCGTATGAACACGGACCGATTACCCGTCTTTTGGATAAGTGCTTCCGGATGGCCCAAGCGAGTCAGCTCGCTTCTGATGGCGTCCTCATCAACGGACTCCGTGAATGTTACGTCCAGTATGGCGCCGCTGGTGAAATCTATGCCGGGCTTCAAAGCCGGGGGTATAATCAGGGAGATTACCCCAGGAAGTATTATCAGGGCAGAGATTAGGAAGAACCAAGCCCGCTTGCCCACTATATCCAACGCTATTCACCTCCCCTTTGATTGGGCTCGGGGCTGGCACCTGCCACACCCATTGCTCGCCTCCGAGACTCGGGGGTGAAAAGGTCCAGATTCTTTCCTATGGGGGTCAAAGCCAGAATTTGAAGTAGGTTGCGGCTCACCATGAGCGCTGTGAACATGCTGACGGCTACTCCGATGAGAAGGGTGATGGCGAAGCCCGTTACCACTGAAGCCCCAAGCCGGTCGCCGAACCACCAGAGGATAAGACAGGTTATGATAGTGGAAACGTTGCTATCTCTGATGGCGGTCCACGCCCGGCGGAATCCCACTTCCATAGATGAGGTAAGGGTACGACCCGTCCTCATCTCTTCCTTCATCCGCTCGAATATAAGGATATTCGCGTCCACCGCTATACCAATGGACAGGACTATTCCGGCGATGCCCGAAAGGGTGAGGGTAATAGGTATCAATTTGAAAATAGCCATGATGATGACGGCATATACAAGCAGGGAAATTGCGGCCACCACACCTGCGATGCGGTAATACGCCACCACAAATAGAAGCACTAACCCCAGGCCTACAAGCCCGGCCATCAGGCTTTTTCGCAGGGAATCGGCACCCAGTAGCGCATCCACAGTCCGTTCTTTTATGAGGGTCAGGGGGACAGGTAGTCGCCCCGACTCAAGCTGTATGGATAGCTCCTGTGCCGTCTCATTCGTGAACCCACCCTGGATGACCGCGCGCCCGTCGAGGATTGGGCTCCTTACGACCGGGGCTGAAATTTGCTGGTTGTCGAGGAAGATGGCGATTCTGCCAAGCTCGCCCATGTTGAAGAGGCGCCGGGTAAGCTCACGGAAAATATCCGTGCCCCTGCTGTTGAACTGCACGTTGACCAGAGGCAGGTTGGTCGTTGGGTCCCGGCCGGGGAAGGCTCTGGACAGGTCTTCTCCCGTGAGGTCTATATCCTTGTCCACTAATCTTCCCAGTCCACCCAACTCTACCGGCTCGCAGAGGAGGGGGTTGGCGGCCAGCTCACCCAGGGTCACGAGGCAGTTCCGCTCCCGGAACACCAGTTGCGCCGTCCCTCTGATTAGGCTCTTGGCCTCCTCAAGGCCGCCTGTGGCATTGAAGGCCACTATGATGCCGAATTCAGTAGCTAAGGCTTCACGGATTGCGTCCAACTCACCGGTCGTGAGTGCCTTGTCGGTGCGGACAATAAAGCTGTTGACAGTCGTTGATTGGACAGCGAAGTCTTCGTGGCCGAGCCCTGCCATTATGCCGCCAATTGTGCCCTGATTTGGCAATGGCGGGAAGGTCACGGTGATTTCGTCCTCACCGACGACCTCGAAGCCCTCAAGGGGCACCAGCTCTTCCAGAGCTCCTTGAAGTGCCTCACTATCTCCGGTGCTCAGCGCCTCAATAGGTCGGATGATGTAGCTGTTCAGGCTCGTTGGCTCCACGGAATCACCTGTACGTTCCAGCACACTCTCCATGACGGATACTATCTGTTGCGCACCCAGGGGGCCCAGGAACGTCACGGCAATGCTAGAGCCACCAACGCCGGGTAGCTGCACAACTATCCGGTCGTTGCCCAAAGTCTGGATTATGGGCTGAGTAGTACCAAGGGCGTTGACCCGCCGCTCGATAATGTTCACTGCCCCTTCCATTTTCTCGATGGTGACCTCTTCTCCCGGGTCGAACCTCTCAATGTCAACCAGCTGTGCAAGGTCATCACGGAGCCTGGCTCGCTCGGAACCATCTAGTGATAGCCCTCTAATCGTGAATACCTGGGTGAGACTGGCTTCCGTGTGCTCCGCCTCGTCCAGCAGATTCCGTAAGACAGCCCTATCCAGGGCCTGCACAAAAGTTACGTCCATCACATCGTCGCCGGTGATGAGAGTCTCAATGGCGGCTAGGGTCTCTAGCGACGGGCGGAGCTCTTCCTGGGCATCTTCAGTCAGTGACGGCCCTCGGATTGTGAACTGCGTCTGAAGGTTGCTCCGGATTATGGCTCTGGTCTGTTCCAAACCATCCAGAATGCTGCGTATCTGTGACTCCTCTACGGCATCCTGGAAAACCACTTCAATGGGTATATCGGCCTGGTACCATAGGTCACTGCCTCCCTCGAGGTCCAGTCCCAGAGTAAGTCCGAGGGGACCTGTGCCGTTGGCATTGAGACCCGCAAAATTAATTTCACGGAGACTCAGGGCGGCTATAGAAAGGGCCACTATCACCGCGACAACGACGAATACTCTAAAGCCTCTCCTGCGCACCGCCCTCTCCTAACTACCTGGAACCTTTTGGATTGAGTCCTCAGTGGAGATGCCATCAAGCCTGCTTTTCGCCCAAGCCAACGCCTTTTCTCTGGTATCTATTTCCCGGCCTGCCTGGGCTTCTTTCACACCTTCCAGGAGAGCGCCTATGAGTGGGCCAGGTGTCATGCCAAACTCGTGTATCAGGTCGTGGCCGGTAATTAGTCTGGGCATCTTCTCCGGAGACTGCTCCCGAGTTCCGACTTCTAATATGTGCTTGACAATGCCAACGTGACGTAGCCAGCCTTCCATCTCCAGGTCCGGTCCTCGTGCAGCTAGATGGTCGGCCAGGTTGAGGTAGAGGGTGTCTATAGCAACGTCCTCGACGTCCCTGAAATATCGGTACACCGCTTTTGGCGTGGGCAACTCCCCGCCCTGGCTCATTTGTGTAGGTCGCAGGTGATTTTCCACCATACCGCAAATCATCTCCACCCCGCGGTTGCTCAATCGCAGCCTGTGAAGAATACCCTCTGACATGGAGGCTCCCAGTGTGTGGTGGCCCAGAAACCGGGTTTTCCCCTTGGCATCCACCATCTTGGTCTGAGGTTTGGCGATGTCGTGAAGGAGAGCGCCCAGCTTCAGAATGGTGAGTCGGGTGTACCCGTCGCTCACCTCTTGGGCGAAGCGCTCGTCCATCCCTGCGTTCCAGGGGACCACACTGGATGCAAAGCCGCCCTCGCATCTGGAGACCACTCGCTCTACACCCTCAACCGTATGGATGGAGTGGCCGAAAACGTCCCAGTAGTGCTCCTTGGGCTGTTCAACCGCTTTGGTTATGCCAAGCTCCGAGATTATACAGCAGAGAAGCCCCAGTTCGTCCAGCGTTTCCAGGTGGACTTTGGCTCCATCTAGCGATAGGATTGCCAGAAATTCATCCCGCACACGCTCTCCTGCCGTTGAAGAGATGAGATGTGCATCACGAGTGATTAGCTCTGTCGTGGAAGGGTCAATTCGGAACCCAAGTTTGGCCGCCAGACGCACACCTCTGAGGAGACGAGCGGGGTCTTCTTGGAACACCGACGGCTTGATTGCCCTGATTACTCCCTGGGAAAGGTCTAATTTCCCGCCGAAAGGGTCAAGTATACTGTCCTGCCAAGACGGCGTGCCCCATTCTTCCAATGCCAGGGCCAGGGCGTCCACGCTGAAATCACGTCTTGCCAGGTCGTCAAATATTGAGCTCTCTATGCTGGATATATCTATCACCCATCCGTTGCCGCCCTGCGCTGAAGGCACGGTTATTCTCGCGACCTTGTGAGAGGGGCTTAAAGGTACGTAAGAAGCGGGGAGGGCTTTGGCCAAATCTTTTGCCAGGGAAAGCGAATCTGCTTGAACTGCGATGTCTATATCCATGCTTGGGGCGTCTCTCAAGGTATCCCTGAGATATCCACCAACGAGAAAAGCAGGTACTGACCGGCTGATGAAGAATTCCTTAAGCTCCCTAAGAGTGGCAGCGTTATCGGAGGAGAGATTATTCATCCTATACGTCGGGGGCGTCCACGGATGGAGCGGGAAATCCGGGGACCGGTTCGCTGTTCAAGGCGAAAGGGTGTGTGGTTGCCGGAGGAGGCGACTGTAGGCGAGTTGCTATCATTATCCTGTGTAGTGAGCCTCTATGGGCGTCTCTTCCCTTTCTTCTTGCTCCTGGGGTGCTTCTTCTTCGGCCCCTTCCTTCCATAGCTTGTCCCTGTCCACAAGATGGTCAATATAGAGGGTGCCGTTGAGGTGGTCAATTTCATGCTCAAGGGCCTGTGCCAGAAGCTCCTCAGCATTGACTCGCACCACTCTACCCTTGCGGTCCAGCCCTTTGGCCCTTACTTTGACTGACCGCCTGACCAAGCCACGGTACCCGGGTATGCTAAGGCAACCCTCCTCCACGTCGCGTTCTCCTTCTTGCTTGGTCAGCTCAGGATTTACGAATACCCGAGGCTCGTCATCATCGGGTAGCTGAATTACGATAACTCGCTGGAGTACCCCTACCTGATTGGCAGCGAGGCCGACACCACTGGAGTCATGCATAGTCTCAATCATGTCATCTATCAGCTTTTGAATAGAAGGGCTTATGTTGCTCACACGCTTGGCCCTCTGCCTGAGTAGAGGGTCAGGAACAATATGCATTGGAAGAACGGACACTTTTCTCCACCTCCCGGCGCTGTTGGCGCAGGTTCGCTTTTCGTATTTAGATTATAGCCAAGATATGTTCCGGATGTAAAGGAGCCATCAAACTGTCCTGGTTGAGTCCCGTACTAAAGCACGGTGACAGGGTCTACGTCTACTGTCCAGCCCTGGGGTATTGGCATTCCGTCAAGAAAGGCATGGAGGTTCCGGCCTCGTAGAATCGTGTGCCACCGATACCTGCCCCTGACCCGCTCAGGAAAGGCTGGGGCCGGTCCTATTACCTCTACGTCCGTCAAGCCTTGGGAGTAGGCCCTGTGGCGCATGACACGTTCCATCTTTTCGGCTTCCCTCTGACAGGCGGCTGCGTTGGTATGAACGTACGTCATGTGGACGAGACGATTGAATGGGGGATTCCCCTGCTGCCGGCGGAACCGGACCTCGTTGTCATAAAGGAGCCGGTAGTCCTGTTTTGCTGCGGCCTCGACCGCATAGTTTGTGGGATTGTAGGTCTGTATAATCACAGCGCCGGGCGATATACCTCTTCCTGCACGTCCTGCCACCTGACAGAGGAGCTGGAAAGCCCTCTCACCGGCGCGAAAATCTGGGAGATTCAGCCCAATATCCGCGAGTACCACCCCTACGAGGGTCACGTTGGGCATGTGCAGTCCCTTGGCAACCATCTGAGTGCCTATCAGGACCTGTGCTTCTCCCTGAAGGAAGCGCTCAAGTATACCCTCATGGGCGCGAGGAGCGTATGCCGTATCTCTATCCCACCTCAGCGTGGTTGCATCCGGCAAAAGCTTCCCTGTTTCCTCGACTACTCTCTGGGTCCCTACGCCAAGGTGTCTTATCCTGGGACTGCGGCATTGGGGACAGCCCCTTGGAAGCCGAGAGCGCCGGTTACACTGATGACAGACAAGGCGCATATCTGTGGCATGATAGGTGAGGGTCACCGTGCAGCGACGGCAGTGGAGCGCATGACCGCAGTCTCGGCACTGTACTACGGTGGCGGAGCCGCGGCGGTTAATGAACAAGACAGCCTGTTCGCCCCTGTCTACACATTGGCTGAGGGCGGATGCCAGGGGACGGCTGAAAATGCTCCGGTTCCCCTCTTTCAACTCCTCGCGCATATCGCAGACCTCTACGTGGGCTAAATCACCCTCGCTTAGTCTTTCAGCCGTCTCCCTTACTACCCTATTAGCAACGTGGGATTGAGAAAAGGTGGGGGAGTGTTCCAGGGTGGGCAGAATCCTGTACGGCAACTCCAGGAGCGTATACTCCCCCCGCTCGGCCTTGAAGTAGGTCTCCACGTCGGGGGTGGCACTGCCCATTACCACCACTGCCTCGGCAAGCGCGGCCATCTTGAGGGCTACCTCGCGGGCATGGTAATAGGGGGTGGCATCCTGCTGCTTGTAGGTCCACTCGTGCTCCTCATCTATAATTATCAAGCCAAGATTGGGTAGGGGTGAAAAAAGGGCGCTCCGAGGCCCCACCACAACGTCGAAGGCCCCATCCTTTATCCTCCACCACTGGTCAAAACGCTCCCCTATGGAGAGGCGGCTATGCAGCACGGCTACTTTTCCCGGGAACTTGGCGTTGAGCCGGTGTACAGTCTGAGTCGTGAGGGCTATTTCCGGCACCAGAAATATACCCTTTTTGCCCATCCTCAAGCAGTGTTCCAGCGCCCGAAGGTATACCTCCGTCTTACCACTGCCGGTGACCCCGTGGAGAAGGAAATGGCCCCTGACACTCGGCACGGTCTCCAGGGAGTCCTTAATCGCCGACAGGGCGCGCTCCTGCTCCTGCGTCAGGACAAGGTTGGCCTCGGTCCGGCTTTCTCTCTCACGTTGTAGCGCCGGTTCACGGTCCATTCTTACCCATTCAAGGGCCAAGAGTCCTTTCGCCACAAGACCTTTTACGGCTGATGTGCCATATTCTTTGTTCGCTATGGCAGTGGGAAGGGACTCTTGGGACTGGGACAAGTATTCGTACAGGGCCTTCTGCTTAGATGCCCTGCTGCCAAGTAGCTCTGCCTCCGCCTGCTCGCCGGACACCGCGGGTCGGATGTAGCAGTCGTACTTATATGATACCCTTGGCCTGGGCAATTCCCACCGGCGCTGTAGCAGTCCTCTTCTCAGCATACCTCGAAGCTCTTTCTCCCCATCCTTTCCCAAGGCCTTCACCAACTCGTTTTCTCTCATCTCTCTCTGGGTGGTGAGGTGCTCTAGGGCTTGTTTCCCTTTAGCAGTCAGCTTGGCGGGGACTTCCGGTTCCTGGAGAGCCGGATAGATATAGGAACGCACACGATTCTCAAAACCGGGGGGCAACATGAGAGTTACGGAATCGAACAGAGATGCCATGTAGTAGAAGCTTATCCAACGGGCTAACTCCAAGCCCAGGGGCGTTATGAGGGGTGATGGTTCAATGGGCGCAATTATGTCTTTGGTGACATCAACCTGTGGCCGGTCTGTGAGTTGAAAGACCATTCCCTGAACGGGTCTGGGGCCCAGAGGTACCCATACCATCTGGCCGGGATCAAGCCTAAGCCTGTCCGGAATGCTATAGGAAAGGGTCCTGTTGTAGCCGATAGGAGCGTTAACGGCTACCTCAGCATATCTCATGGAATACCCAAAGACGTCGTATGCTTTCCTGCCCTGTCCCCAATTGCCAATTCACCCGGTTTCCCCTCGACAGGACTCTTTCCCATTGTTGCCGGTTTGTGCAGCCAACAACTCATGATCCGCATATTTGACTATGCTAGGTTCGCAAGCTGCTGCGATACGGTTGTGGGATAGCACTGACATGTACCGAACGGACGCTTGCAATTACCGGAATCATGCTACTTTACATTAGCCCGAGGAGGCTTGTGACCTTCTACCGGGTTGGCGTCTCTCCTTGATGCGGGCAGCCCTACCGGAGAGGCCGCGAAGATAGTAGAGTTTGGCCCTCCGCACAATCCCTCGTCTCACTACATCCACGGACTCCAGCAGAGGAGAGTAGATGGGGAATGTTCGTTCAATGCCTATGTTGTAGGTGACCCTTCTCACGGTAAACGTGGTGCCGGGGGCTCTGCCCTGCTTCTTTATTACCACACCTTGGAAGGCCTGTACCCGCTCGCGCTCGCCTTCTCTTATACGGAAGTTGACCCGCACGGTATCACCTGGCCCAAAGTCCGGGATTTGGGGATTAGCCGTTACAGAGGTTGCAGATTGGGCTTCCATAGTAACACCTTTCTTGCTTTTGCATTCAACACGCTATATCATGCTACATTCTATACTTGTCGAGTCGCCGAGGCAAGGTCTATGGTCCAAGTCTATGATTTGATTCAATCTCCGTCATAGCCGTGGGTCTCAAGGAACTTCAGGTCATCCGCGGTAAGCTCAGCCGACTTCAGTAGGTCCGGGCGCCGATTCAAAGTCTTGAGTAGAGTCTGCCGCCTGCGCCACTGAGCTATCTCGCCGTGATTCCCCGATAGCAGAGTGGAAGGAACTTTCATATCCCGGTACACGGGGGGTCTGGTGTATATGGGGTGTTGAAGTAGCCCGGAGGTTATGGAGTCGCCTTGTACACCCTCCTCAGACCCCACAACCCCGGGTATGAGACGTACCACCGCATCCACCAGTACCATAGATGCTAACTCGCCGCCCGTGAGCACGTAGTCACCTATACTGATCTCGTCCGTTGCCAGGTGCTCTTTTATCCGCTCGTCAACTCCTTCGTAGTGGCCGCAGATGAGCACCATTCCAGGACCGCCGGCCAGGTCGCCGGCGATGTTCTGGCGAAAGGGCCGGCCCTGTGGAGACAGGAGTATAATGGGAATCTCCCGACGTGTTTCCTCCGGGTAGAGAGATAGAGCGGCTTCAACCGACTCGAAGACCGGCTCCGGCTTCATTACCATACCCGGCCCACCACCATACTGATAGTCGTCGGTGGTATGGTGGCTGTCGTGGGCGTAGTCTCGGATGTCCAGTATCCGTATCTTGACCAGTCCCCTATCCACGGCTCGTTTGATGACACTTTGATGAAATGGCCCCTGGAACATGGCCGGAAAGAGGGTGAGGATGTGTACGTGCATAGCTTAATATTTGGGGTAAGCCGGATGGCAGAGTAGCGCTAGCTCGAGATGTGGTTGTGTTCCCTGGCCTGACCTGTGTGGCCTGTGTGATCTGGGGGGCCTGGCTGAGTGGGGTGTCCCTGTGCCACGTCTTTGAGCAACTCGAGAGCGTGGGGCAAAACTGGTTGAATTACCTCCAGGCATTCACGCACTCCTCTAGGGCTGCCGGGTAGGGTGACGATGAGGGTACTGCCCCGGATACCGGCCACTGAGCGGCTTATCATGGCCATAGGAGTCTTCTCCAGAGTGCGGGACCTCATAGCCTCTGCCAGACCGGGGACTTCTTTATCGAACACTGAGAGACACGCTTCAGGAGTTATGTCCCTTGGGGCCACTCCAGTGCCGCCTGTGGTTACAATCAGGTCCACTCGGTCCACGTCAGCCCACTGTGTTAGCCTGCCGGCTATCATATCCTTCTCGTCGGAGACCACCTCGTATTGGATGCACTCGTAGTCCGGTGGTGACAGGATTTCCTGGATAGCCTTACCACCGGTGTCCTCTCTATGGCCGTGGAACCCTGAAGTGCTGACGGTTAGGACTGCAAGCCTGAACATGATTGCCGATTCCCCGCATGGGCGATTCCACGAATGGGATTGAAGGTGTTTTTCAGTTTTGGTCGGGGCGGCCAGATTTGAACTGGCGACCCCCTGCACCCCATGCAGGTGCGCTCCCGGGCTGCGCCACGCCCCGACCTATGTCAAAGATACCACAGGCACGATGCGACTTCAAGTGCAATATATGTATTCAATTCGTGTATCCGCTTGGGTTTAAGGGACGGCAAACACACTTGCACGACCTTTCGAGTTAGGGTTATTATGGGTCTGTGATAGAGCGGAGAGATGTTCATGCTATCGTTGTGAAAGGTCTCCACAAGAGCTATGGGGACTGGCCGGTGTTGTGGGACATGGACCTCACTGTGGACTGGGGAGAGTTTCTGGTTATTTTTGGCGCAAATGGAGTAGGTAAGACCACTTTGCTTAAAGTCCTCTCCACTCAGGCCCGGCCCGATGGCGGGGAAGTGTGGGTCGGGGGAGTGGATAGAAGTCGCAACCCTGGCGCTATACGGCGCAGGATAGGGGTGGTAGCCCACCGGGGATTTCTTTATGAAGATATGACGTGCGAGGAGAACTTGCAGTTTTATGGTCGGATGTTTGGCTTGAAGAGAGCGCGGAGTCGGGTTGATGAGGTGCTGCATCTGGTGGGGCTGGAAGGCCGAAGGCAACACAAAGTCCATACCCTCTCCCATGGTATGGAGAAGCGACTCTCAATCGCTCGGGCCATCCTCCATGAGCCTCGCATACTTCTGATGGATGAGCCTGAGGCCGGTCTGGACCAGGGCGCCATGGAGATGTTGGGTGAGATGTTGGAGGGCTGGAAGGCTGAGGGTCGTACTGTGGTAATGACGACCCATAACCTTGAGCAAGGCTTGGCGTGGGGAGAGAGGGTGGCTATCATGTCAAATGGAAAGATAGCTTTCGAGGAGTCTCGGCGCTCTCTGGACGTCGCCGGCTTCAAGGGCACATACCGGCAATACGGTTCGAGAGGTCCATCACAAGGTCTGGGGGCGGCCTAGTGAGAGATTTTGTGGGCCCCGTGGTCGCTCTGGCCTGGAAAGACATACTACTGGAAATCAGGACACGGGATATAGTGGTCTCGGTGTTGGTCTTTGCTTTCCTGGTGATAGTGGTGTTCAACTTTGCCCTTAACGTCTCGCCTACGGTCATTGATGACCTGGCTCCGGGCATACTATGGGTGGCTTTTGCTTTCGCAGGTGTCCTGGCAATGAATCGGGCCTTCGTACTGGAGAAGGACCGAGGTAGCCTGGAAGGGTTACTCCTGACCCCGGCAAGTCGAGATGCCATCTACCTTGGCAAGATGCTGGGCACCTTTGCTTTCATGGTGACTGTAGAAGTTGTACTGCTGCCAGTGTTCGCAGTGCTTTTCAATTTCTCGGCCTTCTCCTTGGGCCTGATACTGGCTATTTTGCTGGCTACTCTAGGTTTTGCCACGGTTGGGACGCTTTTCTCGGCCATAGCGGTCCATACACGCTCCCGGGAGATTATGCTGCCGGTGCTGGTCTTGCCGGTGATAGTGCCCATCATCATTGCGGCGGTAGAATCATCTTCAAGTTCGATTGGCGGTGGTAGCGCTATTGGTGTGGGACGCTGGCTCGGCCTGATAGCCGTCTTTGACGTGGTATTTCTGGTGATTTGCCCTTGGGTATTCGGACTGGTTGTGGAGGAGTAACATCCTTGAATAGGACTGAGAGTGAGGGTCTGCTGGAGCGGTCCGGTCTTGAATCAATAGCGTCGAGCTGGGCATTGAGAGTTACTTTGCTGGCGCTGATAGGGGTTTTGATGATGGTGGACCTTTATCTTATCTTCATGTGGGCCCCCACGGACGCCATCCTGGGTCACGTGCAGCGCATTTTCTACTTCCATGTTCCCATCGCATGGGTGGCGTTCTTGGCCTTCTTTATAGTGTTCGTGGGTAGCGTACTTTACCTGTGGAAGCGGGACGCTCGCTGGGATGCCCTGGCCCATTCTGCGGCGGAGATAGGCGTAGTTTTTGCCACCCTTGTCCTAATCACAGGTGTCATCTGGGCCAAGCCGGTGTGGGGTGTGTGGTGGACGTGGGAGCCTAAGCTGACTACCTCTCTCATTCTTTGGCTAATATATGTGTCCTATCTCATGCTGAGAAACTATGCGCCCAGTCGCTCCCAGGGAGCGACCTACGCCGCAGTGCTGGGAATCATCGGGTTCGTTGACGTGCCCATAGTTTATTTCGCGGTGGAATGGTGGCGGTCAGTCCATCCTGAGTTGGTAGTTGGGCCTTTGTCGGACACGGGTAGCCTGGACCCTTCAATGCGGGCAGTCCTGATGTTTTCTATGCTCACCTTTACCCTTCTCTTCATTTTCATTCTCAGGGAGAGGTTAGCCTTGAGAACTATGGAGGATACCCTGAGAAAAGCCGGATTTGCTTTCAGAAGACCTGATCGCTGAATAATACACGGGTGACGCCGACGTTACCCATAAGGTGGTGAGGCAATGCCTTCGGAAAATCTGCCCTATCTTTTTGCGGCCTTTGCCGTTGTGTGGGTAGTCTTCTTCATCTACGTGTTCTTTGTCTCCAGACGCCAGCATGAGATGGAGAGGGAAATACGGGAGTTGAAACAGGCCCTGGAGCTTAGGCAAAATCCGGAAGAGACCTACGCTAGTAGTAGCGATTGAAAGTCTTGACGCGTAGCTGTATAGTTAACATTGAACACGCTAAACCATTCCGTGCGAACAAAGCTTGCCCGTGAATGGCCGGCGCAGCCCGGAGAATTCCATTACGTACTATCCTTCAGAGGGGCCAGAAAATGCTAGAGGGTCAACCTGAAACACCGGCAAATCTTCCACCCGGCAGTCGTATCTTCAACAATAAGACAAGGTTATTGCTGATTGGGATCGTTTTGGTTCTGGCCCTGGGCTATTTGATTTATGCTGCCTTTCCGGGCAACACCCTCTATTACCTGACGGTGGATGAGTTTGTGGCAGATGACCAAAGTAAGGATGGTAGAAGTGTAAGGGTTGTGGGCAGGCTGATGCCGGACTCTTTCGAGCGGGTATCACTCGATGGTCGCCCCACCACCCAGGCGACCTTCATCTTGACTGACAATGACCAGGTGATGAACGCCACTTATACCGGGACAGTTCCAGACCTTTTCTTTAATCCCCATTCAGATGTGGTGCTGGAAGGCAGCTATGGTGATGATGACGTGTTTCATGCTGACACAGTCATTGTGAAATGCCCTTCAAAATACCAGGCGCTGACGGAGGAGAGCTAAAAGCTCATTGGCGCCTGTGGGAGGGCCTTGCTAAGGAAGTATCTCGAAGAACAATTAAGCGGAAGCAGCAGTCAGTCAACGAGTCCGGAAATAGATTTAGGGCACCTCAGAATACGAGGTGCCCTAAATCTTAGTGTAGCTACACAGGAGCCTCAGAGTTGGAAAGAATCTATGAGTTGCTGAGCGTCCTTCGCCGGGACCCTCTCATATATCTCCTCCACTCTACGTTCCAGGGTAGGGCGGCTTGTGTCTTGATAAACGATTCCGATTGGGAGACCACCTTCCTGTATCACGTCGTAGGCGGCCCTCCGGTCTGAGGGGTCATGGTCCTTGGGAATCTCCCACATAGTGGGATCAATGCCCTTCTTGGGGTTACCTTTGATTATATCGAAGGTGTCATTATAGGTGGTGCAAGGTGACTGGACGTGGACGATGGCAAAGCCGGGGTGTTCCATGCCCTCCCCGATTAGCTTGCCCAGAACTCTCGGCTGGCTGGAGAATCCTGAAGCGATGAAAGAGACTCCCAGGGTCAGATAAAGCTCAAGTGGGTTCATAGCGGCTTCTATCTTACCATAGGGTGTGGAACTGGTAGTCTGGCCCAACTCCGTGGTGGGAGAGCTTTGCCCCTTGGTCAGTCCGTAAACGCCATTGTCCATGATGACAGCGCAAACATTCAAGTTCCGAGCGGCCTGTGGGCCAATATGCTCACCACCAATACTCAGGAAGTCCCCATCGCCGGCGACGATAACCACGTTCAGGTCTGGGCTGGCCATCTTGACTCCCATAGCTATCGGTAGCGACCTGCCGTGGATGCCGTGGAATCCGTAGGGCTGCGGGCCTTCCAGCAGGTGTACAAGGTTACCGGAACAGCCAATCCCGGCCACCACAACGTTGTTTTCCATGGGGAGTCCCCTCTGCTTGAGGCGGTCCGCCACGGCTAACTCCAAGGACCGGCGTACTCCAAAGTCGCCACATCCGGGGCACCACTTGAAATCGTATTCCGGGTTCTTTGCACTCATGCTTCAACCATCCCTCTCTTCTGGGAATTTACCATGCCGCTTATTTTCTCCATGAGGTCCCTGACCTTGAAGGGCAGACCGGTATACTGGGTGATAGATTCGGCGCGGACACCCAGGGAGCGCAGTATGCTTGAGAACTGGCCCTGGTAGTTAAGCTCAGGTACGATTACCAGGTCCTTCCGCTTCAGCTCCTCTAGCAGCTTTGGAGGCAGTGGATGAAGCTGCATGGTGTAGTACCATGCGATCCGTTGCCCTTGGGCAATCAGAGCGTTATACGCCTCCAGCGTCGGCCCCTTGGAGCCGCCCCAAGTCATAACAGCTATGGACTCATTCGGGTTTTCGGCTTCGTATTCGTCGTCCTCCAGCAGTGCCAGCTTATTGAAACGACGCTGGGTCATCTGGATATGCCGGCTGGCCAAGTGGGTGGTATCCCCGATGGAGTCGTGTTCGCTGCCATTGGCGATGTAGGAACCAGGTTGACCGGGAATGGGGATTGGCGATAGCTCAAATCCATCGTACCGCTGATACCCGTTGCGCCCCTCATAGGTCTTTCTGTTCTCTACCACGAGCTTAGAAATGTCGGGCTTGGGGATATTTTGAGCACGCTCCGCCAGGGACATCTCGGTCATCAGTATCACCGGGCCTTGATACCGTTCGGCCCAGTTGAGTGCCTTGGCCGCCGCGTAGAAACATTCTTCTACATCGCCCACTGCTATGACAGGCAGCGCTACATCCCCGTGGGCGGGATGGAGGCACGACAGCAGGTCCGATTGCTCCGTCTTTGTCGGCAGTCCTGTGGCGGGGCCGCCTCGTTGCACGTCCACGACCACCAAGGGTATCTCTGCCATCCACCCCAGGCCCAAGCCCTCGCTCATCAGGGAGAACCCGGGCCCTGCTGTGGCGGTCATCGCTTTCTTACCTGCGAATCCCGCACCCAGAATGGCGGTAATAGACTCAATCTCCGAGCTTACTTGATAGGCGAACTTCCCCTGCCCCGTCAGGTTCCGCTCCATATAAACGAGAATAGTGGTAGCCGGAGAGATGGGGTAGCCTGCGTAGAACTCCAGCCCTGCGGCTATGGCTCCCAGGGAGAGGGCCTCGTTGCCTTTGAGCAGCAGCTGCTCGTACTCGGGCTTGGTGGGAGCGCTCAACTGGCCTAGCTGCATCTCGCCGGTGGCGGCGTGCTCATGGCCCAGGTCCAAGGCCTTGATATTGGCCTCTATGATGGCATTGCGCCCTGCAAATCGCCCCCGTACGAATTCCTTGAAGTAGTCAAGGGGCATGTTCACCAGGTGGGCAAGGGCGCCTATGATTACCATGTTAGCGGAACGAGCTTCACCGGCTTGCCTGGCCAGCTCATCAAAAGGAATTCCGATAGCTCGACCATCGGAAGAGACTTCGAAGGCGGAGTCGTGAAGCACTACCCCACTATCGCTGACTTCTTCGTGGTGAGTCTCGTAAGCTTCCTGGTTCAGGGCCACCAGCACGTCCAAGGCGTCCCCGGGGCTTAGCACCGGGGTGGTAGAAATTCGCGTCTGAGTCCAGGTCGGGCCTCCCATAATCTGAGATGGGAAAGTTGCGAAGGTCTGGACGTGGTAACCAACAGAAGCAGCCGCTCTGGCTAACATCTCGGCTGCGGTAACCACACCCTGGCCACCTTCTCCCGCGAACCGGACTACGAAATCTTGCGTCTGCATCCGGGTCCTCCTTATAGATAGCCCACAAAGTGCCGGGCATATAAGCCCGGCGCATCCACCAATCATCGTGGCGGCGTGTTCTTGTCAAGCTAGGCCATACTTTTCCTCATGAATGTGGAGCAACTGGAAGAGTGTCGAGGAGGCTGGCCCGTTCAATATATCATTGCCTATGTGGTTTGTCAACGAAAGGGTGTTGTGTGAATCTGCTAATTTGGTTATCCAATGCCGAAAAACCCTCCACGTCCCGAAGCAGGTGGTGTGCTTCCGAATCCGGTCGATTGGATCATCCCCTCTCCACTTGCGGGACAGGGTTAGGGAGTCCCAGCTTCAGAAAAGGCCCCGGATTTCAGCTTTTGTCGGAAAGCCGGAGAAGTTCTTTGCGGCCTCCAACGGTTTACCTACCTCTGCAAGCCTGGTAGGAGGAGCTTAGGGGGCAGTAGTCGTGCTCTGTGGTCGGGTTGTTGGAATCCGCCTTCTCCGCGCCACTCTCAAGCGAGTTTCCGCACGCCTCAGAGCAGCCGAGGCGCTCTCCAGGCTTATATCAGTGGTGCGGTTGGCTATTCGTTCCTGGGCCTGGCGTACAGCTTCCTGCGCTCGCTGCTCATCTATCTCGTCGGAGCTCTCGCAGGCGTCGGATAGGATGGTGACCTGATTGCCCATGACTTCCAGAAAGCCCCCGGTCACGGCGAGGTAAGTTTCCTGACCATCTTTATGGATGATGATTTCCCCCGGCTGAAGCATTGTCATGAGGGGAGCATGATGTGGGAGAATGCCGAGTTCCCCGTCTATTCCGGGGGCGGTCAGGGCGTCCACGTCATCGGCGAGCACGGGCCGCTCCGCAGTTATTATCTCAAGCCGCATAGTTACCATAGCTCTATATCCTCAAAGACAAACTCGACTGGCGAACATTCATATCCAAAGGCTCTTCTATCCTCCCTCTCCCATCTCACGGGCCTTTTCGATGGCCTCGTCCATGGAGCCGACCATGTAAAAGGCCTGCTCTGGGAGACTATCGTGTTGCCCTTCCAATATCTCGCTGAAGCCCCGCACGGTCTCTCTGACCGGCACGTACTTGCCACCCATCCCGGTGAAGGCCTCGGCCACGTAGAAGGGCTGGGTCAAGAAGCGCTGAATTCTCCGAGCGCGAGCAACGGTGATTTTGTCCTCCTCTGAAAGCTCCTCAATGCCAAGAATGGCGATTATATCCTGGAGGTCGCGGTACCGCTGGAGCACCTGTTGCACACCTCGAGCAATCCGATAGTGCTCGTCGCCGACGAATCTGGGCTCCAGCATCCTGGAGAAGCTGGCCAACGGGTCAACGGCCGGGTAAAGCCCCTGAGCAGACAGGGCCCGCTCGAGGGATACCACCGCATCAAGGTGGCCGAAGGTGGTAACGATGCCGGGGTCGGTGTAGTCGTCAGCAGGAACATATATCGCCTGGAAGGAGGTTATGGAGCCTTTCTTGGTTGACGTGATGCGCTCTTCAAGCGCCCCCATCTCGGTGCCGAGGGTGGGCTGGTATCCCACCGCTGAGGGCATCCGACCCAGGAGGGCCGATACCTCCATGCCTGCCAGGATGTACCTGTAGATATTGTCTATGAACAGCAGCACGTCCTGGTTTTGCTCGTCTCGGAAGAACTCGGCCATAGTAAGGCCGGTCAGGCCGATTCTAGCCCGCACCCCCGGAGGCTCGTTCATCTGTCCGAAAACAAGGACAGTGTTGTCCATAACTCCCGAGGCCTGCATCTCGTGCCAGAGGTCGTTTCCTTCCCTGGAGCGCTCACCCACACCTGCAAAGACGGAGACGCCCTTGTGTACTTGAGCGATGTTCCGTATCAGCTCCATGATAATCACGGTCTTGCCCACGCCTGCGCCCCCATAAGCGCCCACCTTGCCGCCCTTAAGGAATGGGGTAATTAGGTCGAAAACTTTGATGCCGGTTTCCAGAATCTCGGTAGTGGTCTCCTGTTCCTCGAAACTGGGAGGCGGCCTGTGGATGGGCCAGTATTGTGGGGCCTCGACTGGGCCCAGATTGTCCAGGGCCTCACCGGTGACGTTGAACAGGCGTCCGAGGGTCTCAGGACCCACCGGCACGCTCACCGGTGCTTCAGTGTCAGTGGCCTCAATGCCCCTTGCCAGCCCCTCGGTAGGACCCAGGGCTAGGCAACGCACCCAGTTGTTGCCTACGTGTTGCTCCACCTCAAGGGTTAGCTTTTCGCCACCATTGTCTATCTCCAGGGCATTGAAAAGGGTAGGTAGCTGGTCAGGAGGAAACTCCACGTCTACCACAGTACCAATAACCTGGACAACTTTGCCTTTACCCATAGTAACCCTCCGTCGTTGTGCAAGGACATACGGTTAGATACCCGTACGGCTGGCAGGTTCTTTACTCCAGTGCAGCAACGCCACCTAATATATCCAGAAGCTCGTTGGTGATACTCTCCTGGCGTACCTTGTTGGCGAGAAGGCTCAGGTCGGTGACCATCTCGTTGGCGCTATCAGTGGCGGTGCGCATTGCCACCATGCGAGCTGACTGCTCGCTGGCGATAAGCTCCAAGAGCGCATGGTACACTTGCATCTCCACAAATCTCGGGAGAAGGGACCCCAGCACCACCTGGCTGCCCGGCTCGTAAATATATCCCACCTTTTCATCGGCGCTCAGTTCGGCGGGTGTTATTGGTAAGAGTCGCTTAATCACCGGCCTCTGCACCGTTATGGATACAAACTCTGCGTAGGCCATATAGACTTCGTCAACCTGGCCCTCTGAATAGTCATTCGTAATCATGCGAGAGATGGCAGTGGTGTCGGCCAGCTCAGGTCTATCGCCCAAGTTTATGAAGACAGCCTTCACATCCTGGCCGTACCTTACCATGAAGTCCCGGCCCTTTCTCCCAACAGAAATCACGCTCACCGGTGTGGGCGCATTGCCATTGCTGGAACCTCCCCGCTCGAGGATGAATTGGGAGACGCGGCGGTTCAGGTTAGAGTGGAGGCCGCCGCACAGCCCCCGGTCGGGGGCTATGTGCACTATCTCGATGCGATTAACCGGACGATTCTCGAGTAAGGGCTGGACCAAGTCGCTATCCTCACCGGGCTGAGCCGCAAGGTGGGCGATCACATCCTGAATCTTCTCTGAATATGGCCGTGAAGACAGCACACTGGCCTGGGCACGTCGCATCTTCGAGGCAGCGATCATCTCCATCGCCTTGGTCACCTTGGCGGTGTTCTCAATGCTTCTGATACGTCTTCTGATTTGTCTCAGGCTGGGCATGGGCTAACCTCTATGAAGCGGTGAAGGTCGCCTTGAAGTCCTGGATGGACTTCTTCAGGGCCTCCTCCGTATCTTCTTTCAAGTCTCCGCTCTCCGCAATGGAGCGTCCGATCTCGGGATTGGCGGTCTCTATGTAGCGTAGGAAACCATTCTCGAACTCCTGGCACCGGTCCATAGGTATGTCATCCAGGTCCCCGTTGTTCACCGCATAGAGAATTATGACCTCTTTATCCAGGGACATAGGCTGGTACTGGAGTTGCTTCAGTATCTCCGTGCTGCGCTGTCCCCTCTCAAGCTGGGCCCTGGTGGCCCGGTCCAAGTCCGCCGTACCAAACTGGGCGAAGGTAGCCAGCTCACGGTACTGGGCTAGGTCGAGGCGCAGTCTTCCGGCGACCCGCCTAATGGCTCTTGATTGGGCCGCACCCCCAACCCGGGATACGGAAAGCCCCACGTTCACTGCCGGACGGATGCCGGAGTTGAAAAGCTCGGGCTCAAGGTATATCTGGCCGTCGGTGATAGAGATTACGTTTGTAGGTATGTAGGCGGACACGTCACCGGCCTGGGTCTCGATGATGGGGAGGGCCGTAATGGAGCCGCCGCCGAATTCGGGGGCCAATTTCGCGGCCCGTTCCAGGAGCCTGCTGTGAAGATAGAAGACGTCGCCGGGGTATGCCTCACGTCCGGCGGGGCGACGCAGAAGAAGGGACATCTGCCGGTACGCCCAGGCGTGTTTCGTCAAATCGTCATATATGATCAGGGTGTCTTTTCCCTGGGCCATGAACTCTTCGGCGATAGCGCATCCAGCATAGGGGGCGATGTATTGTAGAGGTGCAGGGTCCGCGGCATTGGCGGTCACTATCACGGTATGCTCCATGGCATCGTTTTCCTGCAAGCTGCCCAGTACCTGGGCCACCTTACCCTGCTTCTGCCCTATCGCCACGTAAATACATATAAGGTTCTGGCCCCTCTGGTTGATAATGGCGTCTATGGCGATTGCTGTCTTTCCCGTGGACCGGTCTCCGATGATAAGCTCTCGCTGGCCTCTACCTATGGGTATCATCGCGTCTATGGCTTTGATGCCCGTCTGGACCGGAGTGTCGACAGACTGGCGTGTCACGACGTTTGGGGCGATACGCTCTACGGCACGGGTGGCACTGGAGTTTATAGGGCCCCTGCCATCAATTGGCCGACCGAGGGCATCCACGACCCTGCCAATCATGCTATCACCGACGGGGACTTCGATGATTCGTCCTGTGGAACGTACCAAGTCGCCTTCTTTGACGGCGTTGGCGTCGCCCATTATGGCGGCTCCTACGGTATCCTCTTCCAGGTTGAGAGCCAGCCCCATAATAGCATTTGGAAACTCCAGTATCTCGTTGTATTGGGCCCCCTGAAGCCCCTGAATCCGCGCTATGCCATCCCCTACTTCCACCACTGTCCCCACGTCCACCAGGCTTAATTCGGAGCCGAACTCCTCAATTTGGCGTCTTAGAACCGAGACTATATCCTGCCCTCTGGTCGTCATGGCCGTTACCTCCAAGGGTATGCGTTACCCTACTCCGGCGCTATCTCTTTTGTAGTTGTTTGCCAAGCCCCTGTAGCCTGGTACGGGTGCTTCCGTCAATCAATCTATCGCCCACCTTGATAACCAGGCCACCCAGAATGGATGGGTCAACCCGGCTATCAAGCACGACGTCCTTGTTTATCAGCCGGGTGAGGAAGCGGACGATCTGCTCCCGTTCGGACTCCTGCAAGGGCACTGCGGAGGATACCTCCACTTGCTCCCTGCCTCTGTATTGGCCCAGCAGCTCACGATACCCCTCTTCAATTTCAGGGACTAGCTCAACAAGCCCCCTGGATACCAGTAGAGAAAGCAGGTTTTGGACCAGGGGGTCTACTTCCTGAAGGGCTTCCCCGATGGTCTGCACCTTTCGTGACAATGGGACCTTGGCGTGCTCCAGAAAGGCGCTGAACTCTTCGTTCTGCAATGCGTCAGCCACCAGGCGCAGGTCACTGGCCCACTGGTCAAGCCGGTCGCGTTGCAGAGCTATGTCAAACGCGGCCTGGACGTATCTCTTAGACGAGGCTCTGTTAGCCATTGTGAAACTACCTTTGACTCAAGGTATCGCCTTCATCCAGGACCCTGGCGATGAGGTCACTGTGAGCATCGCGGTCCAGGGAACGCTCTATCACCCTTTCGGCAGCAGAGATTGCCAGGTCTGCGAAATGGCCCCGCACCTCTTGGATGGCAACGTCCCGCTCTCGGTGGATGTCCTCTCTGGCCCTGGCCACAAAGGACTCTGCCTCCTGCCTGGCCCTGTCCATTTCCTCATTGCGGTATCGCTCGGCCATCTCTCTGGCCTGGTCGAGGAGACGCTGACCTTCTATGCGTGCCTCGTTAATCTGTTGCTGGGTGTCCTGCTGGGAGCGTGATGCTTCTTCTCGTGCTCTGTCCGCCGCCTCAAGGCTCTCCCTTATCCGTTCAGAACGCTGGTCCATGAGGCGGAGGATGGGCTTGTAAGCGAACAGGTAGAGCAACCCCAGCAATATGCCGAAGTTGACCAGATAGACTATCAGGCTGGGAATGTGAAACCCTAAGCTTTCCACGGTTCCCCCTACAACGCTAGAATACGAATCCCAGCATGATTGCCGCTATCAGGGCATAGATACCCAGAGCTTCGGCGAAGGCGATAGCTAGAATCATGTTGGTCTGGATAGCGCCCCTTGCCTCGGGGTTGCGCCCGATGGCATTCATGGCTGCCGCTCCCAAGATGCCTAT
Source organism: Dehalococcoidia bacterium (assembly GCA_965219825.1). GTDB lineage: Bacteria > Chloroflexota > Dehalococcoidia > Lucifugimonadales > JAGWBF01 > JAGWBG01. The sequence continues at coordinate 656,671 of OZ244792.1, read as the reverse complement.
GCCAATACCGGGCCCGATGAGGCCCAGTCCGATGGCGAGGCCGACGGCCAGCAGCTTTAGGCCGTCCGCAGAAATCGCTTGCGCGGCTTCCTGCAACCCTGGACTGGACGCTAGAGACAGAAGAATTTCCATGGTTCCCTCCTTAGTGAAAAGTGAAATTTGTGAAGAGCTATCAGTCTTCTACTAATCTTGTCGAGAAGCGTAAATGGCGAATATTCCTCCTAAACCTGCTGCTGCCAGGCCAACGGTCGCGACTACCATTACAAAGATGATTATCTCCATAACCTTCCCCTCCTTCCTATAAGTGTGATAGCTGTTCTAGCCTAGTGTTCTTCCGTGTGGGGAGCCATAGCTACGGCCGCGAACACCAGCGTAAGCCCGGCGAATATGAGAGCCTGCACTAGCCCCACTAACAACTCAAGTCCGTATACCCCAATAGTGGCGATGAATGGGACAAGGAAAGCTGATACCAGCACCAGGATTTCCCCGGCAGTCATGTTTCCGAATAGCCTGAAGGTGAAGCTGATTACTCTAACCAGTTCGCTGAATGCTTCAAGGGGACCTATGAAGGCGAAGTCTAGCAACCCCTGGAAGGCATCCATAAAACGGAATCGTACGAGTCCACTTAAACCCCTCCGCAGACTGCCTACGCGCACGAACTTGCCGATGTATTGGAACCCCAGAAGACGCAGTCCCAGAAGCTCCACGTAAAAGAAGGATATCAGGGCCAGGGCCAAAGGCATATTCATGTCTGTCCCTGCGGGGCGCAGTAGATGGATATGGATGACGCCATCTTCCTTGAACCCAAGGGACTGGTAAATCGGAATCAGGCCTATCCAGGCATTGAACAATACAAAGAGAAAAATGGTCGCGATAACAGGCAACAGCAGACGGCTGCGTTCCTGTCCTATGACACCCTCCACGAAGTTAAGCAGTCCCTCTACGATAATCTCACAGAAGTTCTGAAAGCGGTCCGGGACTATCTTGGGCTTACGGGTCCCTATAACGAAGATAGCAATAATGAGAATACTTGCTATCCACGATGAAAGAAGGGTGTTGGTAACAACAAACTTGAGTCCATCGAAGGGGCCTTCCTCCACCAGCTCGTGTTCGTGTTCCGTGAGCGAATCTGCCCCTTCCTTCTTTTCCTTCTTCTCGGCTTGGAGAAAGTCCAGGTAGTGCTCCCGGGCGTCATTAGAGAAGATAGTCTGTGCGGGGAGATGTACTTCGGGTTTGGGGATGATGCCTTCCGCCGTCTTACCTGCGGCTTTGTCTTCATCCGACTGGATAAATCCTGCACCTATAGCACCGGTGATTAAGCCGGCAATGAAAAGGGCAAATGAAATTATGAGACCTAACAGGAGGAGTCTTTTAGCTGCCGAACCAGAAGGCACCAGGTCTATACCCCCGTCTCTAATCCTCTTTGGTCTCCGACTCTCTTAGCAGCGGCCTCACCATCTTGTAGATGCCGTAAGAGGCTGCAATCGCGCCTAGTACGATACCTAGGAGGGTGAATATTGGGCTGGTCCCCGCTTGGCCGTCAATCCACCGTCCACCCAGCACACCTATGACAATGCAGAGGGCCACATACCAGCCTATCCCCAGATAGCGCAGGGCAAGGCTCATCCCCTCCAAAACACTCTCCGCGTGAGACCTTGTGAATTCTATCACTAAGCTTCTTAAGAAGTCAACTTTGGCCCATGTCAGGAATTCTGCGCTCATTGATAGCCCCGGCCATCAGGGTCGGGGCTGTCTTGATTAACATAAAAGCGGGCGTGAAGGACTATTGTTGTTGCTGCTCTTTGCCGAAGTCCTCTAGGTCTAAGCTATTGATAAAGTCGGTGAAGGCAGACATGCGTCGTAGCTCCTCCTCCCGCACTTCCGGAGACTTCTCTTGTTGTCCCTCGGAGGTATCCCCAGGCAGGATGGGCTTGCCCGTCTCCTTGTCCAGGAGTATCCCGGCTTTGTCAATGACCTTCTCTTCGGCGTAGATGGGCACTTTCGTCCGTACCGCCAGGGCTATGGCATCACTGGGTCGGGAATCTATTTCTACACTGTTGCCATCAACGTTGATGGTGATTTTGGCGTAGAACGTGTCGCTTTCGAGGTCGTTGACCAGTATATGGCTGACTGCCCCCCCAAGGGTGTCAATGACAGAGCTTAATAAATCGTGGGTGAGGGGCCTGGGGACCGTGATGTCCTGGAGCTTCACTGCGATAGCATCCGCTTCGGCTGGCCCTATCCAGATGGGTAGATAGCGGTCAGACTCCTTCTCCTTGAGTATGACTACTCTCTGATAGTTCATAAGGCTGACTCTGATGCTATCTATGCTCATCTCCAGCATGAAACCGGCCTCCATCCTTGATGTGTCCCTATTGTAGACCCCGCCGGAGAATTGTGTCAACAATGACCCGGCTTGGCTCAAGCTGCGTTTACCCTAGCTCGGCGCTTTGTGGGGTGCTCAGGGATGTGTGTCGTCGGAGATATAGGCGAAGAATTTTGAGTCCCACCACTGAGTGCCCAACCTCCGGAGGAGAAAGTAGTCCAGTGCATTCTTCCACGGTTCTCGCCGGGTGATATTGTCTTTGACAAAATGAAAGTCCTTCTCCATCTGTTCCACCAATGCTTCCTTCTGGCGGTCCTCCCCTGGACGCCTGTAGCTTTCGGGGAACCAGAGGAGGTTCTTGAGAGGGTCCGATTTTTCGTAGCTGCTGAGATGTTCGAAGTCACGGTTGCCGTGGTTCTCTACGAGAAGCAGGGCCTTGACGGAAGGTGTGTCTTCCAGGGGGTTGCACCAGGATACGTAGCCTGCCTCACTCTCGTCTTTGTAGCAGTTGAACCCCAGTATCTCCGCTCTTTCCTCGTGCCGCACGTACCAGTTCAAGGGGTACCAAATCTCGTAGTCCACGTCCACTGTGCGCTGCTGATCAGCACCGTTTATTATTCCGTTTTCCAGGTTGTCCACAGTTTCGACGAGGTCGGCGCTCCCCTGGGCATACACCAGCATCTCGATTGGCGTATCGTCGTAGTTATAGGTCGCACGGAAAGCTACGAACGTGCTGAACCCCAGCAGAAGCGCCGCTATGCCGAGGCTTGCCAGTGTCATTCCCGTGCGAGGACGTGCCCTCACGATGAGATAGGCGGACACCCCAATGATGGCGACGATGCCGAACAACAGGCCCCAGCTTTGCCACGAGTCTATTATTGTCCCCTTGTCCAGGTATCGGTACAGGAGGAGTACACCTCCCAGGATGACCAGGGGGGGGAGTATTAGAAGGGCTGACGAGGGATTTCCTAGTATTCTTCGCCAGTGTACCCACTCTATTTGCTCACCTATGAATTTGCCCGCTAGGAGTATGAAGGGTAGAGTTATGTTTACGATCAACCAGGGCATCTTCTCTCCGGCTATGGTATATGCCAGGAAGGTGAGCACGGCCCAGAAGGCCAGCATAATTCCGAACTGGTCCGCTTTCCTCAAGTAGTAGACTATGGCTGCGATGCCGAAGAGAATGGGAAGGAACTCGTAGACTGACCCGACGATGAAGTGATAATACCAGGGCTGCCCACCACGGGCCACCTCCTGCTGGGCAATCCAGTAGCCAAGACTCTGCCATGAGCCCGTAAATGCTCCTCCCATTCTGCTGCACAATGTGCCAAATGGACTGCCAAGGTCAGCGGGACAAAAGCCATGGGATTGGGTGAAAACACTGAACACGCTGGTATAGAAGAATATCCAGATTGTGTAAAAGATGCCAGCGCATAGTATCCATACCTTCCAGCGCCACATGGCCCCGATGACCGCCGATGCTACCAGGGTTGCGAATAGGGTCCCGATAGCAACGAGATAGTCGCGTCCCACAATTCCGCTGGGTAATGAGGCCATTGCGTAGATTAACGCCGCTAGGACCGCCGTTGGTACTAGCCACTTGGCCCATTTTCGGCCTTTGTGCGTGAATCGAGCGGCTCCGATGGGAACTGCAACTATTACGGCCAATATCAGAGCGTTGCCAACTGTGGGAAGACCAATCAGCGGAAAGGAGTAGAAGGGCTCGCTCCACTTGGGCAGACCCACCTCTCCCGTGCCTTCATTGACAAGCTCCAGACCAAAGGCACCCAGAGGTATGGTAACAATGGCCGACCACTGGGGCAAGGTCAGGGTCACCATCAGGATAAGGAATGCCGGGGCGTTGTTCATCTCCGAAAGCCTTATCCGGCCCAAGGCCCAGGGGATGATTTCCGGGAGGGACATTAGGAATAGTGCAGCGCCCAGAATGGCGACAATGATATAGCTGGTCTCTTTGGTAGCAAACATCAGGGCCAACACCGCCGATGCCATGTACAGGTACCGGTTCTTACCCTCGTTGAGATACCGCCACATCAGAATCAACAACGCCAGCGCCCAGAAGGACATCAGTATTTCGTTGCGCCCGAAGCGGCTGAAATAGAGCATAGCCGGCGATAGGGTCAGCAGGATGGCCGTTGCTATGGCGCCCGTTCTACCCAGATATGTCCTGAGGAAGAAGGGTAGGAACACCAGGGCAGAACCGAATAGGACATAGCTCAGTCTGGCGGTAAAATCGCTGTCGGAGAAGAGCTTAAATATGAAGGCGGTCAGGTGAATCTGGAAAGGCCCGTGCATCCAGGGGCTATGGGAGAAACCGTCGCCCATAGCCAGACGCCACGCGTAGTTAACGTGGATGGCCTCATCGTAGTGCATAGTGCGCCCATCCAACCCCCACAGGCGCAGACCAAGTGCTACCAGGGCCAGTCCGGCGAAAATAGCCGCATCTTTGCCCGGTCTTATCCGAGAGACCACCCGAAGCATGTGTAGGAGCGGCGCATGTCTCGCCCCCGGATTACTCTGTGCCTCCATCGTCCTCTTCTAAAACACCTCGCTTCTCATCTTGTAGCCTTTCGTATATTACTACGTCCCCTTCCTGGAATATGGGTTGCAAAAAGGATGAAAACTTGTCAAACCGGCCTCCACCATACTTGGCGCGTTCCCGGGGTCCAATGTAGACGTACCGTATATCGTAGGTGTCCAGGAGCGCCATGACTTGCTCCGGGTCCACGCTAGTGTAAATTTGCTCGACCTGCTCCTCCCTGCCCAGGAAGGGTCCGGTGGAACCCCGCCACTGCTGTTCATGGAATTTCCAGCCCAGCACGGTCGGGAGGCCCGTGCTGGCGGAGATACGACCGTGTGCCGAATAGTCGTCTCCCACAGCCTCCACAATCCGGCCCCAAGGGGCATCATCCCGCAGCCATCTTATCGCCTCATATTCACCCTTACTATCTCCTTCCAGGAAGGCCAGACCATCCAGGGTATTGCCATCGTTACCTTTGGCCCTGTCAAGGGCCGCCCCAATCGGATAGTACATGGAGGCCAAGAACAGGATTGCCACCACACCTACCCATCCGTAGCGAAGCGTCTTCCCCAATATGGACGCCGACGCCCGTACCCAAGTGCTCGTTACTTCGATTGGGCTTGCAAATGACGGCATAGGTCGGGAGCAAACGTAGTATAGGCCGTAGGCCGAAACTATGGCAAGAAGGAGCCACGCCTGGTAGTAAACCTTGAAAACTGTGTTCATCCTATTGCCGAAGAGGTCTACCAGGCGGAAAAGTTCCGCTCCTATCAGCAGGTAGAAGGCCAGAGCCAAAGGAAGCAAGACGAATGACGTGGCCTTTTCGCCGCCATGCCTTGACCGGAGGAGCGCGGCGCTTAGGGACACTCCTACGACAATCATGCCTGGCAGAAGCATCCCGAACCTGGTTCCTATGGTGCTGACGCTCCCTATAGCGCTTCCGTCCAGGCGGTCCATCAGAGAGTGCCATTCTATCCAGAGCGCCAGCAGTTCGATTCCGGCCCAGAGCAAGAAGGGCATGAGAGTTATCACCAACACCGTAGCGAGAATCCCAGGATTTCTACCGGTTACCGCCGGCGTGGCCCACAATTGTCTAAGCAGAAAAGTACCGCTTAGGAGCAGAAAGAGGCCCCATATCAGGAAGAAGAATAAGGGCCTGGTGCTCACGTCACCGACCGGTAGGACCCCGGATGCCTGGCTGCTGAGGTCTGAATAGAAGGGTATGTATAGCAGCACCGCCACCACCAGCACCGGCACCAACAAATAGAGGGAAGGGAGTAATGCCTGCTTAAATTGACCGCCCCAGTCACCATAGCCCTTGACCAGGACCAGGGCGACAAACAGCACAGTCAAGGTGGGGAAGTCCCAGATGTTTATGAAGGCCAGCGACCCCAGACACAGGGTTATAGCAAGCACTTCCCAGGGATAACGGCGAATCCAGGATGGCCCCAGCTTCTCATCAGAGATGAACAGGTTCAGGGATAGGGCGAGAACGAGCACAATGAGGGGCAGGGCGGACACGTGAGGGTGAAGGTCACCCAGCAGGAAGCTGAAAAATGGGAACTCGGTTATGGTGTAGTCCAGGCTGGCACCATCAGCCACAGTGTCAATGACTCTGGTAGCATGCCACCACCACAGGTAGTCCCTCGGGAAAATGCTGGGATCTCCGCTCTGGGCGCTATCCAGACCCTTGATTGAGACCCATTGCCAGAAGCCATCAGATCCCCATCCCCTGGCGTGTACCAGCTCCAGAACTCCTTCCAGGTTGCCTATTATAGCTATGAATATGGGCGCTGCCAGAGCAAAAAGGATGGCTGACCTTATCCTAGCGCCGGACAGCCGTATGAGGTTATATACCAGGCTGAATGCTCCGGCGCCCATCAGAGCGGGAATTAGGGCTATTGAAAGATTGTAGGAGATATTGGATGGGATTGCCGTGAGCTTAGTGAGGGAAGCCATCATGAAGTGGCCGAAGTAGTAGTAGCTTATAGAGTGTCCCGCAAGCCAGGGGTCCTCGGGGGGGAAATGGGCGCTCCTCAAAATGGAGTTGAGGAAAGCGAAATCCATCGGCTTTTCGGTGTGATTTATGGCCGGGGCGGAGGACACTATCGAGAGCCAGAGGACGTATAGGCCGAGAAAGACCAGCTCGGAGGTCAGAAGCGGGACTCTCTCTTTGTGCAGGAAGGACAATATCTCTCGCCACTTGCGGCGCACTATGAGGGCGGAAATAAGGGCCATAACGGCTAGGATAGCAACGATGGTATAGAAGGAATTGGGTATTACATGGGTCAGGCCCAGTATCCACAGGATATAGGAAAGCAGAAGGAGAGCCAGTATTTTTGATAGGATGAGGCCCCTATCGGGCAGCCTGCGAAAGAGGCTAAAGGCAAGGGGGAGCGCAATTAGCCCAAGGATTTCAATGGAGAGGAGCCAGATCAGGGCGTGCTGCACGGCCTACCCTATTATGGAGTATGAGAAGCCCGCTGTGTCGGAGTGCGTGGGGAACTCATCCCTCGGGAGACCATTCCCGCTACTCATGGCTGCTGGGTGAAGCTACAGGCTCCAACATTGCCTCAACGAATTCTCTGGAATCGAATGACGCCATATCCTGGAGCTTCTCACCGGTTCCGATGAAGAGTATGGGAAGGTCAAGCTCACTCCTTATCGCCATTACGATCCCTCCCCTCGCAGTGCCATCCAGCTTGGCCAGGAAGATGCCGGTGCAGTCCACCGCTTCGGTGAAGTTCCTGGCCTGGCTGAGCCCGTTGTGGCCTGTCGTGGCATCAAGGGTGAGGATTACCTGATGGGGGGCGGATGGGTCTAAGTGGCTCAGTACCCTCTTTATTTTCTTGAGTTCTTCCATGAGGTTGGACTTGGTATGGAGGCGGCCTGCCGTATCTATTATCAGCACGTCGGCTCCCCGGGCCTTGCCCGCCTGGAGAGCATCGTAGGCCACGGCCCCGGGGTCGGCGCCGGGCTGATGGCTTATTACGTCCACACCCACCCTCTGGCCCCAGATTTGCAACTGGTCTATCGCTGCTGCCCGGAAAGTGTCCCCGGCCCCCAGTACAACCTTTTTGCCCGCCGCCTTGAAATGGTAAGCCAGCTTCGCGATACTCGTGGTCTTTCCAGCGCCGTTGACACCCACTACGAGGATGACGAAGGGCGAGGTCTCGCGTTCGGTTTCCAGCCATACGTCGGCGTTCTCTCCCGCTTCCAGGCTGGTCACCAGTTCCTCTTTGAGGGCGTCGAATATCTCCTGGGGCTGGCTCAACCGCTTCTGCCGGGCCTGGGTCTTCAGCCGCTCTATCATACTTAAAGACGTGTCCACACCCATGTCGGCAGAGATGAGTACCTCTTCCAGGTCGTCCCACATGGCATCATCCGCACCAGGTGCCCGTAGCACTTCCATTATGCGGCCAAGCCAGCCTTCCCGACTGCGCTTTACACCCTCCTGGGTCTTCTCCTTATTCTTTTGCCGGTTCCTCTTGAGAAGGCCTAACATGTTTGCTCCGACCTCGCATTATGGGTCTTTTACACCTCAGCAGAGCTTTCCAAGCGGCCCAAAGCGACCTTGGCCGCCTGCTTTTCGGCATCGAGCTTCCGCCTCCCGTGACCTGTGCCCATTACCCGACCATCCATGACGACTTCCACGCTGAAGCTCTTGTGGTGATCAGGCCCACCGGCTCTGACCACCCGGTAAGAGGGCGACGATCCCCCCGTTCGCTGTATTAGCTCCTGGAGACGTGACTTGGGGTCTTCCGGGACACCGTCTTGCAGGAGAGATGCAACTTCTTCTCCCATCGTCTCCAGGATGAACTTCGTAGCTGCATCAAAGCCTTTGTCCAGGAAAATGGCCCCCACCAGCGCCTCAAAAGCGTCCGCGAGGTTCGAGTCTCTGTCACGACCCCCTGTGGACTCTTCGCCCTTCCCCATGTTGAGATGCTGTCCCAACTCCAGCCTTCGGGCCACGACGGCCAGGGTCGTGCGCCTGACGAGGAAAGACTTGAGTTTGGTCAGTTCTCCTTCTGCAAGACCCGGATACTTTTTATAAAGCTCCAGTGTTATCGCCAGACCCAACGCAGAGTCACCAAGAAATTCAAGGCGCTCATAGGAGTCCCCGGGCCCTGGGTCGTCCTGAAGCTCATTGAGATATGAGGGGTGGGCGAGCGCTTGTTCCAGCAGCTTTCTATTTTTGAAGCGGAGCCTTATTTTAAGCTCCAACGCGCTCGGATTCACGGGTCCGCCTTAGGAGAATACTCCCTTGGGCCAGGGTGGTTGCGGCCGCTTTACCTCGCCGATGTGGTTCCACTTACCCATGACGTTGATGATTGACTCGAACATCTCGACGGCTTCTTCTTCAGGTGGGTTGTATGTCTTGACGAAGGCCGAAGTGCCGTTGGGGAAGATGAACGTCGGTACGCCGAAAACGCCGTATTCCTCTACTGAATGGGTGTGACTCTCTCCCAGGTCTTTTATAATGCTCTTATCAGCCAGGTCCTCACGGAAACGGGCCAAGTCCAAGCCGCTCGCCTGTGCCGCCTCTATAATTACGTTCTCATCGGACAGGTCCTTGCGGTCCTCGTGGCGCGCCTTCAAGAGGATTAGCTGAAAGGCTTCGAAAGCCTTGGTCCCCTGCCTGCGGGCCGCCTCTCCCGCTCTCAGAGCGAGAAGGCCCAATGTGGGAGTTTCCTCTTCCTGCTCCCATGCCTTCCACTCAGACCCCTCTTTGTTGTTAATCTGCGATAGGAAGAAAGGTCTCCAGTCTATCTGGAGGTCGTCTCCATAGGACTCCCTAACCTTCGCAAGCCACATGGCTGCGTTGTATACGTAGGGTCAACGGAAGTCATAATAAGCGGTGACTTTTACTGGCTCCATAGTTCCACCTCCTATCTCAGGATTTTACATAGGCGGCCCGCAAAAGTCAAAGGTATCATGGAGGAGATGGCATGGGTTTGGCATAGATGTGCCAGCATATAATCTCCAATGACGAGGTATCTAGTAAATTGGTGCGTTACCTGGAACGGTGCCGTGCCTAGCCCTCCACCTGCCAAGTTATGGGGATTATATGGCTGACTAGCCAAAGCTCAGATTACTTCGGCTTACCCTCCGCATTCCTTTTGTTGAACCAAATCTTGAAGTCTTCCCAACGCTCCTGTTCAACATTTTTTCTATCCGCCTCTTCCTGACGAGCACATTTATAGCGGTTCTCTGCTTCCTCTTGGTTCCTTCTTTGTTCTGCTGCTTGTCTTGCTTCCTCTTGGTCCTGTCTTTGCTGTGCCGTCCGGATAATGTTCGCCAATTCCTCCGGCAGTTGCTCCAGTCGGTAGAATAGTAGCCGGTTCCACGCTGCCGATGTACCGCGACAATTGTCTGAGCGGAAGGCCAACAATCGCTCTGGTTCTCCTGGGTAAGCAGCCCAACTGGGGGCACCTACCGGCAACAGCAAGTCTGCGCCCGTGCTCCATTTCCCTGCATCGAAAGCCGCGTTCACCATTGGCAGGCGCCGGGCGGCCGCGTTCTCGGCAGCCTCGTTCCTGCTCCCATCATAGACATCAGACTCGTCCAGTTTAACAACCCAGTTTCTCCAGACCATAGACCAGAATGCCGCTTCGGTGTAGGCCAAGAACAAGGCTGCTGGGTCTGAGTCGTCGTCGGGCGTCCATTCGCGGGGGTCCCCGCCTGCCAACTCCCCTGGGGACCGCCACTGACCATTGCCATAGGCCGCAGCACAATGGATACAGTAGGTATAATTCGGGTCATCGCTCCAATCGCGGAACTCAAACCAACTGAGGCGGTTCTGGTAAAAGTAGCTGTTACATCCGTCACACCTCGACGCTTCCCAGGAGGAGCTGGTTTCCCTGCCGGCCAACTGAGTGTACCAGACCTAGCACTCCGGGGAGCAGAGCCAAACGGACGGCTCACTACGCCACGGGGGCGACAGTAGCCTGTAGTAGGCAAACCCCAAGAATTCCTGTGCGGCAAGCGTCTTCTCTGTGGGTGGGTGGGAGTACACAACCTCGACGACCCCGACGACCCGGCCGGTGACATCGAAGGCCGCTACATCGGCCCTGAACCGTCCGTTGTATTGGACTTCGGTGTTGACACTGGATACCGCAGGAAAAGGCGTTTCGGTCTTGCATCCGGCGCAGGTGAACGTGGAAAGTTGAGGCCAACTCTCTGCTATCCTGTCGCGCTCCGTGTTATGGGGAGACTTTTGGCTAGTCAAATATGTAACTCCTCAGGTTATCTGGGCACTATTGGGAGTGTTATATGGGAGGGATGCCGGGAGTCGTGCAAAATCGTCTGCAACGCGGGCTTCAGTTCTCCTTCCTCCGCTATCAGCTTGCCCGTGTTGGGGTTGCGGTCGAAGCGGGGGAAGTTGCTGCTGGACACCTCCAACCTAATTCGATGGCCCTGCTTGAAGACATTGCTGGTGGCCCAAAGGTCTATGGTGTACTCGTATACTCTGCCAGGCTCGACCGGCCTTGGGCTGGATGTTGATTCCCTGTAGCGTGCCCTGATGATGCCATCGGTCAGATTGCGGGCGCATCCATGCTCACATACGTCCACCAGCTTGCCAGTGAAGTCGGTGTCAGTTGCCGAAGTGGTGGCCCAGAGGGTCACCGTAATGGGCCCTGTAACCTCAACTTCCTGCTCCAATGGTGGAGTCGAGTACACCAGGACGTCCTCTCTTGATTCTATTTCCCCTTGCTCAAAGGCCCCATTCGCCATGAAGTAAGGGTTACAACAGAGTCCACCGCCTCTGGTAGGGACCGGGTCCGAGGGATTGTAGAGGAATACGTCCGGTGCCTCTTCCCCAGGGGACTGGGTGCTCAAGCTGCCGTTGCCATTGAGGGAGTTTGCCCTCCCCTGGCTGTGGAGGTAGTATTTGCTGGCCTGTGCTCTAGCCAGGGGCCACTCCTGCTCATGCCGCCAGACGTTGTCCCCCATAACGAATATCCGCACGGGAGGCTCGTCCATGATACCGTTGTTGATGCCCTTGAGCCAATAATCAAACCACTTGAAGTGAATACCGTCCAGGTCTATCGCCAAGGCGTCTGCCGCCACACCAAAGTAGTGGCTCCCTACCAGGCTGGTCCCTTTAGCGCCATGTAACCACGGGCCGATAAGCAGCCTTTGACCGTTCCTGGCGTCTTCCGTGGAGCCTTCTTTCTTCATGCCCAGATAGTTGCGTATGGTTCCGCCCAGGAAAATATCGTACCACCCTCCGATATTGTAAGCCGGGACGCTGAGCCTGGAGTGGTTTTCCTCAATGCATAGCTGCTTCCAGTAATCGTCGTAGTCGGGATGGGCGAGCCAGTCGTAATAATAATCAGCCAGGCCGTCTTTCAGATGGGGAAACTCCTTGAGAGGTAGGGAACGGAAGGATGACTCCATCGAGTCCACCGCCTGGATGAGTTTCCGGCTCCCATCCGGGGGTATAGTCTTCCTTGATGATATGTTCCGTAAGTTGGCGAGGGTCAGATTTCCCAGGGTCCATGACATATTGAATCCCAGCTCGAAAGCGCCCCCCTGATAGGTCCAACCTTCGTGGTAGTTGGAGGCTGTAACGTTGGGAACAATGGCCGTGAGATGGGGAGGCCGGGCCAGCGCCGCCAACCACTGGGTGGCGCCCACGTAGGAGGCGCCGTACATGCCTACTTTGCCCGATGACCAGGGCTGAGATGCTGCCCACTCGACAGTATCATACCCGTCGGCTATCTCGTCCCTGAAGCAGTAGAACTCACCCTCCGAGCTAAAACGGCCCCTGGTGTCCTGTATCACTACCGTATAGCCGGTTCTTGCGGATTTGACGGGGTCCAGAGGGTTCAAAGATAGCGGCGAGCCCTTATCATAAGGGGTACGCTGAAGGATTACCGGAAACGGCCCCGGCCCATCGGGGCGGTAGATGTCTGCGTAAAGAGTGGTGCCGTCCCTCATGGGGACGGGCACGTCGGTTTCTACGTGTAGAGAAGTGGATTCCGGCATGTCACGTCTCCTTTGTACATAGGTATACATAGGTGGGCATAGGTAGGTTGCCGAACCAACGTTTTGGGCTACCGGTGTTTATCCCACAGTCTGCATACGCTTGTAGACTATAAGGGACCGGTTCTTAGTGTGAGGCCTGACTTTGTGGGGCCAATCACCACTGTTCCCCGCGTTCCTGAACGCTTCGCTGTTGGGCACGTCCGGGCTTTCTATCTCGTATATTGCCAGGTATTTGGGTACTCCCTCGTCTCCTTCCACGTTCTCGTAGCGTGCGGCACTGAGCACCCCCGGGACCTCCAGTAGAAATGGGATGTGTTCATTGTTGTATAGCTCGTTGAACTCCTCTTCTTTGTCGGGCTCTACATCCAGCATGACCACAAACAGGTACTTCCCATCGGCTGCCATGTTTCTTAACCTCCCTGACTGTATTTATCCGTCCGGCATCCGGCGTCGAACGCACACACTCTACCCCAGCAGGATGACTTTGACAAGACCTTTCCGAGTGACCGAAGTGAACGGATGCGGGATGGATTTGAGCAAGCTAGGGCAGCTTCTCGCCGGGAGTTGCACCCATGTAGGTCCCCTCAACTCTTGGGAGTCGGTGAATGGCCGGTGGTGTGACGGCTCCGGTCGCAGCCCTGGAGTATGGCCTTCCCCGGCTCTGCCGTCTTTATGGGCCATAGCTTACTTCCCAGCGTTCAAGGTCATTCCGGGAGACTTATCCGAGGTCCCCAATGGTAAGCCAGTAGTATACGATGTATGAGCCTGCGACCAGCATCAACACGGCGCTGACTGTCTGGATATGCGGGAGAACCTTTCGGAGTGTGCCAACTATTGCCCCTTTGAACAATGCCATTCCCACGCTGAGGAGCATTATTACCATACCCATGCCCAGGGCATAGAGGACAAACTGCCCCACCGCTTCCAGGGTTCCCGACACGGTGATAGTGCTGACCACTACCACCAGGAAGATGGGGAGGACACAGCTTAGGGAGGCGACTCCGTAGCTTATTCCGAACAGGAAGTACCCTTTGATGCTGACCTGGCCCGGATTTCCTATGTGGGCCGCGGCACGGGTGGCGAAGCCGCTGTACAGCTTGCCTCCTCCCAACAGCCATGATCCCCCAATCGCCACCAGAATACCGGTGACCAGGCCCAGCCAGGGAATGATGTCTACAACAGACCGCGCTCCGGCGCCTATGACTATGCCGGCCACCCCGAAGAGCAGTATGAACCCGGACGTGACCATTCCACCAACTAATAGCGCCTTGGCCAGGCGGTGAATAGAATGGGCACGCCCCTTTCCTTCCTCGGTGGATCCCAGGTAGAGTCCCAAGTAGGCCGGGAGCATGGCAAAACCGCAGGGATTGACGGTAGATGCCATACCGGCGGCAAATGCAAAGCCAAGAGGAGCCAGAAAGCTTATATTCCCCAGGTAGGAACTGGACCTGCCTGACAGGGACTCAACGAAGCCGTTAACTCCGCTCGTGCCGCTGGCCTCCCCGGTGAGGTGGGCCCCCACAACTGCGACTGCCAGGGCTGCCATGGCCGCAAGCCCGGGTAGGATATAGCTCTTCCACGTATTGACGTTTGATATAAGCAATGGGATGCTCTTCATCTGACTCTCACTAGGGGAGGGCCAACATTTCCTCTGTAATTTCAATCAGCTTGGCCTCGTCTAGTATCCCTCCCCAATTTCGGAAAATTTTACCGTCACTGGTTATAAAGATGGTAGACGGCATACTCAGGACCCTATATTCTCTTATGATATTCGCATCTGTGGTGGACCCTGCCGGATAGCTGACACCCAACTCCTCGATGAGCTCTCTGCCGTTATTGTTGGACCCCAAGCCGGTGAAAGGGCCGGCGTCCACTCCGAAAAGTATTATCCGGTCGCCGAACTCTTCATGGAACCTTTGAAAATCGGGAATCTCGGCACGACAAGGTGGGCAAAGTCCGGCCCAGAAGTTGAGCACAACCGGCTTACCCTGGAAAAACTCGGAGAAGTTGACCTCCGTGGAACTCATGCCCATCATGTCAGCGCCTTGGTATAGCGAGATTGGGAAATCGAAGTACTCCACCGAAGCCCCACCACAGGCAGCGAAGACCAGGAGGCCTAGCACGATGAGTCCTAGAACGATCCTCAACCTCGGTCTCAGCGATTTATGTGTCGCCTCTTGGTCCGGAAGGGGAGGTGCCACTGCGTCACCCCTCAGAGCACGTGGGAAGCTATTGGTTCTCACAGCAACTCCTCCATTGTTACCAGAGTGCCCGAATTATACTTTCAACGATAATACGACAGTCGGAGGATGGCGGTTTCCCCCGGTTACCCCATCCGTCCTGTAACCCGGTGGTCTTATGTGGAGCTACTATTGCTTTATTGAAGACACTTCGCTCAGATACTTTGCCAGGGCTTTTATGCCACCTGAGGCTTGGCCCCAGTCGTAATGCTCGTTGGGTGCGTGGTATCCGTGTTCCGGAAGGCTTAGACCGATGAATATTATAGGCGCTTGCATATAATTTTGCATAGTGACCACGGCACCTATAGACCCGCCTTCCCTGATGAATGCGGGCTCTTTGCCAAATCCGAAATGTATGGCGCGCCTTGCGGCGTCCGCATACGCCCCACTGAACTCACCGAGATAAGGCTGGAGAGAACCCGCGCCCTCTACCTGTACGTCGGGGTTAATTTGCTTGACATAATCTCGTAATAGCCGGAGTACCAGCAGAGGGTCCTGATTGGATACCAGACGCATACTTACTTTCGCTTCAGCCCTGGGCGGCACAACCGTTTTGATTCCCGGCCCCACGTAGCCGCCGGAAATGCCGTGGACTTCGAAGGTTGGCTGGCACCATATCCTCTCGATAATCTCTCGGGTGTCGCGGGTCCGTAGACTATTAAGGCCGTGGGCCTTGGCGAAGGTCTCAACGTTGAAACCTGAGGTCATAAAGCTTGCTATCTCTTCTTCGCTCACAGGGACCACGTCGTCGTAGAACCCGGGGATATTTACACTGCCGGTGATGGGGTTATAGCATTGGCTGATAACCTGACAGAGCTCGCCGATGGGATTCCGGGCTGCACCTCCCGTTAGTCCGGAATGGGCGTCTGTCTTGGCCGTCTCAAGGACCAGCCTTGCCCCTTGCATTCCCCGAAGGCCGTAGGGGATGGCCGGGGTGTCGCGAGAAAGCCAGACAGTGTCTGATACCAGGACCGAGTTAGTCTCCAGTTCATTACCCTTACTCCTTATAAAGTGCTCGAAGTTGGGGCTACCGATCTCCTCCTCCAGTTCCCAGACAAAGTGGATATTGATAGGAGTCCCCTTCTCTACAGCGTAACGGGCGGCGAATAGAGCGGTAAGGGCAGGGCCTTTGTCGTCGGTACAGCCCCGTCCTTCGTAGCGGTCATCCTCAATGTGAAAAGAGAAGGGATCGTTTACCCACTCCGGTTCCTGGGCAGGCTGCACGTCTATGTGATTATAGATGGTGATTGTGGGATTGGCCGGGTCTGTTAGCAGCTTGCCCAGAATTACGGGATTGCCCGGGGTCTCTACCACTTCCACAGAAGCCCCTGCGTCTTGAAGGTACTGGCTGGCGAGGGATGCACCTCTCTCTATATCGCGAGCATGTTCAGAGTCCGCGCTGACGGTGGGAATTTCCACGAGCCGGCCAAGCATAGTCTCATACTCCTGTCGAATGCTGGCGGCGTAGCTATCAAGCTGCTCTGACGTCAAGCCGTGGTCAGCCATCAGTCCCCTCCGTCCCTATTCCCTAATTTCTCCGGTATCCAGCATCGGAGTAGCTCGTGAAGCTCGTCCTTGCACTCCCGCAATCCGTGCTCTGCTCCCTGATAGAGTACCAGTTCTTTGGGCTCCCTGGCCCATTGATGTATCTGCCTAGCGCAATTAGGGGGCAGTCGTGTATCTTCCAAGCCGTGGACTATCAGGAGTGGACGAGGAGAGACTTGTGGCGCCCCTCTGGCGCCATAGGTCTGAGGTGAGAGGGATACCACGGCAACTACTTGATCGCTAAGTACGGCTGCCGTAATGACCACGGCACCGCCGAAGGAATGCCCTACTAATGCGACGTGGGAATGACCCCGCCCTTTTAGGAACTCAAGACCAGATAACACGTCAATCACTGATTCCGTATAGTCCGCCGGGTTGCGGTAGTTCAGTCGCAGTGATGAGATGCCCTGAGGCTTGAACTCCTCGGCTAGATTGGCGAAGATGCCTTCTGCGGGACCTGTGTAGCCGCCTCGGGCACCCCAGACCCACAGCACTGCTTGTTCACCACCATCGGCGCTTGGGTGCAGAATGGCCTTGATTTCCCCTCGATCGGTGGTCAGTACGACGCCCTCCCCTGTGTCCCCTTCGTGGGGTGGCCCCGTACTCACGCTGAGAATCGGCGGGGCAGGTACTTGCAAGGGCTTGCCTTGAGTCATGTTGCCTACACCTCCAATAAAGCGCGAGGGTACACGGTATCCTTACCGGACACGCCTTCCACCTTGAAATACTGCCCAAACGTTTCGCAACGCCACCGGGTCTGAGTGAGGGTCGCCATCTATGAGGACCATGTCAGCGTGTTTCCCAATCTCAATGGTGCCTACCTCGTCCAGGATACCGAGGAGAATGGCAGCCTCCCTGGTAGCGGACTCTAGCGCTGCCTTGGGGTCCATGCCTGCATTTATCATTAGCTCCAGCTCTCGTGCGATAAATCCATGTCGTGCAGGGCAACCGCCTGCGTCGGTCCCGGCGGCTATCTTTACGCCCTCTCTGAGCGCCCTCTTGAAGCTGGCTATAGAGTTTTCTTTGCGGTCCAGGGCGTCGGCCATCCGGTCCGCGGGCATACCGTACTGGTTCCCCAGACGCTCCCGTGAGTCCCACGTGGACATGGTGGGGATCATGTAAGTGCCCTTCTGGGCCATCAGCCGTATCGTTTCCTCGTCGGTATATGTCCCGTGCTCAATGGAGTCTATTCCTGCCTCAACGGCCTGTCGGGTCCCCTCAAAGCCATGACAGTGGGCGGCGATTTTTAGACCGGCTTCATGTGCTGTCCGTACCGCCACGTCCAAGGCCGCCGGGCCAAGGCTGCCGAACTGCTCACCGTTGGCCCTGAACCCGGTAGCCCCCACCTTAATCAGACCCGCACCGTTATCTATCTGGTCCCGGATTGCTATGAGCAGTTCTTCAGGAGTCTCTGTCCTACGGGTAAGACCGGCAGGCCAGGTGCCGGGGAATTGCAGCCACTCACCGGCGGCTACGATGCGAGGACCCATGATGGCCCCCGATGCCGTCTCCCTAGCGATTGTAATGTTGATTCCGTAGCGCGCTCCCACGTCCCGCGCTGAGGTCACGCCGGAAATGAGCGCCCGTCTGGCATTCCCAACTGCCTTCAGAGTGAAAATCTCTTGGGTGTCGTCCAACAGACGCTCCATGCTATCCATTCCACCATCGCCAGTGAAATGCTCGTGGCAGTCAATCATGCCTGGGATTAGGGTCAACCCCTCACCGTTGATGTTTTCTTGGTGTACTTTCCTCTGTGGACGAGCCGTCTCTTCTCCAATCCAGCTGATGATCCCGTTGCTCACTTCTACGCTGACCCGGTTCATGGGGTCGGATCCGGTGCCGTCAATGAGCCGTGTGTTTCGGATTACCAGGTCCATGCCAACCTCCCCATATCCTGTTCCGACGCTTGGCGGCATACTACTACCCCGCCCAACCCATGTCAAGCGCCGGGCTATGTCAAGGGTGCTTGGCCGGACTTCAGGTGATAGAATGTCTGAGACAAAGTGTGGCCCTCTACGCCGCTACTCAAAAGGAGTACGAGGATGGACCGCACCATCTGATTAACATTGCCGGCTGATCAACACTACCGGAGGGATGATGGCACCGCATCTGATACGTGGAATGACCCCCGAAGCAGCCAGCCGTATATGTATGGACCAGTGCAAAGCTGCGTGCTGTCGTGGCTCCCTGATTCTCACTCTGAAAGGGGGAGAGGTTGCGGCTTTTAGGGGGAATGCCGCAACTCTTGGTGTGGACGTGGTGATTACTGAGGGGCCTGGAGGGGGGTGGGTACGCTTCACTGATCACCCCGGTGAACACTGCCCCATGCTGGATGACACTACATCTGCGTGTCGAATTTACAGTGACAGACCCCAGGGATGTCGAGACTTCCCGCAGAAGCTCACCCCTGGCTGTGCTATCTCCGGAGGCTGACCTTGAGCCTGAGACCTAATCCTCGGGCATTCCGGCGTCTATCCAACTCTCGATTTCATCTATTTCGTCGGCGCTCAGGAAAGGCCCCCCCCGGGGCATCCGAGGAATGGTGCCCATACCCCTTCGGAGGAAGATTATCAGATATGTCTCGCTGCCCGGTTTTCCGGGCTCAATAAGCTGCCTGCCATAAGGCTTGTTGTTAGCCAACGCCTGGGGCGTGTTCCAGTAGTAATCGTGTATTCCGGGTGCGGGCTCGCCGTGTCTGCTTATCCAACGTTCCATAATGTCTTCGAGCAGTTCCTTCACCCGTGACCACTTGATCTGCCCTTCACTCATGTTGCCCTCTCCTGCTGAGTCAGGTATTGATAGCGCTTGATGCCGTTAGCAGTCCGGCTGCGGGAAAGTCAAAATCCCCCGGAAGCCGGGGGATTTTGGTGTAGTGGTTATACTCCAAGGCTCTGATCGTACTTCCCGTTCCGCTCTTCTCCCGGAAAGGAATGAAGGCCCCAATTACAGTTCCTCAATGGGAGTAGGAGCGTGGAACACACCCGGTTTCAGAGATAGGAAGCGGACTTAGATCTCTAGTAATTGTCCTTCTGGTATACCTGAAGGCGGCCGCGATTACTGTCTGAGATGATGATCTTGCCATCATCATTTATCGCGATAGCCTTCGGACGCCATAGGACTCTTTCGGGCTCAAGGTCTCTCATCAGGTTACGCATCCGCATCATGTCAGGGTTTGCGTTCAGTTTGTCCTGTCCCCATCCGGACATGGTAGCATCACCCGTGAAGGTGGTGATATGTCTCCCATCGGGAGTCAGCGCCTGGACTCGGTCATTGCCCCAGTCTACAACGTAAATATCTCCGTCTTTGTCAACAGCCACGGCCGTGGGGCGATAGAACTCTCCGACCCCGTTGCCTGAGGAGCCGTATTCTGCGAGGAACCGGCCATCGGGAGTGAACTTCTGGACCCGGTCGTTGCGCCAGTCGGCCACGTACACATCGCCCCTGCTGTCAAAATTCAGGCCCCAAGGCAGATTGAACTCTCCCTCACCGGTGCCTGCGCTACCCCATTTGGACAGGAACTTTCCGTCCTTGGTGAACTTCTGGACACGGTTGTTGCCGCTATCCACTACATACAGGTTGTCATCCTGGTCGAATCGGATGCCGGAAGGCTTGCTGAGTTCGCCGTCACCGGACCCGGAAGCGCCCCATTTGCTCAGGTATACGCCATCCTTGTCAAAGATGGATATACGGTTGAGCCAGTCGTCAGAGACGTACACGTTCTGGTCGCTGTCCAGCGCAATAGAGGTGGGCCAGTAGAGCTGGCCATCACCATCCCCGAACCGGCTGAATTCACCTATATACTCCTCGTTCATGGTCAGCATGGTAACTCGGACACCGTCGGGCCTGTACTCCCAGGACCGGTTTACTACGTAAATGAGGCCGTCAGGACCCAGGGCCAGGTCCATAGGTTGTCTGAAGCCTGCCCCGGAGAACTCGGCTCGACCGAGAGTACGGTCGTAATGGTATGTCTTTGTGGCTATACCAAAGAATACACTACTCATAGTTACCTCACCGCTTAGTTGAGTTTCTGGTATGGACCAAATGGCGCATAAGCTCGTTCACATTGGTGCTAACCGGACGCCGCTCGGTATACTACCGAGGCTTGCCGGGGGACTGGAGCCGGTAGCTCCGGTCCCCCTTTGCCATCAATTTAGGTTGAAGACGTTCAGCAATTAGTTGAGGAAATCGAGTTGCTCGAAGGCGCCGCCTACGATTGGCTTCGCGTCCATCCCCAACCACTTCTCCAGCATGGTGGCATAGACACTACGGAAGTCCACGGTATGTAGCAGGTCTCCGCCGTCCTCTAGGTCTCCCTCATTGAGGGATGGGTACTGACCATACAGCCCACCCTTTACATGGTCGCCCATGACCCAGCAGACACCGCCGGTGCCATGGTCTGTTCCGCCGCCATTGTCCCTTGCTCTCCGGCCAAACTCGCTGAACATGAACAGCAACACTTCTTCGCCTCTGTGATGCTCTCTCAAGTCCTCATAGAAGTCGGCCACTGTCTCCGAGACTTGCCTCCACAATCTGGCGTGGTCGCCTGCCTGGTTGGCATGGGTGTCAAAGGAGTTGTATGGCGAGGTGGTGTAAAGAATCCGCGTACCGAGGTCCGCGAAGTGCACTTGGGCAATTCCTCGCATCCCTTGGGCTATGGGATAGTTCCCGTACTCCACCGATGAGGAGTACGTTTCGGGAGCTACCTTCAGGATGTCGGCGCCCTTCAGGGCAGACCGTCCCGTCTCCCAAATATAGTCCATTACGGCGCCGGAGCCGATGGCGGGCGAGTACATCCGGGAGAATATGTCAAGGGCCTGAGACCGCTCTTCCTCACCGGGGATACCGGTTAGCAGCCCGTAGGTCGCAAGGTTGCCCACCGAGGCCACCGGCACGCCCGGGGCAGCCAAGGCTCTGGGCAAGCCGCGACCAAAGTTTACGCCTGTGAGCACGTTCTCATGGTTGGGGTCCAGGTCGCGAATGGTGCGGCCAAGCCATCCCTCACTGCCGATTGTGTCAGGCTCACAGGTGTGCCAAATGTCCATGGAGCGGAAGTGGGAGCGGCTGGGGTTCGGGTAGCCGACACCCTGTATCACTGCCATGTTCCCCTCGTCGTATATCTTCTTCAACTCAGTCATGCTGGGGTGGAATCCAACCTCATCGTTTATGGGAATAACCTGGTCTTCAGGGATTCCCAGGGTGCCCCTGTAATCGTAGTACGCGGGGTTACTATAGGGAATCAGTGTATTCAGGCCATCGTTACCACCTGACAACGACAGGACTACAATAACCCGTTCCTTTCCGTTCCCATTTGATGCCATGATACGTCCTCCTTTATACCAAACTAAGCATACTGATATTCGGCTGTAGCGACGATTAGCTGGAGCATCTCGGCCACCCTTCGGGGGAAGTTGTCGCTGTTCCTCTGGATTTCGCCGCCGCCCTTTGCGTATTCGACCAGCGAGCTACGGCTGCCCTCGCCAACTTGCGCAGGACCAATCAAATCCAGGCAACCGTCAACGAACTCCTCCGGAGACACGTTGGTGGGGCCTGCCTTCATCCGCTCGACGATGAGTTGGACCCCCGGCAGGTCGAGATTACCTACCTGGTCAGCGACGAAGTTAATCCGCTCAACCAGAGTACCGCTGTCAATCCACTCCTTACCTGTGTGCCAACCTTCCACTGTGGGCGGGTTCATCAAGTCCTGGCCCATGAACGTGGTCTCCTGCATGATAGGAAAGAGACCCGGCTTCACTTCCGTGTGATCCTTTACCAACCGCATCGTGCCTATCACGACTTCAGCAGGGCTCTTTATCTTCTGGAAGCGAGAGCTCTTAAAGAAGTCGGAGTTGAACAGAGCACGGAGTACGGGACGCATCTCGTAGTTGCCTGCGACGAAGGCCCTCTCAAGAGCCTCAATGGCCTCCGGGTCACGGGGTGGAGTGTCCTTCCATGCGGGAATCTGAGGCTCGTCAGCTACGAAGAAATTGTACAGATGCCTGGCGATGTACCTGGCAGTGCCCGGTTGGCGCGCTAGTATGCTTACGATGTCCTCGCCATTCCAGCGCCCGGTCTCTCCCAGGAACGTCTTCTCATCGGTGTCGTGGTCTGTCGGGTCATAGCGGAACTTCCAAATGTCCCTTCCGAAGGGAAAGACCGGCATGGTCGGCTCATTGGACCAGCCGGTGAAGGCACGGGATGCGGCCTTAACGTCGTCCTCGGTATAGTTAAACTGCCCGTCCATTCCGACGCCTAATGAGAACAGCTCCAGCAACTCCCGGCCGTAGTTCTCGTTGATGTTGCCCCGATGGTTGTCAACGTTATCCAGGAAGTACACCATGGCGGGATGCTTGGATAGCTCCACCAGCAGGTCCCGGAAGTTGCCCATGCCGTGCTGGCGGAACAATCCGATAGTTACGCTCATCATCCGGCCGTGGTCCACCTTGGCCTGTCCGGTGCAATGTATGCCATGCCAGAAGAGGGACATCTTTTCCTGGAGCGGGCGCTTGGTATTGATCATCCTGTATATCCAGCCCTGCTGGTTTGACTCAATACCTGCCAACTCTCCATACTCGGGCAGATACCTCTCCATGAGATCGAATTCCAGGTCGGCCTGATTCTCCGGGTGCAACAACTCTTCCACGGTTGCTTCGTAACCCTTGGCAACTAGGGCCTCTAGCTCGGTGCGCGGCGCTCCAAAGCCTGCGCGGCGCATGAGATGGGCCATTAGGGCTATATCATTGTCTGCCATTTATGCCTCCTTTCACCTCATCTCTGATATATCATTGAAATCTTCATATCTAAAGAAGCGGAAGCCTACCAAATCTGTTATGAGGCAGCCTTCCACTTATTATCTGTTCCGGTAAGCCGAGCTTTTCCCAAGCAGTTCTACTCTTGCAATGCCCTACTCAGCTAGATGATGTGGAATTATCCCCCAGTTCACCCCCTATATCAAAATGTGATTCTTATCTTAGAACGGTTAAACATTACAATAATACTTCTTCGCCCACTTGTCAACAGATTCAATTTGAGAAATGTTTCACAAACATGGGCTGCTACAGCTATAATCACCGCTTGTTAAGTAACACCTTCAGGATGTATAATCATCCGAAACAATTGCCGAGGCATTCGACAGTTGCCAAAACGGATAGCTTTTTTTGCCAGCTTTCTTTAGAGGAGGTGCACACAGAATGAAGTTCGATTTAATGGTCTTACCTAGCATACCGGCGAGTCTTGAAGAAAGGGAAGCGTTGCGACCCATAGGACGCAACAATGAGCGCTACCAGCAGATGCTTGACGAAATCCGCAAAATCGCGATTATGGCCGATGATATGGGGATTGACGCTTTCTCGACTACGGAGCACCACCTACACTCAGAGGGGTTCGAGGCATCGGTGGCCCCGCTTCTCCTTTATACTGACCTGGCTGCCAGGACCAAGCGCATCAAATTCGCTCCCCTGGGTCTGGTGCTGCCCTCTTGGGACCCCATCCGATGCGCTGAGGAGTTGGCTATCCTGGACCATCTGACCCAAGGGCGGCTTATCGCCGGGTTCGCGCGCGGGTATCAGGACCGATGGCTCAATGTCCTGGGACAGCATTACCATGTAACGGGTGCCCCTATGGACGGCTCGGATATAGATAAACATAACCGGAGTGTCTTCGAGGAGGTCTTCACGATAATCAAGAAGGCTTGGACTGAAGAGACCATAGAGTATAAGGGACAGTATTATAATATCCCGCAGCCCTACGAAGAGGGGATAAGGCGCTGGCCTGTCGCAGACTGGACCAAGCAGTATGGTGCTCCCGGCGAGCTTGATGAAGAGGGGGTCGTCCGTAGGGTGAGCGTTATCCCCAAACCCTATCAGCAGCCTCACCCACCGCTTTGGCAGCCCTTCTCCGTCAGCGAGGCCACCATTCGCTGGTGTGCGAGAGAGACCATTCTCCCCTGGATACTGATCTCTTACCCCGAGAGTTTCAGGAAGCTGTGCATGGCCTACCAGGAAGAGGCGGCTACTGTTGGACGAGAGCTACCGGTTGGGGGTAGTGTCGGCGCTGCCAGGTCAATCTCAATTGGGAAGACGTATGAGGAAGCCCGCGCTCTCGGTATCAAAGGGACTGCACTCGGTTTTCACGCCTACTTTGAGAGATTTGGCTTCCTTGAAGCCTTCCGAAATCCTGGAGAGGATGCCCCTGCACCTCTTACGATGGATACCGCAGAAGAGGTATACCAGCGCATGATTGAGCATGACTACGCCTTCTGCGGCACCGTGGACGATATTAAGCGAAAAATGGAGGCCATCTCCAGGGTCTATGGTGACGGTGAATTGGAATGGTTCAATTGGTCATTCCCGCAAGGTTTCCTGACCTGGGATGAGGCCGAGTGGCAGCTTGAGACCTTTGCCACCAAGATACTGCCGGAATTCAAAGAATAAGCGTACTTTTGTAGGGGAAGCTTGACGAGGGGCCATGAAGATTGCCTAATAGAATCTTCATGGCCCCTCGTATTTGTATTGGTCATCCCCAGGGCAGGTCCAGTTTACAGGGAGCTAGCTTCCGTTAGATGAATTCGAGTGCCGTGGGTAGAGGATATATCGAAGAATATGAGCCGGTAGCCCATGATGTTGACAAAGGGGCCATCCGTAGCAAATTTATACCCTTTAGCTTTGTACTCTGCTACAGCTTTGTCCAGATCATCCACGACATAGCCCACGTGGTCGAGCAGGTGGTTGTCGCCGCCGGAAAGTCCGCTCTTGTCCGGTGGCTCAATGAGTTCGACCTCCACGTCACCTATCTGAATAAAGGCGAGCTTGCCTGCGGCTGCGCCCCCTCCACCGGTATGCTTCCCGCCAAAGGTCTTGACATACCAGTCAACTGCCGCTTCAAGGTCCTCAACCAGATAGCCTGCGTGCTGAATTTTGCTAAACATATCATCCTCCCGGCCGGCTCGCAATGAGCGTTCGGCGAAGTTCAAGAATGCAATGATGAAGGTATCATATCATAGCTTGGCCCGCCACGCTCGGAAGCCCACCCGGGCTCTCCATGGCATTTCGATTGTCAGCCTATCGCCCTTTCGTCATTCCAGCCCTGAGCCGGGACATGAAGCGGGAACTGCGGCCAACGGGGGATCATACGGAGGAAGAGTTGGATGAGTTGGCGATCCGTATCGTGGAACTGGCCCGCCGGGGTGGGCACGGTGGCTAGTCGGGGAATGGTTCGTTTCGGCGGCGCCACCATCAAGTACGAGGTGCGCCGGAGCGAACGCCGCAAGAAGACCGTCCAGATTACGGTAGACGGCGGTGGCGTTCTGGTGGCGGCGCCCGTGACCACGTCGGACAGCGAGTTGCAGGCCATCGTTCGCAAGCGAGCAGCTTGGATTCTCAACCACGCTGCCGATGGAACACTGCGGCCCGTCCCCAAGAGCTTCGTCAGCGGCGAGACGCTGCCGTACCTGGGCAAGAATGTACGCCTTGTTGTCGAGTCTGGGGACGTGCGTTCGCCGGAGGTCCGCTTTGACCACTGGCGCTTCCGGATTTCAGTGCCCCAGGGCTTGGAAGGAGAAGACCGCTATCAGCGCATCCGCCGCGCTGTGGTGGACTGGTACCGGGACCGTGCCGCCGAACACTTGTCCGCGAGCGTCGAGCGCTGGTGGCCCCGGCTCGGTTGGGGAGAGAAGTCGCGAATACTTGTCCGTGACCAGCGTCAACGCTGGGGTAGCTGCGCCCCCGACGGCACGCTCCGGTTCAACTGGCGGGTAATGATGCTGGAGCCTTCGCTCATCGAGTACGTCATCGTCCACGAGCTGGTTCACCTGAGCATCAAGAACCACTCTACCGATTTCTGGCAGGCGATGGCCGGCGTACTGCCGGACATTGAACACCGCCGCCGGCGACTGAGGGAAGCAGGGAAGGCACTCCCTCTGTGACGCCTGTTTCAGGCGCCTGTTGGGGGCATTGGCATATCAAGTCAATACCCGTCTCAATCTGCAACTGATATACCGTGCGGTCCCGCGTGCAGACTCAGCCCCCGTCCTTCTCCCTGTTCGAGTGGGCGCTGGAGCAGGAGCGGGAGGCGGAGCCGCTCGGCGCGCCTGCCTAGCTACAGGCGGGCGCGGGCGCTAGACCGATATGACCGGGGGACAATCGTCCGGCCCCTATTTGTTTTCCGAGGCCACCTCCCCGTTTTCTTGCTTGGTATGTTGGTCACTTGCTCGAACTATCGGCATCAGCATTCAACGGTCTCTCTTGACGTCAGGGTCTCCCTCCCGGCAATCGAGACCTTTTGCTCTGCGACGGTTACGACCATGCCTTTCAGGACTGACATATATCCGTGTCTTTCCTCCGGCTGAAGATCGACCGAAATTTCCTCTCCGGGACGTAGCCGTGATCGGCGTCCCAGAATTCCAACTCGTATGTCTGGGTTTGAGGCATCAGGTCTGCGGGATTGTCTATACCTTGGGTCCATACAGGTAGTGGAAAGAAGTCTTTTTCGCTGACGATACGCAGTTGCCTTGACTCTCCCTTGATGGTGACAGTGACTTGCCCCGTGAGGCGATTGACCAAGTAGTCCTTGGCATCTGCCACGGATTCGGCGATGTCCGTTACCTGCACCAAGCCTTCTTCCTAGGGCATGATTCCCCATCCACCGTCTGGGTACTTTTCTATGAAACCCAGGCAGATGCCGGCCGGAGTTACAATCATCCCTCTGGTCCTGGCCAAACCACTCGACTTCAGGAACAGCATCAGGGTTTCGTCGTTGAGACCCTTTGGGCAGATAGGCGAGTGTGCGGACGTAGTACTGGACCGCAGGATCCTTCGATTGCTGAAGGTCGCTGTAGGCGTCGCGCAGGGTTTGGTTGACGAATTCGTCGTCCTTAATGGCAAAATTCCGGCGTACCGCCTCTTTGAGAGCGCCACAGCGAGTGGTATGGTCCTTGACAAGCCAGTTCATGTACCGGTGGACGGAGTCCTTCTTGCTCGTGTCGTCGGTTCCGTAATGGATATGCCTTCCGTCAAACATTGCGTAGGCGACTTTATGCTCAACGCGGTCCGATACCGTTTCGCGGCGCGCGCCATGCCGCAGGGGTCGTAGCCGGGGTGGTGGTGGAGGCTGGGGGTCATGGGCCAATCCTCAGTCCGGGCTGTACGCAATCGTCCAGCTTCCGATGTAGGAGTGAAATCAGTGTTAAGTAGTCCGCCGCATCATCCTCGCCGTCCCACATTATCTTGGGTTCGTGCGCGAGGGGGTTCCTCACTGCTGCAAAGCAGCCTTTCAGAAGGGCGGCAAACCCTTTGTGTTGGGTCTTTTCTGTTTCGGTCCTTAGTGTGTTGAACGCTAGGACTGGCTCATTGACCGAGAAGACTCTATCCACAAGATTGGTACCATCCCCTTCAACACCTGACTGTTCACGAATTCGTTGGGCAAGACCCTTGGAAGCCTCAAAGACGGCATGGAAGTAGTTATCCTGCATTAGCTCGGCGCGGCAATACTTCAGCACCTCCGGGTGGATGCGCCGTCCCTGAAACTTGGCTTGGATTGTATTTGCTCGCCGCCCTGCCTCAGTGAGAGTCCTTGCCGCTTGGCGTTGCCGGTATTGGCCATAAACCCCGTACTCAAGTCCTGAAAATGACAATATCGTGTTCAGAACGACGATATGCCTCAAATTCGTCGTTCCTGTTAACGACACGGGTAAGGGCCAAGAAGGATTGAATGAAGTCGAGTATGCGGTTGGCGCAATGATAGCGGCGCTGGACATCCAGGAATATCCAATAGAGCCTTCGCCACTTGGTGGACTGGCCAGAGCGATCTTCCAGACCTCGATTTGCCAGCACCCGATCAATGTCCGACCCAGAACCGTACTCTCCCAAAAGCTTGGCCAGTGACTCGACGCTGCCTTCTCCAAAAGATGGGACTACATTCATACTGCCACACCCCCAACAATCTCCGCCATCAGCCCCCCCAGACTCCCGCTCCAGCGCCACTATATCACGCCGTGGCTCCTCCGGCTCCCCCACGGCCGCCGCGTTCACCCAACAGCCCCAGTCGGCTGGCGGCCAGGGAGGTCACGGTCTTGGCGAACGCTTCCATGGCGTTGCTGGCAAAACCCGCCTCTATGTCTTCCCCGTTCACCACCGGCCTGCCCTTGAAGGTGAGATGGGCACTGGCCGGCCACTGAGGCGGCGGCGGACTGGCTCCAACTCCGCTTGCACCTGTGACCTGCGGTACTTCAGGCTCATGCGGTCAATCACCGCAGACTCCGGCGTCATGGACAGGAGCCTGTCCAGTTCCGCCAACTCGGCCCGGAGGAAATGGTAGTCGCGTTCACGGGCGCTCATTCTTCCGCCTCCCATTTGTCCGCTGCTTCCAACGCGGCTCTGGCCGCCGCGTCCTCACTATCCGACAGGTCTATTTCCAGATACCCCTTCCATTGATGGCTGCGGTCGTGGGACCAGACGCTGTTCCAGTATGCTGCCCTGACCACGAGGTAGGACGGGTTATTCCCGTCTAGGACCATAGGATACGCGTCAGCCCCATACCGATTTCTGGCGTCTCGGGAGTCAAATAGAACCGGGTAAGCTTCCGCAAACGTCTGTTGTGTCTGCCTGGTCGGGAGATGAAGGAACGTCACTATGTCAATGTCATTCGGTTCCCGCCCTAAACGCCCCATCTTGTCCTCAACGAAGCTACCGTTGAGCCACTGAAAGCCGTCCTGAACACCGGCGGCGTGCAGGGCGGCCCGATAGTCCAGCAACCCGGTCAAGAGGATGCGCCGGGACGGGGTATCACCAAAGCGCAACACGATGTCCGCCAGCCGGACGCGATAGGGGGAGCGGCCCTCCGCCGACGTTGGAGATTCCAAGAACGGCGGAAGGAGTCCGGTAGTGTCCCAGGCCGGGATAGGGCCAAGGTTGCTCGTCATTGTTCTAGCGCCATCACACAGACATAATTATACACTCCCCATACGCCTGCAACCACCCCCTGTCACCGCCGCCCCCCACCCCTCCACCACAGCGGTCTCCTGCTCGGTCAGCCCGTAGGGCGCGTACACTAGCCGGTCTATCTCCGTCTCCAACTCCCCCGTGTCCGCCCGGGGTTGGCGTCCTCGGCTGCCAGGATGCGGTCCACTATCTCGACGAACGAGCGCCGCCGGTCTGGGGGGATTTGGGAGATGGGGATGCGCTCAACCGCTACTTTAGTCCACTCGGTAAGCCCCATCCCTTTGGTAGGCGCGGTATTCTTTACGAATCAGGTTACAACAGCGCTGTTCAAAACTGCGCAAAGGTATTTTAGGGATGCGCCAGTTATGATGAAACCCTTGTCGTTGCAATATATTTCCTCATTGGAGTAGGCAAACCTGCCTCTAGGCGACATATCCATCCAGAGCAGCTTTTCTTTGTGGAAATTGGAATCAATTAGGTCACTTGGGCTGGCTTGCAATTCGTGCCATTGGTTTTGACCGGCCTTCTTCGACAATGCCGTCGGTGTTGTGACAGGTGTTTATAAACTACCGGGTAGCGGTCAATGGTCAGGCCCCTCCTCACATAAATCAGCCACAGGCCAGCCCACTTTGCCCGGTAGCGCTGGATGTCGCGGCCACGTAGCACGGGCTTGATGATGTCCGCGGAGTTGGGGTCTACCGCAACCAACGCCTCTTTCGTCGCGTCGTCTGTGATGAACGCCTTGTTGTAGCCTGTCTTGATGCCGTGGTTGTCGCTGCGGTCGGTGGTGGGATGGCCAGGGAGATGAAGAAGCGGAGCTTGGCGATTTGGGTGGCGACGGGCTGGATGTCCACGCCGTAGATGCTGTTCCGGATGAGGTAGAGCTTGCGCCCGAAGTCTGATTCTCGGTAGCGCTCGAAGGTGTCGCTGATCTCTTATAGCTCGGCGTCGCGTTCCCTCCGGTCCTGCGTATTGAAAGCAGAGGCGGCGTGGCTTCCGGCGAGCTCCCTCTGAAGCGCTTTCCATCACTCGTTGTTGAGGTCGAGACGGCGGAGGGCAAGGGTGAGCTTGTGGAGGATGCCCATGGGGAGGGCGCCGGAGCCTGCCGCAGGGTCGAGCACGCGGAGTCCGGCGATGGCGACGATGACCTGCTCCGTTTCGCTTTCGACAAAGAGTTCATCGGCGTCATCGAAGGCGTCGTTGTAGTCCAACAGGTAGCGCAGGCGATCCTGCCAGAAGCCGGTGTCGCCGTCGGCGGGCTGCGCCTTCTGGGCCAGGGAAGCCATCAGGACCTCGTCCACCATGTAGTCAACGACGGCGCGTGGGGTGTAGTAGGAGCCGGTCTGCTTGTGGGCGCTCTCCCTGGTCTCCGAGTTGTAGGCGGCCAGCAGGTTCTCAAAACTTGATCATTACATCCGGTCTGTCATCACTTTTCTTGGGAACTGGCGGAGTAACGGACGTAGAGAGGCGAATCTACCACGCCTATTAGCGCAGCCGAACGTGAAACTGCGCCGGGTCTTGGCCGAATTTTTCAACCAATCGCCCACAATGCTTGACCATGGACTTCACATCAAATTTACGCTCCAGATATAAGCCATTTGATAGTTGCGTGCTCCACCCAAATCTACCCTTGGTTGAGTGAATGGGCTCTACGTGAACCAAATACCTGGCCATCCCATCCAATGTGACTGGGCACACGTCTTTGGTCAGCAGCCCTCTCCGTATCAACCATTCAGCCGTTTCCAGAAGAAGGTCAACCCAGTTGCTAACGTCTATTTCTTTTCCCTCTGGGCTTTGAAGACGGCCAGGCTTGGTTGAAGTTCCATTGGGTAGTTTATTTTGGATCCATTCCTCGAGCTGGACGAACGTCATCCATCGGTCCGATTCAATTGAATCGGAACCTGAGGGTTTCTCAACCGGTACCTGAAGGGGCATTTCCCGAATCTGTTTCCGTGGAAGCAACCCAGCTTCTCTCGCTTCGGCCTCCAACAGTCTCAGCAGCCGGTCTCTGGCATTGTTGAAAATTAGCTGCCCCTCAATGGGTTGAGCCTCCAATTTGGCCAGTTCTTTCCGCCACTCCGCAAGCTCTTGCCTCAGATGGCCTTCCCATTTGATGTATAGCCGGGACTTTCGTGGGAAGGTCTGCGGTCGTTCCGTCGCCCGCAGTGTATCAAGGTGACTCTCAAACAACTTGGTTAGTTCATTCTCATCGGCCAACTCTGATTCTCTGGTTCCGATATAAAAACGTAATTCGCGCTTGCGCTCCTCGGCGGCGGCGCCAGTACGACGACGCTCTTCCTCCAGGAAGTTCTTGAGGAACGGGTCACGATCGGGCGAGCGTTCATCATCGTTTGTCAACATCGCCAACTCCTTCAGTTCTTCAGTAACTGGCAACTGTGCCTGGATGTGGGCGTCGTAGTGGCACAGGTCGCAAACCAGATCGTGGTCTTCGCCACAGGCGGTTTTCCTGCTCCACCTTTCCCACACCCGCCACGCGCCGCAGCGGCCGCACGTTTCTCCGAAAGGCGCGCCGCAGTGGTTGCATTGGTGGCTGGCCGCCGGAGACAGGCCGTCGCAGTCAGGGCACCGGACCAACGGGGATTCTCCGGGCGGTTGCATACCCCGCGGTTGCAGTGACCATTCCCTGTCCTCTTCCGGGAGCCCATGCCGCAGGCTGTTCCCGGCCAAATCCAAAACCACGCAGTCTCCGTCGTCTTACTTCGGACGCAAACCCCGGCCAACCATTTGCAGGTATAAGGACAGACTCATAGTGGGGCGCGTCAGCAACACGCAAGCGGCGTCGGGGAGGTCAAACCCCTCGGTGGCGGCGACTACGTTGATCAGTACCCTGACGGTCCCGTCCCGGAATCGTTCAATCAGCCTGGCCCGCAATGCGGCTGGAGTATGTCCCAACAGGACCCCGGTCGGTACCCCGGCATCGCTGAATATGGCAACGAGGTTTTGGGCGTGCCCTATCGACACGGCGTAGACCAAAGTCTGACGCTCCTCCCCGTGCTTTCGCCAGAACCGCAGCGCTCCGGCGGTCCAAATATCGCGGTCCTCGTTTGCCAGCTCAATACCGGACTCGCTGTAGTCTCCGGTGGAGTCAACTTGGCCGCCTTGAATTCGCTCTTCCGTCGGCGGCGACAGAACCCGCGCCCGGCACATCCACTTGTCCGATTGCAAGGCCGCGACCTGCGGCCCGCAGTGTAATTCCCTAAACAGGTGGTCGAACCCTTCCTTTTCGGAGAGCCGCCACGGCGTGGCCGTCATACCCAGCACCGGGCCGGGCCACTGGTTTATGGCCCTTGCCCAGCCGTCGGCGGTGGCATGGTGGGCCTCGTCTATAATCATAAGGTCATTGCTGTTATAGCCATCCCACACATTCGCCCTGGCATTGCGGCGGCTCACCGTTTGGGCCATCAGGATGACAACGCCATTAACTATCGTTGGGGCATCAGTGTGAGGCGTCCAATGGATGTTGGCCGTTGCCGAAACCCCGGCTTCTTGCAGCATCCCCTCCGTTTGGGCCGCCAACTCCCTGCGATGGGTCAGCCAGACACCCTTGCGCCCATCTTCCAGCCAGCTTGATAGCAGTTCCCCGGCGATGCGGGTTTTCCCGCCGCCGGTGGGCAACTGCATCATTATCCTGGGAACCGGAGTGCCGGTGAGCGCTCTGTGCATTTGTTCCAGCAAATCTCGCTGGTAATCTCGGAGTTCAATCAAATGCCAAATCCTCATGGAGTAACGTTAAAATTGTGCCAACCGGGAATGAACATCCGGCCTCGTTCCTCAAACTTGGAGCGGAATCGGCGTCATGACTCGCATGATGCAGAGTTAGGTGGCTGATAGCGGCACCTCTTCGGCAACGGCAGCTTGATCGAGCGCCCCGTCCAACGTCGCAAGCTCTGCGCCCTCCCTCTTGGCCAGCTCCAGATAAAGGGCGTCATAGAAGGACAACCCATGTGCACGTGCCAAGTTGAAGGCGGACTGGAGGTCGGGTTCCTCATCGGTTCGGATGGGTAGGCTCCTCAAGGCGTCGAGGTGCTCCTTGACCTCGACCGCAGATAAACGCCCGCACCGCTCTGCTGTCAGCAAGGAGTTGCGTATCTCCAGATGCCACATCTGCGGTACGAGCGTCCCGTCCTCTTCGAGGCGCTCCAGCGCTCTATCCGCGCGTGGCTCTCCTCGTCGAAGAGCCACGCTACGACGACCGAGGCATGGACAACCTGTCCGCTTATAGGTGGTGACCTTCATGGCGCGAGGCGAGTATCTCATCCGTAGAGAAGGCAACGGGTCTCCACCCGGCGCGGCGCTTCCGGCAGCGCTCCACAGCCCCTTCGCGATTGGCGCGGTCCTGAGCGCCGGCGGGAACCAGGTGCGCAACCGGCTTCCCGTGCCGGGTTATGGCAACGGTCTCCCCGTGCTCGACCGCCCGGAGGAGTTCGGCCAAGTGCGTCTTGGCTTCGGTAGCTTGAATTTCACGCATGTTTGACTCCAACCTGTTGTTTTGACCATACCATTCTACAAATTTTTCGCTAACCAGGTCAACGAGTGAGGCGCGAAACGCTTCCGTGCCGGGGGAAACGGCTTGGACCGGACGGTTAGGTTGGAGCCGCCAGGAAATGCGTGATAGTTGAGACGCCACGTGCTAATATTTGCACGTAATGGAAACAAGCAGGAGGCGGGTGAAGTGGAGGCTGGACCGGCCAGGCTCAAACCGCGACATCTACAGGCATCCGCGCATCAAGGGGATCATAACGTTGACCCGCCACCGGAGGGTGACTTCGTCTCCGTCAGCGCCGGTGGTGTCCAC
Organism: Dehalococcoidia bacterium; assembly: GCA_965219825.1. Lineage (GTDB taxonomy): Bacteria > Chloroflexota > Dehalococcoidia > Lucifugimonadales > JAGWBF01 > JAGWBG01. The sequence continues at coordinate 622,281 of OZ244792.1, read as the reverse complement.
ACGTGCGGTATGAGGACCGACGGCTCGGTTGTCTGCTGGGGCGGTAATGATGATGGGGAAGGCGGCGACTTCATCGGCCAAGCCACGCCCCCGGAGGGTTCCTTCGCCTCCGTCAGCGCCGGTGGTGTCCATACGTGCGGAGTGAAGGCTGACGGCGTAGCCGTCGGCTGGGGTTGGAATTTGTACGGCCAGGCCATGCCGCCCGGCGAAACACCTGCGCCTACGCCCACTCTTGTACCCGCACCGATGCCGACGGCAACGACCACGCCCTTACGGCCGGCCGTTCCTGCTCCCACAGCAACGCCCACGTCCGCATCGGGCAACGGAAAGTACGACACCGACGTAGACGGCCTCATCGAGGTCTCCAACCTGGAGCAGTTGAACGCCATCCGTTACGACCTCGACGGCGACGGCATACCTGACAGCGATTCCGACGCCGCGGTATATGGCAACGCCTTTCCCACTGGTACGGAAGCGGTTTGCAATAACGGCAACGGCTACGAACTGGCCCGGCCTCTGGACTTCGACGAAGTTGGAAGTTACGCCTCCGGAATAGTCAATACCGGGTGGACGATTGGCATGGGATGGCTGCCCATCGGCAGCAGAGACGACGGGTTCGATGCCATCTTCAACGGTAACGGACACACCGTCAGCAACCTGTATATCTACTGCATTACCATCTCTTATTACACGAGCACTGCGGGGCTTTTCGGATATATCGGATATATTGGCCGTTCCGGCGTCATCCGGGACTTAGGCCTGCTTGATGTCAATGTGACTGGCATCTATGGCGTCAGCGCGCTGGCCGGGGATAACTCGGGCACGATTAGCGCCAACTACGCCACCGGACTGTCTCAGGGGAAGAGGACGTCGGAGGACTGATTGGGAGGAATAGTGGCCCGGTCAGCGCCAGATACGCCACCAGCGCTGTCTCGGGGGACGAATACGTCGGACGGTTGGCCGGGGACAACTCCGGCCCGATCAACGGCAGCTACGCCACCGGAGACGTGTTGGGCTATAACAATGTCGGCGGCTTGGTCGGTGTGAGTAAGGTGGGCACAATTAGCGCCAGCTACGCAAACGGCAACGTCTCAGGTTCTGGGGTCAATATCGGCGGGGAGCATATTAGCGGTACCGGCGGGTTGGCCGGGTTCAACGGCGGCACGATCATTGCCAGCTACGCCACCGGCAGAGTGTCGAGCTCTTCGATCTACGAATTTGTCGGGGGGCTGGTTGGAAGTAATTCGGGTAAGGCAACAAGCGGCTTTTGGGATACTCAAGCCTCCGCCTATGAGACCGACGTCGGGCATGGAGACTCTATGGGCGTCGAGGGCAAGACCACTGCCGAGTTGCATCGCCCACCGGATACACCGGCATCTACGCCACCTGGAACGCCGATGGCAGCGACTCTTGGGACTTTGGCACAAGCAGCCAGTATCCGGCCCTGAAAGTTGACCTCGACGGAGACGGCGCCACAACCTGGCAAGAGTTCGGCAGCCAAGTTAGGATCCCTTAGCTTCGGTCTGCGCCGGGTTTCTCCACACGTGCGGAGTGAAGCTCGGCGGCTCCGTCCTACGCTGGGGCCATAGCTACTTTGCGGCGCCACGCCGCCCGACACAATGCCTACATTGATCACGATAGCAACGCCTGCGACCTCCCATCCGGGCATGAGGGCCACCTCCGAAGGCGTCCCGCTCCTGCCTCGGGCTGAAGGCCCACTGGAACAAGGACGTGGAAGCGGGCTTCGGCTTTATCGGCTCTTCGGCCGCGCACTCCGACCACCGGGATACCTTGGGGCGGTCTATAGCTGCTAACCCATTGCGCCAATTTTCACCGGCGGTAGCCCTGCCCGACCATATCGGCTATTGACATAACCTTGTATCTCTGCTATAGAGTTTGTACGTTGGGAACGCCGATAAAGGGCGTTTTATGGGTGTTACTTGAAGGCTTAAATTGAACTCGACCTCGAGAATAGCAGGTACACCGTCGCTTAATGGGCTTTTCTCGGCGCACCGCAGCGCGGTCCTCCTGGCGGTTGCCCTGGCCGCAGTCGCCGCCCTCCTCCTTTTGCTCCTCCCCGGACCGACCCAGACGCAGGCGACTCCGGGCATCGCAGTCACCCCGCTGAAGTTGACGCCGGTCGAGGGCACGGCCATCATGCCGACGAGCGGCAACCCGGACAAGGTCACCCTTGAGGCTAACAACCCCCCTGAGTTCTCCACTGGAAATGCCGCCCGCAGTGTGCCGGAGAGAGTGGCGGCCGGCGACAGCGACCCGGAGGGCGCGGAGGTCCCCGTCACCGATGTGATTGACGTGCTGACGGCTGAGGACGACGCCGCCACAACCAAAGAGGACACGGCGGTTGACATAGACGTGGCGTCCAACGACACTGCCCCGGAGGGAACGACACTGACATTCACCTTAAGGACCACGCCATCCCACGGGACCGCCGCCTTCAAGCCGGACGCCAAAGGCGTCATCACCTACACGCCCAAGGCCAACTACAACGGTATGGACAGGTTCGAGTACATAGCTACCGGCGACGCGAACGGCTACGACGAAGCCACAGTGACGGTGACAGTGACGCCGGTCAACGACGCGCCAGTGGTCACGGGGGATGCGACCGTCAGCTACGCCGAGAACGGCACCGCCGCCGTCGCCATCTACACCGCGACTGACCCGGACGATGATGCCATTACGGGTGGTCTGACACTATCCGGGGCCGACGCCGGCCAGTTCAATATCAGCAGCGCTGGGGCGCTGAACTTCACGAACCCGCCGGACTTCGAGAATCCGAAGGATGCGGGCGAGAACAACGTCTATAACGTCATCATATCGGCCTCCGACGGGACTCTGAGCGGCACATTGGCCGTGACCATCACCGTCACCGACGTGAATGAAGGGCTAGTGGTCACCGGAGACGCAACCGTCCCCGTTACCGACGTGATTGAGGTGCTGACGGCTGAGGACGACGCCGCCACAACCAAAGAGGACACGGCGGTTGACATAGACGTGGCGTCCAACGACAGCGCCCCGGATGGAACGACACTGACGTTCACCTTAAGGACCACACCATCCCACGGGACTGCCGCCTTCAAGCCGGGCACCACGGGCATCATCACCTACACGCCTATGACCAACTACAACGGCATTGACACCTTCGAGTACATAGCTACCGGCGACGAGAACGGCTACGACGAAGCCACAGTGACGGTGACAGTGACCGCGGTCAACGACGCGCCGGTGGTCACGGGAGACGCGACCATCAGGTACGCCGAGAACGGCACCGTCGCCGTCGCCACCTACACCGCGACCGACCCGGACGGTGATACCATTGCGGGTGGTCTGACGCTCTCCGGGGCCGACGCCGGCCAGTTCAATATCAGCACGGGTGGCGCGTTGAACTTCACGAACCCACCGGACTTCGAGAATCCGACGGACGCGGGCAAGAACAACGTCTATGAGCTCATGGTATCGGCCTCCGACGGGAACTCGAGCGGGACATTGGCCGCCCAGGTAACCGTCACCGACGTGATTGAGGGGCCAGTGATCACCGGAGACGCGACCGTCCCCGTTACCGACGTGATTGAGGTGCTGATGGCTGAGGACGACGCTGTCACGACCAAAGAGGATACGGCGGTTGACATAAATGTGGCGTCCAACGACACTGCCCCGGATGGAACGACACTGACATTCACCTTAAGGACCACGCCATCCCACGGGACCGCCGCCTTCAAGCCGGACGCCAAAGGCGTCATCACCTATACGCCCAAGGCCAACTACAACGGTAGGGACACCTTCGAGTACATAGCTACCGGCGACGAGAACAGCTACGACGAAGCCACAGTGACGGTGACAGTGACCGCGGTCAACGACGAGCCGGTGGTCACGGGAGACGCGACCATCAGGTACGCCGAGAACGGCGCCGCAGCCGTCGCCACCTATACCGCGACCGACCCGGAGAGTGACAGCGTCACGTGGTCGCTGACGGGTGACGACGCCGAGGACTTCACCGTCAGTTCGGACGGGGCGCTCACCTTCCAGATGTCGCCGGACTTCGAGACTCCGGCGGACGCGGGCGAGAACAACGTCTATAACGTCATCGTATCGGCCTCCGACAGGAGCCTGAGCGGGACTTTGGCCGTTCAGGTAACGGTCACTGACGTGAACGAGGTGCTGACGGTCACCGGAGACGCGACCGTCGAATACGACGAGAACGGCACTGCCGCCATCGCCACCTACACCGCGACCGACCCGGAGGGGGCCACAGTGACTTGGTCGCTGACGGGTGACGACGCCGAGGACTTCACCGTCAGTTCGGACGGGGCGCTCACCTTCCAGACGTCGCCGGACTTCGAGAATCCGGCGGACAAGAACGCGGACAATGTCTATGACCTCATAGTATCGGCCTCCGACGGGAACTCGAGCGGGACATTGGCCGTCCAGGTGATGGTCACCAACGTGAACGAGGCCCCAACGATCACCGGAGACGCGACCATCAGGTACGCCGAGAACGGCACCGCGGCCGTCGCCACCTACACCGCCGCCGACCCGGAGGGAGCCACAGTGACTTGGTCGCTGACAGGGGACGCCGCCGAGGACTTCAGGGTCAGCAGCGCCGGGGCGCTCACATTCCAGACCCCGCCGGACTTCGAGAATCCGGCGGACGCGGGCAGGGACAACGTCTATAACGTCACTGTATCGGCCTCCGATGGCAACTCGAGCGGGACGTTGGCCGTGACCATCACCGTCACCGACCTGAACGACGTGCTGACGGCTGAGGACGACGACGCCACGACCGACGAGGACACGGCGGTTGACATAGACGTGGCGTCCAACGACATCGCCCCGGATGGAGCGACACTGACGTTCACCTTAAGGACCACGCCATCCCACGGGACCGCCGCCTTCAAGCCGGGCACCACGGGCGTCATCACCTACACGCCTATGACCAACTACAATGGTAGGGACACCTTCGAGTACATAGCTACCGGCGACGAGAACAGCTACGATGAAGCCACGGTGACGGTGACAGTGACCGCGGTCAACGACGCGCCGGTGGTCACGGGAGACGCGACCATCAGGTACGCCGAGAACGGCGCCGCAGCCGTCGCCACCTATACCGCGACCGACCCGGAGAGTGACAGCGTCACGTGGTCGCTGACGGGTGACGACGCCGAGGACTTCACCGTCAGTTCGGACGGGGCGCTCACCTTCCAGATGTCGCCGGACTTCGAGACGCCGGCGGACGAGGGCGAGAACAACGTCTATAACGTCGTGGTAACAGCCACGGACAGTGGCGGCCTAAGCGACAGCATCACCGTGAACATCACCGTGACCGACGTGAACGAGGCGCTGACGGTTAGCGGAAGCACCGCCGTCAGGTACGCCGAGAACGGAGCAGCCGTCGTCGCCGCCTACACCGCAACCGACCCGGAGAATGACAGCGTCACGTGGTCGCTGACAGGGGCCGACGCCGAGGACTTCAGCATTAGCAGCGCCGGGGCGCTGGACTTCCTGAACCCGCCGGACTTCGAGAATCCGATGGACAATAACACGGACAATGTCTATGACCTCATAGTATCGGCCTCCGACGGGACTCTGAGCGGCACGTTGGCAGTCCAGGTGACGGTCACCAACGTGAACGAGGGGCCAGTGGTCACCGGAGACGCGACCGTCGAATATGCCGAGAACGGCACTGCCGCCATCGCCACCTACACCGCGACCGACCCGGAGGGGGCCACAGTGACTTGGTCGCTGACAGGGGCCGACGCCGAGGACTTCAGAGTCAGCGGCACCGGGGCGCTCACTTTCCAGACGTCGCCGGACTTCGAGAATCCGGCGGACAAGAACGCGGATAACGTCTATAACGTCGTGGTGACGGCCTCCGACGGGAACTCGAGCGGGACATTGGTCGTCCAGGTGACGGTCACCAACGTGAACGAGGCCCCAACGGTCACCGGAGACGCGATCGTCGAATACACCGAGAATGGAACCGCCGCCGTCGTCACCTACACCGCGACCGACCCGGAGGAGGCCACAGTGACTTGGTCGCTGACGGGTGACGACGCCGAGGACTTCAGCGTCAACACGGACGGGGCGCTCACCTTCCAGACCGTGCCGGACTTCGAGAATCCGAAGGACAAGAACACGGACAACGTCTATAACGTCATTGTATCGGCCTCCGACAGAAGCCTGAGCGGGACTTTGGCCGTCCAGGTAACGGTCACTGACGTGAACGAGGTGCTGACGGTCACCGGAGACGCGACCGTCGAATACGCCGAGAATGGAACCGCCGCCGTCGCCACCTATACTGCAACCGACCCGGAGAATGACAGAGTCACGTGGTCACTGACGGGGGCCGACGCCGAGGACTTCAGCATCAGCAGCGCTGGGGTGCTCACTTTCCAGACCGCGCCGGACTTCGAGAATCCGGCGGACGCGGGCACGGACAACGTCTATAACGTCACGGTATCGGCCTCCGACGGGAACTCGAGCGGGACATTGGCCGTCCAGGTGACGGTCACCAACGCGAACGAGGCCCCAACGATCACCGGAGACGCGACCGTCGAATACGCCGAGAACGGAGCAGCAGCCGTTGCCATCTACACCGCGACCGACCCGGAGAGTGACAGTGTCACGTGGACGCTGACAGGGGACGATGCCGAGGACTTCAACATCAGCAGTGCCGGGGCGCTCACCTTCCAGAGGGCGCCGGACTTCGAGACTCCGGCGGACGCGGGCGAGAACAACGTCTATAACGTCGTGGTGACGGCCTCCGACGGGAACTCGAGCGGGACATTGGCCGTCCAGGTGACGGTCACCAACGTGAACGAGGCCCCAACGGTCACCGGAGACGCGATCGTCGAATACGCCGAGAATGGAACCGCCGCCGTCGCCACCTATACTGCAACCGACTCGGAGAATGACAGCGTCACGTGGACGCTGACAGGGGACGACGCCGAGGACTTCAGCGTCAACACGGACGGGGCGCTCACCTTCCAGACCGTGCCGGACTTCGAGAATCCGGCGGACAAGAACACGGACAACATCTATAACGTCATTGTATCGGCCTCCGACGGGCGTTTGAGCGGGACATTGGCCGTCCAGGTAACCGTCACCGACGTGATTGAGGTGCTGACGGCTGCGGACGACGTTGTCACGACCAAAGAGGACACGGCGGTTGACATAAACGTGGCGTCCAACGACAGCGCCCCGGATGGAACGACACTGACGTTCACCTTAAGGACCACGCCATCCCACGGGACCGCCGCCTTCAAGCCGGACGCCAAGGGCGTCATCACCTACATGCCCAAGGCCAACTACAACGGCATTGATAGGTTCGAGTACATAGCTACCGGCGACGAGAACGGCTACGATGAAGCCACGGTGACGGTGACAGTGACGCCGGTCAACGACGCGCCGGTGGTCACGGGAGACGCGACCATCAGCTACGCCGAGAACGGAACCGTCGCCGTCGGCACCTACACCGCGACCGACCCGGACGGTGATGTCATTACCGGTGGTCTGACGCTCTCCGGGGCCGACGCCGACCAGTTCAATTTCAGCAGCGGGGCGCTCACCTTCCAGACTTCGCCGGACTTCGAGAATCCGACGGACGCGGGCGAGAACAACGTCTATAACGTCGTGGTGACGGCCTCCGACGGGAGCCTGAGCGGGACGTTGGCCGTCCAGGTGACGGTCACCAACGTGAACGAGGCCCCAACGGTCACCGGAAGCGCGACCGTCGAATATGCCGAGAACGGCACTGCCGCCGTCGCCACCTTAACCGTAACCGACCCGGATGAGAGTGCAATTACGGGTGATCTGACGCTCTCCGGGGCCGACGCCGACCAGTTCCATATTAGCACGGGTGGGGCGCTGAACTTCACGAACCCGCCGGACTTCGAGAATCCGACGGACGTGGGCAGGAACAACGTCTATAACGTCACGGTAACAGCCACGGACAGTGGCGGCCTGAGCGACAGCGTCATCGTGACCATCACCGTGGTCGACGTGACGGAGTTGCCGTCGGCCCCGGCCACGCCGTCGGTGGCGGCGCTGACGACGACCAGCCTGCGCGTGATTTGGACGGCGCCGGCCAACACAGGCCCGACCATCACGAGCTACGACGTGCAGTATCGCCTCTCCACGAGCACCGCGTGGACGAACACCCCGATGAACGTGGCCGCCACGTCCACGGACATCACTACCGGCCTGACGCCGAACACGGCCTACCACGTGCGGGTGCGGGCGATCAACGCGGAGGGAGATGGCAATTGGTCTCCCCACGCCAACGTGATGACGCTGGCGGCGGCGCCCACCAACAACGTCCCCTCCTTCACCGAAACCGGGCCAGTGGACCGCAACGTGGCGGAGAATGCCGTGCCCGGGGCCATCGTCGGCAAGGTGGTAGCAGCCAATGACTCGGACGTCGGTGACGCGCTGACCTACTCCGTGCTGGGAAGCAACGACTTCACCATAGACAACACCGGCCAGATCAAGGTGGCCTCCGGGGCCTCGCTGGACCATGAGGCTACGTCAAGCTACGTGGTGACAGTCAGAGTCCGCGACTCGAAGAACCCCTTCGGTACCGCGGACACTGCCGTGGACGCCACCATCACCGTGAACATCACCGTGACCGACGTAGACGAGCCTCCGACGGCGGCGACCAGCGGGCCGACGGTCATGCCAATGTCGAGGACGGGCCTGACGGTGACCTGGACGGCGCTGTCCAGCGCGGGCGTGGGGTGTCCGCCCATCACCGGCTACGACGCGCGGTACCGCCTGTCCACAAGCACCATGTGGACGGCCGGCCCACAGAACCTCAACGGCACGTCCACGACCCTAACCGGCCTGACGCCGAACACGGCCTACCAAGTGCAGGTGCGGGCGAAGAACCATGAGGGCGACGGCCCCTGGTCGGTTGCGGGCACCGGGACGACGAAGGCCAACAACGCACCCGTGTTCAACGAAGGAACTACTGCCACCCGCACAGTGGCGGAGAACATGGCGCTGAACACCAACGTGGGCGCGCCGGTGGAGGCGACGGATGCTAATACGGGCGACACCATGACCTACAGCCTGGGCGGCACGGATGCCAGTTCCTTCACCTTCAACGACGCAACCCGACGTATTCAGACCAATGACTCCCTGGACTGCGAGGCCAAGTCGAGCTATTCGGTGACGGTGTCCGTAAGGGACGCCTACGGCGGTAGCGATACCATTACCGTGACCATCAAGGTGACCAACGTGGAGGAAGCCGGAACGGTTGGACTCGGCTTGATCCAGCCCCGGGTGGGCACGCCGTTGACGGCCAGCCTGACGGACCCCGACGGGAGCGTGTCCGCCTTGACGTGGGCCTGGGTGCGGCTGGACACCGCCGCCGTTACCTCCGGGGCCGCCATCGCCGACGCTACGTCCGCCAATTACACGCCGGTGGCCGACGACGTGGGCAAGTGGCTGCGGGTCACGGCGGTCTACACCGACGGAGAGGGGCCCAACAAGAGCGCCAGCGCGGTCACGGACAATGCGGTGAAGCCCCCCAACAGCGCGCCCACTTTCACCGACGGCGCGGCGACCACGCGCACCGTGCCGGAAAACTCGAGGGCGGGAGCGAACGTCGGCACGGAGGTTGCAGCAACCGACCCGGACGCCGGCGACACCCTCACCTACACCCTCGGCGGCGCGGACCGGTCCTCGTTCAACATCGTTCCGAACACCGGCGAGATCATGGTGGCCTCGGGGACCACGTTGGACCACGAGGCCAAGTCGAGCTACACGGTGACGGTCACCGCCACAGACAACGGTAGCTTGACGGCCACCATCACGGTGACCATCAACGTGACCAACGTGGATGAGGCCGGAACGGTCAGCTTCAGCCCAGCGCAGCCTCAAGTGGGAACGGCATTAACCGCCACCATGACAGACCCCGACGGGAGTGTGTCCGGCTTGACGTGGGCCTGGGAGTGGTTGGACACCGCGGCATCTACCTCCGGGACCCCCATCACCGACGCTACGTCCGCCAGTTACATGCTGGTGGCCGACGACGTGGGCAAGTACCTGCGAGCAACGGCGACCTACACCGACTTTTATGACGGACCCAAGACCGCCAGCGCCGTCACCGCCGTGGTGCTGGCGGAGCAGGCGAAGGTGACGCTTGTCCTGTCGCCCTCGTCCATCAGCGAGAGCGGCAGCGGCAACAGCACCACCGTCACGGTCATGCTGGACAAGGTGGCTGCGGCGCCTGTCACAATCACCGTGTCGGCGGCGGCGGTAAGCCCGGCTACCTCAGCCGACTTCACCCTCAGCGCCAACAAGGTACTGACCATCGCGGTGAACGCCACCACAAGCACGGGAACCGTGACGATCACCGCGGTCGACAACGCCGTGGACGCGCCGGATAAGACGGTCACAGTGTCGGGAACCGTCTCCGGCGGCGATGCAGCCGCGCCGGCCAATATGACGCTGACGATTACCGATGACGATGTCGCCCCGCCACCGCCACCTCCGCCGGTCGTGACCCCGGCGAATGCCGCACCCTCCTTCACCGAAACCGGGCCGGTGACCCGTAACGTGGCCGAGAACACGGCGGCGAACACCAATATCGGCGCGCCGATCACAGCCGCCGACACCAATGCGGGCGACACGATGTCCTATTCCCTGGGCGGCGTCGATGCGGCATCCTTCGCCATGGACGAAGCCACCGGCCAGATGATCACGAGCGCCGCGCTGGACTATGAGTCGGGCAAGGCGAGCTACTCTGTGACCGTCAGCGTCCACGACGGCAAGAACGCATCCGGCGCCGCCGACACGACCGCTGACGCCACCATCGCCGTGACCATCACGGTGACCAACATGGATGAAGCCGGTACGGTCGCCCTGTCGGAGCCGGAACCCCAGCTTGGCGCTTCGCTTACTGCTGCCCTGACCGACCCCGACGGCGGTGTCTCCGGCGTCGTATGGTCCTGGGAGCGTTCCGCAGACCGGACCGCCTGGACAACTATCGGTGAGGCCCCCTCGGACGCCTACACGCCATCCACCGCCGACAGGGGCAGCTATCTGCGAGCCACGGCGCACTACACCGACGGGCAAGGCTCCGGCAAGAAAGCGGAGGGGACCACGGACGCAGCCGTTCCATCGAACATTGTCCCCGTCTTCCCGGATACAGACCTGGATACCGATGGGTTGCAGAACCTCGCGACAGCGCGAGCGGTGGCCGAGAACACGCCCGCGAGTGGAGACGTGGGAGCGCCCGTTATCACCGCGGACCCCGACGGCGACACTCTGACCTACACCCTGAGCGGCCCCGACGCCTCGTCGTTTACCATTGATGAGAACACCGGACAGATCAAGGTGAGCGCCGGGACGGTGCTGGACTACGAGACGGACAAGAACACCTACGAGATAGTAGTCATCGCCACTGACCCATCCGGCGCAAGCTTCACTATCGCGGTGACCATCAGGGTTACCAACGTGGACTTGAGTCCATACGACAGGGACCACGACGATGTAATCAGCAAGGGCGAGGCCATCGCGGCTGTGGCTGATTACGTCAAGGGTCTTATCGGCAAGGACGAGGCCATAGGGGTCGTTCTCCTCTATTTTTTGGGAACCGGGTAGGAGGAGACTTGATAAAGATGACACCCTCTACCCCCGTTGGTCGTACCGTTCAGGCCCGATGACACGAATGCCCACGGAGTGCCGGGATACGACCTTGCTCAAAGCTAAATTGCCCGGTCGGTGACGATGTTTCCCAAGAATATCTCACGCAGCCTGGTTGCTTGATTGAGGGTCATTTAATTATTAACGTTACACGAATACAGGCCCCCACAGTCACCCCCATCCTGACCTTCCCCCAACAAGGGGACCTTTGGACAACTCGGGAGCGGCCTCGGCGTGAGGTTTCCGGTGGGGAAGGGGGAGCTGTTGGCCCCTGGCAGGGGGTCTTGGTGATGCCTTTCGCTTTTCAGGTGGGGCGGTCCCCGTCCCAGTTCCCCCATCGTCGGGCTTCAGGCCGAGCATCCAGACAACTTGGCCACCTTCCTCAGGTTGTAGGCCATCAGCTTGAACCACATCTCTATGGCGATTCGACCCAGTCCACGGTAGCGGACACGGCTGTACCCATAGCTGCGCCTAATCGTCCCGGACACCTTCTCCACCAACGCCCCCACAGGCGCCATCAGTTCGTTGCGACGCTTCTGCCAGTCCGGCAGTTCCCGTTGATGCTTGTGGGAACGGTGCATGATACAGTCGTCTATCCCCTGAGACTTCAGCCACTGGCACCTCCTCTTGGACTCCTAGGCTCGGTCTCCGTACACCGCCCGCTCATCACCGCTCACCAGGTCTCGGCCACCTCGCTCTCATAGACCTTGGCCAGCGTCAGAGCCGCCCTGCGCACCAGCCCCGTCCCAGCCTCTACCCCCCGATGCACCTTATAGCCAAGGTGGGACTGCCTCTCACGACCACTCCGGGTCCAGTCCGCATCCGGGTCTGTCCGACTCTTGGCCCCCAGACCCGCCGAGACCGGCGGTCGGCGCACCTAGGCTTCCACCAGCGTGGCCTCCATCAACGTCCCTTCCTTCAATATCAGTCCCATCTCGTCCAACTGGGTCTCCTACTCCTTGAACAAACTCTCGCTCAACCCTCGCTTTTCCAACTCGGCCCCAAAGCGTCTGACGGTGGAGTAGTCGGGCGTGTCGTCCTGAAGCCCCAGCCCCACGAAGCGCCGGAAGGATATGCGGTCCCCGAGGACCTCCTCCATCCGGGGCTCAGACAGGTTGTACCACTGCTCCAACAACAGGACCTTGACCATGGTCAGCGGTGGATAGCTGGGCCTGCCTTCACCGGCTGAGTAGACTCCGGCCACCAACTCACTAAACCGGTCCCAGTCCACCGCGTCGTCGATGCGCTCCAGCCCCACGTTCTGGCCCAGTGTCTCCGGCAACAACGATTCCGCTAGTGACGGTTCGCCCATTTCCCGGTGCATACCGCCCTCCTATCATCTTGTGGCTCTCTCCCCCATTTTCGCACCAACACCGGTGGTTATGCAAAGGTCTCCCAAGGGGGAAGGCATTATTCACCCTTCACTGTCATTGCTATGAAAATCCATTTTCATCCTCTTATGCGGCCCCCACCGCCCGTCATTCCGAGGAGCGGAGCAACGAGGAATCTAAAAAGCCTCGCGACCAAGACGACAACGCAGACAAAGACTTTAGACCCCTCGCTGTCGCTCGGGGTGACAATTAAATGACCCTGGTTGCCTGATTGAGTAACAGTTCAGACTGTGGTAGGGGTTGAGAGAGGATGGAGTTTAGGGCGTGGTAGGGGTTGTGTCCTTGCAAACGCCAAGTGCCGAACAGAGATGCCAAGATGCTCTTGGCCGCACTTCCCTGCTCCGAACGGGTGCCGCCGCTGATCTTGCTGCTCACCACAGGCGGACGCAGGCTGCGTTCGGCAGCGTTGTTGTCGGCACTCACCGGGGGTCAGCGACGAAGGTAAGCAACTCCGGCAAGAAGCGTTCCACCCTCCGGCATAACACTCTCATGGGCGCGTCGCTGCCCAAGTAGGACTGGCAGATGGACGATAGCTGCGGCTGGTAGTGTTGTTGCTTTACTCGCTGGGTCCGCTGCACCGTTGCCGGCAGTCCCGGGTCAGGGCCGGGGTAGGACTGAGCCTGCTCATATACTTCCCGCACCCCTTGGGCCCACTTGGCTAGGTCCTGGTCTTGAGGGTGTTGCTCCTTCAAATGGCGGATGTCCCTCAACAGATGAGTCCAGCATCTCTGATGCAGCCCTTGATGTACGTTGTAGGCACCGTAGAAGTCGCTGACCACCACCCCGTCAAACTCCTCCCCCAACACCTCCTTGACCACTTGGCTTCCCCGGCTGGGCCGGTGGAGGAAGTAGCGCACCTTGGGAGTGCTGAAGCTCCAGAGGTATCCGTTGCGGCCATCTTCCCGCCAGCCCGTCTCGTCCCCGTACACCACCGGACTGGCTCGAATCTCTTGGCGCAACCGGGTGTACTCTTCTCGGCCATGCTCCGCCACCCCACGGGTCAACGCCACCAGTTCGCCTACACTAAGGCGCAGGCCAAAGCGCCACTTGAGATAGCGCTGAATTACCCCGAATGGAAGCCTGCACTCCTCCCTTAGCACACTTACTTCGCTCTGCACCGAGATGCCCATCCGTCGCCGTCCCACGCTCAGGGCGTCCCAATACGGTTGGGGAGCCCACCGCTTCCCACACTTCTGGCAGGTGCGTTCCACCACCACGTGCTCGGTCACCCCCACCCGCACCCCCAGCCCTGGTATGGATATCACCTGGCGGCGTCCCCGTACCCTCCCCCCTTGATGCTTATTGCACGACAGTTTTTTAAGGGAGAAGGGGATTGACGTAAAGGCTGACTCATGGTGGTATAGCCTCCTACCGAGTTGGGGACAAGGGAGGGGGCGGACCATGAGTCAGCATAAAGCATTGTACCATTGGTTCGAGGCGGTGGCTAAGTGCATGGACAATCTCAGTTTGCCCCAAGCCCAAGCCAGGATGTTGGCGGCGTTGAGCTTCGGGTTGGGGTTGTCTGGGCGGTGTACCCTGAGTGTGGTGGCCCGGTCTCTGAGCAGCCTGGGCAAGCCGGACACGGTGGAACGCCGGTTGCAACGCTTCATCAGCAATCCCCGGATAAAGCTGGCCGATTGTTGCCGGAAGTTGTCCTGGTGGGTGCTAAGCAGTCTGCCAGCCGGGAAGCCCCCTTGCTTTTGATGCTGCTGGTGGAGGAGACCAGCCTCCAGGGCCACCTGAAGGTGATGGTGGTGAGCGTGGCCTATCGGGGCAAGGCCATCCCCCTGGCCTCGTGGTGCTACCGCCAGGACCAGTGGCCCCTGGGCCAGGTGGACTTGATCCTGACCCTGCTGGGCTGGGTGGCTCAGGGAGTTCCCCCAGGGAGGAGCGTAATAGTGGAGGCGGACCGGGTAATCGTCAACTCCCCCAAACTGCTGGGGGCCATCGAAGACCTGGGCTGGTATTACCTGGTCCGGGTGTCCAAAGGGGTCCGGGTGAAGCTGGCGGATGGAGTCCAGGCGCCCATCGGCAGTTTGATTTCTCAGGAGGGAGATAGCTGGGAAGGGGAAGTGGCGGCCTTCAAGAAGGCTGGGTGGATCAAGTGCCGCGCCGTCCTTGAATGGGGCTGGGGAAACCGGGAGCCGTGGCTGCTGCTGACCAACCACAGTTCGGCGGGAGCCAAATGGTACGGGAAGCGGTGGTGGGAAGAGTTGGTTTTCAAGGACTGCAAGTCCAACGGCTGGAATTGGCAGCGCTCTCACGTATGGGACCCGGAACATGCCAACCGGCTGTGGCTGGCGATGGCCTTGGCCTATGCGTGGATCATCGGCCTGGGGGGCCGGGTCCGTGACAACAGCCAACTCCTGGCGGAGTTGACCCGGGGTGCCGGTATCCGGAACAGTCTGTTCAATCTGGGACTCCGCTACTTCCAACGGTGGACGTCGTTGGGGCGCTGGCTCCCCTGCCGCTTAAAGCTGCTCCCCAATCCCCAGACAGTCCCCAAAACTGTCGTGTAATAAGCCCCTTGCAGGGGCAGTTGGCAATCAGGACAACTGGCCGTAGCGTGTTCCACCCGGTGGGTGGGAATTCTCCCCGCCGCCGGGCAAAGCCGTGGGCACGCCTTTTACGTTCCTTCCCGGATCGAGCAGGCCGGTTGGCCTTAACCCAAGAGGGCGGTTCCGACTTCTTCACAGCAGGGGTTGGTGGTTTCTGTTGGCCTTCCAACTCAGCAATTCGGGCTTCCAATGCCCTATTGTGGCTCAGAAGTTGACCAATCAGTTCAACTAACTCCTCCCGGGAGACAGATGCTAAATCCATAGTCAGGTCCATGCCCATAGTCTACCTGGCCCGTCCGGTTTTCCATTCGTGCCCTTGATGCAGATTCTGGCCAGCCTGAACAGTTGCCTGATTGAGGTCAGCTTGACAAGACACTCGGGAGATGCTAAGGTCTGAATGTCCTACTCTTATTAGATTCCTTCATCTTCACTCACTCAGCAGCTAGATGGACTGAGAATAGAGCGCCAGTAGGGGCCTGATAGTGGGCCAACACTCGGCGTGATATGAGGGGCCATGGCAGTAGATACGAATGAAGCTCGCTGGGCCCAGCTAAAGGACTTATGCGATGAAGTCCTGTCTGAGAGGCGCCTCATACTCGTCAGCAACCGTGGGCCGGTAGAGCATCAGATTACCCCCGATGGCCGCACTGAGGCGCGAAGAGGCAGTGGTGGTGTGGTTACTGCGCTGAACTCCCTTGGCACAATGGTAGAGTTTGCCTGGGTCGCCAGCGCCATAGGAGAGGGAGATAGGAAAGCATCGGAAAACTGCGCAGGGGGCAGAATCCGGTCTCCCCTCCCTGGACACCGGATTTACCTCCGATACGTCGTAACCCCTCGCAGGGTCTACCACAGATACTACAATGTCTTTTGCAATCCGCTGCTATGGTTCCTCCAGCATTACATGTGGAATTCTCCATACAATCCTAACCTGGACGCTAATGTCCACGAAGCCTGGCAGAACGGGTACATAGAAGTAAACAAAGCCTTTGCCCAGTCGGTGGTTGAGGAGGCCCAAGACGCCAACGGCCCGCCGATTGTCATGGTCCACGATTATCACCTCTACCTGGTGCCTGAGTA
Organism: Dehalococcoidia bacterium; assembly: GCA_965219825.1. Lineage (GTDB taxonomy): Bacteria > Chloroflexota > Dehalococcoidia > Lucifugimonadales > JAGWBF01 > JAGWBG01. Next base: position 605,591 of record OZ244792.1, on the reverse strand, counting down.
CGTCAGAGTTGCTTTGCCTAACTCTACAATCCACCACTTCACCCATATCCCCTGGCCGTCGCCGCGATACTGGCAGCTCATACCGTCCTACATGATCAGGAGAATCTGCGAAGGGCTATGTGCAGCCGATATAGTCGGATTCCAGACTGTCCATGACGTGCGAAACTTCCTTGACACCTGCGCCGAGTTCCTGCCCGAAGCCGAGATAGACTACAACAGTCGGGAAATACATCGGGACGGCCAGCGGACACAGGTGCGTATTTACCCTGTCTCCATAAACGTAGACGAGATAAGGCGAATCGCTAACTCGCCCAGGGCCTTGGACTATAAGAAACGGCTCCAGCCCATGTGTAACGAGAAAACGATGATACGGGTGGATAGGGTTGAGCCGAGCAAAAACGTGGTACGGGGCTTTAAGGCCTATGAGTTACTATTATCCAGGCACCCGGAACTTCAAGGCCGTGTCAGCTTCCTGGCGTTTCTTGTCCCGTCACGCACCCATATAAGGCAATACCAACGGTACATGGATGAAATCCATCATGTTATTCAGAATATAAACTCCGCTTTTGGGACCCCCGAATGGCAGCCCGTGTCTACCTTCATAGAGAATAACTACACCCAGGCCATTGCCGGTATGAAGCTCTACGACGTGATGCTGGTGAACGCAGTCATTGACGGTATGAACCTGGTGGCCAAGGAAGGCTCCGTGGTAAATGACCGGGAGGGTGTACTGATTCTGTCAGAGACCACAGGAGCATATAAACAGCTGTCACCGGGTGCTCTTGGCGTCTCTCCTTCGGACATCGAGGGCACTATGGAGGCAATGTACCAGGCCCTCACCATGAGTGCTGAGGAGAGGGCACAACGTGCTGCGACCCTGGCCCAAATTGTCGAGAGAGAGGATATACTCCACTGGATTATCTGCCAGTTGGAGGACATCAAGGCCCTGATTTAGCACTTTCGACAGACTCAGGCCGGGACTGTTTGTTCAGCCAGCCACACCAGGAAATGCTCCACTTCAGTCACGCTTGACAGAGTGAATTCCGCCGCGCTTTCCAACTCCGGCGGAGAGTCCGCGCCTGTTACGGCGATGGGTATGCCGGTAAATCCTCCCTGGCTTGATAGGTTCCCTGCTGCTTGGAATGAGTCCACGTCCGTAACGTCGTCCCCTATGAGGATGGCACCGGACAGGCGGTACTCTTTCACCAGCGACACAACGGCACTCCCCTTGGTCAGATAAACCGGTGGGAGCACGTTTATAACGGCTTTCCCCATCAAGGTCCTGACCTCCCCTCCGGCCAGCTTTTCGATAGCCTCTAATATACTCCCGCGAGCTACATCCGGGTCAGGCGCGTGGCGGTAGTGTATGGCGAAGGAGCCTCCTTTGTCCTCGAAAGTGAGGCCCTCCAAGGAGATGTCCTCCCTCAGAAGTGTCAGAAGTCGCCTCAGCGAGGGCAAGTGTGAGCTTGCTTCCTCAGCGAGGGTGGTCCTTCCTCCCACTAGCCGCTCGAGACCGTGGTTGCCCACGTAAACCGGCCCCTCAATCCCCACAATGTCTCTAGCCTGCCGAGCAGAGCGCCCGGTGACTATGGACAGGAGAGGCAGGGAACGGTGTAACTCCTCAAGCACAGCCTTGATTGACGGGCTAACTATGGCCTCATCAGGCTGTGGAACCATCTCCGAGATGGTTCCATCCAAGTCCAGCAACAGACCGTTTGGCCCCACCTTCAGGAGGGCAGCCACCTCTCCTAAATTATCAAGTAGATGACCTCTAGAAATATCCCCTCCTGAAGTCCTACGGATGGCTAGACGAGCATACGCCGGGGTAGACTAATGTTGCCCGAGTGAACGTCCGTGCGCACGGCGACCTCGGTGTAAATCATCTGCCTTTTGGAGCAGGGCCGAGCGTAGGGGGTTCAGCAGACGCCCGCGAAAACTGACGTACTGTCGCACCTCTGAAATATGTCCTTGTACAGTGTAGCACCTATGGTAAAATACAGCTATAGGAATAGATTTATTCTGACGATAAGAAAGTGAATAATGGAAGAGATGTTTGACCTGGGCCAGAATGGCCCTGAGCGACCGGATGTTAGCCTCTGTATCTTTCCCCATCTCAAGGATTTCCTGGCCATAGACTTTAGAGGAGAGAACCTCCAGGTAACTCTATTAAACACGGCGGAAATTTTTGGGCATTCCTTCTACAGCAGGGTGGAAGAAAGCTTTAGCCAGACACTTAGAGAGTCTACCGAATACCCTTTCGCCCACCTCATAGATTTGCCATTGAGAGTGGAGGAGCTTGTCCGGGAAATGGGGATGCTGGCTATCCTGGAGAGGTTGGACAGCAAGGAAACGGGAAACGGGTTCCCAACCGTAGCCGTGTTCATCATTAGTGGAGCGGCGCTCTCTATGAGTTCCCGGCAGATTTCCTCTGCATTCCGGTCGCTTCTGGGAGAAGATACCGACCAAGCCATTGCCCTGGAATACTCCAATATACTGGAGAGGCTGATATCTGAAGAGCACGAGGTGGTCAAACTGATTGACCGTGAAGAGCTTAGAGAGGCCCTGGAAGAACAGTCCCCCAACTTTTTCACCCTGTGGGACAGCAGGAACTGAACGTGGGTTGACATAGGCGTTTTCCACCGCCTATCCCCCTCCAAGCCACGGCGCGAAATCCCTTGACAATGAGATGGCTTGCCTTCAGAATACGAGGCAATCCCATATAGTGCTGAGACCGCCAAGGTCTGCTTACAGTCACCATCCTAGAACCCGTGTACCTAAGAACCGGTGTAAAGGAGATAAAGAGCTATGCTGAAGACTGGTCACTCAATAACTCGTCCCGGCAGAAGACATGGTGATGAAGCGGTGACTATCAACGTACCAGAGGAGTTGGAAACTTCCCCGGGAGTCATACAGAATCTCCATGAGGTGGAGTTCTATAGCAGAGAGTACCCCCTGGAGAGCCAGACCGTAGAGTACACCGCAGACTTTGAATGGCTCAAATCCGTTGCTCCTGAAGAGTTCCTGCTTGAACTCAAAATGCATGACTCCATGCACAAGGCGATTATTGCAGAGTCCATGGACACCGGGGATATAGAGCCTACGGTGGAGCCGGTGCCCGGCAAGGACGTTTCTGAGATGATCAAGGCCAAGGCCAAGGAGTTGGGGTTCGGGGAGGTGGGGATCACCAAGTTCGACAAGCGCTACGCCTTTAAGTCCAAGAGGGACTGGGTCAAATTCCCCCACGTCATCTGCCTGGCCTACGAGCAGACATACGAGCCTACCCAGTCTGCGCCGAGCATCGAGGCCGAGGGTCCCCACTTCGGCACCTACAGGATAATGGGAGCGTTGGCCCTGGACCTTGGAGACTATATCCGGAGCCTGGGTTACCATGCCCAGGTCCACAACCCGCTCGTCGAGAGCACCGTATTTATACCCATGTTTGTCCAGGCCGGGCTGGGCCAGCTAGGAGCCAATGGGCAGCTACTGTCGCCGCATTTCGGCTCCAGGGCCAGGCTCATGGTGATAACCACCGACGCTGACGTGACCCATGATGATCCCATAGATTACGGCATCAATGCTTTCTGCGCGGTGTGCCAGGTGTGCGTGAACCGCTGCCCGGGCCGCGCCCTGCTGAGGGATCGGATATGGTGGAGGGGCACGGAAAAGTACAAGGTGATGTTCAGGCGTTGCCATCCCGTAATGGCGCGCTACGATAGCTGCGGTGTGTGCATGAAGACCTGCCCCGTCCAGAGATATGGGATGAAGAATGTAATGGACCACTACGCCACGACCGGGCAGGTGCTGGGTAAGGGCACTCATCTGCTGGAGGGATACAACCTGCGAGAGTTGGGCTACTTTGGGCCTGGAGAGTTGCCAAGGTTTGACAGCGATTTCTTCCACTTCCCTCACGGCAAAGCTGAGGACCTGCTCTTTGAGGATTTCAAGGAGAAGCTGAAGATGGGCGAGGTTGCCGATGACACTGAAGGCGAAGCTGTCTTGCATGAGTTCAAGCAGAAGGTAGAGGAGTACGTCAACAATCGCTTGGACGCCCCCAAAATGACATAATCTTCCGCTTCACGTCGGGCCTGTGCCAAGAACCTCATACAGATTCCGAGATTGAAGGAACATTAGTATATCAGCTTCGGCGGCGACCGGACTGAAGGCTTACACCTTCGCATCACACCGTAGGTGGGCCAAGCCCTCCGGTCTCCGCCGAGCGTGCTTCATCCGCCCCTGGCCAGGGTGGCGTAGTGAAACAAAGGAAACGCAGGCCCTCCCCGGATGAGGTGCTGAACTGGAACCGCCAGCGTGTCGGTATTGTAAGGGCATCACCAGGCCCCACAGCCAACGGCTCGACACTTGCAGGGTCTATGCCGAAAGGACAACGCCATACCTGCCCGTGTCCCTCCAGGACGTACCAAATCTCTTCCACCTGCCGATGCCATACCGGCCTGGATACCTGTCCCGCAAGTAGAGTCACTTCAACCAGGCTGGCCCGCTCCGCTCCGTGGCTGTGGTCTATTAGTAATCGTATCTCCGACCCATCCGGGGCCTTGGTGTTCGCCAGGATGGTGCGATGCCCTACAGGTGGTATAGACCCCATTGAAGCATGTTCTCCGGCATTGTCCATTTCAACACCTCAGTATACACTAGAACATGTATTGTATATTCTTAGCTTTCCAGGTTTTAACACGCGTCCACAATGATTGACTATCAGTAGGGAAGGAGAATGTCCTCCGTGGAACAAGTCCGTGTATGCCGTATCTGTGGCCACATCAACCCCCTTGGCGATAGAACAAGGTGTAGCAATTGCTGGTCATCACTAGCCGAAATCACTCCCGTTACACGGACAGAGGGGCACCGGATAGCCCGCCGTATCAGGCTTGGCTTTCTACGTAACCGCTTCCTTCGTATCGGATTCCTCCTAGCCGCTGCGATAGGATTTACTGTCTGGGGAGTACTGGTCTTTTTTGATTTGGGTCCCAACCCTCCCAGTGCCACTACTAGTTTGAGTCCCAGTATCGCCCCCGAAACATGGACCCAGGGTCGGCGCACTCCCCAGAACACGGGATACACGCCAGACCAAGCCCCCATTCCCCAGCAGTTTAGCTGGACCTATGTAGCCTCAAGGCCCATCGTCACATCCCCTGCGGTAGCAGATGACCACGTCTACCTCACTACGGAAGGCGGGCGAACAGTGGCCCTGGACCGAGAAACTGGCCGGCAAGTTTGGGAGTACCGCAGCGGTTTCCCCTCAAATTCAACTCCAGCAATCGCAGGTGATCTGGTGATTTTCGCCGTTAGACCGGGTCTAGTTATTGGGTTGGACCGCCATAATGGTACCTTGCTTTGGAAGACAGATACTAAGGGCTCGATCCTGGGCTCACCTATTGTCGCAAATGGCTCGGTGTATGTTGGGACTGCAAACAACGAACTGTACGCGCTCGATGCTGCCACCGGGGAAGTGCGCTGGGACTTCGATGTTAGGGGTTGGATCGTTTCTTCAGTAGCCTACTCAGATGATACAGTGAGCATGACATCCCAGGATGGCCTGCTCCACATAGTAGACACCAACACAGGACTCAAGCGGTTCGTTTACGATGCTGGTTGGGCTATCACTGGGGGGCCAACTATTCACGGTGACCTGGTATATTTCGGGACCCACAGTGGCACAGTATGGGCTATAGACCGATGGGCCATCACCTATCCCTTTGAGCGGGCCATATGGTACTGGAAACTGAACCTGTTCGCATGGCATGTGCTTTCAGACCTGCCTTTGCAGAAAGGTACAGTCTGGTTCAGGCGTATAGGTGACAAGGTCTTCACAACCCCCGCAGTTGCCCACGAGACAGTCTATGCGACCAGTTCAGAGGGCAAGGTCGTTGGCCTGAACGCTGCCACGGGTGAGGAGCGATGGGCAACCAATCTGAATGTGCAGATTACAGCAGCGCCTTCAGTTGCCGGTGATACTGTGCTTATAGGCGCTGAAAACGGCAGGGTCTTTGGCCTGGATGCTCATAGTGGAGAGGTGGCATGGGATTTTCGTGTGGGGAATAGCGAAATCACCAACAGTCCCGTAGTAGCGGGTGACATGATGTATGTGGTCTCGGGTGACGGCAAGCTCTACGCCGTTGCCGAAGCCGAGTAGCGTTACTAATCACGAGCTACTGGGTCACAACGATCGTCCCATTCATGGAAGGATGCAAGGCGCAGGTGTAGAGATATTCTCCCGGCTTGTCGAACCGAAGGGCGAAGGACTGGCCGGGGTTGATGTATCCTGAGTCGAACCCATCTTCGGCCACACCATCGGAGACTGAGGTGACAGTGTGTGGGACGCCATCCACACTGGTCCAGACCACGGTCTGGCCCGTCTCTAGGCGAGCTTCGCCAAAGCTAAAGTTCTCTATAGCCAGAGACACCGTACCCTCCTCGGGGATCGTGGTAGTGCGGGCCTGACGAAGATCACCGGCGGGGGACACCGGCGGAACATTGGAGTTCCACATGCTGAACACACCCAGAGGGTTGTCAACCACCACCCAGGCGTGAATCATCCATCCAATGTTGGGGGTCCATATCCCTCCCGTAGCCCTGCACTCCTCAGCGGTTGACGTACGAGACGTGACTTGAGCACCTGTGCAAAGGCTGTAGTGTACGTGCCAGTTGTCCAGAGGGCCATCGAAGGCCTCCGGGTGGCCCTCTCCGAACTGTTGGGTGGGGAGCAAGAAGGCGGTGCCGGTGAGATTCCATCTGCCGCTCTCGTCCTTACTGTAGAGCAGGATTTCCGGTTCAGAGGGCTTGAAGATGCCATCCGCGGCCCGTCCTGCACTGATGAAGTGCGCCCCCATATTGGGCACGTCATTACTCAGGCGGATATATCCATCGGCCAATGCCGCCTCTACGTCCCGATATTTCTCGCTGGCCCCCTGTACCGCATCTAGCTGGCGTACCAGTCCACCCAAATCATCCCGCGACATCTCGAGTTCCTTGGGAATTGGTCCTCCCTGGGAGTATAGCCCTTTGAGCTGGAGGTACGATAGGGAAGACCTGACCTGCGCTTCTTTCGGTCCCTCCACCAGGGTGGCAACGACGACGTCCCCTACTTTCTCGAAAACGTAGTGTGAGAAACCGAAGGCACCACCGGGCCTGTCCGGTACTATGCCGGGCGGTGAGGCGTCGGTGACGTCCAGGGAGTCAGCGGAGTCCGAAAGCCCGCTGGACGCCGGCAATACTACTGTGACTCCCGACTCAGTCCCTTCGTCCGGGCTGGTATCCGACAGACCGCCAACGGCCGCCCACGTCACTGCAGCAATAGCCATGAGGGCAAATATGAACACGGGAAGGAACCGAATCCGCTTACTAATAGTCAAAGACACCGACTCCTCTGATTACTGTTCGACCCTACACCCGCAAGGCTCAACCATTCAATTCTACAGAAAAGCTGGGTTGAGAAAAAGTCATAGCACCCGACCAGTGAGATAAAACCGGGACCGTTAGGGACCATCGAGACTGCATTACTCCCGGAAGTCCCGGGAGTACAGCTCTCGCAAGCGGTCCACGTGGTGTGGCGGGATGGGCGAAATATCCATGCAACCGGCGTTCTCTTCGATTTCGGCCACGTCTTTGACTCCAGGGACAATCGTGTCTATATCCCGGTTCATCAGACAAAAGACCATCGCTGCCTGGGACAGGTTACGTATAGGCCCTTCTAAAAGAAAGCCGAGGGCCTTTGCTCTGGCCACGTCTTCCTCAAGGAGCGTACCCGGCTGCACCGGACGGTCCACCTGCTGACTAAGCGCCCCCGCCGCGTGAGAGCGTATGCCGATAATCCCCATGCCCAGAGACTTCGCCAGAGGGATAATCTGCCCATTATCGAACAATGTCGTCCCAGAAGGTGGCGTTTCCTGTGCCGTCCAGTTTAGGAGATTGTAATAAGCGAGAACGGTGTCAAAATGACCGCTCTCCATCATGCGTACCAGGGATGGTACATGCGGGTCCTGAGCAGATAGACCAATGTACCTGGTCTTCCCAGCCCTTTGTATATTCTTATACGCATCCAATACGGGTCCCAATACGTCATCAGAGGACAGGGAATCAGGGGTATCGCCCCGTTGAAGGGTGAAGCGGTTGTGGACGTGAAGCACGTCCACAGCGTCCATTCTCAAGCGGCGAAGGCTGGCATCCACTGACTTTACGACAGCGCCCTGAACATCGTCCATCTCCTCTGCCCTAAGCCGCACCTTGGAGGCGACGATAGTCTGGTCTCGGCGACCCTGCAAGGCAAATCCCAAGACCTCCTCGGCCTTGCCGTTGCCATAGCCGGGCGCTACGTCAAAGAAGTTGACTCCCAGTTCCAGGGCGCGGTGAATTGCTCGCACTGACTCATCCTCAGTGGTAGGCCCCCATACTTGGCCGATACCGCCACCACCGAACCCGACCCTGGAGACCTGTAGACCAGTCCGACCGAGTGTACTGTATTCCATTTGCAGACCGACTTCCTTTCTTGAGGCCGACTCATATCTAGGATGTGTAAAGTGTCTCGACAGATGCACGGATATGCTCTGAGAACTCAGAGTGGCTCAGGCAATAGCATCTTGGTGGCGAGACTGTTTCTCGCCTCTACCTCAACGGGGTGTATCAGGCTACCTTTCTGGAGCAAGGATATAAGCTCCCGGTTCAGGAATTCGAAGATGGCCCTGTCCAAGCTCTTGGCGGCCAGGTCTCTAAGCTCTTGCTGGAAAGGGTAACGGCTTACCTTGCGAGGGTCCAGCTTGTCGGACAGGAATACCACCTTTGCCACCGGTCCAAGACCTGCATGGGCTGTGCTGTGCCAGTATACCGCTTCATATACGTCCTGGTCATCAAGCCCATCCGTGCGCCTTAGAATTTCAGCGCCCACCGGCCCATGAAGGAGTATCGGTACCTGCTCTTCCACAGGATGGACGGCTATGCCAAACTCTCTGGCCTTTCGGAGCAGCTGCTCGCCTTTCATGGCTCTGGCAATGTCGTGGGCCAGAGCGCCGAGCTTCGCTTTTTCCCCCTCTATTGAGTGTTGATGGGCCAGGTCCACGGCCACCTGCTGCACTCGATATATGTGACTGCGAAGCCCCTCGGGAAGTGCGCCAACCCTGGCGGCGATTAACTCATTGGTCCTGGAAGACATGTCTTATCCCAGTGCGGGCAGCGTCTTGCCACCCAGAAGGTGCATGTGGGCGTGCTCGATTACCTGGCCCGAGTCCGGGCCTTGGTTCATGACCAGACGGTAGCCACTCAAGGTCACTCCCTGCCTCCGAGCCATCTCCTCGGCCACAACGAAAATCTGACCCATTATGGGTATCTGGCCGGGGCCTACGTATGCCAGAGATGCCAGGTGTTGGATTGGTATGATGAGAAGATGAACAGGTGCGCGTGGGGTTACGTCATTTATCACGTAGACCCGATCGTCCCTGTAAATCATCTGGCCGTCTGTATCTTCTCTAGGTATCTTGCAGAAGACGCAGTTACTTGTGGTCATATAGCCGTGGCCTCCTTACTCATGCTGATGGCAGGCCCCGGTATCTACCGGGGCCTCAAGGGGCACATATCGGCTGCCTGCTGAGTCACCCACTCGACCATGACACGGAAGGAAGGTGCCCCTTTCTGCCTTCCTCTAAATCTCCAGGGCTTGGGCCACCAACTCCCTGTGAAAACCTGCGCTCCCGAAAGCCACTTCCTGGGCCCTAGCCCGACGGGTGTATAGCTGGAGGTTATGTTCCTTGGTGAAACCTATAGCTCCGTGGCTCTGGTGAGCGATGGCGCAGACCCTTCTGTAAGCCTCACTGACCCAGGCCTTCGCCATAGATATTTCCCTAGCCGCGGGGAGCCGATCTGCAACCATCCATGCGGCCCTGTAGGCGATATGACGGCAACATTCCACCTCAGTCGCCATGTTTGCACTATGGTGCTGGACCGCCTGGAAGCTACCGATGGGTCGTCCAAACTGCACTCTTTGCTGTGCGTATTCCACGGTCATGTCGAGCACGGCCTCAGCCCCACCCAACATCTCCACGCTTTTGGCGGCGGTCGCCCTCTGGAGGGCACTTTCCATAATGGGCCATCCTTCGTCTATCTCACCCAGTACGCTAGATGCGGGAATCCTCACGTTGTCGAAAACTACTTCGCACTGCTTATCCGAAGCAAGGGTCTGAAGGAGGGTCATCCCGATTCCTGGGCTGCCCGTGGGCACCAGAAAGGCGGTTATTCCCGCGCTGGCATCGGCGCTTTGAGAGGTGCGGGCCGCCACAATCATGATGTTGGATACATGGGCATCGGACACAAAGAGCTTGGTGCCGTTAATGGCGTAGTCGTCTCCTTCGCGCGTGGCCTGGGCCTGGACACCCCAGGGTTGGAAAGTGGCGCTGGGCTCGGTGAGGGCCAGGGTCATGAACGTTTGCCCCTGGCAAATCCCGGTGAGCAGGGCTTGCTTCTGGGCATCGCTTCCCACATCCAGGACTGTCAGACCTCCAAGGACTACAGTGGAGAAGAAGGGACCCGGCACAAGGGCCCTGCCCATTTCCTCGAGCAGCACTGCCAGGTCAAGGAAGTTGCCCCCGGTGCCTCCATATTCCTCGGGGAAGGCCAGCCCGGTCCATCCTAACTCCACCATCTGCCTCCAAAGCCCGGGCGAGTAGCCTTGCTCGTCCTCCTCCATCGCTCGTACCAGAGTGTGCTGACATTCACGTGCCAGGAATTCTCTGGCGCTATTCTTCAACATCTGCTGGGTCTCGTTGAATCCCAGGTCCATGAGATCCTCCTCGATTTACCCTGCGGCCACCATTACCCATTCCCCCCGGCTTGACCTATAGAACCTCCGATGCTTGTCTGGGAACAATTCATGAGGCCACGTGTTTTAGGAGTAGTTGATGTCACCTGATGGGAGGGCAGCCGGTCTTCATCAAAGCTGATACAGGACCGGCTAACCTGTCGGGCTATCTGGCGCTATTGTCATTCTCCCATAGCCCGAAGTTGTTTCCTTCCGTGTCAGTACATTGAGCGTTGTAGCCCACGTGAGGTATGGCGGTCTTGGGGACTGTGACAGTCCCTCCAAGCTCCTGCACCTTTCCCACGGCTTCATCTATAGACGGGACGGTGTAGTAGTTGATAATGGTCTGTCCGGGGGCAGTCCGCCCTATCAGGCCACCCAGGGCATCGCCCTCGGCGGCTCGCAATACCCAGTACTCCATGTTGGGCACGGGCACTTTCTGCATGGTCCAGCCGAAAAGCTGGCTATAAAACTTCTCCGCTCGCTCCGGCTCGTCAATGGGAATGTCGAAATGTATCTCCTGGGCCATCTAAGTCCTCCCTATTCCTATTACTGTCACGTGTAATTCAGTGCGCTTGGGTTCCCAATCTAGCCTCTAGGAAGTCCGAGCCCTCTGGAGGCGATGATGTTGCGCTGCACCTCCGATGTACCGGCGGCAATTGTGTGAGAGAAGCTGAACATCCAGTTCTCCGGCACGCGACCGTTAAGAGGCGCCCACTTGTCTCCGGGACGCAACTGCCCATAGAGGCCCAGGACTTCCATACAAGTGGAAGTCACCCTTTGAAGGGTTTCCGACCCAAAAACCTTGCTCATTGAAGCTTCTTTATTGGGTACAAGCCCCTGGCCCTGCATCCATGCCACGTTGTAGGCCAGGAGTCGCGCCGTCTCGGCCTCAATATAACGCTCGGTCAGCATATTCCTTGCCTGGGAGTCCATACCCACCGGCTCCCCGTTGTTGCGTGAAGCTCGGACGTGGTCAACCAATTCGCTCAGGAGCCTCCTGGAGGTGGCCGAGTAGTCAATGCCGGAGCGCTCGAAGTCGAGGAGGGTTACCCCCACGTACCAACCCCTATTCTCCTCGCCGACCAGGTTCCTCTTAGGGACTCTGACATTGTCAAAGAATATCTGGTTGAAATCGTGGCCCCCCGTCATGTTATAAATGGGCTGCACGGAGACACCCGGTGAGCGCATGTCTACGAGTATGAAGCTTATGCCCCTATGTTTTGGAGCGTCCGGGTCAGTTCTGGCCAGCACCATAATCCAGTCGGCCCTATGGGCCATTGTAGTCCATATCTTGCTACCGTTAATTACGTAGTCGTCGCCGTCGGACACCGCCCGGGTCTGGAGGGACGCCAGGTCCGAGCCTGAGCCGGGCTCGCTGTAACCCTGGCACCACTGCACCTCACCTCTGGATATGGGCAGGAGAAAGGTCTTCTTCTGGTCCTCTGTGCCATAAATCATCAGTGTGGGGGCCAACATCCTAACACCGAATATGTCCCGGCCCGGAGCCCTGTTATAAGACATCTCTTCGTTGAAGAGGGCTGACCGCACGGGTGATGCCCCCTGCCCGCCATACTCCTCGGGCCAGTTCATGGTCAGCCAGCCCCTCTGCGCCAATTTCTTACGCATCCGGCGTGTGAAGTCCCAGTCGGCTTCCTCGGGCCATCTGCCTCCTCCCTCCCAATCCGAGGGAAGCTCCTGTTGAAAAAACCCACGTAGGTCCTGACCAAAGGCTTCATCTTCAGGAGAAAATCTGAAGTCCATAATATGCTGTCTCCTTAGACTGGGAGGGGGTATAGCCCCAAAAGCCGTCTGTGGGGCTAATTTAGAAATCCGGCTAAATCCTGCACCTCGGCCTAGCTTCCTACCGCCACACAGGTGACCGTCCTCACCACACCACCAATGCTATGAATCCTCTCAGTGACCATAGCTCCCATTGAGTTCATGTCAGAAGCATCTATCACGGCGATCACGTCGTAAGGCCCTGTCACCACATCCACTGACTGCATTCCCCCGACACCTTTCAGGGCGTCGGCCACTTCTCTGGTCCTTCCGACAGCAGTTTCTATAAGGATGAAAGCTTTGGTTGACATAACCCACCCCCTGACCAAATTTCATTTTGTAGAATTAGGTCAAAAATGTGAATGAGCGCGCGTTGTAGATAGCTAGCCAGATTTGACCTAATTCTACGGCCAAGGGTAAAGCATGTCAAATATTCTCAAGGTAAGCCCTCTCTCCAATGCTATAATACTTTGGGAGATGCCACGTATGGAACTACTCATCAGGGGCGCAGAGGGACTCAATCTCTGCCTCACTCCGGAGCAAGTCCGGACCTTTCAGGATTACTACCAGGAACTAACTTCCTGGAACCGGCGTATGAATCTTACGGCTATCGTAGAATACCAGGAGGCCCAGACCAAACACTTCTTGGACTCCCTCACCACTTCTCTGGTCATCTCGGACAACGTTAGAGAATACGGTAGAGTGATGGATATAGGCTCCGGCGGTGGTTTTCCTGGTGTGCCCTTGAAGGTTGCCTTCCCTGGAATACACCTGGCTCTGATGGACTCGGTGGGTAAGAAAACCACCTTTCTAACCCATCTGGTGAACTTTTTAGGGCTCACCGACGTAGAAGTGTATACCGGACGCGCTGAGGACTTGGCCCTTGACCCCAAGCTCCGTGAGAGCTTTGACGTTGTAGTCTCCAGGGGAATCGCATCCATGCGTATATTGATGGAGCTAACCTTGCCTTATTGCCGGGTGGGAGGAATGGTAGTAACTCTCAAGAAAGGGGAGATTGCTTCAGAGGTAGTGTCCTCGCTACATGCGATGGAAGTCTTGGGGGGTAGGATTCGGGAGTCCAGGGGCGTGGATATAGAGGGCCTACGGGACGGGCGGGTCCTTGTGGTTGTGGACAAGGTAAAACACACCCCGGCCAAATTCCCACGACGCCCCGGTCTTCCCAGAAAACACCCACTTTAGTTGTCTTGGATACGCTGCACCGGCTTCGCACAACCATCAGCAAGAGTATGTACCCCACAAGGTCGGAACGCCCCTCAAGGGGCGCTCTCTTTGGGCATGATATACCGAATCATACAAATCTCTTGACTTTCCGGCTCGTTTGTGTAATCTATTTACATAACAAGCCGGGGGAGCTTGGGCATGAAGCAAGCGGTGCCAGGCAAGCATTACCGCGTTTTCTCTCATTCGGGGGTACTCGCGGGTGGTGCTCCCTGAAAGGGTGAACGATGGCTAGGCATAGAGCAGTCTCACCATGAAAAGGAAGTTCCTGAGATGGTGCCCCACGACTCAGGGCATCATGCTCACCGTGGCGCTGACTATCCTGGGGTGCTCCGTGTCCCCAACTTCAACGACCACCCAGCGTGAGCCAACATCCGTGTCAACCGAAATCCCTGCAAGCACCTCCATTCGCCCATCCACATTGAGGCCGATCCCGGAAGCTACCCCTACAATTGCGCCGACGTCCACGTCGGTTCTGCCCACGTTATCGCCCCTTGCCGTACCGACAGCCCCGACTCAGAAAGCTACTCCGCCACAATCAACCATCCCCGTAATGCCCATACCCACTGAGACACCGGTTCCGAGCCTCATGTGCGATCAGACTCAGGGTACATCAGTGGAAATCATCGGCGAAGATGTCCCACTTCACGAAGCTCTCTGCGTGATGAGCCTCGACGATGGAATCGTAAAAGTGCAAGTGGCTGACGGACTGTCCTGGGTGGGTATACGGCAGAGCGATGGGCAGTCGGTAGGAGGAGTCTTGCGCCTGGAGGAATCCCATCTCTGGGGGCACTTTCAGCGTATCATAGGAATAAACCTATTCGCGGTGCCACTATCCTCGTCCACCTCTTCCCCTGTTCTCCCACCTACCCAGGTGGCTATTACTCCGTTGCCAACTCTTCCAGCCGCGCCCGCCCCAACTGCCGTGCCAGTTTCCACAGCCACACCCGCCCCAACTGCCGTGCCAGTTTCCACAGCCACACCCGCCCCAACCGTCGTGCCAGTCCCCACAGCCACGCCGACCCCAACTGTCGTGCCAGTTCCCACGGCCACCCCAACTGCCGTGCCAGTCCCCACAGCCACGCCAACTGCCGTGCCAGTTCCCACAGCCACGCCGACCGCCGTGCCCACGCCGACCCCAACCGCCGTGCCCACGCCGACCCCAACCGCCGTGCCCACGCCAACGCCGACCGCCGTGCCCACGCCAACGCCGACCGCCGTGCCCACGCCAACGCCAACCGCCGTGCCCACGCCAACGCCAACCGCCGTGCCCACGCCGACGCCCACAGTGCCTCCTAGTGGCGAGGGTTGTACCAGGGGCCAGGT
Source organism: Dehalococcoidia bacterium (assembly GCA_965219825.1). Classification (GTDB taxonomy): domain Bacteria; phylum Chloroflexota; class Dehalococcoidia; order Lucifugimonadales; family JAGWBF01; genus JAGWBG01. The sequence continues at coordinate 590,446 of OZ244792.1, read as the reverse complement.
GGACGTAAACTCGGCTACAGCGGAACAACTGGACCGAATTAAGCACATCGGGCCAGGTCGGGCAGCCCAAATAATCGAGCTACGGCCCTTTGATTCTTTGGATGACTTGACCCGCGTCAATGGGATCGCGCGGAAACGTCTAGCCGAGATCAAGGCACAGGGTCTGGCGTGCATCGGCAGCTAGATAACCTCCCAGTATCTTTCCAAATGGAAGGCATCGTCTCACTCTCCAAAAGCGAAAGGTGCGACTGCCGCGTTTTGTGGCAGTCGCACCTTCCACGGTCCTTATCTTAAGGTAAGCGCTATCGGAAAGCTGAAATTACTTCCTTGCCGTATAGCTTGATAGAGCTGATTGCCTTCTCGTGAGGGATTTCAGTGGTCTGCATTACAGTGAGGACCTGGTCCACACCTGCCGCCTCGTGCTGCCTCACGCACTCAATGCAGCTATCCGGGTCACCGGCGATGATGACTCCGCGCTCGCAAAGAACGTCCGGCCCCAGCTGAGCTAACATGTGCCGAGGAGAACCTCCACCTGCCAGGTCCAGGGACCCCGCCTCGGCGCGGCCGAAACTTGCTTGTAGATGCTCCGGGGGAGCGCCGCCCCAGGCCTCCAGCAACTGTGCGAAGACTTCCTTGCGGTCCTGGGTATAGGGCTTGTCCGGCCCGAAGAACTCTCTGAGGGCGTGGGTTGCCAATTCGCGGGCTTCCTCGTTATTATCCCCACAATGTCCTATTGTGAAATTAGCCCACTGGTTGTTGATGAAGGCACCTACAGGCTCGGAGTTCTCGATATTCTGCCGGTACGCATCAATATGTTTCTTCATTCCTGCAGGAGCACCTGAGCCGAAGGATAGTACCCCAATGCCGCGCTCGGCTGCCAACTCGAAGCTGGCCGGTTGGGTGCAGGCAAGCCATATGGGAGGGTGGGGCTGCTGATATGGCTTTGGTAGGACATTCCGCTTTGGCACTTTGTAGAAATCCCCATCCCACTCAAAGGAGTCTCCGGAGCCCCATATCTTGGGAATCATGTGGACTGATTCGTCCCAGAGGTCGCGGGTATCTCGGGGGTCAATCCCCAGACCCGTCTGCTCGAAAGCGCTGCTACGGCCTGTGCCCATGTCGACACGGCCACCTGAGATATGGTCAATCATAGCGACTCGCTCAGCTACCTGTACCGGGTGATGGTTGGGTAGTATGACAACGCCGAACCCCAGCCGGATTTTATTGGTCAATCGGGCCAGCGCCGAGATTATGACTTCAGATGCAGGGTTGCCTGAGAACCCTGTCAGGAAGTGGTGCTCCACGAACCAGACATAGTCGAACCCTGCCTCGTCGGCGGCAACGCACTGTTCCAATGTCTCTTCGTATAATCTTGTGTAGTCGACCTCGCCGCTTGCGCCACCAGCCCGTTGTATTTCATATAGTAGACCGAATTTCACCTATGACCTCCTTTCCGGATCAAGCAAATGTGTGACGTAGAGATGCCAGACTAGCTGATTATTTATCTGGTTGGTCATAATATACCTACTTCGGTGTAAGATGTCAATTGCGTAATCCTAGCAGGGTTTTCCTTCAGCCGATTGTGCTGTCCAGGCATGGCATATTTCGCTTTCGTAAGATTTTCTGTGCCGGTCTTAGGAGCCGTCCGTCAGATTGTGGAGGCCGGAGCTTGCCGGACACTTCCGTGACCGGAAATGTGGAGGAGAGGCCGGTTATCAGCGAGAGCACCGAGCGCAACCACGTGGGCCGTATATCCTGGACAGGCAGGCTGGGTCTATCACGCGGAGCAGATTACGTCTCCCAGTACGGAGGGTTTCCGGAGGGCCGCCGGCAGAGGTCGCAACCCTGGAATCCTTAGATTTGCAGTCCCTCGTCTGAGAAGAAGGGTTTATCCCAATCCGGCTCCGAACGGCCCAAAACGTAGCTGGTGTGCAAACGGCAGGCCCTTATCCACAGTATTACGATGGCGTTGTTAATCTGCTCCCTGGAACGAGGCACCTGTCCATGTTTCTGCAAATGCCACTGGGAATGCCCAGCTTCAAGGAAGTCCCTGAAAAAGTCCGATGGCTCGTTAAGGTCATCGGTAGCGGCTTCCAGCACTTCTATGGGGACATCCGAGCATAAGATGTTCGGATTATCCTGGGCCATTTGAAGGTACTTTTGCTCCATCAATGGGGCCATAGCTTTACTCTCGCAAGAGCCGGGACGACTCCGTATCCTACCTACAAGTTGAACTGCGGCTCCAGATAACCCTTGAGCTTGCTGTATATCTGGAGTCGGCCCCGCTGGGTATCAGCTATCAGGAGCCTGGATTTCTGAACGTCGAATGCCAGAGCCGTGGGCAGGGCGAGTCGCCATTCAGGTTCCAGTGAATAGACTCTCCGGCGCGCCTTCATCACATCCGCATTGGCTTCAACCGTCTGTAAATGCCATTTGGCAAGATGTTGCGCATCGCCTATGAAGCTCGTGATAAACCTGCCATCCGGTCCGAAAGCTTGTACCCTGCTATTGACCCAGTCGCACACGTACACGTCACCGTCAGAGTCCACCGCCACACCTGCGGGACGGTCCAGCTGCCCCCGGCCTGTGCCGTAGCTCCCAAACTGGGACACGTACTCACCCTCCGGGGTGAATTTCTGTACTCTGTGGTTCTTGTGGTCGCCCACGTACAAATATCCGTCGTGGTCTATGGCGATGCCCCAAGGGGAGTTGAACTGACCATCACCGTCGCCCAGGCTGCCCCAAGTGTTCAGGTGCTTTCCGTCTTTGGTGAATTTCTGGACTCGATGGTTACGGCTGTCAACAATGTATAGGTCCTCTTGCCGGTCTATGGCGATACCTGAGGGGCCATTTAGCTCGCCATCGCCTTCTCCGGACACTCCCCACGTGCCCAGCAGGTTGCCATCTTGGGTATCGAAAATCGAAATTCGATTTAGCCACTCGTCAGCAATGTATAGGTTTTCCTGAGAACCCAGAGCAATCGCCGCAGGCCAGATAAATTGGCCGTCGGCGGCGCCATATTTGCCATACTCGGCCACGAACTCCTCATCCCCGGCCACCGTCCCTATGGTGTATTTGCCCACGCGGGCCATATAGCCGTTGGGTTCGAGAGGGCGTCCTCCCGCTATGCCTTCTGTCCCACGATTCAGCACGTACACCGTATCGCCTGCACCTACCGCTACCCCAACCGGCTGGGAGAGAAAGTACCCCCCCACGGCGTGGCTGAAATCGTAAGTGCGGCCGGAAACTGTTACAGTAAGCATCTCCCCCCCTGTATGTTAATTCAGGCCCTCAGATGCAGAGGGCCGGCGAGTAACGAGTACACAATCGCCGGCCCTCCCTGGTATCTACGCTAACCTCATTCCCTGGCCCTGGCGTCTTAGCGCAGGAACTTGGGCTTCTCGAAAGTACCCTCCACTATGGGCACCGCATCCAACCCCAGCCAGTCCTCAAGGATAGTCGAGTACAACCCCCGGAAATCCTGGTTGGGAACCAGGTCCCCCTGCTGCAAATCCCCGGGCTTGGTTGACGGGTACTCGCTGTACTGACCTCCCGCCACCGACTCCCCAATCATAAACGCCGCACCGGCTGCCCCGTGGTCCGTGCCGGAGCCGTTGTCATGGACCCTCCTGCCAAACTCACTGAACAGCAGCATAATCACGTTGTCCCCGGCGCCATGCTCCTTGAGGTCCTCAAAGAAATCCTCTATACCCTCACTCACGTCCCTCCACAAATTGTCGTGCATCCCCACCTGGTTGGAGTGGGTATCGAAACTGCCGTGGTCGCAGTAGAAGATTCTGGTGCCGAGATTGGCCAGATGTATCTGAGCAATCCCCTTGAGCTTCCTTGCTATGGTCGTATCAGCGTACTCCACCGAGGAACTGTAAACCTCAGGAGCAGCCTTGAGGATATCCGCACCCTTCAGGGAATCCAGCCCGGTCTGTCCCAGGTAGTCCATGACGGCCCCCGTGCCAATGGCGGGGGAGTACAGCCTGGCAAACCTGTCCAGAATCTTCAACCTCTGCTGCTCCTCCTGAATGCCGGTGAGCAGGCCGTAATTCTCCAGGTCGTCCACACAAGCCACTGGGACCCCGGGTAGGGCCAGTGCCCTGAAGAGACTGGGGCCGAAGCTCACGGTGGTGACCACGTTATCCTTGTTGGGATCAATCTCCCTGGTAGCTCTGCCCAGCCAACCCTCGGTGCCCAGCTTGTCGGGTTCGCAGGTATGCCAGATGTCCATGGAGCGGAAGTGGGAGCGCGGGGAATTGGCGTAACCCACCCCGTGGATGATGGCGACGTTGCCCTGGTCGTAGAGGCCCTTGATGGGTGCAAGGCTTGGGTGGAACCCCAGCTTGCCGTCAATGTGGATAATCCTGTCATCGGCAACCCCGACCGCGGGCCTGTTGTCCCTGTAGAGCGGGTCGGTGTAGGGGATGACGGTGTTGAAGTAATCGTTGCCCCCGGAGAGCTGGAGCACTACGAGGACCGGGTCTTTCTTTGTACTGGCCATTGTTGCTTCCCTCCTTCCTTCTATCTCTGAGTGTAGGCCCTGGGCGTCGAACACCCAGGGCCGAAGCTAACGGATGTGGGATTATCTATGCGTACTGGTAGTCCCTCAGCGAGACTATTAGCTGGAGCATCTCTGAGACCCTCTGGGTAGAGGCACTAACATCTTGTTCAGAACCGCTCCACCGCAGGGCACCGGCGGGACTTGCATGACTCACCAACTCTTCGCGGGTCTGCTCGCTAATATCCAGAGGTCCCAGAAGGTCAAGGCAGGCATCTATAAGCTGCTCAGGGGACATGTCCCCTTGATCCCTTAGCTTGCTGACAATAGCCTGGACTCCCGGTCGGCTTACATCGCCGATCATATCGGCGAAGAAGTTAATCCGTCGCATCAGGGAACCACTGTTTATCCACTCTGTCCCGGTGTGCCATCCCTCAACGCTGGGTGGGTTCAGCAGGTCCTGCCCCATATAGGTAGGCTGCCTGGCTAGCTCGCTGTAGCCCGGTGCGGGGAACTCGGCGCCTCCCACCAGCTTCATGGTGCTTACGACCACCTCGGCGGGACTCTTTATCTTGGCGAACCTGGCTTCCTTGAAGAAGTCGGAGGTGAACAGCACACGCAGCACCGAGCGCATGTCGTACCCGGACTCGGTGAATGTCCTTGCCAGGGTCTCGATGGCCTCGGGGTCCCTGGGCGGGATCACCGACCATGCGGGGACCTGGGCCTCATCAGCCACGAAGAAGTTGTACAGGTGGCGGGCAACAAACCTGGCTGTGGCCGGCTGTTCGCAGATGATTCTTATAATGTCCTCTCCGTTGAAGCGACCCGTATGTCCCAGGAAGGTCTTGTCGGTGTCGTCGTGGTCCTCTTCCCTATACTCGAAGTACCAGTCGAACCGGTTCATGGGGAATCTGGGGAGCTTGGGTGACATGGTCCAGCCGGTAAAGGCCCTTGAGCACTCCCGGACGTCTACCTCGGTGTAGCTGCCCACACCCATGCTGAAGAGCTCCAGAAGCTCGCGGCCCCAGTTCTCGTTGACGGCGTCGGCATGGTTCTCGTTGTTGTCCAACCAGTAGATCATGGCGGGGTTTTTGGCGACCTCTGCCAACAGGTCCCGATAGCTGCCCATTCCCCTCTCGCGGAACAGGTCAAGCATGTCATCTATCTCGTCCCAGTGGTCTACCTTTGAGACCCCCGTCGCGAATATCTGGTGCCAGAAGAGGACCATCTTCTCTTCCAGAGGCCGCCTGGTGTTGATCATCCTGTACATCCAGATGCCCGACCCTGGAGCGGTCAACGTTCCTGGTTTCCATGCCCAAGAGTGATACCGTAGGAAGTCGTATTTATCAACTGGCTCCTGCTCTTCGGGATGCAACAACTCCTCTACTGTTGCCTCATATCCCTTGGCAGCGCGGGCCTCCAGTTCTTCACGGGTCACCCCGAAGCCAGCACGGCGCATGAGATGGGCCATCAAGGCTATGTCATTGTTGACCATCGGTATGTCTCCTTTCCGGAAGATGTCCAGATATGGCTATACGATTTCGAGTTGACTGCTAAGATTGCGAGTCCAGGTTATACCAGGCGAAGGGCACAACGGGGGGCGCTCTCTTAAGAATCAATATAATCTCCACTTCATTCTTTGTCAATATCATTTCTTCCGTCAGCCAGGGTCTTTCTATTGTGATCTTCTATTCCAACCACCGGGTGATGCCGTCACGAATCAACAGTATGCCAACAACCAGCAGCACCACACTGATAGTCATCAACAGAGTGTTGATGGTAGCCCGACCTGTGAGTCGGGCACCGATATATGTACCCATCATGCCAGTCAGTCCCATAGCCAAGAGAATGGGTAGGTCCACTTCACCCTTGATTCCGTGCCCGATGAAGCCGAAAGCCCCCATGAAGGACCCAATGACCATATTGGACCCGACGGCTATCCTGGAGTCCACGTGCAGCACGCGAATTATAAGAGGAAGCCGGACGCTACCCAGAATCAGCCCTACCGCCCCACCCACCAGACCCACTATCAGGCCAATGAGCGCCTCAATAGCATTTCTACGGAAGGTGAACAGGCCCTGGCCCGGGCCTACGGAGTAGCCGGCAACCTGGCGTATCCTCATCAGAAACTCCACCGACTGCCAGGTTATAAACATACCGGCTACCATGATAAGTGCTCCTTCAGGGATGGAAGATGAGCTTGCAAAGCCTCCCGCAAAAGATCCCACGACCGCAGGAATGCCCATCAGCGCTACTATGCGCCAGTCGACACGCCGCTCAGTGACGTGGCGATAACCTCCTACAAGAGCGCTCAGGGTACTCACCAATATGTTAGTCCCTGCCGCAGTGGTGGGGGGTACGCCTATGAGGAGGAGAGCGGGCAGACGCATTGTACCTAAAGCCAGTCCGACGAACCCTCCCAGGACTCCCACCAGGAAGGAGACGGCCGCAAGCAGAAATATTTGCCACAGTGGCAGCTCGCTGGAGAAATCTAAGCCCATTTAACGTTCAAGTCCATAGCTCTTTCACCGAATTAAGAACTCTCTAGCCACGGCTTCAGGGCCTCAATCATCGGTGGCAAGTAGGTCTCCCAGTCGCCGATGATGCTGAAGTCGGCGGCCTGGAGAATGGGGCTGCGTCGGGGGTTAGGGTTGTTGTTAATCGCAAGGATGGTTCCCGCCTTCTGAATGCCGACCGTGTGATTGAAGTCGCCCCGTATGCCCACGGCAATGTACAGCTTGGGAGCGATGGCCCGACCCGTCAGGCCCACCTGAATTTGCCTGGGGAGCCATCCTGCGTCGGTAACGTTGCGGGTGGCGGCCACGGTCGCACCTATGGACTCGGCCAGCCTGTATACGGTAGGCAGATTCTCCGGACCTCCGATGCCCATTCCCACCGCCATCACGGTCCGAGCGGCCTCCAACGCCAGGCCCCCGGCGTCCTCCTGGACATAGACATCCAGCATCTCGATGTCGGGACCACCCGCACCAGGAGCAGCCACAGTCCCCACTTCAGCATCCAGTCCCCAGTCCGGCTCCACCGGAGTCAGTAAGCCTGGACGTAGTGTCGCCATGTATGGTCGGGTCTTCGACAGAATGGGCGCCACGACGTTGCCTCCCAGGGCCGGCTTTAGCTGTACCAGCTCTCCCCCTTCGTTTATCTCAAGGTCAACACAGTCGCCGGTAAGTCCCAGACTCAGCCTCGCGGCCACACGGGAGGCCAGGTCACGGCCATTGGGGGTAGATGGAAAGAGCACGGCATAGGGGTTCGCGGAGGCAATTGCCCGGGCCAAGGCTGAGGTGCAGGCAATGCTCGTCGGATGGCCGAAAGAAGGTCCGTTCATGAGCAGCACTTTATCGGCCCCGTAGGCTGCCAGGGCCTTCACGTCTTCCTCATTACCATCCCCCACGAGGACAGCTGCGACCTCGCTCCTCGTATGTTCAACTAGCTCCCTGGCCTTTCCGAGAAGCTCAAAGGTCGCTCTACGCAAGCTAGGTCCAACCCTCTCCGCAACTACCCAGACCGCATTCTCCACCCGACCGGGGTATCTGTCCCATTCAGTGCGGACGTCATCAGTTGGGTCAACCTTTACAGTCATCTGTGCCAGGCCGTCCATCAGCTTCCGGGCCGCGATTTGAGGGTCGGGTTCCTCTATGACGACCCCCAGTCGCCGGGAATCTATGAGGCGAATCTCGGCTACCGACGTAGGGGAACCAATAGCTCCAAAAATGGAACTATCGGGGGAGAGCTGGGATGCGCTGACCTCCTCTATGGCCGGATTCTCCCTCGCAGCTTCCATATCCTGCCGGGATGGGAATCTCTCCTCCATTATACCTTCGGTCACACTTACCAGGGCGGGCAGAGGACTCCGTATCACCTCATGCCCCTGGTCGGTTACTCGCTCCACCACAACGCTTCCATTGTCAGCGGAGTAGTCCAGCTTCCGCACGTTGCCCACGTATGGGATATGGAGTAGCTCAGCTATCTCAGGACCCACCTGGCCCGTCTCTGCATCCGTGCTGTTCCTGCCGCATAAGATGAGATCGAATTCCTCTCTTTCCAGAGCTAGGGCCAGGCAGCGAGCGGTGGCAAGGGTATCGGAGCCTGCCATGGCCCTATCGGTGAGGTGGACAGCCCGGCCGGCCCCCATCGCCAAGCACTGGACAAGGGCATCCCGCGCCTGCGTTGGGGCCATGGTGAAGACGACCACCTCGGCTCCAGTCTCCTTCCCAAGCTCCACAGCCTTGTCCACAGCCAGCAGGTCAAAGGAGTTCACCTCCAGTGGCACACCCTCCCTTACGATGGTCTTGCTCTCATAGTCGAAGGTGATTCGGGAGACTACGGGAACCTGTTTTACGCAAACCGCTATCTTCATATCTACCTTACATCTACCTTTCCGCCTAGCCCTCAGACAGCTAGAATTTCCTACCCCTGCGCTTGTAAACGTGCTTCTACGGTCAGCCGGTTGTGCATCTCCTTGAGGTGGGAACTCAGGGCCACCTCATATAAAGGCGGTCCCTTCAGGGCCTTGAACCTGTCATTGAGATGGCCGAAGTCCTCTTTGAAGTGGCCCCTTATCTCATCCAGGGATGGTAGTGGCTGAATGGTCTTGCCATTTTCCATTACCTTACACAGCAGTGGCTCCCCACCCTCAACACGCTCATCCCTCAGAGCTATGATGTCCTTGGAAAAGTCCCCTTTATCATCACGCAGCCGGAACACCTGCTTCTCGCCTGGAAGAGATGCCTTCCCGGTGCTTAGCTTAAGCACAGGCCGCCCATCGCTCTTGACCAGCTTGTAAGCCATGTCCGACCAGGGGGCATCGGCAGATACACCCATTTTGGTGCCCACACCAAAAACATCTATAGGAGCGCCGCCACTGACCAGGTCATGTATATCGGACTCATCAAGGCCCCCACTGGCGACAATCCTCGTATATTGCAGACCCGCCTGGTCCAGGATTGCCCGCACTTGTCTGCTCAAGCTGTCAAAGTCCCCACTGTCCAGCCGAACGCCCTGCAAGCGTTGCCCCCGTGCCTCCATCTCCTTGCCAACCGCAGCAGCATTTCCGGCACCGGCAATGGTGTCATAAGTATCTATGAGGAGGATTGACCTCTCGGGGAAGCTTCTGACAAAATTGCGAAAGGCATCAATCTCCTGCTCGTGGCTGCTGACGTAGGAATGTGCCATAGTACCGCTCAAGGGTATTCCATAAGTCTTGCCAGCCAGAACGTTGCTGGTGGACTGAAAGCCGGAGACGTAGCTGGCCCGCGCCACCTTCATCCCGGCATCCGTACCGTGGGTACGGCGCAGAGAGAAGTCCGCCAGAGCCTTGCCTTTGGCTGCCCAGACGTACCTTGAAGCCTTGCTGGCAATGAGACTTTGGAGGTTTATCCGGTTGATGATAAGAGTCTCGACAGCCTGGGCCTCAATGACGGGACCTGTAACCTCCAGCACCGGCTCGTTGGCGAAGAATAGCCTACCTTCAGGGACAGCCCACACGTCGCCGGTAAACCTGAGACCCGACAGGTAATCCAAGAAGCCGGACGAGAATATGCGGGTGGAGCGAAGGTAGTCAATTGACTCTCCCGGAAAGTGCCATCCCTCCAGATAGCTGAGTACGTCTTCGAGCCCTGCGGCCACGAAGTAGGAGCGATTGGCGGGGTATGTGCGTATGAAGAGGCTAAAGGTAGCCGGTGCGAACATACCATGCTGGAAGTAGCTCTGGGCCATGGTAAGCTCGTATAAGTCGGTGAGGAGACCCAACTCTTCAGCACCTTCGGCTACGCTCAGGACCGGCCTCATTTTGGGTGACATCTCCTGTGTCATGGATACGCTCAGATCCCTTCCATTATGTTTTCAGGACATTAACCTGTCAATCCATAGGCACAGGGGTAACTGTTCAGATTGGGGCAGGTAGCGGTTGAGAGAGGATGTAGTTTAGGGCGAGGTAAGGGTTGTGTCCTTGCAAACTCCAAGCGCCGAACAGAGATGCCATGATGCTCTTGGTCGCACATCCGCTGTGAAAAGCGCCTGTCGCCGCGTGTCGGTATGCCGTGATCCTTCTCTGCATACGGATGATGAGGGTTCACCCGACCTGGGGAGAGATAGGGCTGCTCTCCCACTCGGTCGGGTCCGGAGTCGTGCGTAAAGGGAGCGGGCTTTCCCTCTATGGTGGCGGGGCCTCAATTGGAGCAGAACGGCAGGCCAAGCTCGGACAAGTCATTAGAATCCACGTCTCGCAGCCCCTCGGGTACGCACCCGCTCAACTGGTTTCCGGCGAGGAACAGCGCTATCAGGTTGGAGAGCTTGCCCAACTCCGGCGGAATCTCTCCGCTCAACTGGTTCTCAGTGAGGCGCAGCCGTCTCAGGTTGGAGAGCTTGCCCAACTCCGGCGGAATCTTCCCGCTCAACTGGTTGTCGCCTAGGTACAGCGCTTCCAGGTTGGCGAGTTTGCCCAACTCCGGCGGAATCTCTCCGCTCAACTGGTTTCCAAAGAAGCTCAACTCAATGACGCGGCCGCTGCCGTCGGTTGTGACGCCATTCCATTCGCCGATTGGGGCGTCGCTCAGCCAGCCAGTTCTCGTTGTTCACCCAATTTGGGCCGTCGGTGGCATTGTAGAACGCGACCAGCGCTTCCCTGTCAGTTTCGGTTGATGTCTGCGCAAGCGGGGGCTTGGGCGTGGCCCTGGGCGTCGACGTGGCCCCGTTTGGGGAAAGCGAGGCTGTGGCTGCCGGCGCATCTGAGCCACAGGCGGTAGAGCGGCGGCGATGAGCAGCATTCCCAATACGGCAAGCCAGTGCAGGCCCGGAGAATAAACGTTCATTTCGTTCTCATTCCGACAGGTTCAAATTTCAACTTTTTGCGCCGCCACCGACCACCTAGCCTAAGAACCCGCTAGGTGGTCTATGCGACTCCTAAAGATCACTGCCCAAAGGTCTGTATCAGCCGCCGCACCGCGCTCACTCTTTCAGGGCGGGGCATCCCTTCCGTTGGAGTGGAAAGGGTGAAGCAATCCACCTGAGAAGTGTACTCGGACACGCGCTCCAAACACTCGTCAGCCGGGCCTATGATGGTAAACGTATCTACTACGCGGTCACTAACGGCGTTGGCGGCACCCTCGAAATCACCACGGGCCAGAGCCGCCGCCGCCGCATCCACTTCCTCTACAAAGCCAAATGACTTCAGCAATTGCTGATGGTAGTCAATGCCCAGATAAGTGACTGCCAGATTGCGACGGAATGCGTTGCGTGACTCCTCTGCCTGTTGGGGATCGTCGGTGATGAAGACCCTCCGGCCAGAAAATATCTCCATGTCATCCACGGAGCGACCGGCACTCTTAGCGCCCTCGGCGAGGGCGGGTAGTCCGGTTTCCTTCAGCCAGGGGAGGGTGTAGTTCCAGTTGAACAGGATACCATCGGCCCATTTGCCGGTCTCTCGGACCATTCTGGGGCGGCTGGCGCCGATGAATATGGGAATATTGGGGCGCGGTGGTGGCTCGAAGACCCGGTAACCCGAAACCTTGTAGAAACGTCCCTCATAATTCACCGGGATGTCAGGAGTTGCTGCCCAGAGGATGCGAAGAAGCTCTACGAACTCCCTCATACGCGAGAGGGGAGCTTCCCCGGGAATCCCGTGGAAATTCTCGTTCCAAGACCTGGGCATACTTCCCAGGCCAAAGATGAAGCGTCCATCGCTTAGCTGGTCCATGGTGCGACACGCTCGTGCTGTAGTGACGGGTGTCCGTGTCCATGCGGCGATGCTGCTGACCAGCTTGATGCGGTTGGTGACGGCGGCCATTCCCGCCAGCACGGCAAAAGAGTCATCCACGTTGTCGCCCACTGATACTGAATAGAAGCTGGCCTCCTCCGCCTCCTGAGCCAGGGTTAGCATGTCCTGGGGGTGTATACTTGCCAGGCCTATTCCTATCCTTCGATCATCACTCATTGATTACCTCCTCGCGAGCAGCTTATCGCCTTATTATACTGGAAGATCACGAGTTGGACACGACTACCTTTCTCCAAGTCAAAATAAACGGTGGGACTAAGTTAGCTTTACATAACATTCCTGAGCTCTGGGGCGATCCGTCTGAGCTATGCTGCGATGTCGATGATCTCGCCGTCGTCCAGGCCCAGGGCGACCACGGTGGTCTTGAGCCGCTCGCGGTAGGTCTCCTTGTCCGGCGTGTCCTCGACCAGGACCATCTCTTTGCTGGTGCGGACCTTTACCAGGATGCGCCGTCCCTCTGCTTCCAGGCAGAGGTTGTCCAGGAAGCCCGCCGCAACCAGCATGGCCATGTGCCCCCTTCGCAGAGGCATCAGCGGACGGGTGCGGGCGTCTCCGGCGGGCCACAGGGAGTCGGTTATCTCCGTGCTGGCCCACAGACCCGACCGGCGCGCCTCCGCCGCCACAACGGGATCGACGTGCGGGTGGTGAAGAGGATGTCTCCCATTGGCGTGGCGGGGACATTGAACACCGGGTAGCGGTACGACTCCATTCACTCCGGCTCCCTCTCGGCCCACTCCCTCACCTGCTCCTCGGCGTAGGCGTCCGGGGTCGGCTCCGCCTTGAGGTATCCCATGAGCACCACCTGGTCGAAGACCTCGCGCTCCGGGTCGGGGAAGGCCCAGCACCGCAGCTTCCCGTAGTGGGAGGCCAGGTAGCGGGCCGACACCATCAGCCGGTGCCTGGGCACGATGAACACCAGGAGGCCGCCCTCGGCCAGGTAGCGGGTGCAGGTCGTCAGGAAAGCGTGCTCGACCCGCTTGTCTTCCGAGTCCCAATCATAGGGCGGGTTGACGAACGCGAGGCCGAAGGCCCCGTTGGCTATCGAGGTCTGGAACAGGTCGGCGGCCAGGGTGCGGTCGAGCCGGGCCTCGGCCTCCTCGGCCCGGTCCCGGTGCAACTCCACCCCGTAGGTCTCGATGGGCAGGCTGTTGGGGTGGCGCAGTGCCTCCGCCAGCCGCGCCGCGGCGTCCCCGGCCCCCAGCAGGGGTCGAGGAGGCGGAGCGTCTCCCGGTTCCGGTAGTAGGAGCCGGAAGGCGCCTGAATCAGTCCCGCGATCATGTCCACCACGCGGGGCGGGGTGGGGTAGTAGCCGCCTTTGGCCTGTGCTGCAAGTCTCATGTCAGTTCTCCTTTCTCTTGGTTGTCCGTGGTAGTGGATGGCCCGAACCGGCAGGGTCCGGGCTTGCAGAAGTAGCAGTCCATCTTCAGTCCTGAGGGGTCGGCGTACTCCTCTACGGTCAGGGCCAGGAACACCACGCGCCCGTCGCAGGACGCGAGCGGTACGTCGCCCCCGAATGGACGTCGATCTCCGTCTCATTCGTCTCTGCGAAGGGGTCGTGGCAATTGGGGCAGTCGAAGATGAAGCTCAGGTTCTCGGCCATCATCTACCTCCCTTCCGTGCCGTTGAGTCCCACCACCTCGCCCTTGGCCAGGGTGCGCTGGTAGCACAGCACCTGTCCGGTTTGCAGCTCCTCGGCACAGGCGGTGCAGAAGGCGGTGATGAGTTCGGCGCGCGCCGCGACGGTGATGCGCTTCACCAGCACCGAGCCGTGCTCCGGGGTGTCGTGGCGGTACAGCCTCTCGAAGGGGTTCTGCCGCTCCTCCGGCGTCGCGGGCCGGTAGAAGTGGGGCTGCTCTGAGTTGCACAGGTGCTTGGTGTGTAGGGTAGGCCGCCGGCGAGTTACTCCGCGTTAGCGGAGCACTTTTCCGTCGGCCCCCTTCCGAACCGGACGTGCGGCTTTCACCGCATCCGGCTCTCCAGTGTCGTTATAAGGCGGTAGTGTCTAGGCGGTGTGGGGATACCAGAAATCAGCCGACTTCTAGGTATGCGCTCCAAAGGGTGAAGGGTTGGCTGCCTGCCGGGAGGGTGATGGCCACAACCTGACCGGGAGCCAGGTCGACCGGGGTGGTCGGGCCTAACTTAATCCCGTTTGAGAGGTAGACTTCAACCCTGGCCCTGCGCAGTGTAGCCTTTGTGGTGTTTTCCACCGTACCTGTGAAGGCGTTGGTGGCCGAGTCGTACGACAGAACCAGCTGTGCCCCGTCTCGGTGAAAGCGGAGGGTATCGATGAGAGCCAAGTTAGGTTCTTCATCGCCTTTGCCCAGCGCCGAATAAGTGACGAACTCTGAGCCTTGGCTGTATTCGCCGGACTCCGAGCCGCTACTACAGCCGATGAGGGCGAGTATGAGGACGAGGCCAAGCGTCCCTAAGAGGGTGTTTCGGAAGTAAGTCATCAAGCGGTCAGCGTACGAACCATGAGATGAATCATTGCCAGATGCACCCAAGCCTCAGTCGTGGCGGGCAATGCCTCGTAGTCCTTGCTCAACCGACGGCAGCGTCCCAGCCATGCAAGCATTCTCTCAACCACCCATCTTCTGGGCAGCACCTCGAACTGATGGCTGTTCCTCGGCCGCCTCACAATCTCCAGTACCCAACCCGATACCGACATGACCCACTCAATCAGTTGTCCAGCATAACCAGCGTCGGCCCATATCAATCGCAACTGCGGGAACCTGCCGAGTAGTCTGTTGAAGACCAGCTTTGCCCCATCTCGGTCCTGAATGTCAGCAGGATGGACCACGACCGCTAACAGCAACCCAACCGTATCCACCAGGATATGCCGCTTGCGTCCCATCACCTTCTTACCAGCATCATAGCCACGAGGCCCCCCTTTTCGGTCGTCTTGACCGACTGGCTGTCGATGATAGCTGCGCTGGGAGTTGGGCTTCTGCCCTCCGCCTCTCGGACGTTGGGGCGAAGTGTCTGATGGACTCTTTCCCACGTTCCATCCAGTGTCCACCTGCGGAAGTACTTGTACACTGTTTGCCAGGGAGGCAGGTCGTGCGGCAGCATCCGCCAGGCGCATCCGGTCCGCAGCACATACAGTGTGGCATTGACCACCTCTCGCAGGTCCACGGTGCAAGGTCTACCGCCGGGCCTGGCTGGGGGAAGCAACGGGGCGAGAATACTCCACTGGTTATCTGTCAGGTCGCCGGGATATCGTTTGCGTGTCATGAACCAAAGTATAGTACAAGTCTAATACTTTGGAAACACGCCCTAGTACTACAGCCGCACTTAAACAGGTAGAATAGAGCCATGGGAAATAGTGGGAGAGGAGGGGTTGGTTATGAGTCAGACAGTCATGGAAATGGAAGGAGAGGACGTGCTGAAGGAGGTGATTGACTGGGAAGCAGGCCTCCATGCACTGCACGCTCGCATCGCTCATCGCTTTGGCCGCAGTGAGCCCCGGTGGAGGGTGCTGGCATACCTGAAGGGACTGCTGGGGTCGGTGGAGCGCAAGAACGGGTGGCAACTGGCCGAACACAGTAGAGACGCCACTCCTGACGGTGTGCAACGGTTGCTGGCTGCTTACAGATGGGATGCCAATCAAGTAAGGGATGACCTGCAAGGGTATGTGGTGGAACATCTGGGTGAACCCCGAGCAGTGATGGTGGTGGATGAGACGGGTTTCCTCAAGAAAGGCACAAAGTCGGTGGGAGTGAAGCGGCAGTACAGCGGCACGGCAGGGAAAGTGGACAACTGCCAGATAGGGGTGTTCCTGGTTTATGGCAGCCGTCATGGCCATGCCTTTCTGGATAGAGAGCTATACCTGCCCAGGGAATGGGATGAGGACAGGGAGAGGAGGGAGGAAGCGGGAGTGCCGGAGGATGTGGCCTTCAGGACCAAGGGGCAGTTGGCCAGGGAGATGATTTCAAGAGCCCTTGAGGTTGGGGTTCCCTTTGCCTGGGTAACGGGAGACGAGGTGTATGGCAATGACCGCCGGCTGCGTCTGTGGCTGGAGGAGGGAGAGATACCCTATGTTCTGGGGGTGAAAAGCAATGAGCCTCTGTGGGTAAACACAGACCGTGGTCCTGTTCAGGTGGCTGCCAGGGAGCTGGCAGAGGAGATACCGGATGAGGAATGGCATCGTATCAGTGCCGGTGATGGGTCCAAAGGACCTCGGATCTACGACTGGGGCCGGGTGCCGATACGGCCCTTGTCTGGGCAGGCCAAGGGGTACTGGCTGCTGGTGCGCCGCAGCGTCACAGACCCTGGGGACCTGGCATACTATGGGTGTTTTGGTTCCTGGGATGTGCCGCTGGAAGAACTGGTGCGTGTGGCGGGTACCCGGTGGGTGATCGAAGATGCCTTTAAGGAAGCCAAGAGTGAGGTGGGGCTGGACCAGTATGAGGTACGTCGGTGGACCGGGTGGTACCGTCACATCACCCTGGCGCTGCTGGTCCATGCCTTTCTGGCGGTGACCAGGTCCTGTGCCGCTGGGACTCATGAAAAGGGGGGATGGTCGTCAGGGAGGAACTCATACCCCTGACAGTGCCCGAGGTGAGGCGGTTGTTATACAGGCTGCTCTGGCTGCCCCATGAGAGCGCTGGTCTGGCTGTATGGTGGTCACGGTGGCGACGGAGGCATCAGGCCAGGGCCTTGAAATCTCATTACAAGAGACACATTTCCAGGCCTTCCCTTTAATAAGTGCGGCTGTAATACTAGTCGGTAATCCAGCGAGTGGTTTCGTGATATAGTAGACGTATTAGTACTATATATGCGTCTATTACTCCTGTTATCGTTGCATATAAGGTTTTGTTTCGGCCAGAAGAGTTTATTATGCGAAATACCCATTGAAACTAGGTTCATTGCATGGTAGACTGATAGACATCCTACAGAGTCATGGGCTGTTCGTTCCTCAATTGAGAAAGGTTTTCTGAGTCACGAGCTAGCAACTCAGCAGATGAACAAAAGCACGCACAGACCTGTGTCTAAGGAAGGAGAACCATGCCAGACCGAGAAGATATGACGTTGATGGCCCACCTTATGAGACGCGCTGGATTCGGCGCATCCCGGGATGAGCTAGAGGCCCGTGTTGCAAAAGGGTACGAAGCCACCGTGGAAGATCTGCTGCATCCAGAGGGCCAGCCAGAGGTAGACGAGGACATCTGGACCCGCTACTTCCCGGACGCTGCTGAGTCTATGGGCGTTTATCAAGCGGCGTCAGTGTGGATACACCGGATGATCAACTCGAAGCGCCCACTTGAAGAGAAGATGACCCTGTTCTGGCACCAGCTATTCGCCACAAGTAACTCCAAGGTGGACGCCCCGGCTGAGGTCTTGAGACAGGTAAATACGTTCCGCCACAATGCCCTGGGCAAGTTCTCAACCATACTGGTCGAGCTGGCAAAAGACCCGGCCATGATCTACTGGCTGGACAATCATGGCAATCACAAGAGGTCGGTCAACGAGAACTGGGGGCGGGAGCTGCTGGAGTTGTTCTCTATGGGTCAGGGCAACTACACCGAGGACGATATATACGAGTGCTCCAGGGCCTTCACTGGTTGGGCAATTACCTCCAAGATACCACGCCTGCCTATGGGCCGGTTCTGGTGGGACTTCGATTATAAACCCGAGGACCATGACTACGGCTGGAAGACCTTCCTGGGCGAGAGCGGACGTTTTAATGGCGAAGATATTATAGACATCATCGTACGGCAGCCTGCCACGGCAAGATTTCTGGCCCGTCACTTGTACAACTTCTTCGTCGCCGATGAAGTTCAGGTGCCTAGCTGGAAGACAACGCCTCCAAAGGACCCGGATGCCATCGAGACCCTCGTGCAGGCCTATAACGAGTCCAACTATGACCTTCGCTCGATGCTAAGGGCCCTGCTCCTTTCGGATTTCTTCAAGAATGCAAGATTTGCCAGGGTGAAAAGCCCCGCCGAGCTGGTAATAGGGACCGCGCGTACGGCTGGCATCTTGACTTTCCCCAGCCGTGGAATCGAGCCCCTTGCCATAGAGTGTGACTACCAGGGACAAGTCCTGTTGATGCCCCCCAGTGTAGAGAGTTGGCATACAGGTCAGGAGTGGATAGACGGCGGGGCCCTGGTCAGACGGGTTAATTTCGCCAGCAAGCTATTGGGCGACACTACCCTACCCGGTATCCGGGCTATCATTGATAGACTGAGGGACAGGGGGTCCTTGCCTCCAGAAGAATTTGTGGACGCATGTCTTGACCTGCTTGGCCCCATTGATGTGCAAGAGGAGGTCCGCAGCCAGCTAGTGTCCCGGGCTGAGCAGGAGGGAGAGCTCCGATGGGCTACAGAGGATGAGCACAGAGCGTCCGAGCAACGTGTAGGGATTATGCTAGCGCTGATAGGGGCGTCGAGAGAATACCAGTTCGCATAACAAATATGCTAGGGGCGGCCAGCCGACCCTACATTGAAGGGGAGGATAACTATGGCATCTATAAAGGATCCGGTCCTGGTAGTCCTGCAGCTATCGGGGGCCAACGACTACCTCCACACAATAGTCCCTTACAACAATCCCTACTACAGGGATGCCAGGCCCAATTTGGGCCTTTCTGAGGATGTGGTCTTGCACATTGACGATAAATTTGCCTTCAACCCCCACCTGGAGCCCATAAAGGCGCTCTACGACGAGGGTAAGGTGGCAATCATACACGGCATAGGCTACTCCAACATGGTGCGCTCCCATTTTCGCTCCATGGACATCTGGCATACCTGCGAGCCGGACACGATAGGCACCGAAGGCTGGATTGGCAGGGTCATCCAGGAGCTTGATCCCAGGGGGGAGGTCGTGATCAAGGGAGCGAACTTCGGACAGGGACTGCCCAGAGCGATGGCCAAGCAGGGCGTGCCCGTGACCTCGGTCTCCGACCTTGGGTCCTACGGTGTGCTGACCGATGTGCCTGGTGTCACCAGCGAGCAGGACAGAGCCCGAGTAGTAGAGGAATTCGCCCGTATGTACGCGCCCGCCATAGGGACCGGTCCTGTGATGGATTACCTGAGCCAGACGGGGAGGTCCGTACTCATGGGCGCCGACATCCTCAAGACAGCACCCCAGAAATACTCTTCTACGGTGGAGTATGCAAGCACACCCATAGCCAAGAATCTGAGGGACATAGCCCAGGTACACCTGGCCGACCTTGGAACCCAGATTTTCTACACCCAGTTCGGCACTTTTGATACCCACATGGGCCAGATGGTGACGCATAGAGAGCTATGGACCGACGTTTCCAGGGCCGTCACCGACTTTTTCGATGACCTGCGGGAACATAATGCCAGCGACAACGTGGTTATGATCATGTTCACCGAGTTCGGACGCCGGGTCAGGGACAACGGCACGGGCACCGACCACGGCGCTGGTGGAGTGGCTTTCGCCATCGGCGATCCTGTGCGGGGCGGCATGTACGGCGAGATGCCTTCCCTCAAACCCGAAGACCTCCAATTCGGTGACGTGGCCCCCAACTATGACTTCCGGGGTTTCTACTCCACCGTCGCCGAGAAGTGGCTTGGCCTGGACCCCGTACCCATCGTGGGCGGGACATTTGAGCAGTTCGACTTTATATAGCTGCCAGAGCCCAGCTATCAGCTTTCGGTGTGGTTGTGCTGGGCCTGATAGCTGAGCGCTTGTATGCGGAGGTAGTGATGCTGATTACTGTTGCGGCGGGGCGGGTATTCGAGTTCGGCTACAGCCTCGGGATGGAGGCGGCGGTCGGTGGGGGAGATGCCATAGGGTTCCCGGTCCCGGTGGAGTTTGCCATAGGCCCCGACAATCTCCTATATGTGATGTGCCGTGGCACTGGCGAGGGGGTACGCCAGCGAGTCGTCATATGTACCCCGAACCATGAACAAGTCGGCCATATCGGAGAGCCAGGAGATGGAGACGGACAGATGAGGTGGCCCACTTCCATAGACCTTGACAGCAATGGGAACGTGTACACTGCCGACGAGTGGCTCAACAGGATTTCTATTTTCGAAAAAGACGGGACATTCCTGGGCAAGTGGGGCAAACCCGGCAGCGGTGACGGTGAATTGGACCGCCCATCCGGGATAGCCTTCGACCAGGAGGACAACCTCTACGTCGTGGACAGCCTCAACCACCGTGTGCAGAAGTTCACCAGAGATGGAAAGCTCCTGCTCAAGTGGGGGCGTCAGGGCAGCGATGATGGGGAGTTCAATATGCCCTGGGGAATATGCGTTGACAGCGTGGGCGATGTGTATGTCGCCGATTGGAAGAACAGTCGTGTACAGAAATTCTCTCCTGACGGGAGGTTCCTGACCAAGTTTGAGAAAGACGATGCCGGGGTTGGTGAAGTCCACCGCCCTACAGGAATAGCAGTGGACTCGGATGGAGATGTCTACATTACCGACTGGCTCAAGAACAGGCTCCAGGTCTTCGACCACGATGGAGTCTTCATAACCTCACTGTACGGGGATGCCCTCCACTCTTCCCCCTGGGCGCAGGCCGTTTGGGACTCCAATCCCGACTACACCCAGGTGCGCAAGAGGATGAACGCACCGGAGCAAGAGAAGTGGTTCTTGCGGCCGGTGGCGGTGAACATCGATGCCGAAGACAGGATATTCGTGCTGGAGAACGGACGCCACCGCTTCCAGATTTACAATAAGGTCAAGGACTTCGAGGAGTCTCGACTGAATCTATAAGGAGGGATCCAGTATGGATGTGCAACCTTTCAAAATAGAGGTCCCGGACTCCGTCCTTGAAGACTTGCGAGATCGTCTGGCCCGCACCCGCTGGCCCGACGAGATCCCAGGATCGGGTTGGGACTACGGCGCCAACCTGTCCCACATGAAAGAGTTGATGGAATACTGGCGAACCGGCTTCGATTGGCGGGCCCAGGAGAAGGCACTGAACTCCTATTCCCACTTTCGCGCCAATGTAGATGGGTTGGGCATCCATTTTATCCACGAGCGCGGCAAGGGGCCTAACCCCATGCCTCTCATCATCACCCATGGATGGCCCGGCTCCGTCTTCGAGGAGCTAAAGATAATACCCCTCCTCACCGACCCTGCTAGCCACGGAGGAGACCCGGCGGACTCATTTGACGTAGTAATTCCCTCTCTTCCAGGCTACGGGTTCTCAGACCGGCCAAGCCAGCGGGGAATGAGCCACTTTCGAGTTGCAGACCTCTGGGCAAAGCTTATGACTGAAGGGCTGGGCTACCCGCGCTTCGGTGCCCAGGGCGGCGACTGGGGAGCTATTGTGACGGCTCGCCTGGGATACGCCCACCCCGATAAGCTGATAGGTATTTACATGACCGCGGTAGGTGGCGCTCAGCCATACATGGGCCCGGGGTCCCGCGAGTTGTCCCAGAGGGAGCAGGAGCTCATTGAAGAGCGTGAGGCCTGGCGCAGGGACGAGGGGGCCTACTTCCACATTCAGGCAACCAAGCCCCAAACCCTTGGCTACGGGTTGAATGACTCCCCAACCGGTCTGGCCGCCTGGATTGTAGATAGGTTCCGCACATGGGGCAAGAACGAGACCGATGAGGAGAAGCGCCGCTACTATACCCGGGACGAGATTCTCACCAACATTACCATCTACTGGGTGACCCAGACCATCAACTCCGCCAATCGCCTCTACTATGAGGTGGACCACAGCCCTTGGAATTTCAAGCAGGGGGAGCGAATCCAGGTGCCATCCGCCCTAGCCCTATTTCCACGGGACCAAAACCACCCACCTCGGGAGTGGGGTGAGCGCATCTACAACGTGCAGCACTGGAGGGAGATGCCCGAGGGCGGACACTTCAACGCAATGGAGGAGCCGGGACTGCTGGCCGAGGACATACGCGCCTTCTTCCGGACGCTGCGGGGATAATTTATCACTACCTTATCCCGTCCTCCACCTGGCTGCGAAGCCTCCGGCCTCATATAGGGTTGGCACCTTCACCAACATGCTCCGGTCCAGATGGGCGACGGTAGGCTTTCCGCACATCGCCATAGCGAACTCCAGTTCCCGGCGCAGTATCTTGAAGACCGTCCGCACTCCCTCCTCGCCACCCACCGCCAGGCCATAGAAGATAGGCCTGCCGATAAGCACTGCTCTGGCACCCAGGGCCAGGGCCTTGAGCACATCAATACCCCGCCGGAATCCTCCGTCTATCAGCACCTCGCAGCGCCCGTCCACAGCGTCCACCACCTCCGGCAGCGCCTCAATGGAGGTAATCATACCATCGAAGAGGCGCGCTCCGTGGGTAGATACGATGACGGCGCTGGCCCCGTGTTCCACACACATCCGGGCGTCTTCCGCCGTGAGGACTCCCTTGACCACCATAGGAAGGGAGGTCAGAGAGCGCAACCAGTCCAGGTCATCCCAGGACTCGGTAGGGTCTATGGCGTCCCGGAGGTCCATAGTCTCCCTGTCGCCGTCAGCGTTAGTGTGGACCAGGTTAGCATGACGGTAGGAGTGCATACGGGGGTCCGGATTCCTCAGTACCTGCTCCTTGTCCATTTCCAAGCTAGGCGTATCCACAGTTACACAGAGGGCGGCGCAACCGGCATCCTCGGCGCGCCGGACGTATTCTCGCATGTATTCCCGGTCCTTGAGTAGAAACACCTGGCACCAGACGGGGCCTGCCGCCGCCGCTACTACCTCCTCAATGGTGAAACCTGCTGCGTGGCTGAGGGACATGATAGTGCCGGCTGCACCGGCGGCACGGCACGTGGCCAGCCCACCCTCGGGATGGGCCCTGGTATGCCCACCGGCTGGATCGGGCAGTACGGGCAGGGCTATCTTGTGACCCAGCACCGTCGTGGATGTGTCAACGTGGCTTACGTCCACCAGGTAACGAGGACGCAGGGCAATGGAGTCGAAAGCAAGCTGGGTCCTCTTGAAGGTGATCTCGTCGTTGAACCCACCGTCAACCATCTCGAACTGGGCATTGGGCATCACCGTCCTGGCGCGCGCTTCAAAGTCGGCCAGGTTCAAAATGCCAGGCTCTTCTAGCATCGGACGACTCCTCATCAACACTGATTACTTACGGTCAGCTTCTTCTCTCTTTGTGGGAGTAAGGGCGCACGGTCCCGACGCCCCTGGATTCCCGCCACATCCGTCATTCCCGTGAAAACGGGAATGACAGCCTAGAAGGGGATTAGCTCGGGCCAGGTAACCAGACTCCGGTCAATCTGGTCAACGGTCTTGACGCCGCTCATCACCATGGCGAAGTCCAACTCTCTGCGCAGGATTTCAAAAGTATCCCGGACTCCTTGCTCACCATCCACGGCAAGCCCGTAGAAGATGGGCCGACCAATGAGCACCGCCCTGGCCCCTAGGGCCAGGGCCTTGAGCACGTCAATGCCTCGCCGGAACCCTCCGTCTACCAACACCTCGCAGCGCCCCTCCACGGCATCTACCACCTCCGGAAGGGCTTCGATGGAGGTGAGAGTGCCGTCGAAGAGGCGTGCCCCGTGGTTGGAGACCACCACCCCATGAGCACCATGCTCAACGCACAGCCTGCCGTCCTCGCCGGTAAGAATCCCCTTGATGACGATGGGAAGGGAGGTGATAGAGCGTACCCAGCCGATGGTGTCCCAGGTGTTGGAGGGGCTGTAGGCCTCAGTAATCAGTCGCCGCACACCGTCCCTCTCCAGCCTCATGCGGTTCCCTTGTGTCCCTACCGGAGGTTGGAACCTGTTCCGTGCATTTATCTCCTTCCCGAATTCCCCCCACCGGGTCCTATCTCGGGGCTGGTACGAGCTGCCTGGGTAATCTACCGTAATCACGATGGCCGAGTAACCTGCGCTCTCAGCGCGCTGGACACATTCCCTGATGAACTCCCTGTCCGGGTACAGGTAGAGCTGGAACCAGCGAAGGCCACCGCCCACTGCCGCCACCTCCTCCATACTGAAGTTAGAGGAGTGGCTCAGGACCATAATGGTCCCTGCCGCTGCGGCGGCCCGGGCCGTGGCAAGCTCGCCGTCGGGGTGAACGGTCTGGTGTGACCCTGCGGGGTCAGGCATCACCGGGAGACTGACTTTATGCCCCAAGACCCTCGTGGAGGTATCCCGGTCTCCCACGTTCCGCAGCATCTTGGGCCGCAGCAGTACGGACTCGAAGGCCGGCCTGGTACGCCGAAAGGTGACCCCGTCGAAGGCACCCCCATCTAACATCTGGAAGACGGCCTTGGGCAAAATCTCGCGGGCCCGTGCTTCGTAATCAAAGAGACTGAGTAGCTCTCTGGGCATAATCTCACCATAGAACGCCATGCTTGATGAGGCCATTATAGTGGTGTCTCTGAGCACCGTCAACGTGTGGCTACAGTCCCAGGATCACCTGGTCCCATTTGGTGCCTGACTACCTTGGAATGTGTCACTACAATTGCTCTCAATAAAGGAGACCTTTCCCCGGTCGGTGATATTCCAATGCAATACGATGCCGAGTTCTGCGACGCAGCCCCCACTCGGCTCAAGGGCATAGCCATGATAAACGTGGACGACGTGGAGATAGGCGCAAAGGAGCTTGAACACTGCGCCAACCTGGGGTTTGTGGGGGCGATGGTGACGGTGTATCCCCCCATAGGCAGAAGGTACGACTCGCCGGAGTACAAGCCTCTCCGGGCAGCGGTCACAATGACAATGGGAACGGCCACGGTCACCACGAGGCCGACGAGCCGCAGAAGACCCTGTTCTCCTGGGCCGAGTTCATGGCCGAGGAGCAGGTGAAGCCCAAGCGCCGCAAACGGAAGCCTCAGATCGCTACCTTATAGATGTTCGAAATGGGTGCTGACACTTGAGCAGGAAGGGGAGGCCGAGCCGGCCGGCGCGGGACGCTAGGCCCCACACATGGACGTGCCGGGGGAACGCCAAGAGGCGGTCTCCTCCCCTTAGCTACCGGACTCGTTGCAGTGCCGCAGTCGGCGTTGGAAGGCGACCACTGGCCCGACGAGATCGAGTTCGAGATGCCCGAGCCGGTCCCTGGACAGAGGATATTCGTAGAGGGGCTGGAGGTGTCGGGAGGCCGGGCCAGGGTCGCCCTGCGGGCCGCCACCGGCATGGCGCTCCAGGTGAGGGCCGGGAGCTGCGTTTCTGAGGGGCGGCCGGCCTGCATGAGGGGGAGTGCATCGACTACTCCCTGCCCCTGCACGGCCCAACGCCGTCCTTCACCTTCTCGTGGGAGGACGCGCTGGGACAGGCCGGGGCGCTGACCGTCAAGGGCGAGCAGATCCCGTACCCGCTTCCGGCAATAGACGGGAAGCTGTGCGACCTGAGCCTCGTCTCCCTGGGCTGGACGCCCGGAGTCGTCAGCGGCGTCATCGAGTCCGAGTGCGTCACCGCCGTCGAGGAGGCTGTGGAGCTTGAGACGGTGTCCGGCCACGAGAGCGTCACCGAGACCGCGCTCATGGACGCCGGGATGACGGCCATCACCGGGACCGTCAACGTCACCGCCGGCGGTTCCGAGACCGGCGTGTCCTTCGTCCCCAAGGGCAAGACCCGCTTCTCCGTTCCCGTGGCCGTTGGCCAGGCCGTCCACGGCGTGGCAATCAAGGCCGACATCGGGGCGGCGCTCAGGATTCCCATATCCCCGCTGGTGAGGCTCACCCACCACCCGGAGGGACCGAGGACCGCACCCAGACGGTGAGCCTGCTGCGCCCCAGGATCAGCAAGACCGTCAGCGAGACGGTGACCCACGAGGACGGCACGACGACGCAACACACCGTCTCGGCCCGTCTCTCGATTCCCAGCAAGGTCGTCCACCGGGACGTCACCCTCACCATAGTCCACCCGGAGCACGTCCGGGCCGAGGTGGCGGAGCGAGGTCCCGTCACCCGCAACAGGAACGAGTCCCTGGAGATGGCGTCCAGCATCGGCTCGGCCGCCCCCTTCGAGGTCCTCGCGCTGCCGGAGCCCGAGCCGGAACCCGTCCCCGCCGAGCAGACGCCCCTTACCGAGGAGGAGATGCAGGACCTGTTCGGAATCCTCAGATGGGAGTGGCCCTGGTGAGGCGGCCCGCCTGTACGGGCAGGATGGCAACCGTCCTTCTTCTCGCCGGAGCGGCGTTCACCTTTTTGGGAGCCGCGCCGGACGAGGAGCGCGAGATGCTGCGCCAATTCGACCGTGCGCTGACGGCGATGGCCTACGCGGGCTCCGGCCTCTGCTTCTTCGCCATCGTGTGGGCCGGGTTCGTCCTGATGGCGGAGGGAGGCGAGGAGCGCGGCGGGGGCAGGGCGAAGACCGCCGTGATCATGGCCGTCGTCGGGATGGTGCTGGTGCTTTCGGCAAAGGGCGTCGCCGCGCTCCTGAGCAGCGGCGTCGTGGACTTTCCATCACCTTAGTGCAAAGGAATCGAGCGAATTGAAGAAGCTGTTTGAACGAATCACAAGGCTAGGAACGAAGACCCCGCCGAGGGAGCGCGCCGCGCACGAAAGGACGAGACGATTGGCCCGCGCTCTCGGCCTGGTCGTCGCCGCGCTGGTCGTTCTGCTGGTCGTCAGCGTTCTGGTTGCGTGGCGTCTGTACACGTAGGGGGGCTAGCTTTTACGGAAGATACCACCGAGCCGTTCAGCAGTATCTCTTGGGCTTTTTCCCCCGGAATCAAGCTGTCGTCGGGCATAGGGACGGTGATTCCTCTTTCTCAATCGACGTGAAATTTTCAGTTGGGATGCCGAGGCTGATGCTGACGCGATTGTCGTGGTCAATGAGGACCTGATCGACAATCAACCGCAGGACATCCCGGCGCTTCTCTTGGGGCAGGTCGTCCAGACCGTGGCCGAACTTCCCGGCCCACAGAACCAGGTTCTCCATGAGGAGGCGCTTCTCAGACGCCATCGACTCCCTGGCGCGGAGGTCGTTCAGTGTGGCACGAGCGGCTTCCAGTCGCTCGGTGATGAAGCGCCGCTGCTGGTCGAGTTGGTTCTCGGTGATCTTACCCGACACGTACAATCGGATGGCTCTCTCCTCCTCGACCTGTATCCTTTGGAGGTCGCGCTCCGCCAAGGCGGTCTGCTCGGCCAGGCCGCCGTCTTCCTGGGCGCCCAGAGACTCGATGCCTGCGACTATGAGCTCGGGGTTCTGGACCATCCCCTTGACCTGGTTCCACACCAACTCCTCCAGCTGTTCGGCCCTGAGCATCGCGGGATTCCGGCAATCCATATGCTCTCTGAGCATTCCGTAGCAATGGTAGTGCCGCTGAGGGGTAACTCTGGCCTGCTTGCGGACCTTGCCCTTCCGTCTGAAGTAGGTATGCGTGGAGGAGCGGCAGGCGAACATCAACCCGCACTCGGCGCAGCTGACGAGGTGTTGGAGCAGATAGAATATCTTGGTGTTGCGATTGGACTTTTGCCTCCGTTGGCTCTTGATGGCCTGCGCCCGGTCCCAGGTCTCTTCGTCCACCAGCGTCGGGAACGGCACATCGATCCACTTATCTTCCGGTTGCGGATAGACCCTCTCTCCGGCCTCCGTCACGACCCAACGGGCCTTGCCGTAGTGCCAGGTGCCCTTGTAGACCTCCCTGCCGAGAATGTCGTTGATGTATGCCTTGTGCCACCGGGAGCCGGGATTCCTCAGAGGGGCGTTGTCGCCGGTCACCTGCTGGCAGATCGCGGTCCCGGCCAAACCCTCGTAAACGTACATGTGGAAGATGCGCCGAACGACCTCGGCCTCCGGCTCGTATATCTCCGGTTTGCCGTCGTCTCCGGTGCGGTATCCGTAGGGGGCGGCTCCGGCGGGCATCCGGCCCTGCTTGGCCGAACCGCGCTTGCCCATAGTCGCTCTCTCCCGGAAGTTGTCCAGCTCGATCTTGCCGATGGCGGCCATGAGGCCGAAGGTCTTCATGTCGATGGCGTCTGTGACGGCTTCGAGCTGTATCTGGTGGGCCTCGACCACCTCCATAAGGGCGGCTGCGGGGTACATGCCCCTGCTAAGGCGGTCGGACTTCCAGCAGACGATGGTGTCGAAGCGTTCCCGCTTGGCGTCGGCCAGCATCCTCTGGAACTCCGGGCGCTTCTTGGACCAGCCTCTGCCCACCTCCTGGTAGCGTGCGGTTATGGTCATGCCCTTCTGCTCGCAGTAGGCTTGCATCTCGCCTAACTGCTCGGAGAGGGAGGTCTTGTCGTCCTCGGCCTGGCTCTTGTCCGATACGCGGGCGTAGATGGCCGCCCTCTTGCCGTTTACTCGTTCACGCGCCATGGTTCTCGCCATGATTGCCTCCTTTCACTTGAACCACTGAAATCAAAAAGACCCGCCTCCTGTCGGGAGCGGGTCTGCGAGTAGTACAATGCTACTGCATCACCTGTTTCGGCAGGTGGCGCCACGGCCCGGGGTGTTTGCTGCATCGCCGGGCCAACTTATTGCCCCCATGATACCCCTATTGGCCGGTCGGCGTCAAAGGTCTTGTTGACAGCCGCAGCCGCGGGTCAATCCCGACCCCAGGAACGTCAGCCCCAGGGATCTGGCCGAGTCCGCGACCTGCGTCAAGCGTCTCTGGAAGAGCCACCTGAGACGAAGCCAGCTCCCCGACATGCTGAGGGACGAGGTTGGCGTCATCACCAAGCCCCCCGGGTGGTGACGCTCCCGCCGTCGTTTTTCCGGGCTCCTCAGATGCCACAGTGTCCCTCGCACTCGTTGCCGAACCCGTCCCTATGACCGTCGTCTCCCATCTCCGCTTCGTCGAGGGCGACCGCCTGGGCCAGGGGCATCCGCAGCGTATGCAGATAGGGCGTCTTGTCCAGGGCCAGCCCGCGATTTGAGTCCCGCAGGTCGGCGTCGATCTCCACCGCCTCTGCGAACAGCTCCGGCCACCTCCGCTTCGTCTCCACCCACCGCTTGCGGGACTGGAAGGGGCAGGCGACGCAGGCCGAGCGTTCCAGGGGCCTGTCGTAACGCTCCTTCCACCAGTTCAGGCAGTCGCTTCGGGACATCCCCGCCTCGATTAGAGGGTAGCGGTTCGTCATCCAGCGATCGCGGGAGTCCTTCATGCGGATGGCTTCGTCGGTAGAGATGCCGAGCCACAGCTCGACGGTGGTTCCGGCGGGCACGCGCTGCCGGGGTCTCAGACCCAGCATCTCGCGTATCCTGCGTCTGATGGGCCTGATCTTGTAGTTGTCGGTGCACTGCCTCCGGCCAATGCCGTCACCTTCTCCGTCGCGTCCCTTGAGGTAGACGGGGATGTCCACATAGTTTCGTGAGCCCGAGTGGTTGGTGAGGGCCTTCACGTCCTCGCGGAGGCTTCGCCCGTTGTCCACGACGTACAGGGGGAAGCTCAGCCGGTCTTTCAGCCACGTCAGGTGCTCGTAGATGCTGGGCGGCTCCCAGCGGGTGTCGGCGAAGATGGCGCAGTCGGGGATGCGGTCGAATGCCCCCTCGTTTGCCATGAGCGCCATGACGGAGGACTGGACGCCTCCGCCCAGGCTGATGACGGTCAGGGTATGAGGGGGCCGCATGAGCCGTCCTCCTCGCCGCCATCCTCCGGCGATGGGTTGGTCGGGGGCTGGCGCTTGGCGTCCTCGGCGGCGTACCTGAGCAGGATGGTGAAGAGGCGTCGCAGCCTGTCCTCGGCGTCGGGTCCGGGGTTGTAGTTGATCTCCACCACCCTAAGCTCCGGGGCGCCCCCACGCGGCCTCCCTCGTCTTTGTGGGCTGTTCTTATCCTTCATATAGGTCTATTCCATCGGCCATATCGCGGGGCGCACGAGGCCCCTGCGCTCACGCCCTCGTCTTTGTCGGAAGCCGCCGCTCCGTCGTGTTCGTCCTGATGTCGGTCGTGCTCCCTTCGCACCTCGGTGCGAGCGTTCTTGAAGCCTGGAGCTGTCCTATTCGGGGGCTGCTGAGGCCCCCGCGTCTATCCGGCCCGGACGCCTTCCGCCGGACCGCGAACGGGCACCTTTATGACCCTTATGGGTGGAAGCAGGTGTCCGAGTCCCCTGCTGTCGGCCAGGTCCTGAATGGCGAGGAGATAGTCGGTGCTGGGTCTGATCCCCGCGTTTCGCCATCGCCACAGGGTGGCGGTGGTGGTTCCCAGCAGCCAGGCGATCTCGTCCCAGGTCATCCCTAAAGCCTCCTTGAAGCGCTCCAGGGCCTGGGGGAAGTCGTCGGGGAAGACATCGGGGCGGACGCTCCCGTTATGTGTGCTCTGGCAGGTCATGAGGGTGTCAGTCCTGCTGGTCGTCCTGGTCGTGCCGGTCCTCCCAGTCCTGCCAGAGGTACATCTGGAACCCGTCCCCCATGAGGATGTCGAGGCCCCCCGGAATGAGGGCCGCGAGCTTCACGAGGGCGTGGTAGCCGTCGCCGTCGGGCTTGACGCCCCTGCGCCACCTGTGGACGCGCTTCTTGTCGACGCCGAGGGCGTCGGCGAAGGCGTTCCAGGTGAGGCCGCTGGCCTCCCAGAGCCGTTCGAGGCGCTTCGGGAAGTCCTTGGGCAGGACGCCGCTTAGGTAGGGTGCGATGCGGCCGGCGATGACGATGCCGGCCACCTGTTTAAGGGTCTCCATCTTGGTCCTCCTCTTCGAGCTTGAAGAGCTCGTGAAAGTCCTCCATGCCTAGGGCCTTGAGCATCCTTCTGCGGATGCGTCCGGAGGGTGCGCGGCCTGCCGTGACCAGCTTGGACATATAGCCGGAGCTGATCCCTATCTCCTGGGCGAGCCAGTTCTGGGAGCGGTTCAGCAGCGCCAACCGCGCCCAGAGCGACCGGGCGTCGAGGCGCACTGTTGAGCGAGCGCCCCGCCTCCGGCGGCCTCTCGGTTCTTCGTTCCGTTCCGGTTCCATGTGTTGAAGACCTCCTTTCGGTACTGGGCGGGAGCCGCCGCTGCACTCCCGTCCCGTACGGCGTGTTCAGCGGGCCACCAGGACGTGGGCGGGCTCCCAGTCGCCTGGAGACCGCCACGCCCTTCCCAGCGGGCCCAGCGCGTCGATGACGGCGCTGTGGGAGACCCACAGGGGCACGCTGACCCCGGCGCGGTCCATCTCGTCCCTCGCCACTCTCAGGAAGTTGGTGGCGGCGATGTCGTCGTCGAAGACGATCAGGACGGAGGGCCTGGCGCCGTGGTCGTCGATGGGACTGCGAGATGAGTAGTAGCGCAGATAGGGGGCGATCCGCGCCGCCATCGTCGAGGGGCGCACCGCTCTCCTCTCCCACTCCAGGAAGAAGGGCGAGGCGGCCGGGCCTCTTCGGAGGACGCCGAAGGCGTCGGGGTTGACGGAGCGGTTCCGCCCCTCGTGCTTGAAGTGCCTCGACGCGCTCCTGGGCGGGTCGATCTGGGCCAGCTCCCACCCCAGGGCGTGGGCCTGCCGCGCCAGGGCGGCGACAAAGGCGTGAACGGCCCCGGTGTGCTCGATGTTCCTGAGCAGCTGGCGGCTCCTGCCGCCGGAGACGTTGCGCCAGTCGCATGGGGCTTCGGCGTCCACGGGAGCGACGCTCCATCGCCTCCTCGCGACGGCGACGGAGGTGCGGTCCCTACGGGCCAGGAGCGCCACGCCCCGGTCGGTGAGGGCGAGTCGTCCGCTCTTGTCGATGGGCCGGGTCACGAGGCCGAACCCTTCCAGGGGGTTGACGAGCTGGGAAGCGCGGCGCTCGGAGACGGCCATCAGGCTCGCCAGCTCGGTGCGGAGCAGCCAGGGCCAGTCATAGATAAGGTCGAGGGCGCGCTTCTCGGCGGGTTTGAGAAGAACGGGTAGAGCGCGGTCTGCGTCCGGGGCGCCGTCGCCGGGCAGGTCCGCCTGCGAGGGGTTAGCCTCCACGGGCAGCTCTCCCCCGGGAGCCAGCTGCCCCAGGGCGTTGCGCAGGTTGGCGGGGGGACCGGAGGCGGCGGGACGCCATACCTCGTCCTCGGGTCCGGCGAGGGCCGCGTCCCGTTCCAGGGCGAACAGCGCCTCCACGGTGCGGGGCAGCATCTTGCGGGCGTGTCTGAGCCGCACCTCGTCGGCAACCAGGACGAGGACCGTTCCGGGGCGCGGCCCGTCCCGCAGCTTCCAGAGCCGCCGTGAGAAGCCCGTCCTGTCGGCGGCGTGTCCCTGCCTTGCGATCCCCACGGTCCGCCCTCCCGGAAGGGTCATGGCGGCGTCGAGGGGACCGGCCCGGTACAGGCGGAGGCCGACCGGGTGGGCGACGCCGGCTACTGTCGAGGCCAGGCGGTATACGACGGCCAGGGCGTCGAGCCGGTCCATCAGGATGCGCAGCCACTGGACGGAGACGGGGCGGGAGCGCAGCAGGTCGTCGGGGGTGGAGCCCTCGGTCTCGGCCAGCGCGCCCAGTCCCCTGGCGGTGAGGCGGTAGCGGCGGGTCGGCGGTATCAGGTCCGCCGCGTGGGGCACGTGGGCGACGAGCCCCGCGTCCTCCAGCCCGCCGACCGCCTCGTAGACCGCGCTCCTCGACGCGCCGGACATGGCGGCCAGCTCCAGCCGGTCGGCGAAGGGGCACGACGCGATGACGCCGAGCGTCTCCCGTTCACTGCCGTTGATCTTCATCCGGACGCTCCTTCCTCTGCGCCTTGCGCCTGCTGGTCCGCTTCCACCGATCGGGGCCGTGGGGAGTCTTCTTCTCCTCTTCCTGCGGGACGCTCTCGTTCAGGGTCTCGACTCCCCTGCGGAACTCCTCCACCTTCCCGTGGCCCTGGGCTTCGGCGAAGGCGAGCTGCTGGGCCGAGACGGTGTAGGCGGAGCTGGCCTTGCGGATGCGGTCCGCCCCGTCCCGGTCTCCCCTCTCCGGCTTTCTCACCTCCATCGAGAAGGAGTCCATCCGCTCCTTGCCGACGGTGGCTCGGACGTAGCAGTGGTGGACGGGCAGGGACACGATGTCCTCCTCGGTCACCCGGTCCTTGCCCAGCTCCCAGACCAGGTGGCGGGCGTCGGAGCCGGCCACCTGGAAGACGGCGAGGCACCCGACGTTGGCCAGCAGGGTGTCGCGCATGGTGCGGGAGAGGTCGTCGAGCTTGGCGAGGCTCTGGGTGGCGAGGATGAAGCTCGCTCCGAACTTGCCCAGCTCGCTGAGCATCGACTCGTAGTCGACGCCGGGCATGGTCTGCATCTCGTCCACGACCACCAGCGCGCCCCGGCGCTCCCGGAGCGCCACGCTTCCCTGCTCCCGTATCACCGCGTCCACGAGATTGAGGAGGGACGCGCCCACCAGGGCGGCCACGTCCCTGCCCACCGTCCCCTGGGAGGTGGAGACCAGCAGGACGCCGCCTTCGAGGATGGTCTCGCGAATGTCGATGGTGGAGCGGCGCTGTCCCAGGATTGCCCGCGCCCGCTTGGAGGAGGCGTAGTAGGACAGCCGGGTCTGGACGGGGGCGAGGGCCTCGGCCCGGTACTGGCGGTGCCAGCTTCCGAAGTCCCTGGCCCACCATTCGAGCAGGTAGGGGTCGGACACCTTCTTCAGGACGGCGTTGCGGTACGGGTCGTTGGAAAGAAGGCGCAGCCCGTCCAGAATGGTGTGCTGCTCGTTCTCGTCGGTCTCGGGGTGCTCGTTGGCCTCGTGGAGGGTCTTGACGGTCTGTTCGAGGATGGACTGCATCCTCGGCCCCCACTGCTCCCACAGGCCCTTGGCGACGCGGACCACCGAATCGGCGGTGCGGTCCCGGTCGGCGAAGACGCGTGTGTCGAGGAGGTTGATGCCGGGGGAGCGGGAGGCGTCCGACAGGTCGATGACGCGCACCCTGTCCGTGAGGGAGTCGGGGACGTGTTCGAGGATGCCGTCAACGAGATCGGTGTGCGGGTCTATGACGACGATGGCGTCGCCGTCCCTGCCCTCGGCCTTCTCCCGCATCTTGTGGACGGCTATGTGGTGCATGAGGGTGGACTTGCCCATGCGGGTGCGGGCGACGTACAGGTGGTGGCGCCTGAGCAGGTCTTCGGGGAAGTGAACGGGCATGGGCTTGCCCGCGGTGGTGTCTCCAACCAGCGCCCCTCCCCTGATTCCCCTGGCCGAGGGGATGAGCCCTTTCGCGCCGGAGCGCTCCACCAGGGGCGTCTCGTCGCCCGCTCCGGGCGGGTGCCACAGGGCGGCAACCTCGCGGACGCCCAGCACGCTGCGCCTGCCGAACAGCCCGGGGCCTGCCGGGTGCAGCATCGAAGGATCGGGGACGGTGGGCCTCACGCGGCCGACCTTGAAACGGGCTCCTGCGGGGTTGTCGAAGTGGCGGTAGGCGGCGGCCACCGGCCCGAGAAGCTCTCCGGCGCGCTGCTGCCCCGTGTCGTCGGGCAGGACCGCCGTCACCTGTATCTCCGCGTCGAAGGCGATGCGCGAGACTTTCTCCTGTATCAGGATGGGGTCCTCGACGCGGTTGCGGGCCTTCTTCCACCTCCACCACGCCCACCCGCCTGCGGCCAGCCCCAGGGCTGTGCCGACGCCCAGGAGGGCGGCCTTCCATATCTCCCCGTCCTGCACCCACAGGTAGCCCTTCAGGGCGGCCAGCGCGCCGATGCCCAGCACGGCCATCGTCACGCCGTCCATCTGGAGCGGCTTGGTCTGGAAGGTGTAGGCGGGTTCCCTCGGCTCCATGCCGGGCCTCTTGTGGGCCTTGTCCATGTGGGCCTGGGACCAGTCGGGGCCGAGGGAGCGCAGCATCAGCCGCGCCACCACGCGCTCCCCCTCGTTGAGGGACGAGAGAGCGCCCATGAGGGCGATGAGGGGGTCGGAGCCGGGGTCGAGCAGGTCGTCGTCCCTGAAGGTGCGCAGGGGGACGTACTCGGGGCCGTCGGCCCGCAGGGTGATCGACCACGCCTGCTCGCCCTCGCCCAGGCGCAGGGGATCGTCGCCGGGGTCCACATTCCGGATGCGGGCCTGGGGGTAGTGGGCGGCCAGCTGGCCGCGCACCACCTGGTCGTCGAGGCAGCGGGTCATCAGCGTCACGCCGTCCATGTCCCCGGCCAGCTCCAGGGAGAAGGGCTCGGGGACGGCGATGGACTGGAGCAGGTTCTCGACGCCCAGCAGGGTGCGCTCCCCCGTCCTCGGCGGCGTCACCGCCAGCAGGACGGGGTCCTTCCTGTCGCCATCGTCTCCAAAGAGGATTTCCTTCGGGTTCAGCTTCATGGGTGTTATTCCTTTCTCTACTGGTCTCTACTGGCGTCCGGGTCTCCACTCGATGACCTCGGTCTCCTCGGGGGTGGCCTCGATGCGGACGGGGAAGCGGTTGCCCTTCGCCAACAGCAGGCCGTCTCCCCTGGGGCAGGACAACAGCCAGCGCTGAAGGTCCTGGGGCAGATCGAAGGCGTCGCCGACCGTGCCTATGGCGGCGGCGTCCTGCTGGAGAAGCAGCTTGAATGCGGCGTTCTGGAGCAGGGCGCGCCCGCTGTGGCCGGTGATGGTCCTCGACGTGTCCTCGGAGAGGAGGTCCTGCACGTCCTGGGTGATGAACTGAAGTCCCAGGCGGTGCTTGCGGGCGCGCTTCGCCATCGACACCATGAAGGCCGCGCCTTCGGGGTGCTGCATGATGCTCCACACCTCGTCCACCACCAGCAGGCGGGGCTTGGGGTCCTGGGCGGCTGCGGCCCACACCGTCTCGGTGCAGACCATCGCGGCGGCGGGCCGCAGCTCCGGTTCCAGGAGGTGCAGGTCGAAGACGGTGACCAGCGCCTCGTTGCCCAGCAGGTCGTCGCCCTCGTCGGAGAGCAGGTGGCGGAGGCTGCCGGTGGCAAAGGGCCTGAGCAGCCTTGCAAGAGCGGCGTCACCCGCCTCGTCTTCTCGCAGATATGTGTAGAAATCACGGAAGCCGGTGCGCTCCCTGGGGCGGGCGTAGTAGCCCGCCAGGGCGTGGTCGAGGGAGGCGCGGCGGTCCGCGCCGAGACTCTCTCCCACCATCACCTCGATGAGGCGGCGCAGGCTGCCGATGCGCTGGAGCATTTCTTCTGAATCGCCCTTGTCGATGACGAAGGGGTTCATGCCCTCGCCCGGCACGCCCGGCGACAGCACCCTGCCTCCGGCGGCGCGGGCCATGTCGGCGTACTCGCCCTCCGGGTCGATGACGTAGGCGGTGATGCCGCGGGTGATGCCCCGCAGCACGCCGAGCTTGGTGGCGAAGGACTTGCCGCTGCCAGACCTTGCGAGCACCGCCGTGTTCGCGTTCAGGTGCGTGCCGTCCCAGGGGTCGTAGACGACGGGGGAGCAGGCCCGCATGTCGATGCCGTAGAGAGTGCCGCTGCGGGTGTCCATATCGGGAGGCGAGAAGGGGAAGAGCCGGGCGATGCTGGACGTGTCGAGGCTGCGCCACTCGGCCACTGCGTTCAGGGCCAGGGGGAGCGTGGACAGGAGTCCCTCGCGCTGGCGGAAGGCGAGGTTGTCCAGCTTGCCCAGGGTCGCGGCGAAGTGGGCCTTCGCCCGCTGGGTCATCTCCCTCAGCGACGCCTCGTCCTTGGCATGGAGGGTCACGGAGAGGGACGCATGAAAGAGCCGCTCCCTGCCCCGCTGCACCTCGTCTCTGAGCCGGGTGATGTCCTCCAGGGCGATCTCCGCCTCGGGGGACATGGTGCGTCCCCGCTTCAGCGATAGGGAGTGGGCCGACTCGAAGCGCACCTTCTGCCACTCCAGCGTCCTCGCCGCCTGCTCGGTGGGTATCGGGCCGACGTGGACGGAAAGGTCCATCGGCGCCCCCGCCGCCATCAATCCCTGGAGGAAGCCGGGGGCCAGGGAGCGGGGCCAGCGGCCCAGGTGCAGCGAGCGGACCAGGCGGTCTCCGACGCGCATGTCTCGGCGGCCTATCTCCACCTCGACCGGCGTCTCCCCGTCGTACTCGGCGGGGGAGCCGCCCAGGGCTGCGGCCACCAGGAACATCCGAAGCTGGCGGCCTCTCAGCGGGTGCACGGCCAGCCCCGCCCTTGCCAGCAGGCCCCGCAGGTCGTCGACGCGGGCGAACTCGCACACGGCGTAGAAGCGCCGGTCGAGGATGCCGTCGCGGGCCTCAAGGTCGGAGAGCAGCCTCCGAAGCGACTCGGCGGCGGCCCTGGTCTGCGGGGGGAGGTCGGCGGGCTGGGCCTGCTTGAGGTTCTCTCTCAGGCGTTCCAGGCGAGGCGGGTGCTGTCTGACGAGCAGCTGCGCCGGGAAGTCGAGGGCGTTGAGCGCTCCGGCGAAGGCCCCCAGCTTCGGCTCGTCGAACTCCAGCCCCATCACCTCGCAGACGCCGAGCTTCACCCCGTCCAAGCGCACCGGCCCGTCGTCGTCCAGGTGCGAGAGCATGAAGAACAGGGGCAGGTCCGGCGGCTTGAGGGCCGGGGTCTCCGTCGTCGGGCCGGGTTCCGGCTCCGTGGGGAGTCCGCCCTCCGGTATTGCCTGCGGAGCGACGGCCCCGTCCGGGGCGCTCCCCGCTCCGCGTCTGGTCAATCGTCGAATAAGCTCTTTCAAGAGGGTGTTCTCCTCTGCTCTATGGGGTTGGGATTGATGGGATGACGCCGTGGCTCAGGAGGGCGGCGACGCCCTTGGCCGACAGCACCAGGACGAGGCCGACCACCGCCATGACGACGGCGGCCTTGGCCCTGCCCCCGCCGCGCTCCTCGCCTCCCTCGGCCATCAGGACGAATCCCGCCCAGACGATGGCGAAGAGGCAGAGGCCGGAGGCGGCGTAGGCCATCGCCGTGAGCACCCGGTCGAACTGGCGGAGCATCTCCTGCTCCTCCGCCGGGGCCGCGCCGGTCGTCGCCAGCGCGACCCCGGCCAGAAGGGCCGCCGTCAGCGCCCGCCTCACCAGGGCCACTCCCAGCCAAGCAGGTCGAACCAGCCCGGCAGACCGCCCGCTGCCGGCGTCTGCTCGGCGGGCGGGTCTTCCGGCTCAGGCTCCGGCAGCGCCAGGGCCTCGTAGCGGTCGTCGCTGCCGACACCGGACGCCAGGTCCAGCGTTTCGCCCCTGGTCCTGGCGATGGGCTGCCGCTCCACCACCTCGGCCTTGACGTGCTCCGGGTGGACGATGGTCACCGTCACCTCCCTGGCGATGGTGGCGCTGGGGACGTAGGCGTAGGCCGTCGCGGTGGCGGACGACGTGGCGCCGTCGTCGTGGGTGACCGTCACCGTCTCACTGTCGTAGTCGCTGTCCCCCGGGCGATGGAGGTGCACGGTCCTGGTGACGTGTTCGACCCGCTCCGGGTGGTGGGTCAACTGCACCAGGGGGGGAATGGCGATGCGGAGGCTTGCCTCCAGGCTCACGTCCACGCTCACGGCGTGAACCGCCTCGCCCGCGCCGACGCCGAGTTGGAAGCGCGTCTCGCCGTTGGGGACGAAGGGGACGCTGGCCTGCGACGCGCCGGTCGCTGCGGAGACCGTCCCCGCAATCGCCGTCACCTGGGCGTCCATCAGGGCCGTCTGGGTGACGCTCTGGTGTCCGGCCACTGTCTGAAGCTCCACTCTCTCCTCGATGGTGGATACGCACTCGGAGGCGATGGCTCCCTCGACGACCCCCGGACTCCAGCCCAGGGAGACGACCCGCAGGTCGCAGAGCTCCCCGTCGATGGCCGGAAGGGGGTACGGGATCTGTCCGTGCTCGAAGGTGACGGCCCCGGCCTGCCCCAGCGTGTCCTCCCACGAGAAGGTGAAGGACGGGTTGGGTCCGTGCAGGGGGAGGGAGTAGTCGATGCGCTCCCCCTCGTCCAGGGAGGCCGACCCCCAGAACCGCAGCCAGCTGCCCTCCGGCCCGCCGAAGGCCCGCACCCGGATGTCCAGGGGGGTGGCGGCCCGCAGGGTGACGGCGGCCCGGTCGCCGGAGACGGTGAGTCCCTCGACGAAGAGCCGCCGCCCTTCGACCGGCTCCTCGACCTCGAAGTCGATCTCATCCCGCCAGTGGTCGTCGGCCAAGGCGACCTGGGGTACGGTCACCAAGGCCATGGCAAGGACGGCCAGGATCGCGAAGGCCAGGAAGCCCCTGCGGGGTTTCCTCCGCCTCGTCTCCAGCGTCGCGGCCCGGTGGTCGCGGGCCTGCCGGTTCCCGGCGTCCTTTCCCCTGCGCTTGCCGAACCAGCGCATCCTTCCGTTGCGGCGTTCCTTGTTCTTGCGGGTCTTCCTGCGCTTGCGCAGCCTTCCCAGGCCGCGCCCGGCGCGTTTCGCCATCAGGCTCAGGGGGCCGGGGCCGCTCTTGACCGGCTGCGCCGGCGCGGGCGGCTCCGCTCTCACCAGCTGGGACACCTGCCCGGCGTAGCGCCGCGCCCCCAGCCGGTACTTCAGCAGGTCGGCGGCCACCAGGGGCAGCCGCCGACCGCCTATCTTGCCCACCACCATCGCCATCCCGACGAGTCCGAAGACGACGGCCAGGGCCATGCGCACCTCGGACGGGCCGACGGGGGCGTAGCGATACGCGCCGTAGGAGATGGCGCACACCGCCATCACCGCCACGACCTGCGGGAAGGTGAACCCCAGCAGCACCCTGTCCTCGGCCTGGACGTGAGTCGGGACCTCGTGTTCTCTCATGGTCTGTTCCTCCCTCCTTACGTCGGCCTAGCTGTCCGCTGGGGGTGTGGGGTCGGGCAGCACGTCGTCGATCTCGATTCCCGGGTCCACCACCGCGTTCATCACCAGCTCCACGACGCCGTAGGCGACCAGGGCCAGGACGATGCCCGCCAGGGCAGTCATCATTGCGCTCTTGCCGCGCTCCATCTGGTTGGGCGCTCCGCTGGCGGTCAGGTACATGTACGCGCCGTAGATGAAGAATCCGACGCCAATGGCGCCCACCACGCCCAGCAGGATTCCCACCAGGTTCGATATGGTCTGTGTAAGGTCTTCCATTCCAGTTGCTCCTCTCTTGCGCCGGGCGGGTCTCCCCCACCCGGCGTTCATCGCTCCGTCTCGTCTCCTCGGTGACTCCCCGTTAGCTGCACATCTCTGCGCCTCCGTCGTGGTATTGGCCGGCGCTTCTCTTGCGCGCCTGTGTGATTTCGCTGTCTCGGTCGGGCTACTCCCCGCTGCTCCTGGGCGCTCCGCCGCCGTCTCCGCCCGCCGATGGAGTCGCCATCGAGGCCGCCGAGCTGAGGCCGCTGGCGGCGGCCGAAACGCCCGCGCTGGCCGCCATCGCTCCCACCGCCATGCCGCCCGGCCCTCCCGCCGCGCCGCCCGCCACCAGCCCGATGGTCCGGGCCGAACGCGCCAGCGACGAGGGCAGGTTCATGCCGAAGTAGAGCATCGAGAGCCAGGAGTCGAAGGTCCCGGCGTTGCCCATCATCGAAGGCACCCGGGTCGCCATGTAGACGAAGGCCAGGGACATGAGCAGCTTCCAGATCAGGTCCTGCACCGGCTCGAAGGCGGCGATGGCGGCGAACTCCTTCAGGAAGCCGAACCCCAACGCCAGGGCGATGAGCTGGATGGCCTGCTGGAACACCGTCGTCATGAAGAGGCGCAGCCAGTGGCGGCCCCAGCCCGCCGTGTGGGGCAGAATCCAGAGCCCCAGGGCGATGGGGGCCAGTGCCAGCAGGATGTCGATCAACGCGAGGCGCAGCACCATCTGCACGATCACGTAGAGGACGAAGAAGCCGTAGACCAGGTAGAGGACGGCGAGAAGGAGGGCCATGCCCACGCTCCCGGCCTCCACCGCCGTGAGCAGCGTGCGGAGGGTGGAACGCAGCATGTCTCCGGCGGTGACGTTGAGGGAGACGGCGATGAAGCCGGACACGGCGTCGGCCACATCGAGGACCAGGGCGCACCACCACAGGGACGATGCTGCGGCCACGAGGCCGAGCACCAGGCGGGGGACCATCTCCCGCCACCCCGCCTGACGGGTCCCCAGGTGCTCGGCCATGATGAAGCTCAGCCCCATCCAGCCCAGGATCACCACCAGGGCGCCGGAGGTGATGGCCCAGACGACCATCCACGCCTGGCGCACCAGGTCGTTGGCGTAGGTGAGGTCGGGAGGGGTGCCGGTGAGGATGTCGCTCATCCGCCGTACTCCCTCCGGCAGTTGTCGGCGTCCTCGCCGGACGCCCGCTCGACAACTCCGCAGAGGGTCCCGTGGACTCCCTCGATCATCCAGCCGGCGAAGGCCCTCGCCCAGCGCGCCGGGCTGAGGGCGGCCAGAATCTTGTCCCAGATGCGGCCCGGCTGGTAGATGGGGACGACGGCGTAGAAGTCGCCCCTCAGCCCGTCCTCGGCAACGGCCAGCATCACCAGCAGGTAGGCCCGGTCACGGTCGAGCTCGGGGTGTTCGTCGAGGTCGGGGTACTCCCAGGAGTACTCCCAGCCGTCGCCTCTCTTCTTCTCGCCGCCCTGCACCCGGTACATGGCGCTTATCCAGTCGCCGGTGTCGGCGTCCCGGACGGCGTAGAAGAGGGTCTCGATCTCCCGGTCGAAGAGGGGCCGGGCGACGAACTCGCCCTTCTTCTTGCGCTCGACGAAATCCCGGTCGGCGTTGACGAGGGTCAGCTCGTCGGGCGGGGTCTGGGCCAGGGCGATGCCGCTTGAAGGAATCGCCACCAGCGCCGCCAGAAGCAGCGCGGATGCCAGGGGAATAAGCCGCCTGGCCGACCGTAGTTTCGATTTCAGCGCCAACTCGTTCACCTCTCTGCGGTTTGGTGCGACACATCGGAGTGCATCGCCCGCAAAAAAGTGTGAGCAACCGGATGGCGATTCGGAACCTCCCATGGGGCGGTGCAGACCTGCACCCGGGTGCATGAATGCACCGGCCTGCGAGGGCTTACGAAATACCCCCCTCTGGTGCTGTAGTTGGGGTGTACAGGGAAAGGGCGTTGGTGGCAGAAGGCCAAGCGGGGTCGTGGGCAAGCTGAAACAGGGGTAAATCACCCCCCTACAGGACGTAAACGGGAAGCACTTTTTGGGAAGCCCTCCTTCCGGCGGGGACTTGGACAAAAGCGGTATCCCAGGGACTTGGATTCGTCCAAGCCGGAAAACTCGGAGGGACTTGGATAATCCCCGGCGGTGACTCGGGGTTGTTGGAAGGAGGCGTTGACGATGAAATCACGGGAGCCGGTCTTCGAGAAGAGTCGGAGCGTGGAGGACGTTCACCACCTGCGGCTGATGGCGCTGCTGCGGGAGCTGGTGCGAAACAAGGGAGTGATGAAGGCGACCCAGGCG
This sequence comes from Dehalococcoidia bacterium, assembly GCA_965219825.1. GTDB lineage: Bacteria > Chloroflexota > Dehalococcoidia > Lucifugimonadales > JAGWBF01 > JAGWBG01. The sequence continues at coordinate 548,184 of OZ244792.1, read as the reverse complement.
CTGAGCGTCGACTACAGAACCCTGACCAACAGTCTGAAGAACGGCACGCTGTCCAGGCGGATGCGCCAGGCGTTGGAGAAGGCGCTGCTGGAGGGCGGGGGTTCGCCCGCAGCCGAGCAGCGGGAGCGCAACGACGGGCTGGAGGAAGAGCTGAAGGAGGTGAGGGGCCAGGTCGAGGCGTTGGCGCAGGACCTGGGCAAGGGCGTCGCGGCAGTCCAGGGGGACGGGAAGGCGCTCAGAGACGAGCATGCGCAGCTGAAGCGCCGGGTGGCGGCGCTCGAAGCGGGCGGCGATGCTGAGGACCCGGGGGAGGAGGCGAACGCGGCGGGCGGGCCGGCGAAGCGGCGGGCCGCGCCCTGGCGGGAGTACCCCGACCTGGTGACCCGTGAGCCTGCGGAGGGTGACGAGGAGGTGTTCGGCGAAGCCTGGCCGCTCATCGCAGAGTGGCGGGAGCTGAAGGCCGCGCACCCGAACCGGGGCGGAGGCCCTGAGTGGCTCAGGTCCGAGGAGCGCCTGCTGGTGATGGAGCTGACGCTGCTCGAAGAGCACGGCATGACGCTTCCTCCGGAGAAGCAGCCGCTGCGAGACTTCGCGCGGAACGGGCAGATCAACTGGCGCAGGACAGCGCTCTCCGACACGCGGAGGGTGCTGAGGAGGTGGGAGCTTCTGCTGCGCGTGGGGCGCGTCGTTACGTTCGGACGCTGGCGTCGGTAGCGGGCGGCCTTGGGCGGCGCCTTTTGAGGCAACTTTTGTGCCATCAAATGCAGTGATCCGTGCGGGGGGTCACGTAAGACCTTCCCATCGGGTGTCGGCTGCGGTAATAATTGATGCAGTTTCAGGCTTTTCCAGCGTTTCCCGCCCTAGAAACCTGGGGGCATTTCCCTAAAGCCCGGGCTGCACCGAAAAGGTCGCCCAAGAGGGATGCTGCCGATGCGGAGTGATTAAGCCCTTCGCAAGCAGCACGGGCCGAATCGACGGAGTGATAAGCCCTTCGTCCTCGGCCTCGTCCGGCGGTTGGAGTGATAAGCCCTTCTCCCGCTGGACACCAGTCTGGCGGTTGGAGTGATAAGCCCTTCTCCCGCTGGACACCAGTCTGGCGGTTGGAGTGATAAGCCCTTCTCCCGCTGGACACCAGTCTGACGGTCGGAGTTTGATCGCTTCTGCCGTTGGACACCAGTTTTGGCGGTTGGGGTTGATCGCTTCTGCCGCTGGACACCAGTCTGACGGTCGGAGTTTGATCGCTTCTGCCGTTGGACTTCTGGGACGGAGCGCCTCCTGCGCCTCGTCCTCACCCGGTCGGTCGGAGTGCGTCTTGCGCCCCGACCGGCTGAACATGCCTGCGACCTGGCTGTCTGACAGTCATGCCGCAGCTTCGACACGCGCCGGTCTGCGACTGAGAAGCAGGCTGGCCGCTTCACGTCTCGCAGCTTTCCCCAACTTGGACGGTATCCACCCTGGGCGAGCTGCGTCTTCGGCACGGCAAGAGATTCAGCGAGTCAACGGCACACAGGTCACAAAGGAGGTACGCATGGACGAATCAGGAACACACACGAAGGAAGGAGGACTGGACATGTCGGTACGGCAGGATGGCGTTCGGATCGACCGGCGCCACGACGTGCAGACGATCGGGGACCGCGTGGTCATCAAGCCGCGCTTCCGTCTCGCTGCCCTGAGAGACGTCGACGGCAATGTCATCGACACGGTCAGGCTGTCTCTCGAAGTCTGCGGCTGCGGGTATTCCTTGGCGCGGCCAGGGGTGGGCTACGCTGGGGCTGCTGGCTGGTACTGCAAGCGCTGCGGGCAGCTCCACACGCTTGACGAAAGCAAAGCAGGGAGCGCCCCTGACGACTCGGCACACCTGGAGCCCGATCCCGCGCAGGTGAGGCGGTTCGACGTGGGCATTCGGGTATCACCCGACTGGTCCACCCCGGAGGATCTGTTGAAGGAGGCGACATGACTGAACGGACGGACATCAACGGAGAAGGAGGAGTGAACATGGCGGAGCAGTACGTGGGGCCGAGCGCGCTCAGGATCGCCAACCTGCTGCCGCACCGGGTCAGCTTCGAGCGGGGCTGGTTCTGGACGACGACGGCCCTCTGTCACGGCGGAAAGTCGGACGGGCTGGCGTTTCGGCAGCGGCCCGACGGCAACGGCATCGAGGTCAAGTGTCACACCGGGGGCTGCTCGGCCGGCGTGGTGATAACCGAGCTTGAGGCGCTCATCGGGCTGCCCGTCTGGACGGCGTACGCAACGGTGAATGACACCCCGGTCAAGGCCCCTGAGAAGCGGCCCTGGTGGAAGCGAAAGCGGGTCGTCGTGGCCGGGGTGGTGGTCCTGGTCGTCGCGGCGCCGCTGCTGACGCTCGACGTGGAGCTCTTCTTCCTGAACCTCGTCGGGCTGGGCATCGGGGCGCTGCTGCTCCGGCGGTTCATGCCCCGGCGTCCTGTAGGCAGGCCGCCTCGACGCTGACAACGGGGGTCTCAGGCTCCTTCATACCCATTCCCAAGCACAAGGGTCGTCTCCCATCCGGGGGCGGCCCTTCTTCTTTGCCCGCAAGCGGGCTCGATCGGCAAGGCCACAAATCACAGGCACTTAGGAGGTGCACGATGACGACGGCAACACTGGCAACTGGCAATCGGACGATGGACACGGTGGACAGGCCCCGGCGCAGCCTCGAAGAGCTGGTCGACCAGCTCATGGCGGCGATGGGATTCAAGGAGCAGGAGACGGAGACGGCGGAGCCGAGCGCGGTGCGCTCGATCCACGAGGCCCGGCGGCTCAGGCAGGCGGGGGACGTGGACACGGCGCTGGCGGTCCTCGCCGGCGTGGATACGGCGAAGGCGGCGCCGAGGGAGACGCTGTGGGCCTTCTCGGAGTGGACGCAGCTGGTCAAGCGGCGGTTCGGAGACCGGGACCCGCTGGTCTACAGCCAGGGCGCGGGACGGGCCGCCGCGCTGGTGCCCACCGGAGAGGGCGGGACGCTGGAGGTCGCGGCGGTCCTGGGGATGCGCTGGCAGCCCGGCAAGGTCGTCTCTGAGCGCAGCGTCCGGGGGCTGCGGCCCCTGAGCGGGGGTGCGTGATGGTCACGGCCAACGTGGACATCCCCGCGCTGAAGGCCCGGCATCCCCTGGGCGACACGGTGGAGGCCGCCGGGGTGCGGCTCAGGGGACGGGGCAGGGTCCGCCAGGGCGTCTGCCCCTTCCACGACGAGGTGGAGGGAAGCTTCACGGTGTACGCCGACTCGGAGCGGTTCTACTGCTTCGGCTGCGGCGAGGGCGGCGACGTGCTGGACTTCATCCAGCAGGCCGAGGGGCTGACGCTCCCCGAGGCTATCGCGCGGCTGGACGGCAGCCCCGGGCTTGCGCCCAGGGCCGCCATTCGTCCAGCCGGAGCGCGGCGTGCGAGGTCCGCCGCGCTGCCGCCCCGCGACCCCGCTCTCCTGACGGCGGCGGCGCGCTTGTACGCCGGAGGGCTCCGGCGTCATTCAGAAGCGCGGGAGTACCTGGCCTCGCGCGGCGTCGGCCCGGTCGCCGCAGCCCACCTCGGTCTCGGCTATGCGCCGGGCGGCGGGCTGCGGCAGGCCCTGGAGTCCCTCGACTTCTCAGCCGCCAGGATGCGGGACTCCGGGCTCTTCATGGAGCGGGGACCGGAGCGGTTCGCCGGAATGGTCGTCGTTCCCGACGCCTCCGGCGGCCTCGTTCGCTGGCTCGCCGGAAGGGCCGTCGCTTCCGACCGGACTCCCCGTTTCCAGTCCCTGCCCGGCCCCAAGCCGGTGCTCGGACTTGGGCGTCTCGGCCCCACTCCGCCGTGGGCAGTCCTCGCCGAGGGCCTGTTCGACTGGCTCGCCCTTACCGGATGGGGCCTTCCGGCGGTCGCTGCCCTGGGCACCCAGGGCGTTGACCGCGTCGCCTCCGCCCTTCGGGGCTGCCCCCGCGTCTTCCTCGCCTTCGACGGCGACGACGCGGGCCGGGAGGCGACGGAGCGGCTTCTGACCCTGCTGGGCCGCAGGGCCGCCGCAGTCACCCTCCCCCAGGGCGTCGGCGACGTGAGCGAGCTTGCGGCCCTTCCCCACGGCCGCGCCGCCTTCCTCCGGCTGCTCTCTATGGCGGCACGCTCCGCCCGCTAGCGGCTCCCCGCCGTTCACCCATCCCCACTCTCACCGCTCAGGAGGCGCTATGCCCGATTCACGACGGGCTCCGCCCGCCCACGGCTTCCCATAGGGAACCCGCATCGCTCATTCGCTACAGGAACGACACCACAAGAAGGAGATTGAGATGTTCAACAAGAACGGAAGCAACAACGGGAACGAGAGCGCGAACGGCGTCCACAAGGACACCGCCCCCGTGTCGAGCACGGGGCAGGCTATAGCCGCCAGGAACGGCAACGGGCACAAGCCCGACGCCCCCATCGTCAGCGAGCACGACCTGCTCTGGGACGGGCTCTCGCCCGCCGTCACGCAGGCGCTCGGACAGCCCCTCGAACCCGCGCTGGTCTCCCAGCGCAAGGGGCGCGGCGGCAAGTCCTACGACTACCTCGAAGGCCACGTCGTCATCGACCAGGCCAACCTCATCTTCGGATACGGAGGGTGGGGCTACGAATTGGTCGAGAACGTCACCCTGTGCCAGATCGAGACGGTCGATGCCCAGACGGGCGAGGTGAAGGTCACGTCCGGCTACAGCGCCCCGGTGCGGGTCACCGTGGCGGGCGCTCTGCCCCGCACCGACATCGGCGTCCACCCGGTGGCCGAGGAGACCTTCGACGGCCACGACACGGCCATGAAGGGCGCCGTGACCGACGGCTTGAAGCGGGCCTTCCGCAGCTTCGGCGTCCAGTTCGGGAACGGGTTCTACGGCGACCAGCCGCAGGTCGGCAACCAGCCGCAACCGCAGCGCGTCCCTGCTCAGAGCCTGCCCCGTACTGGATACGGGGCCAACGGCAACTCCGGCCAGGCCCAATCCGACGGCAACCCCGGCCGGAACCAGGCCAACGACCGGGCCGAGGCGCAGGCCGAGAAGCTGCGCAGGCGGCTTATCGAGATCGCCGCCGAGCAGGGTCTCGACGAGGACCAGGTGCGGAGCGCCGTCGTGGACCGGACGGGCAAGGGCATCGACGACCTGACGGCCGCCGAGATCGGGCCGCTGGTGGAAGCCGCCGCCAACAAGCTCCGGCAGATGCAGCAGGCCCAGGCCGCCTAGTCTGCCGGTCAATCGGGTTCGGAATCGAGAGCGGGGCCGTCTCCTTCGGGGGGGCTGCCCCGCTCCTTCACTACAGGACAACAAGGAGGTCTGAAATGACGACGAACGTTACCTACACACCCTGGGGCTGGACGCGGGACGTGGAGGAGCTTGCCGAGGGCGTCTGGCGGGTCTCGACGCCGAGCCACGGCGGGCTGAAGCTCAGCCGGGAGCGGTGGGACTCCCTCCCCCCCGAATTGCGGGACGCCATGTACACGCAGACCTTCGCAGAGGAGGACTGCGAGGAGCCCATCGTCAGGACTCTCATGGGCCTGGGCGACGCCCGTGAGAGGGAGCTGGCGCTCACGGTCGCGGGCTACTTCGACCGCTACGCTCCGGCGCTGCCCCATCTCCGCGACCTTCCGCCGGGCCTCCACTACCACGCGGTCGCCTACTGGGGCGGCCTCGGCACGGACCCCTTCGAGCGGTTCGACACCCGCGTCGAAGCCGAGTCCTTCGTGGGCGACGCCGGGATGGTGCGGGCCTACGGGAGGATGGAGGCAATCGAGTGCAGCCTGGCTCGCCCGCTCTGCCTGCCGGAAGGAGGAAGGCCATGACCGCGACGACACGGCCCAGGCCCCGCAGCCTTCCCAGCACGACGACGAAGCTTCAAACCGAGATGGGTAGTCTCTTCGTCACCGTCTCGACGGACGAGGACGGCGAGCCCTTCGAGGTGTTCGGCTGGCTGGGTAAAGGCGGTTCGTTCCAGCACGGGGTCACCGAGCTGGCCTGCCGCCTCATCTCCCTGCATCTGCGGCGCGGGACTCCCCTCGAAGAGGTGATCGACCAGTGCCGGGGGATTCAGGAGATGCAGCCCTTCTTCAACCAGATGCCCGACGGCACCAGCATCGCGGTGCTCGGCCTCGGAGACGGCATCGCGCACATCCTCAAGGCGCACCTGAAGGCCAGGGAGGAACGAGAGGCGGAGACGGCGCAAGAGGCGGCGATTGAGATGAAAGCAGCCGCATGAACGGCCAGGACACCAGCATCGAGGCGGAGCTGTCTCCTTCGGGGGCGGCCCCGCTTCTCACTTACAGGAAGGAGGCGACGACGATGGTAACGACGATTGACGACAGGGCGGAGGTCTTCTCCCGTCCAGCGGCGCGGTTCGACGCAGACGGCAACCTGGAGGTGCGGGCATCGGCGGCTCTGGGCTGCCGCCGCTCCCTCTGGTACGCCGCAACGGGCTACGAAGCCACGAATCCCCCCAGCGAGGACTCGCTGACGGCGATGGAGGCGGGCAACGCCCTGGAGCCGGTGGTGGTGCGGGCGATGGAGCGGGCGGGCTGGAAGGTCGATGCCGCCGATCCCCAGGACCCTCGGCAGGTAACCGTGCGCATCGGTCCGAACCTGCTGGTCGCGGGACACCCGGACGGCACGGTGCGGATGCCGATAGAGGCAGACGAGGCACCGGCGCCGCAGCTGTTCCTCTTCGACGGCGAGCCTCCGGCTCCCGCCTACGGCGACCCGATGGTCGTCGAGATCAAGACTCGCGGGCCGGAGGCGTTCAAGCGTTGGCGGACGCTGGGAGCGGAGCGCAGCCACCCGGCGTCGGTGGCCCAGGCCGCCTTCTACTCGCTCGGCGAGTTCGGCGACCTGCGGGACGCCGTGATCGCCACGATGGACACGGGCGGCAGGACCTGGGACTGGGAGGTCATTCCAGCCAAGCGGTTGGAGAGGGCCTTGCAGGACGCCTGCGAGTGGCTAGGCGAGCTTGCCGCGCACCACGTCCAGAGCGGGCCGGACCCCGACGCGCTGCCCGACCGGGATTTCTCCGCCACAAGCTGGCAATGCCGGAGCTGCCCGTTCCTGGCGGTCTGCCTGCCGGGTGTGGAGGAAGAGGGTGAAGAGGCGGAGATCGAGGTGGAGAACGTGAGCGACCAGGAGGCAATGGACGCGGTGGCGGCCTACGCAGAAGCCCAGGAATCCCTGAAGGAGCCCGAGAAGGCCAAGCGCACCGCGCTGGACACCCTGAAGGCGTGGATGCGCCGCCAGGGGGACGCAAAGGCGACCGTCGGGGGCCGCACGGTTACCCTCATCAACTCGACCAGGTACTCCGTGAACTACCGCAAGCTCAACGAGCTGCTCGACCCGGAGGTCCGGACCGACGTGGTGACCGAGAGCGAATCGGAGTACGTGCGGGTGACCTAGACGCTCCTGAGCGGAGCGCAGGACGTGGCCGCTTCCCTCTACAGGGACGGCCTCGCTGGGGTTCCCGACAACCTCAACGGAAAGGAGGACAGAATGAGCAGATTCGCTCGAAAAACCCTGCGGAGGCTGCCGCCCGCGACCCGCGAGATCGCGCGGCTGGCCAACGAGCTGGCATCGGTGCAGACCCGCCTCTCCAACCGCATCGAGGTCCTGGCAAGCACGGAGATGATGGCCAAGGCTTCCCTGCGCATCGACTGCACCAACGGGGCGCACGCCAACGTGATAAACGCCGCGCTGACCTACTTCAAGGCCGTGGATAACCCGAAGGCGCACGCGGGCGAGGCGGTGGACGCCCTCGCCTGGCTCAGGGGCGCGGTGGAGCCGTTCGACCCGGACAGGCTCTTCGACGACGACGGGCCGGAACCGCACGACTTCGAGTTCAGCTAGACGCTCTCCCTGGCGGGAGCGCAGTACGGGGCAGCTTCCCTCTATAGGGGAGTCGGCCCCGCTCTCATTCAAACGGGCGCGGGAACACCGCGCTACTTCACACACAAGGAGAAACGAAATGGCACGGACGATCAACAAGGTAGAGCTCTTGGGCAGGGTCGGCGTAGACCCGGAGATGCAGTACACGCCGGGGGGCACCGCCGTCACCAAGCTGCGACTGGCGACGGACCGGTACCGCAAGGACGCCGAGGACGAGACCGACTGGCACAACATCGTCTGCTGGAGCAACACCGCCGAGGCGGTGAACCAGTACGTCGGGAAGGGCGACCGAATCTACGTCGCGGGCCGCCTGGTCCAGAACTCGTGGGAGGGCGACGACGGCCAGCGCCGCCACCGCACCGAGGTCCACGCCTCCGAGGTCGTGTTCCTCGACTCCCGGAACGGGAACGGCCACGGCGACGCCGCGGACATCGAGCAGCCGGTCGGCGCCTCTCCCTTCTAGCCCCACAACCGCAGAGTGACGCCTTCCCGAAGGCGCAACCACGGGGCCGGTTCCCTCTAAAGGGGCGGCCCCGCTCTTGTTTTAGCCGATAGCGAAGGAGGCCGACATGACCAGGAAGAAGCCTTACACCAAGGACGCTGTTCTGCTGAACGCGCTCCGCATCAACCTGAGCCTGCTGGGGGAGCTGGCGGTCCGCTACGACGTGGCGACCAGACCGGAAGGCCCGGAGGACCCGCCCGCCATCAACTGTCCCGACGACGTGCGCAGGCTGTTGGGGCCGGAGATGGCCCCGCTCGCCCAGGAGCAGCTGCGGGTGCTGCTCCTCGACACGAAGAACAACGTCGTGGGCCAGCGGGTCGTCTACCAGGGCAACGTGAACTCGTCGATGATCCGACCGGCCGAGGTGCTGCGCCCCGCCGTCATCGAGGCCGTTCCCAGCATCATCGTCTGCCATAACCACCCCAGCCAGGACCCGACGCCCAGCCCGGAGGACGCCGCCATCACCAGGGAGCTGACCCAGGCGGGCAAGCTGCTGGGCATCGAGCTGCTGGACCACATCGTCATCGGCGGGGAGCGGTTCGTCAGCCTCAAGGAGCGGGGGCTCATGGCCGCCTAGTCAGGCCGCTCCACCCCTTCCCACGCAACTGACGGCCACGGCTGCATCAGCACGCCTAGAGACAAAGGAGGACGACATGACCGAGCGAATAGAGGAAGAGGACATCAGGAACGCTCCCATCAAGTGGAAGGTTCCGGGGGCCGGCTTCGTCGGGGAGGGAGGGTTCGTGGCGCTCATAGACCGGGACCCGGACCCCTTTCCCTGCGTCGTCCACGACGGCCCGGAGGAGGAGAGAGAGGCCCACGAGAGGACGTGCCGGGAGACCTGGGCCACCGTCTGGGGGCTGGAGGGCGACACGCTGGAAGAGGCCAAGCAGGCCCTGGCGGAGTCCCGCTTTCGGGGAGCCGCCTACCACCTGAGCGACTGCCAGCTCCGGGACGACCGGCCCACGGAGGACGCGCCCTAGCTCCACGGAGTCGCACCGACCCCTGCCGGGGCCTCACGCGGGGGACTCGCTCTTCCCGCGCTCACTGAACCCACGCACGGAAAGGAGACATGACATGCTAGCGACTCACACCATAGACCCCGAAGACCCCGTATCGAGTACGGGGCAGGCTCTGTTCACGATCACCGCCGGGGGTTTCTCGGCCACCGCCGACGCCTTCGCCCGAGACGAGGGGACGGACGGCCTCTGGTTCGTCTCGATGGTCGGCTCCCAGACGGCGCTAAAGGCGATCTGGGCGTCGCTGCTCAAGCAACCCCCGGACGTCGCCCACATCATCAAGGGCGCGGACGGCATGGCGCTTCACGGCGGCTACCAGCGGTGCCAGGTTCCTTACGAGACCATCGGCACCTGGACGACCAAGATCGCCCGCCTGCCGGTGTCCGGCGGATGGCACGCCCTCGTTTACACCAAGACGGCGGAGTACGGCTACGAGAAGGACTCCTTCCTGCTGCTGGCGCAGAGCGAAGAAGAGGCCCCGGCGCTGCACCACCGCTTCCTCGACAAGCGCAGCCCGCTGCCCCTCCACGGCTCCTGGACAGGCTGGCTCTGGGAGCGTGGTCTGGAGGAAGGGGAGATCGTTCCCCTCCAGTCCGTGGGCGTCTCGGCCTACCGGTGCTCCCCCAAGGCCAAGAAGCTGCGGGAAGACCTGTCCGACGCCGTTGCGTCGGGCAGGCTGACGCTGCCCAGGGAGGCGTCCGATGGATAGGACCCTCAAGAGGGCCAAGCGCAGGAACAAGCGGCGCATCAAGACGGCGCAAGACACCAAGAAAGGAGAGACGACATGAGACTGGCTGCACAGGCAAAAGGAGGCTACTACCCGACTCCCGAGCGGGTGGTGGACCTGATCGCCGAGTTGATTCACACCCCCTCCGGCTACTACCACCGGGGCCGGGAGACCATCCGCATCCTCGACCCCTGCTGCGGGGCCGGGGACGCCCTTGAGAGGCTGGCCGAGGGCCTCGACCGGCCCAACGCCATGACCATCGAGACCTACGGCGTCGAGCTGCACCGGGACAGGGCGGAGCAGGCCGAGAAGCGGCTCCACCGCACCCTGGCCTCGGACCTGTTCGCCACGTCGATAGCGAACGGGGCCTTCGGGTTGCTCCTGCTCAATCCTCCCTACGACTACGACTCGGAGGACAAGCGGACGGAGCACGCCTTCCTCACCCACTGCACCCGCTACCTGGCCGAGAGCGGCCTGCTGGTCTTCATCGTGCCACGGCAGCGCCTCGCGGTCTCGGCTCGCTACCTGTCCACCCACTACGGGCGGATGCGATGCTGGGCCTTCCCCGTTCCTGAACGGGAGGTCTTCGACCAGGTGGTCTTGTTCGGCTACCGCAAGGCCGACCCCGTTCCCGACGCCACAGCCGAGAGCATGGTCCTGGAGTGGTCGCTGGGCGAGCCGGAGCCCCTGCGCTCCCAGCGCAACTCCTACTCCCACCCGGAGTACACCCCCGCCACGACGCCGAGCGGCGACGTCCTGTTCACCACCCGGACCGTCGATCCCGTCGCTGCGGCGGCTGAGGCCCGCCGGTCGGGGCTGTGGGCCAGCACGGAGATAACCGACTCCCTGTGGCCCGCCAGGGACAACCGCACCCGGCCGCTGATGCCCCTCAAACGGGGGCACATGGCGATGCTGGTGGCGGCGGGCTTCCTCGACAACCTGGTGCTCGAAGGAGACGACAGGCGCATCCTGGTCAAGGGCCGCACCTCGAAGGAGATGGTGTTGGTCGAGGACGCCCCGGAGAAGGAGGTCCACCGCGAGAAGCTGACGACGACCGTGGTGGCCCTCGACCTGGGCGACGGCCGGATCGAGGACATCGCCGCATAACCCGGACGGCTCACCCGGAGCCGCACCACGAGGCCCCGTTCATCCCCTACGGGAGACCGGCGGGGCCTCGCTTCGTTTGGACGCAACGGACTACACCCTCATATAAGGAAAGGAAGGCGACAGGATGCAGACGACCATGACGCTGGAAGCCTGCTGCCGGTGCGGGCAACCCATCGCCCCCGGCGAGCCGGCCATGCAGACCGCATCGGTGGACATCATCGGCGGTAGGGCGGTCTCCTCCCCGGTAAAGGCGTACCACCTGAAGGGCCGGTGCTACGACGAGTACAGGGCCGCCGAAGCCGCCCGCAGGGAGGCCCTGAAAGCCGCATAGACGGCTCGCCCGGAGCCGCACACTCACGAGGCCCGCCAACTGCGTGGGTTTCGCACGTTCAAGCAACCGCCTGGGGACGTTTCCAGGGACCCGCGACACAGAAGCGTCCCCCAGCGGGGGGCGTGGTGCGTCCCGGGTCCCGGCGTCGTCCTCCGGCCCACCACGGAATAGGAGGACGATTCACATGAACCTCGGAGGTTTCATAGACACGTTCAAGGACGCGATAGCCAAGAGGGTTGTCGAGTCCTACCCGCCGCTCTACCGGCCCTCGGAGAACGGCGGCACGCTCCCCAGGCTGCTCCGAAAGCCCCTGGGGGCGCAGGCCGACGCCATCAGGGGCGCGGCCCTATCGCTGAAGGCCCACCGGGGCACGACGGTAGTGGGCGAGATGGGCACCGGCAAGACCTTCATAGGAGCGGCCGCGGCATACATGGCGGGCTTCCAGCGGGTGCTCATCATCTGCCCGCCCCACCTGGTGCCCAAGTGGAAGCGGGAGGTGGAGATGACGGTGCCCGGCGTCCGCGCCGCCATCGTAGAGTCCATCACCGACCTGGAGCGGCTCCGCCTCTCCGTCGGCTCCGGCCCCCTCTTCGCGGTGATGAGCCGGGAGAAGGCCAAGCTGTCCTACCGCTGGATGCCCGCCGTCATCGAGCGGTGGGCCGTCTCGAAGGGAAGGCTCCTGCGGGACGAGGAGACGGGGGAGCCCTTCCGGGTCCCCTGCTGCCCCGACTGCACGGCGCAGATCGTGGACAAGGACGGCGTTCCCCTGACGGACGCCGACCTGAACCGGCGCAAGCACACCTGCTCCGGCTGCGGCGCCCCCCTCTGGCAGGCCGACAGGTCCGGCCCGGCCCGCTACCCGCTGGCCGACTACATCAAGCACCGGATGAAGGGGTTCTTCGACCTGCTGATCGGCGACGAGGTGCATGAGTTCAAGGGGCGAGGGAGCGCCCAGGGCATCGCCGCGGGCATCCTCGCAGACGTTTGCGGCAAGTCTCTCAGCCTGACCGGGACCCTCCTCGGCGGCTACTCCTCGACCATTTTCCACCTGCTCTACCGGTTCTCGCCGGAGATCAGGACGGAGTTCGGGCGCTCCGACGAGCACCGCTGGATACAGCGGTACGGCTTCGAGGAGGTCACCGTCGGCAAGCCCGACGACGACGCGGTGGAGGACGGGCGCAACAGCCGCCGGCGCAAGTTCCGCAAAGTCGTCAGGGAGAGGCCGGGCCTCGTGCCCAGCGCGTTGTTCCACATCATCGGGAACACGGTATTCCTGCGCCTCGCGGACGTGGCCTCCGGCCTGCCCAATTACGAGGAGAAGATCCTCGTGTCCTCGATGGACTCGGAGGAGGACTCGACGGGCTACTCCCAGCGCACGGCCTACAACACCGTGTTCGAGGAGTTGAGGCTGAAGCTGGCGGAGGCTCTGAAGGCTGGCTCCAAGCGGCTGCTGGCGACCTACCTCCAGACCCTCCTCGCCTACCCGGATGGCTGCACCAGGGGGGAGACGGTGTTCGACCCCAGGACGGGCGACGTCATCGTGCAGGTGCCGCCCCTGTCCGAGGAGAAGCTCTACCCGAAGGAGAAGGCGCTCATCGACCTGGTGGCCGCCGAGCGGCTGGAGGGAAGGCGGGTGCTGGTCTACGTCACCCATACCGGGACCAGGGATATCACGGGGCGGATGGACGACATCCTCACCCGGCACGGGTTCAGGGTGGCGGTGATGAAGGCCGACGCGGTGGCCCCGAACCGGAGGGAGGCGTGGGTGGCGGACAGGGTGAAGGAGGGCATCGACGTCCTCATCTGCCACCCCAGGCTGGTGCAGACCGGTCTCGACCTCATCGACTTCCCGACTATCGTCTGGGACGAAACAGATTACAGCGTATATGTGGTCCGGCAGGCGTCGCGGCGGTCGTGGCGCATCGGGCAGACCCGCCCGGTGAAGGTCGTGTTCATGAGCTACCGGAACACGCTGCAGGCCGACGCGCTGAAGCTGGTGGCGAAGAAGATGCAGAGCTCCCTGGCCGTCGAGGGGGAGCTGCCGGAGGACGGGCTCGCGGCCTACGGGGACGATGGCGACGACATGATGATGGCCTTGGCACGCAAGATCGTCAGCGGCGAGGAGGAGGACGAGAACGAGACTATGGAGGAGGTCTTCGCGGCGGCACGGGACGCCGAGGCCACCGCCGAGGAGCTGCTGGTGGACGATGGCTGGAAGGTCGTCGAAGTCGAGCCGGAGACGGTTGAGGTCAACGGAAACGGTAAGCACGCCGACGGCATCGGGCCGACGGTGGAGCTAGTCCCGGTCAACGGCCACACCAACGGCAACGGGAACGGTCACGCGCCTGCCCCGGTCAACGGGAACGGGAGCAACGGCCACCACGACGAGGCCACGGAGCCGCAGCAGTCGCTGTTCTCCTGGGCGGAGTTCATGGCCGAGGAGCCGGTGAAGCCCAGGGGCCGCAAGAGCAAGCCGCAGCCCGCGACCCTCTCGATGTTCGAGTGGGCGATGAGCATGGAGCAGGAGCGAAAGGAGGAGCCGGTCGGCCTGTCTGCCTAGCTACAGGCAGGCGCAGGACGCTAGACCGCAAAGATACGGGAGAGGTCGTCGCCAACCGAGCGGCGGCCTCCCTGCACGTGGCAACGCAGAGAAACAGCAAAGACCAAAAGGAGAAGAACGATGGCACGCGTGTTTGTTTACGACGACAGAGAGTTCCCCGATCCCGACCCCGAGATGACCGTCGACCAGGTGAAGTCCACCCTGAGCGACTTCTACGGGGAGATAGCCAACGCCTCGGTCAAGGAGACCAAGCGCGGCGAAGACACCATCTACGAGTTCCAGCGGAGGGTGGGCACCAAGGGCGCCTTCACCCCCGCGCGGAGCTAGAGGAGGGAGTCCGATGGACAACCGGACCTTTGCCGGTCTGCTGGCGGCAACGCCGCCGGTGGACCTGAAAATCATCGAGCTCACGGCGGAGCTCACACGGCCCGACGGCTCCTTCGACCTGGACGCCGCGGCCGCAAGGCAGGGTGAGGTGGAGATGGCCTGCGTCCAGGCGCAGGACTACGCGGCGGCCACGGGCCGCCTGCTGGAGGCGATGCGATGGAAGCTGTTGCCCCGGCGCTGATGAGCGGCCTGGCCGAACTGCTCCTGCGGCGTCCGCCGTCGCTGCGGGAGCTGGTCACGCTCGTCGGATACGCCGACGACTACGCATGGTTCGTGGGGCTGGTGCGCCGCCTCTTTCCCCAGGAGGCGGAGGCGGCGCTTTCGGCCCCCGACGTACGCACGAGGGTGGAGCGCTTCGCCAATCTCTTCGGGGGGCGGCACTTCCCCCTCTACGCGCCGTTCATCGAGTTCTGGCTGGACGAGGAAGGGGAGGAACCTCCCTGGTCCTGGCTGCGGAGGGGCATCCCCTTCGACCTGATGGGCTTCGGCTACGACGGCCTGCACGAGATGTGGAACGGCTACCGGGAGGGGCTCTCGGCCATGGCCCTGCTGGTCAAGCCCCCGGACGTCTACTACGACGGCCCCGACGGGCTGCGGGTGGCCTGGCTGGAATCGGCCGCCGAACGCATCCCGCAAGAGACCCTGCTCCGAGTCCCCGAAGGCGGCATACCCCTGGATGACCTCGCCAGTGCGCTGAAGGGGACGAGGTTCGAGGGGGCGGCGCAAGCCTGCTCCTGGGTCCTCGCCGAGACCGGCAACTTCTTCCTCGACCACACCTACGACGACGGGTCGTACGACGGCTTCTGCGACCCCTGGGAGGACGACATCATCGCCGAGGGCACCGAGGAGTGGCGCAAGGCCAGCGCCCTCATGGACTCCGTGAGCAAACTGACCGACTGGCTGGAGGAGGACCTCCCCGGCCGCTTCGCCGAGATGCTGGACGTCGTCCTGGGGCGGCTCCCCAATCACGAACAGGAGGATAACGATGAGTGTTGAAGTCGATACGACCCAATGGTCCCTGCCGGGACCGGCGGATGCGCCCAGGGACGACCTGAAATTGCAGCTGGAGGTCTACGGCGAGACCATCCTCCTGCGGGGCTTCGAGAACGACTCCGCCTGGGTCAGGACCGTCTCGGCGGACGAGATCGCCAACGTGTTCACGCAGCATCTGGGGTCCTCCTCGGGGCTGCTGCCGGAGGAAACCCTCTGGTGGAACCAAGGCGAGACCGGGCAGGTGGTGGGCCTCTGGCGGCCGCCGCAGGTCTGGCCCGTGGCCCTGCAACGGGAGGCGTTCAAGCCTCCCGCCCGGCTCCGGCTTCCCATGCCGGGGCTGGTCTTCGTCTGCTCACCGGGCCGCGCCCCGTGGGTCTACGCGGCAGCGGGCCGTCCGACCGACCCCGAGCAGCACCTCTTCCGGGCCCCGGCCTTCAACGTCTTCAGCGACGGCAGGGTCTGTCCCGGAAGCCACAGGTTCCCCGAGGAGGTGGGGCTGATACCGGAAGGCTTCTTCCAGTCCTTCTTCTCCCTTACCGGAGACACCCGCAACCGCTCGAACAAGCACCCCGAAAACCTAGTCGCACTATGGGAGGAGATAGATGGCACAACTGCATACCCGATGGAGGACCTTGTTCCCCAGTGTACGGTGGCCCACGCTATCGCGGTCTCCGAAGGGAGACGGGGCTACCGCTAGCGCCGGGCCGGGACCGGTGGGCTACCTCGTCAACCACCCCGGCGGCCTGGCCGGAGTCCAGGGCATCGGCTACGACTACGTTCTGGGATCGGGGGGCGTCTACGTACAGTCCCAGGGCGCTCACCTGACGGCGCGGATACTCTTCGCCCCCTGCACGGTGCGGGGCCTCGCTCCCGTGGCCGACAAGGTGGAGCTCGCCCACGGCCCCATACCGGCCCAACTCTTCGAGCTGGGGCTGCGCTGGTTTCAGGACGACCCGGACACCGAGCGGCTCTTCGCCGTGCGCTGGGACGGGGACGCCTACCGGCTGGTGGTGCCCCCACAGGCCGGCACCGCCACGAGACTCGCCTACCTGCCCCCTGCGGGGGTGGTCGCCGAGTTCCACTCTCACGGAACCTCCCGCGCCTTCTTCTCGGCCACCGACGACCGGGACGAGCAGGGCTTCCGCATCTACGGGGTCGTCGGACGCCTCGACACTCCACTACCGGAGATGAGCCTCCGGGTGGGCGTCTACGGCCACTTCGCCCCGCTGGACTGGCCCCAGGTGTTCGGCGGCCCGGACCCGGGCCTCCGGCTCATGGGCGAGGAGCCGGAGTCAACGCAAGACACCAATCAAACAAGGAGGTGATTGGAATGCCCTACTACCTGGACAACGCGTTCCTGCTGGACGACCCGTGGATCACCGTGGTGGGCTGCGGCGGGACCGGCGGCTTTGTGGCCGAGGGTCTCTGCCGTCTCTTCCAGGGGCGGAAGGCCACCATCGTCCTGGTCGACCATGACCGGGTGGAGCCCCACAACCTGCTGCGCCAGAACTTCTACGCAGAGGACGTGGGACGCTTCAAGAGCCAGGCCCTCGCAGACCGGCTGGCACGGGCCTACCGGCGTCCCGTCGGCTACTCGGTCTACCCCTTCCGGGAGGAGGACTCCCGCCCCAACGGACAACGCTACCCCGGCCTCCCCGCCTACGGCGACAGCCTCATCATCGGCTGCGCCGACAACGCCGCCGCACGGCGGGCGATGGCGGAGTGCCTGCCGGGCGACCCGCGCCGGTGGCTCATCGACGCGGGCAACGACACCAACTGGGGGCAGGTGCTGGTCGGCAACGCCCCGGAGCCGGTGACACTGCACGATCCGCCCTTCACCGGGGAGACCTGCCACCTGGCGCCCGCGCCCACGCTCCAGCGCCCCGACCTGCTGACGGCGGTGTCGACCAGGCCCCCGGACGTGGACTGCGCGGCGGCCCTCGACCTCACCGACCAGGACCCCACCATCAACCAGATGATGGCGTCGCTGGTGCTACAGGTGGTCCGCCGCATGGTGGCGGGAACCTGCCCCTTCATGGGCCTCTACCTGGACATGGAGATGGGAACGGTCACCCCCAGCTACGTCACCCCGGAGGCGGTGGCGCGGGTGGTGGGACCCGGCTCCGAGTGGGAAATATCGGCCTAAGCGATCAACGGCACGTGAACGCAAACAGAGAAGCAACAAGGAAAAGGAGAAACCATGACTGACAAGAAGGGAACCACCACGACCCCGCATCAAGTGCGGGGCAGGCTCTGGCAGGACAACCACAGCGGGCTCCGCAGGCACAAGCTCATGACCAAGGAGCTCGCCGACACCATCCCGCCCCTGTACGCCAATGACGGCGCGGACGACCCCGACGCCGTCGTTGCCAAAGTGAAGCTTTTCAGCCCCTACAACGGCTGGCGCTGGTACGTCACCGAGTGGGAAGCCGAGACCGGACTGTGCTTCGGCCTCGTCGAGGGGTTCGAGACCGAGCTGGGGTACTTCGATCTCACGGAGCTCTCGGAAGTAACGGTGTTCGGCGGCGTCCCCGCCGTGGAGCGCGACCTGTACTGGGAGCCGCAGACCCTGGGCGAGATCAGGAGACGGTCGTCTGGGATAGCGGCCTAGCGACAGGAAACATGAACGCGGTCCGAGAAGACACAAAGAAAGGAGAGACCATGCCTGACGAAGTTGGAACGGAAGCAACCCGCTCGGACGCTCCGAGCGTTGACGAAAGTCTCTTCGGCGAAGCGGCGGACGACACGGAAGCCGCCGTTGTCGCAGAGGAAGACTCCAACGGTGAGACCGCCGAGGAGCCACAGGTTTCGGATAACGCCGAGGATGACGGCGCTCCGCCGGAGGACCTGAAGGTCGTCGTGTCCATCAAGGGCGGCAGGGCCACCATCGGGGTGCAGCGGACCTCGTCGGACCCGCACATCGAGACCTTCGACGACCCGGACCTGACCGGGCTCGTACAGGAGGCCCTGGCGGTGATCGAAAGGGCCAAGGCCAAGTGGGAGGACGAACCCAAGCATCCGGCCCACGAGAGGCCCGCTCCACCGGCCAGGCGCCGGACCCGGCGTGAGCAGGGGACGGCCCAGACCACAACCGCCAAGGGAGAGGCCGAGCAGCAGCAGCCCGAAACGCTGAGGCTGTTCTAGGGGCCTGACCTTGGTCGGCCGCGGGACGCTGGACCACAACACACAGGGGGAGGACCACCGTGATTCGGTGTCCTCCCCCTGCCCATCCATGTATGCGGCCCTTTTTGCGTTTCCAGCCCCTGCCGTCGCAGACCGCCTCAGCCGGTGAACAGATTGCCGATTCCGAACGCTACGACTGCATTCCTGATTGTCACGCGTCCACCGCTGCGCTCGAAGGGCCGGCGGGCCAGGGTCAGTCCTCCGGCGGCACGTCGTCCGGGCCGGGCAACGGCACTATTGCAACCAGGTATGTGTAGGCCTTGGCGGACCCTGAGGGCCTGCTTTCCCCGTGGTCGTTGACCGCTACGATTCGGTAGACGTAGCGCCTGTTTTTCTCGACAGCGTGGTCAAGATAGTGAAGTTGGGCCGAGCCGGTGTCGCTGTCGATGACTATGAAGCGCCCATTCTCGTGCGTGCCCTCGTCTCGCCGCAGAACCTGGTAGTGGGTGATGCCGGTGTCGGCTGGGTCGTCCCAATCCAGCCTCACGTAGGGACTCACGATATCGTGGTCCAGCGCTATGCCCCCGTGGAACCCCGCGGCGGTCAGCCCTGTGGGTCTGGCCGGTACGGAACCGCCATGTGCTGCGACCGGCGCACCTGCGAGGAGCAGGAGCAGCACGGCCAGGGCGACCAACAGGATGGGTAATCTTCGGCTCATGGCGTAGGTTGTAGTCATGTTTGCTTGAGTGGCAATCTTCCGGCCTAGTCACGCACGGCGGTCGCCGATGCCGGGCGGAGGCCGCTTCACCGTTGCGGCGGTCCAGTGAATAGGTGGCCGAGGCCCAGGCTGTCGGCCAGATCAAGCAGCGCCGTCTGATGAGCCAAGTTGGGCCGCACGCCCTTGTACCTCCAACGTCGTATGGTGAGGGGGTAGGTTCCGAGACGGCGGGCGATCTCCGCCCACGACAGGCCGGACTCCACCTTGAACCGCTCCAAGCGCTGTGGGAAGTCGTCGGGGAAAACGTGGGTCCTTCGGTTGTAATATATGCGCTGTCTCAGCATGGACGCCGGTCCTTCCAGAGGACGAATCGCAGAGCCCTCTCCCCGATGGGAACGGCCTGGACGTCCAGTGCGCCGGTGCGCGAGCGCCTGCTCTCCGCCCACCTCCAAGGGGTATGGGCCAATCCTCCCCGGGCGAGGCCGCAGCCCTCGCCTGCTCGTTCATATGTGCGGGCTTTTTTGTTGCCCGGAAACCGGGAGGCACCCCCATTTCCGGGATCGAACGGGCGTGGGCTGCCCGGACACGGGCACCGGAGCAGCCCGGACTCGTCCAGCGGCGGCGCGACAGCACCGTAGGCTCGCCCTCCCCGCCGCCGCCGCGACGCCGGGAGCTTGGCGCGGTCAGCCGGAAAGCGGCATGGCAGTCCGCGACCTCTTACTGGACGGTCGCGGTGTCCTCCCCGATGAGCAGGCCGGTGGTCTCGCTGCTGCCCCCGCACCTGATACGGAATGGTACTTCTGTTCCCAAAACTAGCGCTCTGGTGCTAGTGCCTAGGTGTGTTCTCGCAGCAGGATCCTCATCTCCTGCGGATATTTCTGACCAGCGGATATTGCCGCCAATATTTACTTGCTGATAGACCTTGTAACCTTCGGGGCACACGCCGTAGTGGAGGCTGCCATCGCCGAGAGGGTAGGCGGCGTCAGTCCAGCTGATGTCAACCCTGGTGTTGCTGCCCTCCTCCTTAGTTATCCTGGCCCTGACGATGCCCCGGTCCATGGTGGCCGGGAAGGCGTAGGACGCCACCTCTTTGCCGTCGCTGAACACCGCCCAGACGCGGTACAACACCAAAGAGGAGGCCGGCACGGTCGTGTCTTTCCAGGTTTTCACGCCGGCCCCAACCGCTGGCCGGTCGTCGCCTCTCAGGTCGGCGTGGGTAAGCTCGGTCGCGCCGCCTGGCGCGGAGCGATCTATCCTGTAGCCGGTCAGGCCCTGGGTGTCGCTGCCGGGGAGCCACCTCACCGTCACCTCGTCCTGAACTGCGTCATAGGACGCGTACGTAACGCGGGGCTGCCGGTTGCTGGTGGGGGAACGCATCTCGTCACCGTCCTCGATGGTGACTGTCGCCCACCGCGTGGTCGCACTCGCCGGGGCGGATGACGATTTCCTCAAGGTTATGGAAATTTGTTCGTCATCTTCAGGCATATTGTCGTCCACGATCCTGAGTCGCGCTACGTACTTGATAGCCTGGTAGAACCCGCTGTCGCTGGCGCTGTCATAGTAACCAAAGAAATCGGCAGGGCTGAACGTTACCGTTTTGGTAAACGGAATGTAGTCGATCCAAGCTAGCGCCGATACCGGGGAGGTTTCCACAGTCAAGGTTAAAGACCCTTGCGGTTCGGCGTAGGAGTCCGTCCTGACCCTGACGGCCACGATGACCCCTCCCTGAGGCTCGTAGACCGTCCCGGTGACTAACACTTTGGCCTGCAGGGCTGGCGCGGTCTGCTGCTGCGCCGAATCCGGCGGGTCGTCCTCCTCTTCTACCGGCGGCGCGATGGTGAAGCTCGCGCTCGCCGAGGCCAGCTCCACTCCGTCGGGCGACGATATGCTCGCTTCCAGGGTGTAGTCGCCCGCCGGACAGTCGGCGGATATGGTCCCCGTGTGGGTCTCGGGGTCCTCGTCCACCTGGTACATATAGCGGTCCACGCCCAGGCCGTCGCCCTCGCAGGCGTCGGCGTCCACCACGTCGGCCCGGAAGATGTAGTCGGTGGTGTCGGCGTCGGCGTCCGGGGCCAGAAACCCGAAGCTCAGGGTCAGGACACCCCCGGCGCCCTGCTCGGTGACAGGAATGGCCAGGCCGATGCTGGGCCCGAATATCGAGAACTCGGCGCTGGTCGAGGCCACCACGCCATCGGCCTCGGTGGCGATGGTGGCCTCGATGGTGTAGCCGCCGATGGGGCAGCCGGCGGCGATGGTCCCGCTGCGGGTCTCCGGGTCCTCGTCCACCTGGTACATGTAGCGGTCGATGCCCAGGCCGCCGCCCTCGCAGGCGTCGGCGTCCACCACGCCGGCGCGGAAGACGTAGTCGGTGGTGTCCCGGTCGGAGTCGGCCTTAAGACCGCCGAAGAGCATGGTGACGCTGATTTCGGTGTTCCACGGCGCGAAGCCGGCCGGGGAGAGGATCAGGGCCACCGACGGGTCGGGGCCTTCCTGGTCCGGCGTGGGCTCTGGCGTAGGTTCCGGCGTAGGCTCCGGGGCCGGCGCCGTCACGGTAAAGCTCGCCCTCGCCGAGGCCAGCTCTACACTGTCGGGCGAGGAGATGCTGGCCTCAACGGTGTAGCCGCCGGCCGGGCAGCCGGCGGATATGGTCCCGGTGCGGGTTTCCGGGTCCTCGTCCACCTGGTACATGTAGCGGTCCGCGCCCAGGCCGTAGCCGCCCGCCCGGTCCTCGCATTCGTCCGCCCCCACCACGTCGGCCCGGAAGACGTAATCCCTGGTTGCGGTGTCGGAGTCGGACTCCAGGCCGCTGAAGGACATGGTGACAGTGATGGCTGATCCCTCCTCCACGGAGGCGGAGGAGAGGCTGATAGCCACGGACGGCGACGCCTGGGCGTTCGCTGTGTATGGCAACGGGACGCCGGAGACGAGGACGAGCGCGAAGGCTCCCAGGGCGGCAAGGACGGCGAAGGACAGTTTGCGTTTCACGGTGCTAACCTCACTTTCGGCAGCTGAAAAGTCTGGATGGCGGGTAGGGACGTTGTCCGGAAGGCAAGGAGAGACCTTCGGACCTGCGCGCGGGCGTGCAGAAGCAGCCACTCAGGGCAAGCGGCGATACGGAGGAGCGAGGCGGTCCGAAAGAAGGAGCTGGACGGGGGTGTGGGGCTATACGGTGACGATATTCGTCGGGGGGGGGGGGGGGGTAGAGAGATTGCGTCCGCAGAGGCGCGTCCTCACGACGGCGGATACCGCCGGTGCGCTCTCTGACGCTACTGCAACTTGCATCCTACGCGGAAGCCAAGACAATACAACCCCTCTAACGGGCAGACATAGGCCAAGCGCTCCGGGCAAGCAGCATCGGACGGCGCTCGAGCCCAGTGGATATTGTAGACTACCTGTGTGAGTATAGTGTGATTATCAACCCCTATTTCCGTGACGTTATTATGAGTATTTCGCCCGGCTGTAACATTGGCACCGGCTGGCCGAGGGCGTCTCGAAGCCGGTCTCCGCATCCGGCCTGGCGCGTGGCGACGCGGAGCCGGGTGGCGTCCGCAGTCCGGGTCAGGGAGGGAAGATGAAGGAAGCATGCGGGCTTTTGCGTTTCAGCAAGTCTAGCCCGTGTCCGGGCTGTGCATAGGGGACTAACTGACGTGGGTGCGCCGCGAGAGTTAGATGGCTGCGGGAGAGGGGGTATTGTCGGTCACGCTAGTCGGTCGAGCGTGTGATTGCGGCGGAGTGGTCGGTCATGAGGTTGAATCGGCGGCTAGGGACGTTTCAGAGGAGGATTGCCGGGGTTTGGCAGGCCCCGCCGGTCATTTTGGGCACACTTCGCCCATAGGCGCTAACGCCAGCTGAACCGCCCTGGTCTGCTGAGGCGTCATCAACCTGGACATCCGCACCAGGTTGTACGCCGCAGCCTGTGAACTTCTCTCGGTCAGAACCGCACCATTGGCGCTGGCGTTCGTTTCATTCCACCTCTCCCCGCTGTCGGGGTTCGATGTCGGCGCGGATTCCCTCACTTATGCGGTCCGTCTCAGCCTGGAGGTCCTCGATGCGCCGGAGCGCGTCCGCCTTCGGCAGCTCCAGCAGCCCATCCAGACCCTCACAGAGGGCGTCGAACCGCTGCCACTCCGCCGCCTCGAACCCCTCCGGAGCAAGCTCCCCGCCCGACGTGACCCACGAGCACATGGCGAAGGCGCCTCTTTCCTTATCAAGCGCCTCCTCGCAGTTGTCCTCCTCGACGCACGCCTTCAGGTCGCCCAGGCGCGCGTCGAAGCGTCGTGCGAGCGTCTCGGAGTCGGCGATCCAGTCCTCGACGCCGGGAAACAAACGCTCGCACCCAGTCAGGGCCAGCGCGGCGAGAGACGCGACCGCGATAAGCAGGACGGTCCGAATCAACCCAGCAGCCGCTTCATCGTCACCCAGGTCTCACCCACCATCACGATTGCGTCCGTGTCGTCGTCTTCGTTCACCATGCGGGTTTTTCCTATCTCTCATAAGGCGATCACCCACCTTGTTCTATGGTCGTCTACCTATCTTCCCTAAGGAAACTGTTTTTCCGCAGCCTGTCAGTCGGTAGCTTGTTAGTGGGGAGGCCGGATTACGCGGAAGAATCCATGTATGCGGGCTCTTTCTGTTGCCTGGAATTAGCGTGGGCGGGAGGCCGGTCCCTATTCGTATAGAATGAGACTGTCGCGCTGGAGCACCCAGCGGAGCCAATGGAGGGCCCGCGGGCCTCTGAGCTTGGCCAGAAGCACACATCCCTCGGCGTGGATTTCCGATCTCTCAACGTCAATGTAGTCTGACCATGAGATGTCGTAGAGGACCGAGCCTTCCTCCTCGATGATCCTGCGCAGCAGTCCCACGTTCTCTTCCGCAGAGGCGTCGTCGGCGTGAACCAGCACAAGGGCCATATAGTGCCCGTTCTCATCCTTGCCTGCGCCGGTGGCAAACGCCTCGTAGGGACGCAGCCAGGGACCCCTTTCGGACAGTTCCCGTTGCGCCTGCACCACGTCCTCCTGCACCACGTCCCTACGAGTAGCGACATCCTGCAGGAGCAGCCCGTAATAGTCACCCGCATCCCAGACCTCGACGTCATCGCTCAGGAGCATGGTGTAGGCCCCCAGCCGGGACATCCCGCCTGCCAGAAGCCGGAACTCCTCCACGTCCGCCAGGGAGGCGGCCTCGTTCAGGCCAGCGTCTATCAATGCCTCCATGTCGGAGGCGCCAAGGGTGCGGAATACGTACTCGTCCAGGACTGCGATACGCCCCCCTCTGCCAATCTCGTCAAAGGCCGGGGGCGCGAATATCAGTTGCGGATTGTAGTCCCCGTAGTCCCCGCCCCAGCTATAATAGGAGACGCCCCCGTACTCCTCCCGGCTGTGCGGTTCGCACTCGGAGCAGGACTCCAGGGCCTTGTCGGTAGCCTGGGGATCGAAGCGGCCCCGGACTACATCCAGTATGACGGGGGGCAACCCGGCTACAATGCTCTGGTCCATGCTCCGCACGTCGAAGGCAAGATGTTGGAGATTCTCAGCCGTAGAGTACTTGTATTGGTTGAACGGGCCGAAAAATGAAGCGGCCCCAAACCCCGGGACTGGAGGATCGTCAGCCTCCCCCTCGAATCCTGGTGGAGGAAACCACTTGTAGTATTCCTCTAACGCATCCTCGTCGTCCCCCGGCCCAGGCAGGGGGATGTCAAACATCTGTCGGACCAGAGCGTAATCATTGATGTGTACCCACCGCCGCAGTTCAGGCGAGTCGGGAATAGTTCCCAGCAGTCCCGCATAAGCTGCGTCCGTTGCGGCAGTTGTCTCTCGGACAGGCTCGGTGTCCGAACCGCAGCCGACGAGCGCCAGAGCCAACAGGCCCAAGCACAGAGAGGTCACCAGCACATTGTTGCGGACGTGATAGGGTCCTTGGCTCATATCAAACCTCCTGCGCTACGACTCGGGCAGGGCTCCGGGAAGTCCGTTCCATGGTCTCGGGTTTCGATGATGGCCCAGCCCGAGGCGAGACGCCTAGCCCACCGGAACTCCGGCTTCCGATGGGCCGAGATCATCGGCTTCACTTTCTGATCGGCGGAAGCTGTCATCGGTTTGCATTCGCCGCAAATAGACTCACCGTCATCTCGGGCGCCAACGCGTCAT
This sequence comes from Dehalococcoidia bacterium, assembly GCA_965219825.1. GTDB lineage: Bacteria > Chloroflexota > Dehalococcoidia > Lucifugimonadales > JAGWBF01 > JAGWBG01. The sequence continues at coordinate 522,700 of OZ244792.1, read as the reverse complement.
TGTTCGGGATCTTCAACACACCGTGATAGTTGGGTTCATCGTCCTCTGCGTCGGTCGGGACATGCGACAGGATGATCTCGCACGACGCTTTCGATTTCATTATGGAATCACTGCATTCGTCAGAATCAACGACAAATGCGGTCGGATGCCTGCCCCCAATTGAGGCAGAGCCAACGTCGATCGGTACGCTGCCGTTGTTTGTCATCTTTATCGTCGCTTTTCCGGCAGTATCGAAAATTGCGACTACTGGCGGGTCAATATCCAGTTTGGAAAAGTTGACTTGCATCCTGACAACCCCACCTATTGGAGCATCTATGCAATCGAGTATTTCGATGCGAATGCCACGGTAAGGGTCCCATAACGGTTTACCCGGGCGTGATATGGAATCCACGCTCACGCCATCGATATACCCACTGAAAAAGTAAGTATTGAATAGTCCACGCTCAAATATGTTGGAGGCTTCAAGCCTCACATCGGCTTGGCACGAAGACTCCACCTGTTGCCCGGAGTCCGGCGAACCCATGGACCACGGGCTGAACTCACGATGTTGGACCAGATAGTATAGGGAGTTACCCTCGTGATCGGTTCCCAAGAATATCCTCACAGCCTTCGGTGTGGGAGTAAGCGATTCCAAAGCGGTGAGCCAGTACTCGCCCGCGCTGTTCGCAGCAACGACTTGGGCCTCGGCCAACCATCCGGCTCGATCCTGCCATGTTGCGTGGAAGTGGACCGGAAAGAAGCTCTCGTAGTGATGGTCGCCGCCCAGCATGTCAAAGTCTTCGTTGGCGTTAATGCCAGCGTCTCCTGGAGAAGTTTCAGTACAGTCGTCGTTTGTACAATAATTCGCGTGGCAAGAGTCATTCATATCAGTGGGGTCAGTCATGCTCGCCGGCAAGGGCGGCTCTTTAGCGCAGTCAATCAAGTACGAATGCACGAACCCGAATGTGTGTCCAAACTCGTGGGCAATCCTGCCTTTCTCCACACAACCCATGTCATAGCCGCTTAGCCACAAGGCGCCCAATCGGAAGCGGCCGTTTGGCGTGTTCCAGTGGACCTTATCCAGGTAAGCCTGGCATCCGGGATATCCTTGTTCGAGAGGAAAGATCAACGGCATCACCTTGTCATACTGACTCAAGTCTGCAAAGTAGGACATCCTGCTGACGACGTCCTCCACCACTCTGCCACCGCCTAACGGGTAGTCCGTCCTGTTCTTATCGACAGTGATCCAGTCCAGGATGTCAAAGTCAACGCTCACCAAATTGCGCGAGGTCTGAGAAATGAAGCTGCTCAAAGAGTCGGCATTATCCTCAAGGAGCTTGACGATATCCTCTCTCGTAAAGGGTCTTTCTCTGGGGTCCACGTCAAGAAAGTCCACCAAAGCGACCACCACCCTCTCCGTTCTCATGGGAACGACGCGTATCGGTACAGTATCGATCACCGTGACGTCGTTCTGATATTCGGCTTTCAGCACAAACACCAAGATGGTGTCTTCAGCGACCACCGGGGCCGTGAACCGAACATACTCAGCATTCGCATCGAGGAGTTCAACGGGCGGACCCGACACCTGCGACCATTCAAACTCTGTGCCAGCTCTCCGATGAGCGTCCGACAGTGACTCAAGAGACTGGAGGACTGCGATTGTGCCGCCCGCCGCGATCATGCTCGCCGGGGTTGTTCCACACAAGGGGGGACGAATGGACATGATGTTGAGGTCACTTTCCTGTATCTCTCGCAACCCCTCGGGTAGGCACCTGGTCAACCGATTGCCGGAGAGGTACAGTTCCAGCAGGTTTGGAAGGTTGCCCAGCTCCGCCGGTATCTCACCGCTCAACTGGTTCGCAGAGAGGTACAGTGCTACTAGGTTTGAGAGGTTGCCCAGTTCCGCCGGTATCTCGCCGCTCAACTGGTTCTCAGACAGGAACAGGTGTTGAAGGTTGGCGAGGCTGCCCAACTCCCCCGGTATCTCGCCGCTCAACCGGTTCCTGCCAAGTCCCAGCCACTCCAGATTGGTGAGGTTCCCCAGCTCCGCCGGTATCTCGCCGCTCAACTGGTTCTCAGATAGGAGCATCTCTTGCAGGTTGACGAGGCTGCCCAACTCCTCCGGTATCTCACCGCTCAACTGGTTAAAGTCGAGGGATAGTTCTGTGACGCGCCCGCTGCGGTCGGTGGTGACGCCGTACCATTCTCCGATTGGCCTGTCGCTCAGCCAGTTGTCGTTGCTCCTCCAGCTGGCTCCGTCCGTCGCTTCGTAGAGCGCCACCAGCGCGGCCCTGTCCGTCTCGACGACTGCGGGCAAAGCAGTGGCGTCGCAGAACGGCAGCCCTCCCAGGTCGGAGTAGTCCATATCCAACCGGTCCCGCAAGCTACTTGGCACACACCCGCTCAACTGGTTCTCAGAGAGGAACAGGTATTGAAGGTTGGCGAGGTTGCCCAGTTCCGCCGGTATTGTGCCGGTCAACTGGTTAACGGAGAAGTTCAGCTCTACCAGGTTGGCGAGGTAGCCTAGCTCCGCCGGTATCTCTCCACTCAACTGGTTTCCATCGAGGTCCAGTGATCCCAGGCTGGTGAGGTTGCCCAGTTCCGCCGGTATCTCTCCGCTCAACTGGTTATCATTGAGCCACAACCGTTCCAGGTTGGTGAGGTTGCCCAGCTCCGCCGGTATCTCGCCGCTCAACCGGTTATGGCTGAGGAACAGCGATTCCAGGTTGGTGAGATTGCCCAACTCCCCCGGTATCTCACCGCTCAACTGGTTATCCCCTAGGGACAGCCATGCCAAGTTGGCGAGACTGCCCAGCTCGGTCGGTATTTCACCGCTCAACTGGTTAACGGAGAATATCAGCCTTACCAGACTGGCGAGATTGCCCAGTTCCGCCGGTATCTCACCGCTCAACTGGTTCCAGCTAAGTTCCAACTGTAACAGGTTGACGAGGCTGCCCAACTCAGCCGGTATCTCGCCGCTCAACCGGTTATGGCTGAGGGACAGCACTTCCAGGTTGGCGAGATTGCCCAGCTCCGCCGGTATCTCGCCGCTCAACTGGTTGAACTCGAGGGACAGCCATCCCAAGTTGGCGAGACTGTCCAGCTCCGCCGGTATCTCACCGCTCAACTGGTTATCATCGAGCCACAGCACTTCCAGGCTGGATAGGTTGCCCAACTCAGCCGGTATCTCGCCGCTCAACTGGTTATCATAGAGGTCCAGCCTTTCTAGGCTGGCGAGGCTGCCCAGGTCCTCCGGTATCTCACCACTCAACTGGTTGATCTCGAGGGACAGCTCGGTAACACGACCGCTGCGGTCGGTGGTGACGCCGTGCCATTCTCCGATTGGCCTGTCGCTCAGCCAGTTGTCGTTGCTTGTCCAGTTGGCTCCATCCGTCGCTTCGTAGAGCGCCACCAGCGCGGCCCTGTCCGTCTCGACGACTGCGGGCAAAGCAGTGGCGCCGCAGAACGGCAGCCCTCCCAGGTCGGAGTAGTCCATATCCAACTGGTCTCGCAAGCTGTCTGGTACGCACCCGCTCAATTGATTAGACGAGAGGCCCAGCCCTCGCAGGTTAAAGAGGTTTCCCAACGCTGCCGGTATCTCACCGCTCAACTGGTTATCCTGGAGAGCCAGCAATTCCAAGCTGGCGAGGTTGCCCAGCTCCGCCGGTATCTCACCGCTCAACTGGTTATCCCCGAGGGAAAGCCATACCAAGTTGGCGAGGCTGCCCAACTCCGCCGGTATCTCACCCCTCAACTGGTTAACGTAGAGGAACAGCGATTCCAGGTTGGTGAGATTGCCCAGCTCCGCCGGTATCTCACCGCTCAACTGATTCCAGCTGAGGTCCAGCCATCCAAGGTTGGAGAGGTTGCCCAGTTCCGCCGGTATCTCACCGCTCAACCGGTTATAGTTGAGGGACAGGTATTGAAGGTTGGCGAGGCTGCCCAACTCCCCTGGTATCTCGCCGCTCAACCGGTTCCCTCTAAGTTCTAGCACTACCAGGTTGACGAGGCTGCCCAGCTCCGCCGGTATCTCACCGCTCAACCGGTTATCCCCGAGGAGCAGCTCCGTAACGCGCCCGTTTCGGTCGGTGGTGACGCCGTACCATTCTCCGATTGGCCTGTCGCTCAGCCAGTTGTCGTTGCTCGTCCAGTTGGCTCCGTCCGTCGCTTCGTAGAGCGCCACCAGTGCTGCTCGATCATCTGTGGCGGGTGTCGCTGGCCTAGCTGTCGGCGCGGGCTCGGCTGCGGCGTCGCAGAACGGCAGCCCTCCCAGGTCGGAAACATTCATATACAACTGGTCTCGCAAGCGGCCTGGTACGCACCCGTTCAACTGGTTATCTGCAAGGTCCAGATTAGTTAGGCTGGCGAGGCTGCCCAGCGCCGCCGGTATCTCGCCGCTCAGTCGGTTATCCTCAAGGAACAGCGCTTCCAGGTTGGTGAGGTTGCCCAGTTCCGCCGGTATCTCGCCGCTCAACTGGTTCCTGCCAAGGAGCAGCCCTCGCAGGTTGGCGAGGTTGCCCAGCTCTGCCGGTATCTCACCGCTCAATTGGTTCTGCCAGAGGTCCAGATATCGCAGGTTAGCGAGGTTGCCCAACTCCGCTGGTATCTCCCCGGTCAGGCGGTTACCCTCGAGTTCCAGCAATTCCAAGTTGGCGAGGTTGCCCAGCTCTGCCGGTATTTCACCGCTCAACTGGTTAAAGTTGAGGGACAGTTCGGTGACGCGCCCGCTGAGGTCAGCGATTACGCCATACCATTCTCCGATTGGCCTGTCGCTCAGCCAGTTTGCGTTGCTATCCCAGTTGGCTCCGTCCGTCGCTTCGTAGAGCGCCACCAGCGCGGCTCGATCATCTGCGGCGGGAGCAGGCGTGGCCGTAGGAGTCGGCGCGGGCGTGTTCGTTGGGGTGGCGGTCGGAGCAGCCGTTGGCTCCGACGTAGGTGTGCTCGTTGGAGTGGCGGTCGGAGCAGCCGTTGGCTCCGACGTAGGTGTGTTCGTTGGGGTGGCGGTCGGAGCAGCCGTTGGCTCTGGTGTGGGAGCCGGATCGTCGCTACAGGCGCTCAGAACGACGACGATGGCCAGAACTGTCACAACTGCGAGCCAGCGGATACGAAGAGGGTATACGGTCATTTCGATGGTCTCCTTTCATCTCGTGTTGGAATTGCCGGGAGCGAGGATGGCATATATGCCGCTATCGGCGTTCTGATAGCCCACGTACACCACGCCTGCCGACACGGCGTAGGGATAACGCCACCAGTGATAGCCAATTGCGATGCTCCAGATAGGCTCTCCGGTCCGGGCGTCCAGCGTGTGGAGATAGCCATCCAGAGAATGGGCGTAGAGTACTTCGTCAATCACCATGATTGAGGTCAGACCAGAGTCGTCATCAATGCTCCATACCTCGTCCCCAGTGGCGGCATTCAGTGCATGGAAAGCATCCGTCTTTTCGTACAAGTACTCAGTTCGCACGAACACCATGCCCCCTGCGACTGCGGGTTGTCCGGTCGCTGCTTGCCTGAGATCTGCTTTCTCTTTGTCCGCCTCAAACGACCAGAGCAGTTGCCCGGTGGCGGCGTCAAGGGCGCGCAGGGACGAGTCGTTCAGATACCACACGTCATCCACGACGACAGGAGGGAAATTCGACTCGGCGGAATCCACCTCGTGGCTCCAAAGCTCCTCCCCCGTTGACTCGTCCAATGCGTAGGCGGTTGTATAGGATCGTAGGAACACCGCCCCGTTCGATGCCATGGGAGGGGCCGTGACCGGATCACCGGCGTCCAAGGTCCAGACCAACTTCCCGATCGTCGAATCAAGGGCATGCACCCGGTGGTCGTCTGATACGTAGACGTTGCTGCCCGCAGCCGTAAGAGGGAACAGTAGAGGCAATCCCGAACGGGGCATTTCAGTGGCCCACAACTGCTCCCCGGATACCGCGTCAACCGCGCTGACGCTGAAATCGTCGTCGCGTGGCGAAGTGGGAATGTAGACGATCCCGTCACTCACCAGAGCGGCATGCGCCGACTTCGTCCATAGCAGATCCCCGGTGGACGCATCCAACGCATAAAGGTTGGCGAGATCTTCCACGAACACCACTCCCCCGGCCACCAGGGGGGGTGGACTCAGGTCGCTCTCGGTCTCGAAGCTCCAGAGGAGTTCTCCGGTCTCCGCGTCCAGGGCGTACACACGGTTCTCGTAGGAGCCGGCGTAAACCACGCCTTCGATCACGGTGGAGGAGACGATTACCAACTCGCCCTCGGTACCGGTGTCGTACTGCCAGATCAGTGAATCATCCGGCGGCGGGGGGCCGGCGGCAGGCCCTCCATCGTCCGGCAGAAGCAGTCCCGCCAAGCAGGTCAGGAGTTTGCCCTGGAAATCTTCAACCATCGCAGCGCCTTCAGGACTGGCATCCGGCAGGGTAGCGGCAGCGATTCCGGCCACGTCGGTATCGGTCAGCAACTCGCGCAAGCAGGCTTCGTTCTCCTCATCCAGATCCAATCCTTGTCCCTCGATACTTGAGATCACGATGGAGAGGTACAAGGTAGCGGCGGTTTCCGGGTCAAGACACTCGTATATCGATACCTTCCATTGCTCCGTATCGCCCTCGCCCAAAATGGGCAGTCCCAACACGGACGCCAGCAACTCCTCGCCCAGTTCATTGCGAATGCACATCTGCTCCGAAGGGGTGAACGCGTCGAAAACTCCCTGCCACAGGGAGTCGAGGTCTAGGTCTCAATCGACTCTGACCCGGAAGGTGCCGAAGGAGTAGTGGGCCAACTCCCTTCCCGCGTCGAATTGAGCAGCGGGGAAAACGTATGTGATGAAGATGGCTTTCCCGCCGTCGGATAGGTAGATGAGCGCAGTTCCAGCCAGTTCGGAGCCGTCAAACTCCAAAAGGACTGCCGGATGACCCTGGGTTGTCTCAGTCTCCCAGAATTCATAAGATTCTGCGCCACCTTCAAGAAGCCCAGAACCAAATTCATCGGCGGCCTCTGTCAACGAGACGAGAACGCCCTCCTTGACATTTATTATGATTCCGCCGTTCCCCTCGGGATTGGAAGCCCAAAAAACCTCGTACTCTGTCGGGTCCGGCTCTTCTTCTATCCAAATCTGCGGCGTTTGCACCTCGAAGTAACCAGCCGGGTCGTCGAAGACCAGCATCTCCCCAAAGGGGCTGTCCACTACCTGCGCCTCGACTAACTGTGGGCCGGTTGGCACGTGTACCGTTTCCGTACCTTCCCTCGCCTGTTCCACCGACAGGTAGTAGCCACCAAAGCTATCGCCCACTGCGTCGGTGACGACAATGAAATACTCTCCGGTATTCGGGGCGCGATAGACCAGTTCGGAGTTGATCCCGAACAACCCTCCTCCACTGTCGTCGTCAGAGACCACCTGATCGTCGCGGGAGTTGGGAAAGTCGACGTAGAGGAGGGTATCCACATTGATGGAGTCAGTGGCGATTGTTACCGTCTCTCCCTCTTCCAGGCGAATTGAATACCAGTCCCAATCGGAGTGGAAGTCGATGCTTCCAGCAACTGTTTCTCCTACCGCGATGGTCCGGCCGTCATCCGGGTCATGAAGGGGCTTCAGCCTGATGGTGCTGGTCAGATCAAAGGTGGATGATTCACCCGACGCCATCTCGACTTGCACGAAGTGAATCCCGTCCACCGGCAGCTCCACTGCGCCGGACTCGATACCGGTTTCGCCGTCATCCACTTCCATGAGCAACCCAAATGGGGCGGACACCCGGAGCAACCCATCTCCCGGGCCGTCGATCTCGGCTTGGAGTATCGTTCCCGCCGTTGCGTCCAAGACGAAGGTGCGGGAGTCCCAAAAGTTAGCCAACTCCACGTAGAACTCGAAGGCGACGCCCCCGGCTGGCAACCGGCGATCACCCAGCCCGGACGTGAGATCGCCCCGAATCAGCCGCTCCACGATGGGCGCGTTGTCAGCCGCCGATGTCGCCAGCCCGAACCCGGCTTCGCTGAAAGAAAACGTGGAGATGCCGATTACCTCGCCCAGGGAGTTGACCAGCGCCCCGCCGCTCTGACCGCCTGCAATGGCCGCGTCGGTCTGAAGATAGGTCATCCCAAGCTGCTCCCACTCGCGGAAGCGCGAGAGGACGCCGCGGGTGATGGTAGGCTCCGGGAACTCGTCCACTTCGGCGGGGTATCCCACCAGAAACAACTCGCTGCCGGGGGCCAAGTCCTCTCCATCGCCCAGTTTCGACGGACGAGCCGGTACGTCCACCGGGCCGAGCACCGCCAAGTCTGCCATGGAGTCCCACCCCACGACCGGCACGTTCTGCAACACCTTGTCGTCGGGAAAGACAACCCGAACTGCTTCATAGGGCCATACCACGTGGTAGTTGGTTATCACGTAACCGCCTTCGATCAGGACACCGCTGCCCGTACCCGTTGGCGTTTCAATGAACGGTATCGAAGGGGAGACAAGCGAATACACTTCGGCAGCCGTCAATTGTGCAGTGGGAGTTGGCGCTGGCGTCGGCGTGGCCGTAGGTGTCGGCGTGGGTGTGTTCGTTGGGGTAGCCGGGGTAGCCGTGGTCGGTGTAGCCGTTGGCTCCGGCGTGGGAACCGGATCGTCGCTGCAGGCGCTTAGAACGACGGCGATGGCCAGAACTGCCACGACTGCGAGCCAGCGGATGCCAAGAGGGGATACGGTCATTTCCGTGGTCTCCTTTCACTTGAACGCGTAGGCGGGGGTGTGGGGTTATCTGGTGACGATATTCGTCCGGGGGGGATAGAGAGATTGCGTCCGCAGAGGCGCGTCCTCACGACGGCGGATACCGCCGGTGCGCTCTCTGACGCTGCTGAAACTTGCATCCTATGCGGAAGGCATACCAATACAACCCCTCTAACGGGCAGGCATAGATCATGCGGACTGCACTATGGCCCAGCATGTATTGTAGACTACCCATGTGAGTCCAGCGTGATTATAAACCTCTATAGTCGTGACGTTATTGTGAGTATTTGGCCGATCCGGTACAATAGGCACCGGCTGGCCCAGGGCGTCCGCAGTACGGTCGGGGAGGTAAGATGAAGGAAGCCGACGAGCACGAGCGAGAGATGGAGGCGCTGCGGGAGCGCCTGACCAGGCTGAGCGAGGCCAGCCTGCGCGTGAACGAGAGCCTGGACCCGGACACGGTGCTGTTCGCGCAGGGCCTGTCGTACCCTGAGATCGCTGAGGCCAGGGGGAATCAGCCGGTGACGATCCGAAACGCCGTCTACGGCATCCAGGACAAGCTCAAGATCGAGACAAAGCAGGAGCTGGTGGTCTGGGCTGTGCGAAACGGGCTGCTGGATGAGTAGGCACGGGTCATAGAGGCGCATTCGCGAAGAGGGGCCGGAGCCGACCTCTACCGGCCGGTCGGCAAACGGAATGTGAACCTGCTGCCTTGTCCCACTGCGCTTTCGGCCTCGATGGAACCGCCGTGGGCCTCGACGAGCCTGCGGGCGATGGTCAGCCCCAGGCCGGACCCTCCGGTGTTGCGGGAACGAGAGGGGTCGACTCGGTAGAACCGGTCGAACAGCCGGGGCAGGTTTTCGGGTGCGATCCCTGGGCCGGTGTCGGCCACCGCCACCTCGACGGCATCGGCGGCGACGTGGGCCGACACCATTACACGGCCGCCCTGCGGCGTGTGGGTGATGGCGTTCTCCAGCAGGTTGCCGACCACCTGGGCGACGCGGGTTGGGTCCAGGTCCACCTCCGGCAGGGCCGGGTCGGTCCAAAGGCTCAGGGCTACCTCCTTGGCCTCGGCGCGGGGCCGCACCGCTTCGATGCTGGATTGCAGCAGTTCCCCGATCCGGGCCTTGGACAGTTGCAGCTCCAGCCCGCCGGCCTCAACCTGGGCCAACAGGCGCAAGTCTTCGACCAGCCGCGACAGGTGCAGGGCCTGGCTATGAATGGTGCCTATGGTATCCGGCGCGGGCTGAATCAACCCGTCCTTGATGACCTCCAGGTAGCCCTGGATGTTGGACAGGGGCGTTCGCAGCTCGTGGGCGATGTCGGCGGTGAGGTTGCGGCGGTGGCGCTCCGCCTCTTCCAGCTCGGAGGCCATGGCGTTGAAGCTGTGGGCCATCTGGCGGATTTCGCTGGGGCCGGCCGTCTCGGCCCGTTGCGACAGGTCGCCCCGGCCCAGCCGCCGGGCCGTCGCCCCCAGCCTTTGCAGCGGGGCCAGGGTGCGCCGCGACAGCAGCCATACCAGCGCCGTCCCCAGGGCCGCGGCGCCGATGCCGACCCATAGCAGATAGCGGTTGACCAGACTCGAAATGCGGGAAGCCTCAGGATCGACCAGGTCCGAAGGCAGAGGGTTCGAGTCAAGGTAGAGGTCGTCTGAGGCGGCGAACGAACCTACGATCTCCCCGTCATGCAAGACCGGAAAGTATTCCTCCCTGTACCACGCCTCTCCATCCCATATCTCCCATGCCTGCTCCTCCAGTCCGTCCCACTCACCCTCATACCACTCCTCCCAGACCGGCCCGTCTTCAAGCCCCGGGTCGATCGACCAGTACGGGAGGTGAGAGTCGGCGACCACGTTCCCCTCGGAGTCGAATACGGTTATATGAAGCCCCGAAATGGCGGCGATGTCCTCCACGCCCTCTTGCAGTCCCCTATCCGGCTGGCCCCATCCATACTCCTCAGTGTAGTGGCTGGAAACGAACTCACTTACCCGCGCAGACTGCGCCAGGATCCGATCATCCTCGAACCGCTCGGTCTGCACGTCGGTGGCCAGGCCGATGAAGAATCCCACCAGGGCCAGAGCCAGGGATAGGACCAGGGCGAACCCCAGCACCAGCCGTAATTGCAGGCTGGAGAAAAAGCCGGGAAACGGGCCGGAACCCAAGTCAGGCGCTCCCGGTGCTGCGCAGTCGGTAGCCGCTGCCGTATATGGTCTCGATGTGCTTGGCGCTCCCTTTGCATCCGGCTTCGAGCTTGCGCCGGAGTGCGGACACGTGAAAGTCCACCGCCCGGTCGAACCCATCGAAATCGTAACCGAAGACCCGGTCCATGATCTCGTCGCGGGAGAATATCCGGCCGGGTTCTTGCACCAACAGTGTCAGCAGCCGGAACTCCGTCGGGGTCAGCTTGAGCTCCGCGCCGTCCATCGACGCCTGCCGGGTGCGCAGGTTGAGTGCAATCGTACCGAACGACAGCTCCGGGTGGGCGGAGAGGGCGCTCTCCCGGTCGGCGCGCCGCAGCACGGCCCGCACCCGTGCGGCCAGCTCGCGGGGACTGAACGGCTTGGTCATATAGTCGTCGGCGCCCAGGTCCAGTCCTTCCAGCCGGTCCGTCTCCTCCACTCGCGCCGTCAGCATGATGATGGGCACCATCGACTCCAGGTGCAGCTTCCGGCAGATTTCAAACCCGTCCAGGCCGGGCAGCATCAGGTCCAGCACCACCAGGCTGGGGTGTTCCCTTCTCGCCAGCTCCAGCCCCAGTGTCCCGTCGTTGGCCTCAGCCACACGGAAGCCGTCCCGCTCCAGATGAATCCGCGCCAGCGCAGCGACGTGCGGGTCGTCGTCAACGACCAGCACCAACGGCTTCTCTTCTCCTCCACTGTCCTTGACATTTCTCGAAGTCATCGTTGGCCTCTGCTTTCCGGCCCTGTACTATCGGGCTGAGATGCCGGCTGGAATTATATTCTCTCTGATGAGTCCGATTCGATATCCGTCCTTATATGGACCTTGCCCTATCTCGCTCCGGGATAGTCTCGGTCCTGCCGGGGACGGGCAGCGATGGGCCGGGACGGGCCTGAAAACCCGCCCCGGCCTCTAGCCCGGTCCGCTATGTGGCGGCGCCGGGGTTAGTTGGCGGCTGTGCCGTCAGCGGCAGCCTCGTCAGGTAGCTCATCGGTGAACGCAAGTTCTTCGCAGTCCTCCGAGGTGTCCAGGTCCTCGGGGTATAGCTCCTCGAGAGCCTGGTCGATGGCGTCGGCGACCTTCTGGCCGTCCACGTTCAGGATTGCCCCGATCCGGCTGGTGTATTCCTGGTGCGAAACCCCTTCCGGCTCCCCGGTCCAGAGGTCTGCGCCGCACTCGTCGTCGAAGCTGTCCATCCAGAGCCGGTCGAGCCCGGAGTAGTCGCCGGACTTGACCTGGGCGCGAATGGCGTCGGCCTGTTCCGCCGTGATGCGGTCGCTTTCCACAGCCTGCCGCAGGAACGAGTCAACGTATTCAGCCTCGATCTCGGCGTCAACCTGGGCCATGGCGTCGGCCGTGGCCTGGGGGTCGGCGCCAAGGATCTCCGCAACCCTTGCCGTCAGCCAGTCCTGTCCTTCGCCGGGACCTGCTCCATCCTCACCCTCAGCCTCCGCCACGACCGGCTCTTCAAAAGCCTCGTCCATCGCGTCGGCAACCTTCTGGCCGTCCACGTTCAGGATCGCACCGATCCGGTTGGTGTATTCCTGGTGCGAGGGCCCTTCCGGCTCCTCGAACCAGGCCTCTCCGCCGCACTCCTCCTCGTAGCTGTCCAGCCAGAGCTGATCGAGCCCGGAGTAGTCGCCGGACTTGACCTGGGCGCGGATGGCGTCGGCCCGTTCCGCCGTGATGCGCCCGCTTTTCACGGCCTCCTCCAGGAACGCGTCGAAGTGCTCAGCCTCGATCTCGGCGTCAACCCGGGCCATCGCGTCGGTCGTGGTCCGGGAATCGGTCCCCAGGATTTCCGCAACCTTGGCTGGCAGCGGGTCCTTCTGCTCCGCGACCACTTCCGCGGCGGCGTCTCCGCCTCCCGCTCCATTGCCCCCGCCTGAAGCCAGCGCAACGCCGCCGGTGATGGCCATGGCCAGCAGCCCTACAACCAGCCCCATTGGTAACCATTTCATCTTCATTCCTTTGCCTCCCGTTTTCTAGACTCGCCGGGCTTTTCCGCCCCGCTGTAATGTCAGCCTAGCAGGAAACTTTTTGGAAACTTTGAGGGTCTTTCTGAGAGATCTCAATGCCTCGGCTTGCCGCCCTCTCGCTGTCGAGGGGGCGCTCCCTTAAAGGACATGGGCGGCCCAAGAGGCTGCTGTTCGAGCGGGCGGTTCATACGGCGGTGACGATGAAAGCTGCTGGACCTGGCGGTCCGCTCCACCTCTCCCATCTGACCCCGCCTAGTCACCTCGCCGGTGGGCGTCCCCGGCGCGTCGGGCGGGCCGTCAGGCGTCGGCCCTGGTCACGGTGACGGTGTAGGTCTTCGTCGTCTCCCCATCCGCAGCCGTCACCAGGAGAACGATGAGGTTGGCGCCCACGGCCAAGCCGACGGTTCCGTCTTCGTAGCTAGCGGAAAGCACCAGCGCCACTTCATAGCTGGCGGCTTCGTCGTTGGTCTCCGCCGTTATGGTGGTCTGCTCCACCTCGTGGCCGACGCTGACCTCGTAGTTCTCGATGGCCTGGTCGAAGGCGAAGGGCGCGCCGCTTAGCGCCAGACCGCTCAGCGTGGCGTCGGTGGAGGGCGGCGCGGTCCTGGTGACGGTTACGGTGTAGGTCTTCGCCGTCTCTCCGTCCTCGGCGGTGACCTCGATGGCGATGACGTTGCTGCCCACAACCAGCGGGATCACCCCGTCCGCGTCGGCCACGCCGCCCAGCTTGATTGCGTAGGTGGCCCGGTCGTCATTCGTCGCCGGGGTCACCGTCGTCTCGTCCACGTCGTGGCCCACGTCGGCGTCGTACTTGTTGGTAGCCGGGTCGAACGTACCGATGTCCACACCGCTCAGCGTCAGGCCGCTCAACACGGCGTCCGTGGAAGGCGTCGCGGCTTCGGCCCTGGTGACATTGAGGGTGTAGGTCTTCATCGTCTCCCCATCCGCAGCAGTCACCAGGAGAACGATGAGGTTGGCGCCCACGGCCAGGCCGACGGTTCCGTCTTCGTAGCTCGCGGAAAGCACCAGCGCCACTTCATAGCTGGCGGCTTCGTCGTTGGTCTCCGCCGTTATGGTGGTCTGCTCCACCTCGTGGCCGACGCTGACCTCGTAGCTCTCGATGGCCGGGTCGAAGGCGAAGAGCGCGCCGCTCAGTGTCAGGCCGCTCAGCGTGGCTTCGGTGGAGGCAGGCTCCGGCTGCTGCTGTTTAGGCGGGTTGGAGACGGTGAAGCTGGTGCTGGCCGAGACCAACGCCACGTTGTCGGGAGAGGAGACGCTGGCCCGCAGGGTGTAGTCCCCCGCCGGACAGTCGGCGGAAATGGTCCCGGTGCGGGCCTCCGGGTCCTCGTCCACCTGGTACATATAGCGGTCCACGCCCAGCCCGTAGCCATTGGCCTGGTCCTCGCACCCGTCGGCGTCCCCGTTCTCCGAGTCCACCACGTCGGCGCGGAAAGTGTAGTCGATGGTGGAGCGGTCGGTGTCGAAGGTCAGGCCGCCGAAGGTCATGGTGACTGCGATTTCCGTTCCTTCCGTCATCGGGCCGGAGGGCGACAGATCAACCGTTACCGGGAGGGAAGCCTCGGCGCGGGTTACCTTTACCGCGTAGGTCTTGGTCGTCTGCCCGTCCTCGGCGGTTACCTCGACGGCGATGACGTTCTCGCCCACGGCCAGCGGGATCACGCCGTCGCCGTCCTCCGCTCCGCCCAGCTTGATTACGTAGGTGGCCCTATCGTGGCTCTTCGTCAGGGTGACGGTGGTTTCCGTTACGTCATTGGCGACGCTGGCCGCGTACCGGGTGGCGGCCGGGTCGAACGTCCCTATGCTGACCCCGCTTAGTTCCAGGGCGTTCAGCGTGGCGTCAGTGGAAAGCGGCTCGGCGCGGGTGACGGTGACCTTGTAGGTCTTCGTAGTCTGCTCGTCCTCCGACGTCACCTCTATGGTGATGACGTTGCTGCCCACGGACAAGGAGACAGTCCCGTCAGAGTCGGCCACGCCGCCCAGCTTGACAATGTAGGTCGCTCCGGCTTCGTTCACCGTGGCCGTTATCGTGGTCTCAGTCAAGTCGTTGTCCACGTCGGCGGTGTACTCAGTGGTTGCCGGGCCGAACGTGCCAATGTATACGCTGCTCAGCGTCAGGTCGCTGAGCGTGGCGCTGGCCGGTACCGTTTGTTCGGGGCCGAAGACCCAGGGGCGGGCCTGCTTGATCGCCAGGACGTTGTCGCTGGTGATCTTGAACTCGATTTCCATGGCGAAGTCTTCATCGGGTCCGGGGTTGTACAGCTTTGCGAACTTCTTGTGAATCACAGCCAGGTGCCTGCGCAGCTGGTCCAACTGGTCGTTGCTCATGAGAAGCTGTCCCGGCGGCTTTTGGTTGGAGGTGCGAAGGACGAAGTATCCGCCGGCCGGGTTCAATAGGATCTCTTCCGGCACCGAGAGCGCGTCGGGGTTGGTGACCAGGTCTTCGCCGATCTGCGTGTTGACGTAGTACCACCCGTCTCTGATGCCGCTGTACACGGGGTTGAAGGAGACGGCTACGCCGTTGGCCAGCTCGTCGGAGTAGTTGGGATGAACCAGGACCCCCATCGCGGCCGTAAGGTGGTCGATGCGATGGAAGTCGCGTTCGGTGAAGGCGCGGAAGTTCCACAGGCTGGCGTACACCTGCTTGAGGGATTTGGCGATGTCCTCCTCGTCCTCCTTGGGCTTCTGGGTCTTGGAGTCGTACAGTCCCGCGCCGTTGAAACCGGGGAGGTCCTCGTTGTTGGTGCTGGAACGGTAGCGGCGGTTGGTCCCCTCGGGAAACAACTCATTCATCTCGGTAAGGGCGTCGATAATCCACCCGGGCGTCTCACCCTTCTTGATGGCTTTGCGCAACTTCTTGAGACCGGATTCCTGGACGCCGAGGTCCGCCTGGAAACCGGCGTCGGCCAGCATCTCTTTGATGTCGTCGTAAAACCCGTTGTGCTTCATGAACTCGTCGTAGAAGTAGAACGGGACCGCGAAGCCGTCGGGGCCGGTCCCCTCCGGAAAATCGAACGTCCCCAATACGGCC
Source organism: Dehalococcoidia bacterium (assembly GCA_965219825.1). GTDB lineage: Bacteria > Chloroflexota > Dehalococcoidia > Lucifugimonadales > JAGWBF01 > JAGWBG01. The sequence goes on along the minus strand of OZ244792.1, from coordinate 506,821 downwards.
ACGTTGGCCGCCTTGACGCCGAAGGCCTTCCAGTCCTCGAAATCAACCTCGCTGAGGGGGGTGATCTCAGTGACCGAGAGGTCTCGCTGCGGCGTCTGCTTCTTGCCGGGCCGGGAAGACGCGAAGTGGGCATCGACTTCCGCGCGGGTGGCTACGCGGAGGGAGTAGGTATGCTCCATCACTTCGTAGTGGACGTATTTGCCGGCGAAAGAGTTGATGTGGCTCCTGTAAGCGTCGCCAATATAGGCGTTGGGGACGCCGTCCTGGACGGCGCGAAGGTTCACATGGGAGAGCGGCGTTTGGGGCACGGTGGTGATGATGCCGGCGACGCGGGGAAGCTCATTGGGCAGCGCGTCGTAGATCACCACGTCCCGGGGATTGGGACTCTCCTCCAGGTCCATGATCCGCAGAAAGCCGTACCCTTCCGCCTGGTTCAACGAGCTGAAATCACTTTTGGGTGCGATGTCTTCGTCAAACACGAGGTTGATTCGGGATGCCTCGTAGAGCGTTAACTCGTGCTGGTAAGCCGGAAGCTTGTCGTTCGGCAGGTAATAGGCCAGATCGTCCTCGAGCAGCGGCATGCTGGCGGCGAGCATTGTATGGGAGAGATCCACAAGGCTGAAGGGCTGTCCGTAATTGAGCATGTACACGTAGAGTCCTGGACTGCCGTCGGGGGCAAAGAATCTCGGGGCATAGTCCAGATAACCGCTGAGCAACCCGGGCATGTACGGATCGATGCCTATAGCAGGCAGGAAGTCAAAATGGCTGTTGTACGTATTGGTGTTCTGGAAGTAGACACCCGGTCTGTAGGTGTCCGCGCCGAATATAGTGAACTTGATTATCGGAGAATCGGCGAGGGAGAGCGCGTCGAATGTTGCGCGATCGGGAATGGCCACGGCGCCCTTGCTGAGCTCGATTGCGGCGGCGGGGTTCACCGGGTTCATGCCCACCGGGTCTCCGAGTTCGGTGATGTCGTCGATGCAGTCGCCGTCGACGTCGGCCGGGTCAGAGACGAGATACTTCTCGACCCGGTAGCGCTCTTTGGGAAGCGCCGCCAGATTCTCGGCGAGGGCAGTCGTGCCGTCTCCGCCCTTCTTCACCGAGACCGTGACCTCCACCTCCGCGCCGTCCACATCGTGGCTCACGTACAGCACGAAGTAGTCCGCAGTCGTGGACTCAACCACGATGGGAACGGACGTCACCGCTACCGCTGTCGGCGTTGGGTCATAGCCCCCTCCTGAACACGGCTCATTCGTTGGCGCTGTAATAGTGAATCTCGCGGTGGCCGACGCGAGTTCCACGTTCGCCGCCGACGCTATGATGGCTATAACGGCGTAGTCCCCCTCCCGGCAGCGGGCGGACATTCTCCCGGTGCGGACCTCCGGGTCCTCGTCCACCTGGTACATGTAACGGTCGACGCCCAGGCCGTAGCCCTCGCAGGCATCGGCGTCAGCGTCGTTGGCATCCACCACGTCGGCGCGGAATATGTAGTCGGTGGTGCTCCTGTCGGAGTCCTCGGTCAGGTTGCCGAAGGACATGGTGGCAGTGATGGCCCCGCCCTGCTCCGCGGTGTCGGAGGAGAGGGAGAGCGCCACCGACGGCGAGGACTGAGCGTGCGCCGCGTAGGGCAACGGGACGCCGGAGAGAATGATGAGCGCGAATGCGGCCAGCGCGCCCGGGACGGCAAATGACAGTTTGCGTATTATGATGCTGACCTCGCTTTCGGCTGCTGCAAAGTCTGGATGGCGGGTGCGGACGTTGGCCGGCGGGGAATGGGAGACCTTGAGCCTGCCCACGGGCGCTCAGGAGCAGGCGCTCCTGGCAAGCGAAACCAGACGGCGCACGAGCCCAATGGACATCTTAGACGACTCGTGTGAGTCCAGCGTGATTGTCAACCCCTATTTCCGTGATGCTATTGTGAGTATTTCGCCAGACTGGTACAATTGAGGCCGGCTGGCCGAGGGCGTCTCGAAGCCGATCTCCGCATCCGGCCGGGCGCGTGACGATGTGGAGCCGGGTGGCGTCCGCAGTCCGGGTCAGGGAGGGCCGATGAAGGAAGCCGACGAGCACCGGCGGGAGATGGAGGCGCTGCGGGAGCGCCTGACCCGGTTGAGCGAGGCCAGCCTCCGCGTCAACGAGAGCCTGGACCCGGACACGGTGCTGCAAGAGGTCATGGACAGCGCCCGGTCGTTGACCGACGCCCGGTTCGGCGGGATTACGACCTTCGACGAATCGGGCCGACTGCTGGAGTTCATCACCTCCGGCATGCCTCCCGAAGAGCAGCAGCGGATGTTGGACCTGCCGGAGGGCCCGGCGCTCTTCGAGTACTTTAGCTCGATTCAAGGCTCCCTGAGATTCGGGGATGTCGCCAGCCAAATGAGGTCGCTGGGCTTTCCCGACCTGCCGATCAAGACCCTGCTGGGAGCGCCGATGCGTCACCGGGGCGAGCACGTCGGCAATCTCTACGTGGCCGAGAAGGAAGGCGGCCGGGAGTTCACCCGGGAAGATGAAGAGACGCTGGTGATGTTCGCGTCCCAGGCGACGATGGTCGTGGTCAACGCCCGCAGGCACCGGGACGAACAGCGGGCCAGGGCCGACCTGGAGGCCCTGATCAACACCTCGCCGGTGGGCGTCCTGGTGTTCGACGCCACGACCGGGGCCTTGGCGTCGCTGAACCGGGAGGCGAGAAGGATCGTCAACGACCTGCATACGCCGGGACGCCCCCTGGAGCAGCTCCTGGGCGTGCTGACCTTCCGGCGCGCCGACGGACGGGAGATTTCCCTGGAGGAGTTCCCCCTGGCGCAGGCGCTGAGCACCGGTGAGACGGTGCGCGCCGAGGAGATCGTCATTCAAATCCCCGACGGGCGGAGCGTCACCACCCTGGTCAACGCTACGCCCATCTACTCGGAGGAGGGTCAGGTCGATTCCGTGGTGGTGACCCTACAGGACATGACGCCCCTGGAGGACCTGGAGCGGCTCCGGGCCGAGTTCCTGGGGATGGTGAGCCACGAGCTGCAAACGCCGCTGGCCTCCATACGGGGCTCGGCAACCACCCTCTTGGACGATGAGCCCGACCTGGACCCCGCCGAGATGCGCCAGTTCCACCGGATCATCGAACGGGAGGCCAGCCGGATGCGCGGCCTGATCAGCGACCTGCTGGACGTGGCCCGGATCGAGACGGGCACGCTGCCGGTCGCTCCCGGACCGGCGGAGGTGGCCGTGCTGGTGGACGAGGCCAGGAATGCTTTCCTGAGCGCAGGGGGCGGGAACCAGCTCCTCATCGACCTGCCGCCGGACCTGCCCTGGGTCATGGCGGACCGGCGGCGCATCGTCCAGGTCCTGGGCAACCTCCTCTCCAACGCCGCCCGGCACTCGCCCGAGTCGTCCTCCATCCGGGTGACCGCCGTGCGGGAGGACATTCACGTCGCGGTCTCCGTCGCCGACGAGGGCAGGGGTGTGTCGGCGGAGCGCCTGCCCCACCTGTTCAGGAAGTTCTCCCGGAGCGGCAGCGAGGACCTGGGGCGCGGTCTTGGGGGGTCGGGGCTGGGCCTGGCCATCTGCAAGGGGATCGTGGAGGCCCACGGGGGCCGCATCTGGGCCGAGAGCGACGGAGAAGGTCTGGGGGCGCGGTTCACCTTTACGATTCCGGTGCTCGTGGCGGCCGGGACTGACGCGGCAGCCGGACCCGCCCGGCGCTCCGACCGCCGCAAGGGGGCGGAGCGTGGGCAGAAGCGCATTCTCGTCGTGGACGACGACCCGCAGGCGCTCAGGCACGTCCGCGACGCCCTCTCCAAGTTGGGCTATGCGCCGATAGTGACCGCCGACCCGGAGGAGGTGGGACGCCTCATAGAGGCGGAGAAGCCCCACCTGGTGCTGCTCGACCTGATGCTGCCGGGGACCGACGGGATCGAGCTGATGCAGGGCATTTTCGATATTGCCGACGTGCCGGTCATCTTCCTGTCGGTGTACGGCCAGGACGATGTTATCGCCAGGGCCTTCGATACGGGGGCCGCCGATTACGTGGTCAAGCCCTTCTCTCCGACGGAGCTGGCGGCGCGGATCAGAGCGGCCCTGCGCCGGCGGGGGGCCGCCGCCCGGCCCGAACCCACGGAACCCTATGTGCTGGGCGAGTTGACCATCGACTACGCCGAGCGCAGGGTGACGGTGGGCGGACAGCCGATCCAGTTGACCGCCATCGAGCACCAGCTGCTCGTCGAGCTATCGGTCCACGCCGGTCTGGTACTGACCCACGACCATCTACTGCAACGGGTCTGGGGCCTGGGAAGCTCCGGCGACTCGCGGCCGGTGCGCACCGCCGTGAAGAACCTCCGCCGCAAGCTGGGCGACACCGCGGGCAGCCCCAAGTACATCTTCACCGAGCTCCGCGTCGGCTACCGCATGGCGAAGGCGGAGGGTCTGGGACAGGAGGAGGGGTGAACGTCGGGGAGCACACTGCCACGGCAGACGTGGGACTACCGTGCACAGGACCCGTCCAACCCTCAGTTTTGTCCGGAGGCTTACTTTATGTGCAAAGCCGAGGTGATGAAAGTGCCGATAGCCATCGGTTGCCCCTCTTCGAGGGTGGTCTTACCGCGAATGTTGCGTGCTCCTGTCCTGTTTCACCATAATGGCAGAGCCAAGGGCCCTTGTAGGCCCACAATCCTCCCGGCCACTTCTCGAAGATGGCACTGCCCACCGTCAAAACAGGCCCAGCTGGCATCGGAGAACTGCTCTCTCCTGGGGAAACCAGCATGAAGATACTTCGGTCCACTTTACTCAGAAGAGTAGCGCTATATGGCGGCTTGATGGTCCTTGCCGCCTCCTTATGGGCATGGGCCATTGGCGCTAACGTATTGTATGGAGTCGTTTCTGGTGCTGTTCTGGGACTGGGGGCCGCCATCTACTTGGACGAGTCCTTCAACGAATCGCGCGCCACGGGAGGTTTTCAGTCCCTGACTGCATTCTTGGCCGGGGGCATTATTGTGCTGCTGCTGATAGCCCTGTGCATCATTGCCGCGATAGTTGGCATTGTTCGGCGAGTGCTCTGACCCGATGATCACATTACGTCATTCTAACGGCTGTGCTGTGGGTAACAGGGTCTGGATGCGTGGCCCCAGGTGATGAGATTTGACCACTTGAGATACAACGCCTCGTGACGACGGCCACTGCGAAATGATGGGCACGGGGACGGTTCAATAGGAAAGGAGCGCAACGTGGCAAAGCAATTTACCCCAGCCGAATGGAAGCCCATAAGGGCCAGACTGGAAGAAGACCCGCAGCGGTACGGCCTGCCACAGAGGGAGTACGGCTCGGTTCTACTGGGGTCGTTCAACGTACGCAAGTTGGGATCGTCCCGGAGCCGCAGCCCCGACACCTGGGAGTTCCTGGCGGATGTCTGCCGCACCTTCGACCTGCTGGCGGTACAGGAGATCATGGACGACCTAAGCGGCCTGCGGCGGTTGATGTCCCTGCTTGGACCGGAGTTCAGCCTGGTGGTCTCGGACCTGACCGGAGTGTTCCCTGGCGAGCCGGGACTGGGTGAGCGACTTGGATTCATCTACCGATGGAATACGGTGGAGCGGATGGAGGTGTCCAGCGATGTCACCTTCGACCGTACCAAGATCATCGACTCCATTGCCGACAACTACGAGGCGTTCGTCGGAGACCTGGGACCTTACGCAGAGAAGCTAGCTGACTACCGGTCGGGAAGTCGCAGGACCAAGCCCAGGCTCAAGCTGAGTGTCTTCCTGTCCTTCATCCGCCAGCCCTTCTGTGTGGCATTCCGCATACCCGGGCATCCAGGCACTCGGCCGTATGAGCTCATGGCCGTCAACGCCCATCTGTACTTTGGGAACTACATCGACGACCGGCGCCAGGAGTTCAATGCCCTGGTCGATTGGATTATGAGCCGGTTCAAGACCCAGAGCCATGCCTACTACCCCAACTTCATCCTGATGGGCGACCTCAACTTGGACTACGATAATCCCGCCAGGGACCGGACGAGGATAGAGCAGCGCATTAAGTCCCTGAACGGCGATCTGGATGGAGCCAACGTCAATTTCCCCTTCCTCGATGTCCACCCGGACCGCGAGAAGATTTTCCGAACCAACGCCAGAATGTCGGAGACCTTTGATCAGATCGGACTGTTCAATCGAGACCTGCGTCTGCCGACGTACATGGACAACGCGACGATGGGCGCCGAATTGCGAGGACCGGACTACGGGGTGTTTGAATTCGGCAACCTCTTCAGCGAGGCGATACTGGATCGTCCCTACCTGGAACTTTCGTCCGCTGAAAGATCGAACTTCACGGCCAGGTTCGAGCATAAGGTGAGCGACCACATGCCTCTGTGGGTCCGACTGCCGCTCCCGGTGGACTGAAATCTCCCTATTACCCCTCCTACATCTTCACCGAGCCTCGCGTCGGCTACCGGATGGAGAGGAGCAAGGGGCGGGAGGCATCGTAGGCTTCGGCGCTCCTCGAAACCCTGTATCGCTCTTGCGTCGAGTTGTGGAGGGAGGCCCGGCGGTGGTGCTATGCTGCCGGTGGCGGCACTTGCGAAGCGTATGCCGGAGGGTCACGACGCTCTGCTGAACCGGGAGCTTTGATAGTGGTCTACAGAGAAGGAGGTAGGACTATGGGCGAACATGGACAGGTAGAGGACTCTTACCCGGAGCTCTTTCCAAAGGACTTCGGCCAGCGGCTGGAGCAGCTCATGGAGATCACCGGCCTGTCGTGGGAAGAGTTCGCCGAGCGTCTCGGCGTCGAGAGTGACGGAGTGGCGTACGGGGACGATCCCGACCGGCGGGGAGGTCTGGCACATCATGCGGCTGGCGTTGTCGGCTCTCGGCGGCATGGAAGTGATGCTTCCAGAAGCCGCTGAGGGTGCGGAGTAGCGATGTGAGCCGTACCAATTCAACTCCGGTCGCATCCAAATCGACTGCCCATGAGAACCGTACTTTCTTGTGTTGATTGGAAGACGGAGAACCCGCGTTCTGCCAGGGAATGCCGACGGTGCAAGCCCAGATGGGCTGGAATTGGAGGAGGCGAGACAGAGCCGGAAAACGGGGAGGGGGTCACAGTGACCCCCTTGTGTTCTCCCTCCCTCCCTGCCACGCCATACTATCGAAGGTTCCAGGCCTCAGTAGGCTTACAGGCTCCCAACCACATCTCAAAGACGGTTCTGTCTACCGTCAAAATAGGCCCGCTTGAGAATAATCGAACCGTTCATCGGGCCTGATGATACGTTAGGGTACGCGGGAACGACGTGACACACCAATTTTGAGTCCGCCTTACCGACCTGGCTTGAATGGACCCAAATCGGCCGCCCACGAGTACCTGAGTTTTCCGTGTCTATTGTGTCCGTCGAATGAAGGTCCCCATCGTCAAGGACAGTCCAAACCCCGAAGGGGACTCCGAGGAGCTGGATTTAGCCGGCCCGCCCAAGTCGGCTGCGGGTGGCGTCCGATAGCTGGCACAGCTTTGAGGCGATACCAAATCTGGTGGTCAGCCGCGTCGGGGGCCAAGGAATAGTTCAAAACTTACATGGTGGGGTTTATAGGGTCAAACCAGGTCCCACTGGGAAATTGAACCGGCATCGCACCCCAAGGGACATCTCAGCAGTTCGTCAGCTCTGACCCGGTCCCAAAGGGCTGCCCACGGTTGATGTTGATAGGCAGGGCGATAAGGACGAGACGGGAGACGTCCAGGTGGTGGAAGTGACTGGTTGGGTATCGTAGAAAGAGCGCGGGCGTTCGTCAGAGCACTGCAAGACATGTGGGACACGTAGGGTTGAGGGTGCAGGCCTTTCTCGATCTCGCCTCGGCCCAGCACAACGAGCCCTAGATCATCCACGAGGAGGGTGTCTACTACATCGGAGCCTAGCTCCTCGACGACCGAGGAGTGCTAACCGGCGTGGAATGTCGCAACCAGATTTGACATGGACAAGAATAAACGTAGACAAGAAACAAGGGCGCCACAGCCACGACCAATAGAGGAACTTCTCACGACCGGTGAGGCGGTCCTCTACGGACAGGTCTGCTGGTCAATAGCCAATCGGAGCACCCAAGAGAGCAATACGGGGAGGTCTTAACCCTGCACGGTGAGGACGAGGAAGGCGACAGTGTCGGCGAGAGGTTCCGCCATACCTGCGGGAGCATCGAGAGCATCGCTTGGTGCCCTCCTTGGATTGACATCATGCCCGAAGTGAACCATAATACACCACACTGATTGACAACAGCTCAGAGTGGTTACCTTCGCATAAGTGAGAGCACCCTATGGCAGCTAAGACCCGGTTTTCCGTTGCCCTCAACGTAAACGAATATGCCGAACTTGCCACGATGGCCGAAAAGCACCGCGTCTCGATGGCTTGGCTCGTCCGAAATGCAGTTGCGGAGTTTCTTGATCGTTATCGCGACGAGGACACGCAACTCCCGCTGCGCCTAACACCTGTCGGCTCCCAACGACACCATATCTAACCAAGGAAACGTCTATGGCGCGAAGCGACCTCCCTTTCGGTAGCGAATTCTCTCCTGCCCAGATAGACCTTCCAGTCCTTCTGGAGATGGCGCATGACCATGCCGCCGACTGGAAAGCCTTTGAAGATGCTGTTCGCGACCGGTACTTCGCGGGAAACAAGACCTCAGACTACAACAAAGGCAAGCTCGCCAACAACACCAAGTTGTCGATGCGCGCCTACGGCATCATTGGGGAGAAAGACGCCACGCTCACGGAGACCGGCCAAGCCCTCTATGACATCCGCGCGGACGAAGAGGGCCTTTATGAAGCCTTCGCTCGCCACATCCTCAAACACCGTCAGGGCATGAACTTCGTCCAGTGCCTGCTTGACATGTGGGCTGCGGGCGAGGACATCGACTTGAACAAGCTTCGCCGCTGGCTTGAAGAACGTGGCATCAACGTCCCGCGCGGCGGGAAGCACATGAGTACGATGCGTCTGTGGCTCGAAAAGGCTGGGGTATTCGTCTCCGGCTACCGGGTAAACCAGGGGCGCCTCAACGAGATCCTCGGTCTGAATGTAGAGGAATTCGAGGTGTTAGCTACCTTTTCGGCAGAACAGAAAGCCTACTTAAAGGTCCTGGCGAACATCGGAGGTGGCGGTCCTCACTTCTCCAACGACATCGAACGCCTTGCCGCGTCCACGTACGGGGTTAGATTCAACGAAAAGAACCTGCCCAAGCAGGTCCTCTACCCTCTGCAGGATTCTCATTACATCGCGCTCGAACGGGGTACTAGGGAGGCCGGCCGGGGGGCCAAACCGTTCCTCGTCACTGCTACTGAGAAGCTCGCGGCTGACATTATCACACCTCTGATCGAGCAGCTTGAGCAGCAAACTCAAGCTGACCTCAGGCCCCTACTGAGAAAGCCCCTCAAAGAAATCCGCGAGGAGCTGGATTCCGAGAATCGCCACATCCGTGGCCTTGCCCTTGAAGCCCTGGCTTTCAAGCTCATGCGTCTCATTGACCTCTCCTACGTTGCAACTCGTCTCCGCGGCTCAGCAACTGGTGGTGCGGAAGTAGACCTCATCTTTGAGAGCGCACGACTTGTATTCTCGCGTTGGCAGGTACAGTGCAAGAACACTGCTCGTGTTTCGCTCGACGACGTTGCTAAGGAGGTCGGTCTCACGCACTTCCTAAAAAGCAACGCCATCGTCATGGTCTCAACCGGAGAGATCGGAGGCGAAGCACGCCGTTACTCCAACAAGATTATGGCTGATTCCAACCTTTGTATAGTCATGTTGGACAAGAGTGACCTCGCCCTCATTGAGTCGTCCCCTGCGGCGATTGTCGATGTGTTCACGCGTGAAGCTCGTCACGCCATGGACCTCAAGAGACTGGACCTCTAGGGGGGACGACCATGACGGAAAAGAAACATACGGTCTTCAATACCTTCCATAAGACGCCGCTGGGTAAAATTATTCACGGGGATAGCCTGGACGTCCTTGCCACCTACGACGATGATTCCGTGAATCTGATCATGACTAGCCCTCCATTTGGGTTAGTCCGGAAGAAGGACTACGGCAATGTTGAGGCCAACGAATATGTTGATTGGTTCAAACCATTTGGTGCCGAGTTTCATCGAGTTCTTGCGGATAACGGCAGTCTAGTCATTGACATCGGCGGCGCATGGAACAAAGGCTATCCCACCCGCAACCTTTATCACTTCAAGCTACTCATCATGCTGTGTGAAGAGATTGGCTTCCACCTGGCGCAGGACTTCTACTGGTGGAACCCTTCGAAACTTCCAACACCCGCCGAATGGGTTACAGTGCGACGCCTCCGCGTCAAGGACGCCATCAACACCGTTTGGTGGTTGTCCAAGACTCCCTGGCCTAAAGCAAGTAATCGCCGGGTCCTCCAACCTTATAGCGCGAGCATGGAGGACTTGCTCGAGAGAGGATACAAGGCCAAGAAGCGCCCCTCGGGACATGACATCAGCGAGAAGTTCAACATCGACAATGGTGCGGCTATTCCGCCGAACCTAGTTGCGATTCCCAACACCGAGAGCAATAGCTTCTATCTTCGCTACTGTGAAGAGCGGGGGCTTAGGCCGCATCCCGCCCGATTCCCGGCGGAACTTCCAGAATACTTCATTCGTATGCTGACGGAGCCTAGTGACTTTGTAGTTGACCCCTTCGGTGGCAGCTGCGTGACTGGTGAGGTTTGTGAACGCACAAATCGCCGATGGACATGCGTAGAGCTACTCCATGAATACTGTGAAGCCGCCCTCGGCCGTTTCATTCGCGATCCAGAAGAAGTCGCAAAGCCAGTTGCCAATCCCAAAGATCCCGCAAACTATTACCGGGTGCCCCGACCGGGCATCCTGTGGAATGGAGATCACAACGACTCGCTGGCCAAGGACGGTGGTAAGAGGCGCCGCCTTGGAGACCAAAGGAGGACCGACGATGGTTCACGGCAAGCATAACTGGACAAATCCTTCGGTTCTTGCGTTGGCTCAGGGAAATGATGACCCGGTTGCAGTCATCATTGAGAAAGCGAGAGCTGTCATCCTGGATGCCGTCGAAAAAGGTTGGTCAGGCCCGCCATTTGATCCCTTTCATATAGCAGACAACCTGAGGATTCCGGTAACACCGCGAGACGACGTGCTCGACGCTAGGCTCGTTCCTTCCGGGGCAGGCAGCCGTATTGAGTTTAACCCAAATCGACCGCCTGGCCGAATCCGCTTTTCCCTGGCGCATGAGATCGCCCATACGTTGTTTCCTGACTACCGTTCTGAGATACGCCAAAGGGGACCCTCCCGGGGGGATGCATGGCAAGCAGAACTCTTATGCAATGTCGCTGCGGCAGAGATTCTCATGCCAATTGGGACTGCGGTTGAGTTGGAAAACGAATCTGTGGACATTGACAACCTGATGAGACTTAGGAAGCAGTTCGACGTTTCTACAGAAGCATTGTTCCTCCGAATGGCTAGGCGAACGACGGAACCATGTGCCGTGTTCGCGGCCGCCAGGATAGCCACGGAACAAGAGGTGGCAAACTTCCGGATCGACTATACAGCTCCTTCTCGTTCATGGGGTGTAAACATACCGTGGAGTCTACAGGTGAGCGGATCACTTGCACTGTCTGAATGTACCGCAGTCGGTTATACCACCAAGAGATTTGAAAGATGGGCACGTCAGCTACCCGAATTGGGGGTTGAGTGTGTGGGAATCCCGCCGTACCCGGGGGACCGATATCCTCGTGTGCTTGGAGTCTTACAGAGGAGACGCTCTGCCGCGCCTGGCAGGCCAAGGTTGACCTTTGTTTATGGGGATGCGACTGAGCCTAGAAGATCGGGACGTCGAGTGATTGCTCATATCGTCAACGACAAGACACCGAACTGGGGAGCAGGATTCTCAAAACAGGTAAGGACCAAGTGGAACTTTGTGCAACAGGATTTCAGGCATTGGGCCGCTCAAAGTAATCTCAACCTCAGTCTTGGGAATACGCACATTACCGATATCTCAAACGATCTCAGCATTGTACACATGGTGGCACAACGCGGCTACGGCCCTTCGACTAAGCCTCGTATCCGCTATGCGGCTCTTCGGGAGTGCTTAGAGCAACTCGCCGAAATAGTTGTAAAACGGAATGCAACGGTGCACATGCCCCGAATCGGCTTCGGTCAGGCGCGCGGCCACTGGGGAATCATTCAGGAACTAATCGACGATTCCCTTGTTTGGAGAGGGGTTGAGGTAACTATCTACGATCTTCCTGGAGCGGAACCTCCCAAGGAGGTTCAGGGCCTGCTGGGCCTGGGAGCAACCTCTCGGTAGGAAATTGGCATGATACATAGGCTTATCCTGATATCCGGTCCTGTGTCGTCGGGCAAGTCAACTCTTTCGCAGGACTTTGCAGACCGATTCGGGTTTGCTGTCTATCGGACGCGCCGGTGGCTAGGTCGGCGCTTGCGAGGAGAAACTCAGGACAGGGCGAATCTGCAACAAGAAGGGGACCGGCTAGACGTACAGACCCGGGGGCGCTGGGTCCTGGAGGAATTGACTAAGGAACTAGCAGCCCAAGCTGACGAGGTGGTCGTTCTAGACTCCGTCAGAACAAGGGACCAGATAGAAGCGCTCCGCGATGCTTTTGGGCCAATCGTGACGCACATACATGTTACAGCACCGCCAGAGGTGCTGCGCAAAAGGTACGACGAGCGCCGAAAACGTGAACGGAGGGATTTAGCGGATTACGAGCAAGTGCGTCAGAATCAGACCGAACAGCACGTGGATGCCCTGCGGGATGTGGCTGATATAGTCATAGATACCAACCGCTGCACCAACGAAGACGTGCTAATCAGGGCAGCGAGCTACCTGCGGCTGTACGGCAGTAATTCAGCTGGCTACGTTGACGTACTGGTCGGAGGACAATACGGGAGCGAAGGTAAGGGGCAGATCGCTGGTTATATCTCAGATGAGTACGACCTCTTAGTTCGAGTAGGAGGGCCGAACGCCGGGCACAAGGTGTATGAGCACCCTAAGCCTTTTACCCACCATCTACTCCCTTCCGGCACCAGGAAGAGTAATGCCAAGCTGCTCATCGGCCCTGGAGCTGTCCTGGATCTGGCCGTCCTCCTTGATGAGATCGCGGAGTGTCATGTGGACGTCGAACGCCTGCGAATTGACCGGCAGGCCATGATCATTACTGACCAAGACAAGCCGAATGAAGTAACTCTCGTGGAAGGAATTGGTTCAACCGGGCAGGGGGTCGGGGCTGCCACTGCTCGTCGCATTATGCAACGCAACACAAAAACTCTGTTGGCTCAAGACATTTCAGACCTCAGGCCCTATCTATGCGATGCTCTCGAGATTATGGACACCACTTTTTCACAGAATGGTCGAATCCTTCTGGAAGGCACTCAGGGCACGGCGCTTAGCTTATACCATGGGTCTTACCCTTACGTGACCTCGCGTGACACAACCGTATCAGGTTGCCTAGCGGAGGCCGGTATTCCCCCGAGCCGGGTCAGAAAGATTCTCATGATCTGCCGCTCCTATCCGATCAGAGTAGAAAATCCCAAAGGGGGCACGTCCGGACCCATGTCGCAGGAGTTGACATGGGAGGAGATAGCTAGACGTTCCGAAAAAGACTCCCGCAGGTTGAGGGAGGCTGAGCGGACGTCTACAACCAACCGACTGCGCCGGGTAGGAGAATTCGACTGGGTGCTATTGCGCGAGGCCGCCCTCCTTAACGGCCCAACCGACATCGCACTGACATTTACGGACTACTTGTCTTCTTCAAACGGAGAAGCGATGAGATTCGAACAACTTCACCCGGAAACCATATCCTTCATCCATGAGATTGAACGTGTGGCCAGCGCCCGCGTGTCATTGATTGCAACGGGATTTAATCCCCGAAGCATCATCGACCTTAGAGGGTGGTGATTGTTGTGACGCCGGAAGAACTGGTGCGCCGACATCCGCTCCTGTATCACATGGCTGAGGCAGGTAGCTGGCCTAGCATTAAAGAGCATGGCCTTCTCAGCACAACGGCACTACTGGACCTATTCAAAGTTGATGCCACCGACCGCCACAGGATGGAGTCCGAGTGGCGTCAGAACAGCAAATCGATTACACACCCTATCCATGGGACTGCCGTCATTCGAGATCAGAGGCCAATGCCTCCCTCGGATTTGGCGAACAACCTCGTCAACATGACTCCAGGGGAATGGTATGAGTTTCTGAACCGAAAGACATTCTTTTGGGCAGATTGGAATCGGCTCACAAACTTGTTGAATGCATACGCATACCGCAACAGGGCTCATTGCGTACTCACTGTAGATACTGAAGCTTTGCTCACTCGACAGGGGAAGCGAACAAGCCTTTGCGCCATCAACTCAGGATTTGTCTACCACGGAGGAAGAAGAGGAAGAGAGACATTCAAGGCGATTGCGGATTTTCCAAGTAGAAACCAAGTGTGGGAACTAGCGGTGGAATATAGTGTTCCGGACGTAGCCGATCTGGTGGTTCGCGTAGAAGATTGGCGAAGGGATTCGAGACTTGAGCTTGTCTGGGATCGAGAGAGAGACTCAGATGGAAGACAACAAATGAGCCAGAAGTAGGTTGCCCCCACATGAAGAACCAATATTTCGGAGACGTATATGACTACATCAAATACGGTCTCCTCCGCCAATTGAGCTGCCACGGAGAGGTCAGCACATCTGTGTGTTGGATGTTGACACGAAATGACGAAAGGGGGGATGGCCATCGCGTGGACTACCTACGGATGCCAGACAGATGGAGGTGCTTTGATCCTCCCGTGTTTGATTGTCTTCGCTCGGCAGTGTTGGATTCTAGGGAGCGCAACATAAGAGTCGTAGAGGAAAGCGGCCTTTTGCCTAACACGACTTTCTACTCGCATTTGTTGACTGACGGTGCGGACGAGCGCCGCCGGTATTTCGATGAATTCCTAAGACTCTCACACGGAAGGCAATTAGTTTTCTTCGATCCCGACAATGGGATTGAGATCAAGTCGGTCAAGTATGGCCGGAAAGGAGCTTCCAGATACCTTTTCCTTCGTGAGGTATCTCAGTCATTTTCGGCAGGTCACTCTCTACTTGTCTATCAACACATGCCTCCCAAGCCACGAGACCCCCTGATTAGAGACTTGGCAAGTGGCTTAATACGGGAAACTGGCTCACAGTTGGTTTATGTATTTGGTACCCCACGCGTGGCTTTTCTCCTCGTACCACAGACCAACCAGGTGAGGCGTTTTGCAGAAAGTGCGTCCAGAATCCAAGCCAAATTGGGTGGCCTGCTGGCTACACGCCGATATCCTGCATAGATGAGATTGAGAATGCCCATGGATGCAATTGGATGAATCCACTGAAGCAGGGCCCTCATGCCGAAGGTCTAAAGATAGCTCGACTTATCATGGTCTTGAGCAGCTTGTCGCCGCTGTTCATCCTATGGAGCATCCGTGGTACCAATTTAATCCCCGATATGTACTTCATCACCGGTTGTCTGGCAATGGCGATACTACCTACGGGATTCCTGCATTGTCGAGAATTACTTGCAAAGAGGCAGAGAGACGTACGCTCGCTTGTGGTCGGGAAGATAGAGGATCATCGAGGCCATGTTCTCGTCTATCTCTTTGCCATCCTTCTTCCGTTCTATCGTCAGAATGTTGAGAGTTGGAGGGATTTCTCAGCTCTGATGGCGGCGTTAGTGTTCATCGTGTTCTTGTTCTGGCATCTCAACTATCACTACATGAACATAGTCTTCGCACTACGCGGATACCGCGTCCTGAGCGTTCTGACTCCTGAAGGAGACAGCGAGGGTTCAAGCATGAAGAACTTCGCTTTAATCACTCGTCGTTCGTCGGTGGAGCCCAACGAAAGGCTAGTGGCATACCGCTTGAGCAATACTGTCTATATGGAGAAGAACAAGTGAATCTGAATTTCGACATCGAAAACGTTGAAGCTACAGAATTTGGTGTAGGGCACCAGATTGGTTCGGAAAGAAGCTTTGTTGTGATCCCCGTCGTCATGTCGGTGCAAGAGGCGCTTCAAGACATTGTGATGGCGACGTGCCAAAAGATGGAGGGTAGCGCCGAACCTGCGCCAATTTTCGATCCTGCTGAAAAGTACGCGAGCGAAGAATATTTGACTTTGCCAATCGACGACGACTTGGCACTTCCCCTGAGAGCGCTTCACCAGACACCCAACCTGCCAATTGCGAATGACGCTTTAACTTCGATAACGAAGTCCTTCTGCTATTTCGCGCGATTCTGGGATAACCAAAGTAGACAGTTGACTACTATACGACGAGCGACGCAATTCAAGGGTGCTCTCAACAAGCAAAACCGCATACTGTCATTGGGTACCGACGCACTTCGCATTATTGAGGATCCCATCTTTCAACTTAATGCCGACTTTGACGTAGTTGTAGACTCAGTGTTAGTTCACATCATCCACCCGGCTAGCTTTAAACTCTTAGGCCAGATCGAGGAAGCGATTGCGGAGGCCGTTCCACGAAATGTAGAGGCCATTTCGCGGGTGGCATCTTACGTAGATTGGTCGAACATAGAAGAATATGCGGTTGGTCACTCGCGAGCTGCGAGCCTATTGGCATCGATCCGGACACAGGGGTACGCTGCGAATTTAGACAAGGCTGCGCTGGAGTCGCTGTGCATAGGGACAGGCGTAGACTTAGACACATCTGGAGAACAGATTTCAGTGCCCGAAGGACAGATCCTACCCTTTCTTGAGGTAATCGACCGACGTAGGTATGAGATTGGATTGGTGCTGAACACACCTGAGCGGTATAGAGCCTCTAGTCGCACAAGACTTAGCGGAAGCGGAACATAGATGATGCCGGACTTCCCTTACCCTTGACGGGCTTCCTGTGCGGCGTGGTATGCGGTAGCAGACTTTGATGAGCCTGCCCAGGACCAACCACAATTCGAAGATAGTTCTGTCTATCGTCAAGTTTGGTTGGGCCTATAAGGACGCTCATGTGTGAGCACCCCTATAGGGTCTCAAACCCGGTCGCCGGTGCTAGGTCAAGGACGGTGAGCTCCTGTGGCAGGACTTGTTCACAGACGAGGAGATAGAGTTTGCACAGGAGAACGGGGTGACTCTGAATAGGCGATTCAGCGCAACAGCAGGGGAGAAATACCTAGCAAACGTTTGCACAAGTTGCGACCGGATACAAGGGAACTGGTACTTGTACACGGACCCCTTTCACGACAGGTTCAATCTCTTCAGAACTGAGAGGCAGAGGTTACGGACCCTGCGACAAATGTGCTACTTGCTACTGCATGACCCACGGGGAATATCTCGATTACAGAGGAACAAATCAATGCCCTGTCTCCATACTGAGCTGCCGTAGGGTGCAGCTAGCCTTGCGTAACTGCCAAGGACCAAACCCTCGCTTGCAACATCCTTGTCACTTAACTATACTTTGCGTATAGTTAAGGTAAGTGTGATGGAAGGCAACGAACTTAGGCTCCTTCGAAATCGCCTCGGGCTCACCCAGGTAGAACTAGCGCAAGCCGTCGATGTTACTGCCAACACCGTGGCGCGCTGGGAACGAGGTGAGCTTCGGGTAAGCCCTTCAATGGTGTCTCGGATCAAGGAGATCGCAGTGAAAGGCCCGTCCGGATCAGCAATTACCCGGCCTCGGGGCAGTGTACTCGACTCTCACCACCGATTGATTCTGAAAGGGTTAGAGGGACATCTGGACCCAGAGGTGTTTGAGGCGTGCGCCGTCGAGCTAGTTCGGAAAGATGGATGGTCTGCAATTCATGTCCCTGGAGGTAAAGACGACGGCTTCGACGGGTCTGTTGCAGACGGCTTCGGGGAGCCTTTCCCGCTCATTGTTACAACTAGCAGAAACCCGGTCCAGAACCTCAAACAGAACCTGGAAAGGGTCAAACTCACTGGCTGGAAGGCAAATCGAGCGATATTTGTCACATCGCGGCCCATCCCTGGAGGGATGCGTAGGAAATTACGCGATGCGGCTAGGGCGGTTGACTTTTCACTTGTCCAGACTTATGGCCAGGACGACCTCGCGTACCGTCTGTACCGTAATCCCGATTGGTGCAAACGTCTTCTTGGTGTCACAGGACAACCTCGTGCATTGAGTGTTTTCCCGAGAACACACCGCCCCATCCTAGGCGACGCTGTATATGGCCGGGAACGCGAGATACAGTGGCTCATGAATCGTCAACGTGACTGCTTACTGGTCGGTGTCCCAGGGTCTGGCAAGACCTTCTTGCTGCAATCCCTGGCGCTACAAGGCCAGGTGCTGTTTCTGGTTGATGGAGATCGTGAGCAGATTGCTAATGACCTTCGGGAGTTGAAACCGTGTGCCGTGATTATCGACGATGCCCATACCCGGCCGGATCTAATCGACTCATTTGCCCAACTTCGCCAGGAGGTGGGTGCGGACGTCCGAATCATTGCAACTAGCTGGCTTTCTGAACTAGAGATTGTCCAGAATGCTCTGCATCTCTCCAGCGAGGATGTTCTTGTCATCAACGACATTGACGCCGACATCATGGTTGAGATCATTAAGGCTTGCGGTATCAAGGAGCCGAGCGAGCTAATTGCTGAGATTCGGAATCAGGCGGATGGCCGGCCGGGGCTAGCCGCGACACTTGCGCATCTCTGCTTGGCCGGCGACATCAAGCAGGTGGTGAGCGGTGAAGCTTTGGTCAATCAACTCGTCCCAGGACTCGACCGGATGCTGAATAGCGACGCAAAAAGGCTCTTGGCGCCGTTTGCCCTAGCGGGCAATGGGGGTATTAGTCAAGCCACCGTCGCTCAGTATCTTGGGGTCTCTATCTACGAAATCAGCCAGAAGATTGCTCGTATAGCGGCAGCTGGGATTGTCCGAGAAAGGCCGAATGGGGCAGTATCAGTTGAACCGGAGCCCATGCGCTGGGTACTCGTTCGGGACATATTCTTCAAGGGTGCAGGATCGCTGGACCACAAACTGCTGCTTGACGATATTGATAATCAAGACGACGCGATCAAGACGCTGATCGGAGCGTGCTCCAGGGGAGCGCAGGTTTCCGACTTGGTCTTCGACATAGAACGCAGGTCCTCTCCAATTCTCTGGGCAGAGTATGCGGGGCTTGGTCCGGCTGAGGTTGAGTATGTGATCGCCAAGCATCCGGAATTAATCACGGAGGTCGCTCAAGCGGCGCTCTTCTACATGCCAGACACCATCATTCCGCGATTGCTGGACGACGTGGGAAAAGGAGACTACGACCTCGGATTCCGCTCTGGCGGGCCAACTACAGAACTCCGACGATGGGCGCTCAGAATTGCTCCCACCGTAGAGATCGAGGAGGTATTCCATCGGAGAGAAACCCTCGTACATGCGACACATCGTTGGTGGCAACGCACTCAAGACCATGACACTGCTATTCGTATGATGTGCATTGCACTTACGCCCAAGCGTGACTATTCAGCCCTAGACCCCGGGGCTGGAATGACACTCAACATTGTCCGAGGAGTATATCCATCACGACTTCTTGAACAACTGACTGAACTCTGGCCCACTGCGATTGGTATAGTACGCACGGCCACGAGTGTGCCATGGACGGACCTGCTCGGGGTGGTATCTGCCTGGGCTTACGAAGACCCGGATCTTGTGCTGCCTGAAGAGACGCAGGCCCTCATGCGGCTATTCGCAGAACGCATACTGCGAGACCTTGTGGAAGCTACACGTGAACATCCGGGTGTTCAGCATATGCTTCGGAGGGAGACCGAGAGGTTCGGTCTCAACATAGACCTGACCCTGGACTCTGAGTTCGAAGCCGTCTACCCGGAAATGCAAACTTTTGCAGTGGAGGAGCACCTTAAGCTAGCCAGTAGCCTCGCCGGGCGGCTGGGAAGTCGATCAATTGAGGATATAGTCGGATTGCTAGCGCGCATTGATGCTGAGGCACGTTTCGCGGGAATGAACACCCCTAGCGGTGTGTTAAGCACAGCGTGCGGTCGGCTAGCGGAAGGTCTTACGGATCCAGTGGCTGCGGTCGACACCCTCATGAATCACAACCTTCCAGGCAAGGTGGTTGAGCCATTTCTCCAGAAGGCTGTCACCGAAGACAGCCCCGGATGGGCCTCCTTGGTGCGCCGGTGTCTCGACGAAGACTTGTATGAACAGCTTGCGGTATCGATCATCATTAAGCACTCCAATCCGCAACCAGACCTGCTCGCGGCTGCGATGCTGAAGGCAGGAGCCATGTTGGATGTGGTCAACACAGGGTGGCTCTGGGGATTAGTGCCAACCGAGACATTATCCGCGATGTTTGATGCAGACGATCCTAGGATCGCGGTCGCTGCTGCAATCGGCCACTGGAGTGCAGATCCCAAGGGGAGCATCAACGAGGCACTTGCAGAATCATGGCGGCAAGCGTTTCTCCGCTCGACACTCGACGATGCCCAGCGCTTGCAGCTCAGCGAGTACTTGGTTGGTGAAATACTGGCTAACGACAGCGAACTCGCTTCGGAGTGGCTTGTCCTCGCATTGAGCCATAGGAATGGTTTTTTTGGAAATCTCCTAAACCTTGCGCAGGACGCTGTGCGGGGGATGAATTCTCGACAGCGGCGCAGTGTGCTTGAGGCGCTCCCAGTAGACAGCAACCGTTCATTTGATGACATCGTTCAAGTGGTAGTCGGCGAAGATCTGAATCTCTATCGTGAGTTGTTAGACTTCCCTCAACTCACAAAATACCACCTCGCCCCTCTAGCGGGTATACTGAACCAATCTTGGGCTATGAAGGCAATAATCGCCCTGAACGCAAGCTATTCGGTCAACGCCGTCATAGAGGCCACCATCCTTAATGGAGGATTGTGGAGGGGGAGCGAAAGCGAAATGTGGGCAAGATGGCGTAGGAGATTTGAAGCGCTTAACGAAAATGAGGATGCTGATCCGCGCATCTTTGACCTAGCTCGACAGGGCGCAAAGTTAACGAGTGAACGAGAAGAGCAAGCCCAAAAGCGAGATCGTTATAGGGCTGTCCACGGAGTGTAGTGACGAGTACTATTGTTGCACATCTGATGCTAAACCAGATGAGTCCGGGGGTTTGAGGGGTCGGTCATCAGGTGAGGATGATAACCTGATCATACACGGGGACAACCTTGACGCGCCGAAGGCCCTGTTGCCATGCTACGCGCACCGCGTCAAGGGCATCTACATCGACCCACTAGAGCCGGTGACCGACCCGGCGTCCTCGGTGGGGGCGTCCCAGGTAAGGAGTACGCCGCCGTCAACTGGCCGGGCGGTGACGTTGCTGGGTACGGTGGGTTCGCTCTGGGCGTTGACCGCCCAGGGTATGACCAGCAGGGCGGCGATGAGGGCGGCCCTCGTGAGGGCCAGGGAAAGAAGAATGCGGCGTCTGAGTAGAGTCATGACCCAGCCCCCGGCCTATCCAAAGCAAAAATCGGGGGGGGGCGTTAGCGCTAGGGCCGACGTGAAGGACAGCCCCCTGCGCCGACCGCAATCGTCCCTCTCGACAGACCTGGGCGGCGTCTGCTGACCGGGAGGGGCTTGGCCAATGCTCTGGCGAAACAGCCACGTCCGGTCTTGGCTTTGCAGGGCACAGCGTCGAAAATAGGGGGGTGTCTTCGCCGTCCGCTGTTGGAGAGACGGGACCGCCCTTGACAGAGTGGACGAGCCTCCAGCTGCTCCTCACGGTGCCTCAGAGACAGGATGCGGGGCGACAGGACCTCTCTTAGGGGTCAGCTCGCTCGTCTCGATGGCCTCGTAGAGCTTCTCAAGCCGCTTCCTCACGTCCCCTAGCTCGGCGTCGATGACCTCCAGTCTGCCGGAATCTCCCCGGCCATCGCGTCGATCTCCTCGGCCACCAGCGTCACCAACTCGATGATGGTCTCCCCTCCACATCCCAAACCAACTGGCTGGAAGCTTCAGCTTCATTATCTACCTAGAACTCTTCAGGTCGACCGCCCAAGAGTAGCTCAGTTTTTTGTGTCGATTGAGAAATGGGGATGGTGTAGCGGACGACGGCGTTGTCGGGCAGGAGCTCGATCTCCCTGACGAAGGTCTCGATGAAGGCCCTGCGCTCGGTCAGCTCGCTCTTTTGCAGGAACCTGTTCATGTCCTGGGCGTAGGTGGTGATCGTCTTGACGTCATCGAGGACCGCCCTGCGCTGAGCCAGGATTGCCCTCGCCCGCTCCGCGGCGGACTCAAGGCGCTCCTGGCGCTCCTTGTGGTCTCGGATGCGATGGGCGAAGTCGGCCATGTTGAACTCGGTCGTCGTCTCCACGAGGTCGTAGAGCCGGTCGAGCCTGCCCCGCACGTCGGTAAGCTCCGACTCGATGGTCTCCAGCCGCTTGCGCTCCTCGCCGGCCACGTCGTCCATCTGCTCGTCCACGACGTTGACCAGGCTCCGAATGTTGCCCTCGGTCAGGATGTTGGAGCGAACCAAGCCGACGACCAGCTCCTCGAACTTCCGGGCGTCGACCCTGGGCGAGTCGCAGGACCCGGGGGCGCGCTTTACGAAGGAGTGGCAGACGTAGTAGGGGAACGCGCCCCTGCTGGAGTACCGGCCCGAGAGTGCCCTCTTGCACCTGTAGCACTTTACGAGGCCGCTAAGCAGGAAGGTGCTTCCGACTCTGCGGGGGTGGGAGACCCTGGGGGCGCGGGAGCGCATTATCCTGTTCACCCGGTCAAACTGGGCCTTGGTGACGGTGGCGGGGAACGCCTTCTCCACCCGCACCGGGTCGGCGTTGTTCTTGGCGTTGTTGCCCCAGACCAGTGTGCCCAAATAAGCCTCGTTTCTGAGGATGTTGTGGACGGTGGGCTTGTTCCAGAGCTTACCCCTGGGGCTTCGGAGAGGGCCGCAGGCCGGTGGTTGAGGAGGCCGAGGCCGAGGTCGTCCGCCGCGTCTTCCACATGTACGTGCGCGAAGGGATGGGGGCTCCGGCCATTGCCAAGCAGCTGACCGCCGAGGGCGTCCCCACGCCCAGAGCCGTCGGGAAGTTGTACGACCGCACCGTCACTCGCATCCTGGAACACGAGGCATACCGTGGCACCTGGTGGTTCGGCAAGCGCCGTCACGTCGCCACCGAGCACGGGATGAGGAGATACGACCGCCCGGAGGACGAGTGGGTCGGGGTTCCCTTCCCGCCCCTGGTGGACGAGGAGACGTGGCAGCTGACAAAGGAGGCCAAGAAGCGACGGCTGACCCGTTCGGGCCGCAACACCAAGATATTCTATCTCTTGCAGCATCTGGTCAGGTGCGCCGAGTGCGGGATGCTCATGGGATGCAGGGCCAGCAGACGCCAGACGACCAGGCGCCACGGCAAGTCCTACCAGTACGAGCTGGACACTCCCCGCCGCTACTACATGTGCTACGGAATGCTGACCGAGGGCCTGAGGTGCCGGGAGCGCTCACACATCAGAGCGGAACGGCTTGAGGGGCTGGTCTGGGGCGAGGTCAAGAAGATGCTGGAGAACCCGGCCCTGATCATCGCCAGCATCGAGGCCGTGGAATCCCAGGCGGACGGCGGCGGGTTGGCCGAGGAGATCGACAAGGCGGAGCGGGACCTGCAAAGGGTCCAGATGGAGGAGGACTGCGCCATCAGGCTCTACGTGTCGGGGAAGATCACTGAGAAGCAGCTCGACCATCAGAGAAGGTTCATCACCGAACGGCTGGAGACTCTACGGCAGGCGCTGGACGACCACCGTGCCAGAGAGTCGGCGCAGGCGGAGAAGCGGGTGCTGGCGGAGCACATCGTCGAGTGGACGAGCCAGGCTGAAGACAAGCTGGACGGCCTGTCGGACGAGGGCCGCAGAGAGGTGCTTCAGCTCCTTCTGGACGGGGCGACCATCGACCGGAACAACAACGTCAACCTGACCCTGGCCATCCCGACTGAGGATGTCATGTCGATTGCAGGACGGAGTCCGATTATTCGGTCTACGTCATGAGGCAGGCGTCCCGCCGGTCGTGGCGCATCGGGCAGACCCGCCCGGTGAAGGTGGTGTTCATGTCCTACAAGAACACCCTGCAGGCCGACGCCCTGAAGCTGGTGGCGAAGAAGCTGCAAAGCTCCCTCGCCGTCGAGGGTGAGCTGCCGGAGGACGGGCTGGCCGCCTATGGCGATGACGGCGACGACCTGATGATGGCCCTGGCCCGCAAGGTCGTCAGCGGCGACGAAGAGGACGCCGACGCCGAGACGGTGGAGGAGGTCTTCGCGCAGGCCAGGGACGCCGAGACCACCGCCGAGGAGCTGCTGGTGGACGACGGCTGGAAGGCCGTCGAGATTGAGCCTGAGAGCTTCGAGGTCAACGGAAACGGGAACGGGCACAACGTACACCACGACGCCGAAGTTTTGGGGCCGACGGTCGAGCTGGTCCCGGCCAACGGCCGCCACGCCAGTGGCAACGGGAACGCGCCTGTCACGGTCAACGGCAACGGCAACGGCAACGGCCACCACGACGAGGCCGAGGAGCAGCAGCAGTCGCTGTTCTCCTGGGCGGAGTTCATGGCCGAGGAGCCGGTCAAGCCGAAGCGCCGCAAGGCCCAGGCCCCGTCCCTGTCCCTCTTCGAGTGGGCGGTGGAGCAGGAGCGGGAGGAAGAGCCGGTCGGCGCGTGACGCTAGACCGCAGATACACGGGAGAGGTCGTCGCAATGGAGCGACGGCCTCCCCGCAAACGGCAACGAAGCGAAGACACCAACGACCGAAAGGAGACAGACCAATGGCAAGAATCTTCGTATACGACGACCGCGAGTTCCCCGACCCGGACCCCGATATGAGCGTCGACCAGGTGAAGGCAACGCTCGCCGACTTCTACGGGGAGATAGCCAACGCCTCGGTGAAGGAGACCCCGCGGGGCAACGACACGATCTACGAGTTCCAGCGGCGGGTGGGCACCAAGGGGGCCTTCACCTGCGCCCACAGTTAGGGAGGTCTCAGATGGACAACCGCACCCTTGCCGGTCTGCTGGCGGCTGTGCCGCCGGTGGACCTGAAGATCATCGAGCTCACGGCGGAGCTCACACGGCCCGACGGCTCCTTCGACCTGGACGCCGCGGCCGCAAGACAGCATGAGGTGGAGCTGGCCTGCACCCAGGCGCAGGACTACGCCTCGGCTACCGGACGGCTGCTTGAGGCGATGAGATGGAAGCTGCGGCCCCGCCGCTCCTGAGCGGCTTTGCGAAACTGCTCCTGCGGCGTCCGCCGTCGCTGCGGGAGCTGGTGACGCTGGTCGGCTACGCCGACGACTACGCCTGGTTCGCCTGGTTCGCGGGGCTGGTGCGCCGCCTCTTTCCCAATGAGGCTGAGGCGGCGCTCTCGGCCCCCGACGTACGCAGTAGGGTAGAGCGCTTCGCCAATCTCTTCGGGGAGCGGCACTTTCCCCTCTACGCCCCCTTCATCGAGTTCTGGCTGGACGACGAGGGAGAGGAACCTCCCTGGTCCTGGCTGCGGAGGGGCATCCCCTTCGAGCTGATGGGCTTCGGCTACGACGGCCTGCACGAGATGTGGAACGGCTACCGCGAGGGGTCTCGGCCCTGGCCCTGCTGGTCAGGCCCGCCGACGCCTACTACGAAGGACCCGACGGGATACGGGTGGCCTGGCTGGAGTCAGCCGCCGAACGCATCCCGCAAGAGACATTGGAGAGGATCCCCCAGGGCGGCATACCCCTGGACGACCTCACCGAGGCGCTGAAGGGAACGAGGTTCGAGGGGGCGGCCCAGGCGTGCTCCTGGGTCCTTGCCGAGACCGGCAACTTCTTCCTCGACCACACCTATGAAGACGGGTCGTACGACGGGTTCGCCGGCCCCTGGGAGGACGACATCATCGAGGAGGGCACGGAGGAGTGGCGCAAGGCCAGCGCCCTCATGGACTCGGTCAGCCGGTTGATCGACTAGCTGGAGGAGGACCTCCCCGGTCGCTTCGCCGAAATGCTGGACTTCGTGCTGGAGAGGATTCCCGAACAAGACAAGGAGGGCAACGACGATGAGCAATGAACCCGATGTCACCCAATGGTCCCTGCCGGGACCGGCTACCGCGCCCAAAGACGACCTCAAGCTCCAGCTGGAGGTCTACGCCGAGACGATCCTCCTGCGGGGGTTCGAGAACGACTCCGCCTGGGTCAGGACCGTCTCGGCGGACGAGATCGCCAACGTGTTCACGCAGCACCTGGGGTTCTCCTCGGGGCTGCTGCCGGATCAGGCCCTCTGGTGGAACCAGGGCGAGACCGGACACGCGGTGGCCCTGCAACAGGAGGCGTTCAAGCCTCCTGTAAGGCTCCGGATTCCCATGCCGGGGCTGGTCTTCGTCTGCTCCGCCGGGCCGTGCGCCCTGGGTCTACGCCGCGCTGAGCAGACCGAACGACCCTGAGCAGCAGCTCTTCCGGGCACCGGCCTTCAACGTCTTCGGAGACGGGAGGGTCTGTCCCGGAAGCCACCGGTTCCCCGAGGAGGTGGGGCTGATACCGGAGTCCTTCTTCCGGTCCTTCTTCTCCCTTACCGGAGACTCCAGGGACCGCTCGAAGAAGCACCCCGACAACCTGCAAGATCTATGGGAGGAGATAGATGGAAAGACTGAGTACCCGGTTGAAGACCTTGTTCCACAGTGCACGGTGGCCCACGCCGTGGCGGTCTCCGAAGGGAGACGGGGCTACCGCTAGCGCCGCACCTGTGCCGGTGGGCTATCTGGTCAACCGGCCAGCCGGTCTCACCGGCGTCCAGGGGATCGGCTACGACTACGTTCTGGGTTCGGGGGGCGTCTACGTCCAGTCCCGGAGCGCCCACCTGACGGCGCGGGTGCTGGTAGCTCCCGGCTCGGTGCGCGGGCTCGCTTCTGTGGCCGAGAAGGTGACGCTGTCCCATGGCCCCATCCCGGCGCAACTCTTCGAGTTGGGGTTGCGCTGGTTCCAGGACGACCCGGACACCGAGCGGCTCTTCGCCGTGCGCTGGGACGGATACGCCTACCAGCTGGTGGTTCCCACTCAGGCCGGTACAGCTTCGTCCCTCACCTACCGGCCCCCAGCCGGTGTGGTGGCCGAGTTCCACTCCCACGGAAGCTCCCGCGCCTTCTTCTCGGCCACCGACGACCGGGACGAGCAGGGATTCCGCATCTACGGCGTCGCCGGACGCTTTGACACCCCTCTACCGGAGCTGTGTCTCCGGGTCGGCGTCTACGGCCACTTCGCCCCGGTGGGCTGGCCCCAGGTGTTCGGCGGCCCGGACCCCGGCCTCCGGCTGGTGGGCGAAGGGCCGGGGTCAGCATGAAACAGCAATCCAACGACAAGGAGGTGATTGAATGCCATACTACCTGGACAACGCATTCCTGCTCGACAACCCCTGGATCACCGTGGTCGGCTGCGGCGGGACCGGCGGCTTCGTCGCCGAGGGACTCTGCCGCCTCTTCCAGGGGCGGGAGGCCACCATCGTCCTGGTCGATCACGACCGGGTGGAGCCCCACAACCTGCTGCGCCAGAACTTCTACGCGCAGGACGTGGGCAAATTCAAGAGCCAGGCCCTCGCCGACCGGCTGGCCAGGGACTACCGGCGGCCCGTCGGCTACTCGGTCTACCCATTCCGTGATGAGGACTCCCGTCCCGACGGACACCGCTATCCCGGCCTGCCTGCCTACGGCGACTGCCTGCTCATCGGCTGCGCCGACAACGCCGTCGCGCGGCGGGCGATGGCGGAGTGCCTGCCGGGAGACCCCCGCCGGTGGCTCATCGACGCGGGCAACGACACCAACTGGGGGCAGGTGCTGGTGGGCAACGTGGCCGAGCGGGTGACCCTGGACGAGCCTCCCTTCACCGGCGAGACCTGCTACCTGGCGCCCGCGCCCACGCTCCAGCGCCCCGACCTGCTGACGGCGGTGTCGACCAGGCCGCCGGACGTGGACTGCGCGGCGGCCCTCGACCTCACCGACCAGGACCCGACCATCAACCAGATGATGGCGTCGCTGGCGCTTCAGGTGGTCCGGCGCATGGTGGCGGGAACCTGCCCCTTCATGGGCCTCTACCTGGACATGGAGCAGGGCACGGTCACCCCCACCTACGTCACACCGGAGGCGGTGGAGCGGCTGCTGCCGTCCGAATCCGACCCGGAAGACCGGGCGAACTGACGCACCGGAGGGGCGCTATCGCCCTTCCGGTCAGCGCACATGACCCTATTCAGCGAAGAACAAGAAGGAGAAACCAATGCTTAACCAAGAGGGAACCACCATGACCGCCACGACCCCGCATCAAGTGCGGGGCAGGCTCTGGCAAGACAACCGCAGCGGACGCCGCAGGCACAAGCTCATGACGAAGGAGCTCGGGAAGACGATCCCCGCGATCGGGGCCAACGAGAATGTCGAGGACTACGACGACGTGCTCGCCCCGGCCAAGCTGTTCAGCCCCTGTGCGCCGCGTGACGCGGCATAGGATCCTCGACCCAATCGAGAGGGACTCGGAGGAAGTCCCTGGGCCAACCGACCCACCTTGAAGCGAAAGCCTAGGGGGACAACAGCATGTCGGTAAAGCGGCTACAGCCCCAAAGCGTTGTAGGGCTGGTTCCGCAAGGCCCGCGCGATACGGTGAAGGCTACACTGCCTGAACCCCAGTCCCCAGCTGGTGTATGAAGACGCCCGCCGGTAGAACGCTTGTAACCCGGCGCCACTCCTTGCACTGGAATGTAAGGGCTACCAGTGCACCTCCGATGAGTGGACGATGACCAATGCGGTCTATTCAAGGGAACGAACGGGGCACCTAAGTCGCGCTAGATACGTCCTATGTCACCGGAACGCGGGATTGCCTACGGGGGGAGACCCCTATGGCAACGGAGCCCTCGTAGTAGTCCGAGGACGGGAAAGCCGTCCACATGGCGAAGGGGGGCAGGTGGTTTCGACGGAATACAGCAGGGAGGTACTCAGGATGAGAAATGCCGAAACTGTACTGAACGTCATACGCGAACGCGGAGAACGAGGATTGCCGCTGGAGAACATCTATCGGCTGCTTTACAACCGGAACCTTTACCTGCGGGCCTACGTCGCATCTACTCAAACCAGGGAGCTACGACCAAGGGCGTCACCGCAGAGACCATGGACGGTATGTCACTGGCGAAAGTCGACCGCATCATCGAAGCCTTGCGCTACGAGCGGTTCCGGTGGACCCGCTGCTGTACTCCCACTCCCCCTACTCCTCCTCGTCTTCCCCGGCCCCGGCCTCTGACGTATCGGGCAGGAACGCCTCCCTGAAGCCCGCGCCCTCGGCCAGGGCTTCCAGCACGTCCGCCTCCGGCAGCAGCACGCTCACCCCCAGCAGCATGTGGACGCCGCCGGGGAACCGGGCCGCCAGCGTGAGCAGGGCGAACAGCCCGTCCCCGCTGGGCCTGGTGCCGCGCCGCCAGCGTCGAAGCTGGCGCGGGTCAACGCCCATGCAGGCGGCCATCGCGTCCCAGGTGAGGCCGCTGGCCGCCTTGAAATGCTTCAGGCGTTGAGCGAAGTCCTCAGGCAGGAAGGTCACGCCGAAGAGAAGACCGGGCGGCGGAAGGGTGACGGGCCTCACTCAACGACCTCCAGGATGAACAGGTCGTCGAAGCGGGCGACCTCCAGGACCTCCTGAAGGCGCTTGCGCACCTCGGCGGAGGGGGAGGCGGGTCCCGGTCATGAGCTGGGACAGATAGCCGGACGTGATGCCGACCATCGCCGCCAGCTCGTTCTGGGTCTTGTTGAGCCGGTTCAGATGCTCCCACACGGCCTGGGGGTTGAGCTTCACTCTGCAAGCGGGTTGCCTGCGCTTCATGCCGAGCCCTCCTTCCGGCCAGTCTCCCCGCCGTCGGTCGGCTGACCGTCGGCCGGGGCGGAGCCGTTGCGGTAGAGGTGGGGGTTGGCCAGGTAGTGACGCGCGATGATGCGGGCCAGTATCCGCAGGCCCTGGATGCGCTGCCGCTCCTGCTTTGGGGTGAGCCGTCGCTTCCTATTCACGATGCGTCTCTCGAACCCTCTCTCGCGGTGCCCACCGCGCCACGTCGGGGTGTCCGTCAGGGGCGCGGTGGTGTATACTTCAGGCCAGATTCAGAATGTATGTGCTATCTGGTCATAGTGTATCAATACAGTGTACAGACCGGCAAGGGCGAAATGGCCGTAATGCCCTGTATCTTGACAAAGTGCTTGCTCTGATGTAACAATCTAGCCGTATTGCTAGCTGATTTCTTACAAAGTGATACAGAGCGACACATAGGGGGATTGGCGCATGGACGACCTTGACGACGAACGGGACCTGGACGAGCGCCGGGAGATCGAGGGAGACGAGGAGATCGGGCC
Source organism: Dehalococcoidia bacterium (assembly GCA_965219825.1). Taxonomy (GTDB): domain Bacteria; phylum Chloroflexota; class Dehalococcoidia; order Lucifugimonadales; family JAGWBF01; genus JAGWBG01. The sequence continues at coordinate 476,561 of OZ244792.1, read as the reverse complement.
GCTTCTCAAACGGCTGCGGGGAGAGCACAGCCTGCGAGACGTGCAGCGGTTCACCGGCGTCTCCAGCTCCTACCTCTCCCTGATAGAGCGGGGAGAACGCAGGCCCGGCGTCAACCTCATCAACAAGCTGGCCGTCCTCTACGGGGTGGACGTCAACGAGCTGCTCCAGCGGGCCAGGCGTCTGGGCAGCGGCGACCCCAGGGACGACGAGCCGCAGGAGGTGGAGCGGGCCTACCGCTACGTCATGGCCGACCCCGTGTTCCGCGTGGGCACCCGGCCCGACGGCCCCATCACCCTGAAGACCAAGCGGTTCATCGTCGAGATGTACGAACGCTACACCGGGAAGAAGCTGCTGGAATGAGTAGAACGCGCAAAGACTTCTGCCGCAACCTGCTGGACGACGACTCCATCCCCCTCGACCCGGAGCGTCTGGCCGCCCGCTTCGTACGCTACTTCAAGCTGTCGGGCCGTCCCACGCTGGACGAGCTCAGCGTCATGCTGAGCCGGGCCGGATTCGGGGAGGTGTCGGACCGGGAGCTGGACGGGCTGAAGGGCGCCCACATCGGCGAGCCCAGGGGCCACTACGCCATCTACTACCGCCAGGGCCTGTGGGACGGGAGCAGCACCCATACCGTGCTCCACGAGACCTTCGAGATCATCAACGAGACCCTCTGGGACATCCACTCCGGCGACACGCCGGACCGCAAGGTGTGCCGGGAGGCCGACCGCTTCGCGGCGGCGGTGCTGATGCAGCCGGAAGCCTTCGCGTCGATGGCCGAGGCGTCGGGCTTCGACGTGCTGGCCTTGCAGAGGCAGTACCGCTGCTCCTACGCCTCGGTGACCATCCGGCTGGCCGAGGTCATTCGGGAGCAGCCCCTCATGGCGGTCCTGTACGAGCGAGAGGAGAAGGGCGACCCCGCAGGCTGGACCGGGACGCCCGCGCTCCGGGCGACGGTGGCCCGGCGGACGCGGGGTTTCGGGACGCCGACCACCTTCCCCGTCTGCGGCTACAGGGGCGGCGTTCCCCGCAGGGGCAGGACGCTCCCGGACGGCTCCCTGGCGGAGCAGGCCGCCCGCTACGGCACGGCGCGGTACGCCCACGACGGCGGCTACGCCGTCATAGCCCGGCCCGTCGTCTGGAAGGGGAAGCTGGCGAAGGTAGTCGTCATCGCCATGCCGGACAGCGATTCCTCCGTCCTCGACCCCTAGGTGATCGCCTCGGACGGGATTGGGCGCAGGCGGCCCGTGGCTGCGGCGGCTGCGGTTGGTCCCTGGTAGGAGTTGAAGGCCGGCGGTGTGATAGTGTATAGTAAGACTATACACTACAGCAGGAGACAAAAAGAGAGTGACCACTCCCAGGCGGTCCAAGACCCTCACCTTCTCCCTGTCACCGGAGATGGAAGCCCAGGTGCGGCAGGTGATGAAGGAGGACGACCTCTCCGTGAGCGAACTGCTCCGACAGGGCATCCGCCTGTTCATGGAGGAGCGGGAGTGGCGAAGACGGGAGCGGCTGGAACGGCTGCGCTCCCGCCAGAACGACCAGGAATGAACAAGGAGGAGAGACCGATGAACGACCGACTCGATATGATACCCGTAGCCCTGTACGCGAGAGTTTCCAGCGACCGGCAGGACGTGGACCTGTCCGTGGCCGCACAGCTAAGGGCCGCTCAGGGACTACGCCGAGAAGAACGGCTACCTGGTCGCCCGCGAGTACGTGGACGAGGCCGAGAGCGGGCGCATCGCCGATAGGCCGCAGTTCACGAAGATGCTGGCCTCGTCCAGCAAGCCCGAGGCCCCCTTCAAGGAAATCCTCGTCTGGAAGTTCTCGCGATTCACCCGCAAGCGGGAGCACGCCGTGGCCTTCAAGTCCATGCTGAGGCGCAGGGGAATCCGCGTCGTCTCCATCACCGAGCAGGCCGACGACACCCCCACCGGCAAGCTCCTTGAGGCCATCATCGAGAGCGTGGACGAGTTCTACAGCGAGAATCTTGCCCAGGAGGTCACGCGGGGGATGCGGGAGGCGGCGTCCCGGGGCTTCTGGGTCACCAGCTACGCCCCCTACGGCTACAACAGGGTCATGGTGCCGGACGGACCCAAGAAGCGCCCCACGCTGGAGCTGAACCCGCCCGCCGACGCCGTGGTCAAGCGCATCTTCGACATGGCCCTACAGGGCAAGAGCTCCCTCGACATCACCAAGGCCCTCAACGCCGAGGGCGTAGCCAGCCCCAGGGGGAAGCGGTGGCTCAAGAGCACCATCCACACCATACTCAGCAACGAGGCGTACACCGGAACCGTGGTCTGGGGAGCCAAAGCCAAGGACGGCGCACCGCCCGTCAGGGTGGAGAAGGCTTTCCCCGCCCTCGTCTCCAAGCGCAAGTTCCGGCAGGTCGCCGGACTGCTGCGCTCCCGCGCTCCCAAGAGCGTCCATCCCCGCCGAGCCTCCAGCCCCTACCTGCTCAGCGGCCTGGTCAGGTGCGAGACCTGCGGCAGGGCCATGACCGCTGCCGAGGCCAAGCGGCAAGTACACCTACTACGTCTGCCAGTCCCTGATGAAGCGGGGCAGCGGGGCCTGCGACTCCCCCAGGCTCAACGCCAAGTCCTTTGAGCAGCTCATCGTCGGGGAGATCAGGGAGAACGTCCTCACCGAGTCCAACATCCGAGACCTGGTGAAGCTGCTGGACGAGGAGATGGACGGCGTGGCGCGGGAGCAGAGGGAGCGGCTTCAGACCATCGACGAGGAGCTTGAGGACGTGAAGAAGCGGCTGGGCCGCATCTGGCAGGTCATCGAGACCACCGACATCGAGATGGCCGACGCCTCGGAGCGCATCAGGGAGCACCGGGAGCGCAAGGAGAAGCTGGAGGTCGCCGCAGAGGAGGCGAGAGGGCTGCTGAAGGAGCGGCGGGTGATGCTGGACAGCGCCGACACCATCGCCACCTTCGCAGCCGAGATGGGCGACTTCCTCAAGACCAGCGAGCTGACCGAGACCAGGGCCTTCGTCCACTCCTTCGTCAAGGAGATCGAGGTCAAGCCCGGCAGAGCCGCCATCGTCTACTCCATACCCACGCCGGATGACTCTCCTATGGGGGGAGCGGACGCTGCAGAGGTCGCCCTGAACGGGCGAGTTATGAATTCGGTACACGTTGGTGGGCCGACGTGTACGGTAGCTAGCACCGTCTTCGAGCTTTGGCTTGGTGGTTTGGGACGACCCGAGTGACAGGTTCGAGCCTTCTAGAGTGGGCCTTTTTTCACGGTAGACAGAACCGTCTTCGAACTGTGGCTAGGAAGATTATAAGGCCATCGTAGGCAGTAGGCAGTACCGTCTACGACATACGACTGGGCAGCCCATGACTTACGTCAGGTCTGCCGATCCTCCATCGGCCTAAGATCCGCGCTTGGGCATCAGGCATCCTCACCCCCTGGGCAAGAGCTGCCTTCGATGCCGAATCCCCGTCACCCCCCTTGACACGACTGAACCCCAGACGTAAGATATTCTTACCTTGCGTAAGGAGGCGAATATGGACAAACAGGAGCTCGTCACCAAGGTAGTCCAAACGGTGGCCCACGTGCAAGAGGTGAGTGGGCGCTCAAGCGCCGTCATAGGCGCCTCCACCCGTCCTGTCGGTGGCGTGGAGGGTTTTGACAGCCTGAGCGGCGTGGAAGCGACAGTCATGCTGTCGGAGTCCCTGGGGGTGGATCTACCTGAAGAGTACAACCCCTTCATCTCCAGCGATGGGAAACGGGCGTTGTCGGTCGGTGAGATAGCAGACACGCTCAGCGCCTACATAGGTGAGAAGGCTGTAGCAGGATGAATGAACACGAAAAGAGGCGAAAGGCAATCGCATCGCGTCTCCGCCTGTCGCGGGAAATGGCCGGCCTCACCCAGGGTCAGGTAGCCAAAAGCCTGGAATGGCACCGTCCGACGGTGTCCGAGATCGAGGCGGGTCGTAGACGGGTATCTGCTGAAGAACTCGCCACCCTGGCCGAGATGTATGGGGTGAATGTCCCGTGGATCGTGGGCGAGGAGGACGATGAATCGAGTGAAGCTGCCGACCGCGTGAAACTGGCAGCGAGGGAGCTGAGCAAGCTGCGGGAAGAGGACCTCGACCGAGTCCTACAGCTGGTCCAGGCGCTCCGCGCCTCGAGAGGCGACAGCGAATGAACGACCGGCGAGCGATAGCCCGACAGGCGATGGCGGCGGCCCTGCGCACCCGCCTCTCCTTGGGCTATGGTCTCGACCACGCGGTCTGTGTGTACGACCTCGCTGAACAACTGGGCATCGAGGTCCGGTTTCTTGACCTCCCCAGCATGGAAGGCATGTACTCGTCTGCCTCGGGTCCGACCATTATCGTCTCCTCGTTGCGCCCGCCCGGCCGCCGGGCATTCACCTGCGCCCACGAACTCGGGCACCACAACCGGAGCGATGGAGTTGAGATAGACGAACTCGTTGAGCAGTGGGACAAGCCTCGGTTTGATCCCAAGGAGTTTGCGGCCGATTGCTTTGCGGGCGCCCTTCTCATGCCCAAGATGGCCGTCTCCAGGGCATTTGCGGTTCGAGGGTGGAGCATGGAGAGGTGCACGCCAGAGCAGGTTTACATGGTTGCCGGGTACTTCGGCGTTGGGTACACAACGCTGATCCACCATCTCAGAGGCGCGCTCCAGGTCTTACCGGACACCCGGGCCCAGTCGCTGCTCAAGGTCAGCCCCCGCAAGGCTCAGTCACTTCTCCTGGGATCGCAGACATCACAGACAGTGGTGGTAGTGGACTCCAACTGGATCGGGAGAGCCGTTGATGTGGAGGTGGGTGACCTCATCTTCGTCCGACAAGGTGCACAAGCAGACGGCGAGTGCCTTGAGCCCTCGCCAGCCGTTGAGCACGGAGAACTCTTCCGGGCCGCCAGACCCGGGATTGGGCGACTTGAGGCCGGAACCACGTGGTCTACGTTTGTCCGAGTCTCTCGACGCGACTATGTGGGGCGCGCCATGTACCGGCACTGGGCGGCGGCGGCGGATGAGTAGGACCCTCACCCTAGAGGAAGACAATCTCTCCGTCGCCTGGGCGAAGGCGCTCTTCCATGTAGTGGAGGGGGGCGAGATCTCGCCTCTGACTGTCGTGATTCGGGGATTCACCGATGAACAGCCTATGGAAGTGGCGCCGGTACGCAACCTCCTTGACGACGCCCTTGGCGCCGACGCGAAGGGGCTCTCCTGTAATGAGGTCGCCAACACCATATTCCCAAGTTCGCTCTGGAACCCGCAAGCTGACCGCCAAATGCTCTACGAGCGTTACCGCCGAATCATGCCCAGGGTGCTGAAGGACCGTCGGAACAGGTATGGGGTCTACTTCCAGCGCCTCATCGCTTACGGCCACGATGCCGCATACAAAGGGGGTGTGAACCAGCTGGAGCACATCATCCAGACGTGGCATGGTGGTAATCATCGTAGATCTGCCCTACAGGCGGCCATCTTTGACCCAACGAAGGACCACACGAACCAGCCCATGCGGGGTTTCCCCTGCCTCCAGCAGGTCGCGTTCGCACCGCAGGGCGCTGACGGGCTGACGGTTACCGGTCTGTACGCCACCCAGTACATCTTTGAGCGTGCGTACGGCAACTATCTGGGATTGTGCCGGCTGGGACGATTCATGGCCCAGGAGATGGGAAGGCAGCTGACCCAGGTGAGCTGCGTCGCAAGTCCTGCAAATCGCGGTGCCAAGACAAAGGGCTACCTTCGTGAGCTGGTTCGTGGCGTTGAGGGAATCCTGGGTCCACTACAGGAGGTCCGGTGACGGAGCAAGCAGCACAGGGCAGACTGATCGTGTTCGAGGGGCCCGACGGCGTCGGCAAGAGCACCCTTTCGAGGCAGCTGGCAAACCGTCTCCGCGAGGCGGGCGTTCCCTGCGAACACCTGGCGTTTCCCGGCAGGCAGCCAGGGTCGTTGGGCCGCCTCGTTTACGACCTCCATCATGACGCCCTTGGACTTGGCCTCAGAGACGTCAACCCAACAAGTCTTCAAGTGCTGCACATCGCGGCCCATGTGGACGCGATAGAGGAGCAGATACTGCCCGCCCTCCGCGATGGGACTTGGGTGGTCCTAGACCGGTTCTGGTGGTCCACTTGGATCTATGGTATAGCCTATGGAGTGCCCGAACGCTCGCTGGAAGCGATGGTCGGCCTGGAAAAACTTCACTGGGGGCAGGTCGAACCGTACGTACTTTTCCTGGTAGAGCGTCGGAATGGCACGCCAGGCGATGGTGAGGGCCTTGCTGGGCAATTGCCCGAAGGGTACCGGGAGCTGGCTACCCGGGAGCAACTGCATTCCCGTGTAGTTACGCTAAACAATGACTCATCTGTTGAGGACGCCCTTGACGCCGCGTGGGCGGCAATCACGCCTGTCGCCCCACAGCCCTCCCAGGGCAGGGACTCCGCGCGGGACGCCCAGCTGACATTCCCCGAGGACCCGATCCGGCGGACGCCTCGGCAGTCGCGCCTTTCGCCGGCGAAGCCGACCGTCGTCTATGACACCTACTGGCGCTTCGCAGCGGAGCGACAGGAGGTGTTCTTTCGTCGGATCGAGGGCTGCCCGCGTCCGTGGACGGACGACTCCATACTTGCCCGCCACAAGTTCACGAACGCATACCGTGCCTCTGACCGGGTAAGCCAGTACCTCATCCGCAACGTCATCTACGAAGGGCTGCTATCCAGAGACGAGGTCTTCTTCCGCACCCTGCTCTTCAAGTTGTTCAACAAGATTGAGACGTGGGAGCTTCTTGAGGCTTCCATCGGGGAGATCGAGTATTCATCGTATTCGTTTGATGCCTACGACAGAGTCCTGTCCCACGCGCAAGCGGAGGGCCGTACCATCTATTCCGCGGCCTACATCATGCCCTCGGCGGGTCGCGCATTTGGGTACGCTCAAAAGCACCGCAATCACCTCAAGCTAATCGAGCGGATGATGGCAGATGAGCTGCCGTGGCGAATCGCGGATGCACGCACGATGCGGGATGCCTTCGAACTGCTGCGTGCCTATCCGTCCATCGGCGACTTCCTCGCATACCAGTTTGTGACCGACCTGAACTACGGCAAGATCACCGACTTCTCAGAGATGGAGTTCGTCGTACCTGGCCCCGGCGCCCTGGACGGCATCCACAAGTGCTTCTCTAACCTCGGCGGTTTGACTGAGGCGGACCTCATCAGAGTGGTCACGGAACGACAGGAGGAGGAGTTCGACCGCCTCGGTCTCCGGTTCCGTGACCTCTGGGGCAGGAGGCTGCAACTCATCGACTGCCAGAACCTCTTCTGCGAGGTCTCAAAGTACGCCCGCGTCAAGCACCCAGAAGTCAAAGGGGTTGGCAGCCGCTCTCGCATCAAGCAAGTCTATCGTCCCACAGCGAAGCCGCTTAACTACTGGTATCCGCCCAAGTGGGGCATCAACGAAATGGTATCTCCGCCCGGAGCCTCCAATGTTTAGGTCGTTTGAGGGACCTACCGCAGACCACGTTTGGCAGCAGCTTGCGGAGGAATTCCGAAGGGGCGATGGTGCACTAGTGCAGCCGAGTAGAGGTGGCGCGACCAAGGAAATCCTCCATGCTGCCATCACCGTCAACGACCCCCGTCAGCGATGGGTCGCTTCCCGCCAGCCTCCCCTTAACGTCGCCTTCGCCCTTGCCGAAGTCGTCTGGATCATGACGGGCCGAAACGACCTGGCCTTCCTGGAGGCGTGGAACAGTAGGTTGCCCGAGTATGTGGGCAATGGCCCACATCTCCACGGCGCTTACGGATACCGGCTTCGCCACCACAAGGGTGTGGACCAGGTCACACGAGCCTACGAGGCACTGAGGAATAACTCGGACACGCGGCAAGCAGTGCTGCAAATCTGGGACTCTTCCATTGACCTTCCGCAACCCGACGGGACTCCCGTCGATAAAGATATCCCCTGCAATGTGATGTCGCTCTTGAAGGTGCGTGACGGCAAGCTCGAATGGCTACAGGTCATACGGAGCAACGACCTCTTCCTTGGCGTCCCGCACAATTTCGTCCAGTTCATGTGTCTTCAGGAGGTCATGGCCGGGTGGCTTGGCGTCGAATGTGGAGCCTACCACCAGGTGAGCGATAGCCTCCACCTGTACGACCATGACGAAGAGAGTGTGCTCGGCTCGGTTCAGTTGCCGGACCTACCTCCAAATACGGATTCGCTCATGTTGTCGAAGGAGGCGTCGGAGACCGCATTCGTGGAGTTGGGCCGGAGGATAGAGCGCATGATTGCACCTGGCCTTCGGCGCGATGAGCTCGAGGGCATCGCTGTCTGGGATGAGGGCCCGAAGGCTTACAGAAACATGCTGTCCGTCCTTGCCGCCGAAGCGGCACGGAGGCATAGGTGGGCAGACATCTCTGATCAGGCGATGACTGCCTGCACCAGTCTCCTATACAGGGAACTATGGCGCCGGTGGCTGGACAGAATCAAGTCGCGGGCGTCGAAGGACGTAAGTCAAGACTGATCGAGTTGATTCAGGTGAAATAGATGTCGTCAAGAGGCGAACTGATATCCCTATTGGAGGAAATACTTCCACTGGCGCAGTTCTACGCGCGCACCCGCCGCTCTCTAGGGCTCCCGGATTCAATCTTCCTGAACTCCGAGGAATACCGGACGGAATACGAGCGAGTAAAGTTCGATGCGTTGATGAACCAGCGGATGCCCTTACCAGCTGACTTCATTAGACCTACCCCAGACCTTGACCGCTTGCCAGAAGAACAATTCAACCGCCTAGTGGCCCTGGTTAAGCAACTGTTGGACCCGTTCACCGACCCCGACAATCACAGATTCGTGGCTGTGTTGACTGGACCTCGGGCTTACCAAGATAACCTTGGGAAGAGTGTTGAGAATTTCTCGAAGTCTATAGTCCGTTGTGCTGTCCTGTTCGGCGTATCGGAGACTGTTGACGCCGTCTTCCGGTTAGTCGAAGGGGAAACAGCGAAGTACAAACAAGTGGTCGTGCTAGATGGCGTGAGCCCGTCTCATAGAGAAAAGGGAGTCGAATTGTGGCCAGGTGCCCGACTCATAGAGTGGGACCAAGCCTTTGGCGACCCACGGGGCGAATCGACCCTGGGGATCCCCGATGCCGTGCTGGCGCAGACTGACCATGTAGATACCAACACGTTCAGATTCGGGCGCATTACTACACTATTGTGTATCGACCGTACAGGTGGTCCGATCATAAGGCGGTCAGAAGACGCCGAGGCGGGACCTAACGGGCCTTACATTCCAATCAGTCCGCACCAACTCTCGACAGAGCTAGCAATTAGCGCGCTTGCGCTCACCATCAATCACCCGATTGTGGAGATCTGTAGCTGGCATTGGTTCGATGCTAAGGTCCAGTCTTTGCTGGGGTACCGCAATGAGTTGGCGCTTGACCAAAACATGGGTGGCCCCCGACTACGGCGCGGTCGTCTGATAGAAGCAGAGGATGCGCCTCTTGTCCGCAACGTTCATGAAGGGCTCTGCCAACAAGGGGTATTTGAAAAGCTACGCGTGCCCATCCAAAGATGGAGACGGAGCATAGCAGCGAGTAACGGCGTTGATCTGGCAATTGACCTGCGGATCGCCCTTGAGTCCCTATTCCTCGACGAAGGTAACAATGCGGAGCTAAGTTTCCGGTTGGCCCTCCGTGCTGCTTGGTATCTGGGAGCTGAGGGGGACGAGCGCACCAAGATATTCGAGGCAGTGCGGGACGCCTATAACATAGGCTCTAAGGCCGTACACGCAGGGGAGGGGTACGACGATATGATCCCTGAAAACCTCGCTGCGGCCCAGGACATCTGCCGCGTGTCAATCTTGCGCCGAATAAGCGAGGGAGGGAGACCACCGGACTGGAAGAAAGTGGTTCTGGGAAGCTAGAGTTGGAGGCAGTCATGGGCAAATCCAACTGGCATTGGTTGCCGACGACGGCTCCGTCCACCAAAGAGCCTTCATTCTTTGGAATTAATAGACACGGAAAACTCAGATACTCGTGGGCGGTCGGGTTGGGTCCATTCAAGCCGGGACGGGGCTCTTAGACAATCGCGTGCCCTACAACAGCCTGCCGGAGAGGGTGGAGCCGTTGGGACGGGCGTGGCGCGCAACCTAGGCACCGACCCCCGGCTGGGCCATCCGAAGCTGAGCCAGACGAGCCGGGATAGATGAGTCGTCTCTCTTATGACTGGTTCGGTCCCTGTCAACTGGGCCTATTTTGACGATAGACAGAACTGTCTTTGAACTGTGGCTCGGCGGGCTGTGAACCTCGGGTCCACAAACATGACCGAGAGTTCGAGGCCCTAAGGGTTGTCCTCGTGGGTCTCCACAGTCACCGCGATGCTAGGCGGTTCAAGAACTAGAGTAGATTCCTTCTTCAGAGCATCTAGGTCTATACCTAGGAGCTCCTCATAAGCCGCGCTAGCAACGTTTAGAGCATCCCGCTTCACATTGGCCCGAGGGATCAAATCGCTACCAAAAACCAAAGCTCCGACGACCGCGGTCGCTACCGCGACAGTGAAGGAAAGGCCTGCGGCGGGCCGGTAGGCTGTCCCAACTGTCGGCTCTTCTGGTGAATCATGGGATCGAGGTTCAGTACCTGGGCCTGGATGCGTACCGTACTTACTAAACAATTGATACGCGTCCTTTCCAATGACAGGATCGACACCCAGCTTCTCCAGCTTGAGCCTGACGTTGAAGGCGCTGTATCGGTTTTTCCTGACACTCTCATCCGAACTTAGCCACTCCTGATAGTCCTTACTGGAATGCGTGAAGAGGTCCAACAGATTTCTTGTTTCCGTCAATTGCCTGAACACTCCGAAGGCAGGATCGATGTAACCCCTCCTGACCAGAAGAAGAGCGGCGGGGGCATTCGCTGAAATTCGACCTATGAGATGCTCCACCTCATGGTCTCCTTCCCTGCAACCCCATCTACATGAAGCGATGCCGTCCAGCCACCAGAGCAACTCTCCTAAAATGTCAAGGACTCCCTCCGCCCGTTGCTCCGAGACACAAGTGGCGAACACACCTTCGCACAACGCCTCCCGGGCGTAGATCTCCTGCAATCGCTTCCGTTTCTTTCTCATTTCCATGTCAATTCGCTCCAGGCAGGGTTAGGCTGAAATGCAGGCGGGCGGTCTCATTGCGTGCGCAGCGCGGCCTCGTCACGTTTCCTTCTCCCTGCGTGTGCGCGGACGTACCTGCCCGTGTAGCTGAAAGCACCGGTGACGACGGCGAGGTCGAGGTGCGGCATCGTATTCCAAGCCCTCACTTCCTCATTGAAGGTAGGTAAACAGCGGTTCAATCAGTTGCCGGGAGCTCACCTGATGTTTGTTCCCCTTTCGGCATCCGGTAGCCGACGCGAGGCTCGGCGAAGATGTACTTCGGGCTGTCGGCGTTCTCCCCCAGCTTGCGGCGGAGCCGCTTCACGTAGGTGGTGACACTCCCCCTGTTCCCGGAGCGTCCAAAGCCCCACACCCGGTCCAAAAGGGCATTGAAGGTCAACACCCGTCCGGCATGCACCGACAGCTCGAAGAGCAGCTCGTACTCGGTGGGAGTCATATGGACCGCACTCCCGGCCACGCTCACACGCCGTTCGGCGTAGTCGATGACCAGGTCGCCCAACACGAAGGGTTCCGACGGCTCTCCCGTCGAGGCAGCCAGGCGCCGGCGCATGGCCCCCCGTACCCTTGCCACCAGCTCGGTGGGTGAGAAGGGCTTGACCATGTAGTCGGCGGCACCGGCCTCGATGGCCCGAGCGATGATCTCGTCCCTGCCATAGGCCGACAGAAAGATCACCGGCACCTCGGTGATCTCCAGGATGCTCTTCATCAGCTCGATGCCGTCGCTGCCCGGCAGCATCAGGTCCAGCAGCACCAGGCGGGGCCGGTCTCTCTCGACGATGCGGAGTGCCTCGTTCGGATCGGTGGTCACAACCGGAACATAGCCCGCCTTGGAGAGGGCGTCCCGCACATACCGGAGGACCGCCGGATCGTCGTCCACCGCCAGAATCCGCGTCAGGTTTCTGGCCCCCGTTTGCGACCTGACGCTCAGAGCGGGACTCTCGACCGCGGCGACGGCTGCGCCGACCAACGGCAGGGTGAAGGTGAACGTGGAGCCCTGGCCCAACCCAGCGCTTGCGGCCCAAATGCGGCCGCCGTGAGCCTCCACGATCCCTTTGCAGATCGCAAGGCCGAGGCCGGTGTCCGGGGCCTGGCGTGCCGCGCCATGGCCTATGTTCCGGGAGAACTTCCGGAACAGCAACGGCATATCGTCGGGTGACACGCCTAGGCCTTCGTCGGCCACGGATATTTCGACGCGGTCGTCCCCCAGCGAAGCGTTGACCCGGATGGGGGCGGACTCGGGGGAGTACCGGGCTGCGTTTGACAGCAGATTGCACAGGACCTGGACGATGCGCCGGCGGTCCGCCATCACCCAGGGCAGGTCAAGTTCCATATCGATCGTGACGTTTCTCCGGCCGCCTCCTGTGAAGAAGATGTTCTTCGCCTCGTCCACCAGGTCTCCCGCCTCCACCGGCTCGGGAGCCACCGACAACATGCCGGTCTCGATGCGGGCCACGTCCAGCAGGTCGCTGATCAGGTCCCGCATCCGGTCGCTCTGGGACTTGATGATGCGGATGAACTGCACCATCTCGGCGGTGTCCAGGGAGTTGAAGGACTCCAGCAGGGTGTCGACCGACCCCTTGATGGAGGTCAGGGGCGCCCGCAGCTCGTGGCTCACCATCCCCAGGAACTCGGCTCGCATCTTCTCCAACTCCTCCAGAGGCGTCATGTCCTGCATGGTGACGACCACCGTCTCCACCTCGTTGTCATCCTCCGAGCGCAACGGAGTGGCGTTGACCAGGACGGTGATCGACCGGCCATCGGGGACGCTGAGGACCATCTCCTCGGCCCGCACCGTCTCGCCCCTACTCAGCAACTGGGCGAGGGGAAGGTCCGCCAGGGACACCGCCGGCCCATCGAAGCGCCGGACGGTAAGGACTTGCAGCAGTTCTTCCGGTGGACGGTCGGGCAGCCGCACGGCTTCCATCATCCGCACCGCCTCCCGGTTGAAGGAGATCGGCGCTCCCGTCCGGGCGTCGAAGACCGCCACACCCACGGGAGAGGTGTCGATCAGCGTCTCCAGGCGCGCCCTGGCCCGCTGTTCGTCCCTGTACCGGCGGGCGTTGGCGATGACCATCGCCGCCTGGGACGCGAACATCACCAGTATCTCCTCGTCCTCCTGGGTATATTCACCTTCCTTCTCGTCGAGGTAGATGGTGCCCAAGTGCTCACCCTGGTGGCGGATTGGAGCAGCCAGAAAGGACAGGAAGGAACTCGCCGTCATGGCCGGGGGGAACTCAGGAAGCCCCAGCGTCCGGGCGTGGCTGTGGAAGTCCCGCACTCGCAGCGATTTCTGAATACTCCCAACGTAGTCAAAGAACCTGACCCGGTCCGGTTCGGGCCATAGCTTCCGTCCCTGCTCGGGCGTCATGCCGGAGCCGAAGAATTCCCGCATTCCCCCGGCATCGTCGAGGAGGATGAACACGCCGTAGCGCGACCTCGTCAGGTCACGGGCGGAGGCCAGGACCCCCTGGAGCACCGTGTCGAAGTCCAGGCTTTCGTTGATGCGGAGGCTGGCCTCGCTGAGTCGGGACAGGCGGTCCCGAGGGGGCTCGGTCTCAGGGCCGGGAGTGTCGGACTCGTTCATATGGCAGGCCTCATCTTCTTGTAATCAAACCATGCGGTCAAGCGTCTCGGCACGCCGAGACCGGATGGTGAGCAAAGTCCTTGCGGATAGGTCGCAATCAGGCCCGATTATACCTCTTCCTGGAAAACTTCACCAGACTGCCATCGAAAAAGGGCATATTTTCCATTGAACGTTCATAGCGAGGTGATATTTTAGCTTGACTAACCCTGTTCTCGGGAGGCTTTTATATGGGGCTCGAACGATCGGTCCATTCAGATGAGACGGCGGACGGAGTGACGCTGCCGGTCGCGCCGGGGGCTGTCGTGCGCGGCGACCTAGCACAGACGTCCCCCCCCCCCCCATTTTTTGGCCTCGGCTAGCCGGAGGTAAGTCATGACCACCTCCCGGCGTCTTTCGCCGCCCCTACTGCTGCTCATCGGACTGGCGGCCCTTTGCGCCGCCCTTGTGCTCATCCCCTGGGTTGTCCAGGCCCAGAGCCAGGAGGTGACCGCCACCGCGGCCGCCACCGGCGCCAACCCTCCGGCCAAACCCACCAACCTCCAGGCCTCGGCGGCGCACGATTCGGTCGTCCTCACCTGGACGGCCTCGACGGACCAGACGGTCACCCACTACGCCATCCTTCGACGCCACCCGGATACGGATGCATCGCAGGTCTTCCACGTGATCGAGAGCAACGCCGGTCCCGGAACCAGCTACACCGACAGCTCGGTATCGGCGTCGAGCACCTACATCTACCGGGTGAAGTCGGTCAGCCCCACCGGCGTCAGCCAGTGGTCGGGCTACGTCAAAGCCGAGACCCCGGCAGCGCCGGATTCGACCCTGGAACCCACTCCCACCCCTACGCCATCACCGGAGCCGGTGTCCACGCCAGACCCTGCGGACCTGCGTCCCACCGGCCTGACGGTCAGCTTGGTCGAGAACAAGGTGACCCTGAGCTGGACCGCCCCTGCGGAGGACGCCGATAGCGTCACCGGCTACGAGATTCTGCGCCGCCGCCCCATGGAGGGCGAAACCACCCTGGCGACCCTAGTGGCCGACACCGAAAGCACGGCCACGACCTACACCGACGCGACCGCCAACGAGGCGGGCGTGAGGTATGTCTACCGGGTCAAGGCGCTGCGAGGCAGCGAGGCGAGCCTGTGGTCCAACTTCGACCGCATCGAACTGCCCGCCGACTACGTGCCGGACCCGACCCCCACGCCGGAGCCGGAGTCCACTCCCGATGACCAGGCGCCCACTAGCCTGACCGCCGCGCTCGCCGAGGGCAGCGGGGTGGCCCTGAGCTGGACCGCCCCGGCGGAGGACGCCGATAGCGTCACCGGCTACGAGGTGCTGCGCGCCGTGGGCGAGGGAGATCTGGCCACCCTGGCGGCCGACACCGGGTCCACGACCACCGCCTACACCGACGCCACCGCCACCGCGGCGGGAGAGACCTACGCCTACCAGGTCAAGGCCATCCGGGGCGAGGACCGCAGCCAGGCATCGGGCCAGGCCCAGGTCCAACTCCCCCATGACCCCGTTGACCTCGCCCCGTCGGACCTCACCGCCGAGAAGGCCGACACCGGGATTGACCTGAGTTGGAGCGCCCCGGCGGAGGACGCCGGTAGCGTCACCGGCTACGAGGTCCTGCGCGCAGTGGGCGAGGGGGAGCTGGCCACCCTGGCGGCGGACACCGCGTCCACCGACACCACCTACTCCGATACCACGGCCACCGACTCAGAAGAGACCTACGCCTACCAGGTGAAGGCCATCCGCGGCCATGCGAGGAGCCAGGGCTCGAACAAAGTCATCGAGGCGCCCGAGCCCCCGGCCACGCCCGAGAACCTGGCCCCCAGCAACCTCACGTTCGTGATACAGGAGGACGGCGTTGAGCTGACCTGGGACGCGCCGGCCGCCGACGCCGATTCCGTGACCGGTTACCGGGTGCTGCGCCGACTCCCCAACCAGGGCGAGAACGAATGGCTGGTGTGGAAGTGGGACACGGGGTCTGCCGAGACCGCCTACAAGGACGGATACGCCCAGACCCTGGGGGAGTACTACATGTACCGGGTGCGCGCCCTGCGCGGGGACGACTACAGCAAGATGTCGAACCGCGTGGACGTGAGGCGGCCCGAGGCCGCGCCCGAGACGACGGCGTGGGCGCCCTCGAACCTCGAGGCTCTGGTGTATGCGGAGGTGACGCTTGGGGAGGAGGGCGTCACCACGCAGGTCAAGCTGACCTGGGACGCTCCGGCGGACGGAACCGAGTGGGTCAGGGGCTACGAGGTGCAGCGGGCCACGTGCGACGGCGGGTTCGCCACCCTGGTTTCCGACACCGGCTCCACGGGAACCGCCTACACCGACGCCGACGCCGAGGCGGGAGAGAGCTACACGTACCGGGTGCGGGCCCGGCGACCGCAGGGGAAGAGCCTGACCTCCAACTCGTGGACAGTCCTCCTCCCCGGAGGCGCCGGCGAAGGGGCCTGCGGGATAGACGCCAGTGTCGATCCCAACCTGTTTAACCCCGAGCTATATGCCCCCCAGATAGTAGTCGAGACCGACGAAGACACGGTCCTGGTCAAGAACACGGGACAGACCGCTGACGGTAGCGCAGTTAGCTTAAATAGCAATCGCAGAAGGCTCGGCCAAGAGTTCATCACCGGCACCAGCGCCGCGGGATACAGGCTGAACTCCATCAGCGTCGACTTCGCTTCCATCGGGGACACCTCGACCGCCGGTAGCCAGCTGAAGGTGACGCTGAACGACGAACTTAAGAATCTGGACAACGATGGTATAGGGCCCGGTGATGTCCTCTGCACGCTAAGCGACCCGGCGACCTTCACCGGCTCGGGCGTGCATACCTTCGATGCGCCCGAGACGTGCCCCACTCTTGAGCCCGGCAGACCCTACTTCGCCGTTATCCATCGGTCGGCCTTTAGCGGAGGCACTATCTCTTTGAAGGTAACCACCAGCGCCGACGAGGACAGCGGCGGCGCGGCAGGCTGGTCAATCAGAGATCGCCGCCACTGGTTCCCCGACGGGCTCATCTATGGGAGCACCGACTCCGAGTCCCACCTGATCGAGGTCAGCGCCGCCGCGGTGGTCTTTGACGAGCAAGACCCCGTCAACAAGCATTTCAATACGCTGCATGCAGCCGGAAACCTGCTCCCTCGCGGTCTATGGTCTGACGGCGACACCATGTGGGTCGTCGGCGCCCCCAAGTGGTGGGTCGTTGGCGCCCCCGACGCGAAGATCTATGCCTACGACATGGCCACCAAGGCCCACAAGCCCACGGAGGACTTCAACGACCTGGCTACAGGAAATGCCGCCCCGCGGGGCATCTGGTCGGACGGCGACACCATGTGGGTTTCCGACCAAGATGCCACAAAGGTTTTCGCTTACGACATGACAACGAAGGCCCGCGTGAAGGCAAAGGAGTTCGCAGTTCCGGACAGACTTCCCATATCACAAGGGGGGTCCACCGTCACAAGGGATGCCGATTTCCAAGGCATCTGGTCCGATGGCAATGGGATCATGTGGCTTGTGTCAGAAAGCAATAGTTCAGTGTACGCCTATAGTATCGCCACGGGTAACCCTGTCTCAAAGGAAAATTTCATTATCGGGCGCCCCTACCTGCGTGACGCTAACGGCATATGGGGGGATGCCCAGTCCATTTGGGTGACGAACCATGGCGTAAACTCGTCAACAATCAGCGCGTTCTGGAGGTTCGCCAAGGCTGCGCAACCCGGCCGGGACATCCAGCTCGATCCAGGCAATGCCGACCCCATTGGGCTCTGGTCGGACGGCGCCACCATGTGGGTTGCGGACCATTCAAACGTCAAGATCTACGCCTACCCCCTGCCCGCTGCCGAGAGCCCGCTGACCTTCAAAGACCGGCTCTCCGTGGAGCGCGTCACCGACACCACCGCCATAGTCGCGTTGGACCTGCGTGGCCTACCGTTTGCTGGAGAGCGCAAGCCGGTGTCGATCTCGATCAACTTCGGCGGCGCAACCATATACGCCCACCCTGACGCAGGAACGGCCAGGTTCATGCTGCGAGGTTTGGAGCCCGAAACCCAATACACGGTGAGCGGGAAGTTCGATGTACAGCCTAGTCATCATCTGGGTAGGGTGATCTTCCGCACCGACTATGCCCGCCTGGCCGGCGTCGAGACCTCCGGCCTGACCCACACGGAGGCCACGGTCAAGGTCTCTCTGGCGCACGCGGACGTGGACAAGAGGTGCTGCATCCCCTACTGGGTGAGCCGCGACGAAAGCGAGCTGGTGTACACCTACTATCTTCGCCACAAGCCCAGCGATGGTAGCGATTGGTCCGATCCCGTCGAGCTGAGTTTCTCCGGTTCTGGTTCCACCGCGGACGCGAGACTGACCGGGCTGGACCCCGGCACCGCCTACGACGTGGAGGTGGGTGAGGACCCAACGTTCATGCCGCCGCGGGCTTCGTCGGGCAGCTACACGGGAACGCTAACGGTTGGCGACGGCGGACTCGGACTTACCGGGTACGACGCGGTTGGATGCAACGGCCTCTGCACCCCGTTCGGGAGTTTGTCCCCGGAACCCACCTTCGAGGTGAACGGTGTCGAGCGCTCCATCACGCAACTCCGGATTTTTCCCTTCGGAGGGCCAGGTTTCAACGAGCCATATTTGTGGGTGGTGTTTGACGGTTCCATCGAACTTGCCACCGAATTCACGCTCACTTTAGGCGGAACGGAGTACAGCAGCGCCGATGCAACGCGCCAGGGTGAGGACCTCTTCGAGTGGCCGATGTCCCCGGGCTGGTCCGCAGAAGACGAGGTCGCGGTGCAGATAGATTTCACGGCCGCCGCCGTGGAGTTCAGGGAAGGCACCACGCTGGAGGAGGTCGGCGCCTTCACCACCCCCACCATGCCGCCGACGCTTCACTTCGAGGCGGAGATGACGGTGGATGTCGGCGCCGCCTTCACCGGGTTTGACATTGCAGTCAACTCAATTTCCCCTGGCAACACGTTCACCGTGGACGGCGTCCAGTACACCGTATCTACGGTCGGTTATCAGAAAACGGGTGGGCTGATCGGGTTCCACTTGGAGGTCCAACCGGCAATCCCGTTCGATTTCACGCTGACACTGGGGGCCACCCAATTGAAGTCCAGCAGCGCAAGCTCTCAAAGTGGCTTCAACGGGGGCACCCTGTACCGATGGGCTGGAACAACAGACCCGAACTGGGCCAGCGGGGCCACGGTCGACCTGGTACTGGATGTTCCGCTCATCGACATCTGCGGCCGCTCTCAGGCCGTCGCCGACGCCATCGTGGCGGCCACGCCTTCCCCTGACTTCTGCCACATGGTCTCCCCCTTCGACCTAGCGGCTATCACCGAGCTGGACCTCACAGGCAAGTCCGGCTACGGGCTGAAGGCCGGCGACTTCGCGGGGCTGTCTGGACTGGAGATACTGAATCTGAGCGGCTACTCCCTGGGCGGCCATAATTGGAACCAGTTGCCCGTAGGCCTATTCGACGGCCTGGACAGCCTGGAGGTGCTGGACCTCAGCGACACCAATCTGCTGAACTTGAACAGAGGCATATTCGGGGGCCTGAGCGACCTGATTGAGCTGGACCTCAGCGACACCCTCCTGCAGCGGAATTCCGTGCCCGTGGGCGTGTTCGACGGCCTGGACAGCCTGGAGATCCTGCGCATCGCCGATGCAGGGTACCTAGGACGCGGCATCAACTTCGTCGACGAGGACATCTTCAGGGGCCTGAACACCCTGCTGGAACTGGACGTGGGGCCCATCAGGCCGCCCGACGACGTGCTCGCGCCCCTGACCAGCCTCGAGACGTTGAACGGCGAGGACTACACCCCGTGAACCTGAGGGCTACCATCGTCGACTTCCCCGGCGACAGCTCGCGGAAGAAGGTCACCCTGAAGAGGGAGGCCCCGGACGGCGTAAGCGGCATCACCGGCTACCGGATCCTGCGCACGCACAGAGGTCAGCCCGACAACAGCCGCTACGCCTGCGAGATTGCCACGGTCGGCAGCCACGCCCTTACCTACGTTCACGGCGCCAGCAGCGGCATCCCGTCCGAGTCTCCCAACGGCTTCGCGTTCACCTACTACGTCGTCGCCGTCACCGCCGACGGGGACGGCTTCCCGGCCAGGGTGAACGTTTAGGGTCGCTGAGGAGCAAGCAACCACATATTGATACGAGGAGTGCATGCATGTCCCAACCAAAACATAGTGCCGCCGGGCTGCTGGAGGGCTCGGCCGCGATATTAACCGCAGTCGGAGCCGCAATCCGCGGGACGCCCGGCGGGCTCGAGCCCCGTCGCGGCGCATTGCTTCGCCCTCGGCGAACGTCACCGGTGGTTGCGGCGCTGCTGGTCCTGTTCCTGGTAGCGGGGATGACGGGGTCGTTCACCCCAAGGGTGCAGGCGCAGGAAACCGAAGAGTGCGACTATGTTTGGTGTGCATCGGCGACGGTCAAGGACGGCGCGGGAAGCGCCAACGACGTGGGGTACAAACCCGGCACGGACTATCCCGGTTCCACGCTGGACGCGACTACATTCACCTACAAAGAGGTGACCTACACCATTGGCGGCATAGTCAACGACCTGGACGACGGCGAGGTGACGCTGCTGCTTTCGCCGCTTCCGGGCGCGGACACGGTCCGACCGCTGACATTCCGCGTGGGCGACACGGTCCTGCCGTTCGCAGAGGGGACGCGGAGTGAAGCCGACGGCGGCTATTCGTGGACGGACAGCACGGAATTTGGAACCGGGGCCTCTCCCTTCGCGGATGACGCGTCCATTGAATTCACCATCGCCAAGGATGCCCTGCCGGAACCTCCCGTCATTCACCTGGCATTGGGCAGCGGTGGGGACAGAATCACCGTCGTCTGGACAACTCCGAGCCACGAGGGAGCTCGGAGTGTCGAAGGCTACAAGGTTGAAGTCTCCGGGGACGACGGCGACACCTGGAGTGTGCTTGCGGAAAACGAACTGTCGACGGGCTTCGCTCACAGAGGCCTGCTGGCTGATACCACCTACGATTACCGCGTGTCGGCTTTCAATTCGATAGGAGCCGGGGAGCCATCGGCCGCCGTCAGCGCGTCAACCGGCGCCGGGAAACCGCCCAAGAGTCCGACCGGTCTTTCGGCCGTTGTTGAGAACAGCGCCATCACGCTGAGCTGGGGGCCGCCAAACCGCAATGGTGGCGCTCCGGTAACGGGCTACCGCATCGACGTGTCCACCGACCAGGAGACGTGGGCGGAGGTTGCGTCGTCGGTCTCCGGTACGACCTACACCCCCACGGGACTGACCGATGGCATCCGGTATACCTACCGGGTGGCGGCAATGAATTCCTTCGGACTGGGCAGGTGGTCGGACACGGTGACCGCGATAACGAGAGTGGTGGCTCCGGGTGCGCCTGCCAATGTCATCGCGACCTCTTACGCAATCCATACCCAAGTCGTTTGGAAGGCTCCCGCGAGTGACGGGGGCGCGACGATTTCCGGCTATAGCATCGAGGTATCGACCGACGAGGAGCCCTGGACGGAGCTCGCTTCGTCCGTGACTCATAGGTCGTACTTACACGTAGGGGTGACAATAGGGACGACCTACTACTACCGGGTGAGCGCGCGCAATTCGATAGGGCTGGGCGCGACTTCCGACACCGCCTCGGTGACCGCGCGTGTGACGCATACGCCGAGTGCGCCATTGAATCTGGCCGCCAGGGCTCACGGAATTACCATCAACCTGTCGTGGAACCGACCGGGATTCGACGGCTACGATCCTAATACCCTCACCTATCTCTTGGAGACCTCCACCGATGAGGAGACGTGGGAAACGTTGGAGGCATCGACGACGGCTCTGAGCTACGCTCATACCGGCCTTGAGCTTGCCACGACCTACCACTACCGGGTCACCGCGCGGAATTCATTTGGGCTTGGAGACCCGTCGTCCCTTACCATGGCCACGACGTGGGAAGCCCTGTACGCTCCGTGGGCTCCGCAGAACGTTACAGGGATTGCGGACGGCACGACGATCAACCTGTCCTGGGAGGCTCCCGACAACGACGGGGGCGCGGCGATCACCAGCTATCGCGTCGAGTCGTCGACCGACGGGGAGACGTGGACGGACGCTGCGTCGTCAGCGACCGGCACCACGTACGCCCACACCGGGCGGACCTTGGAGACCACCCACCAGTACCGGGTGAGCGCGCGCAACTCCGAGGGGCTCAGCACGCCTTCCGACACAACTTCGGTTACGGCGCTGGAGGTGGTGGTGGCGCCGGGCGCACCGCAGAACGTCACCGCCGCCAGCGGGGGACGGCATTCGATCGTACTGTCGTGGGATCAGCCGGCAAGCGATGGCGGGGCTTCAGTCACCAGCTACAAGATCGAGCGCACGACGCCCAGGGAGTACCCCATCTGGAGTGTTGTGGTGGCCGACACCGGCTCCAGGGACACCTCCTATGTCAACGGGGACCGCGACGCCGGCTCCCCGTACTTCTATCGCGTCTCGGCGATCAATGCCGCCGGCTCGGTCGGAACTCCGTCCGGCAGTGCCAGCGCAGTCACGGACCAGCCGTCGGTTCCCAGCGCGCCGCTAAATCTGAGGGCGCAGGGGGTCAAGTCCACCGAGGTCCCGCGAGCTTCGGCGGCGTGGGACCCCCCTGAAGACGATGGCGGCAGCCGGAGATTCAAGGGCTACAAACTCGAGGTGTCCGTCGGCGAAGGTGAGGAACGTAACTGGGTTGTTCTCCAGGACCGTGTTAACTGGACGCAATTCTTAGACCCGCTCGCCGAGCCTGGGGACACGCGGACCTACCGCGTCTCGGCGGTCAACAGCGTCGGAGTGGGACCGCCCTCCGAAGAGGTGACCATCCTGGTGCCCGCAATCGAGGCTGGGCCGCCTCGGGACCTGACCGTGACCCTTGACGGTCCCAAGTTCAAGCTGAAGTGGAAGGCTCCCGGGAACAACGGAGGCGCCGACGTCACGGGTTACAAGATCGAGGCCTCCACGGACCAGGTGACGTGGCATGCGGACCCGGATACGGTCACCACGCTCCACCATTCCCTGTCCGGCCTGAACTATGCGGTCACCTACTATTTCCGCGTCTCGGCGATCAACTCCGCTGGTACCGGGGCTGCGTCGGCAACGGCAAGCGGGCAGGTGTCGTGCGCCATCTGGTGCGCGACCGCAACGCTGGCGGATCACACCTCGAATACGAACTTGGTGGGCTATTCGCCGGCAAACATCTACTCCGGCTCGACGCTGGCGCCGAACACGTTCACCTATGACGGCGTGGATTACACGGTTGACGCATTGGTCAATAAGAAAGACGCGGGTACGGTGACGATCTCGCTTTCTCCGGCTCTGACGGAGAGTGCCAGGAGCGCACTGACCCTGTACGTCAACGGCGTTGCATTGCCGTTCAGTTCAGGATCATCGACCGGTGGCCTGGTTACGTGGAGTCCAACGGCCCTGGGCCTGAGCAACTTCGGCTTTGCAGACGGCGAGTCGATCAGGCTCTTGATGACCGCGTCCGAGTCCGCAGCGGACTAGCCACTCGCCGAGCATCGAGACGTGGGGTCCGCCGGCAGCATCGACATCCGGCGGACCCCGCGTTATGTGCCATGGGATTGCCTGGGCCAAGCCCAGTGCGTACAGGAGCTGATGGGGCGTCAGGGGACACTGCTGGCCCGTTCCTGCAGGCAAGGAGAGACCGAGGAGATGCTCGAATGGCTGGAAACCTGTCTTCATCTTCGTGACGCGCGTGGCCATGGTCATCGGCGTCGCGTTCCTGCTGGCGCTCCGGCTCCGCCCCCTCTACCTGCGCTACAGGGCCCGCAAGCGGCGGCGCAGACGGCAGGGCCGGTATAGCCATTCCGGACCGGGCGCGTCCAGTCGAAGACCCAGAGCACCGCGCGGCTGACGGCTTGGCCCTCCCGCGAGGGGATTGCGGCCGTCCGTGAGGAGGGTTGGCGCTATGCCGAGACAGCGCACTCACTACAGGAGAATCACCTATAGCTTCCCCGGCGACTTCCCGCAGCGGCTGGAGCGGTTCAAGGAGGAGTCCGGCCTGTCGTGGGCGGAGATCGCCCGCCGCCTGGGGACCTATCCATACACCGTAAGGCGGTGGTGGAAGAAGGGGATGCGTCCCAGCACGCGGCACATGATGGCGCTGCTGATGCTGGCGCACTCACTGGGTCTCGGCCACCTGTTCACCGAGTAGGGAGTGCTGCGACCGCAGCGGCCTGAAACGCAAGAAGGCCACATACATGGATGAAGAGGGGCAGGCTGCAGCCTCGCCTTCGAGGAGTTCGTTTCCCGCGCATATGCCTTTCCCGAAAAGTGCCACCGGACTGCCACCGAAAATGGGACTTTTTTCCATTGAACGTTCATAGCGAGGTGATATTTTAGCTTGACTAACCCTGTTCTCGGGAGGCTTTCATATGGGGCTCGAACGATCGGTCCATTCAGATGAGACGGCGGACGGAGTGACGCTGCCGGTCGCGCCGGGGGCTGTCGTGCGCGGCGACCTAGCACAGACGTCCCCCCCCCCCCCCCCCATTTTTTGGCCTCGGCTAGCCGGAGGTAAGTCATGACCACCTCCCGGCGTCTTTCGCCGCCCCTACTGCTGCTCATCGGACTGGCGGCCCTTTGCGCCGCCCTTGTGCTCATCCCCTGGGTTGTCCAGGCCCAGAGCCAGGAGGTGACCGCCACCGCGGCCGCCACCGGCGCCAACCCTCCGGCCAAACCCACCAACCTCCAGGCCTCGGCGGCGCACGATTCGGTCGTCCTCACCTGGACGGCCTCGACGGACCAGACGGTCACCCACTACGCCATCCTTCGACGCCACCCGGATACGGATGCATCGCAGGTCTTCCACGTGATCGAGAGCAACGCCGGTCCCGGAACCAGCTACACCGACAGCTCGGTATCGGCGTCGAGCACCTACATCTACCGGGTGAAGTCGGTCAGCCCCACCGGCGTCAGCCAGTGGTCGGGCTACGTCAAAGCCGAGACCCCGGCAGCGCCGGATTCGACCCTGGAACCCACTCCCACTCCTACCCCTACGCCATCACCAGAGCCGGTGTCCACGCCAGACCCTGCGGACCTGCGTCCCACCGGCCTGACGGTCAGCTTGGTCGAGAACAAGGTGACCCTGAGCTGGACCGCCCCTGCGGAGGACGCCGATAGCGTCACCGGCTACGAGATTCTGCGCCGCCGCCCCATGGAGGGCGAAACCACCCTGGCGACCCTAGTGGCCGACACCGAAAGCACGGCCACGACCTACACCGACGCGACCGCCAACGAGGCGGGCGTGAGGTATGTCTACCGGGTCAAGGCGCTGCGAGGCAGCGAGGCGAGCCTGTGGTCCAACTTCGACCGCATCGAACTGCCCGCCGACTACGTGCCGGACCCGACCCCCACGCCGGAGCCGGAGTCCACTCCCGATGACCAGGCGCCCACTAGCCTGACCGCCGCGCTCGCCGAGGGCAGCGGGGTGGCCCTGAGTTGGACCGCCCCGGCGGAGGACGCCGATAGCGTCACCGGCTACGAGGTGCTGCGCGCCGTGGGCGAGGGAGATCTGGCCACCCTGGCGGCCGACACCGGGTCCACGACCACCGCCTACACCGACGCCACCGCCACCGCGGCGGGAGAGACCTACGCCTACCAGGTCAAGGCCATCCGGGGCGAGGACCGCAGCCAGGCATCGGGCCAGGCCCAGGTCCAACTCCCCCATGACCCCGTTGACCTCGCCCCGTCGGACCTCATCGCTCTGATCTCGACCACGGTCGTGGTAGGGGAGGAGGGCTCCACCACCAAGGTTGTCCTGGTCTGGACCGCCCCGGCGGAGGACGCCGACAGCGTCACCGGCTACGAGGTCCTGCGGGCCGTGGGCGAGGGGGAGCCGGCCACCCTGGCGGCCGACACCGGGTCCACGACCAATACTTACACCGACGCCACCGCCACCGAGGCGGGCGAGACCTACACCTACGAGGTGAAGGCCATCCGGGGCGAGGAGCGGAGCCAGGCATCCGGTCAGGCCCAGGTCCAACTCCCCCATGACCCCGTTGACCTCGCCCCGTCGAACCTCACCGCCGAGAAGGTTGACGGCGGTATCAACCTGAGCTGGACCGCCCCGGCGGAGGACGCTGACAGCGTCACCGCCTACGAGATACTGCGCGCCGTGGGCGAGGGGGAGCTGACAACCCTGGTGGCCGACACGGCGTCCACCGACACCACCTACTCCGACACCACGGCCACCGACTCAGAAGAGACCTACGCCTACCAGGTGAAGGCCGTTCGCGGCCAGGCGAGGAGCCAGGGCTCGAACAAAGTCGTCGAGGCGCCCGAGCCCCCGGCCACGCCCGAGAACCTGGCCCCCAGCAACCTCACGTTCGTGATACAGGAGGACGGCGTTGAGCTGACCTGGGACGCGCCGGCCGCCGACGCCGATTCCGTGACCGGTTACCGGGTGCTGCGCCGACTCCCCAACCAGGGCGAGAACGAATGGCTGGTGTGGAAGTGGGACACGGGGTCTGCCGAGACCGCCTACAAGGACGGATACGCCCAGACCCTGGGGGAGTACTACATGTACCGGGTGCGCGCCCTGCGCGGGGACGACTACAGCAAGATGTCGAACCGCGTGGACGTGAGGCGGCCCGAAGCCGCGCCTGAGACGACGGCGTGGGCGCCCTCGAACCTCGAGGCTCTGGTGTATGGGGAGGTGGAACTTGGGGAGGAGGGCGTCACCACGAATGTCAGGTTGACCTGGGACGCTCCGGCGGAGGGCGTCGAATGGATCAGGGGGTACGAGGTCCAGCGGGCCACGTGCGACGGTGGGTTCACCACCCTGGTTGCCGACACCGGCTCCACGGGAACCGCCTACACCGATGCCTCGGTCACGCCCGGAGAGACCTACACGTACCAGGTGAGGGCGCGGCGCCCGCAGGGGCTGAGCCTGACCTCCAACACGTGGGCGGTCCTCCTCCCCGGAGGGACCGGCGACGGGGCCTGCGCAGTACCCGTGGGAGGGCTGGTACCTCCGGCTGTCGTAGAGGAGGAGGATGTCACATACGCTCTATCCCGGCACGACACGGAAGTCGCCCTGATCAAGAACACGGGGCAGCCCAAAGACGTCACATACAACCTGGTCAGCTCTGCCCAACAGTTCTCCACCGGCGCCAACACCGCCGGCTACACGCTGAGCTCTATCGGCATCTATCTCATTAATTTCGACAACGCCTCGACAGTCGGCAGCCAGCTGACCGTAACGCTGAACGCGGACGACAACGGCGATCCCGGCGATGTTCTCTGCACGCTGAGCGACCCGTCGAGCTTCAACAAGGCCGCGGTGAACACATTTGACGCGCCGCCAACGTGCCCCACGCTTTCGCCGAGCACTACCTACTTCGCTGTCTTCGATCGGGTCGCCGACACAGACACCATTGATGTGTCGGTAACTAGAAGCTCCAACGAGGACGCCGGCGGCGCGTCGGGCTGGTCGATCGGTAATGACACTCATCTCGCTGTGACCGGCGGAATGTGGAGCATAACCTCCTCAGAGTCCTACCTGATCGAGGTCAGCGGCACCTTCGTCCCGGCCTTTCCCGGCCACCTCCCCGCCGACGAATTCAACACGCTGGATGCCGCCGGAAACGATTTCCCTCAGGGCATCTGGTCTGACGGCGCCACCATGTGGGTCGCAGACCACGATGACGCCAAGATCTACGCCTACAACATGTCGACGAAGCAGCGGGACTCCGCCAAGGACTTCAACACCCTGGACGACGCGGGGAACGACGATCCTCGCGGTCTCTGGTCTGACGGCAGCAACATGTGGGTCGCCGACGAAAGGGACCACAAGGTCTACGCCTACGATATGGCTACCAAGGCCCGCGTACCCAACGAGGACTTCAATAACCTGTACCTGATTAATCTCGATGGAGAGGCCGCAGGAGCCACGCCTACGGGGATTTGGTCCGACGGCGACATTATGTGGGTGGTGGATGAAGGTGACAACAGAGTAAACGCCTACGACATGGATACCAAGGCCCGCGTGCCCAACGAGGACTTCACGGGCCTGCACGCAGTCAAAAATAACAGCCCTGCTGGCATATGGGCGGACGAGACCACCCTGTTCGTATCCAATTTCTTAGACAGAATCTACGCCTATTGGCGTTCGACCAAGGCTCCCAACACTCCCAGGTACATTGAACTAGCGGCGTCGAATGACCGAGCTCGCGGCATCTGGTCCGACGGCAGCACCATGTGGGTGTCGGACTCTGACGACGACAAGATCTACGCCTACGAACTGCCGGATGTCGTACTGCCGGAAGACACGTTGTCTATGGAGCGTGTCACCGACACCATGGCCGTGGTCAAGTTGGACGTTCAGGAACTGGTGCGCCAGTACGGCAGCGCAGAGCTGGCGGTATCGGTGAAGGTCCTGGGCACCCTCTCCGGCGCGACCATGTATGTGCATCCCGACGGAGGCTACGCTCGTTTCCTGTTGTTGGGCTTGCGTCCGGAAACCCAATACACGGTGATAGCGAGCTACGGGGTGGAAACGAAGTATGACCTGGGCGACGCGGGCCGCGAGGTCTTCCGCACCGATTATGCCCGGCTGGCCGGTATCGAGACCTCCGGCCTGACCCACACGGAGGCCACGGTGACGGTCTCCCTGGCTGGCGCGGACGTGGACGGAAGGTGCTGCTTCAGGTGGTACCCCCACAGCAACGAGGGCGAGGCCGAGCCCGGGTACACCTACTACCTCAGGCACAAGCCCAGCGATGGCACCGTTTGGTCCGATCCCGTGGAGTTGACATTCTCCGATTTCACCGCCGACGCGAGACTGACCGGCCTGGACCCGGGCGCCGCCTACGACGTGGAGGTGGGCGAGACCGAAACGTTCATGCCCCCTCAAGGTTCGGTGGCTAGCTACCAAGGAACGCTGACGGTTGGTCGCGCATTTTTTGCAGGTCTCGGGTACGACCAAGTTGGATCTGGCCCAGTCACCCCGTACGGGAGTCTTTCCCCCACCACCTTTGAGCTGGGTGGCGTCGACTACTCCATTGTTGAGCTCCGTGTCGGTGCAGGAGATTTCATACCTCCTGCTGAACGTGGAGTGTTGTTTCTGACGTTTGACAGGGCACTGCCTGACGACGCTGCGTTCACGCTCACCGTGGGTACAACGGAATTCAACAGCAGCGACGCAACCGTTAGTGAACGAACTTACAACTGGGGTGGCGGGCCGAGCTTGTCCAACAACGACTCGGTCTCTGTGGAACTGGACTTCACTGGCGCCGTGGCCTTCAGGGAAGGCACCACGCTGGAGGAGCTCGGCGCCTTCACCACCCCCACCATGCCGACGCCGTTTACCTTCGAGGCGGAGATGACGGTGGACGCCGGTCCCGCCTTCTCTGGGTATGACGTTGCAGGATTCACCGCCTTTTCCCCTACCACGTTCACCGTGGGCGGCGTCCAGTACACCGTATCTACGGTCGGTTATCAGAAAACGGGTGGGCTGACCGGGTTCCAATTGGAGGTCCAGCCGGCCATCCCGTTCGATTTTACCCTGAGCCTGGACGGCGCCACCCCATTGAAGTCCAGCGGCGCAAGCTCTCAAAGTGGCTTCAACGGGGGCACCTTGTACCGATGGGCTGGAACAACAGACCCGAACTGGGCGAACCTGGCCACGGTAGACGTAGAACTCGATGTCTTTGAGCTCATCGACATCTGCGACCGCACTGCGGCCGTGGCCGACGCCATCGTGGCGGCCACGGCCTCCTTTGACTTCTGTCACATGGTCTCTCCCAGCGACCTGCCGGCCATCACCGAGCTGGACCTCACAGGCCGGACCGGCTACGGCCTGAAGGCAGGCGACTTCGCGGGGCTGTCTGAACTGGAGATACTGAATCTGAGCGGCTACAGCCTGAGCGGCCATAATTGGAACCAGTTGCCCGTAGGCCTATTCGACGGCCTGGACAGCCTGGAGGTGCTGGACCTCAGCGACACCAACCTGCTGAACTTGAACAGAGGCATATTCGGGGGCCTGGACACCCTCATCGAGCTGGACCTCAGCGACACCCTCCTGCAGGGAAATGCCGTGCCCGTGGGCGTTTTCGACGGCCTGGACAGCCTGGAGATCCTGCGCATCGCCAATGCAGGCTATCTAGGACGCGGCATCAAATTCGTCGACGAGGACATCTTCAGGGGCCTGAACACCCTGCGGGAACTGGACGTGCGGCCCATCAGGCCGTCCAACGTCGTGCTCGCGCCCCTGGACAGCCTCGAGACGTTGAACGGCCAGGACTACCCGTGAACCTGACGGCCACCATCGTCGACTTCACCTCCGACGATAGGTTCCGCTCATCCCGAACGTGCGAGGGAGGCATTCACATGGGGCTCGACAGACCGGTCCATGCACCTGAGGCGGCGGACGGCACGACGGAACCCGCCGTCGCTCTACACGCCGCGCCGTGGACCGCCGTGGACGGCGGTCTAGCTCAAATGCCCCCGTTTTTTGGCCTCGGCTAGCCGGGGGTAGGTCATGACCACGTCCCGCCGTATTGCGGCGCTCTCCCTGGCGCTCACCGCACTGCTCGCCCTGCTGGCACTGGGCGGCGTGCTGCTCTGGTCAACGTGGCCAACGCCGGCGGAGGCGCAGACCGTATCGCGCATCCTCGTGAGCAACGTCGGGCAGAGCAGTAATGAGAGGGTCGACCTGGACGGCAACGACCATGCGCAGCTGTTCCACACGGGCGCCGCCAATGGTGACTGGGTGCTGACCAGCCTGATAGTCGTCTCCGAGGACTCCCAGGGCGACGACTTCGACGTCGACATCTGCGAGGCGCACAACTCGACCGAGTTTCCAACCTCGAGCGCATCAACGCCCTGCATAAGGCTGTCGCGGCCGTCGAGCTTCGCGGCCGGGCACCTGCAGTTCACGGCGCCGGGCGCCGGCATTGGCCTCAATGACAACGACAACTACGTGGCGGTGTTCAAGCAGTCCGGCAACGAGGACGTCAGCCTCGACGCCACCACCTCCGCAGGAGAAGACTCGACCGGCCTCTCGGGCTGGAGCATCAAGAACAGGTTTGACTGGAAGGACGGCAACACCTGGAAGCACAAGGGCGGGAGCAGCAACGAGGCTATCCTGATCATCGTCAATGGCTATGACACGCGCGTGCAGCAGGACGCCACCGGACGGCCGGTCATCCTGGCTTCTGCGGAGGGCGCCCCCTACCTGTTTGCCGACACTTCGGGCATTGCCGACGGGAACGGGCTCCCCTTTACAGGTAGCGAGGACTCGGTCATCGAGTTCACCTACTCCTACCAGTGGATCCGGGTCGACGGCGGGACCGAGGCCAACGTGGGCGCCGACTCACCCAGATACCGGCTCGTCGACGCCGATATCGGCAAGCAGATCAAGGTGGAAGTCTCGTTCACGGACGTGCACAACTTCTCGGAGACCGTGACCAGCCAGCAGTTCGGCCCGGTCCTCAGACCGGCCTCGTTGCCGTCCCCGTCGACGCTGGTCAGCAACACCGGCCAGTCGGCGTCGGCCACGGCGACGATCACCAAGCAGTACGCCATGGAGTTCACGTTGGGGGATCACGGCCAGGGCTACGAGCTCTCGAGCGTCTCGATCGACCTGGCCGCGGCCCCGACTGATCTGACCGTCTCGCTGTGGATCGGCGATCATCCCGGGGCAAGCTCGGCCCCGCGGATCAAGCTGTTCGACTTTGAGAACCCGGCCTCTTTCCAGGTCGGCCTGAACAGGTTCACGGCTCCGGCGGGCGTGCTCGCGTACCAGAGCGTCCGTTACTACATCGTGCTGACGGGTTTCGGCTCCTCGCTGTCTATCAAGGAGACGACTTCTGACGATGAGGACGCCGTGGGCGAGGCGGGAGCCGAGCTCAAGGACTTAGCGTGTGAACGAGCGTTGGACAAGACAGGACACTGGGAGGGTTCGTGCGAACGCGGCAGCGTGCTGCGCCTGGCCGTCGAGGGCTCGAGGCGGGACAGCGGCATCCTGGTTTCGACCTACGCGCAGCCAGTCGATGACACGCCCGACCAGGAAACCATCTCGGTTGACGACGACTGCTGTTTCCGCATGGGTGTCGGAGCAGCGGACCGCTACCTCATCCGCGGCTTTTCCTGGCGCTCGGACGACACGACAAGTCGAAGCGGCGGCATTACCAACCCGTGGGACCTGGTCGAAGGCTCGAGTTCCTCGGGCGCCAAGCTGTTCAGGCTGATCAATACACGTAATGCAGCAGGCATAACTGAATGGACGGCTCCGCAAGGCGCAACCGTGAAAGGAGGAAGCAGCAAAACATACACCTTCGCCTGGGACGAAGATTTCCCGTATGGTTTCAGTTCCGGCACGAGAACGGGCGCCAACTTAATGCAAATACATGCCCCCGCATCCGGGGGGGGGTATGACGCGCCGTCGGCGGGCGTGACCGTCACAGACCATGGGAGTGTTGACACCCCGTACGCACCGCTGCTGGCCATCCTCGGCGAGCCGCTCTACGCGCTGGTGCAGAACCTGGGGCAGGCGGACAACGCCTACCATTCCGTCGGCGGCGCCAGTTCCAAGGTGGTGACGCAGGGCTTCACGACCGGTTCCAAAGAGGGCGGCTACGGGCTGTTGGGCATCGGAGTCGACATCGAAGGCTCCGCCGCCCGGGTTCCTGACGGCCCGACGTCCGTGTCGGTGGCCGTGCACGCCGATTCGGGCGGGCAGCCGGGCGCGAAGCTGTTCGACCTCGTCAGTCCCACCGAGTTCGCGCCGGGCCACAGCTTCTTCGAGGCGCCGCGCGGAACGACGCTGGAGCCGAGCACCTCATACGTGATGGTCTGGACATACAACGGCGGCACCTGGCACCGGTTGCAGCGGACCACGAGCGACGGCGAGGACACAGGCAAGCTGACGGGTTCTGGTATCGCGGATGCGTATTATCGGGGCGCCAACGTTTCGAGCTTGTCGGTGGATTCCGGCGGCCATTCGTTGCAGATCGCCGTGTACACCAACAACAACGCCACCGGCCGGCCGGTGATCCTGTCCCCCGTGGACGAGGCCCGCGTCCTGTACGCCCACACGTTGGACATCGCCGACGCCGACGGGATCCCCTTCAGCGGGGTGACGGATACCTTCAACGTCTTCAACAAATACACCTACCGGTGGATCCGGGTGGACGGCGACGCCGAGACCCACATCGGCACCGACTCGTCCAGGTACCGTCTCGTCGACGCCGACACCGGCAAGCTGATCAAAGTGGAAGTCTCGTTCGAGGACGACGCCGATAACGCGGAGAGCGTGACCAGCCTGCCCTTCGGCCCGATCACCGAACCGGCCCCACTGCCGTCCCCGACGACGCTGGTCGGCAACACCGGCCGGTCGGCGTCGGCCACGGCCACGGCGGTCATCACCGAGGAGTACGCCATGGGGTTCAGGCTGGGCGATCACGGGCAGGGCTACGAGATCTCCAGCGTCTCGATCGACCTGGCCGCGGCCCCGTCCGACCTGACGGTGTCGCTGTGGATGGGCAAGCATTCCGGTAGCGGCCAGGGGGGGAGTCGCGTCAAGCTGTTCGACTTCGAGAACCCGGCCTCCTTCCGGACCCGTTTGAACGAGTTCACGGCGCCGGCTGGGGCGTTCGCCTACCACGGCGTCGAATACTTCATCACGCTGTCGGATTTCGGCGCCTCGCTGTCGATCAATGAGACGACGTCGAACAATGAGGACGCGAGCGGCGAGCCGGGAGCCGAGCTCGCGAACAGCGCGGGCGGGGACACCAACGTGCTGCGGCTGGCGGTGAAGGGCTCGAGGCGGGACAGCGGCATCCTGGTTTCGAACTTCGCGCAACCCGGCGAGGGCGACCAGGAGATCAGCTCGCTCGGCGACAAGTGCTGTTTCAAGATGGACGTCGGGAATGCGGACCGCTACCTGATCCGGGGCTTCTCCTGGACCTCGGACGACACGACCACCCGCAACGGCGGCTGGCGCAACCCGTTCGAGCTGCACGAAGGCTCGAGCACCGGCGTGAAGGACGGCGACGACACCAGGCGGCTCACGATGTACAACACCCGCAACAACGAAGGCGTAGCCGCACGCACGGCCCCGCTGGGCGCCACCGTGGCGGGAGGGAGCAGGACGTACACGTTCCTCCTGGACGTCGACCTGGGCAGGGACGGCGAGGGCAAGAAGATCGAGAGGATCGACGCCGTCCTCATTCGCAACATTGTCCCCGCAGCGGATGGCGAGGACAGCCCGGGCGCGGCGGGCTTCGATCTCTCAGCATTCGGGGACGCTGCATATCCCGACGCGCCGTATGCCACAATCTTCGGCGAGCCGCTGTACGCGATGACCTCGAACCTCGGGCAGTCGGACAACGGCTACGTTAGCCTTGGCGGCGCCAACCACAAGGTGGTGACGCAGGGCTTCAGCACCGGTCCCAACGAGGACGGTTATGACTTCCTGGGCATCGGCGTCGAAATCGAAGGCTCCGACGCCCAGGTTCCCGACGGTCCGACGTTCGTGTCGGTGGCCGTGCACGCCGATTCGAGCGGGAAGCCGGGCGCGAAGCTGTTCGACCTGATCAGTCCCACCGAGTTCGCGCCGGGCCACAGCTTCTTCGAGGCGCCGCGCGGAACGAGGCTGGAGGCGAACACCTCCTACGTGCTGGTCTGGCGCCACAACGGCGGCACCTGGCACCGGTTGCAGCGGACCACGAGCGACGGCGAAGACTCGGGCAGTCTCACAAGGTTCTGGGTCTCGGACTCCTTCTACCGGGGCGCCGACCTGGACAACCTGTCTGAGGACTCGGATAGCCACGCGTTGCAGATCGCCGTGTACACCAACACCCCGCCGCCAGGGAACGCCACCGGCCGGCCGGTGATCCTGTCCCCCGTGGACGAGGCCGGCGTCCTGTACGCTCACACGTTGGACATCGCCGACGAGGACGGAATCCCCTTCAGCGGGGAGTCGGAGACCTTCAACGTCTTCAACAAATACACCTACCGGTGGATCCGGGTGGACGACGGGACCGAGACCAACATCGGCGCCGACTCGCCCAGGTACCGTCTCGTCGACGCCGACACTGGCAAGCTGATCAAGGTGGAGGTCTCGTTCGAGGACCACGCCGGCAACGCGGAGAGGGTGACCAGTAAGCTGTTCGGCCCGATCACCGAACCGGCCCCGCTGCCGTCCCCGACGACGCTGGTCGGCAACACCGGCCAGCCGGTGTCGGCCACGGTCGCGAACATCACCGAGGAGTACGCCATGGGGTTCACGCTGGGCGATCACGGCCAGGGCTACGAGATCGCCAGCGTCTCGATCGACCTGGCCGCGGCCCCGTCCGACCTGACCGTCTCGCTGTGGATGGGCAAGCATTCCGGTAGCGGCCAGGGGGGGAGTCGCGTCAAGCTGTTCGACTTCGAGAACCCGGCCTCCTTCCAGGCCGGCCTGAACGAGTTCACGGCGCCGGCGGGGGCGTTCGCCTACCACGGCGTCGAATACTTCATCACGCTGTCGGATTTCGGCGCCTCGCTGTCGATCAATGAGACGACGTCGAACAATGAGGACGCGAGCGGCGAGCCGGGAGCCGAGCTCGCGAACAGCGCGGGCGGGGACACCAACGTGCTGCGGCTGGCGGTGAAGGGCTCGAGGCGGGACAGCGGCATCCTGGTTTCGAACTTCGCGCAACCCGGCGAGGGCGACCAGGAGATCAGCTCGCTCGGCGACAAGTGCTGTTTCAAGATGGACGTCGGGAATGCGGACCGCTACCTGATCCGCGGCTTCTCCTGGACCGCGGACGACACGACCACCCGCAACGGCGGCTGGCGCAACCCGTTCGAGCTGCACGAAGGCTCGAGCACCGGCGTGAAGGACGGCGACGACACCAGGCGGCTCACGATGTACAACACGCGCAACAACGAAGGCGTAGCCGCACGCACGGCCCCGCTGGGCGCCACCGTGGCGGGAGGGAGCAGGACGTACACCTTCCTCCTGGACGTCGACCTGGGCAGGGACGGCGAGGGCAACAAGATCGAGAGGATCGACGCCGTCCTCATTCGCAACATTGTCCCCGCAGCGGATGGCGAGGACAGCCCGGGCGCGGCGGGCTTCGACCTCTCAACATTCGGGGATGCTGCATATCCCGACGCGCCGTATGTCACAGTCTTCGGCGAGCCGCTGTACGCGATGACGTCGAACCTCGGACAGTCGGACAACGGCTACGTTAGCCTTGGCGGCGCCAACCACAAGGTGTTGTCGCAGGGCTTCACGACCGGTTCCCACGCGGCCGGCTACGAGCTGCAGGGCATCGGGGTCAACATCGAAGGCTCCAGCAGCAAATATCCCGACGGTCCGACGTCCGTGTCGGTGTCGGTGCACGCCGATTCGAGCGGGCAGCCGGGCGCGAAGCTGTTCGACCTGATCAGTCCCACCGAATACGCGGCGGGCCACAGCTTCTTCGAGGCGCCGCCGGGAAAGACGCTGGACTCGAGCACCTCCTACGTGCTGGTATGGCGTCACCTCGGCGGCACGGCGCACCGGTTGCAGCGGACCTTGGGCGACGGCGAGGACTCGGGCGCGCTGGCAGGCTTCAGCATCGCGAACGTTTTCTACCGGGGCGCCGACCTGGACAACCTGTCCGCGAACTCGACCAGCAATGCGTTGGAGATCGCGGTGTACGGCGTCGAGAGCGACCAGCCGCTTGTAATGCCGACCGCGAGCTTCGAGCGGGCGACCTACTCGGTGACCGAGAGCGGCAGCGTCACCGTCAAAGTGCAGCTGAGCGAGGACCCCAAGCGGACCGTCACCATACCTCTGACCACGACCAACCAAGGCGGTGCAACCGGCGCCGACTACTCGGGCGTGCCCGCCAGCGTCACCTTCCAGAGCGGCGACACCGAGAAGTCGTTCACCTTCACCGCCGCCGAAGACACCGATGACGACGACGATGAGAGCGTGAAGCTGGGCTTCGGCACGCTACCCACAGGGGTCACCGCCGGGACCACCAGCGAGTCCACAATCTCCATCAGGGACAACGACGACCCCGCCGTCACCGTGCGCTTCGAGCTGGCGAACTACTCGGTGGCCGAGGGCGACACGGTGGCCGTCAAGGTGCAGCTGAGCGCGGCGCCCGAGCGCACCGTCGCCATACCCCTCACCAAGACCAACCAGAGCGGGGCAACCGGCGCCGACTACTCGGGAGTGCCCGCCAGCGTCACCTTCCAGAGCGGCGACACCGAGAAGTCGTTCACCTTTAGGGCCGCCCAGGACACCGTCAACGACGACGGCGAGAGCGTGAAGCTGGGCTTCGGCGCCCTGCCCGCAGGGGTCACCGCCGGCACGAGAGACGAGGCGACCGTCTCGATCGCGGACAACGACGACCCGGCGGTGACGGTGCGCTTCGAGCTGGCGAGCTACACCGTGGCCGAGGGCGGCAGCTTCACCGTCAAGGTGCAGCTCAACATGAACCCCGAGCGGACCGTCACCATACCCCTGACGAGGACCCACCGGGGAGGGGCGTCCTCCTCCGACTACTCGGGCGTGCCCGCCAGCGTCACCTTCCAGAGCGGCGACACCGAGAAGTCGTTCACCTTCACCGCAACCCAGGACACCGTGGACGACGACGACGAGAGCGTGAGGATCGGCTTCAGCTCGCTGCCCGCCAAGGTCACCGCCGGGACCACCCGGCGGGCCACGATCTCCATCACCGACGACGACGACCCGGCGGTGACGGTGCGCTTCGAGCTGGCGGACTACTCCGTTGCCGAGGGCGACACGGTGGACGTCAAGGTGCGGCTCAACGTGGCGCCCGAGCGCACCGTCACCATACCCCTCACCACGACCAACGAGGCCGGCGCGTCCTCCTCCGACTACTCGGGAGTCCCCTCCAGCGTCACCTTCCAGGGCGGGGACACCGAGCAATCGTTCACCTTCACGGCCGTCCTGGACACCGTCCAGGACGACGCGGAGCGCGTGAAACTGGGCTTCGGCGCCCTGCCGGCACGGGTCACCGCCGGCGCGAGAGACGAGGCAACCCTCCTGATCACGGACGACGACGCCCCCGCCATCACCGTGGGCTTCGAGCAGGGGAGGTACCCGGTTGCCGAGGGCGACAACGTGGCCGTTAGGGTGAAGCTCAACAAGAACCCCGAGCGGACCGTCACCATACCGCTCACCACGATCAACCAGAACGGGGCGTCCAGCGGCGACTACTCGGGCGTGCCCAGCAGCGTGACGTTCCAGAGCGGCCAGACCGTGCGGTCGTTCACCTTCACGGCGGCCCGGGATGCCGTCGAGGACGGCGGGGAGAGCGTGAAGATCGGCTTCGGCACCCTGCCGGCAAAGGTCACGTCCGGCGCCACCGACGAGGCCACCGTCTCCATCACCGACGTCGAGCCGGTCGTCAACCAGCCCCCGGCGGTCTCGGCCACGGTTGAGCCCAACACGGTCTACCCGGGCGACTTTGTGATGCTGAACGGCACGGCCACCGACCCGGACGGCGACGCCCTGACCTTCCGCTGGACTAGCGACGGCGGCGGGGACTTCTTCCCCGGCACAGGTCTCCTGAACACCTCTTGGCTCGCCCCGGCGACGGAGACGGCCTACACCGTCAACCTGACGATGACCGCGACGGACACGGGCGGCTTGAGCGCGTCGGTCACGCTCAGCGTTCTTGTGGAACCGTTCCCTCAGCCCAATGCGGCCACTGACCTGGAGGCTAACGTCCAAGAAGACAACACCATCCACCTGAGGTGGACGATCCCCAGCCAGCCCTCCGGCGTCACCATCGCCAGCGTGGAGGCGCAGCGACGGATGAGCGGCGGCGCCTCCTCCCCTCCGTCGTGGGACACGGTCGTCACGCTTCCGGCCTCCGCGACCTTCACCGGAGTCCCGGGGCTGGCGGCGGATACGGAGTACGTCTTCCGCGTCCGGCTGACGACGACCCACGGCCTCTTCGCCGACTCCAGATACATCAGGGTGCGGACGCTGACGGGAGCGCCGGCGCCGCGTCACTTCGCGGCCAGCGGGCCGACCCAGACCAGCATCACCCTGAACTGGTTCACCGTGGAGACCGCCGCCGCGTACAAGCTGGAATATCGCAAGGATGGCGAGACGGAGTGGAACAGGATCAGCGGCGACTTCGACCATCTCCCCAGCACGACGGACCACCGCGATGCGTTGGGCGTGGCGGCTGGCCTGGACTGCAACACCCGGTACGACTTCCGGCTGAGCGCCCGCGGCAGCGGCGAAACGAGGAACGACGGCAGGCGCTATCCCTCCACACTCTTCGGCTCCTACGCCACCACCTCGGCGCGGACCGGGGAGTGCGCCCAGGGGGAGCGGGTCACCAACCTGCTGGTCTCGGTCGAGCCGAGTTGCGCCACCCTGACCTGGACGCCCCCCTCGGGCGACCGGGACACCGGCTACCGGGTGGAGCGCTACAGCCACACCGGCCGGGCCGTGGGCGAGTTGCAGCGTACGCCCTTAGAAACGCTGGTGGAAGAGCCCAATCGCGTCGCCAACCGGTATGAGGACTGCTCGGCGGAGTACCGCACGGATGGCGCGGAGCACTTCTACTCCGTAACCGCCCTGGACAACAACCCGGGGCCCGATGAGGAGGGCGCATTCGGCACGGCCTACACGTCGATGCTGCGCTACGGCACCAGCCGGGAGCCGGAGGGACCGCTCAACGTGCGCCTCACCCACGACACCCAGAGCAGCCGCTGGCTGGCCTGGGATGCACCGCGGGACCCGTGGCTGACCACCGTCAAGACGGCGCGGGCCGGGTCCGGGCCCCAACAGGTGGTGACCGACCCGTGGACCACCGGCTACCGGGTGGAACGCCGGGAGTACCGGAGGACGGAGGGCGGAGGCTGGTTCCTGCCGGAGGTCGAGGACGAGGCCATCTGGAGCGCCACGATGACCGTGGGCACTTCGACCGTGGGCACCGGGTCAACAGGGTACTTCGGACTCGGCAGCAACGCCTACGGCGTAATGACCCAGACCTCCTTCACCCATCCCGTGGGCTCAGGCAGCTGGGAGGTCACCGGTCTATTTGTTGCCGCTGCCGAGCTGCGTTTGACCATCCAGGAGGGTGCACCCCTCACCGACAACCTCCACACTGACGCATTCGAGGACTGGGTCCTTGTCGTCGATGGACGCTCGTTTCCCTTCGAACTGCCCGAGGGTGTCGTCGGCGGCAACCTTCAGGTCTCCTGGCCCAACCACGGCCTGAACTGGATCGACGGGCAGCAGGTCAGCCTTGCGCTGGTGGAGCGTCTCGACTGGGAATCGCTGCGCGATGAGACGGACGGGGACACCGGCACGTCCTTCACCGACTCGGAGGACAAGGGGGACAAGCAGTACGTGTACCGGGTCTGGGCGTACAACCCACGGGGGCTTTCCCTCTACTCCTGGCGGGGAGACTGGGTCTTCAACGGCGGGGATCCGGGCGGAGACCCGGAGCCGGCGGTGTACATCCCTCCCTCACCGGGGCTTCAGCAGGGCGGCGAGACGCCGTCCAACACTCCTGCCACGGGAGCGCCGGCCATCAGCGGCACGCCGCAGGTGGGCGAGACCCTAACGGCCACAACGGCGGGCATCGCCGACGAGGACGGCCTGACGAAGGTTTCCTACACCTACCAGTGGACTGCCGGCGGGTCGGACATTGACGGGGCCACCAACTCTACCTACACCCTGTCGGACGACGCCGAGGGGAAGGCCATCAGGGTGCGGGTGAGCTTCATCGACGACGCCGGGAACCAAGAATCGCTGACCAGCGTGGCGACTGTGGCTGTTGCTGCGGCGCCCAACCGCGAGGCCACCGGCGCGCCCGCCATCGGCGGCACGCCACAGGTGGGTGAAACGCTGACGGCGGGCACGGCGGGCATCGCCGACGAGGACGGCCTGACGAAGGTTTCCTACACCTACCAGTGGATTGCCGGAGGGTCGGACATCGACGGAGCCACCGGCTCCAGCTACACCCTCACCTCCAGCGAGCAAGGCCAGACCGTCCAGGTGCGGGTGACCTTCACCGACGATGCTGATAACGCCGAGTCCCTGATCAGCGTGGCGACTGTGGCTGTTGCTGCGGCGCCCAACCGCGAGGCCACAGGCCAGCCCGCCATCAGCGGCAGGCCCCAGGTCGGCCAGACGCTGACGGCGGATACGGCAAACATCGTCGACCAAGACGGGCTAACCGGCGTCTCCTACAGCTACCAGTGGATTGCCGGAGGGTCGGACATCGACGGAGCCACCGGCTCCAGCTACACCCTCACCTCCAGCGAGCAAGGCCAGACCGTCCAGGTGCGGGTGACCTTCACCGACGATGCTGATAACGCCGAGTCCCTGATCAGCGAGGCGACGGAGACGGTGGTACAGGCTCCCTCGCCACTGACGGTAAGCCTGGAGAATGCCGCCACGAGCCACAACGGCACGGATGTGTTCACCTTTGAAATCCGGTTCAGTGAGCAATTCGGCCTGAGTTACAAGACTCTTCGGGACGATGCGTTCACGGTGGTTGGGGGCGAGGTGAAGAAGGCCCAGCGCATGGACAGGGACAGCGACACCCCCAACATATGGTGGCGGATCACGGTCGAGCCGGACGGCAACGGCGATGTCACCATTACTCTGCCGGCCACCACGGACTGCACCGACGATGGGGCCATCTGCACGGAGGACGGCAGGAAGCTGTCCAACAGACTGGAGTTCACCGTTTCCGGGCCGGGAGGCTAGGCCTGGTGGGTGGACAGCGCTTGGCCTTCCAGGCAACAAGAAAACCCCGCAAGGATTCGCGCAATGTCTCGACAGCGCACATACCACAGCCGAAGAACATACGACGTCCCCGACGACTTCCCGCAGCGACTGATGTGGTTCAAGCACGCGTCCGGCCTGGCATGGGTGGAGATCGCCCGTCGTCTCGGCGTCGATCCCGTCACCGTAAGGCGTGGTGGCAGCGACGAGTGCGGCCCAACTATCGGCATTTGAAGGCGCTCCAGGACCTGGCAGACGACCTGGGCCTCGGTCACCTGTTCACCGGCTGAGGCGGCTTGGCGGGGAAGCGGCCCGCGACCACAGCGGCTGAAATGCAAGAGGGGCGCACATATGGATGAACGGGCCGGTCTCCTAGCCTGAGAACCGTCCCAGACCGGTCTCCCTCACGAGGATGTCGGCAAGCTGCCGATACTCCTGCGCCTCGTCCAGCAGACCCCCGGCCTCAAGGTCACGGCTGCGGTTCACGGCGAACGCCGCCGCCACGGACTTGCACCCCTCGCAGACTGTCCCAATCCAGTTGCCATCCAACCGGTCCTCCAGGCAGCAGTTCACTCCCCTCCGGTAGTCGGCTGAGGTGTCGGCTCCGCAGAGGGACTTCTCCTCTTTTGCAATCAAACCATGCGCTCAAGCGTCTCGGCACGGCGAAACCGGATGGTGAGCAAAGCCCTTGCGGATAGGTCGCAATCAGGCCCGATTATACCTCTTCCTGGAA
The DNA here is from genome assembly GCA_965219825.1 of Dehalococcoidia bacterium. Classification (GTDB taxonomy): domain Bacteria; phylum Chloroflexota; class Dehalococcoidia; order Lucifugimonadales; family JAGWBF01; genus JAGWBG01. Next base: position 434,350 of record OZ244792.1, on the reverse strand, counting down.
AACTTCACCAGACTTCCATCGGAAAAGGGCGTATTTTCCATTGAACGTTCATAGCGAGGTGATATTTTAGCTTGACTAACCCTGTTCTCGGGAGGCTTTCATATGGGGCTCGACCGATCGGTCCATTCAGATGAGACGGCGGACGGAGTGACGCTGCCGGTCGCGCTGGGGTCCGCCGTGCACGGCGGACCAGCACAGACGTTCACCCCCCCCCCCCCCCCGATTTTTTGCCTCGGCTAGCCGGGGGTAAGTCATGACCAACACCCGGCGTCTTGCGCCGCTCCCACTGATGCTCATCGCACTGGCGGCCCTCGCCGTCCTGGTGCTCATCCCCTGGGTCGTCCAGGCCCAAGCACAAGAGGTGACCCCGACTCGGGACGCCACCGGAGGCACCCCCCCGGCCCAGCCGACCACCCTGCAGGCCTCGGCGGAGCACGATTCGGTCACCCTCACCTGGACAGCCTCAACGGACCAGACGGTCACCCACTACGCCATCCTTCGCCGCAACCGGGACACCGACGCACTGGGCGTCTTCCACGTCATCGACAGCAACGCCGGTCCCGGAACCAGCTACACCGACAGCTCGGTAGCGGCGGCGAGCAGGTACGGCTACCGCGCGAAGGCGGTCAGCCCCACCGGCGTCAGCCAGTGGTCCGGCTTCGTCAAAGCCGACACCCCGGCAGCGCCGGACCCGACGCCCACGCCAACACCAACACCGGAGCCGACGCCCACGCCGGGCCTCACCCCGGCGACGCTGGAGAGCACCCTGCTGGGCTACAGCGAGGAGGAGGGGGCCGGCACGTTGGAGCCGAACGAGGTGACCTTCGATGAAGGCGCGACGTTCCGGGTGACCTCCGTCAACACCTGGCCCGGCGTGCCGGGTCTGGTGCTGATGCTGACCGCCGGCAGCTCGGCGCAGGACGCGGCGCTTGCCGATAGGGACTTCATCCTGGAGGCCGACGAGACCGTGCTCGTCGTGGGCACAACGGAGTTCAGCTTCGACGACGCGACACTTTCACACAGCGACACGACGGGAGACAACGCGGAGTACACGGGTGTCGTTCTTGCGACCTGGACAGAGGGGGAGCCGGGGCTTGCGGCCGGCGAGACGGTGACCTTCCGCCTGGAGCGCCGGGACCGCCCGGAAGAGGCTCAGTTCACCACGCACAACACGAAACGCATCCTCGTGAGCAACACAGCGCAAGGGAACGATGACCAAGTCGAGACCAGTGGCAACGACCATGCGCAGCTGTTCCAGACGGCCGGCGCGACGAACGGCTACACGCTGACCAGCGTGATCGTCGTCTCCGAGGACGCCGAGGGCGACGGCTTCGACGTCGAGGTCTGCGAGGCGGATGGCACCTCGGACGACTTTCCGACCACCACCTGCACGGTCCTGACGACGCCGCAGGCCTTTCCGGCCGGGAGCCTGGAGTTCACGCACCCGGGCATTCTCCTCGATGCGAACACCAACTACGTGGTGGTAATCAAGCAGGACAGCGGCAGCGTCACGCTCGACTCCACCACCGCCGCAGGAGAAGATGTGACCGGCCTCACGGGCTGGACCATCAAGGACAAGTTCGACAGGAAGAGCAGCGGCGCCTGGCAGCAGAAGAGCGGGGGCAACGAGGCGATCCAGATCACCGTCAAGGGCTATGAAACGCCCGCGAACCAGGACGCCACCGGCGCGCCGAGAGTCCTTCGTTCCGCGGAAAGCGCCGGCATCCTGGTGGCCGACACTTCGGGCATCGCCGACGGGAACGGGTTCCCCACGGTGCCTGGCCCCCTCATCCGAGTCGACTGGTCCTACCAGTGGATCCGGATCGACGGCGATACCTCGACCGAGACCAATATCGGCGTCGACTCACCCAGCTACCAGCCTGTCGACGCCGATATCGGCAACCTGGTCAAGGTGCAAGTCTCGTTCGAGGACGGGGGCGGCAACTCGGAGACGGTGACCAGCCTGCCGTTCGGCCCGATCGCCCAACCGGCCGGCCCGTCGCAGCCCCCGTCGACGCTGGTCGGCAACACCGGCCAGTCGCCGTCGGCCACGGCGATGATCACGGGGCAGTACGCCATGGGCTTCAGGTTGGGGACTCACGGCCAGGGCTACGAAATCTCGAGCGTCTCGATCGACCTGGCCGCGGCGCCGTCGAGCCTGACCGTCTCCCTGTGGATCGCCGGCCATCCTGAGCTCACTCACGGCGAGACCAGGGCATACAAGCTGTTCGACTTTGAGAACCCGAGTTCCTTCCAGGCCGGCCTGAACATGTTCACGGCGCCCGCAGGGGCATTCGCGTACCAAAATGTCAATCACTTCATCGTGCTGTCTGGCTTCGGCGCCTCGCTGTCGATCAAGGAGACGACGTCCGACAATGAAGATGCGGGCGGTGAGACGGGAGCCATCCTCTTCGACACCGCGGGCGGGGACAGCAGCGTGCTGCGCCTGGCCCTCGAGGGCTCGAGGCGGGACAGCGGCATCCTGGCTGCGACCTACGCCCAATCCTTCGACGATGACCAGGAAATCATCTCGCTTGGCGACTTATGGACTGTCGGGATCACTGTCGGAGCAGCGGATCGCTACCTCATCCGCGGTTTTTCCTGGCTCTCGGACAACGCAACATCAGCATACGGCGGCATGGGCAACCCGATGGGCCTGTGGAACGAAAGCTCCGGTGCCCTGGGCACCAAGCGGTTCAGGCTGCACAAGATACGTAACAATGCGGGCCTAAATGGATGGACGGCCCCGCAAGGCGCAACCGTGGAAGGAAGCGCATCATACTTCTTCGGGCAGGATGCTCGAGGCTCATTTACGAGAGTAGACTCCATCTTAACGCGCACGTGGGGCATCGACCCCGCTGGCAACGACGCGCCGACGGCGCCGGGCGTGACCCTCTTCGACGGACCTGGAGATGCGTCTATTGGTCCTCACGACATACCGTTCATGGCCGTGCTCGGCGAGCCGCTCCACGCGATGGTGCAGAACCTGGGGCAAGCCGACAACAGCTTCCATGCCGTCGGCGGTGTTGTTCCAGTGTTGTCGCAGGGCTTCACGACCAGTCCCAACGCGGCCGGCTACCGGCTGCAGGGCATCGGCGTCAACATCGAAGGCTCCGACAGCGTGGTCGGCGTCGCCCAGGTGCCTGACGATGCGGCATCCGTGTCGGTGGCGGTGTACAGCGCCGATGCGGACGGCAAGCCGGCCGCGAAGCTCTTCGACCTCCTCAGTCCCACCGAATACGCGCCGGGCCACAGCTTCTTCGAGGCGCCGGCCGGAACGACGCTGGCAGCGAGCACCTCCTACGTGGTGGTCTGGAGCCATCTCGGCGGCACCTGGCACCGGCTGCAGCAAACCTCGAGCGATAGCGAGGATGCGGGCGCGTTTGCAGGCTTCAGCATCGCGGACGCGTTCTATCGGGGCGCAAACCTTGCCAACCTGGCCGCGGATTCCGGCGGCAATGCGTTGGAGATCGCGGTGTACGGCAATGCCATCACTCCACTGAAACGCGTCACCGGCTTCGACTTCCACAACTCCAACTCGGCAGCCAAGGGCATCTGGGGCAACGACGACACCTTCTGGGTCGCCAACGACGGCACCGGCGCCGGTAACAAGCTCTATGCCTACAACCGTTCCGACGGGTCGCGCGATACCGGCAGCGATTTCGACAACCTGAACGCTGCCGGCAACACCGACGTACGCGGGATCTGTTCGGATGGAACAACCATGTTCGTCGCCGACAGCGGCGACAACATGGTCTACGCCTACAAGATGTCCGATACGACCCGGGACTCCAGCAAGGACGTCACCCTGGACGCCGACAACGGAAGCGCCCATGGCCTGTCGTGCGACAGCACCCACCTCTGGGTGGCGGACGACACCAGTAGCCACCTCATCAGCAAAATCTTCGTCTATCTGCGCTCCGACGGAAGCCATGCCTCCACCTTGGACATCGGCGCCGGCACGCTGAGTCCGAGCAACACCGACGGCACCATCAACAACCACCGCCCGAGCGGCATGTGGTCCAACGGCACGACGCTCTTCGTTGCAGACCACGTGGACGGGAAGATCTACGCCTACCAGCTGGCCGACCGGACCCGGGACGACGACAAAAACCTTTCCCTGGACACTGACAACGCGGACCCGGAGGGCCTCTGGTTCGACGGCCGCGTACTCTGGGTGGTCGACACCAGCGACGACCAGCTCTACGCCTACGACCTGCCGGGCGCCCAGCCGGGCAACACCCCCGCGGCCGGCGTCCCGACTCTCGATGCCACTGCTCAGCAGGACATCGAACTGACGGCCGATGTCTCGGGGATCACGGACTCCACCGACGGGGTCGACAACGTCTTGTACCTTTACCAGTGGATCCGGGTGGACGGCGCCGACGAGACCGAGCTTGCCGGCGAGACCGGCCCGAGCTACACCCCGACCGCCGATGACGTCGGCAAGAACCTCAAGGTCCGAGTCATCTTCGACGACGACGCCGGCAACCAGGAGTACCCGCGCTACAGCCCCGAGATTGGCCCGGTAAACGCTCTAACTGTACCGGACGCGCCGACCGTGCTCACGGCGGAGCCCGCCCCGGACACCACGCCCCCATTGGCTTTCGACCTGACCTGGTCCGCGCCGGCATCCGACGGCGGCAGCGCCATCACCAAGCACCAGTACCGGCAGAAAACCGGCAGCAACGCCCTCGGCGCATGGACCGACATCCCCGACAGCGCCGCCACCGAGGCCAACGCGACCAGCTACACGGTGAAGGGCCTCACCGCAAATACCCCGCCCACGACCTTCACCTTCGAGGTACAGGCGGTCAACGCCAACGGCGACAGCGGCCCCTCCAACCATGCCACCGCCACAGTGGACGTGCCCGACCAGATCGCCACCATCGGGACGACCCCAAGCGACGGACAAATCGCGCTGATATGGGACCCGCCAGCCAACAACGGCAGCGCAATCCTCAGGTACCAATATTTTGTCCTAAACGCCGATACCAATATCCACCTCATCAGCAGATGGACCAACATCCCGGGCAGCAACGCCGCCACCGTTGCCTATACCGTGACCGGCCTCACCAACGGAGTGCCGTATAACTTCGGCGTACGGCCGGTGAATAGCGTCGGCCCCGGCCCTGGAAAAAGCCGAGAAAACCTCATCCCGGCAACATTCCCAACGGCCCCGACAAACCTCATGGCCGAACCGCGCAACGGCAAAGTCCGCCTCGAATGGACCGCGCCGACGTTCAACGGCGGTATCACCATCAACTACTACGAGTACCAGCAGAAAGCCGGCACCAATGCATTCGGCCCGTGGCTCCGAATCATAGGAAGCAGCGCCAGCACCACCGGGTACACGGTCATCTCACTCACCAACGGGACGAGCTACACCTTCAAGGTCCGGGCACGAAACGACATCGACGCAGGCACAGCATCCAACGAGGCGACGGCCACTCCGGCAAACTTTCCCGACCCGCCGCCGACCGTCACGGCGACTGCAGGCAACCAACAGATAACGGTCAACTGGACAACGCCCGCCGACAACGGAAACACGATCCTGCGCTACCAGTACAACGTCTACGACACCACCAACGAGATGACCCACACTACGTGGACGAACATCCCAGGCAGCGACGTCAACACCACCGAATACACGGTAACCAGCCTCACCAACGGCGTCGCGTATGCAATCGGGATTCGAGCCGTCAACGATTTCGGACCCGGCCCCGGCACGCTCAGCCCCGTCCTGATACCCGCTTCCATCCCCGGCGCTCCAACAGGTCTCACAGCAGAGCCCGGCGATGGCCAGGTACACCTCCAATGGACAGCACCCATATCCGACGGCGGCAACACCATCACCGGCTACGAGTACCAGCAGAAGACCGGCAGCACCCCCTTCGGTTCCGGGATCAACATCTCCGGCTCCAACGCCAACACGACCGAGCACACGGTCACCGGCCTCACCAACGGGACCAACTACACCTTCAGGGTACGGGCAAAGAACCCAATGGGCGAAGGCCTGCCATCCAACGAGGCTAGCGCCACACCGGTCACGGTCCCCAGCGTCCCGCAGAACTTCACGTTGACCCCGGGCAACGGCCAGGTCAGGCTTGATTGGACTGCGCCGGCCTCCGACGGCGGCAACGCGATCCTGCGGTACGAATACCGGCATAGGGCCGGCACCGATTCGTTCACCACCTGGACCAACGTCCTCGGCAGCAACATAAACACCACCCAGTACACCGTGACCGGGCTCACCAACGGGACGCTCCACACCTTCGAGATACGCGCGGCAACCGCGACCACCAAGGGCATGGCGGCATCGGAGACCACAACGCCGATGGCGGTCGCGCCGGACGCCCCGCGCGAACTCTCGGCAAAGAGCAAAAACACCGCCGTCGAGCTGACCTGGCAGACTCCGTTGGACAACGGCGGCAGCCCCATCATCAGATATGAATACCGGCAGAAGACCGGAAACGGCCCGTTCGGCACCTGGATGAACATCCCGAACAGCGGGGTCACCGGGCTGAACGCAACCAGCTACACCGTGACCGGGCTCACCAACGGCACCAGCTACCACTTCAAGCTGCGCGCGGTGAACAACGCCGACGAAAGTGCCGCCTCAAACGAGGCGCTCGGAATACCCCAGCCAATCACGACCCCGGACAAGCCCCGCGGGGGACAGCTCTCCCCCGGCGAGGGCAAGGTGATCGTCCAGTGGATCGAACCTCTGCGGGACGGCGGCACCCCAATCCTGCACTACGAATACTGCTTGCGGCAGAAATCCCAGTGCAACGGCCACTGGGTCGAAATCCCCGACAGCGCCCCCGGCGGCGACAACCACGGGCTCTACGAGATCACCCGCAGCAACGGCACCTTCACTCGAGTCTACCTGCGGGCAGTGAACGACCAGGGCGCAGGACACAGCTTTGACTACAGCGCAGTGCCGCTCGCAGGCGCTCCGGCAGCACCCACAAACCTGAGAGCGGAAGCCCCATCCTCAGAGTACGTCAAAATCTCGTGGAACGAGCCCAGAGCCCGGTCCGGCGCGACCATCATAGGCTACAGTCTCGAGTACTCCCGCGACGGCGTGACCTGGGCCCGTGACCCCTACTGCCAATTTCCCTACTGCGACCAGCAGTACCTGGGACACGGGCGGCACCCGCGAGGGACAAACTCCATCATGACCAGAATCGGGGAGGACGCCACACTCTATTACCGAATACGGACGTTGTTCCACACCAACACCCCAACCATCGTCAACGATATCGACTTCAGCCGCGGGGCCAGCCCCTCATCTCCCATCATCACGGTGACCACCGTGGGAGCCACCGGGATCCTCGCACTGCCAACGATCGGCGTCACCGGGGGCCACGGCCGGGAGGGCGCCAACGACGTCATCGTCTTCGACCTGTGGATCACAGGGCACCAACAGCGCACCACACCGGTAACGGTGATCTACCGCACCGTCGACCTGAGGGCCCGAGCCGGCAGCGACTACATCACAAGAAGCGGGCTCCTGACCTTCGCCCCCACCGACACGGAGAAAACCGTGTCAGTCCCAATCATCGACGATGCCGTCGAGGACAGCGGGGAAGAGTTCATACTCCGGCTGAGCAACGCCTCCGGCGCACTCATCGCTCGCGCCGGCGCCTTCGGGACAATAACCAACACCGAGGAAAGCCTGACCGGGTTCACATTGGTCAACGCGGCAACCGAAACCGATATAGGCGGGGTCGGCGACGGCGACACGGTGACGCTGGACGACCCAGCCGACAGGCAGTACGGAATCCGAGTGGAGACCATGCCGGACACAGGCGTGAACAGCGTACGCCTCGAACTCTCCGGGGCGAAGACTGTCACACGCACAGACAATGAAGCGCCGTACACGCTGTACGCCGAGGGCGGCGAGGGCCTGCCGCCGGGCGCCTACACGCTGCAGGCGACGGCCTATCCCGAAGCCAATCGCGGCGGCAATGCGCTGCAGTCTATATCGGTGTCGTTCACGGTAGCCGAGGCGACGGAAGAACCGGAGGACGAACCATCGCTGACCGCGACATTCCCCGTCAGCCCGTTCCAGTCGACTCGCCACAGGGGCGGCGACGACCGGCCCCAGGTGATCGCTACGTTCAGCCTGCCGGTGAAGCCGTTCGAGAAGACCACGCCATCGGTATCGTTGACCGGCGCAACGGTGCGCTCGGTGAGCCAACACCAGGAGGAGGGACTGGAGAACGCCTGGATATTCTTCCTTGACCCGGAGGACAACGAAGACATCGTATTCACCCTGGCAGCCGGACAATCCTGCGATGCGGGCGGGATCTGTACTCAGGATGGGGCAATGCTATACCAGGGTGCGGCGACGACCCTGCCCGGGCCGCAGCCGGAGCAGGAGGAACAGAACACTCAGGCCACCGGCGTGCCCACCATCAGCGGCACCCCCGAGGTGGGCGAGACGCTGACGGCCGACACGTCAGGCATCACCGACGCCGAGGGGCTGACCAACGTTTCCTACAGGCACCAGTGGACCGCCGGAGGCTCGGACATCAGCGGAGCCACCGGCTCCAGCTACCTGCTCACCTCCAGCGAGCAAGGCCAGACCGTCCAGGTGCGGGTGACCTTCACCGACGATGCTGATAACGCCGAGTCCCTGACCAGCGAGGCGACGGAGACGGTGGTACAGGCTCCCTCGCCACTGACGGTAAGCCTGGAGAATGCCGCCACGACCCACAACGGCACGGATGTGTTCACCTTTGAAATCCGGTTCAGTGAGCAATTCGGCCTGAGTTACAAGACTCTTCGGGACGATGCGTTCACGGTGGTTGGGGGCGAGGTGAAGAAGGCCCAGCGCATGGACAGGGACACCCCCAACACATGGTGGCGGATCACGGTCGAGCCGGACGGCAACGGCGATGTCACCATTACTCTGCCGGCCACCACGGACTGCACCGACGATGGGGCCATCTGCACGGAGGACGGCAGGAAGCTGTCCAACAGACTGGAGTTCACCGTTTCCGGGCCGGGAGGCTAGGCCTGGTGGGTGGACAGCGCTTGGCCTTCCAGGCAACAAGAAAACCCCGCAAGGATTCGCGCAATGTCTCGACAGCGCACATACCACAGCCGAAGAACATACGACGTCCCCGACGACTTCCCGCAGCGACTGATGTGGTTCAAGCACGCGTCCGGCCTGGCATGGGTGGAGATCGCCCGTCGTCTCGGCGTCGATCCCGTCACCGTAAGGCGTGGTGGCAGCGACGAGTGCGGCCCAACTATCGGCATTTGAAGGCGCTCCAGGACCTGGCAGACGACCTGGGCCTCGGTCACCTGTTCACCGGCTGAGGCGGCTTGGCGGGGAAGCGGCCCGCGACCACAGCGGCTGAAATGCAAGAGGGGCGCACATATGGATGAACGGGCCGGTCTCCTAGCCTGAGAACCGTCCCAGACCGGTCTCCCTCACGAGGATGTCGGCAAGCTGCCGATACTCCTGCGCCTCGTCCAGCAGACCCCCGGCCTCAAGGTCACGGCTGCGGTTCACGGCGAACGCCGCCGCCACGGACTTGCACCCCTCGCAGACTGTCCCAATCCAGTTGCCATCCAACCGGTCCTCCAGGCAGCAGTTCACTCCTCTCCGGTAGTCGGCTGAGGTGTCGGCTCCGCAGAGGGACTTCTCCTCTTTTGCAATCTAACCTGGCGCTCAAGCGTCTCGGCACGCCGAAACGGGCTGCTGAGCCAAATACTTGCGAATGGGTCGCAATCAGGCCCGATTATACCTCTTCCTGGAAAACTTCACCAGACTGCCATCGAAAAAGGGCGTATTTTCCATTGAACGTTCATAGCGAGGTGATATTTTAGCTTGACTAACCCTGTTCTCGGGAGGCTTTTATATGGGGCTCGACCGATCGGTCCATTCAGATGAGACGGCGGACGGAGTGACGCTGCCGGTCGCGCCGGGGGCTGTCGTGCGCGGCGACCTAGCACAGACGTTCACCCCCCCCCCCCCCCCCCCCGATTTTTGCTTTGTCGGGCCGGATGCGGGCCATGCTCGCTACCCTCACGTAGTCACCACCGCATACCCTTTGATCCCAACAGGCCGTCCGGGAGGACGGCCTGTTCCTGTTTAACTTCCCCTCGTCGAGTCGGCCAGATGAACCCTAGTCACCCCGCTGTCGGCACCGCCTACTACCGGACGCCCCTGCGCGACCGCGCCATCCGTTGCCAGCGGACAGTACCGGAGGCCAACTATGCCCAATGCTAGTCCACCTCGCGAAAGTCCGTTTAGGGCCGTGGGCGCGGGGGAGTCTGTCGTATGGGACCGGCCGTACCGGCAACCAGACCGAGTAAAGGGAGGAATCAGTTGAACATTTCGAACCTGGTGAAGCGAATGGATCTCCGCGGAGCGAAGGCAACCCTGGCAGCCCTGCCGTGGATGCCGCGGGCAATCCTGCCCCACCCTGAGCCACGGGCCCTTTCCCCGGCGCGTCCCACCCCCTTGCTGCGCGCCAGCAGGTTTGCCCTGCTGGCGCTGGCCCTCTGCGGCGCGCTTCTCTTGATGGCCACCCCGGCCAGCGCCCAGGAAACCGTCGTAACCCTCGTCAGCAACACAGGGCAGACCAACTCCAACAATCATGGTCTCGCCTCGTCGTTCCCATCGTTTTCCCAGGCATTCACCACCGGCTCCAACGCCTCCGGCTATACGCTCGATTCGATCGGCATCGACTTCGACACCATCGCCGATACATCCACGGCCGCTGCCGAATTGACGGTGACGCTGAACGCGGACGACAGCGGCGATCCCGGCGATGCGCTGTGCACCCTCACCGACCCGGCGACCTTCTCCGCCTCGGGCGTGCATACCTTTGACGCGCCCTCGTCGGGCACAACCTGTCCCACGCTTGCGGCGAGCACGACCTATTTCGTTGTCGTCACGCTAGTGAACAGCGCTGGAACCTCTGTCATGGTGGAAACACTTTTGGGCGGCTCAGAGGACAGCGGCGGCGCGGCGGGCTGGTCATTGGCGGATACTGGCGCGTTCTTTATCCTGTCAGCGTCAAGGTGGACCTCCTCTTCCAACGCGTTGATGATCGAGGTCAAGGGATTCAACGCGGTCGCCACCCCCGGCGTGACTGTTTCAGAGTCCGCCATCGCCGTCACTGAGGGGGGAGCCACCGGCACCTACACCGTGGTCCTGGATACTGCTCCGACCGGTGACGTGACCATTGCGGTCACCGAGACCAGCGACGACATCAGCCTCAGCGCCACAACGCTCACCTTCGGCACCGCAAACTGGAGTAACGCCCAGACCGTCACCGTCACGGCCGTGGACGACTCTAGCACCGAAGCCGAAGAGACCGTCACCATCACGCACTCGGTCTCGGCGTCAGCCGACACCACCGACTATCCCACCACCCTGACGGTGGATAGCGTAAGTGTGACCGTCACGGACAACGATGACGCCACGCCTCCAGGGGCCCCCGTCCTGACCGCGGCCGCGAAGAACGAGTCCATCGAGCTGACATGGACGATTGCGGACCACGGCACTTCGGACATCACGAGATTCGACTACCGGATCAAGCAGACGACGGGCGGTACCTATCCAGCTACGTGGACCGACACCGGCGCCGCGGCGTTGAACACCGGCGGCTCGGCCACGATCGGAAGTCTCACCAACGGCACGCAGTACACCGTCCAGGTCCGGGGGGTGAACTCGGAGGGCGAGGGCGCCGGATCGAACGAGCCGACCGCGACGCCCGACGCGCCGCCGGCAATCACGTCGGTCGCGATCACCTCGGACCCTGGCACCGACAAGACCTACATCATCGACGAGGAGATCGAGTTCACGCTCACCTTCGACAAGGACCTGACCCTCGGGGGAACCAACCCAAACCATCTGTCTAAACCCTACATCATCTATAGGATGGAGTCTCATTCGAACGATCCGCAAGTGGACGACCCAGAAGCGAATTGCGTCATCGGCACGGACACGAAGACGGCCGTGTGCACTGACGATGTCGACGAAGGGAACTACGACACCGACGGGATACACGTCCCCACAGGCCAACTCAATTATGCCAATCCGTCCGTTAGAGGGTTCTACGGGCCGCTCGGCCAGCTGGTGCTCGGTGTGCACCCAGCCATCGCCGTTGACGCCAACCACAAGGTCGACGGCGTGAAGCCGACGCTGTCGAGCGCGGACGCCTCGAGCGACTTGACCAAGGTCGTCCTCACCTTCAGCGAGGCCATCGGCATGGTCGACAACACCAAGATCACGGTGAAGAAGGGCGGCACGGACCAGACCACGACGGGGGCTGCGATCGACTCGACCAACAGCACCAAGGTCGAGATCACGCTGATGACGGCGTTTCTGAGTACCGACACCAATATCACGGTGGAGCTGGCCGCGGACGCCGTCACCGACGTGCCCGGCAACGGCATCGACGCGGTGTCCTCGATGGCCGTCAGCCTCGTGGACAACACCGCGCCGACGCTGACGACGGCATCAACCGTCTCCAACACGGAGGTGCTGCTGACCTACAACGAGCCCCTGGATCCGGATTCCATCCCGGCGGCGTCGGCGTTCACCGTGTGGGCGAATGCCAACGAGGTATGGTCGGCGACGCTCACGGTCCGGGACACAGGCTCCGGCTTTTTGGGTTGCAACAGTAACCCCAGCGCACCCTTCGGAGACGAATGCAATACATCCAGCAACCTGACCGCCAACGCATTCTCGTATGACGGCGCGGACTACGAGATCCGAATCATAGAACTCAAGGCCGGGACACTGGCCTTCGAAACAAACCTATTCTTGACGCCACCTACGGTACGCGACCTGACGCTCAACGTCGGCGCCACCTCGCTCGCATTCGCGGACGCAAGCCACATCGAAGGGGTCGGAGTCATCTGGACCAACACCGGCCTCACCTGGAGCGAGAACGACCAGATCGCCCTGAGCATCGGCGGCGGGACCGCCCGGACCGTTTCCGCGGCAACGCCCAGCGGAACCTCGGTCTTGCTCGCGCTCAGCCCGGCTTTCCGCCCCGGCGACGCGCTGACGGTCAGCTACACCGTGCCGGAGACCAATCCCATCCAGGACATCGCCGGCAACGACGCCGCGGCCCTGGCCGACCAGGCCGTCAGCAACACCCTCGCGGCCACCGCTCCGGAGGCCGTGGCGTCTCTGTCCGCCGCGATTAACACCTCGACATTCGGCGAGGTGGCCCTCCAGTGGGACGGCGGCACCTGGGCCAACGGCAGCGCCATAACCAGGCACGAGGTGCGCTACGGGGACCACACGCCCATATGGTCGGCAACGCTCACGGTCAAGGACCTGGGCTCCAACTTCCTGGGATGCGACTCCACGCTAGCCAATAAGAGATGCGAGCCAGGCGAACTTCTGACCGACGGTGCTTTCTCCTATGACTCGGTGGACTACCTGATCGACGCAATAGATCTCATTGGCGGGCAGTTGAGACTCATAACCAACACGAGCAGCATCAACGCGGCGGCGCTCGCCGACCTGACGCTCCACGTGGGCGCCCTCTCGTTCCCCTTCGCGGACGCAACCCACTCGACGGGCAACCTCACCTGGACCGGCACCGGCCTCAGCTGGAGCGAGGACGATACGGTCCCACTGGCGATTCGCGCTGTCTCCCCATGGACGGAGGTCCCGGACAGCGCGCCGGGTGAGGCCAACGAGACCAGCCACACGCTGGAGGGCCTGGATCCGGGCGAAGAATACACGTTCGAGGTCCGCGCCGTGAACGGCGTCGGCGGCGGGGGTGAGGCCAGTGACACGCTGACGCTGCTCGCGCCGGAGTGGAGCTTCACGCTGCGCGACTCTGGCGGCAACGACGTAACCGAGCTCACCGAGGGCGGCGATCCGGCGACCGCGACGGTGACCATCACCAACGCCGGCCAGGCCACCTTCGGCGCCGACCAGACGATCACCCTGGAGTGGGGCGACGTCACGCTGGAGGACAGCCGGATCCAGGGCGCGGGCAACACCTCGACTATCACCATCCTGGCCGGAGCGTCGAGCGGCAGCCTCGACCTCAGCGCGCCCGACAACGATCCAAACCCAGTCTATATCCCCGGGACCGCTGACCTCACCGCCACGTGGGAGGACGCCGTCATCGGGACCATCATGGACCTCCGCCGCATCGAGGACGAGAGCCCGCCCGCGGCGCGGATCACCGACGCCCCGGAGTCGGTGAACGAGGGCGACACGATCGACATCGACATCGAGTTCTCCGTTCGCTACCCGGATTTCACAGCGGTCAAGTTCACCATCACCGACGACGACAGCGCCCTCAGCGGGACGCTGCCCACCCAAGTATTTCTGCCCCCGAGCGACCTGGACGACACCGTCACGCTGACCGCGGCCGAGAACACCGTCCAGAACGACGGCGCCCGCACAGTGACCTTCACCCTCGAGACGAACCCGGATTTCCCCTACACCCTCGGCACCCCCAAGACGGTGACGATCATCGTGCGCGACGACGACACGCCGCCGCTGGCGGTCGGGAACCTGCGCGCGCAGGCGGGCAACACCGAGGCGACCCTGAGATGGGATGCGCCGCCGGCGCCCACGCCGGACCACGGCCAGCCCATATTGCACTACGAGTACCGGGTGAAGGTGGGGACAGGCTCGTTCGGCTCCTGGGCGATGGTCCCGAACAGCGACGGCACCACCACAAGCCACAAGTTCACGGGCCTGACCAATGGAACCGAGTACACCTATGAGGTGCGGGCGGAGAACGTCGCGGGGGACGGGGCCGAGGACGAGGCGATGGTGACGCCGATCGAGGGCGTGGCGGTCTCGTTTGCCGTGGCTGCGCTGTCGGTTGACGAGGGCGAGGAGATCGAGGTGACGGTGACCCTGGCCGAGGCGCCCACGCCGGGGACGACGGTGACGGTGCCGCTCGTGGCGACGCGAGGTGCGGGGCTCGAGGCGGACGAGTATTCGGATCTGTCGGGGGGGAGCGTCATCTTCGGCTCGGGCGATGTCTCGCAGAGCTTCACGGTGACCACGGTGGAAGACACGGCCGACGAGCCGGACGCGGTGCTGACACTCACCTTCGGCCCGCTGCCGGCGGGCTACATTGTGGGGACGCATGCGGAGCTGGCGCTGACGGTGGTGGACGACGACCATCCCATCGTGTCGGCGACGTTCGACCGGGCGACGGCGACGGTGTCGGAGGGCGGCACGGTCGCGGTGACGGTGAATCTGAGCCAGGCGCCGGAGCGCGAGGTGGTGCTGCCGCTCGTGGCGACGCGGGGCGCGAACTTCGCCGCGGACGAGGTGGAGGGGGTGCCGGCCAGCGTGACCATCGCGGCCGACGCGACGCAAGCGGGCTTCACGGTGACGTTCGCGGACGACGCGGAGGAGGAGGGCAACGAGACGCTGACGCTGATCTTCGGCCCGCGCCCGGCCGGCGTGACGTCGGGTGCGAACCCGCAGTTGGTGCTGACGGTCACGGACGACGACGGCCCGCCGCTGGCGCCGGACGTGTCGACGCAGACCGGCGACGGGTACGTGACGCTGTCCTGGGACCCGGTGGCGAACGACAGCCCGATCCTGCGCTACGAAGTGCGGGTGGACGGTGGCGCGTGGCAATCGGTGGGTCTCGAGACGAGCTACCAGTATGAGGATCTGGAGAACGGCCGGGCGTACGTCTTCGAAGTGCGCGCGGTGAACGCGCACGGGAATGGCGACGAGGCCTCGGCGCCGGGGACGCCGACGGCGCGGCTCACGGGGATCCCGAAGGCGGTGCAGGTCCTGCAGGTCAAGGCGACCGACAGCGGCCGGGCGGAGCTGAGCTGGACCCGGCCCGCGAACGGCACCGACAGGGTCACCGCGAACAGCGCGGCTGCGACGTTCGCGCAGATCCAGGGCTACCGGATCGAGGTGTGCCGGACGGTGTGCGGCGAGGAGGCGAACTGGTACGCGGTGGTGGCGAACACGGGCAGGTTCGAGCACAGCTACGTGCACCAGGTTCTGGCGCCGGGGGTGATCCGGGAGAACCATTACCGGGTGCAGGCGATCAACATCAACGGCAAGACGGGCCCGTGGTCGAACGTGGCGACGCTGGACCGGACGGTGGTGGAGAACTTCCGTCTGCAGACGCCGGACGACTCGACGCTGTGGGTGCGGTTCCGGGTGCTCAACCCGGACGGCAACAAGCTCTATGTGCGTTACACGAACACCGGCACGGGCTCGATGGGCAACGCCGAGCCCTACCGCCTGACGAAGAAGGGCGACGTGAAGCTGGACCTGACCGGCCTGGAGGCGGACAGCTGGTACCGGGTGGACATCGACTTCTCGGCCGACTTCGACTCGGCGCGCAGGCAGTCGCGGTGGTACGGCACGGCGAAGGCGGGGCATACGCCGCTGACGAGCCCCTATGCGGTGGACGCGCTGGACGCGCAGGTCTTCGCGGGCGGGGCCTGGCGCGACGCCTCGGACACCGCGCTGTACGTGCGCATGGGCGGGACGGGCAAGTACCGCGTGCGGCTCAAGCCCTGCCAAGGCATCCACGATGTGATCGTGCACCGGATCCAGGCGCCGGCGGGGCGGCTGCGGGCGAGT
The DNA here is from genome assembly GCA_965219825.1 of Dehalococcoidia bacterium. GTDB lineage: Bacteria > Chloroflexota > Dehalococcoidia > Lucifugimonadales > JAGWBF01 > JAGWBG01. The sequence goes on along the minus strand of OZ244792.1, from coordinate 417,771 downwards.
CCGATGGAAACCGACCCGGTGCTGTTCACGAATCTGAATTGCGAGAGCGAATTCGACGACTGGAGAAGGGACGAGCACGGCGAACCCCTCACCATGGACCAGGTCTACGATATGACCAACTTCCCGGACAGGGCGAAGGACTTCATCCCCATCTATGCGGGCACGCCGAACAACTGGCACGAGGTGACGGTCACGGCGCGGGCGCTGGAGGACTATCCGCACGACGTGCGCGCCGATGCGCTGCTGAGCGCGCCCTTCGCGGTGGTCTACAACCACGAGGTCTGGAAGGAGGTCAACACGAGCAGCTCGTACCTGGTCTCGGAGGGCACGGGGCTGGTGCGGGTCCTGGTGGACCGTCCCGCTGATGCGGTGCTGCCGGTGCCGGGCGGTGTGACGATCGGGTCGGACCGCGTCATGACATGGGACGCGGTGAGCGGCGCGACAGGGTACCTGGTCGAGTGGCGCCACGGCCCGCAGTACAGCGACCGGGCGAACCAGAACCGGAGCCTGCAGACGGCGACGAGCGTGACGCTGCCGCCGGGTGCGTCGGGTCGCGGTCCGGTTACGGCGCGGGTGCGCGCCTACAGCAGCAGCGGCGTGAGCGCGTGGTCGCCCGAGCGGACGTGGGACAGCCGTGCGCCGACGCTGAACGTGCTCGACACGGCGGTGAACGAGGCCGACGGGTCGGTCGGCTTCCTGGTGACGCTGGATCCTGCGGCGACCGGGATTGTGACGGTGCAATACACGACCGTGGACGCCACGGCGGTGGCGCCGGCGGACTACACGGCCACGAGCGGGACGCTGACGTTTGCACCGGGCGATACGCGGAAGCAGACGGCGCTGGTGCTGATCGTGAACGACGGCGAGGAGGACAGCGGCGAGACGTTCCGTCTGGTGCTGAGCAACCCGACGGGGAGCGATGCGAACAACGGGGCGGCGGTACTGGGCGACGCGGAGGCGGTGGCGACGATCCTGAACAGCGAGCGGGAGGCGGCGGAGCTGACCGGGTTCACGCTGGTGGACGCGGGCACGAACGGCGACCTGATGGCGCTGGCGGACGGTTCGATCGTGCGCCTCGGCGAGCTGCTGGCGTCGAGCTACGGGATCCGGGCGGAGATGAGCCCGGGGGCGGCGCCGGGGAGCGTGCGGCTCGAGCTCTCGGGCGCGAAGACGGCGGCGGTGACGGACGACGCGGCGCCCTGGTCGCTCTACGGCGACGGTGCCGGGCGGATCAACGGCGCGTCGCTGCCGCCGGGGTCGTACACCCTGACGGCGACGGCGTATGCGGACTCGGGCGGGCGCGGCGATGAGCGGGGCTCGCTCGAGGTGTCGTTCACGGTTGCGGCGGGCGCGCTCGGGGTGACGACGCCGGGTCCGTTCACGGTCGCGGAGGGCAAAACGGCGGTTGCGCAGCTCGCGGCCTCCGATACGGGGACCGGCGGTGAGGCGGTGTGGTCGATCCCGGCGGGTGCGGCGGGCGGCGCTGACGGCGCGGCGTTCGCGGTGACGTCCGAGGGTGTGCTGTCGCTGGTTGCGGCGAAGGACTTCGAGGCGCCGGACGATGCGGACGGCGACGGGACGTATGAGGTGTCGGTGTCGGTAACGGCGGGGACGCAGACCGCGACGGCGGCGCTCTCGGTGACGCTCGCGGACGTCGACGAGCCGACGCTCGCGGTGACGACGGCGGGCCCGTTCACGGTCGCGGAGGGCGAGACCGCGGTTGCGGCGCTCGCGGCCTCGGACACGGGGACCGGTGCGACGGCGGTCTGGTCGATCCCGGCGGGTGCGGAGAGCGGCGCGGACGGCGCGGCGTTCGCGGTGACGTCCGAGGGGGTGCTGTCGCTGGTTGCGGCGAAGGACTTCGAGGCGCCGGACGATGCGGACGGCGACGGGACGTATGAGGTGTCGGTCGCAGTGGCGGTGCCGGCAAGCTCCATGGCGGGCGCGCAGAGCGCGACGGCGGCCTTGCTGGTGACGCTCTCGGACGTGAACGAGGCGCCGGTGGCGCAGGCGTCGGCGTCGGCGGCCAGGGTGCGGGAGGGCGCCCGGGTGACGCTCGACGGGAGCGCGAGCACGGACCCGGATGCGGGCGACACGCTGACCTACTTGTGGACGCAGGCCGACGATGGCGCCCCGCGCGTCACTCTCTCGGACGCCTCGGCGGAACAGCCGGCGTTCACGTCGCCCTCGGACCTGGCGGCGGAGACGGAGCTGGCCTTCACCCTGCGGGTGACGGATGCGGATGGCCTGTACGCCGAGGACACGCTGTCGGTGGCGGTCACGCTCATCTCTGAGGTCTCGATATCGGCGGCCTCGAACTATGCGGCGGAGGGCGACGAGGCGGTGTTCCGGCTGACCCGGGCGGGGAGCGCTCTCAGGGCGCTGACGGTGCCGGTGACGGTCGAGGAGACGGGCGCGATGCTGGGCACAGGGGTGCCGGCGGGCGCGACCTTTGCGGCGGGCGTGCGGGAGGCGGAGTTGCGGGTGCCGACGCTGGCGGACGCGGTGTTGGAGAATGACAGCCAGGTGACGGTGCGGCTCGGCTCGGGGCCGGGCTGGCAGCTCGCGCCGGGCGCGGCCTCGGCGTCGCTGACGGTGCTCGACGACGACGTGGCGCCGTCGGTGTCGGTGGCGGACGTGACGATCTGGTCGGCCGACATGACGGTGGTGGAGTACGGGCCGCGCAGCATCGGCGCGGGCACGGCGGACCTGTTCTCGAACCAGATGGGCCGGGCGGGGCTGCGCGCGAAGTGGCTGTGGTACGACCCGGTGACGCGCAAGCTGAAGCTCGGCTTCGACGACAGCCTGGACGATGCGGAGTTGCTGACGCTGCACATGGGCGGGGTGTCGCTGGGGTTCCCGGACGGCACCGGGGGCAACTCGAGCTTCTCGCTGGAGAACGTGGACCTTGACTGGACGGACGGCGAGACGTTGGCGGTGCGGGTTTCGAAGCCGTCGGCGGCGGCGGTCTCCACCGATGCGACGCTGGCGTCGCTGACCGTGGACGGCGCGACGCTGAGCCCGGCTTTCGATGCCGGGGTGCTGGTCTACCGGGCGGCCGGCGCGGGCGCCGGGACGGTGACGGTGGCGGCGACGGCGAGCGACGCCGGCGCGGCGGTGGCCTACGGGCCGGGTGAGGACGCCGACACGGCACTCGCAGACCACCAGGTGGCGGTGCCGGACGAGGGCGAGGCCCTGGTCGAGGTGACGGTGACGGCGGCGGACGGAACTGTGCGCCGCTACAGAGTGGTGGTGGCGCCAACGGCGGCGGAGTCCAACACGGCGCCCACGGGCGCGCCCACCATCAGCGGGACCCCGCAGGTGGGAGAGACGCTGACGGCGGACACGTCGGCCATCGCCGACAGGGACGGGCTGGCCAACGTGTCCTACAGCTACCAGTGGATCAGGAGCGACAATGGCGCGGACACCGACATAGCCGGAGAGACGGACTCCACCTACACCCTAGTCTTGGCTGACCTGGGCAAGACTATCAAGGTGAAGGTGACCTTCACCGACGATGCGGACAACGATGAAACGCTGACCAGTGAGGCGACTGTGGCGGCGACCGCCACAGTGCCCTCGGCCCCACAGAGTATGACGGTGACCAGTGGGAGCCAGACCCAGGAGCTTGATGTGTCCTGGCAGGCCCCCTCATCCAACGGCGGTTCCGCAGTCACCGGCTACAAGGTGCAGTGGAAGGAGTCCACAGACAGTTGGGACACTGCGGACGACGTTTCCGAGGCCACGGAAACCGGGACCACGCACACCATCACAAGCCTCACGGGAGGAGTGGAGTACGCGGTGCGGGTCATCGCCACCAACGTTGCGGGTGACAGTCCTGCTTCCACCGAGGCGAGGGCTACCCCTGCCGACAGCCCGGCATCGGGAGAAGAAGGCACGGAGACGGGCGAGAGCGACAGCACGGCGGCTTGGACGGCGTCCCTGACCGTGGGGGTGTCGGGCAGCGGGAGCGAGGCGGTCTGGGGCTACAGCTGGTTCCTGGATGGAATGGGAACCCTCGATAAGAGAACATACAACGAGGGCGACCAGACGATTGAGGTCATGGCGATCCTGATGTCGAACGGCTTTGTGGCGTTCAACGTCAGGCCGCACCCGAGCGTCGACTTCGTGCTGACGGTGGACGGGACCGAGTTCGCGTCGGCCGATGCGAGTGAGGTGAAGAGCCAGATGTTGATCTCATATGTCTGGGCGACCACGCTGGACTGGGCCGAGGACGACAGGGTCGCGTTGAGCCTGACCCTGAAGGACACGGACAGCGCCGAGCAGTCGGAGCCGGCGGAGAACACTCCGGCCATAGGCCTCCCCACCATCAGCGGGACGCCCCAGGTGGACGAGACGCTGACGGCCGACACCTCGGCCATATCGGACGAGGACGGCTTGTCCAACGTCTCCTACCAATACCAGTGGCTGCGGGACGACGCCGACATCGCGGGGCAGACAAACTCCACCTACCGGCTGGTCTCCGCCGACCAGGACAAGACCATCAAGGTGCGGGTGACCTTCAGAGACGACGCAGATAACGCGGAGTTCCTGACCAGCATGGCCACAACGGCCGTAGCCGCCCAACCCACCCCGGCGGTACTCCTTACGGCGAGCTTCGCCAACGTGCCAGCCGACCACAACGGCGATAACTTCACCTTCCAGCTGAACTTCAGCGAGAACGTGAACGCCGGCTACGCCCGGATCCGGGACCACGCCTTCACGGTCGACGGCGCCACCATCGCCAACGCTTACCGGCAGACCCAGGGCAGCAACCAGGGCTGGAACGTGGAGGTAAACCCCACCGGCAACGGCGAGCCGTCAGCATCACCCTGCCGGAAACCACCGACTGCGACGCCAGCGGCGCAATCTGCACGGATGACGAGCAGAAAACTGTCCCATCCCACATCGGCGACAGTGGCCGGGCCACCCGCCATATCCGTCAGCGACGCCACCGTGCAGGAGGCCGAGGGAGCCGTCCTGGTCTTCACCGCCACCCTGAGCCACGCCTCAAGCAGGACCGTGACCGTGGACTACGCCACCTCCGACGGGACCGCAGTGGCCGGCTCCGATTACACCGCAGCCAGCGGCGCCCTCACCTTCAATGCAGGTGACACGTCCCAGACCGTCCAGGTCACGGTCCTGACCGACTCGGAGGACGAGAGCCAGGAAACCCTGACCCTGACCCTGTCCAACCCCAGCCAGGCCACGCTGGACGACGCCACCGGCACCGGCGCCATCGAGAACGGCGAATCGTCTTCCGGAACACAGGAGGACCCACCGGCCGAAGACCCGCCGGTGGTACTCCTCACCGCCAGCTTAGACAACATGCCAGCTACCCATAACGGCACCGCCTTCACCTTCGACCTGACCTTCAGCGAGGAGTTCGGCCTGAGCTACGTGACCCTGAAGACCCACGCCTTCAATGTGACGGGAGGCACGGTCGAGAATGCGCAGAGAACGGACAAGCCCAGCAACATCTCCTGGCGCATCACGGTAAAGCCGAACGGCAACGGGGACGTTACCTTGGTCCTGCCGGTAACCACGGACTGCAATGCAGAGGGAGCCATCTGCACCGCGGACGGCAGGAAGCTCTCCAACCGGCTGGAGTTCACCGTCAGCGGTCCGGGGCAGTAGTCCCGTCGCTCGATAGAGGTTTCCGGGCCGAAGAGATAGACCGGGCGGTGCATAGCGCTTGTCTTTCCGGGCAATAAGAAAAGCAAGCACACATGGACGGACGGGTGAGGCAAGCGTCCCACCGGCGACCGTAACGCCCTAGGGCCGAGGCGAACAGGAAAGGGGACGCTTGCACCCGGATTGGAGAGAGTCACCGGCTGTGCTCCGAGAGGGCTTTGTGCGATGCCTCGACAGCGCGTACTCCACCAAAGAGAAACCCACTACATCCCCGACGACTTCCCGCAACGGTTGAAGCGGTTCCAGGAGGAGTCAGGCCTGTCGTGGGCAGAGATTGCCCGACGCCTCGGAACCTATCCTCACACGGTGTGGCTCTGGAAAGAAGGCAAGTCCCGGCCCAATCAGCATCACATGAAGGCGTTGCTCGACCTGGCGGACTCCCTCGGCCTTGGGCGCCTGTTCAGCGACTGAGGCGGCCTGCAACGCAAGGGAGCTGAATTGATGGACGCGCGGCACGGGCTGAGAGAGGCAATCGATACGGTCTACCCGGGGGCGACTGCCTCAGAAGGAGATTTACGGGGCCGCTTTGACCAAAGGCCGGTAGGTTACCGGCTCCGAAGAACCGGTTTATGACGCCACCGTCTCGCCTGGGTCGTCATCTGAAACTGATCGCTCCCCCGTACGGGAAATCGCGGACTCCAACCCTGGTCATCGTGCTCGCGGGCCTGCTTCTTGCGAGTATGCTCACGGCAGGCCCCGCCAGCCATCCGGCATATGCCCGAACAGCCGACTCCTCCATAGAGTTCGCCGAGAACGGCACCCGGCCGGTCGGCACATTCTGGGCCTACGACCAGGACGGAGACCCCATCGTGTGGTCGCTGAGCGGTCCTGATGACGGCCTGTTCGCCATCGACGGCGGCGTGCTGAGCTTCAGGGATCCCCCCGACTACGAGGACCCTCAGTCCGCGGCAAGGGGCGGCCGGCTAGCGGAGAAGAACGTCTACAGGGTGACCGTCGAGGCTTCCGGCGGCGCCCACGACGTGGCCGTGACGGTCACGGACGTCGACGAGTCCGGTACGGTGAGCATGAGCAGGCCGCAACCGCAGGTCGCCCAGCCCCTCGAAGCCGGCCTGTCGGACGAGGATGACGGGGTGACGGCCGAGCGGTGGCAGTGGTCGAGGTCCGGGGACAGAGCGACATGGACGGACATCGAGGGAGCGACATCGCCGAGGCGGAGGCCCGAACCGGCCGACGTTGGCATGTACCTGCGTGCAATGGTCTCCTACTCCGACGGGTTCGGCGCCGGCAAGACCGCCTGGGCGGTGAGCGCCTACCGGGTGGAGGCCAGGACCCTGTCCAATGCCGCTCCCTCCTTTGCCGGCCAGGGCGACGACGAGGACTCCCCCAACTTCCACGTCGCCAGGTCCGTCGCCGAGAACACGGCTGTCGGCAGGAACGTAGGCAGGCCGGTATCGGCGACGGACGAAGACGACGACATCCTGTTCTACGAGCTGCTGGACACCCCCGACCTGGAGGATGGCGGCGGCGATGCGCGCTTCGCCATCGACAGCGCCTCCGGCCAGATAAGAGTCGGCAGAGCGCTTGGCGCGGACGCCGGGGAGCCGGAAGACGAGGACTCGACCTCCCTGACCGGCGGCCCCGCGCTGCCTGTAGATGAGGACGCCGGCGTTGCAGGCAACAGCGAGTATGTCCTGCGGGTGCGGGTGAGCGACCCGTCGACCGCCTCGGCCACGGTGAACGTCATCGTCAGGGTCACCGAAGTGAACGAGGCCCCTGCCTTCGATGAGGACGCGCCGACGGCGCTGCGAGTCAAGGAGAACGCGGACCCGCCGGTCATCACGTTCGGAGACGACGACAGCCCGGTGAATGCCGACACATTCGCCGTCACCGACCAGGACGGTGCCGACACCGCCCGTGCGTACTCGGTGACCGGTGAAGACCGCGAGGTACTTGCTTTCGACGGCAGCGACATACTGGGGTTCATGGCGGGCCACGGGCCCGACTTCGAGGAGCAGAGCTCGTACTCGATAACCGTCGTGGCCCGCTCCGGTGCAGGTCACCGCAGGCTGTCGACCACCCTGGACGTGACCATCGAGGTGGTGGACGGGGAAGACGTGGGAGAGATTTCCCTGTCCCAGAGACAGCCGCAGGGGGGCATCACCGTACATGCCACGGTCAGCGACCCCGACGGCGGCGTGAGGATCATCAGGTGGGTGTGGGAAAGGTCAGACGAGATCACGTTCTATGACGACAGCACGCCGTCGGCCGAGTGCCGGGATGACCCGGGCACGCCCGGCATCGGTGTCGTAGGCGGCTGGGCCCCGATAGACGGGGCCACGTCATTGAGCTACACCCCGGCCTCCGCTGACGTGGGCAGGTGTCTGCGGGCGACGGCGGTCTACAGGGACAACATAGGGGAAGCCGACGAGCAGGCAATGGAAGTGGCGGAAGCCCCCGTACAGAGCAGCAAGACCGCCAACGCCGCTCCGAAGTTCGTTGACCAGGACCTGAACTCACCGGGAGACCAGTCGGACAGGACGAGCCGGAAGGTGGCGGAGAACACGAAGCCCGGGCAGAGCATCGGAACGCCGGTCAGCGCCTTCGATGACGATGGTGAACTGCTTATCTACACTATCAGCGGCGCGGACGCCGGGTTCTTCGGCATATCGAGGAACGACGGCCAGCTCAAGACGAAGGCTTCCCTGAACTACGAGGCCAGGACCCGCTACACCGTGGTGATGACCGCCACCGATCCCTCGGGAGCCGAGGACAGCATACGGGTGACCATCAACGTCACCAACGTGCACGATCCGGTGCAGATAACCGGGGTAAGCTCGGTACGCTACTCCGAGAACGGTACGGGCCCGGTCGCCGTCTTCAGGGCGTTTGACGAGGGTGAGCATACCATCAGGTGGTCTGTAAGCGGGCGCGACGACGACCTGTTCGCCATCGAAGGCGGCGTGCTGGCCTTCAGGGAGCCCCCCAACTACGAGGACCCGCAGTCCGCGGCAAGTGGAGCGCGCCTGTCGGATAGGAACGTGTACCGGGTGACCGTCAGGGCCGCCGGCGGCGCACACGACGTGGCCGTGACAGTCAAGGACGTGGACGAGGCCGGAACGGTGAGCATGAGCAGGCCGCAACCGCAGGTCGCCCAGCCCCTCGAAGCCGGCCTGTCGGACGAGGATGACGGGGTGACGGCCGAGAGGTGGCAGTGGGCGAGGTCGGTGGACGGAAGGACCTGGACGGACGTTGAGGGAGCGACGACGCCGAGGCGACCGCCAGCGCCGGGCGACGTGGGCATGTACCTGCGTGCAACGGTCACCTACTCGGACGGGTTCGGCGCGGGCAAGACCGCCTCGGCGGTGAGCGCCAACCCGGTGGAGGCCAGGACTCTCTTCAATGCCGCTCCCTCCTTCGCCGGCCAGGACGACGATGAAGCCACCCCCCACATAGACGTGGCCCGGTCGGTCTCCGAGAACACGGCTGCGGGAATGCCCGTAGGCGAGCCGGTATCGGCGTCGGACGCCGACGAGGACATCCTGTTCTACGAGCTGTTGGACACCCCCGACCTGGAGGATGGCGACGGCGACGCGCGCTTCACCATCGACGGACTCTCCGGCCAGATAAGGGCCGGCAGAGCGCTGGGCGCGGACCCCGGCGAGACCGAAGACGAGGACTCGACGGCCCTGACCGGTATCCCCGCACTGCCCGACGATGAGGAAGCCGACGGGCAAAACAATGGCGAGTACGTCCTGCGGGTGAGGGTGAGCGACCCATCGACCGCCTCGGCAACGGTGAACGTCATCGTGAGGGTCACCGAGGTGAACGAACCCCCCGCCTTCGATGAGGACGCTCCGGCGCTGCTGAGCGTGGTGGAGAACGCGGACTCGCCGGTCGTCACGGTTGGGCACGGCGGCCCCCTTATTGGCGCCGACACCTTCGCCGTGACCGACCAGGACGGCAGGGTCACCGGACCCGGCGGATACGACGACACCACCTACACCTACTCGGTGTCCGGCGCCGACCGCGGCGTCTTCGCCATCGACGGGACGACTGGCATCCTGAGCTTCAAGGCGGGCCACGAGCCCGACTTCGAGGAGCAGAACTCGTACTCGATAACCGTCGAGGCCCGCTCCGGTGAGGGCGCCCGGAGGCTGACCGCCACCCTGGACGTGACCGTCGAGGTTGTGGATGGGGAGGACGCCGGAGCGGTGGTCCTGTCCCAGAGGCAGCCTCAGGTGGGCATCGTGGTACATGCCACGGCCAGCGACGACGACGGCGGCGTGACCGTCACCAGGTGGGTGTGGGAGCTGTCCGATGTGGTCACGGTCAGTGAGCGAGGCGCTCCGTCGGCCGAGTGCAGGGACGACCCGGCTACGCCCGGGATCGATGTCGTCGGTGGCTGGACCCCGATAAGCGGAGCCTCGTCGGCCGTCTACGCCCCGAGGCCGGCCGACGCGGGCAGGTGCCTGCGGGCGACGGCGTTCTACACGGACAACATAGGGGCCGCCGGCGAGCGGGTAACGGGAGTGTTGGAGGTTCCGGTAGGGGGACACGGGTCTTCCGGCACCGGTTCGGTTTCCGACGGCGGGTTCGTCAATGCCGCCCCCGTTTTCCCGGACCAGGACTTCCTCACCGAGGGAGACCAGTCGGACAGCACGAGCCGGAAGGTGGCCGAGAACACCAAGGCCGGGCGGAACATAGGAAGCCCGGTCAGCGCCCGTGACGATGACGGCGACCTGCTGATCTACACACTGACCGGCGCGGACGCCGCGTCCTTCGGCATATCGAGGAACAGTGGCCAGCTGAAGACGAAGGCCGCCCTCAACTACGAGGTCAGGGACAGCTACACGGTGGTGGTGACCGCCACCGACCCGTCGGGCGCCATGGACAGCATAGTGGTGACCATCAACGTCACCGATGAGGACGATCCCGCAGTGATAACGGTTCTGAAGAGGTGAGATCAGCGATGGCCCCTGAAAGGATGGGTCCTGTGGATGGGAATCGGGCGCCGTGTCGGGCCGCCTGGAATCTGATCACATCGGACCCCTTTCGTTTCGCGTTTCATGGGCCCTTCACCTCCTGGAACGCAAAAAAGGTCGCACACATGGATGAGAGGGGTTGTCTCCCGGACCACTGAAGACCACGCCCTCGGTCTCCCTCAGCAGCATGTCGGCAAGCCGCCGATACTCCTCCGCCTCGTCCACCCGACCATCGGTCCCCCATGCCCTGGATGATGTGTCCGGCAAACGGCATCACCAGGGTCTTGCACCCCTCGCAGACGGCGCCAACCGAATGGCCGCCAACGGGTCCTCCAGGTAGCCGCTCGCGGCTCGCGTTCTCGTCGAACAGGTGCATCTCCATGACTTCGTACCCCCTGGTGGTCTCTACCGTCACTGTCATTGACTCCTCTCCTCTGGCTTTCATTCCTGCTCTACTCCTTCCTCATTGGCTGACCGGTCCTGAAATGCAAAAAGACCCCATACATGGGTCCGCAATCGGCCTGTGACGCCAAAAGGCCGCACACATGGCCGTGCAGGGGGAGGCCGCCGTCGATGTGGCGGCGGTCTCCCCCTGTGTATTGCAGTCAAGCGCCCGGCAGCGGGACGGCAGGGTCCGGCCTAGAACAGCCTCAGCGTCTGCTGTTGTGCCTGCGTCTCCTCCGGCGTTTCGGTTGACGCCTCCTGCGACGCCTCCTGCCCGCGCCGGTTCCGGCGCCTGGCCGGTGGAGCGGGTCTCGCGTAGGCGGGATGCTTGGGCGCGTCTTCCCACCTGGCCCTCGCCCTTTCGACCACCGCCGAGACCTCCTGCGTCAGCTCGGATACGTCCAGGTCGTCGAACGTCTCGATGTGCGGGTCCGACGAGGGCTGCCGCCCTTGATGGACACGACCACCTTCAGGTCCTCCGCCGGAGCGGTCTCCTCGTCCGCCGCCGGCTCATCGGCCTCACCGGAGCCCTGTTCGTCCTGCGCGGTCTCCCCGCCGCCTTCCAGCTCATCGGGGACCGCATCGTTGGAGTCTTCCTCCCGGACGACCGGGGCGGCCCTGTCGTCCGCCGGGTCGCCGAAGAGACTCTCGTCTGCGCTCGGCACGTCCGAGCGTGTTGCTTCCGTTCCAACTTCGTCAGGCATGGTTTCTCCTTTCCTTTGTTTGTTCTCTGACTGCGCCTGTGTACCCTGTCGACTAGGCCGCCAGCCCCGACGCCTGCCTCCTGATCTCGCCGAGGGTCTGAGGCTCCCAGTACAGGTCCCGCTCCACGGCGGGGACGCTGCCGAACACGGTCACCTCCGCCAGCTCCGTGAGGTCGAAGTACCCCAACTCTGTTTCAAACCCCTCTACGAGGCCGAAGCACAGCCCGGTCTCGGCCTGCCACTCGGTGATGTACCAGCGCCAGCCGTTGTAGGGGGAGAAGAGCTTCACCCTGGCGACCACGGCGTCGGGGTCGTCCGCGCCGTCATTGGCGTACAGGGGCGGGATGGTGTCGGCGAGCTCCTTGGTCATCAGCTTGTGCCTGCGGAGGCCGCTGTGGTTGTCCTGCCACATGGTCGTGGTCGTGGTGGTCCCGTTCTTGTCAGTCATGGTTTCTCCTTCTTTCTTTACTTCTAAAAGCGTGTCCGTTGGCGTTGTTCCCTAGGCCGATATTTCCCACTCGGAGCCGGGTCCCACCACCCGCGCCACCGCCTCCGGGGTGACGTAGCGCGGTGTGACGGTTCCCTGCTCCATGTCCAGGTAGAGGCCCATGAAGGGGCAGGAGCCCGCCACCATGCGGCGGACCACCTGTAAGACCAGCGACGCCATCATCTGGTTGATGGTCGGGTCCTGGTCGGTGAGGTCGAGGGCCGCCGCGCAGTCCACGTCGGGCGGCCTTGTCGACACGGCCGTCAGCAGGTCGGGGCGCTGGAGCGTGGGCGCCGGGGCCAGGTGGCACGTCTCGCCGGTGAAGGGCGGTTCCTCCAGGGTCACCGGCTCGGCGACGTTTCCGACCAGGACTTGGCCCCAGTTGGTGTCGTTGCCCGCGTCGATGAGCCACCGTCGCGGGTCTCCCGGCAGGCACTCCGCCATCGCCCGCCGTGCGGCGGCGTTGTCGGCGCAGCCGATGATGAGGCTGTCGCCGTAGTTGGGCAGGCCGGGGTAGCAGTGCCCGTTGGGACGGTCGTCGCCCTCCCTGAATGGGTAGACCGAGTAGCCGACCGGCCTTCTGTAGGCCCGCGCCAGCCGGTCGGCGAGGGCCTGGCTCTTGAACTTCCCGACATCCTCCGCGTAGAAGTTCTGGCGCAGCAGGTTGTGGGGCTCCACCCGGTCGTGGTCGACCAGGACGATGGTGGCCTCCCGCCCCTGGAAGAGGCGGCAGAGGCCCTCGGCGACGAAGCCGCCGGTCCCGCCGCAGCCCACCACGGTGATCCAGGGGTCGTCCAGCAGGAACGCGTTGTCCAGGTAGTAGGGCATTTTTCATTCACCTCCTTGTTCTGTCAGGTTTGACCCAGCGTCCTCATCTATGAGCCGGAGGCCTGGGTTTGGGCCGTCGAACAACTGGGGCCAGTCGAGCGGGGCGAAGTGGCCGTAGACGCCGACCCGCAGGCTGAGCTCGGGCCGGTCGCTGTCGAGGCGTCCGGCGACGCCGTATATTCGGAACCCCTGCTCGTCCCGGTCGTCGGTCTTCGAGAAGAAGGCGCGGGAGCCTCCGTGGGAGTGGAACTCTGCGACCACTCCCGCCGGGGGCACGTAGGCGAGCCTCGTTCCGGTTCCAATCTGCGGGGGCACCACCAGCCGGTAGCGGTCCCCGTCCCACCGCACGGCGAAGAACCGCTCGGTGTCAGGGGTGTCCTGGAACCAGCGCAGCCCCAGCTCGAAGAGTTGGGCCGGTATGGGACCGTGGGTTAGCTGCACCTTCTCGGTCACGGGAGCGAGGCCCCGCACCGTGCAGGATGCGACCGGGAGCCGCGCCGTCAGGTGTGCGCTCTCGGACTGGACGTAGACGCCGCCCGATCCCAGGACGTAGTCGTAGCCGATGCCGTGGGCTCCGGCGAGTCCGCCGGGGTGGTTGACCAGGTAGCCCACCGGCCCCGGCTTGGGGCTAGCCGTAGCGGTAGCCACGTCTTCCTTCGGAGACCGCCATCGCGTGGGCCACCGAACACTGGGGAACAAGGTCCTCCATCGGATACTCGGTCTTTCCATCTATTTCCTCCCAGAGTTCAACCAGGTTTTCGGGGTGCTTCTTCGAGCGGTTGTGCGTGTCTCCGGTAAGGGAGAAGTAGGACTGGAAGAAGGACTCAGGTATCAGTCCCACCTCCTCGGGGAACCGGTGGCTTCCGGGACAGACCCGCCCGTCGCCGAAGACGTTGAAGGCGGGGGCCCGGAAGAGCTGCTGCTCGGCGTCGGCCGGCCGCTCCGCTGCGGCGTAGACCCAGGGGGCGCGGCCCGGGGAGCAGACGAAGACCAGCCCCGGCATGGGAAGCCGGAGCCGGGCGGGGGGCTTGAACGCCTCCCGTTGCAGGGCCACGGACCAGACCTGCGGCGGCCGCCACAGGGCCACCACTTGCCCGGTCTCGCCCTGGTTCCACCAGAGAGCGTCCTGGGGCAGCAGCCCCGAGGAGAAGCCCAGGTGCTGGGTGAACACGTTGGCGATCTCGTCCGCCGAGACGGTCCTGACCCATGTGGAGTCGCCGTCGAAGCCCCGCAGCAGGATGGTCTCCCCGTAGACCTCGAGCTGTAGCTTGAGGTCGTCACGGGGCGCGTCCGGCGGACCCGGCAGGGACCATTGGGTCGTGTCGGGTTCATTGCTCATCGTCGTTGTCCTCCTTTCCCTTTTCTTGTTCCGGTATCCGCGCGAGGGTGAAGTCCAGCATCTCGGCGAAGCGGGCGGGGAGGTCATCCTCCAGCCAGTCGCCCAGCTTGCACACCGCGTCCATGAGGGCATTGGCCCTGCGCCACTCCTCCGTGCCCTCGGCGATGATGTCGTCATCCCAGGGGTCGCAAAACCCGTCGTAGGAGCCGTCCTCGTAGTTGTGGTCGAGAAACCAGTTGCCGGTCTCGGCGAGGACCCAGGAGCAGGCTTTGGCCGCACCCTCGAACCTCGTGTCCTTCAGCGCCTCCGTGAGGTCCTCCAGGCGTATGCCGCCCTCGGGGACTCTTTGCAGGGTCTGTTGCGGGATGCGCTCGGCGGCCGACTCCAGCCATGCCACCCGCAGGCCGTCGGGGCCGTCGTAGTAGACGTCGGGGGGCCTGACCAGCAGGGCCATGGCCGAGAGTCCCTCGCGGTAGCCGTTCCACATCTCGTGGAGGCCGTCGTAGCCGAAGCCCATCAGCTCGAAGGGGATTCCCCTCCTCAGCCAGGACCAGGGCGGTTCGTCATCGGAGTCCGTCCAGAACTCGATCATTGGCGCATAGAGGGGGAAGTGCCGTTCTCCGAAGAGATTGGCGAACCGCTCCACCCTACTGCGTACATCGGGGGCCGAGAGCGCCGCGTCCGCCTCGTTGGGGAAGAGGCGGCGCACCAGCCCCGCGAACCATGCGTAGTCGTCGGCGTAGCCGACAAGCGTGACCAGCTCCCGCAGCGACGGCGGACGCCGCAGGAGCAGTGTTGCAAGGCCGCTCAGCGTCGGCGGAGCAGCTTGCATCTCATGGCCTCCAGAAGGCGTCCCGTGGATGAGGCGTAGTCCTGCGCCTGGGTGCAGGCCATCTCCACGTCCTTCTGCCGTGCGGCCGCGGCGTCCAGGTCGAAGGAGCCGTCGGGCCGTGTGAGCTCCGCCGTGAGCTCGATGATGCTGAGGCCCGCCGGCGGGGTCGCCGCCAGCAGGCCCACGAAGGTCCGGTTGTCCATCGGATGCCCTCCTTACCGGATGAACGCGCCCTTGGTGCCCACCCGCCGCTGGAACTCGTAGATGGTGTCGTCGCCCCTGGCAGTCTCCTTGACCGAGGCGTTGGCGATCTCGCCGTAGAAATCCGAGAGTGTCGCTTTCACCTGGTCGACGGTCATCTCGGGGTCGGGGTCCGGGAACTCGCGGTCGTCGTATACGAAAATGCGTGCCACTGTCTCATCTCCTTTTCTTGCTTGGTGCTGCTTCGTTGCCTATGCGGGGAGGCCGCCGCCTATGGAGCGGCGGCCTCTCCCGTGCCTATGCGGTCTAGCGTCCGGCGCCGACCGGCTCTTTCTCGCGCTGCTCTTCCAGCGTCATCGCCCACTCGAACATCGAGAGGCTTGCGGGCTGGGGCTTGCGGTTGCGCTTCGGCTTGACCGGCTCCTCAGCCATGAACTCCGCCCAGGAGAAGAGCGACTGCTGCGGCTCCGGGGCCTCGTCCTCGTGGTGGCCGTTGGTCCCGTTCCCGTTGGCGTGACCGTTGCCGTTGGCCGGGACAAGCTCGACCGTCGGCCCGAACACGTCCTCGTGGTGGCCGTTGCCATTCCCGTTGCCGTTGACCGCAATGGTCTCCGGCTCCACTTCGACGACCTTCCAGCCGTCGTCCACCAGCAGCTCCTCGGCCTCGCTCTCGGCGTTCCGTGCCTGGGCGAACACCTCCTCCATCGTCTCGGCCTCGTCCTCCTCCTCCTCGCCGCTGACGATCCTGCGGGCCAGGGCCATCATCATGTCGTCGCCGTCATCGCCGTAGGCGGCAAGGCCGTCCTCCGGCAGCTCCCCCTCGACGGCCAGGGAGCTCTGCATCTTCTTCGCCACCAGCTTCAGCGCGTCGGCCTGCAGCGTGTTCCGGTAGCTCATGAACACCACCTTCACCGGGCGGGTCTGCCCGATGCGCCACGACCGCCGCGACGCCTGCCGGACGACGTAGACCGAGTAATCCGTTTCGTCCCAGCAAATCGTCGGGAAGTCGATCAGGTCCAGGCCGGTCTGCACCAGCCTGGGGTGGCAGATGAGGACGTCGATGCCCTCTTTCACCTTGTCGGCGACCCACTTCTCCCTGCGGTTCGGGGCCACCGCGTCGGCCTTCATCACCGCCACCTTGAACCCGTGCCGGGTGAGGAAGTCGTCCATCCGCCCGGTGATGTCCCGCGTCCCCGTGTGGGTGACGTAGACCAGCACTCGCCTTCCCTCCAGCCGCTCGGCGGCCACCAGGTCGACCAGCGCCTTCTCCTTCGGGTAGAGCTTCTCTTCCGACAGGGGAGGGACCGCCACGATGACGTCGCCCGTCCGGGGGTCGAAGACCGTCTCGCCCCTGGTGCAGCCGTCGGGGTACGCCAATAAGGTCTGGAGGTAGGTCGCCAGCAGCCGCTTGGAGCCGCTCTTGAGGGCCTTCGCCAACTCCTTCTTCAGCTCCTCGAACACCTTGTTGTAGGCGCTGCGCTGGGAGTAGCCGGTAGCGTCCTCCTCCGAGTCCATCGAGGACACGAGGATCTTCTCCTCGTAGTCGGGCAGGCCGGAGGCAACGTCCGCCAGTCTGAGGAAGACGGTGTTGCCGATGATGTGGAAGAGGGCGCTGGGCACCAGGCCCGGCCTCTCCCTGGTGACCTTGCGGTAGCTGCGGCGGCGGCTGTTGCGCCCGTCCTCCACGGCGTCGTCGTCGGGCTTGCCGACGGTGACCTCCTCGAAGCCGTACCGCTTGATCCAGCGCCCCTCGTCGGAGCGCCCGAACTCCGTCCGTATCTCCGGGGAGAACCGGTAGAGCAGGTGGAAGATGGTCGAGGAGTACCCTCCGAGGAGCGTCCCGGTCAGGCTGAGGGACTTGCCGCACACGTCTGCGAGGATGCCCGCGGCGATGCCCTGGGCGCTCCCTCGCCCCTTGAACTCATGCACCTCGTCGCCGATCAACAGGTCGAAGAAGCCCTTCATCCTGTGCTTGATGTAGTCGGCCAGGGGGTAGCGGGCCGGGCCGGACCTGTCGGCCTGCCACAGCGGGGCGTCGCAGCCGGCGCAGGTGTGCTTGCGGCGGTTCAGGTCCGCGAACGTCAGCGGCACCCCGTCCTTGTCGACGATCTGCGCGGTGCAGTCGGGGCAGCAGGGGACCCGGAAGGGCTCCCCCGTCTCCTCCCCCCGCAGGAGCCTGCCCTTGGATACCGCCCACCGCTGTATCACGGCGGGCATCCAGCGGTAGGACAGCTTGGCCTTCTCCCGGCTCATCACCGCGAAGAGGGGGCCGGAGCCGACGGAGAGGCGAAGCCGCTCCAGGTCGGTGATGGACTCGACGATGGCGGCGCGGACGCCGGGCACCGTCATCTCCACCTCCCGCTTCCACTTGGGCACCAGGTGGGGCGGGCAGATGATGAGCACCCGCTCGAAGCCCGCCATGTATGCGGCTGCCGCGCCGATGAAGGTCTTGCCGGTTCCCATTTCGCCGACGACGGTGGTGCCCCGGTGGGCCTTCAGCGAGAGGGCCGCGCCCCTTATGGCGTCAGCCTGCGCTCCCAGGGGCTTGCGGAGCAGCCTGGGGAGCGTGCCGCCGTTCTCCGAGGGCCGGTAGAGCGGCGGGTAGGACTCGACAACCCTCTTGGCTATCGCGTCCTTGAACGTGTCTATGAAACCTCCGAGGTTCATTTCAGTCGTCCTCCTATTCCGTGGTGGGCCGGAGGACGACGCCGGGACCCGAGACGCACAACGCCCCCGGTGGGGATGTTTGCGAGTCGCGGGTCCCTGGAAACGTCCCCAGGCGGTTGCTTGAACGTGCGAAGCCCGCAGGGTGCGGGCCTCGTGAGTGCGGCTCGGTGCGAGCCGTCTACGCGGCCTTCAGGGAGGCCCTGAGAGCTTCGATCTCGGCGCGCTCCCTGCGCCTGGCGTCCTCGTAGCACCTGCCCCGCAGGTGGTACGCCTTCACCGGGGAGGACACGGCCCTGCCGTAGTCGTCGAGGTCCACCGAGGCGGTCTGCATGGCGGGCTCGCCGGGTGCGATGGACTGCCCGCACCGGCAGCAGGCTTCGAGGACCATGATGGTCTGCGTCTGCATCTTCCTTATCTCTCCTTCCTTAATTGGAGGTTGTCGGCAATCGTTCCGATAGAGCGAAGACCCCGCGGTCCAGAGGGACCAACGGGGCCTCGTGGTTGCGGCCCAGGGTGAGCCGTCTACGCTGCGATGTCCTCGATCTGCCCGTCGTCCAGGTCGAGGGCGACGACGGTCGTGTTGAGCTTCTCGCGGTGGACCTCCTTCTCCGGGGCGTCCTCGACCAGCACCATGTCCTTCGAGGTGCGGCCTTTGACCAGGATGCGCCTGTCGTCGGCTTCGAGGACGAGGTTGTTCAGGAAGCCCGCCGCCACCAGCATCGCCATGTGGCCCCGTCTGAGGGGCATCAGCGGGCGGGTCCGGTTGTCGCTCGCGGGCCACAGGGTGTCGGTGATGTCCGTGCTGGCCCACAGCCCCGACCGCCGCGCCTCGGCGGCAGCCGCCACCGGGTCGACGGTCCGGGTTGTGAATAGGATGTCGCCCTTCGGCGTGGTAGCCGGCGTGAACTCCGTGTAGGCGTGGGAGCGCAGGGGCTCCGGCTCCCCCACCGCCCACTCCAGCACCATGCTCTCGGCTGTGGCGTCGGGAACGGGGTCGGTCTTGCGGAAGCCGAACAACACCACCTGGTCGAAGACCTGCCGCTCCGGGTCGGGAAAGGCCCAGCACTGTATCCGCCCGTAGTGGGTGGAGAGGTACCGGGCCGAGACCGCGAGGCGCTGGCGGGGAACGATGAAGACCAGCAGACCGTCCTCGGCCAGGTAGCGCGTGGTCTGCGTCAGGAAGGCGTGCTCCGTCCGCTTGTCCTCCGAGTCGTAGTCGTAGGGCGGGTTCAAAAACAGCAGGCCGAAGGCCCCGTTCGCTATGGACGTTGCGAACAGGTCCGCGGCCAGTACGTGGCCGAGGCGCGCCTCAGCCTCCTCCGCCCTGTCCCGGTGCAGCTCGATGCCGAAGGTCTCCATGGACAGGGCGTTGGGCCGGCTGAGGCCCTCCACCAGCCTCTGGAGCGCGTCCCCGGCCCCGCAGCAGGGGTCGAGGATGCGCAGGGACTCCCGCTCCCGGTAGTAGTAGCCGGTGGGGGTGTGAATCAGGTCGGCGATCAGGTCCACCACCCGCTCCGGAGTCGGGTAGTAGCCGCCCTTTGCCTGTGCAGCTAGTCTCATGTCGTGTCTCCTTTCTGGGTGTTGTCTTTGTTGCCGGAGCCCGGCCCGAACCGGCAGGGTTCGGGTTGGCAGAAGTAACAGTCCCTCCTCGCCCTGGGCGGCGGCACGTAGTCCTCGACCGTCATCGCCTGGAAGATGACCTGGATGCCGCAGTTTGCGCAGTGGTAGATCTCCCCGGTGTGGATGTCCCTGTCAGGTTCCTCCACCTGCGCGAACCGCTCCTCGCAGTGCGGGCAGGTGAAGAACAGCGTCTGTTCCGTAGCCACGGTCCGTCTCCTTTCTCTAGCCGCTAGGCGGCGAGCTTGATGTCGTCTTCGGTCCTGAGTGCGATCACCTCTCCGACCGCCAGATTGCGCTGGTAGCACAGCACCTGGTGAGTTCCGGTGCTCTCGGCGCAGGCGACGCAGTATGCGGTAATCAGCTCGGCTCGGTTGGCGACGGTCATCCGCCGCACCAGCACCGAGCCGCCCTCCGGCAGCGTGTGCCGGTAGAGCATTACGTGGGGGTCCCGCCGCTCCGCCTCCGTAGCGGGCCGGAAGAAGTGCGGCTGCCCCGAACTCATCAGGTGCTCGGTGTTGTCGTGGGAGCAGTAGCGGCAGGTCTTCCCGTCGGGGGAGAAGAGCCGCCAGGCGCCGTGGTTGCGCTGGCCCCGCCGCTTGCTGTGGCGCTTGGCCCGTTTCAGCGTCCTATCCATCGGACGCCTCCCTGGGCAGCGTCAGCCTGCCCGATGCCACCGCGTCGGAGAGGTCTTCCCTGAGCTTCTGGGCCTTGGGAGAGCACCGGTAGGCGAAGACGCCGACCGATTGCAGGGGCACTATCTCTTCCTCGTTCAAGCCCCGCTCCCAGAGCCAGTCCGCCCAGGAGCCGTGCAGGGGCAGCGGGCTGCGCTTGTCGAGGAATCGGTGGTGGAGGGCCGGGGCCTCCTCCTTCGTCTGCGCCAGCAGGAGGAAGGAGTCCTTCTCGTAGCCGAACTCCGCCGTCTTGGTATACACGAGGGCGTGCCATCCGCCGGTCACCGGCAGGCGGGCGATCTTCGTCGTCCAGGTGCCTATGGTCTCGTACGGGATGATGCACCGCTCGTATCCGCCGTGAAGCGCCATCCCGTCGGCGCCGCGGATGATGTGGGCGACGTCGGGAGGCTGTTTGAGCAGCGAGGCCCAGATCGCCTTCAGCGCCGTCTGGGAGCCGACCATCGAGACGAACCAGAGTCCGTCCGTCCGGTCGTCGCGGGCGAAGGCGTCGGCGGTGGCGTTGAAGCCCCCGGCACTTATCGTGAACAGGTCCTCGGGGTCTATGGTGTGAGTCGCCAGCATTTTGCACCTCCTTGTTGTGTGGTGCTGGGGAGATGCGCGGGGACGATGCCCCTGCGTTAGAGCCCCGGTTGGGGTCGATGCGGTTCCGTTGGATTACGACGCGGGCTCCGGGGGACGGTCCTCCAGGAGTGCGCAGTCGCTCAGGTGGTAGGCGGCGCAGAGGAACCGGCGCTCAGCCAGGGCCTGCCTCGCCTCCTCCAGCGTGTCGCCCTCCAGCGCCCATGCGGTGGCCCAGGTCTCCCGACACGTCCTCTCGTGGGCCTCCCTCTCCTCCTCCGTGCCGTCGAAGACGACGCAGGGGAAGGGGTCAGGGTCCCTGTCCACCAGGGCCACGAACCCGCCCGCTCCGATGAACCCGGCGCCCGGCGTCTTCCACCTGATGGGCGCGTTCTGGATGTCTCTGTCTGTCATGGCTTTCCTTTCTCTTCAACTGGCTTTCGTGCGTGCCCTGCGTAGCCTCTACGCTGCGATGAGGCCCCTTTCCTTGAGGCTGACGAAGCGGTCCCCGCCTATGACCACGTGGTCGAGCAACTCGATGCCGAGCAGCTTGCCCGCCTGCGCCAGCTCCCTGGTGATGGCCGCGTCCTCGGGGCTGGGTGTCGGGTCCTGCGAGGGGTGGTTGTGACAGACGATGATGCTGGGGACGGCCTCCATGACGGCGGGGCGCAGCACCTCGGCCGGCCGGATCATCGACGAGTTCACGTTGCCCTGGTAGACGACCCGCTGGCCGACGACGTTGTTCTTGGTGTTCATCAGGAGCACCCTGAGCTGCTCCTGGGCCAGCGGGGCCATTTCGGGCCCCAGCAACCTGCTCACGTCTTCGGGGCAGCCGATGGAGGGAACGTCCCCTCCGGTGCGCTCCGGGTGGACTTCGACGGCGTAGCGCATGGCGATCTCGCCCAGGAGGGTCAGGTTGCTGCGCAGCGCGTCCAGCAGCGTGTCGGTCTGTTGTGCGGTTATGGCGGTCATTTCGGCCTCCTTAGCTATCGGTTAGAACAGAAGCGGGGCCGCCTCCTGTAGGTGGAAGCGGCCCCGTGGTTGGTGCGCTCGTCCGATGCGGGCGTCGGTGTTCGGTTGTAGTGCCTCGCAGCCGGCGCGAGAGGGTTCGCTCAGCTTCTAGTGGCCGAGTCCAAGGCCTCTTCCATCAATGCGTAGGTCCTGGGCGCTGAGCTGTATGGAGGGAGCGTGTCGCCGATCTCGGAACGCAATGTCTCCGACAGGAGGTCCCAGACGTTCACCAGGGCGGCCCACTTGGGACACCGTTTCGCCAAGACTAGGAGCCCTTCCTCACGGGTCTCCGGCGCTTGCTCCAAGAGCAGCAGGCACCGGCGCAGGTCGCCTGGGTCGTGAGGCCAAGAGGCGTCGTGTCCAATGGGATGTACGCCTAGGGCCGTAAGAGCTATGGCCTCGGAGGATATGCCGCGCTCCCCCAGAGCCAGCCACATGGTTATGCTCATTGCTGTCACCTTCCTTCGGTACTGGTTGGAAAACGAGGGCAGGGCCGCCCCGGTAGTGGGGAAGCGGCCCCGTGGGTGTTGCGCCTTCGGGAAGGCGTCGCTGTGCGGCTATAGGGCGGCGGGCTACTCGAAGGGCGAGGCGTCAGGGGCCTGCCCGGAGCCGCCGTTGCTGTTGGAGGAGTCGAGGAACACGACCTCGGAGGCGTGGACCTCGGTGCGGTGGCGGCGCTGGCCGTCGTCGCCTTCCCAGGAGTTCTGGACCAGGCGGCCCGCGACGTAGATGCGGTCGCCCTTGGCAACGTACTGGTTCACTGCCTCGGCGGTGTTGCTCCAGACCACGATGTTGTGCCAGTCCGTGGCGTCCTCGCCCTCCTTGCGGTAACGGTCGGTCGCCAGCCGCAGCTTGGTGACGGCGGTGCCGCCGGGCGTGTACTGCATCTCAGGGTCGACGCCGACCCTGCCCAAGAGCTCTACCTTGTTGATCGTCCGTGACATTTCGTTTCTCCTTGTGTGTGTAGTAGCGCGGTGTTGCCGCGCCCGGTTGAATGACAGCGGGGCCGCTCCCCGATAGGGGGAAGACAGCCCCGTCCTGCGCTTCCACGAGAGGAAGCGTCTAGCTGAACCCGATGTGCGAAATCAGGACCGCAGCCTGCGCAACCCTGACAACCGGTTCGCCGAGCGTTCGGCGGTCCTGAGCGATCACCGTGATCCGATTCTGCGCCCTCACCACGTTCAGGCTCCGGCAAACCCGGGCTATCCTCCTGTTCTGGCCTCTGGTGAGGCCCCTGGCGGACTGCATTCGGAGCCAACCAATCGTGTCGCCGTAGTCGGTGACGACGACGGCCCCATCGTCTCTGCCCATGAGGAACAGATCGACCAGGGTGCCGTCTGGGTAGGTCAGCTGCGTCCGTACGCGCACCGAGCCGCTCGGCGTTTCGGTGCACCTGAAGATGTCCGGCAGGCTGTCCTGCAGCCCTTGGACTATCGCTTCGACGTTCATCAGAACCCTCCCATGTCCGTCGATGTGACGCGGGGCAACGGCCCCGTCCGGCGCTCCGCTCGGGGAGCGTCTAGCTGACCCGCACGTACTCCGACTCGCTCTCCGTGACGATCTCGGCCCGGACCTCCGGGTCAAGCGCCTCGTTGAGCCTTCGGTGGTTGACGGAGTACCTGGTCGAGGAGACGAGGGTGACCGTGCGGCCCCCCACCGTCGCCTTGGAATCACCCTGGCGGCGCATCCACGCTTTCAGGGTGTCCAGCGCACTGCGCTTGGCCTTCTCAGGCTCCTTCATGGAATCCTGGGCCTCCGAGTAGGCCGCCACCGCGTCCCGTGCCTCCTGGTCGCTCACCTCCTTTTCTTCGGTCTCAGGCTCATCGCTGACCTCAGCCGCTCCCGGCAGGCAGACCGCCAGGAACGGGCAGCTTCGGCACTGCCAGCTAGTCGCGGAGAAGTCCCGCTCCGGCAGTGCGTCGGGGTCAGGCCCGCTACGGACGTGGTGAGCCGCAAGCTCACCGAGCCACGCGCTGGCGTCCTGCAGGGCCCGCTCCAGCCGGTGGGCGGGTATCCGCTCCCAGTCCCAGGTGCGAGCCCCCGTGTCCATCGTGGCGATCACCGTGTCCCGCAGGTCGCCGAACTCGCCGAGCGAGTAGAAGGCGGCCTGGGCCACCGCCGCCGGGTGGCTGCGCTCCGCTCCCAGGGTTCGCCAGCGCTTGAACGCCTCCGGCCCCCGGGTCTTGATCTCGACGACCATCGGGTCGCCGAAGACGGGGGCATCCGGCTCTCCCTCGAAGAGGAAGAGTTGAGGGGGCGCTTCGCCCGGTTCCACCGGCATCCGCACCGTGCCGTCGGGGTGGCCGGTCACGATCATGTTGGGGCCTACCCTCACGGTCACCTGCTGCGGGTCCTGGGGATCGGGGGCGTCCACCTTCCAGCCCGCCCGCTCCATCGCCCTCACCACCACCGGCTCCAGGGCGTTGCCCGCCTCCATCGCCGTCAGCGAATCCTCGCTGGGGGGATTCGTCGACTGGTAGTTCGTTGCGGCGTACCAGAGGGCGCGGCGGCAGCCCAGGGCTGACGATGCCCGCACCTCGATGTTGCCGTCGTCGTCGAACCGCGCCGCAGGACGGGAGAAGACCTCCGCCCTGTCGATAGTTTCTGTCGTCATGTCGTTCCTCCTGTAACTAAGAAGCGGGGCAGCCCCCGAAGAGACGGCCCCGCCTCGATTGCCGTTGTGTGCGCCGCTCATGCGGCCGCCTTGATGTCCTGCTCTTGCGCCGTCTCCCGCTCCTCCCTGGCCTTCAGGTGCGCCTTGAGGATGTGGGCGATGCCGTCTCCGAGGCCGTGGACGGGCACGCTCCTGCCGTCGCCCATCTGGTTCCAGAATGGCTGCATCTCCTGGATGCCCTGCATCTGGTCAATCACCTCTTCGACCGGGGTTCCCCTCCGCAGATGCAGGGAGATCAACCGGCACGCAAGCTCCGTAACGCCATGCTGGAAGGAGCCGCCCTTTCCCAGGTAGCCGAAGACCTCGAAGGGTTCGCCGTCATCGTCCACGGAGACGGTGACGAAAAGACTGCCCATCTCCGTTTGCAGCTTCGTCGTCGTGCTGGGAAGGCTGCGGGGTCTTGCCCGCGTCCCCGTAGTCATGTCCTGTCCGCCTTTCCGAGGCAGAGCGGGCGCGTCCCGGCGCACTCGATGGCCTCCATCCTTCCGTAGGCCCGCACCATCTCCGGGTCGTTGGCGAACGACTCGGCCTCGATGCAGGTGTCGAACCGCTCGAAGGGGTCCGTGCCGAGGCCGCCCCGGTAGGTGACGGCGTGGTGGTGGATGCCCGGCGCGCAGTCGCGGAGGTAGGGGAGCGCCGGAGCGTAGCGGTCGAAGTAGCCCGCCACCTTCAGGGCCATCTCCCTCTCGCATTCGTCGCCCAAGCCCAGAAGCGTTCTGACGATGGGCTCCTCGCAGTCCTCCTCCGCAAAGGTCTGCGAATACATTGCGTCACGCAGTTCGGCGGGAAGGGAGTCCCACCGTTCCGTGCTGAGCTTCAGTCCGCCGTGGCTCGGCGTCGAGACCCGCCAGACGCCCTCGGCAAGCTCCTTGACGTCCCGCGTCCAGCCCCAGGGTGTGTAGGTAACGTTCGTCGTCATTTCAGACCTCCTTGTCATCCTGTAATGAAGGAGCGGGGCTGCCCCCACCGGAGACAACCCCGCCCCATTCCGAACCCGACCGACCGGCGGACTAGGCGGCCTGCGCCTGCTGCATCTGCCGGAGCTTGTTGGCGGCGGCCTCGACCAGCGGCCCCAGCTCGGCGGCCTCCAGGTCGTCGATGCTCTTGCCCGTCCGGTCCACGACGGCGGACCGCACCTGGTCCTCATCGAGGCCCTGCTCGGCGGCAATCTCGAAGAGCC
Source organism: Dehalococcoidia bacterium (assembly GCA_965219825.1). Taxonomy (GTDB): domain Bacteria; phylum Chloroflexota; class Dehalococcoidia; order Lucifugimonadales; family JAGWBF01; genus JAGWBG01. The sequence continues at coordinate 391,897 of OZ244792.1, read as the reverse complement.
GCCTCCGCAGCATCTCCTCCTGGGACTCGTTGCGCCTGTCCTGAGCCTGCCGAACGGGGCTCTTGCCGTTGGACTGGGCCCGGCCGGAGTTGCCGTTGGCCGGGGCGGGGACGCGCTGCGGTTGCGGCTGATTGCCGACCTGCGGCTGGTCGCCGTAGAAGCCGTTCCCGAACTGGACACCGAAGCTGCGGAACGCCCGCTTCAGGCCGTCCGTGACCGCCCCTTTCATCGCGGTGTCGTGGCCGTCGAAGTTGTCCTCGGCCACCGGGTGGACGCCGATGTCGGTGCGGGGCAGCGCGCCCGCCACAGTGACCCGAACCGGGGCGCTGTAGCCCTGGTCGACCTTCACCTCGCCGGTCTGGGTGTCGACCGTCTCGATCCGGCGCAGGGTCACGTCGCCGACCAGTTCGTAGCCCCACCCGCCAAAGCCGAAGATGCGGTTGGCCTGGTCGATGACGGCGTGGCCTTCGAGGTAGTCGAAGGACTTGCCGCCGCGCCCCTTGCGCTGGGAGACCAGCTCGGGGTCGATGGGCTGTCCGAGGGCCTGCGAGACGGCGGGCGAGAGCCCGTCCCAGAGCAGGTCGTGCTCGGTGACGATGGCGGCGTCGGGCCTGTGCCCGTTGCCGTTCCTGGCGACGACTGCGGTGTCCTTGTGGACGCCGTTCGCGCTCCCGCTTCCGTTGTTGCTTCCGTTCTTGTTGAACATCTCGAAACTCCTTCTTTGGTGTCTTGCTGTTCCTGTAGCGAATGGCCGATGGGCGGGTTCCCTCTATGGGAAGCCGTGCGCGGGCGAAGCCCGTCGTGAATCGGGCATAGGTCCTCCTTGGCGGTGAGAGTGGGGGTGGTGCGGGCGCGAGTCCCGCAGGCAAGCGACGGAGCGCGGCAGGCTCCGTTAGAGGGGATGGGTGGTGAGGGAGGGGGAGAAGTGGAGCGAAGCCCGCTGGGGAGCGGCGGGGAGCCGCTAGCGGGCGGAGCGGGCGGCCTGCCAGAGCAGGCGGAGGAAGGCGGCGCGTCCGTGTGGCCGGGCCGCAAGCTCGGCCACGTCGCCGATGCCGGGGGGAAGGGTGACGGCGGCGGCCCTGCGGCCCAGCAGGGTCAGAAACCGCTCCGTCGCCTCCCGGCCCGCGTCGTCCGAATCGAAGGCGAGGAAGACACGGTCGCAGACCCGGAGGGCCTCGGCGACCCGCTCAACTCCCTGGGTGCCCAGGGCCGCGACCGCCGGGAACTCCCAGCCGGCGAGGGCGACCCAGTCGAACAGCCCCTCGGTGACGACCGCCCACAGCGGGACGGGGCCGAGACGCCCCAGGCCCAGCACCGGTTTGGGGCCGGGCAGCGCCTGGAACCGGGGCGTCCGGTCGGGATCGACGGCCCGGCCCGCAAGCCAGCGGACGAGGCCGCCAGAGACGTCGGGAACGACGACCATCCCGGCGAACCGCTCCGCTCCCCGCTCCATGAACAGCCCGGAGTCCCTGAGACGCTTCTCCGAGAAGCCGAGGGACTCCAGGGCCTGCCGCAGCCCGCCGCCCGGCGCATAGCCGAGACCCAGGAGGGCTGCGGCGACCGGGCCGACGCCCCGCGAGGCCAGGTACTCCCGCGCTTCTGTGTGAAGCCGGAGCTGCCCGGCGTAGAAGCGCGCCGCCGCCGTCAGCAGGTCGGGCTCGCGGGGATGCACCGCGGCGTACTCGGGACGCCGCGGTCCGGCTGGACGAATGGCGGCCCTGGACGCAGGCCCTGGGCTGCCGTCCAGCCGCGTGATGGCCTCCGGGAGCGAAAGCCCCTCGGACTTCTGGATGAAGTCCAGGACGTCGCCCCCCTCGCCGCAGCCGAAGCAGTAGAACCTTTCACTGTCGCCGTACACCGTGAAGCTGCCCTCGACCTCGTCGTGGAAGGGGCAGACGCCCTGCCGGACCCTTCCACGACCGCGCAGCCGCACCCCGGCGGCCTCCACCGTGTCGCCCAGGGGATGCCGGGCCTTCAGCGCGGGGATGTCCACGTTGACCGTGACCATCACGCGCCTCCGGTCAGGGGCCTGAGCCCCCGGAGGCTGCGCCCCGAGACGACCTTGCCCGGCCGCCAGCGCATCCCCAGCACCGCCGCGACCTCCAGCGTCCCGCCGTCGCCGGTGGGAACCAGCGCAGCAGCCCGTCCCGTGCCCTGGCTGTAGACCAGGGCGCCGCGCCCGCCGAACCGCCGCTTCACCAGCTGCGTCCACTCGGAGAACGCCCACCGGACCTCCTTCGTCTCCGCTTGCGCCGCGTCCACGCCGGCGAGGACCGCCAGCGCGCCGTCGACGTCCCCAGCCTGCCTGAGCCGCCGGGCCTCGTGGATCGAGCGCACCGCGCCCGTCTCCGCCGTCTCCGCCGTCTCCGTCTCAGGGTCCTTGAATCCCATCGCAGCGAAGAGCTGGTCGACCAGCTCCTCCAGGCTGCGCCGGGGCCTGTCCACCGTGTCCATCGACCGAGTTCCAGTTGCCACTGTTGCCGTCGTCATCGTGCACCTCCTAAGTGCCTTTGCTTTGTTGCCTTGCCGATTGCGCCCGCTTGTGGGCAAAGAAGAAGGGCCGACCCCGGATGGAGACGGCCCTTGCGTGTTGGGATGGATTGTGAGAGAGCGGGAGCCCCCTCGGTCAGCGCCTGAACCTCCTTACCGGAGGACGCCGGGGCATGAACCGCCTGAGCAGCAACGTCCCGATGCCCAGCCCGACGAGGTTCAGGAAGAAGAGCTCGCCGTCGCCGGTGATGAGCGGCGCCGCAATCACCAGGGCGACCGCCCCGGCCACCATGACCCGCCTCTGCTTCCACCAGGGCCGCTTCTCAGGGGCCTTGACCGCCGCGTCGCGCACCGGTTCGTAGGCCGTCCAGATGGGCAGCCCGATGAGCGCCTCAAGCTCGGTTATCACCACGCCGGCCGAGCAGCCCCCGGTGTGGCACCTGATCTCAATGCCGTTGCCGTCCGGTCGCTGCCGAAACGCCAGCCCGTCCGACTTCCCGCCGTGACAGACCGCCGTCGTCGTCCAGAACCAGCCCCGCTCGAAGCTGACCCGGTGCGGCAGCAGGTTGGCGATCCTGAGCGCGCTCGGTCCCGTGTACCGTTCCTGTGTCATTGATTCGTCCATGCCTGTGTACCTCCTTGCTGATTGGTATGCCGTTGCCGTTGAACCCGTGACTCCCTGCCGAAGACGCACTCCGCCCGCGGTCCCATGTCGAACGCGGAAGACGGAGTGGGGTGAAAGAAGACGCAGTTCGCCCAGGGCGCAAGACGTCCAGGGGGAAAGCTGCGAGACGTGAAGCGGCCAGCCTGCTTCTCAGTTGCAGACCGGCGCGTGTCGAAGCTGCGGCCCTGGCTGTCAGTCAGCCGTGCCGCAGGCATGAGGAACCGGCCGGAGCGAAAGACGCACTCCGACCAGCTTGCTTGGGAAGAAGCACAGGGAGCGCTCCGTTCCCGGTGTCCGACGGATGAGGCGATCAACCCCAGCCACCGAACGAACGCCCAGCGGATGGAGCGATCAACCCCAACTCGCCGGACCGGTGTCCTGCGGGTGAAGGACCAACGTCAAACTTCACCCGATGGACGTGGACCGAGGACGAAGGACCAATGTCAAACTCCGTCGATTCGGCCCGCGCTGGTTGCGAAGGACCAACGTCAAACTCCGCAGTGGCCAGCATTCCCTCGTGGGCGACACTAAGGTCAACCCGTGCAACAGGGATCACGCACCCAGGTTTCTATGGTCGGAAACCTTGGAGAAAGCCAAACAGTGCGTTCATTATTACCGCAACCGAAACCCGATGTGAAGGCCTTTCGAGCGTTGCCGCCCAAATCGTTCGATTTAGGTCATGTTTAGGTCATGTTTAGTTCCACAAAAGTTCACATCGAGCGTCCGGCAACCCGCCACACACTCGCCCCGGTCACTTCCACCACTGGCCGAACGAAACGAAGCGCCCGACCTTGCGCAGAAGCTCCCACTTTCTCAGCGCTCTCCGCGTGTCGAAGAGCGCCGTCCTGCGCCAGCTGACCTGCCCGCTCCGGTCGAGGCCGCGCAGCGGTTGCTTCTCCGGCGGCAGCGTCATCCCGTGCTCTTCGAGCAGCGCCAGCTCCACCTCCAGCAGACGCTCCTGGGCCGTCAGCCAGTCGAAGCCCCCGCCCTCGTTGGGGTGCGTGTCCTTCAGCTCCCGCCACTCGACGATGAGCGGCCACGCATCGCCGAATATCTCCTCGTCGTCGTCGGCCGGCTCCCGGGTCACAAGGTCGGGGTACTCCCGCCGCATCGACGGCTTCGTCGGAGGTTTTCTGTCCGCCCGCGTCGCACTTGGTTCCGCTTCGCCTGAACCATCCTGGGATGGACCGGCGCCGGCCTGACCGGCCCCGGTCCCTTGGCCGCCGTCCCGCCGCAGGGCCGCCACCTCGCCCTCGATGCCGGACAGACGTCTGCGCACCTCCTTGCCCAGCTCCTCGTGGCCCTCCTCAACCGCCTGCAATCGCCCTTCGAGCTCCTCGTTGCGCCTGCGCTGCCTCTCCGCCGCCGAGCCGACGCCCTCCTGCAACGCCCGCTCCAACGCCTGGCGCACCCGCCGGGTCAGCTGCCCGGTCTTGGCGCTGTCCGTCACCGTCTGCGGGTCGATCTCCAACACCCGCGCCGCGCCCTTGTACCCCTTGTCCCGCACCAGCTCTTGCAGCAGCGCCATGAGCCGCATGTGGTAGACGTTCTCCACGTCCTTGCTGCTTTCGATGCCGTGTTCGGTAGTTTTCATCGATTTTCCTCCTTCTCAAGAATTGCCCTCAGCTTTGGACCGGTTTCGACCAGCGTCTCCGACCGGCGTCATGCACCCCCACATCCACCCGAGATTGCCCCCGGTTTTCCAACCGACCCGCCGCATTACTGCCGTGTTTACACCCCCACATCCAGCGAGTTTCAGCGCCGGGAACCGGAACCCGGCCTTTCAACAAAGTGTTCACTGTTTACCTCCTGTAGGGGGGTGATTTACCCCTGTTTCAGCTTGCCCACGACCCGACCGACGACTTCCCGACTAAAGTCACTTTCCTGTACACCCCCATTACTGCATGTCCGAGGCCGAAATCCTAGCGCCCTGAAAGGCACATCATCTGATAAGACTTTCAGGTAGTTTCCACCCGTAATTCACTTGTTCACACTCTCTGTCGAGCGATGCAATCAAACGCATCGCAGCAAGACGCAGAGAGGTGAACGAGTTGGCGCTGAAATCGAAACTCCGGTCTTTCAGGCGGTTTATTCCCCTGGCACCCGTGCTGCTCCTGGCGGCGCTGCTGGCGATCCCCGCGAGCAACATCGCCCTGGCCCAGTCCCCGCCCGACGAGCTGACCCTCGTCAACTTCGACCGGGACTTCGTGGAGCGCAAGAAGGGCGGCGAGTTCGTCGCCCGGCCCCTCTTCGACCGCGAGATCGCAGACCTCTTCTACGCCGTCCGGGACGCCGACACCGGCGACTGGATAAGCGCCATGTACCGGGTGAAGGGCGGAGAGAAGAAGAGGGGCGACGGCTGGGAGTACTCGTGGGAGTATCCCGACGCCGACGACCACCCCGACCTCGACCGCGACCGGGCCTACCTGCTGGTGATGCTGGCCGAGGCCGAGGACGGCAAGCGAGGCGACTTCTACGCTGTCGTCCCCATCTACCAGCCGGGCCGCATCTGGGACAAGATCCTCTCCGCCCTCAACCCCGGACGCTGGGCGAGGGCCTTCGCCGGCTGGATGATCGAGGGCACCCACGGGACCCTCTGCGGAGTGATTGAGCGGGCCAGCGGCGAGGACGTCGACAACTGCCGGAGGAACTCCGGCTCATGAGCGACATCCTCACCGGCACCCCTCCCGACCTGACCTACGCCCACGAGCTGGTGCGTCAGGCGTGGATGGTCGTCTGGGCCATCACGTCCGGCGCCCTAGTGGTCATCCTCGGCTGGATGGGGCTCAGTCTCATCGTGTCCGAGCACCTGGGGCGCCAGCAGGCGGGATGGCGGGAGATGGTCCCCCGCCTGGTCCTGGGCCTCGTGGCCGCCGCATCGTCCCTCTGGTGGTGCGCCCTGGTCCTCGACGTGGCCGACGCCGTGTCGGGATTCATAGCCGTCTCCCTCAACGTCACCCCCGGAGACCTGCTCAGGGCTCCCCTCGACACATTCCTCAGAGCCGTCCAGGCCGGGAGCGTGGGCATGGCGCAGCTCCTGGCCCTGCTCTACCTGGTCTACGGCTTCTTCGTGCTCTACGTCATCGTGCAGATGGTGCTGCGCCTCGCCCTCATAGACATCCTGCTCGCTCTGGCTCCGATTGCGCTCGGGCTGTGGATTTTGCCGCACACGGCGGGATGGGGACGACACTGGCTCAAGCTCTTCATGACCACCGTGTTCCAGCAGGCGGTGCAGCTCATCGCCCTGGCCCTGGGAATCGGCTTCCTCAACGAGTTCGCGTCGGTCGCCGCCTTCGAGCCGGTGCAGGACCTGATCTGGAAGCTGCTCATGTCCCTGGCATTCGTCTACATGGCGACCCGGGTGCCCTCAATGCTGGGCAACGCCGGGACCTTCGACTCCTGGCTCTCGATGCTCTATTTCGGCATGAACCTGCCCTCGTCGATGGTGCGGTCGGCGAAGACCATCGGGCTGATGAGCGGAGCCGCAGGTGGACCGGGAGGCATGGCGGTGGGAGCGATGGCCGCCAGCGCGGGCCTCTCGGCGGCGGCCGGCGGCCTGAGCTCCGCTGCATCGATGGCGACCCCATCGGCGGGCGGAGACGGCGGCGGCGAGCCCCGGAGCAGCGGTGAGTAGCCCGACCGAGACAACGAAATCACAAAGGCGCGGACGAGACCCGCGCCGACCAATACCACGACGGAGGAGTCGCGATGTGCAGGTAACGGAGCTTACGAACCCCGACCGGTAGAGACGAGCGGAACGCTCGACAAGCAAAGAGGAGTGAAACGAATGGAACAGCTGACACAGACCATATCGAACCTGGTGGGCATCCTGCTGGGCGTCGTGGGGGGCATCGGCGTCGGCTTCTTCATCTACGGCGCGTACCTGTACCTGACGGCATCGGGAGCGCCCCACCAGATGGAGCGCGGCAAGAGCGCAATGATGACCGCCCTGGCGGGCATCGTCCTGGCCCTGGTCGCCTACGGCGTCGTGGAGTTGGTGATGAACGCCGTCGTGGACCCCGGCATCGAAATCGACGACGTGCTGCCAGAGCCGCAAGCGCCGGACGCCGGTTCCAGCGGCGACACCGTCGACAACTAGGCCGGCGTGAGGAGGAGAGACACATGAGAGAACACGAGGTACCGACTCACGTCCAGGCCGAGGACCGGGTGCTGCTGGGGTTGACATTCCCGCAGATCGTGGCGGTGACTGCGGTGTGCGCCATCTCCTACGGCGCATACCGCTACGCCCCAGTCGGCCCCTCCGAGGTGCGCATGGCGATAGCCGTCGTCCTCGGGCTGTTGGGCGTGGCGATGGTGGTGGGGAAGATAGGGGGTCGGCGGCTGCCGTTGGTGGCCGCCGACCTGCTGAAGTACCGGCTGGGGGCGCGGGTCTACGCCGGGCCGGTGTCCCAGCTGGTGAGAGCGGAGCCGCCCGCGCCGGCGCAGCCGGTGAAGAGCGGCCCCGGCCCGCTGAGCCTGATGGCGAAACGCGCCGGACGCGGCCTGGGTAGGCTGCGCAAGAACAGGAAGACCCGCAAGAACAAGGAGCGCCGCAACGGGCGCATGCGCTGGTTCGGCAAGCGCAGGGGGAAGCACGGAGGGAGCGGCCAGCGTCACGACCACCGGGCCGAGACCCTTCAGAGCAGACGAAGGAAGCCCCGCGTGGGCTGGATGCCGGTGGTGGCCCTGGCCGTCCTGATGGCGGCCGCGACGGTGCCCCAGGCGGCGCTGGCCGACGACCACGAGCCCTGGCGGGACGAGATCGACTTCGAGGTCACCGAGCCGGTGGAGGGACGCCGGATATTCGTCGAGGGACTCACCGTCTCCAGCGACCGGGCCGCCGTAACCCTGAGAGCAGCCACCAACATCGACCTGCGCGTGAGGGCATACGGCGGCCCGCAGGGAACCTGGCTGCGCTTCTGGGGGTCGGCGTCCCTGGCCGAGGGGGAGAGCATCGACTACTCGCTCCCCCTCCACGGCCCGGCGCCGTCCTTCACCGTCTCGTGGGAGGACACCCTCGGCCAGGCCGGGGCGCTGACCGTCGAGCACGAGAACATCCCGTACCCGCTCCCTGAAATCGACGGGGAGCTCTGCAAACTGAGAATCACGTCCCTAGGCTGGACGCCGGGGGCGGTCACGGGCGTCGTCGAGTCGGAGTGCGCCGACGCCGTCGAGGAGGCGGTCGACCTCCAGACGGTGGCCGGACACCAGAGCATCAGCCAGACGGCGCTCATGGACGCCCAGGTCACGGCGGTCACGGGAACCGTCGCCGCTGCGACCGGCGCGTCGAGCGCAAGCGTCGCCTTCGTCCCCGACGGAGAGACCAGTTTCCGGCTTCCCATCGGGGATGGTCAGGCGTTTCACGCCGTGAGCGTGGACGTGAGCCTGGAGGCGTCTCTGAGCATCCCCATCCCACCGCTGACGCAGCTCACCCACCACCCGGAGCGGGTGGAGCAGGTCACCAGAACGGTACACCTCTACCGCCCGGGGGACAGCGACTACGACAGCGAGACGGTGACCGTGACCAACGACGACGGCACCGAATCATCCGCCACCGCGACGGCGTACGCCTACGTCCCCAGCGCCACCATCGCCAGGCAGGTGACGGTGGACGTCCTGCACAAGGAGCACGTCAAGGCCGAGGTCATCGAGCGGGCGCCCATAGCCAAGTCGAGGGTTGAAACGCTGGCCCTTGCGTCCGGCGTCGGGGCAGACGACCCCTTCGAGGTCCTGGTCCTGCCGGACCCTGAGCCGGAAGACCCGCCCGCCGAGCAGACGCCGGCAGACGGTGGTCTGCAGGGCTGGTTCGACCGGCTGGGATGGGAGTGGCCCTGGTGAGGCGGGCGCTGACGGCGACGCTTCTGGCCGGGGTCGCGCTGGCGACGACCGGCGCGGCCCCGGACACGAAGGAGGCCATGCTGGAGCAGTTCGACCGCGTGCTCACCGCCATGTCCTACGCCGCCGCCGGACTCGCCGTCTTCGCCATCGTCTGGGCGGGATTCGCCCTGATGGCCGAGGGAGGCGAGGAGCGCGGCGGGGGCAGGGCCAAGACCGCCGTCGTTATGGCGGTGATCGGCCTGGTACTGGTGCTGTCGGCCAAGGGCGTGGCGGCGCTGCTCAGGAGCGGCCTCGTCCCCTTCCCAACCCCATAGAGCAAAGGAAGCTACGGAATTGAAGAAGCTGCTTGAACGAATCACGAGACGCGGAGGGGAGACCCCGCCGGGGGAGTCCGTCGCTCCGCCGGCAATGCCGGAGGGCGGACTCCCCACGGAGCCGGAACCCGGCGCAACGACGGAGACCCCGGTCCCCAAGCCGCCGCCGGATCTGCCCCTCTTCTTCATGTTGTCGCACCTGGACGACGACGGCCCGGTGCGCCAGGACGGGGTGAAGCTCGGCGTCTGCGAGGTCATGGGCCTGGAGATCGACGAGCCGAAGCTCGGGGCCTTCGCCGGGGCGCTCAACGCCCTGGACTTCCCGGCGCAGCTGCTCGTCAGACAGCACCCGCCGCGCCTCAGCAGGCTCAGAGAGAACCTGCAACAGGCCCAGCCCGACAATCTTCCCCCGCAGACGAGGGTGGCCGCCGAGTCCCTTCAGAGACTGCTCACCGACCTTGAGGCCCGGGACGGCATCCTCGACCGGCGCTTCTACGCCGTGTGCGAGTCCGCCCGCATCGACGACCTTCGCGGGCTCCTCGCAAGGGCGGGGCTGGCCGTCCACCCCCTCCGAGGCCGCCAGCTTCGGATGTTCCTCGTGTCGGCCGCCCTGGGCGGCTCGCCTTCCGAGTTCGACGAGGAGACGCCGGTCGAGGTGGAGGTCAACCGGCGTGAAGTTCGCGTGGGCGACCAGCTCACTCGTTCCCTGCACCTGGGCCGCTGGCCCCGCTCCCTGGCCCCCGGCTTCCTCCAGGGGCTGATGTCGGCGGGAGCGCCCATGGACCTGTCCGTCCACGTCGGCCCGATACCGGCGGAGCAGGCGGCCAGGACGCTGGAGTGGCAGAAGGTGCGTTTCGAGTCGGCGCAGTCCCTGTCATTCAAGCGGGGACGCACCATGTCCCCCGAGGCGGAGATCGCTCTGGAGGACATCACCCGGCTCAGGGACGAGGTGCAGCGGGGACGGGAGCGGCTCTTCCACGCCTCCCTGTCCGTGACCCTCCATGCCAAAGACGAGGTGTCGCTCAGGGAGATGACCCAGCGGGCCAAGGCCCACTTCGGCGCGACGCTGGGCAAGCTGGACAACCTGGCCTTCAGACAGCGCGAGGGGCTGCTATCCACCCTGCCCCTGGCCCTGAACGCCGTGGCCGAGTGGCGCAGCCTGGACACGTCCAGCATCGCCCGGCTCTTCCCCTTCTCGCCGCCCGATCTGGACACCCGCAGCGGCACCCTCTACGGCATCGACATGCGGGCCTGCTCCCCCGTCGTCTACGACCCCTGGGACGGCACGCACCTGAACGCCAACACCGCCGTCCTCGCAAGGTCGGGAAGCGGCAAGAGCTTCGCCACCAAGCTGGGAGTGCTGCGCGGCATCACGCGGGGCATCACCGCCTACGTCATCGACCCCGAGGGCGAGTACGCCGACATGGCCCGCGCCGCCGGAGGCCGGGTGCTGTCCCCCGGTGTGCCGGGCGAGGGCATGAACCCTTTCGTCATCGATAAGGGCGACTCCGAGGAGATGCTCCAGCGCATAGGCAGCCTCAGACGCCTCATCGAAGTCATGGTGGGAGAGAGCCTCGGCGCGGCCCGCCGCGCATCCCTCGACCACGCCCTGGCAGGCTATTACGCCAGGCCCCGCGAACGAACGGGCTTCCGCGATTTTTACAAATATCTGCAAGAGAGCGAGGCCGGCGATCCCGATCTCGCAAGACTACTGAGGCCCTTTGCCACCGGCAGCCTGCGTCACCTGCTATCCGACGAGGGCGACGACCTGCTGGGCAGCGAGGCCCTGGTCACGGTCTTCGACCTGCGGCTGCTGGAGCCGGAGCTTCGGCCCGCCGCCGCGATGGTGTGCACCGAGACGGTGTGGGCCGCAGCCGCCCAGGACCCCAAGCCCCGCCTGCTGGTCGTGGACGAGGTGTGGAGCATCATGCAGCACCCCGAGGGCGCGGCCTTCATGGTCAGCATGGCGAAGCGGGCGCGGAAGCACCGCCTGGGGTTGCAGTTCATAACGCAGGACGTCCAGGACCTCCTCTCCGAGGACACGTCGAGGACCATTACCGGCCACTCCGGTCGGGCGCTCCTCCAGAACGCCGCCTTCAAGCTGCTCCTCCAGCAGGACGCCGCCGCCATCGGCACCGTCGGCGACGCCTTCGATCTGCCCGAGGACCTCCAACGCTGGCTCCTCTCATGCCCCCGTGGGGACGGCCTGCTGCTGGCAAGAGGCCAGCGATTCCCGGTCCGCATCGAGGCCACGCCGGAGGAGACGGCGGTAATCGAGTGGCGGCCCGGACGCCATTAGAGAAAGGAATGACACCTATGAAGCTCAACCCGAAGGAAATCCTCTTTGGAAACGACGACGACAGGAAGGACCCGGTCCTGCTGGCGGTGACGCCGCCCAGGGCGGGGGAGCGCACCCTGCTCGGCGTCGAGAACCTCCTCCAGTCCATCGCCGTCCCCGAACCCTTCTCCCTGGAGCTGACCGGGGACATGGACGGCGTGACCCTCATGGCCCGCTGCCTCGACGACCGGGTGGTGCGAGCCCAACTCTCCGCCCACTACCCCCAGGCTCGGATACAGAAGGTTGACGACGAGGACGACCCCCTGCGCCTCGAAGAGGGCGAGCAGGCGTGGGCCGTCACGCTGCGGGCCGACGGCCCCGAGTACGTCCCCCTGCGCACCTTCCGCGACGATGACCTCCTCGACCCCGGCTCCGACCCCCTGATAGCCCTCATGGGCGCTCTTTCGGCCCTGTACGAGGGTGAGCGCGTGGTGGCGCGGCTGATGCTGCGCTCCCTGGGACCCGACTGGTCGCAGCCCCACATGGAAAAGGCCCACAAGCGGCCCGGCATGGAGCCGAGGGAGCCCGCCTACACCTACCAGACCAAGCCCCTACAGATGGACGGCGTGACCATGGCCGTCCTCGGCCTGGGCGCTCTCGCCGCGCTGAAGGGCTACCTGTGGGTGCAGGACGGCGAGATATGGAAGGCCGCAGCCCTGGGCACGGTTACGGCTCTCGGGCTGGCCGTGGGCAGCTGGGCCTGGTGGCGGTGGAAGAAGGCCCGAAGCCGCGTTGAGGACCCCATCCTGATACAGGAGAAGGTCTCCCGCATCGCCTTCGACGCCGAGCTCCAGATCGTCGCCGTCCTGCCCGCCGACACCGGGCAGCCAAGGGCCAGGGAGCTTCTCGGTCCGGTGACTGCCGCCTACCGTCACTACGACAACCCCGCGGGCGCCCGTTTCAAGGTGAGCCGCGTGCGCCCCGTCGTGCCCGATGCGCAGACGCTCCACCCGCCGGGCCCCGGCCTGTTCGGCAAACGCAGCGTCCTGGGAGTGCGCGAGATCGCCGCCCTGTGGCACCCGCCCGGCGCCGGTGACGAGACGCCCCTGGTGGAGCGGTCCGGCGCACGGGCGCTCAGCCCCTCGGCCAAGGGCACCAGGGGCGGCGCGCTGGTGGGAGACACCACCGCCGGCGCCAAACGGGAGATCCGCTTCCCCGAGGACCTGCTCAGGCGTCACCACCTCTACGTCGCCCGCACCCGCATGGGCAAGAGCACGTTGATGCACCACCTCGTGACACACAAGCTGCGGGAAAAGGCGGCGGGCAGGGACAACGACGCCATCGTGGTCATAGACCCCCACACCGACCTGGCGGCCGGGATCCTCCAACACGTCCCCGAGTCGCTCGTCGACCGGGTGCGCCTCATCGACCTTTCCGACGAGACCCGCGCCCCGGGCATCAACCTGCTGGACACCCGCATCTTCTCCGACCGCGACCGCACCGCCGACTCGGTGGTCAGGGTCGCGAAGGGGCTGTGGGAGCAGTGGGGGCCGAGGATGCAGTCCATCCTCGAACAGACGGTCAAGACGCTGCATGAAGCCAACGAGCAGGTGGAGGCGGAGCAGCAGTACACCATCCTCGACGGCCTCAAGCTGCTGTCCAACGAGCCGTTCCGCAAGGACGTGCTGAAGAAGGTCTCCGACCCCTACCTGCTGGAGTGGTGGGCCAGGGACTTCGGCAGCTGGCACCGCCAGTACAAGGCCGAGGCCCTCGCCCCCGTCCAGACCCGCCTCTCCTACTACGCATCCTCCAAGCGGGCGCGGGCCATCCTGGGCCAGCGCCGCTCCACCATCGACATGCGGAGGGTAATCCACGACGGCGGCGTCCTGCTGGTCTCCACCTCCCAGGGAACGGTGGGCAGGGACGTGGCCGCCCTGGTGGGAGCGTCGATCCTCAACCTCGTCGACGCCGTTATCCGGGAGCAGGGAAGCGTGTCACTGAACAGGCGCCGGGGCGCCCTGGTCGTCGTCGACGAGATGCAGTCGATGCCCGGCGTGGACTACGAGTCGATGCTCTCGGAGCTCGGCAAGTTCGGGGCCTCCTTCATCCTGGCCACCCAGAGCCTCGCCAAGCTCGACGACCTCTCCCGCACCATGCGCGACACCCTACTGGCCAACGTGGGCTGCCTCGCCGTCTTCCAGGTGGCGGGCAACGACGCCCGGACCCTGGTCTGGGAGCTGGGCAAGGACCGGGTAACCGAGGACGACATCGTGTCGCTCCCCGTCCACCACTGCTACGTCAGGGCCACCGTGGGCAAGGAGCGAATGCCCGCCTTCTCGATGATGGTCAGAAAGCCGGAGGAGGGAGACCCCGCCGTCGCCGACCGCGTTCGCGAGGCGACGTCCGCATACACCGTCTCGGCCCGGCAGGCGGACTACGCAGACGCCGATGGCCACAAAAAGGTGGGCGACTACCGCAAGGGCATAGACGACATCGAGAAGGGCCGCGCCCAGGAGGGGGAGGCGGAACAGGACCCGGAAGGCGGGAAGCAGACCGGAAAGCCCAAGACGGCCCCTGCGGAGGCCGGGGAAGATGAGACCGGCGAAGCCGCTGGGAAGGACATCCAAGAGGAGGCCGAAGAATGAGACCCGAAGGATGTGAACCCGACCTGCTCCGCACCCTGGCGTGGATGCCCTTTCTCGACCGGCAGGAGATGGTCGCCGTGTCGGGCTGGTCCAGGGCCGCCGTCTACGAGGCCGTCGAGAAGCTGGAGACCGCGGGGGCCTGCGCCTCCGTGCTCCACTCCGCCGACCCGTTTCCCCCGGCGCGGAGGTTCCACCTCACCGCCGCGGGGCTGCGCAGGCTCGCCGACGAGGAGGACAAGCCCCTGGACATCCTGGTGCGCTCCCGTCCCGTCTCGGCGCAGTGGCGGCGCAACCTGATGGAGCGTCTGGACGCCCTCGCCGTCATCTACCGCATGGCCGTCCTCCTCTCCAACGTCGCCTACCCCATACGGTTCCGCTGGTACCGGGCGTCGCCCCTGGACGCCGCCGTGACGCTGCCCGACGGCAAGACCGTCGGGATCGTCAGGCAGGGCATCACCGCGGACCGATCGGGATTCGCCAAGCGGCTCTGGCGGCTGCGCGAAGGGCCGATGCCCGGCGCGGTCCTCGTCCTCATGGCCGACGACGTGCGGCTAAGGCACGCCCGGAGGCTGCTTTCCACTACCGACGTACCCGCTCTCTTCGCCCTGGAGCGCGAGGCGGTCCTGGCGGGTTCGGACGACCGGATATGGAGACCGCTCAAGGTGAGCGCCGCCGTCGACCTGCGCTACCTCCTCGACAGGACCGACCCCGGAGGAGAGCTTCCCGTAGAGGACGAGTCACGGCTCGCCTCGGTCCCCGACGACCTTCCCGCAAGGGCCGCCGCGTCGGACATCTCCGATCCCATGCTGCCCCTCTTTGTCAGGCCAGCCGAGAAACGCGCCCTCGACCTCATCTCCGACTGGCCCTGGATATCCCTCCAGGAGCTCGCCGGACTCATGGGCGTGGCGCCCCAGAGGGCCTCCCAGCTGGTCAACCCCCTGGAGGGGTTCGGCCTCGCTGCCCGCCTTCAGGAAGCGGGACGGCGACTGGCCCTCACCGACCGGGGCCTCTCCCTTCTCGCGCGCAGGGACCGTACCTCCGTGGGCATCGCCAAGAAGCGGTGGAGCATCGCCCTCGAGGACCCCGTGGGCTCCTTCGATTGGCGCAACGTCACCGGCAGAAGGATCCGCCAGCTGCTCAGGAACATCGAGCACACCGCCGCAGTCCACGGATTCCTGGCCGCGTTGACCGCGCAGGCGCCGTTGCTGGGGTGGGAGGTCGTCCAGCTCGACCCGCCGCGCAGGGCCTCCCGCCACTTCAGGCACGACGACAGGATGCGCGCCGTCAACCCCGACGCCTTCGGCGTCCTGCGCAAGGGCGGGACCGATTGGGCCTTCTTCCTGGAGTGGGAGCGCCGCGCCGTGCGGCCCTCGACCATGTCGGACCGCCTCGCGCCCTATCTGCGCTACTACTCATCTCACAGGCCCATCGACGACCACGGCACAAGGCCCGCCGTCCTGATCGTCTTCGACGACGAGATCGCACAGACCCACTTCCTGCGCGTGGCGCGGGAGGAGATGCGGGCGGAACAGGTCACGGTGCCCCTGTGGGTCTCCCACAGGGAGGCCATAGACGCCCTGGGGCCGCTGGGCGGCGCATGGCGCACGCCCGCCGAATGGGAGTCGACAAAGACCCTGCCGCCCCCTGTGAACCTGGACAAACCGGCGGGAGCGTGAGCTTCAACCCCGCTCCCGTATCAACTGAATATAGGAGAACGAAAAGCCATGCGTTCGCGAGACGCCAACCAAATGAAGGGACGCCCGAGGCGTGCAGGACGGACCGTCGTCCGGCTGGATGCAGCGGCCCTCTGGCGGCGGCTCAATCTTCTGAACCGCTCCCAGAACTGGCTCGCCAGGGAGATTGGGATAAGCCCCGGATACCTCTCCATGCTGGTCAACGAGGGGCGAGCACCCTCGGGTCGCATCCGACGTCGGATGCAAAGAGCCCTAGGCGTGGACAACTTCCACGAGCTCTTTACACAGGAGGATTGCGATGACCTACAAGACTAACGATTCGTCCCGCCTCGACGGGAGGCTGGACCTGAACCCGGACGCCCCGCAGCGCCGCTCCTACGGCCACCTGCTGCCGAAGGACTTCCCCCACCGCCTCGTACGGTTCAAGGAGGCCACCGGCTTCACCTGGAGCGGCCTCGCCGGCAAGATCGGCGTCGACTACAGGCAGATGTACAGGTGGCGCAAGGGCGCCGAGCCGTCCGGGGGAGCGCTGCACGCCCTCTACGCGTTCGCCGCCACGATACCCGGCGGCCTGGAGATCTTCATAGGCGAGCCGTTCCAGTTGACCTTCTTCAGGAACTGACCGGCCCGCCCCGCCCGCGCAGACGCAACGGCGGGGTCTGAGCCGGCATAGACGCCCCCGGCGCTCGCCCTTCCGTCCGCGCCGGGCGGCGAATCCGCAGAAATGCAACGAGAGGCCAGCGGACCGACGACCCGCCGCTGCGACCGCGCAACATGAAAGATACCAACGGACACAACCGACACGAAGGCCCGGAGGAGCCGGACAACTCCTCCGACCGGCCCACGGTCTCCTACAGCGTTCAGCAGCGAAGGATGTACCTCGAAGGGCTCCGCGCCTGGGCGAGGGTCGCCGTGCGCTCCTATACGAATCGTCACGACGGGCCGGGAACGCCCCCGATCATGCCCGACGACGGCAGCGATCCCAAGGAAGAATCGTGCCACTGAAGCGAACCTCCGAGAGTGGAAGGAGGAACTGGTGAACGAACAACCCATCGCCACGCCCGTGGCCCTGTACGCCAGGGTCTCCAGCGACCGGCAGGACGTGGACCTGTCCGTCGCCGCCCAGCTGCGGGCGCTCCGGGAACACGCCGACAAGAACGGCTACGTCGTCGTGCGCGAGTTCGTGGACGAGGCGGAAAGCGGCCGCGTCGCAGACCGGCCCCAGTTCCAGGAGATGCTCGACGAGGCCAAGAGCAGCCAGGCCCCGTTCGAGGAGATCCTTGTCTGGAAGTTTTCCAGGTTCACTCGCAAGCGCGAGCACGCCGTCGCCTTCAAGTCCATGCTCCGTCGCAGGGGAATCAGAGTCGTCTCGATCACCGAGCAGGCCGACGACACCGCGGCCGGCAGACTTCTGGAAGGCATCATCGAGAGCGTGGACGAGTTCTACAGCGAGAATCTGGCCCAGGACGTCTTGAGGGGAATGCGGGAGGCCGCATCGAGAGGCTTCTGGGTGGCCAGTTACGCCCCCTTCGGCTACAACCGGGTCATGGTGCAGGACGGTCCCAAGAAGAGGCCCACCCTGGTACCCGACCCGAATACCTCGGGTGTGGTCAAACGCATCTTCGACATGGCGGAAGCCGGTAAAGGGACGATCGACATCGCCAGGATCCTCAACGAAGAGGGCATCCTGAGTCCCAGGGGTAAGCTCTGGGGCAAGACCAGCGTCCACGCCATCCTCATCAACGAGGCGTACACCGGGACGCTGGTATGGGGGTCCAACTCCAAGCACATGACCGACCCGGTGCGGGTTGAGGAGGCGTTCCCTTCCGTCATCACGGGAAAGCAGTTCGACCGGGTGAGTAAGCTCCTGCGCTCCCGCGCTCCCAAGATCGTCCACCCCCGCCGGACGGCGAGTCCCTTCCTTCTCAGCGGGCTGGTCAAGTGCAGGACGTGCAAGAGGACACTCACCGGCCAGTATTCCAAGAGCCCCAGATACTCCTACTACGTGTGCCAGACCCTGATGAAGCGGGGCAGCGGGGCCTGCGACGCCCCGAGGCTCAATGCCCGGCGCTTCGAGGAGCTGGTCGTCGAGAGGATTCGGTCCAACATCCTCACCGAGAGCTGCATGCCCGACCTGGTGAAGCTGATGGGCGATGAGATGGAAGCCGCGACCGCCGAGCAGCGCAAGAGGCTTCAGACCATCGAGGCCGAGATCCAGGAAGTGAAGCGGCAACTGGGCCGCCTCTGGCGCTTCATAGAAACCAGCGACGACGTCGACGGGGCCGACCTCTCTACCCGCATCCGGGAGCACCGGGACAGGCAGGAGCGTCTTGAGGAAGCAGCATCGGACGCCAGTGCCGTCCTTGAACTGCGCAGGTCCGCCGTGGGCGATGGCGTTGACATCGCCGCCTACGCCAGAGACATGACGGACTTCCTGGACGAGAGCGAGCTCGTCGAGGCCAGGGCCTTCGTCAAGTCCTTCGTCAAGGAGATCGTCGTCAAGCCCGGCTTCGCCCGGGTCCGCTACACGTTACCCATGCCAGACGGCAGCCTCAAAACTGGGATGACCGCCGAGGTGATGGGACTCAATCCCATTGTGTCTGCCACTTAGAAGTAGAGTGAGTCCGCTAGCTTGACCAAGTCGAGAACTTCAACCCTTGCATCCAGTACCAACGGTGAACCTACGTACTAGAGGGGAGTTGATACCTTTGATTGATCAGGAGGTTCGCCCGCACGTTTCCCCAATGTCTCCCTTACAGCAGATCGCACACGCAGACGAATAAACCAACTTGACGAGACGCCACCAACACCTTAGACTGACGCCGTCTGTACCCTAACTTTCGATGGTGTTAACGTGTCGCCAGTCGTTCGTACCATCCTGAAGTGTAGGCGGCCAAGGTCGCTGACATTTCCGCTTTCCGACCGAATCATCCCCCACCGGGACTCCGCTCTTATTTTCTCTGATTTAGGTCATTCTCGGGCCGTCAGCCTTGCGCCAACCCTCGACACTGGAGCGACTCGCACTACACAATCGATGCGCCGCTGGTGAATCTTCCCTCTAACGACCTCGATCGATTCGTCCGAGCCCAAGCAAAAGCCGAGGACAACTATGACTACCGAGCGAACGGATAACGACACGGACCCTAAACCCGAAGCCGGCCACGCTCCTGAGCGGAGGACCATTCTCGCCAGCGAAGTGGGATTGTCACTCACTCTCAGCGAGGAGACGATAAAGGAGTTTGATCGGATTCAAGAGGAGACGATCAGGGCCGCAGAGAAAGATCAGAACTTCTCATGGCGGTGACCCTCGCGCCCACCCACGACTCCCCAAGCCTCACCGCCGATTTGCACCACATCAATGAAGATAACCCATACAGTCGAGCCCCTCGACAGTCTAGAATCTTGGTCGCGGCTCGCCGACCTACTCGGCGGAGAGGCCATTGACGTAGTACGCAACACGATTCGGCATCTTCGCGTACTCAACGTCGAATCCTACGTCCTTGAAGACCCCTACATCGACCAAGACTACTCTTCGGACTACTCGCAGTTCTATGCCCGCACGTTCCGCACCTACGATCGACTCTGCAAGCGCGCCCACTTTTTTTCACGCGACATCTCGCCTCTGCTACAGCGGCCCCTATCGACGACTCAACTCAGTCGCTTAGGTGGCTTTGCTGAGGAGAGCTATCGCGGCTTCTGTGTCATCCGTCCGTTGTCAACCGCCCCGGTCGGGAGGACGGTTCTCCAGGCTCGCTTGGCCGGCCGTTTCAACATGGAAGCCACCGTGACGTGCCGCGCCGACATCAATGCCCACCTTTTGGGTGCCCGTCTACATGTCGCTGGCACTTCCTTCCTTCAGCAGGACACTCGTGTCGGTGCATGCGCCCAAGTCGCGATCTGGGCAGGCATGAGACACATGCACGCGCGATACAACTACAATTGGGTGTCCGTGGCTGACATTACGAAGTTCGCCAGACCCCCATCCGTGACAGAGGCCGCCTCGCTGCCCAACGCCTCGGACCGTCTATCATCGGGCGCTATGGTACGCGCAGTAGCCGAGGCGGGCTATCAGCCCCTCTGTCTCTTCCGTCCAGACATCGGCGAGGCCATACTCCCATACGTAGAGTCGGGAATTCCCGTCATATTAGGTCTCGACATCGGAGGTTCGGTTGGCCATGCCGTCACTGTCATCGGCCGCGTGTTCGCGAAGCAGGTGAACCCGACCAACCGCGCTAGCGACTATGTCCCTGCCTTTATTGTCCACGATGACCAAAGCGGTCCGTACATGTGGCTCCCTGCTGACAAGGATGCCAGCTCGACTTATTCCTTCGAAGACGACACCATCAGACACGACTTGGGCAGTGGTCCCATCGAACTGAATGTGCAGAGCCACGCCGTTTTAGCTATAGCCCTGATGTCTACCCGAGTCTTCTCTACAGCAGCTCGGGCCGAACATAACGCACGGAGCCAAATTAACGAGATTCTGAAGGATCTGCCCGATGCCCGGCGTGCTCTCGCCGAGCTAAACATGCCTGTAAACGAGATGCTGATGGACGAGTTGCAGGCGGCCCATAGCGCCGGGGACATCGTCCTGAGGACATACCTTACATCCGCAGCCGGCTACCGGCGCCACCTCGCCCAGGGCTCCGCAAGCGACGACCTCAAAGATGCGCTCCTGGATCTCCACCTGCCCCATTTCACATGGATCACCGAGATCTCCACCATTGATTCCTATAATCAGCCCTCTCCTGGGATGCGCCGCATCTACGGCCACACGGTTATGGATGCCACCTCAACCGCCGAGCGCGGCGACGGATTACTCGTACTCCACATTCCCGGTCTCCTCATCACCAGCGACCCTAATGGCCGACACCCAGGGGAAATCACGGCCATTGAGGACGACAGACTGTACGAGTGCCGAGAGAAGCGTCTCTAGCCTCGAACCGGCTTGGTTGGCAAAGTCCCGTTGTCGCCCATTCCCCAACGACTGTGTTCTCCCGCCGAACACTCGGCGCAGTCCGCGTCCCGTCGCGGCATATCGTAACCCGCCAGGCCGCGGCGGGAGTTCCAGCGGAACCATCCAGTTTCAGCATCGTCATATTTGAGGCCTGTCAAATGGAACAGGAAGTCGTCCGCTGCGTGAGCGCAAGCTATAGCATTCATCGTCACCACACTGGGAGCGGCCACGTCCGGGTCATCCAAGTATGAATAGCCACGCCTGGCTGCTTCCGGCACCGCTTCGTCCTGTAACCTCGCAGGGTTGATTAGTCCGTTGCACCAAAGGCATCCCTGCTCTGGAGTGACCATACGGCTGACACAAAACACATTTCCGACCGTCCCATCCTCCGACACCGGGACTTTCGCCCCCACCTGGATACCTGGAATCCCGTACTGGTGCACGATGGCGTTGAACAGCAGCCGAGCCCCCATCGTGTCTGCCGCAAGAAACAGGAAATCGCAGTCGGTGAAGCGTGCCGCGACGTCGGCGTCCAGAAAGTCTCTTGCCAAGACCTCAATGCGCGCGTCGCGGTTGGCGCGACGAATGTTGCGGGCTGCCATTCCCACCTTGTGAGTCCTCAATCGATCCGCGATCCACCGCGGCAGCCATGACGGCAAGACTGCATCACGGCGGCGTGCTGCGACTAGACGCGGGAGGTTCGAATCCTCGGCCCTTTCCGGATCCGCGAGCACGAATTCCCCAACCCCCAGGCGCCCCAGAAGTTCAGCCAACACCGAGCCTGCGCCTCCCAAACCCACGATTCCTACTCGGGTCCGGCGCAGCAGTTCCTGACCGGCGTCACCGAATAGTCGGCTTTGTCGGTCGTACATTCCCACGGCAGCAACCCCAGTCTTCTGCTTTGGGTACAACAGCTGTCGCCGGTGCCCGATGACGGCCGCGTGGTCTAGCGATGCGCGGCTGCAACCCGGAAACCACAAGTCGCCTGCCATGGCAGACCGGGCCAGCACAAGCGCTCCAACCGGCATGCCTCGTGCGATGTCGAGGAGAGCCGGGTACCCTCGTTCGTGAGACGCCATATCAGGCTCGGAGAATCCCACCGAGTCGGTCCCGCCGTGGTTATGAATGGCCAGATACGCTAGCCTGCGGTCTCTCGCCCTCAGGATCTTACTCTGGATGAATTCAGCCTTTAGCATGCGGTAGCCCCGCTTCCCGGGCACGTAGTCCAAGCGATCCTTGGCCAAGTGAAGCTCCCGCGCCACCAGCCTCAGGCCGCGATCGGACTCGCAGACTCCCGCCAGCATCACGGCGCCGTGCTCGTCACCGTCACCGGGAAACAGGTGGCCCTTCAGTTCCGCGTACAGTCCCTCTGGAATCGTCAGCTGCCAGGGGCTCATGTTTGGCATTTCATCCATGTGACCACCTTCAACAGTTTCAACGCCGCCGTGTCCGTTTCAGGATTCAGCCTGTTCGATCGGCGCGAAATCTGTATCGCCGGCTGACCTTGGAACGACGCCGTTCCGAAGCCACCACCCAAACTGCCGCCGTCCGATCTCGCTAGGTCCACATTCGTAAAATGCGGGTATACGTCAGAGTACGGATACTGGAATGTGATGCGAAATCCGAACCAGACTTCGGTCTGCACATAGGGGCATCCCATAGGGACACCCTGGACCACTACAATCGCTCCTCCAGACCCGTCCGCTTCCGCCTCCACGTCGCATCCCTCAAACGTGCAGCGAGTCTCTTCTATGGCCTTCGCCACCGCCGGGATGATCGTAGTCATGAGTTGTCGTCGTTCTCGATCGCCAGGAAGCGCTCGCCGTCACGCACCTCGATTTCTTCCTCGTCCCCAACCAGCTTCGTCTTTCCACCGCCGAGCTCGATGCTCAGCACGAAGTCCTCCTTGATGTTCACGTCCTGTTCGATAGCCGCCTTCTTGACGGTCGCACCAGTCTGCTTCCTGCCTTCGAGCACCACCGGCTTGTCATTCACCGTGACATCAATCTTGCCGTCGTCACCCATGTTCGTGACCTCCTGTCCCTTGTCCTCATTTGTCACTGCCGAGACGGCAGCGTCATGTTCCGATTGCTTGTTGATCTGACGAACAGCCATGACTATAGCTCCCCCTTCGTACTCGTGATTGGCGCATGTCGGACTTGCCGGCCGACTATGGATCTCTTGCTATGGTTTGGTGCTGGCCCGGTCTCAATTCCCACAGGCATGCCGTTAGGTGTCTCCACCGTCTCTACCGCCGCTGTTCCACCTTTACGGCGACTATTCCAGACATGCCCTTTCACACGCATTACCAGGGGCTTCACATGCCTTACCAAGACCTTCAAGTGCTGGATCATGCGCGCTAGTGTTTGATCAGGAGGTGATGACTTGGGAATCTCTACTATGCTCCTGTGCGCCGTCAGAACTGCCGCCATCATGACAAAGAGAATTGGGAAGATTGCCATCAATGTCAAATTAGCCAAAGTCTCTTGGTCGGTTTCGCCGAGCGTCTCTATGTCAGTTCCTAGTCCCTTCATTGCAGCGATCACTACAGCGACGGCACCGTAGGCAAGACCGCCTGCTAACACACCTGATGTCAGTCCATGTCCTGGGTATTCGGTCCATCTCAGGCTGTGTTCGTTCCTGCGCTTAATCAGCACGACTATTCTCACCAGGAACGCCAATGACGTTGCTCCCAGCGTCCAGGCCAACAAGATCTGATACTTGAGCATCACATCGTCGCCATGGGCGGCCGCGAGTAGGCTCCAACCCATTACCTGCGTCGAGAGTCCCAGGGTCGCCATTACGATCAGTGTCCCTATCCCAGATAGGAGCAGCGCCACTGTCCATTTGAGTGCTGTCGCCAATGTGCCCATGCTGGGAACCTGCCTACCTACGTCGATGCTCTGATGTATCGCTGGACATCTGCTTCCTGCCCTTTGCCCCTTATTGCGGAGCACTGGTAGCAGTCGGAGTCTGGATTTGGCGTCGGGGTGGTGACGACACCCATCTCACCCCGGTATTTGAGCACTGCCCGTGGTTTCCTGGGCATACCCGTAGCCGAAAGCATGAACTCCGTCACTCCAAGAGAGGCGACTACGCCGTTAATGGACACGACTGAGGGACCAACTTGTCCCAGTTCACTCAGTGGAATGCCATAGATGTCTGCGTAGTCCCTTCTCTGTTTGTCGCTCATCAAGTCGATCCGAGCCGCCTCAAGGTCCAGTTCGTCGTAACAGACCAGGCAACCCGGACCATCCAATACCGCACACACCCTACCTCCGTAGTTGGTGCCCCCTTCGACGATATCTGATGCCAAATCGAAATAGGGCTTCTCGTAGGCCAAGCACAGTTCGTTGAGGACCAGCCGTGACCCATCGTTGTCCAGACACCCGAACACGTAGTCAGACTCGATAATGGCATCGAAGGCTGGCTGACTCCGAAGGTCATCAGAGATAGAGATGACGCCTACCTCTGGATTGATTTCCCCGGTAAGGCGTCTCCCGAGGTCAACCTTGAGCAAGCCAGGAACAGGATCATCATGTCTGAGTCCCACGTAGCGATTGCGGTTCGTCTCCTCCACCTCTTCGGAGTCGATCAAGACCAGGCTCCCTACTCCAAGAAGGGCAAGCTGCTGGACAACGTGGGTCCCCAGACCCCCCACGCCAACGACGGCAACGTTGGCCGCTGCAATAGCATCCTGTCCACTTTGGCCGAAGAAGCGAGCATTGCGATCATACCTCGCGCTATCCGCAACAAGGGATGAAAGCCTAGTGGGCTCAAACACCCTGTCCCCCACAACGATGCCGTCTAGATACTGCGGTTCTTCGGGACCGTTCATCCATGCAAGCCCATCAAATGCGGTGTGGGTGACCACCACGGCGAAATATGGTCTGTTCTTCAGTCGCCACCGGACGTGAGGAACGAACTCCCTTAGCCCGCGTCGGTCGAATGGGGAGAATCTTGCTGGCTGTGGACCCAAGTGCGAGTGGAACTCGACTATAGACGCTCCAAGGTCGTGAGCCCGCTTGATGACGCTGGCCCGGAATTCGTCCGTGAGTTCCAGGTGGAACCAGCTATTCTCAACGAAGCCGTCAGGGGGCACGGGGCACCATTCGACGTGCTCGTAGATATGGGCATCGCCGTCCTGAGTCGCCGGCACGACGAACATGAACCCCGCAGACTCCGATTCTGGGTTCTTGTCAAGGAGATGTGTCTGGATCTCCTCGTAGACGCTGCTGGGAACATGGAGAACAACCCTACCCATGCTAAGCCCTCTCCTGAAACCTATCCGCGAACCCTCTCGCCCATTGCAGAAGGTTGGAACCCCTTCGGACATCTCCTGTTGGCTTCCACTCTTTAGGGGTCCACGAAAATTGTCCCCAGGTCCCCTCGAAGGGTGGTTTATTGGACGCCGTGTCTGTGAAGTTGTTCGGGATAGCCCCCTTGAACTGTATCCCCGAATGAACGTAGAAACCGTACGGCGGGGCTGTGGGATAGCCATCGCTGATTTGAAACGCCACATCCGTTGCCGCCCTGTTCCATCCTTCGGGAAGCGGGTACGACGGCAGGCATACCCAGCATCCCTCCTCTTGATACATGGCATCGGGGAACGCCTGTCGGATCAGGGCCAACTCGGCCTGAATGCGCTCTGTCACGATGCCTATCCCCTCTTGAACCTGATCTTCTTCGAGAAGCCGATGCCCGGCCTGAGCTTGATCTCCTCGTCCGGCTCCAGGGTTCGTTCGGTGCCGTCCTCCAGGTCTATCAGGACAACCCCCTCTGAGATGTCCCAGCCGCCCAAGGCTGCGACCTCTTCTGGCGTGATGGTATCCTTATCCCATGGCTTGTACGCACCCTCGATGTCCACTTCGTACTTGTGGTACTCTACTTGCTGTGTCACCAAAGTCCTCCCGGCTGCCAAGCAGTATCAGGCAGTCCTCGTAGTATGTCAGCCTATGTACGCTGATGTTGCGTACAGCGTAGCAAAAAAAACCTACATCGTCAACTGGCCGTTGGCGGTTGTGGGGAATAGCTCCCGAATTCTAATCCGGGCTACGACGGGGTTCACGTCAAAGGCATCAGCAAGACGGTGAGCGGCCTCTTCCCGTCTCGCATCATCCAGCGCCCTGATCCCAAGAAGACCCTGTGTCACCAGAATTGGATCAAGCGCCTCCTGCACCAACTTCCGTGGTAGGAGTAGAACGCCGATGACCTTGTTGGCCTGAAACTCCCACCACCTCCCATCGTAGCCCTGGTTCCCTGTTCCCTCGGATGAGTCCGCAACGGTGCCGGGGCGGCATAAGATGGTCTGCTTCTTCTCATCCAGGTCGTCCCCGAAGAGGGAGTGCGCCCCCGTCCTACGCTCCAGGGCGAACAGGTGGCCGTGTAGCAGGATATGGCCCGCCTCATGAGCAAGCGTGCTGTTCATCCGGCGCTCAGCGACTCTTGTACCTTCCTCTGAAAGCGACCTGGAGACTACTATTTCCACCGGACCCTTCGGGCCGAACCTCGTGAAACCAAGTATGCCGTCCGGCACGTCCTCATACTGGGGAACAATGCCGTACCGCTTCTCGATGAACCGATCTACGCGTATGGGTTGTGGAGTTGCCGGAAGAAGATGGACCTTGCTGAGCTCATCTATGGCGATTGACTCAATGTCCGAGTCCTCGTAGTAGGGCCGCTCTACGAATGGTCCTGACTGCGTCCTCAGCATCCTCATCGCTAGCTCCGCTTGTCCTCCCGCTGTTTTTCGTCCTGCTGTCTGATGAACTCCAAGAGGTCCTTCGAGCTGATGTTCTTGTCCAGCACCTGTCGGAAGGCGAAACCATATTCTGGGTTGGAAATCGTCGCCCTTCTGAATTCTCGCATTGGGGGACGGGTGTCGTGTTCTTGAAGCTCCTCCAATGAGGTCCCCAAAGCACGCGCCACTTCGACCATGTGCTTGTCGGATGGGTGACGGCGCCCAAGCTCAACGTCGGACATGAACGCTGCAGACACCTCAATCTTGGAGGCAAGTTCCCTGAGAGACATGTCCCTCTCTTCGCGAAGTTCTCGGATGCGCTCACCTAGAGTCTTCATAGTCTAACCAGCCCCTTCCATAAGCGGCTGTCAGCTTAACACGTTGACAGTCTTCGGTCAATCAGCCCCTTGACGCCAGCGTTCTACATCATCCATGATAATGGTATGACCCGATGTGACCAAAGGCAGGACATCATGCCCAGAAACAGAAAGGCCATCACCTTCTCGCTGCCACCCGAGATGGACGAGCAGGTCAGGCAGTTCATACAAGAGGAAGACCGCACCATGAGCGAGTTTCTCCGCGAGGCAATCCGACTCTACATGGACGAGCAAGAATGGCTGCGGCGCGAGCGCCGCGAACGGGCCCAGGTCCGCAGGAGACGACTAGAAGTAAGCAAGGAGAAAAGTGCCCAATGAACCACTTCAGCAGCTACACACCTGCAGCACTCTACGCCAGAGTATCCAGTGACCGACAAGACGTGGACCTGTCCGTCGCCGCCCAACTTAGGGCCCTCAGAGACCACGCTCAAAAGAACGATTACATGGTGGTCCGTGAGTTCGTCGACGAGGCCGAGAGCGGTCGCATCGCCGACCGGCCTCAGTTCCAAAAGATGATCGACGAAGCCGCGAAGCCAACCGCTCCCTTCAAGGAAATCTTGGTCTGGAAGTTCTCCAGGTTCACCCGCAAGCGGGAGCACGCCGTCGCCTTCAAGTCCATGCTTCGCAGGCGAGGCATCCGCGTCGTGTCCATCACCGAGCAAGCAGACGATAGTCCCACCGGCAAGCTCCTTGAGGGGATCATCGAGAGCGTCGACGAGTTCTACAGCGAGAATCTGGCCCAGGAGGTCACAAGGGGAATGCGCGAATCCGCATCGAGAGGATTCTGGGTCTCCCCCTATGCTCCCTACGGCTACAACCGTGTCAAGGTGCAGGACGGAGCCAAGAAGAGGCCCACGCTGCAGATCGACCCGGGCACGGCTCCCATCGTCAGTCGCATCTTCGGCTTGTCCGAGGCCGGTAATGGAATGACTGACATCACTCGCATCCTCAACAAAGAGGGCATCGCCAGTCCCAGAGGAAAGCAGTGGGGCAAGACCAGCGTCCACGCCATCCTCATCAACGAGGTGTATACGGGGACTCTGGTCTGGGGAACGAACGCCAAAGACAGGGCTGCCCCGGTAAGGGTGGAGAAGGCGGTCCCCGCCATCATCACCAGGAAGCAGTTCAACCGCGTCGCCAAGCTCATGAGCTCCCGCGCACCCAAGATCGCCAACCCCCGCAGGGTGGGGAGCCCCTTCCTGCTTAGCGGGCTCGTGAAGTGCAAGAACTGTAGGAGGGCACTCACCGGCCAGTACTCCAAGAGCGGCCAGTACCCCTACTACGTGTGCCAGTCCCTGATGAAACGGGGCAGTGGGGCATGCGACACGCCGAGGCTCAATGCACGGCGCTTCGAAAAGCTGGTCGTCGGCAAGATTCGATCCAACATCCTCACGGAGGGAAACATCCGTGACCTGGTGAAGGTGGTGGACGAGCAGATGGATGGAGTAGCTGCCGAGCAGCGCAAGAGGCTTGAGACCATCGAGTCTGAGCTTGAAGACGTGAAGAGGAAGCTGGGCCGCATCTGGCACGTCATCGAGACGACCGACATCGACATGGCTGACGCCTCGGACCGCATCAAAGAGCACCGTGCGAAGCAGAGTAGTCTGGAGGACGAAGCGGCGGAGGCGAGGGCCATCCTAGCGCAGCGCAGAACCGTCCTGGACGACGTGAATACCATCGCCGCCTATGCCAAGGAGATGCGGGACGTCCTGAACGAGAGTGAGCTGACCGAGCGCAAAGCCTTCATCGAGTCGTTCGTCAAAGAGATCGTAGTCATGCCCGGCGACGCCCTCCTCAGATACACCGTCCCGATGCCGGACGACAGCATGATACCTGGAAGGGCTGCCGAAAAAGTGGCTCTCAATGGGTCAGTGCTAGCTTCCGTGCACGTTGGTGGAGCTGAGGGGATTCGAACCCCTGACCCCCTGCGTGCAAAGCAGGTGCTCTCCCTCTGAGCTACAGCCCCTTGTTCTACCATCTGCCCCAGTCTCTTTGCAGGTAGCTATGCGGCTTCGTAATTCTTACATTCTATTATATCCCGTACATAGTATCATTATCGTTGCGCTTTTTATACCCGGACTATTCAACAAATATCCTTGCCATAAAATTTGAGTCATCCTCCTCGGTTTTCCCGTTTCGAATATGTGCTCAGCAGAAAGATAATCCCCTCGTCCCGTAAGGCAGTGTTATAATCTAGGCTAAGGACAATCCAGAGTCGGACTTCGATTGTACAGGAGATAGGTTATATGGCTGAAGATGCTGAAGATATTGTGGTGCTCCATGAAAAGCCCCCCGCAAAGTATCTAATTGCCGGCTGGAGGCCTCAGTGGTCGGACGGCGGCGAGATTTCCAGTGGTCTGCCACAATACCTGATCGACAAGCTAGGCGCGAGAAAAATCGGTGAGATGGGGAAAAGGGTTTCCATCATGTGTTACCCGTTCCAGGTGCCAGGCACCCACGATGCCTTTAGACCCGGGACCGCATTCAATGATGGTCTTCCCGTGGTGGAGATGTATAGGGAAAACTATTTCTATGACGCGGGAAATGGCTTGATCATTTTTCTGGGGGAAGAACCCTGGTTCCATATTGATACCTATGGAGAAGCATTCTTTCAGGCCATCAAGGAGCTTGAAGTGGAACGCACTGCCCTGGTGGAAGGGTACAACGGGCCTGCACCTCCTGAGATGGAAAGAAGCGTCAACTGCTCCTACAGCAGACCCGATATGAAGGCAGAGCTAGAGGCATACGGCGTCAGATTTTCAAGCTATGGGAGTGACCAAAGAAGCGGCCCAACCATAGGCATGGCTCTTGTCACGCTGGCCCATTATGACCACCCGGATATGGAGGTGTTCAGAATCGGCTCTATGGCCCCAATGTACGGTTTCTTGACCTCGAACAATGAGCCTCTGGGTATATCCAGAGACCACAGGTCGTTTTACGACATCCTGAGGAGGCTCAAGGCACTTTTTAAACTTGATATTGATCTGACGGAGCTGAAAACTCTCGGCGATGAGGAATCTCACCGTCTGCAAGAGCTACTCGACAAGGCAGCTTCCTCTAATGCCACCGCCAGGGAGATTATTGACAAAGCGAAGGCAGACTTCCACTACACGCCATACTTAGAGCACGTAGAGCTGACACCGGAGTTGGACAGGGCATTGGATGACATCATAAACAATATGCCCGAAGAACCTCAAAGCTCCTAGCTCACGTTGACAGTGGTGCGTAGCTCACCTATAATTGCCCGCATCAGCACGGCTGCAACACCTCAGATGGAACACGGCTAACCGGACCACAACCGGAGAAAACTCCTGAAGGAGGGTATCATGAGTTTGGAGGACCTCGAGCGCAGAGTTCAGGCCCTGGAAGATGTAGAGGCAGTAAAGCAGGTCACTTTCCGGTACTTGAATTTCTGTGACGATAGCTATAATCCCGATGGTATAGCCAGCTGCTTTTCAGAGGATGGCGTGCGGGAGGACAACAATGGGCGGCACGAGGGGAGAGAGGCGGTTCGAGCATTGTTCGCCAGGTCGTCCGATAGGACCACCTTTGCCGTCCACATGGGCATCAACCCTATCATCACAGTCAATGGGGACGAGGCTCATGGGTCATGGTACACCTTCCTGGCTATGACAGTGAAACAGAACGGAGAAGACCAAGCGATGTGGAGGGCTGGCCGTTACGAGAACGACTACGTCCGTGTGAATGGTCAGTGGCTGATCAAACTCATGAAATCGTCTGAGACCTTCTTTACCCCATTCGACCAGGGATGGGTCAAGCTGAGGTCCATAACCGGTTCAGCATAGGAACGGGCCAGGGAAGTAGTGGGCTAGTTCAGCGCCAACTTTAATGAGGCGCTATATCCGGCCCATCAACCTTTGCAAATAGTCCACACTTTCCCTAAAGTTGTCGAAGACCTGTTCCCCACCCGGGATTTCCAGGATAGCCAGACCATCGTAGCCCTTGCTTTCCAGGACTCCCAGCAGGCGTGAATAGTCAAGGTCGCCATCGCCTACCACCGGGTGGGGCCGGCGATCTTGAGTCTGCTTGAAGTGGACCATCAGGATGTAGTCCGGTGGGAGAGCCTCAATCTCAGCGATGGGGTCGCTATCCGGATCAACACGCATACTGTTGATGGGGTCAACACAAAGCCCCAGGTAAGGGGCCTCATCGGTGCTCAGCATCTTGCGGGCTTCTTGAGTCACCAGTGCCATGCTTCGAATGGGTTGTCCGGCATTTTCCATGAACAGATGCACTCCCTGCCGGGCACTCTCTCTGGCTAGCTCGGCAACCCCCAGCGCTGTGGGAGGAACGTCTCCCGGGCTCTCCCAAAGACCATCAAATCTAGCGGTATCCACCATCCTCAGCCGGGGAGCCAAGGGACCCACCGCTTTAGCAGCCTCAAGGGACGCTTGAAACTGAGGTGATGACGGCTCAGGCTCGGTTGTGAGGCAGGGATAGGCGATTGCCAGGTTAAATGTTAGACTGGGGAATGTTCTGGATAGGCGTGCCATCTTGTCCACCATTGGCCGCCATTCATCCCCGGCCCCCTCTTCATACTGCCCAAGGTAGGTCTGGCGTAGCTCAACGTGGGATGCCCCACGCCTCCGGACCCTTTCTATCAACCTGGGTAGGTCTATGCCATAGATATGTTCTCCCCATGAATTGGTGATTGCCCCCAGAATCATTGCCCACCTCCGTTGTTGACAGTTAACAATGTTAATGATACTTCCCTCATTGGCACTCCAGTTTGTGTTGAGATTTCAGCGTAACCAAATGAGAGCAACAGTGAAACCGGAGAATCTTGGTCCACTGTTCCTGCGATAGTCCAAGATTGCTCACATAATCATTATATCAAAGCGTCAACACAACCCGGTGGTTCCCTAGAAAAAGAGGACCACGGAGCGGTAAGGAGGTTGGACACCGGAGAGGTCGAGACCGTGGTGTCGTTGACGGTTCCCATTGAGGAATGGTTGGATACTCGGAAGAGCGGCCTGGATGCCCTTGGGATCACCCTCGTGGAGGAAGAGGACTGACAGGTGAGCATGGTCTCTCCATCGGACCGGGTGTCCCCCGCTGTCCCTGTAGGTGTATAATTACTGGAGCCACTAGACATGGAGGAAATTCATGCAATATGACTGTATTGTCATCGGAGCCGGGTCAGCGGGGGCAGTCCTGGCTACTCGTATCTCCGAGGACCAAGGCCGGTCTGTGCTGCTGCTGGAGGCCGGGCCGGATTATCCTGATTTTGAGCGTCTGCCTGACGACCTGAAAGAAGGAAACAACGTATGGAGGTCAGCTTATGGACCCCACAACTGGGGTTACGTGGGCACCGGCACCCCGGAGCAGTCCGAGCCGGTCCAGATTCCCAGGGGCAGGGTGACGGGAGGCTCCAGCGCCATCAATGGTCAGGTACTCTTCCGTGGAGTCCCCCAGGACTATGACAACTGGGCGGCCTGGGGCAACGATGAGTGGGCATTTATCAAGGTACTTCCCTATTTTCGGAAGATGGAGACCGACCTGGACTTTGGAGGAGATTTCCACGGCTCGGATGGCCCCATTCCTGTGCGCCGCTACAAGCGAGAGGAATGGCTTCCTCACTGTAGGGCTTTTTATGATGCCTGCCTGGCAGAGGGCTTCCCTGAATCGCCCGACCAGAACAGCCCCGATGCAACGGGCATCTCACCCAGGCCACTAAACAACCGCAACGGCATCCGAATTAGCACGTCCCTTGCCTATGTAGATATGGCCCGGCACCGGCTTAACCTGACCATCAGGGCTAATGCTACCGCAAGGCGGATACTGTTTGAAGGTAATCGAGCGGTGGCCGTGGAGGTGGAGAGCAATGGGGAGATTTTCACCATAGAGGGCCGGCAGATAGTGGTGAGCAGCGGCGCTATCGCATCGCCCCAGCTTCTGATGCTCTCCGGCGTGGGACCGGCAGAGCACCTGAGAAGCCTGGGCATAGACGTGGTTCACGACCTCCCGGGCGTGGGTCAGAACTTGCGCGACCATCCTTCCGTGTTTATCCTATTCCGTGCGACCGGAGAGCCACCGGACCTTTCCGCTCCCGCCGTTCAGGTGGCCTTGCGGTTTACCGTCGAAGGCTCCAGCACTCCCAACGACATGTCCATCAGTCCCATGCTGATGACCAGCGAGCACCGGCCTCATGGTGTGGGCATCAATGATGACAGCAACTACTTTGGCATGAGCATGGGCCTCCAGAACGCCTCCACCGCTGGGGAGTTGAGGCTCTCCTCTGCGGACCCCCACGTCCATCCCCTGCTGAACTATCGGTACCTCTCGGACCCCTGGGACCTGGAGCGAGTCCGCAAAGCCGTGCGATTCGCCGTGAGGCTCGCCGAGAACCCCGCGTTCAAGGATGTGGTCATCGAGAGAATCTTCCCGTCTGATGAGGACCTGAACTCCGACGAGCTTCTGAATAAATGGATACTAAGGAGCGTCGGCACCCAGCATCACTCCTCTGGAACCTGCAAGATGGGGCAGGCATCGGACCCTATGGCCGTTGTGGACCAGTACGGTCGAGTGCATGGGCTGGAGGGGTTGCGGGTAGCGGACGCCTCGATTATGCCTGATGTAATCAGGGCTAATACCAACGCCACCACTATCATGATTGGTGAGCGAATAGCAGATTGGGTTAAAGATGGCAGGTAGACCCATTCCATCCGGAAATTGCCCGCGCCCCCGGCCCCGTGCCGTGAGAAGAAGGGTGGCCCTCAGCTTGCCCCAGGCTGGGCGGGGTAAGGAGATGCGGGACTATTTTCGTGCCCCGTGGTGACGGGGCAATCGGTATGGGTAGCTTCCATAGGAGTTGAATTTCGCTGAATTACTGAATTACAAGGAGGGTTCTAATGGCAGGAGATAAGATACGCATTGGGCTAATTGGCGCCAGCGCCAGCTATGGGTGGGCTATGAGAGCTCATCTTCCGGCCCTACTTGCATTGCCGGAGTGCGAACTTACCGCCGTGTGTACGTCGCACCCCGAAACGGCGCAGGAGTCTGCCAGGGCCTACGGAGCGCGCCTGGCTTTCCACGACTACACCGAGATGGTAAATCATCCCGACGTAGACCTGGTCTCCGTGTCCGTCCGTGTTCCCCATCACCACGCTATGGTGATGGCTGCCTTGCAAGCAGGAAAGCACACCTTTTGTGAGTGGCCTCTGGGGGCTGACCTCGCAGAAGCGGAGGAAATGGCTGACCTTGCCCGCTCCAAGGGCGTCAACGGCATGGTGGGCCTACAGGCCCGTGGTAACCCGACTCTGCTCCGGCTCAAGGAGCTTGTAGAAGAGGGATACGTGGGAGAGGTTCTATCTGCGAACATGACCATGTTCCTGCCCGGTGTACTGCAAAGAGGATCGGGCAGTGCCTGGCAGGCTGACCGGACCAAGGGAGCAACCGCCCTCACCATAGCTACAGGGCACTCGATTGATGTTCTGTGCTTCTGCTTGGGTGAGTTCAGGGAGGTCTCGGCCCACGTCGCCACTCAGGTGCCCACCTGGGATATTACGGATACGGGAGAGACGGTAGACGTTACCGCCCCTGACAATATACTGGTAAGCGGTGTGTTGACCAACGGTGCAGTTGCCTCGACCCATGTAGCCAGTGTGCCCTGGCATGGCAGTGGCTGGAAGATGGAGGTCTATGGGAGAGAGGGGACTCTAGTCGCTTCTTCCGGTCAGATGGTCCAGCTCACCGACCAAGTCAGTCTCCGGGGTAGCGGCAAGGATGGCGCACCGGAGGAGCTTCCTATACCCGACCGTTTGACCACTATTCCAGGAGAAGTGCCCGGTGGCTCACCTATCAACGTGGCCCAGCTATACCGGCGCCTGTGCGAGGCTATCAGCGAAGGTAAGGGTGCGGACCCCGATTTCGACCTCGCAGTAACGAGGCACCGTTTGGTGGACGCAATTCAGCGTTCATCAGACCAGGGAAAGGCAGTGCAGTTGGCGTGAGGCCAAAGTAAAGCCCGTGCAAAGCTCGTATTGCCTCCGGTGAGCTTTAGAGCTAAAATGCCGGTGGTGATTGGGGCGCAGGATAGCTTGCCCGTTGGCGCTTTTCAGTGGAAGCTCTTGATGAACCGGAAGGTGGCCATACATGACCACGCCCTTGAGTGAGATATGGAAGCCGGAAGCGGAGGGATATAAAAAGGGCCGGAAACTGTATCTCGTCCCATTGTTTCTAACACCTCCCGACCCTCCACCCGACCTCCGGGAGATGGTGGAGCGGTACTGGTCGGGGGCCGGAGAGCATATAGCCCGCCTCGAGGCCGGCCTGGGCCCCGTGGACCGCATCTATCACGAGACGGTGTTTCTTTCCGGGGAAGAGGGTGTGAAGCTGGTCCGGCAGCTTAATCCCAGGGGTTACTCGCTAATCAATGCCAGGTGCCAGGGTGGAGCCCGGTTGGAGGCCACCGAAGACCGGGCTATGGTAGAGGAAAGCTCCGACTGGCAACGGTGTCTCTCCATAGGCTTGATGAGCCGGACGGCCTACTCCACCATTCTACAGGCGTATATGGATGTCACCAACCGGCGATATGAGTATATGGCCTCCCGGATTGACGGCAGTCTTGAAGAAGAGGAGTCGGCTATCCTGGTCATCGGGGACAACCACCGTGTCCAGTTCCCTTCCGACATTCAGGTCTTCTACGTGGCCCCTCCTGCCCTCAATGACCTCCGGCGCTGGACCGACGACAGGATGAGGCATCAACCTGACGAGGCACAGCCCGAAGAAGAGGAGATTCAGCCCGATGAGTGAACAGGCGCTGTCAGACATTAGGGTCCTGGACTTTACCCACCACGTCGCCGGGCCTTACTGTACCAAGCTACTGGCCGACTTCGGGGCGGATGTCATCAAGGTAGAGCGTCCCGGAAGTGGAGATGTCTCCCGTCGCCTCGGCCCATTTCTTGGAGATGTGCCACACCCTGAGAAGAGCGGCCTTTTCCTCCATCTTAACACCAGCAAACGCAGTCTTACCCTAAACCTCAAGACCGATGCCGCCAGGAAGGTCGCACGTGCGCTGGTCGCGGACGTAGATATAGTGGTAGAGAGCTTCCGTCCGGGGACCATGTCGCGCTTCGGACTGGGTTACGACGACCTCAAAGCTATTAACTCGGCGCTGGTGATGACCTCCGTCTCCAATTTCGGCCAGACCGGACCCTATAGGGACTACCAAGGCTCGGAGATTATCTTCTACGGTATGGGTGGCGAGATGGGTAGCACCGGCCTGGAAGATAGGGAGCCTGTCAAGCTGGGGGGCAACGTGGGACTCTACCAGACCGGATCAATGGCCGCCGTAGCCACTATGGGCGCCCTGTTTGCGGCCAGGTATCAGGATATAGGCCAGCACGTGGACGTGTCCATCATGGAGAGCCAGCTAGGTACACAGGACCGGCGTACCTCATCTCTGGTCGGCTACCAGTACACCGGCGAGAACAATCCCAGGGTTCCCCTATCCACCGCAGGGTATCCTATCGGCATATATCCATGCCAGGACGGCTACTTCGATGTCCTGGGTGGGCTGGTGTATTTCTCCAGGGTGGTGCGTATGCTTGGCGATCCCGAATTCCTCAAGGACCCCAAGTGGTACACCCCAACCGCACAGACCGACCCGGACCTCAAGGAGGAGTTCGAGCCTTATTTCCTGGCTTGGTGCATGGAGCATACGAAGAAAGAGATATGGGAGATGGGCCAGGCTGCCAGTGTCCTCTGCGGACCGGTTAACACAATGGAGGACGTTGCCAACGACCCGGTACTTGCCGAGCGAGGTTCCTTCAGTCAGCTCCGGCACCCCGAAGCCGGAGAGGTCAAGATTACGGGTCGTCCTTTCATTATGACGGAGACACCCTGGCAGGTACGACGTCCGCCACCCCTCCTTGGAGAACACAACGAGGAAGTCCTTGGCGGTCTTGGCTACAGCAAGGCTGACGTGGTCAGACTCAAGTCGGAGGGCGTGATATAGCGGTATCTAAGAAGGTGTGTGAGAAGCCCCCCTTCCTGATGTACTTGATACGGAGTGAGGGTGAAAAGCCTCGACTGACAGTTGACAACCATGAAACTCATGTTCTACAATAGGGAGCAAATAAAGTGAGCCGTGGGGGAAGGGCAGGGAGTGAAGGGAACATCGTATGTCCACGCAACCGGAAACTGATTCGTTCCCCATTCGTTCCCAACAAGAAACGAATCCAACCCCCCGCAGTGGCGCCCGACCCGGCAACACCAAACGCCCTTTTACACCAATCTGTCAGCGAATTATCTAACATTTACACTCATAAATGGGGAGACGCAGAAGATGGCTAAGCTGCCGCTAGAGGGTGTGAGGGTCGTGGACATGACCATTGTCTGGGCAGGGCCGTACACCACCGCCTTGCTGGCTGACCTGGGGGCGGAGGTCATTCGTGTGGAGTCCACCAAGTTCTACCCACCTATAACTCGTGGATTCATGGCCCACCCGTCCGAGCAGGTTATCAAGAACCAGCTGGTATGGCTGGGAGGCCTTCCGGACCGTGAGATAGGAGATAGACCCTGGAACCGAGCTCCCCTCTTCAACTCTCACGCCCGGAACAAGCTGAGCATGACGGTGGACCTGCTTCAGCCCAGTGGCAAGGAGGTGCTGAGTCGCCTGGTCAGCATAAGCGACGTATTCATCGAGAACACCGCTATGGGGACTATGGAAAAGCTGGGCATCACCTACGACCGGCTGAAGGAATCCAGGCCCGACATCATCATGGTGCGTATGCCCGCCTTTGGCAGCACCGGAAAGTATGCCAATTACCGGGCCATGGGTCAGATGGTTGAAGACGTGGCGGGCCATACCTCGTTAAGAGGGTATACCGATATGGACGCCACCGGCGTTACCTCCGCTTTTACGGCAGACGCGGGTGCGGGGGTGGGTGCAGCTTTCGCCTTACTAGCTGCCCTCCACTATCGCCGTCGCACCGGCAAGGGGCAATTCGTAGAGCTTGCCATGCTGGAGAACTTCCTTCCTTATCTGGGAGAGGCCATCATGGACTATAACCTGAACGGCCGCATCCAGAGCACCCTGGGCAACCGCCACCCCTACGCTATCCAGGGCTGCTACCCGTGTGAAGGAGAGGACCGATGGGTTAACATAACAATTTACAATGACAGCCAGTGGGAGGCATTCTGCGGGGTCATTGGTAATCCTGATTGGTCTCGAGATGAGAAGTATGCCGACCCTGTCCGGCGTTACGAGCATCATGATGAGCTGGACCGGCACGTCGGAGAATGGACCCGGCAGCATGGTCCTTATGAGGTGATGGACCGCCTTCAGAACGCCGGTGTACCCGCCGGAGCCATCATGGTGTCCCATGACGCCTACAACGACCCCCATCTGAGGGAACGAGGCGCTTTCGAGCAGGCGTACCAGGAGGACTGTGGCACCCACCTGTATCCGGGTGCGCCATTCAAGCTGTCGGAGACACCGCCAAAGATACGGCGAGGCCCGGTGCGGCTGGGCGAGGACAACGAGTATGTCTACAAGACCCTCTTACAGGTGTCGGATGAGGAATATGTTCGGCTAGAGCAGGAAGGCCACATAGGCATGGATTACGGGCCGGACGTGCCTTAGGGGTGCATGGGTATTCATCTGACTTCTGACCTAAGAACCTTATAAACTACCGGCTAAACTAGCGGACAAAAGTTGGAGCCGGCATTCTCTAACCGGCTCCAACACTTATGGCCCGGGCCCGGCCCCCTAGCTCACTTCAAGGGGATAAGCCTTGAGGGGGTTGTCCCATAGAATCTTGCGCTTGCTTTCCAGAGACACCCCCGGCAGGCCGAGCAGCATCTCTACGGCCTGACCATACCTCCGGCCTTCCGGGTGGCTGAAGTCCGTGGCAGTCGTGATGTTGTCGTCGCCGATTGCTTCAATAGCCATCTTGATGCCCGGATCGTCCTGGTCGGCAGAGACGAAGCACTGGCGCTGGAAGTACTCTATTGGTGACATGGACAGCCCCGGGATATTGAGTCCCCGAAACCCACCGTTCAGAGAAGACTGCATACGCTCCAGCCAGTAGGCCACCCAGCCGGCGCCTGATTCCAGGAATATTACCTTCAGCCTCGGATGGCGCTCCAGGACCCCTCCCATTATGAGGGCGGTGCAGGCGATCATGTTGCCCAGGCCGAAGGCCACGCTGGCGTAGGTATTCTGAAGGCGGGGAAGGTAGTGGTATAGCATGACATCCGACAGGTTCCCCGAACCGGGGTGTACGCCTACGGGGACCCCCAAATCGGAAAGCTCGGCCCATAGGGGGTCGCAGGCTTCATCATACAGGCGGTGCTGGCCTACGGGGGTCGGGTTGAAGTGGACGCCCTTGAACCCGTATTCCTTGACGCAACGGCGCACTTCCAGGGTAGCGGCCTCGGGGTCCCGCAGGTCAATGGAGGTTGCCCCAAAGACCCGGCCACCGGCATCGGCGCAGAAGTCGCCCAGCCAGGTGTTGTAGGCCCGGCGGATGGCGGTGGCGAGCTCCGGCTCCAGGTCCGTGGCATGGGTTATCCAGAGGCCAACAGTCGGATAAACAATCA
The DNA here is from genome assembly GCA_965219825.1 of Dehalococcoidia bacterium. Lineage (GTDB taxonomy): Bacteria > Chloroflexota > Dehalococcoidia > Lucifugimonadales > JAGWBF01 > JAGWBG01. The sequence goes on along the minus strand of OZ244792.1, from coordinate 352,333 downwards.
TGTAGTCTATGCCCGACTTGTCCATAACCTCCTTATATACTGTAGGGGGAAAGCCCTGTTGCGCCCATTTCTCGTAGGCGTCTCCCAAATCCGAGAGAGGCTCGCGGGGTGGATCGCTTCCCTCGTTGAAGGGCATTACTTGCCCGTTCACTTCTATCCTAACGCCAAAAGTCAGGGGGTCGGGGTCATTCGACGCGTCTCCGCCGATTATACCGGTCCCGCCGACCTCGGAAGCCTTCTTGTAATTGACATAGGACTTGACCTGAGACTGATATTTCTTTTCCAGGTAATTGTCCCAGATGTCCTCAGGCTCGAATACGTGGGCATCTCCGTCTATAAACCTGTACCTTTCCATTGCATCCTCCTAATTTGGAGTTGGTAACAATGGGGCGGACGGGATGGATGTGTCCGCCTCTCCAATCCGTAAGGCGAGAAAATCTCCGCTTATCCTTCGTTTGCCACGGCCATAGCTTTGGCTTGGGCCTCCACCTCAGACAGCTTGGACTGGATTAGCTGCGCGTCCAACTCAGCAACGACGCCAGGGTAGCCTGCCCGCTGAATCATGGACGTCAGTTTGCCAGCCTTGAACTGGTCGAGGGTCCATCGTAGAGTGTCGGGAACAACCGTCGTGTCCCAAAATATCCGTTCGTCCTTGTTTCTGGGGCCGTAGTGGTAGTGAGGGCTCCTGTCGAAGCAGTCGAATGCGAGGAGCTCTATCTCCTGGCCTGCTACGTCGCCCAGCACGTGGATGGCCTGGCCTTTGGCCCCCAGCGAGGGTAAATTGCGGTATTCAAGACCGAACCGGATTGCCCCTGCCTCGATGATAACGTCGCCCCGGTTGTGGGTTACCGTTCGTCGTTGATTGGCCGCCATCTCACGCGCTGTGGACTCCAGTTCATCAGCCTTGGTTGCCAGCAGGTCGGCGTCTATACTGCTCGACAAGTCCTCATAACCTGCCCTTTTCAGCATTTCGGGCAGCCGCGTCCGAATCTGGCCGACAGTCCAGCCTACGGGATTGCCCGCCGTGGTCTTGTCCAAATCGTATCGCTCGTTATGGTTCTCAGGGCCATAGTGGTAGTGGGGCACTTGGTCAAAGCAGTCAAACCTCAGCAGCTCAGTCTCCTTCCCTCCCACTTCACCGAGTACCTGTATGCACACGCCCTGGTCCGCAGACCTGGCTCCCACTACACCGCCGTCAAGGACGCGGTACTGGAGCGCAAACTCTATTGCCCCGGCGTTGATTCTCGTTGTGCCCATTTCCATTGTGCGCCTCCTCCCAAATGTTTTCGGATTCAGACCGGTGGGCCGGCCCACCAATCAATCTTAGACTGATCTGAGTTGGTCTTGGGCTTATTATAGCCCGGCCTTGAGTTGTCGTAAATAGGGTTAAAACAAGCAGAAATGCGAAACTGGACTCTATCCCACTGGGAGATGGGCCGGGAGTGGGGGCTGCAACAAGGGTTCAAAGTCCCCGTCTTAACCAGTATAATGGTATTCAACACTCCTTCTAGGGAAGCTCTGAACAACTCTCTCGGATTGTGGCATACTGGAATTTGGAAGAGCCTTTAGCAGTGGAGGATGTAGGAGATGGAGCAGCCAACCTTTGCCGACCTGGAATACCAGAACAAGAAGCGCAAGACCCGCCGAGAGCTTTTTCTGGAACGGATGGACGGCTTAATTCCCTGGCAGCGGTTGGAGGAGCGCATCCGTCCCTACTATGCCAATGCTGGCCGGGGACGGCGTCCCTACGACCTGTCGGTGATGCTGCGGGTTCACGTTGTCCAGCTATGCTACAACCTGAGCGACCCTGGAATGGAGGACCTCTTGTACGAGGCGGAGTCGGTGCGGCGGTTCGCGGGGCTAACGCTGAGGAACCCGCTGCCCGATGAGAGCACGATCCTGCACTTCCGTCATCTGCTGGAAGAACACCAACTGGGCCAGGGGCTGTTTGGGGAAATCAAAGATTATCTGAAAGAGCGGGGGCTGCGGATGGAGGGGGGAACCATCGTGGACGCGACCATCATTGAGGCGCCGTCGTCAACGAAGAACCGGACCGGCCAGCGAGACCCGGAAATGCATCAGGTAAAGAAGGGGAACCAATACCACTTCGGGATGAAGCTGCACATCGGGGTGGACGCGGTCACGGGCCTAGTGCATAGCCTCACCACCACGCCGGCCAATGTGCATGACGTGACCGAGACCCACCGACTGCTGCACGGGGGAGAGTCACGAGTGTGGGGTGATGCTGGATACGTGGGAGTGCAGAAACGTGGGGAGAACCAAGAGTTGACATTGGACTGGCAGGTGGCAATGAAACCGGGGCAGCGGCGGAAGCTGGAGCCGGGGAGCCTGGTGGCATTAGCGGAAAGGGTCAAGGCCTCCATCCGAGCCAAGGTGGAACATCCCTTTTTGGACGTGAAGGGGCACTTCGACTACGCCAAGGTACGCTACCGGGGTCTGGCCAAGAACAGGGAACGTGTAGCGCTGCTGCTGGGACTGTCCAATCTGAAAAGGGGCCAGCGCATCCTGGCCGGTTGACCCAGGGGGTAGTGGGCCCAAGACTTTGGCAGGCCCCGAAAGCGGGGTTGGCGAGGGGGAAACCACCGCAATCAAGGCCAAAGTCAGGGCGCAAAAGCTCTGATTGGGAAGCCGGGGAGCCGGAAACCCTGCCGGTGCTCACTTGTTCAGAAGTTCCCTAGATATATAGGGGGCAAACCATGATTAGACTCGGTGGTACTGCGTCCAATTCCCACATGATTGTCTTCCGTGGTATCAAAGAGCACTTTCAACGCCAGGGGATAGACCTCGACTGGGTCATGTACTCCGACTATGACGCTCTGGTAGATGCCTTTGTCAGTAGGGAGATAAACCTTGCCTGGAATGGTCCTCTGTCCTATGTAAAGATCAATCGGCGTCTCGACGATCCCTGCCAGGTGGTCGCCATGAGGGATGTTGACGTGAACTTCATGACCCAATTCATAACCTGTCCTGACTCGGATATAATCACGGTGGAAGACCTGAAGGGCAAACGCTTTGCCTTCGGCAGCCGTAGCTCTGTTCAGGCTGGACTATTAGCCTACCACTATCTCAAACAGGTAGGGATAAATCCCAGACGCGACCTGGCACTCTGTACTTTCCACGATGAGCGTCAGCCTGGCACTCTATCAGATGAAAGGGATGTTGTTGAGAGGGTTCGAAAGGGCGAATATGATGCCGGTGCTGTGTGCAAGGAAACTCTCAAGGCCCTTGAAGGAGAAGGTGGCCTGACTGACGGGAGTATTCGTGTCTTCTGGTCCAGTCCTGGTTATAGCCACTGCTGCTTTACCGCCCATAGTGATATGGATGCAGAGTTAGCGCAGAAGGTCACACGCGCCTTCCTTTTGGTGGAGTATAGCGACCCTCTGGGGAAAGAGATACTGGATGAGGAGGGTTGCAGTTCCTTCGTGCCAGGCATCACCGAAGGATGGGAAACCTTGGAGATGGTGGCTGAGGAAGAAGGACTCATCTAAAGACTCAGGCACATTGACTAGGCGTCACCGGCAGGCTGTGCTTGGGCTGCGGCGCGTACGTCAGCCGGTACTCCCTTGGCATACAAGTCCCTCAAGCTAACTCTCGCGAAGCTGAAAGCCATAACCAATACAAAGCCGACCCCACCAAATCCAAGGATTAGCGGTGCGGTGAGCGCTGTGAAGCCCGCCAGGGTTCCGTTGATTAGATTAAAGCTCGCCATGAACCCCTGTATGTGCCAGCTATACACACCCATTAGACGGCCACGGACGGCATCCGGAGCCATACTCTGAAGCATGGCATGGCTAAGGGTCATAAACCCTCCCTGGGATAGCCCCATAACCGCCGTTGAGAGTATTGCCAGAGGTAGATTGGGAGAGAGGGCGAGAGCTATCGGGCTTATGCCGCTTAATACCCCTAGCCACAAGAACAACCGTCCCCTGGTTCGCTCGCTTCGCACACCTGCCAGGCCAAGCGCCATTATGAGGGCGGCGATCCCATACCCTACCATCAGGTAGCTGGCCCCACCCATGATTCCGACTCCGCCCTCCATCCCCAGCTTGTCGCGGGATAGCACCGGGAACAATGACTCAAAAGACATGACCATGCCGCAGTGGGCCACAACCAGGAGTACAAGGGATAGGATCACCGGAGTGTGGTACATATAGCCCAACCCTGCTCCCATGTTGCGAAAGATTACTCTCATTCCTCGTCCGGCTTCCACAACACCCCTGGATGCGATGTTGATGCTCAGCACTTGAGTCAGACCTAGAGCATAGAGTCCCGCGCACAGGAAGAACACCCAGTCCTGGTGTCCGGTGCTCCAGAGTACCACCAATATTAAGAATGGACCCACAAAGCGCGAGCCATGTTGTGTGGCCTGGTACAAGGAAACTGCGTTGAGGATACGCTCCTTGGGCACAGTATTGGCGAGGAGCGCCTGGGCGGAAGGCATTTGTGTTGACCTGGCGCAGCCGTTTAGAACGGCCAACAACAATATGTGCCATCCCTCAAGCGAGTCGTACATGAATGCCACCAGGATAGCCAGCAGCACGTTGTGGGCCAGGTTGACGACGTAGGCGCAGGCCAAGACGGTGCGGCGGTCAAAGCGGTCCGCCAGAAATCCGGCGAAGGGAGACACGAGGATTGAGGGAATCATGGCAGCAAAAGTAACGTATCCGGTCCAGGCCGCGGAATTGGTAAGCTCCAAGACCAATGCCGCACGCGCTACTATCAGTGCCCAGGCGGAAGACTGTGAGCAGAGGGTAGCCAACCACAGCTTGCGGTATTCCGAGTACGCCAATGACGCCAGATAGCGGGCTTTGGCGGAGCCTCCTACTTCACCCAAATTAAGCAAATATTTCTCTCTTCAGTCCCTCGTGTGTCCGGGATAGCATTCCACAGCTATGGGTACCTCTATTGTGGCAAGGGTACGGATCGGCCAACTTCAGCTTACGAAGGAATGGATGGGTTGGATATTGAGAGGATTTCGCCTCGCTATGCCGCAGGGTCTGTAAGATAGCTCGCCAGTAATATGTCCAATTCTACCATGAGAAGCTTATTCCAGGAAACGCTGGTGCCCAATGCCAGCTCGGTGTCGTCCATTTTCCGGCACAGGAGCTCAGCGATAACCGTCTGGGTGAAAGACATAGTGCCTATCATGTACTTTGATGGCACGGGGCCAAGGTGCTCCCGGTGAGTGGGAGGGTGGCTATGGCTAATGCCGGTAGCCAGCAGGGATACCGCAAAGCTTTCGTCCAGAGTGTAGGATATGGTTCCCCGCAGCCAGCGTATCAAAGTGTGCTTCCGCTTGGTCAATCTCTCCTCGTCAACTTCGCCATTCTCGTCGAGAAAGAACTTTCGCGCCGGCGGGAACTTAAGAAAATTATCGTACACAGCATCGGTGAGGGCTTCGGCATGTTCCATGATGATGGGGGCGCTCTCTTGGATAAGCCGGCGGTCATACTCAGTTAGTCCCACGAAGGCGGCCATCTCCTCCAACCTTGCAGGCCAGTTGACTACGTATTTCACGTCGACCTCCTGGGTATGGATGTGACCAGGTATGGGAAACAGATATTGCCGCCGGGCGAATCTTGGGCCAACCTTTGGATGGAAAGGCATCCTGCTCCAATGGTCCTGGTCAAGATAGTAGACTATGGATATAGGGGTGTCAAGGCTGGGCGGCAGGGCTGATTCGTTGCCCGGTGCTTGACAATATCTCGATTTTCCCGTCCAATACCTGTGAATATTTGGTCAGGAAGGTGTTATGGAGCCGGAAATCTTGAAGGCGGGCGACGATGCGGGGAACCGGATGGTGGTGAAGTATTCGTTTCCCGACTCCGTAAAAATCTACGGGATCGGTGTGCCGCAGGCCTGGCAATCCCCCATAGGTCCGACGTGGAGCTACGTCATAGAAGGGGATAAGCTCACGTTGGTGGATACGGGGTGCTACGGCAGCATTCAATATCTGGAGGAGGGGCTTGAGAGGATTGGGTACTCTCTGAGTGCTGTTGGGCGTGTGGTCGTCACCCACGGACACATGGACCATGACGGGAACTGCTTCGATGTATTGGCTAAGAGTGGAGCCGAGCTATGGGCCCATGAGGTCTATAGCAGACTGGTGAACGTAGACCGGTGGGGAATTGAGAATGAATTCAGACAGCATTTCAGCCCTTTTCCGCCGGTCGAGGACGACGCATTTGTGGAACGGATAAAAGACTACGAGAAACAGGGCCGCGAGTTGAAAGTAACGAACATCGTTACCGACGGACTCGACTCTGACAGGTTCACCTTCCTTTACACTCCGGGGCACTCTCCTGATGAGCTTTGCATACTCTTTGAGAAGGTCCTATTCTCAGGAGACCACATCCTTCCCCAGATTACTCCACATCCCAGTATTAGCCTCAGCTACAAAAGGTTCCGAAATATATTGCCCGAAGGCTACCGGAAAGACAATGGGTATTACGGACTCGGAGTCTACCTCCAATCACTGAGCAAGGTATTGAGCCTGGGTGATGACGTTACAGTTATGCCTGCCCATCGGGCCTTTTATAGAGGTAAGTTCAATCCTATAGGGATTCATAGGGCCAGGGAGATCATTGAGCACCATCAAGAGCGGTTTCACCAGCTCCTTGACCTGCTCAGAAGCGAGCCGATGGACATGGAGAACATTACCAGGAAACACTTCTCGGGATACCATCTTGAAGCCCGTAACTATTACCTGGCTTTCTCTGAGATAGTGAGCCACATAGAGCTATTGCAGGAGGTGGGAGACGTGGAGATGGTGGGAGAAGAGAAAGGTCTCGTCCATTGGAACGGCACGGAACATTTCACAAAATTCATTGACGGACTGTTAACGAAGGCCACCTAGCCGGATTTGGGGGTCAGAGGACCTATCGGTCACAACGGACCGGATTGCGTCCATGTTGATGACGACCCGAACGGAATGGTAAAATCTCTGAAAGGGCAGAGTGGCCTGAGTTTAGAGGAAACCTATGTGATACCTGTTCTTGGTATTAGTAGTAACTTACTCAGGAGGGGTGAAATGGCTGAAGAGCGATTCAGGGTGACAAAGGTACGTTCCTACAGCAGCGGTACGCAGGGTCGCGCCCTGTGCCAGGCCCGCAACCATCATTTCGTCGTGGATGACTACGGTTACAATGGCGGGCCTGGTGATGAGATTGGTGCCGGAGAGGCTTTCCTGTCGGGTATCACGGCTTGTGCCGTGAACATGCTCGAAAAGCTGGCCCGGGACTCCCGGATGCCCTTGAAGTGGACGGATGTGACCATAGAGGCTACCAGGGATAGCCAGGCCGCCCCGATACACGAGAATGTGTCCGTGTACGATGCCGTTCAGATGCACTTTGAGTTTACGGGGCTCGATGATGACCAGGCCCAGGAGCTTGTAAATCTCTACAAGCAACGTTGACCATTGTACGGTTCGGTCGCCGTGGCGACCCCTAATACCAGTGTAGACGTTGTGGCTATTTCGGGCTAGTCCTTCCCCGCCCGGCATCGGAGAAGCTTTGCATCCTCCGGCGTATGCACAAAGTCAGCGGTTACCGGTTACCTTGCCAAGCGAACTAAACCAAAGCCAAGGTGGGATGTGCATTTGCCGTGGGTTGGGAAGGGGACTGGGAGTCCCGCAGTAGCCCTTCGGCCCTTGATTGCAGGACGGTGCGGCAGCGCCGTTTCACCTCCTCTTTCCGGCTGGCCAGCGAGGCGAGGAAGTTTCCGACCCTTTCCTGCACCAGGGACTTGGTCCCCAGGCACAGGTTCCCGGTCGCTTCCTCCCTCACCCATTTCCAGATCGCCTCATCGGAGTTGAAGTCCGGGCTGTAACCCGGCAGGTTCATCAGCCGCAGATCCAGGCCGGGTGCCCGAAGGTACTCCCGAACCGACTCGCCACGGTGCGCCGGAGCGTTGTCCCAGATCACGTTCAGCGGTCCAAGGTACCTCTCTCTCAACTGTCTCAGGAACACGGCCGATGTTTCTGAGTTGCTGTTTCCTTCCAGATCCATCCACTCCACTTCCCCGGTCTCCAGGCACACCGCAGAGTAGTAACTGGCCTTTTCGCCATAGCGCGGGCTGCTCGAGTCCACCAAGGCTGGCTCTCCCTTCAGCACCCACTTGCCCCGGAGTTCGGCGTCCGCACGGAAATGGGCCTCGTCAGCGAAGAAGATCCTGGCCCCAGACCGCCCTGCCTCGTCCCACAGGGCGGCGTACTCCGCCACGAAGGACTCCCGCTTCTGCTTCTCAGCCTTGACCAGACGTTTCTTGGGGCGCTTGAGCACGAATCCCAGACGGTGGAGGTAGTTCAGGCAACTGCTGCGGCTCAGGCTGATGCCCAAACCTTCCAGGACAAACTGCCGTACCACTTTCCAGTTCCAGTTGGCCAGTTCGATGCCCGATGTGGCGGGCATCTCCTGCACCGCTGCCCTCAACTTCCCCTGCTGCGCCTCGCCGAGGGCGGGGGGGACCCCCCGGACTGCTCGAAAATCAAGGTTGCGGGACCGCCTTCGCCGAAGGCGGCGGCCCATCGGCCAATGGTGTGGGGGTCCCGTTCCAGGGCCTCGGCCACCGCCGAACCCGTCCAGCCTTGGGCCAGCAGCAACAGGGCGTACCACCGTTCCCGCTCCCGCGGCGTCGGCGACCGAATCATCCGCCAGCGCAAATCCCTGGCATCCATCTGCCACTGTTCGAGGAATCGCTCAATCTCCCTCACACCCATCACCAACCCCTTTCTCACTCCAAGACGGATTAACCCAACTCCCCTACAACTTTACCCCATCCTTCTGCGCATTTCACCTTGGCTTTGGTTTAGGCCGCTTTTGACGCGGCGGTGGCTGAACTGACCGCGGCTTCCTGGAGCCTGCTGGGCTCGTTGACCGTCCACGTGTCGGACGTCAGACGGAGCAGGCTATGAAGCCTGCTCCGTTGAATTGGTCTCACCCTAATCCATACCATATCCGGCATGGACGATGCTAAGGCTCTTACATAGGGTATTAGGGCTGCCCGGTTGCCGTACTAACTGCGGAATCTGCGTCTCCACCCCGGAGCATCCGGTATCCCCTCTGGTTCGCTAGGTGGGTAGCAATACGCTGTATCAAGTCCGGTTTCCGTTCCTTGGAGCGCGTCCGCAACCCCATTGAAGCCGCCAATTCGGTAAGCACCGATATTGATTCTCCCGACGTTTCCATTACCTTCGCAAGGCTATCGTCTCCTGAATCCTTCAGACTCTCCTTTAGTCTTTCAGCGCGGGCCGCAACATCCCCTGAACCGCTGGCACACTTGGATTTACCCACTTGAAAGCCCATCAACCGTTTAAGACGCGTGTCCCTGTCGGACAACCCGGCCAAGACATCAAGCCGGGCCAATCCTTCCGACAACCCCCGGCTGGATTCTATCGTCGGGAAGGCCTCAACCAGTTGCTCAAGTTCTTCAAGGAAACTCCTAGTTTCCCTTAGCGCTTGAATAAGCTCACCCTTCTCTTCTTCGGAAGGAAGTGACGTGAGCAAGGTTTTGAGTCCCTTGAACAAAGCATCCGTTGAATATTGAGATGTGTGTGGCATCATTCTCTTCCGGCAGCCTTCAACTGAGTGTGTTGACTAACTCTTGGGTTATACTTTGGTATTGAAATGTTTGAGCCGCCCGCCGTGCGTTCGTTGACCCGTGTTCCCAGACCGGAACCTGGTTCTCAGCTGCTTCGCTATAACCAATATACTCCGTGGTGTGTGTACTAACTACCTTCCCCAGAGCGTATTGTTGCAGCCCTATGGTCTGCATCTTATCGGCATGGGTCGTGGTCGTCATGTCTCCACCCATCCGAACCTTCACAAAAACGATAGCCCCCAATTCTGCTACCGTCCGTGTGTCATCTTGGCCCGCCAAGGCGCCAACGGCTACCATCCTCCCTCCAATTTCTCCAACTTTTCTAATCAGGATATTCAAACCGATTGTGGAGAGGTGGTCAGGAACAGCGGTCACCACGTAATAATCGCTGGCATGGAGCGCATTTTGAGTCATCAGGTACAGGTTGGGAGGGCAATCTATGATAACCCAATCGTACTTTTCCTCGGTGTCCAATACCACTTGGCGAAGGAAGGACAGATCTCTGAGGTATCGTTGGGAGTCCTGTTGAAGCGCTTGGAAGGCTGAGAATGCCCCAGCAATTGGCCCGCCGCCAACGTCCTCCCCAAGCAGGTCTATTCTATGTCGCACGGAATCAAATCAAGCCCGCGTATCGGGTATCTGCCGATAACGACGGGGGCGTCCCAAATGAATCTGTTGATGTCCAGCGGTTGGCGGTCTACATACCGCTTGTACAGATTTGTTATCGTTCCGGTGTTTCGCTTGCGACGCTCCCATTGTTCGATACTGGCGCAAAGGAACGTTAAGTTGGTTTGGGGATCTATATCAATCATCAATACTTTTTGGCGGTGATGCTGGGCCAACGAGCACGCCACGTGGTACGCGCTAGTGGTTTTCCCCACGCCTCTCCTTTGTAATTTATGAAGGAGATCACTTTAGGCATTGCCGACGAGCCTCGCAACAAATGGGTTTGTGACTTGGCGACGATTTTACAGGTTAGGGTTCCTTGGAGCAATCGTGTGTACCAGTCCAATAGATATGGGGCGGTTCGGCAGGGAACAACGACCTGCTCCCGATGATTGCATCACGAGTCACGAGATACCGGTACACATTGGGACCGTCGCAACAGGGTCTTTCGGTTCTTCTCCCCGCTATTCTCGCGAAAGCGAGGATCCACCGCTTCGCCTGCCAGCACCACACCAGGTCACTTATCAACCGCCTATGGACTCCTGCTTTCGCAGGAGCGACGGAGAATGGGTTATCCTTGCGCAGAACATCACGAACGGCCCTCAGACAGTCCACAAGAATCGAAAGACCCCGGGACGGGCAAGTAACCCCGGTCATGGACGACCTGGTGAATGGTTATCCCGTTCACCCGTGCCGTTCTATGGTCCCGCGTATATGCTCTCCTAGCTTACGCCGGGTACGCTTGGCCTGTGGCCTTGACTGGGCGACACAGCCTCGTAGTTGTGGGCCACCCGGAAAAGCAACTCCTCTTCGAATGGACGGCCAATGAGTTGCAGACCAACGGGAAGGCCGGCCCGGGTAAATCCGCATGGCACGCTAATAGCGGGCAGACCGGTCGTGTTCTGAGGGCTCATATTTCTGATGATTATGCCAGTTCCCGATCCTCTCACAGGATAGTCGGTGCCCTTTACCGTCAGGTTGGCCGCATCTATGCGCGGGGCCGCTACGGGCACCGTGGGCGTCACTAGAAAGTCCACCTCCTGGAGAACCCGGGCGTGGTCTTCCTTTATGATTCGTTGTACCTTCAGGGCTTTGGAGTAATCCCGGCCAAGGACAAACTGGCCGGCCAGCGCCCGATATAGTATGTGAGGGCTGTAGTCCTGGCGGCGGGTCTTGATATAAGGCTCATGGGTGACCAGGCTATCCGCCATGGACGTGGCACGCACTACACCAATGTACTGCATACTGGGTATAGCCACCTCCCTCAGCTCCATCCCAAGCCCCTCCAGTGCAGTAATTGCCTTTCGGATTGATGCTTCCACCTCATCATCCATTGTATCCGGGTCGAAATAGTAGTTGGTGGGAATCCCCACTTTGATACCCTTGAGGCTAGTCTCCAAGTTGGCCGAGTAGTCCGGTATAGGTACTGGAACCATGCTGGGGTCCAGCGGATCGTAGCCTGCGATGGCCTGGAGCACCAGGGCGCTGTCCTTCACAGTACGAGTTAGTGGGCCAATGTGGTCGCCGTTGAAGCTGGTTACCAGCAACCCACGCTGGCTTACTCTGCCGAAAGTCTGCTTTAGCCCTACGACTCCACAGAACGCACCCGGAAGGCGCACAGACCCGCCCAGGTCAGTCCCCAGAGATGCGAAGGTGATACGTGCCACAACGTTGGCGCCTCCGCCTCCGCTGGAGCCGCCGGGTATATGGTCCAGCGCCCACGGGTTATGGACCGCGCCGAAGTGGGGGTTATTAGAAGTGGGTCCCGCGGCGAACTCCTCCAGGTTCTCCTTACCCAGAATTATGGCCCCGGCCTGCTTGCATAAGCTGACAACGTGAGCGTCCTCCTCAGGGACATAATCAGCTAGCACTTTGGAACCCAGAGTGGTACGTATGCCGCCCGTGGCAATATTGTCTTTGATTCCGATTGGGACACCGTGCAGAGGCCCCAGGTACTCACCTCGGACAATGGCAGCCTCCTGCTCCCTCGCAGCGGCCCTGGCCCCGTCTCCCAATATGGTGATAAAGGAGTTCAAGACAGGCTGGGCCTTCTCCACCTGGGCAAGGGCGGCTTCGGTTACTTCAACAGGTGAGACCTCTCGCGACTTTATCTTGGGGGCTAACTCCGATATGGTGAGCTTGAGGAGTTCAGCGTCGGCCATTAGGGTCCACCTCCTTCTTTAGCCCGCAGAAGACGCCCTGACATAACATCAGAAAGGTCAAGTTCCCTGATATTCTCTACCTCGGCCACGTACCCGTCCAGGTCAGGGATGATGATGTCGAGCTCTGCATCGGAAAGTTCGTACCCCTGAAAATCGCGGAGCATTGCCTTTAGGGTCTCTTTAGAAACGGCCATAGTTCCCCCTTCCATAGGGCTATAGGGCATTACTTTACGAAAGGAGTGTAGACCAGGGTTCCACGGAAGTCAATGAGCTTTGAACGGGGCGGATTTTCCGGCGGGACTTGCCACAACGTCAGTATTAGGGTATTTTGTACCAGGCGTACCAACCGGTTTACCAAGGGGATTTATCTTCTCAATGGAGGTTGGACTGGATCATGAAAGCAGCACAACTTGTTGGGCCAAAACGGTTCGAGATCATGGATGCGGAGATGCCGACAATCAAGGATGGGGAATGTCTGATTAAGATGGAGCGCCTTTCTATCTGCGGCAGTGACATCAGGCATGGCTATGGCCCGGTCTATCCGGAGGAAGAGTATCCCCTGGATTTGGGCAAGCCCTGCCATGAATGCGCCGGAGTGGTGGTGGAGAGCCGGACGGATGAGTTCAGGGAGGGCCAACGAGTCATAGTCCTGCCCGCTGCCAGCGCCGGCCTGGCTGAGTACGTTACCTCAAACCCTGGTCGGATGATCGCCCTGCCGGACCACGGTGACCTGACGGAGTGGGTGATGTGTCAGCCTTCGGGCACTGTGCTCTACTCCTGTCAGCAAATGGGCAGCGTACTGGGAAAGAGCGTCATGATAGTGGGCCAGGGAGCCATTGGCCTATCCTTCACCATGCTTACGTCCAGGCAAGGGGCACGGCAGGTAATCGCTCTGGACCGGCTGGACTATCGCCTAGAGTATGCAAAGGAGTTTGGGGCCACCCACACCATTAATCCCGATAGAGAAGACGTGATAGAAGCGGTGCGTGAAATCACCCGCGGAGAGGAGCCGGATGTTACTGTGGATGCTGCGGGCTACCCGGATACGCTGGACATGGCCCTCCGCATGGTGAGGCCCCTTGGCCGGGTAGTCATATTCGGCATCCAGAGCGATTACGTAATTCCGGTGGACACCCGGCTCTGGATGGACAAGCAGGCTGTTATTATACCGACCAGCAGCGCCCGGATAGACCCCATCAATTGCATCAAAGAGATTGTAGCCCTGCGGGACCGGGGATGGGTAGACCCCGCCCGTATGGTGACTCACCGTCTCGGCTTCAACGCCAACGACGTGAACAGGGCCTACGAGATATATGACCAACGCCTTGATAACGTCGTCAAGGTAGTAATGAGTGTGTAGGGGCCATATAGGTGCCGGAGTAACCAACATATAGCCAAAATATAGGCAACATATAGTATGGAGGTAATGCCATGACTTCGCCAAGAAGTGCAATGCAAGAAATCGCGCCTCATCTGGCCGAGCTTAGCGCCGATGTTCTGTTCGGAGACGTTTGGGAGCGCCCCGGTCTCTCAAAGCGGGACCGGAGTCTTATAACTGTGGCCGTGCTGACCGCCCTCTACCGGACTGATCAGCTGCGAGGCCACATCCGTAGAGCGCTGGACAACGGAGTGACCAAGGATGAGATTGGCGAGGTCATCACCCACATGGCTTTCTATGGGGGATGGCCTACGGCGGCAAACGCTGCCGGGGTTGCCAAGGAGGTCTTTGACGAGACCTAAGCCTTATCCCGACGGCAAGATTCGGTTATAATTTAAGAGGAGAACCTAATGCCCGATAATTTTGTGAAGGTAGCCCAGACCGATGAGATTTCTCCGGGAGAGATGAAGCTAGTCGAGCTAGGGGACGAACGGATTTTGCTTGTTAATTTGGAAGGGGAATTCCACGCCGTAGACGAGGTATGCAGCCATGCCTTTGCCCCATTATCCGAGGGAGCGCTGAGCGGTGATGAGGTTGAGTGCCCTCTTCATGGTGGTGCGTTCAGCGTGAAGAGTGGTGAGGCCCTGTCCCCTCCGCCTTCCCAAGGCCTCACTGTCTATTCGGTCCGGGTGGACGGCAACGACATCTTGATTGGGCCGGCAAACTAGCCGTTAGAGGCCCGGGTGGCCCCCGGTCTAGGTCCCCCGTTTGTCACCCCAGAGAAGAATGTGCAGGCGGGGAGTGAACCTGAAGCCATTCTCAGTGCATAGCCGGCTGAGCCACCGGCCCCTTTCTTGGAGCACGGCAGTGGTCTGCCCCTCAGGCATCAGGATAACTCGTGCTCTGGGTAAATCATACCTGTCTACCAAGGCGCTAACTTCCTCCAGGTCTGCCTGCTCCACCACCACGAACTTGAAATATGCGCTCGTGATGTTGTCGAAAGAGAGCAGCGCTTCAGGGATTTCGCGGCGGTGCGGAGCGTTGCCGGAAGTGCTCAGCTTAGGAGAAACGTTCCACTGGTCTATGTCCTCCAATAGCTGACGGTGAGGGGCAATGGTGCCGTTGGTCTCCACTTCGAATGTGAACCCTCGTCTTTTCAGGGAACTGACCAGGGACACCAACCCCGCCTGCTGGAGAAGCGGTTCCCCGCCCGTGATGACAAGGTGTCGGCAGCCATACTCCAGGACCCTTTCTTCTACCTGTTCCAATGATAGCTCCATGACCTCACGTTCATAGTCGTAGCGCTTCCAGTCCCAGGTATAGGCGGTGTCACACCAGGTGCAAGTCAGGTTGCACTGTGCCAGCCGGAGGAATACCGATGGAGTCCCTATGGAAGCCCCCTCACCTTGGAGAGAATGGAAAATCTCAGGTTCTCCATTGGGCTGCCGGCTGACCTTGAGTGATATGTTGGTCCCTTTACCTGGGCTACTCATGGTGAAGCTCTTCCCAACCGTACCAGGAGAGGGTCATCGTGTCCGGCCTCTGCGAAACCCCTGGCCCGGAGTATGCAACTGTCACATCGCCCGCAGGGAAGCTCTCCGGCCTCGTAGCAGCTCCAGGTATGCTCCAGGGGTGCCTTGAGGTCCATCCCCAATCTGACGATTTCCGCTTTGGAGAGGTGGATGATGGGGGTCTCTATCCGGATTGGGACATGGTACTCGGCCCACAGCTTGCTGCCATATAGCAGTGTATCGCGCATCTTCTCGTAATACTCCGGCCTGCAATCAGGGTAGCCGCTGTAGTCTATGGCATTGGGCGCCAGGTAAATACACGCTTCCACGTCATGGGGGGCCACCTGCATGGCTTCGATAGCGTAAAGCGCTTGGCTCTCGAGGAAGGCTCCTGCTATGGTGATGAAAAATGTGTTGCGGAGTGGTACATAGGTAATGGGAATGCTGGTGGCGGACTCAGAGGGCAGGATGTCTGCACTTGAGAGAGGCACTGCTGCCAGCCGGTCCTTGGGCATTGGAAAGCGTTCAGGACTGGTCAGTGAGGAGTACCAGGCCACCTCACCAAAAGCTGAGATGTCTACCAGCTTGTGCTGAATATTCAGAAGCCGGGCTACCTTTTCTGCACATTTGACCTCTTTGTTATGGGTCTGGCCGTAATGAAATGTGAGAGCCGTGAGGTGCTTGACCAGGTCCCGGGCCTGTGTGGTTACCGTTGTGGAATCGAGGCCGCCGGAAAGGAGGGTCACTCCGATTGTCTCCATGATTAGGCATCACCTTGATTTAGCTCAGGGCCTGACTCGCTGTATTCCGCGTACTGGGTGGGGGACTCCCACACCCGCACCCTGAGTGGAGCAACGCTGCATAACTCCCTTGCCCTTTCATGGAGCTTTCTTGCCATGACCTCTGCGGAAGGGTTTTCATCTCGAAACACGAATATGCGGCTTCCTCTGACAGCGTTGAGGGCGCTCAAAAGCTCTGAATCTCTACTATTAACGAGAAACGCATGGTCCCAATGCTCTTCTATCCAGCCTTCAACCTTCCGTTTAAGCTCCGTGAAATCAATGACGAATCCCAACTCATTCAGACCCTCGGAGGCCACCCAAATTTCTGCCTTGTAGGTATGTCCGTGGGGAAAGACGCACTTGCCGTTATGTTCCAGCAGACGGTGGCCGCTGGCAAAGCTGAGCTCAATTCTGACCTGGTACACGCCTCCCACAATTCTATTCCGCAGCCCCGTACTCTACCGAAACGGTGGTGTGAAGGCCGCCCCGTACCTTGTAGTCAACCACAATTTGCATAAACCGTGGCTGGCACAGGGACACCAGATCGTTGAGGATACGGTTGGCAACGTGCTCCTGTACAATGCCCACGTCACGATAAGAGAGTAGGTAGTACTTCAGCGACTTGAGCTCTACGCACAGCGCCTCCGGCATGTAGCTGATTGTCAAAGTACCGTAGTCGGGCAAACCGGTCCAGGGGCATAGAGCCGTGAACTCGTCGGTGTCTATGGAAACTGTGGAAGGCTGGCCGGGGTACTCGTATTCGAAAGCGAGCAAGCAGTCGGGGTCTATCGCTTCCTCACCCCTGGCAGCAAGCCTCCTGTCAAGGCTCTCGTACTTTTCTTGCAGCGAGGAAATAGCAGCCATTGGGCAAACCCCTCTTTCTCTTGGAGTAAAAGCAGATTGGACTCTTCCCTAATCATCATAGGTGAACGGGCAGCCTGTGTCAAAGCTCATTTCCCTTCCTCTGAATATCTTGTCACGTCTTTCCAAATGCGGTAGACTTGTATGGTACTTCTGAGAGAAGGCACTGGAGATATGGGTATTAGGTTGGATAAAGACTTGCCAGAGGAATCTTCGTTTGTGACTCCGTCATCCGGTGACGTGCAGGCCGGTCTCGAAGAGATTCAAGACCTGCTCCGAGAAGCAATCACCGATGAGCCAACACTCACTATTCTCAAAGGGTTCAAGCTGGACTTCTCGGCGAACCGGGACTTTCATAAAGTGTTCTTCTCTGTCCGGTGTGAATGCGGCACCGCAGCGTTGTTGAGTGTGGAGGTCGCCAAATCGAAGACGCTGCCGCAGGTTGGCAAAGCTCTGCCGGGTCTCGTGAAGCATCTGAAGGCCAAATCATGGCAATTCAGCAACATGTCCTGTGATATGCACACGCGTATGCGCATTGATGGCGGGATGCGGGCAGCGCCGTAATTCTGGTAGACACGATAGGAGACCGGGAATGAAGCGAAAGCTTACTCATGAGGAAGCCCTGAAGGGGGCCAAGCGTTTCTCCGAGAAGTATGTGGAACGTAGCCCCTACAAGTTTTTCCCAGAAGCTGAAGTCGTGGAGCTCGTCCAACAGGGCTTGGCGGAGAATCAGGTCAATCATGGCTATCGCTATTGCCCCTGAATGCCTCTAAGTGGCGATCCCGTTGAGGACCGCAAAAAAATCTGCCCTTGTGACCGGCACCACGAAGACATCGAAAGGGATGGTTTCTGCATTTGAATGTTCTTCGTTAGCGAAGAGTTTCTTCGTAAGTATGAGCAAGGCGAGGAGTTCGTGCAAACTATAGATGAGGCAGTGAAACCCGGGGAGGGGCTGTTCGATCAACCGTACCAGTCAAAGTCGGACCGGAATACTCAGCAACGGACTCAGGAAGGAGAGGATCAGTAATGGACTCGGATATAATCGTATACACATCCGCGGGTTGAGGGCCCTGCCACATGGTGAAAGTGTACCTTTCACGGAAGGGTATCCCGTTCATGGAGCGGAACGTCTCCCTGGATGAAGAGGCAAAAAATGACCTTCTAGCCCTTGGGCATAGAAGCACGCCGGTGACCACAATCAAAGACCAGAAGGTAGTGGGATATAGCCCTCCGAAGCTGGAGGCTGCGTTAGAGGCGGCAGGTATACAGTCCGCAGGCTAACCCCCCCTGTCCCAACCGAGTGGAATCGCCCTAGTCCCTTGGGAATCCGGACAAGGTGATGGCCTGGGGGCAGGCTGCCTACAGTTGGAGCGAATCACGGCGTAATAGAGGCCGGGACTGCCTTCACTCTCCCCTGGCTACGGTAGACCCGTGGCCGGGGATGGGCGTGCATCGTTGCCGGTGAAGCCGGAAGGCTCGGCACCCTCAGCCCTACGGTAATGTAGCGGCGATAACAGTTGTGCCCATAGCTATAGCGACCCCACCCGAGCTTCCGAGTCTTGCCTTTGTTGACTATGTAACCCGGCGCCGGAGTCCCGGACCTCTGAATCAACCTCAAAGCATCCTGAAACGTACCCGTGCGTGTTTGGCCCGTGGTTAGCGGTTAGCGCACTGAGCACTTCATCAACCTACAGAAGCTAATATCAAAATATGACCTCCGCTTCAGGAGCCTTTTCACCAAGTTATGAGAGGCGAATGTACGCGGAGACCGGCGGTAAGTACCGCTGTGGTTCCAGGAGGCGATGATTGAATAGGATACTGGTCACTGGTGGCACAGGGTTCCTGGGGATAGCCCTGGTGCGCCGATTGGTAGAAGATGGGTATCATCCAAGAGTGCTGGACCTCAACGGCCCCAACGACCCTGAGCTAGAGAGGAGCATTGAGTTCATAAAAGGTGACGTGAGGGACGCTCAGATTATGGCAATGGCATGTCATGACGTTGATACCGTTTTTCACCTGGCGGCAGCGGTCCTGCCGACGCGAGGAAAGAGAGCATACGAGTCCATCAATTTTGGTGGGGTTCATAATATGCTCCAGGCATCCCTGGACAATCAGGTTCAGCAGGTCGTACACATCTCTACCAGCGCCGTATATGGTGTACCCCGGCAGCTTCCGGTGGCAGAGGAATCCGCTTTCAAGCCTATGGGGTACTACGGCAATGCTAAATTCAGAGGTGAGCAGGAAATCCGCCGTTATCGTGAGCGGGGTCTGAGAGTGTGCATACTGAGACCTCGGACTATCATCGGGACCGAGAGGTTGGGCATATTTCATATCCTCTTCGATTGGATTAAGGCAGGCAAGCGGATTCCCGTCATCGGCTCCGGCAACAACATTTTCCAGTTCGTAAGTGCGCGCGACGTGGTGGAAGCTTCCCTCCTGGCTGGGAAAGCGGAAAGCAATGACGAATTCAACATCGGCGCTGAAGAGTTCTCCACGGTCCGGGCTGACCTCGAGGCCCTGGTCAACCATGCCGGCTCAGGCTCCAGGGTGGTATCCATCCCTGCTCCACTGGTAAAGGCGTCACTACAGATTTTGGACCTCGTGAGGCTCTCGCCTCTCATGGACTGGCAATACAAAGTAGCGGACAAGCCCTTCTATTTCGATATTACTAAAGCCAAGAAGCTCCTGGGCTGGCGGCCTCTGGACAGCAATATAAGGATGTTTACCGATTCCTACGATTGGTACATAGATAATTTCAGAGATTCCGTATCCGCCTATGGCTCGACCCATCGCCAGGCAGTCCGTCAGAGGGCGCTAAGGCTTCTGAGGAGCATATTTTAAGCCGTGTGGCTGCGAATCTAGTCCAAGGGGGTGCAAACGATGTTAAGAGGGGACTTTCACATGCACACTGTCTTCTCCAAGGACTGTGACACACCTCCCGACGTGCTAGTCCGACGCTGCCATGAGGTGGGGCTGAACTGCATAGCCGTAACCGACCACAACGTCATCAAGGGTGCTCTTGAAGTGCAAAAGCTCGCTGCCCCATACCCCGACCTCATGGTGATAGTTGGGGAGGAAGTGAAATCCAGCCGGGGGGACATCATCGGCCTTTTCCTGAAGGAGGAAGTGCCCAGGGGATTGTCTCCATTTGAGACAGTCCGACGCATCAAGGACCAAGGCGGACTGGTGATGGTGCCCCATCCCTTTGACGCCATCAGAAGGGGGCCACTGTCACCGGATGCCTTGCGGGACATTCTGCCATACATAGACATAATCGAAGTACTCAACGCGCGTACTATTCTCCCAAGAGACCTGGAAAAATGTCGCCATCTGGCCGCTGAGATACACGTGCCTCCCGTGGCGGTAAGTGACGCTCATACTCCCGGAGAGTTGGGTTCGGCCTACGTTGAACTGGATGAATTTGACGGTTCTCCACTATCTTTCAAGTACGCTCTGGGAGGCGGCAGGATCGTCGGCCATCGCTCCACGCCGCTAGTGCATCTGATTACTGCATACGTAAAGGTCAAAAAGCGCTTCTTTCCTGGTCCCCATTAGTCTGAGTCCGATGCAGAGGCGTGAAATTCGCTATATTTACTAGATTCATTGGCTTTCTATAGCGAATTATCTGGAGTAGGATATGTGAGGGGAAGCCGTCAGAGCGCGAGGAGGTCCCTGTGAAAGCCTTGATTACCGGCGGTGCCGGATTCATAGGCTCACACCTATCCGAGGAGCTATTGAGCCGGGGCCATAAGGTAACCGTCTTTGATGACCTGTCCACTGGCAATCTACCCAACATAGACCACCTTCGGCGAGTCCCAGGATTCAGTTTCCATCGTGGTAGCGTACTGGATGTGCAGGCCCTATCGAGCTTGATAGAACAGTCCGACCACGTATACCATCTGGCAGCCGCCGTGGGTGTAGGGTACGTCTTGGAGCATCCCGTTGCTGCATTGGAGACCAACACACGGGGCACGGAAAACGTTCTCCGGCTGGCTGCCGGGTTTTCCAATGACCAGAGCAAGAAAAAGGTCATTCTGGCCTCAAGCTCCGAGGTGTACGGGAAATCGGCCAAAGTCCCCTTCCGGGAGGACGACGATTTCATTATAGGCCACCCGTCGGTGAGCCGGTGGGGGTATGCCTGCGCCAAGGCCCTGGACGAGTTCCTTGGGTTGGCCTATCATCGTGAAAAGGAGTTGCCGGTAGTGGTCCTGCGCTTCTTCAATACCGTAGGACCCAGACAGACGGGTCGGTATGGGATGGTGATGCCGCGCTTGGTGTCCCAAGCTATTGCGGGTCAGCCCATCACCGTTTATGGAGACGGAGAGCAGACTCGCAGCTTTACTTACGTGAAGGACGTTGTCAAAGCCATAGCCGATATAGCACTCGTGCCCTCCGCCGATGGTCGGATATTCAACGTTGGCAACGACAGGGAAACCAGTATCAATGGGTTGGCGAATCTTATCAGGAGTGTGCTCAATAGCGACTCGGAGACTATCCACGTCCCCTTTTCGGAGGTTTATGGCGCGGAATTCGAGGAGACGAGAAGAAGAGTCGCGGATATTTCCAAGATACGTGAGTACGTCAGCTATACCCCCACTACCGACCTGGCCTTCATAATAAGAGAGATAGCTGATGACCTGAGGACACGTCCCAAGAGTGAGCGGGAAGTAGGAGGGGCTAATGAGCGGTCTGCCTGATGGTCCTTCCGGCAGCCCTCCAAACAGGCTCAGCGGGTGCGGAGTATCGCTGGCTGAAAAGATTCAAGAGCGTACGGCCATGGTGGGAGTAGTTGGTTTGGGCTATGTTGGACTACCTACTATGGTGGTCGCTGCCACAGCTGGATTCAATGTGACGGGCATCGAGATTTCCCAGGACCGCGTGGACCGGATTAATTCCGGGTTCAGCTATGTGGAAGACGTGGACAGCGTCACGTTGGCATCTCTTGTTGAGCAGAAGAAAATTAACGCAACTACGGACTACGGGGTAATCGGAGAG
Organism: Dehalococcoidia bacterium; assembly: GCA_965219825.1. Lineage (GTDB taxonomy): Bacteria > Chloroflexota > Dehalococcoidia > Lucifugimonadales > JAGWBF01 > JAGWBG01. The sequence continues at coordinate 330,360 of OZ244792.1, read as the reverse complement.
ATGGACGTCATCGTTATCTGTGTCCCTACTCCGGTGAACAAGTACAAAGAGCCGGAGTTGGGCCCTTTACAGGAGGCGATATGCTCTTTGGCCAGGTACATGGATGGTGAGCAACTTCTCATTCTTCAGAGCACCACCTTTCCGGGGACCACCGAAGAATTGGTCTTGCCCAAGGTGCAGGCCGCCGGACGCCAAGTGGGGAAGGACTTCTACCTGGCCTTCTCGCCGGAGCGCATTGACCCTGGCAACCGGGAGTATTCTATCCACAATATTCCAAAGGTTGTAGGTGGGGTAACGCCCCAATGCGGAAGGATAGCGACTAGCTTTCTTTCAGCTATTGTGGAGCAAGTAGTCCCTGTGAACTCCCCCAAAGTGGCCGAGATGACCAAGCTCTTGGAGAATATCTTCCGGAGTGTCAATATTGCCCTTGTCAATGAGCTATCGGAGCTATGCCGTAGAATGGACATAGACATCTGGGAAGTGATAAGTGCAGCTACTACCAAGCCCTTCGGCTTCATGCCATTCTATCCTGGCATAGGGGTCGGTGGTCATTGCATACCGGTGGACCCTTTCTACCTGTCCTGGAAGGCCAAGGAGTACGACTTCTATGTCAACTTTATAGAGTTGGCTGCCAGGACCAACGATAACATGCCATACTATACTGTTTCCAGAATAGTAGATATCCTGGGGAATCAAGGCTTAGCTGTAAAAGGGGCTCGGCTTTTCCTTCTGGGGATTAGCTTTAAGAAGGACATCGGTGATACCCGCAATTCTCCCGCGTTGAGGGTGGCTGAGCTTCTCTCCGAAAGGGGCGCCCAAATTAGATATAGTGACCGTCACGCTCCTGAGGTAATAGTTGGAGGAAGTCTTCTGAGGAGTGTGGAGCCAGATGAGACAACTCTTCAGCAAAATGATGCGACGGTTATCCTTGTAGACCACAGCTGCTACGACCTGGAGAAGGTTGTGGACCACAGCAAGTTAGTGATAGATGCCAGGGATGCGACGGGGCCCCTTGGCCCAAGACCGACAGTAGTCAAGCTGTAGTAAGGACCGGTAGCATCAGGCGCTGCAATCCTCTGGGAGGGAGGAGTGTCTATGAAGCAGGATGAGATAGGATACGGACGGATGGGCCACCGGGACAAGGGGCGTCAGACACACGCGGAAGAGCGCCCCCAGATTCCATCATGGGCCTATGGGAAACGGCAAGTGACCCGGAGCTTCGGCCCCCTTGAAGTCGGAGGAAAAGGGTACTTGTTGAAGCGGCCCTTCGACATACTTGTAGCCGCCGTGGGCTTGCTGATTGCTTCACCTCTGTGGCTGGTGTTTTCCATAGCCATCAAACTGGAAGACAGAGGCCCCATACTGTTCCTTCAAGACAGATGGGGCAAAGACAAGAGGAAGATCAGGGTATACAAGTTCCGAACTATGGTTCCCAACTCCATCGAGCGGTTCGGCAATATACAGGCAACAGGAAATGACCCCCGCGTTACCAGGATGGGACGTCTCCTGCGTTCTACCAGTCTGGACGAGATGCCTCAGCTTCTGAATATAGCCAAGGGAGATATGAGTTGGGTAGGCCCGAGGGCGCTTCCAATAGATGAGGTCCAGGTGCGGGAAGAGGATGGGTATTTGCCCGATGAGGCCATCCCGGGCTTCGAGGCCAGGTCAAAGCTGCGTCCGGGGCTTACCGGTATAGCTCAAATTTTTGCGCCGAGAGACGTACCCCGCCGGCAGAAATACGCGTGCGATGCTATCTATGCAGGCAGCCAGAGCCTCCGGCTGGACATTCGCCTAATCATCGTCTCGCTGTGGATTACCCTTCGCGCCCGGTGGGAGGCCAAGGGAAGCAAGCTGTAGCCGGATGGTCAGTTTTTGCCGCGCGTTTCCCTCGATACCCCTGCGACCCTGTCAATAGTCGTGTCTACGTCTTCGGCAGAGATGTGTCTGTGGGCTACCATGCGGAACCTATTGGCGCCCGGATAAGAAACCTTCACCCCTTCCTGAGATAGCCTCCCAATAAACTCTTGCACAGGCCCGAGGCTTGGCTCAACCTCGACAAAGACTATGTTGGACTGGAATTGCTTAGGGTCCACGCCAATGCCGGGAATCTGGGCCAGGCCCGCGGCCAGCCGCCGAGCATGGGCATGGTCCTCGGCCAAGCGGTCTATCATGGTCTCAAGGGCCACTATCCCGGCTGAAGCCAGGACTCCCGCCTGTCTCATGCCTCCACCCACCATTTTTCGCCATTTGTGGGCATTCTCTATAAACTCCTGGGAACCGCATAGGAGCGAGCCAACGGGGGCGCTGAGGGCCTTCGAGAGACAGAAACACACGTCGTCCACGTCCTTGACCAACTCCTTCGCTGGCACTTCCAGCGATACGGCGGCGTTGAATATACGAGCTCCGTCCAGGTGGACCGCAACACCGTTGGCATGGGCTACGTCGGCCACGGATTTAGTGTCATCCGGGGTGAGCACCCCACCGTTGCAGCGATTGTGGGTGTTCTCCAGACAGACCAGCGACGTTGGGGGGAAGTGGACGTTGCCCTTGGGCCTGATGGCGTCTGCAACCTCCTGTGGGTCCATCCTTCCCTGATCGTCGTTCGGGACGAGGCGGACCTGAACGCCCGCCAGGGTGGCGGCACCACCTACTTCGTTCCAGAACATGTGGGCCTCGCTACCCATAATCACCTCGTCGCCCCGGCTGCAATGGGCCAGGGCTGCGATAAGGTTGCTCATAGTCCCGCTGGCGGTAAAGAGGGCAGCCTCTTTGCCCAGCATCTCCGCTGCCATCTCCTCCAGGCGATTGATTGATGGGTCTTCGCCCATTACGTCGTCACCCACCTCCGCTTCGGCCATAGCCTTCCGCATCTCCTCCGTAGGCTGGGTCACAGTATCACTACGCAGGTCAATAACCTTCACGGGCCGCCTCCTTTACTCCGGGTTCGCAGAATATTCTAACAGGAGTGCTTGTCAAACACTAGCGTGGCACCTAATATGGAGATAGAGGGAGGGTATGCGGCAAACTTCAGTGGCTTTCAAAAGCAAGGGCCTGGTTTTAGAAGGGGTAATAGCCCTCCCTAGAGGACTCACCGGACCGTTTCCCGGGGTGGTAGTCTGTCATCCCCATCCAATCTTCGGCGGGAACATGGATAATGGACTTGTGCAAGAAGTGTGCAGCACCCTTGTCCGGGAAGGTTTCGGGACCCTCCGATTCAATTTTCGTGGAGTAGGGAATAGTGAGGGGTCTTTCACCAAGGGCGAGAGGGAGACTGAAGACGTGAGCGCAGCTCTGAGTCTGTTGCGCGACTGGTCGGACACGGATAAACGCCGATTTGGGCTGGTGGGGTACTCCTTCGGGGCCTCTATGGTACTTAATGGCATTTCCAGGTATAAAGCTGCTAAGGCGCTCGCTTTCATATCCCCTCCCCTCACTTCCCTTGACCATCGAAAGGTAGAAAGCGACAAACGGCCCAAGCTTTTCATCGTAGGTGACAAAGACCGGCTGGTCCCATATTCCGCTCTGAAAGACAAAGTGGACTCCCTCCCCAACCGGGCGGACCTGAAGATTGTCCCCGGAGCCGACCACTCATGGCGAGACCACGAAGCCGAGGCAGCGTACCAGACGGCCCGGTTCTTTGCCGGCGCCCTCAAAAGATAGCAAGACATGGCGAAACTGGAGAAGGAAGGAAGACCACTCTCAGCTACCTGGGCGTCCTGGTACAGGGACCCCCTGATTATCCTCGCCATAGGTTTTGTCTTTAGCCTTGACCAGATTACCAAGGCTGTGGTGAGGCATAGCCTCCTGCTTGGGGAGTCATTCCCCAGTGAAGGGGTCTTTCGTATAACCCGTACCTTCAATACCGGCAGCGCTTTCGGCTTCTTCGCAGACCAGACACTTTTCCTCATACTAGCCTCCATGGTGGGAATAGGTATTCTTCTTCTGGTGTATAGAACCCATCGCTTCTCCGGCTTTCCACTCAGGCTTAGTCTGGGTATGCAGCTTGGAGGTGCCCTGGGTAATCTCGTGGACCGGGTGCGCATGGGTCATGTAACGGATTTCTTGGACTTGAGTTTCTGGCCCGTGTTCAATGTTGCGGATGCTTCCATAGTTTTAGGGATTTTTATTGTGGTGGGCATGGTCTTGTTTGGGGGAAGAGGGGTGAAGCCCACAACTGGGACTGACTGCACTGAATATAGCGAAGGTGAGGACGGACCATATTCTCCCAGACCGTTCGTAGTCTCAGGAGGTACGGACAATGCTCCCCATTGGCGACCGGACGTGCCCATAGGCAGTGAGTCCTCCACCCTTCAGAACAAGCCCTGCCCGATATGTGACTCATCTATGGAAGAGGTCCCCGATGGGTGGCGTTGCCCGGTCTGTGGCGTCGAAGAACGGGTAGAGGACGGGGAATCGTGGTGATAAGCAGAGAGTTGGTGGTGGGACCCGGGGCTCTGATGTCCGGCGATGCAGACCGGTTGGATATGTTCCTCGCGAGACACGTTGGTCTGGGTCTCACCCGTTCTCAAGTGGTGCGTCTGGTGGACGAGGGTCAAATTCTCCTGAACGGGGCTATTCCCAAAGCGAGCAGGAGACTTCGGCCCGGAGATTGCATATCCGTGACTGTTCCTCCCCCAAGACCGGTAGACCTGGTGCCCGAGGAGATTCCACTGAATATCGTCTATCAGGATGGGGAGCTACTGGTCGTGGACAAACCCGCGGGGCTTACGGTACATCCCGCTCCGGGACATCCGTCTCATACTCTTGTAAATGCCCTGCTGGCATTCTGCCCCGACCTTAAAGGCATCGGGGGTGAGCTACGCCCCGGCATCGTTCACAGGTTGGATAAAGATACTTCGGGCCTGATGGTGGTAGCGAAAAGCGCTGCGGCACATCTTGGCCTCACCAAGCAGATAAAAGAGAGAGACCTGCACAAGGGCTACCTGGCCCTGCCCAGAGGTAAGGTAGACCCCGCAGAGGGGACTATCGAGGCGCCTATCGGGAGGGACCCACGGAACCGCAAACGCATGGCCGTGGTGCAAGGGGGCCGGAATGCGCGGACAACGTATACGGTGCGGCAATACTATAGCAAATACTCTTTTATAGAGGTCTTTCCGGAGACGGGCCGTACCCATCAGATTAGGGTCCATTTCGCCTCGATGGGCCATCCCCTGGCCGGTGACGCCGCTTATGGCGGTAAGTGTTGTTTCCTGGGCCGACAGTTCCTCCATGCCCATTTGCTGGGGTTCCGCCATCCAACCACCGGCGAATATCTGGAGTTCGCATCTCCGCTCCCGAAAGATTTGTGCGCCGTAATAGAAGCCCTGGAAGCGTGGTAAAATGTAGCCGTGGAGGTTGACTATCTTGGAGAGTGAAATACGGGTCAGGTTTGCACCCAGTCCCACTGGCAGACCCCACGTGGGCAACCTACGGACCGCCTTGTTCAACTGGCTTTTCGCTCGCAGATACGGCGGAGAATTCATCCTTCGCGTGGAAGATACGGACAGGGATAGATACGTCGAGGGGACGATAGAGGCTATCCTGGACTCCCTTAGATGGCTGGGCTTGGACTGGGACGAAGGCCCGGAAGTGGGAGGGCAATTTGGCCCCTATCTACAGTCACAGCGGTTGGATATTTATCAGGGCGTAGCCCAGGACCTGATTGATGGTGGACATGCTTATCGTTGCTACTGTTCCAGGGAGAGGCTGGATGAGGTGCGCAAAGAGCAACAGAAGACCAGGCCGCATCCCGGCTACGACCGCCGGTGCCGCAACCTCACCACTGAGGAGGGTAAGGAGTATGCGGACCAGGGTGTTGTACCGGTTGTCCGTTTCAAGATGCCGCCGGAGGGGTCTACTACTGTTGACGACCTTATCCGAGGGGAGGTGACCTGGGAAAACGAGCTGCTGGACGACTTTATCATTCTCAAGTCCGACGGCTTCCCAACTTACCATATGGCCAACGTGGTAGACGACCACCGTATGAAGATTAGCCACGTCCTCAGGGCGGAAGAGTGGTTGCCCAGCACCCCCAGGCATCTTGAGCTTTACCGAGCATTGGGCTACGAGCCACCCCTCTTCGCCCACCTGCCGATGATTCTGGGACCGGACCGCGCCAAGCTGTCCAAACGACATGGTGCAAGCTTCATCCTGGACTACCGGGACGAGGGCTTCCTCCCCGAGGTTATGGTCAACTTCATGGTCCTTCTGGGGTGGTCCCTGGACGACAAGACGGATATCATGTCCAGGGACGTGCTTCTGGAGAACTTCTCCCTGGACCGGATAGGACATGCCGGGGCGATATTTGACAAGGAGAAGCTGCTCTGGATGAACGGGGCTTACATCCGGCAGCTAAGCCACGATGACCTTGCCGAAAGAATGATGCCATTCCTGGAGCGTGACCTGCCTGCCGAAATTGGTGCAGTGGATATGGGCTACCTCCGGCGCATAGTCCCACTGGCGCAGGAGAGGCTCAAGACCCTGGGTGATGCGGCGGTACTGACCTCCTACTTCTTCGAGGAGGATATAGACTACGCCCCGGGCCAACTCATCCAGAAAGGGATGGACATAGCTGCCACTCTTGCCGGCTTGATGCGGGCACATGAGGTTCTTGGCGTGCTGGAGCCTTTTGACTCCCATTCCATAGAGGAGACTCTACGCTCGACGTGCGCTGAATTGTACCTTTCAGGAAGACAGTTCTTTGGTGTGCTGCGTGTCGCTGCCACCGGCAGAACCGCTGCTCCGCCTCTTTTCGAGACCCTGGAAGTGCTGGGCAGAGTACGATGCCTGAAGCGCATCGAGTCGGCGGTACGGAGGCTAGAGTCGGAAGGCTCGACCGCCGGGAGCACGGCGCCCGTACCGTAGTCTTGAACGACTGCTCTACCCTCTTTGAGCCCTGGCCCAGGAGTCCCGTAGTGGCACAGTCCGGTTGAACACCAGTGCCCCGTCGGATGAGTCAACTGAATCCACGCAGAAATAGCCCAATCTCTCGAACTGGTACCGGCTTCCCGGCGCTGAGTCCGCCAGGCTCGGCTCGACCCGGCACGATTTCAGTGTCTCCAGAGATTCGGGGTTCAAATTAGCTTTGAAGTCTGAACCTTCGGCCGCATCATCCGGGTCCTCTTTTGTGAAGAGTTGATCGTACAGACGTACTTCGGCTTCGAGAGCGTGGTCAGCCGAAACCCAGTGTAACGTAGCCTGGACCTTGCGACCGTCCGGTGGCGACCCGCCTCGTGTGGCTGGGTCATAGGTACAATGTAGCTCGACTATCTCGCCGGTGCTGTCATCCTTGACTACACCGACGCACGTGATGAAATAGGCGTATCTCAGACGTACCTCGCGCCCCGGAGCCAGCCGGAAGAATTTTTTGGGCGGGTCCTCAAGGAAGTCATCTCTCTCAATATACAGTACACGAGAGAAGGGGGCCTTTCGGCTACCCATACTGGGGTCCTCCGGATTGTTGACAGCGTCCATCTCTTCCACCTGCCCCTCCGGGTAGTTGTCAATGATCACTCGCAGCGGATGCAATACAGCCATAGCTCGTGGAACGCGTTTATTCAAATCTTCACGGATGCAATGCTCCAGCAACGCTATGTCAACCACACTATTCCTCTTGGCGACCCCAACACGCTCGCAGAAATCGCGGATTGACTCCGGCGTATAGCCACGTCTCCGCAAGCCTGAGATTGTGGGCATCCTGGGGTCATCCCATCCGCTGACGTATCCACCTTCTACCAGCTCCAGAAGCTTTCGCTTGCTCATCACCGTGTGGCTGAGGTTGAGGCGGGCGAACTCGATTTGCTGTGGACGGCAGTCAACGTCCAATTCGTCCAGCACCCAGTCATATAGCGGACGGTGGTCCTCAAATTCCAATGTGCAAATTGAATGGGTAATCCCTTCAATGGAGTCCGAGAGGCAGTGGCTAAAGTCGTACATCGGATAGATGCACCACTTGTCACCCGTTCTGTGATGTTCCGCATTTAGAATCCGGTAGAGGACCGGGTCGCGCATATTCAAGTTCGGGGATGTCATGTCAATCTTCGCTCGGAGTACGTGGGTCCCCTCTTCAAACTCCCCTGCTTTCATGCGCCGGAACAGGTCCAAGTTCTCTTCCACCGAGCGCGTGTGGTAAGGGCTGTCTTTGCCCGGCACGGTCAAGGTGCCCCGGTGTTCCCTTATCTCATCGGGACTCAGACTGTCAATATATGCTTTACCATCCCTGACGAGCTGCACGGCATAGTCATATAGCTTGCCGAAGTAGTCCGAAGCGTGGTACAGGTGGTCGCCCCATTCAAAACCGAGCCATCTGACATCCGACTTGATTGCTTCAACGTATTCAATCTCTTCTTTGGTTGGGTTGGTATCATCGAACCTCAGATGGCAAACTCCATTCCGGTGTTCGGAGGCGACACCGAAATTGAGGCAGATGGACTTGGCGTGGCCGATGTGCAGGTAGCCATTCGGCTCCGGTGGGAATCGAGTAGCCACACGACCCCCGTTCTTGTTCGCCCTCAAGTCTTCCGCGACGATGTTTCGGATGAAGTCGGAAGGTGATGCAATCTCAGGTGAGGACACCGTCAAGGTCTCTTCCCCCGGTCCTTTTTTGCGATACTACGTCCGGGCATCTTTGCAATATCCCTTGAATTTTGGAGCGTTAACGTGAAATCAATCTCTGATTTCGATAGATATTCTAGCATATTAGGGACGATTGGACATCACGGTTCACGGCTCATTCAGGGTCTTTTCAAGGACACTCGTCCCCGTGAAAGGCGGCCCATGCCCATATCTGTCACTCCCGCTTTTGGAGACCCCTTAATAATCCCATCAATAATCCCCTGAATAATCCCCACCGCGGGAGAGGTTTAGGATGAGGGCGTCCCGGCTTCAGGCCACCCAATCTTAGCTTTACATACGTTCATTCTCACTTGCGCTCTTACTATGCCTGTGGTATATTCGCTACGAAATCAGGAAGCAGGGTACGAGTCACTATGTTAGACGACTATTTCAGGCAATACGGGCTAATAGCGATATTTGCCGTCGTCGCCCTAATTGTGCCAGTCAGTATGTTGATGGTTTCGTGGCTCGCCTCCAAAGTACGCATACGTCCGCAGAAACCCGATCCCGTGAAGATGGACATTTATGAATGCGGTATGCAGTCCATCGGCGGGAAGTGGGGCCAGTTCAATTTTCGATACTACATGTACGCTCTCCTGTTCGTGATATTCGACGTGGAAGTGATATTCATATACCCTTGGGCCGTACGCTTCAACAAGCTGCCCCTATTTGCTCTCATCGAGATGGCAGTGTTCATACTGATTCTGGTGGTGGGATGGCTATACGCATGGCGCAAGCAAGACTTGGAGTGGAGGTAGCCGTGACATCCGGGATTGAAGGAACCGGGCAACCTTTTGTTGAGCCGGGCGAAGGCCCCCTCTACACACGTACTTGGAGTCTCGACAGGGATGAGGGGCGCACAGTGGAGACCATGCGTCACACTCATACTGAGGCTCTGTCTGAGCCGGTGATTCGAGTCCCTGATGACCTGGAACGCAACGTTATGGTCACTTCGGTGGATGCGCTCCTCAACTGGAGTCGGAAGTCGGCGCTGTGGCCTGTGGCTTTTGGACTGGCATGTTGCGCCTTCGAGATGATGGCGACCGCTATGGGCCGCTTCGACATAGCACGGTTTGGCATGGAAGCATTCAGGGCCACCCCGCGTCAGGCTGACCTGATGATTGTAGCCGGCACGGTGACGTGGAAGATGGCCCCGGCCATTCGACGCATATACGACCAGATGGGAGAGCCGAAATGGGTTATCTCTATGGGAGTCTGTGCGACTAGCGGTGGGCCTTATTACTCTTGCTACAGCGTTGTGCCGGGTGTCAACCACGTCGTCCCCGTGGACGTGTACGTGCCGGGTTGCCCACCTCGACCCGATGCCCTGCTCTATGGCATCATGCAGCTACACGAGAAAATCAAGAGGTACAGCCTTCAAGGTAGGATAGCGGGGGCGTGATGACCAAAGCTCTGAGAGGAGATGACCTGGCCTCGCGCCTTCGTGAACGCCACCCGGACGCGGTTGTGGACTGGGGAGAATCAGACCTGTGGGTCAAGCCGGAGAGAATTCTGGACGTGGTGAAATTCCTGAAAGAAGAGCCTGAGCTTGACCTCAACTATCTTAACGCTATATCGGCCATAGATTTTGTCGAGTGCTTTGAGGTGGTGTACCATCTGACTTCCCATGAACACAACCACAGTGCCGTCGTAAAGGCCAGGATATACGGTCGAGAGGACCCTGCAATCCCGTCTGTGGTGAGCGTTTGGCAGGGGGCCGACTACCAAGAGCGGGAAATCTGGGACCTTATGGGAGTGCGATTTCTGGACCACCCGAATCTCAAACGACTTATGCTGTGGGAAAGTTTCCCGGGACATCCCCTGCGCAAGGACTTTGAGGACACTGTGCAGTATTAAACGTGCTTCTCGTTCCCTGAGGGGCGAGTTAGAGAGGGAGTGAAACCTCCGTGCCTATCAGGACAGAGCCGGTAACGGTGAACATCGGCCCTCAGCATCCCAGCACCCACGGTGTTTTCAGGCTACGTGTTACCTTCGATGGAGAGGTGATACTTGATGTTGAGCCTGTCTTCGGCTACCTGCACCGTGGCTCCGAAAAGCTTGCCGAGGAGCGTAATTACGTCCAGATAATTACGCTCACGGACCGGCTGGACTACGTGGCATCTATGACCAACAACCAAGCGTACTGCCTTGCCGTCGAGAAGCTCATGGGCATAGAGGTTCCCGAACGGGGCCAATATCTCCGGGTCATAGCCGCCGAGCTTCAGCGCATAGCCAGCCACCTTGTGGCCACCGGGTTCTTCCTTCAGGACCTTGGTGCGTTGGGGACCCCTCTCATGTACTGCTTCCGGGAACGGGAGAGAATCCTTGACCTGTTCGAGATGCTGTGCGGTGCGCGCGTAACCGTTAGCTTCATGCGGCCGGGAGGCGTATATTTCGATGCCCCGGATGACTTCTGGCCTCGGCTCAGGCAGTTCCTTCAGGACATGCCCTCCTACATAAGTGAGCTGGAACAACTCCTGATACAAAACGAGATTATCCTTGTCAGAATCAGGGACGTGGGTATCCTACCTCTGGAGCGGGCTATAAACGGTTCCACCAGTGGGCCGGTACTGAGAGGCAGTGGCCTCCGGTGGGACTGGCGTAAAGCCGATCCCTATGATGTCTACGACCGCGTCGAATTCGACGTGCCTGTGGGCAGCAACGGCGATAATCTCGACCGCTTCTGGGTGCGGATGCAGGAGATGCGCCAGAGCCTCAGAATAGTAGAGCAGTGCGTGGAACAGATACCGGATGGCCCCGTGCGTGCGGAGCTACCCCTGGTGCTCAGGCCGCCTGCCGGCGCTGAGGCCTACGGAAGAGTCGAGTCCCCCAAGGGTGAGTTGGGGTTCTACCTGGTGAGTGACGGGGGAATTTCCCCATACCGTTGTAAAATACGCTCACCATCTCTACTGAACCTCACTGTGATTAAAGACTTGCTGGTGGGCTGGAAGCTGGCCGACATGATAGTCTCCCTGGGGAGTGTCGACATCAATATGGGAGAGGTTGACCGGTGAACTGTCATCTCGATTCCGGTCCCCTCTATGACAGCGTACTCTTCCGCCACATATACAATGTGCTTGGCGAAGTCTTTCCCGCGAAACTTTGCGCGCTGGACTACTTCATATCGGGCTTCATCATAATGTTCATCCTGGTCAATGCCCTGCTCTTGGGGGCCGCCATCTACGTCTGGGCCGAAAGGCGCATCCTGGGCCGTTTCCAGAACCGGCTGGGCCCGAATCGCTGGGGGCCTTTTGGCCTTCTCCAGCCCATCGCCGACCTGCTCAAGCTCCTCACCAAGGAAGACATGATTCCCAGGGGGGCTGACCGCATAGCATTCACCCTGGTTCCTATAATTATGGTCTCACCCGTGATTCTGATGCTGGCGGTAATCCCCTTTGCTAGAAATACCGTTCTGGCAGACCTGAGCATAGGTATCCTATTCATCATAGCCGTCTCTTCTGTCAGCACGCTGGCAATCTTCATGGGAGGCTGGTCGTCGGGCAACAGGTATGCAATGTTTGGGGCCATGCGAGGCGTGGCTATGCTTATCAGCTACGAGATACCTGTGGTTCTGTCGCTGGTGGGCGTGGTTCTGATTACAGGTTCTATGAGGATGACCGACGTAGTCAGTGCCCAGACCTTGCCCTTTTTACTTGTCCAACCACTCGGCATCTTTGTCTTCATGCTTGGCATTTCGGCGGAACTCAACCGCACCCCCTTTGACCTGGTGGAGGCCGAGTCGGAGCTCACCGCCGGGTTTCACACGGAGTACAGCGGGATCAAGTTTATGCTTATTCAAACGGGGGAGTTTGGCGGGGTGCTTGCCGCGTCCGCGGTGATGGCTACACTATTCCTGGGCGGCTGGTCCGGGCCATTCCTATCGGGCCAGTTGGGTGCATTATGGTTTCTTTTGAAGATTGTCTTCTTTGTCTTCCTGTTCATCTGGATTAGGGCCACGTTCCCCCGCTTGAGAGTAGACCAAATCATGGCATTTGCCTGGAAATTCCTCTTCCCACTGAGCTTGATAAACATATTTGCTACTACCATCGAGGTGTATTTCCTGCGAGATGACGCAACAGGAGCTATCTCCAGGGGCGACCTGGCAATTATGACGGCGATAAACTTAGTGTTAGCCGTGGTTGCCATATCGGTCTTCGCCAACGCAATAAAAGAGAAGGTAAGGCCGCCGGTTAGGACTGCGGCCATAGGGGTCACACGCGGAGCATAATTATCGGGAACATCGGCCGCACCTGCCGTGTCGGCGGGGGGTCGGATGGAGGCTGAATAATATGTACGGTCTGGGCCTTCTAAAGGGGTTGCTGGTCACTATGAAAAACCTTGGGAGACAGCCTTTTACCATCCAATACCCGGAGGAGAGAGTGCCTCAACATCCCCGCTTCCGGGGGGAGGAGTTCGTATGGTACGAGGAGCGGTGTACCGGATGCGCCTCCTGCGCCAAGTACTGCCCTCTTGGCATAATTCGGATTGTGACCGACCCCAGTGGCTCCGCCCCTCAGGAGGGAGACAAGTATAAGCTGGAGGTATTCGATATAGACATTGGCCGGTGTATGTTCTGCGGGTTGTGCGTAGAGGCCTGTCCCTACGATGCTCTGTTCATGGGCAGCGGGTTCGAGCGGGGACGGTACCAGCGCAAGGACCTGGTCATCAATATTGACGAGCTACGGCAGGCGCAGAAGCGCCCCAGTACATGGTTCCGGCCCCAGCTTGAGAAGGAGAGCTATAATCCCCACGAGGGCAAGCCCCGGTCCTGGCGCGAGGCCGGACGGGAGAACTGGAGATGGCACGAGGACGAGAAAGCGGGCGCTCGATTTCCTCAACCTGGCAAAGGTGAGGAGGAGAGCCGGTAAATGGTCTTCCAGGACGTAATCTTTTGGGTGCTGGCTGTGGGCAGCGTGGCGGCTGCGCTGGGGGTTGTATTACTGAAGGACATCTTCAGGGCAGCGCTCCTGTTGGTAGTGGTGTTTCTGGCAGTGGCCGGGTTCTTTGTAATGATGAATGCCGAGTTTCTGGCAGTGGTGCAAGTGCTAATATATGCCGGGGCCATCGCCATCCTTATCATTTTCGCTATAACGCTGACCCGAGAAGTACAGCAAGGAAACCTTCCCAACCGTCTCCAGCCGGCAGCGGTGCTGTTCCCGGTGTTGCTGCTGGCTGCCCTAGTGTTCGTTGCGGTGGACACCAACTGGAACTTGTTGGAGGACCAGCCCCAGGCGTTGCAGGACAGAGTGGAGATAGTGCAGACCCATACCATCGGCGGGATTCCCGATGAGATGCGCGGAGACATACCGGGTTCGGACCGGTCCGGTCTCGGGGAGCTATTGATCAACGATTTCGTGCTTCCTTTTGAGATAGCATCGGTACTGCTCCTCGCCGCCGTAATCGGGGCACTGGTACTGGTGCGGGAGAGATAGCTATGTCCCTTGAACATTTCCTCGTACTTTCGGCAATATTGTTCTGCATAGGACTATATGGTGCGCTGGCCCGGCGCAACGTGATAACAGTCCTTATGTCCATAGAGCTAATGTTCAATGCCGTGAATATAGCATTGGTAGCCTTTGCCAAATATGTGGTGCCGGTACAAATAGAGGAGCAGCTTGGACGTATGCTTACCGGCCAGGTGTTCGCCATCTTCATCATCACCGTTGCGGCAGCGGAGATAGCCCTGGGATTGGGGATAGTCATAGCCCTCTACCGTAACCGGGAGACAGTGGACGTGAGCGAGGCCAGCATTATGAGACGATAGTAATGTAGGAGCAATCCAGGAGTAATGCAGGGCGGGTTTCAACCCGGCCCCTACAAATCTCATCACTGAAAGCCGAGAGTATGTGGACAGAGTTCAAAAAGGTGCCGAACCTGGTAACCGCGCAGATGTGGAAGGATGTCTTTGAGGGAGAGGGCCTGCCTACGCGGATACTCCCCGAAGGTGACATTCTCGACTGGGGGGAGCGAGGCCCTTTCCGGGTCATGGTTCCCAGGGGCAGAGAGCACGTCGCAGAGGAGATACTGAGGAAGCTGTAATATGATCCCAGAAGAAGCCGTATGGACTATCTTCCTTTTACCCCTTGGAGCTTTCGTCGTTATTGCCCTTGTTGCTAGGCCATTTTTCAACGACTCTCCCCAGCAAAGCGGTATCATCGCCATCATCGCCATTGCCGCGTCCCTGGCGCTCTCCGCTTGGGCGCTTCAATCGGTCATTGCGGCCGGCCCGGGGCAAGTCACACTAGACTTCCCAGTCCATGAATGGATTACTGTGGGAAGCCTCACCATCAGCCTGGGCGTAACGGTGGACCCCCTCACGTCAGTGATGCTGGTGGTGGCAACCGGGGTAAGCCTCATGGTCCAGATATACTCTCTGGGCTATATGCGAGGTGACCCGGGCTACTCCCGCTACTTTGCCATAATGTGCCTGTTCACCGCCTCCATGGCAGGACTGGTAATATCCAGCAATATTGTTCAGATGTACGTGTTCTGGGAGTTGGTGGGAGTGTGCTCCTATCTGCTGATAGGTTTCTGGTTCAACCGCCCCGCCGCAGCCGCAGCCGCAAAGAAGGCCTTCATAGTTACGCGAATAGGCGACTTCGGATTTCTGATTGCGATACTCTACCTGTTCTTCAATGGCTCTAGCCTGGAGATTGCTGACATCAATGCGGGTGAGGCGCTTCCGGCTGGAATGGCTGCTACCTGGCTGGCAGTCGGCATATTTGCGGGGGCTGCGGGCAAATCGGCCCAGTTCCCTCTCCACGTCTGGCTTCCCGATGCTATGGAAGGCCCCACGCCGGTTAGCGCTTTGATACACGCCGCGACTATGGTGGCTGCCGGAGTTTTCCTGGTAGCCCGTTTCCTCCCCGTATTTGAGCTTTCCAACGACGCCATGAGCGCAGTGGCTATAGTCGGAGCCTTCACCGCCATCTTCGCCGCCACAATGGGCCTGGTGATGAACGATATAAAGCGAGTCCTGGCTTACTCGACCGTGAGCCAGCTGGGTTACATGATAGCTGCCCTGGGGATAGGCGCCTATGGCGCTGCCATATTCCACCTGTTCAACCATGCCTTCTTCAAGGCCCTCTTGTTCATGGGAGCGGGCAGTGTCAACCACGCCACCGGCACTTTCGACATGAGGTACATGGGTGGACTGAGGAAGTTCATGCCCTGGACATATCTAACGATGGTGATAGGTTCCCTCAGCCTCGTGGGAATATTCCCCTTGGCGGGCTTCTGGAGCAAGGACGAAATCCTCCTCCACGCCTGGAAAGGGGATGGTTCGGTGGCCGGCATCGTATTCTGGCTTCTGATGATAAGTGTGTTCCTCACCGCGGTGTACTCCTTCAGAATGATTTACATGACTTTTCATGGAGAATTCAAAGGTGGAGTGGAACGGGAGCAGGAAGAACGGACCCCTGGGAGTACGGCAGGGGGGTCCCATGCAGTACACCTGGCCGAATCCCCGGTGATTATGGTGCTACCGATGCTGGTCTTGGCCGTTGGCGCCGTTGTCTCCGGCTATCTTGCCAATCCCCTGGGATTTGGCGATAAGTTTATTGGAATAGATGCCCACTGGTTCAGCAATTTCGTGACTCTGCCGGGTCTGCACACTGAGAAATTCAGCCTTTCCCTGGCAGTAATATCCGTTATAGTTGGAGCGGCGGGCATACTGATTGCGACGGCAATATACATTCGTCCCAAACTACCCCTGGAGGGGATCGGCCGTCCATTCGGAGGAGTCCATAAGGTGCTCTCCGAGAGGTACTACATGGACCATCTCTACGAAGGTCAAATTGTATCCAGGGGCCTTTACAGGGTCTTGGCCGGTACTCTGGACTGGTTCGATGTCAAGATTGTTGACAATGTTGCCGAGTTTGTGGGTTGGCTATCTCGCAATATAGGTCGGGCCGTCAGCGTTATCCAGACCGGCCAGGTCCAGGGCTACGCCGTAGCCATAGCTGTGGGGGTTACGGTGATAGTGGGAGCATTTCTGATATGGGGGCAATAAGCTAGGTGGCGGAGTTTAGCGGCCTACTCACTGCGACAGTGTTCCTGCCGGTGGCGGGCGCTCTGGTCATTGCCGTCCTAATAAGGGGCGACCGGAGGGTCCGGCTCTTCGCTACCGCAGTCGCTCTGGCGGACATGGTATTGGCCGTCGTCGTATTTTCCCTCTTCGACCATGGTGACGGCGCTCAGCGGTTCCAGATGATAGATAAGTTCAACTGGATAGGCGACGGCTCCTTCTTCAATAACCAGGGCTTTGAGGCCAGCTACCATCTTGGTGTGGACGGCCTGAGCGCCCCGATGGTGTTGCTCACCGGTCTCCTGGGCTTTTGTGCCATATTTGCTTCCTGGAGTGTCCAGCTTAGAGCCAAGGAATACTTCGTCTGGCTGCTGGTGTTGCAGACCTCAGTAATGGGGGTGTTCACCTCTCTGGACTTTCTCCTGTTCTTCCTGTTCTGGGAGCTGGAGTTGCTGCCCATGTACCTGCTCATATCTATCTGGGGAACGGGGCGCAAAGAGTATTCGGCAATGAAGTTCCTCATTTTCACCATTCTGGGCAGCGCATTTATGCTGGTGGCCATCCTAGCCGTGTTCGTCACCCCGGATGTGGGCACCTTCAACATGGTGGAGCTATCTGAAAGTGGCATAGATGCAGCCAAAGTGATTGTCCCAGTCAACGTTGTCTTCTGGTTTTTCATCGTCGCATTCGCCATAAAGCTGCCGGTCTGGCCAGTCCACACATGGCTTCCTGATGCCCATACGGACGCCCCCACCGCAGTGAGCGTCATGCTGGCCGGAGTCCTGCTGAAGATGGGGGGCTACGGGCTGATACGAGTTTCCGTGGGAATGTTCCACGGCCTTGATGATGCAGAGGCCTTTTCATGGACGCTGGCGGTGTTGGCCGTGATAAGCGTGCTGTACGGCGCCGTAGTGACCCTGAGGCAAACGGACCTCAAGAGGCTTATCGCCTACAGCAGCGTCAGCCACATGGGACTGGTGCTGTTGGGGGTAGCCGTCGGGATAAGTGGCGCCTCTGCATCTGACATAGCCCTGACCGGCGCCAGTATGCAGATGTTTGCCCACGGAACCATAACGGGCCTTCTTTTCTTGCTTGTCGGTCTGGTCTATGAAAAGGCCCACACCAGATACATCCCCGACCTCGGCGGTCTTGCCGCCCGGATGCCGATTGTAGCATCGGTGTTCCTTATTGCGGGGCTTGCCTCCCTTGGTTTGCCGGGCCTTAGCGGGTTTGTGGCCGAGGTGCTGATATTCCTGGGCTCGTTCAAGGAGTTTGCCTGGCCGACGGCCCTTGCTGCCTTCGGAATTGTCCTTGCAGCGGGGTACATACTCTGGATGATAGAGAGGGTGTTGTTCGGGGCTGCAAGAGAGCGATTCGCAGACATAACTGATGCAGGAGTGTTGGAAGCTATTCCCCTTGGCCTATTGGTAATAAGCATAGGCATAATCGGAATTTATCCGGCTTTCGTGACCGACGTGTTCAATGCCGGCCTGGAGCCGATAGCCCAGGCAATCCAACTTGTGGGGGCTAATCCGTGACCGGCGCAGACGTACGCCTGCTGTCGCCGGAGCTGGCCCTGGCCGGGTTGGCGCTGGTGGTCATCCTGCTGGACCTGGTGGTGCGGCGGAAGGGCTTCCTTGCGCTTGTGGCCGGGCTGGGACTCCTTGTACCCTTCGGCCTGAGCATCTGGCTATGGGTTGACGTTAACGACGAGTCCGGCAAGCAGCTGGTGGGCATCTTCAACACTCTCACAGTTGACCAGTTCGCCTTGTTCTTCAAGTTCCTGGTACTGGGAGTCGTGGGCCTCATCGTGATGGCTTCCGTTGACTACGTGGGCAAGATGGAGCGCTATCAGGGGGAGTACTACGGCCTTATCCTGTTCTCGGCCACGGGTATGATGATGCTGGCGGCGGCGGGAGAGCTTATAACGATATACGTTTCCCTGGAGTTGACCACTCTGCCCCTTGCCGCCCTCGCCGCCTTCCTGATGAACGCACGCTCAAGCGAAGCGGGAATGAAGTTTCTCATCCTCAGCGCTATAAGCTCGGCCCTGCTGCTCTACGGCATGGCCATTGTGTTCGGCTTCACAGGCAGTACCTATCTGCCGGAAATAGCTGACAAAATCCGGCCACTGGCAGAGGCATTCCCGGGAGAAGCATTCGGCGGCGAGTTCGCCCTTCTTCTGGGAATAGTCCTGATTATAGCCGGCTTTGGATTCAAAATATCCTCGGTTCCTTTCCAGATGTGGGTGCCGGACGTGTATGAGGGCGCACCCACGCCTATCACCGCCTATCTTTCCGTGGCTAGCAAGGCGGCTGGGTTTGCTGTCCTGCTTCGAGTGTTCTACATAGGCTTTGACTCCCTCCAACTTGACTGGGGCATACTCTTTGCAGCATTAGCCGCCGCATCCATGACAGTTGGCAATCTGGTAGCGATAGCACAGAGCAATATCAAGCGCCTTCTGGGGTACAGCACCATCGCCCACGCCGGATACCTGCTGGTGGGCCTGGCCGCCATCGCGTCCGGTGCCACCGGTGATGAGACCATCGGTCCCAGTAGCGTGCTCTTCTACCTGGGGGCCTACGCGGTCACCAATCTGGCCGTATTTTTTGCCATCATTGCCATATCCAATAAAGTTGGCACAGACCAGATAAGCGATTTCGCCGGAATGGCGAGGCGCGCTCCATATCTGGCTTTTGCCCTGGCCCTGGCCCTGGTCGCTCTGGTAGGTGTGCCTCCTACCGGAATATTCATAGGCAAGCTATACATATTTAGTGCCGCCATAAAGAGCGACCTGCTTTGGCTGGCGATTGTCGGCGTCATCAACAGTGTGGTCTCTGCATATTACTACCTGCGCATCGTCAGAGTCATGTACCTGGAGCCGGCGCCGTCAGAAGAGAGAGTGCCTTCCTCTCATGCCTTCCGCGCGGCCCTGGGCCTCTCGGCGCTGGGCGTGGTGGTGATAGGGATAGTCCCGGGGCCTCTGCTGAGACTGGCCGAGATTTCCGTAGGCACTCTACCCAATGTTGCCGGAATAGTATCGGGAGTGTCTACTCCTCCATGATGTTTACCTCATATAGCTTTGTTGACACTGGTACTGAGCAATGCTAGACTTGCCCATAGCGTCGCCCGGGTGGTAGCTTCAGCCCTCCGGACTTCCGGGCCGACGGCGAATAGCGTAAAGCCGGGGCTATAAAGAAGGTCGGCCCGGTTTTGAAGCCCTCTCCTGAGCGATGCCTAAGGAACACTTGATGAAACCTGCTGAGATCATCGGAATCGTCTATAACTCCAGAGCGCCCGAAGCCAAGGCGATGACTTCAGCCCTGATTGAGCGCCTCAACTTGGAGGACAGGGTCTGGGTGCGCTCAGCCTCCGACGTTGACCCGACTGTGTCTGATGCCAAGGACACCGACCTCATCATAACCGTAGGTGGCGATGGCACTATTATCCGTGCCGCTCGGCTCGCAGTCCTCTATGCCATTCCCATATTGGGGATCAACATGGGTCGTCTGGGGTTTATGACAGAGCTTGAGGCCAACGAGGCTCTGGACAAAGTTCCCGTATACATGGAAGGCACCATTCGAGTTGAGGAGCGCTGTATGCTCCAAGCAGCCATTCTCCCCCAAAACGGGCAGGACAGACATGAGCACTCCCACGTTCTGAATGGAAAGGGCCAGGATGACCCCGGCGGCTACCATGCCCTCAATGACGCAGTTGTTGGCAGAGGTGCCATGTCCAGGGTGGTAAATATAAGCGCTTTTATAGATGGGGCCTATCTCACCGACTTCCGGGCCGATGCGGTGATGGTATCAACTGCTACCGGAAGTACCGGTTACAATCTTTCTGTGGGTGGTCCCATACTGTCGCCACAGGCCAGCGAGATTATACTCAAGGCAGTAGCCCCCCACGTGGGCATGGCTCCGGCGCTGGTGCTTCCGTCCAGCTCGGTGGTTGATTTGGCCGTAGAGACGGACCACCAGGTGATGCTCAGCGTGGATGGGTACATAGACCTGGAGCTTGCCCCGGGGGACAGTGTCAGGGTACAGAGGAGTCCTCACAAAGCTCTCTTCCTCCGAGCTCATCCCTATACCCAGTTCTACGCGACTCTCACCCGACGCCTGGGATTCGGCGGTGGGCAGAGTACCACCAGGGCAATCCAATATTAGGAACGCTATGACTGCTCCACAGAACGAACCCACAGTAGAAAGCCGCCTTGCCTTCCGTGGCAAGATAGTCAACGTGCGCGTGGATACGGTACAGCTTCCTAGCGGCACTCTGGGCACCAGAGAGGTGGTTGAGCATAGCGAGTGTGTGTGCGTCGTGCCTCTGGACGAGCAGAACAACGTGGTCCTCGTGCGCCAATACCGGAAACCTGTGGAAGAAAGCCTTCTCGAAGTGCCTGCCGGTGGTGTGGAGAAGGGAGAGGTCTCCCCGGACGCTGCTCTGAGGGAGCTTCAGGAAGAGACCGGCTACACGTCGGATACCCTACGGCACTTGTCCAGCTTCTGGACTACCCCCGGGTTCTGCACCGAGTTGATGCATTCTTACCTGGCTACCGAGCTCCGTCCGAGCAGCCTTGAGCCGGATGAGGACGAGGACGTTCAGGTGGCGAAAGTGCCTCTCACAAAGATACCTGACATGATTCGCCAAGGCGAGATTAGAGACGCTAAGAGTATCGCATCGCTGCTCATGGTGCTGCATCTGTATAGCTGATGGGGCTGTTGGACAGGTTGTAGCTTGGTTAAGAAATATACTCGGTGAAATTGGGGAGCTTGAGCTAGAACATTACTTGATAAGGAGACAAAGGAGACAACCATGCTTGAGCATGATGTCCTGATAGTAGGAGCGGGCCTGGCTGGGATGCGCGCGGCCCTTGCAGCGCACCGGAGCGGGGCCAATACGGGCATTATCAGCAAAGTATATCCGGTTCGCAGCCATTCAAACGCTGCCCAGGGCGGCATAAATGCCGCCCTGGTGGATAGAGGGGATAGCTGGGAGGAGCACGCTTTTGATACGGTCAAGGGAAGTGACTACCTGGGCGATCAGGACGCCATTGAGCTGATGTGCAAGGTCGCCGGGGAGGAGCTCATCTCCATGGAACACATGGGGGTGATTTTCAACCGCGACGACGAGGGCCGCTTGGGAACCAGGGCCTTTGGTGGGCAGCGCCGCGCTAGGACCTTCTTCGTCGCCGACTTTACGGGCCAGGCCATGCTGCACGTCCTGTACGAGCAGCTGGTCAAGTCCGGCGTCACCAGCTACGAAGAGTGGTTCGTAACCACTCTTATCATCGAGGACGGAGAGTGCTGCGGCGTAGTCGCGCTGGAAATCCGTACCGGAAGGCTCTATGTCATACGCGCCAAGACAGTTATACTGTGCACCGGCGGGTTGGGTCGTGTGTATGAGCCCAGCACCAATGCTCTGATAGTTACCGGCGACGGAATGGCCTTGGCCTATGACGCCGGCGCCCACCTCATGGACATGGAGATGGTCCAGTACCACCCGACTACGCTGAAGGGCAGCGGCGTCCTGATTACCGAGGGCGCCAGGGGTGAGGGCGCCCACCTGCTTAACAAAGATGGTGAGCGCTTCATGGAGAGGTACGCTCCAAGTATGATGGAGTTGGCCTCCAGGGACGTGGTATCCAGGTCAGAGGCAACAGAGATAGCCGGTGGCAATGGCATTGACGGGTGCGTCTTTCTGGACTGCCGCCACCTGGGAGAACGGTTGATAAAGGAGAAGCTCTCCCAGATATACGACATAGGTCTCGACCTTGTTGGAATTGACATAACGAAAGAGCCTATACCCATAACACCGGGAATGCACTACATAATGGGCGGCATCAAGACTGACGTGGATGGCAGCACCAGGGTCCCGGGCATCTACGCCGCCGGAGAATGTGCCTGCGTTAGCGTTCATGGCGGCAACCGTCTGGGCGCTAACTCTCTCCTTGACACGATAGTCTTTGGGCACCGGGCCGGGAACCACGCGGCCGAAGTCTCTAGGAATATGGAGTATAAGTCCTTCAACGTGGAAGCCTGGGCGGAGAGTGAAGAGCAGAGAATAAGGGGTATGCTGGCGAGGGACCGGAATGGCGACAGGGTAGCTAAGATTAGGCTGGACATGGGTAATACCATGAACCGGCACATGGGAGTATACCGGAATGAGGATGGCATGAAAGAGGCCCTCATCAGTATAAAGGGGCTTAAGGAGCGCTATGGCAAAGTCCCTGTGGAGGACAAGGGCCGTATCTTTAACACCGATCTGATCTTCGCCCTGGAGCTTGGGTTTATGCTGGAATGCGCCGAGGCCACCGTGGCTAGTGGCTTGGAGAGAAAGGAAAGCCGTGGGGCACAGTCTCGAACGGACTACCCCCTGCGGGATGATAAAAACTGGCTCAGACACGTCCTAGTTGTCTCCTCTGAGGATGGCCCCCAGGTCTCCTACGCGCCTGTGACGATTACCCAATGGCAGCCTGAAGAAAGGAAGTATTAATTCGGGAGGTATTCCTTTGCAAGTCACGTTCAAAGTGCGACGCTACGACCCTGAGGTGGAGACTCCCCAGCCGTACTGGTCGGAATACCAGGTGGAGGTAAACGAATTTACCACCATCTTGGACTCCCTGATTCAAGTCCGAGAGGACACCGATGGCTCCCTGGCCCTTAGATGCTCTTGCCGGAGCGCTATATGTGGCTCCTGCGCCATGCGTATAAACGGACATGCCGGTCTGGCCTGTAAGACCAGGGTTATCACAATTGCTTCTGAAGGAGACACTATTACCATAGAGCCTGCCGGGGTGATGCCGGTTATCAAAGACCTGGTAGTTGACATGACCTCCTTCTGGGACAAGGTGAAAGCCGTAGAACCCTGGCTTCAGCCCCAGGGACCGGAACCGGAAGGTGAGTATCTGGCTCCCAATGAAGATATGCTGCATCTGGCAGGAGTCATGGACTGTATCATGTGTGGAGCATGTGTCTCCGACTGCACCGTGCTGGAGGTTGACCCCGACTTTCTGGGGCCGGCGGCTCTTGCAAAAGCGTACCGGTTCGTGGCCGACCCTCGGGATTCCGAGGACAAGGCGCGGCTTGAAGTGCTGAGCGGCTACACCGGAATCTGGGACTGCACCCGATGCTACGAATGTGTACAGGTCTGCCCCAAGGGCGTGGCCCCTATGGACAGAATCATGGCCTTGAGGGACAAGGCAATGCGCGCCGGCTTCGACAAAACTACCGGCGCCCGGCACACAGACGCCTTCGTCGAGCTTGTGGGCCATAGTGGCTGGCTGGACGAGCTGAAGCTTCCAATCAAGACCGTCGGCATGTTGAATCTACCTGCAATGCTTAACTTTGCCCCGGTGGGGTTGCGTGCCCTTAAGAAGGGGAAAATGCCCCCGATTGTCCATAAAATGTTGCCCAACGTGGAGAACGTGAGACGAATCTTCAGAAGGGTCGAGCCGGAAGATTAAGATACCATGATACTAACAGTCGAATTGCGGCCGAAGGATTAAGACTAAGACACCATAGTGGCGCGTCGTTCCTCGATACCAACAATCGAATTGCGGAAGGTAGGAAATAAATGGCAAAGTACGCTTTCTTCCCCGGTTGCGTTTCCAGGGGTGGATGCCCTGAGCTTTACCCCGCAGCCAAGCTCATTTGTGAGAGACTAGGAATCGAACTGGATGAGCTTGAAGGGGCCTCCTGCACCGGTGCAGGCGTTCTGCAAGAGAAGAACCAGTTTCTGGGGGACGTGCTCAACGCCCGGACTTTCGCGATGGCCGAACGATTGGGACTACCCATTATGACCATCTGTAGCACCTGCCAGGGGGTCATGAGTCAGGCTAACAAGCGTTTGAAGGACGACCCGGAATATCTGGCAAAGGTCAACTCGCATCTGGCGGAGGAGGGCTTGGAGTACAGGGGAACGGCAGTGCCAAAACACCTGCTGTGGATAATTTTGGAGGACGTGGGTCTCGAAAAGCTCAGTAGCTATGTAACCGCCCCACTGGACCATCTGCGTGTTGCCCCGTTCTATGGCTGCTATATCATGCGCCCTACCGATGCTCTGGGCTTCGATGAAAACCCGCAGCGCCAGACATCACTTGAGACAGTCATCACCGCGCTGGGAGGTCAGGTAGTGGACTTCCCCGGCAAGAGCCGGTGCTGCGGTTTTCCTATCCTGACCATCAACGAGCGTAACTCGGTGGCCATGGTCGCCAAGCATACCACCGAGGCTTCGGACCTGGGCGCTGACGCTATGGTGACGCCCTGCCCTTTGTGCCACCTGAACCTGGATGGCTACCAGCCCAAGGCCATGAGCCAGACACAGCGCAAGATAAACCTGCCTATTCTTCACCTGCCCCAGCTTATAGGTCTGGCTATGGGAATAAGTCCCAGGGACCTGGGCCTGCAACGACACATCATCTCAGCTAACGACGTGTTGGAAAAAGTGGGTGCGGCTACCCGGTAGTTCACTGTAACGGAAGGGGCGGCTGCCACCACTTGCTGGTATCGTTTACCTCAATGGCAACCACCCACTTCACCCACTCGAATCCGCGTTTCCCCGGTGCCACCAGCCGTAGAGGGTAGCCATGAGAGTGGGACATAGTCTCGCTACCTACGCGCGTTGCAAGAATATAGCTGTCGGCCTCATCCAGGGAAAAGCGGCGATAATAGCCGGTAACAGACCGAACAGTCACGCTGCCCGCACCTGCACTCACATCCGCCTTTCCCAAGATGTCCTTCATTGGCATACCTTCCCAGTCCTGGGTAGAATACCAGCCACCGGTGCAGTCCAGGGTGGCTGTAACCCGTTCCTTGTACTTCGCCAGTTCGCCGTAAGGCAGCGCTAGCTCCCGTTCCACCAGCCCCTTCACTTCAAGGTTCCATTCATCGGAGTCTATGGGTGGTGGATTGTCATTGAGCCAGGACGTGGTGGGGAAGGCGTTGCCGGAGAAGCTCCCCATTTCGTAAGAGCCGGTAAACCGGCGGTCGCCACCTGGAAACCCCAGAACCTGATTGCCCAGTTCGCCGATGCGCCAGAGCACCAGACCGGCGATTACAAGCCCACCGACCCGTAGAAAGGAGCGTCTCTCCGCCCAGAAGCGAGGCTTCATGCTCCATCTGTGGAAAACGATGTGCCACAGGAGGAAGGGCGTAATGGCTAGCGAAAGGTAGATATGCCAGCTAACGCCGCTGAAGCCCATAAAGCGAAAAGGTCCTACGTGGCTCCATACCAGCCCGAGGCTCAATGAGGCGAGCAACAGGCAGAGGAGCAGGAACGAGGCCAGGTATGGAATAAAGGCACGACGCCATCGCCTCGAGTTAAGCATGGATGCCAGAATATTCTGGCCCTTCCATACAAGCAGGGCAACAATGGAGAAGCCAACGATGCGGTGGACGTGAAGGGCCGAGACCCAATCGGGTGAACCGTCTATAAGGCCCAGAAAGCCTGTGACAAGCTCGACGCTTCCAAGAAGAAGGATAAATACGTTGGCCCAGGGAAATCTCATGGCACTTAAAAGGTGAGCTAGGGAAGTAGCTCACTAATGCGACATACGAAATCTGGTAGCACCTGACCACGACAAACAGCAGTTAAAACTCAGGCCGCTTATTGTATATGTCATGCTCCCATCCCCCTCCATTATCTAAGGGTTGAGTTTCGTTAATCTCGAACTTCTCTTTGTCAAGATCTACTTCTGTTAGGTGAAAAGTGAATTCTTTGCGAAGAGGCTTGACCGGTTCTATCAAATCACGGAACTCTAGGTCACGCATCATTTCTCTATGTTCATCTCGGTAGTCTTTTAGGCATTCCTTGTATTCCTCTCTGGCGTTATCGAAATTCTCTTTCTCTAGTTCTTTTGTTTCTGGCGAAGCTATCCACTCCTTAAACAGTTTTGTCGCCGATGTTTCATCTTCTGCCAAGACACCCCACTTTTCCCAGCCGTACTTGTATTCCATTTTAGCGACGTAAATCTTGCCGCTGAACGCCGCCCGTTCTCTGGCCCTGTGCTCCGCTGCCTCACGGTCATTACGCTCCCGTGTCGCTTTAGCTTTAATGGCGGCTGCCTTCCGAGTCTCAGCCAATGCAAAATATCTTTCCCGTGCTTGTTGATATTCAGGAGAGGCCAGTACCTCATTTACCCGTTCGGGGAGGTAGAGTTTACAACCACCGCCCTCGTAGTCAAAAAGAGCCACATCGTCCGGTTCGGCGAGGAATTTCTTTATTTGCCCATCAGTAAAGTTCTCATATAACTCCCTGGTCGTGAGGTACCCATAAACTTTCATTCCATCTTCAAATATTTCGCCAGTAAGCATTCGTCCACTAGACTTGGCCCTCCATTTGTATTTTCGACACAGTATGCCCGTAATCTTGCTAACCTTTTCGCAATGTTTGCAGTAGTAACTTCTGATAGTGTTTTCGTGGTTCCTTTTAATATAGTCGGGACAGGAACAAGTCCAGAAGCCCTCCTTACTGACTTCTACTCTATAACTGGTCTTCCTGTCAGTGAAGGAACGCATCTTACACGGATAAGAAAGATGTGGGACGGCCGTTAATTGTCGGCTGGAGTGGTCAAACACAGGCTCACTATCAATAGATGAACAGCCTTTTGATACCATTTAACATAGTGATTCTCCTCATGCCTCACCCCTTCAGCTTTGCGATGGTGGAAGCGAAGACTTCGATGGTCCTATCTATGTCTTCGGGGGTATGGGCCACTGAGGCATAGAATTTGTCGGGCCAGCTCTTGAGTATGCCTTGCTCCAGAAGCAAGGCATTGAACTGCGCCATCATTGAGGTGTCCGCTCCCAGAGTGGAGCGATAATCCGTTACAGGCCGGTCGGTGAAGTAGAAGCCGAATATGGGGTCCTCTCCGGAGGTTTGAATCGGGACTTCCGCCTCACGGAAGAGTCGCTCCAGGGCATCTCTGAGCTGACGTCCGGTGGCATGGAGCTTCTGATATGCTCCCTCTTTTCGTAGCTCTGCCAGTGTAGCCAGCCCGGCCGCGCAGGCAACCGGGTTGCCATTGAGTGTGCCAATCTGGGGAACGAAGCTATCAGCATCGGTGGCTGTCTGGTCGAATAAGGACATAAGCTCTTCCCTGCCAACTATAACGGCGAGGGGAAAGCCGCCACCTACTATCTTGCCCATGGCTGCCAGGTCCGGAGTTACCCCATAATATTCCTGTGCCCCGCCATAGGCGAATCTAAATCCGGTGACCACCTCGTCAAAGATGAGAGGAATCCCGTGATGGGCTGTGGCCTCCCGCAGTGCCCGGAGGAAGCCGGGCTTTGGCGCTAGAATCCGTTGCATCGGCTCTACTATTACCGCTGCAAGCTCGTCGTGGTACTTCTCAATTATCGCCGTGGCGGTCTCAGCGTCGTTGTAGGGGGCCATCAGTACAGTCTCCTGGACTGCCCGGGGCACACCACTGGAACTGGGAACCGGCTCCGGGAAATCTCTCAGGGCGTTGAGGGCCGGTGTCACGCTCATTACGGCGTAGTCGCTTGAGCCGTGAAAGGCGCCTTCAAATTTCAGTATTTTTTCCCGCTTACGGAAGCTCCGAGCGATACGAAGGCATTGGAAGCAAGCATCGGTCCCGCTGGTGGTGAACCGCACCTTGTCGGCGCAAGGTACGGCGTTTACAACCTCCTCAGCCAGAAGCACCGCATTTTCCGAGGTGGCGAAGAAGGTGCTTCCCTTTCCTACGGCCTCCACCACGGCAGCCACCACCGAGGGGTGAGCGTGCCCAAGGACCATAGGCCCCGAACCCAACAGGTAATCTATGTACTCCTTGCCGCTGGCGTCCCACACCCTGGAGCCTTTTCCTTCTTTCAGGATGAAGAGATGCTCCTGGTCAACCAACATGTTGCCTGTATAGGCCCCTGGCAGATAGCTTGCTGCCTTCTCCAGTAGTTCCCTCTCTTCCGGGCTACGCTCTGCCATCGTTAATCCTCCATCGTTTAGCGGTATGCACATTGTCTGCCGGGTGGTGATTTATCTTGTACTCTGTCCATATCCTATCAGAAACCGCAAGAATACACGAGTGCTCCGCAAGCTCCTTTCGCTCCAAACTATTCGGTGCAGCCCACAGAGATTGACGGAATCAAAGCCCTGGACTACACTGCAAATTATGAGAATTCCCCCTATGTACCCTCGATTCGATGGTGAGAATTGCCTGGGCATGGATCGAGAACTAAACTTTCACGTCCATCCTGACCTTCCCCAATAGAGAGGAGAGGGACTTTTGATCTCCCTCTTAATGGGGGAGAGTTTAGAAGCATACTCAAGGATCGGCAGCTAGAGGAGTAGATGATATGAGCCTTTCGGAATTCAGTGTTCAGGGGAAGAAAGTGCTATGTGTAGGAGCGGGAAGGGGAATTGGCAAGGGAGTTGCCCTGGCGTTTGCCGAGGCAGGCGCAGACGTGGCAATCACGGGGTTGACGTCTGTGGGAGCGGAAAAGGTGGCGGAAGAGGTCAGAAGGTTGGGGCGGCAGGGTCTGGCTTTCTCAGGTGACGCTACCAAAGGTGCTGATATGGACCGTCTAGCCAGTGACGTTCTTCAGCAGTTTGGCCGTTTGGATGTCCTTGTGAACTGTGTGGGAGATGCTGGCAGCAAGCCGGTAGTCACTCTGCCCGATGGTGGGCCTCCGGGGATGACCGAGGAAGAGTGGCATGGCCTGATTGACATCAACCTCACCGAAGCCTTCCAGGGATGCCGGGCTTTCGGACCCCACTTTCTTGCACGGCGTCAGGGTTCCGTTATCAACATCTCCGGTGTGGCCTCCTTTCGGAGTGCGGCTAATCGCTCGGCTTACGACGCGGCCAAGGCGGGGTTAATGCGCTTTACCGAGAGCCTGGCCCAGGAGTGGGCTCCCTATGGAGTGCGGGTGAACGCCATAGCCCCTGGTTCCTTCCCTGACCCCGACCAGATGTCCCCTGAAGATTATCAGGCCCGCCAGGAGAGCGCCACCCTAAGCGTGCCCCTGGGCCGGTTGGGACAATTGAAAGAGGTCGGTTATTTGGCAGTCTTCCTGGCCTCTCCGGCGGCTGACTACGTTACAGGTCAGACCTGGGCGGTTGATGGTGGGGTGAGCATAAAGGCTTGACGAAATGATAGAGGCGTTGTTATGGAGGTGTGGGACCGGTGCGCCAGAGCATTATCTCCCGTCCGGTCGATTCATGGAGCGAGAGAAATCCCAACGGATTGTACCGTCACCAACTTACTGGTCCTTGAGTAAGTGTCTAAACTCACCCCTCTATTGGGGAAGGTTAGAGTGGGGGTGAATGTTTAGCTATCTATCCACGTCCAGGCAATTAGTTGACGTTAGCACCGGGGGGACCAGGTTCATACCCAATGTACTCTCACACCATTGGGCCGCCGCCAGCAGCCGGTCTTCTCTAAATGGTGCCCCTTCCAGTTGCACTCCGAGAGGAAGACCTGATTGGCTCAGCCCTGATGGTATGGTGACCGTTGGCAGACCGGCGGAGGTCCAAGGGGCCTGAAATACGGGGTCCCCTGTGGTGTTCAGGTCTCTGGGTGCGGGTGCGGGAGTTGTGGGAGTGAGGAGTACGTCCACCCTGCTTGTCATTGCCGCCATCTCTTGCCGGAACTGGCGGCGCATTCGCTGCGATTGCATATACTGGACTCCAGGTATCAGCATCCCAGCCTCGATAGTGCTGCGGAGCCTTGGGCCATAATCGTCGGCGCGCTCCTGGAAAAACTCCTGGTGAAAAGCTGCGCATTCCACCTGCATCACTATCCGGTGGGAGGCATAGCAGGTGTCGAAGCTCTTGGGCAGGCTTACTTCCTCTATGATAGCGCCGGCCTTGCTGAGACGCTGGGCCACGTCCTCGGTGTTCTTCCTCACCTCATCGTCACAACGTTCCAGGAAAAAGTCCCTTATGAGACCAATCTTTGGAGGACTTGATATGCCGCTGATGGCAGCTCGGTAGTTGGGTACGCGCTCATTCGATGAGCTGGGGTCATTGGGGTCATGCCCGGCCATAGCGGCCAGCATAATGGCAGCATCCAATACCGTGCGAGTTATGATTCCTACCGTGTCCAGCGACCAACTGACAGGGACTACTCCGTAGCGGCTGATTCTTCCGTACGTGGCCTTGAGACCTACCGCTCCGTTGTAGGCGGCGGGTCTGCACGTAGACCCACCGGTCTGCGATCCCAGGGCGCCGTGACACATTCGGGCTGCTACTGCTACTGCCGAGCCGCTGCTTGAGCCGCCCGGGGTATGGGCCGGATTCCAGGGGTTCACGGTTGGGGAAGGGTCAGCGGTAGCAAACTCCGTGGTGACAGCCTTCCCCAAAACAATGGCGCCGGCTTGTTTTAGACGGGCCACTGGGGTCGCATCGTAGGTGGGTACAAAGTCGGCGTATATTTTTGAACACGCCGTGGTCTTCATTCCAGCGGTATAGAAGATGTCCTTAAGCCCTATTGGTATCCCATGTAGAGGCCCCAAATGCCTGCCCGTTTCAACTTCTCGGTCACGCCGGTGAGCGGCTCCCAACACTTCTTCCCGGTCAATTGTCACCCATGCCTTGAGGGTAGGGTCCAGCTTTTCAATACGGTCTAGGAGAGACTGGGCCAGCGCCACAGCAGAAATCTCCTTTCTCCGAATCCCCTCAGTGGCCTGTGCTAATGTCAAGTTAAAAAGCTCTGCCATAAATAGCTCCTTCATGCAGCTATCAGCATTCAGCACCCGAACGTAGACTATCAGCTATGAACGCCACGGTAAGCATGGCATGAGAATCGTTGGTCTGATGACTAAACGCTGATACCTTATGCTATAAGAAAAAGGCCGGTTCCTCTTCCCGATGGGGCAGGTTTTGGGATACCAGCAATAGATTCGCTGCTGCGTCTGATAGTGTTGCTCGGATAGCCTCAGCCCTTTCCGGGCCTAAAACCTCGGCGGCTCTGGCTATAAGCTCTTGGGAGAGTTCCTCCTCAGAGCGCTTGGGATTTACTGATACCATCCCTTGTCCTCCCAAAGTATTGGCTGTTCCACGCTGGAGAGTGGCGTGCCTCTTCTGTGGATGTCTGCCCTACTATAGGGCCTAGCTTCCCGGCGTGGTCTCCTCTATCTCAATGCTCTGGATGACCACGTCGCTTAATGGTCTGTCCTGTCGGCTGGGGACCTTGGAGATGGCCTCCGCCACATCTTGCCCTTCTAATACTGTACCGAATATAGTGTGACGCTGGTTCAGGTGCGGGGTAGGAACCGTAGTGATGAAGAACTGGCTGCCGTTGGTATTCGGCCCCGAGTTGGCCATAGCCAGAATACCTGAGCGGTCAAATACGAGGGAGGGGACGAACTCATCCTCAAAGCTGTAACCGGGCCCTCCTCCTCCTGTGCCTGTTGGGTCCCCACCCTGGATCATGAAGCTCTCTATCACTCGATGGAAAATTACCCCGTCGTAGTAGCCCTCTCTGGCGAGAAAGACGAAGTTATTCACCGTCTTGGGCGCTTCCTTGGGGAATAGCTCGATGACGACGCTCCCCTGATTGGTGTTGACAGTGGCAACATATCGTTTATCCGCGTCGATGGTCATGGCTGGGGATTGTGAATATTGTTTGATTTTGGTCACTCCTTTCTGTGTGGTAGGGGTGGATTCGCTACCGCAGGCCGCTACAACCAATATAGCTCCGACTATTATTACCAGCATTCGTATCATCGCCATATTATAGACCACGAAGCCCCAGGGAGTCACTACCTTTTTGGTGTTCTCGTGAAATTGGGTCGGTGAGGTTGCCCGTAAGCAGGGCAGAGTATGGGATTGACCGACAGTCCTGCCTGGGCTACACTGCGTATTATAGAGGTGCAGTAAATTTACCATGCCCATGGGCGTATTTCAGGCTTGCGGAAGAAAGGAGTATGCAGATGGTCATTGTTGACACTCATTGCCACGCGTTACCATACTGGTTCGAGCCTATAGAGATTCTGCTCGACCAGATGACCCGTAATGATGTTGACAAGGCGGTGCTGATTCAAATCAGGGGTATGTACGATAACTCCTATCTCATAGAATGTATGCGACGATTCCCAGGCCGGTTCTCCGTAGTAGCTATAGTGGATACTGACATGCCTGATGCCCCTGAATCCCTGGAGAAATGGGTGAAGGAAGGCGCCGAGGGGGTTCGCTTGAGTCCATCGGTACGCTCTCCAGGGAGTGACCCGCTTGCTATATGGCGTAAAGCAGCCGAGCTGGACGTGGCTGTCAGCTCCCTCGGTTCACTGGAGGAATTCGCTTCGTCAGAGTTCGAGGCTGTCGTGAAGGAGTTCCCAAGTCTCAACATAATTATCGAGCACCTTGGTGGTGGCGGGGGGGATGCGTCTCCTCCCCATAACACCTACAGAAAAGTGCTGAGACTGTCCCAATATAGGAACACGTTTATGAAGATACCCGGCCTTGGCGAGATATGTCCCCGGCCCATGCCCTTCCGGCAGCCCTTTCCATTCGAGAGCATCCCCCCGTTGATAGAGATGGCGATTGACGCTTTTGGTCCCGGCAGGTTGATGTGGGGGAGCGACTTCCCGCCTGTTGCCAGCAGGGAGGGGTACAGGAACGCTCTCAGGTTCCCTATGGAGCACGTCTCCTTCAAAAGCGAGACCGATAAGGAATGGATATTTGGGAAGACGGCTATGTCCCTTTGGAAGTTCGGCGAGGATTGATACGTCTTATATGTCAGTTCTAACATCCAATCCCAAAGGAGGAATAACGATGAAGTGCCCCCGATGTAGCGTTGATTTGAAGCTGGAAAAGTATAGAGGTATGGAGATTGATAAATGCTCTAGCTGTGAGGGTATGTGGTTGGACCACCCGGAGCTTGGCGAGTTGGAAGACAGGGTCTTTGATGAAGGACAGGTCAAGGGGACTATGAAGTTCACCTCCGAAGGGAGCGATCTTCTGTGCCCGACCTGTGGCAGCCACATGCATTGGTTCAGGTACAGGCACTACGACTTGGAGTTGGACTTCTGTGAAGATGAGCATGGTTTCTGGCTTGATAAAGGTGAAGAAAAGCGAGTCATGGAAATCATGGAGCAGAGGAGTAAAGACTTGAAGCGGTCAGCCGGCGCAGAGGTGGAGTGGGATAGATTCCTCTCGAATATCAATTCGAGGTCATTCCTTGAAAAAGTCAAAGACCTCTTCAGAGGTGGCTAACCCTGAGATGGTTGCACGGCTTCACTGTCCGGTTTGCAAAGCCACCTTCACAGCACCGAGAGAGCGAATGATGCCCGATAGAGTGATGGAGTACAGGTGTCCCACGTGTATGTACCAGATTCCATTGCTCGCACCGGGCCTCCGGGATGAGGTGGTCTGTTCGGAATGCGCCTCCGGTTCTACTCCGACCGAATCCGTCTCCGGTGTTGACAGCACAGGGCTACTGAACTTCCTGCTCTGCGGGGTCTGTGGTTGCCTATTGGGCCGCTACTGGGGGATGATTAGATTATAGAGAGGCTGCCTGGTGGCTGGGATAAATCATCTCAGCACGTCGTAGCTTCTCGGGCCAGACCACGATTTTCTCTCCGTCTTGCCACTGGACTATTACCACCGAACGGCCTATCTGACAACCCGTCCGGGGGTCCAACTTGAACCTTCCGTAGAAAGTGTTAAAGTCCAACCGGCTTGCCACTTCCCTCATGGAGCGGTTATCCAGGGACCCGGCCTCCTCTACGCACCTTTGGGCTACCAGGCCGGCGGCGTAGGCTTGGACCAGGGCATAGTCACCCCCTCCCTTATTGAACAGCCGGTGCCTTGTCGCCAACTCGTGGGCAGACGGCCCATAGTCGGGGGTATAAGCGGCACCTGCCTCCCACTGACTCGGCCCCATGAATCCGTCAGCCGCGTTCCCCAGCTCATCCTTGAACTGCCCGATGCCTGCTGCCACCACGGCTATGGCCTTTGCCCTGACCGGCTTTTGCATCATCTGCTTAGCCAGAAGCAGGTCATCCTGGATGCGGCCTACACCTATAACGATGTCCGCTTTACTTGCCGCTATCTGTTCCAAAAATGGTGAGAAGTCAGCTATGGATGGGGTATACTGCCCGCTGAAGACTATCCGGAAGCCGTTTGTTGCAGCGTAGGACTCCACGCCCGAAGCAACGGCTACCGGAAAGGAACCCCGGCTCGAGTGGAGGATAGCAACCCTCCGCGCTTCAGTGTCCCGGTTTTTCACAAGGTCAATTACACCCGGAAGGTACTGGCTTGCAGGGGTGAGGATACCCACTATGTAGCGGAACCCCTTGGAGTATATCTGGTCAGAGGCCCCACCATGATTCCATAAGACTTTCTCGAACCTCTCGGCGATGGGACCAACTGCCAGGGTGAGGACACTGGAATAGGGGCCAAGGAGCAGGTCAATCCGGTCATCCACGATGAGCTTCTCGGTCAATGACCGGGCCACGTGGGCCACGCTTTCATCGTTGTAGTAGGTCAGCCGGACGGGGAGCCTTCTGCCAAGTGTGCCGACGAAAATGCCCCCGCTTGCGTTGGTGTCTCTGACCCAGGCTGCAACTCCCTCAAGTGCCTGGATACCCTGGCTGTGGAACTGTCCCGTCAGGGAGGTGACCATTCCCACGTGCACTGTTTCGGGCGGCTGTCGGTCTTGCATATCACCCTAACCGGGGATATTCCGTCTGCGCTTTTGGGAGGCAGGACGGGAGACGGACCTGGGCATCGGAGGACACTTGGCGCTAGCTGTTCTCAGTGGGGCGGAAGATGCCAAAGGAGCTAGTATAGCCGTGGAGAAATGTTGTCCCACCCACCTGGCCGATCTCACCGTTGCAGAAGAACCCTCCCAATGGGATGCTTCCAACCTTATCGCGGAACATATCGGTGTCGTGGTCCGGGCGGCCATAGAGGTACTGTCCCCGGCCAAGGCAGGAGAACAATAGCGCTCCCTCATTTGAACTTCCGCGTTCCTCGCCGGCGTACCTGGTGAGCAGGGATGCCAGGTCCTCGGCAGAGGTCATCGCATCCCGCAGATGGAACTGGACTCGCTGCCCCTCATGCAACATCTCTCCAATGGCCATGGTCCCTGTCCGGCCATCCAACCCGATGATGTTGCGTATCAGGAAGTCCCCCTGGCGCGGCTCGTCAATAAGGTCGTCCATAACTATACCCAGGAAAAGGGAGTCCTGCATGAGCTTTTGGTCTCGCTCGCTGGCGGAGGAGAAAAGCTCTCGCAAAATCTCAAGGGGTGGTCGCCCATCCAGTTCGTGAAGAAGGTTCTGCTGACTCTTGGAAATGTTCATGATTTGACCCATGGGACGGCAACCCTGTGCCACAATAGTGTCCACGACAATGTTGCCACTCATGGCAATGCCGATGGCCCCGGTCCTGTAGACCTTGTCTCCCAGCAACAGGCCATTGTCTCCCCTCTGATGGCCGCCACTGGCAAGCCCACCAATCTTGACGCTCCTGCTGAAAGCGTAGTCGATCCCCATGACGAAATTCTGGGCGGGAAAGCTGAAAGGGTCTATCAGCAATAGGAATCTGGGGTCGGTTACATTGGAGAGGTTGAGGGCCTTTTCCCACGCGTCCGGCCCCGCATCCAGGTCAGGGAGATCATCTCCTTCAAGATGGAAGGGGACCAGGTCCACGCCCGGGAGGTGCGCTGCGGTGAGGGAGAATCCGTGGCTTTGCTCCAGTTCGCGGCCACCCCCAATCACACCCCCGGCGGAGCAGCCAAAGAGCATGGTAGGCCCTAGCTTATCCTTGAGCATCGTCGGAATCTCCTCGTACCGGGCAGCGAAATGGCCGGAGACGAAAGCCACTGTAAGGTCAGGGGTGACATCACCCAAGTTCTGACGGACCGATGAGACGCATTCTTCAATCGCTCCTTCAAGGTTCTGTTCGGCTGAAACTGCGGAAGCCCACTTCATAGCCAACACCTCCGTCCAGAAAGGGTCTCCAGGGTCTCTGATGATTCCGGGGAACTTTTACATGCTAATTGCATTATATTAGACAACTGATTTTCTGATGTTCCGATGCCTAGCTGCCAAAGGTCCGTATCAATTTGCGTACCGCATTTATTCCTTCAGGTCGGGACATTCTCCCGGTAAGGGTGGAGACTGTGAAAGAATTTACAAGAGAAGTGTACTCAGCCACACGCTCAAGGCACTCATCCGCAGTGCCGATAATCGCAAATGTATCCACCATCCGGTCGGTGATGGAATTGGCAGCACCCTCAAAGTCACCGTGAGCCAGGGCAGTCTTGGCCGCCGCTACCTCTTCTCCGAACCCATGAGTGATTAGCAATTCCTGATGGTAGTCCACGTTCAGGTAAACCGATGCAATACCTTGGCGGAGGGAGCCGCGCGCTTCCTCCGCTTGCGCAGGACTTTCGACGATGAAGACCCACCTACCAGCCATCAACTCCAGGTCGTCGAGAGAGCGACCGGCCCGCGTGGCGCCTTCCGAAAGGGCAGGTAGAGCCGTATTTTTTAGCCAGGGCAGGGTGTAGTTCCAGTTGAATAGGATACCGTCTGCCCACTCCCCGGTTTCTCTTACCATCCTGCCCCGGCTGGCGCCAATGTAGATGGGAAGATGGGGATGTGGCGGCGGCTCGTAAACGCGGTACCCTGACACACGATAGAAGCGTCCCTCGTATTCCACCGGAGTGTCCGGCGTGGCGGCCCATAGCAGCTGGACCAACTGTACGTACTCGCGCATACGCGAGACGGGAGCCTCACCCGGGATTCCATGAAAGTCCTCATTCCATGCTCTTGGCATACTGCCCAGGCCAAAGATGTAGCGGCCTCCGCTAAGCAAGGCCAGGCTGCGACATGCACGCGCAGTAGTGACGGGGGTACGCGTCCAGGTGGCAATGTTGCTGACCAGCTTGACCCGTTCGGTAACCGCCGCTATAGCAGCCAATGCGACATAGGAATCACTTGCATTGTCCCCTACGGATATGGAGTAGAAACCTGCTTCCTCGGCCTCTTGGGCTAGGGACAGCATATCCCGAGGGTGTATACTGGCCAGATCAATGTTTAACCTTCGAGATTCGCTGCTCATTGTTAATCTCCGTTCTCCGGATTGACCATTCGCAAGACCGATTCTGCCTCCGATGGTAGGGAGTATAGCATTGCCCGGCCTGATTTATCAACCATCTTGTGTGGGTAAGCGCCCTTGAATGTTCCCCTCTCACCTTTGCGGGAGAGGGTTGGGGTGAGGGGGGCGTCCCGACTTCAGGGATGGGGTCATCTAATTATCAACGTTACGCGAATATAGGCCCCCACAGTCACCCCCATCCTAACCTTCCCCCATCAAGGTGGAAGGGATTATTCACCCTTCACTGTCATTGCTATGAAAATCCATTTTCATCCTCTTATGCGGCCCCCACCGCCCGTCATTCCGAGGGGCGGAGCGACGAGGAATCTAAGGAAGCCTCGCGACCAAGACGACAACGTAGTAGGGGCAGTTCGCGAACTGCTCCTACTGCTCGCTGTCGCTCGGGGTGACAATTAAATGACCCTGGGCTTCAGGAATGGGGCTGGTATTCGGGCCTATAATAGAGGAAAATGGTGGGAGCTATAAAATGCTACACGGAAGCGTTGACTCAAGTCCATATAGGCCCCTACTCAACGGGGTAGAAAAGAGGGAATCGTATGCCTAACCGTCTGATACATGAGACAAGCCCCTACCTCCTTCAGCACGCCAATAATCCCGTGGACTGGTATGCCTGGGGAGAGGAGGCCCTCCACAAGGCCCTGGCAGAGGACAAACCCATCATGCTAAGCATTGGCTACTCCGCATGTCACTGGTGCCACGTAATGGAGCGGGAGTCCTTCGAGGACCCGGAAATCGCCGCCATTATGAACGAGCACTTCGTCAATATCAAGGTGGACCGGGAGGAGCGACCTGACCTGGATAGCGTCTACATGAACGCCGTCCAGGCATTGACCGGTAGTGGGGGATGGCCCATGACAGTGTTCCTCACACCCGATGGGCGGCCCTTCTATGGAGGCACTTACTTCCCTCCGGTAGACTCGCGGGGCATGCCTGGCTTCCCCAATGTGCTACTGGGGGTCGCAGAGGCTTACCGGACCCGGCGGGGCGAGGTGGTCCGGGCCACCCAGCAGCTATTGTCCCACCTCCAGCACGTGGCCCAGGTGCCGCGAGGAATTGAGGCCCTGACCCCGGACATCCTGCATCAGGTGTATCAGGTTATGGGACAAAGCTATGACTATCAGAACGGTGGATTCGGAGCAGCGCCCAAGTTTCCCCAGCCCATGACCTACGAATTCATGCTGCGCTATTACCATCTGACCAAGAGTCCCAGGGCGCTGGAAATGGTGGACATGGCTATTCAGAGGATGGCAACGGGTGGCATCTACGATCAGATTGGCGGTGGCTTCCATCGGTACTCCACCGACCCCTACTGGCTGGTGCCTCATTTCGAGAAAATGCTCTATGACAACGCTCTCCTGAGCCGCCTCTATATCCACGCATACCAGGCGACAGGCAATCCATTGTATAAGCGTATTGCCGTGGAGACCCTTGACTACGTGCTACGAGAGATGACCGACCCTTCGGGCGGTTTCTACTCGACCCAGGACGCCGACAGCGAGGGTGAAGAGGGGAAATTCTTCGTCTGGTCAGATGAGGAAATCGAGGCCATTCTGGGCCCGGAGGACGGCGTTCTGGTCGCCGGGTACTTTGGTGTGACTGAGGCGGGGAACTTTGAGGGAAAGAATATCCTGAACGTGCCCGAGGCCGAGGAGGACGTGGCGACCGAGGCCGGCGTTAGTGTTGAGGAGTTGGGTGCAATAGTCAGTAGAGCAAGGCCCATCCTGCTTGAGGCGCGAGAACAGAGAGTGCATCCCAATCGCGATGAGAAGATTTTGTCTGCCTGGAACGGCCTTATGATGCGCAGCTTCGCAGAGGCAGCCTCTATCCTACGCCGAGAGGACTACCGAGAAGCGGCAATAGCAAACGCTTCCTTTCTGCTCAAGGAACTGCGCCGTGATGGGCGGCTATTGCGCACCTACAAAGATGGCCGAGCCGGCTTGAAGGGATACCTCGAGGACTACGCGTTCGTGGCAGACGGCCTTCTGGCCCTATATGAGGATACCTTTGACCCGCAGTGGTTGCAAGAGGCCCGGTCCCTGGCCGACAGCATGATTGACCTTTTCTGGGATGAGGGCCAGAATGCCTTTTACGATACGGGTAAGGACCACGAAGACCTGATAGTCCGCCCAAGGGACCTGTTCGATAATGCCACCCCGTGCGGCAACTCAGTGGCC
Organism: Dehalococcoidia bacterium; assembly: GCA_965219825.1. GTDB lineage: Bacteria > Chloroflexota > Dehalococcoidia > Lucifugimonadales > JAGWBF01 > JAGWBG01. Next base: position 290,457 of record OZ244792.1, on the reverse strand, counting down.
GTAGACGTATTGCTCCACCTATCCGTCCTCACCGGAGATGGCGACTACGCTCGACGGGGTTCTGCGGCGCTCCGCTCCATGCAGCAATACATGGCCGGCGCTCCCCTGGGTATGGGCCATTGGCTCTGTGCATTGGACTTCTACCTGTCCACACCCAAGGAGATAGCTGTGGTAGGCCCACGTACTGACCCGGATACCCAGACCCTCCTGGCTTTGGTATATGGTCGCTACCTGCCCAACAAGGTGGTGGCGGGGAGTGAACCCGATGCCCTTGAACAAAGCTCCCGGAATATTCCCCTCCTTCAGGACCGGGGTATGGTGGGAGGCCGCCCCACTGTCTACGTGTGTCAGAACTACGTGTGCCAGCTTCCGGTCACCGAGTCGGAAGCCCTGGCAAGCCAGTTGGAAGCGTAGGGTGGGCTACCCCCGCGTACCAAATCAGGGTATAATGTCCCAGAGCTTTAAGGACTCTGATATTCACACACCAACCATCTGGAAAGGAGTCGGCATGGTTAGCAGACAAGCAATCGAAGCAGCAAAAGAGCATTTCGGCACTGTACTGGAGCAGCAACTTGAGCGAGTCGAACGACTCAAGGCTGAAGACGATTGGCTAAACTATAGCGAGATCAGTCCCATCAAAGTAGGCATGATAGGTGGTGATGGCATTGGTCCATACATAGCTGCCGAGTCCCAGCGGGTCTTGGAGTTCCTATTGAAAGACCATGTAGCCAGTGGTAAAGTCGCCTTCCGTATTATCGAGGGCCTGACCATAGAAAATCGAGCGGAACGCATGAAGAGTATCCCTGACGATATCCTGGCCGAAATCAGGGACTGTCACGTCACGTTGAAAGGTCCGACCCATACTCCTGAGCGAGGGGATGGCTGGCCCAACCTGGAGAGCGCCAACGTGGCAATGCGCAAGGAGTTGGACCTCTTCGCCAATATCCGGCCTGTCCGAATCCCCAGCCAGGGGATAGACTGGACCTTCTTCCGGGAGAACACCGAGGATATGTACGCGGTGGGTAGCCAGGGTGTAAACGTCACTGACGACCTGGGAATTGACTTCAGGGTCATCACAAGCCAGGGGTCCGAGAGAATCATTGACGCAGCCTTCGCCCACGCCCACCGGACTGGCAAGGACACGGTGACGGTGGTCACAAAGGCGAACATAGTCAAGACCACCGACGGCAAGTTCCTTGACATTGCCAGAAAGGTGTCGGCGATGTACCCCAACATCAAATGGGAGGGGTGGTACATAGACATCATGACGGCGGCCCTTATCAATCCTGCACGTCAGAAGCAGTTCCAGGTGTTGGTACTACCCAACCTCTACGGCGACATCCTCACCGATGAAGCAGCCCAGATTCAGGGCGGCGTTGGCACCGCAGGCAGTGCCAACGTCGGCAAGAGATTTGGTATGTTCGAGGCCATCCACGGCAGCGCACCCCGCATGGTAAGGGAGGGTCGCGCTCAGTTTGCCGACCCCAGCTCTATGATGCGTGCCGGAGCTATGCTGTTGACCCATATCGGCTTCGAGGACCAGGGCGACAAGCTACACAAGGCCCTGGACATCTGTGGCCAGTACGAAAGAAGAATCACCATCACAGGCCGCGACACCGGCTGCACAGGCAAGGAATTTGGCGACTATCTAATGGAAACTATCGAGGACTCGAAATTGGAGTCCCGCTGGGACCAGTACGTTCAAGGCTAGGCGCTTCCGAGCATCCAACGCATTCAACAGTCGGCTGGCGGATAGCCACGTCAGCTAATAGCCAACTGACGGCTTTGTAATAAGGAGTGAGATACCATGCGCAAGAAGGTCACGGTGGTTGGCGCGGGCAACGTGGGAGCCACTGCAGCCCAGCGTATACACGAGTTGGGCTACGCCGACGTAGTTCTCGTAGATGTCGTTGAGGACCTGCCACAGGGGAAGGCCCTGGACATGCTGGAATCCGGCCCCGTTCTGGGTTCCGACTCCCAGATTGTGGGAAGCAACGGCTATGAAGAGACAGCCAACTCGGACCTGGCGATTATTACCGCCGGTATAGCCCGTAGGCCAGGAATGAGCCGAGACGACCTGCTGTTTACCAATATGAAAATCATAGGCAGCGTTACCGAGGAAGTGGTCAAACACTCCCCCAATTGCATCTTGATAGTTGTGACCAATCCACTGGATGCTATGGTCCAGCACGCCTTCCGCATCAGCGGTTTCCCGAGACATCGAGTCTTTGGAATGGCGGGCATCTTGGATACCTCCCGGTTCCGCACCTTTATTGCCCAGGAGTTGAACGTATCGGTGGAGGACGTCCAGGCTTACGTCCTGGGAAGCCACGGTGATGACATGGTCCCCCTGGTGCGCTACACCACCGTGGGCGGCATACCAATCACCGAGCTTCTACCCCAGGATGCCATAGACCGCCTGGTACAGCGGACCCGTCAGGGAGGCGGAGAAATAGTGGCTCTACTCAAGGCGGGGAGCGCCTATTACGCTCCCTCAGCCGCCATAACGCAGATGGCCGAGGCGGTGCTGCTGGACAAGAAGCGCATCCTCCCCTGCTGCGCCTACCTGGAAGGCGAGTATGGCATTGACGGCCTTTACATGGGGGTCCCCGTCAAACTGGGGGAGAGTGGCATTGAGGAGATAATACAGATAAAACTCACGGAAGACGAGCAGACCGCCCTTAATAAGTCCGCTCAGAGCGTGCGGGAACTTGTAGAGGTTATGCAGAATCCCCCTCAAGACACCGGATAGACCCCTAAAATCTATGCCCTCGAATAAGCCTCTGCGTCTGAGATTTCTCACTCCGCTCCGCTAGGTTTGGAATCAACTTGGTGGAAGGTTTTCGTTCCTTGTGCACTCGGTTGGAGTTGACAAGCCGACAGAACTGGTGTAACGTATAGTCAGTCGGTAGGGCTGCGAGCTAAGCCCGTGTGGAGGGAAACCTCCCGCCGACTGCGTGCTTCACGTACATACTCTACCTAGACGAATCTGGTGCACACCGTGAGGCCACCTACTTTGTGTTGGGTGGCCTTGCTGCTTTTGAGCGGGAGATCCACTGGTTCAGCCAAGACCTCGATGCCCTTCAGTCTGAGTATTTCCCGGAAGAAGCGAGAACTATTTTCTTTCATGCCTCACGTCTCAGGGTCCGTGAGGGTGAAAAAGTTGAAGAACCCTGGAACAAACTGACTAATCAGCAGCGAATAAACCTGAAGAACAGGGTATATGGCTTAATTCGAGAGCGCGGTGGAGTTCTGTTTGGGTGCGCCGTAGAAAAGAGATTCGCAGCCATACGAAGGGAAGATCCCTACGAGAGGGCATTTGAAGAACTGATCAGGCGATTTGATTTGTTTCTGAGTCGAATCAATCGCATTGCATCAACAGAGGGACGTGAAGAACAACGAGGTTTGGTCGTACTGGCCGAGTCCAGCTATGAAAAGGCCATTGGAGTATTGTCCCGCCATCTCCGGACGACCGGCACACGCTGGGGCTCCTTGCATAATGTGGCGGATGTGCCCTTATTCGCGCCCGCTCAGGATACACGGCTGTTGCATACGCAGATTTCTGCGCAAATGCAATTTATGGCAGATACCATGCTAAGTTGACAGGCGACTTTGACCAAATTGCTATGAAATTTGATCGAGAAGGCAACGTCGTGCATGGTTTAGCACATCTCTCGAATGACTCGTTGTGCCCCTGCGTTGCTTGCTTCAGCCGTTTGGGAAGGCAGGGCAGACTTTCTTCCGTCTGATGCTTTAGCAGGCGGAAGTGAAGAATCCAAAATACTTGGGCAACTGCACACCCAAGAAGACAAGGAGTTCAGATCCTTCGCTTCGCTCAGGCTTGTATACTCTCACTGGCCCTGGCAAACGCCAGCTTGAATATCTCGTAGGGCTGGGCTCCGGTAAATAGCTGGTTGCCTATGAGGAAGGCGGGAATTCCGCGTATGTTCATGCCCCTGGCTTGTTGGAACTGGGCAAGTACAGTCTCCCTGTAATAACCCGAATCCAGACGCTCCGAAAGCTCCGGCCAGTTCAGGCCACACTTCAGAGCAAGCTCCTCAATCACCGCTATGTCGCCCAGGTCCTTGCCGTCCTCCCAGTATGCCTTGTAGGCGGCGAGGTGGAACGCATCGAACTGCCCCTGCTGCTGGGCGTACTCGGTGGCTTCCAGGGCGTACATGGTATAAGACGTTAGGGGAGCCCTTCGCATAATCAGGCCGGCCTGCTCGGCGTAGGTACGCAGGGGTTCGCTGAGGAGACCGTCTTCCTCACCCGGCCGGGGTTGGCGAGGAGCACCCTCTTTGGGTATGTCGGGCCGTAGGAGAAACGCCTTGCCTTCTACCGTGACGTTGTATTCCTCTCTCAACCTGTCGACCCTTTCCAGGCCGATATAGCACCAGGGTCAGATATAGTCATACCAGACGGTAACGTTCATTGGGGTCTCGCTGACTTGAGGCTTCCCTTCTTGGTCAGACATATCAACTCCCTTCGTTAACACTTGTGACAAGGATACTCTGAAGGCCACGTGTCGTCAACAAGTACAAGTTGAGGGTGTCTTCAACCTTACCCATCCCGGCAAGCCTGGAGGGGTAACCGTCGCGCATCCTGAGAATGACGTACCACCAGGCACACTCCGGAGCATTTTCCGGCAAGCAGGCTGGGATTGGAGGGAACGCTGATGCGATTTGCCATTGTGGTCCACAAAGATGAGGGAAGCAGCTATGGGGTTACGGTCCCCGACCTGCCCGGCTGTTTCTCCGGCGGTGATACCCTGGATGATGCCTTTTGGGCCGTCCAAGAGGCGATACTGTTGCATATTGAGGGGATGCTGTCCGACGGGGAACCGCTTCCCCCGACGAGGCCCATCCAAGTGATACCGCAAATAAGGACTACCGGGACGGTATTTGGGGTTTCGTAGGCGTGAACTTGGCAGGCATCCCCAATAAAGCGGTGCGAGTTAACATAACTGTGCAATCCCGTATGCTTGCCACGATTGATAAGTGGGCCAAGCGGGAGAGCGAGACACGCTCGGGCTTCCTGGCCAAGGTCGCCTTGGAGCATATCGGGGCCAGGACATTGGAATAGGTGTACCGCTACGCTACGCCACCCACGAGATGGACTCCCTGCCTGAGCAGACAGGTCTGAAACCCCCTTGAGTAGCGACTCCTGGGAAGGGAGCCGGGGCTACATTGGTGGCGAGGGCCTTTCATTTCAATGGTTATGGAAGCTGTTGTATTCTGTACCCAACGTCATATGAGCGTACACCTCAAATATCGTCTGCTCGATGGCGTCCTGAATCTCCACAACACGGATGTCCATCTTCCTAACACGATTCTTGGCTGCAACAAAAAGGTCTTGGAACTGAAGGTTTGCTTCCAAGGCGTTTTTCTTCATAGAAGATGCACCGGGGTGCCTTTTCTGGAACTCGTTCGTAGTGATCTGGAAGGCGAGGGTAGCGCCATTGGATATGCTGCTTGATCGCCCATGCTCCAGAAGCCGTTCCTTGAGGCGGTCTGACCTCCCTACGTACTTCGGTTTGCCTCCCTCATATAGAACGTAGACGCCCCTCGCGGGCAGATTGTCGCCAAGCCTCCTCCGTTCTTCGTTGGTGTCCATGCTCATGAGTGAGCAGGCTTCAAGCGTTTTCAGATACGTGGGCATCTTGTCTATCACGTCTTCGAACCAGATGGAGCCTTTCATGTTACGGCCTGAAGACAATTCGGCGCAGCGTCTCATTGAGCCGCGTCTGCCAACCAGGGCCACTGGAACGGAGGTGGGCCGCTATGTCAGCATCCAGTCGTAGTGTCACCCGCTCCTTGATTGGAGCTTTTTGTTTGCCGCGCCTCCGGAGGGAATATTCCACCAGCTCAGGGTGTACCTCAATAGCAGGTCGAGCGCGGGCGAACCATTCATCGTCCAACTCCGGGGCGTCAGGGTCTAGAGCGATGCCCTTCTTGATCTCTTCCTCCTCTTCCGGTGTGGGACTGATGTGGGTTGGCTTAAGCTTGGGCATACTGTCTCTCCTCCCTAGGATTGGCCTTGCGTAGGCTGATGATGCGGCATTTGTCTCCCCTCATGGTGTAGACCACGTAATATAGCCGGTCTCCAATATATCCGAGAGCGGTATAGCGGGCTTCACATGTCGGGAGCTTGATGCGATAGCGGCAGTTTCCCACTCGAAAGCCTCCATGCCTGAGAAGTCAACGCCGCGATGCTTCGCCAGGTTGTCTCGCCGCTTGGCCGCATCCCATTCGTATTCCACATTTTTATTGTACAGATGATTTGATGGTTTGCCAAGCCTTTCTGTCTGTACAATAAAGACTGTGTTGGCGGAGGCTATCTTTCATCAAAGTATCGGTAGGATTTCAGTCGGTCCAGTGCCGTTTGTCGTTCAGCGTCGCTGAAGAGTTTGGCCCACGGTTCTTGCTGAACGAGAGCCTCCACAGAGATGTGAAGTAAATCGAGTTCCCACAGTCTGGTCAACCCCGTCTGCTCTTCAGATGTGCTGAGTAGCTGCTTGGCTGCCCCCCAACCACCGCGTTCAGAGACCATTCGCAAAAAATAAGTGGCACGATAGCCTTGTTTGGCGGCGACGTCATAGGTGTTCAGCATTGCTTTATGAAACTCGGCTTTCAGGTCTTCGGTCATTGGACTGCCTTTCATGGGCTAAGTGCAAAGCTCCTAGGCCGGAGACTGCCTTTTATGCGGGGACTCCCATCTCCTTCAGCCGTGCCATCAGGTACTCCTGGGGTCTGTCGCCCTTTATCCGGTTGCAGCTTGAGCACAGCAGTTGAAGGTTGTCTATGTGGTCAGTCCCGCCACGAGAGCGGGGAACCCTGTGGTCAACTTCGTAGAGTTTGAAGGGGAAGTCCCCCCGGCAGCCGTTGCACAACCCCTCCTGCTGGCCGAAGAGGACGTGCTTGTTCTGGCGGTAGTTCTTGGGGGCGTCAATGTCGGTGCGACGGGGTATGTCGGTGCGAGCCGTGAGGTAGCCGTGATGAAAGAGGCTGCCCATAGCCTGCTGGAGACGCATGTTGACCAGCTCGACGGCCTTGGGGGATATGTCTATGCCCACCCACCTGCGGTTGAGCTTGTCGGCGGCGGTGCAGGCGGTGGCGCACCCGCAGAAGGGGTCGAGCACCATGTCGCCCTCGTTGGAGGAGGCCTTGATGATGCGCTCCAGGAGAGCCAGGGGCTTCTGTGTGGGGTAGCCGACATGCTCCTTCGCCCGGTTGTTGACGTTTTGAATGTCGCTGATGAAGTCGGAGACGGCTTCACCTTTGGACGCTTCGAGATACCGTTTCAGGCGTGGGTATCCTCCCTGTGTCCAGTTAATCAGTCCTGCACGAGAAAGCGCATCCAATCGAGCATGAACGCTCGCCATCGCTGTGTATCCAGGAATCAGGTTCTCTTCAATCCATTGAGCGTAGTTGCCTGTTTTCGGAACACTCCAGCACCGTCCACTTTGGCCGGGGTCATACTCTTGCCACGGCTCGCCGGATTCTCCGTTTGACAATCCCGGCCCGGTCAGGTTGTCCACTCTGTAGCGTCCACTTTCATCTGTATAACGGTAGTCCCGAGCAACATAGGCCTCCCCTAGCGTCAGGTGTTGTGTGTGCCATGTGGACTCCTCGAAAGCATAGAAAAGCAAACGGTCCGACACACTCGCATACTGCTTTGCGTCGCTGTGTGAGCTAGTCCGTATCCAGGCAATCTCATTCCGGAAGTTCGACCGACCGAACACAGCATCCATGAGGAGCTTGAGGTAGTGGCTGGCCGTAGGGTCGCAGTGGATGTAGATGCTCCCCGTATCCTTCAGCACACGCCTCATCTCCATCAGCCTCACGGCCATCATGGCGAGGTAGGACTGCATCCCTTTGCCGTGGGTGAGGCCAGCCGTCTTCAGGACGTGGGCCGTCGCGGGCTGCTCGTCGGCTATCAGCCCCATCCAGGCAAGGTCAAGGTCCGAGAGCGTCCATGTGTCCTTGAAGGCAGCGCCCGCCGCCTTGCTCCCAACGGGGGCGGCGTAGTTCTGATTGGAGTTGAAGGGCGGGTCTAGGTAAATGAGGTCTACCGACTCGCTGTTCATCCCCCGGAGGGTGTCCAGGTTATCGCCCGTCCAGATGGTCTTGTCGGCGAAGTTGGGAGCGGTCATTGACATTCCTCTCCTCGCCATATTAGCCTAATCTGCAAAGCATCTTTATCCTACCACCAGCCCTTCCGTGTATCAAGGTGAACATCACCTTACCAAATGTCTCTCCCACATCACAACTACAGACTAGGCAGAGCTACATCTACCTACCACTATATGTCCAGCGTAAGCAGAAGCAATAGAAGCGATACCCATAATCAGGGCCTTTTCATTGTCTCCCCAAGCGACAGCGAGGAGTCTAAAGCCCCTGTCTGCGTTGTCGTCCTGGTCACGAGGGTTTTTGGATTCATCCTCGCTCCGGTTCTCGGAATGATGGGGGGTGAAGGTCTGTAATCGCGTAGCTCCGGGAATGAAGAAGCCCTGATGCGTTAAGCTCCGTGCGGGTTGGTTCGTGTGGGTTGGAATGAGGACTAGGTGCCCTATTCAACTGTTACGGATTTTGCTAAATTGCGGGGCTGGTCCACGTCGCAGCCGCGTCGCACGGCTATATGGTAGGCCAGCAATTGTAATGGCACCGCCGCCAAAAGAGGGGTAAGCATTTCGGGGCAGTGGGGTATGTACAGGACTTCATCCACCTGGGGAGGAAGCTCCAGGTCCCCCTCTGTGGCGATGGCAATCACCACGCCATCCCTGGCCTTCACTTCCCTGATGTTGTTGGCCATCTTGTCATACAGGGAGCAGTGAGGCGCGATGGCCACAACGGGCATACTGGGGTCAATGAGGGCGATGGGGCCGTGTTTCATCTCACCGGCAGGGTATCCTTCAGCGTGGATGTAGCTTATTTCCTTCAGCTTCAAGGCCCCTTCAATGGCTATGGGGTAAGTGATCCCCCTGCCCAGATACAGGAAGTTATCGTACCTATGGTACTGCCTTGCCAGCCTCTCATAGGGTTCCTGATTCGCTAGGACCCTACCCAGGAGATGGGGCACGCGGGCCAACTCACTCACTATTTCCTTCGAGCGGGCAGGGTCGGTAGACCCCCTGATTTGCCCCAAATAGACGGATAGGAGGGAGAGGGCGACTAGAGACGAGATGAAGGTCTTGGTGCTGGCTACACCTATCTCAGGCCCGGACCGCATATACAGCGTGCCCTCAGCCAGACGGGTTGCCTGGCTTCCTTCAACGTTGCATATCGTGAATAGCCTGCCACCCTTTTCCAGGACCGATGACATCGCTGCCAGGGTATCGGCGGTTTCTCCGGATTGACCTACGGAGATGACCAGTGTTTTTTCATCCGCATGGAAGCTCCGGTAGCGGTATTCCGACCCGTTGTCTACCTCAGCCGGGATGCCGGCCAGGTCCTCCAGTAGATACCTCGCTACCATAGCTGCGTGGAGGCTGGTCCCACATCCTATTAGCACCACTCTCTGAAGGGATCTAATCTCGTTCTCGGAAAGAGGGAAATCATCCAGGACCACCTCACCTCTTTCAAAGTTCACCCGTCCACTTAGAGCGTTGGCCGCTACCTGTGGTTGCTCCATTATCTCCTTGAGCATGAAGTGTTTGTAGCCCTCTTTGTCCACCCACCCAACCGTCTGGGAGATTGGTTGAGAACGTTTCTCGATGGGCTTACCACCAGGACCAAAGAATTCAACTTTATCTTCCGTCAGGATAGCCGTCTCGCCATCCTCCAAGAAGCTGACACTGTCGGTGAAGGATGCTATTGCCTGAAGGTCACTGCTGACCATTGATTCTCCGGGGCGGTGAGCCACTACGATGCCTCCGGCATTACCCAGGCGCATAGCCAGGAGCTTCCGACCGGACTCTCCTCTACGGACGGCCACAATAGCCTGAGATCCCTGGAGCTGAGCGCCCATTGACGCGAAGGCCTCCTCGAAGCTCAGACCGTTTTCGAGACCTTCCTCAATGAGATGGGTTATCACCTCGGTGTCCGTCTCTGAGGTCAGGGTGTGGCCCCGGGAAAGAAGTCTCTTTTTGATTTGAAGGTAGTTCTCCACAATCCCATTGTGTACTGCCGCTACGTCGCCACCGCAATCGGTGTGGGGATGAGCGTTGGCATCGGTGGGTTTGCCGTGGGTAGCCCAGCGCGTATGGCCCAGTCCCAAGTGGCCCTTGGGGAATCCGGCCACCTGTGAAATCTCGATTTCTTCAACTTTCCCGGCAGACTTATGGACTTCCAGTTGGCCTGAAGGGGAGATGATTGCTATACCGGCGCTGTCGTAGCCCCGATATGCCAGACGCTGGAGTCCGGTTAGGACTATGGGCCACGCCTCTTTATGCCCCAAATAACCAACGATGCCACACATTTTGATATACTCTTTTCAGTGTACCGCCATGATGAGGGAGTGAAAGGTCCAACTCTTGGCGCAAGCCCGGAACTCTAGCTTGAATGGGCCGAGGCCGAGAATGACAGTATCTTTTTCGTCTCTTTAGGGTGTGCTTAGGCGTGGATAGTGCGCCTTGAATGGGGGGCCTCTGATTTCAGGATGCCCATTATGGTTCCCGCAAGGGCATGGGAGTCATGGCGGAGATATACACCGGCGGATAGCAGGGGCTCCTGTACCACATTCCTTACCGTCTTACTGCACTCTTGAAGGTCAACATCCACCGGATATTGCCCGGAGGAGCTATACCTCTGTAAGAGTCTTTCGGGATAGGGGGCGCTATTGACCACCAGATAGTCCAAGGAGTTGCTTGTACCCAGGTATTCCCGTATCAAGTTCACAAAGTCGGATGCGTTGAACCCGTCGGATTCTCCCGGCTTGGTCATCAGGTTACACAGGCATATCTTCAGAGCGTTTGAACTCTTGATTGCCTCCGATACATCTTCCACCAGTAAATTGGGAAGGATGCTGGTGTAAATGTCGCCTGGCCCCATGATTATGGCGTCGGCAGTTTCGATAGCCTCCAGGACCGGTGGGTAGGCGTAAGCTTTGGGTTCCAGATAGACGTAGTCTATAGGTACGTCCAGATTTTCGTTGCGCTGGTCTATGTTGGCTTCGCCGACGATGCTGGAGCCATCTTTCAAGCAAGCTATAAGCGTTGACTTGGTAAGGGTAACCGGCAGTACAGTCCCCCTTATGGAGAGCATACGGGAAGCCTCTTCTATAGCGGTGGCGGTATTGCCCGTTATCTCCGTAAGGGCTGTGAGGAACAGGTTGCCAAAGCTATGCCCGTTTAGGCCACTCCCGGCGTTAAACCTGTAATCGAGAAGACGTGCCATCAATGCGCTGGAGCGGTCATCGGGTGCAAGGGCCACAAGGCATTGTCTGATGTCGCCCGGCGGCAGTTGACCCAACTCCGCTCTGAGCCGACCGGAGCTCCCGCCGCTATCGGTCATGGCGACTACTGCGGTGAGATCGCAGTCCTCGTATTTCAGACCGCTGAGGGTGGTGTGGTTTCCGGTTCCACCACCCACAACCACGATCTTCTTCTTATCCATGTGCCATATCTCCTACCGTTGCCGGGGTAAAGCCTTCAAGTTATCTCATATTTTGGGTAAAGATGAACGTGGGGCAGCGCATTGGTCTACGGAGGGATAACTCTTCGCCATAGCTTGGGGGTGACAACCGGAAGGCCATGCTGTTGCCAGGGACAAGAGGGAAACCTCACTTTTGCTACCACGAACGATGCCTAGTATATGGTCTCACACAGTGTAAGTCAAGGTCACGTAGCCGCGTATCAGTCTACATTGGCCCTGCCACCCGCTACTTTTGGACAAACCCTGTTGCAACATATACAATTTAGTTATAGAGGCGACTTCCAACGGGCCGGAGGATAGGGGCGTGATTTCAATGGGCAGCAAATCTCGTACTCAGGAAAGCCGGAGAGTTGTACGAATCATTTTGCCGCTTCTGGTGATGTCCCTGATGGCGGCGCTCGCACTTCCTCTGACCGTTGTGTTGGGACAGGAGGCTGATCCCCCTGACCCCAGCGAGATTCGCATCATTTCCGAGAAGGTGGACAGCAAGTTCCCTGACAACGTCATTTTTAACATCGCTGCGACCGGCCCCGATCCCATAAATGAGGTACGGGTGTTCCTGAAACCTCTGGGCACTGAGCGTAGCACCTACGGATACCTGGATATAATACCGGGTGAGGAAGTTGACGGCGAGTATGTCATGGACACCGGAATCGGGCCGAACCACCGGCCCCCCGGCACAGTCATTCGATACTACTATGAAATCCGAGATACTGCCGGGAGGGTGCTTCAAACGGAGGACCGGGAATACCTCTATCTCGATGAGTCTTTGGAGTGGAAATCAATTGCCGGTGATGACGGATTCATTACCGTTTATTATTATGGCGACTTCGTGGAAAAGCGAGCTCAGACGGTGCTTGGGGCAACCCGGCAGACCGTTAAGGAGATGGGCCGCGTATTGGGCGTGGAGCTTGATGAACCCATAAAGGTGGTGGCTTACAGTAATTACAGGGACATGGCCAGGGCCTTGCCCTTCCGGTCTCAGGCCGTTAGAGAGGACCTTCGCACCGAAGGTCAAGCTTACCCTGTAGAACGTGTGGTGCTTGTGCTCGCTTCCGATACTACCGTCATGGGAATAGCTTCCCACGAAATTACCCATATCCTCGTGGCAGATGCCGCCGGGCAGGGCTACACCAGGGTTCCCGTATGGCTTAACGAAGGACTAGCCGAGTTTGGGAACGTGGACAAGACGCCTCAGTACGATTGGGCGCTTAACTACGCGGTTTTCACCCGCCGTCTCAAGCCCTTGTGGTACCAGCAAGAATTCAGCGGGGAGCCGGATGACATACTCATTGCCTATGGCCAGGGGAAATCAGTCGTCTCTTACCTCATAGACCGTTACGGTGAGGAGAAGATGGCCGATCTGATGGATGCGTTTCAGGCAAGCAACTCCGTAGATGAAGCGTTGAACAGGGCCTATGGATTCGATCAATATGGTCTGGATACCGAGTGGCGGCGGGCCGTAGGGCTGGAGCCGTTGCCATCGCCGGCTGAGCTTGAGCGTCAGTTCTCTGAGACACCTGAACCTGCTGCACCCGACCCACAGGCTGAGAGCGCCCCAAGCGAAGCCAATGAGTCCACTCCCGTGTCAGCCACAGGGGACACCTCCGAACGTCCTGGCACGTTGGATGATGGTGCGAGCCCGAGGGCTGCCAGAAGCTGTAGTGGTCCCCCGGAAGGGGCCGGAAGCATACCCATAGATATTGCGCTGGCTGCCCTACTGGGTGGGCCGTTCCTGGCCCTGAATGCCAAATGGGGCTTGAGGAAGAACCGTCTCCTTCGCAGGCTACGACCGGTCCGTCGGAGGCAGTAATGCTCCTACCTCTCCTACCCTGACGGGCTTACCGGGAATAACCAGCGCTTCGACAACCCCTCTCCCAGTTCGGAGAAGGGTGGGGTGTAAGGCCAATTTTCAGGCGATCATCGGGCCCTTGGGTTGAATGCGTCATTCAAGGCGTCGCCTAGCAAATTGAAGGCAAAGATGAGAACGGTTATTGCGCCCACCGGGAAGAGGAGCAGATGTGGGTCAGTACGTAGAACGCTTATATTACCGTTCTCGAAAATCATAACACCCAGGCTCGGTGTAGGTGGCTGAATGCCTATTCCCAGCCAGCTCAGGACTATCTCCGCCCCGGCAGCGCCGCCCATACCCATTGACACCAGCACTATCACAGGGCTGAGCACGTTTGGAAGTACGTGGACCGCCAGGATACGCCTAGTAGAGGCCCCTATGGCCTGGGCTGCCTCCACGTACTGGGCCTGTTTTGTGTATAGTACCTGGCCTCGTACCAGCCTCGCCATGCCGACCCATGAGAAGGCAGCCAGGGACCCAAACACCACAAAGTAGTCCACTATGCCCAAACTGACAATGTTCAGCCCGGTGGCATCCTCGAAACCCCTTGCCAACTCTACCACTCGGGGTCTGAGGGTAGCGGCAATCAGGAGCACGAGCAGTATACCGGGAAAGGCTAAGAACACTTCCCCTACTCTCATAATCACCGAGTCCACCAGCTTCCCGAAATAGCCTGATATTAGGCCCAGCCCTATACCCAGGAACAGACTGCCTGTGAGTATGGAGGCGATGGTAATTATCACCGTGGTACGCAGCCCGTATATGATGCGGGTGAGGTAGTCCCTCCCTACCCTGTCAGTCCCAAAAGGATGACTCCAAGACGGCCCCTCCTTGATTGCCGACAAGTCCTGCATTCGATAGTCGTAGGGCGTGACCCAGGGAGCGAGAATTCCTGCCAGATATATCACCGAGATTACCACCAGGCAGGTCATGCCCACTTTCTTCCGTAGTAAACGGCGCAAGGAGTGAGACCAGAGGCTCCTTCCCCGTGCTCCGTCCATTATGACGGCATCTTCTTTCTCAGCAGCCATAGCTCCTCTTAATGAGGCATCCTCTCTCCCGATGTTCCCCATCTACCGGGAGGATTTCTTCCGTCCTAATAGCGTATCCTTGGGTCAATGAACCGGTAGCCAATATCCACAATCAGGTTGGCAATTACGAATGCGGCTGCGATGGCGAGGGTCAGCGCCATGATGATTGGGTAGTCTCTGGCGAATATAGATTCGATTGCCAGCTGTCCGATACCCGGAATGCCAAACATGAACTCGGTGATGAAGGCGCCTTCTATGAGTGTAGCGAGGGAAAGGCCCACCACCGTGAATATGGGTATCAGGGCGTTCCTCATGATGTGGCGGTATTGCACCACGAACTCCCGGAGTCCCTTGGCCCTGGCTGTACGCACATAGTCCTGGCCCAGGACTTCAAGGGTGCTGGCCCGGGTAAGCCTGGTCAGACCTGCGATTCCGGGCAGACCCAATACCATAGCGGGCATGATAATCGAAGCGCTAAAGAATCCATCCCAACCGTGGGTGGGAAGTACGCCTAGCCACAGGGAAAATACAATCAGCAAGCCCGGACCGGTCAGAAATACGGGGACGGACATGAAGAATATGGTGACGCTTACCGTCACGGTATCCAGCCACGTGCCTTGTTTCAGGGCGACGAAAAATCCCAGGGGTATACCCAGGACCAGAGCTATAATTGAGGCGGCGATCCCCAACTGAGCTGAGACCCACATACGTTTAACAACAAGCTCGCGTACCGTCCTTCCCCTGTACTTGTAGCTCTCCCCGAAATCTCCTTGCAAGGCATCCTTGACGTAAATCCCGTACTGTACTAGGACAGGCTTGTCCAGGCCGTACTGTTCCCTGAGCCTTTCCACAGCCTCGGGGTTGGTTCGCTGCCCCATGAGTATCTGGACCGGGTCTCCCGGACCAAAGCGGCCTAGTGTGAAGGTTATGAAAGATACTGCCAGGAGAAGCACGGGGGTCCACATAAGTCTTCGGGCTACATAGACCCACATACTATTAGTCCTTGAGTGAGCATCTAAACCCACCCCCACTGTTACACTCCCCCTTTATTGAGGAGCGTAATAGTCCCTTCTCCCTCGATGTGGGAAGGCTGATATGGGGGTGAATGTTTAGCTCTCTATTCATGGCTCAGTAGTCCCCTTCCGTTACATACCGGGTTGGACTGCTGAGTGCTGTGGGTGGAGACAGACAAGTCGTGTCCCTACTTCACTGTCAGGTACACGAACCTGAGTTTGGGAATAATCAGCGGTGCCAGGATGTAATCTTGCACGTGGGGCTTCACCAGTACAAATTGCTCCCCACTGTACCACAGGGGAATCCAGGGAGCTTCCTCAATGATTAGCTCTTCTGCCCTATTGTACAGATCGTACCTCACGTCTTCGCTTTGCTCAACCCTTGCCCTTTCGAGAAGATTGTTCACTTCAGAGTTGTCGAATCCTGTGTGGTTATTTGTGCTGTCGCCGTGGAACAGTATGTCCAGGAAGTTCTCCGGATCGGGATAGTCGGCGATCCATCCGATTTGGAACATCTGGAACCGGCGTTTTACAAGGTCCTGCAGGTAGGTAGCGAACTCCGTCTGTAGTATCTCCACCTCTATCCCCAGGTTCTGCCGCCACATCTCCAGGACCACCTCTAGGTCGAGGCCCACGCTTGAGCCGAAACTACCGGCTGTGGTGAGAATAATGCGTGGGAGGTTTTCCAGGTCACCCCCATATTTTGATTCGCTCAGGAGCTGCCGTGCTTTCTCCGGGTCGTAAGAATAACCCGTTAGGCTGGCATTGTAGCCGGGGAATCCCGGAGGCAGTATCCCTGTTGCCGGTACGACCAGATTGGCAAGTACGTCTCTGGAAATTGCCTGCTTATCTATTGCATAGTTCAGGGCTTGCCTTACCTTGAGGTCATCGAAGGGAGGCTCGTTTACGTTCATACCGATATAGTCGGTGCTGAAGGACGGCGGGGCACGGTTAAGTTGGGGATTTAGTGGGTTTTTGGCGTCAAGAATAAGGTCCAAATCGGCAATTCCCACACCTGTTATCTGTATCTCATCGTTCTCATACATCAGCATAGCGGTCCCGCCACTAAGGATGAATTCAACCTCTTCCAGGAAAGGTGCTCCCAGATGGTAGCTTCCGTTGCGGGCCAGAAGCATGGTCTCACCCGGCACATACTCTTGGAGCTTGAACGGTCCGGTTCCGTTGGGTGCCCGGAACCACCGGCGGTTGCTCTCCACGTTCTCCTGGTCCAGAACAAATGCAGTGGGATAAGTGAGCTTTGCCAGGAAATAGGACTTGGGTTCATCTATAGCTATTTCCAGGGTGTACTCATCTATGACCCGTATGCCGCTCACCTCCCTAACGTCGCCGTCGAGTTTGGCCTCTGCACCTATGATGTCTCCCAGGTATTCATCAACGACGGGCGCAGCGGTGAGAGGGTCTGTAGCGCGCTCCAGAGACCATTTGAAGTCTTGAGCGGTCACCGTTTTGCCGCTATGGAACTTGGCGTCCTCTCGTAGATAGAACGTGTATATCCTGCCGTCGGGGGATATGTTCCAGTTTCTGGCAATGTCCGGTACAATGTTCAGGTCCCTGTCTATGGTTACCAGGCCGCCAAACACCTCCACGATGTAGGTTGCAGAGGTGGCATCGGTGGTCAGATGCGGGTCCAGGGTAGGGGGGTCACCACCCAGCCTGACCAGTCTTCCTCCGGCAATTCTATCTCCGGGCTGTCCACGCCGCGTCTCCGAACTCTGCGCCGGGGCCGGGGTTGACCCGGAAGATGCCGTTGTAGGTTCCCGCTCGGACGTAGCCGAGTTTTCCGCACTCTGCGTTGGGACGTCAGCACTGCCTCTTCTGCTGCTGCAAGCCACCAGGACCAACAGAGATAGAGATGCAACGACCAGGAGGAATACTTTCCAACTCATAGCTCCCCTCTTCCCGGAGTTATTGATGCCCTAACTATGTATTGTAGTTACATTGCTTCCTAGAATCAATGACACGAACTGCGTTGTCTCTCCGGATAGTTGCCATCTCTTGACACTGTCGAGAGCACAACATTATCCTATTTTGTAGAGGATGAAATTCTTAAGACATGTCCCGAAGGTTGTGACCATGATCCGCATACCCGGACGGAAGCTTTCTCTTACAGGTGTATTCATCTTGACATTTCTTCTGGCGTCAGTCACTTTTATATCCTGCCGCCAGGAGGAGGCTGGTAGCTCCGGCGAAGTTAACCTGGCATGGGAATCATGGGGCCTCATCACGGAATTCTACGTGGAAGGGGACACGCTGGATTCAAAGGAGGCCACCGGCAACGCAGTCATGAGTATGTTGGCCGCCGCCGAGAAGTCTGCCTACCCATTTTTGACGGAGCTGGACGGCATCCGTGCCCGGCCACCCGGAGACGTGCCCGGCGGGCTTACTGACGTGTGGAAAGCATGGGTTCTGCTGAATGAGAAATGGCCCGACGTGGACAATAAACTTCTGGCAGATGCTGCTATTCGGGGTTTATTGGAAACCATTGGAGACGATTCCGCAGTACACTTGACTCCCGAGTCCTACGACCGAGCACGGGAGAGGCTAAAAGGGTCCTACTTTGGTATTGGGGCATCAGTCGCAAACCGGGAAGGAAAGATGGTCCTGTTGCCAATGAACGACAGTCCCGCAGAAAAGGCGGGCATAGAATCGGGCGACATAGTGTTGGAAGTGGACCGGGAACCGGTGGAAGGAAAGAGCTTTCAGGAGGTTATCGAGAGGGTGCGTGGGCCGGTTGGCACTAGAGTCACCTTGCTTATAGATCGGGCTGACGAAGAGGGCCCTATGGAAATCAACATAATCAGAGGGGATATAGGTGTGGAGTCCGTGGACCGGAGGCTGTTGCCAGGGGCGATAGGCCATATCTTTATATCCGATTTTCAGGAGAATACTCCCGATGAGATGCTGGATGTTCTGGAGGAGTTGCAGCAGGTAGATATGTTGGCGCTCATTCTTGACCTCAGGAGTAACTTTGGTGCCTCTGCCGGGTCGGCCCAGAAGGTAGCCAGCCAGTTCTTGTCTGAAGGGCTGTTCATGTATGAGGTAGATAAGAACGGTCGGCGTAAAGACTGGCATATACAGGAGGGGGGTATAGCTACCGAGAGGCTTCCCATGGTGGTCCTGGTAAACGAGTTGACCGGTGGCGCTTCGGAGGCGCTGGCCGGCTCTCTACAGGATGCCGGGCGTGCCATAGTCGTGGGCAAGAAATCGCTGGGCATAGGCTCAGAGAATGTTTTCAAGGAACTGAGCGACGGCTCCGCTATCTATATCCCGGTATCCTACTGGTACACACCCTCCGGCAAGCCCATAAAAGGGGTCGGCATAGAGCCGGATATTGAAGTGGACCTTACGGAAGAGGATAGCGCCTTTGGCGTTGATGCTCAGCTTACCAGGGCATACGACTACCTGGATGACTTGCTGCCCAGTTTCCGGTAGCGGAGAGTAGACCTATCTGCCGACTTCTTCACTATGATTGGGCACAGGCGCTTCCGTCGGGGCTTCCCCTTCAGCTTCCTCGCGGCAGCTTAGACAGACGTAGCTGTCTCCTTCTTCCATAGCGGTCCCCACTGCTACGTTACGCCTTCTGCCACATACCGAGCAGGTGACCATCTGAAGGGGGGTGTTTCCTGCTCTATCAGGCTCAGATTCGTAACCGCGGAAGCCCGCGTATTCCGGATTGAGCCGTCGGCGGTCCAAAAACCGTTCCAAATCCTTGCGCCTACTCAAGGCCCACCTCCATGTTGCCGAGTGTGTTGTGATGAGACTCGAACAATGTATTCTCCTCTAGTGGGGTGGAGCAGAGATGGGTGGTTTCATACCCATCCCTGCCTTTCGCCATCAAAGGTGGAAGAGGAATTACTGACCATGTGTCAGTTTGCCTGGAGCGCCATCGGCCAAGGCTGACATCCGAAAGGGCGGCACTCTGTCTATTCTACGTTGACAGTGGCCCCGGCCCCCTCGAGCGCTGATTTTACCTTGTCGGCCTCTTCCCGTGGCACTGCTTCTTTGACACGGGCGGGCGCACTTTCTACGAGCTCTTTGGCCTCCCTCAAGCCGAGGGTGGTTACTTCCCGGACTGCTTTGATTACGTTGATTTTGTTGGCGCCGATGTCCTGAAGCACGACACTGAACTCGAACTGTTCCTCATCAGGGGCTGCGGCTGCCGCCTCGGGGGCGGCGGACGGCGCAGCCGCCTGCGCTACTGCAACTGGAGCTGCGGCAGTGATGCCGAACTCGGACTCCAGGGACTTTACCAGGTCGGCCAGGTCCAGCACGGACATCTGCTTTATCGCCTCAAGAACCTCGTCCTTGGTCATAGTGATAGTTCCTCCTTTCGAAATGAGAAAATTAGCTTGCACCTTCCTGAGATTTCAGCTGCTCCGCCCTCTGCTGAAGCAGAATAGTCAGAGAGACCAAGGGCCCATTTAGCGCGCCCGCCAGCCTGCTCAAGGGAGCCTGCAATTGGCCCATCAGGCTCGCAATGGGTGACTGTAGCTGTCCCAAAAGCTGGGCCAGCAACTCTTCCTTTGGAGGGAGGGTGGAGAGGGACAGCACTTCATCAGGAGTTAAAGTGCGGTTATCCAGCACCCCCCCTCTTATGGCTAATGGGGAGCGGTTCACTCTGATGTACTCCACCAGCGCTTTTGCCACCTCCGTAGGGTTCTCGTAGCCAAGGGCCAGAGCCGTAGGCCCCTGCACGACATCCCTTATCTGGGGTCTGTTGGCGGAATCGGCAGCCAGGTACGTGAGGTTATTCTTCACAACCCGATACTCTACGTTTTTCTCTCGCATTTTCTGCCGCAGGTCCGTCATCATATTGACCGATAGACCGGTATAATCGGTCGCTACAGTTATCGTACACTTGGTAAACTTGTCCCGTAGCTCGTCTACGGTATCTATCTTTTTCTGCGTGGGCATAGATTCGACTCCGCCTTATAATAAAATTCCCCACACCGATGGTGCAGGGGGATGTCTTTTGTCCGGTTGTCCAACCTTGGGTCCCACTTGAGCCGGGTGCTCTGAGAAATCCGGCTGACTGGATGGTTGGACACGCTGACTTGACGCTCCCGCGTCACCTCGGCGGGCTGTGTTTTTAACCCCTGCGTATTGAGGGCCCGCTGTCTACGGCTTGTCTATCTCACGTTTTGTAGCTAGACCTTACCTCTAAATTAGATTAGTGTCAACAGTCTTGACAACCCGGTATGACGTGCCGGCATGACGTGATAGTCCCCTCTAGGCGTCCGGCTTCAGGGTGAGTAGGTTGGTCAGGTCCAGCTTTACGCTGGGTCCCATACTGCTGGAGAGATAGGCGGATCTGATGTAGGAACCCTTAACTGCTGCGGGTCTGGATTTTACCACCGCGTCCACCAGGGAAGCGGTGTTACCCAGGAGTTGGTCCGGGGGAAAGCTGATTTTCCCGACCGGCGAGTGGATGATGGCCGTCCTGTCCATGCGGTATTCCAGACGGCCCTTCTTGGCCTCTTCGATGATTCTGGGCAAGTCCCTGGGCTGAACCATGGTCCCGGTCCTGGGATTGGGCATCAGGCCTCGACGGCCCAGGACACGTCCCAGACGACCTATCTTGCTCATGACATCCGGGACCGCAAGACCCACGTCGAACCCGATCCAGCCATTTTCTATTTCCTGAATCAGGTCATCTTCTCCAACGTAGTCAGCCCCGGCCTGGCGAGCCAATTCCGCCGCTTCCCCGTTGGCAAATACGAGGACTCGTGTCTGTTTTCCCAGGCCATAAGGCAGAATGGTAACACCTCTCACCAGTTGGTCGGCGTGGCGAGGGTCTGCACCGGTGCGTAGATGTATCTCCACGGTCTCATCGAATTTGGTGGTGGACACTTCCTTGAGCAGGTCTACGGCTTCCTGGAGGGAGTAGGACTTGTCGGCGTCCACCTTTGTCTGAAGCTCCTGGTACCGTTTGCTACGTTTGACCATAACTTTAATCCTCTACCACGTTTATGCCCATGCTGCGGGCCGTTCCTTCGATTATCTTTATCGCTTTGTCAACGGATGAGGCGTTGAGGTCTTTCATCTTTAGTTCGGCTATCTCTCGGAGCGAGGCCCGTTTGACGCTGCCGACTACGGCGCGCCCCGCCGTAGCGCCCCCTTTTTCAATCCCCAACGACTTGCGCAAAAGCTCGGAAGCCGGCGGAGTTTTGGTGACGTAGGTAAATGACCTATCCTCAAACACGGTTATCTGGACCGGTATGATGGTTCCCGCTTGGGAGCCGGTCCGCTCGTTATATTCCTTTACGAAGGCCATGATGTTGACCCCATGCTGACCGAGAGCGGGGCCTACGGGAGGTGCAGGTGTGGCTTTCCCTGCCTGCAACTGGAGCTTGATGATTGCCCTGACTTTTTTTGCCAAGGGTAGGCCCTCCTATATTTTCTCCACCTGGAGGAAGTCCAACTCTACGGGAGTCTCCCTTCCGAAAAAAGAGACGAGCACCCGCATCTTGCCCTTGCTGGCGTCTATGTCACTTACGGTGCCGATGAAATCAGCGAAGGGGCCATCGGCTATCCGTACCATCTGGCCCTTCTGGAATCCTACTTGGACTTTGGGAGGGCCGGACTCGATTTGCTTCAGTATCGCCTCTACTTCCTTGTCCTCTAGGGGAACAGGCTTTGGCCGTTTGTCCTGCTCGTCTTCCGTGGAGACGAAGCCTGTGACGCCGGGGGTGTTCCGCACAACGTACCAGCTTTCGTCGTCCATGCTCATCTGAATCAGGATATAGCCGGGGAAAACCTTTTTACGTTCCGGGCGACGTTTCCCGTCCTTGAGCACAATCTCTTCTTCAGTGGGTATCACCACCTGAAATATTTTGTCCTGCATGTCCAGGCTTTGGATTCGCTGGTCCAAGTTTTTCTTTACCCGCTCCTCCTGCCCTGAGTAGGTATGGATGATATACCATCGGACACCTGTGATGTCCAAGCTTGAGACCATGTTTTCTCTCCCCTCTGCTCTGCACGCTAGAGGTCGCAGGCTTTCACCCGATCATCTTCGTATACGTTTAACGAAGAGCGTATTTGACGAAGGTCTCGGTAAGCACGAAGTCTAGCCCGGCCAACAGGAATCCTACGGCTGCCGATAGCAGGATGACGATCCAGGTCAGGCGGAGCGTCTCCTCTCGGGTGGGCCATACGGCTTTCCGTAGCTCCGAGATAGTCTCCTGGAAGAACTGTATCGGGCTTCCCCTGCGTATACCGCCGGGGGAGATAATCCTTGAGCCGGTCCCTCTTGCGGAAGACCTAGCCATCTCGTTACCTGACTTCCCTGTGGGATTTATGACCCCGGCAACGGGGACAGTACTTCCGGAACTCGAGACGCTGGGTATCGTTTCGCCTGTTCTTGGTGCTGGTGTAGTTCCGCTCTCGGCAGTCACTACATGCCAGCGTTATTATCACTCGTGCCTCTGAACTCTTCCTAGCCATTGTCTACTCCACAATTTTAGTGAATACGCCTGCGCCGACAGTCCTGCCACCCTCTCTGATGGCGAACCGCAAGCCTGCTTCAAGTGCTATCGGGTAGATGAGGTTTATCTTCATCGTGATGTTGTCCCCGGGGACTACCATTTCCACACCCTCCGGGAGTTGGATTTCCCCGGTGATGTCGGAGGTCCGGATGTAGAACTGGGGCTTGTAGCCGTTGAAGAAGGGTGTATGGCGACCACCTTCCTCCCGACTGAGGACGTATACTTCGGCCTCCGCGGTGATGTGGGGCTCGATTGAGCCGGGCATCGCAAGCACCTGGCCTCGCTCCACATCTTCGCGGTCTACACCTCTTAGCAGGACGCCAACGGCATCGCCGGACTCAGTGGTATCAAGCAGCTTGTGGAACATCTCCAAACCTGTGGCTACCGTCTTCTTGACCTCACCAAACCCTACGATTTCTACGTCCTGGCCCACATTCAGGATGCCTCGCTCCACCCGACCGGTAACTACCGTTCCACGGCCCTTGATGCCAAACACGTCTTCAATGGGCATCAGGAAGGATTGGTCGGTGATGCGTACAGGCAAAGGAATGTATTCGTCCACAGTGTCCATGAGTTCCAGGATTTTGCCACACCAGTCGCACTCCCTCTTGCCACAGGCACACTCAAGGGCCCTCAGTGCGCTGACCCGTACTATCGGGGTATCGTCTCCTGGGAAGTCGTACTGGTTGAGCAGGTCCCTTACTTCAAGCTCCACCAACTCCAAGAGCTCGGGGTCTTCCATAGCGTCTACCTTGTTGAGGGCCACCACAATTCGTGGCACCTCGACCTGCCGAGCGAGGAGTATGTGCTCTCTGGTCTGGGGCATGGGACCATCGGGCGCGCTGACTACAAGGATTGCTCCGTCCATCTGGGCGGCGCCGGTGATCATGTTTTTGACATAGTCGGCGTGGCCCGGGCAGTCCACGTGGGCGTAATGCCGCTCGGCGGTCTCGTACTCGATATGGGCGATGGCTATAGTCAGGCCCCGTGCTTTCTCCTCGGGTGCGTTGTCTATGCTGTCGAAAGCGCGGTAGGTGGTGCTTGTCCCCGACGCCTCCAGTACCCTGGTTATGGCCGAGGTCAGGGTGGTCTTACCGTGGTCCACGTGTCCTATGGTTCCCACGTTCATGTGAGGTTTGGACCTGTCGAATTTCTGCTTTGCCATTTGGATTCCTCCCTTTGTCTTATGCTGGAGCCCACAGGCGGAGTCGAACCGCCGACCCCGTTCTTACCAAGAACGTGCTCTACCTCTGAGCTATGTGGGCCTGCCTCCGCTTTTTATGTTCAAGAAACCCGCAGCCATTGTTATGGTGGAGGGGGTAGGATTCGAACCTACGAAGCCCTTCCGAGCGCCAGATTTACAGTCTGGTGGTTTAAACCACTCACCCACCCCTCCGGCTTTGTACCAGTCTAGCACACTCTCTCTTTTGAGCCAACAGCGACTCGCGCTTATGAATATGATGGGTATATGTGTTTCGATGGGTCTGAAGAAGCCCCAGAGGGGATTCGAACCCACCAACCTACCGATTACAAGTCGGTTGCGCTACCATTGCGCCACTGGGGCACATACGCTGTGAACATACTACAAAACGGCCCCGACCAAGCGGGGCCACGTGTGGGGCACGCCTATCAGGTATTAGTATATGGAGCATGGGTGAAAAAGTCAATATTTAACCCCGTCACCTTACCATAAAAGCTCAGATTCTCGCTTTGAAGCTCGGGCAGATAGCATGCGAATCTTGCCGGAATGGGCATCGAAGCAGCTCCGGGGCAGGGCCTCTATTGCAACGGGGCACTGAGATGCAAAGGTGGCTTGAGGCTCATTGTCAGGTCGGGAAGGGCCGTGGGACCGGAGTAGAAGAGAATGACCTTGTTGTCTCCTCGGAACACCCTTTTCAGGTATGGCATATATTGGTTTAATATTCAAATTATTTTGAAAAATTAGGATGAGAGCGGTTGCCTACCGGCTTGTGACAACTTTTGGGTGTCCAGGTACATTTTTATAGGTCACCTGACCAAATCCCCAGGACCCGGACATGACTTTGGAGCTAATGTCAGGCCTCAAATTTGTGAGTTAGTAAAAATAATATCCAAATTAATTTGATGATTTTTACCTTGACAACATCTAGGTCTATGCCCTTATTCTGGGTCTGGCGATCTCTCTCTTCGGTTCCCTGGCAAGCAGGGCCTAGTTGTTCGAGTCCTAAGTATACTCAGGAACCGCTTTGGCAAGGCTGATGGCATCTGGATACCGGACGAATCCCCCCAAGGGGCTCATTTCTACTGTCGGGTGTGTTGGTGAGGATTGCCCTACTTTAAGCGGGAAAGGAGGTTTGAGGCGGTCCCGGTCTTATTAGTTCCTTTTTTCTCTTGGTCATTTCGAAGGAGGTGATGAGTGCGGAGATGATGACCACATCTGTTCGAGTTTTAAGTGACGGAATTATCAAATTTGATGGTGGTACAATGTTTGGGTCGGTGCCCAAGACTCACTGGGAAAACAAGGTGGCAACCGACAGGAAGAACCGGATTACCCTGGGCCTCAACTGCCTTCTGATACAAATATACGGCAAGACTGTCCTGGTGGACACAGGGGTTGGGTCCAAGGACTTGGACTACGAGAGAGAAACTTACGGTCTGGTCCCCAGCAGGCTCTTGAAAGGACTTAAGGGCCTGGGAATTTCGGCCAAAGAAATTGACGCCGTCGTTCTTACCCACATGCACTTCGACCACTGCGGTGGTTGCACCAGACTGGACCGAGCAGGAAACCTGGTACCGACCTTCCCTCGAGCTAAATACTATGCCCAGAGGGCATGTTGGGAAGAGGCCTGCAATCCCAATGAGAGGTGCCAGGATGTATACCGGGAGGAGGACTTCTCTCCCATTGAGGAAAAAGGGCAGTTGGAGTTGCTGGACGGAGATTCAGAAATATTCCCAGGGCTTCGAGTCCAGGTGACCCACGGTCACTCCAAGGGCCATCAGGTGGTCATGGTAAACCACGGAGGGGAGAGGATAGCTTTTTTGGGAGACTTGGTCCCGACCCCGCATCATCTGGACCTGGCTGCTATATCCGCATTTGACCAGTTCCCGGAGGATACCCTGGAAATGAAGCGGGAATTTCTGCGTAAGGCGGAAAAAGAGGGCTGGCTACTCATATTTGCCCACAGCTACGACCAGAATGCAGGCTATCTTGAGAGAAGAAACGGCCACACTTATCTCAGGCCGGTAGAGTTGTAGGTGGCTTCACTGGCAAGATTCAGACGTTACACCATGACATGAGTTGGTGGCTGCCACCCGCGTGGGGCGAGTTGCCACCAACTTGTCGTCGTTACCCTTCAGTCACAGCGCCTCGACCCAAAGGCTCTCACCAACCTCTGACAACAGCCGGGCGGGAGTTATCCGATTGAGAAGAGGTAGGTCATTCTCGGTGTATACCCTTAGATAGCTATCCGTCAGTCCAATATAATTGGGCCTCCCATCTTGTTGTACCTCGGCCCTCTCCCAGAGGACGTGCCGGATAGTCCCCAATGAGCTTTGGCGGAACGCCGAGCTCCGCGCCCTCGCCACGGCCAGCATCTCACCCATGCGCTCCCTCTTCAGCTTTTCATCAACCTGCGGACCCATGAATGCCGCACTGGTTCCAGGACGTATCGAGTAAGGGAATACGTGCATAGACGCGAAATCCATGTCCTGCACAGTCCGCAGACTCTCCCGGAAGTGGCCTTCGTCCTCTCCGGGAAACCCCACAATCACGTCGGCGGTTATTGATACGCCTCGTACACTGTACCGTACCCTCTCCACGGCGTCACCGTATTGGGATGTGGTATATCGGCGGCGCATCCGTTTGAGTACATAGTCGCTACCACTCTGAAGTGGCATGTGAAAGTGTGGGCAAAGCCGGGGGTCGTCCCATAGCCGGAGAAGCTCCCACGTAATCTCTTGTGGCTGGAGGGACGATACACGTAATCTCTCCGCGCCGGTCTCTTTCAACAGGTATTCCAGCAGGCCACTTAGATTTATGCTATCAAGGTCGAACCCGTATGACCCAAGTTGAGTGCCGGTAAGTACCACCTCTTTGTATCCTTCTTTGACATATTGGTTAATCTGGCTCTTGAGCGTTCCCGGTGGGATGCTGCGTTCCCGGCCCCGTACCTTGGGAACGATGCAGTAGGCACATACTTGATCGCAACCCTCCTGTATTTTCACCATAGCCCTGGTACGGCCAAGGCCCAAGCCTATTGGGAGCGGTGGTGAACCCTCGTCAATGGCCCGGGGAATTGGCCGGTCTCCGCGCGCTGCCAGCACCATCTCTACCAGCCGGTCCTTATTGGAGTTGTCTACTACCAGGCCAACGCCCTCTACCTGTGCAAGCTCTTTCTGCGCATGTTGAGCGTAGCATCCGGTAGCTACCACCAGGGCTGATGGGTCCTTGCGGTGGGCTGCTCGCAGGGCTTGGCGAGCCTTGCCGTCTGCCACGTGGGTGACTGTGCAAGTGTTGACTACGTGGATGTCCGCCGGCTCAGATGGCCCCACTACTTTGTAGCCGGCCTGAATGAATCGGCGAGCTATGGCCGCGCTGTCCGCCTGGTTCAGTTTACAGCCGTGGGTCTGTATAGCCACGGTACCCAGGGCATTTGCGCTATCGTCCCGGCATTTAGCCATGACCGTCCGTCTCCGATGCTCCTCTGTCAAAATTGCTCAGTCCTTTCATCGGGCGGTAGCATTTCCCAAAGGCTCTCGACCACGTAGCTCACCCGCTCCACGAGATTATACAACCGGTCTGGACCCAGCGTCGAATCCTGAATCCTGTAGAGGATGTCGGAGTAGCTTGAGAGTTGGTCGAAAGCATCTCCAATCCGCCTATTCCTTTTCTCTCCGGCCAGGATAGCCAGGTATCTCCTCGCGTCCTCGTCGTCCCTCAACTCCACGCCACGGCTGAGCGCAACGGCCTTGACAGATCCTACCAGACTGCCCCACAGTAGCTCCTCTGCCCACTGCCAGTTGCCCTCGCGTATTTCCCCTAAAGCGCTGGCACGATAGCGACTACTCTGGCTTGCATAACGGTGAATTCGTTCCTGGTGCATGACCGTCAAATGCCTTCTAATTACCTTCTTACTAGCTTCGGCTTTGCTAAACGCTAAGGCGTTACAATGGATTATCCTATTTTAGCGCTAAGGCGTGTCAGAGCCGAGGGATGGTAATGGCCGGACCGGGTGTAGCATACGTCAACCTGGTCGGATAGCGCCATGCCACGTCTGTTGAAGTGAAATCCGGATAGCCCGGTGACAAGGTGAGGACATTGGGTCTACGAATGGTATTTCAGATGTAATCCCTTGCCACGTCTCCGAAAGGCGTAATACTCAAGCCTTAGCCGAGACCTCTTGGCCGCAAAGCTCGCCCGGACGTGCAGCTTCCAACTGATAAGAGCGCTATTGAGATAGGTGGCGGCCCGGGCCAGATGTGATTTAGTTGTAGCCAGGAGTATTGTGCGTTGAGGCTCCAGACGCACGATAGCATAATAGGCGATTAAGGATGCAACGGTAACCGCCGCCCCACCTATTGCGTCCACGATATAGTGGTTCCCGGTGATGACTATGGCAAGGAAGGTCGTGCCCGGATATATTAGGCTCAATGGCTTGAGCCATAGGTGCTTCATCCGGAGGAAGAGGATGCCAAACAGAACAGTCCAGCTGAAGTGCAAGCTTGGCATAGCAGCATAGGCGTTATAGTAAACGGACATCTCGCGGCTGCCATACCAGCTGGGGCCGAGGTGTTGGATAGTGTCAATGAAGCCGTGCTCGGACATGGCTCTGGGTGGAGCCAGAGGGAACAACATGAAGACTATCAGGGATATGACAAGGCTAAGCAGGATCAAGTTCCGATAATGAAAGTATTTTTCCCTGTCTATGACATATACTATGAGGGCCGTAATTACGATGATAGGCCAGAAGGTAAGTATGTAGGCCCAGTTGAAAAAGATAGCCAGCCCTTTCGAGTGCTCAAGCACCCATGATTGCCAGTTTGGCTCCCAGAAGAACCCTCTAGCGAACTCAAACGAAGTGACTTTTATCGCGTTCTCAATCGCAACAGTCTCAATGTCGGCAATGAGGTATCTGCGGACGAACATGTAGAGGAAGTAGGCACCCGCTATGATTAGCACCTGCTTCAAGTGCCTGAGAACTCTCCAATAAAGCCAGGAGCTCTTAATTTCCAGTCCTTTGTTCTGGATGGTCTGTAGAATCATCATTCATCAACCCTTGCCTTGGACTCTCCTTGGTTCTCCGAAGATGTAACGGAGACCAGCTCATGGGGTTTATGATCATTCCGGGCCTTTTCTGAGCGACTGGAAGGTTGAAGGGGTATGAACGGGCCGCGTTTTTTGGCAGCCTTGGTTTCCAGGTATACGTCACAGTTCATGCACCCTACGCCGGTCGTTGGAACAAACTTCTCATCGAAGAGGCCTCTTGCCGTCACGTAGTGCTCGCCGTTCCAGATTTCCTTGATGGAGTTGGCATTTACATTTCCGAAGTCATCTGATGCGTCGGTGAGGTAGCAGCAGGGAGCATATCCCCCATCCCAATTAACGACGCCGCTGCGCCATAGACGCCAGCACCGGGCGCCATTCTCGTCGTAAGGTTTGGCGAAGGGCTGTTCCTTGCGAAAGCCCTCGGTGGCTATGGGGACCCACTTCTTCGTCAACTCCGGGTCATTCTCTCCGTGAGGGAAATCAACTTTCTTGAAGACTATGCCATCCACTTCCAACTGGTCCGCCAGCCGGCGCGCCCCTTCAACCTGATGCTCGTTTTGCCGCATCACGATGAACTGCCACTCTATGTAGGGTGTTTTGGAGCCAAGCTCTTTTTTCTTCCGCGACAGAAGCTTGATGTTCTCCAGGACCCGGTCCAGGTGTCCGCCCACACGATAGACCTCGTAGACATCTTGTGTAATGCCATCCAGAGATACGATAAGCACGTCAAGCCCTGACCGTATGAGACGCTCGGCCATGTCGGGCGTAAGGGGCTTATTGAGGTTGGAGCTCATAATGGTAGCGACGTTTGACTGATTGGCATAGGCCACGTAGCGGTCTATTTCTTTGTTGAGGAATGGCTCCCCCCAACTGTAGAGGCTAAGCCAAATACAATAGTCCTTGATTTCGTCAACGGTCTTCTTGAAGAGGTCGAAATGCATAACGCCCTTATCCCGATTGACTGTGCCCAGCCCCGTATGGCACAAAGGGCATTTGAGCTGGCAAATATTGGTGGTGTCTACCTCCCATTCGTATGGGTAGCCTGAAACCTTCGTGCGGCCAAGCCGCAGTTGCAACTCTATGCTCAGTAAGTTGAACAGCTTTTTCAATGTCCCGTGACGCAACGCTACCGTAAGCCTCTGGCTCGCCCGGCCACTGGCGAATGCCCCAATGGTAGAGCCGTTCACCTGGAACCGTTTCTCCAGGGCCCATATTGTCTTGAACAGCAAAGAGGCCTTTATGGAGGACATTCCTCACCCCTTAGACACGCTCTGAAAATGAAATTACATACGGGTAGCGTGGTCATGTGCCGAATTCCAGCATGAATGGCCTCTTGAAGATATGGTGCGCCACCCCGGGTTCACGTACACGAATATTGTATAACGTTGACGAGACCTCAGTCATGGCAGTTTATCTGCATTCGACCGGATTTTGATGAGAACCGTATTCAGGAGATTCACAGTTTACTTCCAGTCGCTCAACATGTCAATGATTGGTTGTGCTTAATCTTTCCTAATTTCATTCAATGCCCGTGAGACTCTTCCAACCGGCACCCCCACGTGAGGCATCACTTCCGGGCCCAATGTGGTAAACGTCGTGCCGGAAATGCGGTGTTGGAATGATTAAAGCCGCCTCTCCATAGTGTGTCAAAAGTACGCTATCATCCGAATTACCGATTAAGGGCTTGTCTTTGGGTTGCCAAAGGAGGATACAAAGAGGATATAATGTGTCCATGTAGCCACCGGGGTGTATCGTGGCGACCACCGGCTGGACCGCGAGCGAGCCGGCAACGCTCGAACGGACCGGTCCTCATAGACACTGGCTGAGAAGGTAACCCCAATGCGACTCTTGGACAGGAACTTTAGACAACGGTTGCCAAAATACTTATTCCAATGCGGACTTGCGACTCTTGCGTTAATCATCGTCCTCTTGCTTCAGGACGCAGTGCTGCGGGCTGCAATAGTTGTCGCCATAGCTTCCACCGTGTTCATTGTCTTCATAATACCTGACAGTGTGGCCGCCACCCCCGGAAAGTCATTGGGGGCCACGTGATGGCCGTTATAATCGGCTCAATCCTGTTTGCCATCCTGAGCATACCGGCCATAGACGCCGTAGCAAAGGACTCCAGCTATATAATAGACCTCATCGCCGCGTTGTCAGTGGGACTAAGCATACTCTTGATGGTGATGACAGACACGGAGCACCCTCCCGCTGCCGGCACGGCACTGGGACTGATAATCCCGGGATGGAGCTGGTCGGCAGTGGTGTTCATTATATGCGGGGCCTTAATCCTCTCGATGATGCGGCTTGTGTTGCGGCCCAAGCTGATAAATCTTCTTTGAGCCTTTACCCGCTCTCCTCCCGCTCCCGCCGGTCGGGCCGCATGGCGAGGGCCGGTATGATAGCTGCCAAGGCTACTCCTCCGGCAACACGGAAAAAATTGTGGAACAGGGTAAGCCCGGCATCATTAAGCCGGGAGTTATACTCGGCCAGCCTGGCCTGCAACGCTTCAGCAGTCTCTCCGGGTAGGGGTATGGGCCACTCAAGCCCGGCTGTGAGTATCTGGAACCGTTCCACACCCCAGGCCGATAGCGCAGCCAGACCCAGGGCCATCCCAATCATCCGAGATACCGTGACCAGTGATGCCGCCGTGCTTCGATATTCCTCACTGACAGAGTTGAGGGCCCTGGTTATGATGGGTGCATTGTTCAGGCCGAACCCAAGCCCTGCTACCATCAGGTGCAAGGTCAACCACGGCTCGCTGACGTCCAACTCCCAGGTGCTGACCAGAAAAAGCCCTAGGGCGCTCAGCCCAAGTCCTGCTACGGCCACGGGCCTGATACCGATTATGGCTATGAGGTACCCCCCCACCACTGCCCCTACCGGGATTGCCCCGGTCATTCGCAGCAGCCACCACGCTCCGGTCAGAGGCTCTTTTCCCATCACCGTATCTGCCATCAACGGCACGGTGACCAGGGCAATAATAAAGGCCACACCCTCCAGAAGCTGGGTTACGTTTGCTGTTATGAAGGCCCAGGATTGGAAGATGAACGGTGCCAGCAATGGCTCGACGGGCTTTCTATCCGGAGGCCTCATAGCCATCTGATTCCCTTCAGGCTCCCCATGAGGACGTTTAAGGCGTGTCGCTTGCCGGAGGATGCTGCCCACCATGCGGGGGTACCAGCCCGCCGCGGTCCGTCGTTCCAACAATACCAGGGCCGCCGCAATAGCCAGTCCCGGCGCTCCTATGATGAACGGGACCGGGGAAGAGAGAGTGAATAGCCCCTGGCGGGATAGGGCCAGGGAGATGATGACCAGGGTAGCCGCAAGCATGACACCACCCAGGTAATCCACCCTCACACCTTGCTGACGCTGATTGGTCAGCCACGTCAGGGCTAGGAACAGGATGGCGCTTTGGGGAACGTTGAGCCAGAAAATCCAACGCCAATCCAATAGCTCCATGATGGCCCCACCGTAGGCCGGTCCCAGCATGGAGCCCGCTTCCGCCGCGGCGATGACAATTCCCAGGGCCATACCACGCTGGCGCGGTGGAAGGGAGGTGCTTGCGATGGCCAAACCTATGGGGACTGTCGCGCCTCCGCCGATAGCCTGGACTATTCGTGCGCCCACCATCCATTCCAGGCTGGAGGAGACCGCCACCAGGCAGGTCCCGATGCTGAATACTACCAGGGAAGCCTGATAGACCCGGGGCTGCCCGTATACGTCGGCCAGACGCCCTATTAGTGGCATGGCCGAGGTGTAGCCCAGCAGATATGCCGTCACAATCCATGACGCCCGATCCAGCTCTGTGACAGGGATTTTGAGGTCCAGCATCACTTCGGGCAGGGCCGTAACTACTACGGTCTGGTCGAGGGCGGTCACAAATGCGCCTACGCCGATTATCGCGAGGACCACAGGTGTTGGTACTGTCCAGGGCTTCATGCTGTCGCCGGATACCGTGGTTGTGGGTTTTTCATCCTGGACATTATACCTGGTCTCCTGGTGGCCCCGGTTATCCGGATTACTGGACCACGATGTCGGGCAAGAGAATCTCCACAGGCTCGTCGAAGCTGTGCAAAATGAGGACTCGCGCCACGTTGGGGTCATCAGTGTCAAGGACCCGGCCCTCTATCCTGACCTTCCTGAGCAGTCCCTGGGGCTGGCCTATCCATAGCTCCAGTCCGACCTCGTACCCCGGTCCCGCAGCCGGCACCAGAGTGTCGAGATTGTCGGTCAGTAACATGCCCTTTATACGCCATATCGGTACGTCGTCAACGATCTCGACGCCTACGAATTCCGGCTCTTGCAAGGCCAGAATTATGTCGTTCAGAGTACGTCCCAGGTCAGCGAAGTCAAAGGGAAGGCTCTCTACCGGCCAGGGGTTCCACTTGTCGCTATCTATAAAGTCGGTCACAAATGCCTTATCGCCTACCACCACGATGTCTATATTGAAAAATGAGCGTGGAAAAGCGGAAACTGCTTCTGCCCGGAGCTTGACCTTGTCCGGCACGGCCACTTCGCCGGTCACCCGCTTCAACTGGATACCCGGGAATATCTGGGCGGAACCGTCTCCCTCGTGCTCCAAAGTGAACTGTGCCGTCCCAAGCGCCAGCATCCGTGTGCCGGACCTCTCTATAACCTGCCGCGGTGAAGGTGTGAGGGTTGGGTCAGAGGTGGGTACGGCTTCGGGGCTTGAGCCGCACGATACCATCCATATCAGGGACGCAAAAAGCAGACCATACCCTATCCTTACCCTATACGTGTTCATAAAGACTACCTCTCGCCGTAACGGGCCTCTGGGGTACACACATTTCTGAGAATATCCTTTCGGCGGCCTATGGCCCCGGCTATCTCCATGACCAGACAGCGAGCTGACTGGTAGCGATTTCTCGTGGAGTTGCGCCCTCTCTCACGTCCAGAACGTGCGCTTTCATCCCGTCGGGCGAGGCACCATTTCTACCTTGGTCGCCGGGGTTGACGATTCCACTGAATACTATCTTGGAACTGTCGGGCGACCAGATGGAATTAGAGTAGGCGTACTGCTCGAAGAAAGTAATCATGGTCAGGAATTCCGTTGAAGGCACGAACTCCACCAAGCTTATGGTCCTTTCTCCTGACCCTTCGATATATTTCCAAGTCAGGGTGTTACTGGCAGCGTCGAACGCTACGTAGACGATTCTGTTCCCGTCCGGGGACCAGAAAAAGGCCAGCAGATGCTCATTGACCGGCGTCCTTTTGGACGAGCCGTCGCTACCCACGATTGTGAGCCTATCATACCCGATGCTCGTGGAGCCGACAGTATCAACTACTGCTATTTCGTCTCTGGTGGGAGACCATAGAAACGCTGACGACTGCCCAACGTCCAGTATGGACCTGGCATCAGATTGCAGAAGGCCACCCTGTATGGAGCCGGTTTCAGCTATGTAAAGTGCGTCACTTCCACCATCTTCAGCAACATATACAATCTTGCTCACGTCGGGGGAAAATGCGGGCGTCCTGAATCCCGCACTTGTGGTCCCCAACAGATGGGGAGACCCAATGTCATCCCTGTCGAGATGCACCATGAGCAACTCCATCCCCCGATGTATGAGGACGGAGCTGCTGTCGCTCGCCCAGCTATAGTATAGGGGTCCCTCGCTTGCTAGCCGGGTGACATTCCGGCTCCCGTCAGGGATGCTGCTGAAAAGGCTGAGTCCGGTTATGGTGGCTGCTATGAAAGTAAAGTGTTTACTATCCGGTTGCCAATAGATGTAGTGGGGAGTGTTGCGGGCTATGGGCGCGGTATTGGGATCGTTATCGTATATTGCAGAAGTTTCTCCCGTTAATGCGTCCACTATCTCTAGGGTGAAGCCGACACTTTCCCCATCCACCGTGATACGGGAGGCAGCCAGCTTGGTACTGTCAGGAGACCAGGTAGGCCAGGCGTAAATAACTTGGCTCTGGGAACCTTGGGCTAGAATATGCCCCGCCGGGCCAACCCGGAGATCGGTAGTGGTAATCCTGCGGGAATCCGTACCGTCAGGTTTTATGGTGAATATATTACCGTCGGGACCTATGTAAGCTATCCGGTCCACTTCCATCTCCCCTTCCTCCTGTGAAGGCCCTTCAGAAATTCTGGGAGTGCCGGTGGGGGTCTCGGCTCGCGGGGATAGAGTTCTCCCTTCTACCTGTTCCGCCGTCCGTCTTTCCCCACAGGCGGTTAGGGTTGCCAGCAGAACAACCGACGTCAGGAGAAATATCAAAACCCTGTGAGGTATCAAGTAGCTCCAGGCAGCGTACATATATACCCTCTAATTCTAATGGTGAGCTTGCCGAGTATGAGCCCAGTATTAGAGCAGTCCTGCCGACAGGGATATCCCGGCCAATATCAGCACAAGCCCGGAGGACCGGCTCACCCACCGTCCACCGGGTACTATCTTCTCCAGGAAGATAAGTCCGGCCAACCCTCCCATCCACACCAGGTTCATCACACCTACGGGAAACATCACCACCATCAGCGCCCAGCAACAGCCAACACAGTACAATCCATGATGCACACCCATGTGGAGAGCGCCGCCGTAGCCCTCTCGCCAGTCGTGTACAATGAAGCTCATGGGGGTGCGACAATGGGATAGGCATTTGTCCTTCAAGGCGCTCAACTGGTATAGGCCCGCTCCTATGAGGACCAGCCCCCCTACGACGGCCGCCGCAGACTCGACGGTGGGAAACCTGCCGACCAGGAACTCCAGTCCCACCTTGGCAAGGTATCCTGGCACCCCGGACAGTCCCCATATTATCATATATCCCAGCAGGAACACCCAGATAGGGACGTAAATCTGTCCCTCGGCCCTGCGGTTGCGATATATGGTGGAGAAGGTGAGCGCCATCGGCAGCATAGCGGGTAGCATCATCGCCGACATCATCAATGCCCACATGGGAAGGAAAAGGGACGCTTCTCTCCAGAAGTCCCGTTCATTCCATGACGTGGGCAGTGGGCCGTTGTCGCCCATAGCCGTAGAGTCCATGCTGGTCATGAACAGTGCGTCAACGCCGGAAATTGATATGCCATCCATGTCCCGGTATCCGGAGTACGTGGCGCTCCAGGCGACCCCGGACATCACCAGGATGGCTAATACGGTAGCAAGGGTATCCCATCGAAGGGTTGGGAACCGTGAGGATATTGGCTTAATTAGTGAATACATTGCTGCTGGCAGTGTATTTCATAGCGGTAGTGAAATCGCCTGTCCGGTCTGGGCGCTGCGGGTGACGGCCTCAGTGAACTCCATGTAGTGGACACCCACCTCGAGGGGAGTATGGGTCACTTTCTCCTTGCCCCGGATGGCATTGATGAATTCCTCTTCCACACGCCACTCCCCTTGCTTTTCCGACGGGACGGGAATCTCAGTAAGCCGGACGTCGCCCCGGCGTCCGCCGGAGAGGGTCAGAGTAGGCGGACCGTCCAGCCGCAAGGTTCCCTCGCTCCCGTAAAGCCACACCTCACCACCGGGAGCTAGTCCGGTGACGGCGCTGAAACGCAGGTGGGCCTGGGCACCGCAGGCCATGTCGCAGAGGATGTCCACGTGGTCGGGCACAGTCACCGATTGCATGTCGCCATTCTCGTCCCGCCGCTTCTGCGCCCACACTCTGGTCATGGCCATGACCCTGGACGCCGGACCAACCCAACGCAGCAGGGCCTCGTACCAGATGCCCATGTTCAGAATGTTATAGCCACTCAGGTCCCGGTTTTGGCGCCATTGAAGATGCCCCTCGGTGTCAATGAAGTTATTTTGGGTCACACGCACCTCGATGGCAAGCACGTCACCCAGATAGCCATTGGCAATGTGCTCCTGAATAGTACGGTCAACCTTGAGGGTGAAAGGCGAAGGGACCACCTGAGCGACAAGGTGAGGCTTACGGCGGGCCACCGCCAGCATAGCATGGGCCTCCTGAGAGGTCATGGACATTCGAGCTTCGCAGAGGACGTGTTTGTTGTTCTCCAGGACGGCCAGGGTTATCGGGCAATGCATATAAGGCCAGGTTCCTATGCAAATAGCGTCGGTATCATCCGCCTCAACTAGCTCTAGCCAGTTGTCATAAACTTTGGGAATCTCGAACTCGCCCGCCACACGCTCGCCGGACTCCCGGCTGCGGTTTGCAACGCTGACAATCTCCACGCCATTCACGGCGCGCAAGCCGGGGATGTGCCTGTCACGGGTGTTGGCTCCTGCACCCACGAGGCCCACTCTTATAATCCCATCTGCCATAATGTTACTCCTGCAATAGTAATTGCCTGTTGGGTTCGATTATAGGGGCGGATTCCCCTGTAGTCCAGACGGCCAAGAGATAGAGCCGGGGCCAAAGCCGGGGCCTTTTCATTTTCCGTAGAACCGCGCGTCGTCATTCCTGCCTTGACTTGAACCGGAATCCAGGGCCTTCCCTGAAGCCGGGACGCCCTCACCCTAACCCTCTCCCGCAGGTGGGGGAGATATTCAGATTATTAAAAGGTCTCCGTAGGCGGGAATGACCGGGAGTGATGCAATCCAAATGCGATAGCCCCGGAGCCTTGGCCTAACATCGTTGACACGGACATCTTGGGTCGCTAGAGTTAAGTGGCGCGCTGATTGCCCGCATTGTGATATGAACCCGGAACAGGAGGTGTCCTTCATGGCTACATACAAGGTCGCCCTGGTCCCCGGAGACGGAGTAGGCCCCGAAGTTATGGCAGAGGCCGGAAAGGTGCTGGACGCCCTGGCCGCCTCAGATGGTTCCGTGAGCTTTCAGTATAACCACTTCCCCTGGGGATCCAACTACTACCGCGAGACCGGACGCATGATGCCCGAGGATGGATTGGAGCAGCTAAAACCCCATGACGCTATCCTTTTTGGCGCGGTGGGCGACCCGGACATACCCGACCACATTACCCTTCACGGGTTGATTCTTCCCATACGCAGGGCCTTTGACCAGGGTGTTTGTATTAGGCCATCCTATCTCTATGAAGGGGTCACCTCACCTCTGGAAGGAGTGAACCCTGGAGAAATAGACATGGTCGTCTTTAGGGAGAACACCGAAGGTGAATATGCTCCTATAGGTGGCTTTCTCTATCATGGTATGCCCGAAGAAGTGGCGATCCAGTCCAATGTCTTCACACGAAGGGGCACCGAAAGGATAATCAGGGCGGCCTTTGACTACGCTCGCAAGCGGAACAAGGCCCGGAAAGTAACTTCGGTCACCAAGTCCAACGCTATGGCATACGGCATGGTCTTCTGGGACCGGGTCTTCGATGAGGTGGCAGCCGAGTACCCGGACATCAGCACGGAGTCACTGCTGGTGGACCGGGCCTGCATGGACTTTATTCGACATCCTCAACATTTCGACGTAGTGGTGGCCTCCAACCTATTCGGAGACATCCTTACCGACATAGGAGCTATAGTGACAGGCAGCATGGGCCTTGCTCCCAGCGCAAATATCAGTCCCGATGGACTCTATCCCTCCATGTTCGAGCCGGTACACGGTGCAGCATTTGACATAACCGGTAAAGGCATAGCCAACCCGCTGGCCGCCATACTCTCCACGGCGATGATGCTGGAACACCTTGGGGAGGTCGCCTCAGCCGGCAAAGTGAACCGGGCGGTGGAGTCGAACCTGAGCGAGGCTAGGATAAGGACCCCCGACCTTGGCGGTAGCGCCAGCACTTCTCAGGTAGGAGACGAGATAGTGCGTCTCCTGTCTATTGTGAAATAGGGGGATGTCGCATTGCCCTCCAGGGGCTTTCGGTTGTCACTCCGGTCTGCAATTGACACCCCCAAGGCCCTGAAGTACAATCCCTCTAGCTTCAACATAGCATCTAACGGAGGTGGGACTGATGGCCAGTATCAGTGTGACCGTCAACGGGACCAGGTACATACATGATGTTGAACCCCGGCTACTCCTGGTACACTACATGCGCGACGTGCTGGGTCTCACTGGCACTCACGTGGGTTGTGACACCAGCCAGTGCGGTGCCTGCACGATTCACGTGAATGGGCTCGCCGTCAAATCCTGCACTATGTTCGCAGTACAGGCAGACGGAGCCGAGATTACCACCATTGAGGGTCTCGCCAAGGACGGCCAACTCCACCCCCTACAGGAGGGGTTCTGGGAGGAGCATGGCCTTCAATGCGGCTTTTGCACCCCCGGCATGATAATGTCAGCTCACCAACTTCTTGAGCGCAACTCCAACCCAACAGAGGAGGAGATACGCCACGGACTGGCCGGAAATCTCTGCCGATGCACAGGTTACCATAACATCGTAAAGGCCATTCAGTACGCTGCCCGGAAGAGCTAGGGAAGCTCTGAACAACTCTCTCGGATTGTGGCATACTGGAATTTGGAAGAGCCTTTAGCAGTGGAGGATGTAGGAGATGGAGCAGCCAACCTTTGCCGACCTGGAATACCAGAACAAGAAGCGCAAGACCCGCCGAGAGCTTTTTCTGGAACGGATGGACGGCTTAATTCCCTGGCAGCGGTTGGAGGAGCGCATCCGTCCCTACTATGCCAATGCTGGCCGGGGACGGCGTCCCTACGACCTGTCGGTGATGCTGCGGGTTCACGTTGTCCAGCTATGCTACAACCTGAGCGACCCTGGAATGGAGGACCTCTTGTACGAGGCGGAGTCGGTGCGGCGGTTCGCGGGGCTAACGCTGAGGAACCCGCTGCCCGATGAGAGCACGATCCTGCACTTCCGTCATCTGCTGGAAGAACACCAACTGGGCCAGGGGCTGTTTGGGGAAATCAAAGATTATCTGAAAGAGCGGGGGCTGCGGATGGAGGGGGGAACCATCGTGGACGCGACCATCATTGAGGCGCCGTCGTCAACGAAGAACCGGACCGGCCAGCGAGACCCGGAAATGCATCAGGTAAAGAAGGGGAACCAATACCACTTCGGGATGAAGCTGCACATCGGGGTGGACGCGGTCACGGGCCTAGTGCATAGCCTCACCACCACGCCGGCCAATGTGCATGACGTGACCGAGACCCACCGACTGCTGCACGGGGGAGAGTCACGAGTGTGGGGTGATGCTGGATACGTGGGAGTGCAGAAACGTGGGGAGAACCAAGAGTTGACATT
This sequence comes from Dehalococcoidia bacterium, assembly GCA_965219825.1. GTDB lineage: Bacteria > Chloroflexota > Dehalococcoidia > Lucifugimonadales > JAGWBF01 > JAGWBG01. The sequence goes on along the minus strand of OZ244792.1, from coordinate 250,132 downwards.
GGACTGGCAGGTGGCAATGAAACCGGGGCAGCGGCGGAAGCTGGAGCCGGGGAGCCTGGTGGCATTAGCGGAAAGGGTCAAGGCCTCCATCCGAGCCAAGGTGGAACATCCCTTTTTGGACGTGAAGGGGCACTTCGACTACGCCAAGGTACGCTACCGGGGTCTGGCCAAGAACAGGGAACGTGTAGCGCTGCTGCTGGGACTGTCCAATCTGAAAAGGGGCCAGCGCATCCTGGCCGGTTGACCCAGGGGGTAGTGGGCCCAAGACTTTGGCAGGCCCCGAAAGCGGGGTTGGCGAGGGGGAAACCACCGCAATCAAGGCCAAAGTCAGGGCGCAAAAGCTCTGATTGGGAAGCCGGGGAGCCGGAAACCCTGCCGGTGCTCACTTGTTCAGAAGTTCCCTAGGTTATCTCCTTCCATTTGTTGATTGACCCCATCCCACCGGAGGGCGGCAAAAATGCCGGGAGACCCTTCCCACTCCAAGAAAAGGAGGCCGCAAGATGACCACGAGTTCCTTTGAGTATTTCGCTCCTACTACTCTTGGGGAAGCCCAGACGCTTCTCAGCCGGTATGGAGGAGATGCCAAGATAGTTGCCGGTGGGCACAGCCTCATACCTACTATGAAAATCAGGCTGGCCGAACCCAAATACCTGATTGATTTGGGGAAAATCTCCGAGCTTTCCTACATAAGAGAGCAGGACGGTGGCCTGGCCATCGGCGCCATGACCACCTACTATCAGATAGAAAGCTCCTCCATGGTGATAAGCAGATACCTGGCGTTGGCTGAGGCCGCCGGCGAAGTGGCCGATATGCAAGTACGGAATAAGGGAACCATAGGAGGCTCTCTGGCCCACGCCGACCCGGCCGCCGATCTGCCCGCCGTAATCCTTGCTCTGGAAGGCCGGATAGTATCAGGGAGTTCCAGTGGGCAACGTACCGTTGACGCTGATGATTTCCTCGTAGACACCTTTTCCACCGCTCTCGGAGACGATGAAATCCTTGCCGAGATACGAATACCCGCCTTGCCTGCCGGTACCGGTTGCTCGTACAAGAAGTTCGGGAACAAGGCCTCGCATTTCGCCATAGTCGGGGTTGCGGCCATAGTGACCATGAGCGGCGGGACCTGCCAGAGGGTTCGGATAGGCATTACCGGAGCCGGGCCAAGGGCAATCCGGGGCAGAGGCGCCGAAGCTGCATTAGAGGGTAAAGAGCCAACCGAAAGTAACCTTGCCGAGGCATCTCGACAGGCTGCCCAGGGTATAGATTTTCTTGGCGACATTCATGCTTCTGAGGAATACCGTGCCCATCTTACCCAGGTATTCACCAGGCGAGCGTTGGATGAAGCCATCAGCCGCGCCGGATAGCTTCTTCCACGGCGGGGTGCCCCCCCGGCCCCGGCCCGTAACGAGCTTTCGGTTAAGCGCGGGAGATAGGGTTCCGGAGACCGGGTCGAGTTCTCCCGAGTGGGCACGGGTCCCGAACCACGGTACTGTCTTTGTTCAAATGGGAGGGTACTGATGAGCGCCTGCGCCAAGTGTGGGCGTGTTTTGCGTCCCGGCAGGTCATTCGCCTTCAAGAACCCCCAGGGAGAATCCATCAGATGTGTCAGGTGCTCCCTACGCCACTGGCCGATGCTCAGAAGGTCCCTCCTCACCGCCCTGGTGGTGGGAACTATCCTGACCGTTCTCAATCAAGGGGACAGACTCTTCTCAGGGTCATGGGCCTCGGCCTACTACTGGAAAGTGCCATTGACATACTGCGTGCCATTTCTTGTGGCTACCTGGGGGGCGCTCGCCAACAGCCGGCGGTAAAATCGCAGAACTCTGCGATTATAGCCCGTTAATCCTGCCTGCCAGGCGGAAGTCACGGCGCGTTAGGCCACCTTCGCTGTGGGTGGTTATGGAAAGGGTTAGGTGGGTGTAGCTAATAGCAATGTCAGGATGATGGTCAATCTCCTCGGCCACCTCGGCCACCCTGTTGGCGAAGGCCATGGTATCCTTGAAAGAAGGGAAAGATAAGTCCCGGATGATGTACAGTCCCTCCTGACGCCAGCCGTCAGCTTGCTTTAGCCTCTCATCTATCTCTGCCTGGGACAGTAAGGGTGGCACTGCTACATACCTCCCTAGCTCGCGGGTATTTCTAGGCCGTGGCCTGCCTGTTTATGCGCCCGGGCGTTGCGCACGTAGCCGGCGGTGGGAGTCTCCAGCCGTTTGCGGTTCTCAGGACTCAATGGCCTTACCTGCCCCGGTACGCCTATCACCAGGGACTCGTTTGGTATCTTGGACTCGGCCCGCACCACGGCTCCGGCTCCTATGAGACAGTAGTCCCCGATTTCCGCCGACTCCAGAATGACGGCATTGATGCCCATCAGGACGTTGTTTCCCACCTTGTGCCCATGAATAACGGCGCCGTGAGTCACCAGCACGTTGTCCCCTATGTCCAGGTAATCGTCGGTGTGGACTACACAGGTGTCCTGGATGACTGAGTTGTTGCCTATGGTTATCTTTCCAAAATCGGCGCGGATCACCGCCCCAGGCCAAACACTGGAGTTTTCCCCTATCTCCACGTCTCCCACAATGTAGCAAGCCTCGCTGATGAAGGCCGTGGGGTGAATCCTGGGGGTCTTACCATTGAAGCTGCGTATCACAGCCGCCTCCTAATTGAGCACGCCAAACTTGATTTTCAGGTCTTACAAAAATTAGTATGAATACCCCTATGGATTCGAGTAAGAATATTATACCAATACCCAAAAGGATTATAAGCGCCTCCGGCTCCGGCAATGGGCCACACGGACTATGACTGCTATGGCAACGGCACCAAGTACCGGGAAAACCGGACCAAACCGGACGATCGGAGCGGTGATGCTCCTCAGTGTCCCGCCCCAGTCTTCAGGCAGCAGCCTCACTTGCAGGAAGTATACATATTCCCATCTTCGCCTTCAACCCAAACATCCGATTTCTTCCCTGCTCCATTGACTCCCATTATTGGGTGTGATACAAGGTATACTGGCCTGGGGTAATATGTAGGGAGGAGACGATTTACCCGACAGATGTTCTCGGCTCCGGGATCGCCACCGGCGGACGTGGGCCGGAGATAGACCGTTGGCTCAAGCCCGGTGACCTGATGGAGATAGAATTCGAGAACATCGGGGTGCTACGGAATAGAATCATGCGACGGTAAGTAAGCCTTTGTCAACCTGGGTACTTCTATCTCTCCTCTTCCCCGTACTTCTGGGAATGGTGAATATTCTTGACAAGCTCATCACAGACCGTTATTCCTCCCGCACAAACTATTACGCCTTCTGGATAGGGATATTCGAGCTTGTCCTGGGCGCTATCATCGTTCTCAGCGTTCTGGGCACCCAGGGAATGGAACCCAGAGCGTTACTGGGTGGTCTCCTCACCGGAGGCACCCGCGCCATCAGTCTTCTTCTTCTCCTTGCGGCCCTGAAACGAGGCCAGGTAACAAGGGTTGTCCCTCTGTGGTACCTGTATCCTCTGCTGGTTGCCCCTATCGCAGCGGGATTCCTGGGCGAGAGGCTTTCCGGCCTGGTGTGGGTTGCTCTTTTCCTGGCAGTGTTGGGCGCTGTGCTGGTCTCGTGGCAGGGGAGCGTGGGCAGACAGAGTTTCGGCAACCCGGCACCGCTTCTGCTGGCCCTCGTCGCCGGAATAGTCTTCGCCACGTCCATAGTATTGAGCAAATACTTCCTGGATGATGAACCATTCTGGCAGTTCTATGGGTCCTCTCGCCTCGGGCTTGCTCTGGGTATGCTCGGGACCACTTTCCTGACGGAGGTGAAACGCGGGTCACTCAGTATGTTCAGAAACCGGGGGTTCATGGGGATGGTCGCCCTGGTGGAGGTGGTGGTCAGCATGGCAACCATAGTTAATTTCGCCGCCATAGCCCTTGGTCCCGTATCACTCGTAGCCGCTATCAGCGCCATACAGCCATCCCTGGTCTTGCTTTATTCCCTGGGACTGGCTAGGCTTTCCCCCCTCAACTTTGGTGGTTGGGTAACCATGCGTACCATCCACGTCCAGTTGGCGGGCATCGTCGCAATCACTTCCGGTGTGGTCCTCATATCGGTCTTCAGCGATTGATAGGTAGGTCCTTGCTTATATCGCAGCCGCCGTCCCCCTACCACCAGGTTACAGGCAGGAAGGCGGCCACACCCCAACCCTCGGGCGGGGGAGAGGGGACTATTCCAAAGGTCTCGACTGCGGGGATATGAGTACCTTTCTTATTGTCAAGAGCTTCTGGTTGGGCGAGCCTCGATCCAGTCCACAAACCTGCTAACCTTGGACTCAAGAGTAACAAAGCTGCTTTCAAGAGCGCTAAACCTGGTTTCAAGGACCCCGAATCTGGTATTGATAGCGTCGAACCTGGACTCAAAGGCGTTAAATCTGGACTCAAAGGCGTCGAACCTGGCTTCAAAAGCTCCGAATCTACTCTCAAGCGCTCCAAATCTGGCATTACCGCCCTCAAACCTGGCATCAAAGGCGTCGAATCTGGTTTGTAGGGCGTCTAATCTGGTATTAACACTGTCAATGAATTGTTCAAGCCTGGCATCCAGCCTGGAAATGTCATTCGCGATTGACCCTTGCTCTTCAGTCATAGCTACCTCCTGAGTTAACGTGTGGTGGCGACGTGAAGGTAGCTGATTTTCCTCACGCCGGAAGCCGGCCCTGTGGCAGAAGAGCGTTTTAGCTTGGGAGGTCGGCGATTGAGTCCTACCCAGAGCCGTAAATCGGAATACCGGACCAAACAAGCGTATACAAGGGTTGTTCACGGTGTCAAGGCGAATTCCGATGGATTTATCAACCATGCGCAGCTACGGCGTAGACAAGAAACGGAACAAGAGAGTTCCTTTACCGTGTTTCTCCCTATCCAACGACCGACCTGAGAATCTGAAGGGGAGACCACGAAAGCAGAGTGGTCTCCCCCTTATGTGATCCTGCGATAGTTCTAGTCTATCATGTCGTAGCTGCGGAGCAGCTTGCCTGGCAGGGCCCCCGTGCAGATGTTGCCTTCGAAGGTCACTGTGCCATTCACCAGAGTGTAGTGCAGTCCTGTTGGCTTCTGAATCAGACGCTTCTCTCCACCAGGAAAATCGGTCGCAAAGATGAGATTGTCATACACGTATCCGAGCTCCGACATGTTGTAGACAATTATGTCGGCCCAATTCCCGACTCTGAGCGTGCCCCGGTCCTTGAAATCCGTTAGCCAGGCGGGCAAGGCGCTCATCTTGTAGTGGGCCTGCTCCAAGGTCATGATTTCCCTGTCACGAATCCAGTAGGACAGGAAGAACACCGGCCAGAAGCTGTTGGTGTTGAATCTGGTATGTGCGCCGCCATCGGAGACGGATACGTGGGAGTATGGGTCTAGGAGGAGGCTCTGTTTCGCTTTGATTTCTTCCTCGGTATCACGAGGCGGTAACACAAACTCGGTCTCCAGGCCCTCATCCAGGGCAAGGTCCAACATGGCATCCAGTGGCTCTTTGCCTGTCATCTCGGCCAACTGATTGATGGTCACGCCTTCATATTTCTCATTCCGCTCGAAGGCGGTCTCCAACACTCTCATCCGGTCGAAGTCGGTCCTGAAGTTGGGCCAGTCTATGGTATCTTGTTTCATTGCGACTCGAACGCTGGGTTCTCGTAGTTTGCCGGCCCTTTCCTCAGCACTCCCCACCAGGGGCTGCACCCAGTTGGGCATATAATCGAAGAGGTTGAACTCAGACAGCTTGAATTCCAGTGGGACGGTGGTGCTCAGCTGCTGGAGTACCATCGGGATACCCTCTGCTCGACACGACTCCACCCAGCCCGGGTCCTCCTCTATTTGGGTGTCCAGCAGGTGGAACGGGCGGCCGCTGATTCTCGCCATATCCGCTGACAGTGCCCGCACTGCCTTTCGTTGCTCCAGCGTGAGGCCCAGACCCAGGGTCAGCCCGATGTGTCCAACACCGAACTCGGACATGACCTGTGCCAGCGCACGGAATTCTTCTTCAGAGGCTACGTGACTGGGTAAGAAGCTGCCGTCCTCCGGGCGGTCCTCCATGTTCTTGTTAAAGGAGAACCCGAAAGCGCCGGCCTTCATGGACTCATGGAGAATCTGCTTCATCCGGTTTAGCTCAGCCTCTGCCACCGAGGTCTTCTCACGGGAGGGTATCATGCCAAGCACGTAGCCCCGCATGGGTGAGAAGGGAAGCATAGCGCCTACGTTGACACCCAACCCTTGTCTGTCCAGGCTATCCATGTACTCGGGAAAGGTCTCCCAGTCCCAGCGTATCCCCTGGCGCATGGACTCCAGAGGAATGGCCTCAATGCGGTTCATCATTCGCATGTTGAGGTCCCTGTCCTCGGGCCTGGTGGGTGCGAAACCAAACCCACACTCACCAATGGTAAGGGAAGTCACCCCGAACCAGCCGGACAGCGAGGCGTAGGGGTCCCAATTTAGCTGAGCGTCGTAATGGGTGTGTAGGTCAACGGCACCCGGGGCTACTATACAGCCGCCGGCGTCTATCTCCTTGGCCCCATTCGGGTTGATTTTGCCGCTGATCTTCGCTACCTTGCCATCCTTTATAGCCAGGTCCGCTTTGTACCTTGGGATGCCCGTTCCATCAACGATGGTGCCACCACGAATAACCAGATCGTACTCAGACATGGCGTTACCTCCTGAAATTTGTCGAAATTTTGCCGAACTTTGTTCTTTGCCGGGGCCATAAACTAGGCTTGTGACGGTTCAGTGTACAATTCCCGGTGCTCTTATGTCAATGACCATCGAACTCAGTTGATTCCTACAGAGAAGTGTGTATACTACTTTACCAGAACGGTTCTGAGGAGACCCTCTGGATACAGAAGGATTCTGCCTGGAGACCAATCTTGATGCCGGGGTAAAAGTTGGCTGATTTTCTCCTTCTTCACGAAACGGGCCAAGGGTCATGGTGTTGGGGGGCGGTATGGGGACACCTTACCGCTCCGGTAGAGCATCCGCCCAGGCTGTATTCCAGGGGAAGCGCGGTCAACGTCATAACACCGGACCTGCCCGGACATGGCTCCAGAGGTCGGGAGGACACTTCAGGACTGACTCTTGACGATTTTGTCTCGGCAGTGACCAATGAAGTTGAATCTCAGGGTCTGCGCGACCTGATATTGGTGGGGCATGGCGCAATTGCGCCTATCCTGGTCCAGGCCGCCACGAGATTGGAGCAGCCTCCCAAAAGGGTAGTGTTATTCGCAGGGATTATCCCGGACGAGGGTAAAAGCCCCGTGGAAATGCTTCCTCGCCCCGGCAGGCTGGGTTTCAACATACTGACCAAGTTACAACGGGCCAATGGGAAACGCCTCAAGCTTCCAATGCCAGTCATAACCAACCTGTATTGCAACGGCATGGACCCTTCTGACGTCATACAAATCGTTGGGCGTTTCTGCGATTTACCCACACAGCTTGTCCGCACCGGAATATACCTCGACGGTCTCACTCGCAACTTCCCCATCACCTACGTGCCTCTCTGGAGAGATAGATTGCTGTCTTCAGAGAGGCAGAGACGAATGGCTGAGAGGCTTGGTGGCGTCGAGGTTGTCAGGGAGCTTGACTCCTGCCACGAAGTAATGATAGAGCGTCCCAGGCAGGTGGCGGATATATTGCTCAGGTACGCCTGATTGGGTCGGTCCTTCCGGGTAGACTTCAATAGATAGCTTTGGCGTGCTAAAATATGGCATACCAACAATTTCTTAGCGGGGAGGTAAATCATGGACCAGGACGTGAAGAAAAAGGTACTGCGCCAAATTTCCTACGGCATGTACGTCGTCAGCTCAGCAGCAGATGACGTGGTCTCGGCCGGCACTGTGAACTGGCTGTCACAGGCCTCCTTCGGTCCGCCCCTTGTGATGGTGGGGGTGAAGAAGGACAGCGGCCTTCACGATGCCGTCAAGAAGTCTAACAGCTTCGCCGTAAACGTTCTTTCAGCCGATCAGAAACAGTTCGCCGAGGACTTCTTCAGGCCATCTACGATAGAGGGAAACAATGTAAACGGGCATCCCTTCAAGCCCGGAGTCACTGGCGCACCCATCCTTGATGAAGTCTATAGTTACTTCGAGTGCAAAGTCACCGGCAGCATAGAGCAAGGAGACCATTCGGTCTTTGTGGGAGAGGTGATAGAGGTGGGCGCTCGCAATGATGATAAACCTCTGGAGATGTGGGACACCGGTTGGTTCTATGGCGGATAGTGGACAGAAGTGGCGTTAACACAAAGGGGTCAACGTTTATATGGACGACCAGGAGTTCCTTGATCGAATAAAGGTGAAAATAGAGAGGCTCACGGGCGTAGAGATTCAACTCCACATTGACCAGTCCGACGGGAATCAGATAAAACTGGAGTTGGAGCGTCCAACGCCGGAGGTTACGCTGGGCTTCAACGTTCTCCAGTACTCCGGCTTTGCCCGGATGGCCATTGAGTATGCCGTGGCTTCCATACGTGAGAAGAGAGTATTGGGAGACCTCGAGTTTCATATCCTGCTGGCGCGGAACTAGGGGACTCTGATCGCTCCCCTGACAAGGCGGCGTTCATGGCGATAACGGAATATATCTGCTGTGCCTGCCGACACGATTTCCCCTGGTTCCGCAGCGATGGCCCTCATCCCCATTGCCCCCGATGTGGAAGTGCGGAGCTCAAGGCGAACCCCTGGCTTTTGCTGACACCCGACGCTGAAGGTATGACTGACGAGGACCATTTCCAAGCTGTGCTAGTCGTCTGAGGATGGGCCTGCTCCCCGTGAGGGGGCATTTCGTCTCCATGAAAGGGCTATGAAAAATTGATGGGAAAGGGATGCTGGCCCCCGACCTCAAAGAGGGACGATAGCTTTAGCCCGGGCCACCATCAGGTTTAGCTGGTTGGTACCGATAACCTCGCACTCCACCAGCCTGCGACCATCCTCCTCGCGCTTGCCCGTCACCTCGCCCGTGAACGTTATAGTGTCGCCGGACCTGATTGGTTCAGTAGCTCGCATCTCAAGGCGGCTACCGTAGCTCATCAGGCTTCTCACGGGGAACGCCTTCTCGAGAAGTTCGGCCACGTATGCCACGGTCGCTACTCCCGTGTTTACCCTCCCACCAAAGATGCCCTTCTCGGCGAATTCCTCATCGGTATGGAGGTCATGCCAGCCCGGCTTTGGCCCTGTGGACGCGTTCCGAGCGTAGAGGTCTATGCTCTCCTGCGACTCATGCTTCACTAATATTGGAAGATCATCGCCCACTTGAACGGACTCGTAGGTCACTCTCTTGGCCCAAAGCGTGGACATAGAGCCACTTCCTCCCGTTAAGCCGGTAAGATTGATTTGCGGCAAGCTACCCGACCTGCTACTACAACTTACCATCATGGGCATGACGCTGCAAGGTCCCGCAATTAGGCGCCCATGTTATAATCAGCTTTGGCATGGAACAAGTGATTGCGGTCAAAGACCTGGTCAAACGCTATGGCTCCCTCACCGTGGTAGACAACATCTCCTTCGAGGTACATCGCAACGAAATTTTCGGCATACTGGGGCCCAACGGCGCAGGTAAGACCACCATCCTCGAGATAATAGAGGGGCTTCAGAATCCCACCTCCGGTAGCACTCTGGTGTTGGGCATAGACACCCATCAGAAGATGGCCCTGGTGAAAGAGCGCATAGGCGTGCAGCTCCAGGCCTCCGCTTACTTCGACTACCTGACCCTCCACGAAATTCTCACCTTATTCGGAAACTTCTACCGGAAGTCCATTCCCCCTGACATACTATTGGAGACGGTAGACCTCATGGACAAAGCAGGGACTAGACTTAAAAGGCTATCCGGTGGGCAGAAGCAACGCTTCACCATGGCAGCCAGCCTGGTCAATGACCCGGAGGTAGTCATCCTGGATGAACCTACCACCGGGCTGGACCCCCAAGCACGTCGCAACCTGTGGCAGCTTATCCGGCGGGTCCATTCCGAAGGCAAGACCATCGTCCTCACCACCCATTACATGGAGGAAGCGCAGACGCTTTGTGACAGAGTAGCTATTATGGATGTGGGTAGCATGGTAGCTCTCGATACACCCGCAAACTTGTTACGTAGCCTTGGTTCGCCCCACGTGGTGAAGCTGGTAACTTCCAGACCCATGTCTTCCCATGAAGCCGAAGGGTTGAGGTTGTCTCCTGACGATGCCCTGATTGCGGATGACCGTTCCTATCAGCTACGGGTGAATGACGCACCCCAAGCCCTCGCACACGTACTGAAATGGGTTGATACCTGCGATGTAACCCTGGAACACGTAGAGGTATTGCCGGCTACGTTGGAAGACGTTTTTCTTGAGCTCACTGGGAAAAGGCTGCGAGACTAGATAAATGCCGGCATTGCTGATAGCCAACCTCAAGATCATACTGCGGGACCGGCAAGCCTTATTTTGGGCGCTGGTTTTCCCTCTGGTTTTTGTGACAGTCTTTGGCCTATTTGACCTGGATAGGTCGGGTTCTGCTAGTCTGGTTATCATAGACCAGGCTAACAGCGAAGGTTCAAGGACGCTCAGCAGGAAACTTGCCGAAATAGAATACTTGAACATGGACACCTCGTATGCCAGCCCGATTGAGGCGCAGGAGGCCCTACAAAATGGTGACCTGGAGTATTTACTGATCATCCCCGAAGTCGCGGGAATGCTCTCCAAAGGGTCAATACTGCCGGAAGGCAATGATGAAAGTGGGGCTACGTCTCCCGACGGAGCTGCGTCATTGTCCCTCTACTATGACACGAGCGATGAGGTCGGCAACCAACTGGTAGTAGGGACTATTCGCCATTTTGTGGATGAGGAGAATCTCAGACTTGCCGGGGGCCAGAAGCTGCTGGAAGTCCGTCCCAGGGTGGTGGAGTCACGGAAAGTTGATTACTTCGACGTGCTGCTCATTGGTCTGGTGGGCATGGGTGTGATGACGAACTCCATCATCTTTATTGCCGTGAAGATAAGCCAGTACCGCAGCCAGTCGGTCCTGAAGCGCATCCTGGCTACACCCCTGCGGGTGAGGAATTACTTCGCCGCGGAGATCGTGGCGCATCTCCTGCTTTCATTGGTCCAGGCAGCCGTGATTGTTGGTGTCGGTGTATTCATATTTGGAGCGCATATTTATGGCAATATACTCTGGGTCTTTATCATTGTGGCATTTGCCAACACTATCTTTCTCAACATCGGGTTCATCATTGCGGGGTGGGCTAACAGTCCCGGTGCTGCCTCAGGCATGGGCAACGCGATTGCAATACCGATGATGTTCTTTTCCGGCACATTTTTCCCTACCTCGTCACTGCCATCCTTCTTGCCGGAGCTTGTACAGGTGCTTCCTCTGACACCCATGTTGGATGCAATGCGCGGGGTGGCTATAGATGGCCTTGGTCTGTGGAACGTAGGGCGGGAGCTGGGAATGCTGGCAGGGTGGCTAGTAGTCTCTTCGGTGGCAGCCATTAGGCTGTTTAGATTTGGCTAGAAGGGACCAATAAAGCTCCGCTTGTTTGCTTGGTAGGGTTTCGCTGGTTGTTCCGGCGTTGTAAAATAATGTGGTAAAGTAATCAATGCAATACCGCAATACTTGCTAACCTCACCAAGCGAACTCTGTGATTCAGGAGAGGGCCATGGCCAACAAGAATGCTCCAAAGCGAGAGAAGAAGAAGATTAAGAAGGACGATGGAAGACCGCCAACCCTGCGGCCTATCAGCACCGAACCTCCCGTTGGGGTGGTGCCCAAAGGAAAAGCCGCCAAGGAACCAAGGGAATAGACCTCCATGTTGGGGGAGGAGTTGAGCTTCAACCTTTGCTCTATCCGGCGTCCTTAGGATTCTGCCGTGGCTCTGGAAACCTCATTGAATCCATAATACATATCGCTGTCCAGAACTCGTTTCAGGCCGATGATGGAGATGTTCCTTGGGTTATTGGGAGTGTACCACCGGTCCGTCACCAGGTAATGAAGCTGCTTCAAGCTGGTGGGCCGGTTCCCTTCAGAGATGACAGACCGGAATATTATCTCCTGCATTGGCATGTCGGGCCTTATAAACCCCTCCTGGTTGGAGCAACATTCCATAATCTCTCTTATATGCTCCTCTTCGGTGGGCTCCTCCATGTTGGCTTCCAGCCTGGCCTTGCAGGAAGGGCAGCGACGCACCAGAAGCATCGTTACCAGGGAACGATTGAGGTCTCTTCCCCTGGCCAGGTCTATTGTGTAGTAGGAGCCCTCCTGAACGCCGGATTCAGTTTCCTGTGACTCGATGTCTTCGGGCATGGTCAAATCTGCACCTCTTCGTTCCAGTTCAGCATTTTAACCTTCACGGTCTGTCCGGCCTCCATCGCCGGGACATCCTCAGGACATATTGCCAGGCCATTAGCCCTGGACATCGAGGTCAGGATGTTCGACCCCTGAGGTCCGGTGGGGTTGGCGTAGTAGTTGCCGTCTCTTCTCGTCACCTCTACCCTTGCAAAGACTCGGCGCTCATCTACGTTGTAAATAGGTCCCTCCAGGATGGCTTCGACCAGAGGCTTTGCCAGATGTGTCTTGCCCAGCATCTTCAGTATTGCAGGGCGGGCGAACTCCTCAAGGGCAACCATAGTGCTTACCGGGTTGCCCGGCAGTCCAAGATGAGGGATACGCTTCCCCTCCGGCCCATGAATTACGCCGAAGGCCAGAGGCTTGGCAGGGCGCATACGCACGGACCAGAAGCTAATCTCTCCGCGCTTCATCAGTACATCCTTGACTACGTCGTAGTCACCCTTTGACACGCCTGCCGAGGTTATGAGCAGGTCTGAAGTGGTTCCCAGGGATAGCTTTTGGTTCATGTCCTCCAAATTGTCTCTGGCTATGCCCAGCATTTTGGGGATACCGCCGTACTTGAGGACTGAAGCGGCCATGCTGTAGCTATTGCTGTCATAGATTTTGCCCGGCTCTACCGGTTCCCCCAAACGGAGAAGCTCGTCCCCGGTGGCCAGTATGGCCACCACCGGACGGCGGATAACTCTGACCCTCGGCATTCCCAGTGATGCCAGGACCCCTATCTCCGATGGGCGGAGCACAGTCCCCTTTTTCAGGACCACCTCGCCCTTCCGCACATCCTCGCCCGCCGGGCGGACATTGGCGCCCTGGGGTAGCTCTTCGCGGATTTCGATTTCACTTAGGCTAAGGCCCTTTCCCTTTCTCTCTACCTCGTCGGTCTCCTCAAAGGGTATGATAGTGTCTGCGCCATCGGGTACGGGAGCGCCGGTCATGATTCTTATTGCGCTCCCCTTTACTACCTCCATCGTTGGCATCTGCCCTGCTGCCACCTGGCTTATGACCTGAAGCAGTCTCGGAGAGTCGGGGCTTACGCCAACGATGTCTGATTGGAGTATAGCATAGCCATCCATAGCCGAGTTGTCCAGGGGAGGTAGATAGAAGGGAGAGACCACGTCGTCGGCCAGGACCTGTCCCAGGGCATCAAGTGCGGACTTCTCCTCAACATCCAGAGGGTTGAAGTAGGCCATAATCCTCTCGTAAGCATCCTCGACACTGAGCATATCGGCGTGCCTGTGTCCATGCCCATGTTTATGAGAATCTGCCATCTCTAAGTTCCTCCACCGATAACTTTACCGCTCAGAGTGAGTCTTGACAAGCTCTACCGTATCTGCTGCGTACCGGCATGCCTGCCGGGCATCATCTTGCGTGAATGACCTGAAAGGAACCGCCGGTGAGGGCAGCGCGTCGGGATACCTGGTAGGAATATAGTACCTATCCAGGACTTTGCCCCATTCTATCACCTCCGCAAAAGCGGCATCTACTTCCCGGCATTCAGAAGCCAACTCTTGGATAGAGTGGAGGAGCACGTGGCGTTGCCCCCTTCCGTACAGGAACGCCTTGAGCGCCATCTGCGCTGTTTGCTCTGCCATGAAGCATACATCAGACCAGAAGCCGGATTCAAGGAGGGTATCTGTGACTTCAAGCTGATGCTCTGCCTGTTCCAACCAGCGTCGCATCTGCTCATGGGGTCTTTTCATAAATGGTCTTCCCATCCTTGAGAGCGCCTTGAATGAATGGGTTTTCCTCCTCTATCATAGACTCGAATTCCTCGGGCGTATAAACGAATATGTCGACACGGACAGGTAGCGATAAGTACGATCCGGCCTCCACCAACCTCTGGATGAAGCGTTTATCCGTCCCTTTGATGACAATTAGGTCAATATCACTATGGACATCTGTGTCACCGCGCGCTGTGGAGCCAAAGAGGATGATCTTCTCAGGGCCATAAGGAACCAAGTCTTGTACTATCTGCTCAACCTGAGATAGCATAGGCATTGGCCCCCGCTCCTTCGTCTTTAACCTCTGAGTTCGGCCCTGAATTCCCGTTCGAGGGAGTTGACAACAGACTGGAACGCCCGGTTCACCTCTTCAGTCGTCAGTGTCCTATCCGGGGACTGGAAGTGGATATGGTAAGCCAAAGAGCGTTTTCCTGCCGGAATATTTCCCCCTTCAAATACATCGAAAAGCTGGGTCTTGACCACGAGACGCTGTCTCATTACGGTGTCCTGGATTTTGGCGGCAGGCACGTCTCCTGCAACGACGATGGAAAGGTCTCTTGTAGCGCTGGGATAGCGGCTAATGGGCTTGTAGTGCCTCCCGGTCTGTGGCAGCACCTTGAGTAGGTTTGCCACGTCCAACTCGAAGATTGCTACGGGTCTTCCTTCTACTCCGAACCCCTCCACGATGGCCGGGTGTACTTCTCCCACAATCCCCAGAGGACCGCTCTCTGACATGACGCGGGCCGACTTGCTTGGATGCAATGCGGGGTCTTCCACAGGCTCATACGTGGCTGCGACTCTCAACTCATTGAGTAGCTGTTCGAGAACGCCCTTAGCGTCATAAAACCCCAACTCACCTTCTTCAGACAACCATTGGGGCTCCTGTCGAGGTCCCGACATAACCCCGGCTACCACCTCCTGCTCATCCGGCAGGTCACCTTTGCGGGGCAGGTAGACATGTCCGGACTCGAAGATAGCCACCGATCCACTCTCGTGGAGCCGGTTGGCTGCCAGGGTAGACAGAAGGCTGGCGCGGAGGGTGGTGCGAAGGTACTCTTGCTGCACGCTCATTGGATTCGCCAGCTTCAGGGGCATAGCTCCTGCGTCCAAGGCTTTCACCTTGTTCAGGTCTTCCAGGCTGGTGACCGGGTAGCTGATGACCTCCTGCAACCCGCAGGCCACAAGCATGTCCTTCACCCGTTCCCTCAGCTCTTGCAGAGGCCGGGGTTGGTGATGAGGTATGCGAGTGGAAAGTGTGGTTGTCGGGATTTCGTCGTAGCCCACTATGCGAGCTACTTCCTCCACCAGGTCGTCCTCTATGTTAACGTCACTACGCCAGTAGGGCACGGTCACGCATAAAGAGCTTTCGTCCGGCTTCTCACAGAGGAACCCGAGTAGGGTAAGGACCTGCTCAACCCTTCCAATAGGAATATCTACACCCAGGACCTTCTGCAAGCGGTCCATAGTCAGGGTGACGGTGGGAGTTGTGTAATTGCCTCTGCCAGGGAAAATATCCAGGATACCCTTGGCAACGGTCCCTCCCGCTACCTCCTGTATGAGCCGGGTGGCCCGGCGCAACGCTATGGGAGGCAGCTCAAGCCGGAGATTTTTCTCGAAGCGCGTGGATGCCTCTGTGAAAATCCGCAGACTTTGGGCTGTACGCCGGTTGTTGACGGCGTTGAAATTAGCCGATTCCAGGAAGACGGTGGTAGTACCTTCGGACATCTCAGTATGGGAACCACCTATGACACCGGCCAGGCCCACGGCATGCTGAGCATCGGCGATGACCAGTATGGAAGGGGTGAGTTTGCGTTCTATCCCGTCCAGGGAAACGATGGTCTCCCCCGGCCTCGCTCGGCGTACTATGATTTTTCCGTCCCTGATGGTTTGAAAGTCGAAGGCATGGAGGGGCTGGTTGTATTCCAGCATGACGTAGTTGGTTATATCCACCACGTTGTTGATAGGTCTCATACCTGCCTTGGTCAGCCTGTCCTGAAGCCACTGGGGTGACGGCCCAACTTTTATTCCCGTGATTAGGCTTGCGGTATACCTGGGGCACAGGTCGGGGTCCGCTATCTCAACGGAGGCCAGGGTCTCTATCGGCTCACCAAACTCAGGATAGGACAAGTCGGGCTCTTGCACGGTGGCCCCGGTCAGGGCAGCCATCTCATGGGCCACTCCCAGGATGGACAGACAGTCGGGACGGTTGGGGGTTACCTCAAGGTCAATGATTTGGTCGCCCATGTAGTCGGAAAGGGAGGTGCCCACTGGGGCGTCATCGGGAAGGACAATGATACCGGTATGGTCATCACCTATACCCAGCTCTATCTCCGAGCAGACCATACCTTCAGATACGACACCACGAATACGAGCGGCTTTCAGCGGCTCTACCTTCCCGCTGTGGGTATTGAAAAGCTCCGCCCCGACCTTTGCGAAGGCGATTTTTTGATTCTCCGCCACGTTGGGAGCGCCACAGACTACCTGTATACGTTGGCTGCCAATGTCCACTGTACACAAAGTCAGGCGGTCGGCGTTGGGGTGAGGCTCTACCCTGGTCACATAGCCCACGTAGCAGTTCTCCCAGCCGCCGATTGTGGCGATTTCCGCCACCTCAATGCCGGCCATAGTGATGCGATGGGCCAATTCCTCAACCGGTACCGTTATATCGCAGTATTCTTTGAGCCAGGACAGGGGGACTTTCATTGTTCTGCCTCGAGGTCACCGGTCCATACCATCCACATAGGACTATCCATATAAGCGCTCACGCTCCTTGCAGGCTAAGCGGACCGACTCGGCAGCGCTCATGCCAATGGGAGGTAATTCCTGCTGCATTTCTAAAATACGTTTTGCCAAATCCTTGCCTACTTCAGAACTGCCTTAAGAACCGCAGGTCATTGGAGTAGAACAGTCGTATGTCGTTAATGCCATGCTTGAGCATGGCGACGCGCTCCGAGCCCAACCCGAAGGCGAACCCGGTGTATACGTCGGGGTCGTAGCCCACGCCTTCCAGTACCTTGGGATGCACCATGCCGGCTCCCATTATCTCAATCCAGCCCGACTCTCTACAGATGTGGCATCCCTCGGTGGAGTTCTGGACGTAGCCCTTGCCCTGGCAGGCGAAGCAATCTATGGACATGTCCACGCCCGGTTCTACGAAGGGGAAGTAGTCGCATCGGAAGCGCACCTTGCGCTCCGGCCCGAACAAACGGCGGGCGAACTCGTAGAGGGTGCCCTTAAGGTCGGCGAAGGTTATTCCCTCGTCCACGGCCAGTCCTTCAATCTGGTAGAAGTGCCACTCGTGGGTGTTATCGGTGGCTTCGTAGCGATAGCACTTGCCGGGCACTATCACTCGCACGGGAGGCCGCATCCCCTCCATCACCCTGGCCTGCATGGGCGAGGTATGGGTGCGGAGAAGCATGGAGCGTTCTCCGTCCTCGTTGAGGTAGTCTATCCACAGGGTGTTCCACATATCCCGTGCCGGGTGGTCCCTGGGTATATTCAGCATCTCGAAGTTGTATCTATCCCATTCGACCTCGGGCCCTTCCACAACCTGGAAGCCCATAGCGACGAAGGCGCTGCATATTTCCCTGGCGATTTGGGTAGTGGGATGGAGCCGACCGGCTTTGATGGGTCGCCCGGGTAGGGTGACGTCAATGCGGTCCGCCTCTGCCAGCCTCCCCAGTTCCATCTCTTTAAGTGCCTGCGTCCTTTGGTCCAGGCGCTCCTCCAGCAGGGACTTGGTACGGTTACCCAGGGAACCAACATCTTGGCGTTGCTCCGGCGGGAGGCTTCCTATACCCCGAAGGATATTGGTCAATCGGCCTCGACGACCCAGGTAGGAAACACGCCAACCGTCCAGGTCTTCCAGGGCGTTCAGACGATCAAGCTCCTTCAGGGCTTCATCCCGGAGCTCTTCGATATGTTTTGAAGTAATCTGAGGTTCCATAAGTTTCCCTTGTGCGGCGTCAGTCAAAAAGCCTCGACGTCCACTTATTGACCTTCATGCTAGCTCATTATTATAGGTATGCCGGATATGAGGGTCAAGGAGGCGGACCGACGGAAGAATGAATCAAGACCACAGGAAGGTGTCTTAGTCACCCATAGATCTACTGACCCAGAGCCGCTTTGGCGGTGGCGCCTATCTCCGCCGGGGATGGGATGATGTGAGCGCCGGCCTCTCTTAACATCTTGGTCTTTGCCTCTGCCGTGGCTGAGGTCCCTGTTATTATGGCGCCGGCGTGGCCCATACGCTTTCCCGGTGGGGCAGTAGCTCCTGCTATTAGTGAGGCTATAGGTTTGTTGAACTCTTGTTTGATATACTCGGCAGCTTCCTGCTCCATTGTACCGCCGATTTCACCTATGAGCACCACAATGTCAGTTTCCGGGTCCTCGTTGAAGAGGCGCAATACGTCCACGAAGCTGGTTCCCACCAGTGGGTCACCGCCAATTCCCACGCAGGTTGACTGGCCGATTCCCAGGTTGGTGAGCTGGGATACGGCCTCGTAGGTCAGTGTCCCACTGCGGGAGACCACTCCTACTCTGCCGGGCATGTGAATACGACCGGGCATTATTCCAATCTTGCAGTTCCCCCCTGGCGATATGAGTCCCGGACAGTTGGGGCCTAGCAATCGTGCTCCGCTGCCATTGAGATATGGGATTGCTCTCACCATATCCATCACCGGCACTCCTTCAGTAATGCAGACTATGAGCCTGATACCCGAATCGGCCGCCTCAATGATGGCGTCGGTTGCGAAGGGTGCAGGTACGAAAATGAGGGAGGTATCGGCGCCGGTCTCCTTTACTGCCCGCTCCATAGAATCCAGGATAGGTACTTTATCCTCAAAGAGCCGGCCTCCCCTTCCCGGGGTCACTCCCGCAACCACATTTGTTCCATAGGTTATGCACTGATTAGCATGGAAACTTCCCTCGCTACCGGTGATTCCCTGGACTACTACTCGTGTGTTCTCATTGACTAAAATGCTCAAGCTGGTCTCCCCTTATTCGATTAGACTTGAGGCTGCATTATGCCGCTTGCATCTTCTGGACCACCTCTGCCAGGGAGTCTGCGAAGATAACGTTGAGTCCTGAACCCTCCAGGATAGCTTTTCCCTCGTCTACGTTGGTCCCTAGCATACGCACCAGTATGGGAAGCTTGGCGTTCCTCTCCGCGCACGCCATCACTATACCCCTTGCGGCTATGTCGCACCTCAAGATGCCACCAAAGATATTGACCAAGACCTGTTTCACCCGGGGGTCCGAGAGCATAATACCGAAGGCCCTTGATACCTTCTCCTCGCTGGCGCCACCACCTACGTCCAGGAAGTTAGCTGCGTTGGCCCCCGCACTCCTGATGACATCCATAGTAGCCATAGCCAGCCCGGCGCCATTTACCAGGCAACCCACGTCGCCATCCAATTTTACATAAGATATACCGTATTCCCGGGCCTGGCCCTCGAGTGGGTCTTCCTGGTCCGGGTCACGCATCTCTCTCAGCTCAGGTTGACGGAAGAGGGAGTCGTCATCGCAGTCCAGCTTGGCATCCAGGGCGATGATGCGATTGTCCCGTGTCACGGCAAGGGGGTTTATTTCAACAAGGGAGCAGTCCATTTCCACAAAGATTTTGTATATTGCCACCATGATTTGAGAAGCAGGTCTTATTAGCTCAGTATCCAGGTTCAATGCGTGGGACATCCTGCGTCCCTGGAAGGGCTGGAAGCCTATGAGAGGGTCTATGCCCTCTTTGTGTATCTTCTCCGGATTGCTGGCTGCTACCTCCTCTATCTCCATGCCTCCAGACTCGCTGGCTATCATTACGGGGCCACGGAAAGCCCTATCTATGGTTAGTGCCAAGTAAAGCTCCCCGGTTAAGTCGGCCACCTCCTCCACCAGCACTTTCCCTACGGGGACGCCCTGGGGTCCTGTCTGAGGTGTGACCAGGGTACTACCCAACAGCGATGCGGCGGCCTCTTCAGCCTCCTGAGGAGTCCTGACCAGCTTGATCCCGCCGCCCTTGCCACGACCACCGGCGTGGACCTGGGCTTTTACCACAGCCCGACCGCCAAGGCTATTTGCAATCTCCAGGGCCTCCGAAGGAGTAGAGGCCACGTCGCCCCTGGGTACCGGGACACCATACCGGGCAAAAACCGACTTGGCCTGGTACTCGTGAACTTTCATATTCCTCCTCACACAAGTCTGTGTGGCGTGACTAATCCTTACCTTTGCTTATCTTGCTTATCTGAACATTCGCCAAATCTTCTACGAAGTTGACGATGGCTGAGTGATCGCTGTCCCCTCTGTCCCGGTTGATCAATGCTCCCAGCATCTGCTGGACCAGGCCGGTCACCGGCAGGGGCACTCCGAGGTCTTTGGCCGTGAGCAGAGCGTTATGCAGGTCCTTCTGATGCAGACGTATTCGGAAGCCGGGACTGAAGTTGCGCTCCATAATCATTGGTGCTTTGGCTTCCAGGGCGTTACTTCCGGCCAGGCCACCCCTGATGGCTTGAAATACTAGCTCAGGTTCTATACCGGCTTTTTGAGCCAAGACAAAGGCTTCACCGATAGCTTCGATGTTTGCCGCCACTATGATTTGGTTTGCCAGCTTCACGAAGTTACCGGCTCCCACGTCTCCTACCCTGACAACACTTCTGCCCATCACGTCCAGGATGGGCAGGCAGCGATCAAAGACATCCTGGTTCCCACCCACCATGATAGCCAGGGTGCCTGCGATTGCGCCAGGCTCACCACCGCTCACCGGGGCGTCCAGCATTTCAATTCCCCTCTTGGATGCCTCATCCGCTATCTTCCGGGATATAAGTGGGGCTATGGAACTCATGTCAATGATGGTGGAGCCGGTCCGAGCGCCTTCCAACACACCGTTTTCTCCCAGAATCACCTTCTCCGAATCAGGGGAATCGGGGAGCATTGTAATTATGACCTCGGTATTTTGGGCAACTTCTTTGATGGATGATGCCTTGCCCGCCCCATCATCGGCCAGGTCTTGCATGGGACCTGCACTTCTGTTGTAGACTGTCAGCGAGTAGCCGGCCTTGAGCAAGTTCCTCGCCATAGGCTTCCCCATAATACCCAGGCCGATAAACCCAATCGCGGGACCCATCATTCTACCTCCCGTACTATCCCGACTTGCTGACTGTCCGCATTGATTATGTTTCTGAAGTAACCGACTGTCAAGCAGTCGTTTGATCTACTCCTGGCCCCAAACCGTTCACTCTCGGCAGTGGCCGCCCCGCAGACTCTTCCATGTGTCCAAAATCTGACGGTCTCGAGGGAAGGCCAGGGGTGGAAGATGGTCGGGGGAGAAGAAGTCCAGTTCCATTACCTCGGGGCCAGGCATGAGTTTGCCTCCCAGGATGCGGCAGTCGTAGGTTATCAGGATTACCGGATGGCCGGACTCGGAGAAGACTCCCACCAGGCCGGTCGCCTCTACTTCCAGTCCGGTCTCCTCCATGACTTCTCTCTCAGCGGCCCGTTCTACCACCTCTCCCCGGTCAACGTACCCTCCGGGCAGGCTCCACATGCCGAGGCCCGGCTCCACGGACCGGCGCACCATAAGTATCTTCTCATCACGCTCCACTACAACTGCCGCCGCCACCTTGGGGTCGTGGTATACGGTCTCGCCACATTGGGGGCAAACAGGCCGTTCCTTCCCCTCCACATTCCGCATCTCAAGGAGGGTGGCACATAGTGGACAGTATTTATCATCTCGGAGCATCGGCAATTCAAGGATACCATGTTATAGCTGATAGGTGCATAATATAGATGTCTAATAACCGGACGGGCCAGGCCTGTGGAAAGCCAGCAGGATGGAGGTTAACATAATATGAATCCAGAAGGAAGGTCTCTCACCCTTGAAGTGGCCGAGTATGCCAGCAGCGTTTCCTACGATAGCATCCCAAGTGACGTTGTACAACGGGCCAAAGAAGCGCTGATAGACGGACTAGGCGTCATGCTGGCAGGTTGTGAAAGTGAGTCCGGTGATGCCATACGGCGGTACGTGCATGATTTGGGCGTGTCCGGGAAGTCCTCCGTTATTGGGAGAGACATGATGTTGCCTGCCCAGTTCGCTGCTCTCGCCAACGGGATTGCGGGCCACGCCCTGGACTACGATGATACTCAAATCTCTTCGGTGCCGGACAGAGTATATGGCCTGCTTACCCATCCCACCGTGCCGGTGTTGGCCGCATCGCTGGCTGTAGCTGAGGAAGTGGGAGCCGGGGGCAAAGACCTCATTGCTGCCTTCTGCGCCGGAGTGGAAGTAGCTTGCAAGGTGGCCGAGGCAATAAATCCTCAGCATTACAAAAGTGGGTTCCACTCCACAGGAACAATAGGCATCTTTGGCGCAGCATCGGCTGCCCTGCGGCTCCAGGGTATGCCGACGGAGAATGCCCGCCACGCCATAGGCATAGCTGCCAGTAAGAGCGCGGGCATAAGAGTCGCCTTTGGCACTATGACCAAACCGTATCACTCCGGGGCCGCTGCGGAGAATGGAGTGGCCTCGGCAAAGCTGGCCCGTCTTGGCTACAGGACCGATGCCAACGCTCTGGACGGCCAGTGGGGGTTCTTCCAGGTGGTGGGCGGGGGCGCTGATCCCCACCTGCTTCTGGACAAGCTGGGCAACCCCTACACACTGGTGGACCCCGGTGTGTCTATCAAGCCCTATCCCTGCGGCTCTCTGGCCCATCCAAGCATGGATACCCTGTTGGAGCTTGTTCTGGAACACGACGTGAAGCCTGAAGACGTAGAGGAGATGTGCTTGGGAACCAGTTCTAACGTGCTGAATCCCCTTCGCTATCAGAGGCCCCGGAACGAGCTTGAGGCCAAATTCAGCATACCCTTCTGCATGGCAATTCTGGTGTTGGAGCGTAAGGGTGGCATAGGAGAGTTCACCGACGAGGCTGTGCAGCGCTCGGACGTGCAGGATATGATGGAAAGGGTCACCCCTTACCTGCATGAGGGTATTGAAGCCCAGGGGTTCGAGAGGATACGCAGCTTGGTAGAGGTGAAGCTCAGGAATGGGCAGGTGTTATCTAGGGAAGCAACCACCTCTCGTGGCACCCCGGAAAGACCCATGACGCCGCCGGAGCTTGCGGAGAAGTTCCACGATTGTGCCCAAGGAATTATGACAGGGGCGAGGGAGAAGGAGGTCCTGGACATGGTGTATGAAATTGATAAGGTGGACGACGTGAAACATCTGACCAGGCTGTTGAGAGGCTAGAAAGCCCTCTACCGCGTTTCCGCCCGGCATGGAGTCTTGAGCACCCGTTCCGGCATCGGCCACTGCCCGGTTTGAGCTACGGACGTTTTCGTATAGAGTAACCCAGTATGTAGAAATGTGGAGGCTTCAGTATGGCTACAGCAGCAGGGCTCAGGACTAAAATCAATGAAGGGCAGGCCCTAGCAAATGAGCTAAGGAAGCACGTATCGGGGGAAGTGCGCTTCGACCCTTACTCTCGAGTTCTCTATAGCACCGATGCCAGCATCTACCAGATGGAGCCGGTGGGGGTGGTGATACCCAGAAGTAGGGAAGACGTGCTGGCGGTGATGGAGATTGCCAGCAAAAACCGGGTTCCCGTCCTCCCCCGTTGTGGTGGGACCAGCCTGGCCGGACAGGCGGTGAACCATGCCATCGTCATGGACTTCAGCAAATACATGGACCGCGTGCTGGAGGTGAACCGAGAGGAGCGCTGGGCTCGAGTGGAGCCGGGGATAGTCTTGGACGGCTTCAACCGGCAACTCGCCTCCTACGGTCTCCAGTATGCGCCCGATCCCACCACGTCCAACCGCGCCTGTGTTGGTGGTGGTGTGGGCAACAACACCTGCGGCTCCCATTCCGTCATCTATGGCAAGACCATTGACCACGTCCTTGAGCTTCGTGCCGTACTCTCCGACAGCAGCGAAGCCCACTTCCGTCCTCTGGACGGTCCTGAGCTGGAAGCCAAGCTCGCGGGTAGCGGCCTAGAGTCGGATATATACCGCGAGATCGGACGTATAGCTCAAGAGAACCGTGGTGAAATACTGGCCCGCTACCCTAACATTATGCGTAGGGTCAGCGGTTATAACCTGGACGACTTTATACGTGAAGGTGCCTCTGATGCGCCCACCGGTAACCCATTCAACATGGCGCGGATGGTGGTGGGTTCCGAGGGGACGCTGTGCGTGGTCACCGAAGCCAAGGTAAACCTTGTACCAGTGCCAGCCAAAAAGGCCCTGGCGGTGCTTCATTTTGGTGAGATAGCCCAGGCATGTGAAGCAACCTGGGAGATACTGCGGCATAGCCCGGCTGCCATAGAGCTGATAGGAAGGATGATCCTGGACCGTTGTCGCGCCTCCCTGGGATTTGCCCGGCTGATGGAATTCGTAGAAGGGGAGCCTGATGCCCTTCTTGTCGTAGAATTTAATGGCGATTCAGAAGCGGAGCTAGTAGGAAAGCTGGACGCTCTCAAGGCGGATATGCAGAGAAAGGGCCTTGGGTATGCCTGTGTGACCCTGCTGGAGCCTGCCGGGCAAGCTAGTGTATGGGCGTTGCGAAGCGCCGGGCTGGGTTTGCTCATGAGCACCCGGGGAGACTCTAAACCCATGCCCTACGTGGAGGATACGGCGGTTGACCCACAGAAGCTGGGGGAATACGTGCGGCGCTTTGATGAGATAGTTAAGGCCCACGATACAACAGCCGGTTATTATGGACACGCCAGCGTGGGATGCTTGCACATTCGACCCCTGGTGAACCTGAAGAACAGTGAAGGCATCAACAAGATGATGTCCCTCGCTTCAGAAATCAGCGATCTCGTGCTGGAGTATGGCGGTTCCCTCAGTGGGGAGCACGGGGACGGGATAGTCAGGGGCGTATGGACGGAGAAGATGTTTGGCTCCCAAATCTACCAGGCGTTTCGTGAAGTGAAGCGCGCTTTTGACCCCGATGGCATCATGAACCCCGGCAAGATTATTGACTGCCCGCCGATGACGGAGAACCTGAGATTCGGCACGGATTACCGCATGACGCCTCTGAACACCAAGCTCAATTTCTCTGAGGACTTTGGCTACGATGGGGCCGTTGAGATGTGCAATGGCATGGGCGCCTGCCGCAAGGTGACCGGAACCATGTGCCCGTCATACATGGTTACCAAAGAGGAAGAGCACTCTACTCGTGGCAGGGCCAATCTCCTGCGTGCCGTTCTCTCGGGAACTCTACCCGGAGAGAACCTCGCTAGTCACAGGCTTTACGATGCTCTGGACCTATGCCTCGAATGTAAGGGGTGCAAGGCCGAATGTCAGACCGGCGTTGATATGGCGAAGCTGAAATACGAGTTTCTTGACAAGTACCACGATGCTCATGGACTGCCCATGCGCGCCCGTCTGTTCGCCAATATCAGCGCCCTGAGTCGCCTTGGCTCCCGATTTGCTCCTATGTCAAACTGGGCCGGCGGGAATCCTCTAAGTAAATTCATCCTCCACCGGTTCCTTGGAGTACATGCCGGGAGAGCATTGCCTTCTTTTGCCCGGACTACTTTTCCTGAGTGGTTCAAGTCACATAAAGCCCTCACCCCGACCCTTCGGCAAGCTCAGGGCTACCACCCACTCACCGGAAGAGCGACCGTGGGTGAGGATAGCGAGCCGGGTACTGTGGTCCTGTTCAATGACACCTTCATGGACTATAACTATCCCCAGGTCGGTATAGCGGCAGTCGAGCTTCTGGAGCGTGCGGGTTTTCATGTCTCTCTAGCCAATGCTGCCTGCTGTGGCCGGCCCATGATTTCCAAGGGCCTGCTGGACAAGTCAAAGGATCACGCCAGATATAACGTGGACCTGTTATACCCCTACGCTGAGCGAGGTATCCCCATTGTGGGGTGCGAGCCCAGTTGCCTCCTTACTTTGCGTGACGAGTATCCCGACCTGTTGCAAGACGATAAAGCCAGGTTGGTCGCGGCGAACAGCTACCTGATTGATGAGTTCGTTTCTATGCTTCAGGAGAAGGGGGAGCTGAACCTGGAATTTACCGATACCCGGAAAAAGGTCCTCTTCCATGGACACTGTCACCAGAAGGCCCTCGTTGGAACGCAGTATTCCGTTGCAACTCTGAGGCTCCCACCAGGGTATGAGGTTGAGGAGGTGAGCTCCGGCTGCTGTGGAATGGCCGGCTCCTTCGGCTACGAAAAAGAGCACTACGATATCTCTATGGCCATCGGAAGGGAGCGACTTTTCCCGGCGGTTGAGGCCAAAGATGAGGACTGGGAAGTGGCGGTGATGGGCATATCCTGCCGGCAGCAGATAGAGCACGGAACCGGCAAGAAGGCGCGCCACTTGGTTGAGGTACTTCGGGACGCCGTCCGGTAAAGCTGCGCTGGAGCCTCTATCCCTAGGGAGCAACCCTGGCGTTGGATTTTATGTATTCCACTATAGTGTTGGTGAACACGCCTATCGGAAAGACTGCGTCTACTCCAATTTCATGTAGTGGCCGTATATCTTTTTCGGGGATTGTACCACCCACCAATAGAAGCACGTCTTTGTGGACTTGATTTTCGAGGGCCTGGGCGAGCTTCTGCATAAGACGCATGTGAGCGCCGGAGAGTATGCTGATGCCGACCACGTCCACGTCTTCCTGCATGGCTGCTCTGGCGACTTCAGCCGGAGTGACCCTCATGCCCATGTACACCACTTCCATCCCGGAGTCCCTTAGGGCACGGGCGGTGACCTTGATGCCTCTATCATGGCCGTCCAGACCAATTTTCGCAAGGAGCACTTTTATAGAAGCATTTTGTGACGTCATACACTTGAGTGTCGCCATGCGAGGCATTGGCTGAGCATGAAGCCGACCGGTCGGGCTTTACATGGGGAAAATAATTGCGGCGTAGCCAAAAAGCCGCGAGAGCATGGTGAGGGCGGTACAGAAGACGCCAGCCCTCTTCCTACCGCCGGTTCGATGCTGGTAGTGGGGTTTAGTGCTCACACCGGTTGGATAATGTTGTTGCTGGGAAGGTCGGATATAGGCCGTGTTGCGACGGGCATCGTATGCGGCTCGTGTTGCAGGGTTGGATAGTGTGGCATAGGCCACGTTGATGTCGCTCATAATCGAGGAGGTGTTGGGGTCATTGGGGTGAAGGTCAGGATGGAATTGCCAGGACTTACGAACGTATGCCCGGCGGATGCCGTAGGCACTCACGTAGCGAGGAATACCCAAGATGCCATAGTAGTCTGGCAGGGTTTGCACGGCTGTCAACCTCGCACCTTCAAAGTTGTCATATCCCCACCTTCGCCGATGTCCGCCCAATACCTGAAGGAAAATACATCGGCCAATACACATTATATCGCTGCTGTCAATGGGTAGAAGAAGTGGTTTCACTTAATATTCACCATTTCTTAGAAGACTCCGGGGTCCTTGTACTCACCGTACACCTCTTTCAAGGAATCCATGATTTCCCCTTCGGTGGAGCAAGCTCTGACCGCATCCAGGATATATGGCATTAGGTTCTCATCATTCTCTGCGGCTGCCTTTATATCCCCGAGGGCTTTCCGGACCTGCCGGTTGCTGCGTGTGCGTTTCACCTCGGCCAGGCGTTCTATCTGGCGCTCCCCTTCTCCAAAGTCGTACTCGAAAAGCTCCAGGGGTATGGAATTCTCGGACCTGTACTCATTCACACCTACGATGAGGTGGTCCTTGCTCTCTATTCCCTGCTGGTACCGGTAGGCAGCGTTGGAAATCTCGCGTTCGATGTAGCCGGTATCAATTGCCCGTAGCATTCCTCTCGCCAAGCTCCAGGGTTGACCGGAGTGCGCTGAGGACTCGCCAAGCTCTTCTATCTTTCGGATATATTCCCAGGCCTTCTCCTCCATAGTGTTGGTCAGGGATTCAAGGAAATATGACCCACCCAAAGGGTCTACGGAACTGGCAACACCGGTCTCATGGGCAAGGATAAGCTGGGTTGCCAGGGACATCTTCATCGCGTCCTCTGAAGGGATGTCATAGGCCTCGTCGTAGCCGCTGACGTGGAGGGACTGGCTTCCGCCCAGGACTGCGGCGAGGGCCTGGATGGAACCTCTGACAATGTTATTCTTGGGGTCTTCCCTCATCAGGGTAGAGCCAAGGGTTTGAGTGTGGAAGCGGAGCCTCATAGACTCGGCATTTTTCGCGCCGTAGCGGTCCTTCATTATACGGGCCCACATCCGCCTTGCCGCACGGAATTTGGCAACCTCCTCAAAAAAATCGTTGTGGCACCCGAAAAAGTGAGAAAGCCTGGGGGCGAACTCGTCCACGTCCAGGCCCCTCTCTATAGCGGCCTCAACGTAGGCCATACCCTGGGCCAACGTGAAAGCAAGCTCCTGGATAGCGTCCGAACCGGCTTCTCTGGTATGATAGCCCGATATGGATATGGGGTACCAATTGGGCACGTGGCGGGTGCAGAATTCGACCACGTCAATGGTGAGCTTGAGTGATGGGCCGGGGGGCAAGGCGAAGGTCTTCTGGCCGTGGAACTCCTTCAAAGAATCGTTCTGGACCGTGCCCCGAAGGGCGCTCCAGGGCGTTCCATGTCCCTCAGCAACAGCCAGCAACATGCTGAGAAGAATGATAGCCGGGTGATTTATGGTCAGTGAGATGCTGACCTTATCCATCGAGATACCCTCAAAAAGCTCCTCCATGTCTTTCACGGTGTCCACAGCCACTCCAAGTCTGCCTACCTCCCCTTCCGATAGCTCGTGGTCTGAGTCATAGCCCGTAAGTGTGGGGTGGTCGAAATCAGTGCTGATACCGGTCTGGCCGTGGCTGAGGAGGAACCGGTATCTCTCGTTGGTGGACTTAGCGGTGCCGAACCCTGCAATCTGGCGGCGCGTCCACAATCTGCCCCGGTACATCGTAGGGTATGCCCCTCTCGTGAAGGGGTAGGCGCCCGGGAACCCCAGGTCCTTCTCATAGTCGAGACCACTGACATTCTCCGGTGTGTAAAGGCGTTCCACCTCCACACCGGAGACGGTGTGGAAATTCTCTTCAAGTTCTCCGGCCCTTCCGAGGAATTCCTCAAGTTCCCCTGCCTCCCATTGCGCACGTTTGTGGCTTATGTTTTTCAGGGAGTCCTCATTGAATTGGAATTGCCCCATTGATACATCTCCTTCTCAGAGTTTGACTAGAGGCATCTTGCTAGCAGGTGTAAGTATACTACAATTGCCTGCGCCTCCCCGATCCCAGGGTTTCCTTGACTGGGTCAACCGGCCCTGGTATCATTTGCCCGGCCGGAAGGGGATATTTCGATATTTGAAATAGGTAGGTCTGTCCCTAGCTGAAGGCCAAGGGAGGTATGAATCATGGCAAGCCGCACACCTGTAAAACCGGCAGGTATCAGCGTCAGTCCCTTCTTCTCCCCGGGGATTCGGGTTGGGCAATTTCTCTACGTCTCAGGGCAAGCTGCCCTGGATGACGGGCGCAACGTGGTTGGCACCGGAGACACTGCTCAACAGGCCGAGTACGTGATGGAACGCATAAAGACGATAGTCGAGGCTGCGGGGGCCGGCTTGAATGACGTAGTCAAAACGACCACCTTCCTCACCGGTGGAGCGGATTACGCAGCCTATAACAGTGTGAGGAGCAGGTACTTTCCCCAGGACCCACCCGCCAGCTCAACCGTGATAGTGGCGGCGTTGCTTCACCCGGACCTTCTCCTGGAAATCGAAGCGGTGGCCGTTATCCCCGGATAAAGGGTGAGAAGCCGCATTGCGGGTGGTCTTCAGCCGGGGGTAAATTGGGGGGCGAGGGATGTCTCGCACCTATCTTGAAGGGCTAACAAAGGTCTCGCGGAACCGGTGGAGGGTCATCTCCGGCTCAATGGGGGAGACGGGAAGGTATCCTGCCTCCTGGATTTTAGCTACGATGAACCAGGGGCCATCGGACGCAAGGGCCATCTGGAAGGTGGCCTCAAGGTCCTCCTCAGTGGAGACAGTGGCAGTCTTACGGATGCTGCAAGCTTGGGCCACTTGCTCTAGGTCGGTGCCCATAGCGGTGTGGCTCGGCTGATGCCCTGTCTGTCCCCACTCCTCGTTGTCCCATACAATCACAATCAAGTTGCTCGGTTTCTCTCTACCTATAGTTGCGATGGTCCCCATGTTCATCAGCATGGAGCCGTCTCCATCAAGGGATATCACCTTCTCCTTGGTGGCAAGAGCCATGCCCAGAGCGATGGAGGAGCACAGGCCCATCGCGCCGTAAGTGTAGAAATTCCGCGCTCGGTGCCCCGCGTGCCAAAGCTCATCGGTAGTGGGACCCAGATTACTGACGATTACCGAGTCACCTATGTGCTTGAGCACCACTTTGGTAGCATCGAATCTACGCAATTTTCCCTCCGTGAAGCAGGGGGGTTAGACAGATCGCCACCGGCTCTCTGCTGGCGTAACAGAGTTGGACCGCGCCTTTGACAATCTTGTCCATGTTATGCTCTTCGGTTAGCGTGTAGTGGGGAAGCCCAAGGTCGTCCAGGATGGGCCTCGTGGCCCGCCCCATAGCAACCTGAGCAATATTGAAGTCACCCAGGTCTCCCCGGAGGTTGATGAAGAAGGGGATGGGTAGACGGTGGGGTATACACAGACTACCTATGGCGTTGATGCAGTTGCCAAAGCCACTGGACTGCATGAACACGGCGGAATTGCGGCCCGCAGCGTAAGCCCCAACAGCGATTCCTATGGCCTCTTCCTCCCTGGTGGCAAAGACCAGGTGAAAGAAGGGGTCATCTTCCATCAGCCTCGTGGCCTGGTCTATACTTACGTCCGGCACAAAGGTGATAAACGATATGTTGGAATCTTTCAGACACTGGACCAGACGCTCAGCCCAACTCAATCTACTACCCTCAAAGCGGAATTGCAGGGAACACTATAGCAAGGAGACCGGTGAATGTCAAAAATTACACAGACCGGTTCAGCGCGTATAGCTTGGCGTAGAGACCATCCTTCGCCAGAAGCTCCTGATGGCTGCCTACCTCCACGATGCGCCCCTGATTGAGCACCACTATGCGGTCAGAGTTGCGGACTGTGGAGAGTCTATGTGCTATTATCAAGGCCGTGCGACCCCTGAGCACCTCTTGCAAAGCCTTCTGAATCAGCATCTCCGTGTGGCTATCCACTGTGGCGGTGGCTTCATCCAGGATGACTATGCGCGGGTCTGCCATCAGCGCTCGTGCCAATGATATGAGCTGTCGTTGGCCCAAGCTGAAGTTCACGCCCCGCTCCTCCACCTGGGTGTTATACCCTCTCTCCATGCCCACGATGAATTCGTGTGCTCCGACTGCCCTTGCGACCTCCATAACCCTCTCGTCCGTGGCATCCGGTTGAGAGTAGCGGATATTGTCCTTCACCGTGCCTGAGAACAGAAATGGCTCCTGACCCACCACGCTAACCTGCCTGTTAAGGGAAACCCGCGCTACGTCCCGCAAATCGTAGCCATCCACAGTGATTCTGCCTTCTTTGACGTCGTGGAGCCTTGAAAGTAGGGACGCCGTCGTGGTCTTGCCTGACCCTGTAGGGCCTACCAGGGCAATGTTCTCTCCGGGGGCAATATGTAAATTGATGTCCCTGATGACGGGTATTGCAGGAGCATAGCCGAAACTCACTTTCTCGAAAGAGACCTCTCCCCTTAGCGGGGGAAGCTCTACGGCCCCGGGCTTGTCTACAATTTGTGGCTCCATGTCGAGCACTTCAAAGATGTGCTGGCCCGAGGTCATGGCCCTCTGAAGCTGGCCGTAATGCATGGTGAGGCTGCGAATGGGGTCGAAGAATCTCAGAATGTACAGAGCAAACGCAACCAGTACCCCCACGGCTTCCTCTCCGCTTACCAAGATTCCACCGAACACAATTACCAGGGCAACTGCGATGGCTGTAACAAACTCTACAGAGGGATTCAGAGCGGCTGAGAGCCTGTTGGCCTGAAGGTTGGTATCCAGATAGTGCTGATTTGTGCGGTCGAAGTCTCGCAGGTTCCCGTCTTGCCGGTTGAGACTCTGGATGACTCTGACACCGGAGATATTCTCCTGTAGCCCCGAGTTAACGGCGGCTAACGCCCTCCTCACCCGCATGAAGGAGCGCCACGCGTACCGCTGCCAAAACACCATTACCAAAATAAGAAGGGGTATAGTCGTTAGAGTTATCAGGGCAAGCTCCCATTTTATAAGAAGCATCGCTATGATAAAGCCTACCAATTTCATTAAGTCGCCCAGGGCCAGGGTGAAAATCGAAAGGAATTCCTGTAGCTGTTGAACATCATTCTGGACCCGGGACATGTTGCTTCCCACCTCAGTCCTGTCGAAGTAGGATATGGAGAGCCGCTGGAGGTGGTCGAAGGTGGCCGTCCTTAGTCTGAATAGCAGGTTCTGCCCCACTCTGGATAGCGTTATCAGGTGCAGATAGTTGGTTGCATAGCCTATCAGGGCGTTCACCCCCAGGAATAGGGCGGCGGCAGTGAGGCCCGATGTGATGCCGGTACTCACTACACTTCCCTCGCCTCCGCCGAGAACCAGGCTATCCACGGCTCTCTTGATGAGCCAGGGGCTGGCTACCTCGGTGGCACTGTACACGAGCATGGCCAATATGCTGACGAGGACCAGCAGCCGGTAGGGCCGGACATACTCCAGCAAGCGCATGACCACCTGATACCCGTTGACATCAACCGGCCGTTCATCTTCCTCGGCCAGGGTATGCCTCATCATCCCGCGCGTCCGCATAGGTTAATACTGTTCCTTAAACTTGGGATTGCCCGATTTGCGTGCCTGCTATGGAGCCTCTTCCATTAGTTGTCGCCCGTTGATGTCTCCGACCAAATGTCTTCCTCTTCAAGGAGCTGTAGCCGGTAAATCTCGCTGTACAGTCCCTCGCCGGTTATCAGCTCCTGGTGGGTTCCCCTTTCAACAATCTCCCCGTTCTTGAGCACCAGAATCAGGTCCGCTTTCTTGAGGCTGCTGACCCGGTTGGCTATGATGAAGGTGGTTCTGCCCTGCATCACCTCATCCAGAGCAAGCAGAATGAGAGATTCAGTCTGGGCATCAACGCTGGAGGTGGAGTCGTCAAGAATCAGTATCGGTGGGTTCAGCAGCAAGGTCCGGGCGATGGCTAGGCGTTGTTTCTGGCCGCCTGACAGAGTCACCCCTCGCTCTCCCACCAAGGTATCGTACCCGTTTGGCAGGCCCATGATGAAATCGTGGAGATTAGCCGAGCGGGCGACGGCGGATACCTGCTCCAAGGACGCGTCGGCGACGCCATAGGATATGTTTTCGCGGACGCTGGCTATGAACAGAAATACGTCCTGGAGCACTACACCCACGTTGCGTCGCAGAGATTCCAGGGTAATATCGCGCACGTCGACCCCGTCTATAGTTATATTACCCTGGGTAACGTCATAAAATCGTGGAATGAGGTTTACCAGCGTACTCTTACCGCTGCCCGGTGCGCCCAGAATAGCAATCTTCTGGCCGGGAGCGACCTCGAGGTTTATGTCTCGCAGGGCCGCCCCATTTGGTCCCACGGCGCTTGGTGCGGATGACGGGTAGTCTGCTCCCCCGTTGGTGCCGAGGGATGCAGGAGCGCCGGAAGAGGTGGAATTGTCGTAGCTGAATGAGACTCCTTCAAACTTGACCCTTCCACTTACCTGGCCGGGATCGGTGACTCCTTGCCACTCTTCCACAGGTGAAGTGGCATCGAGAATCTGAAAGATGCGCTCTCCTGCGGATATAGACCTGGAAAAAGTGTTGACCACCCATCCTGACATACGGACGGGGAACACCAGGAGGCCCATGTAAAGTATGAACTGGGTTAGCTCTCCGGCGGTCATGCCTGAATTGACGACCTGCCATCCCCCATACCAGATTATCGCGGCTGTTGCGAGTGCGAAAAGCGTACTGAGCAGCGAGGAGTTGGCAGCGTGCAGCCGGTTGACTATGAAGGTCTCTTCAGTGACCACGTTGGCCGCCTCTCTGAACTTGTCCTTCTCATACTCTTCCGCGCCAAAAGTCTTGACCACCCTCATCCCGGACAGGTTCTCCTGAAGTACGGTAGTCATGCGCCCTGTTTCAATCTGTACTCCCATCCAGAGTTGCCTGAATCTGTGGCTCATCCTGATGGCTATGTAGACCGCAACCGGCACCGCCGCCAGCCCTACCAGAGCTAGGTCCAAGTCTATGGACAGCATCATACCGGCGGCCCCTCCGACCAACACCAGTATATGGAGTGAATATATGAGTCCAAAGCTCACGAACCATCGGACACTTTCTACGTCGGCAGTGGCCCTGGACATCAGGTCGCCGGTCCTCTGGCGGTCGTGGAATCCGAAGCTGAGGGCCTGGAGATGGGCCAGGAAGGAATGTCTGATGTCGTAGGCTACTTTTTGGGAGATGTACTCGGAGAGGTAGCTCTGCCCGTAACCCAAAGCGCCTCTGAGTACACTGATGCCAAGTACGGAGAGCGCCAGCCATATCAGAGTGCTTGTCCCTCCGCCTTCCAGAGCAGTATCTATGGTTATGCCCAGGAAGCGTGGGATGGCCAGGGACAGGAGGGTAGAGCCCGTCAGGCAGATGTAGACGAGAGCGAGCTGCGGCTTATATCGCAGCGTATACCCGACCAGTCGTAGCAGCACGCCCATATCATTTCAATTATAGACTTTTACGGGTGCATTAGAAATGACGGTGACAGGGCCTGAAAGCGGCCTGTCACCGTCACTAGGATTTAACCGAAATTCTGACGACTACTCCATTGGGCATGTAGTAAACATACTGTACCACGTCGTTCACTTGCAGGTCGGCGAAGGTGCCCAGGTAGCCATCCCTGGTGATATGTGCGGATTTTGGCAGCAATAGCTCTATTGACCCACCGTCTGTAGAAGTCATCGTTACTATTGCGAATTGTTCGTCCAGGGCGGATACGGTGGAACCGGTGGCGCGAAGCGTCCGGGTAGGTCCTATCACTACCTGGGACGCTCCCAAACCGAGGGGGTCGTACATACCGGACACTACCTGATCGCCCACATCCAGGGCATCAAAACGCACTAGCTCATTGCCCTTGATTAGCTGTGTGCCGGAGGCAACTGATACGGTCACCAGATTGAATTGGTCGGTGGAGATAGTGACATAGTCCCTTCCACCAAGGGACGAATATTTGCCCTGTACCGTCCCCCGAAGTTCAGGAGCCTTGACCGAAAGCTTCTGGATTTCGCTGGTCTGAGTGTTATAGCGGGATATAGGTCTGACCACGTCTCCCACCCCAACGATGTTTACCGGCACTCCTTCCTTCTCGAGGGTACTCAGATTCGTGATGGTCAGGGATAGGGCCGTGCCTTCCGGGGTAGTGATAACGATATTGCCGTCCTGCGGTTGCTTTAGCTTGGAAATCAGGCTCGTCACCACGCCGGAGACAAATGCCTCACCTTGCTTCAGGTCAAAGGTCTCTATGTCCAAGGCGTTCATGGTAGATGGGGCATACCGTACCTTCACCCGGACCCCCTGCACCAGCTCCGTTAGCTCAGCTGGCTGCTCCCGTACACGTATTCTCGCTTCAGCCGTAGCATTCAGGTTAACTGATTGACCCGTAGCGAGCCTGACTTCCACCACCGGAGGAACGGCGGTAGTATCAACCCTGCTGATCGTGCCCTCCAACTCTCCCATACCGGCCTGAG
The DNA here is from genome assembly GCA_965219825.1 of Dehalococcoidia bacterium. Taxonomy (GTDB): domain Bacteria; phylum Chloroflexota; class Dehalococcoidia; order Lucifugimonadales; family JAGWBF01; genus JAGWBG01. The sequence goes on along the minus strand of OZ244792.1, from coordinate 214,451 downwards.
CCAAGTGACTTGCTGCCAGGCTATCAGGAAGGGCAGGGTAAATTAAGCTAAGCGTGCGTGCCTCGCCGGTCCCGGCGTCGTAGATAGCCTCTACCATCTGGCCCTTATGCTGGCCGATTTCCAGTTGTGGCAACCGGGCAGCCTGGCCGAACAGTTGGATTGTGGTTGTGTTCAAGAGTGTCAGTTGGGTTTGTGGACCCTCTTGAGGAGAGACGCGGACGGTCCCATTGTCCCGGTCAATGTCTTCGATTTTGCCGGTCAGCTTCAACATGGGCTTACCGAGGCCGAATACTGTAAGTTGGGCCTCATATAGAGGGGCGGGCTCCTCCTGGATATTCCCCTCTACGCGGTTGGTAACCTCCCGCAGTGTAGTAAGATGCCCTGTGGTGGTTGCCTGCAACCGTTCTCCGAGATTCTCTCTGTTATCTGAACGGGAAGCCTGGGCCAAAGCTAGGCTGAGGCGGTTTATCTTCTCAGCCGCCGTCTCAGATGCCATTATGGAGAGGCTTCCGGCCCTGATGCCCTGGCGCAGCACTGCCGTCACGACCAGCCCGGACTCTATTTCTCCGACTTCCGGAATCAGGTCCGCGGTAATCAAGTTGCCGTATGTATCCATGATCTCGATCTGGTTCCCGGCGGTTGCCCCACTGACCCCGGTAAAGTGGGCATGAACAACCGGCTTAATGGGCTTGACCAGTATGCTCAGGGCCTCCTGACTGCTTGAGGCTGAACTCACCATCACGGCCAGGGAGTCCCCGGGAGAAATATCCGCGGCGGTGGCAGGTTCTCGCCCGGGTATGGTGACGTTCGTACTAGACGTTGTTTCTATTGTCTGCGGGCCTTCCGCAGTGTCAACCGTAATCTCGAAGATGCCTGGGGCGGACGTGGTGATGTTGGTGACTCGACCGAACAGGCCATCCTCCTCCGGAGTGAATATCACCGTCATAACTTGGGAACGTACTTCCCCGCTAAGGTCGCTGGCAATTACCTCAATAAGATTGGGCCCTTCCTTCAATGATGGGGTAGACTGATTCGCCCTGAATTCTCCGAAATCGTCCTGGGATAGTAGCTGTCCGTTAACGCTAACGGTGGCATCAGGCGAGGCTCGGCCATCCAGGGTAATCTCCGGCGAGCGAATTACGCGGTTGTCCGCATCTATAGATATATCCAGCAGCAACTCACTGGGTTGGCTGGCTTCAGGCACAGGAGTAGGCGCAGGAGTGGCCGTAGGCGCAGGAGTAGGCGTGGGCGTAGGTATAACCGTAGGTGTCGGCGTTGGTGGTGCCAGGGTAGGAGTGGCCGTCGGAACCGGCGGCACAAGCGTTGGTGTGGGGGTCGGTACCACTACTGTGGGTATAGGAGTCACAGTTGCGGTGGGCGGTATGGTTGCCGGTAAACTGGTCGGGGTCTCGGTGGGGCTGGCTCCATCGCAAGCAGCAGCAATCAACAGGGAAAATATGGATAGCAATATGAGGCTCACTCCCAATTTAGAAAGAATCCTTGTCCCATTAAACACCCGCACTATCCAACCTCCAATGTGTGGGAGCCTCCCCCATCAATCGTTTAATAGTATTGCTCATTCAACCTTTTTGAATTAACTGGAATAGTATAGGGCATGTGGGTCTAAGTTCAATAGCAAATAAGTATCCAAAATTTGTTAAAATCAAGCCCCTTATGGTAAGATGTGGTTGCTTCTTTATGAGAGCAGTTATCCATGAACGTGCAAATTCGGCCTTTAAGGCTTGAGGATATTGACTGTGTAGCTAAGGTAGAGAGGCAGGCCTTTCCAACACTCTGGCCTCCGACTCCCTTCAAACGTGAGCTAGATAATCGGCTTGCCAAGTATTTGGTTGCATGGGAGCCAAACCCCTCTGAGGCTACTCACCCCGACAGGTCCGAGCCTACCGGACCACCGGATAGTCCCCATCGTTCCCTTCTCGGTCGCGCGATGGATATCTTCAGGGGACGCCGCTCTCCCGATAAAACATCTGAAGATACTGATTGTACCCTTCTTGGATTTGTTGGCCTCTGGTTTATGTCCGGGGAGGCCCACATTACGGGCATCGCCGTGGAAAAGGCATCGCGAGGCAAGGGGATCGGGGAGCTGCTTATCATAGGCTCTATTGAGTTGGCAATGGCGCGCAATGCCACGGTAATGAGCCTTGAGGCTAGAGTCTCAAATTTTGTGGCCCAGGCCCTATACGAAAAGTATGGGTTCCAGAATGTAGGCATAAGAAAGGGCTATTACACGGATAACAGAGAAGATGCCGTCATCATGACGACCAATCCAATCAGCGACACCTCCTACCGGGACAAGTTCCACGCTCTCAAGAACGTCTATCGGCAACGTTATGGCGAAATCAAGATACAACTACCCTAATCGCTGAGGGGCATCAGCTGGACTGCACCATTTGCTCCCCGCCAAAGAGCTCAGGGAGTGAATATATCCGAAGAATATATGCTAAGAATGAAGAGAATGTGACCGGGGATTCCCGGATGGGGTGTACAATCCCGCCCATTTGGGGTTGCATGGCCCCTGAAGGGTTGGTAGAATGTGGTCAAGCCTGACCCTGTGAGGGCTCCGGTCCCAGGGAGAATATGTTAGTTATCGGTCTTACGGGAGGCATCGGCACTGGAAAAAGCGAGGTCTCCCGTATTTTGCGAGAGTGCGGAGCATCGGTAATAGATGCCGACCTGGTGGGGCATGAGGCTTACAGGCCCCATTCCCCGGCATGGAGGGAAGTCGTAGCCGCTTTTGGAGACGGCATACTGGGACTCTCAGGCGAGATAGATAGAAAGCGGCTTGGAGGCATCATATTCAACGATCCGGAGGCCAGGGCAAAGCTCAACTCTATCATGCACCCCAGGATGGCTGAAATGGTCAAGGAGAAGATTGACCTGCTCCGCCAGCAGGGAGAAGAGGCAGTGGTATTGGAGGCCGCCGTGCTCGTAGAGGCCGGTTGGGACTCTCTGGTTGATGAGATATGGGTCACCTATTCTCCTGAAGAGGAGGTGGTAGAGCGGCTCCGTCAACGGAACAATCTCTCTGAGGAGGAGGCGAGGAGCAGAATAACTTCCCAGCTTCCGCACGAGGAGAGAGCCAAACATGCACATGTCACGGTGCGTAACTCCGGTAGCATGGATGAGCTCTTGGAGGAGATAAAATCCCTCTGGGCCGGTAGAGTGAAAGGAAAGGTCAAGTAGATATGACTAGTCAAGTCAGCACTGACTATAATGAGTTTGCCATAGAGGAATACGTGCTCCAATCTGAGCCCTACTACCATGCCGTTAGCGACGAGATGGAGCTTTTTGAGGCAGCTTACCACCAACAGCTACCCGTCCTTCTGAAGGGGCCAACCGGCTGCGGTAAGACCCGGTTCATAGAGCACATGGCCTGGAGGTTGGGCCGCCCCCTCACGACGGTAAAAAAGCGCGGCAAGGGGGAGCAGAACGGGACCCGCATACCGCTGGTCACAATTGCGTGCCATGAAGACCTCACAGCCAGCGATCTGGTGGGACGGTATCTTCTGGAGCCGGATGGCACCAGATGGATGGATGGCCCGCTGACCAGGGCCGTCAAAGCGGGTGGCATCTGCTACCTTGACGAGGTAGTGGAGGCGCGAAAGGATACGACCGTACTTATTCACCCTCTGACAGACCACCGCCGTATTCTGCCCGTGGACAAGAAAGGCCAGCTATTGGAAGCCAGCAGCCGATTCCTGCTGGTTATATCCTACAACCCCGGGTACCAAAGCGCCCTTAAAGACCTCAAACACAGCACCCGCCAACGTTTCATCGCTCTGGAGTTCGATTACCCTCCCAGGGAGATAGAGGCTGAGGTTGTAGAGAGGGAAAGTGGATGCTCTAAAGAGGATGCCCAGTCCCTCGCCAAGCTGGGAGAGAAGATACGCAACCTCAGAGAACATGGCCTGAATGAAGGTGCGAGCACACGGTTGCTCATTTACGCCGGGAAACTCATATCCCAAGGCATTTCTGCCAGGAGGGCCTGCCAGGTAGCCGTTGTATGGGCGCTCACCGATGACCAGGAGATTCATAGGAGCGCAGAAGAGGTAGTTTCTTCTATCTTTGAATAGGAGTGGGTGTGCGTTTTTCGCACGTCCGACAGGGTCGTTCCAACCCGGGGGAATATATGGCGGATAGCACCATAGAAGAAACGATCAGGCGTGTACTCTCGGCTCGCAAGAAGGTAGCTGTCCAGGATCAGTCTCTGATGCCTGCTGCCGTTCTGCTCCTCCTGTACCCAAAGGACGGCGAGTATTGTATCCTCCTCCAAAAGAGAACGGATGGGGTGGAGCATCATAAGGGAGAAATCTCCTTGCCCGGGGGCAGCAGAGACTCGGATGACCGGGACTTCCTTGACACGGCGCTACGGGAGGTCCATGAAGAGATGGGCATAAGACCGGAGGCCGTTACCGTTCTGGGCGACCTCGATGACGTGGTCACCCGGAGCCAATTTGGTATACGTGTCTTCGTAGGGACCATCCCATACCCGTACCCGTTCAAGCCCAGTCCGGTCGAGATTGCCGAAGTCCTTGAGGTGCCGGTGGCGGAGCTCCTGAGTTCGGCAAACCGGAGGGAGGAGGTACGATGGGTGGATGGAAGGGTGTCCAAAGCCTACAGCTACGCCTACAAGGAGCACCTAATCTTCGGGGCAACCGCACAGATAATAACACAATTTCTGGAGCTACTCCCTGATGCTCCGGAGCTTTCCCACTCTGAACAGTAATCAGGTCCTCCGGGAGGCCCGGTCTCCCGGAAGCTTGGGATTGAGGTTTGCAGTGAAGGGAAGGAAGAGGTATTGAATTGAGTATGGCTCAGGAACACCCCGACCAGTCAGAGCAGGCCCAGATAGAGAGGGACTTGGGGAACCTGCCTCCCTCCGTCTTGGAAGAATACCAATTGGCGAAAGAAAAGGTAGGATTCGCATTCAGTGGCGAGGAGATTACCCTGTGGGCCAAAGAAGGTCTGAGTATCGGCAACCAGACGGTCCGTTCCTGGGAGGCATCGGTAGAATATTTCAGAGCAGGCCCGGAAGTGGCGAAGTTCCTGCCCATCTCATCGTTCATGCAGTGGGCCCGATGCGGCACATACTTGTCCCAGGACTCACCGGTCTTGGCCGTGGCGTTCTTCAAGGCGAGTCCCGAGATTGTTGCCAGCCTCAGAGCCCAGTACATACCCCGCTGGGCCGGCCTTGGACGCAGCTTGTACAAGGGCACCTGGAAATCCAGCACCCTGGCAAGTAAGTTCTTTGAGGCCAGCCCCCAGCTTATCCGCAGACTGCCTTTCTGGGATGTAGAGGTCTTCTCAACGCTCATTGAGGCCCTGTCTTACAAGTCCTACGACGTGGCGACTGAATGTCTGGCCCTGGGCCAGAATGCCCTTCCCCAAATGGGTAGAGAGAGGGAAGCGTTCCTCTCGTTGTGCCGCTCCCTTACCGAGGGGAACTGGCGAGAAGTAAAGAGCTGCCTGGAAGTGTCCGGCAAGGCGCTGAGTATGGTTGAGGAAAGTCAAAGGAGCCGCTTTCTCCGTCTGGCTGAGCGTCTGGCAAAGGCCGGACAGCGAGAGACATCCGCCCTCCTTCTCGAAGGCTCCCAGTCCCTTAACAGGGTAAACTCCACGTCTCATCGGTACATCCTTGACCTGTGTGAGACGACCCATTCCGTATCCCCGGAGGCAGTGCCGGCGTTCCTCAAAAGCCTGAACGTCGTGCTCAATCGTGTAACCCTTAACCAGCTTGACATCTGGTTTCAGCAGGGGGTCAAGCTGCTAAAAGAAAACCCCGACGGTGGTCTGGCATTCTTCAAAGTAGAGTCCAATACGTCCGAGCAGCTCCTGGAGACACTTTCATCCAGCCTGGAGTTGGATAGAGTAAAGGGTGTAATGCGGCTCTATTGCCGTGCCCTTTCAGGTGCCCCGGTTGAAATTCTCAGCAGCAAGGAATTGGTGAACAAGGGCATCGGCTGGGTGTCCGAGTCCCAGGCTTCCACTGAAGGCACCAAGGTCTTTCTTCCTCCCATCGTAGACCAATACTCAAGCAAGGATGAGAACTTCGGCTGGTTCAAGGTAGTCTCCACACACCAGGTAGCCCATCTGGAGTTTGGCAGCTTCGGCTTCCTGTTTGATGAGCCTGCGAGCCAGTTCAAAGACTTGAGGCCCGGCCTGGAAACGCCCGACGTAATAGAAAAGGCAGTTGGGACGCTACAGGAGAGGTTGGACGGAGAAGAGGCAGACGCTACAAGTGCCGAGCGAGGCTATCTTACTGACATGGGACGGTTTTTCCGCTTATTCAATGACCGGCGTCTGGCCCTCGACGTATTCACCACGCTGGAAGATGGCAGGCTGGACCACAGAGTGAAAGCGGAGTACCGGGGCATAGTCTCCTACTACAGAATCGTCCAGACCGGAGCCTTGGAAGAGCGGCCTCCAATAGAAGAGATGGCCCTTCGCCAGTCTATGGTCGAGTTCCTCATACGTTTTAGCTTGGGGCAGTTCAAAGGAGTACCGGTCCACAAAGACCACGTGAAAACCGCCCGTGTCCTGGCTAAAATATTCAGGCGGCTTCTTGATGTCAGGGCCACGGTGGAGGATACTGCCGAGGCCACGATAAGGGTATACCAAGTACTGTCCCAGCTTCCCAACGAGGAGCAGTCGCCGGAGGACTTTCAGCCGCAGGATTTCGACGACGACGAGGAGTTCTCCGAGGACGAGTTGCAAGAGTTGCTCCAACAGCTACAGAGTGGAGAGGGGCAATCTGACGAGGGTGAGAGTGAGGGTGAGGAAGGGAGCGATTCATACGAGTCACCCCAAGAGGTGGAGTTCCGTGGCGATTTCAAGCCGGAGCTGGTACAGCTGTTGAACAGGTTGCGCACGGACCCGTCGCAGCAGGGTGAAGGTGATGCTGAGCCTATTACCAAGGAGATGCTGGAGGAGTTGCTTAAGGAGAGCGCCGAGTTTGACTTGGACGCTGAAGCGGGCAAACTTCAGAATGCTATGGGGCTAACAGCCCAAAATCTTATGAAAGAGGCCGGAGTCCCCCCACCTTCTGCCCAACCCGGTCAGGGCTACGGGCAGATGGGCCACGAGGATGAGCAAGGAGGCGCGCTTGAGGCCCGGGAACCCAAGTCTCAGGTCTACGATGAATGGGACTTCCGAGCGGCTGATTACAAGCCTAAATGGTGCATCGTCCGAGAGAAAAGCGTGGATGAGGGTGACATCAACTTCTATAATGACACCTTGCGCAACTATGCGTCGCTCTCGGCGGACGTACGAAGGCAATTTGAGTTGGTTATCCCCGAGAGCTTCCGCAAAGTGCGGCGGGTCGTAGACGGCGAGGACCTGGACCTTGATGCCGTTATAGAAGCTACTATTGACCGGCACATGGGTCTGACACCATCGGAGAAAATCTGGTGGAGGAGGAATAAGCTGGAGCGGGACGTGGCCGTGGTGTTCCTCCTTGACATGAGTGCGTCTACCGCTGAGGCCATAGACGAGGGACGGCCCGCCGTGGACGACCACGATGCCCCCGACGACCCGGTGGAATATATGATGTGGCTCAGGACCCGGCGGGAAGGACTGGTCCGCCGCCACTACAAGCGCATTATAGACCTGGAAAAGGAGAGTGCCGCGCTTCTTATACAGGCCCTGGAGACAATAGGGGACACTTACGGCATCTACGGCTTCTCCGGGTATGGCAGGGAGAACGTGGAGTTCTACGTTATCAAGGATATAAGCGAACCCTTCCAGGATAGGGTGAAGCGCAGGATTGACAAGATTACACCCATGCACGCCACACGGATGGGGCCTGCCATCCGACACGCCACCTCCAAGCTTGACACACAGGATGCAAAGAGCAAGATTCTGTTTCTGATAAGCGATGGCAGGCCCCAGGACAGGGGCTACAGCCGAGAAGGTGTCGAGAAGGAGTATGCCGTCCACGATACCCACATGGCCCTTATAGAGGCCAAACGAAAAGCCATAATACCTTTCTGTCTCACAGTGGACAAGGCTGGGCACGACTACCTCAAGACTATGTGCGGCGATATGAGCTACGAGGTGTTGGACAACATTTGGTCGCTACCTCAGCGCTTGCCCACGCTCTATCGGATGCTTACTACCTAGCTATAGAAAGTTTCACGGTGACTTGGAACCCACGTAGAGCGCCGGCGCCTTCGCTTGGCATCCGATAGAATAGTTCAGGGCGACGTAAGGGTTGTTCTTACCTGTTCCCTACCCGTTGGGTTTTGGTTGGTTTGTTTTTTGTTTGTTTAATGAGGTGAAGTCATGTCAGGAGGGATAGTTCTCGCAGGTGGGGAAGAGTTCCGTACAGGTTGCGAGGAAATGGACACTGCCATCATGGATGCCACCGGTGCGAAGCCTGCGAAAGTTCTGATTATACCAACCGCTGCGGTCACCGGCCCGCAGAAGGCGGCATCCGACGGGGTCAGGCACTTCTCGCGCCTTGGGGCAATTGCCTCGGAGCTCATGGTCCTAGACCGGACTCGGTCCAACGATGAGGACTTTATCAAAGTTGTTTCTGATGCCTCGATAATCTATTTCACCGGAGGCAGCCCGGACCACTTATTGGCCACTCTGAAAGGTTCGAAACTGTTTGAGCGCCTGCAAGAGGCGCTCGCTCGTGGGGCAGTAGTAGGTGGTTCAAGCGCCGGGGCGATGGTGATGGGTTCTACCATGAGGCGACCGTCACCCAGAGAGTGGGTAGAAGGTCTTAGCATTGTGGAGGGAGTGGCGGTTCTGCCCCATCATGAGCGTAGCGACCCGGATACCGTTGCCAAAGAACTGGCCCAGACGACGTCTCCAGACCTGAAAGTCCTGGGAATTGACGCCAGGACCTGTTGCTTCGGGACTCCCGGCAACTGGCAGGCACTAGGCTCCGGCAAGGTGACCGCCTACCGGAATGGTTCATGGGCAACCTACAATTCCGGTGAGAGCTTGCTGCAAGGGTTCTAGCGGGAAGGGTCGAAATTTCGAGGCCGGTCGCGCCTTAGCTCCGGCTCTCCTGAATCTCGGGCTTGTTCAGATAATCCTCGGCTTCCCGGAGGTCCTTGAAGGAGTCCACACTTCGCCAGAAAGCCCTGGAGCGGATAGCCGATAGGGTTCCTTCGGCGGCAAGCGTGGGGAACGTGGAGCTCTCGTGGTCGCCCAGTTCAGGTAAAAGCCCCGCAATCTCTCGTGAAAAGACATAAATTCCCCCATTTATCCAATAAGGGAGCTCGGCTTTTTCCCTGAATCCTTCGACATTGTCCTGGTCGCCTATGTCCACCAGTCCATAGGGACTGAGGAAAGGCACAACCATGATGGTGGCCTGGTGTGCAGGATTGGCTCCCCGCTTTCTCCTGTATGTATCTACGACGGCATCAAGGCCCTCGGCTGTAATGACGTCGCCATTGGTAACAACCGTGTAGTCCTCATGTTCGGGAACCATCGCCATGCCTTTGCGGATGGCCCCGCCTCTGCCCAGAGGGGTCTCCTCAACACTGTAGTGAGCATGGAAGCCGTGGCCGCTCCCGTCGCCGAAGAATTCCTTGATAACCTCCCACTTATAGCCTGCAAGAAAAATGACGTCGGTGATACCACCGCGCTTTAACCATTGTACCTGGTGCCAGAGAATAGGCTTTGCGCAGATAGGGACCATGGGTTTCGGGGCAGTGTCCGTCAGAGGCCGGAGCCTCTCGCCTCTGCCCCCTGCTAATATCAACGCGTACATCTTCTCATCCTTTGCGGGCAATCCGTCTCTCAGCGCCCCTACTATAACCATCTAATGCAAACTGCGTCAACAGGACTCGAAGCTGTACAAGCATTGACCACCGTCCGGCGCTTCCGTATAATCGTGTTAGCTCAGCAACGGGCCTTCCAGACCCATTCTATATCGAAAGATGGTGAGAGGATGAATTTTGAACTCACTGAAGAGCAAAATAAATTCAGGAGTGACGTGCAGTCATTCTTGGAAGAGGAGGTCCCGCCGGAGCGTCAGGCAGTTTTCGGGATTGAGAGTGAAGATGATTACCGGTTCGGGCGCTCCATACAGCGAAAGCTGGCGGACAAAGGGTGGCTGACCATTGGCTGGCCCGAGGAATATGGCGGAGGAGGCAAAGGCCCCATTGAGCAGTCCATATTTAGCGAGGAGATGGGGTATCGTCGAGTACCCCGCACCGGGACCACAGCCCTGAATATAGTCGGACCTGCCGTGATGTACTTCGGCACGCCGGAGCAGAAGGAGCAGTACCTGCCACCTATAGCTAGGGCAGAGGCCGAGTATTGCCAGGGTTTCAGCGAGCCCAACGCAGGGTCCGACCTGGGATCACTGGAGCTGCGCGCCGTCCGGGATGGAGACGAGTACGTCTTGAACGGCAGCAAGATGTTTACCAGTTGGGCCTTCCGTGCCCAATATATTTATCTGCTGGCCAGGACGGACCCCGATGCCCCCAAACACCGGGGCATAAGTCTGTTTATCGCCGACGTTAAGACACCGGGCATCATCTTTCGCCCACTCCCATACATAAATGGCTCTATGGCCGCCCAGACCTACTTCGATGATGCAAGAATCCCATCCTCCGCATTGATTGGCGAGGAGAACCGGGGCTGGTACCATGCCATGGCAACCCTGGACTTCGAGAGGTCGGGCCTTGAACGGTACGCAAGTGTGCAAAGGACCTTCGATGACTTCGTTGAATTCTGCAAGACCACTGAATACAACGGTAAACTTCTGTCGGGGAATCCCATCACAAGACATAAACTGGCCGAAATCAAGGTGGGCATGGAGGTATGGAGACTCCTGTGCTGGAAGGTAGCCTGGATGCAGAGCACCGGAGCAGTGCCCAATGCGGAGGCTTCAGAGGCTTTCCTGCACGGGACCGTGCAGAGGCTACAGTTCTCCCAAACAGCGATGCAGATCCTGGGTCTCTACGGGACTTTGATGCACGACCCCAAGTGGGCACCCATGCGGGGGGCTATAGAGGGTATACATCGAGAGAGTATGCACCTTCACGGCGCAGGCACCACCGAGATTCACCGAAACATCATCTCACAGCGAGGGCTGGGCTTGCCCAGGTAGCTTTTATCGGCCAGTCACCTGTGTTGGGGAGAAAAATATGGACTTAGGGCTTAGTGAACAGCAGGAGATGCTGAGCCGAGCGGCTCGGGAGTTCCTGGAGGCTGAGTGTCCCACCACCCTCGTGAGAGAGCTTGAAGACAGTGACAGAGGATATTCACCGGAACTGTGGGGGCAAATGGCTGACCTCGGATGGTTGGGGCAGGCATTCCCCGGCCAGTACGGCGGCTCCGATGGCACTGTGATTGACCAGGTTGCGCTCTTTGAAGAGATAGGGAGGGCCATACTGCCCAGCCCTATTTTGACGTCCACGGTGCTATGTGGTCAGGCCATACTATATGGGGGCAGCGAAGACCAGAAAAACAGTCTGCTCCCTCTTATATCACGAGGGGACACCATAGTTACTCTCGCCCTGGCTGAGGCCGGCGCCAGTTTCGACGGGGGTGATATAAGTGTCACCGCGGCAGCTGATGGCGGCGATTACGTTATTGATGGCACGAAGCTCTTCGTGCCTTACGCGCACGTAGCCGATTACCTTCTGTGTGTTGCGAGGACAACCGGTGGCGACAGCCTGTTCTTGATAGACTCCAAAAGCCCCGGAGTTACGATAACCCTCCTGCAATCCGTTGCAAAATACAAGCAGCATGAGGTTACACTCCGGAATGTCCGGGTCCCAAGCACGAACATGATAGGACAGGCAGACCAGGGCAGGGGTCCACTGGGAAAAGCTATGGACTGGGCTGCGATTGTCCAGTGTGGCGAGATAGTGGGACGCTCCCAGAAAGTCCTTGACCTCGTCGTGGGTTATTCCAAGGTCCGAGTCCAGTTCGGACGCCCCATTGGCAGCTTCCAGGCCGTTCAGCACCAGTGCGCCGACTTGATGGTCGCCGTAGACGGGGCCAGGTTGGTTACCTATCAGGCTGCGTGGAAGCTGGCAGAGGGGCGTCCCTGCTCCGAGGACATAGCGATGGCAAAAGCCTTTGCGGGATCCGCCAGCAGACAGGCGACAGCGGCCGGGCATGGCATCTTCGCCGGAATCGCTTTTACAGTCGAGCACGACATGCAGCTCTACATGATGAGGTCTAAAGTACAGGAGGCAAACCTGGGAGATACCGATTTCCACCTGGATAACCTGGGTGAATACATGGGATTTCCTGCCTGAGTCGAAAATTAACACCTTGATCCGACCATTTGACGGGCCAAGAGTCACTCCTCTCTTGCTGAGAGGTGGGCTGGAAGTAAGGTCTCCTTCTGAGAGTAGCTATGGTAAACGGTGCACTTGATGACATCAGGGTTCTGGACCTTGGACAGGGCATATCCGCCCCGTACTGTGCCAAACTTCTGGCCGACTACGGCGCAGAGGTCATTAAAGTGGAGCCACATGGACAGGGAGACTCGGCCCGACGCATAGGCCCATTTCCGGGTGATGTGCCCAACCCGGAGAAAAGCGGCCTTTTCCTTCACCTCAACATGAACAAGAAGGGCGTCACCCTGAACCTTCAGATCCGCGAAGGGTCGAAAATCCTGAAAGAGCTGGTCAAACAGGCCGATATTCTGGTGGAGAATTATGCTCCCTCCTATTTGCCCTCACTGGGACTGGGCTACGAGGACCTGGAACAGGTTAATCCTCGCCTGGTGATGACCTCCATCACCCCTTTTGGGCAAACCGGCCCCTATCGGGACTACAAGGCCACGGAGATGGGGGTATTCGCCATGAGTGGCCGGATGTATACTCATGGCTTGCCCGAAAGAGAGCCACTTCGGTATGCCCCGGACATATCCTGGTTTCAGGCCGGGACCACCGCAGCCATATCAACTCTGGCGGCCCTCTTTGTCAGCCGGGCAGAGAGTGTGGGCCAGCAGGTGGATATGTCCGCTATGGAGGCTCTGGTGGGCAACATGGACAACCGGGTCTTATATTATGAGTATACCGGGGTTAAGTCCCAGAGGGGCAATTTCCCCAGTGGGTTCCCCCAGGGGGCCTATCCGTGCCAGGACGGCTACGTCACGTTCGGAGTGGGGCAACAGAGGTTCTTCCAGCGTCTTTGCCAGGCTATGGGACGCACTGATCTGTTGGAGGACCCCATGTTCGCAACCTCGGATGCCCGCACGGAGAACCTGGATGAGTTGGAAGCTATTTTTCTGGGCTGGATGATGGAGCACACCAAAAGGGAAATTTTCGAGATATGCCAGGAGGTCAGAGTACCTTGCTCCCCACTGTTCGGCCCGGATGAGCTACTGGATGACCCTCAGCTAAAGGCGAGGGGATTTTTTGTGGAAGTTGACCACCCCCGGGCTGGAAGACTCACTTACCCGGGAGCGCCCTTCAGAATGACACGGACTCCCTTCAAGATACGGAGTCCCGCTCCCCTGCTGGGGGAGCACAACACGGAGATATATTCAGGCAGATTGGACTACTCCAAGGAGGACCTAGTCCTGCTGAGGTCTACGGGAGCAATCTAGTATATGAAGAAGCCACTGGAAGGAATAACTGTCATTGATTTGACTGAAGTGTGGGCTGGCCCCATGGGCTGCACCCTTTTGGGAGACCTGGGAGCACAGGTTATAAGGGTGGAGTCCTTTCCCCGCACGTCTTACACCAGGGCCGTCGGCAGGGCTGCCAGCAGCGGTTACACCAACAACGATGCAGGCGCGCCCAGGCCCTGGGACCGGGGTGCAATCCACAACCAGGCCAATCGCAATAAATATAGCGTTACCCTCAATCTGACTCACCCCCGTGGCTTGGAGATATTCAATAGGCTGATAAAGCGCAGCGACGTATTTGCCGAGGCTTACGCAGCGGGAACGGCGGAGAAGCTGGGAATAGACTACGAGGCGATAAAACGGGTCAATCCGGGCATCATCATGGTATCCATGCCTGGCTGGGGAGTAGAGGGGCCATACAAGGGCTACGTTAGCCTGGGAAGCTCCCTCGGCGGTTTCAGCGGCCATCACTCCCTCAGAGGCTATCCGGATACCGACCCCAGCGTTACCCGTAACGTGAATCACACTGACGCCATTGGCGCCATCAACTTGGCCTTCGCCGTCCTGGTCGCTCTCCATCATCGGACCCGGACCGGAGAGGGCCAGTGGATTGATATTTCCCAGGTCGAGTCCTTTATACCCCACCTGAGCAGGCCCATGATGGAATATATGATGAATGAGCGAGCGGAGCTACGCCCTCTGGGCAATCGGGACCACTATATGTCGCCTCATGGCTGCTATAGGTGCGTGGGAGAGGATAACTGGGTGGTCATCACCGTATCCTCCGACCAGGAGTGGAGGGCGTTCTGCGGCGCGCTGGGCGACCCGGAATGGGCCAAGAGCGACAAATTTGGAGACCCCCTCCGTAGGTATGAGCATCAGGATGAGATGGATGCACATATCCAGGGATGGACCCGGGACAAAGATAAGATGGAGGTCATGCATCTCTTGCAAAAGGCGGGAGTGCCTGCTGAGGCTGTCATGGATGACGAGGACTTGTACGCAGACCCGCATCTAAACGACAGAGGGTTCTTCGAGAGGGTGGCCCATCCATTCATAGGGGAGTACAGCTACCCCGGCTACCTCTGGAAGTTCAGCAAGATGTACGAGCCTGTCCGAATACCTCCGGCCGGCCTTGGCGAGCACAACGATTATGTCTACGGGACCATGCTGGGGATGAGCGCCGAAGAAGTAAAGGACCTGGAAACGCAAGGTATCATAGGCAATGAGGTCGTTGCCTGAGCCGCTTATTGCGCCCACTGAGGGCGACTGCTAGAATATAGCTGCTATCCATCCCAAAAGGAGGCTAAACAATGACTACAAGTTCCATTGACCCGAGCCGGCTTCTTCTAACTGGAGAGAACCCCTATATTCGCCTTAGCGAGACCGACGATGGTCCGGTGACTACCGATGCCAGCTTCTGGCGCATCCTATTCTCTCCGGGTGGCCCCGGACATGTGCTGTTCCTTCAAAGCGAGCTTACCAACAATGAACCCAGGGTTTACACCGACAATATAAATATGACTCGCTGGCTACAAGAAGGAATTCAGGGCTCCATCAATCCTACCTTCGGCAATCTTGAGCTACCCGCGATCGAGGCACGCTTCTGCAGCTCGGGAGACATCCGTTCCTTTTGGTCGGAGCATATCAAGAGCAGCCATGAGGAAGTTGATCTGACGTGGTACGACATAGGTGAGCCCTTTATGAGCCACAGTTTACCGGGAAGCAATCCCCAGCGGCCCTACGGTGTAGCTACGGTCTTGATTCCGGCCAATGGCGCCCGGCTGACCATCAACGGCAGGTTCGCTAAGGGCCGACCCTTCCCACGCCAGAGAGAGGACCGCAAGCACAGTACGTGTGCCCTGGCTTTCTCGGAATCCTGGACGCTTCCTTACTAAACGGGAGAGGACTAAACGAGAGAGGTCATTTGGTCGCTATCTGCCGGAGTAATGGTTGTCTGAGTGGCAAGACGCAATGGGTAGCTTCATTTGCCGGAGAGTTGACCGGAGTGGAAGGCCCCGTAGGCTTCCATACCGTCTGCCTGGAACCGGGCGGACAACTCAACAGAGAGCCTGGGGGTTCTCTCCTGTCTTGGGCCTCAAAGTTGAAACGGCCCTGAGAGTCACCCAGGCTCTCTGTCGGTGCGTAGCGTCCACATATAGAAAGGCCCTGTGCCGGGGTTAGTCGCTAACCTGCGCCCCCGCTTCGACTGCTGCCGGCGGCGCCCAGCCCCACGGATGGAGGCCCTCACCCGGCTCAATCACTTGTCCACTCTTGATAGTGACCACAGGAACCAGCGCCTTGGAGCCAACCCGACTCACACCAATCGCATCGGTAAGCTGCCAGCGTCCTTCAAGCACTTCAAGCACCGAGACGTCGGCATCTTGTCCCACCTCCAGGCTGCCCGACCGGTGCTCGATACCCAGGCCCCTTGCCGGATTTATAGTGGTCATCCGGACCACGTCCTCTAGGGAGAAGCCCAGGTTGAGGAAGAAGGCCATGTACTCCAGCAGCCCCCGAGTGGAGACAGCGCGCATACCGACGCCTGACTGAATCTCGATGTCGGTGCCGATGGTATCCGGTATGAGTCCCTGGGATAGCACAGTCTCGGCTCGCTCCCAGCCAAAGTTGAAGTCGCCGTATGACGGGTCCAATATCACACCACGCTCCTGGGCCTCCTTCAACTCCGGGAACACCTTCCCTTCAGGGTCCAGAGCCGCGCCGTTTAGAGGACTCAATACGTGGGTGATAATGTCCCCGGGCTCCAGCATAGCGAGGGCCTGACGGGTCACCTCCGGCGACGTGGGTATCTGGTCCTTTGGACCAATGTCGCCGACGTGCATCATGATCTTGATGCCTGCCTCCCTGGCTGCGACCCTGGCCGCTTCCACGTGCTTCAGACCCATTGCCTGGACTGTTCGGGGATGCACGAGGATCTTGACCCCCTTAACCAAGCCGGGGCGCTCCTGGGCGACTTTAACCACGCCTGCCACGTCAATATCTGACTCTTCGGTCATCATACCGCTGCTGCGGTCCCGGAAGATGCTGAGGAACGAGTAGACCTTGGTCTGGGCCTGGTCGAGGACAACTTCAGAGAAGTCTTGAATGTTGCCTGGGCCTGGGCTACCGGCATCTGCAACGGTGGTCACCCCGCCAAGGACCCCGGCAAGGTCCGGGTGGTTAATGTTGCGTTCACGCACCGGGGCGAAGACGTGGGTATGAATGTCAATGAGGCCGGGCGTGACAATCTTGCCTGTCACGTCAACTACTCTGGCTGCCTCTGTCTCAGAGATGGAGGGTGACAACCGGCTGATCTTGTCACCGGCGATGGCCAGGTCCATCCTCTGGTGGATGTTCTGAGAGGGGTCTAGGATAGTCCCTCCCTTCAATAGCAAATCGTACATGGCGCTACACCTCCGGCTACTCGTTAGTTGAGGCAGTATAGCATGAAAGCCCCTACAGGGCAAGGAACCCGACGCCCACGACAGGGTCATTTAATTATCAACGTTACGCGAATACAGGCCCCCACAGTCACCCCCATCCTAACCTTCCCCCATCAAGGGGCAAGGGATTATTCACCCTTCACTTTCATTGCTATGAAAATCCATTTTCATCCTCTTATGCGGCCTCCACCGCCCGTCATTCCGAGGAGCGGAGCGACGAGGAATCTAGGGAACCTCTGAATAAGTCAGCAATTTGCGGTTAAGGCGTATCTGAAAAGAGCGAATTAACGGACTTGTTCAGACCATCCCTAAAAAGCCTCGCGACCAAGACGATAGTGAGTAGGGGCAGTTCGCGAACTGCCCCTACTCGCTGTCGCTCGGGGTGACAATTAAATGACCCTGGCGCCCATGACCTATCTTTCAGAGGGTTGCACGGTCGTTGTGAGGAGCCTCATCCCTAGTATACATAACAATGAGACTTGCCTTCAGCTTCCTTCCGACAAGGGACGGACCCGCATATATGAAATGTATTCCTGGTGTATCCAACCTAGCGCCGGAACTCCACCTTACGAAAGGCTTCCGCATACTCAAACTCGGAGTCCTGGGCGCCCTGCTTGGCCCGCTCTTTCACCGACTCTCCCACGTCGCGCTCGGGACGCTTGGAGACCTGGCTATGGTGGCATAAGAGGGACTTTATTTTCATATCAATGGTATCGGTGATGTCTATGAAAGTGTCCGGGGTATCCGGTGCCCAGAACAGTATCATGCCCGTCTTGTGTGGCTCAAGGCCCTCTTCAGTGAAAAGCTCCCGGAAGTGTAGATGGTCTCTGGCGTATGGAAAGGCAGCATCTGCGGCCACCTGCCCTGCAATCCGGTGGTCTCTGTGCCAGTGGGAGTTACGCCGGTAGGGGTCGGGACATAGCACTATATCCGGCCGTAAGCGCCTGATGGCACGGACAATCTCCTTGCGGAATTCACCGGTGTCCTCTAGCTCGCCATCCGGGTGGCGCAACAAGACCACCTCCTTAACCCCCAGGACCGAAGCTGCCTCAAGCTGCTCATTTTCCCTTATTAGGGCCAACTGCTTCGGGTCCATTTGAGGGTCATTGGTGCCCTTTCCCCCGTCAGTGCACAGAACGTAGTGAACCTCAGCCCCATCTTTAATCCACTTGGCAACGGTGCCGCCGCACCAACCCTCAGCGTCATCGGGATGAGGTATAACCACCAAGGCTACTCCAGGTGTCTCTATCATCCAGCTACCTCCAGACTCTAGGCCTTGTACACGAAATGATACTCTGCTACAATCTAGCCCAGGTGTCAAGCCCCTCCTTGATAGAGGCCCATCGCATTTTGCGCGGAATCTGCGGATGAGTCCTCACCTTCATCCCCTCTACCGGAAAAGGAATACCCGGAGGCTCGCGATGAGGGACCATCCTACAGCCCGCATGAAAGACCGCTCATAGGTCAAAGGCCATTTCACTTATCTACCGGAGAGCCTAGCTTTGGCAATACGCAGTTTCACCTGGGCAGACCTTCACGAACTCCTCGAATTTATAAATCTGACACGCAATGCGGAGGGAGACAACCGTGTCTTGAGTCCAATGTCTCTGAGAGAGGAGTTGGCCCGTCCGGGACTTTCTCCTGAAGAAAACTGTCATCTTTTTATAGATGACATTACAACTCAGGCGGGCAACGGCCTCTGGGCCTATTCTATTCTTCATCCCGAGCTAAGAATAGGCAGGACCATTCTTGAATTGGGTGTCCATCCGAGCCTAAGCGAGACCGGGGCAGAGAAGGAAGTTATCAGAGCTGCCGTTGCCCGGTCGAGGGCACTGGGGGCCTCAATACTCCACATAAGTGTAACTCCCTCTGAATATTGGGAAACAATGATGGAAGGTGAAGGGCTCTCCCTCGTGCGGCGTTACCGGTTAATGCGGTGGCAGAGACCCAAAGTACCTCCAGTAGAATTGCCCCGGGGGTACAGTATCGCGAGCTTTCGACCTGGTGATGAGGAACGTCTCACTACGGTACAGAATGCGTCTTTCAGTGGCAGTTGGGGGTTCTGCCCCAACACTGTGGAAGAAGTCAGCTATGGTGTGGGTATGTCCATGTCCGACCAGGATGGCATCCTGTTTCTCGCCCATGGTGATGACACTGCCGGTTACTGTTGGACCTATGTCATCGGTGAATCCCGGCCGGTTGCCGGCATCATCGGAATGATCGGCATCACTCCGCAATATCGTAGCCGGGGATTGAGCAAGCCAATACTCCTGGCTGGAATGAACTATCTATATTCCAGAGGAGTGGACCAAATTGGGCTTGACGTGGATGCTGAGAATACACCCGGAGTAAGGCTTTACACTTCGGTCGGGTTCAAAAAAGCCCAAGAGTATCACTGGTTCGAATCTCGGCTATCTGAGGAGCGGTCTTGCTCAGCCTGATCTCCGGGTGACTTCGCACCTCCGGACGTGAACGGGTATCCCATAGGAGGCGGGAAATTCTCGAGAAAACTGGGGAAGTAGCTGATTTTATCCGGGGCCACAACGCCCGCCGATATGATGAGCTTCATCGCATCGTCAACAGGGATGTCTGTGGGTGTCACCTGGTGCTCGCGCAAGATGACGAGAAAACCTGAAGTCGGAAAAGGGGAAGTAGGCACATATACCACCAGCAGCGTATCGCCATCCTGGTCCTTGATCTTGGACGTCACCAGTCCGATGGACCTCAGCCCATAGCCTGGGAAATCCACGAGTACCACGCTGGTGAACTTGCTTTTGGAATTGGTATTGGAGAACACGTCGGTGACCTGGCGAGCGGCCCGGTATAGAGCATTGACCACGGGGACACGGTCCACCATACTATGGCCGATGTTGATGAGGCGTCTGCCGAGTACGTGAGTAGTCACAAGCCCCACCAGGTATATGAGGATGGCGAGTGAGACTATCCCCATGCCGGGGGTGTACTGGTCTATAAACTGGGTGAATATGGGCTTCAGAACCGGGTCGAAGAAATCGAAGATGTATTTGAGAATGAGAAAGGTGATCCCAACCGGGACTATGATCGCTAGTCCGGCCAGAAGGGTAGTCCTGATATGCGAGCTTGTTGCCTTAAGGACTCTCATTATCCAGGCCATGTGTAAGGAACCCGCTATCTAGGCTTTGGGTCCACTAGAGGGAATCATAAAGCCGGCAGGTCTCCTCCGCTACCGCTCCCCATCCCATACCTTCCGCCCGCTTTCTTGCTGCAATGCTCATGCTTTTCTGCAAACCCTTGCTGGAGAGGATTACCTCAAGAGAGTCGGCAAAGGGTTCCGGGCAGCGCCAGGACAACAGATAGCCTGTACGGCCATGCTGCACCACGGCCGGGAGTCCCCCGACCCTGGAGGCTACCACCGGAGTCCCACATGCAAGCGCCTCGAGAGCAACCAGACCAAAGCTCTCGTAATGCGACGGGACTACGCACACGTCGGCGGCATTGTAGTAGAGGGGAAGGAGAGTGTGGTCCACTATGCCCACAAATTCAAGGCTACTCTCTATTCCCAACTCCCCGGCCAATTCCTTCAGGCTCCTTACCTCTGTTGTCTCACCTGTCGTATCACCGCCAACTACAAGGACCTTCAAAGGGTCTCTTAGCTCCATTATAGCAGCGCTTTTCAACAGAAGCTCTATGCCTTTTATCGCCTCAATTCTACCCACGTAGATAATGACCTTTTCGCCGTTTAGCCCAAGCTTTTTCCGTGCCTCCCCCATGTCCAGCGGCTTGAACAGGGAGAGGTCAACCCCACAAGGAACCACCTCAATGTGGGAGGCCGGAGCGCCGTAAAGGCGTATCATTGCCTCCTTCTCGTGGAAGCTCGAGGCGATAATCATCTGGGCCGAGGCCATAAGCTCCTTCTCTACCTCGGGCCTGATGGGAGACCCCTTTTCCCCGGCTCTCGCCTGCATCTTTATCTCAGACAGAGTGTGAAAGGTGACCACGTGGGGCACACCCCAATGCTCGGCGGCCTGCCTCCCTATGTATCCCGACAGCCAGTAGTGGGAATGGACCATCTGGTAGTGGATACCCTGGTCTTCGCTGAAACGCCAGAGTTCTTCCTGGAAGGCGGGCAGGTACGAATAAAGAGTGTCTAGCTCAATATCCGGGGGGCCTCCCTTCAGGTGTACCAGCCGGACGTGATTGTCCAAGTCTATAATCTCGTTGTCGTGGGAGTCGCGGCCCTTGGGGGCGCTATGGCATCGGGTGAATACATCTACATCAATTCCCATGCTTCCCAGATGTCTGGAAAGTTCTCTGACGTAAACATTCATTCCGCCGGCCTTCCCCTCTCCTAGTGTGGCCAGCGGACAAGTGTGGAAGCTAATCAGTGCCACCTTGTTTACTCTCAACTTCGTCTCACCACCATCTGATAAATACTTTTATTCGTGCCTCCGAGGTCGTACTTGTAAGGCTCAGGCCCTCTGAGAAAGTCAAAGTATTTCTTGCCCTCCTCAATGGCGTTCTGAATGCACAGGGCTTTCAGCAACAGGCCCACGCTATAGTAGCTATAGGCAGGATTGAAGCCACTGTTATACAAGAGCCGAGCCTTGCCGTAGTCAAAGCATATAGCCGAGGCGACTCGCTCTTGGTTCAGTTCCATGAAGAAAAGTTTGAAGACACCAATGCCGGACATGGACACGGCGACTTTCCTGAAAAAATGTTCCCTGGACTCGTTGAGAAAGTGATGTTTTTCCTCTTTGCTGAATCGCATGAGGGAGAAAAAGTCCTCCAGGTTATTTTCAACCTCCGTCGGGTCGGTCAGCTGGTAATACTGAAAATCATCCCCGGATGAGTGTAGTCTACGCAGCTTGCGTCGGAGCTCGTGCCGGTCCTTCTTGGAGAGGATTTGTAGATAGGCATCCCAATCCCCAGGGAGGTCAACCCCCGGGACCACGTCCTCTTCCCGAATGTCTACGGTGTAGCCGCGATCCCTGGCAAGGTCGGGAAGGTAGGCCAGTGTGGGGGAGTGTTCGGGTAGGGAGATGAATTCCAGTCTTTCCCATTCTTCTTTGCCCAGATGGTCCAAAAGGCAGGGATAAAATCGTGATTCTGCGCCTTGAGAGACCAGAAAATCATTATAATCACACACGTCCTGGTCGCCCATAAGGGAGATGGTTCCGTTGCGGCGGACCAATGGGGCGATGCCTTCTATACCATGACCATTACGACCACCGTTGAAACAGAGCAAAATCATCTCGGCGCCATCGCCGAACTGGTCCCACCATACCTTCTGCCATTGGGGAGTGATAAACAAGGTGTCCACTGTGCAGGTGGGAAGCAGGTCTCGCCACTGCTGCTCGACTCCTTGGTAAGAGTCAAGGCGGGTTAAACAGGTCACTTTACGCTCCTCTGCAATGAGGCCAAGAATTCACTGCGGCTTATGCCACGTTTGTTGAACGAGCCTCTGGTGGCTGAGGTGACAATTAGGCTGCCTCCCTTTCTCACCCCCCTCATGGACATACACAGATGTTCGGCCTCAATTACCACCGCCGCCCCATCCGGGGCCAGTACGTCCCGGATGGCATCGGCAACTTGCCCGGTCATTCGCTCCTGTATCTGCGGCCTGTGGGACACCACCTCCAAGGCTCTAATTAGTTTGCTTGCCCCCGCAATCCTGCCATCCGGGATATAACCCATGTGGGCATGGCCAAAGAATGGAAGTAGATGGTGCTCACACATGGAGAAGAAAGGCACGTCCCGCACTATCACCATCTCTTCCTGGGTCTCTTCCTCTTCGAAGATGGTGTCAAGAGCGGAGTTGGGGTCAATGCCGATGCCGGAAAATAGCTCAGCATACATGCGACTAACGCGCTGGGGAGTGTCCCTTAGGCCCTCTCTCAGTGGGTTATCGCCTATCGCTTCGAGCATGGCCGCTATGGCTGAGCGGATAGGCTCCTCGTCAACCATCCTCTCTCCCCTGGTGCTCAATAGGTAACATCAGTGCGGCTTCTACCTCCCCTATGTCGGGTCTGATTTCGATGATGTCCGTCTGAACGGACCTAGCGGCCAATTCCGGGTCCTTAAGACCCGTCCCAGTTATTATACACACAACTCGCCGGTTGGCTAGACCCAATCCACCTTGGCAGAGTTTCATAAGCCCTGCGAAGGCTGCGGCGGAGGCCGGCTCGCAGAAAATTCCTTCATGGGATGCGAGCAGCCTGTAAGCGGTCAGTATCTGTTCGTCACTAACAGTGTCAATCAATCCACCTGATTGGTCTCTGGCCGCTAGAGCGCTCTCCCAGCTGGCGGGGTTGCCGATTCGAATGGCCGATGCGATGGTTTTCGGGTTGCTCACTGGGTGGCCCAGCACAATGGGAGCTGCACCTTCGGCCTGAAAACCCATCATCTTGGGAGTTTTGTTTGAAAATCCCCTGTTATGGTACTCCACGAACCCCTTGGTGTAGGCCGTGATATTTCCTGCGTTGCCTACAGGGATGAAAACGTAGTCGGGTGCGTCTCCCAAAGAATCTACAATTTCAAAGCCCGCAGTCTTCTGACCCTCTATCCTGTTTGGGTTCACGGAGTTGACCAGGGTTATGGGGTGGTTTTTGGTAAAGGTACGGACCAATGAAAGCGCATGGTCGAAAGACCCATTGACCGCGAGAATTTTGGCGCCGTAGGCCATGGCTTGGGCGAGCTTGCCACTGGCTATTTCGCCCTTGGGGACCAGCACTACCGTGGAAATATTAAAGCGGCCCCCGTAGGCCGCCGCAGATGCGCTGGTATTTCCGGTGGAGGCGCACATTATGGCTTTGCTGCCAGCCTCCAGGGCCTTGGCCACGGCGACTACCATACCCCGGTCTTTGAATGAGCCGGTGGGGTTACACCCCTCAAGTTTGAAGTACAGCTCATTACAGCCTAGCTCCTTTCCCAACCTGGTGGACTTGACAAGTGGGGTATCCCCTTCTCCCAAGGTTATCATAGGGGTGGAGCTACTGAGCGGCAGGAACCCGCCGTACTTTCTTAACACACCTTCGCCCATGGGTTCTCTTTCACATAAAGTTCAAGACTCGCAGGTGGGTCCCTCTTGAACTTAGTTGAGTGGTAAGTCCTCTACTCGGACCAGATTATTAATCTCCCGGATTGCTTCCAGTGGTTCAATGCGTTTAAGGGACTCCTGCATCGCTTCCTCCCGTGCCGGGTGGGTGGTCACCACGACCTCTGCGGTTTGGGCTTCAGGGTTAGTATCCTTCTGGATTACCGACGCGATGCTAATATTAAGGTCCCCAAGAATTCTGGCTATTTGTGCCAGGACACCTGCTTGGTCGGCGAGAGTCAATCGCAGGTAGTACCTGCTAATGAGACCGGTCATGGGAGCTATCGCATGGGGTTTGTCGAGCTCTGTGACAGGTATTGGCTCGCTTCCTGAGCTGATTTCTCTGGCAATTTCGACCACATTGCCTATCACGGCGCTGGTAGTCGGATTTTGCCCTGCGCCCATCCCGTGAAACAGGACTCTTCCCGTCAGATCACCTTCCACCTCGACGGCATTGAACACACCGTCCACCTTTGCCAGCATGTGCTCTTGCGGCACGAAAACGGGGTGTACACGTACCTGTACGGCGGCCCCGTCTTCCCGGGCTATGGCCAGCAGCTTGATAGTGTAGCCCAATTCCTGGGCATATCGGAAGTCCTGGGCTTGGAGACGGGAGATGCCCTCCCTGTACACGTCATCCGAATGTACTCTGGTATGAAAAGCCAGGCTAGCCAGAACAGCCAGCTTGTAAGCTGCGTCCGTTCCTTCTATATCGTTGGTGGGGTCGGCCTCGGCAAATCCCTGCTCTTGGGCCTCCCTGAGAGCCTCGTGGAAGTCTACTCTATCCCTGGCCATACGGGTGAGGATGTAATTCGTAGTGCCATTTATTATAGCGTGGATGGAGCGTATATCATTTGCCAGAAGGTCTTTCATCAAAGGGCCTACAATAGGTATGCCACCACCAACGCTGGCCTCGAACAGTAGATTCACCTTCTTGGCTGCGGCGAGGCTTATCAGCTCAGGCCCCTGCTTCGCCATCACCTCTTTATTGGCAGTCACGACATGTTTGCCCCTGGTAAGGGCTTCCCGGATGTACCGGCTTGCAGGGTACTCGCCACCAATTACCTCTATCAGGAGATGCACTTCCGGGTTATCCAAGATGTCTCGGGGGTCTGTCGTGAGTAACTCTGTGGGCACGGATGAGGACCGGTGCCTGGCAAGGTCTCTAACAAGGACCTTCTTCAGCTTAATGGGGCAACCTGACTTATGGGGAATGGATTGATTGCGGTGTAACAAGGTGGAGGCGACGCCTCCACCTACCACGCCAAGGCCCATGAGACCTACGCCTATTTCCGAAGGAGGACTCACTATTGACTAGCCCCTACCTTTCCGGTGTTGGAGAGGGGGGCGGAGCTGTCTTCTTCACTTGCTCGTTTACCCATGCGTAAATTTTGCTGTTCCAGTTCACCTCGTACCAACCTTCTTTTCCTCCGATTGTCTTCTGTTCCTGGAGCCAGTTTTCCAGAGACTCGGTCTTCAGCTTGTCAACCATAATCTCTGAGACCTCTCGGTTCTCGGGCCCTGCTGTCACCTTCAATATGAAGATTCCGCTTGGGGTGAATATTGGCTCGCTTATCTCATCTAGCTCAAGAGGCCCGACCTCATTGTTGCCATAGAGAAACGGGTCCAGTAATGGGAACGCGCCCTTGGGCACCCATCCCGCGTAGCCATCATTATCTGCGAAGTTGCTGAATGCCGAGACTTCCCTTGCAACACTTGTAAAGTCCTCATTTTCCAAACGTAGTCGTATGGATTCAGGATTGGTGGTAAGCGGGTCGCTACTCCCGGGCGTGGGTAAACCGCCTCCGGCTCCGGGAGCGGTAAGCATTATCCATTGGACCTCCACTTGCTCGGCTATCGAGGGGATTTGATCGCCCAGGCTCTCCCGTATCCTCTCCCGGTAGATGCTTTCTTCCACAATTCTCCGGTAGTCACCGTCGGAAAGGTGGGTGTTGGTTAAGAATCTGCGGTAGTTCTCCTTAAATTCCTGCTCCGGCTGACCGGGCCGCACCTCCTGTCCCTCCGGTATCGAGGGGCCAAACCTCTGGAGCAACCCTTCCTGAATATCTGAGTCTGATACGTGAATATTGAATTCGGGTGCTGCCCGGCGAATTATCTCCGCTTCTGCCATACCAAGGAGTGTGCTGAGCGGCGTGGTGCCAAAGTCGAATGGCTGGCCCGTGGCCACCGAGGCCGCTTGCTCCATACGCAGCCGCTTCACCAGGTCTCCCTGAGTGTAGCGGGTATCGCCAACGCGGGCCGCCAGCACCCTGTTGGGTTCTATGAACTTATCATAGAACCCGTAGATTGCTATGCCGGCAACCGCAAGGAGGAGGACGGCTCCTATGGTGATAATAATCAGAAGACGCCTGCGCCGGACTGTGCGGTCGCCGGTTTGTTGCATCCGGTGGTCTGCGCGTTGGGGCCGTCTGTTGCGCAGCCTTCTGTCGGAGGGTCGGGACGCGGATGACTGGCTGCTATGTGAGGAGGCCATGTTCACATCCCCTGGACTTCTAAGGTGATTGTCTCTCTGAGGACCGAGAGGAGGCGGGTTCTCGGAAGGCTGCTTCAAGCAGCCTTCCATTACCGCCGGTTGCCTACATTGTCGAGCGGGAATGTGCCGGCGTGAAGGGCAATAGCGCAACATGCCTCGCCCTCTTGATTGCGGTGGAAAGCTCACGTTGATGCCCAGCGCACACACCAGTCTTTCTTCTTGGTTCCATTTTGAACCTGTCTGAGATGTAGCGTCTGAGCCTACCAACTTCTTTGTAATCAATGATTGCTGATCGCTCTACACAGAACGCGCACACTTTGCGCCTGGGTACGAAGCGGCCTCGGCCTCGAGGTCTGCCTCCCGGACCGGACCTGAAATCTCTACGTGGCGGCTGTCGAGTAGTCATATTTTGTTCACTTCCTCCATGTGGCTTTGAGTTAAGATGGGTTTAGATGAGTTTAGAAGGGGAGGTCATCAGCTTCCATGCCTGCTTCCGTGGGTTGCTCCATATCTCTCGGGAAATCATCCGACCTGTTGGTATCTATAAATCGGACATCGTTGGCAAGGATTTCATTGGAGAAGCGCGTCTGTCCATCGCGGGTCTCATAGGTGCGGCTTCTCAACCTTCCTTCTACATAGACTTTCCGGCCTTTGGTCAGATACTGGTTGCAGGACTCTGCCTGACGTCCCCAGACTGAGACCCTGAACCACTCGGTCTCCTCGCGGCTCTCTCCATCGCCGGTTGTGTACCGGTAGTTGGTAGCTATACTAAAATTCGTGACCGCCTGGCCGCTTGGCGTGTAGCGCATTTCAGGGTCCCCACCCAGGTTGCCTATAATCGTCATCTTGTTCATTGTCATGGTTTGGCCCTGCCTATTCCCGGGTCTGCTCAGCCTGGGGCGTGTTATTCTCAGCAGGCTGGAGTTCCTCGGCTTCTTCTTCGGTCTGAGTCTCCTCGACTTGTGCCACGACGGGTCCTTCTTGCTGAAGTCCATCAGATTCCGCGACTTCTGCTACCGCAGGCTCGTTGGCCACAGGTTCCTCGACGAGCGCTGCCGCCGGTTCTTCGGTCTCGGATTCCGCGACTTGCGCTACCGCAGGCTCACCGGTCACAGGTTCCTCGACGCGCGCTGCTACGGGTTCTTCTGTCGCGGATTCCGTGACTTCTGCTACCGCAGGCTCATTGGCCACAGATTCCTCGACGAGCGCTGCCGCCGGTTCTTCTGTCGCGGATTCCGCGCTTTCCGCTACCGCAGGCTCAACGACCACAGGTTCCTCGACTTGCGCTGCTGAGGGTTCATCAGCCTCAACCGGCTCATCTGTTGCCACAGCCGGCGCGTCGGCCCCGGTCTCCTCGACTAGCTCTGCAACAGACTCTTCCGGCTGCGACTCCTCAACCTGAGCTTCAACAGGTTCTGCGGGTTTGGGTGGTGCGGGTTTGGGTGCCTCCGACCTCACCACCAAGAATCTCAAAACATCCTCTGACAGGGTGAGGTGAGGTTCAAGCTCTCTGGGGACAGTGGTGTCGGTACTGAACCTGGTCAGGATGTAGTTTCCCTCCAGGTAAGTCTGGCCCGCCCTTCGTATAGGGTATGCCAGTCTTCTCATGCCCCATTGTTCCTCTTGAGTGATGTCTCCACCGTTCTGGGTAATGACATCCTTAATCCGCTCAAGGGTCCCTGAGAACTCCTCCGGGGACAGGACGGGGCTCAATACAACCATAAGCTCATAGTGACGCAATATGCACTCCAATATAACCGTATATTGAGATGATTATACCACCCTGAGATGCGAGGCTCAACTTACGCGTTGAGGCCGGGGACAGGGAAGCCGGAGGTCAGCTCCTGAACCTCGTTCTTTATTTCTTCTTTTACCCGTTCATCGCCGATGTTGGTAAGCAGCCGCACAATCATGGAGGCTATGCTGACCATCTCAGCCGTTCCGAAACCCCTGCTGGTAACTGCGGGCGTACCAAGGCGAAGCCCGCTGGTTATCCTGGGCGGCCTTGTATCATAGGGGATGGCGTTTTTGTTCGCTACTATGTTGATATTCTCCAGTGCGCTTTCGGCATCACTACCGGTTATTCCCAGGGGTGTCAGGTCCACCAGGAGAAGGTGATTGTCGGTGCCTCCCGATACAATCCTCAGCCCTCCCTCTGCCAGTTCCTGGGCCAGCGCACGTGCATTGTCCACAACCTGTCTTTGGTAAGAGGCAAACTCGGGCCTCATAGCTTCGCCGAAGCATACGGCTTTGGCAGCGATTACCTGCATGAATGGGCCGCCCTGAGTAT
The DNA here is from genome assembly GCA_965219825.1 of Dehalococcoidia bacterium. Lineage (GTDB taxonomy): Bacteria > Chloroflexota > Dehalococcoidia > Lucifugimonadales > JAGWBF01 > JAGWBG01. Next base: position 185,579 of record OZ244792.1, on the reverse strand, counting down.
GTGGGAAGACGGCCCTATCCACCTTCTGTCGAAGCTCCTCGATTGAGAATATCAGGCCCCCCCTTGGGCCTCGCAGGGTCTTCTGGGTTGTTGAGGTTACTATATGGGCATGGGGGATGGGGGAGGGATGGATCCCGGCGGCTATCAGCCCGGCGATATGGGCCATATCCACCATCAGGCTGGCACCTACCATGTCGGCGATTGCACGGAAGCGCTCGAAGTCTATGGTGCGAGGGTAGGCTGTGTAACCTGCGACTATGATTTTGGGCTTGTGTTCCCTCGCCAGCCGTTCTACCTCATCATAGTCTATGGTTTCCGTGTCTTGTTTCACTCCATAGGCCACAAAGTTGTATAGCTTGCCTGAGAAGTTTACGGGACTGCCATGAGTCAGGTGCCCGCCCTGGTCCAGACGCATCCCCATTACTGTGTCTCCAAGCTCCAGGATGGCGAAGTAAGCGGCCATGTTGGCCTGAGCGCCGCTATGTGGTTGTACGTTGGCATGTTGCGCGTTGAAGAGGGTCTTGGCCCGCTCTATGGCCAACTCCTCTACGATGTCAACGTACTGACACCCGCCATAATATCTCCTACCCGGATAGCCCTCGGCGTACTTGTTGTTCATCACCGTAGCTTGAGCCTCAAGTACCCCTCGGCTGGCGTAGTTCTCCGAGGCGATGAGCACTATGCTATCGGTCTGGCGCTCGTTCTCCTTCTGGATGGCGTGGGCAACCTGCGGGTCCCATTCTGCCAGCGTTGCCATAAATCTCCCTTCAGATGCCCACCTGCTCCCGTCTCCTATGAATGGGGATGCCCCCACGCTCAATTACAGCTTTGCTGTACGTGCGAACAAGGGCAGTGGTGAGGTCTGTCACCAATATGAAACACGAGGCGTAGTTTAACGTTCCGGTATGTTGGTGTCAACATTATAGGCCCTATCAATCAGGGTAATCGCATTAGAAATGACGCCTTCGTCTTTCCGGCGAGAGCCGGAATCCAGAAGCTGGGACGCCCTCACCCTAACCCTCTCCCCCTGCGGGCTTATTGTACGACAGTTTTGGGGACTGTCTGGGGATTGGGGAGCAGCTTTAAGCGGCAGGGGAGCCGGCGCCCCAACGACGTCCACCGTTGGAAGTAGCGGAGTCCCAGATTGAACAGACTGTTCCGGATACCGGTACCCCGGGTCAACTCCGCCAGGAGTTGGCTGTTGTCACGGACCCGGCCCCCCAGGCCGATGATCCACGCATAGGCCAAGGCCATCACCAGCCACAGCCGGTTGGCATGTTCCGGGTCCCATACGTGAGAACGCTGCCAATTCCAGCCGTTGGACTTGCAGTCCTTGAAAGCCAACTCTTCCCACCACCGCTTCCCGTACCATTTGGCTCCTGCCGAGCTGTGGTTGGTCAGCAGCAGCCACGGCTCCCGGTTTCCCCAGCCCCATTCAAGGACGGCGCGGCACTTGATCCACCCAGCCTTCTTGAAGGCCGCCACTTCCCCTTCCCAGCTATCTCCCTCCTGAGAAATCAGGCTGCCAATGGGCGCCTGGACTCCATCCGCCAGCTTCACCCGGACCCCTTTGGACACCCGGACCAGGTAATACCAGCCCAGGTCTTCGATGGCCCGCAGCAGTTTCGGGGAATTGCCGATTCCCCGGTCCGCCTCCACTATTACGCTCCTCCCTGGGGGAACTCCCTGAGCCACCCAGCCCAGCAGGGTCAGGATCAAGTCCACCTGGCCCAGGGGGCCCCTGGTCCTGGCGGTAGCACCACGAGGCCAGGGGGATGGCCTTGCCCCGATAGGCCACGCTCACCACCATCACCTTCAGGTGGCCCTGGAGGCTGGTCTCCTCCACCAGCAGCATCAAAAGCAAGGGGGCTTCCCGGCTGGCAGACTGCTTAGCACCCACCAGGACAACTTCCGGCAACAATCGGCCAGCTTTATCCGGGGATTGCTGATGAAGCGTTGCAACCGGCGTTCCACCGTGTCCGGCTTGCCCAGGCTGCTCAGAGACCGGGCCACCACACTCAGGGTACACCGCCCAGACAACCCCAACCCGAAGCTCAACGCCGCCAACATCCTGGCTTGGGCTTGGGGCAAACTGAGATTGTCCATGCACTTAGCCACCGCCTCGAACCAATGGTACAATGCTTTATGCTGACTCATGGTCCGCCCCCTCCCTTGTCCCCAACTCGGTAGGAGGCTATACCACCATGAGTCAGCCTTTACGTCAATCCCCTTCTCCCTTAAAAAACTGTCGTGCAATAAGCCCCCTGCGGGAGAGGGGATTAAGCAAAGGTTTCTGAAAGCGGGAGTTGCTGGGAGCAATGCAATCTAAATGCAACAGCCCCGGCCTACCAGTGAAGTCGGAATTGCGAGAGCTTCGGAGCTACAGGTGCATTACCTCTGAAAGCCACTGGAAAACCATATAACATTGACAGTAGTAGCTAAAAAAGTCATCATTGAATTATAAAACTATGAAAAGGAGCGTTCTGCCTTTCAGATTAGAAGGAGATGGTCAAAGGTGAGAGCGATAGTCAGGTCAAAGCCTTTTCGCGGGATTTTCCTTGTGCTGTTCACGGCTATGCTGGCATTGGGAATTGCCGGCCCTGCGCTATCCCAGGAGCGTCATGCCCTGGTGGCTGAAGTAGACGGAATCATTAATCCTGTGACCCAAAGGTACATCTCGCGGGTGGTAGACAAAGGGGAAAAGGACGGGTCTGAGGTGGTGATTATCAAGCTGGACACCCCCGGCGGCCTCTTGAGCTCCACTCGGAAGGTCGTTGAGGACCTCCTGAGCGACCGTGTCCCTACTGTGGTTTACGTGTACCCACCGGGGGCCCGGGCCGCCTCTGCCGGCACTTTCATCACCGCTGCAGCCAATTTCGCCGTCATGGCCCCGGGCACGAACATCGGTGCAGCGGCTCCTGTGGCCGCAGGTGGAGAAGACATTTCCGAGACGATGAAAAGCAAAGTGGTGGAGGACACCCTCGCGCTGATGCGGGGCATAGCCGAGCTGCGGAACAGGAACTCTGAAGCGCTGGAAGATACTGTAACCGAGCCTAACCCCAGGGCCTATGACACCCAACAGGCGGTTGAACTGAGGGTGGTGGACTTCGTAGCAGGAAGTATCCCTGACCTTCTGCGGCAGATAGATGGAAAGACTTTGGAGACGGAGTCGGGGACTAGAACTCTGAATACTCAGGGCCTGGTCTTGAGAAACATGAAAATGAACTTCATCGAGAAGTTCCTGTTCTTTCTCGCCGACCCCAACGTCTCCTTTATTCTCCTTTCTTTGGGTGGACTAGGGTTAGTGGTCGAGCTGTTCAATCCGGGTCTTATCACTCCGGGTGTGGTAGGTGTTATCCTTCTTATCCTCGCTTTCCTGAGCTTTGGCAACCTGCCGGTGAATTGGGCAGCCGTGGGGTTTATCATCCTTGCCGGGGTACTGCTCACAGCAGAGGTCTTCGTGGCCGGCTTCGGCGTGCTCGGAATAGCGGCGATAGTCAGCTTTGTCTTGGGTGGTCTTCTGCTGTTCTCCAGCTTCGGCGCCCCCTCACCGACCATGCCCTCCATTGGGGTAAGCCTCTGGCTTTTGGGCTCTATCGCTGGTGCTTTTACCCTATTAGGGTTCTGGTTCTTGAGAACAGTGGTCCAGTCCCGCCGAGCGGAACGCCGGATTAAGAGACTACCCCTTTCACCGTTGGTAGGAGCCTTGGGCGTAGCTACGGAGGACCTGTCCCCGAGGGGCGCAGTGCATGTACTAGACGAGGACTGGACAGCAGCGACAGAAGGTGATATTTTTATTGAGAGAGGTGAGCGGGTTAAGGTGTTGAAAGTGGAGGGGACTGTCTTAACGGTAGCCCGTCATAGTGAGCAGGCTACATAGGGTAATCCAAAATCACATCTCAGGAGGTCCTCATGGCGGTAGGAATTGTGGTAGTCAAGCAGTACGAACGGCTTGTAGTGCTACAGTGGGGTAAGCTTGATCAAGTTGGGGGCCCCGGATTCCATTTTGTAATACCCCCCATCTACAATGGTCGGATCGTTGACCTGCGAGAAAGGGTCCGCCGCGTGCCCACCCAGAAATATATCACCAGCGACAACGTGGTGGTAGACATGGACTTCGTGATTTACTTCAGGATTCTGGAGACGGACGCCGAGAAGTCAGTTCTGAACGTGGAAAACGTGGAGGCGGCAGTCATAAACCTGGCTGTAGCAACTCTGAGGGCTGTCATCGGAGCCACGTCCTTGGGTGAGGCCCTGGCGGAGCGGGAGAGGATTGGAAGCGCACTCCAGGTGCGGCTGGATGAATCTACCGGGCGTTGGGGCGTGAAGGTAACCGGTGTAGAGGTGAATGAAATAGACCCTCCGGTCGGAGTGAAAGCCGCGATGGAGAGGGAGAAGTCGGCAGAGGCTATAAAGACCGCGGACATCACTGAATCCGAAGGGCAACGCCAGGCCCAAATCAACCGCGCCGAAGGTGAGAAGCAGTCAGCAATCCTTCAGGCGGAGGGTCAAAGGCAGTCGGAGATATTGCAGGCGGAGGGCGATCAGCAGGCAGCGGTACTGAGGGCTGAGGGGTTCAGCACGGCGTTGGACCGGATTTACCAGGTAGCCAACACAGTGGACGTCAAGACCATGAGCCTCCAGTACTTTGAGACGCTGAAGTCTCTGGGCGGCAGCCCGTCCACAAAGTTCATCTTTCCGATGGAGTTTACCTCCATGCTTCAGCCCTTCTTGGGACTAGGTGGGGGAAGCAACCGGCAGGATAATGACGGCCAGTCCTAGGGGACCGGCTGCATCATAGTGAGCGGGAGGGTATGCGGAGACCGGGGCTGTCTTTGCTTCGCTCAGCATGCCCCCTTTTAAGCAAAGCTCTTGCCATCGTAAAGGCGGAGGATGCCCCATAATAGGAATTATATCGGCTCGGGCTGAATCAGACCGTAATCGCCGTCGTGGCGCTTATACGATAGGTTGTGCCGGTCTGTCTCGCCGTTAAGGAACATGAAGAAGTCGTGGCCCAGAAGCTCCATCTGAAAAGCGGCTTCGTCCACTGTCATAGGCTTTATGGGGAATCGCTTTATCCGCACCACCCTGCCCTCAGCCTCCACAATATCCTCGTCGTCGGTGCTTTGGACAGGAGGAGCATCCGGCACTTCCGGTGGTCTGATTGATGCGTCCTTGCCTGCTTTCTTCGCCTGCTCGCTCCTGTAGGCCTTACTCTTGTAACGCTCCAACCTCCGGTCCATTACGTCTATGACGGAATCCACCGCGGCCATGGCGTTGGGCGCTCGCTGTTCACCTCGGAGCATAGTCCCATCTATGTCCAGAGTGACCTGGACTGCAACCCTTCTATCCTGTGATTTGGAATTCCCTCTTTCCAACTCTACCGTTGCCATCGTAATGTCAGGAAGGTGTCGGCCCAAGCGGTTGAGCTTCCGGGCGATGTAGTCCCTGGTATGCCCATCGAGTTCCAGGTTCTTACCTTGTATTTGTAGCTCCATGTTTGGCAACTCCCGCTCCAAGTTTATTTAACCTAATTGTAGACCGAGGCCGGATTAGGAACAAGGCGCATGGAGGTGGGTGCTTGACGTATGTAGTTAGTGCGGCACTTTTGCAAGAAGCTTGGGGACTATCATGTATCCCTCCTCAGCCAGACCCAGCTGGTCGGTGAGATTCTCCTGATGGAGATATGCGGTGTGAGCGGCAAGAAGCGCATCGCATCCATCGTGATTGAGGCCATCTAAGTAAGGGTCTAGTCCATCAATCAACTTTGATAGCCGTTCCTTCAGGAATGCCAGGCCCTGGACGCTGTTCTTGGGAGGAATCTTGTCCCCGAAAAGGAGCACCTTGGTAGCGTAAGGGTATACCTCCACCACCTTGTACCCTTGCTCTGATAGCTCCTGGTGGAGCTTGAGCCCTCTGTAAATCAGGGTCTTTATTATTGAGCGCTTGGTGGTAAAAAAACAGCCTATGTGCATACGCGCCAACTCTTGCTCGGCGGTGCGGCCCTTATGCTCAAGGGTTTGGGAGCATGAGTGCCCCTCCTCCAGACAGTCTAGGCCAAGAGGAAGATACAAAGGCGCATCAATGGCTATCAAGGACGGTCTGGAGGCGTCAAGAAAGCTGAATAGCTGGTCACACGAATTGAAACAGTCCAGGTGAGTGAGCGCATTTTGCTCATCAAGAAGAGCATAATAACTTGCGCGTTTTGTGGATGCGCTCAGGTCTATACCTAAAAACGACATCGAAGGCCCCCTCTGTGAAGGTCGGACAATGTAACCCATCGGAATAAGGATCAGCCTGTCAGGTTTTGGAGGTCCGGGGGCATAATCCAAGCCTGTTGAATCACCGGATGAATCCCGAAACTATAGCCTATGGCACAGCTTTAGACTATCGCTATCTGACGTGGCAATACCGCCGGGTATGCGGAGTCCCCTCTCCATGTGACTAGCAAGGGTCTTCATGGTCTGTGACGGGCTTGAGACCCTTCAAGACAAGTATATCACCATCTAAGAGTTTCAATGCTGAAGAGTAAGGGTCCATTTCCCCACTTTTCACCCCCTCCAGGATAGAGCTCAACGCCAGGTCGGTTGCTATGAACTCCTTGAGCCGGCGATTAAGCTCATCCTCTATTGTTCCCAGGAACTCTTCACTCCTCCGGTCTCCACGTTGCTGTTCGAGCCGAGAGGTCCGCACAAGATAATCTCTGTGGTCCCGGATATTACGGTATAGCTCGTCCACCCCCTCATTCTTGTGAGCCTGCGTAGCCAGGACCGGGGGCCTCCAATCTCCAGGCTCCAAGGCCATGTTGAGCATGGAGGTGATAGCCACCATCATTTGGCTGGCGCCCTCCTGGTCGGCCTTATTGACTACGTAAATGTCTGCTATCTCCATGAGACCGGCCTTGAGGGTTTGAATGATGTCTCCCGCTTCAGGCATCAACGTCACGACAACGGTATCGGCCACACCCATTATACCCAACTCCGTCTGGCCCACTCCCACCGTTTCCACGAGCACCATATCCTTGCCGGAGGCGTCCAGAAGGCGCACCGCTCCCCGGACGATTCTGGGCAGACCTCCCGGGCTCTTCCGTGTAGCCATGCTTCTTATGAAGACGCCGGGGTCCAGGTAGTGGCGTTGCATCCGTACCCTGTCTCCCAGGAACGCTCCGCCACTGTAGGGACTCGTAGGGTCAACGGCAATAATGCCGACTGAGAGGTCATCCCCGCGCATGGTCTCCGCCAACCTGTCTACGAGGGTGCTTTTGCCAACCCCCGGTGCTCCCGTGACTCCAATGCAATAGGCTCTTCCGGTGTGGGGATAGACCTGTGACATTGCCTCTGCCCCCCGGGCATCTCCCCTCTCTATAAGGGATATGAGGCGGGACAGGGCGCGCTGGTCCCCGTTAAGCAACCTAGAGACAGTTTCATCCATACATCGGGATCCATAAAGTTGGAGGTGGCTCACATGAATTTATCATCCTCCTTGGGTTGGAGTCAAGGAGATAATAGCGTGGGGAAAGAGTGATTTGGCCGTGAAAATATAGGGAAATCTGGAAAGACACCGGAGAATTTGAAGCTATATTAGTCTCTGCCATAAGGCGACACTGCACGGAATCGGTAAAACTTGATTGTGGACAAAGTTTTTGGTATTGACTCCACTTCAGCCTCTGTGTTAGGCTACGTTGTGGTAAGGTTATGCCAGGGCGAAGGGACTTTAGCCCTGTGAAAGGAGAGCTAGGATGCTAGAGATTACTTCTCCTGCTCTGGAGAAGCTGAAGGAAGTCTTGGATGAACAGGGTGAAAAGGATTCTGCTCTGAGGGTTATAGCTGTTCCTGCTGAGCACGGCGGTGTTCAGTATATGATGACCATGGAGAAGGAGGTCCAGAGGGACGATACGATCCTTGACATGGACGGCATTCGTTTCCTGATGGACTCCGACAGCGAGCCCTTCTTGGAAGAGGCCACGATAGACTATGTGGAGGAGCTCACAAGGGTGGGCTTCGTAATCAACAACCCCATGTTTGCTTCGGCCGGCTGCGGTTGTGGCGCTGGCGGTGGTGGATGCGGCTGTGGCAACGGTGGTTGCGGTTGCGGAAGTGGTCACTAGATAGTCCCCGCAATGGCAGCATAGCCAACCCGATGTTGAATCAACTATAATGGCCCCCGTATTCGGGGGCCATTTATCGTTAAGACGGGGAATATCAACGGGGTGCGCCCTCTAGTTGCTAATTGAGGAGGTCGGGCCTAGAGTTAGCGGCCCAGGGTAGGAAACTCGGGGCGGCTTGCGGGCACTTTTGCTATAGCTCCAGTGCGTCTGCGAGTCGCCGTCTGTGGTAACGGGGGTCGCCAAGGTAATGGTACAGGGTACGCGACATCTCGGTGTGCAGTGTCAAGCCATATTCCGTCATCACACCGACTCCGGCGTGGACCTCGTGGGCGTAGTTGCATGACTGGTAGTAGGCTTCGCTGGAGACTCCTTTGGCAAGATGCACACTTCCCGCAGTGGGCGTCCCGGTGTCCAGCTTCCATAGCGCCTCATAGGTAGTCCATCGGGCGGCGTCTAGGTGGTTCACCATATTGATTATATGGTCCTGGACCCGTTGAAAACGTCCAATGGGCATCCCGAACTGTACCCGAGTCCGGCTGTAGGCGACCGACATGTCGAATACGGCCTCGCATCCGCCAACCTTATACGCGCAGAGGACGGGTATGGCTTTCTCCATCGCCCGCTCCATGATGTGCCACCCTTTACCTTCTTCGCCCAACAGGGCCGAATCCGGGACATCCACAGAGTCAAACTCGACCTCACCTGATGTCGTCAAGAACCCGGACAGGTTCCGCGCTGTGATACCCGGGGAATTGGCATCCACCATGAGGAGGGAGATTCCATCCGAATGGTCGTTCGAGCCTTCTCCGGAACGAACGGCGCAAAGGAAGTGGCTGGCCGTATGGGCGTCTTGTACAAAGAGCTTCACTCCGTTGAGGAGGAATCCCCCACTCTTACGGGTGGCTTTCATCCGGACCCACTGAGGCCCCCAGCCGTAGTCCGACTCGGTCAAGGCCAGCGCCGGGGTGTGACTGCCCTGTGCTATAGCCGGGAGTATGCGGCGTTTCTGCTCTTCCGTGCCACCTTCCAGCACCGCCAGAACGCTGAGGACGCCCGAGGAAAAGAAGGGGCCGGGAATAGGCCCCCGGCCCAATTCCTGGAACAGGACTCCCGCATCAGTCAGGGAGCCACCTGCTCCTCCGTACTCCTGGGGGATGCATATTCCCAGCCAACCTATACCGGCGACCTTCTCCCAAAGGTCGGGGGCGTAGCCCACGTCTCTGCTATGCAGGTCCAGTAACACCTCTTTGGAATACTCCTGCCGTATGAACTCCCTGGCCGAGTTCCTGAGCATCTCCTGATTTTCGGTAAGGGACAGGTCCATCTGTTACCTCTCCTGTACTTCGGAAACCCAGATTTGTCGAGTTGCTTTCATTCCCCATGCTTGAGAGAAGGTCAGGTATGCGGACGCTAGGCAAGTGCGCCGGCCTGCTCCCTAGTGGCTCGTCCAATGCCGATGCGACGCGCCATGATCACCTTCTGAATGTCGGCGGTCCCGCCGGGATGGATGGCAACGACGCTGGAGCGCTGATGCGCCTCCACGTGTCCTTCCGCCGGAGACCAGCCGGGGTCGTTGGTCAGTGCATAGGGGCCAAGGATTTCCAGGATAGCCTTTCCCATTCTGAGGCCGGACATCTTGCGGTGGTAGGACAACTGAGGACCCTCGTAGGAGATGGGATTGCCGGAGTTTCTAAGCCAGAAGTTGCGCATTCCGAGAAGCCGACCGACCTCAGCTTCCATGTAAATGTCCACCAGCAGGTCACGTACATCCGGGTCCTTGCTGAGGGGCTGTCCGCCGCGCCGGGTCGTTTTGCAATAGTCCAGGAGGCGGTCTACCAGCCAGTTCCTGGCTATTTTGCCCCCTGTGCCGTGTTCCAGCTCAAGGTGGGTACGAGCGACTTTCCAGCCTTCGTTCTCGCCACCGATGAGATGAAAGCTTGGAACGCGGACATCCTCAAAGTAAACGGTATTCTTGGTCCCTGACCCGGCGCCTCCCTCTCCACCGGAGATTAGCAGGTCCATAGGCGCTACGGATATGCCCTCTAGGTCTGAAGGGACCATGAACCAGCCAAGGTTCTCATGCCGCGCGCCATTGGGGTCTGTGACGGCTATCGTCCAGAACTGGTCTGCACCGTGGGCGCTACCCACAAATATCTTCTGCCCGTTGAGAACATAATCATCACCATCCCTGATTGCGGTCATCTTCACGTTGGCAAGGTCGGACCCGGCCTCCGGCTCGGAGAGAAGCTGCCACGTCCTGACCAGCCCTTTGAAAATGGGCGGAAGGAAATGCTTTTTCTGCTCTTCCGTGCCCCATACCATGATAGTTGCGCCGCCAAGCCTGCCGCCGGAGTCATAGTACGGAGGAAGGGTGAGGCCCAACTCGTCCAACTCCTCCTCCACGACAATGGCGTGGTCCATTGTTAGTCCGCCGCCCCCATACTCTGTGGGGGTGGTGGGCCAGAGCCAGCCTCTGTCGCCCAGCTTTCGGCCCAACTCCCTGCGTTTCCGGTACTGCTCGTAAGACAGGTCGGCGGAATCGGCGGGGTCTACCATGCCGGTCGGAAGGTTCTCTGCCAGCCAGTCGCGCACCTCCCTCCTGAACGATTCCTGCTCAGGGGTATATTGGGGTTCAAAGTCCATGCGTACCCTCCTTGGCGAATGGGGCTTTCCTGCTCATGTTGGCCTTCAGCCGGTGCTCAAGTTGAGGGTCTGTCGAAGCCGCTAAGATGTCCATAGCTTATAGGTCTCAGACCCTTCTATTCATGGCCCTAGAGTTGAGGGGACAAAGCCCATAGTACCGGTATCAACCAACGAATGGATTGTACTCCCACATAGGAGTAACGTCAAAGTGACTGGCATGGTTCGACAGGGTCATTTAATTATCAACGTTATGCGAATACAGGCCCCCACAGTCGCCCCCATCAATGGGGAAGGGATTATTCACCCTTCACTGTCATTGCTATGAAAATCCATCTTCATCCTCTTATGCGGCCCCCACTACCCGTCATTTCGAGGAGCGGAGCGACGAGGAATCTAAAAGCCTCGCGACCAAGACGGCAGCGAGTAGGGGCAGTCCCTTTATTATTGACCTTCTCCCGGGAGGGGCGAGATAAGGGTAAAACTTGTTTATGGAGGGTCTCTCTCCTTGCGTATGGACAGCCGGATACCTACAATATGAGTGTCAAGTACGAGGAGAAGGGCGGCGCCGGGATATGGCCCACGGACACGGACATTTCGGACAGATGGGACCTGAAAGCCCCAAGACGACGGAGCGTAGGTGGGGCATCTTCAGTGTGGAGACCTTTGCCGCTCTGAAGTACCGTGACTACCGCTACCACTGGCTTAGCCACAGTGTTGGCAGCATGGCTAGCTGGGTCCAAACGGTGACCCTGGCCCTCCTGGTAAATGAGATCACCGATTCGTCATTCTGGGTGGGCACTGTGCTTGGCATAAGGGCCTTGCCCATTCTTCTGATAGGCCCACTGGCCGGGGTTGCTATTGACAGGTTCGACCGCAAGAAACTCCTCATGGGCACCCAACTCTTGCTGGCGGTGATGGCCTTCCTGTTCGCCTGGGGTGTCTACCAGGACGAAATCAATAAGTGGTACGCTCTCCTCTTCAGCTTCTTCCTGGGGCTTGACTTGTCCATAAATCAGCCGGTGCGCCAGTCCCTGGTGGCTAATGTTGTCCCCAGGGAAGACCTGCCCAATGCCATTGCACTGGAGAACTCGGCGGGCACCCTGACACGGGCCATAGCCCCGATCCTGGGGGTGGCGCTGATTACCCCATTTGGGTATTCAGGCAATTTCTTCATACAGGCGGCTGCGTACCTCCTCATGTTCCTGGTCCTCATACCCATGAGGACGCCCTATCGCGAGGGATTCGCAGAGGTGACCTCCGTGATGGGCAGCTTTATGGAGGGGATAAGGTACATCAGGACCGACGTAACACTGCTGCTCTTGATAATCCTGATTATCATACCGTCAATCTTTGTCCACTCCACTCAGAACCTGCTGGTGATATTCGCCGACGATATTTTCCAGGGAGATAAAGAGTTGGTCCTGGGGCTGCTGCTTCTGTCTTTTGGGGTGGGGTCTTTGATAGCCACCTTTGTTATGGCCTCACTGGCGAAGTTCGAGCGGAGGGGCTTGATAAATATGGGGTCCATTCTCCTGGTGACCGTTCTCCTCATCTTTTTTGGCCTATCTCCACACCTGCTGCTGTCGTTGGTGCTAATCGGTTTCATGGGCCTGTTTAACGTGGGCTTCCGTATCGCCAACAACACCCTGGTACAGACCAGGATTCCCGACGCACTCAGGGGCAGAATCACCAGCATCTACCTGCTGGACCACGGTGTCCAACCCATAGGGAGCGCCTTGTTGGGCCTCGTGGCCCTGCCCTGGATACTGGGCCCGGACTATGCGGTAGCGGCGGCGGGGCTACTGGCCTTTGCCGTGACTGCATTCATAGCCTTGCGTTGGCGTGAGTTGTGGAGGCTGTGATAGGGGTAGTTTCAGCTACCGTAGCGGTCGCTCCACCAGTCGGGAAACTTCCGCAGCCGCAAATGCTCGAACAGTTGGGGATGGGCATTCACCGCAAGCCGCATGGCCTCTTCGATAGGTTCCCTTATGGAGAAGTGGGCCTGGGGCTGGGTGCGGAGCTTGAACAGGTGATAACATTCTCGCAGGTTCATCTTGGCGAGGACCCGGCGCCTGTGGGCATGAGTGACCAGGTACTGTGCAGCTACGGGCGAGACTTCGGATACTTCCCGGAAAGCTTTGCTCACCAACTCCATCGCCTCGGCGAACTTTCCCTTTAGCCCCGCATCCTCCAGGAGCGGTGGTGTCAAATACCCATTGGCAACAGTCAGGGGTTGTGGAACGTAGGTCTGCATCCGGTGGCGCTTGAACTCGCGGTAAGCGCCGTAGTCCATCACCAACTCGAAGGTGTAATCCACCATCTCCAACTCTCTTACCGGAGAGTCATGGGGCCCCAGCTTGTCCAGGCACGAGGCAATGACCTCGTGCCTGCGCTCCGGGGCCATATCCTCCACCTGCCTCCACACCTGGGCATATGGAAGGTCGGCGAAACGGTAGAGAAGGGCTGCACATAGCTTTAGCTCGGCCCGGGGGTCGTGGTCCACCAAGACCACCTCTACCCGGTTGTTCGGGTGGCCGCGCAAAGGAGACGAACGCTCTTGCTGTTCTTCCCTGGTTGCCACCAAGTAATCGTTTTTCTCGGCGTACTTTATCAGAGTGGGGGTAATCTCCCGGCCGGTGCTCTTTAGCTCTTCCCCCAACTCCCGCTCTTCTGCCAACTCGGACGACAAAAGCTTGGTGATAGCGTGCTCCATAAGCCGGGCGTTCATGGTGACGCCCACGTTGGTGAGGGTTGCGGCGGGAAGAAGGAACCGGCAACTGTCAATGGCATCCCGCCTCAGCCGCAGGTTGTAGGCTGAATCCCTCTCATTCTCCCTTCGCTCAACCGTCGCTCGGAGGTGCTCCTCCGCGCTTCCGACAGCGTCTTGGTAGGTCTGAAAGAGGTATTGACAGGTCTTTATGTAGACCTCCTGCGCGCCGGGAGACGTACCCAGTTCCGCCGGCACATAGTAATATCCCTCTGACATTACCTGGAACCGGGAGGATTTCTCGGTGTAAGAAGCAAGACGGTTGTCCTCCAGGGAATCGCAGGCCAGGCGCGATATGTTCTCCACTGCCATGTGAATAATGGCGTGCTCAGCAACCGAAGCGTGGCCATAGCCCAGAACCCATCTCTCGTGGAAGTTCGCGGCCTTCTCCTGGCTCACCTGAACGGCAATCTCGTCAAAAGGCTCCGGCCTGCGGGATGTCATGGCGAAGACAACCGCAAGCTGCTCCTCGGTAAGCTCCCTGGGGCTGAGGGGATATATGCGGCGGGGATACGAAAAGCTAGTGTCAGCGAACGCTGCTGTAAGGTCCATCTCGTTAAACTGGAACGGAGATTTCAAACGGATCACCTAATGGAGATCCGTCTTTATAGCTCCACTCCATGACGGATGATACGGACCCGCAGGCAATGTTGCTACACGTTATCATATCGGATGGTTCGCCGTAGTAAAGGTCCTCTTTCTTTTGGCATTTGGGGCAAATTATCATAGTATGCTCCCTCCATAGGCAGCAAAGCATACCGTACATTCCAATCTAGCTTCTAGGCATAATTGACACCTAATTTATACAATTATCAGAATTAGGACAGCCCTAAGATTGCGTGAGAGTACTCAGCACGCTGGGACTCTATATCTCAATAAGTTGCAGCCTGAGTAAGCTATTAAAGCAGCAAGCTTACCGGGTGTTCCAGGTATCGCTTCAGCTCCATGAGGAACTGGGCGCCCTCGGCCCCGTCGGCCACCCGGTGGTCCACCGAGATGGTCGCTTTCATTACCTGAGCGATGGCGACCTGTCCATCCCGCACCACCGGCTGCTCCTTCACTGTAGCTACCGCCAGCACTGCCGCATTGGGCGGTAAGATAATGGCGGCGAAGCTGTCCACGTCGAACATACCCATGTTGCTTATGCTGAAGGTGCTGCCCGTGTATTCCTCGACCCGCAGGGTGCCCCCCTGTGCCCGCTCGATGAGATCGCTGCTAGCTTTGGCGACCTCTGCCAGTGACTTGTTCTGACAATGGTTGATGGCGGGCACGATAAGGCCCTCCTCCATAGCAACCGCGAAGCCTATGTTTATCTCAGGGTGGAACTCGATGGAGTCCTCCTGGAAGGAAGCGTTGAAGCTGGGGAATTTCTCCAGGGTCTTGGCAGCAGCCTTTATCACCAGGTCGTTGACACTTACCCGCGTGCCGTCGTCCAAGGCGTCGTTAAGCTGTCTGCGGAAAGACATAGCCTCGCTCATGTCTATTTCGGAGGTAATATAGAAGTGGGGAGCCTCCTGCTTGCTCTGGGTGGTGACGCGTGCGATGGCCCGGCGCATCCGGCTGAGCTCAACCCTCCCGCCAGAAGCGGCTGCCGGAGTTGGTGAAAAGGGTGGAGGTGGTGGAGCCGTCTTGGTCTGCTCCTCATACCCCAACACGTCGGCCTCTGTGATACGGCCTCCTGGGCCTGTGCCGGAAATCCGGGCGAGGTCGAGGCCCTTCTCCCGGGCCAGCCTCCGGGCAATTGGGGTCGCTCTTACCCCGCCATCCGGAGGGGCGGACGTGGCGACGCCCGGCGCATCTCGGGTAAGTGAGGGAGGCGCCGGGGTTGCATCGGGAGTGGGTGGCTGCGCCGCCTCCCCCTGGGGCGCGTCACCGGCAGAGTCGGAACGGCCTGTTAGCTCTTCCACCGAGGGGATGCTCTCGCCGGGATCGGTTATGACCGCGATAAGCTCCCCGACCGGAACCGTTCTTCCCTCTTCTACCACTATTCTGCCAAGCACGCCTGTGGAGTATGCCTCCATCTCAACCGTAGCCTTATCCGTCTCAATTTCAGCAATTACCTCACCGCGTGATACGTCCTCGCCTTCTTGCTTTCGCCATCGGACCACGGTCCCTTCCCTCATGTCATAACCCATCTGGGGCATCACAATAGTAGTAGCCAAAGTCACCTCCTAGTACTAGGGCACAGGCCGCCATAGCCGGCGCATTACATTACGATATATTGCGGCCACATATTATCCCATGATTGAGGACTTCACGGCGCGGGCGATCACGTCACTGTCCGGTATGGCTGCTTGTTCCAGCGGTCGAGAGTAGGGCATGGGTACTTCCTCACCCGCCACCCTGACAACCGGGCCATCGAGGTAATCGAATGCGTGTTCCTGTATTTGGGCAGCGACCTCCGCTCCAAAGCCTCCCGTCTTCCAGACTTCCTCCACAACCAGGGCACGGTGTGTCTTGCGCACGGACTCCAGTACAGGCTCCATGTCCAGGGGCCTCAGACATCGCAAGTCTATCACCTCTACCTCTATGCCCTCCTGAGAAAGCTTGCGGGCGGCATCCAGGGCCAGCAGGACCATACGCGAATATGAGACGATGGTAAGGTGGCTGCCTTTACGCTTCACGTCGGACGCTCCAAGGGGAACTTTGTAGGCGCCCTCAGGCACTTCTCCACGGCTGCTGTAGAGCAGGATATGCTCCACAAACATCACCGGGTCAGTCTCTTCACGACAGGACCGGAAGAGGCCCACAACGTCGTACGGGGTGGATGGAACCACCACCTTCATGCCGGGGACAGTGGCAAACCAACCTTCAAAAT
Organism: Dehalococcoidia bacterium; assembly: GCA_965219825.1. GTDB lineage: Bacteria > Chloroflexota > Dehalococcoidia > Lucifugimonadales > JAGWBF01 > JAGWBG01. The sequence goes on along the minus strand of OZ244792.1, from coordinate 169,244 downwards.
TCTGGGAGTGGGTGGCGGCCACCTGGGCGCCGCCGCCTGTAACCGTACGGATTATCAGGGGCGCAGAAAGCTGGCCCCCGGACATATACCGCACCTTGGCAGCGTGGTTGATAATTTGGTCCATAGCCAGCATACTGAAGTTAATTGTCATCAACTCCACTATCGGTCGGAGGCCGCCCATAGCCGCGCCCACACTGGCTCCTACAAAGGCCGACTCTGAAAGGGGCGAGTCCTTGATACGGTCCGGGCCAAATTCTTCGGTGAAGCCTTTGGTCACAGCGTAAGCGCCCCCATAGGGGCCTATATCCTCGCCCACGAGGAAAACGCGGAGGTCATCATTGAGGGCCTCCCTCAATGCGCTGCTTACGGCCTCACGGTAAGAAATCTCTGGCATAGCTCTCTCCCTCTCACGGGCGCTTCCGTGTTTCTCGCTCGGCTTGGACTGTCCTGTATATGCCGGGTTCCAGACATAGCTGAATTTGTTTAGTTTTCATCGTCCGGTGTGCAATGGGTCAGACTAATTGGCGTAAACGTCCTCGAACAGAGCACCAATCTCAGGAAAGGGGCTGTCGTCGGCGAATCTGGCGGCTTCTTCTATCTCTTTCATCACAGCGCCGTCTATGTCGGTCAACTCCTGCTCCGAGGCCTGGCCTTCGTCAAGGAGCTTACGCTTGAATGCGACTATGGGGTCCTTCTCCAACCAGTCTTCTACCTCAACGCCACGGCGATACTCGGCTGGGTCAGCTATCGAATGGCCTCGAAACCTATAGGTTTGGGCCTCAATGAAAATAGGCCCCTTACCGCTCCTAACGTGGTCCGAAGCCTCCCGGGTGGCTTCTTTGACCTCCAGGACGTCCATGCCGTTCAGCCGAATACCCGGCATGTCATAAGAGTCGGCCAGCTTGTATATGTCATTGGCAAGGGCAAGGGTATCCCACACGGGCGCGCCCATGCCGTAGAGGTTGTTTTCGCAGAAATATATTACCGGAAGCTTCCAGATGGAAGCCAGGTTCATTGACTCGTGAAACTCACCTTCGTTGAGGGCGCCATCGCCCAAGTAGCACATTACCAGGCGGTCCTCACCCTTGGACTTGGCTGCCAGGGCCAGGCCGGCGGCCACGGGCATCTGTCCGGCTACGATAGCGTATCCCCCCATGAAGTTCTTAGAAACATCAAAGAGGTGCATGGACCCACCTTTTCCCCTGCTACAACCGGTTGCCTTGCCGAATAGCTCCGCCATTGCCGCCTTGCTATCAATTCCCTTAGCCAGGGCGTGTCCGTGGTCACGATAGTGGGTAACCACGTAGTCTTGGGCTTTGAGAGCGGAGATGGAACCAACGGCTATGGCTTCCTCACCGATGTAGAGGTGCAGGAAGCCATGTATGTTCCCTTGCATGTACTGGCGCGCGCACTCCTCCTCGAAGACTCGAATCAGCATCATCTGCCGGTAGAGTTCCAGGAGTTGGGGTACCTCTAATAATGTTTCCTTCGCTGTCATAGGTACTTCCACCACACCTTTCCCTTGGCTTTGAACTGGACAAGTTGTTTGAATTAAATATGGATAGCGCCGCCATCAGCGTCCAGGGCAGCTTCCTTGAGGACTTCCGATAGGGTGGGATGGGAGTAGACCATCCATCCTAACTCATGGGTGGTTCCTTCCAGGAGCCGGGCCATGGAAAGCTCTGCCAGCAACTCCGTCACTTCAGGGCCGATGAGATGGGCTCCCAGAAGCTCGCCATATTTGTCGTCCACTACCAGCTTCACGGTCCCTGCGGTCTCGGCTATGGCCACCGCCTTTCCGCTGGCCTGGAAGGGGAACTTGCCTATCTTGACACCGTAACCTTGCTCGCGGGCCTGCTGTTCAGTCAGTCCGAAGCTGGCTACCTGGGGTATGCAGTAGGTAGCCCGGGGCATATTTACATAATCGAGGGGCTGGGACTCCGCACCTGATATAGTCTCGGCGGCCATAACTCCCTGGGCAGAAGCTACGTGAGCAAGGAGGAGCTTGCCTGTGACATCACCTATCGCGTAGATGCCGGGTACGTTGGTACCCATGTTGTCGTCCACCTGGATGAAACCCCGCTCCGTAGCCACACCCAAGCCGTTCAGGCCGAGGTCCTCGGTGTTGGCCTGGACGCCTATGGCCACCAGCACCTTTTCGCCCTCTATTTCAGTCACCTGGTTTGATGACTCCACCTTGAGCCTGGACCCGCCCTCAATCCGGGTCATCTCCGTGACACCGGCGCCGGTCATAAAAGTGATGCCTTCTCTGGACAGGGCGCGCTCCAACTCATGGCTAATCTCTTCATCCTCGTTGGGGACGACCCGGGGCAGAAGCTCGACGACAGTCACCTTTACTCCGTAGGCGTTGTAGAGGTAAGCGAACTCCATTCCGGTTGCCCCTGCCCCGACTATTATTACCGAGGAGGGTAGCTGCTTAAGCTCCAGGGCGTGGCGGCTGGTCATTACCCGTTCTCCATCAATCGGGAGGGCCGGAATACTCCTGGCACGCGCTCCGGTGGCGAGTATCACGTTTTTTGTCCTGATAACTCTGCCTTCCGGTGCGATTTCCAAAGTGTGGCTATCCCGCAGGCTCGCCTCGCCCTTTATATGTTCCACCTTATTTTTGCGCAAGAGGAAGGCGATGCCCTTGGTATTCCGGTCCACCACACCGCGGCTGCGGTCTATAGCCTTGGCGTAGTCTACACGCAAGTTGTCAAAATAGAATCCGAACTCTTCGCCTCGATGAATGAGAGACAGAATTTCAGCGTTTTTGAGAAGGGACTTGCTTGGTATGCAGCCCCAATTCAAGCATACACCGCCCAACTCATCTCGCTCTACCACGACCGTGCTCAACCCCAGTTGGGCTGCCCTGATGGCCGCAACGTAGCCGCCCGGCCCCGCTCCTACGACTACCAAGTCGTATTCAGCACTTGTTGTCATCTTCTGCATTCCTAAAATTAGATTGTCACACCCTTCAGGCCGACCCCATTAAGGCTACCATTATACAACCGGCCTGTGAGCTATTCAAGGATTCGATTTCCGCCGGAATTCGTGCTTTGATTTGCCGATACTTTAATCGGCTGGCGGAACCAATGTCAGCATATCAGAACGCCAGGTATTCTTGCTCCGGACAGGGTTCCCTGCTATCATGATAGATGTCCGCAGGCCTGGATACAAGGAGGTTGTCATGCCAAGATTAGGACCTCTGGAACTGGCTATAATCTTGCTCATAGTGCTGCTTATCTTTGGAGCGGGGCGGCTGCCTCAGATTGGGTCCGCACTGGGCGGCAGTCTACGAGCCTTCAAGAAGTCCGTCACTGGTCAGGATGACATTGAGGAGGAGGAATCCTCAAGCAAAAAAGTCAAGGCCACTGCAAAAGATGCCGACAAACCCTGAAATGACGATATAAATGGCTGACCTGCGGTGGGGTGGCCCTTGTCATGCTCTCTAGGAGCGGGGCGTGGCCACTCCCGGCACCGCCTCAGACCTGCCACGGGTTGCCAGCTTAGCGAGCCATATCCCCGCTTCGTAGAGGACTATGAGAGGAGCCGCTACCAGGGTCTGATTTAACGGGTCGAAGGTGGGCGTTATTAACGCTCCCAGGATAAAGGCTACCACCACCCAATACCGTCTCCACCGAGCAAATCCCCTTGCTGAAACTATCCCCAGCTTCGCCAGAAGAAACATCACGATAGGAGTCTCAAAGACCACACCCATCCAGAACAGCAACATTACCATCACGTTTACGTAGTTGCCGATTCTTATCATAGGGGTGGCTACGTCTCCGCCCCAGTTCACCAGGAAATTTATCGCAGGCGGGATAAGCACAAAGTACCCGAAGGCCACCCCCGCCGCGAAGGACAGAACCACTGCCGGCATAGACAAAAACAGGTAGCGCTTCTCCTTCGACGTTAGTCCAGGGGCTGCGAACATGATGACCTGGGAGAGAATAATGGGAAAGGCCATAACCAGACCGGATACCAGGGAGATTTTTACGGTCACGGCCAGCATCTCGGTTACCTCTATGAATACCAGGCCGGCCTCGCCGGCGGTCGCAGCCTCGAGGTCTGAAGGGCGGATGAGGAGATTGAGTATCTGCTTGTAGAAGACGAAGGCCACCACTGTGGTTACCAGAGTTGCAAGAGCCGCAATGGTAAGCCTCCGGCGCAACTCTTCAAGGTGGTTCCTGATGGGAAGCTCGCGCGCTCTCACCGGCGCTCCTCAGGAGGCTTTTCGCCGTCACGATTCGCCCCCTCGTTCCTGCCTATCTCGCGGTTTATTTCCCGTTCCTCCTCTTCGACGGCCCTGGACAGATCGGTAAATGCTCGCCGGACCTCTCCCATCATCTTTCCCGCACTCTTGGCCATGTGTACGGTCCTGGCAGGGCCCAGAAATATCAATGCCACTATCAGGATTATGAGAATTTCCAGCGTACCGATGCCAAAAAGGTTCAAAACAGGCTTTCCTCTTTTAATATAAGCTCAGCAGATTCCCTTGAGGGGGCATTGGGAGCACTCCTGGGTGACTTGTGTGCTTCGCCCCGGTCCGACCTCCAGCCCTGCACCTTGAAGCATGTCTACAAGCGAGCACAGAGACAGCCCCATCACGTTAGTATAGCATCCTTCAAGTTGTTCGGCAGGCCGGAAGACCCTATCCTGTACTGCGTAGGCCCCGGCCTTGTCCATAGGCTCTCCGGAAGCGACGTAAGCCTCCATCTGATCGTCGGAATAGTCCCGCATGGTTACCAGGCTGCTCTTGCTGGTCACTTGTGCGTGTTGGTCGGCGGCATCCACAAGGGCTACTCCGGTCATCACCTGGTGCTCTCTGCCTCGAAGGCTCCTCAGCATCTCTCTTGCTTGAGCACGGTTGACCGGTTTGCCAAGCACCCGGCCATCCAGGACAACTATGCTGTCAGCGCCGACTACGAGGCCACCGTCCAACGACCGGGCCACGCTCAGGGCTTTGGATAGCGCCAGACGCTCTACCATTTCCTTGGGAGTCTCGTTGGGTTTCATATCTTCTAGTGTTGAGGGTGGGACCACCCGGAAATCAATGTCCAGGTAGGACAATAGCTCGCGCCTTCTGGGTGACGTGGATGCTAGGACCAACTCACGTCGAAGCGACCTTTGACCAAGCTGTTGGGGTACGTCGGTCATAAGTTACGACCCTCCAGGGATAGAGAAGCTATACACTCCACGTGATGAGTTTGAGGAAACATGTCTACCGGTCGGACTCTCTCCAGTCGGAATGGCCCATCGCATAATATTTCCAGGTCTCGGGCCAGGGTGTCAGGGTCACAGGATACGTACACCACCCTACGCGGTGCGAGTCGTATGAGGGCATCCAGAGTATCCCGGTGACAGCCGGCCCGGGGCGGGTCCAGTATCACCCCTTGGGGCCTTTCTTCCAACTGTGCCAGGACCTCCTCTGCCTTCCCCTCCAGGAACTGCACCCCTTCAATGCCCTGGGCGTTTATCCGGGCGTCCCTGACAGCTGAGTTGGACTCCTCAATGGCCAATACTTTACCGGCGTAAGGGGCCAGCATGATGGCGAAAGTGCCGACACCGGCGTAGGCGTCCACTATCGTGGACGAGTCCTGCAACGTACCCACGCTTTTGGAGACGTGCAACTCATCCCTTACCAATTCCATCATCCGCTCCGCCTGCCGGGTGTTGACCTGGAAAAAAGAGGAGGCAGCTATGCGGTACTCATGCCCGTTCAGAGACTCGTCATAGTATTTCCGGCCTGATTGCAAGGGGACTTCCGGGCTTTTCATGGCCGGTTGGATGAGGAAATCATTGGTGTTGACACCATATCTTACGGACAGTTGAGAAGTCTCTGCACACTTACCCTGAAGCTGTCCCAGGGCTTCGTTAATCCAGGGGTGCATCAGGAGACACTCTTGTATGACAATGAATCTGCGACTCTCGCGGTTCACGAAGCCCAGCTCGCCCTTTCTCCGACCTACAGTAAAGCGGGCGTGGTTACGATAGCCATACTGTTCCGGCGAGGGCAGGGTGGATAGCACCAGAGTCTCCACAAATCCGCTGACGTTAACAAGAGCGTCCACTACCATCCGTCTCTTGACATGGAGCTGGTGCGGGTATTCTACGTGCTGCCACTGACAGCCGGTGCATGGCCCGAAATAGGCGCATGGAGGCTCGACCCTGTGGGGAGACGGTGTCAGAACTTCAACCACTTGGGCAGCGATGTACTCCTGGCGGTGTTTTATCACCTCCGCCACCACTTCTTCGCCGGGTATTCCGCCAGAGACCCTGACTTCCTGACCTTCGTGACAGGCCAGCGCTTGGCCCATCTTACCCCAACTCACCAGGGACAGAGATAGCCGCTCTCCCGGAATAGCTTGCTGGACCATAAACCGGACTCCTCGTACACACTATAACCCAACCCTCTTCGGAAACCAAGAGAGATCCTCACCGGCTTGCCCTGAATGGATGAACACTTAAAGCCAGGGCCTTTTCATTCTCAACGTTACGCGAATACAGGCCCCCATAGTCACCCCATCCTAACCTTCCCCCTTGAAGGGGACCTTTGAGCAACTCGGGAGCGGCCCTCGGCGTGAGGTTTCCGGTGGGGAAGGGGAGCTTTTGGCCCCTGGCAGGGGGTCTTGGTGATGCCTTTCGCTTTTCAGGTGGGGCGGTCCCCGTCCCAGTTCCCCCATCGTCGGGCTTCAGGCCGAGCATCCAGACAACTTGGCCACCTTCCTCAGGTTGTAGGCCATCAGCTTGGACCACATCTCTATGGCGTTTCGACCCAGTCCACGGTAGCGGACACGGCTGTACCCATAGCTGCGCCTAAGCGTCCCGGACACCTTCTCCACCAACGCCCCCACAGGCGCCATCAGTTCGTTGCGACGCTTCTGCCAGTCCGCCAGTTCCCGTTGATGCTTGTGGGAACGGTGCATGATACAGTCGTCTATCCCCTGAGACTTCAGCCACTGGCGCCTCCTCTTGGACTCGTAGGCCCGGTCTCCGTACACCGCCCGCTCATCACCGCTCACCAGGTCTCGGCCACCTCGCTCTCATAGACCTTGGCCAGCGTCAGGACCGCCCTGCGCACCACCCCCGTCCCAGCCTCCACCCCCCGATGCACCTTATAGCCAAAGTGGGACCGCCTCTCACGACCGCTCCGGGTCCAGTCCCCATCCGGGTCTGTCCGACTCTTGGCCCCCAGACCCGCCGAGGCTGCCGGTCGGCGCACCCGGGCTTCCACCAGCGTGGCCTCCATCAACGTCCCTTCCTTCAATATCAGTCCCATCTCGTCCAACTGGGTCTCCTACTCCTTGAACAAACTCTCGCTCAACCCTCGCTTTTCCAACTCGGCCCCAAAGCGGCTGATGGTCGAGTAGTCGGGCGTGTCGTCCTGAAGCCCCAGCCCCACGAAGCGCCGGAAGGATATGCGGTCCCCGAGGGTCTCCTCCATCCGGGGCTCAGACAGGTTGTACCACTGCTCCAACAACAGGACCTTGACCATGGTCAGCGGTGGATAGCTGGGCCTGCCTTCACCGGCTGAGTAGACTCCGGCCACCAACTCACTAAACCGGTCCCAGTCCACCGCGTCGTCGATGCGCTCCAGCCCCACGTTCTGGCCCAGTGTCTCCGGCAACAACGATTCCGCTAGTGACGGTTCGCCCATTTCCCGGTGCATACCGCCCTCCTATCATCTTGTGGCTCTCTCCCCCATTTTCGCACCAACACCGGTGGTTATGCAAAGGTCTCCAAGGGGGAAGGGATTATTCACCCTTCACTGTCATTGCTATGAAAATCCATTTTCATCCTCTTATGCGGCCCCCACTACCCTTCATTCCGAGAAGCGGAGCGACGAGGAACCTAATAAGCCTCGCGACCAAGACGACGACGCAGTAGGGGGCAGTTCGCGAACTACCCCTATTCGCTGTCGCTTGGGGTGACAATTAAATGACCCTGGTCACCGGCTTGCCCTGAATGGATGAACACTCAACGTCAGGGTCATTTAATTATCTGAGAAGTAATAGAAAATAGGGGCATGGAAAGGAAGAAGGTAGAAAGCCTTGGGCCAACACAGCTGGAAGTATTGGGGCAGGTGCCAGACCCCCGCTCTTGACACGGCCGCCGTCACCCGTTGTCAGCCATCCTGACCTTGGCCACCTGTGCCATGCTCTGTGGGTGCCACAGCTTGTATGCCATAGCCCAGTGGGGCAGGGAACCAGAGGGTCTGGCCAGGACTCTGGGCTTTCCCAGTGGACAGACCCTCTGCGTAGCCACCCTGCATTTGGTGTTCAAGAGGCTGGATAAAGAGGCCTTCGAGGAAGCTCTAAGCGGGTGGAGCCAAGGGGTTCTGGGGGATGGAGAGGAGGCAATAGCAATAGATGGCAAGAGCCTATTATTACAACGACGGTTGGCATGATAGGATGACCTGGTAGTTGGGAAGGCTTGGGGAAGTGAGGCAGGGAAGTGGATACGTCAGCTTTCGAGCAGGTGTACGGGGCCTTTGGGGATTTTCACGCTTACTTCGGTCCGCTGTTTGGCCGGAGGGAGGCGCGGGACCACAGCCGTCATTATCTCCAGGCTCTGCTGGTACAGTCCGTGGAGCGGCGCAACGCCGAGAATCTGTCGGAGACGATTCCGGCGTCAGCCAGGGTGATGCAGCGGTTTCTCGCCGAATCGCCTTGGGATGATGACGCGGTGATTGGCCGGTTGCAGGAGTACTTATCGCCCAGGTTGGGACACCCGGAGGCGGTGTGGGTGCTGGACGGCAGCGACTTCCCCAAGCAGGGCAGGAAGTCGGCGGGAGTGGCCCGGCAGTACTGCGGGAGATTGGGCAAGGTGGCCAACTGCCAGGCCGGGATGTTCCTGGCTTACGTCAGCCCGCTGGGGCGGGCCCTGGTGGACAAACGGCTGTATCTGCCGGAGAACTGGACCTCGGACAAAGGCCGGTGCGCAGCGGCGGGGGTGCCGGAGGAGAGACGGAGCTACCGGTCGAAGACCGGGTTGGCCTTGGAGATGCTGGAGCGGGCCTTGGAGCGCGGCCACCTCAGGGCCAAGTGGGTTGCTGGGGACGACGCCTTCGGGATGTCGCCGTCCTTCCGGGACGGGTTGGCGGCGCTGGGGATGCACTACGTGCTGGACGTCCCCGGCGGCACCACGGTGTGGCCGCTGGAGCCGGCTTGGACCAGTGCGGAGTATCAGGGATTCGGGCGTCCCCGCAAACCCAGGTTGCGAGACGGTCAGCGCCGGACCATGGAGCAGCGCAGCGATGAATTGCCGGGGGATGCCTGGCGGGAGATAACGGTGGCAGAGGGAAGCCAGGGTCCCCGCAGCTACCGGTTCAGCGCCCAGCGGGTGCGGCCAACCAGCAAGCGGAAGCCCGGCGAAATCCACTGGGCCATCTACCGCCGGAACCTGGACGGCAGCGAGCCCCGCTACTATCTGTCCAACGCTCCCGAGGACACTCCCCTGGAGACGCTGGCCTACGTGGGCGGTTCCAGGTGGCGCATTGAAACGGAGTTCGAGACGGAGAAGAGCGACGTGGGACTGGACGAGTACGAGACCCGCACCTGGGCTGGGTGGCATCACCATGTGGCCCTGTGCCTGCTGGCTGGAGCCTTTCTCCTGAGTCTGCAGCAGGATTGGGGGGGAAAAGATGCCCCGGATCACCCGGCCCCAAGTCTACCGGGTGGTGCGGGAAATGCTGCCCCGGGAACGGTTCGGGCCGAATGAGCTGCTGCGGTGGCTGGAGGAGACGCAAGAATGCAACGAACGGGCCAGACGCTCCCATGCCAAGCGCCGAGCCGCCCTTCGTACATCCCCGGACATTCCTCCTTGAACCGTCGTTGTAATATTAGGGAATGGCCGATTCCGTGTGTGTTTGTGCACTTAACGAGCTGGAAGGGTGGGGCCGAGCAACCCTGCCGTCTGGAGATCACGGTCTCATAGCGCCGCGTCGAAACGCCTTGCCATGTGAACGACCTTGCTGACCCACCCCTGAGGGTGGATTGCGTCAAAGACGGCCTGCCTAGCTTGGCATTGTCGCAGAGGAGCAACGTAGTTGAAAGCCGAGACGCCGCAAGAACACAGCATGGGGAACAGTCGGCAGAGCGCCAAGGTCAGCTGTCGAGTGACACCGGAACGGCGCCGTGTGTCCTCTTTAGTGGGACATTGGTATGTAGACTCACCCAATACCCGCAAGAGAAGCTCCAACTCTTTTGGCGTCTCACACTTGCTGAAGTACTACGGACTGGTGGGGGTCAGGAGTCGAGCAGGTTTTCGAAAAGCTCTCGCCAATCCTCTGCGTTCTCGCTTCCGTAGGTGACACTTGACAGGACAATGCCGTTGGAGTCGAGGGTCACATGGGCAGCTTGACGAGTGACGTTGTAGCTTTTCACCATGTCAGCATCAGCAGTGGTCATGGGCCACGAGAATCCCTCGGCCTCTTTGTAAGACAGGATCTTTTCGGCGCTCTCCGAGGGGTCTACGTTCACTGCAAGGAAGTCCACGCGGTCCGCGTATTCGGGTTGGACGTCCTTCAGTTGCCTCAACGAGGCACGGCAGACGGGTCACCAAGTGGCGAAGAAGTAGAGGACCACTGGACGGCCCTGGAGACTGTCCAGAGTAACCTGCTCGCCGTCCACTGTGGTCAGCATGAAATCTGGGGCCTTCTGTCCCACCTCGTGGCCTACCTCCACCGACATTTGGATAGGTGGTGAGGTGGGCGTAGGCACTGCTGTGGGCTGTTGAGTTTCCATAGAGGCACCAGGGCCAACTGGTGTGGAGGTCGGGCGAGGCATTGGCGTGTCGGTGGCGGGTGCTTCGCCACCACAGTTGGTGAGCAGAGTAGCGGCCACCGACAACAGGCACAAAGCTAGGGCCAGCCATGTAGGTCTGCTAGTGAGGGTGCTCATTGGTACTGCTATACATTCCCTTGATTATGTTTGGTTTCAGATATTGAGGATAACAGGTGGAATTGGTGCTGTCCACCCTTTGGGGTCGCATGGGACTGTTGCAAGAAGTGTAGGAACAGTGTAAAGGATTGAAAAAAGGCGAGACCCCCTTAGAATTGGACATGTACAAGGACCAGTTCAAAGGGAGGTCTCGCCCATGATTATCATAAGACCTGCCAAGCAGAACGTCGAGTCCCACCCTCAACCACCTGGCCGCTGCCCCCGATGCGGCTGCCAAGGCTGGCACAAATGGGGCAGCCCCAAGCTCCGTAGCGTTGTGGACCTGAGAGTTGGGAAGGTAGCCACTCAGCGTTATTGGTGTAAGAACTGCACTAAGACTGTGACGGTGAAACCCAAGGGTGTGAGTAGGGCCAGACGCAGTCAACCCTTGATGGCCTTGGTGGGTGTGCTATACAGCCTGGGGTCTGAGTCATAGAGGTATTGAGTTGGTCCCGGGCCTGTTCGGGCACAGTGTGGATCACGTGAGCAGCTGGAGGGACATGCAGAGATTGGGCAAGACAGTGAGGAATAGGCTGCCCAAGGGCAGAGCAAGGGTAGTGGGAGTGGTGGTGGACGTAGGGGGAAGAACTCTGGGTATAGAGTTGAGCGGGGCAGGGTTCGACTACCGAGCCTGGTTTCAAGGGATGTCTGATGAGTTGGGAGTGGAGGTGGTGACGATGACTCCACTGATTACAGTCTGGGCATTGATGAGGCTGGGCTGAGCCGTCAGCAATGTCTGGTACACATGAAACGGACCTTGGGTCGTGCCAAAGGCAGACTGGGTAAGACCATGGGCACCCGTTATGGGGGTCTGCTTGAGCAGATCACCGAGATGGTCAGGGAGTTGCCTGCTGACGGCGCAGAGAGGTTACTGAAGTAGAGTGTAAACAGAGAGTTGCCACAGAAGCTGAGGTGGCTTGTGGTGCATCTGCTGGAGTGATGGAGACAGATGACTGTACACCAACGACGACCGGGCGTCCCGAATAGCACCAACTGGCTGGAAGGAAGGTTCGGACGGATAAAACCAAGATACAGGACTACAAGAGGACTGAAGACCGATTCGGGAGCACTCAACTTCATGGCGGTGGTCTGCGATGTTCTAGCCTAACCATCACCTTGGCCTCTGGCTCAATGGTCCCCTGTCTCCAACCTACCTACAATATATGAAACAATCCCATCATCGAATCTTCATTTGGCAAGGCTGAATTTGAACAGGAATTGGCTAAGGCAGAGATAGAGCAAGCAACAGTAGAGCTTAAAGAGGCACGAGAGGCAGAGGAGAAGGCCGCGAAGAGCTAGAGAGAAAGGGAGATCTGCCTAATCGTGGGACCGAGTGTGCTAACATTTGCCAGCCTTGTTGCAGTAGCCTCTTGGGTCATTGTTATCTGCAACTGGGTTGAGATGTTGGACACCAGTAGGTACACATTCTGGAAGCCCACGATCCAGTTGGCTTATGCCGTTGCGTTTGGATCCATGGTAGTTGCTATCGAATATGGTTTTATGACCAAGATGCGTGGGCCATGAGAGGAGAATAGAATCTTGTATACCATGGTACTTGAGCAAGACGACACACTGACTCTAATAGGTTGAGCGACAGGAAAAGAACAGGCAGATGCTCTGTTAAAGGATGCCTACAAGGGAAGAGGCACTGAAGGAGCGGTAGCCCTGTATCAGAAGGTACGACACTTTGACCGGATAACGACACGTGGTGTGACTCCATAGGCCCACTTTTGATGCAAGGCCTGGTATGACAATGGAAACTTCGGTCGTTGAAGCGATATTTCTACCGTGGTGGAAAATCCTTCTCTATATGCTAGGGCTTGTTCTAGCAGTAGTCACCATCCGCATTAGCATTAAGTTCGACATGAACACATGGCTAGAAAATAGACGGATAGGGCTTTGCACCAAAAGTCTCTCTTGAATCAGACTTTTAGTTCAACCACGTGACTTTTGGTTCAAAATTGGCTATCGGTTACAATGGCCTTACTCTAACCGCAATAGGAAACAGCCTTGGCGACCACAGATGAACGCCTGCTAATCTTGAAGACGGAGTTCCGCATCGAGTTGAAGCACTTGGTGACCAAAGCCGACTTGCAGACCCTGGAAACTTGCCCACATCCGGTCAAAGTCAGACGGCGGCTACATGAGTTGGCCTGAGCTCTTGTCGATTATTGCTGCCCTAGGGGTGGTCGTCACTTCATGGATCAGCCTCAGGGCTTACCGAGTCGCGGCTGCGCAGGTTCTACTGAGGTCGGATGTCAATAGTGGACACGAAAGCTTTCATGCAGCCAGTAGCCCAGCATAGAATCTCTTTTCATAGGCTGCAGGTGAGAGGAATCCTAGCCTAGCCTGCCGGCGCTGGCGATTGTAGAAGCTCTCGACGTATTCCGTGATGTCACGAACTGCCTCTCGTCTGCTCCCGTAGTGGCGGTGGTGAACCAGTTCTTGCTTGAGGGTGCCCCAGAAGCTCTCCATCGGCGCGTTGTCAAAACAATTGCCTGTCCTGCTCATGGAGGTTTGCAGTCCAAACCGTTCCAGAAGACTCCTATACTCCTGGGAGCAGTACTGGCTGCCCCGGTCTGAATGATGCAGGACTCCCGCTGAGGGACGCTTGCTGGAGAGCGCCCGGAGGAGTGACTGGCTCACCAGGTTCCTGCTCAACCGTTCTCCCATAGCATAGCCCACGATCTCTCCGGTAAACAGGTCCTTGTGGCCTGCCAGGTACAGCCAGCCCTCATCTGTGGGGACATATGTGATGTCTGTGACCCACACTGCGTTGGGCCGGTAGACCTTGAACTGCTGGCCCAAGACGTTCTCCGCGACCGACAGCCTGTGCCTGGACAGAGTGGTCGCCTTGAACCTCCTCTTTTGCTTGCATCGTATGCCCAACTTCTTCCGGATACGCTTGATGCGGCCAATGCCCACCCGAACGCCATGCTCCGCCAGGTCACGCTGTAACCGTTCCGGGCCATAGGTCTGTCTCGTCCGCTTGTGGGCCGCCTTGATCTCAAGCCCCAGCCGCACTTCCTCTCGCGCTCGTTTGCTCGGCGGCCTGTCCACCCAGGCATAGTAGCCACTGGCCGATACGACCAACATTCGGCTCAGGACAGATGTGGGGTAATCGAGCCGCAGTTGTTTCATCATCGCGTACCGGGCAGCGACTCCCTGGCAAAGTACGCGGCTGCTTTTTTTAGGATGTCCCGCTCCATCTTCACTTCCGCCAGTTCTTTCTTCGTCCGGGCCAGCTCCATCTCCACGTCGGTCAAGGGCCGGTAGCTCTTGCCCACGTCTCCCAATTTGCCGGCCTTATATAGCTTCACCCAATACCCCAACGTCGATGGCGGTAAGGACAACCGACGCCCTGCCTCTGGCAATGACAGATTCTCTTCCAATACCAGATTCACTGCTTCCTGCCGGAATTCCCTGCTATACCTTCCTTGCGGGGCCCTCTTCATCCTGACACCTCCGTCTCTCTAGCTTATCCGACTTTGGTGTCCACTTTTCCCATCCTACCTCACTACCACGACTCCCTGTAGGAACTGGAGCAGTTAGAACAGTAGGAGGGGGTGGGCATCCGTATATCGAGTTTGAAGCTGAGTCGGTATCTGGACGCCCGGACTGGAAGGTCGCCGGTGCTAGCATCCGCTGAACCTGGCGGCGGATGCGGTTTCTAGCCCATGGTTACTCTGTATGCTCTGAAGAAGACCCTTATGGCAACACCCATCATCACCACGCCCCTCGTCTCCACTGGGAACGACGCATCTTCTTCGACCCGCCGGTCAAGGCTGGAGTCGTGATCATCCATCCGGACGCGCCCGACTGCGAAGTCTTATTGAAGATTACCCTCAGCACATCACCCAACCTAACAAGCCATTGGCGGATCAAGAGTAAGTGGTTTGGTGGGTTTCCCTCAGGTGATCGACTTTAGGAACAGCCGTTAAGCTTTAGGTGCCACCGTGCGACACGTTCCAGAGCCGCGCGGAGTCTGACAAGAAGAATCAACTTTTGGGACTTTAGTCGGGAACCCTAATATTAAGGGACTTTTGATTCAAGTGGGCGACTTTTGATTCAAGTGGCACTTTTGGTGCAAAGCCTTGTCGAACATGTAACAAGGGCTTTGGTGAGGAATGGATTGTTCACTAGCTGGGCCTGAGCGTACCGTACTGAGTCGGTCCCAAAAGTCAGTAGGAGTGCCGGTGTGTACACTTGCGGGCGACGCTGTAGGAGGAACCTGAAAGATGCTGCTGCGACATATGAACCAGGAGCAGATGTGGTTGTTGCCGCCCTTGACAGCCAGCCCATTAACCACCTAAGTCGGCCGTGTAATGAAACTGCGGTATTGTTAGGGGTGCGATTTCAGAAGGGCGGGACGGATCCTTGTATTCCAGTAGTCGTTTTGCCCTGCCTGTCGCAGCTCCTCCACCAACTGCGCGATCTCCGTTCCCACGGCCTCACCCAACTCGGAGGCGGTGCGGTCTCCAGCCAACTCGGTCACTGCTGTCCGCAGTTTCATCACGTATTCTGCTACTTCATAGGCGGCCTGATCGGACGCAGAGCGGGCCTGCAAGGCCTCAAGCTTCTCTAGCCATTCCAGACCCCTTTCGGCATGGTCGAACCTGTCATCCAGCGCGTTGGTCGTACTCATCTGGCATCCTCCACTCTCGTCACCGGCTGTGCTACGTTTGAGGGATAAAGAGTCCGGGTCTCGTTGTGGATTTCCTAGTAGACTTGCTTACGGAAACTCCGGCTATAACCTGTGTGGCGGGCCGCATCCAGCTTATGGCCTATATTATACCCTGCGGTGCAAGGGTTGAAGAATGGAACGGTAGCATTCCGTTTTGGGTGGTTTGGTTGATGAGGCCCCGCACCTGAAGTATCGCCGCCCGGCTCCCCGCGGAATCTCTCCTTATCGTGACGGTGGGACACTTTTCCTCCGCCTTGGTTGTTGATGTTGACCAAGCGTCCTGACTAGCTGGCCAGCAAAAATGTCACAGTAGAGCCCGTCTCAGAAATCTGAACTGGCAATGGGCATGTCGTTGGGTGTACCCTTGAGGCGACGTCAATTGGGGAGATGTTGAGATGCCACTTCGAGAGATGAGCCGAGAGCAAATGTGGGTGTTGCCGCCGACCCTTGAGGAGTTGTTGCTGTTGGACCACCCGGCGCGGTTTGTGGCCGAGTTCGTTGGCGCTTTGGACGAGGATGCCTGGGCGGAGCTTGGAGTGAATATAGACGGAGAGGTGCAGGGAGCGCCAGCCTACCACCCTCGCGCGCTGTTGAGCGTGTGGCTGTACGGCTTCATGACCGGGGTGCGCTCGTTCCGGAAGCTGGAGGCGGCCTGTCGGGACCAGATATCCTATCTGTGGCTGACCGGGTGGCAGCACCCTGACCACAACACTCTATGGCGGTTCTACATAGGGTATAGGCAGGCTATGAGGAGGCTGTTCGAGGGTACGGTGCGCACTGCGATGACCATGAAGTTGGTGGACCTGGCGGTTCAGGAGGTGGATGGTACGAAGGTGGTCGCCAACGCATCACTGCATCGAAGCTACGATGCAGTGGGACTGAGTGGACTGTTGGAGCGATTGGAGAAGGCGATAGCCGACCTTGAGGCTCAGAACGAAGGGGGAGAAGGAACTGCCGTTGCCCATCTGCCTGAGGAGTTGGCCGACAAGGAGGTCTTGAGAGAACAGGTGAGGCTGGCCATGGACGATCTTAGGAGTCAAAAGCGCCACAAGCGTATCAACCTGACTGACACAGACGCCCGGCTGATGAAGGGCAGGCAGGGCATCGTGGCTGGCTACAACGCCCAGGCTATGGTCTCACCCGTAGAGACGGAAGAGGGTGCGACCGGCATGTTGGTCACCGCCGCGGACGTGGTTGATGCAGCCAATGACAATGCCCTGCTGGTGCCGATGGTCGAGCAGTCCGAAGAGACTACCGGGACGAAAGCGCAGATGACGTTGACCGAATCGGTCTTCGGAATCGTCAAGGAGCAACAGGGGGCTCGGAGATTCCTGTTGCGCGGCCTTGCCAACGTGTCGGCCGAGTGGACCGTGTTGGCCACAGCCTTCAACCTGCGCACCCTGTGGAAGGTATGGCGCTCCTGCCTCTTCAGCCAGCTACTTCACGGCCCGGAGCCTCATCCTATCCCCTGAACTGCGGCAATGGTAGTGACCACCTCCACTCCTTTGTCTGCCTAAACCTTCACGCCAGGGTCTCTCAACGAATCCGACTGGCTTCTATCCACCCCTCCTATCCCCAAATGCCCATTTTGAGACAGGCTCTGTATGGTACGCTCTAGCAGGGTGTCCGAGAAACGCAACTGGTGAGTAATTGAGAGTATGATGGGAGGAAGATAGAGCAGCGGGAGACGGCGATGAGCAAGACCTACCGTCCCTACGAACCTAACCAGCAGTTGTTGCTACCGGCGGCGGTCCAGGAGTGGCTTCCGCCGGAGCATCTGGCCTACTTGATTTCCGACGTGGTGGACCAGTTGGATTTGTCGGGTGTCACCGACCGTTACCAGCAGGAAAAGCGTGGTGGCCCTCCCTACCATCCCAGGATGATGGTCAAGGTGCTACTTTACGGCTACTGCATTGGGGTGGCCTCCTCCCGGCGCATCGCCCAGCGTCTCCACGAGGACATCGCGTTTCGGGTGCTGGCGGCCAACAACACGCCGGACTTCCGCACCGTCTCGGACTTTCGCAAGGACCATCTGGAAGCGCTGGCCGGTATGTTCCGGCAAATACTGGGGCTGTGTCAGAGGGCGGGACTGGTGAAGCTGGGGCACGTTGCACTGGACGGCACCAAGGTCAAGGCGAACGCCTCCAAGCACAAGGCGATGAGCTACGGCAGGATGAAGGAGAAGGAAGCACAGTTGGCGGGCGAGGTGGCGGAGCTGCTCAGGAGTGCCGAGGATGTGGATGAGGAAGAGGACCGGCTGTACGGCAAGGACAAGGGTGGAGATGAGTTGCCCAAGGAGTTGGCCTTTGGGGAGAGCCGGCTGTGGAAGATAAGGGAGGCCAAGGCAGCCCTGGAAGCCGAGGCCAGGGAGGCGGCAGAGCAGGCCTTAGCTGAAGGCCGGAATCATCCGGGGGTGCCCGAAGACAAGGTCCAGCGCAACTTTACCGATGCCGACTCTCGTATCATGCCCGGCCCGGGAGGGCGGGACTTCCAGCAATCTTACAACTGCCAGGCGGTGGTGGACAGTGCCCACCAGGTGGTCCTGGCGGCTCGCGCCACCAGTCTGGCTTCAGACAAGGGCCAGGCGGTGGCCATGGTGCAGGAGACCATCTGCAATGTCGGCAAAACCCCGAAGGAAGTTTCCGCCGACGCCGGCTACTATTCGGCAAGGGCAGTGGAAAAACTGCACGCTCTGGGGGTGGACCCGTTCATAGCGCCGGACCAGACCCGCCACGGGAGGGTGTTGCCGCCCGCCCCCCTGGGTCGCATACCAAGCCATCTGTCGGCCAGAGACCGGATGCGTCGGAAGCTGAAACGAAACGGGGGCGGCAGCGCTACGCTTTGCGGATGCAGACGGTGGAGCCGGTGTTCGGTCAGATCAAGCAGGGTCGAGGCTTCCGGCAGTTCCTGCTGCGAGGACTGAAGAAGGTGGACCGGGAGTGGTCCCTCATCTGCACCGGGCACAACCTCCTCAAGCTGTTCGGGTTCCGTCACAAGGCCACCGCCTGAGTTTGTTGTACAACCAGCCCTTGGGCTGGCAACGGCCCTTAACCTGTGGAATCTCGCCTACCAGGCAACCAGGCAGCGCCAAGCGCCGCCATTCTGCTCAACCGTAAGGTCGACGAGTCAATACTCAAACTGCCCTAAACCAAAGCCAAGGTGAAATGCGCAGAAGGATGGGGTAAAGTTGTAGGGGAGTTGGGTTAATCCGTCTTGGAGTGAGAAAGGGGTTGGTGATGGGTGTGAGGGAGATTGAGCGATTCCTCGAACAGTGGCAGATGGATGCCAGGGATTTGCGCTGGCGGATGATTCGGTCGCCGACGCCGCGGGAGCGGGAACGGTGGTACGCCCTGTTGCTGCTGGCCCAAGGCTGGACGGGTTCGGCGGTGGCCGAGGCCCTGGAACGGGACCCCCACACCATTGGCCGATGGGCCGCCGCCTTCGGCGAAGGCGGTCCCGCAACCTTGATTTTCGAGCAGTCCGGGGGGTCCCCCCGGCCCTCGGCGAGGCGCAGCAGGGGAAGTTGAGGGCAGCGGTGCAGGAGATGCCCGCCACATCGGGCATCGAACTGGCCAACTGGAACTGGAAAGTGGTACGGCAGTTTGTCCTGGAAGGTTTGGGCATCAGCCTGAGCCGCAGCAGTTGCCTGAACTACCTCCACCGTCTGGGATTCGTGCTCAAGCGCCCCAAGAAACGTCTGGTCAAGGCTGAGAAGCAGAAGCGGGAGTCCTTCGTGGCGGAGTACGCCGCCCTGTGGGACGAGGCAGGGCGGTCTGGGGCCAGGATCTTCTTCGCTGACGAGGCCCATTTCCGTGCGGACGCCGAACTCCGGGGCAAGTGGGTGCTGAAGGGAGAGCCAGCCTTGGTGGACTCGAGCAGCCCGCGCTATGGCGAAAAGGCCAGTTACTACTCTGCGGTGTGCCTGGAGACCGGGGAAGTGGAGTGGATGGATCTGGAAGGAAACAGCAACTCAGAAACATCGGCCGTGTTCCTGAGACAGTTGAGAGAGAGGTACCTTGGACCGCTGAACGTGATCTGGGACAACGCTCCGGCGCACCGTGGCGAGTCGGTTCGGGAGTACCTTCGGGCACCCGGCCTGGATCTGCGGCTGATGAACCTGCCGGGTTACAGCCCGGACTTCAACTCCGATGAGGCGATCTGGAAATGGGTGAGGGAGGAAGCGACCGGGAACCTGTGCCTGGGGACCAAGTCCCTGGTGCAGGAAAGGGTCGGAAACTTCCTCGCCTCGCTGGCCAGCCGGAAAGAGGAGGTGAAACGGCGCTGCCGCACCGTCCTGCAATCAAGGGCTGAAGGGCTACTGCGGGACTCCCAGTCCCCTTCCCAACCCACGGCAAATGCACATCCCACCTTGGCTTTGGTTTAGGAGGCTGTGCGAGAAACACAACTGGTGAGGTTAAACTGGGCTGAGTGAGCATCAGAAGGGGGTGAGGCGTATGGGACGAGGGGACTTGACGGATGACCAGTGGCAGCGGCTGGAGCCGTTGTTGCCAGCGCAGAAGCCGCGTACCGGACGGCCCGGCAAAGACCATCGCACGGTCATCAACGCTATCCTGTGGGTATTGTGCACCGGCGTTCCCTGGCGGGACCTGCCGGAGAGATATGGTCCCTGGCGTACCGTAGCCAGCAGGTTTTACCGGTGGAGGAGGCAGGGGTTGTGGGACCGGCTCTTGGCTGCGGTGCAGCAGCAGGCCGATGCCGCCAGGCAGGTGGAGTGGGAAGTCCATTATGTGGATGGGACCAACGTCCGGGCGCATCAGCACGCCGCCGGGGCAAAAAGGGGGACGGGAACCAGGCTTTAGGCCGCTCCCGGGGAGGGTTTGGCACCAAGGTCCATGTGCGAGTCGAAGGCATAGGTAAGCCGGTGGCCTTCGTTCTGACCCCAGGGCAGCAGCATGAGGCCAGTGTGTTTGAAGAGTTGATGACCCGCGGGGTGGTGAAGAGGCCAGGGCGCGGGCGTCCGCGAATCAGACCCCAGCGGGTCTGCGGCGACAAAGGTTACAGCAGCCGCAAGATTCGCGCTTATCTCCGGCGGCGGGGGATTCGCCACACTATCCCGCGGAAAAGAAATGAACGGCGCAGTGGCCCCTTCGACCGGGCCCTGTACCGGACGCGCAACTTGGTGGAGCGGGCAATCAACCGGCTGAAGCAATTCCGCCGTATCGCCACCCGGTACGAGAAGAAGGCTGAGAATTACCTGGCGATGCTGCACATCGGGTCGATTCTACTCTGGTTATAGTTTGCAAACACGCCCTAGTACTACAGCCGCACTTAAACAGGTAGAATAGAGCCATGGGAAATAGTGGGAGAGGAGGGGTTGGTTATGAGTCAGACAGTCATGGAAATGGAAGGAGAGGACGTGCTGAAGGAGGTGATTGACTGGGAAGCAGGCCTCCATGCACTGCACGCTCGCATCGCTCATCGCTTTGGCCGCAGTGAGCCCCGGTGGAGGGTGCTGGCATACCTGAAGGGACTGCTGGGGTCGGTGGAGCGCAAGAACGGGTGGCAACTGGCCGAACACAGTAGAGACGCCACTCCTGACGGTGTGCAACGGTTGCTGGCTGCTTACAGATGGGATGCCAATCAAGTAAGGGATGACCTGCAAGGGTATGTGGTGGAACATCTGGGTGAACCCCGAGCAGTGATGGTGGTGGATGAGACGGGTTTCCTCAAGAAAGGCACAAAGTCGGTGGGAGTGAAGCGGCAGTACAGCGGCACGGCAGGGAAAGTGGACAACTGCCAGATAGGGGTGTTCCTGGTTTATGGCAGCCGTCATGGCCATGCCTTTCTGGATAGAGAGCTATACCTGCCCAGGGAATGGGATGAGGACAGGGAGAGGAGGGAGGAAGCGGGAGTGCCGGAGGATGTGGCCTTCAGGACCAAGGGGCAGTTGGCCAGGGAGATGATTTCAAGAGCCCTTGAGGTTGGGGTTCCCTTTGCCTGGGTAACGGGAGACGAGGTGTATGGCAATGACCGCCGGCTGCGTCTGTGGCTGGAGGAGGGAGAGATACCCTATGTTCTGGGGGTGAAAAGCAATGAGCCTCTGTGGGTAAACACAGACCGTGGTCCTGTTCAGGTGGCTGCCAGGGAGCTGGCAGAGGAGATACCGGATGAGGAATGGCATCGTATCAGTGCCGGTGATGGGTCCAAAGGACCTCGGATCTACGACTGGGGCCGGGTGCCGATACGGCCCTTGTCTGGGCAGGCCAAGGGGTACTGGCTGCTGGTGCGCCGCAGCGTCACAGACCCTGGGGACCTGGCATACTATGGGTGTTTTGGTTCCTGGGATGTGCCGCTGGAAGAACTGGTGCGTGTGGCGGGTACCCGGTGGGTGATCGAAGATGCCTTTAAGGAAGCCAAGAGTGAGGTGGGGCTGGACCAGTATGAGGTACGTCGGTGGACCGGGTGGTACCGTCACATCACCCTGGCGCTGCTGGTCCATGCCTTTCTGGCGGTGACCAGGTCCTGTGCCGCTGGGACTCATGAAAAGGGGGGATGGTCGTCAGGGAGGAACTCATACCCCTGACAGTGCCCGAGGTGAGGCGGTTGTTATACAGGCTGCTCTGGCTGCCCCATGAGAGCGCTGGTCTGGCTGTATGGTGGTCACGGTGGCGACGGAGGCATCAGGCCAGGGCCTTGAAATCTCATTACAAGAGACACATTTCCAGGCCTTCCCTTTAAGTGCGGCTGTAATATTAGAACGCTATCGAACAACTGCCAGCAACGAAGGCGCCATATTGCCAGGCCGGTTAATTTGAACGAAGGATCGCAACTGGCATGGAGCAGCACCGCAACGGCTAGCAGCAAGCTGTCAGCTGCGCCATAATCGTACGAATCCCCTATGCAAGAAGAGGCCTCGACCACGCCCTAGTATTACAACGACGGTTGGCATGATAGGATGACCTGGTAGTTGGGAAGGCTTGGGGAAGTGAGGCAGGGAAGTGGATACGTCAGCTTTCGAGCAGGTGTACGGGGCCTTTGGGGATTTTCACGCTTACTTCGGTCCGCTGTTTGGCCGGAGGGAGGCGCGGGACCACAGCCGTCATTATCTCCAGGCTCTGCTGGTACAGTCCGTGGAGCGGCGCAACGCCGAGAATCTGTCGGAGACGATTCCGGCGTCAGCCAGGGTGATGCAGCGGTTTCTCGCCGAATCGCCTTGGGATGATGACGCGGTGATTGGCCGGTTGCAGGAGTACTTATCGCCCAGGTTGGGACACCCTGAGGCGGTGTGGGTGCTGGACGGCAGCGACTTCCCCAAGCAGGGCAGGAAGTCGGCGGGAGTGGCCCGTCAGTACTGCGGGAGATTGGGCAAGGTGGCCAACTGCCAGGCCGGGATGTTCCTGGCTTACGTCAGCCCGCTGGGGCGGGCCCTGGTGGACAAACGGCTGTATCTGCCGGAGAACTGGACCTCGGACAAAGGCCGGTGCGCAGCGGCGGGGGTGCCGGAGGAGAGACGGAGCTACCGGTCGAAGACCGGGTTGGCCTTGGAGATGCTGGAGCGGGCCTTGGAGCGCGGCCACCTCAGGGCCAAGTGGGTTGCTGGGGACGACGCCTTCGGGATGTCGCCGTCCTTCCGGGACGGGTTGGCGGCGCTGGGGATGCACTACGTGCTGGACGTCCCCGGCGGCACCACGGTGTGGCCGCTGGAGCCGGCTTGGACCAGTGCGGAGTATCAGGGATTCGGGCGTCCCCGCAAACCCAGGTTGCGAGACGGTCAGCGCCGGACCATGGAGCAGCGCAGCGATGAATTGCCGGGGGATGCCTGGCGGGAGATAACGGTGGCAGAGGGAAGCCAGGGTCCCCGCAGCTACCGGTTCAGCGCCCAGCGGGTGCGGCCAACCAGCAAGCGGAAGCCCGGCGAAATCCACTGGGCCATCTACCGCCGGAACCTGGACGGCAGCGAGCCCCGCTACTATCTGTCCAACGCTCCCGAGGACACTCCCCTGGAGACGCTGGCCTACGTGGGCGGTTCCAGGTGGCGCATTGAAACGGAGTTCGAGACGGAGAAGAGCGACGTGGGACTGGACGAGTACGAGACCCGCACCTGGGCTGGGTGGCATCACCATGTGGCCCTGTGCCTGCTGGCTGGAGCCTTTCTCCTGAGTCTGCAGCAGGATTGGGGGGGAAAAGATGCCCCGGATCACCCGGCCCCAAGTCTACCGGGTGGTGCGGGAAATGCTGCCCCGGGAACGGTTCGGGCCGAATGAGCTGCTGCGGTGGCTGGAGGAGACGCAAGAATGCAACGAACGGGCCAGACGCTCCCATGCCAAGCGCCGAGCCGCCCTTCGTACATCCCCGGACATTCCTCCTTGAACCGTCGTTGTAATACTAGTAGTCAGTGAAACTTGTTTTAAATGGTGATTTTAAGAGTGGGGGAAAGGTGTTAATCTAAGCAGTAAATGAGGTTGATGTGAGGTGGCGGAATGGTCAGAGAACGGTACGGAGTCCGGCTGACGACGGAGCAGCGGGAGAAGCTGGAACACCTGGTTCGGGCGGGTAAAAGTCCAGCCCGAGTCGCTGCCCGGGCCCGGATTCTACTGAAGACCGATGCCGGCTGGCCCGCTCCCCGGGTGGCCCAAGCCCTGGATGTGTCCGAGGGCACAGTGTACCGGATCAAACGGCGTTTTGCCGAGGCCGGTCTAGAAGGCGTGCTGCGGGACCGGCCCCAGGCGCACCGGTACCGGAAGCTGGATGACCGGGGGGAAGCCCACCTCATCGCGCTGGCCTGCAGCCCAGCGCCCCCAGGGCATGACCACTGGACCCTGCGCCTTTTGGCAGGGAAGGTGGTGGAGTTGGGGCTGGCGTCCTCCATGTCCCACGAGGGAGTCCGCCACCGGCTCAAAAAAACGCTCTCAAGCCGTGGCAGAAGCAGGAGTGGTGCATCCCCAAGGTGAGCGCGGAGTTGTGGCCCACATGGAGGATGTGCTGGACCTGTACGCCGAACCCCATGACCCCCAACGGCCGGTGGTCTGCTTCGATGAGACCTCCACCCAATTGCTGGCCGATACCCGGCCACCCATGCCCGCCCAGCCGGGGCGCCCCAGGCGTCAAGACTACGAATACCGGCGGGAGGGTACGCGCAACCTGTTCCTGGCCTGTGAACCGCTGGCGGGCTGGCGGCACGTGGCGGTGACCCAGCGGCGGACCATGCAGGACTTCGCCCATCAGATGCGCTGGCTGGTGGACGAAGCCTACCCGGAGGTGGAGGTGGTGCGGGTGGTCCTGGACAATCTGAACACCCACCGGGCGGCGTCCTTGTACGAGACCTTTCCAGCCCCGGAAGCCCGGCGGATCGCCCAACGGCTGGAGTTTCACTACACCCCCAAGCACGGAAGTTGGTTGAACATGGCGGAAATCGAGTTCAGCGTGCTGTCCCGCTGCTGTCTGAGGCAGCGGCTCTCCGACGAGGCTGCTCTCCAGCGGGAGGTTCAGGCCCTGCTCACCGAGCGCAATGCTGCCCAAGCCAGCATCAACTGGCGTTCAACACCCCAGATGCCCGAACCAAACTCCACCGCCTCTATCCCTTCGATTCCAAACATGACTGACTACTAGACGTGTTGGCAATCAGCAAAAGTGGGACACGTTGAGAGCCGAGAGGTCAGGGGATGTTTGGTGTAGATTGTCAGCGAAAATGGGACAGATGTGGGGGCAGGTCAGTTCCGTTAACCCCGTCTGGGAAGCTTGATCGAGCTCGACTAGGTGGCTGAAGAAAAAGCATCACGTCGAAGGGAGATAGATACGTGGACACAGTCAATGTCGGCATAGTCGGAGTCGGAAATTGTGCGTCGTCCTTGGTTCAAGGGGTCCAGTACTACTCGCAAACAGGAACTATGGCTGGTCTCACAAACCCATTGTGTGGAGGCTATAGGGTTTCTGATATACGATTCACTTCTGCATTTGATGTCGACGTCTCCAAGCTGAACTGCGATTTGTCCGACGCAATCTGGTGTGATCCAACCAACGCCCAGCGCTTCGCCACTGTCCCTGCCCTCGGTGTGCCGGTTGTAGAGGGTGCGCGCAGAGACGGGATCGGACAGCACTACAGTCAGAGAATCTCAGTGCAAGGAGAGGCATCAAAGGATGATATCGTCTCTCATCTTCAAAGGACCGATACCCATGTCATTGTAAATTTCCTCCCGGTTGGTAGTCAGGAGGCGTCAGAATTTTACGCCGAAGCGGCAGTCAATGCTGGCTGCGCTTTTGTGAACTGCATCCCGTCGACTATCGCCCGCTCTGAAGATTGGTGTCGCAGGTTTGAGAACGCGAGTCTTCCGCTAATTGGCGACGATCTAAAGAGCCAGTTTGGTGCGACGCTAATTCATCGATCGCTGGTCGACACCCTCAAAGCGAACGGAGTCAAGATACGCAATACCTACCAAATCCTGAACGGCGGGAACATGGACTTCTTCAACATGGAGGATGACGGCCGCATGCAAAGCAAGAAGGAATCGAAGACCCAAGGAATTCTGAGTACTCCGTTGGGGAATTCGCCCCCCTCCGAGGAAGTTCATGTCGGGACCGAGTACATTCCATTCCTGAGAGACCGCAAGATCGCGTTCGTCCGAATCGAAGCCGAAGCCTTCGGGGGAACACTTCTCGAGCTTGACCTTCGGATGGCTGTCGAGGACTCGCCCAGCGCAGCAGGTAACGTGCTCGACGCAGTACGATATGCCAAACTCGCCATGGATGTCGGGATCAAGGGAGTTGTCCACTCTGTCTCGTCATTATTGATGAAGGCCAGCCCTAAGCCCATGAGCGTAGCCGGGTCTCTAGCCGAAATCCAGTCAATGGAGAATAGAGTCCCGGGAGGCTCGGTGGCTTAGGCTAGGTGGGCACCTGATATGTACGTTTAGCCATCACGGAGAGGTGAGGTCCACGGAGAACGACTTCTTTGGAGTGCCAATGTACTGGAGCAACTGTGGGCGGCGCAGCCGGCAGGCTTGAAGTGGCGTTCATGACAGTCAGTGAGCCGTTGACCGGCTGGAGGCGGCGGGTGTCGGGATTGCTCCCCGTCTTGCGAATTAGAGGCATAGGTAGCGTTGCCGCCATTATGCCTCGGCCCATCATAATCGTGGAGTGGCAGCCTCATGGGAGGCTCACAGGAGCAGCCACAATTCGAAGATGGTACTGCCTACCGTCAAATCCGGGCCCACCAAACTGGACAAAATCAAGAACCTTCGTGTTGAGGTTCAGGTTAGCCCTGTAGATGAGGGGCTGAGCATGAGCGCCTCAAGCGACGGTCATCCTTCCGACCGGATCTCCGCCTGCTCCAGTACCGTCAGAGTGGCCTCCTCCCGCTTGTCTGGCAGGTAGCCGTGTGGGGCGCGCAGGATGCGCCTGACCAGCACCCGCAGGTGCGCACTGCACGTTCTCCCGCAGCGTCCCGTCGAGAGGGTCTGAGGCGTAGCCGGTTATCACCACCCTGATGGTTCCTTTATCGTCATCGTCGTGATGCCAGTCGGGGCGCAGCCACACCAGTCCCCGGTGGAGGTCGATGCAGATGTGCCGATTCATGCAGACGACCATCGCCTTGCCATCGAGGGCTTCCTGGCAGCTGTCGAAGTTCTCAACGAGGTCCTTGGCGACGAGCTTCAGCTATTTTTCAGCACCCACAACGGCTTCGCGCTGGGCCTGAGTTGGCTGTACACAGCACCATCATTTCTGTTCAAGCCTATCTTGTCTGCCAATCACAACTGGGCAATGGCGCGTGGCGTGGCGAGTCTAAAGCTAGAACTTGCTCGCCGTCGTGCGACTACACCCGAGAATGCTGCCCACATCCGATCCCCCACCATGACCTACCTTTCTTAGAACATGCAACTTTACTGACACCTCCTATCGTTGATCCCTCCTTGGCAGAGGCAGAGTGAAGCTAAAGGTTTTGCAGTTCTCCCTTTAACTTCAACTGTGCACTTGATCTTGCCACCGGTCTACAATTAACGGATAATCCATTGTGAGACCCAAGCTTGCCACTGTGGCAAGCTGCGAGTATCATGCTTCTTGTCAGGGGTAAAGTTTACTCTGGGACCCGCCTTGGTGAGTTGACAATGAAGCGAAGCGGTAGCCGGCAGCACACCCCAGAAGAGTTCCTGCAACATGTTAACGAGGACGGAGATGAGATGGCAGCAGTGGATCCCATGAGCGTTGTCGGGGTAGTGGATGCCACAAGGGTTAGCACTGAGGGTTCTGATGAATCTGATTCTCTTACTGCTGAACCCTCAGGGGAAGGAGGGGAGCAGCCTATACCAGTAGCTTGGCAGCCCGAATCAGGAGTGGAGGAGCCCTCCCCTGAGGGTCAGGAAGAGGAGTTGGAATGGGAGCAGGATGCTGAAGGGACAGAAGTCCTGGACGATCCAGTGAGGATGTACTTGAAGGAAATCGGGCGAGTACATCTCCTTACCTTAAGGGATGAAAGGGTGCTGGCCCGCCAAGTAGAGCTGGGCAGGCACGTAGGAAATCTGAAAAAGAAGTTACAGAAGACCGAAGGCAGGCCCCCCAAAGCCTGGGAGGTCTGCTATACTCTTTTACAGCGCCTCAGTCAGGCATGCCCACTGGTCAGAGTGCTGGGAGAAAATCTGGGCATATCCCCCAACTTGACCCTTTCCCAGATCACCCGCCATCCCGAATTCAGAGCTGCTATAGATGCTGTGCTTAATCCAGACCTGTTGGCCAGTATCGCTGAAGAAATAGGTATAGAACAGGCAGAGATGGAGCAAAAGATCGTTCAGTTGTCTCTAGATAGCGGGGTCCTTCCTACCGAGGCAATAGATATGCTGGAGGACTGTACCCTTGAGCAACTGATGAAGATAGTAGATACAACCGATTGCTACTCCAGGCTCCAGTCTATGGACATACTCTTCCGAGCCTACTTTGAGCGCATCAAGGAGGCCGAGCTAGGTGCCCAGGGACAGCTGGCGGAAGCTAACCTGCGGCTGGTAGTAAGCATAGCCAAAAAATACTTCGGCAGGGGCATGGCGCTGCTTGACCTAATTCAGGAGGGAAACATAGGTCTCATGAGGGGAGTGGAGAAATTCGATCACCGGAGGGGCTTCAAGTTCAGCACCTACGCCACCTGGTGGATACGACAGTCCATTACCCGGGCTCTCGCCGACCAGGACCGGACGATACGCGTACCGGTGCACATGTGGGAGACTGGAAACAATCTGAGGCGCCAGTACCGTCGGTTGCTCCAGGAGTACGGCAGGGAACCCACCCACGAAGAGATCGGCAGGGCTATGGAAGTGCATCCTGAGAAGGTAGAATACATTCTCAAGATTTTCCAAGAACCAATCTCTCTGTCAACCCCCATAGGTGATGAAGGGGATACCTACCTGAGCGACTTCATCGAGGACAGGAGCACTCCCACTCCCTATGATGTGGCATCTTTCCAGATGCTCAAAGACCAGATACAAGAGGTTCTTGGTACCCTCACTGAAAGGGAGAACAAGATAATGCAGCTCCGCTTCGGGCTGGGGGATGGCCGCGGCCGCACCCTGGAAGAGGTTGGGAGGGAGTTCGGAGTAACGCGAGAGAGGATAAGGCAGATCGAGGCTAAGGCACTGAGGAAACTACGCCACCCCACTAGCGCTCACAAGCTGAGGGACTTCATGGATTAGGCTGGACGAGGAGTCGGACATGAATCTAATGAACACCTACCCTGTACCTACCAGACGTCATAACCGCCACCACCAGGGATTGCAGTGCTGAGTTGGTGAAGGTTCCGATCTCCTGAATCTGCAAAAGTCCGGAGTTCCAGCCAATTATCGCTGATAAGGAGGTGTTATGACGAATCCACCCACACCACCAATCGACTTAGACTCAGAGCGGGTCAACGAGCTGGCTCGCTGCTTCTGGTATTCTGCTATCCTGCGGGCAGGAATAAAGCTCGGTGCCTTCGACCTCCTGGAGAACAATGGCCTCACCTCTGATGAAGTAGCACAGCAACTGGAAGCATCCCCCAGATATATCCACGCCTTTCTTGATGCGTGTGTAGTTTTAGACCTGATAGAGAAGCAGGAGGACAAGTATACTAATGCACTTTTGGCATCCAGGTTCCTGGTCAAAGGCGAACAGGCGTATGTAGGTGACCACGCCCTTCACCATACCAACACCTGGGCCTTGTGGGGCCACCTTGACGAGATAATAAAAACAGGGGAGTCTCAGCTTCCCTTTGAAACGGGATACGTGGATGCGCCCACCTATTGGACTAACTACATCATGGGCCAGCATAACCGAGCTGCCTCAGGGCAAGCCTACCATCTGGTAGAGAATGTAGACCTTCGGGGTAGGCACAAGTTGCTAGACCTGGGCGGAGGCGCGGCCAGTTACACCATTGCCCTTTGTAGCGCGAACCCTCATCTCCATGCGGTGGTAGTAGACCGCGAGGAGCCCCTGAGCATTGCCAGGCCACTGGTAGAGGAGCACAACTTGCAAGACCAGATTACCCTGCTGGAAGGCAACTTCTTTGAGACAGACCTGGGGACGGGTTACGATGTCGTCCTTATCTCTGGGGTCGTCTTGATCAAGTCGGAAGAGGATTGCCGACGTTTGTTCAAGCTTGCCCATGATTTGCTGCTGCCGGGGAGTATGATTATAGTCCAAGACTATATGCAGATTGACCAGAGCCCTGAGCGAATAAGGTTGGATACCCTGGAGAATATGTATGTCATGGTAGCCTTCGACCCTGGTGCGCAAGACCGGGGTGGGGAACAAGTGGTCTCCTGGCTTCAGGAGGTAGGCTTCCAAAACCCCAAAATGATCCCCTTACCGACGCAGCTAGCTCTAGTTACCGCCGAGAAGCCCCTGTAAATTCAGCATATGTCTAACACACGTGAGGGCAGCGATGTTTGAATCTCCACATGACAAGAAACAGCCTGATTACTCGGAGGAGTTCTACAAACACCACGCTCACCGCTATGCTGAGGTCTCCCACCAGCTGATACAGTCAGTCTACATCCGGTCATCTCACCCAGCTCTTAAAGGGGACCTGGACCTGCTGGAGCGGCTCAAAGAGTTGATCCCAGGGCGCTTTGGACTGGATGCTGGCTGTGGCGCTGGTGCCCGCGACGTGTACAACTTCTGGCGAAATGGTTACTACATCTGCGGCATTGACGCCGTAGAGGAGAACATTGAGAAGGCCAAAGAACTCCATCCAGAGATCGCTGACCGGGTCTCCGTAGCTGACTTGAGCGCTCCTCTAGACTTCCCCAACGAGTCATTCGACTTCATTATATGCAGCGCGGTCATTCAGCACATCGGGCCAGAGCATGTGTTTGAGGTCACGCTGCGCGAGCTGGCCCGGGTATTGAAGCCCGGTGGTGTGCTCCAGTTAATGTTCAAAAATGGCCGCGGCGTGACAACGGTGTACGACCGAGACTACGGCGTCGAGCGATCCTTTCAGCTCTACAATGAGCATGAATTACTCCATACGCTGAATTCCTACGGATTGTGGCTAGTGGAATCCGATAACCCTAACTCACTTAGTGGTATAATGTACTTTACCGACCCAAAGCCTGTAGAACATTGCGTCTTTTACGTCAGAAAAACGAGTCAGGACATTTGACAAGTTCCCAAGATGTCACTAAGATACGGATACACTGCTTGGACGTGAACATACACAGGTAAGCCTTCAACTGACACTTAGGTAATACCATGAGCGAAAGTGACTTGCTTACAATTCAGCTAGAGCCAAGACACATCAACGACTTCAACCTCGGGTTCAGAGGCCCTTCCATATCCACATCATCGACTGTAAGGTTTTCCTCCTGTCTCAAGTATACCCTCCCCTGGGAGCCTTAGCGCCTCCGCTTTACGTCGCTCTATCTGAGAGCAGCCCCTTGACTCTTCCCTTTACCTAGTGGATGCGATCTCTCACATGCGCCTTTTTGACGCCTCTGGTGGCTGCTTTGGTATTATACTCAATGATATTCTAAGGCTTAACACAGAGCAGTAGAGGCAAGCTGAGAAGTAGTAGCGTGCATATTGAATTTGGGCCACTATAGGGTGAATTCCCATGATAGCCCTTTATGGATTTAGGCCCGAGGTGAGTATGGATATTGATAAGACCATAGTTGTCATATGTATTGACGGCCTCGACCCCGATTACCTCGAGGCGTGTGAGACACCCAACCTTCGAGAGCTGGCCAGGAAGGGATTTCTTAAGACTGGCCGGTGTATGATGCCCTCGGTGACTAACGTGAACAACGTTTCTCTAGTTACTGCCAGCTATCCGGAGATCCACGGCATTTGCTCCAACTACTGGCTGGTACGTGGTAAGGGCGAGGAGGTTTATGTGGAATCGGGTGAGTACATTCTCGCAGAGACCATATTCCAGCGAGCCCAGCGGCAAGGCAAGACCTCAATACTGGTTACATCCAAAGACAAGCTGCGCACATTGTTAGCCGATGGCGCTACCATCACCGTTTCATCGGAAGAACCTCCTGAATGGGTCGTAGCAGGAGTTGGCCCATCGCCGGAGATATACTCACTGGAAGTCAACGGCTGGGTTGTCAGAGCGGCCAGCTACATAATGTCCAGGCACCCTGCTGATGTAGTCTATATAACCACCACCGACTACGCCATGCACGCCTATGAGCCTGACCATCCCCAGTCCAGGGCGCACATGTCTATCCTGGACGATGCTATTGGCAAGCTGGTAGAGGCTCACCCGGACATTACCTTGCTCATCACGGCAGACCACGGGATGTCCCAAAAGAGTCAGATGGTGGACCTCAAGCACGCTCTGGAAAGCTATGGCATCAGGGCAAATCCAGTCCCCATAATCAAGGACCGATATGTGGTACACCACTCCAATCTGGGCGGCTGCATGTACGTATATCTTCCTTCATCTGACGTAGATGAAGCGATGAAGATATTGCGAGGGATGCCTGGTGTAGAGGAAGTCCTCCCACGAGAAGAGGCAGCGGCCAGGCTCAAGCTCCACTATGAACGTATCGGCGATATTGTAGTAATGGGGGAAAAGGATGTGGTCTTCGGCGACCCCTTGGAAGTGGAGATGCCCCCCAACCTTCGCACCCACGGCTCGACCAACGAGGGTCGAATTCCGCTGATAGGATACAATGGCGACTTTACGGAGTTCTCTTTTGAAGAGAACCGGGATATGGGTCGCTATGTCTTCGAACGTGTTCTTTCTTTGCCATATACAGCCAGGGTTTAGATTCTTGTGGTAATTAGATTATGGTAGAAGGGGGTAAACGGATATGACCTTGGAAAACAGGATGACGCCTGGAGAGCGGCTTCGGGCGCTGAAGGAGTGTATAGACAGGAAGGGCTTCGCACGCATCATGGAGGCCCATAGCGGCTTGAGCGGCATCATTGTGGAGAATGCTAGAGTTCAGAAGGATGAGCAAGTCATCGAATACGACGGCCTTTGGGAAAGCAGCCTGACGGACTCCGCCATCAAGGGACTGCCCGACGCCTCCATTGTCGGCTACGACTCTCGCACCCATACCGTCGATGAGATCCTCAATGTGACAGCCAAGCCCATCCTCGTCGACGGGGACACCGGTGGTGACCCCGCTCAGTTCGAGTACCTGGTCAAGCACCTTGAGCGTCTGGGGGTGTCGGCGGTCATAATCGAAGACAAAGTGTACCCCAAAAGGAACAGCCTGGATGCCTCTGCCAGCCAGGAGTTGGAGGACCCAATGGTCTTTGCTGATAAGATCATGTGTGGAAAAGAGGTCGCCATCTCCGATGACTTCATGGTCATCGCCCGCCTGGAGAGCCTGATCTCCGGGACAGGGCTCCAGGACGCCCTGTCCCGGGCGGAGCGATATATACTAGCCGGAGCTGATGGAATCATGATCCATTCCTACAAGCGAGACCCCGGTGAGGTACTCGCCTTTGCGGAAGACTATGAGCGCCTCTGTCGGCGTCTGGGACGGCGTCCCGTGCTGGTGAGCGTACCAACTACCTATAACTCGATAACGGATGCCGAGCTCGTCGGCAGTGGGTTCAATATTATCATTCACGCCAATCATCTGCTTCGCGCTGCCTATAAGGCTATGACTGAAGTGGCCTGTACGATTCTGGCGAGCGGGCGCAGTCTGGAGGCAGATCCCTTGTGCGCTGCCGTCCCAGAGATATTCTCCTGCGTCGGCTTCGACCGCATCTCCCGCAGAGACCGGGAGCGCTCTGAGGCCCTACATCTTGCAAAATCTAATGGAGGCGTAGCCGCAGCATCACCGGGACGTAACCGCTAAGAGCCTACCCTGAACGCGGCCAAAGGAAGCAGCTATGGATGCTCAGACGTTTTCGGATATCTTAAAAACACGGGGTCTGACATTCTTTTCCGGCGTGCCAGACTCTACCTTTCAGGCGGCCTACAACGTCATGGTGAGAGACCCAGAAATTCGTTACGTCCCCGCTGTTCGGGAGGATGTGGCCCTTGGAGTGGCTAGCGCCGCCTATTTTGCCGGGCGACTGGGCGGGGTGATGATGCAGAACTCCGGGATCGGCAACATCGTGAACCCTCTGACCTCCTACAGTTTGATGTACAAGATTCCGGTACTCCTCATCGTAGGCTGGCGGGGCTATGGGGGGCCACCCAACGACGCACCCGAGCACTGGGTTATGGGGGTTAAGACCCCGCAAATTTTTGACTTGCTAGAAATCCCCTATGAAATTCCGGAACCTGACAGTCTAGAGCCCGCTCTGGACAGGCTGTTGGCCGCCATAGAAGAGCGCTCGGTACCTGGGGCATTGCTGGTGCGCGCGGGAGTGATAGAGTGATAGAACGGTATAAGGCTATTGAGAAGATTCTGGAACACGCCGGACCTGATGATCTAGTCTTGAGTACCACCGGGATGATATCGCGGGAAGTCTTCAAGACCGATGACAGGCCCGGCAATTTCTACATGATTGGCTCTATGGGGCTTCTGTCCTCTTTTGGGCTAGGGCTAGCATTGCTCATCCCAGAGCAGCGGGTGTTCGTGCTGGAGGGAGACGGAAGCGCCCTCATGAGCATGGGCACCCTGCCTCTTATCGCCAGCGAAGGCCCCAACAACCTGGTCCACATCATCCTGGACAATGAGTCCTACGAATCCACAGGAGCCCAGCCATCCATTAGCTCAAAGTTTGACTTAGCTGAAGTGGGCAAGGCCAGTGGATACCAGTACGTGGCCAGAGTAGATGATATGGAAAGCCTGGAAAACTCCCTTTTAGAGTGTAGCAAATGCCCTAGCCCTTACCTAATCCTAGTCAAGGCCAGTATTGCTCCAGTCCAGGGGATTCCCAGGGTTTCCCATTCGCCTGCGGATATCCGGGATCGATTTAGAAGCCGAGTCCGAAACCAGTCCTGAGATTAGCCGAAGGAGGAGCCTTTGAGGAGTACGCTTTTACTGTCGCCTGGGCCAGCAAACATCTCGGACCGTGTCCGCCGCGCTCTCACCAAGCCGGACATTGGCCACCGGGAGTCGGAGTTCTCGGACCTCCTGGGAGAGACGCGGTCTCTCCTTCTTCAGATATGCGGCGTCCCCAAGGGATACGCCTGCGGTGTGCTAAGTGGGTCCGGCACCACCGGCATTGAGGCATCCATAGCCTCCCTCTGTGATGTGACCAGTGGTGCCCTCATCCTCTCCAACGGAGTTTACGGAGAGCGGGCAGCCCAGATCACCCAGGTGTTCGGGATACCCTACACTCTGGAGAAGTTTGACTGGACTTCCCCCCTTCCTCTGGACCGGGTTGATGAGCTCGTCAGAGCTACCCCCCACGACGTCGTCTATCTGATCCATCACGAGACTACCACAGGAGTCCTCAACCCGTTGCGGCAAGTGGCAGAAATAGCCAAACGCCGCCACAAGTGGGTGCTGGTAGACACGGTGAGCAGTGTGGCCGGGGAGGAGTTGGATCTCCCTAGCTGGGGAGTTGACCTGATCATAGGGTCTGCCAACAAGTGTATCCGGGGGGTCCCAGGGGTTTCCTTTGTTGTCCTCTCCAACGATCTCCTTGAGGTGATTTCAAAGCGCCGCCAGGTGACATTCTCCACTGATCTGGTCAGCACCTTGAGTAAAGAGGAGGAGGGGGAGACGCCTTTTACGCCGCCAGTGCAGACGATGTATGCTCTCAGAGAAGCCCTGATGGAGGTGAGGGAAGAGAGAGTTGAGAACCGTATAGCCCACTACCGGAGCATCGCAAAGCTCCTCCGTGACGGACTGTCATCCCTGGAGCTAACTTTCCTGGTGCCCCGCGAGCATCTCTCCAATACCATGACCTCCGTGATGCTGCCGGAAGGCTTCTCTTATGACGACCTGCACACTCCTCTAAAAGAAATGGAGTACGTGATCTACAAGTCCCAGGGACACCTGAGCGAGACCACATTCCGCCTTGGTACTGTTGGGTTAATCAGCCATGACGATATCTTCGGTTTCCTCCACGCGCTGGAGCATGTGCTGAGAGGCTG
The DNA here is from genome assembly GCA_965219825.1 of Dehalococcoidia bacterium. GTDB lineage: Bacteria > Chloroflexota > Dehalococcoidia > Lucifugimonadales > JAGWBF01 > JAGWBG01. Next base: position 133,183 of record OZ244792.1, on the reverse strand, counting down.
ATAGAGGATTCGCCTGGCGCTGACGGCAGTGCAGCGGGTCGATGTCGCATCGGCCACGGAGCAATACGCCGTCCTGGAATATCTGCGAGTCACCATGTTGTTAGGTGGCATCATGACTCCTGATCGCGTGCTGCGCCTCCTCTCCATAACTCCTGACGAGGCTATGGCCGACTGCGAGGATGCTATCGCCTTCTGCCGGAAGGCAGGCTACCGACCTAAGCTGGCCTGGACTGGTGCGACTACGCCGATGTCTTGTTCCACCCTTCGACTACCGCTCAGGGTGAGCGTATCGAACCTTGCAACCGCGCCAGGGACATGTCTTTGTTGGACAAATCGCTGGCCGTCCGCGGGGTCTTGCTCTGGAAGTGGCGTACCGAACATGAGCCAAATTGTTTGACCGAGACGTGTCTAGAGAGCATTTGTGCTCTCACTTAGCCCACCTAATTTCCATCCAGATAAACGGGTCTACCTTAGCGGGCCTTATGGAAACTCCAGCAAGCGACGGAGCCGTCGGTCCTTACGCCACAGGTGTAGTTCTGTCCGGCGCTGACGGAATCGAACTGTCCCTTCGGGGAGAGGCGGGACCGAGTCCCTCAAGGCCCCAGCAGGCGAGGGAGCCGTTGGTCCTCACGCCACAAGCGTGTTCACGCCCGGCGCTGACGGTGGCGAACTGTCCCTCGGGCGGCGAGGTTTCGCCATCTCTATCCCTACCCCAGCAGGCGACGGAGCCGTCGGTCTTTACCCCGCAGGTGTAGTCCTCGCTGGCGCTGATAGAGGTGAACTGTCCCTCAGGCGGTGACGTTCTGCCGTCGCTATCGTAGCCCCAACAGGAGATGGAACCGTCGGTCCTCACCGCGCAGGTATGGTGTCCCCCCGCACTAACGGAGGCGAACTTTCCTTCGGGGGGTGAGGTTGAACCGAAGAAATCCGATCCCCAGCAGGCGACGGAGCTGTTGGTTCTCACCGCGCAGGTATGGGTCGCCCCGGCGCTGACGGAGGCGAACTTTCCTTCGGGGAGCGAGGATTCGCCGAAGGAAACATCACCCCAGCAGGCAAGGGAGCCGTCAATCTTCACCCCGCAGGTACGGAGCCATCCGGCGCTGACGGAGACGAACCGTCCCTCAGGCGGTGATATTCGGCGCCAGTAATCATTGCCCCAGCAAGCGAGGGAGCCGTGGGTCCTCACCCCACAGGTGTGGTGAACTGCGGCGCTGACGGAGGCGAACCGTCCTTCAGGTGACGTTTCTCGGCTGGCCTTATCAAGGCCCCAGCAAGCGACGGAGCCGTCGATCCTCACCCCGCAGGTGTGGTCACGCCCGGTGCTGACGGAGGCGAACCGTCCCTGGATCGGTGAGGCTCGTTCGAAGTAATTGTAGCCCCAGCAGGCGACGATGCCATCGGTCCTCACCCCACATGCGTGATCACGCCCAAGACTAACGGAGACGAACTGTCCCTGTGGCGGCGAAGCAATGCCGTGTTCTTCATGCCCCCAGCATGTGACTGTACCGCCGGCCCTCACTCCACAAGTTTCTATCGACCCGGCGCTGACGGAGGCGAACTGCCCTTCCGGTGGCGACGCTTCACCGTAACCATCATTGCCCCAGCAGGCGACGGAGCCGTCGGCCCTCACCCCACACGTGTACAACCCTCCGGCGCTGACGGAGGCGAACTGTCCCTCGGGCGCTAAGGCTTGGTCGAATTCATTCCTGCCCCAGCAATCAATGGAACCGTCAGTTCTCATCCCGCAGGTGTGGTAGTCCCCGGCGCTGACGGTAGCGAACTCTCCCCCAGGTGGCGAAGCTTGGCCGTAGTAATCTTCGCCCCAGCAGACGACGACGCTGTCGGTCCTAGTACTACAGCCGCACTTAAACAGGTAGAATAGAGCCATGGGAAATAGTGGGAGAGGAGGGGTTGGTTATGAGTCAGACAGTCATGGAAATGGAAGGAGAGGACGTGCTGAAGGAGGTGATTGACTGGGAAGCAGGCCTCCATGCACTGCACGCTCGCATCGCTCATCGCTTTGGCCGCAGTGAGCCCCGGTGGAGGGTGCTGGCATACCTGAAGGGACTGCTGGGGTCGGTGGAGCGCAAGAACGGGTGGCAACTGGCCGAACACAGTAGAGACGCCACTCCTGACGGTGTGCAACGGTTGCTGGCTGCTTACAGATGGGATGCCAATCAAGTAAGGGATGACCTGCAAGGGTATGTGGTGGAACATCTGGGTGAACCCCGAGCAGTGATGGTGGTGGATGAGACGGGTTTCCTCAAGAAAGGCACAAAGTCGGTGGGAGTGAAGCGGCAGTACAGCGGCACGGCAGGGAAAGTGGACAACTGCCAGATAGGGGTGTTCCTGGTTTATGGCAGCCGTCATGGCCATGCCTTTCTGGATAGAGAGCTATACCTGCCCAGGGAATGGGATGAGGACAGGGAGAGGAGGGAGGAAGCGGGAGTGCCGGAGGATGTGGCCTTCAGGACCAAGGGGCAGTTGGCCAGGGAGATGATTTCAAGAGCCCTTGAGGTTGGGGTTCCCTTTGCCTGGGTAACGGGAGACGAGGTGTATGGCAATGACCGCCGGCTGCGTCTGTGGCTGGAGGAGGGAGAGATACCCTATGTTCTGGGGGTGAAAAGCAATGAGCCTCTGTGGGTAAACACAGACCGTGGTCCTGTTCAGGTGGCTGCCAGGGAGCTGGCAGAGGAGATACCGGATGAGGAATGGCATCGTATCAGTGCCGGTGATGGGTCCAAAGGACCTCGGATCTACGACTGGGGCCGGGTGCCGATACGGCCCTTGTCTGGGCAGGCCAAGGGGTACTGGCTGCTGGTGCGCCGCAGCGTCACAGACCCTGGGGACCTGGCATACTATGGGTGTTTTGGTTCCTGGGATGTGCCGCTGGAAGAACTGGTGCGTGTGGCGGGTACCCGGTGGGTGATCGAAGATGCCTTTAAGGAAGCCAAGAGTGAGGTGGGGCTGGACCAGTATGAGGTACGTCGGTGGACCGGGTGGTACCGTCACATCACCCTGGCGCTGCTGGTCCATGCCTTTCTGGCGGTGACCAGGTCCTGTGCCGCTGGGACTCATGAAAAGGGGGGATGGTCGTCAGGGAGGAACTCATACCCCTGACAGTGCCCGAGGTGAGGCGGTTGTTATACAGGCTGCTCTGGCTGCCCCATGAGAGCGCTGGTCTGGCTGTATGGTGGTCACGGTGGCGACGGAGGCATCAGGCCAGGGCCTTGAAATCTCATTACAAGAGACACATTTCCAGGCCTTCCCTTTAATAAGTGCGGCTGTAATACTAGGGGGTGTTTGCAAAGTGTTGGAAGGGAGCTAAACTGAGGAGCAAAGGTTAAGAGGGAGGTGAGGAAAGTGGGACGGGGAGACTTGACTGACGCCCAATGGTACAGGTTAGCGCCTTTGTTGCCAGCCCAGAGGCCAAGCCTCGGACGGCCGAGCAAAGACCATCGGACCATCATCAATGGCATTCTGTGGGTGGTGCGCACCGGTGCCCCTTGGCGAGACTTGCCAGAACGATATGGCCCCTGGCCTACGGTAGCCAGCCGTTTCTACCGGTGGCGGGGAAAGGGGTTGTGGCAGCGACTCCTGGGGCAGTTGCAGCAGCAGGCCGATGCCACTGGCGAGTTGGAGTGGGGAGTACATTTCGTGGATGGCACCGTGGTCCGGGCCCATCAACACGCCGCTGGAGCCAAAAGGGGAGCGGGGACCAGGCGCTAGGCCGCTCCCAAGGGGGCTTGGCACCAAGGTTCACCTGCGGGTGGAAGGGAAGGGCAAGCCAGTGGCCTTCGTGCTGACCCCGGGTCAGCAGCATGAGGCCCGGGTATTCGAAGAGTTGATGACCCTGGGGTGGGTACAAAGAAATGGGAGGGGCCATCCCCGGATAAGGCCTCAGCGGGTCTGTGGCGACAAGGGGTACAGCAGCCGGAAGATTCGCTCCTATCTCTGTCGGCGGGGCATTCGTTACACCATCCCCCGGAAAATGAATGAGAGGCGCACTGGGCCTTTCGATAAAGCACTGTACCTGCTGGGCAACTTGGTGGGACCATCAACCGGCTGAAACAGTTGCGCAGGATAGCCACGAGATACGAAAAGAGAGCCGACAACTACCTGGCAATGCTCCACATCGGCTCCATTTTACTCTGGTTATAGTTTGCAAACACGCCCTAGTATTACAGCCGCACTTATTAAAGGGAAGGCCTGGAAATGTGTCTCTTGTAATGAGATTTCAAGGCCCTGGCCTGATGCCTCCGTCGCCACCGTGACCACCATACAGCCAGACCAGCGCTCTCATGGGGCAGCCAGAGCAGCCTGTATAACAACCGCCTCACCTCGGGCACTGTCAGGGGTATGAGTTCCTCCCTGACGACCATCCCCCCTTTTCATGAGTCCCAGCGGCACAGGACCTGGTCACCGCCAGAAAGGCATGGACCAGCAGCGCCAGGGTGATGTGACGGTACCACCCGGTCCACCGACGTACCTCATACTGGTCCAGCCCCACCTCACTCTTGGCTTCCTTAAAGGCATCTTCGATCACCCACCGGGTACCCGCCACACGCACCAGTTCTTCCAGCGGCACATCCCAGGAACCAAAACACCCATAGTATGCCAGGTCCCCAGGGTCTGTGACGCTGCGGCGCACCAGCAGCCAGTACCCCTTGGCCTGCCCAGACAAGGGCCGTATCGGCACCCGGCCCCAGTCGTAGATCCGAGGTCCTTTGGACCCATCACCGGCACTGATACGATGCCATTCCTCATCCGGTATCTCCTCTGCCAGCTCCCTGGCAGCCACCTGAACAGGACCACGGTCTGTGTTTACCCACAGAGGCTCATTGCTTTTCACCCCCAGAACATAGGGTATCTCTCCCTCCTCCAGCCACAGACGCAGCCGGCGGTCATTGCCATACACCTCGTCTCCCGTTACCCAGGCAAAGGGAACCCCAACCTCAAGGGCTCTTGAAATCATCTCCCTGGCCAACTGCCCCTTGGTCCTGAAGGCCACATCCTCCGGCACTCCCGCTTCCTCCCTCCTCTCCCTGTCCTCATCCCATTCCCTGGGCAGGTATAGCTCTCTATCCAGAAAGGCATGGCCATGACGGCTGCCATAAACCAGGAACACCCCTATCTGGCAGTTGTCCACTTTCCCTGCCGTGCCGCTGTACTGCCGCTTCACTCCCACCGACTTTGTGCCTTTCTTGAGGAAACCCGTCTCATCCACCACCATCACTGCTCGGGGTTCACCCAGATGTTCCACCACATACCCTTGCAGGTCATCCCTTACTTGATTGGCATCCCATCTGTAAGCAGCCAGCAACCGTTGCACACCGTCAGGAGTGGCGTCTCTACTGTGTTCGGCCAGTTGCCACCCGTTCTTGCGCTCCACCGACCCCAGCAGTCCCTTCAGGTATGCCAGCACCCTCCACCGGGGCTCACTGCGGCCAAAGCGATGAGCGATGCGAGCGTGCAGTGCATGGAGGCCTGCTTCCCAGTCAATCACCTCCTTCAGCACGTCCTCTCCTTCCATTTCCATGACTGTCTGACTCATAACCAACCCCTCCTCTCCCACTATTTCCCATGGCTCTATTCTACCTGTTTAAGTGCGGCTGTAGTACTAGTATATCCCCATTCTTGCCTCACCGCCTACGCCGATATTGCAATCTTCACTAGTCGTTGCTATAGTCGAATAGCGGATTCTTGCCGCCATAAACTGCTAGCCGCCTTCAAAATAGCAACCGCAAGGAGAGGGTCGTGGCCAAGAAAGCAACGTTCGACGGCGATGCCTTCTACGCCGCCCTGGATGGGGAGAGGCTAGCTCGTCAATGCACCTGAAAGCGAGTAGCGGAAGAGAGCGGGGTCAGCGCCTCTACGTTGACTCGCATCTCCCAGGGAAAGCGCCCTGATGTGGATAGTCTTGCTGCGTTGTCGGCTTGGTCAGGGCTGGATGTGGACAGATTTGTCAGGGGCGGTGATTCCAAAAGGGAACCAGAGCCTCTAGCAGTGATTTCGTCGTGTCTCCGGTCTGATCCTCGTTTAACCGAGGAAGCCGCCGCTGCCCTTGATCAGATAGTCAAGGCGGCCTATAGGAGCATGACAAGTCCAGAGAGGACTATATGAGCGCACTGAACATCAGCAGCTTCATATGGGGCATCGCGGACGACGTGCTGCGGGACGTCTATGTGTGGGGCAAGTACCGCGACGTCATCCTGCCCATGACGGTCATCCGCCGCCTCGACGCGGTTCTTGAACCGACGAAAGAAGCGGTGCTCCGCATGAAGGCCCAGCTGGACGACGCCGGCATAACGAACCAGGACCGGGCACTGCGCCAGGCGTCCGGCGAAGCCTTCTACAACACCTCTCCCTTCCGGCTCCGCGACCTTGCGTCGCGCGGGCGTCAACAGCAGCTGCGGGCCGACTTCGAGGCGTACCTTGACGGCTTCTCGCCCAACGTGCAGGAGGTCCTGGAGAAGTTCAAGTTCCGCAACCAGATTCCCACGCTGGTGGACGCGGACGCCCTAGGCTTCCTGTTGGAGAAGTTCCTGGACACCTCGGTCAACTCCGACGAGCAGAACGCGCGGATCGAGCACGACAAGGCCTTGGAACGAGCCATGACCGAGCTTCTGGCAGACCACACGGAATTGTTCAAGCAGTTCAGCGACAACGAGTCGTTCCGCCGGTGGCTCTCCGAGATGGTCTTTGCCGCTACCTACGTTGGGGCTTCGGCTCTAGCTGACGCCCCGACGCAGAAATAGCTATCGGCAGAGTAACAGTGGGGTGCCGGTTCTCGAAGGTATTGGGAGAATAGGCTACTTCCGCCGCAATCCAAAGGTGAGGACGCGACGCACCCACACCGACGCAGCAGCGCCCAGCGCCGCTCCGCCTGCGTCTCCCCCAGCAGCTTCTTGCGCCGCCAGAGGTGGTCCCGGCGGTCAGACCAGTCCCAGGGGTGCTTCGTCGGGGGCAGCGTCAGCTCGTGCTCTTCGATGATGTCGGTCTCTAGCCCAACACGCGCCTCTTGGCGACGGCCTTATCCAGCGGGTTCCTCGCCCCCGCGTAATCGGCCCTGGCATTGCGCCACTCGACGATCACTGGCCCTGCCAAACGGTGAAATCGCCTTGGTCAATGCTGACCGGAACTGCCCATCCTCGCGGCCGTCCTGGGTCTCACAAGGTCACCCGCAACGTCACACACACCCACATCCTTTAGGGTCCTGTAGGGGCTTCGCCCTCCTCCCACGACCTTCAGCCCGGCCTCAGAATTGCTCGCTCCGATGTCGCCCAGATGTGGCTGGATTATGGCCTCACAGCCCGATTTGCCGACTTGTATTTCTACAACTTTCGCCCCAGACCAGTGGAATCAGCCCATTCATAAATTGATTGCAGAAACGGCTCAGACTTCCCTTTTTCTTCCCCTGTTTCAGGTTCAAAACGGCCCCAGACTTGTATTTCTACAACTAACGCAAATCCCTGTACACGGGTAAAACATCAAAACGGGCCTCGGACCGCCCTCAGAGGCGGCTCCGACGGGGACTCGACGGCCCCGTCGGATTGCTTGCTCTGATGTGACCGAGGGTGTCCGTCTCTCGACTTCCCTTTTGGGAACTCTTGCCGGAACCAGCCCTTTCATCGAGCCTCCTGCTCCCACTGGAGGTCGCGCCCCCAAATTGCTTGCTCCGATGCAGCATCAATGTGGCAGGCTTACCCCACCGCAGGCTCAGTGAGAGCGTCCAGCCAACGCTCCGGGGCCAATCTCCCTCGTCGCTCCCTTGACGATCAGGCTGCGGATGGAAGATGATAAGAGTAAGACGTAGTGCTATAGAGAGAGTTGGAGAGAGACGATTCCCATCAAACCCAGGAACACCGACACCATCACCTTATCTCTACTGCCGGAGATGACCCGCCAGTTGCGGCAGGTGGTGAAGGAAGATGACCGCACCGTGAGCGAGCCTCTCCACGAGGCCATCCGCCTCTACATGGAAGAGCGGGAGTGGCGCAGGCGGGAACGGTTGGCAAGACTGCATACCCGTGGCCCTCTACGCCCGGGTCTCCAGCAACCGCCGGGAGGGGATTGGTGTTGGTGTCTTCCTGATAGTGCGTTCGATACAAGTCATACGGATGGGCTAAGAGCTTCTTACTGAGTGGGGCGTGGCCCGCGAGCAGCGCCAGAGGCTGGAGACCGTCGAGTCGGAGCTTGCCGAGGTGCGGCGCAGGCTGGACCGGCTCTACACCCTGGTGGAGACCACAGACCTGGACATGGCCTACGTGACGCCACGCATACGCGACCACCGGGAGCGTCAGGAGGTTTCTGCCGAGGAGTCAAGGGCAATGCTCTCGGAGCGCAGGGTGATCCTGGACGACGTGAAGACCATCACTGCCTACGCCGAGGACATGAGCGACTTCCTGAAGACCAGCGAGCTCACCGAGTCTCGGGCCTTTATCGAGTCCTTCGTCAAGGAGATCGTCGTCAGCCCCGGCAACGCCGTCGTCCGCTACTCCATACCCATGCCGAAGGACAGCCCGATAAAAGGCAGGGACGCTCAGGAAATCGCCCTGAGCGCCCCGGTTCTGTCTACAGTAACGCATGGTGGGCTGGACTTGACGAAATCAAGAACCGAGGCCGATTCCGACATCGCCCCGTCGCTCGGCATGGGGACCGTGTACGTCAGCGTCGCCTCGTCTCCCTCCACCTCGATGCCCTCCACGAAGTTCCGGATGAGCGCCTTCCGCTCGGGAATCGTCCCATCCTTCAGGAAGTCCCGGAAGTCCGCCACGTACCGTGCTATCTCCTCGGTGTTCGGAAGCTCCACTCTCCTCTGCTCAAGCTGGGTCTCGGCATCGTCTCTCGCAGCCTCCAGCTGCTCCTCACGGTGCCTCAGAGACATGATGCGCGGCGACAGGACCTCCAGGGTCAGCTCGCTCGTCTCAATGGCCTCGTAGAGCTTCTCAAGCCGCTTCCGCACGTCTCCTAGCTCGGCCTGGACGACCTCCAGCCTGCCGGACAGCTCCCCGGCCATGGCGTCGATCTCCTCCGCAACCAGCGTCACCAGCGCCACGATGGTCTCCTCGTTCAGAATCCGCTCCCTGATCTTCTCCACCACGAACGTCTCCAGCCTCGGAGCGTTCAGGTAGCGGGCGCTGCACGTCCCCGCTCCCTCCCTGAACAGGGTGCCGCAGATGTAGTAGGCGAACTGGCCGCTCTTGGCTCCCTGGGCCGAGTAGGGCCTGCCGCACACCCCGCACTTGAGCAGCCCGCTCAGCAGGAACTTGCTCCCCACTCTACCGGGCCTCTGCACCTTCGGGGCGCGGTCGCTCATCGCCTGCTGCACGTCTTCGAACAGCTCCCTCGACACCAGGGCGGGCCACGCTTCCTCCACCCTTACAGGGTCCTGGGCCTTCTCGCCCTTGCTGTTCTTGCCCCATACGGCGGTTCCTGTGTACGCCTCGTTCCTCAGCACGTAGTGGAGCGTTCCCTTGTACCAGCGTTTGCCCCTGTTGGTGACGCCCCGGTCATTCAGTTCCTTGCATAGCTCCTTGAGGCCGCTGCCCCGTAGGGACTTCTCGAATAGCTCCTTTACCACCGGGGCGGTGGCCGGGTCAACCTCAAGGGTGGGGCGCTCCTTCGCCCCGTCGCTGACCTTGATCTTCCTGTAGCCGAAGGGGGCGTTCGAGCCGAGGAAGAAGCCTCTGGAAGCGGCCTCCCTCATCCCCCGGACGACCTCCTGCGCCAGATTTTCGCTGTAATATTCGTCCACGCTCTCGATGATGCCCTCAAGCAGCCTGCCGGTGGCGTTGTCCTCGGCCTGCTCGGTGATGGACACCACGCGGATGCCCTTGCGCCGCAGCTGGGACTTGAAGGCGACGGCGTGCTCCCTCTTGCGCGTGAAGCGGCTGAATTTCCATACGAGAATCACGTCGAAGGGGGCCTTGGGCTTGCCGCCTTCCTCGATCATCTCCCTGAACTGGGGCCTGTCGGCGACGCGGCCGCTCTCGGCTTCGTCCACATACTCCCGGGCCACGGAGTAGTCGTTGGCCTTGGCGTACTCCTTGAGCGCCCGCAGCTGGGCGGACACGGACAGGTCCACGTCCTGCCTGTCGCTGGACACCCGTGCATAGAGCGCCGCCGGCGTTAGGGGCTGTAGGTGCTTCTGCTTCATGCTGTCCTCCATTGTTTGTAATTACCGAGTCTTACTCAGTATCATGACTCACCCAAGGGGCCATTGTCAAGGAACGGCTGTCGTCCGCTGCCCTCTATCACTCCACCGAAACCGCAAGATACCGGAAGCTGCCGTATGACTTCCCAGGGAAGTTGGAATACTCCCGCCAGCGAAGGCGATAAGAGCCTCGTATCTGTATCGGCGATTTCCGGTCCCCGACCGTTCCCGAACTCGCCCGAGCCGACCACGCCAATGCGCCCGGGATTTCTCGCCCCTCGTGTACACGAAAGTCGGCGTCCACCGTGTCTCTGTGCGTGGGAACCTTCCAGTATGAAGAGTCGTTGGTCAGCAACACAGCATATGCAGCCTTGCACTGCTCCAGATTAGAGCGAATGAGCTCAAGTCTCTGAATGTCGAGGAGAAAGTCATACCGTCCTTGGTCTTGTGCGCTTTGGTTGCGGAGGACAAAGGGCTCGTCGTCTTGCTCCAGTTCCAATCCCCGAGTCTTGTACTTCAATTCGATAGCGATCCCTTCCAACGGAAGCCAGATGTCCAGGAACCTCCTCTGGTGCTCTACCTGCATGACATCGACCTCTAACCTGACCTGGCTTTCTGGCATGGCCTGGTGCATATGCCATGCCAGGGCGTGCTGGAAGTCTGCTTCCGAATGAAACACCTTCCGCGAGTCCGCCAGGCTCCCCATAAGACCGTCCATGTCAATCATGTCAACTCGGCCCTCGACGTCGGTCGAACCATTCCTGAAGCTCCGCCCATTGGCGCTGCTCTTGTTCGCGCTGTTCTTGCCGTTCCCGTTGCTGTTGCTCGCGACGTTCCTGCTCTATCCGTTGCTGTTGTTCCCGGTTCAGGAAGTAGCACCCACCTTCTTCGCACCTGCGAGGGTAGAAGCATTCTCTGTCCGGGTTGTTCGGGCACATGACTCTTTCCGCTTCTTCCAGGCATGAGGGGCACTGGCTGCTGCCTCTATAGTCCATGTACTCCCCATGCGTCGGACAGTAGCGAGTGGCGCACTGGTCGCAGGGTCCGTATACCTGTCGCTCCGCCTTGTGTAGATTGAACCTGTCGTGATACGGGTCCATGTACAGGAACCAGTTTCCTTGGATTTGATCGCACCCGGTGCACACGTTAGCCAGGTACTTTCCTCCAACGGTGGAGCTGAATCTGCGCTCCAGAGTTACCCCGTTCTCCCGAGCGAATTTGATTTCCTCGGTGGTGAAATGGTCTTGCTCAAGGCTCTCACCGTCTTTGTCCCCCGTAGCGACGTTCACGTTCTGGCCGCATTTCCAGCAGTCCTTCGTGCTGACCGTTACCGTTCTCAGCGGTAGCGGTGCGCCACACTCCCTGCACTGGGGTCTGCGGCAAAGAAGGTTGTGGGCGTCCAGAACGATCCGTCCAGCGGCGAGTTCCTGTAGTCTCGCCTTGACTGTCAGGGACACGTCCAGGGCTTTGTTCATTCTTCGCCCCGCGAACTCCTTCGCGGTCCTTAGATGGATTTCCACTACCTCAGTGCCTTCTTGCAGGGCCTGCTCATGGACGGTCCCCTCGGGAGCATGGCTGTCCACGACTTCTATGAACCTGACAGGTTCGCCATTCTCATCGAGCAGGCTGATGTCGGGGCGCACCGTTCCCACGAGCTTCTCTCGACTGACGCTGGAACCTCCTGCTACGAGGTTTATCGTAAGCTCTTCTCTGCACTGGTTACATGACGCCGTGGCTTCGAGGTTTCCTCCCAGGTTCTTGGTCACGAGTTGCTCGATGATTGCCACCGCTTCGTCATGCGGGGTGCGATTTGATGACTTTCGCGACATCAAGACACCTCCTTGCCGAGCTCATCAGCGAACGAAGCCGGCCAGATACAGTCCGGTGTCATCCTTCTCCCAGGAACGACAGGAAGCGGGGAGCGTTGAGGATTCTTGCACCCTGATGCTCCTCAAGGGGCAACAGATGCCGCCGGTCGCCGGTCACCAGGTAGTCGGCAGAAACCTCCACGGCGCACTCCAAGATGCGGTTGTCCGCGTGGCCGCCCTCGATCATCTCCGGGAGCCTACGTGGTTCAACGACGGTAGCGGCATCCCCCAGCGCCCTGAGAGCCTGCGCCGAGCGTTCCTCGGTCCAAGCGAACTTGCGCACAAGCACCCCGGCAACCTCCTCCAGAATGAAGGGAGACAGGCACAACTCGAACCGCCCTCTGAGAGCCAGTTCGAGGACGAGGCGCTCGTTGCCTGGGAAGTTCAGACCGGAGACTATGACGTTGGTATCTAGGACGACTCTCATGTACGGGAGGAACTGACCTCGACCCGGTACTCTTCCACCAGACCGGCCACGTCCTCGGGGCCGATGCCCTTCTCCCTGGCCCTCTTCTCTCCGTACTGGAGCAGCTGTCTCCACTCGCACTCTTCGATGTAGCGGAGCACCGCCTCCCGAAGAAACTCGCTTCTGGACCGTCCCTGCTGCTTCATCACCTCGTCCACCCGGTCCGCCATCTCCGGCGGCAAGGAGAAAGTGATGGTCTTGGTCGTTCGCGGCATGTTCACCTCTTGTTATCGAGTCTTACCAAGATATTGCGCCATTTCCGACACCCCTGTCAAGCGTCTCCGGTGCTGACCCAGGGTACGCGGACAGACACTCCTCACAGGGCGCGAGATTCGAGGGAGCGTCGGCGGCGTCAAGTTGCAGCTCGGGCGGTTCCGTAGCTGAAATCGGGGTGTAAGGGACAGCCTGCTAAATCGGAGCGAGCAATCTGATTCCGGGGTTCCTTCCACGGTCATGGGGCAGTCGCAGCTACGAAGTGGGGAAAGTGGAACACTGACATGGGGAGCGTCGGAAGACGGTTCCGTGAGCCGCTCAGTCTCCGTCTTCGTCCTCCGCGGGCGGCCTGGGCGCGGTCACGGACCGGGCCGCCTGACGCCGTAGGTGGGCGCGGGCGATCATCCGGGCGAGGATGCGTAGACCACGCCGCAGCGTCTCCTGCTGCTCGGCAGTGTACGCCGTAGCCCGGCGATTGGTCGGTGGATTCTCTCCGTTGGCGCTTCTCATCCCGCTCATCCCACCTCTTCGGCGTTTCATGGGCCAGGTCCTGCTGTCCAGTGTGAGCGGTCGAGACGTTGGGCATAACTACCTATGAGGGCGCTCACGTGAGCGCCCCTATAAGACCTGGGGCGAATACCCTTATTGGTGATGCCGTTGGGGTGTACAGAGAAACGAAGTTGGTTGCAAGAATGCAAGTCGGGCCGTTCCGTAGCCAGGGTCTTTTCATTTTCACCCTGAGCGTAGCCGAAGGGTCTAAAGTCCTTGCCTGCATCCCCTTCTTCATACTAGAGCCGAGTCCGTGTCGAGTGATTTTAGATTCTTCTCCTTCGGCTCAGAATGACATTTCCCGATAATGAAAAGACCCTGGTTCCGTAGCTGAAATGGGGCGAATCACCCCTCTACAGGACACAAACAGTGAACACTTTGACTTGCGGGTACGTTCCGGCGTGCGTATGCAAGTCCGTAGCTGAGAGTTGCATTTATGTAGGCGACTGAGGTTGGGTCGGGGTTGCAAAGGCCCTAGCTGACAGTTGCACTTTTGCGGGGCGGCGGGAAGGCTGTAAAAAGGGACGCCTGACGCCGCAGGTGAGCGCGAGCGATCATCCGGGCCGGGCTGCTCACGCCTCACCTTCCCTCGATGCTCGGTGGAGTGGGACGGCGATCCCCAATTCGCCGTCCGGCGGTTGGTCGATGGTCTCCGCGCCAACTCGTGCACCTCCCTGCCGTCTGCCGCGACTCATCGGAGCGCGGCTCTCGCAAGTGAGTGTGCACAATCGCAACGCTGAATAAGACCCCTCTTAGCTCTGCGCAGGGATGAGGGGTGCTATAGGCTCTCTTTTTTTCGGCCCCTTCCTCGCAGTAGTGGGGGTGTACAGGAGTTTCGGTTTTGTAACGGAGCGGCCAGAGTCGTGATTTCGTAGCTGAAACGGGGGTAAATCACCCTCCTACAGGACGTAAACAGTGAACACTTTTAGAAAGGGTGCGTTCCGGACTGCAATGACATCGCCAAACGTGGGGAATGACATCGGCAGGCCCGGCGGAGCGGCGTCTCAATGACATTTGGCCCGCGAAAAGGCGATTGAAGTGGGGGTGCGTTACGTCTCCCGAAGATGTGGCTGGAGACCGGGGTGACGGGCCGGCAACGCTTCCTCTACCTCAGCACGAACCACCACAGGAGAACGCTGCCGATCAGCAGCACGAGCAGCACCAGGGCGATCACGTGGACGACGTTGAGCACGCCCTTCGTCGCCTTGTGCGCGGCGACCTCCCTCCGGTGCTCCATCTCAAGCTCCAGGTACGGCCTTCTGGCCGTGGCTGCGGACTCCCTGGCCTCGTCTCGCTCCCGCTCCAACTCGGATGCCCGAAGGTTCAACTCGGATACGCTCTGCTCCAACTCCCGCACGGTCCGCTCAAGCTCATGCTCCCTGACAACGGCCCGGCGCAGCAGCTCCTCGTCGGTGATGTACTCCCCCGCCATCCGCACGAACACTCGGCGGCCCTCCCTGCGGACCTCCACCTCTCCCTGCCTGATCTTCCGGTCCAGGGTCGAGAGGGAGACCTCCAGCTCCTCAGCAGCCTCCGCCTTCGTCACCCAGCGGACGGGCTCATCCATCGTTTCTCCCTCCCTATCGGCTGACACGTCAGGGTTCCCAAAGTGCAATCAAGTTGTTGTCGGACTCGCCTGTTATTTTATCATGGCTTCCCATTTTGTACCCTGACCGGTCAGGCGACACGTCAACCCCGTTTCGTAGTTAAAACGGGGGTGTTTTGGGGGTCGGTAGACCTCGGACATCGGCCCGGTTGTGCCATTTTGTACCCCCCATCCAGTATGAAGGGCAGATAGGGACGTATCGTCGCTATCTATCCCTCCCTACAGGACTCTGACGCATCCGGTGGTAGAGTGAGTCCCAGTGGTAGGCTCTCAGTGCGGACAGGGGCAGTCTCGGGGACTCCGGTGCCCACAGTGGACGCCATGACTTTCCGAGTATCCCCGTGCGTGACAGAACGGGTATGCACGACACGAAGATGGGCAGGGACATCCGGCTCAAGTGGGCGGCGGTGCGCACGTAGGTGTCCTCCACCTCCTCGGTGTCCACGACGAACAGGGTGACAGGGTACGGCGGCTGGTCGTCCTTATGCTCGGGCGCCCAGTAGTAGTCCTCGTATGGACTCAGGCGGGCTATGACTCCCCTGGGATGACGGGCGCGAAGCTCGTACTCGAAGTAGAACGGTATCCGAAGGCCCTGGGCGGTCATCTGCCCAATTGCGTCCGGTGCGATGGCCGAATCCCCCCAGTTGTAGGTTCGGTCGGACCTGGCGGTGGGGACGGACCACGCCACCTCGCTGTCGGGGTCGGCCCTGGCCTCTGCCTGAAGCTTCGACAGGAACCACGTGATGCCGTCGGCGTGCTTCGTCTGCCTCGCCCACGTCTCGATGCGGTGTCCCACGTGCCGCCTCCGGCCCTGTTTGTCGGTGGTGAGGGCGGTGCTCCAGATGCCCTGCGTGGTGGGCAGCTGGGCGCGGTCCCTGTGGGTGACGTAGCGTATGCCCTCGGCGGACAGCGTGTAGCGAACGTCTCCGCGCTTTCCTCTCTGTTCGACCAGGCCCAGGTATCGACGAGGCTGCGCATCATCTGGCTGACCCGTCCCTCGGAGACGCCGAGCCAGCAGGCTAGGTGCTCACGGGGGATCATCGGGTGGTCGGTGATGAGGTCGAGCGTCCGCTTCTCGGAGGGGCTGAGGCTGAAGGCCGACGCAGCCTCCACCATACGCTCGGGACGGGGTATCGAGGCCCGTTTCCGCTCCGGCGACTCCGTGCGAGGCCCTCCGCTTGGCTTGCCGTAGGCGCTCACCGTCTCCAGCGTGTAGTCCGTGAGGCCGAACAGCCCCGTGGGTTCGCACCAGAGGCGCAGGTCCCGTCTTTCGAGCGTGTCCCTGGACTCCACGGCAACGTAGCAGTCACGGAGGCCGTTGTTGATGCAGAACCTCGCCGTCCGCCGAAGCTCCCATGCGCTCGGCACAAGGATCAGGACGGTGCCGGGACGCCGCCCGTGGCTGTACTGCGCTATGGCCCTCAACCGGTCGTAGATCGACCGGCGACGCAGGGCGAGGCCCTGGCGCACCACGCCGAAGCTGCGGCCGTCGTGGAGCGTGATGGCGGCGTCGAAGCGCCCCCTCCGGTGGAACTCAACGCGGGACCGGAGACCGTCCATGCCGGGGGAGAGTGAGGCGGCAAGACGATAGGTGGAAGCCACGGCGTCCATCCGGCGGACGAGCAGCGTCAGCCACTCCCTGGACATCGGGTAGACCCTTACGAAGTCCGATGGACTCTCGAAGCCGAGGACCCCTGTGGCCTCTCTGATGCCGTTGGTTGTCAGGTGGCACCTCTGGCTCGATGGCAGGTGTGCTGTGCCGTGGCTGACGCGCCCGACGATGCCGTCGGCCAGCAGGTCGGTCAGGGCGCGGTGAACCGTCGCGTGCGGCTCCCCCAGGATGCCTGCCAACTCCGCCGAATCGACGAATGGCGTCCGGCTGAGTGAGTCGAGCAGCTGTCGGTCGGAGATTGCCATAGTTCGAGCGTAGCGATTGAGCGTCCCGGTGGACAACCATCATCTGGCAGTGCCGATGCACAGAAGGACACCTGAAGGGTTCGACAGTAATGCCGCGACTGGATTACAAGCTGGGCGAATCTTGGACTCTGCTAGCCGCCTGCCAGCAACTGGCCGACAGTGTTCTCCACTGCCATCCCCTCGTTCGACGTGCGCAGCCATGCCCGCAACTCGCGGCGCACGATGGTTATGGTTAGCTTGTCTCCTCTTTTCTCGCGGAGTGTCTTCAATTGCCTCTTTGCCTCAGCTGCCGCGGTCGCTCCAACCTCGGCGATGGCTACATGTAATGCCTGCGTCGGATCGAACTCCGGGATAGCCAGTTTCCACAGGTGCTTGTGAAGGTCCCGCGCCCCGAACTGGCCCTTGGTCATCAATGGTTTGACTGCTTCCCTCAGAGCTGCGCTGTTGATGATGGCCAGCAGGTAGTTGGCTTCTTCAATGCTCTTGCAGGGAACCCAGAACAGCACGTTCTCTACCAAGTCATTTCTTTCATGCGAGATAGCTGCCGTTGGCTCACCTGACTTGGTGTACACGACTCGAAACGCACTGTCTCCCGCGTCATGCTGCCATTCCAATTGGGAAGTTAACTTACCCATGTAGTCCAGTTGACTGAGCAGGTTCAGGTCGTTGACTAGTGACTTATTCTCATCCCACAGACGGCTGATCGTCTGCCAGCGCTCCCTCATCCGCCGTTCCAACCCACCTAACCGGACACCGCCTGTGCCGTTGTCATCGGCAGGTATGGTGGCGTCGCCCTGTTTAATCGGGAGCAGCGCCTTGAGAGGCTCCAGGGTGACGTATGGAGCGATGGTTTCCCCCAGATGTACATTGAACAGGTGCCGTTTCTCCACCGTCTGGCCGGTGATAGCGGTTAGATCCAAATCCTTCCAGGGAGCCTTGTCCTGACTGCCTCGGCGCGGATTGACCGTGACCGTCGGCGCTGCCTGTACGATGACGGTGTTCTCCGTCTCGTTGACGAAGAACAACACCCTTGGGAATACCGTGGCCCCGTTCCGGGACAGTGCGCCGTACGGTGAGTTACCGTCCGTGCCCGTGTTGGTGATTCTCACTGCCTCTCGCCGCACGTTATTGGCCCCGGCACCGCCCTGCCACAGCTCCACTATTCCGGCCAGCGGTTTACCGGAGACGTCTTGGGAGAGCTTGCGGGCGAAGACCACCGAGGCGGGTATTGGGAAGAAGCTATTGGGCTTGAGTTGTTCCAAGTCCCAGGCCGGTTTGAGAGTGAAGTCCACCTGAACGCTCGGCCCTGTCTTACGCGTCCGCCACTGACCGCTGCGCCACTTGGAGTACTGCCCGCCCTGAAGTGCGCTGTGGGGCAGAACAAAGCCGATGACGCCCCCGTCCTTCAGGTACAGATCGACGCTACGGGCAAAGAACAGCCCCGCCACGTCCTGCTGTGTGGCATAGTGTCTCCCAGCCCAGATGCCGTAGGTGTTCCGGCTCAGGTTCAGCAACTCGTCCCGCAGGATGTCTGCGGTCTGATTGTAGTTGATCCAGGGCGGGTTGCCGATCACCACGTCCACCTTGGAGCGCGACAGCACCACGGGGCGCACCATGTTCCGCGCGTAGTAGGCCCATATGTGGTTGCGCCCCTTGTCGTGGAGCCGCTGCATGGCGGCTATCGTGTTGGCCATGACTTGGCGCTCAGCGGAGTCGTAGATCTCGTTGTCGCCCAAGGCAAGGAACGGGTCGTCTCCCCGCTCGATGGAGGCCGAAACGTCCCCCATCAACGCGTCGAAGGTCTCGGCTCGTTCTACCAGGCTCACGGGAAAGACCAATTCGGTGTTTTCCTCATCCTCTACCCGGACCGTGACGCTGTGCTCGGCGAACATATCTCCAGCGCGGAAGCGCAATTGCAGAGCGTCGCCCAGGTAGACGGGGATGGACAACGATGCGTAATCCCCGGCGGCGCTTGCAGCGGCGATGGCCGGACGGGCAGCCAGTGTCCAGGCAGCCCGGGCCAGATGCACCGCCACCGGGTGAACGTCGATGCCGGTGATCGCCTCTCGCAGTCTGTTGACGACCTGCCCAGGCTCCCAATTCGCCGCTTTGGCGGCGGCGATGAAGTGGGTCACCGACTCGGCCACGAACGTCCCCGAACCGCAGGCCGGGTCCAGCACGCGCTGGTTCAGCGGGTCGCCCACCAGCTCTCGAATCATGGCCCGGACCAGCCATGCTGGGGTGTAGTACTCGCCCAACTGCCGCCGCTCCTCTGGTGGGATGACCGACTCATAGAGCGTTGACGCGGTGTCCGGCGGTGCCTCGGCCCAGTTGAACCGAGCCACCCGGCGGGCTAGGGTTTGCAGCAGCGGCTTCCCGCCAACCTCGTTGGGCCACGCGAAGAAGTCCGACTCCAGCACTCCATGCAACCCAGTGGCGTTTTGCAGCTCCCGGCCCTGGAGCAGGTCGGAGGGGTCGGTCTCGGCTAGGCTACGAATGTCGATGCCGAATGAAGCCTGCACCACCATCCCGATGACGGCGCTGAGATAGGTGTGGCGGACGAAAAGGTCGTCCATTTCCTCCGCGCCGATTCCAACCGCAGCAAGTCGGGCTTGCGCCTCGGCGCTCATTCCCTCAGTCGTGTAGGCAATTTCGCCCAAGGCGGTTCGCAGCAGGTCGTACCACAACCGTCGCTTGACCCGGATGGTCTCCAGTTCCGCGTTATCGCGATAGAGGGTATTGAGGGCTGCGATGTCGCGCTGGTAGGACGGGCTGCCCGGTCCGAAATGCCCAGCAATTCCCTCTCTATCGGGGCTGACTCCCTCCAGCGATACGAGGGCCGAGTCCCGCAGCCACTCGTAGAGGGGGTACCACCCGTCCGGCCCATCCAAGGTGAAGGCGTAGGGGCGGCTCAAGCGAACCTCGCCTGCTCCAGGCCAGCGCAACAACCACCGCTTGCCATCGGTGAGAACGCCCATCCGAACCCGGCCTTGCGACGCCGATTGGCGTAGGTAGTCGTCCAGTTGTTTGACGTTCTCCGGGTCGGGTGCGCCGCTTGCTGTGGTACCGGTTCTCCGTTTGAACTCGATAAAGGTGTCTAGGGCGATCAGGTCAACGGCACGGCGGGAGGCCTCCGATGGCGGATTCTCCTCGACCATCTCCTCTCTTCGGGCCAAACCGGTAAGGATGAGAAAGTCCCGCACTGCGCTGGTGATGTTGGCCTCGGGCTCGAAGTTGTCATGCCGCCGCAGTATCTCGGAGGCGGCATGACGATACCTGGGGTCGTTCGGATCAATATGAATGGACATGTTCCCGTTAGCCTACCATCAGCCTGCCTATCACAACTGCCGCGACGCCTAAGGCCATGCCCCCCAATGAGATGAGAGGCGAGCGGGTGCGCCGCAACAATTCCAAGCCCATTCCCAAAATGGCTAAGCCTATTACGCTCCACAGAGCGAGTTCAGCTTGACTCATAGGAGCGCCTTCAATGCTTGGGCCATGAGGTTCTGCCCTTCAACCGCCAACAACCTGCGCCGTATCTCGTGGGTGTACTCGTTCCTCAATTTGCTTCCCCGATTCGATTTCCGCCACGCGGAGCTCGAATGCCTTCTGGAGGTTCTGCCACAGTTGGGGTGTTGTGCCAAAGTAGCGGGAAAGTCGTAGAGCCGTGTCAGCCGTTATTCCGCGCTGCCCCTTCAGGATCGCCGTAACTCGATTCGTGGGCACATCCAAAGCCTTGGCCAACGCGTTCGCCGACAGCCCCAACTCCTCAAGCTCCTCACCCAGTATCTCTCCGGGGTGCACCGGCCTCATTCCATTGCTCACACTCATATCTAAGCTCCTCATCAGTGGTAGTCCACGACTTCCACGTCGTACGATCCGTCGTCTTCCCAGCGGAAGCATATTCGCCACCGGCGATTGATCCGGATGCTGTACTGGCCCGCTCGGTCGCCGGAGAGAGCCTCCAGCCTGTTGCTGGGCAACCCAGCCAGATCTTGCAAGGACTCCGCGTTGTCCAACACCATAAGCCGACGCGTCGCCTGATCCGCGAAGCCATGGAAGGCTCGCACCAGCTTACCCTCAAAGAACCGCTCGGTCCTCCGATCCTTGAAGTTTCGTATCATTGTAACGTCTTACGTAAGGGATACACAAGATGTTATCATACTACTGCATAACTTGGGTGGAAGATCGAGTCCTAAAGACCGGAAGGATAGTTTGGAGTCCCATGTGGCCGAGCCCTCGCGTGGGCGGGGCCTATTGGCGGTCCCGGGCTCGTGCGTAGGCAGTCAACGTGGCCAAGAGAGAGGTGTAAAAGTGACGTATGAAGCAAACGCCCCAATCACCTTGGGGGAAACAACCATTCAGTTCGACGTTTACGGCGAGCTTATTGAATTGCCGGCTAAGGTTATTCTTCGCCTTTTGCCTAGCCCGCGCCTCGTGATTGAATGCACTGGCGGCCCTTCCATGGAACACATGCAACTTGACGTGACTCAATCTCACATAACCGCCTCATTGTTTGGCGCAAGGACAGAATTCGTCATCGGCCAGACAGTCCTTACTTTCGGCAAGGCGTCCAGAGTTGGCTTGACTCTGTTGCCGAAGCGCGAGCCTGTGTCAATTTATCGTTCCGGGAAGAGGATTTCGTTCTTAGAATTCGCCGTACTCAACTTCCCCAACTTCTTGCTAGGTCAAGACAAGAAGGTGGTTGTAGGCGCCCAATGGAGAGTGCTTGGCTCGGTGCTTCTGCAGGCCGGAGATTGGGAGATTGAGGTTACCGCAGTAACCGCCCTGACTGAGATCGAGAAGAAGCTCAACGAGGAGGGCGGGTATGCCATCACCCATACTGGGACTGTCAAACGGTCTGACGGGGGTGACTTCGCTGCAGAGGATGTTGAACCTCTTCTATCAGCCCTTCGTCTGTTCCTGTCATTTGCCCGCGGCACCTTCTGCGGACTGGCACTCGTGGTTGGCAAAGACTGTAATGGAGAGTCGGCTTGGGAACAGTGGGGAACTCACAGGGTGACGGAGTGGTCCAATCCATCTCCCTCCTGGTTCGACAGGATGAACGGTTATATTCTTGCAGAAGCGTTTCCTGGTTTCTGGAAGCTGTGGCAAGACCATGAACAGATGGTACACATGGCTGTTGACCTGTACTTACACGCCAACCTAGGCAGTCATGGGGCCGGTTACGAAGGCGGCCTCATACTGACGCAGGCGGCCTTGGAACGCTTCTCCTACTGCGTCGAGAGTACCAAAGCCGGGGTACGCATTGAAAGGGCCCTAAGGAATATGGGTATCTCGGAAGCGGCTTTGCGTATCTCGCCGGAAAGCTGCCCTGAATTGGCCATGTTTGGAAGGAAGCACAGTTGGAAGCATGGCCCCCACGCACTGGTAGAATTACGCAACAACATAGTTCACCCAAAGGACAAATACGGCAACATGTCCCGGAGAGCCTACTACGAAGCCTGGAATCTAGCACAGTGGTACTTGGAGTTGACTCTTCTGAAATTGTGCGGATACGAAGGCAGCCATGGCAATCGTCTAAGTCAGAAGTGGGTAGGGGAAGTTGAGCCTTTGGGCCAATGGCTGGTCGAGAATGTGCCCCGTGGAACCGAGAACCCAGACCGGCGTGAATCGGGACGTGAGATCTCATTCGTATCCGGAGAGTCTGTAGGCGATACCGAATGAACGGCCTATTGCTGGACACAAATGTAGTCTCCGAGATGACCACGAGTCCGCCGGACCTAGACCCCCAGCCTGAATCTAGTCCACGAAAGTTCTTGATTTCGTCGAATTGGGTGGGCGAGAAGTTTACTGAAGACAGAACCATCTTCGAGATGAAGATGGGACTATGAGCCGTGCTGTCATGTACCTATCGCCCCCGACGCTACTCGTCGAGCAAGCCGTTTCGAACAGCCCAGACAACTAGTTCCTGCTTCGTCTCGATGTTAAGCTTGTCTTGGATGCCGTAGATGGCGTTACGGATAGTCAGCGGCTTGTTGCCCCTGATCTCAGCAATCTTCGCGTACGACAGCCCCTGGGCAAACAGCGCAAGAATCTCACGCTCCCGCGCAGTCAGCCTGCCGAGCTCCGGTCGCTTCTTCCACTGCGCCGCCGCCCGGATATCGGCAAACACACGCCTTATCGCGTCGCCGGGTATACGGTACTCTCCATCCGCCACTTCGCGGACGGTGCTCAGCAGCTTCTCCTTGCCGGAGTACTTCTGAAGGTAGCCCGTCGCGCCTGCGGCGACCGACTCCATCACTGCGTCCTCCTCAGCAGAGGCCGTCAGCATGAGCACCCTGGTGTCCGGCAGCATCTCGGTGATCTCCCGGCAGGCGTCGATGCCGTTCTTGAGCGGCATCATCACGTCCATGATGATCACGTCGGGCTTGAGATGCTGAGCGATCCTCACCGCCGCCTCGCCGTCTCCCGCCTGCCCCACCACCTCGAAATCTCCGGCGCGTTGGAGCACCTCCCGGAGGCCGTCGCGCATGATCTCGTGGTCGTCCACGAGCATCACCCTGGTCTGTCTGTCCGCCGCCAAGCTACGCGCCTCCTCGTTTCGTGTCATAGGGAACCACGCAGGCCACGGTCGTGCCGAGTCCCGACTCGCCAGGGCCCGCTTCGAGGCTGCCGCCCATTCGCTCGACGTCCGTTCTCATGTTCCTGAAGCCGTGACCCCGGTCCGCGTAGTCGTCGGGCAGGCCGATCCCGTCGTCCGATATGGACATTCGGAGCCTGTCGCCCTCGAAGCTCAGCGCAATGGTGACCTTGCCGGCGCGCGAGTGGCGGAAAGCGTTCGTCATCGCATTGTGGGCTATCGAGAATAGCAGTCCTCGCGTGATCGGAGAGAGACGCGGCTCCCTGCCGGACTGGACCAGCTCTGTGAGGATTGAGGTGATCGTGGTGAAGGTAGAGGCGTGCGACCGCAGCACTCGGCCAAGCTCTCTGCCCTCGAATATGGGCCCCGCGTCGATGGGATGCCTCAGCTCCCACATGGTCGATTTCGACAGGGCATGTGTCGCTTCCAGCTTGGCGATGAGCTCGTCGCGGTTCTCATCGTTCCGAGCGTCCGCCAACTCGATAGCCGTCTCCAGACCCATGCCGATCATGTACGCGGACTGGGCTATCGTGTCATGAATGGTCTGCGAGAGCTCAATCCGCTCCCGCTGGAGCTCCCTTTCTCGTTCCACTGCCTCTCTCCTCCTGATCCGCTCGAACCTGGAGACCAGGTTGACCGCCGCGACGACCGCGTACATGACGACGATCCTCGTGAACAGGACCTTCTCTTCCTTGATCTCGAAGTCGACGCCCGGCTCCATCACCAGGCTCAACGCCGCGTACGCTACCGCAATCATCGTGACCCAGGCGAAACTGAGCCTGAAGGAGGTGAACACCACGGCGAACATGGCGAGGGCGGGGTAGTACAGCACGAAGAAGGTGTTCTGAAATCCACTGGATGAGATCACGATGCCCGCAGTAATCATCGCTGCGTCCATCGCGCTGAGTGCGAGCGCCCAGCGCCAGGTCACCGTCCGATTCGACCGGATGCGGTAGTGAACGTAGCCGTTGAGGGCCAGCAGCGATACCGCCAATAACATGGTCGGAATATAGGCGGGGTCCGCGAAGTTGGGCCGGTAGTTGAACTGCAACAGCCAGCCTATCAGGAGAAACCAGCGTACCCATACTGAAATCCTCAGGTTGTATCGCAGGTCATCCGGATCGCTCCGATCGACCGTTCGGCGGGACTCTGCAACCGCATCGCTTGGCGTGGTCTGCAAATCCAAACCTCGACCAAAAGTAGTGTACGCCGCTCGGCGGCGTCGGCAAGGTTCAATCATACCCCTCGGACAGGTACAAACGAACCTTACGGCGGGTCATGTGGAGGGCTAATCTAGACGCGATTGTTGGCGCTTAATCTCGCACCAGGGAGGGTTGTATGTCAAAGTCCATTGCACACCGGATTCCAGGTGCTGGCGCGATGCTCTTAGTCACACTGCTGGCCATCACCCTCTCAATGGCCGCATGCGAGGACGACGCCGAGTCCGTCCGCCAAGCCAACGAGTCTGCCGCCGCGTCCACCGCCACGGCAGAGACTCCTTCACCCAGCGCCGAAATCCAGGTGACAGAGCTAAGGGACGGCGACTGCGTCAATTCCACGTTGCCCGAGGGCATAAGCATCGACACTGTGGTCATCGTGCCCTGTGCGGGCGATTGGCAATACCGGGTGCTCAAGTCTTTCCAGCTTGCCGACGCCGAGCCTTATCCGGGCGAGAGCTTCTTCCTTAGCCAAGTTTCCGAGAACTGCGACCGGCAAACCGGCACCTACCTGTTCCCGTTAGCCCAGGGCTGGGAGCAGGGAGACCGAACGATTACGTGTCTTCAGCAAGCGCCGGAGTTTTTTGTCTCTGCCTTGCTTGAAGGTTTGGAAGTGAACGCGGAGGATCTGAGCGACGATGAAGCGTCATGCTTGGAGGAGTGGGTGGCAGGCGCCAACTTGCTCGCGTTTGTTGTCACACCCGACGACCCACCCGACGACCCTGCTGTGATTGATGATTTCATTGCACAGTTGGAGAGATGTGCTCCCAACCTGTTGGGCTTCACAACCGCGACCGGCACTCCTGCGATGACTCCCACGCCGGAGCCAACGGCTACACCGACCACGGCTCCTACGGCTACCCCAACGGACACACCCACGCCGACACCTACGGCCACGCCGACGCCAGCACCAGCTCCCACTGCACAATTGACGGCTGCCGAAGTGTATTCGCTTGTCTCCCCTTCTATACCGTTCATTGAAACGCCAACGGGTACGGGCAGCGGTGTCCTGATCGAAGGCGGTTACGTGATAACCAACTACCACGTGGTATGGCCCTATGAAGTAGTTCGGGTTGCCTTTCCCGACGACAAGGTGTTGCAGAACGTGCCGGTCGTGGGGTGGGACTCCATGGCAGACCTGGCGGTGCTCGGCCCGGTAGATGTACCGGCTCGTCCATCGAAACTGGGCGATGGAGAGGACTTGGCCCCCGGTAGCGAGTTGTTTCTGGTGGGATACCCCGCCGAAGTGGACGAGTTCCCGGAGCCTACCATCACCCGCGGCATCCTCTCGCGCTTCCGCGAGTGGGAGCGGCTTGGGATGACCTATCTTCAGACCGACGCGTCCATTGCGGGCGGTCAGAGCGGCGGGGCGCTGGTCAACTCCCTGGGCGAGGTAATCGGCATCTCCACGTTTTCTTTCAGCGAAGCCGGATTCGGGCTTGCGACATCGGCGGCTGACAACGCGCCCATCGTGGAGCGACTGATTCAGGGCGATCTCACATCCGAGCTGGGTGACCGCCGGTTGCCAGCAGGGGGCGGTGCCTTCGAGTTCTACTTGGAGTTGGCTAACGTCTGGGACTCCCAAACCTTCGTCTTGGAAGCAGCGGCAGGAACGACGCTCGGAGTCGAACTCGAAGGCACGGAAGATGGATTGTTCCGTGTGTACGACCCGTTCGGGTTGCTCTTGGAAGTGGACGACGGCTTCACCGGTACCGAGTCCGGGGCAGTGGAGCTGTTGGCGGACGGGGTTCATTTCCTACAAGTCGAGACGTTGTCGGGCGAATCATCCACCTTTGATCTGACCAGCACCATCAGGCTGAAACCCTTCCATGACCCGGATGACGGCCGGACCATCGTGATAGGAGAAACAGTTGCTGGAAGCATCGACTTCCACTTCGATTGGGACTGGTATTCAATTCGCCTGGAGGAAGGAGAGACGGTAACAATCTCCACTGACTCCATCAATGTGGACACTCTCCTCTACGTCGACTTTCCCAACTCCCGCGACGATCAGGTGGTCTCTGACGACGACAGTGGAGGAGGGTTGTTCGGGATAAACTCCGAACTGGTCTATCGCGCCCCGAACACAGGAGAATATCTCATTGTCGTAACCGACGCAGTGGGCGATAGCTTTGGTGGCTACTATCTGTCGGTGGAACAGGCGAGGGAAGGTACGGAAACGGTATATGTGCCAACCGGCCCACAGTTAGTTGAGGGGCAGGTAGTGGAGAGCCCCTTTGGGGAGATGCTGATCTTCGAAGACCCGTCGGGCTACTTCGAGGTGCAGACACCGCAGGATTGGATAGAGGAAGAACCGGACCCGTCACAGTCCGAGGTTTTCAAGGCATCCGATCTTGAGGGGAGCAGCGTCACTATAAACGTTGAGGAGGGCGTCCCCCTCTCCTTGACGGAGTACGCCGACGCACTTGAATCTGGGTTTCTTGAAGGGGGCGCAGAGATCATCACGAGAGAACCGGTACAGACGGCTCAGGGTCTTCCGGCTGTCCTGTTTGAATGGTCGATTGGCGAGGCGGCCGTCGCTTGGCTGACTTATGTGTCGGATGACGGCGTAGCCATCACCATCGCCTACGCGTTCCTCGCCGATCAGTTTGAAGCGGGAAGGGAGCTGGCATACTACTCCTTCTTCGACACCTTCCTATTATTACAACGACGGTTGGCATGATAGGATGACCTGGTAGTTGGGAAGGCTTGGGGAAGTGAGGCAGGGAAGTGGATACGTCAGCTTTCGAGCAGGTGTACGGGGCCTTTGGGGATTTTCACGCTTACTTCGGTCCGCTGTTTGGCCGGAGGGAGGCGCGGGACCACAGCCGTCATTATCTCCAGGCTCTGCTGGTACAGTCCGTGGAGCGGCGCAACGCCGAGAATCTGTCGGAGACGATTCCGGCGTCAGCCAGGGTGATGCAGCGGTTTCTCGCCGAATCGCCTTGGGATGATGACGCGGTGATTGGCCGGTTGCAGGAGTACTTATCGCCCAGGTTGGGACACCCTGAGGCGGTGTGGGTGCTGGACGGCAGCGACTTCCCCAAGCAGGGCAGGAAGTCGGCGGGAGTGGCCCGTCAGTACTGCGGGAGATTGGGCAAGGTGGCCAACTGCCAGGCCGGGATGTTCCTGGCTTACGTCAGCCCGCTGGGGCGGGCCCTGGTGGACAAACGGCTGTATCTGCCGGAGAACTGGACCTCGGACAAAGGCCGGTGCGCAGCGGCGGGGGTGCCGGAGGAGAGACGGAGCTACCGGTCGAAGACCGGGTTGGCCTTGGAGATGCTGGAGCGGGCCTTGGAGCGCGGCCACCTCAGGGCCAAGTGGGTTGCTGGGGACGACGCCTTCGGGATGTCGCCGTCCTTCCGGGACGGGTTGGCGGCGCTGGGGATGCACTACGTGCTGGACGTCCCCGGCGGCACCACGGTGTGGCCGCTGGAGCCGGCTTGGACCAGTGCGGAGTATCAGGGATTCGGGCGTCCCCGCAAACCCAGGTTGCGAGACGGTCAGCGCCGGACCATGGAGCAGCGCAGCGATGAATTGCCGGGGGATGCCTGGCGGGAGATAACGGTGGCAGAGGGAAGCCAGGGTCCCCGCAGCTACCGGTTCAGCGCCCAGCGGGTGCGGCCAACCAGCAAGCGGAAGCCCGGCGAAATCCACTGGGCCATCTACCGCCGGAACCTGGACGGCAGCGAGCCCCGCTACTATCTGTCCAACGCTCCCGAGGACACTCCCCTGGAGACGCTGGCCTACGTGGGCGGTTCCAGGTGGCGCATTGAAACGGAGTTCGAGACGGAGAAGAGCGACGTGGGACTGGACGAGTACGAGACCCGCACCTGGGCTGGGTGGCATCACCATGTGGCCCTGTGCCTGCTGGCTGGAGCCTTTCTCCTGAGTCTGCAGCAGGATTGGGGGGGAAAAGATGCCCCGGATCACCCGGCCCCAAGTCTACCGGGTGGTGCGGGAAATGCTGCCCCGGGAACGGTTCGGGCCGAATGAGCTGCTGCGGTGGCTGGAGGAGACGCAAGAATGCAACGAACGGGCCAGACGCTCCCATGCCAAGCGCCGAGCCGCCCTTCGTACATCCCCGGACATTCCTCCTTGAACCGTCGTTGTAATACTAGTCTGGGGCGAATAGACAGGGCCCTAACCGTCGGCGCCAACGGCAGGAAGGAGCGGGGCAATGAAACCCGATTCGGGCATCCCGGTTGTGGACTCGGCAGTTGGTCGCCCGCCATGTGCAACCAACTCCCGTGCGGCGACGGCTCCGGCAGGTACAGTCCTGGGTTATCCTGACGCTGCCTGGTGCGGCATCTGTAGTATTTGCTGCTTGCGGTGACACTGCGCCGACCCCATCGGACGATTCCCTGATCTGGCAGCACGACACCAGTACCGAGGGCGAGTTGGTAATCGTGTCTCCCCCGTGACTGGAGGAGTGATCTACGCCGGTTCCTACGAGGACCGTGTGTACGCCCTGGACGCGGAGAGCGGAGAACTCCTGTGGACCTTCGAGGCCGATAGCGACCTGTCCCCACCACCCCTGGTGGTTGGCGGAGTAGTGTTTGTGGAGAACCTCGACAACGTTTATGCGTTGGATGCGGCCATGGGAAAGGAACTGTGGAGAAGCGAGCCTCTCTATTTTTCGGTGAGCGGAGCGTCCGCATACTAGGGCACGGAAACGGCAGACGGTCTGGAGGTCAGCGCGATCGCGGGGGCCGGACTACGGGATGTTTGAATTCTGCAACCTGTTCATTGAAGCAATCTTGGGCCGCCCGTATCATAAATTGCCGGCCACTGAGAGAGCGAGCTTCACAGCGAGGTTCGAGCACAAGGTGAGCGACCACATGCCTCTGTGGGCCCGAATGCCCCTACCGATGGCCTAGACTGCGGCGGCGCACTTCGCCCCCGACCAAGGACGTCAGGGCGCGAGGTCAATCCTCAGATCGTACCTGTTGAAGGCCTAGCCCGTACTCTCGTTTGGCCGTGAAACTCCGCCGGGCCAGCACAAGGGCCTGACTACAGCTCCAGAACGAGCCTCATTGTGAAAGTTCTTGATTTTATCAAGTCTGGTGGGCAGAGGCGGGCATCCTGGGCCACTCAGCGATGGAATCAGCGTCATTTCGATGGACATGGGCCGGGGTTGCTGTCAACACTTTGAGAAGGGGCGGGTCCCGCCCAAAACGTGGCCCTCGATGCAAGACAGAGCCACCCTGCAGGTGTGCGCGACCCGCGAGTTCAGGCCGGGGCTCTCCAAAGCTACGGACCGATCTTCAAAGCCACCTCGGCCACTTTCTGGTCGCCCCAGTAGGCGTAGACCCTGTAGTTACCCGGAAGACTCCCCTCTGGCCATGGAGACAAGGGAATCCAATGCGTCCACTTGGAGTGGTCTCTTCGGACCGGCCAGTCGGAGTACCAGTAGGTGGAGGCGAAGGTGAGGCCATCGCCCTCGAAGTGCACCGCTATCTGAAGGGGAAAGTAATCGGGACCTGGTCCGTTTCCATAGGAGTATTCCAGGTTAAAATACAGAGAACCCTCGCCCTCACTACCGGCGACTCCCGTAACCGGAGTTCCCTTGCCGGTTGTGCTCAGGTATGCCCGGTCAATACTTAGGTTTCTTTCGGTTATAGCCGGTTCCACCGGGCTGTCATCTCTCAAGCTGCGGTCGTACGGCTCGGTCCCGTCGTACCAGCGGGCAATTACCTTTTCAACGGTTGCCGCCGTTTCCCTCGAAACCTCGGTGATAAACGCTGCCCTGACGTGGCAAATGTTCAGCTCGACGCCGTTGCATCCGTCGTGAGGGTTGTCAATTACCGAAAGCAAGTACAGCCGGCGAAAACCCAGCCGAAAGGTCGTGTCATCCATGTTGTGGTAAAGGTCGTGGAATAGTCGTTCTCCCAGGGAGTAATGACACTCGAAAGCGGCTCCAGCCAATACCTGGCGGTCCAGGCTCTCCAGTTCTGCGAGATTTCGGGCGTAGGCGCAGGGCTGTTTTTCGGGTCTAGTAGGCACTCCTGAGTAGGAGTTGGCCTGTATGGATTGGAGAAAATTGGCCGCCCCCTCAGTGACCCATGTCCAGGCGACGTCGCTGCTTCTAAAATAGTAGTGCGCCACCTCGTGGGCATAGTGCGGGACCCGACCGGCCGAGGAATGCTCCGAATCATTGTTGGTGCCGTGCCCGATATGGGTCCAGAAGTTTTGAGACCCGAAGCCGCCCTTTGTGGCATCCGCGTACAGGGTGATCACCTCCCGTTGGGGCAAGGCCAGCGACATGAACCCTTCGACTGTCCGTACGGCGGTTTCCGTGAGGCCCATACTAACTGCTGCTCCCGGGTTGGTTCGGATAATGGTCAAGCGAACCTGGCCGGTATGAGGCAGGTCGATTATCCTTTCTTCCAGTTCAACTTTGTCTGGGTCCAGCAGCGTATCTATCAATTCGGGGTTGTATTGGGCCACCCCCCCAAGGGTGGCGACGATTCTGGCCTCTTCGTCGGAAATGCCGTCTCTGCTGGCGGGATGTGCGGCGACTATCTGAAATTCAACTATGTGCCGTTTTGCCAGGCGACCCAACGACTCCATGGTGGGTAGGTGCATTCCTTCCACTGCCCACCGCTCATTTATCAGGTCTCGAAACAGTTCTCCCTTGTCCAGGGCCAAGTCAACCAAACCCTGGGCGCCTCTCTTCTCCGAAAGGCGTAAACCATCTTCCATCCACGGAAGATCCCGTATCATTCTTGCCCGTGTCGGCGCCTGCCTTTCCAGGCTGGTGTAACCCAGCAGGTCATCAAGGGGAACTTCCGGGTCGAGAGCAGAGGGGACAACAGTCGGCAGAGGTGACCGTGCCGTAGGAGTCAAGGTAGGGGTCGGCGTGGGTGAGGGAGTCGGTTGCGGCGTTGAAGTGCCCGTGGGTAACGGTGTAGCCGTGGGAACTGAAGTGGGGGTAGGCGTGGCTGTGGGCGTGGCGGTCTGAGTGGGCGTCGCGGTCGATATCGCAGTCGGAACGGGCGTCGGAGTGGATGTGGGCGTCGCGGTCTGAGTGGGCGTTGCCGTGGGAACGGGCCTGGGAGTTGGCTCCGGGGCAGCCGTCGGCCCTGACGTTGGTACGAACGTGGGCGTGGCTGTCGGCGTCGAGGTCTGAGCGGGTGTAGGCGTTAGGGTTGCGGAGGGCGTGGGTATGGGTATCACTGTAGCAGTGGCGTTAGGAAGAATCTTGGCCACCGGCGAAGGGGTAGGCTCATCGGAACATCCGGGCAGGAGTATGGCGAGGAGTATCGCGCCCGCGAGCAGCACACTGCTTGCAATGGACTTTGACATTTTCGCTCCTCTCGCCCAACGTGGTATGATTGCCTGGACTTCTCGTTGCCCATGACAAGGCTTGCCGCCCGAAAAGCAGCCCTCGCCGACATAAATCGTAGTGAGCCTCCAAGCCGGATACAAGGGGCAAACGTCTAAATTGCACTAGACATTTGTCTACAGGAGTTGCATAGGCAAATGTCTATCAGGGGCCTATGCCCATGCCCGCGGCAGGTCTCAGCCCAGCGTGTTCAGGAAGTGAGGCGGACGCTCAACGGGACCTCCATCGGCTGAAGGTCGGGGAATGGCGGGGAGCGCACGGGGCGCAGCCGTGAGAGTCGGAATCGCTGCGGCAGTCTGAAACAACCCAGAGGCCCCCGCCGTTACAGCAGGGGCCTCGTCGCTACTCGGTACGTCACCTGTCGGCTTGCCCGGTCGATTCTCGGCAGACCGCCAGCGGGGCAAGGTCGGCGTCAGATTACAGCGCCAACCTGACCCGCAAGGTGAAGGTTCTTGATTTTATCAAGTCTGGTGGGCCCGGATAGACTCGAACTATCGACCTCGGTCTTATCAGGACCGCGCTCTAACCACCTGAGCTACGGGCCCATTCTCAATACTAGGATTATAGCAATCTATGTAGACGTGGACAACCCCAATGGGGCCTGGTCAGTCGCCCCCTCCAATCTGTGGACCACTTTCATTGCAGGCATGATTGTTCTATCTCATTGAAAAGTATATTCTTGACTTTTGATAGTGTCAATCGGATAGTCAGGGCAAGCTCAGGTATTCAGGAGGGACCTATGGCAAAGGGCAATTTCAGATTTCACACTTCTCTCCGTGTGCGATGGGTGGAGTGTGATGCCCAGGGCATTGTATACTACGGAGCTTACATGGACTATTTGGAAGTGGGACAGTCGGACTACTTCCGAAACCTGGGATTCAGTGTTTATAAGGTAGCAGAGGTCGCATATTTCGACACGGCAGTAGTCAAGGTTACACTAGAGTACAAAGCCCCCGCGAGAGTGGATGATATGCTGGACATTTTTGCGCGGGTCTCCCACATAGGCAGCACCAGCATTACTATGGACATGGAGATATACTCTCAGGAGAGGGGTCAACTGCTTACCACCAGTCAAGTCATCTATGCCGGCTACGACGCGTCCACGGCGACCACCAAGCTGGTGCCGGCAGACATACGGGAGCTGGTTGATCGCTACGAGGAGAGCGGAGTAGTAATACCCCTGGAGAGGTTCCCTGACCTTGCGGCGGCAGCCTCCGGACATCATCGGCATCATTAAGGAGTCAAGGCTGGCTCATTCCGGACCATCTTACCCTCTAGGAGAGGCTACACTCAGACCAACAGTTGCGCCCTCAAGTGTTTTCATTATATAGTGTGCCCATTCAGCGTACCAAAGGTGGGCTTCCATCCAACACATGCTAGAGGAGGAGGTATATCATGCAAGTTGGTGTCATATTTCCACAGACTGAGATTGGGGCCGATCCGGTGGCGGTAAGAGATTTCGTACAGGCGGCAGAAGACCTGGGCTATGGTCATCTGGTTATATTCGATCACGTCTTAGGAGGCGATGCCCAACATCATCAATGGTTAAATGAACGTCCCTACACATCTAAGGACACGTTTCACGAACCCTTCGTCGTTTTCGGCTATATGGCTGCCATCACCAAGCGCTTGGAACTGGTGACAGGCGTGATCATCCTGGGACAGCGACAGACCGCCCTGGTAGCCAAACAAGCCGCCGAGGTGGACATTCTCAGCGGCGGGAGACTCCGGTTGGGAATAGGCACCGGCTGGAACCACGTCGAGTACGAGGCGCTTGGGGAGGACTTTAATAACCGAGGTCGGAGAAGCGTTGAGCAGATTAATCTGCTGCGGGCCTTGTGGATCGAAGATGTGGTCACCTTCAAAGGCCGGTGGCACCAGGTTACCCATGCAGGTATCAATCCTCCACCTGTGCAGCGGCCTATACCCATCTGGCTGGGTGGCAGTGCCGAGGCCGTTATTCGTAGAGTCGGGCGCATCGCCGACGGCTGGTTCCCCCAGTTCAACCCCGATGACGAGGGCCGGGGAATCCTTGAGCGTATGCACAATTACGCACGCGAGGCGGGACGCGACCCCTCAACCATCGGGGTTGAGGGCCGGGCCAGCGTAGCCGAGGGGGGGCCTGAAGCCTGGGTTAAAAGCGCAAGAGCTTGGGAAGAGTTGGGAGCAACCCACGTCTCTCTGAATACCATGAGGGCAGGCCTGAGTAGCCCGCAACAGCACATAGACGCGATTCGACAGTTCAAGGAAGCGATGGACGGCTAGGAGTATTCAGCCATTTCGTATGGCTTCGTATGGGAAGGAGGTAAATTATGCAGATCGTTCGAGTCTACTCCGGCGATGACGGTGAGTCCCACTTTGAGGACTTGACCCCCGACCAACTGGCTGACATAGTCCCAAAAATTGGCGATGGTCCGGTAATGCTTAACCGGAGCCAAGCCCAATCATTTTCCGATTATCACAACGCGCCCCGCCTCCAGTACGTGGTATTCATGGCTGGCGAGGTAGAGTTTGAAGCCGCCGACGGCAGCAAGAGGCGTATGGGCCCTGGCGACGTGCTGGTGGCCGAGGACTTGACGGGCCACGGCCACATCGCGCGGGGCGTCGGCACAGAGTCGCGGATGTCCCTCGCCGTACCTCTGGCGCCGGGCCCGTGATTCGCTGCCTTCCTTGTCACCAATTACCATCAAGCCTTACTTAACATAATGAGGAGGGTAGTATGCCGGAGATTCATCATCTCATTACCGGTTTTCACGTGAATACTGACCAGGGGAACCTGGGCTTTTCTACAGTCGCTCTCATTCGCGGCCAAAACAACATCCTGGTGGACGTGGGCCACAAAGGTCGTGCCAACCATCTTAGCGATGCCCTGGCCCAAGCGCAGGTCCGGGAAGAGGACATCAACATGATAATTCTGACCCACTCACACTGGGACCATTGCCAGAATACAGACATGTTTCCCAACGCCAAGATACTCATGCATCCACGAGAGCTGGAGTACGCAACATCTCCCAAGAAAGGCGACCTTGCAACAGCCAGGTATTTCCTGGCTTCATTGCAGGACCGAGACGTGGAGGAGGTGGTGGAAGGTGCTGAGATAGAGCCCGGACTCAGGATTCTGGAGACACCCGGCCACACCCGGGGACACATTAGCGTTCTTGTGGATACTCCCCAGGGACTTGTGGCCGTGTCGGGCGATGCCCTGCCGTGGGCCAACTCGGTGATTACCGGTATGCCCTCGGTGATCTTCTGGGACGAGGCTGAGGCAGGCGAGAGTGTAAGGAAGCTGCTGGACTCCTCCCGTGCCTTCTACCCTGGGCATGATCGCCCCTTCAATCTGGGTACACGCAACGCTGTGCAATACATAGGCGGCGCAGACAGCCTGAGAATGCTGCTCAGTCACGACGGAGTGGGAGACATCACAATCAAAGTAGCTCCTGATGCCCCTACGGTTCCCAGGATTATAGAGTAAGGCAGCGCCCTGATTAGCCTACAAATATGTCTAGGGGTAGGAAGGCGGAGACTACAAAGTTGGGCACGTCCACTATCTCGCTTAGCTTCAGGTCCACAGCGACGCTACAAATACAATAAGCTTGCTCTCTGGACCAGCCGCGCTCCATGAGTAGGTTAATCATGTTCAGCAAGGCGTTCCTTGCGGCCAGAGTAGCGTTCTCCGACTCGTTTATCCCCCCATCGGAGATGCACATGCCTGTGGTCGCAAGGAAACGTCGGGGAGCCGCCATCTCAGGGCTGGTGAAGTAATCATCCCGCTCAAACATAGGGAAACGCAGATTGCGCCGGGCTGCCTCACCCTTTCGGACCTGGAAGCTGACGTGGAGTGTGCAGTCCATCTCAATAGCTGTGCCACAGCACTCGGAGTCCCCCTGAGCGTAGTGGGCGTCGCCCGCGGAGAAGAGGGCCCCTTCAGTAAATACCGGCAACAACAGGCGCGTGCCGGCGGTAAGCTGCTTAATATCCAGGTTGCCGCCGTTTTCCCTGGGTGGTACGGTACGCAGCCCCTCCGAAGCCAGCG
This sequence comes from Dehalococcoidia bacterium, assembly GCA_965219825.1. Taxonomy (GTDB): domain Bacteria; phylum Chloroflexota; class Dehalococcoidia; order Lucifugimonadales; family JAGWBF01; genus JAGWBG01. Next base: position 97,206 of record OZ244792.1, on the reverse strand, counting down.
GCTCAGTAGCAGGCACGGCGCCACTTGGCTCAGGACCCAGAACGGCTCCACCACGACGGCGTAGCTCGTCCTCTCGCAGAAGTATCTCTTGGCGGAGACCTCTGGAGGGGGCAATCCCAATGGTTCCCATAAATGGCGCTCCGGGTACTCGCACGCCGGGCAACTGCTGAGACTCGGCATGGCTGTTATTGATATCCCAGTGCACGACATACGGGTCAAGAAAAACATCTCTAAGGAACCCGAAGCCGGGTATTATGCTGGTGAATCCCCATCTGGCAGACTCAATGCTCAGTATATTCACTTCCAGAAGGTCTCCGGCCTCAGCACCTTTCACATAGACGGGTCCGGTTAGCGGATGCACGAGGTTGAGGTTTACGTTGCGCAAGTCGTCAGGTCCGGAACTGGGAGTTATTTCCCCATCCAGCGCGTTGCGAGTCTGCATTACAACCTCTTCCCCTGGGTCCGCCTCTACTGCAGGCGGTATATCAGAGTGCCACCGGTTGTGGCCCTTGGTGGGTTCGTCGGCGCACCGCTTGGTGTAGTCCACCTCAATGGTTTTCAACTCATCCTCCTGCACGTGAAATGTTGGGCAAGCATCAGCATTATAGCCTACATCTGCGGTGGGGCCTAGTCCCTGGTGGCCCGATGGATGATGCCTACTCCATCAGCAACGGGTCAGGTGCAAAGCGGATTACCCTGAAACCCTCGGCGTAATCCAGGTTGGCCCGCTCACCCATCCGTTGAGCGCCTGTTGGTATCCACTGTCTGGCCCTTTCAGGGTCGGTAATCTGACTGGCGTGCTTGAGCAGAGTCTGTAGCTTCAACTCCAAAGTCTCACTGACATCTACAAAGGTATCCGGCTCCTCACTACCCCACAGGTAGACCTCTTTCACTGAGTGGGGTTGAAGCCCCTCTTCGGCAATGTGCTCCGGGAAATAGTGACGCCTCCACGCGTAGGTAAAAGCGGCGTCCACAGTAACCTGGCCGCTAATCCGGTGGTCGCGATGAGTATGGCTCTTGCTCCTGAAGGGGTCAAGACACATCACCACGTCGGGCCTATGCCTGCGTATCTCCCGCACTAGCTCGCCGCGGAACTCGAGATTGTCCTCAAGAGTGCCATCAGGGTGGCGCAAGAACACGACCTCCTTGACACCCAGGACTCGGGCGGCCTCCGCCTGCTCCTTCTCACGAATGGCCGCTAGGCGCTCCGGGGTCATCTCATAGTCTGACGTACCTTTGTCTCCATTGGTGCATAAGACGTACACCACCTTGGCACCGTCCTTGATCCACCTGGCAACGGAGCCGCCGCACCCACCTTCAGCGTCATCCGGGTGAGGGGTCGCCAGCAGGACTCTCTTGGGCGTTTCCAGCATACTAACCACTCTCCTCAATATTAGCGCTACAGGCCAACTGTAGTCAGTCTTTCATACCTGGGCATCGGACCTCCAACGAGAGGCCGGACGTAGTCCACAAATGCCTGGGTCAAGAAGCCCGATGAGGTGTCAAGGTACTCCTGAGGAAGTACTTTGACGTTGCCGGCGATGTCGTCCAGGGGAGCCAGTCCCGTATCGCATTCGTACTTCGCATCGGACTGCCGTACCAGCGTGACCATGCAATCAGTGTAGCCCTTGAGGGCGTATCTTACCGCAGCCCTCCCCACCAGGGAAGCCTCCTTAGCATCGGTTTGGGACACGCATGCAATCAGGGACCTCTGGATTGTGCCAGGTTTCTCGAACCTAGCCCGCACTTTCAGATTACGACCGACCAGTTGGGCCAGATACCTACCCGGCCCCTCGAAATACTGGTGTCCGAAATCGTCGACGTAAAAGGGTTCCCGTTGCCCGTCTAGTGGCCCTGTGGAGCTCTGGGAATTCTCCGACGTGACGGCCACAGCGAACCCCCATTTTCTGTAGGCCCCCTCCATCTGGCTAAGGAAATGTCCCTTGTCCAGTGGGACCTCCGGAACACAGATGTAGTGGGGTGCGTCCATCTCATCCCTTTTCCCTAACATGGCGGATGCCGCCAGCCATCCGGCATCCCTACCCATTACTTCGATGATGGTGACCGGAGAAGCGCCATTCATAGCCTCTGCATCCCTGCCTGCACCCATAGTTGCCAGGGCAACAAAGCGGGCTGCGCTGCCATAGCCGGGCGTGTGGTCGGTAGCGAGCAGGTCGTTATCTATAGTCTTTGGTACGTGTATGACCAGCACCTCCCGGCCTATGTCTCTGGACCCCTGGGCAATTCTGTGGGCAGTTTCCGCCGTGTCATTGCCGCCTATAGTGAAGAGATAGCCAATATTATGCTTACTCAGTATATCCAGGACCCGGTCCATATCCTCGACTCGGAGTCTACGCCGGCCCGAACCCAATGCTGCCCCAGGGGTGTTGGCTATCCTCGTCCAGAAATTCTTACTCGAATGACGACGGAGATCAAGCAGGGCCTCGTCCAGAATACCCCCCAAGCCGTGAATGGAACCATAGACTTCTCCGAAGTCCGGGTAGTCAAAAATTTCCTGCACAGCATCGGCAAGGCTCCGGTTCATTACCGCAGTGCATCCGCCCGACTGGACGATTAGAGCGTTTCTGTTCTTCCCTCTGCTCAAGATACCCCTTTCATTTTACATAACACACCAGGGACTGGGAGTGAGACCCAAGTTGGGGCAACACCTTATTCTAGCTTCCACTCAAGGGGTTCGCAATCTCCTATGGGACACTACCAGGGCACATATCAACGCCCCCACTTCGTTTTCATAGATTCCAGCTTGACGTTGGCCCGCTCATATTGTCTAATGAGGAACGTTACGACCAGTTTTTGCTAGCCTGGCTATTGTTAGCTATTTTTAGGGAGGTAAAGTATTATGGCGTTGAAGCGATGCCTTCTCGAAATGGGAATGGGAGTGGACCTCCATGGACGGGACTATACTCAAGCTGCCCAGCGAGCGGTGACTAATGCACTCTGGCACAATAGCCTCTACTTCATCCGGAGCTTCGGGTCCGGAACGGAATCCATGCGTGTGGACGTAACCATCGCCGTCCCTGAACCGGACGCTGTGAACAAGGAGGCCGTGCTGAGTATACTGCCTCATGGTCAGGGGCACATCAACGTCGTCAAGGGAGGGTTGGAAATTCCCAATGAGGACGGCTCTGATGCCACCGTCATGGCAAATGCGGCCGTGCTGGTGAGTCTGGACGTTTAGGTCCACTACCTCAATAGGCCATAGACGTGGCCGGGCCTGACCATGACCACGGCCCTCCGGTCCTGTTCCATTACCCTGTCGTACTCATCCCAGTCGGGGTGCTCACCACCTCCGCAGGCCGTATAGGCCCGGCGGAGCAGTAAGCGTAGTTCTTCATGTCCGGTGTTGTCCCAGGAATGAATCTCCGCATTCCCTTCCACTACAACGTACTCGGACCAGTCGGGGCGCAAGGTAAGCACTGTACAGCGGGGGTCTCGCTTCAAATTGGTCAGCTTGGCGGTATTTCCACTGACCACGAACACCGCTGACCCCTGATGGAGCCCGCTGGCAAGGATGCTCATCTGGGCAGCCCCATTTCTCCTGAATGTAGTGACAACCCCTCTATGGTTCTCTTCCAGAAAGGGTCTGAAATCACCTAAAGTCATGGCGCCTCCTTGGTAGCAAATGTAAGTGTCCCCGGCCCACTTCGCCGACCCGGATAAGAAGAAGCTCAGGCACTAGATTAAGCCTTTCTGTATGGGTCGGTCAATACTCAAGCCCCACTTACGCTTCGGTGCCATCCTTTCCTCACCTGGGTACGAGTGTAGCCGGTGGTCCGGATTAACGTCAGGGTCATTTAATTATCTGAGAAGTAATAGAAAATAGGTGCATGGGAAGGAAGAAAGTAGAAAGCCTTGGGCCAACACAGCTGGAAGCATTGGGGCAGGTGCCAGACCCCCGCTCTCGACACGGCCGCCGTCACCCGTTGCCAGCCATCCTGACCTTGGCCACCTGTGCCATGCTCTGTGGGTGCAACAGCTTGTACGCCATAGCCCAGTGGGGCAGGGAACCAGAGGGTCTGGCAGGACTCTGGGCTTTCCCAGTGGACAGACTCCCTGCGTAGCCACCCTGCATTTGGTGTTCAAGAGGCTGGATAAAGAGGCCTTCGAGGAAGCTCTAAGCGGGTGGAGCCAAGGGGTTCGGGGGATGGAGAGGAGGCAATAGCAATAGATGGCAAGAACCTTAGGGGTATTCATGGCAAAGAACTGTCCGGGGTGCGTGTGGTGGCTGCCTATGGACAAAAGAGTGGCCTGGTACTGGGGCAAAAGGGGGGGGTGGAGAGGCAGGCTAAAGAAGGGGAACTGACGGTAGCGGCTGAAGTGGTGGGCCAGTTGGAACTGAGAGGCCGGACCATCACCGGGGATGCCCTGTAAGCCCCAAGGAAACTGAGCCGTCAGGTAGTGGAACAGGGAGGAGACTACTTCTGGGCAGTGAAAAGGAACCAACCCACCCTCTACCGAGACATATCTCTGTTGTTTACCCATCCCCCTTGGGGAGAGGAGTGCTCAGAAGCCAGCCAGGAGGGAAGGCGTGGGGACCGGTGGGAGAGAAGGGACCTCAGGGCCTCTTCTGCCCTTAGGGAGTATCTAGACTGGCCCTATGGGGAGCAGGTGTGCTGCATAGAGCGGGAGGTGACCCGCAAGGGGGCGACCAGGAGAGAGACTGCCTATGCCATCACCAGCTTGGGGCGAACTAGGGCCGGGGCCAAGGAGTTGATGGAACTCTGGCGGGGGCATTGGAGGATAGAGAACAGGCTGCACTGGGTGAGGGAAGTGAGCATGGGAGAAGACGGCTCTCAAGTGCGGAGGGTAGCCGCACCGGAGGTGATGGCGGCGTTGCGCAACGTGGTGTTGAACTTGTTAAGGTGGGCTGGAGCCAGCAATATTGCAGCAGCACGACGCCACTACAGTTGGAAGGTGTCCGAAGCCTTATCCCTTATCGGCTTGCCCCACATGAATAATTAAATGACCCTGACTCAAAGCGGAATCAGCTTGACCAAATCACCTGTCCGGTATACACTGGAGCAACCCAACAGTCCCGGGTGAACCTCCCAAGCATTCCAATAGTCTAATATTTTTCAGATAAGCGGTTTTATAGAAGGAGCGTTATGGCACATCCGTTTGCTGTTACCGATACCGATTTTGATGAGAAGGTCCTGCAATCCGACCTGCCCGTGCTGGTGGACTTCTGGGCCGACTGGTGTGCGCCATGTAAGATGATTGCGCCAATAGTTGAGGAGTTGTCGGAAGAGTACGATGGCAAGCTGGGCTTTGCCAAACTCGACGTGGACTCCAGCCCCAGCACCGCCATGACTTATGGAGTGAGAAGCATACCCACACTCCTTATTTTCAAGGCAGGCCAGCCGGTGGGCCAGATAGTAGGCGCCGTACCGAAGGGGACGCTGAAGAAGCAGATTGACTCAGCGTTGGGTTAGCAGCCATCAGCACCGGCTACACATCCGGCGCCACCACGATGGCTGCATAGTTCCGGGGATTGGGAGTGAATGGGGCCCGGTGGCTCTTGCGGACTTCAAATCCGTTGTGCCTCGTTAGCACGGGGTAGGTGGGTTCGACTCCCTCTCACTCCCGCCACAACCTAACTAAAACCCCTCGAAAATCGCCGGTCCCTGCTTAACTCAAGCACGAGCCGGCTCTTTTATGTCTTGCATATTCCCTAGAATTCCGCCATATTCCCTTTAGTTAGGTACACGCGATGGTATACGAACACCGTGTGTACCAACCTGAGGGCACGGAATGCCAGCAGTCAAGGAACGGGCACTCACAGCGGCAGAGATAAGGACGATCAAGGAACCGGCCGCGTACGCTGACGGCAATGGACTAACGCTCAGGGTCGACGCCGGCCGTAAGAAACGCTGGTACCAGAGGATCACGGTAAACGGCAAGCGGCGCAACGTTGGGTTGGGCAGCTATCCCGCCGTCGGGCTTAAAGAGGCCCGGGAAACTGCCCTGGCCAATCTGCAAGGGATCCGGCAGGGCCTCAATCCCATAGACGAAAAGCGGCGGGCGCGTGAGGAGGCCCAACGTCCTGCCGTGCCGACATTCCAACAGGCGGCGGCAAAGGTCATTGACCTGCGGCGCCCAACGTGGAGCAGTGATAGACACGCAAGGCAATGGGTAGAAAGCCTTACCCTCCACGCCTACCCTGTGATCGGCCGTAAGCCGGTGGACGAAATTGCCACCACCGACGTCATGGCCGTGCTAACTCCAATTTGGACTGATAAACCCGAAACCGCCCGCCGGGTGCGCCAACGCATTGAGACCATCCTGGACTTTTCGATTGCTGAGGGTTGGAGGTGAGATAACCCCGCGGGGAAGTCCGTTACCCGTGCCTTGCCGAAAATGCCTCCACTGCGGGAACATCATCCCGCGCTGCCCTATCCCGACGTTCCGGCGGCATTGCAACGAGTCCGGGAGTGCACCGCCGAAACCGTAACGAAACCGGCGTTTGAGTTCATGGTGCTGACGGCAGCCAGGGCCGGGGAAGTCAGGGGATCGGAATGGTTCGAAGTTGACCTTAAAACCGCCACCTGGACGGTCCCGGCGGCGAGGATGAAAGCTCGGCGAGAACACCGGGTACCCCTGTCTGACCGTGCCCTGGCGATACTTAGGGAAGCGAAGGGACTTGGCGATGGGAAGGGGCTCATATTCCCCAACAAGCGCAGCGGCAAGCCGATCACCAACATGGGGTTAACCAGGATACTGGAAAGGCTGGAGATATCCGCCGTTCCCCACGGGTTCCGAAGCAGCTTCAAGGACTGGACAATCGAGCAAACGTCGACACCCTGGGCAGTCGCTGAGGCGGCACTGGCCCACAACCTGGGCAACTCGACAGAGATAGCCTATGCCCGGTCAGACCTGTTTGCGAAGCGTCGTATGTTGATGGAGCAGTGGGACAACTTCCTGTCCGGTGGAGGTGAAACACAGTGAAGAATAAATTGACAGCAGAGGAAGAAGCGTACCTGGTCGAATTTCTCAATGACGGGAGCGAGCTGACCGCAGAGCGTTTGAACCTGGTCCGCCGGTGGGACAGCATTCCATACGACGCACCGGACCCCGACCATCCCCGATACACCCAACGGGTAACGCTGCTGGGGAGCTATCTGAACGGTCCCGTACCAGAACTTTGGCATGGGACGGCATACAAAACTTGTTGGGTGAGCTTCAACGGCGCAAGGAACCGATCCCGGGAATCCTACAAATATGGGCTAACGCCGTTGCCCTAGGGCAGTTGCCGAGGCACGGGAGCGGGCGCGGGCGAAAAAGCGAATGGGAACGCAATGGCCGCATGGTCTTCGTTCTCCGAACGCTGCGGGAACTAGGCTATTCTTGGGAAGAAGCTATAAACCAGATCGCGGACTGGATGTATCTCACGCCCGACGCCGTCAAAGTCGCCGTGCGCAACTACGAGCGGGACCCTGGACATTCTCGATAGCAAGCCATAAACCAAGTCGCGGACCGGGTGTGCCATACGCCCGACGCAGTCAAAATCCCCGTGCATAGAGGTGAGTGGGGCCGGCCGTCTAGGGTAATCAAAACGGCCTAAAAGTTTCCCTAACATTACGGGGGATAGTGCGGTACCTTAAAGGCAGAAATCAAACCTGAGGGTACCGATATGACCACACCTGACCGCCTGCTACGCCGCGAGGAAGTGCAAAAGCGCTGCGGCCTGGCCCGCACCACCATCTACCGCAAAATGCGGGAAGGAACATTCCCGGCGCCGTTGCAAGTCGGCACTCGCGCTGTGCGTTGGCCGGAATCGGAGATCACCGCTTGGCTGGAATCCCGTCCGCGAGCAACCGGCGACGGGCACAGAGGCTAATGGGACCATGGCAGTCTCGGTGATTGAACGTATAGCAAGCCATTACCGGCCGGGTGCTACGCTTCGCAAGGGATGGTTGAGGATTCCGTGTCCAAGTCACAAGGGCGAGGACAATAACCTGGCCATTTCCGTGGGCGCGGATGGTGGCCTGATCATGAAGTGCCATAGTCGGCAATGCAGCTACAACGACATTCTGGAGGCCTTTAGACGGGACGGCATCGAGATTGAACGGACCTGGACTTATCCCGGAGGCAAGCGTGTGCACCGTACAGACGCGCCCGGCAAGCCCAAACAGATCAAGAGCGTTGGGACCAACAAAGGCGTAGGGTTGCTCATCCGCAACGACAATGAGGGAAACAGGTTGGTTATCGTCGAGGGTGAATCCGACTCTGACGCGCTGGTGTCAGCTGACTTGGAGGGGGTGACGGCGGCCTGTTGGGTGGGCGGGGCTGCCCTCGCCCGTGACGCGGACTATTCCGCCGTCGCAGGCCGCTCAGTAGTGGTATGGGGTGACAATGACCGGCAAGGGCAAGCATCTGCCCTACATGCCGCTCAAAAGTGCTACCTGTCTGGCGCCGAAAACGTCAGAATCGTTGCACCCGTTGGCCCGGAAAAGGCCGGCGCCGCGGACCTTACACCGGAGGACATGCGCCGAGCAATTGATGGCGCAATGGTAGTAGACCGCCCTACCGAGCCTGTTGTGTTGGGGGCTGACGCGCCGGTAGCTCAATACGGGGATGATTGGGTCATCGGGCCGGTGGGTGCCGCCGGTATCTCCTGCCGGGCGCGCAACCTGGTAATGGAAAGTGGCCAATTGTACGGCGACTTGACCCTTGAGACCGAGGGGACGGTGTTCAGGCAAGTCCTACACTTCCCTGTGGGCAGTATCACGGCCTGCAAGCAACTTTCCGATGCCGTACATGGGGCAAGCATCTTTATGCCCAGAACGGCCCTTGGGAGCAATTACGGGCCTGTCCCTGGACTTGACGAGGCTGATTGCCAACTGATGGCCACGAAGATTATCAGCGGGATATTTGAATGTTGGGAAGGCGGACGTTCACTCTCAAGCCTGGTTAAAAGGCCTTCCGACCCGGCGCCGCCGGCGCCGGCCTGGTTGGTCAAGCCGCTGATTGCTGATGATGGTATCTCGATTCTCTATGGGCAACCAGGTTCGGGTAAGAGCCTGTTGGCGCTATGTGCCGCCCTGACCGCCGTCACCGGGGTCGGTTTTGCCGGTCTGGTCCCACCAGCTGAACCGGTAGGCACCGTCATGTACATCGATTGGGAAGGCTCGGAACGCAGCTTCCGCCTAGACGCGCTGGCGGGGACGGCGGGAATTGACCCAAGAGATTTGGGCATACTCTACCTTGATGCAACCGGGCGTGGGCGGTTGTGTGACCTTAGCACAGACATTGCACGCACACTTTCCGAGTACATGATTGACATGGTTATCATTGATTCGGCCAGCGCCGCTGTGGGAGACACCCTTTCCCCTGCCGATGCAACCGCAACTATGACCGCAATCAAGAGCTGGGGTATCCCCTCCTTGCTGGTTGCCCATTCCCCCAAGGGCGCGGGCAAGGATGGAAGCAAGCCTACTGTGTACGGTGCCCAAGCCTGGACTGCCGCGGCGCGCCTGGCAATTCTCGTTGAAGTCGAAGTGCAGAACAAAGACGCCCTACGGGTAGTCATTCGCAACGGCAAGGCCGGGAGTGATTTGGGCTATATCAAGCCAAGCCTTGCCACCTTCCGTTTTGCCAATAACCGGATCGCAAGCGTGGAATGCTCGGAGTACGTGGAACGGGCGGAAGTCAAGTCCGTTAAGGAACGGCTGATTGAAACATTCAGGGAATGCGGGTAGCTGCCCTTGTGAAAGATACCGGCCTGGAACGTTCCGCTATCAGCAAGGCGTTGAATGAGGGTGCCCGCTCCGACCCGCTTGTCTTTGTCGAGGTGGGCCGCGTCGGAAACGCCAAGCGTTGGAAATTGGCCAATGTGTGATTCCCGGTCTGTGATGCGTGGGTCTGTGTGTGTAACCCTAGGGGGGTTACACACACAGACCCATAGATGCATGGACTTCATGACCGGCAACCGTGACACTGAAGGAAAACGGCGTCTTGGAGGGTTCAACTAAGGCCAGCGATAATGTCTCTACACGGCTGCGCTCCGCCGCACAAGGCGGGAGGTCCGTTACCCTGTCTTTTGGCCGCGTGGGACTGCCAATGAAGCTGGTCGGCGATGCAATCACCCAGGCGGAGGATGAATATGACGCTTGCCGCGAGCGGTTTGACAGCTATGGCAGAGCGCAGGCCCGCCAGTCCTCTCTTGGCGGTGGGGAACCCCTGACCGGCACGGCTGACCTGACTGCGATGGATTACCCCCGTGGGCATCGTCCAAGTCAGCGGAGGGGTCGGGCAGCGCAGGGCGGAGTAGACAACGCTATGAAGCGGCCACTTGAATATCTCAGGGAACTTACGATCATCCAGGGCAGGCTTGCCGAGCAATCATTTCCGGTACTGCTCTGGGAGTGTCGTCTTGTGAACGGTGGTCTGCTGACGGCGTGGGGAATTCAGCGTTGTCAGAGGTGCGGGGCAACAGCAAAACGACGCCGGTTGGCGGGATTGGTGCTGCGGGGCTTTGCAGCTAAACGGCTGTATGGACCAGAAGTCGCCATCTTGAATCGAAAGTCTGACTATTGGGCCTGACCGTCGACAGGTCACTACTCAGAGAGGCACAATCGAAGTTACAGACACGGACTTTGGTGCCGGTTACAGCCAAACACCTGTACCTCGTGAATTGTTGGATTCGTTGGCTGAGTGTCTAAAAGCATTATGTTCAGCTAAAGAAAAATTAAATGGAAACCTGTCTCAAACAAGATGGGCTAGGTAGATTCATCCAGAAGCCACCTGACCCTCAGTCATCGGATGATTTCTCCAGTTAGCCATCCTGGTCTGAAGGGTCGGAAGTAGGCGACAGAGTAGCCGAGGAGTGGTTGATGGCCGTCATTGGCGCAGTTCAGGAGATAGGACGAGGCTCCAGGCCATCAGATGATGATTGAAGGCATGGGAGCGCCATACCCGCCATAGAGTGCGCAGGTTGAAGGCTGTGGCCAACATGGTCGACGACATATCTCTGTTGTTTACCCATCCTCCTTGGGAGACCTTTGCATAACCACCGGTGTTGGTGCGAAAATGGGGGAGAGAGCCACAAGATGATAGGAGGGCGGTATGCACCGGGAAATGGGCGAACCGTCACTAGCGGAATCGTTGTTGCCGGAGACACTGGGCCAGAACGTGGGGCTGGAGCGCATCGACGACGCGGTGGACTGGGACCGGTTTAGTGAGTTGGTGGCCGGAGTCTACTCAGCCGGTGAAGGCAGGCCCAGCTATCCACCGCTGACCATGGTCAAGGTCCTGTTGTTGGAGCAGTGGTACAACCTGTCTGAGCCCCGGATGGAGGAGGTCCTCGGGGACCGCATATCCTTCCGGCGCTTCGTGGGGCTGGGGCTTCAGGACGACACGCCCGACTACTCCACCGTCAGACGCTTTGGGGCCGAGTTGGAAAAGCGAGGGTTGAGCGAGAGTTTGTTCAAGGAGTAGGAGACCCAGTTGGACGAGATGGGACTGATATTGAAGGAAGGGACGTTGATGGAGGCCACGCTGGTGGAAGCCTAGGTGCGCCGACCGCCGGTCTCGGCGGGTCTGGGGGCCAAGAGTCGGACAGACCCGGATGCGGACTGGACCCGGAGTGGTCGTGAGAGGCAGTCCCACCTTGGCTATAAGGTGCATCGGGGGGTAGAGGCTGGGACGGGGCTGGTGCGCAGGGCGGCTCTGACGCTGGCCAAGGTCTATGAGAGCGAGGTGGCCGAGACCTGGTGAGCGGTGATGAGCGGGCGGTGTACGGAGACCGAGCCTAGGAGTCCAAGAGGAGGTGCCAGTGGCTGAAGTCTCAGGGGATAGACGACTGTATCATGCACCGTTCCCACAAGCATCAACGGGAACTGGCGGACTGGCAGAAGCGTCGCAACGAACTGATGGCGCCTGTGGGGGCGTTGGTGGAGAAGGTGTCCGGGACGATTAGGCGCAGCTATGGGTACAGCCGTGTCCGCTACGGTGGACTGGGTCGAAACGCCATAGAGATGTGGTCCAAGCTGATGGCCTACAACCTGAGGAAGGTGGCCAAGTTGTCTGGATGCTCGGCCTGAAGCCCGACGATGGGGGAACTGGGACGGGGACCGCCCCACCTGAAAAGCGAAAGGCATCACCAAGACCCCCTGCCAGAGGCCAAAAGCTCCCCTTCCGCACCGGAAACCTCACGCCGAGAGCCGCTCCCGAGTTGGTCAAAGGTCCCCTTGGGGAGAGGAGTGCTCAGAAGCCAGCCAGGAGGGAAGGCGTGGGGACCAGTGGGAAAGGAGGGACCTCAGGGCCTCTTCTGCCCTTAGGGAGTATCTAGACTGGCCCTATGAGGAGCAGGTGTGCTGCATAGAGCGGGAGGTAACCCGCAAGGGGGCGACCAGGAGAGAGACTGCCTATGCCATCACCAGCTTGGGGCGAACTAGGGCCGGGGCCAAGGAGTTGATGGAACTCTGGCGGGGACATTGGAGGATAGAGAACAGGCTGCACTGGGTGAGGGACGTGAGCATGGGAGAAGACGGCTCTCAAGTGCGGAGGGTAGCCGCACCGGAGGTGATGGCGGCGTTGCGCAACGTGGTGTTGAGCTTGTTAAGGTGGGCTGGAGCCAGCAATATTGCAGCAGCACGACGCCACTACAGTTGGAAGGTGTCCGAAGCCTTATTCCTTATCGCCTTGCCCCACATGAATAATTAAATGACCCTGGGATTAACGTAACGTTGGGTAGAATTGCTTGCCCGTATAGCCTATAATGTGGGGGCTGTGGACTTGGCGAGTCTTTCCATAGGCAGCAAGGGCATAGAAGCGGATGAGCATGGCTAATTACGAAACTGGAGTAAACGTAATTCTAGGCGGAAGTATAGGTCCGCGTATCAGGGCCGCCCTTGAAAAGTACGCTCAACGAAATGGGATGCCTCTGAGGGAAAATGTTAATACCCCTCCGGTTTCAAGGCCGCGCTCCTGGCTCTTAACAACGAGGTTAGGGGTGTAGTCCATAGAAGGTCACGACAGGCATGAAACGATACTTCTATTTCGTCATCACTCTAATGGCACTGATGGCTGCTATTGCGGTTGCGTGCGACGGCACGGAACCATCCGTGCCTGGGTCTGACTCAACTCCCACCATAGTAGACACCCCCCTTACAACCCCAACGGCACCGGCTGGCTCAACTCCCACCATAGCAGAGACCTCTCTTGCCACACCAACGGCATCGGCCGACCCAACGTCCACCATGCCAGGGACCTCCCTTGCCACCTCAACAGCATCGGCTGATCCAACGTCCACCACAGTAGAGACCCCACTTGCTATCCCACTGAATCCGGTTTACGAGGCATTGCTGGGAACTATTCCCGACACTCCAGAAGCGCGCGCGAGTGTATACATTAGCGACTACGCTCTGGCCCGGCAGATGTATGGCGACGTCATCCCCCTGCCTGGGCAGGGGGATGACGAGGACGCAGTGGCGTACCTTAACGACTGGCTTCCTCCCCTGGCTTGGCCGGAGGATAAAGAGTATCTTCGAGGATTTGTGTCGTTGGGGGTCCAATCATTTTTCGGCCCGTTTAACCATAGAAACATTAACCTCCAATATTTTGCTTTCGACGTGCGGAATATGGACCAGAGTATTGTAGCCGCGCCTGGACCCGCCCCACTGGAGGTAGTCCGCGGCCGTTTCGATCCCCAAGCTGCTGACGCGGCCCTGGAGTCCTGCTCCGAGTGCCCCTCGCCCAGCCGTGAGGAGCACTTGGGCGTCCCCTACTATAGCTGGGGCGAGGACTACGCTGGTGATACTAATATGAAATTCGCGCCTCCGGCCTTCGACCGTCTCGGCAGAGGAGGGCATATCGCAGTCCTGGACGAGTATGTATTCCGCACCGTTGGCACCCCTGAGATGAAGGCGTTGATATATGCCAGCCTGAACGGGATCCCCTCTCTGGCGGATATGGAGGAGTTTAGGCTTCTGGCTGGCGGGATGTTCCAGCTGGGAGCCTACGTCATGTTCTTGAGTGATGATGTTGAGGCATGGGAACTTGATGGGCTTGCTGGGTTGTCTCTGGGAGAAGGCGCTTCTCAAGGTGATATAGAGAAGATGAGGCAGAAGTTGGGAGAGTCGGGTCCCCGGCTGCGTCCATATGAGGCGTATGCCACCGGCGCCGGCGGCAACGTTAAGGATGGGCCTTATATGGCCCTGGTACTGGTCCATGCCGACGGCGCCTCTGCGGAAGAGAATGTGGGGTTGCTGCGCAGGAGAATCGAGGAGGGAAGCTCGACGGTCTACGGTGTTCCATGGTCAGATTGGATTGACGTTGACACATTGGAAATCAAGGCTGAGGGGCGCTTGCTTCTGGCCAAGCTCAGGGGCGAATTGGCTGAGGACCCGTTTAACTGGATGTACTTTCGTGATACTCTCATATTGTACGAATAGAGACCACGTCAGGTAGCTCCACTGGTGCCCGGTATGAGAATATGAGCAAGAAAGAATTCATTGATGTGGAGGCGGAGCGCCCTGCCGCTATGAAGCGGCAAGAAGAGATGGCGGAAAAGCTGGCAATCATGTATGCTGGGAAGCTGGACTAACCGGCTCCACCAATTACTAAAATTAAGTTAGAGGAGAGCAATGCCAGAGGATTTTGTCAAGGCAGCAGAAATAGGTGACCTGTCGCCCGGTGAGAAAAAGTTAATCCGGATAGAGGACGAGTATTTCACGTTGGTGAACTCTGATGGCACATACTACGCCTTGGATGCGGAGTGTTCCCACGCCTACGCTCTGATGTCTTATGGTCAGCTACATGGCGACGAGCTGATGTGTCCCCTTCATGGGGCCATGTTCAATGTGAAGACGGGCGACGCCCTGTCTGCCCCGGCCACCAGACCCCTTACCGTATTCCCTGTGAAGATTGAGGGCAATGACATACTCATTGGGCCTCCTAATTAGGGTGCTTTGGGTGCCGGGCTGCTGCTATGTGAGGCGATAACAGAGTCATGGCAATCCCGGCATCCCTCCTGAACTGGCGACCCACCCCCCCCTTCTATTATGGATGGCTTATCCTGGCAATGGCTGCCCTGGGGACCCTGGCAGCTACGGGCGTCTCGCAGGTAGTGCTGGGCGGAATTCAGGGGTTCATCCTGGAGGATATGGATTGGGACCGGAGTACCATTGCCCTCGCCGCCCTTGCGGGGACCTGGTCGTCAGCACTCCTTAGCCCCGTTGTAGGACGATTGGCCGACCGGTACGGCCCTCGATGGTTGATGCCGTTTGGGCTTGTCATTGTGGGGTTCTCCTTCCTCGCACTATCATCGAGCCACTCTATCTGGCAATTTTTTATCCCATATATCCTGGCCCGTGCCGTCAGCAATCCGGTGCTCATCGGAATCGTTCCCCGCACGGCGGCGGTCAACTTCTTCCGGCGTAAACGGAATATCGCTTTGTCTTTGACGGGCATGTCCCGTCCGGTAAGCGGCTCAATTAACATTCAGATTATCTCTGCCATAGCGGTGGCCCACAGCTGGAGGACCGCTTATCGCTATCTCGGCGCCCTTAGCTTTTTTCTCGTCTTGCCAATCATGATACTCATGCGCCGCCGCCCGGAAGACATCGGCCTGCTGCCCGACGGGGCCAAACCTCGGGAAATAGGAGAGGAACCTTCCCCGATTGACAGTCATAGTCCAGGCAATAGTGGACACGGGTCGGCTATAGGAAATGGGGTGCAGGAGTTCAACTGGACTGCTAAGGAGGCTTTCCGCACCAGGGCCTTGTGGTTTGTGGGAATATGCACCGCCCTGGGCACTATGGGAGGGTCCGGCATCGGCTTCAGTATGGTGCTATACCTTCAGGAGGAGGTCGGTATCTCCAAGGCTCAAGCCGCAGGTGTCTTGAGCATCAGCACATTCATGGCAATATCCAACCTGGGCTGGGGGTATCTTGCAGATAGGTTCACACCCAGATGGTGCTTGATAGTGGCGATGGTCTCCGCCTCAGCGTCAGTCCTTTACTTGCTAACTGTGAGTTCATTGCCGATGGCTCTCGTCTTTGGCTTGACGTGGGGAATATTTACCGGGTCCATAGGCATCCTCGAACAGATGATTCTAGCCCAATACTTTGGAAGATCATCCTACGGGACCATCAGTGGAACATTGTCACCGTTACAGACCGGCGCCTTGGGATTGGGGCCTGCTATGGGGGCGCTGGTCCGCAATGCGACCGGAACCTACAGGTGGTTGAATGTAATAGTTGCCGGCTCCTACTTGATGGCTGCGCTGCTGATTTTCCTCGCCAGGCCCCCGGCATTGCCGCGACGCGCTTCTACGGAAGGACCGGCAGAGGCGGAGTAGTCCCGCAAAGGCTTGGTCTTTCCTATTTGGAGAACTCAGGCGACCTGAAGACCGTATTGGCTATATTCATGGCAGACCTTGCCGGGAGAACTCCCACGTAGAAGGCCAAGTGCATAAGCAACTCCATCAACTCCGACCTGCCCATGCCATTGCGTAGAGCACCTTCGATAATCCGGCGGATGAACTGGTCGTATTGCCCGTGAGCGACCTGGGCCGACAGGACGCAGACAATACGGCTCTTCATGTCCAGCACGGGCCGTGTCCAGATGGCCCCCCAGAGGTACTCGTTCATCAATAGGTCCATCTCATGCTCTTCCTGGGTAGGATCCACGGAATAGTAACCAAAGACGTCGGGCATCAACTCTCCGTGTTTGGCTACTCCTATCTCATACAAGGTCTCCATCTCAACTGTCGGATCGAAAACTTGAGGAGGAGTAAATTGGATTCCCCTTTCTTCAAAGACCTCTTTGGCCACGTCAAGAGCGTTATACGCAGCCGGTATTCCGCCGTAGAAGGCAGTCTGCATAAGTATCTCTACAGTCTCATCGGGAGTCAGGCCCACGTTAAGAGCGTTGCGTATATAAGCCCGGACCTGGGGTTCCGCATTGCGCACTGTAGCAGCGGTTAGCGTGGCTATGGCACGGTACCGGATATCCAGGCCGGGACGGCTCCAAATAGAGCCATAAAGACACTCCGTGACTATGCGGTACATGTCGGGGGACAGTTGGTAAGCGTTTGGGACTGACCCTTCGAACGTTCTACCATCTCCCCCACCGAGCTTGGACCGCATCTCCTGTCCCGTTTGGAAGCGGTCTTCTGAAGTGGTCATGGGATCCTCCGTCTCTCACTTCTATTCCACGTGCATCCACACTGGACCCCCTGGGTTATCCTCCATTGGAGGACGTCTTGCAACCATGAACCCCGTACTAACGCACAATCTTCTACGGACCCATCCCAGGGAAGCTTATTCTATCCTTGTGCAAGCGCCTTTGCAAGTCGCGTGGACAGGGACGAATGCTTTGGCTGGATAGCTCAATGACTTGACTGGTGAGCAGGAAAGAGCTAGGCTCTGGCTACATTCACTAAATTATAGCGCCTCAGAGGTGAAAATATGAGCCGGAAAAACATCGGCGTGGTGGTAATGGGCCTCGACAGTAACGCCATATTGACAGGCATAGAGAGAGCTGAAGACCTCGGTATCCCCGCGGCATGGGTGCCGGAAGGAATCGGCCTAGACCCCTTAACTCTCTTTGCCGGCGCTGTGCTTAGGACCCGGTCTATTCTGCTTGGTAGCGCCATCATAACAACTTTTGCGCGCCACCCGGTGTCTCTGGTGAGGCAAGTACAGGTGATAGACCATCTGGCCCCTGGCCGGCTTCGGCTAGGCATTGGCCCGGGCCACCGGGACAGCCAGGAGAGCACCTATGGTGCAAACTTCCGCTCTCCTTTAGGTCACTTGGGTGAGTACCTACACATTCTCAAGTCGCTCCTGCACGATGGATCGGTGGACTTTGACGGTCGCTATTACAAATCTCAGGCGCGCATCTCCCAGCCGGTGAATGTGCCGGTCATGGCATCAGCCCTCCAACGCAAGTCATTCGAGCTATGTGGCGCCGAGGCGGACGGGGCCATTAGCTGGCTATGCCCCGGAGTTTACCTCCGGGACGTGGCTTTGCCAGCCATGAAAGTAGGAGCGGAGCGTGCTAATCGGCCGGTGCCACCGCTTGTTGCCCATGCACCCGTGTGCGTCCACGACAATCCCGACGAGGTAAGAGCCGCCATGCAGCAGCAATCCGGCTATCTCAGCTTGCCCTTTTATCAACGTATGTTCGCCACCGCCGGCTTCCCCGAAGCCTTCGATGGCCGGTGGAGTAGTGCGATGATAGATGCCACCGTTCTGTGGGGGAACGAATCCCAGGTCGCCGAGAAGCTGGAGGGTCTGCTGGCAACGGGTGTAAACGAAGTGATGGCTCTGCCCATACCGGCGGGCAGCAACAGAGAAGCTTCAGTAGAGCGTACATTACAGCTATTGGGGGACGTCGCGGCCTAAGGGCCGGCGGTTCATCGCTCGGCAAGCTCACCACGAAGGGACTTGCTTCCTGTAGTAGCACAACTAAAAGACCCTGCACACGCTCATAAGCATTGTTTACGAACACCGACGGCAAGTTTATAATAGCAGCAGGTCCCCCCAACTCAAGGAGGACATGATGGTAACTCCGGCTGCAAACCGGGCCTATGAGATTACAGGTGGAAGTGATGAGCTTCTAGCCAAGGTCCAGGATAGGATCTTGTGGCTATCCAGCCAGATGATACACTACGCAAACAACGTGCGCCCCAACTCCGATGGCGTGAAAGTGGGAGGACACCAGGCATCCTGCGCCTCAGTCGTTACTATCCTGACATCTCTGTTTTTTGACTACATGCAAGCTGGGGACCGCATAGCAGTCAAGCCCCATGCCTCCCCTGTATTTCATGCAATCCAGTACCTACTGGGAAACCTTGACCAGAAATATCTTAAAGCCTTGCGGGAATTTCATGGCCTCCAATCCTACCCTAGCCGGACAAAAGACCCAGACCAGGTTGACTTCTCCACCGGGTCCGTGGGGTTAGGGGCAATAGCACCTAATTTCGCAGCCCTTACGGAGCAGTATATTCTGGGACGCGCGTGGGACCTGTCAAAACCAACCCACAAGTACATCGCTCTAATCGGCGACGCGGAACTGGATGAAGGATCGGTGTGGGAGACCATCGTCGAGCAGCACCTTCGTGACCTTCCCAACGTGCTGTGGATAGTTGACCTCAATCGCCAGAGCCTGGACCGGGTTATTCCAGGCGTCAGGGTGCAACTGTGGCGCGAGATGTTCTCCGCAAATGGCTGGCACGTGATTGATGCAAAATACGGCTCTAAACTTGAAACGGCTTTCGCCGAACCCAAGGGAGAGTTGCTGCGCGAATCCATAGATGACATGTCCAACGAAGCCTACCAGCGGCTATTGAGGCTTCCGGTCGGAGCCCTGCGCGAGCTATTGCCTAATTTCAGCCGCTTCCCCGATGACCTGCGCAACTTTGTTGACCGGTGGAACGATAAGGAGCTTCTGGACATCTTTCAAAACCTGGGCGGCCACGATTTTGCCGTACTTCGTAACGCCTTCTCTGAGGCTGACAGGGCAGGGCAACCGAGCGTAGTGTTCGCATACACCCTGAAGGGATGGCGATTGCCGGTGGTGGGCGACCCACAGAACCACTCGGTGGTGCTCTCTCAGAATGACATGGACCAGGTGAGGGATACTCTAGGCGTAGGCGAGGATGAGATTTGGTCGGGGTTCGATTCCGAGAGGCCGGAAGGTCAATTTTGTATAGAGACCGGCCGGAGGTTACGCTCAATATCACGTCCGAAAGCCTCCTCTGACAAGATGGGCGTGCCACCCTCGTTGGGGCACACCTACCGGAACACCATGTCAACCCAACAGGCATTCGGGCAGATACTTACCGATATAGCCTGGGGACTTCCGGCCGTTGCGGATAGAATTGTCACTGTAAGCCCGGACGTGGCAAGCTCCACCAACCTTGGTGGCTGGATTAACAGGGTGGGTGTGTGGAGTCAGAAAGAGCGTGAGCACCTCCCCGACGACGGAGTTGCCAGGACTCTGAGGTGGGATGAGAGTCCACAAGGACAGCACATCGAGCTAGGTATTTCCGAGAATAACCTTTTCATGCTTCTGGGACAGCTTGGCTTGGCCTATGAGATGTCAGGAGAGATGGTTTTCCCGATAGGTACTCTTTACGACCCTTTCGTATGTCGAGCGCTGGAGGCATGTCTCTATAATACCTACGTTGGCTCCCACTTCATGGTTACCGGAACGCCATCGGGTATTACGCTAAGTCGTGAAGGTGGTGCGCATCAGTCCGTTATTACACCGTCCATAGGCATCGAGCTACCCGACATCACCTTTTACGAGCCCTGTTTTGTCCAGGAGCTTGAATGGATTGTGCTTCACGGTTTGGAGCAGATCCGCCTCAGAAAAGGGTCTTTTTACCTACGGCTCACAACCAGGAGGATAGACCAGAGACTCTTGCAAGTGCCCGAAGATGCCAGCCAAAGGGAGCATCTTCGGAAACAGGTACTGGAAGGCGCATACCGGCTCATTGACCGCAGCATGGAACCCGAATATCAGCCCGGAGAAAACGTCGTCAATATCTTCGCCAGCGGAGTCATGATTCCGGAGGCGGTCGAAGCGAGTCACCTGGTACGGAAAGAGGGTGTCTTCGCCAACGTTATAAATGTCACTTCCTCGGACATACTATTTCGCCGCTTCCAGGAATCGGTCTCCGGAGCAATGGCCGGCCATAGTGGGCCAGCGACCGGGCCGGAGCACATGCTGTCGCCTTCGGAACGTACAATCCCCGTAGTCACCGTGCTCGACGGCCATCCTCACACGTTGGCCTGGATAGGCAGCGCTCTTGGCGCGAGGGCTTTCCCTCTAGGGGTGTCCCAGTTCGGCCAGTCCGGTGCCAGAGATGACCTCTATATGGAACATCAGATTGACGTCAACAGCATAATGATGGCCTGTTTTGCAGCATTGGAAGCGGGTGTTGCATAGGGGATGGGACCCAATCTCAGACCTTGGAAGAGAATGTAGCATTTACATTACATAATGTAGCATCATCGGAATGTCTTGCCGGGGGTAGTTATGGCACAGACCAGGGAGACGGCCGCATCAGGCCAACCGTCCACCTACAGGCATGAGGGGCTTGGGCTGACTCGTCAAGAGATTCTTGATTTTTACAGGAAGATGGTCTTGGCCCGTACATTTGATGAGCGTATCTGGGCCCTGAACCGGCAGGGAAAGGTGCCCATAGCCGCCTCGAGCCAGGGACACGAGGCAGCCCAGATGGGGAGCTTGCTGGCAGCCCAAAAGGATGGCCGCTGCTTCCTGTTCCCATACTACCGGGACCTGTCCCTCAAGATGACGGCCGGGCTGAGCACGCTGGAGACAATGCTATCCTTCATGGGCAAGGACGGAGAACCCTACAGTGGCGGCAGGCAGTTCCCACTTCAGGGAGCAGACTTGAAACACAATATTATACAGATTTCCAACGTGGTATCGGCGGGTATGACTCAGTCGGTGGGCTACGCTCTGGGATGCAAGATGCTGGGAGAAGAGACTGTGGTATTGTCCTACTTTGGCGATGGCGGCTCCAGCGAGGGAGAGTGCCACGAGGCCATGAACTTCGCCGGAGTACATAAGCTACCCATCGTCTTTATCTGTGAGAACAATAGGTATGCCATCTCAGTCCCCTTGGAAAAGCAGATGCGAATAGATAATGTGGCCGATAGGGCAGCGGGGTACGGGTTCCCTGGGATCGTGGTTGACGGGATGGACTTTTTCCCGGTTTACGAGGCCACCAGAGAGGCTATAGACCATGCCAGACTCCAAGAGCCGGTGCTTCTGGAAATGAAGGTGGAGCGGTTCATGCCCCACACAACCGACGACGATGACCGGCGTTACCGTCCCGGCGCGGAGGTCGAGGAGGCCCGCCGGCGCGACCCTATCACACTGCTTCGTACCTATATTCTGGAAGCACAACTACTCACAGAGGAGCAGGAAGAAGAGGTACGAAGCTGGGCCAGGTCGGAAGTGGACCGGGCTACGGACGCCGCCGATGCGGCCCCTTACCCCGATTCATCCACGACCTATGACCACGTTTATGCACCATAGCCATAGATAGCCATAGCCATATAGCCATAGGAGGAAGTCACCTTGGCCGTAAAATCAGTGATAGAGGCCGTCCGGGAGGCCATGTACGAGGAAATGGTGCGGGACTCTAAGGTCTTCATCATGGGAGAGGACGTGGGGAAGCGGGGTGGTGTCTTTCTGGCTAGTCAGGGCTTTGTGGAGGAGTTCGGCGAAGAGCGGGTGATAGACACACCTCTCGCAGAGGCGTCCATCGTTGGCATAGCAGTTGGTGCGGCATTCAGAGGGTTGCGGCCAATTGCAGAGGTGGAGTTTGCCGACTTCATCTGGCCTGCTGCCAACCAACTCATCGGCGAGGCGGCCAGGGTATGCTATGGTACCAATGGAGAATTGACTGTGCCAATGGTCGTGCGAGTACCCTACGGTGGGGGTATTCACGGCGGCCTTTACCATTCCCAAAACGTTGAGTCCTACTTCTTCCATACCCCTGGGCTCAAGGTCGTCGCTCCGGCCACTCCCTACGACGCCAAAGGGCTTCTCAAGGCGTCCATTAGGGACAACAACCCGGTGGTGTTCGTCGAGCACAAGAAGACCTATCGCCTGGTGCGGGGAGAAGTCCCGGAGGATGAGTACCTCCTACCCGTTGGCAAGGCCGACGTCAAGCGAAGCGGCACCGATATAACGGTGGTGACCTATGGACTGATGCTCCACTATTGCCTTGAGGCCGCAGACATCCTGTCACAGGAGGGCACAAGTGTAGAGGTTGTTGACCTGCGCACCCTTAAGCCCCTGGACCGGGATGCGATTCTCGACTCGGTCAAAAAGACGGGCAAGGTGCTAATCGTGCATGAGGACAATATCACCGGAGGTGTGGGTGCGGAGGTGTCCGCCCTATTGGCTGAAGAGGCCTTCGAGTACCTGGATGGTCCCATAACCAGGCTCTGCGGCCCCGACATACCCACCATGCCCTTCGCACCTACCCTGGAGGATGCCTACATGCCAAATGCAGACAAAATTGCTGTCGCCCTGAGAAAGCTGGCGGCTTATTAGTACCCCGTTACTCCTGGAAAGGGGAAGCCCAGGATGGCGTTAGAATCCCCCTCTCTCAATCCCCGGTACCGGAACAGGGAGAACTCAGGAAGGAATAGGGAAGGAATGATGATATGGCCATAACGATAGACCTTCCCCATGTTGGTGAGTCTGTCATTGAGGGAATAATCGGCAAGTGGCTGAAGCAACCCGGAGATAAACTGGAGAGGTATGACCCCCTGGTAGAAGTGGTTACCGACAAGGTCACTATGGAGGTCCCATCGCCAGTTAACGGAGTGCTGAGCCGTATCCTCGCCAAGGAGGGCGAAACAGTCCCAATGGGCGCTCCCATCGCCGAGATAGAGACTGAGGAGGCCCAACCCCCTTCTGCCACTCACCCCGGAGCACCAACCCAGGCCCGGTCAGCCGGAGAGAAGTCCCCGGAAGCGGTGGGCACTACCGGATATTTATTGAAGGACGTAAAGCCTGTCGGGCCAACCGGCGGAGGAATCGAGGAGCCTGAAATACCGCAGGAGACCATCACAGTCCAGGGACCAGGTGAGGAGCACGCCCGTCATTCTCCCGCCGTGCGCCGCCTGGCCCACGAGCACAACGTTGACCTGGGCATGGTGACGGGAACCGGTATGGGCGGACGCATTACTCGGGGTGATGTGTTGTCATACATTGAAGCTGTAGGGACCGGAACCGCTCCCGATTCCCCGTCAAAGGCAGAACCAACGCCTGAACAGGTAGAGTCTGAAGACCAATCCATAACCCTTAGCCCCGTCAGACGTATCATAGCCCAGCACATGGTGAAGAGTGCTGCCGACATACCCCACGCTTGGAGCATGGTCGAGGTGGATGTCAACAGCCTGGTCAAATATCGAGAGTCCATCAAGCTGGAGTTCCAGCAACGGGAAGGTGTGGACCTTACTTACCTACCCTTCGTCATCAAGGCGGTGGTGGAATCCTTGAGACAGCATCCCATGTTGAACTCAACCTGGGGTGGTGACAAGATTATCCTGAAGAAACGTATCCATGTAGGCGTTGCCGTGGCCGCTCCGGATGGCCTGATGGTTCCTGTCATACATAATGCCGACTCGTTCAGCATCTCAGGTCTGGCCCAAGTTGTCCGCGAGCTGACCACCAAAGCCCGACAGAGCAAGCTATCCCTCCAGGAGGTCCAGGGAGGCACATTCACGGTAAACAACACCGGAGCGCTGGGTTCCATAGTGTCCCAACCCATCATCAACCATCCCCAGGCAGCCATCCTGACCACCGAGGCCATACAAAAGCGCCCAGTGGTAGTGGGTGATGCCATCGCCATACACTCCATGATGAATATCTGCCTCTCTTTCGACCACCGGATCATTGACGGGGCCGAATCCGGTGCGTTTCTTCAATCGGTGAAGCGCCGGCTTGAGGCCTTGGGGCCTGATACGTCTATATATTGAGAGGATTCATATTGCCACCTCCAACGATATGTCGAGTAGCCAGGGTGGGGGTTGTAGAATACCTGCGAGCATGGGAGGCACAGAAGGCCCTCGCTCAAGAGGTGGCCGATGGCGCACGACCCAACACCCTTATACTTCTTGAACACCCGCCTGTGTACACCATTGGGCGCAGAGGCAGCCGAGACCACGTCATGATGAATGATGCAGAGCTTTCTGAGCTTGGCATTTCCCTTTACGAAATAGACCGAGGCGGCCAGGTCACCTTTCACGGCCCCGGCCAGCTAGTGGCGTACCCTGTGCTGAACCTGCGAGAGTGGGGTGGCCCCGTTAAGTATGTCCGCACCCTCGAACAGGTAATCATTCAGACGCTGGCCGACTTCGGCATAGTGGCCGGTCTGATAGAAGGGTTGACGGGAGTTTGGGTTGGAGGCAGGAAGATTGCCGCCATAGGTGTCAAGATAAGCAGAGGCGTCACCTATCACGGGCTGGCTCTAAACGTGAGTACCGACCTCTCCGCGTTCGACCACATCATTCCCTGCGGTATCACCGATAAGGATGTAACCTCCATGAAGGGGCAGCTAGGAAGTCTTGTGGACGTGGATACGGTGGCATATAGCCTGGTGTACCACTTCGGCAGTGAGATGGGTCTACGCATGGTAGAAACTGAATCTTCGATTGAGGACTTAGCCGGTCCCCGGCCCGCCGTGTGGGACGCTAGTACCTGATCGCTCACCCACGCAGCGTGAAATTCACCTCAAGAATAAACGAGGTCCATTACCATGTTCATTGAAATAGAAGTATCGGAAAGCGCCAATTGCCCAATGTCTCTTACGCGGGTCTTTGATGCTATGGAAGTTCCCATAAGGGTGTCCAGGGTAACGGCCTCAAACCCCTACGGTGAAGACCACCTGTGCGATGTCACCGGTTGGTCGGCTTCCGGCGAATGCGCTGCCTACGCTGTCCTCGTGGAGGACTCGGGCGAAGGCGTCGCCATGCTCATTTATGGGGGAGACGAGGGAATCAGGCTCAAACCCATTGAATACCAAGACAACTGGAACCTGAACAGCCCCCACCAGTGGGGTGAAGCTTGCCTGCTTCTGGACAAGGACGTGGTGCCGGAGCCTGCTTGAGAGCGTATGGTTCACTGCTTAATCTGAATCTCAAGGCCGCCCCTCGCCTCAATAGCAAGAAGAGATAAAATTCTCCTGACTACAGGTTCAACGCCTGTACACCAACTCGACCCAGGTCCTCGTCCTCCTGAGCAGAGAGGCCGCTAACACCGATGCCACCCATGATGACACCGTCGCCTGGCTGGATGATAACAACTCCACCCTGCACCGCCACGAGATTGGCATCTCCCATCTCCGACACAATCCGGCCACCGCTCACAAGCGACGCAGCATAGGCGCCTGAGTCAACTGTTCTAACAGCCGCAGTGTAAGCCTTCTTTATGGCCAGCTGACGCGGGAGAGTCCTGCACTTGTCCATGTGGGCATAAGAGAGAACGTTTCCCTGCTCGTCCACAATGGCTATCGCCACGGGCCGGTCCGGCTCCTTGGTGGCCTGCTCAAGCATAGCATCCATAGCTGCTTGCACTTGGTCCAGTCCTAGCTGAGGTCTGTCGTACATAGCTATCACCTCTGACATTTCGTTGCGCACATTGTAAACCTGCCCTTTGGCACTGGCAAGAGAACAAGCTTTCTTCAGTAGCCCACGCTTACCCTACAGCCAGGGCATACACTTCCCTAGCTGTCTCGGGCAGGGGGTACTCTTTCCAGGTAACGCCGTCATCCAAGGACCCGAAAACTTGTCCATCGCGAGCGGCGCAGAATACTTGTGAAGGGTGTCGCGCGTTGATTGCCACCGCCATCATGGTGCTCTGAGGTGTCAGATCGTGGTCTACGCGTTCCCAGGTCCCTCCCAAGTTGTGGCTACGGAACAGTGCTCCGACCTCACTGCGTGCCGCTCTGCCGACGGAAACATACATAGTGTCGGGGTGCCGTGGGGATATTAACAGGTCGCGGGTGTAAGAAATTGGGGAGTAGCTCTTGAGATCAATGGGTTCCCAAGTATTGCCTCTTTCTGCACCTCGAAACATTCCTTCGCGGGTGCTGATGTACACGGTGCCGGGTTGAGCCGCGCTCACCTGCACCCCGTGGAGGTCCAACCGGTCCTCTCCTCCTTCGGCCAGACCTTTGTTGATTGGCTTCCAGGTCTCTCCGCCGTCCAAGCTACGGATTACGCCCCCCACTTCCAGGGCAGCATACATCTCCTGGGGGTGGATGGGGTCTATTGCCATAGCTATAACACGGGTGGGAAATGACATTGACACTACGTCCTGGCCCAACACGATTGGTAACGGCTCCCAGCTATCGCCCCCGTCCTGGGTCCGAAAGATTTGTGCAGGTGCCATACCGGCGTACATCACGCTGGGCCTATGGGTCTGGAACATCAGCGACCAGACCACACTTCCTGTCACCGGCAAGTTCAATCGTCTCCAATGATTGCCACGGCTGCCACTTCTATAAACCCCGTCCTGAGTACCGGCAAACACTACGTCAGGCTGGAAGGGATGGATGGCGATTACCCGGACTTCAGGTGCAGATGGGAGACCGTTGGTAAGCTCCTCCCACCGGTCCTCGCCGGGCATCTTTCGATAGAGGCCACCCGCCCCCGCACCGACGTATACATAGGGCTCTGTCGCGCTGGAAATATCAGATGCCATAGGTTCTCCCTCCGTCCGAGTGGTGTTAGGTGAGTCTGAAGCAGGCTAGTGGAAATGAAAATGCTTGAAGGCCTCGGCGTACTTCATGCCATGATGCTGGCCCGTCCTCTGCCGCCATTCTCGCATCCAACCGTCGCCCTCGTGATTATCCCCCACCTGAGATACGTGCTGCTTTAGCGCTTCAGTGGCTATATCAATAGTATCTGAGACATCAATCCATTTGTCGGCTTCTTCCCCATGGTCCATCACCAGGACTTCCCTCACCTTGTGGGGTTCCAGCCCCTCCTCAAGTAGCTCAGGGAATGTCATCCGGTCGCGGGCCGTGGGGAACACGGCTGACAACGCCGCCTCTCCAGCCGCCATGTGGTCGGGATGGCCGATGTAGCCAGTACCGTTAAGGCTCCTCACAGGGCTTTGGCAGATCAGTATATCAGGCTTGTGTCTCCTGATTTCTCCGGCGATGGCCCGGCGTAGCTCAAGGGTCGGCTGGAGCATGGAGTCCGCGTAGCCAAGAAATATCACGTCTTTCACACCCAGCACTTTCGCTGCCGCAAGCTGCTCCTGGCGTCGTATCTCCACTAATCGCTCAGGAGTCATTTCGGGGTCGCTGCTACCTTTACTACCGTCAGTACAGAGGACGTACACCACCTCCATGCCCTCCTTGCACCATTTCGACACAGTCCCTGAACATCCATACTCGGCATCATCGGCGTGGGCGACTACAACCATCCCACGCCGGAACGGTTCTTCTGGGGTCATGGAGTTACCACCTCCGAAAGATGGGATTTACCCGCGCCACCGGGCGATACAAGACGCCAATACTTGGATCCGGCACAATAGTTTCCGTGAGGAGACCGGTTTTCCTGATGGGGCATAGCTCATAACGCTAATGGGAGTGTCTCTCTCCTCCGCTAGACACCAGGAGGTCAGACCTCTCGCCCCACTTCTTGTAGAAGCGTTTGAAGTTTTTGAAGCTGAGTTGGTCCCGTTCCACCTCTCCAAGGGCGTTCCATTGGCGGTGTTCATGGCGTACCATAGGGAGTGTCCCGTCTGCCACTATCCGGTTATGCTGGTCCCTGACCTGGAAGCTGAAGTCCAGGTCCAGGTTCCGGTAGAAGCGGAACGTCTCCCGCATGAGACCCACCTTTGAAAGCAGGTCGCGCCGGAAAGCTATACAATAGGCCTGCATCGCGTCTGCATCGCCCGACAGTACCTCGTCATGGAAGTGGAGGAGGTCTTCGGTAATCAATCCCCAGGGCCCAACTATCCCGATTGACCTATCCTGTAGCCAGCGTCCAATGGGTCCCAGGGTGTCTCCCTCTATTTCCACAGAGGTATCCAGTATCACTATAATCCGACCTAAGCTCTGCTTCAGGCCGATGTTCTTGGCTGCGCCTTCCCCAAGCACGTGGTCACAGTGGATGACCTTGACGCGGGAGTCTCGCTGCCCGAGTTCCTCAAGCCAGTCCGACGTGCCATCAATGGAGCCATTGTCTACCACAATCAACTCAACCGTGTGCCCTTCGGACCACTTTAGAATGCTTTGAGTACAACGCTTTACGTCCTCAATGTAGTTGCTTGCGGTAACGACGAAGGAAAAATCTAACTGCGGCGTCCGGTCAAGATAAGACTCAACTTCCTTTGAAGAGGATACGGTATTCCAGCGCTCCTCTTGCTTCTCCAAGACAGTCTTGGGGCGGACCCTCGTATCGGCCATCCCGTCCCCTACCATGTAGCCAACGGATGAAATGGTGGAACGAAGCTCATCAGCTTGCTGATAGTTGGCCTCCTGGCGGAGTCCGGTCCTCTCGGCAACCGTTGATTGTACCTCTTGAGGCAAGTCATACCTGGCGGGAACCGCATCCAGACGTAGTCCGAGGATTTGGTCGAAATCCAGCAGAACATTAAGCTTGGCTTGGTCCGGCAACCGGGAACGCGCCATCTCCCAAGTGAGCCCAAGGGCCCTGGGCAAGTCGAGGTCATCATTAACAGTATTGGCGAAACGGGCCTTCCATTCCTCTACTTCCTCCGGTTGCACGGCAAGGGGAGGGAGGTTACGCCACTCCCATACCCGGTCTCTCAAGCTTGTCAAGGCCCGTTCAGCGGCCTTCAGAGCTGAGAAGGTAAAGTTCATACGGTGCCTGTACCTCAATGTGAGACAAAGATAGCGGAAGGACATTGGGTCGAATCCCCTCTGTTCCAGGTCGTCCAGAATGAACTCGTTTCCTGCGGACTTCGCCATCTTTACGCCATCAGCCAGAAGGTGCTGCCCATGTACCCAGTAGCGCACGAAAGGTTTGCCGAAAGCAGCCTCGCTCTGGGCTATCTCGTCTTCATGGTGAGGGAAGATGTTGTCAACCCCGCCGGTATGAACGTCCATCTGCTCACCCATATATTTGGTAGACATGGCCGAGCACTCAATGTGCCAACCTGGGAATCCTTCACCCCAGGGGCTATCCCACTTCATCTCCCGGCCCGGCTCTGCGGTTTTCCAGAGTGTGAAATCCCTGGGGTCCCTCTTGAGGGGGTCCACCTCTGCCCTCACCCCCTCCATCAGACCTTCCTGAACATTACCGGAAAGCTTGCCGTAATCAGTGAACTTGCTGACATCGAAATAGATGTTGTCTCCGGCCCGGTATGCGTAGCCGTTCTCAAAGAGTCGTTGTATTACGGCTATCATCTCCTGGACGTGGTCGGTGGCCCACGGAAAGTGGTGGGCTGGAAGGATATTCAGCTTGTCCTCATCCCGGTGAAAAGTCTGAGCGTAGAACTGGGCAATCTCCCCGGGTGTCTTGCCTTCCGCAAGGGCCGCAAGGATGACCTTATCCCCACCGGTCTCCAGCATCTCTTGACGCATGTGGCCCACGTCCGTGATATTCTTCGCATGGGTTACCTTGTACCCACGGTGCTCCAGTATGCGTCTGATCCAGTCGGCCATAAGGTAAGTGCGGAGGTTCCCTATATGGGCATAGCGGTACACGGTGGGGCCACAGGTGTACATGCGGACAACACCGGGTTCCAGGGTTGTTATCTCTTCTACTCTCTTGCTTAGCGTATTATAAATGCAAAGCAAACCGCCACCCCTGGTCGAGAATTTGTTGTGATGATTGTATCACGTATACGGCCTGATTGCACCTGTGTCTACGCCGTTGACAATATACCGGCGGCTCCCTACAATCCTAGACAATAGACCCGGACAATATGAGTGGCATCGGAACGTACAATTCATATTTGGTGCTATAACCGCAATGACTACTATAAGACACTTATACGAACTCCAAGAACTGGACCTGAAAATAGCAGAGTGCAACGGTATCATCTCCTCGGCGGACAGCCGGATAGGTAATAGGACGGAGTTGGACGTCATGCATCGGGCGCTTGATACTCAGAGCGATTCCCTCAATCAGTTACGTGTTAAGCAGAGGTCTCAAGAGTTGGACATAGAATCTGTGAGGGAGAAGCTACAGGGAGTAGAGGGAAGGCTCTATGGCGGTACGGTAACGAACCTTCGCGAGCTGGAAGGTTTTGAGAAGGAAGCGACCTTTCTGCGGGACCGGCTAAAGGAGTTGGACGATAATCTTCTGGCGGCAATGGAGAAGCTGGATGAGGCCCAGGGAAGAGTCAGCTCCCTTAAGGACGAAACCAATCGGGCTGAGGAACGCTGGCAGGTAAGCCAGAAGGAGTTGGCCGAGCAGAGTAGGCAAGCAGAGGAGACGTTAGCAGGTCTGGGGACCCGTCGCGAGGGGCTGGTTGCCCAAGTGGGCCCTCAAGAGCTAAAGCTATACGAAGGACTCCGTCTATCCAAAGGAGGCGTTGCCATCGCCAAAGTGGAACGGGGACTCTGCCGAGGCTGTCGAATGACCCTGCCGACCAATCAGCTTCAACGGGCCAGAGTAGGACGGGAAACGGTCCTTTGCAATAGCTGCGGGCGAATCCTCTACGTCAACTAGATTAACGGGACAAGGTTAAGAGGTTCATCCCAACACCTTGGATACACCCATAGACATGCGCTTCCGACTTGACCACCCACAGAGTATGTGCTAAATTCTTGAAGGTCAGGTAGGCCGGGTGACCGCTGCTCCGGTGACGGGGGAGAGGAAAGTCCGGGCTCCACCGGGCAGGGTGCTGGGTAACGCCCAGGCTTCCGGATGGCGTTCTACGTCGTCCGGGGGACGGAAAGTGGCACAGAGACCATACCGCCTCGGTAGTACTCACCCTGAGCATAACCATAGGGCTGAGGCCGCCGGGGTAAGGATGAAAACGGACGGTAAGAGCGTCCGGCCGGCCGTGGTGACATGGCGGCGGCCAAACCCCACCTGGAGCAAGGCCGAATAGGGGGACTATGGGCGCCCGGCCCGTTCCCGGGTTGGCCGCTTGAGTCCGCCGGTAACGGCGGACCTAGAGAGATGGTCACCGCTCCGGTCGAGTACCGGAGCACAGAACCCGGCTTATAGGTCTACCTGGCTTTCCTTGAGGCTTTCACAAGACTGGCTACAAAAGGATCAGGCTATGGGGATACGAGAAGAGGGCTGCGCGGCCGTAATAGACGGCTTGGAAGAAATTGGGCTGAATTACTTTATCCATGTTCCTGACAGCTATGGCTCTCCGGTTATCCAGCATTTCCGGCATCATCCCACCGTGCAGTGTTTTTCCGTGGCCAGAGAAGAGGAAGGTATAGGGATAGCTGCCGGTCTGGCCATGGGCGGGAAGAAGGGGGTGCTTTTCTACCAGGACGTAGGGCTTGGCAACTCCATGGTGGCCCTCACCACCTTTGCCCTGGCCTATCACATGCCTATGCTCATACTAGCCATACGCAGAGGAGGTTTCGGGGAGTTCAATGCAGCGGTGCATACCTACTCTGAACACGCCATCAGGATGGTGGAGTCCATGAACCTGAAGGCCTTCGTCCTTGATTATCGTGTACCCGTTGACCAATGGCCCTTGGCAATTATGAGGTCTTACGAGTATATGCACCTCACCCACAGACCCGTCATAGTCTTTCTCAATCTGAAGGAGTAATTGGACGTAGCCATCGTTAAGCAAAGCGCCTAGCTATAAGAGCCTATATGAGCAATAAAATCCAAAGAATTGATGTCTTGAGCGCCATCTCGAAGGAGTTCCCCAATGATCCCGTGGTCTTCACTTGTGGGGCTACCTCCCGCGAAATGTCCCACGTGGACAGGAAGCAGAACCATCTCTACGTGGTGGACTCTATGGGCCTTGTAAGCTCCATCGTCCTTGGCCTGAGCCTTTCATTGGAGAAAAGCCAAATCAGTAGATGTGTAGGGGTGGAAGGTGATGGCGGTATGCTCATGAACATGAATGCTCTTAGCACCATCGGTTATCTACAGCCCCGGAAGCTGCTGCTTATAGTGCTGGACAACGAGTCTTACGCTTCTACAGGAGGCCAACCCACATTCACGGATCAGCTTGACCTCGCTGCCATAGCAGGGTCCTGCGGGCTCAAGACCTGGAAGGCCGAAGATGGGGATGGGTTGCGCAGGGCCTTGGCATCTGCCACCGAGGTGGATGGCCCAGGGTTTATACACGTGAAGATTTCCCCAATCAATGCCAGTGTTCCACTGCTCTTGGACGATCCTGTCACGCTTGGACATACCTTCTCCTCATGGTTGAGCACGCGCTTGGGTGGCTGAACAGGGAGATTGATAAAACATACCATGAGACACTATTATTAGACCTGAACTTTGCAAGCGATGACCTTGACCACCCACAAGGAGGTAATACCGACTGGATGTACATAGACATGCACTGCCATTCCGTCTCTTCCGATGACTCAAGGGCCACGGTGGAGCAGTACCTGAAATGGATACAGGTGCTCAGAGGTCGTGGACATACTGTGGATGCAATTGTCCTCACCGAGCACCGGAAGTTCGATAGGGACGTGGAATACTCGTCATTGGCCCAGGAGTATGGAGTGCGAGTGCTGAAAGGCTCCGAGCTTGATACTCGATTTGGGCATTTCCTGGTCTACGGTGTGAACGACAAGCTGCTAAAAGCTATAGACTTCTCAAACGTGACCATGGATTCCAATGAGCTAATGAAGGAAGCAAGGGGGCATGGAGCAATCGCCGTTCCCGCCCATCCCGGCAGGGCTGGCATTGGGTTATGCGAGTTCATTGAGCAGGGTTTCGAGTTCCCCGACGTGCATATTGTGGAAACCCTCAATGGAGGCAGTCGCAAGGGTGAGAACGAGAGGGCTCTGCATCTTGCCCAGGAGCAACAATTACTTCAGATCGGCGGGAGCGATGCACACTTGGTCAGCAACATCGTGGCATGTATGACCAGCTTCAAGGCGGAAATACGGAGTGAGCAAGCGCTGGTGGAGGCGCTTTTGTCGGGGGAATTCGCCCCCGTTCGGCTTGAAGATACTCTACCGGGTGATTCTCCAACAGGTAAATAAGGAGTCTGACAATGGCGCTGGAATTGGATTATGACCGGTCCCTTCTGGGCAAGGACCATCAGGCAGGACCCATTGAAGTAACCAAGGAGCTAATTCAAGATTTCTGTAAGGCCATCGGTGAGACTAATCCGGTCTACACCGATGAGGAAGAGGCCAAGAAGGCAGGCTATCCCACCATCATAGCGCCGCCTACTCTATGTACCATCTTTCTTCGCAAGGTGATAATTCCCGACATCAGACTCAACTTTGGCAAGGCGCGTTTCCATGCCGGCCAGATGGTAGAACCCATAGCAAATATCCACGCCGGCGACTCTTTGATGGCTTCATCCTACCTCAAAGAAGTGTATCCAAAGACAGGCCGATCGGGAACAATGGTATTCATTGTGTGGGCGACTACGTTCACTAACCAAAGGGGTGAGACGGTAGCGGAGGTTCAAGAGTCTTACGCTGCAAGAGAGTAGAGGGTGATATGGCACGTGGGCAGATTGGGTACTACGAGGATGTCGAGCTAGGGGATGAAATTGGCCCCCTGGAGGAGGCCATAAGTGATGAGTCGGTGATAGCCTTCTGCGAGGTCACGGGTGCGGCCATGCCCAACCGTTTCACCGATGCTGACACAGCGAAACAGGTGCGTCTACCCGGCCCTATTGTCCCGGGAATCATGAGCATGGCCATAATGGCCCGGCTCCTCACGGACTGGTCGCCCGGCGTAGTTCTGAAGCACTTGGACGTAGTCTTCCGTCAGCCCGTGCCTCACAAGTCCGTTTCTATCAGTGCCGTGGTGACCGACAAACGGGAAGAGAGCGGAGAATACCTGGTAGAGTGCGACGTATATTTGTCCAATGAAGAAAGTGGGCGTATGATCGGGGGGAGGGCCATAATTTCACTGCCCAGTCGCGGGTGATCGGCAAGTATAGAGCAAATCGGAGAATGTTGCTCCTCACGTGAGACCGATGACAGCTCTATTGCACAACGGACCTTAGCATGGTTGGCTGGTGAAGGGAATAGATTTGACCGGGAATATAGTGTCGGGGATGCTACGGGACGGGTTATACACACGGGTGGTTGGCAACCGAATTGCCTACTTCCGGCACCTCTCCTCCACCATGGATGAAGCAGTCCGCCGAGCTCAGGAGGGCGTAAAGGAGGGCGCGGTGATTCTGGCTGAGGAGCAAACTGCCGGACGGGGTAGGTTCGGGCGGGCGTGGGTGTCTCAGCCCGGGAATTTATACCTGTCAATTGTTCTTCGACCCTCCTTACAGTCCCTACAGTACCTCAGCTTGCTATCCGGCGTGGCGGTCCTGCGTGCCATACGGAAGACCACAGGGTTGGAGCCAACTATCAAATGGCCCAACGACCTGAGACTGGGCAGCAGGAAAGTCTGCGGCATCCTGGTGGAAAATGCCGTCCAGGATAACAGCGTCCAATATGCCATTGTAGGGATTGGAATAAATGTCTCTATCGCACCCTCCACCTCATACGGACTAGCCAACATAGCCACAAGCCTCAATGCAGAGTCAGGCAGGGGGATAGACCGGGGAATCTTGCTGAAAAACCTGCTCCATGAAATGGATAGTATATACCTACCTCTACGACTACAGTCGACCCCGGCCCTTCAGCAAGACAGGAATGATGTCACCGGTCCTGCTATGCTCGGACCCGGTCTCGAGCAAGCAGTCAATGAGTGGCGGGACCATCTGGAGACGTTGGGCACACACGTTGAGGTCCGATGGCATGATGACCTATACACAGGGTTCGCTGAAGATGTGGATAAGGTAGGGAATCTCATGCTACGACAGGGTGACGGTACACTTTCAGTCCTTCCGGCAGGAGAAGTGACGCTGTCCGTCAAAGCCGGGGACAGGGGGTAACCCTTGCTTGAGCGGCTTAGCTTGGATGGGAAGGTAGTCATCATCACGGGTGGCGGGACCGGCTTGGGAAGGGCCATGGTCCGAGCTCTTGCCAGGGCCGGCGCCGATGTGGCCGTTGCAGCCAGGAGGCAAGGCCCTATAGAAGAGGCCACTGCTGAGGTAGAGGCGCTGGGTCGGAAAGCCCTGGCCATCCCCACGGATGTCAGTGATTCCAGCCAGGTGGCGCGCATGGTGGCGCGCACCCTTGAGGAGCTTGGCAAGATAGACGTATTGATAAATAATGCCGGAAGGACGGCAGAAAATAGCCCCACCCCTATATGGGAAGTTACCGACGAGGAGTGGCGCGCCGGCATAGATACAAACCTCAGCGGAGCCTTCTACTGTGCCCGGGCAGTATCCAAATATATGGTGGACCGTGGTAGTGGCAAGATTATCAACGTGGCATCGGGGTTCGGTCTGCGCGGCGTCAGGGACCTGTATATCTACACCTGTAGCAAAGGCGGTATGCTCCAACTGACACGTACCCTAGCCATGAGCCTGGGGCGCTATGGGGTCACTGCCAACACTATCGTGCCGGGATTCATACCGACCAGAGGTACGGATTCCTTCAGACAGAGTTTGCCAGGTTCAGGAAACGTAATCCCTATAGGCAGATTGGGGAACCCCGAAGATATAGGCCCTATCGCTGTGTTCTTGGCCTCTGATGCTTCCAACTATATGAATGGAGAGATGATTATCATGGATGGTGGAGGACTTGCCGGAGGGTTCGCCCCTACCGGTCATGCCCCTGAGATACCCCTAGCGTAGGCTCCCAACCGATAGTGCCATACGAGTGACCATACAAGTAAGCAAGGTAACTCAGTGCGCAAGACGGCCACCTAATTCGTAGTAGTGGCAGGTCTAAAGCCTATCCCAAGGCAATATGAACACTGACAGATTCGGAGGCAACGTTGCCCATTCTTGAAGAGTACAGGCTGACCAATAAAGTTGCTATTGTCGCCGGGGATGGCACCCTCGACACCAACGCCTTCACTCCCTACCTGGTTGAGGTACTGGCGGAGGCCGGCGCCCGCGTTTTCGTCGCTGCGAGCAGTGCCGATGTGATGGGGGAATCGGTGCGCAGGGCTAACGTACTTGGTGGAGAAGCTCATGGCATTCTATGTGACCATACCAGTGAGCACGACGTGGAGATGGCTTTCATCGGTGCCCTGGATCACTTCGGGCGCGTGGACATACTGGTGAACAACTTGCGGACCGAGTTTGGGAAACCCTTTGACCAGGTCACGGTTACCGAATACGAGACGGTAATGGATAGGAACGTCAGGTCAGTCTTCCTGACGTGCCGCGCGGCGGGAACGCGGATGCTCCGGCAAGGCAGCGGAAGAATAATTAACATATTGTCCGGATTGGCGGAGCGGGGATTATCGAACTCTGCCGCCTACTGCGCCAGCCAGGGCGCCGTCCTTCAGTTGACCAAGGCCCTAGCCCTCGAGTGGGGGAGACAGAACGTACGGGTCAACGCCATCGGCATCGGCTGGTTCAGCTCGGAGGAGTTGCCCCCGGAGGAGGCACAGAAGGAGCTTCTGGTGCGCTTCATCCCCCTGCGTCGGAGGGGACACCCAAGAGACATCGCTCCAGCTCTCGTGTACCTTGCCTCTGACTCCTGCGACTATACTACTGGGCAGCCTATCTACATAGACGGCGGCCTGATGGCTCATCCGTGAAGCAGTAGCGTTTCTTTTCGGGTACTCATCGAGTTCATCCCCTGAATTTGCCCCGGGGAATTGCCACAGAATTACCGGCCTACCCCGCGACTGCCTATGACATACCCCATTCATACGTGGAAATTTCATGCTTATCACACGATGCGGATAGTTCCCGTATGCGCTCCTCCTACCCTTCCCCCCAAACCCTGTTTTGGTGTAGAATACTATCACCCAAGTATATGGAAAAGCTTCAACACCTCCACGGAATGCATGACATCCTTCAGGAGTCCTGGCAACGCCTCAGGGCAGGCCAGGATTATCTAAGGGAGTTCTTTTCACTTCACGGCTACCGGATGGTTGAAACACCGATTCTTGAGCCGACAGAGTTGTTCCTGCGAAAGTCCGGCGGTGAGTTGGCGGCCCGCATGTACACCTTCATTGACCCGGGTGGCAACCAGGTGAGCCTACGCCCGGAATACACCGCCTCAATCGTGAGGCGCGTCCTCGAGAAGGACACCACAAATCGCCTGCCCATACGCGCGCAATATGCAGGCCCCGTCTTCCGTTACGAAAAGGATAGCTACATATCTCGTCAGTTTACCCAGGTTGGTGCAGAGCTTCTGGGATCGTATGATCCCAGAGCTGATGCAGAGGTCCTGTCACTCAGTTGCATGGCGCTATCCGGCATGGGACTTAGTGGACACCGCCTGGCTGTGGGAGACCTCGGTGTGCTTCACAAGCTCCTGGAATCGCTTGGTCTATCTGAGAGGGCAGTAATATTCATACTAAGCAGTATAGGTGACCTGAAAAGCGGGCAGGATGGGATCGGCAAGGTGCTGGAGAGAGCGAAGCAGGTACGTCTCCTTTCTGCCGGACCCCAGCAAAGCTATCTCGGCGCATCCATTGTGGGGATGGAGGAAGATCGAGCAAGAGAGTTGTTGCATGGGTTCCTTCAGTGGGCCGAGGTTGGTTCATTGGGCCAGAGAGAACCCTCGGAGGTAGTGGAACGTATGCTCCGTAAGTTTCGTGGGGGCGATGACCTTGCCAGGCTGCAACGCGGGCTGGAGATAGCGCAGCAACTGGCGGGCCTCCAGGGAGACCCGGCTTTCTGTATTAAGGCGGCTGGTGAACTCATAACGTCATATAGGTTAGACCCAGGGGTGCTGAACAGAATCACGGAAGTCATGGAACTCTTGGACACTTCCGGAATACACGGCACCACTGTAGTCCTGGACTTCGGACTGGCGCGGGACTTGGCCTATTACAATGGCATCATTTTCGAGCTAAGTCACCCCAGTATGGAGACAACTCTAGGGGGCGGTGGGAGGTACGATGGTCTGGCAAAAGCCCTGGGAAGCCACTCGAACATGCCTGCACTAGGTTTCGCCTATGCCCTGGAACCCCTGTTGAATGTCCTCGAACAGTCAGGTACGTCACAGCAGAGAGGTGACAATCCCCCGGACTACGTGCTAGTGTTGAGTGACGGTACTGGTGCGTATGTGGAAGCCTGTCGCTTGGCCCAAGAGATACGCTGTAAAGGAACACCCGTAGAGGTAGACGTATGCGGCATGAGCGTTGAGCAGGGCATCTCATACGCGCGGACGAAAGGCATAACGAAAATCATAGCGGTAGACAGTGATGGAACGAGCACCACACATGAAGTCTAGTGACGAATTAGCTCTGACTCAACCCCCTCGTCTGTCCAGTAGGGTGGGCTTGAGCAGGTTGGCAGAAGAGCCTATCAAGGGTTCAGCGAATGGTCTTGCTGAAGGTTCACTCAGACTAGTGCTGCCCAGCGATGGTGACCTATACGACCCTTCCCTGGCCTTCTTGAAAAGCTGTGGCGCACCTGTGGACCGGCCAAGCGCTCGACGTTATATGGCCCGTATTCCTACTTTGCCGGGTGTTACGGTGCTATTTCAACGCACGTCGGACATAACCCAGAAGGTTGAGGAGGGCAGCGCAGAGCTAGGGATTACCGGACTGGACCGTTACCTGGAATACCGGCATGACGCCAGCCCGGTCATACCCATAATAGAAAACCTGGGCTTTGGCCACTGTGAGCTTGTTTTGGCTGTTCCTGATTCATGGTTGGACGTGGGCTCTGTGGACGATCTGGCCGACCTCGCTCTGGAGTTCCGTCAGGGGGGGAGACAGCTTCGCATCGCTACGAAATACCCACGGTTGCTGCGAAGATTCCTCTATAGCAAGGGGATCAACTACTTCTCTCTGGTACAGGCAAGCGGTTCCCTGGAGGCGGCACCCGCAGCGGGTTACGCCGATCTTATAGCCGATATAACCGCCAGTGGTGCTACCCTTCGAGAGAACAGATTGAGGACTGTGGAGGACGGCACTTTTCTGGTATCCCAGGCCTGTTTGATAGGTAATCGCGAGCTACTCGAGATGTCTCCGGGGTGTTTGAGGTTGGCTCGTGCGATGCTAGAGGTAATGGAAGGCTATCTGAGGGCGGGGTCTTTCTACCGGATTACCGCCAACGTAAGGGCATCCTCCGCCGAGGAGCTTAGCTCTAACGTACTCGCCAGACCCGATTTGGCGGGCCTGCAAGGTCCCACTATCTCCAGGGTATATAATGTTGAGGAAGAGGACTGGTACTCCGTAAGCTTGCTGGTACCCAGAGAAAAGCTCCTGGACGCGGTGGACCATTTGCGCGTGGCGGGGGGAATAGATGTATCAGCATCACAGGTGAGCTATCTCTTCAAAGACCGGTGCCAGGCTTACCAGAGGCTACTGGACTCCTTCGAGGTCAACGTTCAGCCGTCAACTGTTAGCGTTAGTTCCGGCGAGTAGGTGCTCGCTTTGGTGTGCGACCGGTGCAGACGCGCGCGCCTGACTCCGGTAAATGCAAGACCGCAAGGCAGAGCGCTAAAATCTAGTCGAGGAGGCTGATGTGCCAAACTTGCCGACCCATATAAGCCTGGCCTTGCAGGCCGCCTCCAGGGCCGGCCACCCCATTATAGATAGGCACCTGGGTTGCTTCCTTCTCGGGTCTACGTCCCCGGACATCAGGATTATGACCAAATGGAAGCGCGATCAGACCCACTTCGCCCCCCTTACCTTTCAAGACATTGGCGCCGGGGCGCAGGGTCTTTTCCTGACTCATCCCGACCTCTCCGACTCATCCCGGGTCAGCGACCCAACCAAGGTTTTCCTTTCCGGGTATTTCACCCATCTCATATCCGATGAGACCTGGATTGTGGAGATGTACCGTCCTTATTTTGACGGCTGCCATCTCTTCCAGGACCAGGTAGAGGCCAACATCTGTGACAGAGCTCTTCAGTTGGAGATGGACAGGGTAGCCTGGGATGAATTGGGGGATAGAGAACAGGTGCGGACCTCACTTGACGGCTCGGAGTCCGGGGTGGACGTAGGGTTTATAGACACCGAGACTCTTGGCAAGTGGAGAGAATGGGTAACCGAGTTCACCACGCGGGATTTCACGTGGGAGCGCTTGCGGTTCGCGACACGCAGAATGTACCAAGATACACCGGACGCTCTGGAAACGGTAGAGGGATTTCTCCGGAGTGTACCCGACAGCCTGGAACGCATATATGATAAAATTCCTGAAGACCGGATAGCCTCCTACCAGGAAAAAGTTGTTGAAAGTTCCGTACGCTTAATAAAGGAGTACCTCAGTGTACCTGAAAGTGATTAAAGGGGTGGCCGAGGCCCGGAAGGAGCTTTCCCGGGTAGATGTTCTGGACGTGGACTCCGTACCCCCGGAGGTGATAGACAGGACGGAGAAGGTATTTGGAGAACGGCTATCCCCTCTGGAGTCTGTCCAGCGTATTCTTGAGGATGTCCGGCTACAGGGCGATAGTGCCCTCAGATATTACACACGTATCCTGGATGGCACAGAGCTAGACGGCCTTGAGGTCTCCAAGGAGCAGATTAACAATTCATATCAGCAAGCGCCAAAGGCCCTGGTAGAAGCCCTGGAATTTGCGGCTAGTCGTATAGACGATTTTCACAGGGCCACTATGCGTAAAAGCTGGGTGGACCTCTCTTCAGGTATTGGTGAGTTGGTCGTACCCATAGAACGTGTGGGCATATACGCGCCCGGCGGCACCGCGTCATACCCTTCGACAGTGCTTATGACAGCCATACCCGCAAGGGTAGCCGGAGCAAAAGAAATAGTCCTGGCTACACCTCCTAGAGACGGCGAGAATCCTGATACTGCTGTGCTGGCAGCGGCAAAGCTGGTGGGAGTGGATCGGGTCTTTCGGGTAGGTGGAGTGCAAGCCATAGGCGCAATGGCTTTCGGCACGGAGACTGTACCAAAGGTAGATAAGATTTGTGGCCCCGGCAATCTCTTCGTTACCCTAGCCAAGAAACTGGTCTTCGGCCAGGTGGATATAGACGGCCTTTATGGCCCCACCGAGACGGTGGTGATTGCTGACGAGACGGCAAGTCCCGCTTACTGCGCCGCCGATATGTTGGCCCAGGCAGAACACGACCCACAGGCATCGGCTATTCTGGTCACTACGTCTTTGGCCCTCGTCGGTGAGATTGAGGGGGAGCTGGATAAACAGCTTGCTTCGCTGGAACGCGGAGAACTGGCTGGAGCATCCCTGGAGCGGCAGGGCAAGGTGATTCTCGTAGATGATATGGACGATGCTTTGGAGCTTGCCAACCACATCGCCCCTGAGCACCTTTGCATGATGGTTAAAGAACCCTGGTCATGGGCCGGTAAGGTAAAGCACGCAGGCGGGGTGTTCTTGGGCCCCTTCTCTCCTGAAGTGATGGGGGACTACGTGGCAGGCCCCAGTCACGTGATGCCCACCGGGGGCACAGCCCGCTTTAGCTCCGCCCTAAGCGTACACCACTTTCTCAAGACTATGCCCGTTGTTGGTCTGAAGTCTGAAGAATACCGCAGTCTGGCCAAGGCTGCCGCCGTCATCGCCAGGGCAGAGGGACTCACAGGACATGCAAGGGCCGTGGAGGTCAGGCTGAGCGACTTGAACGGGTCCGGGGGCACAGGGCAATCGCAAGGCGAGACGGCTTTATGACTGACGTGATGAGCCTTTTGCAACCCCATATTCGGGGCCTTGAGATATACCAGGGCGTGGACCCTATGGAGGTCTTGGCCCAGAGAGCGGGCATACCACCGGATAAGGTTATCAAGCTCAATGGCAATGAGAACCCCTACGGCCCTTCACCCAGCGCAATGGAGGCCTTAGGAAACTACAAGCTCTATAATCTGTACCCGGACCCGGAACAGCGTCAGTTGCGGAACGCCCTCTCCGAGTACCTGAGTGTGGAGCCGGAGTACATTGTAGCCGGTAATGGAAGCGACGAGATTATAGACCTGACTCTCCGAATGTTCCTCGGCCTGGGAGACATGACGATAGACCATACCCCCACCTTTGGCATGTACTCGGTGTGTACACGTATATGCGGTGGTGACGTAGAGGCCGTTGCCCGTGACGGTTCCTTTGAGATAGACCTGGAGGCCACCAGGTCGGCTCTCGGCCCAAGAACCAAGGTTATCTTCTTGGCATCTCCCAACAACCCAACCGGTAACGTGGCCCCGGAGTGGCAGGTCCGGCAACTCCTGGAAACGGGGACTCTTGTTGTGGTGGATGAAGCCTACTACGAGTTCTGTGGGCAGACCATGATACCACTGGTACATGAGTACCCCAACCTCGTTATACTACGCACCTTCAGCAAATGGGCAGGTCTGGCCGGTCTGCGAATCGGACTTGGTGTAATGAATCCGGACATTGCCAAGGTGATGATGGGCGTGAAACCTCCCTACAACGTGAACCTGGCGGCAGAGGTGGCACTTCTGGCTTCTCTTGAGGACAGAGAGGGCCTGGTAAAGCGGGTAAACGCCATCGTAAACGAGCGGGATAGGATGTTCTCCTTGCTGGAGGATATTCCCGGTGTGCGCCCCTGCCTTTCACAGGCAAACTTCATCCTTTGCCAGCTCCCAGATGGAAAGGAAAACAAGTCTTTGAAGGTCTTGCGAGCAGAGGGATATTTCTACGGTACTTTTCTAACCCACGGCTCAAGGATTACGTTAGAATAAGCGTAGGACTTCCCCACGAGACCGACGCCGTAATAGAGACGCTGGCAGGCGTCCTTAGTGAATAGTGAGGGCGATTCGTAAATCGCCTCCACAAACGGAAGGAGCAGCAACGTGGGACCACGGCAGACAGATATGGATCGCCGCACCGGGGAGACGTTTATATCGCTTTCCATAGACCTGGATGGCGAAGGAAAATACGATATTCTGACGGGCAATGGAATGCTGGACCACCTCTTGGCCCAACTGTCAAGGCACGGGCTGATTGACATAACGTTACGAGCCGATGGGGACCTTTCCACAGGCTGGCACCATCTGGTGGAAGATACCGCCATAACCCTGGGAAGAGCCTTTCGGGAAGCGTTGGGCGAGGGTAGCGGAATACGCAGGATGGGACATGCCTTTGTTCCCCTGGATGAGACGCTGGCTATGGTGGCGGTCGATTTGAGCGGGAGGAGCTATGCCTCCCTGGACATATCTCTGGGTGATGAAATGGTCGAGACGCTGCCGGGGGACTTGGTCAGGCATTTCCTGGAGAGCTTCGCTATTGAGTCCAGAATCACACTACATGCTCAAATAATGACAGGTATGAACTCCCACCATAAAGCGGAGGCTCTGTTCAAAGCTCTTGCCAAAGCGTTGCGGCACGCAGTGGAGTTGGACCCCAGAGCGGCGGGGCAGATTCCCAGCACTAAAGGTACAATACACGGCTAAGATAGCTCTTCCAGGTCGAAGTGGAAATTCTCTATAACAGGGTTAGAAAGCAGCTTATGACACATCTCACCGACCTGCGCCTCGGCCCTGCTGCGCTCGCCCACTTTTACCTTTACCTCTAGGTATTTGCCCATCCTCACGCTTTCCACCGCATCGAACCCCAGGGCCTTTAGGCCACCGTGAACCGTCTGTCCCTGTGGGTCGTTAACGGTAGGTTTGAGAGTTATATAAATCTTAGCCAGAAACATCACGAACCCTGCTGCTCCTGGTCCTCCGGCTGCGCCTCGTTAGTTTGCTCCGGAACATCCTGCTGCTCTTGCCTCTCAGCCTGTCTGAAATAGACCTCCACCGCATCTTCGTCCTCGGGGGTATATCCCCTGGCGCTCTCGGTAATGTCCTGCCCATTAACGAGGACTTGAACCGTGCCTGTAGTACCGTCAGGGCAGGTGTCGCCATTCCGGAAGAGCCCTCCTTCAGGCGTCTCTACACGGTCGAAGTCCATTTCAAGGGGAAAGCTATCAAAGAAACGGCCGATATTGGCTGCCAAGCCCACCTCGTCCGCAATATACGGGTGAATATGTATGAACCTGTCTCCATGAGAATGTATACCGCCATCAGACGGTGGGAGGTCTATGTCTTGTCCACAAACCTCCATAAGAAGCGATGCGTGCCAATGGTTCCCGATTTGAGCGCCGTCAGCGGAAGCTGCCCCCCCTTGGCCGAAAATACCGCCAGGGAATGAAGATAGTGCGAAGCTGCCAATGATGAGGGCCGCGAACATCGCTGCCGCACCTATAAAGCTCCAGCGACGTACCCTCCTCCATGTTCTGGCACGCAGCCTGA
Source organism: Dehalococcoidia bacterium (assembly GCA_965219825.1). Classification (GTDB taxonomy): domain Bacteria; phylum Chloroflexota; class Dehalococcoidia; order Lucifugimonadales; family JAGWBF01; genus JAGWBG01. The sequence continues at coordinate 52,380 of OZ244792.1, read as the reverse complement.
ACCCCAATCGCGGCCAGGTGAACTTTCTTCCCGTTTCAGGAGCGCTGGGCGTCGTAGACGTACCGCTACCTCTCCTTCTCGCCCTGGATGAATTGGTCTTACGTTGTCTGCGACCCTTTGATTCCGGCATAAATAGAAGTTCCTTGTTGCTCAGGCTTTGGGAAATTCCTCGCCAGTCAGAAGGCGGTAAGCTTCAATATAACGTTCCGAGGTTTTCCGCACCACGTCTTCAGGGAGCGTTGGGGCTGGCGGTTCCCTGTCCCAGCCCTGGGAATCGAGCCAGTCTCTGACATACTGCTTGTCAAAATTGGGTAAAGAGCGCCCCGGCTCATAACCGGAGGCATCCCAGAAGCGGCTGGAGTCCGGAGTGAGAAGCTCGTCTATGAGTATCAGACTGTCATTGACGAGGCCGAACTCCATCTTGGTATCGGCCAGAATAATACCTCTCTGCCGGGCAAAGTCGTTGGCAAAGCTGTAAATGGACAGGCTACTCTCCTCCAGGTGTCGTGCCAGACGCTCTCCCACCATATCCACTACTTCCTGGTGGGTCATGCTCTGGTCATGGCCTTCTTCAGCCTTGGTCGTGGGTGTGAACAACGGCTCAGGTAGGGCCTCCCCTTCCTTGAGTCCTTGTGGCATCTCATTGCCCCAAACCGTGCCATCCCGCCTGTACTCTGCCCATGCAGAGCCCGCAAGGTAGCCCCGCACGATGCACTCGATATCTATACGTTGTGCCTTTTGCACGATCATAGACTGCCGCGATATTTCCGGAGACACCAGGGCGAACGTGGCATTTCCTCTGTATTCTTCAACAACCTTCGGGTCGTCCGCCATCCCGATGAGGTGGTTGTTCATCAGTCCGGCGGTGTGACGAAACCAGAAGGCAGACATCCGAGAAAGCACTTGGCCCTTAGACGGTATGCCGGTGGGCAGTACAACGTCAAAGGCAGAGATACGGTCCGTGGCCACCATGAGGAGGTGACCGTCACCCAGGTCGTAGGTGTCTCTGACTTTGCCTTTGTGGAGCCGGTTGGGCAGATAGGTCTCAATAATCATAAATATTCCTACTCAACGGATATTTGACCCGTAGTTAAATTGTACTCCAACAACCCTATGCGCCGGAAGGTTTCCTCTACATATCTCAAATAGTAGCTGTAGTCAAAAAGCCCACTCAACTCGTCCGTGGATAGGTACGAGGTCACGTCAGCATCGGATTTCAATAGCTCCCGGAAGTCCATGCCCTCGTCCCACCCACGCATGGCATTTCTCTGGACAAGCTCGTAGGCATCTTCCCTGGAAGGGCCTTTCTCTATCAGGGCAATCAGGACCCGCTGGCTGAACAGGAGGCCCTGAGTACTCTCCATGTTTTGCCGCATTCTCTGAGGATAGACCTTGAGTCCCTGTATTATCCCAACGAATAAGCCCAGTATGTAGTCCAGGGCGAGGCAGGAATCGGGGATAATAAGTCTCTCCGCTGACGAGTGGCTTATGTCCCTCTCGTGCCATAGTACGACGTTTTCCAGTGCGGTAATACTGTGTCCCCTTATCAGACGGGCAAGGCCGCACACCCGCTCGGAAAGCTCCGGGTTCCGTTTGTGGGGCATCGCGGAGGAGCCTGTCTGGCCCTCTCCGAAAGGCTCCTCCACTTCCCTGACCTCCGTCCTCTGGAGAGATCGAATTTCGGTGGCGAATTTCTCCAGAGAGGCGGCTATCAGCGCCAGCGTAGTTACGAAATGGGCATGGCGGTCCCGTTGAACGATCTGATTCGAGACAGGTGCCGCCTCCAAGCCCAGCCTCCTGCACACCCGCTCCTCAACCTGCGGCGGGACAGTGGCATGGGTCCCAACCGCGCCGGAGATTTTCCCCACACGAACGCTCTTAAGGGCCTGCTCCAGCCTCTCCTTTTGCCTTTCCATCTCAGTCCACCACAGGGCCAGCTTCAGGCCGAAGGTGATAGGCTCAGCGTGTATTCCATGTGTCCGGCCTATCATCTGCGTATCTTTATAGGTAATCGCACCGGCTTTCAAACTCTGACATAGCTCATCTATGTCCTCAGAGAGGACCTGGATCGCTTCCACTAGCTGTAGACTAAGTGCAGTATCAATGACATCACTGGAAGTGAGACCAAGATGCAGCCACCTTCCCTCTTCACCCAGTCCGTCAGTCACGGACCGGAGGAATGCCGTGACATCGTGGCGAGTGCGTTGGAAAATCTCTTCCATCTTGGCATGGTCATATCTGGCCTGGCGAAGCTTCACCATGTCATCCTGGGGGATAATTCCTTCTTCGGCCCATGCCTCGCACACCGCTAGCTCCACCTCGAGCCACTTGCCGTACTTGTTCTCGTCGGACCAGACCAGCTTCATTCTGGGCCGGGAGTAGCGGTCAATCATCCTATGCCTCCCTGGTCGTGGTGCTCTTCCAGCGCCATGATAACGTCTCGAAAGTCATGAAACTCGGTATAATGCACCTGCTTCTCGCTGCAAATCTTGGCAAGATGACTACGGGCAAATACTCGGTCTGCTATTGAGGCGGGGCAGTAGTCGGAACGTCCATCACCAACATAAAATATGCTGTACCCCATTTTCCTGTACCTGGTAAGAATACTGCACTTACAGTTGCCCCATTGGCTGCACACCTCCAAGGCTGAGCCACCTGAACCGTCCCAGGTGTGAGGATATTTGTACACAATGCCCCCGGGCGTAAAGCTGGTCTCTACGGCATATCGCGGCACAGCCTCCAGTTTCTCTCTCTCCAGGAGCGCGTCCACGTAAAAGTCCAGACCAACCGTTACGATGGCCAGTGGTATTCCTCTGTCCTGGCAGTATTGCCATAGCGGTTTGAAATATGGTCGTAGCGTCGCTTTGGCCTTGACCTGGGCTTTCATTGCCTCCCTGCCGGCCTTGATGTTATTGAAAGCCCGCTCTTGGTATTCTTTCAGGGAGATTAAACCCTGCTGGGACCGACTTCTCAGCTCCTGCCAGGTGCCGTCTTCGCTGAAATGCTCAAGGAGCAGTTGTGCGACGTTCTCTACGGCAGTCGTATCGTCAAAATCGCAGATAACGGCCGGCTTCAGGACATTATCGCTCCCGTAGCTTTTGTCTGTACTGCTCATTGGCCTCTCTTATACTTTCGTACTTCAGTCCCAGAATCTGGGCGGCCAGATACCCGGCGTTACGAGCTCCCCAAGAACCTATCGCCACGCAAGCCACCGGCACCCCGGGAGGCATCTGTGCCACGGCCATGAGGGCATCAAGCCCGTTGAGCTCGCTGCTTGCAAGGGGGACCCCTATCACCGGAATGGTGGCCCATGACGCCAGCACCCCCGGCAGCGCGGCGGCTCCTCCGGCTGCGGCTATGAAGACTTCGATCCCACGTTCCCGCGCCGAAAGGGCGTACTCTCTTACTCGCTCAGGGGCTCTGTGTGCCGACATCACCCGTATCTCATAGTCTACCCCTAGCTCCTCAAGGACTGTGACCGTCTCCCGGACAACGGGTTCGTCCGATTGACTACCCATTACTATACCTACGAGTGGCAAAGCTTCACTCTCCTATAGAGGTAATATGTTGGAATTCACCCACCGCTCGGCAGTCCGATGGCCGAGTGGTACCCAGCGGTGAGGGATATATCCTTCCTGTAGTGGGCATCCTGGAAGCGCACCTTCCGGACATTGTCATATACTTTCTCTCTGGCTTGAGCGATCGTTGGTCCGCGCCCCACCACCGTCAGGACTCGCCCGCCATCCGTAAGGACTTGCGTCCCTCCACTTTCGCTTGCCAGCCGGGTGCCGGAGTGAAATATCTGTACGTCTGAGTCTACGTCGCCAAGGCCGCCGATCTCCAGCCCTTTGGAGTATTCTCCAGGATAACCTCCTGAGGCCATGACTACGCCCACGCAGGCACCTTCATACCATTCTAAAGATAGTTTGTCCACTTCCCCATGAATGCACGCTAGGACTACGTCCATCAGGTCAGTTCTAAGCATCGGGAGGATAACCTGGGCTTCGGGGTCGCCGAGCCGGCAGTTGAACTCAATGACCTTGGGACCTTGGGATGTAATCATCAGGCCGGCGTAGAGTACCCCCTGGTAAGGCGTTCCACTTTCTGCGAGAGCATGTACAACGGGGGCAACTATCTCCTGCCGGACGCGGTCTTCCAATTGGGCCGTCCAGAACTCCGGCGGGGTATAGCTCCCCATGCCGCCGGTGTTGGGTCCCGCATCTCCGTCCAGTAGGCGCTTGTAGTCACAGGCGGCCACCAGGGACGAGATATGCTCTCCATCCGTGAAGGCAAAGACACTTACCTCGCGGCCCTCCACGTACTCCTCCACCACCACAACGTCGCCCGCCGCACCAAAGGCCCTGGTACTCATACACTGGTTAAGTGCAGCGAGGGCATCTTCCTTTCTTTCACAGACGAGAACACCTTTGCCTGCTGCCAGGCCATCGGCCTTCACCACGATAGGCCCTTCATGTTTTGACAAAAACCCATGTGCCTCACGGTAATCGTGAAAAACTCTGAATTCCGGGCAGGGGACGCCATGAGACCTCATAAGCTCTTTGGCAAAGGCTTTGCTGGACTCTATCCGGGCTGCTGCCTTCGTGGGACCAAAAATAGCGTGGCCTTCCTTCACAAACAGGTCCACTATGCCGTTAGCCAATGGCATCTCCGGACCAACGATGGTGAGGTCAACGCTATGGGTCTTTGCCAACTGTAACAGGCCATCCACATCATCCGAAGAATCTGGAAAGTTAGTTGCAATGGACCCGGTGCCGGCGTTGCCTGGAGCAATAAGAAGCTTATCCACCCGGGGACTCTCACCTAGTTTCCAGACGATAGCGTGCTCTCTGGCCCCTGAGCCAACTACAAGGACATTCATGCGAGTTAACTTCCCGTCAGCTTTGCGGTCCCCATATCCATCACATCCTCCTGACCCTTCTTTTGCTAGCTGTAGGCGCGATTTGAACATATCGATAGCTCTTTTCGATCCAGGGGAGGGTGTTCTCCACCATATCGGGACTGGCCAGAGGGATCTCCATCCAGTCGCCGAAACGGCTGTTGTGGCCGTGGGTGTAGGGCATGGCTCCGACACGATCAATAGCCTCGGCCTTTTCCGCCTGTGGCAGTTTGACCACTAATTTGCCATCATAGATGAACGTGAACATCTTGCCACCCACCAGGTATACCATAGCGCCGAACATGTTTCGAGTGGAAACATCTTGCCAGGGTAGCAGATGGGAGTCCAACTCACTTTGTATTTCTGTGGAGAATGACATAATGTTCTATGTAGATGAAATTCGACTATAGCCGAAAGACCATTTAGTGTGCAGCAAAGGCCACGTCTGTTTTGGTCTGGTATGGTCCCGCCAGACCTGCATCATGATTTGCAGGTTGGTCCGGCACGATTGACGCCACTCCTTTTACTCCCACTCGATTGTCCCGGGTGGCTTACTGGTGATGTCATATACCACACGGTTAATATCCGGGACCTCGTTGACGATGCGGCTGGAAATGCGGGCCAGGACATCATAAGGCAGTCGTACCCAGTCGGCGGTCATGGCGTCCTCGCTACTCACGGCGCGAATCGCGACAACGTGGCTGTAGGTCCTATAGTCCCCCATAACCCCGACACTCCGGCTGTCGGTGAGGACCGCGAAGCTCTGCCAGAGCTGATGGTAAAGGTTGGCAGCCTTTATCTCGTCTATCACAATCCAGTCACATCGTCTGAGAATTTCAAGTTTCTCTTGGGTCACCTCACCCATAATCCGGATGGCCAGACCTGGACCAGGGAAGGGCTGGCGGTACACCATCTCCTGTGGAAGCCCCAGAGCGATGCCCACGTCTCTGACCTCATCCTTGAAAAGATACCTCAGAGGCTCTATCAGCTTTAGCTTCATGTCCTCGGGAAGGCCACCTACATTGTGATGCGTCTTTATTCTGGCCGCTGTCTTGTTCTCCGGGGTACGGCTTTCTATAACGTCAGGATAAAGGGTGCCCTGAGCCAGGTACTCCGTATTCTCCAGCTCGAGAGCCGCCTCATCGAACACGTGGATGAACTCTTCTCCCACTGCCTTGCGTTTCTCCTCTGGGTCAATTATCCCGCTCAGGCGATTGACGAAGCGTTCCGAAGCGTCCACATAAACCAAATTAAGCCGGAGGTTGCGCCGGAATGTGTCTAGCACACGCTCAGGCTCCTCCAGACGGAGCAGACCATTGTTAACGAAAATACAAGTAAGCTGGTCACCTACGGCCTGGTGGACTAAAGTGGCTGTCACTGCGGAGTCCACACCGCCGGATAGGGCACAGATTACTCTGCTTTCACCAACCTGCTGCCTGATAGATTCAATGGACTGTTTCACGAAGTTGCTGGGAGTCCAGGCCCCTCGGCAGCCACAGATGTGGTACAGGAAATTTTCTAATACTGTCTTTCCGTGGACGGTGTGGACTACCTCCGGGTGGAACTGAAGTCCAAATATATTCCTTTCATTTCCCATCACTGCCACAGGAGCATTATCAGTATATGCCAGCGATGCGAACCCGGGAGGCAACTCTTCTATCTGGTCACCGTGGCTCATCCATACGGGCATTGAGGTAGGCAGGTTGGCGAATATGGGTGAAACGGAAGTGTTTTGATGGAGTACAGCGTGGCCGTACTCACGTTGCAGCCCTGGCACAACCCTGCCACCCAGCTGATGTGCTAAGACCTGCATACCATAGCAAATTCCGAGGACGGGCAGGGAGTTTTCGTAGACCCAGGTGGGTGCCAGAGGAGCGCCACCATCGTAGACGCTTGAAGGGCCTCCTGAGAGAATTACTCCCCTGGGGTTGATGCGTGCTATCTGGTCCCAGGTGGCATCGGGGGATACAATCTCACAGTACACCTTGAGGTCCCGCACCCGCCGAGCTATCAGGCGGCTATACTGTGAACCGAAGTCCACTATTGCAACACCCTCTAACACTCCCTTAGGGCCACTCTCCAGGTCCTTGACCCCGCCCGGTACAGGCTCCGGGCCGGCGCTCTCCTTACCCCTTGCTATATCAAGATAGGTAGAGACCTCCAGGTGGTCGCTGGTGGCTATTCTCCTGCTTGTGGGAGGTTCTGCTTCCTTCATCGGTCCTCTAAAATACCATATCGGTATAGCTCGACCCAAGCTTAGCACCTGTGATATACTCAGTCAAGGAATTAAAGGAACCCTTAACAGACTCTTAAAGGACTAGAAATTAGGCTGGATGAGTACATCCACCGCTCTTCAAAGAGCAATAGAGGAAGCGGCTAGTATACTCAAAAGGAAAGGCGTAGTGGCCTTTCCCACTGACACACTTTATGGCCTGGGTGCTGATGCCTTTTGCGACCAAGCCGTAAGTCGAGTCTTCGATATAAAGGGTAGGCCGGGCGATATGGCCCTGCCCATTCTACTAGGCAGCGCTCAGGACCTGCAAAAGGTGGCAATCAACATACCTGACATGGCCTGGAGATTGGTGGAACACTTCTGGCCGGGCCCCTTGACGCTGATTCTCGAAAAATCCTCGCAGGTGCCGCCTATCGTCACGGGCGGCAAGGACTCAGTAGCCGTGAGGACGCCTGACCACTACGTGCCTCTAACCTTGGTGCGAGAACTGGGCAGCCCCATCACCGGCACCAGCGCCAACCCCAGCGGCGGCCCTGATCCCATCACCGCAGACGACGTGCGGCTGTTATTGGGGGACAAGATAGACTACATTGTGGATGGCGGGCCGGCCACCAAGGGGAGTCCCTCTACCATATTAGACCTCACCATAGAGACTAACCCACGAATTGTGCGCCCAGGAGCAATAGCCCATGATGCCCTCCAGTCATTCTGCTCCACTCCATTAGAATATCCCGGAGGTGACAGGGTTTGAATAGCAATCGGATAGCCATAGGGAGCGACCATCGTGGCTTTCTGCTGAAGAAGGCCATAATCCCTTTGCTTGCGGAGTTGGGCCATGACTCCCATGATATGGGCTGCTACAATGGAGACCCTATAGATTACCCTGACGTAGCCGAAAAGGTAGCAATAGCTGTGGCGAATGGAGAGGCAGACTACGGTGTGCTCATCTGCGGGACCGGCACCGGCATGAGCATCTCCGCCAACAAGGTCCCTGGAGTAAGGGCCGCGTTGTGCACTGACCCGATGAGCGCTCAGATGGCTCGTAGACATAACGATGCCAACGTCCTTTGCTTGGGTGGGGAGATGATTGGCGAGTGGCTGGCCAAAGAGATAACCACAGCCTATCTTTCCGCCGAATTTGAGGGCGGCAGGCACGCGCGCCGGGTGGAAAAAATCTCACGGTTGGATGATCGGCTCATGTCAGGTAACGCTGAATCTTAGGAGTAGGATGACGGAAAGGCCGGGCCTTTTTCTAGACAAATACCTGAGCGCCCTCGAAGAGGAGCTCCGAGAGGCCCTTGCAAGGCAGGATGGCCTTTTACATAATATGCTGCTCTACCAGTTGGGCTGGCTGGATGAGCATGGAGACCCCGTTTCCAGCCTTCCCGGCGGGCGACTACATCCCCATCTGTGTATGCTATCGTGTGAATCGCTGCTAGGCGAGTACACCCCGGCTTTGCCAGCCGCGGCAGCCGTGGAGTTGGCGTACAATTTTTCCCTTATCCACGAAGACGTACAATCCGGAAACCCCGACCGGGGGCCCCGTCCAACTCTGTGGTGGCTATGGGGCCCAGGCCAGGCCATAAACGCGGGTGACGGAATGCACGCCTTCGCACGTATGACGCTCATGCGACTGCAAGACCGGGGATTGCCTGTCACGAGAGTGCTCAAAGCCATGCAGCTATTTGACCAGTCATGTCTGAGCATGTGTGAAGGACAACACATGGACCTGGTCTTTCAAGAGAAGCTTGACATAGGGGTTGATTCTTATCTCAAGATGGCGTCCGTCAAGACGGGTGCTCTGATAGCTTGCGCCACGGGTCTAGGGGCTTTGGCGGCTACGGAAGACGCCGGTGTGGTGAACGCTTTCAAGGAGTTTGGGAAGAATCTGGGAGTAGCTTACCAGATTAAGGACGACATCCGGGATATTTGGGGAACGTCCGGAGGAGAGACATCCACGGGCAACGTACTAATCAAAAAGAAGCTTTTCCCCATCGTCTACGCCCTGGAAAATGCCGACCTTCCTACCAAGCGGGAACTGGGCACTATCTATTTCAAGCGGGTCTTGGAACCCCATGACGTGAAGCACATCACCGAAATCCTGGATACACAATCCGCGCTGGCTCACGCTGAAGAGAATGTCGGGCACTACTGCCAAAAAGCCTTGGACTGCCTCACGGAAGTAAGGCTTTCTCAGTGGGGTCGCGATGATCTCGAGAAAATGTGCCGGGATTTAACCGCACGGGACAGGTGAGACGTGGCAAAAAGAGCGCTGGAAGATGTGGAGGTCGAAGGCAAACGTGTCTTGGTGAGGGTAGACTTCAACGTCCCCATTGAGCAAGGTATCGAGACCTTGGCTTCCTACGATCATCGCCTCAGAGCCACCCTCCCGACCATCCGGTATTTGCTTGAGCGCGACAGCAAGGTCATCCTCTGCTCCCATCTTGGGCGTCCAGGCGGAAAGGTGGTAGAGAATTTGCGTATGGCTCCGGTAGCGAACCGACTGTCGTTCCTGCTGTCGCGGCCCGTCCGGCATTTACACGACTGCACAGGCCCGGGAGTGGAGTCGGCTGTAGGAACAATGTCCGCCGGGGACATTCTCATGCTGGAGAACCTGCGCTTTCACCCCGGAGAGGAGAAGAATGACCCTGATTTCGCCAGAGCGCTGGCATCCCTATCGGATGTGTTCGTGATGGATGCCTTTGCCGTAGCCCACCGGGCCCACGCTTCCACGGTAGGGGTGCCCGGATATATTCCCTCGGTAGCGGGCCTCCTGATGCAAAGGGAGATCGAGCTTATGGGCAGGGCCCTGGAATCACCCACACTTCCCCTGGCAGCGCTACTGGGCGGGGCCAAAGTCAGCGATAAGATTATGGTCCTGGAAAACCTTCTGGGTAGGATACAAGCCTTGTTTATCGGTGGTGGAATGTCTAACACCTTCCTGAAGGCGATGGGCTACTCGGTAGGTGCGTCATCCGTGGAAGAAGATAGGCTGGAAGTCGCCTCCCAGCTTCTGCAAAGAGCCAGGAATAACGACATCATAGTGCATCTACCCCAGGATGTGGTTATCTCTGAGGAATTCAGCGCCAACCCCGACCCCAAAGGCGTCCGTACAGTACAGGTAGACCGGGTTCCTGATGGTTGGTACGTCATGGACATCGGTGCCAGGAGCGTCGAGGCCTACATTGCAGGACTTCGGACGTGCAATACGGTAATTTGGAACGGGCCAATGGGAGTTTTCGAGTTCCCGGCTTTCGCAGTAGGCACACAGAAAATCGGCGAGGCTATGGCCTCATTGAGCGCAACCACTGTGGTGGGTGGTGGCTCCACCGCTTCGGCGGTGGAGGAGTTGGGCCTTATGGACAGAATGACCCATGTATCAACAGGTGGGGGGGCTTCTCTGGAGTTCATGGAGGGAAAAGAGTTGCCGGGTATTGCCGCCCTGCCGGACAAACACTAATCTTGGTCCCATTGAAGTGAAGGATTGTTCCCATGATTGATCTTGACGTAATCAAAGACTCCTACACAACCACACCTTCGAAAATTGTGTTACTGGTAGTGGATGGTCTGGGTGGCCTGCCCCACCCGGATACAAGACTCTCGGAGCTTGAGCACGCAAATATTCCCAATCTGGACCGTCTCGCTCAGGAGAGCGCCTGTGGATTGACCGTTCCCGTGATGCCGGGCGTAGCTCCCGGTAGCGGCCCAGGACATCTGGCCCTCTTCGGTTACGACCCCCTGAAGTACCTCATCGGCAGAGGTGCGCTCGAGGCCCTGGGCATCGAAATTGACCTCAAAACAGGAGACGTATCCGCCAGGGGCAACTTTTGCACTGCGGACCCAAAAGGGAATCTGGTGGACCGTAGGGCGGGCCGCGTTCCTTCAGAGGTTACCATACCCCTATGCAGAGACCTGGATGAGATACGAATAGACGGGGTTGATCTGAGGGTGTACCCGGTAGAAGGTTACCGTTTTGTCCTGCATCTACGGGGCGAGGGCCTTAGCGAGATGATTACCGAGACTGACCCCCAGCGTACCGGAGTGCCGGCCCTTGAAGTGAAAGCCATGTCCCCTGATGGAGAAAAGACCGCCAGTATAGTGAACGGGTTCGTCAGACAGGCCAGAGAGATTCTCAAGGAGGAAGAGCGCGCCAATATGGTCCTTCTCAGGGGCTTCTCCGGCCTGCCCCACCTGCCATCTATGGGTGAGGCCTACAAGCTGAGTCCGGCCGCCATAGCTGCTTACCCCATGTACCGGGGCCTGTCCACCATAGTTGGTATGAAAGTTATACCGACAGGGAGGACATTCTCCGATGAGTTGGACACCTTACGGCAGCACTATGAGGACCACGATTTCTTCTACATTCATTACAAGCCCGCCGATGCGGCCGGAGAGGATGGCAATTTCGAGGCAAAGGTGAAGGCCCTCGAAGACCTTGATACACACATACCCAAGCTTCTGGAGTTGGATCCAGATGTCCTTGCAATAGCCGGCGACCATGCGACGCCCGCTATCATGGCTGCCCATAGCTGGCATCCCGTTCCCTTCCTGCTGCACTCTCAATGGACTCGGGGCGAGGGCGTAGATTCCTTCTCCGAGCGTAGTTGTGGCATGGGTTCCTTGGGTAAGATACCCGCGACACAGGTCATGCTCCTAGCCTTGGCCCATTCCGGCAAGCTCACCAAGTTTGGCCCGTAGGTGCTACTCCGGATAAAGGCAGCCGTAGAGTTCAGAGTTGGCCTCGGCATAACTATTTGAGGAAAGAAATATGCCCATCCCTGTGGTAGCCGGAAACTGGAAGATGAACACCTCGGTCAATGAGGCCCTGAAGCTGGCCCTAGAGTTGGTAGAGCTACTGGATAACGTACTACAAGTTGAGAAGGTAATCTGCCCACCATTCATATCCTTGGAGCCGGTGAGTAGGGTAATACGGGGCAGCCCCGTCAAACTCGGCGCTCAGAACATGCACCAACAGCATCAAGGAGCCTTCACCGGGGAAGTCTCCCCCACAATGCTGACCAATCTCTGCCAGTACGTCATACTCGGCCACTCGGAGCGGCGGCTGCACTTTGGTGAGAGTGATGAGTTGATAAACCTCAAGGTGAAGGCCGCTTATGAAGCTGAACTCCGGCCAATCCTCTGTGTAGGCGAGACCCTTGAGCAGCGTCAGGAAGGCGCGGCAGCAGAGATAATTGCAGGCCAGGTAAGGTCGGGCCTTGCCGGTTTACATAATATCAATGGCCTCACAGTTGCTTACGAACCCGTCTGGGCCATTGGCACCGGGATTTCAGCTACCCCTGAGACCGCCTCGGATATAATGGAGAATGCCATCCTGCAAACCCTCATGGAGCTATACGGGGAGAGGGCTGCCGGCCAGGTGCCACTACTCTACGGCGGTAGCGTGAACCCCGATAATGTCGGGGGGGTTGTCAAGGAGAAAAACATCCACGGAGCTCTCGTCGGTGGTGCCAGTCTCAATGCTGAACAGTTTTCGGAGATAGCCAGGATAACGTCTGAAGTCAAGGGTTCTATGTGACGTAGGGTCCCGTTGAAGATTCAATTTCTAATTTACCTCAACTTGAAGTGTTCCCAACTTACACACCAGTCCTCTTTATAGTAGGCCCCACAGCCGTGGGCAAGAGCGGCCTCGCCCTGACACTGGCCAGGGCCTTCAATGGCGAGATCGTAGGCGCCGATAGCCGTCAGGTATATCGTCTCTTGGACATTGGCACTGCCAAGCCCTCTTCAGAAGACCGGGCAGAGGTACGCCACCATCTGGTAGGCATCCTCGACCCGGAACAGGAGTTCAGCCTGGCCCTTTTTCTGGGTCTGGCCCGTAAGGCCATTCAGGACATTCACAGTAGGGACAAGCTACCTATTGTTGTGGGTGGCACCGGACAATATATCCGGGCGTTGCTGGAGGGTTGGCAGGTCCCCCATGTACCACCAAATCCGAAGCTTAGGCAAGAGCTGGAGGAGCAGGCAAACCGGGAAGGGACGGACTCCTTACATCGAACACTGTACGAGATAGATGCCGAAACTGCCTCAAAAATCAGCCCCAATAATTTGAGACGGGTTATACGCGCTCTGGAGACCTACTATGCCACAGGTATAGTCCCATCAACCTTGCGGAGCAAGCAGCCGCTACCTTACCGTCCTCTCATCATCGGCCTTACCACAAGTCGGGAGAATCTCTATGGGATGATAGACCGCCGAGTGGATGAGATGCTGGAGAAGGGGCTGGTGGATGAGGTGCGGTCCCTCCTCGACATGGGTTACTCACCGGAGCTACCTTGCATGTCCAGTATGGGCTACAAGGAGACGGCCCTTCACCTGATTGGCGAGCTTACCCTGGAAGAAGCGTCCCAAAGGACCAAGTATGAGACTCACCGTTTCGCTCGCCGCCAGTATGCCTGGTTCCGCCTCAAGGACCCACGTATCCACTGGCTGGAAGCGGGCGACAATCTCTGGCCCAAGGCCGAGGCCCTGGCGAAGGGGTTCTTAATCGAAGGCCACGGCTGTGGTACAATAGCTCCAGCTACCGAGGAGAATGTGCAATGAAATTCACCAAGATGCAGGGAGCGGGGAACGACTACATATTTATAGACGCGCGTGATCCCAAGCTTAACGATGCTGATTGGCCCGCTCTGTCACAGGCCATGAGCGATCGCCACTTTGGTGTGGGCAGTGATGGAATCATACTTATTCTGCCCTCAGATGCAGCCCATCTTAAGATGCGTACGTTCAATGCCGACGGCTCCGAGGGGGAGATGTGCGGCAACGGTATCCGGTGCTTCGCCAAGTATGCCATCGAGCGGGGTATAGCTCAGCCGGATGAGTCAGGTCTCCAGGTAGAAACTCTGGCTGGTACCAGGACCATCGTGCCGATTATGCAGGAGCAATCTGCCCTTGGTGGTATTGAAGGCAAGGTAGTACGTGCCAGGGTTGCTATGGGAGCACCCCTGCTGGAGCCAAACGAGGTGCCTGTATTGCTCAACAGTGGCCTGGGAGAGAAATTGGGAAAGGCGGTGGTGGGCTACCCTTTGGAAATCGGTGACACTACGCTCAAGCTCAGCTTCGTATCAATGGGCAACCCCCACGCTGTGGCCTTCATCCAACAGCCGGTGGACGAGTTCCCTCTGCACACTTTCGGGCCTCTGGTGGAGCACCATACCATGTTTCCCAAACGGGTGAATTTCGAGATAGTCAATGTGGAGGACAACAAGCGACTCAAGGCCCGCGTATGGGAGCGGGGCTCCGGCGAGACTATGGCCTGTGGTACCGGGGCCTGTGCGATCGCTGTTGCGTCACGCCTGTTGGGCTTGACGGATAATTCAGTTGACATAACCCTTCCAGGCGGTACATTGAAAATCAGCTGGGACGGGACTGGAGAGGTATACCTTGAAGGGGATGCCATTGAGGTATTCGAAGGGGAGTGGGGGACACCACGAGCGTAGAAGTGAAGCAGTCCACCTATGAGATGTACCCGCCATTAGCCCAATAGCACTCTCAAAGCGTTGGGCTATCCCGGAGTCAGGTAGATGATTGCGACAACCTACGACGTGAGTTCAGGATTCAAGGTTGTGGAACGAAGGACCAGGCTTAATAGCAAAATAGGGGTAAATGAAATGAAATTTTCAAGGCGTCTTGAGCAGCTGGCTCCATATCCCTTCGTAGAAATCTCCCGTATTCTCGCTGAGAAACGAGCTGCCGGGGAGGATGTGGTAACCTTTGGCATCGGCGACCCCGACATTCCCACCCCGGACCATATAATAGAGCAGCTGGTGCAGTCCGCATATAGCCCCCCCAATCACCGCTACCCTGAGACCGATGGCCTCCCCGAGTTACGCCGGGCAATCTCCCACTGGTATGAGGGCAGGTTTGGCATAAAGCTGGACCCCGATAAGGAGGTATTGCCCCTCATTGGAGCCAAGGAGGGCATAGGACACGTGGCTTTCTGCTTTCTGGACCCAGGTGACATAGCGCTGGTGCCGGACCCCGCCTACCCGGTATATTCCGTAGGGACAATGTTCGCGGGAGGCGAGAGCTACCGGATGCCTCTCCTGGAAGAGAATGGCTGGCTGCCGGACCTGGATGACATACCCGCTGAGGTTGCCAGGGACGCCAGGGTAATATGGCTCAATTACCCCAATAATCCCACGGCAGGGATAGCCACCCGTGGGTACTATGAAAATGTGGTGAGCTTCGCCCGGAAGTACGACATAGCTGTACTCCACGACGCCGCTTACAGTGAGGTGGTCTACGACGGCTACAGAGCCCCCAGCTTCATGGAGATAGAAGGCGCTAAGGAAGTGGGCATTGAATTCCATTCTCTGTCCAAGTGCTTTAACATGACCGGCTGGCGCATCGGCATGGCCGTTGGCAACGCCGATATGATAAAGGCCCTTTTCCAGATTAAGTCCAACTTGGACTCAGGCATCCCGCAGGCAATCCAGGAGATGGCTATTGCAGCCCTGTCCGGCTCTCAGGCCCCCATTCGGGAGAACAACGCCATATATCAGCGCCGTCGAGACAAGGTGGTTGACGCACTTACCCGGCTGGGTCTCGGAGTTACACCGCCCAAGGCTTGCCTATACATCTGGGCCAGGGTCCCCGAAGGCTTCACTTCCGCCGAGTTCGCTGCACGTCTGCTGGATGACCTGACCGTGGTGGTGACTCCCGGCTCCAGCTACGGCCAATACGGTGAAGGGTACATCCGACTCTCCCTTACCACTCCCGACGAACAGGTAGACAAGGGCGTAGAGCGTCTGGCATCATGGGAGATGCCATCTCCATCCGGTAACTAGGGGGCAAGTGAGATAGCTAAAACGACAATATCAACAGTCCAGTCATCCGAGCGAGCCCTTCTTGTAGGCGTCGGAGCAAAGGGCCGCCCAACCTTGTGGAGTATCGGCGAATCCCTGGAGGAGCTGGCGCTTCTAGCCCGGACCGCTGGCGCCGAAGTAGTATCCACTTTAGGCCAGCAACTGAACAGACCAACCCACCACTATCTTGGTATGGGGAAGCTTGAGGAGCTCAAGCTCCTCCAGGCCGAGACTGACTGTAGCTTGATCATCTTTGACGATGAGCTAACTCCCACCCAGCAAAGGAACCTCGAGAATGCTCTGAACGTGAAAATTATAGACAGGACCGCGCTTATCCTTGACATTTTTTCCCGAAGCGCCCGCACTCGAGAGGGACAACTACAAGTGGAGTTGGCACAGCACCAGTACCTATTGCCCCGGTTGGTGGGCCAATGGTCTCACCTGGAGCGTCTCGGCGGTGGCATAGGGACTCGCGGCCCTGGAGAAACGCAGCTGGAGACGGATAGACGACTTATTCGTAGACGTATCCGGAAACTTGAGCAGGAGCTTCAAGAGGTACGCAACCGCCGGGAGTCTTACATGAACCGCCGCAAGCAGGCGAGGCTCCCCGTAGTTTCCCTGGTAGGCTATACCAACGCCGGAAAGAGTACGTTATTCAACGCATTGAGCAGCGCCGGTGTCGTGGTCCAAGACCAACTTTTCTCCACCCTCGATTCGGTGACAAGACGCATCTGGCTTCCCCAAGGAGGGCAAGCACTCCTTACGGACACGGTAGGATTCATCCATAAGCTGCCTCCTGCCGTGGTGGCCGCCTTCAGGGCTACTCTGGAGGAATTGCAGGAGGCAGACCTGCTGCTCCACGTCGTTGACATAACTCAGCACAAGGCTCCGGAGCAGACAGAGGTGGTTATGGACACGCTTGGGGAACTGGAACTGGCGGATAAGCCCAAGCTGCTCGTAGTCAATAAAATGGACCGGTTGGTACCCTCAGCCAACGGGGCGAAATCCTCTGATATGCCAACACTATCAGAGGATTCCGGGATACTGGTTTCCGCCGCACTGGGCTGGAACTTAGACGGGCTGTTGGACGGGATTGAGAGGCAACTGCACGGTCTGGGTGTGTTGGATCAATCAGCGACGGCGGCTTGGCTATGACCCTGGGTTGGTGACAATTTTCCAGAAAAATATAGGTTCGCACAATATATGTTATGTAAAAGTAAGCATGGCCCGTACTTAACATAAATCATAAGCCCGTACAGAAGCACGTCCTTATGGGTCTAAGAGAATATCCACCAGCGCAGATCCGGAAGCCTCTTCGGGTCGCTGTCACCATCGATTTTCCACCGACGCGATAGCGGTTGCCACAATAACGCCGCGTCTCAGACAGTACATAGCATTTGACGAGCTGATGGAGCGGCATACACTAATTTCGTGTGCTGTTGCACCACCTCTCCTCACTCTCCCCGGCCAAAGACGGCCACGGAAGCGGTGAAGGATCCCGGCCTGCCACCAAGGTTGTGGGTGAGGCCCAAATCGGCCTTCTTGAGCTGGCGTGGACCGGCCTTCCCCTGCAACTGTTTGTAGACCTCATAGATCATGCGAATGCCACTGGCCCCAACAGGATGGCCGAAGCACTTTAGCCCGCCATCGGTATTTATCGGCAGGTCGCCTTCCAAGGTGAAGGTCCCCGCTTCCACATCCTCTCTGGCCCTTCCCCTCGGGCTGAAGCCCAAGTCTTCAGCAATTATCAACTCGGTAATCGTAAAGCAGTCATGGACAATGGCCATGTCAATTTCATCCCTGGGGTTGGTGATACCGGCCTCCTGGTAGGCAGCCTGCCCTGCCCGTACGTTCTCCGGGAAGTGGACGAAATCCCAGTCGTCTCGCAGCATACCGAAGGAACCCACAGCCAGCCCCAATCCCTTCACCAACACGTAGTCCCGCCGCAAGCTGCGAGCGATCTCAGGTGTGGTGATAATGGCGGCTGCGGCCCCGTCGCTGACACCACAGCAGTCATACAGACCCAGCGGCCAGGCAATCATGGGAGCATTCATAACCTGCTCCACGCTCACTTCGCGCTGGAAATGGGCCTTTGAGTTCAGGGTGCCGTTGTGATGGTTCTTCGAAGCTATCTGAGCCAGTGTACGCTTGCCTTCTTCGTAGGGTATTTCGTAGTGGTGAAAGTAGCGAGTGGCAGCCATAGCGAACTGTGACGGCGGGGGCGCGGGTGGAGCTACCTCACTGCCCG
Source organism: Dehalococcoidia bacterium (assembly GCA_965219825.1). Taxonomy (GTDB): domain Bacteria; phylum Chloroflexota; class Dehalococcoidia; order Lucifugimonadales; family JAGWBF01; genus JAGWBG01. The sequence goes on along the minus strand of OZ244792.1, from coordinate 34,177 downwards.
CCGCCTCAGGAATGGCCAAACCGGAGAACCCCGAGTCTTTGAGTTTCTCCACGCCCGTGGCCAGCACTATGTCGTAGATTCCGGCGGCAACGGCGTAGCAGGCATTCCTGAAAGCATCGGTTGCGGTAGCGCAAGCGTTTTCAACACGGGTGATAGGCACATAGTCCAGTTTGAGGGCTTGAGCCAAGGGTTGTCCTGTTCGGAAGCTCTGGACAGTACCTACCCAGGCAGCTTGTACATCGTTCGGCTCCACTCCTGCGTCCTCATAAGCTTCGTAAGCGGCCTCTACAATCAAATCAGAGGTGCCAGCGTCCCAACGTTCACCAAATTTGGTGCAGCCCATCCCGATGATCGCGACACGGTCCTTTATACCCTGCATGACTGTCCTCCTTAATTATGTTAAGCCAGTGCGTTAGCTAGTATCCCACACCGGCTAAGGCCGCTTTTCCGGGTTCTCCTCTTTCTAGGTCCGTGCCGGTACGGACTTCCAGTAGTAGTTATGAATCCCGTTCACAACTCGCAGTTTCCTGAAGCTCATCTCCACAGGCATCCCAACTTCCACTTCATCCAATTCTCTATCGGTCATCATGCACAGCATCCGACCTCCACCGTCAAAGTTGACGACGGTGATCACCAGAGGAGTGTCCGTGGTGCCGGCGAGATAGTCCATCGAGTAGGTGAAGACTGTTCCCTTCTTATCCGATAGGCGCAGGGTCTGGAAATCGTCCTTACACTGGCACATGGTGCATATTCTCTGAGGCGGGTACTGTATGCAGCCACATTGGTTGCACTTGGCGCCGTAAAGTCGAATGTTCTGCTCCGATTCACGCCAGATGGCCGTGACAGAGGGTACTGCGGGTGGCGGGCGTCTGGCAGCATCCGAAGTCCACACGTCACGCCACCGCGCATAAGTCTCGTAGCTGGGGACCACCTTCTTGGATTCCAGTTGCTTCCGTACATCCAGCTTGTCTTTCAGGTTCTCTATATTCGCGTTCACCCGGAATGAGAGAACATCGCTACCGTCCCCATAGCTGGCCGTGAGCAGCAAATCTCCATCACTGGACTGCTCAAGGGCACCAACCAGAAGCATCAAGGGATATGCGGCTCCGGTGTTGCCCATTTCCCCAAACAGGGGGTCTTGGAGTTGCTCCTGTGAGAATCCCATTCGGCGACTTAGCTGGGAGTGGCGGCGAGCGTCAGGGGAGTAAAATCCAACCCGTGTGAATTCCTTTGGTGTAACGTCATGCTTCTGCATGAACCCACTTACGGCGTCAACAAGGATGCGTTCAAGCCCCTCCTCATTCATAAAACGGTCCTCCCAAGACCGTATGAAGGGGTCTCCCTGGGACCGCCACGTATCCAGCATGTTCTCGGTGATGAAATGGGTGCCCTCTATTGAGGCGGCTACTCCGTCTTGGGCCATGAGGATTGCAGCCGCTCCATCGCCGAGGGTACGCTCCACGTCACCCTTGGGAGCACCCAAACGGGCATCAGAGGCCACTATCAGGACATGTTTGGCCGAGCCGGCGGCTATGGAGTCCATCGCCATTTTCATAGCGGTGGTGCCGGCCCGGAGTACTCCTGTCACGTCCGCGGTAAAAATGTCCCGCCGCAGGTCCAGTGCCGTTGCTATTATGGCGGCGCACTGCTTTTCGGAATACGGGGCTGTCGTGGTGGCAAAGAGGAGACCGTCTATTGATTCACGGTCAATCGCTCCCAGGCAGTTCCTTCCGGCGGCCACTGCCATGGTCACACTGTCTTCGTCGAAGTTGGCGACAGCCTTCTCTCCGGACGAGCTCCACCCTGCCGTTTCCTTGCCCAATCGGTATCTCGGGATATATGCCCCAAAGGATTTAATTCCTACCATTTTCTCCACCCCAGAATATGCGATGCCTCTTGTGGATTCTGCCTAAATCCTAACAGCTACCAAATGGGGTGTCAATGAAGTCGGACGCGGAGGCTCTGAGGCAACGAGAACCTATTTATGATGCGCCCGTATTCGTGTATCCCGGGGCTGATGTACTCTTACGTCCTCAGATAGCGGCCAAACCACTCCAGCATACGCTCCCAGGCGTCTTCGGCCGCTTCCTTCCGGTAGCTGGACCTGTAGTCGGCGAAGAAAGCGTGACCAGCGTTGGAGTACATTATCTCCTCATAGGTCTTGCCATGCTTGCTCATCTCTTCCTTTATGCGAACAGCATGGGCTGGAGAGGGGTTGGGGTCCTCCTCACCGAATAGTCCCAGCATGGGGCAGGACAGGTTGGAGGCCATATCTATGGGAGATACAGGCCGCTGAGGAGTATGCTCGTCCTGGATTATGAAACCGCCGGCGGAGTCAATGGCAGCATCGACGTTCTTGCTGGTACAAGCGAACATGAAGGTATATCGGCCCCCGGAGCAAAAGCCGATGACTCCTATCTTGCCGTTGCAGTCGGGTCGGCTCTTGAGATAGGCAGCAGCCCCTTCCAGGTCAGCCATTGCCTGGGAGTCGGGCACAGAGAACATCGTCTGCATCACCTGCTCCATATTGTTGGGGTCAGGCGAACCCTCACGAGTGTATATATCCGGTGCCAGGGCTATGAACTTTTCTGTGGCAAACCGCCGGGCCACGTCATTGATGTGCTCGACCATCCCAAAGGCTTCCATTATGACGATTATTCCCGGATAGAAGCCGCGTGAGGTGGGTCGCGTGAGATACGCATTGATTGGTGTTTCATCTTGCTGACTGGGGAATTGTACCATTCTTGTCTGTAGCTGTAGCGTAACCATATTTTCACCTCTTGTCTAGCGTCTTAACATCGGATATGATACCACACAGGTGCAACCCTGTGTTCACTTTCCAACAATCTTTTCAAGGAGGTAATTATGACAACCAGGCAAATCCCAACCGAAGAGGAAGTTCTGGGCTACATGACCTCCCTGAGCAACTGGGGAAGATGGGGCCAGGATGATGAGTTGGGCACCCTCAACTTGATTACGCCGGAGAAACGGGCTCAAGCAGGACGGCTGGTCAAAGAGGGCACAAGCATCACCTGCTCCAGGCTTATAGTCCCTGAGATAGCTCCGGACGTGGTATCCATTCCTCCCCTGCACTATATGATTAACACCGGTGAATCGGCTCCGAGCAGTGGCCCCGGCGGCTCATCGGACTTCATCGGTATGTCCTATCACGGGTATACTATCACCCACCTGGATAGCCTCTGCCACCAGTTCTGGGATGGAAAGATGTACAATGGCAAATCGGCGTCCCTGGTGAATGCCCAGCAGAAAGCCACCGCCGGTCACATTGACAGGGTACAGGATGGCGTTGTAACTCGCGGTGTGCTTCTTGACATCGCTCAGCTAAAGGGCAAGGAGTGGCTGGAGGAGGGAGAGGCGGTCTTCCCGGATGACCTGGAAGCAGCGGAACGTGCCCAGGGAGTAAGGGTGGAAGAGGGAGATGCCTTGCTGGTCCGCCTGGGCTGGTATAAGAAGCGAGAAAAAATGCCAACACCTGCACCGGGTCGGCCCGGTCTTCACGCCGCAACCCTTCCCTGGCTACATGAACGCGGCGTCTCGATTATTGTCGCCGACGCCTCGCAGGACGTGGACCCCAGCGGCTATAGCAAAGTATCGCTGCCCATACACCGTGTGGGGATCGTGGCAATGGGGCTCTGGCTCATTGACGCCGCAAACTGTGAGGAGTTGGTTAATGTCTGCCATCGGCTGGGCCGATGGGAGTTCATGTTCGTTGTAGCACCACTCAGGTTCCATAACGCCACCGGCTCCCCCGTGAACCCTCTGGCGATTTTCTAGCCTTAGACTTTATGTTAAGTAATAGGGGCGAGGAATTCCTCGCCCCTATTCGTTTCGTCTGCCTAATCGTCTTGTGTGAGAGTCTATTACCGCTTCCGGGCAAACTTCTTCAGACTTTTCGGCTCTCTGGGTGGGTCCATGTGGCGGCCACGGATGGTATAGGCTACTTCGGCTACGTATATGTCGCCGCGGGAGTCCACTGCAATGCCGTGGGGCGCGATGAACTGGCCCGGGCCTTCCCCCTCTTCAGGAGCGCCGAACCGGGTCACAAGGTTCCCATCCAGGTCGAAGACGCTCACTCGATGCCCCAGACCGGGAGCATCATCAACACCGCCCATTCCATTGAGCTCTCCAACGTAGATATTGTCCTGCCAGAGCACCATAGCATCCGGGCGGTGGATGTTGTTCCACATGGTGATGAAATTGCCTCTGGGGTCGAAGATTTGGATTCTGTGAGCTTCTCGGTCAACCACGTAGACCCGATCATTGCTGTCGACAGCAATGTTGTGGGGTCGTATGAACTGGCCCGGGTCCATGCCTGGACTACCCCAGGAGAACCTGTACTCACCTGTCCCAGTGTATACGTGGATGCGTGAATTGCCGTAGCCGTCTGAGATGTACACGTCGCCATTGCTGGGCATGATAGCCGCCGACGTGGGGCGATTAAAGGGCTGGCCGCTCCACTTGGGTGCGGGGTGATTCCTCTGCCCAATCTCCATCAGCTTTTCGCCCTTGGAGCTAAACTTCTGGACCGTGTGTATGCCGTCGTCGGCCACTAATATTGAGTCGTCGTGAGCGATGTAGAGTCCATGAGTCCTGTCCTCACTGAAGAGACCTTCTCCAAATGAACGAAGGAATTTACCATCCCTGTCGAACACCACGATCGGATGCTCACCACGAGTCAGAACGTACACATTGTCCTGGGAATCTACCACCACTCCGGGGCATTCATGGAAGGACCACCCGTCGGGAAGCTGCTCCCAGCTTTCAATGGGCTCGTAAAGCAGGTTCCCACTGCCCAATGTCATCGTCATGTCTATGTACCTCCTTGCAAGTTGACGTTCTCTTGGACCACTTTCCGGTTGCCGGACTGGACTATCTGTGACGTGTTAAGAGCTTCTTCACCGCTCGGAACACACTATATCGCCTATCACGTACACAGTCAAGAAGTAGGCAAGTGCGGCCCAACCTCCTTGAATTCGTCTAGGGATTTGTCTAAATGGCTATACGGACGGCATAACTTCCTGAACAAACAGGCGCATAGACCTCATTACCTGCTCATGGGTGAGGTCCCCAAAGGCGAAGATGCAGCCGAAGTAGTTGCACCCGGTATCTTCAATGCCACGTCTCACCTGGTCGGTTACGCTTTCGGGGGAGCCTGCAATGATCACCTCGTTACCCCTGAGTGAATCATAGTTGGATATGAACTGCATATCTCTTGGCTCCCCTGTCAGGGTGGGAAGGAGGCCTATATTGTAAAGCCAGGCCGCATGGGCCGTTCTGCACTCCTCTTCGGCTTGCCGAACTGTGGGTGCCACATAGACATGGCGGACGAGCCCGTACTTGGGCGCTCCGACGTGAGGGTTCAAACGTCCAGGGTCATCCCGGTGCTCCTGCCATGACTGCTTATACAGATCGAAGTAGGCTCTAATATTAGGAGAAGGATTGAAGATGTTAGCAGTGTTGTACCCGTTCCGGGCCACCCAGGGGGCGGACTCTACGTTGGTTGAAGCATACCAGAGGGGCGGGTATGGCTGCTGGAGGGGACGAATCCAGGGACGCACGTTCTTATAGGTGAAATACTTGCCCTCATGGGAGATCACGTCGTTGGTAAAGCCCTTGAGCAGAACGTCCAGGGCCTCATTGAAGATGTCTCCGGCTTCATCAGGATTCACGTTATAGCTGGCAATCTCAAAAGGCACGACACCTCTGCCAACCCCAACGTCCAGCCTACCATTGCTCAGATGGTCCAGCATACAGATTTCTTGAAGCAATCTGAGAGGGTCGTATAGAGGAAGAAGGTAGACCAGAGGCCCCAGCCGGATATGCTTGGTGCGTTGGGCAGCCGCAGCCAGGAAAATTCCCGGGGACGGAGCGAGGCACAGAGGTGTGAGGTGGTGCTCGGCCAGCTGGTAGCAGAAGAACCCCGCCTCGTCCGCGTACTCCAGCATCTTGAGCCTCTCCTCGAAGGTGTCGCGTGCCGGAAGCTTGTCACTCTCGATCCAATCAAAAAGCCCAAACCGGATGGGGCTACCCTGTAACTGCGTCTCGTTCGCCATATCTTCCGCCTCCCTTTCCTTACCATCAATTCAATTGAGACGTGTTTCAGCCGACTACATTCTTTATCTAACCGGACTCAAAGTCAACTCCTGAGCCGGGGCACTCGTCGAATGACCGGCGGGCACGACTCCTCACTAGGGTCCCTAATTTTGAAGTGCCTATTCATCTACCCACTTATGGGTCAGCCCCGACAGCCCCGAAAAGCCCAGCTCCGTGCATAACATAAGGTAGTCCTGCCTCAAGACGCCACGCCACTGTAGTTGATCCAGCGTTTCCGGTAGAGGTACATTCAGACGCAAAGTAGCCAGGTCCTTGTACAACATGGCCTCATCCCGGTGCTCAGCCAGGCTTGCAGCTATGGCATTTCTGCCCCGGAGCTCCAAGTCCCACTCCGAAGGTTCGTCGGGAATCCGCTCTATGTGCCCATAGCGTCGCAGGACCTGTGCGGTGGTCTTGGCCCCCCATCTGGAGACGCCGGGTATTCCGTCGGCAGAGTCGCCGACCAGAGCCAGGTAATCCGGGATTGAACCGGGCGAGACGCCGAATTTCTCTACCACTCCATCCTCATCCAAAGTGATGCTTTTACGCCTGTCCAGGCATACCACCCGTCTGTCACACACCATCTGGGTGAGGTCCTTGTCCGGCGAGCAGATAACGACCTGCTCTACCCCCGGAGCATCCCGCCATCGGAATGCGGCCGTCGCAAGGGCGTCGTCGGCCTCATACTCGACCATGGGCCAGACCACAACGCCAAGCGAAGAAACGGCTCGCTCGGCCAACTCAAACTGACCCAACAAGTCTTCCGGGGTCCCGTCGCCTGTCTTATATCCGGGGAAGAGACCGTTCCTGAAAGACTCAATAACATGATCGAAGGCACATGCTATATGGGTAACATCGTCCTGGCGTAGTAGGGCAAGCAGAGTTTGTATAAGTCCTCGCACCGCTCCGACCTGCCTACCGTCAGGCCCGGTGATTGCCGGCACGGCGAAATAGGTCCTGAAAAGCTCGTATGTCCCATCAACCAGATGGACCTTCATGCTCATTCCTGCCTCAAGGTACAAATTACACGGGCCTTATAGCATCCCCCATGATTATCCCAGAAATCCTGGGACTTTTTAAGCGCCTCCCAGAAGAATATCTGTGCTATCAAGGCTCAGGTTGACGATAACGGAAGCCTCTGCTACACTCGCCGCATTGGGGTGGGGACACGAATACGGGAGGTAGGATGGCAGGCGACTTTGAGGTCTTTGAGTTGGGCGACGTGGTGCTTCAATCCGGGGCAACCCTCAGGAACACCAGGCTTGCCTACAAGACCTATGGCACTCTGAACAGCGCCAGGGACAATGTCATCATCTACCCTACCTTTTACGGGGGACAGCACACCCATAATGAGGCCATCATCGGAGAGAACATGGCCCTCGACCCGAGGAAGTATTTTGTCATCATCCCAAATATGTTCGGCAATGGATTGTCCTCATCACCCAGTAACAATCCTTCACCGTACGACAGAGCGCGCTTTCCCAATGTAACTCTCTATGACAACGTAATTTGCCAGCACCGGCTCGTCACCGAGAAGTTCGGAGTTGAAAAGATCGCCCTGGTCACCGGCTGGTCTATGGGCGCCCAGCAGACATTCCACTGGGGAGCCCTTTTCCCCGACATGGTGGAGCGCATCCTTCCCTGGTGTGGGTCGGCCAGAACCTCGCACCACAACTACGTCTTCCTGGAAGGTGTAAAGGCAGCTCTCACCGCCGATGATGCCTGGCTGGGCGGGTGGTACGAGAAGCCGCCTCTGAAGGGTCTACGTGCAATGGGGCGAGTCTATGCCGGATGGGCCGTTTCCCAGGCTTTCTACCGTGAGGAGGTCTACCTGAAGATCGGTTACTCCTCTCTTGAGGACTATCTAATCGCCTTTTGGGAAGGCCGTCGCCTGGACCAGGACGCCAACGATTTACTGGCCATGCTTTGGTCTTGGCAGAATGCCGACATCAGCGCCAATGAGAAATACAACGGCGATTTCGAGAAGTCACTCAATGCCATCAAAGCCAGAGCTATAGTCATGCCATGCAAGACGGACCTCTATTTCCCGCCGGAGGACAGCGAGTACGAGGTCAAGCACATGCCGAACGCAGAGCTCCGGCCCATGCAGTCTATATGGGGTCACCTGGCAGGTGGCCCAGGCTTCAACCCGGAGGATACCGGATTCCTAGACGATGCAATCAGGGAGCTACTGGCAACGTGAACGCCGGTAACAAGAAAGATGTACCCACCACTAATATGGTAAGGAGGTGTCCAGGTGATATACGAGCTACGTATCTACGACGCAATGCCCGGCAAACTGCCGGCCCTTGTCAACCGCTTTGGGACAGTCAACGTAGACCTTTTCACAAAGTACGGGATCGAGATGGTAGGGTTCTGGACCGATGAGATTGGGACCAGCAACCAGCTCACCTATATGCTGAGGTTCGACAGTATGGGTGATAGAGAGGGGAAATGGAGCACTTGCATGGCAGACGCCGATTGGCGCAAACTCCTGAAGGAAGAGGCAGTGAAGGACGGACTCTACGTAGATAGGTCTCGCAACACGTTCATGCGCCTTACCGATTACTCACCTGAGCCTAAAATCACAACTGACGTACAGGAATTGCGCATCTATGACGCCACGCCGGGTAAGCTTTCCGACCTACACAACCGGTTCGCCAATCACACTACGGGCCTGTTCAGGAAACACGGCATGGAGGTGATAGGCTATTGGACTGACGACGTCGGCCTCAGCAACCGTCTGGTGTATATGCTAGGCTATTCCAGCCTTAGTGATAGGGAGAAGACCTGGGCGTCCTTTGGTGGGGATGCGGAGTGGCAGCAGGCACGAGCGGAGTCGGAGGTAAACGGCCCATTGGTGCGTAAAAACTATAGCACTATCCTGCGTCCCACCTCTTACTCTCCAAGAGGGTAATCTCTGATCTCTCGCGGTGGCTTACATATCAATGGAGGGACCCAATGTCGGAACCTTTTGAGCTTTCTGCGGCAGAGTCGGCGCGTAGTATCCGTCGCCGGGAACTGTCCTCAATGGAGTTGGTCGAGTCTCTGCTAAATCGGATTGACGCACTGGAACCCCGACTGAATGCGTGGGTGTACTTGGACCGGGAGTCAGCGCTTTCTGAGGCCCAGCAAAAGCAGTCTGCACTGGATTCCGGCATTGGACCCGGCCCGCTACATGGAGTGCCCATAGGGCTAAAGGACATTTACCACAACGCCGGGGTCCCTACCACGGCCTGCTCCAAGATTTACGCAGACTTCGTACCCGACTACGACGCCACCACCGTAGCCATGTTGAAGAGGGCCGGGGCCATCATGCTAGGCAAGACGGTAACCACCGAATTTGCCTGCATGGACCCATCTCCAACAATCAATCCCTGGAACCCTGCTCACACGCCCGGAGGTTCAAGCAGTGGATCGGCGGTGGCGGTGGCCGCCCGGATGTGTCCCGGTGCCATGGGCTCACAGACCGTGGGATCGGTGCTACGTCCAGCCGCATATAACGGGGTCGTCGGCTTCAAGCCTACCTTTGGTCGGGTCAGCCGGCATGGGGTCGTTCCCGTTAGCTGGTCTCTGGACACGGTGGGATGGCTGGCACGCACCGTGGAGGACGCCGCATTGCTGTTGCAAGTCATGGCCGGGCCGGACCCGGAGGACCCGGTTGCCTCCCGGGAGATTCCGTCCAACTACCTTGAAGCGCTGGACGCACCCACTGCACCCCGCATTGGCCTCATACGACAGTTCTTCTATGACCACGCAGACATTGAGACTCGGCGACACGTGGATATCGTAGTGGAGAGATTGAGCAGAGCAGGAGCTACCATTGAAGAGATTCCATTGCCCGACAGTATGGCCACCGCGTTTGACGACCAACAGGTCATCATGGCCGTGGAAGGCGCAGCTTTTCACCAACCCATGTTCGAGCAACGGTCCGGAGAGTACCAACCCAAGCTACGTGAGATGATAGGCCGGGGGCTGGCCACGGACGCAGCCACCTACTCGCGAGCTCTTGAGCGACGGCAGCAATTTATCACTGACATGAAGCTTCTGTCGGAAAGAGCGGACGTGTTGCTAACTCCATCAACCCCAACGCCGCCTCTGGCCGACGTGACCAACACTGGCAACCCCATCTTTCAGGGGCCTTGGACATCGTGCGGGTTGCCCGCAATATCCATCCCTTCGGGCCTAGCGGACTCAGGTCTCCCTCTAGGGGTCCAACTGGTGGCTGCCCCATTTGCCGAGGCCCGGTTACTAGCGGCTGCCCGATGGGGGGAAGCAGTCCTTAACTTCAAAGTGCTTCCCCCGATAGACTAATATTATGTCAACTATTACTGTTGTCGTGGAGCCGCCGCAATTACACGGGCTGCCATGTCAGTGTCAATGCCACGCGGCCACTCCCTCTTTAGCGAATCGCTTATCCGGATGGTCAGAGAAGGCCCCAGTTCCTTGATCTCCATACGGATGACGTCGCCATCTTGCACCGCTCCGATTTGCTGGTGGTTACATCCTGTGGCGATCACGTCTCCCGGCTCAAGGGTAGTAATCTTCGAGAACTCGGAGATTAGCTCACGTATAGGATGGGCCATGTCGCTGGTGGAGAAATCGTGTCGTGGCTCGTCATTATTCCACAGCCGCACCTGGAGGCCCATAGGGTCCGGAATCTCATCGGCGGTTACCAGGGCCGGGCCCATCGGAGCAAATGTATCGAAGGACTTGTTCTTGAACAGACTAACTCCTATCGGCCCCACCAGACCGCGCGCCGACATGTCCATGAAATTGCAATACCCAAAGACGTAGGACAATGCGTCCTCTTGGCTCACCTTGGTGGCTGTCTTGCCAATCACAAGGGCCAACTCCGGCTCATGGTGAAACACGGAAACCTCTGTGACAGGGGGGAGCTCGCAAGTATCACCGTTACCTATGATAGCGGAAGGCGACTTGATAAAGGCATCTAATAGCGCAGGCTCACGCTGGTCAAACTCCAGGTAGTTCACGGCAGCACAGATTACCTTTGGCGGCCTGGGCACCGGAGCGCGAAATCTGACACTATCAAGGGAAACCCCCTCCCTGCCCTGAATCGCGGACTCAACCTTGGGTTTCAGTTCGTCCCATCGGGAAATAAGCTCATCAATCATGTATTGTGGCCTGCGGAACTGCTGACCTTCGAAGGCATCCATTGCGTCCACCACCCGGTCACCCTGTATTACACCAAGACGGTGATCGTTAAATAGAGCCAGCTTCATGTCGTATACCTCCTGCTGTGTGTCTCCGTTCTTCACGAGTGTAGTGTCATGCTCCAATGCTGTCAATCCCTGGCGTTGTATGGCAGGGGAGTAGATTCCAGTCTAGGTATTGCGATAGTATGGTACAGTGAATTATCATTCAGTCACCATATAGTGGACTGACGGTCACAGGCTTGTAAAATCCTGAAATGTGGAGGTTAGATAATGACTCAGAGCTCTGATCACACGTACAAACTGGTTGAGTTAGTTGGTTCTTCCCAAGAGGGTCTTCAGGAGGCCATTGAGGGCGCCATAGCCCGCGCAGGTCAAACCCTACATGGACTGGACTGGTTTGAGGTAAGGGAGATTAGAGGAACTATCCAGGAAGGCAAGGTAGGATGGTACCAGGTTAAGCTAGGTGTTGGCTTTCGTATAATGGACCCGGCTGACCTGCAACGCGACTGAGAGATGCCCGGTAGCGCCATCTAACGGATGCGTAGGAGACCTTTGTAAATCCCTTCTCTCCTTGGGGAAGAGGGTTAGGGCGTTCCAGCTTCAGGGAAGGCCCTAGCTTACGGCTTTCGCCGGAGAGACGGAGGTTATGCAAAGGTCTCCGAGACATCTGTATTAAGAACAAACAGTCGGGGCAGGCCCTCACTGTGGTTGCATCTGGCTGCCGCCGCACTAAAATGGGGTTGCCCTGTGGGGATCAGGTACACGGCATCGGTCGGGCCGGAGAGCCGGTTAACCAAAACGACCGAAGTTTTTGGTGTTGGAAGTGTTGGCTCCCCAGCTAGGATTCGAACCTAGGACCTAGCGGTTAACAGCCGCCCGCTCTACCGCTGAGCTACTGGGGAACTATGGAGGGCAATTCCGGTTGGAAGGTGTCTCCTATGGCAATTTTACCACCTGAAGCGTCAAGTCTCAACCGCCGTTCTGTCCATTGATTTGCGGTATCACGTGCCGAGCGATAAGGTCTAGCTGCTTCATTACCTTTTCATGTTCCATGCCGGGCCACTGCATTCTGAAAATCATATTATTGATCCCCAGCCTCTCCTCATACCGCTTTATTTCGCTGACCACGTCAGCGGGAGTGCCAATGAGGAAACGGTCCCTGGAAAGCTCCTCAAAGGGCACTGAGAAGCTCTCGTTACCGGGGAGAGCCTTGTCCTGCCCCCACTGCGCATAAGCCTGGTACTTGCTTTCAAGATAGGAGCGACTTTCGTAGAATGCTACTTCCCTGTCCTCTGCCACATACAGCTCCCGCATCATAGGCATATCGTCAGGCAGAGAATTGCCGGATTCATTGAGCGCGTCCTCGTAAAGGCCCATCTGGTTTTCGATCATGGTCACCGTAGCATGGGGATTGATGAACCACGGACAGCCCATCCGGGCGGCGCGCTTTATTGCCGTGTCGTGGTTTGCAGCCACCCATATAGGGGGATAGGGCTTCTGAATCGGACGACAGGTCGGATTTGTCTTCGGCACATGGTAAAACTTACCTTGATATTCCACCTCATCCTCTGTCCAGAGGAGCTTCATCACCTCCAGAGACTCCAAGAGCCGGGGTACTCGTTCCTGCCGTCTTACACCGAATGCCGCGTACTCATCCTCTCGATACCCCAGGCCGACACCGAAGATAAATCGGCCGGAACAGATGGCGTCCAGAGTGGCAACCGTCTCAGCAATTTCAACCGGATTATGCAGAGGCACGAGGATGATCGAAGCAGCTACTCGCATCTCTCCGGCTTCTGCCGCCAAGCGGGCAAGAAATGGGAAGCACGTGGGCATTTGATAGGGTGAGGCTAGATAGTGTTGGCCGGCACATATCAGGTCAAATCCCGCCTCTCTTGCCATCCTTACCTGCTCGACACTCTCTCCGATTTTCCGGTCCATTGACTCGTTGGAAGTATATTGACTGTTGGTGAATAAACCCAGTTTCACATTGGCCTCCTGACCTCTGGTTAATAATTGACGCTGCACTAATTTTAAGCTAGGTCACCCGGAAGAACAATATCCGGCTTGCTAAGGAATGGTTTACCGGCTAAAATTCCCTACAGGGCTTTCATAATAACAGGGGAGGCGTGGGTTGAAGATAGCACGATTCCGTGACGGTAGACGGACTGCGTATGGAGTTGTAGACCAGGATGAGATTGCGGAAATCAGAGGGAGTATATTCACCAGGTTCAGGATTACCGATACCAGATACAAGCTTGGCGACGTAAGGCTTCTGCCTCCCAGCGACCCCATGCAAATATGGTGCCCCGGCCTAAACTTCGCCGAGCATCGGAAATTCGCGGGCGAAGTGCTCGGCCAGGATAGGACACCAAGCACCGAGCATCCGGAGCCTTGGCACAAAGGTCGGAACGCACTTATCGGCCATGAGGACTACATTGTCATACCAAGGGACTCCGGCGGGGATGTTCACTATGAGGGTGAACTGGTAGCCGTGATAGGCAAGATGTGCCGAAGGGTGAGCCCAAAGGAAGCCCTACGATACGTCCTCGGTTACTCCTGCGGCAATGACGTCAGCGAGAGGATATGGCAGCGGGACGACTGGACCTTCTGGAGGGCCAAGGGCGCAGATACATTCGCTCCGGTAGGCCCCTGGATAGAGACAAACGTGGACCCCTCGGACCTAGACATGGTGGTCAGACTAAACGGCCAAGAAGTGCAGAGGGTCAATACCTCGGATATGCTACATGATTTCCCGGGAATTATCAGCTACATAAGCCAAAACGTGACTCTCAACCCCGGAGACCTTATTTTCTCGGGAGCTACAGGCACCACCACCGCCATGAGACCCAAGGACGTGGTGGAGGTGGACATAAGCGGCGTAGGAGTCTTGCGAAATTTTGTGAGGGCTGAGGAATAGGGGCGCATAGCTATGCGCCCCTATTGGTGCAAATCACGTTACGCCACGTACCGCAGCGTGGCCTCGGTTAGAATACGTGTGGCAACAGCAAGAGAATCTTCATCTATGTCGAACTGGGCGTTGTGGTGGGAAGCAGTTATCCCCCGTTGAGAATTTGCACAGCCCACCAGGAAGTAACATCCCGGTGCCTCCCGCAAAAAGAAGGTAGCATCGTCGCCAACTTGTGGGGGCGCCATGGTCACCACGTTGTCCTCCCCGACTATGGGGGCTGCTACCTCTGCCACAAGTGCGGCCACTGACTCATCGTTTACAACTGCCGGAGCTCCCCTCACGTGCTTGAACTGGGCTTCTCCTCGGAGACCCTTCGCTACTGCCGTTGCGATCTCTTCGGCCCGCCTCAATACAAACTCCCGCACTGAGTCATCCAGGGTCCTTACGGTACCGCTCAACTCCACCTGATCGGACACGACATTGAAGGCAGTACCGCCATGTATGGTTCCAAAGCCCAGGACGGCAGTCTGGGTTGGGGAGATTTCACGGCTCAGGATAGTCTGAAGGGACGTGACAATATGACTGGCGATGATGATGGGGTCCACCGAAAGGTGAGGCATCCCCCCGTGTCCTCCCCTGCCCCTGGCGGTGATCCTTATCTCGTCGGCGCTGGAGAAAATCGGTCCTGCCTGTGACACCACTTGACCAACGGGCAGGCCACTCCATAGATGGAAGCTCAGCACCCGGTCTACGTCAGGGTCCTTCATCACCCCCTCTTCTATCATCTTAATGGCCCCGCTCATGATTTCCTCGGCCGGTTGGAACACCAGCTTAATCCGGCCCTTTATCGAGTCCTTGTACCGGCTGAGAAGCTCAGCTACAGCCATACCCACCGCCGTATGTCCATCGTGGCCGCAGGCGTGCATAACCCCGTCCACCAGGGAAGAATACGGCCTGTCCTTTGGCTCCTGGATTGGCAAAGCGTCTATGTCCACCCGGACCATGACCGTCTTGCCGGGTCCGCTTCCTTCCAGAAGGCCCACCACTCCGGTCTCTGCGACCCCTTGTTTGACCTTCCAACCTAGCTCATCAAGCCGGTCCGCGACGATTTCACCGGTGCGCCGCTCTTGAAAGGACAGCTCAGGATGACGATGAAAGTCCCGTCTTGTGGCGATAAGCCGGTCATTCAGTTCAGCCACATCTCGGGCTATGTTGCCTATCATAAGTTACCTCCCGCATCAACTCCATCTATACGCCGCCTATTGTATCACAACGTATGTGGAGGCTTGAGTTTTGGAGTCCCAGGTACTATACTTTCCACTGAAATGGAAGACCGCCAAGCGCAAGGTGACGAGACAATCGAAGAGCTCAGGATGTTCCCGTTGAACGTGGTCCTACTCCCAGGTATGCAGATGCCACTGCGCATCTTCGAGGAGCGGTACAAACTCATGATCGGCGAGTGCCTGGAGGCCGGCGAGCCTTTCGGCGTTGTGATGATTCGGGAAGGAATGGAGGTCGGCGGGCCGGCGAGGCCTTACCGGACTGGCACCACTGCTCGTATCACCAAGGTGGAGCATCTGGAGGAAGGACGCATGAACCTCGCTACCGTCGGGGAAAGGCGTTTTCGTATGGTAGATACGCTTCATGAGGTCCCTTACCTCAAAGGCAGGGTACAATTCCTACCCGAGGAGATGGGGGATATAGGTGAAGAGGTGCTGGAGAAGGCCGGTGAGCTATTCGCGGAGTATTTGAGAAGCCTGTCGGGTCTCCAGGGAGGGTGGTCACGCCAGGCTGCTGTTCCTGGAGATGCCGGGCGGCTATCCTATTCCATAGCCGAGTACCTAGAGATACCTTCCAGAGCCAAGCAGCGGCTCCTAGAGCTATCATTCATCGGCGAGCGCTTGCAGTACGAGATACCGATGCTGGAAGGCGCCAACCGGCTAATAAAGGAAGAACTGGTCAAGCGGAGCCCCTACAAAGGAGCCAGGCTTAACTAGCCCTCTATTCAGGCCGCAAAGGCGTCCCCATAAATGCGGGATGCACCCCCTGATGGCACCATGCCAGAGAATATCTCCGGATGAATTATCTCAGCCATCATCTCCAGACCGTCCACCAACCTGGGACCCGAGCGGCTGAAGTAGGCGCTGGCGTCCACAACGTATACCTGCCCCCTTTGTGCCGCAGGCAGAGACCCCCAACCTTCCCGCGACGTCAGTTGGTCAACCTCCTTTAGACCTCGCCTCACGTCGAAGCCGCATGGCGTGACCACAATTACGTCAGGGCGCTGATCGAGGACCTGTTGCCACTCTATCCTGAAGGAGGGTTTGTCTTTGTCTCCGAGGCAGTCCTCACCACCTGCCATATCCACGATTTCCGGCACCCAATGACCGGCGACCAGGACTGGCTCTATCCATTCCAGGCAGGCCACTCTGGGCCTGCTTGACGCCAGTGCCGCTTTGTCCTTCACCGAATCAACCCTGCGTTTGAGAGATGCCACAAAGTGCTCGGCCGAGTCCTCAACGCCCGTTGCCCGGCCTACTCGGAGGATGTCACCTAACACATCGTTCAGAGATACCGGGTCCAAAGATATAATTTCGGGTTTCCTGGGCAGCTTATCCGTAGCGTCAGCAACCTGCTGCGCGGTTATGGCTCACTCCGCACATAGCTCCTGAGTTAGCACCAAGTCCGGTGCAGCCTCCTGGAGGACATTCTCATCTATGTCGTAGATACCCTTGCCCTCCCGCAGACGCGCTTCGATAGTCCGGTGTATCTCGGTGCTGGAGTACTGCCGGTCCTCAAAGATGCTATGTACCACCCGGGGCAGCTTCTGGGCCTCAGAGGGATAGTCACACTCGTGGCTGACTGCATAGAGTTGGTCACCCAGGCCCAAGGCATAAATAATCTCCGTAGCGCTTGGCAGGAAGGAACAGATTCGCATTGCAAACTCCCTTATGATGCTGAAGACATTATGCCACCGCATGGAGATCATGTATACCTTGGGTTGCCCTCAACCAGCGCGGGAAATTGTGTCACCGTTAGCCCTGTGATATAGTGGACACGGTATTTTCCGTACCTGCTACAGGTACGGAGCCGGATTTCCAGCTTAGAGTGGGCACCCACCGCGCACCGGGAGGACAAACGTGAGCGAGAAGCGAATAATTGAACCCGAGGATTTCCCCTGGCTGGACTACAAGCGTTACACTTTCTCCATGGGAGTCGAGAAGAGCGGGGTCCTTTTCCTGTCGGGAGAGACCGCCAGCGAATACGATCCGGCATCGAATCGGGTGGTGTGCAAGGGCAACATAGTAGAGCAGACCCGCCTAGCCTACGAGAAAATCAAGCGGGTGCTGGAGGCCGCCGGAGGCAGCTTCAACAACGTTGTCAGGACTGTTGACTATGTTAATCCCCAGGGCCTGGCCGACTATCGGGGCACTGCCGCAGTCCGCCAAGAGTATTTCGATGGTAGCTGGCCCGTCGCAACAGGCATCATGGTAGAAAGGTTGTTACGTCCGGACGCTCTCATTGAGGTAGATGCAATTGCCGTGCTGGATGCCAAGAAAGAGTCCGTCAACCCCGGTTGGGCACGCTATGACCGATTGACCTACCAGCCCGGCGTCAGGGCGGGCGACCTCTTGTGCATCTCGGGCATGATCGGGACCTTCGACTACACAGGGTCAGGAGAGGAGCGGCCCAGAAGCACCGCGGCAGAGCAGACGGTGGCCATATACGATACTATGGGGCCGGTACTCAAGGCAGCGGGTGCAAGCCCCGGCGATCTGGTGAAAACCATGGACTATATCACTCCGGCCTGCGTGTCCGGCTATGGTTCTACTGCTGAACTCCGTCGTCAGTTCTCCCAGGGTGTGCTTCCGGCTTCCAGTGGCATCGTTATGAATAGCCTCTTGCGGCCGGAGGCCCTGTTGGAGATAGACAGTATAGCCGTCATGGGCGGCCAGCGCCGGGAGGTCCAGGTGCCAGGGTGGGCTGGGCATCGCAGCGGTTTGCCGTGCCCACCCGGAATCAGAAATGGGAAATATCTCTTCATATCGGGTCAGACCGCCCTTGACCCTCGGACTGGCTCCATTGTGGGTGGGGACGACGTGATTGCCCAGTGCAGGCAAGCATATACCAACATTCGCGAGGTAGTAGAGGCTGCCAGAGGGACTCTTAACGACATCTGCAAGACAACTGAGTTTGTCACACCCCAGGGGCTGGACAACTACCGCGCAGTGGGAGACCTGCGGAAAGAGCTGTTTGGCGCCGCGTTCCCCGCCGCTACCGGAGTGGTGGTCAACTCCGTGCCTTCGCCCGGCCTCCTCATATATGTGGATGCTATAGCCATCCTCGACTGAGATACCAAAGCGACAGTGCCCCAAGCCATGAAAGCGACCTGATTCGGAAAGGAGTAGTGATGACTACGCACGAATCGTCCGCATTGACACCGGACATTCAAGCGCTTGTGGGCAAAGAGTGGGTCTTCACCTGTCCCGAAGAGACCGGTAGGGCATCAATACGCAAGTTCGCTCTGGCAATCGGGGACCACAATCCCCTTTACTTCGACCAGGAATACGCCCGCAATAGCAAATACGGAGGTATCATAGCGCCCCCAACCCTTATATGCGAGACGTGGCAATACTTCGTAGGTGAGCTTGACGAGATAGGAACCCCGTCGAAGCGTCCAACATTGCCACTTGGATTGGAGATAAGGGGAGAGAACGAATATACCTTTCTTCAGCCCATGCGACCCGATGACGTAATCACGGCTCGCTATAGGGTGGCGGATATCCGGGAGAGGCAGGCCAGGAGTGGCAAGCTGATTTTCCTGGTTGTTGAGGTCACCTTTTCCAATCAACAGGGTGAGACCATAGCCGTTAACAAGGAGACCAGCATATTTCGAGCTTCAGGTTCCGAGGCAGAGGGTGGTATGAGGGCCGGTGCCGGCACAAATAGCCCGGACCCAGACTTTAGTGAGCCTGAAAGGGACGTGCGAAGGCTGAAGACCGCTCTGTACTACGAGGACGTAAACGAAGATGATGAAGTCCCTGAGTTATGTAAAGCCATCAATATGCCACGGATGGTATTCTATTCGGCGGCCACCTGGGACTTCCACCGCTACCACTACGACTACGAGCGGGTCACGAAGAATGGGTTTCCAAGGCCCTTCGTAGACGGTCAGATGCTAGGCGCCTATCTGACCCAAATGCTTGCGGACTGGACGGGAGACCCGGGCACTATCAGCAGGCTTGGATTCCGGTACAGAGGCTTCTCCTTCCCTGGAGACGTGCTTACTTGCAAAGGCAAGGTGAACGGCAAGTCCGTCCAGGATGGTCAGGGGCTGGTAGAGTGCGACCTGTGGGTAGAGAACCAGGACGGCGAGCAAGTCCTAGCCCCGGCCGGCGCTACCCTGAAGCTGCCCTCCAGGGGTGCTTAGGTCGAGTCTATCTTGTGGCCCCTTGGGGCATAGGCGGCGACATTGGGGTCCCCCGGCAAGAACCTACCCCGGCCCGGCTGCGCTACAATTTCTCCATTCTCCATGATTACGTCGCCTCGCTGCATGGTGAGCTCGGGCATACCCAGGAGTTCAAATCCCTCAAAGCTGGAGAAATCGGTATTGCCATGCTGCCGGCCTACGACGTGGACTTTGCCAGGGTCCCATATCACCAGGTCAGCGTCGGACCCAGGTTGCAGGGCGCCCTTCTTTGGGTAAAGGCCGAATATCTTGGCGGGGTTCTCACAGAACACCTGCACGAGCCTGGGAAGGGTAATACGGCCCTTGTTCACACCTTGACTCCATACTACCGGGACCATGAACTCTATTGTATTGAGGCCATAGCGGGCCTCAAAGATGTTATCTCCCCCTGCTTGCCCGGGGTCATCTGAGAGTGTGTTGGTCATACCCCCGGATACTTTCTGGGCCTTGGTGAAGCCCCCGGAGTCACTGGCTACCACGTCAAGGGTGCCATCAGCCAAAGCCCGCCACAGCGCTTCGCTATCCTCCTGCTCACGCAATGGAGGACCTACTTTCCCCAGCGCCCCCTTCTTCAACACCTCTTCGTTGGTCAGGGTAAGGTAGTGAGGACAGGTCTCGGTGAAGAGGGGGAGTCCCTTCTCTCTGAAGTCGCGTACCAAGGGCAGGGCCTCGTGGGTGCTCAAATGCACCGGGTAGAGGGGGCACCCGACAATCTGAGAGAAGATAGCGGCCCGGTGCACTCCCTCCGCTTCCAAAATATTGGGCTGGGACGGCAGGAACCACTCCGCAGAGGTCTTGCCCTCTGCGGTATAGCGGTCAATCAGGTAATCAATACAGCAGCCATTTTCCGCGTGGACCATGGCGAGGCCGCCGTCTCTGGACGCCAGGTCCATTACCTGGACCATTCCCTCTTCGGAGATCATCATACCCCTGCGACGGTACGCCAGGAACACCTTCATGGAGATGACCCCCATGCGTATTAACTCGGGCACCGAGCGTTGCAACGAATCTTCATCCGCCGCAGTGTAGGCACCATGAACGGCGAAGTCCAAGTAGGAAAGTTGCTCACCTTCATCAATGAACCTCTTGATGACGTCAGCGGTGTAGCCGCTATAGCCCCAGGCGCTTACGTTGCCTATGAAGGCTATTACGGTGGTTATGCCTCCATAGGCAGCACAGACGGAATACTGGTCCATCTTATCGGCATAGACCGGATGGCAGTGCGAATCTATCGCTCCCGGCAGCACGTACTTTCCCGTCGCGTCTATCGCTCGCGACGCATCGTTATCGGAAAGGTCCTCGCTCAACTCCTGTATCCGACCATCCGAGATCGAGAGGTCACGCCGGGAGATGCCCTGCCCCGTGACTATCAGGCCACCCCGGACCAGCACGTCGGCCTTTTTATTTATTCTCATGGGCAGATTTCCTTTCTGTTATGTACGTCTACTCCTCGTCCCTCACCGGGTTGGACAATACACCAACACCTTCGATTTCCACCTCGACGACATCCCCGGAGACAAGATGGGCGGGCCGACCGGGAGTCCCGGTGAAAATCATGTCTCCGGGTTCCAGAGTCTGACGACGTGATGTCCAGCTCACTACAAAGGGAACGTCGAAGATAAACATGGATGTATTTTCCGACTGTACTTCCTCTCCATTTACCCTGGCCCGAAGCACCACGTTGCTGGGATCAATATTGTCGGCAATATAGGGTCCCACCGGTGAGAAAGTGTCGGAGGATTTGGCCCGCCACCACTGGCCATCGCCCCGCTGCCACTCTCTGGCACTCACGTCGTTGCCACAGGTGTAGCCTAGTACATAGTTCAAAGAGTCCTCTCTCGAAACATTCCTGCACCGTTTCCCTATCACAATAACCAACTCACCCTCTTCATCGAAGGTTTCTACGTCCTTGGGCCGCACTATTGTTTCTCCGTGGGCGATGAGGGAAGAGGGGGTCTTGATGAATATGAGAGGCTCTTCCAGGGGGTCGGCCTTTAGATGGCTGCGATAGTTCAGGCCAACGGCCAGAATCTTAGAGGGTGCGGTTGGGGTCAGCAGCTTCACTTCCGACAATCCGTGGGTATGGTCAGTTACCTGATAGTCTTCGTAGGGTGGGGCCGTGATCTCCTTCACAGCATCTCCGTCTACAATCCCATAGCTGACCTGTCCGTGTGCGAGGTACCTTGCGAATTTCATAGCTCCTCCTTTATCTTATTAACCCCACTGGCGCTGGGGCAAATTGAACCTATTTAATGGTACATCGTTGTAGTCGTATCCCTCTGCGGCATATCTTAAGGAGCAAATTCTATGGTATTTGAAGCACCAGCTTGCCGAAAAAATTGCGGTCTTTCATAGCCTTGTGGGCATCGGCGGCATCCTCAAGGGGGAACGTCTTACCAACCACACCACGCAGGCCCCCGTTGCTTATGACCCTCATCATGTCCGCGAAGCTGCGACGGCTGCGCCCTCCGCTGCCCATGAGGGTAAGGGGAGTGCCTTGCAATGCCCTGAGGTCCATGTCGTAACGGGAGCCGGAGGTGGTGCCGGTAATGACCAGCCTTCCGCCGGGCTTGAGGCTCAGCAAGCTCTCGTCCCACACAGCAGCACCCACAACATCGAATATGATGTCCACACCCTTGCCGCCTGTGAATTCTCTTACTCTCTCACTAAACTCAGGCGTGGTGTTATAGTTGATCACCTCGTCTGCCCCAAGTTCCTTGGCTTTCTCCAGCTTCCAGTCACTCCCGGCGGTGGCGATGACCCTGGCCCCTATGTGCTTGGCTATCTCCAGACCGGTGCTGCCCACTCCACTTCCCACAGCATGGATGAGTACATCTTCCCAGGGTTGGAGTTGCCCCCGGACCACCAGACAATGCCAGGCCGTATGAGCGGCTATAGGGAGGGATGCAGCTTCGTCGAACCCCATCCAGTCCGGTATTTGGTGGGCATTGACGGCGGGCACCACACAGTACTGTGCGTGGCCTCCGTCTACATCCACTCCCAGACGCATCTGGCCGACGCAGTACTCGTCACTGCCCTGGAGGCAGGGCTCGCAGGTGCCACACTTAATCCGGTTGTCCACCAGCACCCTGTCCCCCTCTTTGAGCCACGACACGGTGGGGCTCACCTGGACCACCTCGCCCGCCATGTCCATTCCCATGACACGAGGAGCGCCACGTGTGGAGGTGCGACCCTCAAGGACGTTGAGGTCTGCATGGTTGAGGGCCGACGCTCGAACCCTCAGCACCACTTCACCCGGCCCGGCCTCCGGTTCGGGCCTGTCACCGTAAACCAGACTATTCAGTCCGCCGCCAGCCTGGTTTATGTAAACCGCCTTCATATCTGCCCCCACTTCTTCAATACACGTATATTACCCTACCGGAGGTACAGCGTCAAAGGGTGGGACAAATAGGTAACTGTTCGGAATTGAGGGGACGAATGTCGGCGGAGCACGGGGATACGGCCTTGCTCAAAGCTGAGTTGCCCTATGGGTGACACTGCTGGACGAGAAGATCCCACGAAGTCTGAACAGTTACACAAATGGTCATACTATGTGGACGTCCTGACCAACAGCTTCAGAACGCTCTACTTTGGAGTCACCAATGACTTGGTGGGGTGGGGATATGGTATTGACGGAAGCTCGTGCAGGGGCAGTACAACGCGACTTGGCTGGCTTACTAGGAACGGCCTTTAAACATTACATCGGCAATTGAGGGAGAAAGGCAAATCAAGGGCCTGAGAAGAAGTAAGAAAGTGCTCTCACTTATTATTGCGGGAGGCAGGCAACAACGTCTGAGCAGGATTCCAGGGAGGAGGCGGGAAGGGGAGGAAACAGTACCACGCCGGGTTGCCACGTTTATGCGGGACGGCATGGTTACTCTTCCTCGTCCATCTCCTCATCGTCGTCGAGATTTGCCTCCACGACCTTGCCTGTGAAGAGAACCTCGGCGGGCTCCTCCTCGCCGGCAAGCCCTGAGTTTTCAGCGTAGCTTTCACGCCATCCGGCAGAATCATCCTCTTCCTCATCCAGCTCGTTGTTTATGTCATACATGAGGAGAGCGTCTTTCCAGTAGACTTTGGATTCCTGTCCACTCCGTGTGGGGAAGGAGCATGTGTTATCCATGCCAGGCGCTCGATGGGTCTCCCAGATGATTACGGATATTTCTTGGCGGTTGATGCTGGTGATTGCGGCGGCGTAGCTGTTGCCTGCCCGCACAAAACGTATCAATCGCATCGCCAGTTTAGGCTCTACCTGTCCCAGGTATTCACCGTCAACATCTTCCACGATGAGGGCAGGCTCATGGAGCTTCAATTTAACTTCATCTCCCGCTGCCATTTTCACCAGAACCTGGCGTTGGGCGGGCCTACAGAGCACGGTCATACCCGATTTCCCGCCTTCCTCTATGAAGAGGCATGGTGTAGCCACCTTACTCTGTTTGGGTGGTGGAGCAGTCCCGTTCAGGTGGGACAGACGTTCAAGGTTCTTCTTGGAAATCGGATTATGAGGGGCAACCTTGGCGGCGGTCTCAAATGCCACTCGCGCCTCAGAGTAGTTGCCCAAAGCAAGTAGTGCTTTGCCAAGGCGGTTAAGGGCCTCTACATCTTCAGGGAAAAGCCTCAGTATTCCCATATTGACTTCCCGGGCCTTTCCCCATTTCCCTTGCATAGCCAGAGAGATGGCCTCTTTGCTCTTTTCCCTTCTTCCCTTTGATTTTTCGTCTTCAGACTGGGCTGGAATCATCATTCAATCTGCTCCCAAGAGCGGTTTCATACTTAAGCGCCGTCCGGGGTCCTGGAAACCACGTGTTCCGTGGACCTGTGCTTGACGTATCAATTACAAAAGATGGTTTAGGGGCTTATCATCCATAGATTATTACATTACTTTCTGAGAGACAAGGTCTTTATAGCACTTAAATTGCCGTAATTCTTCGTATTCAAAGAGACATCAAGTCAGGTCAGGCTTGCTTAATCATCCACTTTAACTGAGTACACTAAAACTGTCGTCAGGTCAACTATCTTTGGTCGGCTTCTGAGAGAAATTATGCCAATTGGCCGCAAGTGTTCAGACCGCATCTACGGGTACGGTCGCCTTTTTGTATCTGCCTCTCAGATAATGCCATCGCATTTTCAGGATGTCTCCGGTCATCGCAAGAGAGTCTTTGAGCGGCCTTATCTTGCTTTCCGAACGATAGTACCAGTCTATGGGCACTTCCCTAATCTGAAATTTGCGCTTACGGGCCAAAAAAAGAATTTCAACGTCAAACGAGAAGCCATAGAGCCTCTGGAGAGGGAAAAGCTCCCTGGCTACCTGCCCTCGAAAACATTTGAAGCCACATTGGGTATCGGGTAGACCGGGAAGGGCCAGCAACCTCACCATCAGGTTGTAGATGCGTCCCATTATATGCCGCCGATAGGGTTCTCCTACGCGTTTGGCACCAGGTGCGTCCCTGGAGCCAATAGAGATGTCAGACTGAGGAATATGGGGAGGCAAAAACCTGGATATCTGCTCGAAAGGCATAGACAGGTCAGCATCGCACAGAAAGCGATATTCACCGGCGGTCAACAACATTCCGCGATTCACAGCCCATCCTTTGCCACCATGGGGCACGCTGATAAGATGGACCCCGGCGATGGAATCGGCGAAGGATTTTACCAGTGCCGGGGTAGTATCAACGCTGCCATCATCCACCACCACTACCTCCCATGAGTAGGTCTGGCCCCCCAGATAGTCCACCACCTCCCTCAATGTGCCCATGATGCGAGACTCCTCATTATAGGCAGGGATTATCACTGAGAGGAATGGGGTGTCTACTCTTTGTGCCGGGATTTGATCTGTGGACATGTGGAACTTCTATGTACCTGACTTGATGTAGATGTAAAGGTATGTATACGGAAGGGTGCTAGTCCTCTTCAAGCTGGAAGGCCCGGTGCAGCGTACGCACTGCGTCTAAGACCCTGTCCTCCGCAATAATACACGTTATGCGTATCTCAGAGGTGGTAATCATCTCAATGTTGATGCCGTCTTCGGCCAAAGCACGGAACATTCGAGCCGCATAGCCGGGGGAGTTCTGCATCCCGGCCCCCACGATGCTAACTTTACTCAAAGTATCATCAGTAGTCAAAGCCGCAGCTCCGATGGATTCCACCATCGGCCCAACTACGTCAACCGCTCTCTTGAGGTCAGTGCGGGCCACAGTAAAGCTCAGGTCGGTGAGGGTTTCCACGCTGGTGTTCTGTACTATGGTATCGACACTTATACCCATCTGTGCGAGAGGCTCAAAGAGGGTCGCGGCAATTCCCGGGCTATCCGGGACGCCTCGCAGGGTTACCTTGGCTACATTTCTGTCGTAGGCGATGCCGGTGACCTTAACTCTTTGCTCCATATCCATTCCTTCGCCTTCCTCAAGGACCTGTTGTGCCCCCTTGTGTATAAGCGTGCCCGGAGTGTCACTGAAGCTTGAGGCTACGTATATGGGCACGTTGTACACTGCCCCCAACTCAATCGAGCGAGGGTGCATTTTAGCGCCGTAGTTTGCAAGCTCCAGCATCTCCTCATAGCTTATCTCGCTTAGTTTCCTGGCCTTCTCTACCACGCGAGGGTCCGCCGTGTAGATACCCTCCACGTCGGTGTAAACCTCACACCGGCAGGCCCCTAGTGCAGCCGCCAGAGCGACCGCCGTGGTATCCGACCCGCCACGCCCCAAAGTGGTGATGTCCATTTCTTCAGTGACTCCCTGAAAGCCTGCCACGATTACCAGTTTATCCTCGATTAGCTCCTTCCGCACGCGGGCCGTATCTATGCTGGCTATCTGGGCCTTCCCGTGGGTGGTATCCGTGTGGATGCCGGCCTGGGAGCCGCTAAGGCTTATGGCGCTGTAGCCCAATGCTCTTGTAGCCATAGACACCAGAGTACATGATACCAGCTCGCCTGTGGACAAGAGGAGGTCTAGCTCTCTGGGATCGGGATCGGCGGAGACACTGTTCGCAAGACGGACAAGCTCGTCGGTAGTTTCCCCCATGGCGGACACCACTGCCACCACTTCCATCCCGGCATCTCTGGCCTGCCCGATGCGCCTCGCCACGCCCTTAATTTTCTCAGCATCGGCCACGGAGCTACCACCATACTTCTGAACAATCAAAGCCATAGGTCCCTCTCCAAGGCGTCAATATCATCCGATTCTCCGGTGGGCTTTCATCCTCTTGTCGTCCCTGATACCCCCTGACACAAGGAGTACTTGCGAGCCATTATCGTCATAGAGGACGTAACTCTAACAGTACGCTTCAAGCGCTCCCGGAGCGTTCCAATTTCTGCATACATTCCTTCCCATCGGCTACCGGATGAGCGCCTAGAGAAGTGGGCTTCGTTATTTTTACTTCCCCTTCAATGTTAGCCTGACGAGCCGCCTCAGCCATCTCATAGGCGACTGTCATCTCTCGCCCGCCCGTCAGAGCCAGTATTGTGGACCCACTGCCCGAAAGGAACACACCCAATGCACCACCCTTCAGTGCGCCCTCAAAAATAACTTTCATTGCAGGAAACAGCTTCTGACGGTAGGGTTGATGAAGCCTATCTCCGGTTGCAAGGTAAAGGTCGCCCAACCTTTTAGTCCCCAGAGCGTTCACCAGGAGAGCAACCCTTCCCATGTTATACACCGCGTCCTCCCGGCTGATGCTTGCGGGTAGAACGGCTCTGGCCTCTTCCGTTCCTATTGTCATTTGAGGTACGAAAATCACAGCGTGTATGTCATCGGGAACAGGCACAGGCGCAGCCAATAGAATATCGTCCTCCTGCACCACTAGCTGAAGTCCCCCCAGAAGCGCAGGCGTCACATTGTCCGGGTGGCCTTCAATATGCACCGCCATGTCCAACAACTCTTCCTTGGAGAAAGCATGACCACCGGACTCGGGGTGCTCCGGCAGCAGGTGGTTGGCCGCTACCAGGCCTCCAACTATGGCTGCTGAGCTACTGCCCAGTCCCCGTTTGAGCGGTATGCGATTATAACAGTGGAGCCGCAATGCCGGCATATCCAAGCGCGCTTCTCTGAACAGGTGGGTCATGGCACGGAGAACCAAGTTGCTGCCGTCCCCAGGCAAATCTACTGATCCCTGACCCTGTACCAGAACGACAGGGCCATCACTCTCACCCGGAGCGTCCAGCACCTCGACCCTCACCTCGTTCCAAAGGTCCAGGGCCATTCCGAGACAGTCGAAACCGGGGCCCAGGTTGGCGGTGGTCGCCGGCACCCTTACGATGGTTCTCTGCTTCTCTCCCATATTACCCGTACACGTACCACTCAAGAATGAAGTCGGATGAGTATAGCACCGCGCGCCGGGTAGTGCAAGAAAAACGTTGCTGCCCTGTCAAAATGTGGCTACTTAAAGGCCGGAGGTTTATGGTAGAATTGAGCTTAATACGACCAGCCCATATTATTGCTATTATTTATTACTATGGAGATTGGAGAAGACGTGAAAGAGGCTGTAGATTCATTTTTGAATCATCTAGTGGTTGAGAAAGGGTTTTCTCAGAACACCCTTGAGGCTTACAAGAACGATCTCTACCAGTTCATAAGTTATGTCAATAATGGACGGCCCCCGGGTGAGACATCCCAAACCGGTGACTTGCCATCGGAGTCCAATGGGACCGTTGGATGGAAACAGGTGGACCTGGACATTCTCACCAGCTATGTCTCCGGACTGAGAGGCAAAAAGAGCTACCGTGATACCACGACTGCCAGAAAGGTGGCGGCCCTGAAGTCATTCTTCAACTTCCTGATTCAGGAGGAGACGATTGATGAAGACCCGACGGAGTTTCTGAACGGGCCCAGAGTGGGACGCAATCTACCCAAATTCCTCTCAGAAGAGGAGGTGGAGCGACTGCTGAACCAGGCTGCCAAGGAGGAGTCCCCGGAGGGTAGGCGTGACTGGGCTATGCTTGAACTGCTCTACGCCACCGGCCTCAGGGTGAGTGAGTTGGTCTCTCTCAATGTTCAGGACGTGAATCTCCAGGATGGCTACGTGCGTTGCATTGGGAAAGGCTCGAAGGAGCGCATTACCTACATGTACGCCAGGGCTGTCCGGGTGCTCGAAACATATATCGAGGAGGCCAGGCCCCGTTTGCTCTCACCGGCAGGGGCCGCTAGTCCCAAGGCGGATAGTAACCGGAATGGGGCGGAAACCCAGAACGAGAGAGGCGGCAAAGCAGGAGCGACAGAGAAGGCCCTGTTCATTAACCACCGTGGCGACCGTCTTACCCGGCAGTGGGTATGGAGCGTACTGAAAACTTACGCCAAGAAGGCATCCCTGGATGTTCCAATTACACCCCATATCCTGCGTCACAGCTTCGCCACCCACATGTTACAGGGAGGCGCATCTTTGAGACACGTGCAAGAGCTTCTGGGCCATTCAAGCATTACTACGACCCAGGTCTATACCCATCTCACCACGGAGCACGTGCGCCGGGAATTCGATAAAAGCCATCCCAGGGCCTAGCCCCGAAAGGAAACGGAGATGAAGTCTGCCGCCGATACCGAGACCACCGGTGACACAGATGAGACGGATAAGCAGAACATAGACCAGGTCAACCGCGGACAGACGGTTGAGGGAGGTATTTAGCTAATGCCCCAACGAAGCAGGTCCCGACGGGCAGCGTCCCGCCAGACACAGCTTGGACAGAGGAAGAAACGGACAGGCCGGGGGCCGCACGGCAGCCCTGAGGCCATTGAAGATCCGAATTCATCCGAAGCTGTAGAGACAGCCGATGGGCCTCCATCGGTGACTGAAAGCCGGCAGCAGACGCCAAACCCTCAGCCCGTCGTCGCTCGGCGATTTTCTTCCGGTAGGCAAACTGAACCCCGGCCAAGGGTGTATAGGTATATTGGCTCCGAGATGAAGCGAATTGCCGCTCTTGCCGGGGGGGTCCTGGTAATCCTTGTTGCACTTACCTTCGTACTGAGGTAGCGTTCCTTATGGAACGAAAGGACTTCTCTCACAGGCTGAGGATAACCCCGGAGAAGCCTGGCGTCTACACAATGAAAGATGCCAAGGATAACGTCCTCTACGTGGGAAAGGCCAGCAACCTCAAGAACCGCATCCGTTCCTACTTTGGCTCCCCTAACAATCTGGTCCCCAAAATTCGGAAAATGGTAGCCAAGGTGGTGGACTTTGAGTTTATCGTCACTGACTCAGAGGCTGAAGCCCTCATCCTGGAATGTACCCTCATCAAGAAACATCGCCCTACCTATAATGCCCGACTCAAAGACGACAAGAGCTACCCATATCTCAAGATTGACCTGACAGAGGAATTTCCACAGGTGTATATTACCCGCAAGGTAGCCGACGATGGCGCCCGCTATCTCGGCCCCTTTGTAACCGCAGGTAGTGTGCGTAAGACGTTGGACCTGTTGAAGAAGCTGTTCCCCTATCGCTCCTGCACCAAAGTAATCACCGGTAAAGACCCGCGTCCATGCCTGGAGTATTACATTAACCGGTGTGTCGCCCCCTGCATCGGCATTGTAAACAGCGAGGAGTACCACGAAGTTATACGGCAAGTGGTTATGTTCATGGAGGGCAAGACCGGTGAGGTAGTTGACGACATACGCCGGAAAATGGACGAGGCTTCTGAGAACCTGGAATTCGAGCGCGCTGCGGTGCTTAGAGACCAGATTCGTAGCATTGAGCAGGTCATTGAGGAGCAGCGTGTAAAGGTGGCATCCAACACCAACCAGGACCTGGACGCCATCGCTATGGCCGAAGGCCAGGATGAGACCTGGGTGGAAGCTTTCTTCATTCGCCAGGGAAAGCTGATGGGCCGTGACCACTTCATTATGGAGGGCACCCAGGATGACCAGCCGGGACACATCTTATCAGAGTTCATCAAGCAGTTTTACCAGTCGGCCTCCTATATCCCACCAAGGGTTATTCTCCAGTACTCTCCGGAGGATGCGAAGCTGATTCAGGACTGGCTGAAGGAGAAGCGGGGCGCACCAATATCCCTCGCACGCCCCCTTCGGGGCGAGCAGCACAAGCTAATCAAGATGGTCGCTGAGAATGCGGTCCAGGGCCTCACCCAGATGCGGGCCAAGTGGCTCTCCAACGTCACCGCCGTCAATGCGGCCATGACGGGGCTTCAGGATGAGCTAAGCTTACCCAATCTCCCAAACCGGATTGAGTGCTACGACATCTCCAACATTCAGGGGAGCAACTCGGTGGGCAGCATGGTTACTTTCCAGGACGGCTTCCCCAAGCCGGTCCACTACCGGAGGTTCCGCATCAAGGCTGTCGAAGGAATAAATGACTACGCCATGATGCAAGAAGTGCTGCGGCGAAGGTTCAAACGTCTTGCAGCTATCAGGGGTAAGGGTAGCAACGGTGAGGGTAATGGAGATAGCACTGACGAAGCCTCTACGGACAGCAAGGAGAGTTGGGGCAAAATACCGGACCTGGTACTCATAGACGGTGGCAAGGGTCACCTCTCGGCGGCCTTGGAGGTATTTCTGGAGCTAGGCATTGACTTCATCCCCCTGGCATCTATAGCCAAGGAGAATGAGTGGCTATACGTGCCCCAAACTCCTGAACCCATTATTTTCCCATCTAACTCTCAGCCCCTTTACCTGATACAACGAATTCGGGATGAGGCCCACCGGTTCGCCATTACCTACCATCGTAAACTACGCAGCAAGGCCAGTATCGCCTCCGGGGTGGACCTGGTGCCAGGGATCGGTCCCAAGCGAAAACGAATGCTCATGCGACGTTTCGGCTCTCTCAGAGGAATAAAGGAAGCTCCCATTGATGACATTGCCGCCGTCCCCGGCATGACTCGCTCCCTGGCAGTAAGGCTAAAAGAGTCCCTGTAGCTTCCGCCTACCATTACACTTCTGTTGCATTTCTACCTCATAGCTCCTTGACCTTCTCTCCTTGGACTGTATACTGTAAGTAACAGAACCAACAGGAGCTTGCATTATGACACTGAAGGTTTCCATTAATTTGCCTGGCGACACCCTCATAACCGTAGAGGCCAGCGAGCCTCAGGTCTTTCAGCAGGTGGTGAGTCTGGCCCTGAAAGAGTTACCCAGAGACCTTATGCAGATGCGGTTGGGGACGGCTGTCCCTGATGAAGTAGCGGACCAAGGTAAAAATGTAAGCCCTGAGCTACTCGCCCCGGATACGGGGCCAGAGTTTGAGGAAGACTCCTCCACGTCCATCCTTGAGCACGATGAGAGTGAGCCTTCCTCCGTGGAAACCGGAGAAGAGGATGAAGGTAAGTCAGAGGCCGAGGAGTCCTTTGTGAGGTTCTGTCGTGCCATCTCCCCGGTGGGCGATATGCGGCGGGTAGTATTGGCCATTGAAGGTGCCAGAAGACACCTGAACATGAGTAGCGTCTCCGAAAGCGAGCTTGTAGACCTCTTCAATCTGGTAGGTTGGCAACAGCCTGGGAGCTTCCTCCAGGCCCTTCGTAATGCTGCCAGGACCAAGTTCCGATGGCTGGAGCGAATACCCGGTCGGCCAGGCTACTACACAATCACACAGTTGGGCAGAGATAGGGTTATCGGTAGTAACCAATAGAAAAACCTGTAATGAGAGGGTTGATTTATGTCAAGCAGGCAGCCTGCGGCACAAGGTCAGCAGTCAGCTAATTTGATGGCTATAGACGCCGTCTGTAACCTTCGGACTCCTGAGTTGGTGGAGAAACGACAGCATCAATGGATACTTTATGACAGGCAGTTCGGGAAGGAGGAGCCGGTCCTCACAGTAGATGAGTTGGTACAGAAAATGGACGCTTCGGGAATTGGAAAGGCGTTCCTCATTGCTGCCAAGCTCGGCTCAAAGTACCAGGGGTTCACGGACTCGGTCCCTTATGAGGAAGTCTCCGACGCGATTCAGCAATATCCCAACCGCTTCTATGGCCTGGCAGGGATAGACCCACTAGAAGGCATGGAGGGTGTCAGAGCCCTGGAGTACGCAGTCAAGGAGTTGGGGTTCATAGGCGCCCACCTGTACCCTCACTGGTTCGGAATGGAGCCTGACCACCGGAAATATTACCCTTTCTACGCCAAATGCATTGAGCTGGACATTCCCATTCAGATGCAGGTAGGTCATTGTCTCATCTACATCAATGACCGGCCACCCTTCCGGTCTGTGGGCCACCCCATTCTGCTGGATACCATAGCTTGTGACCTTCCCGAGCTGAAGCTGGTCGGCATCCATACCGGCTACCCGTGGGTTGAGGAGATGATCGCAGTTGCCTGGAAACACCCCAACGTGTACGTCGGGTCAGATGCCTATGCCCCCCGATATTGGAAGCCGGAGTTTATCCACTTCATCAACAGCTGGGGCCGGAACAAGGTCATCTTCGGCACCGATTTCCCGGTCATTGATATGGAACGGGCCATGCGGGAAATACAGGCGCTGGAACTAAACCCTGAGTCCCAGCGGAAATTCCTCCGGGACAATGTGATACAGCTATACAATCTCAGTGATTGAGCCAAGGACCCGACACGTGTGGCGTGCACTGCAATTCGCCTCTGAACTACCCTCTCCAACACGCGCTAGGTCCCGGGCCCCGGAGCCTGGCGTGTCAGGCTTGTCCAAAGACATTGTTGACTCGACTCCGGTCCCTGTCTATAATCTTTCTGGTTGTAATAGGAATTGCATTCGTGTACTCCTATGTCTTCAACCAATACATAAATGTAATAGGAGGTAGAAATGTTCTTCGAGCTCAGGCAGTACCGCTCCCTACCGGGCCAGCGTGAAAAGTGGGTCAGCTTCATGGAAGAAGAGATTATTCCTTATCAGACCTCAAAGGGCATGGAGATCATTGGAAGCTTCGTAGGGCAGGAAGAGGAAGACCTCTACGTCTGGATACGCCGTTTCGAAAGCGAGGAGGAGCGGGAGCGTCTGTACGAGGCCGTGTATCAAAGCGATCACTGGAAAGACAAAATTGCCCCCAGGATACCGGAGTTCCTAGACAGGGAAAAGGTAGTGGTTACACGTATTGAGGCCACCTCAAAGTCGGATATTCAATAGCCCTATGAGCTTACCTTTTTCCTTTTACGCTGACTCAGTGTACACCACTTGCCATAGACTATTATTCAAGAGTCATTCGTGCTGAGGGGCGCTCATAGTGTGGGTTTATGCTGAGGTGTAGGCAGACGTGGAGCTAAATGATACCGAAATGTACTTTAGCTCCACTGCACAAACATAGGCATCACAACGTGAACGTAGGTCTCATCGGGCTTTCGCTCCTCGACCACCCGCTCCTGCCACTTCTTCTCACCTCGAATCGGCCGGAATACCCCTGGACTAGACGGGGACGTGGTCTCCAGCGCTACTTCTCCACGCTCCAAAACTGAGAGTACCTCAAGCAGGTATTTACTGTTGAAGGCAATCTTGGACTCATCACCTTCGATGACAGTATCCACCTCATCCTGATGGTCACCCATCTCCTCAGCCCTGGCGGAAATCACCACCTTGCCGGGGCGCTGGCCTTCATCCGGTTCAGGTTGGTCG